>CBDAPV010000001.1:0-2057500 GCA_965198715.1 Beijerinckiaceae bacterium
CGCCCGCGCTGCCTCGTGCCGCTGGCGCCGCTGCCGCGCCGGCTCGGTTGGTGCGACGAGCCCGGCGTCGCCCTCTACAACCGCCCCGCCCCCCTGCCGATGCGACCCGGCCACGAGACGATGTGGCGCGCCGACGGGCTCTACGACGTGGTCCTGGTGCTCGACTGGAACATCGCGCCGCGCCGCGCCGGCCGCGGCAGCGCCATCTTCCTGCATTGCGCCAGAACGCCCGACGCAGGCCGCGGCCTTAAGCCGACACTCGGCTGCGTCGCGCTGCGCCCCGACGACATGCGGCGGCTGCTGCCGCGGCTCGGCCGCGCCGTGCGCCTCGTCGTGCTCTGACCACCTTGATCGTTTCACCGAGATCATCTAGGTAATCTAACCGAAAACGTGCAGCGCGTCCACTCAGAGATCGCCCTCGGCGCGCCCACCGCAACGCGCCGCGTCCCCTGACATTTGACCCTGCCAAAGTCAGGGTACCGCGACAAAGCAGCGGGCCGGTGTCAGGGTACGGCGACAAAAAACCCTGCCATCGGCGCGTACGCCGACAACAGTGTTTTCTCGAAGATTCGCTGTGGCCGTTCGCCGACATCCGTGGCGACGACCGGCGCATGACGTTGCTGGTCGAGGCGTTTTCATCGCCGGTTATCGCTTTAGGGACCTGGCTGGGCAAGTCGCACCGCGAGACTGGCGCTCCTTCGAACAAGGCTGATCCTTGGAGGGCCGGGACCGACCAGATCTTCGAGCCCCGTCACGACGCGCGGGATCACCAGCAGGCCCCTGCACAGACTGACGGAAGACGCGTTATTTCTTTTCACAGGTAACGACATGCGGCAGCGCGCCGAACACCAGTAGGCGGCCGCCGTGTCGGACGTCGTACTTCGGAGCAACACCATGATCTCTAAAAACGCAATCGTCGCTTTATTCGCGGCCCTCACGCTGATCACAGCCGGCGCGGCTCGAGCTCAGGCAGACCACGAAATGGCGAAACACGACAGCCTGTCTGGTAAGGACGCCATGATGAAGAAGAGTGCGATGAAGAAGCATGACGGCATGGCCAAGAAGGACGCCATGATGAAGCATGACGCCATGAAGTCTGACGCGACAAGCAAGTAAGCTCGACGCTTGATTTAGGGCCACATAAGGACCGCTTCAGAGAGCAGCGTCCGAGCTGCTCTCGCTAGGTTTGGGACAAGACATTCTCGAGAAGCCGCGTTTCGCTGCCCGCGACTGGCGGCCTCGTACGATGTCGCAAGGCGGCTAAACGACGAGGTCAAACGAGTGGCGTGTTGTGCAATGAAAGACCAAGCGTCGCCCGGCATACAATTCGACGTGACGACTAGGCTCTGAACCCAATCAGATAATTGCGTTCACGAGCTGGCGCGCCGAGGCCGTGTTCTGCCGCCTGAAGGATGTCCGCCGCGTCGCGACCCGTCATGACAAGCTCGCCTGAAACTATGCCTCGACTATCGCGCTCGCGGCCGTCGTCGCGTTCTGGTGCTAATCAAGGTCCGTCCGGTCGTGGGGTGCGGGGGCTCCCGTCATATCTGGGCCGAACCGCCATCGGCGAACAACTCGCTGCCGTTGACGAAGCTGCTCTCGTCCGAAGCAAGGAACAGTGCGGCGCTGGCGATCTCATCCGGGCTCCCCATGCGGCCGAGCGGTGCTGCCGCCTCCAGGGCAGCCACGAAGGCACGATTCTGCTCTTCCGTGTGAGTGAGCCCATGCAGGCCCGGAGTCGAGGTCGCCCCGGGAACGAGCACATTCACGCGGATGCGACGCGGGGCCAGATCCTGGATCCAGCTCCGGGCGAAGTTGCGGATTGCCGCCTTGCTGGCGCTGTACACGCTGAACGACGGCCCACCCGTGCTGCCGGTCGTCGACCCGGTCAGGATGACCGACGCGTCGTCGCGCAGGAGCGGCAACGCTTTCTGCACCGTGAACAGCGTGCCCTTGACGTTGGTCGCGAAGGTGCGATCGTAATGTTCTTCGGTGACGTCGGCGAGCGGCATGAACTCGCCGACGCCGGCATTGGCGAGCAGCACGTCGATCCGTCCAGCCTCCTCGCGCACAACCCTGTACAGGCGGTCGAGGTCGGCCAGGTTCGCGACGTCGCCCTGAACCCCGCGCGCATTGTGGCCGACCTCCGCCACCGCCTTGTCGAGTTCGGCCTGTCGACGACCGGTCATGAACACGCGAGCGCCTTCGCTCGCAAACCGCTTGGCGCTCGCCAAGCCGATGCCGCTGTTGGCACCCGTGATGACCGCGACCTTGCCTGCGAGCTTGCCCATGTTCGTCTCCCGTTTATCGACGGGAGAGACATGGACCGGAGCTGCCGTTGAGGGTAGTACTGACCTCAAGGTAACTATAGGACGTCCCCATGAGCACCGAAGACCCTCCGTGCGGCCTCGATGCCGCGCTTGCCGTGATGGGCGGCAAGTGGAAGCCCTTGATCCTGTACCACCTCAAATCGGGTCCCAAACGGTTCGGCGACCTCAAGAGGTCTGTCGCAGGCGTCAGCGAGAAGGTGCTGATCCAGCAGTTGCGCGAGCTCGCCGCGGCGGGCGTGCTCACCCGACACGACTACCAGCGGGTCCCGCCGATGGTCGATTACACCATGACGGCCTTCGGCATGACGCTGGCGCGAGCGTTGATGCCGCTCTGCGATTGGGGGACGGAGCATCGAGAGAAGATTACCGAGATCATGCTCTCGCGCTCGCCCGAGCGGGTTTAGTTGTCTCCAAATTTATATATCGTGGGGCTGGCATAGGACCACTACATGTGGAATTCAGTTAAGTTGCGAAGACGGCGCTCTTACAAACGCTAGGTATATTCCGACCCTGCCGGCCCATTGTTGCCGGTCGATGGAGCCGAACGCAAATCGAGACGGTTCCGCTAAACCAACGTCTCGATGCACACATGGCACACAGCCCATCAAGACTTAAGTTTATAGAAGGTTGCCCTATTTGACGATCGCCTGACGCGAAAGACTATTCGGCGGACGCTTCGCACGATCTACGAGCCCGTTATACAAACGCCGCCCGCCATGATGGATGCGCTGGAGTGCCTGAACGCGCTCCGCATCGCTCCGCGTCGTTCGTCGTTCGTATTACTCCTAACGGCTGAACCGGCGGTCTAGCGCATCGGCTTGTGAACCGCTCGCGCATCCTTATTCCGCCGTGCGGCGCGTCTCAAAACCGCATCATTGTCAGCAGAAGGCTCGATTCCGACGCATCACGCCGGCCATAGCGCGGATGGCGTCAAGGGTGGGGTGAAGACGGCCCCGTCCGGGTGTCGAGCTTCCGCGACGAGGTTCCGGCGGCCGTTGGTGCTGTGCACCGTCTTTGTAGGACACAAGAGTTACTTTTGCGGCAGCCCCAAAGACGAACGAAGCGCGGACCACTTCATTTCAAAAAGGAGACTCCGCAGGCCGACGGAGCCCATCCTCCTGTTGCCGAGACGCTCGTTGAGGGCGGGCGCCTCGTCCAGCCTCTGCCGGAGGGATCGGCCATTCACGCTCTCCGATGACACCCGCGTCACGGCCGATGCCTGGTCGGCGGCGACCTGCTTGGCGGCTTCAAGGTTCTTGGGATCCCTGAGATGCACGCCGAAGTGGAATACGCTCAGCCCGAGCACCCCACCGATTGTGAACAAAGCCAAGGCACCAATTATCCAGTCCGGACTCATGTCGACCTCCATATGGGTTGCGGCAAAACGCTGCTGAGGCGTTTCCGGTTGCAGGCGCAGTCGCCCCCGTGGATCAATCCGCATCCTTCAGCGTCAAAACCGCGTCGTCGTCAGCAACAGGCTCGATTCCGTCGCCACCACGCCGGCCACGGCGCGGATGGCGTCGAGGGCGGCGCTGAAGGCGGCCAGGTCCGGGGCGTCGAGTTCGGCGACAAGGTCCCAGCGGCCGTTGGTGCTGTGCACCGCCTTGAGCGCCGGGATGGCGCGCAACGCCGTCACGACACCTGCCATGCGGCCGCCCTCGATCTGGATCGTGCTGACCGCCCGCACGCGGCCGCCGTCGCCATCGTCGCCCAGCCGGATCGTGTAGCCAAGCAGCGTGCCGGCGGCTTGTAGCCTGTCGAGCCGATTCTGCACCGTGCCGCGCGACACCTTGAGCTGCTTGGCGAGCACCGCCGTCGGCGTGCGGGCGTTGTCGCGCAGCAGGGCAACAAGGCGGCGATCAAGATCATCCATTGGCGAAACGTCAGCGCTTCATGGCGGATCGCCAGCCTTTAGCGCGTTTTCGCGCGATCCGCTCGCTTTTCGTTAGCCACTGCGGCTGGCATCCTGTCCGCATGTTCTGAGGGGATACGATGCACGCGCCCACTTTCCTAATGGTCGATCCGAGGCACTTCGAGGTTAGTTACGCGATCAATCCTTGGATGTCGCCGGCCGCCTGGCATGCCGACGGCGCTGCGCTGCGCGGTGCCTCCTGGATGGCCTCGGCCAAGCTCGCCTGCGCGTTGCGGCACGCCGGCGCGCGGGTCGAGACGATGGAAGGCGCTCCCAATGCGCCCGACCTGGTGTTTCCGGCCAACGCCGCCGTGGTGCTCGACCGCCGCGCGATCCTGGCGCGCTTCCACCACGAGGAGCGGCAGGTCGAGGAGCCGCTGTTCCGCAGCGCGTTCGAGGCCCTGCGCGAGCGCGGCCTGCTCGACGAAGTCGCGACGCTGCCCGAGGGCTGCGTGCACGAGGGCGCGGGCGACTTCATCTACGATGCCACGCGCGACCTGTTCTGGGCCGGCCACGGCCAGCGCTCCGACGCCGCCGGCACCGACGCCGTCGCCGCCTTCTTCGGCCGCGACACGGTGCGGCTCGAGCTCGCCACCCCGAAGTTCTACCATCTCGACACCTGCTTCTGCCCGCTGCCGGGCGGCGAGGTGCTGTATTATCCCGCGGCCTTCACGCCGGAGTCGCTGCGCGAGATCGAGGCGCGGGTGGCGCCGGCGCAGCGCATCGTCGCCAGCGACGAGGACGCGGCGCGCTTCTGCGTCAACGCCGTCGCCTTCGGTCGCGAAGTGGTGATGGCGCGCACCGCCGACCGTCTGCGGGCGGTGCTGGAAGAGCGCGACTACTGCCTGCACGAGGTCGACCTCGCGCCCTTCATCCTGTCCGGCGGCGGCGCCTATTGCATGACGCTGCGGCTCGATCGCGCCAGCGCCGGCGCGGCCGCCGAGACGAAGCCGGCGATGGCGGAGGCGGCGGCTTGAGCGACCGTCGCGCCCCCAGGTCGCCCAGCACAAGCGCCGACTGCATCGCGCTGGAGCGCGAGTACGGCGCCAACAACTATAAGCCGCTCGACGTCGTGCTGACGCGCGGCGAGGGCGCCTATCTCTGGGACGTCGAGGGGCGCCGCTACCTCGATTGCCTCAGCGCCTATTCCGCCGTGAACCAGGGCCATTGCCATCCACGCATCCTGGCGGCACTGACCGCTCAGGCCTCGCGCCTCACGCTGACCTCGCGCGCGTTCCGCAACGACCAGCTCGCGCCCTTCCTGGCCGAGCTCTGCGCGCTGACCCACTCGCACAAAGCGCTGCTGATGAACTCCGGCGCCGAGGCGGTGGAGAGCGCGCTCAAGGTCGCGCGCAAATGGGGCTACCAGGTCAAGGGCGTTCCGACGGATCAGGCCGAGATCATCGTCTGCTCGGAGAATTTCCACGGCCGCACCATCGCGGTGGTGGGCTTCTCCAGCGATCCGGTGTCGCGCGAAAACTTCGGGCCGTTCGCGCCGGGCTTCGTCACCGTGCCTTTCGGCGATGCGGGAGCCCTCGAGCGGGCGATCGGCCCCAACACCGTGGCGGTGCTGGCCGAGCCCATCCAGGGCGAGGCCGGCGTGGTGATTCCGCCTGCGGGCTATTTCGCCGGGATGCGAGAGCTCTGCACCGCCAACAACGTGCTGATGATCCTGGACGAGATCCAGACGGGGCTGGGGCGGACCGGCAGGTTGCTCGCCGAGGAGCACGAGGGCGTCGAGGCCGACGTCACGCTGATCGGCAAGGCACTGGGCGGCGGCTTCTATCCCGTCTCGGCCGTGCTGGCGGGCCGCGACGTGCTCGGCGTGCTGAAGCCGGGTGAGCACGGCTCCACCTTCGGCGGCAACCCGCTGGCCTGCGCCGTCGCGCGGGAGTCTCTTCGCGTCCTGGCGGAAGAAGGATTGATCGAAAACTCGGCACGGATCGGCGCCCGGCTGCTTGCTTCCCTGCACGCGCTCGTCGGCTCACGCGTGAGCGACGTGCGCGGTCGCGGTCTGATGATCGCCGTCGAACTCCATCACGACGCCGGTGGTGCCAGGCGCGTCTGCGAGGCGTTGCGTGTTCGTGGGCTGCTCGCCAAGGAGACCCACGAGCACACGATTCGGATTGCTCCGCCGTTGATCATCGGCGAGAGCGACGCGGACTTCATCGCCGAGCAATTCGCGGCGGTTCTCGCCTAGAGCATCGGACGATGGTTCGGAGTCGCTTCGCGACACTTGTATGCCTGCACTCGAAAGCGTTCTTTGATGGAGCAAGTCCGCAACAGCGGACGCTGCTCCACCTTAGAGAGGCGTAGCTCAGTTCTTGCTGCTGTTGCCACCCGAAGGGCCGCCCGAGAGATCGCCGCAACGACGCTGGCCGGTGCCGGTTGACACGCCACCGCAGCGACCGTTGGCGGCAATGCCGTCGCCGCCCGGCTGGTCGCGCGTGGGGATCTGACCCTGGACGCGGGGCAGCTCGGTGCTGGGCGCCGTGCCCTGGGCATAAGCCACGCCGCCGACCGGCACGAAGCTCGCCGCGAGAAGGGCGAGTGACGAAATGCGAATCATGTTGGACATGAGGTAATTCTCCTTTTCGGACGCGCCAAGACTTGACGCGTCCTTCTGGTTCATCTCCGACGCGAAAGCATTACCGCTCCGCTTGGCACGCTTACGCTGACCGGCGTTCTTTGCGCGTAGGCGAGGCAGCCGTGCGTGATCATCACGTCCGCCGTCGACTGTTCTAAGCTGGGCACGACCGAAGCATCCTACAAATAAAAGGATCTTTAAGGTTGCCACCCGACCATAGAAGTCAGGGCGTCCGTTCAGCGACGCGAACCGGCGCGTCCCAGCCGCCGCCGAGCGCTACGAAAAGGTCGACGTTGGCGTTCTGACGGCGCGTCAGCAGCACGATCTCGGCGACCTGCTGCTGCAGCAGGGTGGTCTGTGCGGTGACGACGTCGAGGTAGGTGGTGGCTCCGTCGCGGTAGAGCGTCAGCGACAGGCCCAACACCTTCTGCTCGGCCGCGACCGCGTTGCGCAGCCGCTGCCCTTCCTGGCCAAGATAGCGGTTGGTGGCCAAAGCATCCTCGACCTCCTGCACCGCCTGCAGCACGTTGGCGCGGTAGAGCGCCACCGCCTGGTCGCGATGGGCCAGCGCCGCCGCCAGCGTCGCCGCGCGGCGACCGCCGTCGAGGATCGGGAAGGTCACGGACGGCCCGATCGTGAACAGCTCGTTCTTGAGGTCGAGGAGGTGCACGCCGCGATCCTGGGTGCCGCCGCTGAGATTGAGGAAGAAGCGCGGGTAGAAGTCGGCACGGGCCACACCGATCTGCTCGTTGGCCGAGGCCACCTGCCGCTCCGAGGCGGCGATATCCGGGCGTCGCTCCAGCAGCGACGAAGGGGCGGCGACGGGTCCGTGCGGGCTGGCGATGGTGACGATCGCGCGCGGGATCGAGAAGTCCGAGGCCGGCCGGCCGATGAGCGTCGCGATGGCGTGCTCCACCAAGGCGCGGCGGGCCAGCACGTCGTCGCTGAGCGCCTTGGCCGTTTCAAGCTGCGACTGCGCGCGGTCGACGTCCATCGGCGAGGCGATCTTGCCGGCGAGCCGGTTCTGGGTGAGCGTCAGCGCGTCCTGGTAGGCCTTGGCCGTGTCGGTCAGGAGCCTGAGCTGCTGGTCGTAGCCGCGAAGCGCGAGGTAGTTGCGGGCGAGCTGGGCGTGCAGGCTGAGGCGCACGCTCTCGAGCAGCGCCGCCTGAGCCTGCGTCTGCGCCGCCGTCGACTGGATCTGGTCGTGGACGCGGCCCCATAGGTCGACCTCGTAGCTCGACTGGATCGTCAGGCGATTATCGCCGTAGTGACTCGGCTCGGTGCTGGGCAGGGAACGGTAGGTGCGGTGGTCAGACTGACGATTGGTGGTGAGCTGCGAATCCTGCTCCAGCGTCGGGAACAGACCGGCCTCAGCCTGCTGCACCTGGGTGCGCGCCTGCTGGTAATTGGCGAAGGCCGCGGCCAGCGTCTGGTTGGCGTCGTCGACCTGGGGCTCCAACGCGTCGAGCCTGCTGTCCTTGAAGGCGGTCCACCAGATGCCGCGCTGCAGGTGATCGCCCGGCTCGGCCTGCTGCCACTTGCCGAGATCGGAGCCACCTTCCTTAAAGTGAGCCGGCAGCGGCGCCGTCGGCACCTGGTAGCGAGGCGCCAAGTCACAGCCGCCGACGCACAGCGCCGCCGGCAGCGCCAGCAGCCGGATCTTGAGATACCGATTCAGGGCCCCCGCCCCCCAAGCGCTCACTTGGCGCTCGCACTCTTGTCGTCGGGTACACGGTCCTTGTCCGGCGCTGCCGCAGGCTTGCCTGGTGGATCGACGGCCTTGCCGTCGACCTTGCCCGAAGCATCGACGACCTTGCCGTCGACCTTGCCGACCTTAACCTCATCGCCGGTCTCGACCGAGTCCGAGGGGCTCACGATCACCCTATCGGTGAGCTTCAGCCCCGAGCCGACCTCGATCTGGCTGCCGGTGTCGAGCAGGATGGTCACCTTCTTGAGGACCACCTTGCCGTCTTCGACGAGCGCCACCTCTGGCGCCTTGTCGCGGAAGATCATCGCGCTCGATGGGATCACCAGCTTGTCGGGATCGAGCGGCAGCTCGAACTTGGCCTGGGCGTAGGCGCCCGGCGTCAGCTGCCCGTCGGGATTGGGGAAGATCGCCTCGACCGTCAGCGCGCGAGCGGTCTGCGAGATCGCATCCGACGTGGTCTCGAGTGTCCCCGTGAAGGACTTGTCCGTGAACTGCGGCAGCTTCAACGCGACCGGCATGCCCTTCTTCATGTGCGCGGTATAGACCTGGGGCACGCGGACGTAGACGCGCATCTGCTTGGTCGCCGCGATCTCGAACAGCGGCTTGGCACTCTGGTTGTTGGCGGAGACGAGCGCGCCGACATCGATGTTGCGCTGCGTGACGGTGCCGTCGAACGGGGCGACGATGTCCTTGAAGTTCTCCATCGCCTTGACACGGTCGAGGTTGGCCTGCGACGCCGAGACCTCGGCCTTGCGAGCGCTGGCGTCGCCCGCCTTCTCGTCGGAGGTCTGCTGCGACACCGCCTGGGAGGTGCGCAGCGCCTTCCAGCGGTCGGCGGTGAGCATCGCGAGGTTGTAGTCGGCCTGGGCCTTGCCGAGCTCGCCCTTGGCCTGCTCGTAGCGCTGGTCGAGGTCGGGCGTGTCAATGCGAGCGAGGATGTCGCCGGTCTTCACGTGCGCGCCGATGTCGAAATACCACATGCGCACGTAGCCATCGACGCGGGAGTGGATCGGCGCAGTGTAGAAGGCCTCGACGTCGGCCGGGAGCGTCAGGCTCTGGTTTTCGGTGGCCTTCTGCGGCGTCACCAGGTTGACGGTGGGCACGGCCTGCTCGTTGGTCCAGGTGGCGAGCCGTGCGTCGCTCTTGCTGCGGTCGGTGATGCCGATAAAGGCGAGGGCGCCGAACAGTACCGCCGCGCCGAGCAGCCAGCGGCCGACCTTCGGCCGGCGCCTGCGCGGGGCAGCCTCGGGTCGATCGTTTTGGGGCCGGATCTCTTCTCGTGACGATGTCATGGGATGGGTCCGGGACTTTACGCGTGGGTCGCCACGGCGGCAGCAGGCTCGGCTACGGGCGTCGCCCGCTCATGCCCCCGCATATGCACCATTTTGAAGACGACGGGAACGAACAACAGGGTGGCAATGGTCGCGCAGATCAGGCCGCCGATCACGGCGCGGCCGAGCGGCGCGTTCTGCTCGGCGCTCATCGCCATCGGCGCCATTCCGATGATCATGGCAAGTGCCGTCATCAGCACCGGTCGGAAACGGGTGAAGCCGGCCTCCACCGCCGCCTCGAGGCCGTTCATGCCCTCGGCCATCTTCTCGCGGGCGAAGGACACGACGAGGATCGAATTGGCGGTGGCCACGCCCATGCACATGATCGCGCCGGTGAGCGCCGGCACCGAAAGCGTGGTGTGGGTGAGGAACAGGAACCAGACGATGCCGGCGAGCGCGGCGGGCAGCGCCGAGACGATCACGAAGGGGTCGACCCACGACTGGAAGTTGACGACGATAAGCATGTAGATCAGCACCACCGCCAGCGCGAGGCCGACGTAGAGCTGGTCGTAGGCCGCGGTCATCGTCGTGACCTGACCGCGCAGCTTGACGGTGGAGCCGGCCGGCACGTCCCTCGCGGTCTCGTCGAGAATCTTCTGAATGTCGCCGGCCACGGCGCCAAGATCGCGCTCGTGCGTGGTCGAATAGATGTCGACGACCGGCTGCACGTTGTAATGCGAGACCACCGCCGGCGTGGTGGTGCGCGTCGTGGTCGCGACGCCGCCTAATGGCATGGTGCCGTTCTTGCCGTCGACCTGCATGTTGGCGAGATCGCTCATCGAATCGATCCAGTATTGCGGGGTCTGCACCACGATCGGGTAGCTGACGCCATTCTTCGGGTTGAGCCAGAAGGTCGGGTTGGTCTGCAGGCTGCCGGCGAGGTTGACCTGCATGTTGCGGGTGACGTTCTGCTCGGTCAGGCCGATCTGGTTGGCGAGCGAACGATCGACGTCGACGTTCAGCGTCGGGTTGTTGAACACCTGCTGGATGCGCGCGTCGGCGACGCCGGGCACGCGGGCGATCCTGCGGTAGATCATCTCGGCGTAGGCGCGGTTCTGCGCCGTCTTGTTGCCGATGACCTGCACGTCGATGGGCGCCGGCAGGCCGAAGTTCAGGATCTGGCTGACGATGTCGGCCGGCAGGAAGGCGAAGGTGCTGCCGGGGAACTCGCGCGGCAGCCGCTCACGCAGCGTGCGGACGTAATCGTCGGTACGGCTCACCGCATCGTCGTCCAGCGTGATCAGGATGTCGGTGTCGATGACGCCGATAGTGCCGGAATTGCCGTAGGCGACGTTGATGCCGGAAATCGGCATGCCGATGTTGTCGACGATCGTCTGGATGTCCTGCTTGGGAATCACCCGATGGACCGCCAGCTCGACGTTGTCGATCTCCTTGGCGACCTCCTCGATGCGCGTGCCGGTGGGTGCCCGCACGTGCAACTTGATCTGCGCCGATTCCGTCTTCGGGAAGAAGTTCTGGCCGAGGAACGGCACCAGGCCGAACGACACCACGACCACGGCGAGGAAGCCGAGCACGAAGATCCGGCTCGAGCCGATCGCCATGTCGAGCAGCGTGCGGTAACCATCGCGAAGCTTCTCGAACTGGCGCTCGAAGCCGCGCTGGAACTTGACCAGCGGGTTGCGCGTCGGCGGCAGCGGCGTGCCGTGCGGGTGCGCCTGCACGTTGGCCAGCAGGTAGTTGGCGAGCGTCGGCACCAGGGTGCGAGACAGGATGTAGGAGCCGACGAGCGCGAAGATCACCGCCTCGGCAAGCGGCTTGAAGAGGTAGCCAGAGACGCCGCCGAGCCCGAACATCGGCACGAAGACGATGCAGATCGCCAGAAGCGAGACGGTCGCCGGCACCACGATCTGGCGGGCGCCGTCCATGATCGCCGTCTCGATGTCCTTGCCGTGCTCCAGGTGCCAATTGATGTTCTCGATGGTCACGGTGCCGTCGTCGACGAGGATGCCGACGGCGAGCGCCAGGCCGCCGAGCGTCATGACGTTGATGGTCTCGCCGAGCACCGACAGCACCGTGACGCTGAACAGGATCGCCAGCGGGATCGAGATCATGATGATCAGCGTCGAGCGCCAGCTGCCGAGGAAGACCAGGATCATCAGGCCGGTGAGCGTGGCGGCGATCACGCCCTCGCGCATGACGCCGGTCACGGCGTCGTTGACGAAGGCCGACTGGTCGCCGACGGCGGTGAGCTCGAGGCTCTTGGGCAGGCCGGCGCGAATCTGCGGCAGCAGCGCCTTGACGCCGTTGATGACGTCGAGCGTCGAGGCCGAGCCCGCCTTCTGGATGGTCATCAGCACGGCCTTGGAGCCATCGACGCGCACGATGTTGATCTGCGGCGGCGAGCCATCGTGCACGAAGGCGACGTCGCGGATGTAGACCACCGTGCCGTCGACGCTCTTGATGGGCAGGTCGTTGAGCTTGTCGATCGCCTCCGGCGCGTCGTTCAGGTTGATCACGTACTCGTCGCGACCGATCTTCTCCGTGCCGACGGGGGTGATCAGGTTCTCCTGCGCCAGCGCGTTGACGACGTCGGAGGCCGAGACGTGGTAGGATTGCAGCTTGACCGGGTTGAGGTCGACGCTGACCTGCTTGACCTTGCCGCCGTAAGGGGACGGCACGGCGGCGCCGGCGACGGTGGCGAGCTGCGGGCGGATGAAGTTCTGCGCGTAGTCGGCAAGCTGCGCCTGGCTCAGGCTGGAGCTCGACAGCGCCAGCTGCAGGATCGGCACGGACGAGGCATTGAAGAGCAGCACGTAGGGTGGCGTCACGCCCTGGGGCAGCAGCTTCAGCACCGTCTGCGACGCCGCCGTGATCTGGGCGATCGCCGTGTTGATGTTGACGCTGGGCTGGAAGAACACCTTGACGACGCCGTAGCCCGACAGCGATTGCGACTCGATGTGCTGGATGTCGTTGACCTGCGAGCTGAGCGTGCGCTCGTAGTAATAGACGATGCGTCCCGACATCTCCTCCGGCGGCAGGCCGTTGTAGGTCCATACCGCGGCGACGACGGGGATGCCGATGTTGGGGAAGATATCCGTCGGCGTCCTGAACCAGGACATGACCCCGAAAATCAGGATCAGCATCGCCATGACCACGAAGGTGTAGGGCCGCGACAGGGCGACGCGAACGATGGCGAGCATGGGCCGGACCGGTTCCCTTCAGCCGTTACGGATCACATCGATCGGCTGGATCGATGCCGGGTCTGCTGCCTGACTAAAGCGGCAGTATCGCGCCGCCGCAAGCGCGGGCGAACGGGACGCGCAGCGCGTGTCATCGAAGCAACGCCATGTCTATCCCGGATGGCGGAGACCTACCATTAAACTCGGCTTTAAGATTTGCGCTCGGCTCCGCCACGGCGCGTGATCGTGAACAGCGCGCCCGGCGCCGTATCGAGGGTATTGTCGCCGATGCGCAGCTCGAAGCCGTGGAGTTCGACGATGGTCGCGGTCATGCTGAGGCCGAGACCATTGCCGGGCGCCAGGGCCGCGGTTGCGCGCGCGCGATAGAAGCGCTTGACGATCTTGTCGCGCTCCTGCGCGGCAACGCCTGGCCCGGTGTCTCCAACCTGGATCAGCGCGTCGGCGTCGCCCCCGCAGCGGATCGTGACCCAGCCGCCCGGCGGGGTGAACTTGATGGCGTTGTCGACGAGGTTGGCCAGCGCCTCGCGCAGCAGGTCGCCGTCGCCGGGCACGACGATCGCGCGCGGCGCGTCGAGCACCATCGCGACGCCTTTGGCGGCGGCGAGCGGCTCGAACAGCTCGTAGGCGTCGCGCCCGACCTCGGCGAGGTCGACGGGCGAGAAGGCGCCGCGCCGCACCCCGCTCTCCAGCTCGGAGATGCGCAGCAGCGCCGTCACGGCGGTCATCGCCCGTTCGAGGTCCTCGAGCGCAGCGGCGGTCAGGGTCCGCAGCTCGGCTTCCGACGATCCGGCGAGGCCGCGCTCCAGCCGTGCCCGCATCACCGCGAGCGGCGCGCGCAGGTCGTGGGCGATGTCGTCGCCGACCGACTTGATCTGCCCGATCAGGCGGACGAACGCGTCGAGCATCTGGTTCACAGCCGCCACGAGCGAGTCGACGTCGTCGCGCGTGCCGCCTGCCGGCAGGCGCGCGTCGAGCTCGCCGGCCATGACGCGGTCGACGGCGCCCTGGATCCCGGCGAGGCGGCGGAAGGCGCGTCGGCTGACCACCGTGCCGAGGGCGAGGGCGAGCAGCACCACCGGCACCAGCGCGGCGGCGAAGGCGCCGAGCATCGCCGCCTCCAGCTCGTCGACCGTGGCGAGGCTGCGGCCGAGCACGAGCAGCACGCCGTCGGGCCGGCGCCGGGCGACGAAGACCGTGGTGCCGCCGCCCCGCTCGTCGGGGCGCGGCGGCGGGGCTTCCATCAGGTGCGGCCGGCCGTCTTCGGGCACGGCGAAGCCCGGCGCCACGTTGCCGAACAGCCGGCTGCCGTCGGCGGCGAACAACCCGACGTAGTCGAGATGGCGCAGGTCCTCGGTGAGGCGCAGGTCGAGCCGGCGGCGCAGCCGGTCCAGCGGCTCGGGCACGGCCTTCGCCACCTCGTCGCGCAGCACGGACTTCACGTGGGTGAGGTCCGACTCGTAGAAGCGCCAAGCGACCAGGGCGAAGACGAGGCTGGTCGTCAGCGTCAGCGCCAGGGCGAAGACGAGCGCCACCCGGAAGGCCGTCGAGCGCAGCAGGCGGATCATCGCTCCCCGGCCTCGAGCCGGAAGCCGAGGCCGCGCACGCTGGCGATGAGGCGCGGCTCGCCCTCGACCTCGATCTTGCGGCGCAGATTGCCGACGTGGACGTCGACGACGTTGGTGTGCGTGGTCAGCCGATAGTGCCACACGTCCTCGAGCAGCATGGCGCGGGTCACCACCATGCCGGCGTGGCGCATCAGGTACTCGAGCAGGGCGAACTCGCGGGGCAGCAGGGCGACGGCCCGGCCCTCGCGCGTCACGGTTCGTGCGATCAGGTCCATGACGAGCGGACCCGCGGCCAGGGTGGTGCGCGGCTCGGCCTGGGCGCGCCGCCGCAGCGCCTCGACGCGGGCGATCAGCTCGCCCATGGCGAAGGGCTTGACGAGGTAGTCGTCGCCGCCGGCCTTGAGGCCGCGGATGCGGTCGTCGACGCTGGCCAGCGAGGAGACGACCAGCACCGGGGTCTTGTCGCCGTTCGCGCGCATGCCGGCGAGGAGGTCGAGGCTGTCGCGGCCCCACACCAGACGGTCGAGGATCAGGACGGCGACGCGCCGCTCTTGCAGCGCCAGCAACGCGTCCTCGTCGACGAGGCGCGCCACGGCCTGGCGCTCCTGCGCGAAGGCGGCGACGATCTCGCCGGCGAGCGCGTCGTCATCCTCGTAGAGGAAGATCCCGCCATCAGTCGCATCCCTGTCGCCCACACCCAACACCACTCCGCCGATCCTCGCGCGCCTCTGGGCTTGCGCCCGCTCACGATCGTGTCAACAGCGTCGATCCTTACCCCGAACGGACGCCACCGGGCGGAACGAGCAGGCCGCCGCACCTGTTCTCGCGATGCCGTCGTGCCGAAGAGAGAGATGGTCGTGGAGCGCGAGGCGAGATGTCTCGCCTTCTCCTGTTCGGTTCGCACCCATGTGTTGCAGACGACGAAGAAGGAAAGCCATGCCATGACGCGCTTGTATTTCTTGGCCGGAGCGGCGGCTCTGGGCCTGTGCACGCCCGTCGCGGCGGCCCCGTTTCACCACCATCACGGCTACGCCATGCATCACGGTTACGGCACGGCTATTGCCGCTCGTCATGGGCGTGGCCGCGCCTACGACGAGCGCGTGGTCCACGCCAGCCAGGAGCCGCTCGGCAGCGGGCAGGTCAACCCTTACGCCAACTACAACGGCCCGGGCAGCGCCGTGCTGAACGCGACAGTGCGTGCGGCCGGCGAGCCGGGCATGACCCTCGAGCTGGCGCCCGACGCCAAGGAGACCGCGACCGGCGGTCCGGTCGGCGGCCCGCCCGGCTTTGACGGTTCGTAAGAGCCGGAGGCGGGACCAAAGAAATGGCCGCGAAGCAGAAGCTTCGCGGCCTTTTCTTTAACCTCCAGCCCGTCAACGGACCGGCGAACCGCCTTACTGGAAGGGGTAGTAGCGGAACGAGGTCAGGATGGTGTTTTCGTTGGCGCGGGCGGCGACCAGCGGCGCGGCGGCCGTGGCGATACCATTGGTGTTCGAAGTGCCGGCGAACAAGAAGCGCTCGGTGTAGGAGTACTGGACGCCGACGCGGACCTCGCCAAAAGAGCCCTTGTAGAGCTTGTCCCACAATCCGCCAGTGAACTGCACCACACGGTGGGTAGCACCTTGACAGGTGCCGCCTTCGACGTTGCAACCGTAGTTGTTCACACCACCCGTCGCCCCATAGCCAACCGTCACACCGCCGGCGCTTGCAGTCGAGAAGGTCCGGTTGACCTGCTCGAAGCCGGCGAAGCCGTAGAGGTCGATCGAGGGGGTGATGTGGGCGATGACGCCGGCCAGAGCGCTGGCCGCGCCGACGGCGTGCAGCCGGCCATCGGCCTCGATGGTGGCGTCAGGCAGACCGTTCGTCGAGGCGTAGCGGCCGAGACCGCGACCGACCAGGCCCTGGGCCTGGAAATCGAGGCGCTTGGGCAGGATGGGCGCGATGAAACCGGCACCGACACCGTAGCCGGTCGTGTCGTGGTTTGTGGAGAACGGGTAACCGGCCGTTGCGGTCGCGACGCCGACGTTCGTGTTGTTGTAGATGTCGCGGTAAATGCCGGTGACTTCGAGATGGATGTCGCGATCGGCAAAGCGCGCCTCGTAGGCGGCCTTGGCGAGAACGTCGGGAATTTTGTTGAAGGTCAGGTTCTCATTGAGACCGGCCTGTCCGAGGTTCGGTGCGCCAGTCGCTGTCTGGCAGGTCGCGGTCTGATTGACGCCACCCAGCACGTTGACGCTGTTGGCTGCGATCGTTGCGCCGCTATTGCTCACGGTCGTGCCGCAGCCATTGAGGTTGGCGGAGCCGCCCTGCTCCAAGCTGACCGCCAGCCAGAGCTTCTTGTTGAAGTCCTTGGTCAGACGGATCTGCGGGAGACGGGCGTATTCGAAGCCCGGAATATACGCCGGATCGATCTGCGGCGGCGTCACTTCGTTACGTGGCGTAATGCCCTTCGAATTCAGCGTAACCAGCGACCATTCCTGGCCGGCCAGCACGTGCATGCCGTACTCGTTGTTGTCGAGGGTCGCGTAGAGGTGACGGATACGCGGCACGTAGCTGTCGGTCTGATTGTAGTTCGACGTCGTACCGGCGCCGAGGAAGTCGAGCTCGGCGTAGCCTGAGACTAGGTAGTTAGGCGTGATCGGCGCCTCGATCAACAGCGCCGGACGAGTCTGGCGCGCCTCGAAGCGGCTCTCGGCGACGTGAGCGGCCACGTTGTTGTTGGTCGGAACGCCGCCGAAAGCGCTGGTTAGGCCGGCCTGCTCGGAGCGGGTGCGGTTGGCCGTTTCCATCGAGATGAAGCCGCCGGGGGTGATGGTGAGCGCGCCGAACTGCATCTTCTTGTCGGCGGTGACAAACACCGGAGTCGCGCCCGGCGGAATGGCGGTGAGCGGGCTCGGCGGCGGCAGCACGTAGCCCTTCTCGGGAGTGCGGGCGACACGGACGGCCTTGCGGCTCTCGGCGCGGTTCTGCGAGATCGCGCCCTTCATGGCGCGGATCTGAGACTTCAGTTCGGCGATTTCCTTAGCGAGTTCATTGTTCGAGGTCTCGGCATGCAACGCCGAAGCTGAAACGGTTAGCAGAAGCGTGGCCGCGAAGCCTGCTGTGTACTTGCGGAAGCGATTGCCTGTCACTGTATCCCCCAGAAACGTCAGGCGACTGCCCCCAGTCGCTGCCATCCCCACCGCTATAGCGCCACGACGGCGCCAGGGGGATGACATAATCGCCTCACAGCGGAGGAACCCTTTGCTCCCAAAAATAAGGCTCAGAGAAAGTCAAAGAAAAAGTCTTTTTTTTACAGCGCCTTAGGCTCTCACGTCGCGATACACATTGGCTCGCCCACAATCATCCCTTTCGATCATCATATGAGAGCGTGGCAATGAAGCCACAATCACCGCGCGCCGCTGTCATATTCTCTTCGCATTTGGATCAAGTTGTCGTAACTCTCCGGCCTCGACGCCGATTACCCCAGCATTACCGCCTTCGCCCACCAGCCGGGATGGACCTTGGCGATGGCCTGCCGGGCGCGCGAAGCGGCGCGGCAATTGGTGAAGAGGCCGAAGCAGGTGGCGCCGGAGCCCGACATGCGGGCGAGCCGGCAGCCGCGCGCCGCACCGAGCACGGCGAGGACGTCCGAGACGATGGGCGCCAGCACGCAGGCGGCGTCCTCCATGTCGTTGCGCCCGCGCTTGAGGGCGGCGATGATCGTCTCCGCCGGCTCGCCGCCCGAGATCTCTGCATGCGCCGAGGCCATGTTGGTCCAGCCGGGCTCGAGCCCCATGCGGGCGAACACCGACTTCGTCTCCAACGGCACGCCGGGATTGACCACGAGCGCGGGCAGAGGCGGCAGCGCCAGCGGCGGACCCAGCCTGTCGCCGACGCCACGCATCATCCGCGCGGTGGCGGCAAGGCACACCGGGATGTCGGCGCCGGTGACGGACGCGGCCTCGACCACGCGGGGATCGTCAATTGAAATCGCGTTGGCGCGCGCGAGCAGCCGCAGCGCCGCGCCAGCATCCGAGGAGCCGCCGCCGATCCCCGCCGCCACCGGCAGGCGCTTGGAGAGCGTGAAGGCGCCAAGCCGGAGATCCGGCACGCGCGCCGCAAGCGCGCGGGCGGCGCGCAGCACGAGGTTGTCGTCGGTGATGCCGGCCGCACCTGCCGTCGGGCCTGTGACGACGAGGCCCAGCGCCGGGCCGGGCTCGAGGGCGAGCGTATCGCCGCTGCGGGTGAACACCACCAGGCTCTCGAGCTCGTGCCAGCCGTCGGCGCGACGCCCGACGATGTGCAGGGTCAGGTTGATCTTGGCGGGAGCGCATTCGACGAGGGGCATGGAGTTTGGCTTGTAAGGGGTTGCGTCAATCCGGACGCAGCGGAGCCGTCGGTGTGTTCCCACCTCTAGACAAGAGGCGGGCCTGTCTTTCCAAGGCTCGCCGCAGGCGAGAGCCCGAAACCAAAGACCACCAAGCCGGCCGAACAGGTCGCGGACGAAACGCCCCGCCGCGTTGTCACAGATCCCGTGCCCGCCTTCGGCGTCCTGGGAAGACGGCGCAGTGTGCATCTGTAGATGCGTAAGTCTCGAAGAGTGGAGCGGATATCCGGAACCGGCGAGCTTCGCTGGCGAGGGTGAAGCTTACCGGTTCCGGGCTCGGCTATGCCGCCCCGGAATGACGTCCGGTCCAAGACCTAGCGCTAGACGCTATCCCCGCTTCTCCTCGAAACGCCTCAGCCGCCGTCTTTCTTCGGGCTGGCGTCGTCGCCGCTCGAGGCCGGTGCGGTCTTGTCCTTGGCGTCGGCCGCTTCGGGGGCTTTCGCCTCGGAGAGGCCGTGCGCGACCTTATCGAGGATCTTGGCCTTGTCTTCCGGTTCGGGCCCGAGGTCGCGAGCATGGTTCCACTGGAAATGCGCGTCGAGCTTGCGGCCGACCCGCCAGTAGGCATCACCGAGATGGTCGTTGATGGTCGGGTCGCCCGGCTTGAGATCGATCGCCTGCTCCAGCTCCTTGACCGCCTCGTCATATTTGCCGAGCTTGTAATAGCCCCAGCCCAGGCTATCGACGATGTAGCCATCAGACGGGCGAAGCTCGACCGCCTTGTGCAGCATCTTGAAGGCCTCGTCCAAGTTCTGCCCGCGATCGACCCAGCTGTAGCCGAGATAGTTCAGCACCAGCGGCTGGTCGGGGAAGAGCTCGAGGGCCTTGCGGAAGTCGGCGACGGCCTTGTCCCACTTCTGCTCGCGCTCATAGGAGATGCCGCGGAAGTAGAACAGCGGCCACTCGACCTTCTCGGGCTTCTTCGAGGCGGCGAGAGCCTTGGAGTAGGTGTCGACCGCCTCGGCGTATTTCTTGTCGCCGCGCTGGGCGTTGCCGAGCGCGAGCAGCGCATCCTCGTCGTCGGGATGGTCGGCGACGATGTGCCGGAGATAGTCGGCGCTCTCCTGCTTCTTGCCGAGGTTGTCGAGGAGTTGGGCGATCTGGATGTCGGCCGTGGTGCGCAGCACGCTGCCTTCCGGCACACCCTCGTAAACGGCAATTCCCTGCTCGTTCTGGTGGAGACGGTCGTAGATGTCGGCCAGCGTGATCTGCGTCAGCGCGTTCTTGGGCGCGAGATAGAGCGAGAGCCGCAGGTAGACCATGGCGGCGATCTCGTCACCCTGGCGGCCGCCCGCCGAACCCAGCCCGTAGAGCACCTCGGCGCCGCCCTGGTCGGCTGTCTTGACCAACGGCTCCAGCGTCTTGCCGGCTTTCAGCTCGGCCACGGCGGCGTTGATGATGGGATGGTCGGGCAGGATGGTTTCGAAGTCGGCGTAGACCTTGAGCGCGGCGTCCTTGTCGCCGTTGCGCGACAGGAAGCGGCCGTAGGCGTCGATCAGGCGCAGCGTGTTCTTGTCGCCAGCGTAGGCGGAGGCGAAGCGGCGCCCGGCCTCGGCCTTGTCGCCCATCATGTCGGCGATCAGCCCGGCGTGGAAGTCGCGGAACACCACGAAATTGTCGTCGCGCAGTCGGTCGCAGGTCTCCAGCGCCTTGTGCAGGTCGCCGGCCCCGGCCCAACTCCAGGCCGTGAGCAGCGTGGCGGTAATGTCGCGGCTCTGCGCCGGACCGCCCTTGGCGAATTGCGCGCGCGCCGCGGACCAATTGTGGACGTGCATCTGCTTCACGCCAAGGGCGAGATGAGCGAGTCCGTTGTTGGGATCGCGCGCCACGAGCCGGTCACCCAGCGTAAAGGCGTCGAGCATGTTGCCGTTGGACAGCGCGGCAACGAAGGCGCGCTCGATCAGCTGCGGGTTCTTGGGATCGAAGCGCAGCGCCTCGCGGAAAAAGGTGGCGGCGGCAATCGTGTCGTGATCCGCGCCGGCGATCAGCGCGGACAGGTAGTTGCCGGTCGGGTTGTCCGACACCTCGAACGGGGTCGAGAAGTTGAAGGATTCCTTGGCCTGAGCAGCCGGTGCCGCGACCAGGAAGACCAACGCGGCGAGGCTCGCGCTCGACGCTGATAAAAGCTTCAACGGCATGGTCGCACGCGGTCCTTGGGCTGGCGCGAGGGTTCGAAGCCCTCGCTTGTTGCCCGGCACCATGGCCGTTTTGCGTTGGAGCGGCAAGCCGCAGAGCTTACCTGTCGTCGTCGTCCGGGCTGCAGCGACGACGCGGCGGCGGCGAACGGTCGTCGTCGCCAGGGTCGTAGCGAAACCGGGGCGGCGGCCTGTCGTCGTCGCCAGGGTCGAAGCGCCGCCGCGGCGGCGGCGGTGCATCGTCGTCGCGGTATCCGGATCGCCGGACTCGTAACAGCGGCCGTCGACGTCGCAGGCCTGGCGCACCGGAACTACGAGGGCTGCACCGATGAAGCCGGGCACCGTCGCGGCTGCTCGCGCGCGCCGCCCGCGAGCAGCAGGAGCAGGGCCGGTACCAGCGCAGCGATCGCGGGACGGATCATGATGGTCGCCTCGCTCGGGATCGGCTCAGCGGTACCATCCGTAAGGGCGCGGGCCATAGGCGAAACGCGACCCGTAGAAGCCGCGGTAGGGCCGATAATAGCCGTAGGGGCGGTAGAACGGACGGTAGAAAGGCCGCGGATAAACAGGCCGATCATAGACCACAGGCCGCTCGACCACTACGGGGCGCTCCACCACTACGGGGCGCTCCACCACGACAGGGCGTTCGTAGACGCGCTCGACCCGCTCGGGCGGCGGAGCGTAGCCGTAATCGAGATCGGCGGCCGAGGCCGGGCCGGCGACGAGCGCCAAGCCGAAGCCGGCCAGCACGAGCGCAGGCAGGACAAGCCTGGGCAGGGCGATCGCAGGCAGGACGAGCGTAGGTGGAAAACGACGCATGGATTGGCTCCTTCTCCGATCGAAAAAGAGTGGAGCCGTGCGGCTGAACAAGGGCTGAAGCGCCTGTTCAGTAGCCGTAGCCGAACGCAAAAGGCAGCAGCGGATAGGCCGGCGGTCCGTCGGGACCGTTGAGGCCGGGCGCATAGACGAAGGCGCCGCCGACGCGCAGCCCTGGAACCGGCACGAGGTTGGGGCCCAGCACCGTCTGCGGCGGCACGACGACCGGCCGGGCCACAAGCGGCGCCGGCTCGAGCGGATCGCGCACGGCGAGATCCGCCGCCGCAGCCGGCACGGCCGAGGCGCAGAGAAGCAGGATGAACAGGAGCTGACGCAAGGGCGCACCTTTTCGTGAAGCGGTCACGCGAGATTGAGCGAGCATGGTGTACAAAGGGTTACCGGCGCGCCGAGCGCGGCCGCGCTTGCGTCGACGACGACGGGGTCTATCCTCGTCTCCAGCCTCTCCGCCGGGACAGCCCCCATGCGCCGCCCTCGTCGCCTGCCCCTCTTCGCTCTGCTCGTCGCGTCCTGCGCCGTCGCGCTGTTCGCCTCCAACCCTGCCCTGGCCGAGGGCGAGATGACGTTCCGCGCCGTGCGCCTGGGCGAGGCGCAGACCTGCGGCTCCGATTGCCCGATCGTGATCGCCGCGACGGGGCAGATCACGCAGGCGACGCCGGGACGTTTCCTCGACTTCATCGAGAGCCACAGCCGGGGCGACCTTCACGCCGTCGTCTTCCTCGATTCCCCGGGCGGCCGGGTGGTCGCCTCGATGGAGTTCGGCACGCTGCTGCGCAAGATCGGCGCGGCGGCGGTGGTGGCGCGGGTCTATCCCGACGGTCAGGGCGGCACGATCATGACCAACGCGCAATGCTTCTCGGCCTGCGTCTACGCATTGATGGGCGCCAGGAAGCGCGTGATCCCCGCGAGGAGCCAGATCGGCATTCACCGCATGTTCGTCTACGAGGACAGCATGGATGCCTCGGGCACGACGATCCTGCGCCATCGCCGCTTCGACAACGGCAACATGCGCTCGTTCCTCGAGGATTATTCGAGCGAGATGGGCGTCAGCCCCGGCCTGATCGCCGCCGCCGAGACCGTGCCCTCCAGCCAGCTCAAGATCCTGACCCGCAGCGAGATCCGCCGCTGGCACCTCGGCGTGCCGAAGCTGTAGGGTCCGCATCATTCTGGGGCGCCAACGGCGAACCCGAAACCGGCGAGCACCGCTTTCATCCGGATGAGGCGAGGTACCCCGGTTCCAGGTTCTCGCTGGCGCGAGCGCCGAAAAGACATGGAATCCGCGACGATCGCGCCTATCCCCCCTGGCGTGGGCTGACGATCTCGACGGCGTCGTCGTCGCGCAGCAGCGTCGCCGCGCGGTCGACCGCGCGCACGAAAGTCTGGTTCAGCGCCGTGGCGACGATGGCCTCGCCGTAGGCGAGCTCGACCAGCAGCGCCGCCAGGGTGGCGGCCTCGACCTCATGCGCTCTGCCGTTGACGCTGATGCGCACGTTCGTCCTCCGAGACCCCTGCTTCCGCCTCGACGATGGCGAGCGCGCGCGCGGCCAGTGCCGGCGCCACCAGGAAACCGTGACGGTAGAGCCCATTGATGAAGAGCCGGCGCCCGTCGCGGCGCACCTCCGGCATGTTGTCGGGGAAGGCCGGGCGCAGGTCGCAGCCCATCTCGACCACCTCGGCCTCCCCAAAGGCGGGATGGATCGTGAAGGCGGCACCGATGAGATCGAGCAGCGCGCGGGCGCGGACCCGTCCACGCTCCTCGCACTCCAGCGTGGTGGCGCCGACCATGAAGCGCCCGTCGCCGCGCGGCACGATGTAGACGGGATTGCGCGGGTGCAGGAGCTGCACCGGCCGAGAGAAGGCGATGTCGCGGGTGAACAGCACCAGCATCTCGCCCTTGACGCCGCGCAGGTCGGTCAGCCGGTCGCGCGCGGCGTGACCGCGACAATCGACGATCCATTCGCATCCCTCCGGCTCGGCGTCGATGCCGTGGCGCATCGTGACGTGCGGCATGGCGACGAGGCGGCGTGCCAGCTCTGCGGTGGCGACGCGGGGATCGACGTGCGCCTCCCTGGGGAAGAAGAGCGCGCGCGAGAAGCGTCCGGCGAGGTCGGGCTCGAGCGCGGCGATGCCTTCGGCGCCGAGCGTCTCGTGTTCCTCGGTGGCGCGGGCGAAACGGGCGAGCTCGGGCAGGTCGCGGGCGGGCGCGACGAGCAGACTGCCGTTGGTCCGCGCGACCGGCACGGTCTGCTGCCAGTAGTTCAGCGAGAAAAGGCCCAGTTCGATGAGCTCGGGCTCGGAAGATTCCGCCTCGCACCAGGGCGCGATCATGCCGCCGGCATAGAACGAGCAGCCGCGCCCGGCGGCGGGCGCGCGTTCGTGCAGCGTCACCGGGAAGCCGGCAGAGGCGAAGGCGTAAGCGGCGGTGAGGCCAGCGATGCCTGCGCCGAGGACGCCGATGCGGGGTCGTGCTGCTACCATGATGGCTCCTTGGCGCGCCACCGGATCGCCGGCCAGCCATGCCGTGAGCGCGGGTTTAGTTTGCTGGCGAACCGATCCGGGTGCGCGGTTAGCCTCCTCGATCAAGCGGAAGCTTCGACGTCGCCTCCGTCGAGACAGGATCCTAGCTAGGGTGCCGCCGCACACCCCGTCAAGGCGCTCGGCTCGCGCAGGAAAGATCTCATCTTGGCACAAGCGACTCCGGTCTGGTTCATCACCGGCTGTTCAACCGGCTTCGGCCGCGAACTCGCCGAACTCGTCCTCGAGCGCGGCTGGAAGGCCGTCGTCACCGCGCGCGACGAATGCGTGTCGCCGATCTGGTCGAGGGTCACGAGGCGAATGCGCTGGCCGTCTCGCTCGACGTCACCGATGCCGGGCAGATCGCCGCGGCGGTCAAGGCCGCCAAGGACAAGTTCGACCGTATCGACGTGCTCGTGAACAACGCCGGCTACGGCTACCAGGCCTCCGTTGAGGGGGGCGACGATGCCGAGATCCGCGCTCAGTTCGACGCCAATGTCTTTGGTCTGTTCGCCATGACCCGCGATGTCCTGCCGATCCTGCGCGCGCAAAAGAGCGGTCACGTGATCAACATCACCTCCGTCGCCGGCTTCATCGGCTTCGCCGGCTCGGCCTATCACTCCGCCTCGAAGTACGCGGTGGAAGGCTGGTCCGACGGGCTGGCCACGGAGGTGGAGCCGCTCGGCCTGCACGTGACCTGCGTCGAGCCGGGCCGTTCCGCACGGATTGGGCCGGTCGCTCGCTGAAGCAGACGCCCACCAAGATCGCCGATTTCGCGGAGACAGCTGGCGTCCGCCTCAAGGGCCCGTCTAATGGCAGCGGCAAGCAGGCCGGAGATCCGCGCAAGGCGGCCGCTGTGATGATCGAGATCACGCATGTCAAGAACCCGCCGCATCAGCTCGTCCTGGGCGCCTGGGGGGTCGATGCGGTCGACAAGCGCCTGGGCGCCATCCGCAGCAAGTTCGACACTTGGCGCGAGCGCGGGGGCGGCGACGGACTACGACGAGGCCGTCAAGGCCGCGTAGGGCGCGACGCCGCGAGCCGTTGACGAAGGGTTCGGGACAGGCGAACGTCTGCTCTTATCTCGACGCCAGGGTGGCTTAGTGTGCGGAGCTGGCGGGCGGCATGACCAAAAGTGACGGCGGCTTCGCTGTCGGCACGCTCGGGCGCAGGCGCGGCGACGTCGACATCGTCTTGCCGCGCGTCGCCTTGCCGACGGGTCGTCGGCTGAGGCTAGGCCTCGCCGGACGTCTCATCGGGCTGATCGCCGCTTTCGTCCTTATCGCGCAGGTCATGATCTTCGTGCCGGCGATATCGAACATGCGGTTCAACTGGCTGCGCAACCATCTCAGCGCCGCCTATGTCGCCGCCCTGACGCTGGACGCGTCGCCACCCGGGGGCGTATCGCCTGCTCTCGCGGCGGACTTGTTACGCAGCGCCGGGGCGCGTCAGATCGCGATCGATCGCGGCGGCACGCGCCAAGTCCTGGCCTCGCGCGGAGCCGCCTTCAAGGTCGACGCCACCTACGACCTTCGCCGATCCTCATGGCCGGACCTGCTCGGCGCGGCCTTTATAACGTTGACCGCGCCTCCGGGGAGGACGTTGACGCTGCTTAGCGCGGCCCCGGCCAGCGGCAGCGTGCTCGAGGTCACGATGGACGAGGCGCCGCTGACGGAGGCCATGCACGCCTTCGCCCGCCGCATCCTGATCTACTCGCTGATCGTCTCTGTGATCGTCGCCTCGCTCGCCGCGCTCGCGCTGCACCGCATGATCCTGCGCCCGGTCCGACAGCTGACCGACTCGATCGTCGATTTCGGCGCCGATCCGGGCGATCACACCCGCATCATCACGCCCTCCGGCCGCGACCACGAGATCGGCCAGGCCGAGCGCGCGCTGGCGGTCATGCAGGAGGCGCTGGTGCTCGAACTCGGGCAGAAAAAGCACCTCGCCGACCTCGGGCTGGCCGTGGCCAAGATCAACCACGACATGCGCAACATGCTGTCGTCGGCGCAGATCCTGTCCGACCGCCTCGCAGGCGTGCCCGATCCTCTGGCGCAGCGCCTGGCACCCAAGCTGGTGGCGACGCTCGACCGTGCCATCCGCTTCTGCCAGGCAACGCTGACCTACGGTCGCGCCGTGGACGAGCCGCCGCAACCGCGTCCGCTCAACCTGCGCGCCGTCGTCGCCGAAGCGGCCGAGACCGTCGCTCCAATGGCGAACGGGCATGTACGCATCGAGAACGCCGTTCCCGCCGATATCGAGCTGACCGCCGACGCCGAGCAGCTCTTCCGCATCCTGATGAATCTGCTTCGCAACGGCGTCGAGGCGTTGGAGCGTGCCGGCGCGGCACAGGGGCGGCTGCCGGTGGTCGACGTACGCGCCTGGAGGGACGGCGCGATCACGACGATCGAGGTCTCCGACACGGGGCCCGGCATCCCGCCTGCGATCCGCGGCAAGGTGTTCTCCGCCTTCCAGAACTCGTCGCGTCCGGGCGGCACGGGCCTCGGCCTCGCGATCGTCGCCGATCTCGTGCGGGCCCACGGCGGCACGGTCGAGCTCGCACCCGATCGGGACGATACCGGCGCGCTTTTCCGCATCAAGCTGCCGTGGCTGCCGGCGGTGGGGTAGGCTGCAGCCTTACTTCGGCACCACCGGCACGAACATGCGGCGCGCCTGGTCGAACACCGTCATGCGGCCGTTGGCGACGCCGAAATAGGCGCCGTGCAGGCTGAGCTTGCCCGCGGCCTCGCGGTCCCGGATCCAGGGATAGGTGCGCAGGTTCTCCAGCCCCTGGATGATCGAGGCATAGCTCAGGCGCTCGCAATAATGGTCGAAGTCGCCGACCAGCGGCCCGGCCTGCTCGGCCGCCGGCGCGATCAACGCCTTCCACTTGGCGATGAAGTTGGCTTCCGACAGCGGCGTGAACTCGTCGTACTGGCCCTGGGCGTAGGCGCGGATGCCGCCGCACTGCGCGTGCCCCATAATCACGATGTGTGCGACCTGCAGTGCCAGTACGGCGTATTCGATGGCCGCCGCCGTTTCCTGCATCGAGGCAGGATCATAGGGCGGTACCAGCGCGGCGATGTTGCGGATGACAAAAATCTCGCCCGGCCCGGCATCGAAGATGACCTCGGGGGACACGCGCGAGTCGCAGCAGCCAATGAGCAGCGCCGGCGGCTTCTGGCCCTGCTCCGACAAGGAGCGGAAGCGGTCCTGCTCCTGCCGCAGCCGGCCATTCCAGAAGGCCAAGTACCCCTCGGCGAGAACGGCCGGAAGATTCTCGTGGACGGGGACACTGTGGGTGCTGGTCATGCGTCGGAACCGCCTGGTGACAACACCGGCCTTTTTGCGCCACGACCGGCGCCGGCGCAATCGCGAACCCCGCCGAACGCTCGGCGTTAGCGTATCGTCATACGGGCGCATATCGCCATCTCAGGAAACGCACTAGATACCGGCCACGGAGTGGAGAACGAGATGGCGGACGATGACGAGGGCGCGAAGCCCGCAACCCCCCTGCCCGTTCAGCATCGGGCCGCGGCCGAGGCCGTTAAGCCGGGCGCAGAAGATGCTCCGCAGACGGAGTGGACGGCGAGCGATCGTCGCGGACCGCTGGGCTCGGCGGGTGCCGAGGACGTCGAGCGCGTTGTGCCGGCCCACGAGACGGATTTCGAAGGCGGCCTTGATCGATCCGAGCCGGAGACGACCATTCGTCCGGCGGACCAGCACGTCGGCGAAGCCATCGCGCCGGCTCCTCCGGCTCGCGCCTCGGCGGAGGACGTGGCGGCGCCGCGACCGTCCGCCGTGGCTCCCGAGCGCAAGCGCTCGCTGGTCCCGGTGGCTGCGGGTCTCGTAGTCGGCGCACTGATCGGCGCCGGGAGTGCCTGGCTGGTCTACTCGCAGGCCGGCGGCGCTGCCGGCGATCAGCAACAGCTCGCCGCCCTCTCGTCGCGGGTCGATGCGCTCGACAAGCGGCCCGATCCGCAGCCTGAGTTGACCAAGCTGCAGTCCGGCCTCACCGACCTCCAAGGTAAGCTTGCCGTGTTGGCGAGGCGATCGCCTGAACCCGCGACGAGCGAGGGGTCCAAGCCGACCGCAACGCCCTCGCAGGCACAGGCGGCCGCCAAGGCGCCGGAGCCCGCAGCTCCGACCTCGTCACCTGCTGCCGCTCCGCCGGCTGACGCGGATCTCGCCGGCAAGGTCTCCGCGCTCCAGGCGGCGCTCGACGAAATGCGGACGCGCACCAGCTCACTCCAAGCCGAGGATGCCAAGCAGGACGGCTCGGCCGCCAAGGTTGCCTCGCTGCAGACCGGCGTCGCGGATGCCCAGAAGCAGGCGGCGGGCGCGCAGACCGCGCTCGCATCCATGAAGAGCGAGCAGAAAGAGCTCGGCGACAAGATCGCGGGGCTGACCATCGCGGTCGCCGGCGCCCTTAAGAAGGCCGAAAGCGCGCAGACGGACTCCGAAACCCTGCAGACGCGGCAGAAAATACTCGAGGGCAAGCTCGGTAGCCCTGCACTGGCGGTCGTGGCCGACAGCCTCGTCCAGCAGATCGGTGCCGGCCAGCCGTTCGCCCGGCAGGTCGACGCGCTCGCCGCGCTTAACGCCGATCCGGTGAAGGTCGCGGTGCTGCGCGAGAACGCCGCCCGCGGCGTGCCCTCGGCCCAGTCGCTGCTGGCGCAATGGAAGCCGTTGTCCGACCCCGTGATCGCCAGCGGCAACAAGGCACCGGCGAACGCCAATCTCGGCCAGAGGCTCGAGCATGGCCTGTTCGGCCTCGTGAGCGTGCACCGCGCCGACGGCACCGTCGGAAACGACCTGGCCTCGCGAGTCAACCTGATCGAGGCCGACCTCGGCCACGGCGACGTGCCCGCCGCCTATTTGGCGTGGCAGGGGCTGCCTGCCGATGCCAAGACGAGGTCCGACAGCTGGGGCGCGCTGGCCAAGACCAGTGTCGAGGCCCTTGCGGCGGCGCGCGATCTCCAGCATTCGGCGATCGACGCGCTCGGCGCCAAGAAATCGTGATGTCGCCATCGCGCCACGGCGCCTGCAAGGTTCATTGATGATCCGTCTTCTCCTCTTCTTCGTGCTGCTCGCGCTCGTCGCCTGGGGCGGCGTCTACCTCGTCGGCCATCCCGGCCACATCACGTTGAATTGGTTCGGCTATCAGGTCGAAACGTCGGCGGCGCTCCTGGTGATCGCCATAGCTTTGGCCGCCGTTATCGCTTGGATCATCCTTCGCACAATTGTCGGCCTGCCGAGTTTCGTCGCCTATGCCGCGCGTCGTCGACGCCGCGAGAAAGGCTACGACGCCCTGTCACGCGGGCTGGTCGCGGTGAACGCGGGCGATGCCCGCGCGGCGGGACGCGCCAGCGCGCAGGCTAGTCGGCAGCTCAAGGACGATCCTCTAGCGCTCATGCTGCGGGCGCAGTCGGCGCAGCTCACCGGCGATGCGCGCGGGGCCATACAGGCCTATCAGGAGCTGGCGCAGCGCGAGGAGACGCGCGTGCTCGGCCTGCGCGGCCTGCACATCGAGGCGAGCCGGCGCGGAGACGACGAGGCCGCCCATCATTTCGCCGCCGCCGCGCACAAGGCGCAGCCGCTCCCTTGGACGGCCCAGGCGCAGCTCGACCATCACGCCACAGCTGGCGAATGGGGGGAAGCGCTGCGCACCGTCGAGTCGGCGGTGGTCGCCCGGCAGGTTGACCGCGAGACCGGCGACCGCCAGCGGGCGGTCCTCGAGACCGCGATCGGTTACGACAAGGAGTTGAGCGAGCCCGACGCGGCGTTGGCGCTCGCCCGCGCGGCGATGAAACGTGCGCCCGACTTGGTGCCGCCGGTCGTACTGGCGGCGCGGCTGCTGAGCCGCCGCGGCGATATCCGCAAGGCTGCCAAAGTGGTGGAGGCAGCGTGGCCGCGCTGCCCGCATCCCGACATCGCCGAGGCCTACATGAACGTACGCCCGGGTGACAGCACGACCGATCGGCTGAGCCGGGCGCGGACGCTGATGGGTCTGTCGGCCTACGAGCCCATCGGTCGGCTCACCGTCGCCCGCGCCGCGCTCGCCAACACCGACTATGCGGCAGCCCGTGCGGCCATGGAGCCGCTGGTGGTCGAGGGCAAGCGCCCGACCGTCAAAATGTGCTTGCTTATGGCGGAGCTCGAGGAAGCCGAGCATGGCGACAACGGACTGTGGCGCGAGTGGCTAGCGCGAGCCTCCCGCGCGGCGCTCGACCCGGCCTGGATGGCCGATGGCATCGTCTACGACGAATGGGCGCCCGCTTCTCCAACGACGGGCCGGCTCGACGCCTTCCGTTGGCAGGTGCCGGCCGAGCGGCCCGGCATGGTGATGGACGCGCTGCCACCCCGCCGCGAGCCGTCGCTGCCACCGCGCCGCGATCCTTCGCTTCCGGCGGCGGCGCCGCAGGCGGCATTGCCTCCTTTGCGCGAGGCCAGCTTGCCCGCGCCCGAGCCAGTGGCGCCCGATCCGCTTCCCGCGGCGGCTGTGACGCGCGAGGCCGATCCGGTTCCGCCCGCCGCGCCCGCCCCAGTGGTTGGCGCACCCTCGTCACGAGTTGCCGAGCCACTGCTCTCTCTCGAGCCGGCGCCCGCTTCTGCCGAGCCGACGGTCGACGACAAGGACAACAAAGCGGCAGCGATCCTGGCGCTGCCGTCGGTGCCGCCCCACGATGAGCTGTCGCCCGCTCCTCAGCCGGAGCCAGCCTCTGTGCCAGATAACAAAAAGCGCGCGCGCTCCATCTACAGTTCAGGCTGACCGCAGCAGGTTGCCAACGCACCGGCGCGTCGGCTAAGAACGACAGACTAAACGCCGCAATAGCTCAGTCGGTAGAGCACCTCATTCGTAATGAGGGGGTCGGGGGTTCGAATCCCTCTTGCGGCACCAACCGTTTATCGCGAGCGATCGTTAGAGCCTCTCGTTCCGACGGCGCTCACCTCTGTTACTCTTAAGTGGCCATGAAGAACGGCCAGCTGCCCGCCCGCTTCGACTCGCCGCCGCTCTCACAGACCGATCCAGTGGCTCGCCCCCTCGACCTTGGCCGAGCCACGGCGTATGTCGGCCTCGCACCAGGTACGAGGTCATGACCGCCAGCCCCGACACGCCCGTCCGTCCCCGACCGCACGCCGGCATCCTCGCCGCCGACCCCTACGTGCCCGGCAAGAGCAAGGCGCCGGGCGTAGCCGGTCCGATCTACAAGCTTTCCTCCAACGAGACGCCCCTGGGCGCCTCGCCGCGCGCCATCGCGGCGTTCCGCTCGGCCGCCGAGGCACTGCCGGCCTATCCCGACGGCACGGCGACGTCATTGCGCGAGGCTCTCGGTCGCCGCCACGGGCTTGACCCGGCGCGCATCGTCTGCGGCGCCGGTTCGGACGAGCTCCTCTACATGCTCGCCAACATTTATTGCGGCCCCGGCGACGAGGGCATCTACACCGAGCACGGCTTCCTGCTCTACCGCACTGCGCTGCTCGCCGCCGAGGCGGTGCCGGTGATCGTGCCCGAACGCGACGTCACCGTCGACGTCGATGCCATTCTCGCCGCCGTGACCGCGCGCACCAAGATCGTCTACATCGCCAACCCCAACAACCCGACCGGCACCTATGTCGGCCGCGAGGCGGTGCGCCGGCTCGCCGACGGGCTACCGCCGCACGTGTTGCTGGTGCTCGACGCCGCCTACGCCGAATACGCCGGCGATGCCGACTACGACGACGGCTTCTCCTTCATCCTTGAGCGCGAGAACGTCGTCGCCACCCGCACCTTCTCGAAGATCTACGGCCTGGCGAGCCTTCGCCTCGGATGGTGCTACGCGCCGGCCGCGATCATCGAGGCGATCAACCGGGTGCGCAGTCCTTTCAACGTCAACGATCCGGCGATGCGCGCCGGCATCGCCGCAGTGGAGGACCAGCCGCACATCGACGCCGCGATCGCGCACAATGCGCATTGGCGCGAGGTGCTGACCCGCGAGATCCGCGCGCTCGGCTTCCCGGTGACGGAGAGCGCGGCGAATTTCGTGCTGATCCATTTGGCGTCGCCGGCGGAGGCCAAGGCCGCCGACGCCTTCCTCACCGCGCGCGGCCTGATCCTGCGCATGGTAGGTGCCTACAAGCTGCCGTCCTGCCTGCGGCTCTCGGTGGGCGAAGAGGTGGCGTGCCGGCTGGTGATCAACACTTTCAGCGAGTTCGCGAAGACGCGGGAATCCTCCCCTGCGTAGCGCGGCGGGGCGGGGGAGGATTGCCGCCCATGCCTGACACTCTTGGCGCCGTGCTGCCGGCGCCGCTCTTCCCCAGGATCGCGATCATCGGACTCGGCCTTATCGGCGCCTCGCTGTGCCGCGCGACGATGCAGAGGCGCATCGCCGCTGCCGTGGTGGGCTTCGACGCCGATCCCGCGGTCCGCTCGCGGGCCAAGACGATCGATCTCGCCGACACTATCGCCGACACGGTGGAGCAGGCGGTCGAGGGCGCCGGGCTCATCGTGCTGTGCACCCCCGTCGGCGCGATGGGCGCGGTCGCCGCCGCCATGGCCTTGCACCTGGCGCAGGGCGCCATCGTCTCCGACGTCGGCTCCACCAAGGTCTCGGTGATCGAGGCGGTGCGCCCGCACCTGCCGGCGCACGCCCATCTCGTACCGGCGCATCCCGTGGCCGGCACCGAGTATTCCGGGCCGGACGCCGGCTTTGCCACGCTGTTCCTCAATCGCTGGGCGATCCTGACGCCGCCCGAGGACACCGCGCCCGAGGCGTTGGCTCGCGCGACGGCCTTTTGGGAGGCGGTGGGCGCCAACGTCGAGGTGATGAGCGCCGCCCACCACGACATCGTGCTGGCGATCACCAGCCACGTGCCGCACCTCATCGCCTACAACATCGTGCGCACCGCCTCCGACCTCGAGCGCGTCACCGAGGCCGAGGTAATGAAGTTCTCAGCCGGCGGCTTCCGCGATTTTACCCGCATTGCCTCGTCCGATCCGACGATGTGGCGCGACGTGTTCCTCAACAACCGCGACGCGGTGCTTGAGGTGCTGGGCCGCTTCAACGAGGACTTGGCGTCGCTGGCTCGCATGGTGCGCGACGGCAACGGCGACGGTCTGTTCGATCTTTTCACCCGCACCCGCGCGATCCGCCGCGGCATCATCGCCCAGGGCCAGGAGACCGCCGCCGCCGACTTCGGCCGCCGGGTTTCGGAGAAACGCGAGTAACGCCGGCTACCGCCGACCGCTCTGGAAACGGTGGATGAAGGGCAGCAGCACGGCGTCCGGCACGAAGGGCAGGACCATTGCACCGAGCTTGTTGCCGAGCCCGGGAACGACGACCCGGCGCCCGGCCATCAGAGCCTTGTAGCCCGCTACCGCAACGGACATGGCGCTGGCGCCCGACACCCTCGACAGGCCAGCCGCCTTGGCCATGCCGGCGCGCGCCTGGAACTCGGTGCGGGTCATGCCCGGGTTGAGCAGGGTCACGCTCACGCCGGAGCCCTTCAGCTCCTGAGACAGGGCGCGCGAGAAGGCGCTGACGAAATGCTTGCTGGCGTAATAGACCGCCATGCCCGGCCCCGGCATGTAGCTCGCCACCGAGGCGACGTTGAGGATCCTGCCGCGCGCCGCCTTGAGGTCGGGCAGGAAGCGCAGCGTCAGGTCGAGCAGGGCGCGCACGTTGACGTCGACGATGCCGAGCTGCTCGCGCACGTCCGTCCCCGCCACCGGCCCGAGCACCCCGTAGCCGGCGTTGTTGACCAGGAAGGTCACGCGGGCGTCCGCCGCTGCCAGCGCGTCGGCGATGTCGTCGGCGGCGTGCGGCGCAGCGAGGTCGCAGGGGATCACGATGGGGCGCGGGCGGCCGGCGGCAACGAGCTCGCTCGCCAGCGCCTGCAGCTTGTCGACGGAGCGCGCGGTCAGCGCGAGGTCGTGGCCGTGCCTGGCGAACACCCGCGCGAGATCGGCACCGATACCGGTGGAGGCACCGGTGATGAGGGCGACGGCGCGCATGGCGATAATCCTTCCGCGCGATGTCGCGCCACTGCAGCGCGCTTAGCCGCGGCGTGGCGCACGGGCAAGGCCGGCGTCGCCCCGCGTCGTGGTGTCAGAATGAGGCCACGCCTCACATTGCTCGAAGACCCAAGTGATCGACGAAGTGATCGAAGTCGCGGTTCATTGTGCAGCAGGGCATGCCCATGCGCGATGCAGAAGGTGACAATGATAAAAGCGAGTAGCGGCTCTGAAAATGCCAATTTTTATCTTCGAAGCGCTCTTCAATATATTCATATCTGCTGTATTGTATACAGATCATGGGCGCGAACCTGGTCCAGCGATCATAAACTACAAACTTCTCAAGGCCGCCGTGTTGAACATTGCCGAAACCTTCGAGGTTGAACGCGCTTTCGCTTACCCAGTCGATATCTTCGATCTCCGGACCCCTTCACCCAACATCCATGCGGCATTTCCAATCTCGTGGATGTCCTACGTCGCGCCTCGCCTCGCGCATCTCGTGACCCACCGACGATTGCCATTGTCGAGCATCGGCCGAACGACGGCCTGCTAATGGCCGCACAGACGACGTCTTCGATGTCAGGAAGCACCTCATGTCCGTCGCCCACGACATCGCCGCCGGGGCGAAAGCCTTGGACGGGCGACTGTGGGAACCCGAATAACGCCCTACTCCGCCTCCGGCACCTCGTCGGCCTCCGGCCCGGTCTCGGGCACGTCCTCCTCGGCCGGGATGCGCTCGACGGAGACGACCTCCTCGCCCGAGCCGGTGCGGAACACCGTGACGCCCTGCGTGCCCCGGCCGGCGACGCGGATGCCGTCGACGGGGACGCGGATCAGCTGGCCGGCATTGGTCACCAACATCAGGCCGTCGCCGTCCTCCACCGGGAAGGAGGCCACGAGCTTGCCGTTGCGGGTGTTGACCGCCATGGCGACGATGCCTTTGCCGCCGCGGTTGGTGATGCGGTACTCGTAGGACGAGGTGCGCTTGCCGAAGCCGTTGGACGAGATCGTGAGGATCACCTGCTCGGCCGCCGACAGTTCGCCGACGCGCTCCAGCGAGAGGCTCGAGGGCTGTACAGCGTCGGGCTCGCCGCCTTCGGCCTCGACCTCGTCGGCCACGACCTCGGCGGCGGATTCCGCATTGCTCTCGCCGGCCACGGCGCGGCGGTTCTTCAGGTAGGCCAGGCGCTCGCCGGCATCGACCTCGCTGTGGCGCAGGATTGACAGCGCGATGACCGTGTCGCCCTGCCCTAGCGTGATGCCGCGCACGCCCATCGAGTCGCGGCCCTTGAACACCCGCACGTCGGTGACGGCGAAGCGGATGCATTGGCCGTTCTGCGTGGTCAGCAGCGTGTCGTCGCTCTCGCGGCAGATCTGCACGTCGACGATTGCGTCGCCCGGATCGAGCTTCATCGCGATCTTGCCAGCACGGTTGATCTGGGTGAAGTCGGAAAGCTTGTTGCGGCGGACGGTGCCGCGCGTGGTGGCGAACATCACGTCGAGCTCGCCCCAGGTCGTCTCGTCCTCGGGCAGCGGCATGACGGTGGTGATGCGCTCGCCCTGCTCGATCGGCAGCATGTTGACGAGCGCCTTGCCGCGCGCCTGCGGGGCGGCCAGCGGCAGCCGCCACACCTTCTCCTTGTAGACCTGGCCGCGCGAGGAGAAGAACAGGATCGGCGTGTGGGTGTTGGCCACGAAGAGCCGGCTGACGAAATCCTCGTCGCGCGTCTGCATGCCGGAGCGGCCCTTGCCGCCGCGCGCCTGGCTCCGGTAGGTCGAGAGCGGCACGCGCTTGACGTAGCCGCCGTGCGACACCGTCACCACCATGTCCTCGCGGGCGATGAGGTCCTCGTCGTCGACGCCGTCGACGGCGTCGAGGATCTCGGAACGCCGCGGCGTCCCGTGCGCCGCCTTCACCGCGATCATCTCGTCCTTGACGATGCCGAAGAGGCGCGAGCGCGAGCGCAGGATGTCGAGAAAGTCGGCGATCTCGGCGGCGAGCTTGTTCAGCGCTTCCGCGATCTCCTCGCGGCCGAGCGCTGTGAGGCGCTGCAGGCGCAGCTCGAGGATGCCGCGGGCCTGCGTCTCGCTGAGCCGGTACTCGCCGTTTTCGTCGAGCGCATGGCGCGGATCGGCGATCAGCAGAATCAGCGGCGCCATGTCCTTGGCCGGCCAGGTCCGGCCCATCAACGCCTCGCGCGCCGCCGCGGCGTCGGGCGAGGTGCGAATGAGGCGGATCACCTCGTCGATGTTGGCCACCGCGATGGCGAGACCAACCTGAAGGTGCGCGGCGTCGCGCGCCTTGGCGAGACGGAACTTGGTGCGGCGGGTGACGACCTCCTCGCGGAAGTCGACGAAGGCCACCAGGATGTCGCGCAGGTTCATCAGCTGCGGGCGGCCGCCGTTCAGCGCGATCATGTTGCAGCCGAAGGAGGATTGCATGGCGGTGAAGCGCCAGAGCTGGTTCAGCACCACGTCGGCCACGGCATCGCGCTTCAGCTCGATGACGATGCGCATGCCTTCGCGGTTCGATTCGTCGCGCAGGTCGGAGATGCCCTCGACGCGCTTCTCGCGCACCAGCTCGGCGATGCGCTCGACCAGCGTCGCCTTGTTCACCTGATAAGGGATCTCGTCGACGATGATCGCCTCGCGCTCCTTGCGCAGCGTCTCGTAATGCACCTTCGAGCGCACGATCACCGAGCCGCGTCCGGTGAGGTAGGCCGAGCGTATGCCGGCGCGCCCGAGGATGGCGCCGCCGGTCGGGAAGTCCGGGCCGGGCACGATCTCGACGAGCTCCTCGAGACTCATGTCCGGCTTGTCGATCAGCGCCAGGCAAGCGTCGATCACCTCGCCGAGATTGTGCGGCGGGATGTTAGTGGCCATGCCCACGGCGATGCCGCCGGCGCCATTGACGAGCAGGTTGGGAAAGCGCGCCGGAAGCACGGTCGGCTCGCTCTCCTTGCCGTCGTAGTTCGGCTGGAAGTCGACGGTGTTGCTGTCGATGTCCTCCAGAAGCGCCATCGCCGGGCGGGCCAGCCTGGATTCCGTGTAGCGCATCGCCGCCGGGCTATCGCCGTCGACGGACCCGAAGTTGCCCTGGCCGTCGATCAGCATCAGCCGCATCGAGAACGGCTGCGCCATGCGCACCAGCGCGTCGTAGATCGCCGAGTCGCCGTGCGGGTGGTACTTGCCCATGACATCGCCGACGATGCGCGCCGACTTCACGTAGGGCCGGTCCGGCGTGTGGTTGTTCTCGATCATCGAGTACAGGATGCGCCGGTGCACCGGCTTCAGCCCGTCGCGCACGTCGGGCAGCGCGCGGCTGACGATGACGCTCATCGCGTAGTCGAGATAGGAGCGGCGCATCTCGTCGGAGATGGACACCGGACGCACGTCCGAGCCGGGGCTCTGCGGGGGCGTGGCGTCGTCGGGCGTGTCGGCCAAAGATCTGAATCCGGTAGGGAAAAGCTTGTGCCGACTCTATAGAGGCAAGACGCCTTTTGCCAGTTTAGCGATAGGCTTTTGCCCAGCAGGCTGCCCCTTCCGGCCTCGCGGGCGAACGCGTATATCGCGACCCTGCGGCACCGCACGCCGCGCGAGGACAATCCCATGCGCTGGATCATGCGATCCAAGCTCCACAACGCCATCGTGACTGAGGCCAATCTCGCCTACGTCGGCTCGATCACGATCGACGCCGACCTGCTTGACGCCGTCGGCCTGTGGCCGGGCGAGAAGGTGCTGGTCGTCTCCAACACCAGCGGGGCGCGACTCGAGACCTACACGATAGCCGGCGCGCGCGGCTCGCGCGGCATCTGCATGAACGGCGCCGCCGCCCACCTCATCGGCGAGGGCGAGCAGGTGATCATCATGGGCTTCGAGCTCGTCGAGACGCCCGTCACCGCCAGGGTGGCGGTGCTCGATGCGTCGAACCGCGTGATCAAAGAGATTGTCGAGCGGGCGCGGCAGACCGCCGAGGCTTGAACGCCACAGATCGCCGCGTCGTAGCGCTAACGCGTCCTTAAGGCTCCTCGCGTCACCATCGAGATCTCGCCCGCATCCCAGGAATTACCTTCCCGATGATCCCCACTGCGACCGGGCTCATCGTGATCGTGCTCGGTATCTGGTGCCAGTTCGGCAGCTTCCGTCGGGCCCTTGTCTTGACCGTCCTCCTGACGATCTTCGAGGCGGCCGATGCCGCCGACATGCCGGCGCTGGGTGGCGCCTCGATCACGCCGGCCAAGCTCTTCATGCTGTTCCTCGTACTGCGCGCGCTTTCCATGCGGGGCGGCTTCGGCGCAGTGTGCGCGGAGCTGTCGCCGCGCCGCGTGCTGTTCGTGTATTTCCTGCTCCTGCTCTGGGCGGTGCCTTCGGCCATCCTGCTGCCGCGGCTGTTCCAGGGCAGCGTTCAGGTCTTCTCGCTGGATCGCGCAATGATCGAAAGCGGGCTGGTGCCGCTCAAGCCCTCCAGCGGCAACATCACCCAGACCGTCAACGCCCTCGGCGGCCTGGCGACCGCGGTGCTCGTAGCCGCCCTGTCGCGTCGACCCGGCGGCTACGAGGCGGTGCTGAAGGCCCTGATGATCCTGACCGGCATGAACATCGGGTTCGCCGTGCTCGATCTCGTCACCGCCGCCACCCATACCGGCTTCATCCTCGACGTGATCCACACCGGCGCCTACGCCTTCCTCACCGACGACGAGGCGGCCGGGCTGAAGCGCATCTCGGGCTCGTTCTCCGAGGCCTCCTCCTTCGCGACCTTCTCGCTCGAGCTCCTGGCCGTGAATATGGCGCTCTTCGTCGCGCGGGTGCGGCCCAGGTTGACCGGCTTCTACACCGCCGCGCTGCTGCTCTTCCTGCTGCTGTCGACCTCTTCGACGGCCTACGCCGGCCTCGCGATCTTCGCTCTTGCGTTCGCCGCTTACGCATTATGGTCGCTTCTGGTCAGCGACGACGCGCACGCCTTCAAGCTCCTCGTCGTGCTCGGGCTCGCCGGCACGTTCTTGATCTGCGCGACCTTGGTCCTGGCTCCGGGTTTCGCCGCCGCCGCCTGGAACGTCATCGATCTTACCGTGCTGCAGAAATCGCAGTCGGACTCTGCCATCGAGCGGGGATCGTTCAACATCCAGGCCGGCAAGCTCTTCTTCGACACCTATGGGCTCGGCGTCGGCCTCGGTTCCACCCGTACGTCGAACTACATTTATCTGTTGCTTTCCAACGTCGGTATCGTCGGGAGCGCTCTGTTCGCGCTCTTTGTGCTGGCCATCGCGTTCACCCGGCCGCGCGGCGACCTTGCGCCGCTCGATCGCCGCATCGTCGCTTCGGCGAGGATCGGTGTGCTCGGCACGCTGGTGCCGGCGACGCTCATCGCCACCATCTTCGACCTGGGTCCTTTGTTTTACGTGCTGGTCGGCATAGCGGCTTCAGGCGCCGCCGCCTTGGCCCCGGCCCGCGCTCCCGCGCGAATGGCTACGCGCGGGCTCTGACGACAGGCATGCAAGTGTCGCGAAGCGACGCCGAGCCAACCTCCGACGCTCTTGCTTAGACCGGCTCGCCGCGCGCCACGCCGGGGTCGGCCAGCCCGTGCAGGCGATGCGCCGCGACTTGAGCGAAGCGCAGCGTCACGTTGCGCCGCGTGGCGGGCGCCAAGCGATGCTCCGGCGCCTCGCGGATCAGGGTGGCGCCGTAGGCGTCGGCGACGATGAGCCCAGCGTCCTCCGGAAGGATGGCGAGCGGCATGGCCGCGGTGACGGCAAAGTACAGCCGGTCGCAATGCAGCCTGTAATCCTGCCATTTGGTGTCGGAGCGGAAATCGGCCACGGAGCTCTTGATCTCGACGATGTGCAGGGTGCCGTCGCCGCCCAGCGCCACGATGTCGGCGCGACGCCCGGAGCGCAGCACCATCTCGGTGACGGTGGCGTAGCCGAGCGCGCGCAGGTAGCGCCGCGTGCCGCGCGCGACGAGCAGCGCGGTCTCGGACTGGCGGCCGTCGGGCGGTAGCACGAGCTCGGCGAGGCGGGGCGGCATGCGGCCAGGCTAACCGCTGCGGCGGCAAGCGTCGAGGGCTTCCGGCGCGCCGGCGCCGCGGCTAGGCTTGGCCATCCGGACGCTGGAGAGCCTGCCATGAAGCGCATCGTCGTCACCCTCGCCGCCGTCGCGCTCGCCGCCGGAGGTGCCCGCGCGCAGGAGGCCCACCCGGCTGCGCCGACGCTGGCCGAGGCGCTGGCGACAATTCAGGCTCATCCCAAGGTCGACCTCACCCACGTCTTCGGCCCCGGGACGCCGGTGTGGTCGGGCTTCGGCCAGGCGCGGTTCACGCCCGCCGTCGATCCCAAGACGCTGGAAGCCTACACCATCGCCCACGACGGCTTCCGCGCCACCTATTACGCGATGGTCGGGCAGTACGGCACGCATGTCGACGCGCCCGCGCATTTCGCGCCCGACGGCAAGTACCTCGACGAGATCGCCCTCGACGAGATGATCCTGCCTCTCGTGGTGCTGGACGACACGCCCTACCTCGTCGCCGACCCCGCCCACGCCTTTTCACCCGACGACCTCGCCGCCTGGGAGAAGCAGCACGGCCGCGTGCCGAAGGGCGCCTTCGCCGCGCTGCGCACCGACCTCTCCAAGGACTGGGGCGACCCCATCAAATTCGGCCGCGCGCCGTTCCCGGCGTGGCGGGCCGACACGCTAAAAATCCTGTTCGAGCAACGCGGCATCACCGCCATTGGCCACGAGAGCATGGACACGGACGCGACGCCCAAGCTCGACGGCGAGCGCTACGTGCTCGGCCACGGGCACTGGCAGATCGAGGTCATGGCCGACCTCGACAAGCTGCCGGCCACGGGCGCCATGATGGTGGCGAGTTGGGCCAAACCCGAGCGCGGCCTCGGTTTTCCGGCGAGGGTCTACGCGGTGCTGCCGTGACCGGGTTCGCTATGGTGTCGACGACGATGGGCTCGGAGGCCGAGGCTCGGGCTATGGCGCGAGCGCTGGTCGAGACGCGGCTGGCGGCCTGCGTGCAGATCATGCCCGTGGCGAGCGTCTACCGTTGGGAAGGCAAGGTGGAGGAGGCGGCCGAGCACCTGCTGCTGTGCAAGATCGCGGCTTCCGACTTGGCCGCGATGGAGGCAGCGATCCGCGAGCGGCACGGCTATAATGTGCCGGAGATCGTGATGACGGCGATTGCGGAGGGGCACGCGCCGTACATGGCGTGGCTGGCGGAGGCTGTGAGGCGATAGTCTGGCGCTGAATGCAAACGGCGACACCCGAGGGTGCCGCCGCTGGTCCGACCTTACGGTCAAAGGAAATCCTAGAACTCGACGCCGGCGTCAGCCGACTCGTAGCTCGTGACTTCCATGCCGACGCAGATCTCTTCAACGATCGGGGCAACCCAGTTCATGTTTCTCTCCTCGATGGTTCTTATCGTGCTGCCGTTCTCGGCATGCACAAGGGTAATGCGCGCCCCACCCCGGAAGTGCCAACGAAACGTTTAGATCGGGCCGATCGAGCCAGTCGATCGTTCTCGGCCGAACGTGCGATTGCGTCACTCGCGCGAAGCCACATGATGCGCCCATGTACCTGCCGACGTTGAAACAGCTGCAGTATCTCACCGCACTGCACCAGCACGGCCATTTCGGCCGCGCCGCCGAGGCGACCAACGTCACGCAGTCGACGCTCTCGGCCGGCCTGCGCGAGCTGGAGACGCTGCTCGGCACCGTGCTGGTCGAGCGCACGGCGCGCGTGGTGCGCTTCACCCCGCTGGGCGAGCGCATCGTGGCCAAGGCCTATGCCGTGTTGCGCGAGGCCGACGAGCTCGCCAAGATGGCCGGCGCCGCGGGCAAGCCGCTCGCCGGCGAGCTTCGCCTCGGCGTCATCCCCACGGTGGCGCCGTTCCTGCTGCCGCGCCTGCTGCCGGAGTTGCGCAGCGGCTTCCCCGACCTCAAGCTCTACCTGCGCGAGGATCTCACCGCCACCGCCTGCGAAAATCTGGCGCGCGGCCAGCTCGATTGCGTGCTGCTCGCTATGCCCTACCCCTGCGGCGACGCCCACGTCATGCCGCTCTTCAAGGATCCGTTCTACCTCGCCTTCCACCCCGCCGAATTCGACGGCCGCCAGCCGGTGGTGCTGCCCGAAAGCATCGACGACAGCAGGCTGCTGGTGCTGGAGGACGGCCATTGCCTGCGCGGGCAGGCGCTGATGGCCTGCGGCCGGCCCGAGCTGCGCGCCGATGCCGACCATGTCGGCACCTCGTTGCACACGCTGGTGCAGATGGTGGCCAACCGGCTCGGCCTCACCCTGCTGCCGGAGATGGCGGTGATGGCCGGCATCCTCACCGGGACGGCGGTGCAGGCGCGCCCGCTCGACGGCCGCACTGCGTCCCGCGAGATCGCGCTGGCCTGGCGCACGCGCTCGCCGCGCGCCGCGGAGTTCGCGATGCTCGGGGAATCACTGAAGCAGGCCTGGGACAGGCAGGTCCGGCTCGCCTGGGGCACGGAGGGCGCGGAGTTCTGAAGGGGATTCATCCTCCCTCGCTCCGCGGGGATCAGCGCGTGGTGTAGTCGATCAGCACCATGGCGAAGAGGATGCCGACCCAGCAGAAGCCGAGCACGGAGAAGAAGCGCACCAGCGGCGGGTCCTTGATGACCTCCATGGAGAACAGAAGCACCACGGCGACCATCAGCACCAGCACGCCGAGGTTCAGCCCCCACGTGTCGGGGAAGAACTGGAACCAGCCGGTGATTGCGTTGAGCGCGAGCAGGCTCATCAGGCCGATGAAGGTCATAAGCGGCGTGCGCATGCGAAGCATGAGCTCGCGCTTCTGCTCCGGCGTAATTTTCGCGTCCGTCCCGCCGCTCATGTCTTACCGCCGCTCACCGGTTCATCACGTAGATAACGGTCCACACCATGATCCACATCAGGTCGATGAAGTGCCAGTACAGGCCGTAGATCTCGATGCGGTTCTGGTGGCGCGAGAGGTAGCCGGGCGCGCGCGCCTGAAGGGCGAGCACCATCAGGATGGTGACGCCGGTCAGCAGGTGGAAGCCGTGCAACGCGGTCGCGACGTAGTACAGGTCGATGTAGAGGATCGAGGTGGGGTCGCCAGCGAGGTCGTAGGGGCGCGCCATGAACGGCACGAGGCGGTCGAGGTAATCCTTGTACCACTCGTAGCCCTTGAGCACGAGGAAGGCGGTGCCGAGCGCCGCCGTGGCGTACATGCACCACACCATGAGGCGCTGCAGGCCGAGGCGCGACGTCGCGATCGCGCCAGACATGGTCAGGCTCGAGACGATCAGGATCACCGTGTTGGCGCAGCCGATCCAGAATTCGAGATGCCGCGCGGCATTCTGCACCGAGAGCGGGTGCAGGATGCGCAGGATCAGCGCGATAAGGAACAGCGCCGAGAACAGCAGCAGCTCGGTCAGCAGCCACGACCACATGCCGAGCACGGCAGCGTGGCGCTGCTGGCGCACGTCGGTGAAGTGATGCTGCAGCTCGATGCCGACGCCTTCGGCGAGGGCCTCAGCCACCTTCGTTGACCTGGATCGGGTAGTCGTAGGGCTCGAAGTCGACGATCGGCGGCCGGACGAAATTATGCGTCGGCGGCGGCGACGACGTCGTCCACTCGAGCCCGCGCGCGTCCCACGGGTTCGCCGGCGCCTTCTTGCCGAACCACAGCGACCACAGGAGGTAGACCATCGGGAAGATGTAGCCGGCGGCGAGGATGGTCGAGCCGGCCGAGGACAGGATGTTCAGCAGCTGGAACTCGTGCGGATACACGTGATAGCGCCGCGGCATCCCGAGATAGCCGAGGATGAACTGCGGGAAGAAGGTGACGTTGAAGCCGAGGAAGATCAGCAGCGCCGACACGCGGCCCCAGGCCTCGTTGTACATGCGCCCGGTGAACTTCGGCCACCAATAGTGCAGCCCGCCGAGGAAGGCGAGCATGGTGCCGCCGACCATGATGTAATGAAAATGCGCCACCACGAAGTAAGTGTCGTGGACGTGCTCGTCGATCGCCAGCGTCGCCAGGAAGAGCCCGGTGAGGCCGCCCAGCACGAAGATGCCGATATAGCCCATCGCGAACAGCATCGGCGTGTCGAGCCTGAGATCGCCTTTGTGGATCGTCGCGGTCCAGTTGTAGACCTTGACGGCCGAAGGCACGGCGACGGCGAAGGATAGAAACGAGAAGGTCAGCGAGGCATAGGCCGACTGCCCGTTGACGAACATGTGGTGGCCCCACACGAAGAAGGTGATCGAGGCCAGGGCGATCGTAGCGTAGCAGATGAACCGGTAGCCGAAGATCTTCTTGTGGCTGAAGGCCGGCACGATCTCCGAGATGACGCCCATGCCCGGCAGCACCATGATGTAGACGGCAGGGTGCGAGTAGAACCAGAACAGGTGCTCGAACAGCACGGGGTCGCCGCCGAGCGCGGGATCGAACACGCCGATGCCGAAGGCCCGTTCCATCACGAGCAGGATCAGCGCCATGGTGATGACCGGCGTCGCCAGCAAAAAGATCAGGCTGGTGGCATAGAGCGTCCACACGAAGATCGGCATCCGGAACCAGCCCATGCCCGGTGCGCGCATCGTGTGCACCGTGACGACGAAGTTGAGCCCGGTCAGGATGGAAGAGAAGCCGACGATTATGACGCCGATGAGCGCCGGCACCACCCAGGTGTTGGAGAAGGTGGTCGAGAACGGCGCGTAGAAGGTCCAGCCGGTGTCGACGCCGCCGATGACCACCGCCAGCAGGGTAAAGAAGGCGCCCGTCATGAAGACGTACCAGCTCGTCAGATTGAGCCGCGGGAACGCCACGTCCTTGGTGCCGATCATCAGCGGCAGCAGGAAGTTGCCCATCGTCGCCGGGATCGACGGAATGAGGAAGAACCACACCATGACCACGCCGTGGATGGTGAAGAGCTTGTTGTAGGTGTCGTTGGTGAAGATCTGCCCGTCGGGCACCACCAGGGCGAGGCGCACCAGGCCGGCCGCGACCGATCCGATGACGAAGAAGCCCGTGATCGAGATCAGAAAGAGGATGCCGATGCGCTTGTGGTCGACGGTGAACAGCCACGAGCGCAGCGTGTGTCCGGAGTGCAGGTAGTCCTTGGGTCGCCCGATCGTGGAGGGCGGCGGCAGATGCTCGCGAAAGGCGACGTCCGTCATTGGCTGGCCTCCTTGGTGGTGCCGAGCGACGTTATGTACGAGACGATGCGGATCAGGTCGTCCTCCGCGATCTTGCCCTTGTAGGCCGGCATGTTCTGCTTGTAGCCGGCGATCTTGTTGTCGTCCGGGTTCAGGATCTTGTCGCGGAGGTAGCTCTCGTCCGCCACCAAGGTGCCGCCCGTCTCCAGCGGCACAGGCTTGCCGAAAAGGCCGACGAGCGAGGGCGCCTTCACCGTCGAGCCCTGCTGGTGGCAGCCCGAGCAGCCGTAGGACTGGAACAGCGCCTCGCCCGCCGCCACCGTGGTGGTGCCCGACGAGGTCTGGCCCAGCCATTTCTGGTAGTCGGCCGGCTTCATGATCGTCAGCGTGCCGTCCATCTCGCTATGGTCGGTGCCGCAATACTCCGAGCAGAACAGGTGGAAGGAGCCGACCTTGTTGGCCTTGAACCACAGCTGCGTGTAGCGCCCGGGGATCGTGTCCATCTGGATGCGCAGCGCGGGAATGTAGAGCGCGTGGATGACGTCCTGCGAGATCATCCGGATCACCACGGGCTGGCCTTCCGGCACGTGGAGGTCGTTGATCTCGGACTGGCCGCCGGGGTGCTGGAACTTCCACATCCACTGGCGCCCGATCGCGGTGATCTGCAGCGCGTTGGCCGGCGGATTGTTCTGGTGCGAGAACAGCAGCGCGCCCCAGACGAAGAAGACCAGCGTGAGGAAGAACGGGATCAGCATCCACGACAGCTCGATGGCGACGCTGCGGCTCTCGTCCGTCTCGCGGTTGACCTTGCGGCCGCTGCGGTATTTGAACGCGAAATAGGTGATCCCGACGAAGATCGGCACCGTCAGCAGCAGCGTGATCGCCGTGAACGCCAGGATCAGGTAGTCGGCCTGCGTGGCGACGTTCGAGGCCGCTTCCGGCCAGATCGCGAGCGCGTTGTCGGAGCCGTTCATCGGGTCGGCCTCTCGTATAGTCGGTCGAGGCTCGGCATCATGGCTTCGTCCCCGGCGCCGACAGCTGGGTGACGTTCGGCGCGACCGCGTTGGCGTTGCCCTCGCCCTGGACGCGGTTGGCCGGCTTCTCCTGCACGATGACGGCGTTGTAGGCCGGCAGCGCCGGCTGCGGCGCGTCGGATCCCTTCGGCCCGGCGGCATCGGCCTGCGCCGAATCGTCGAGCGGCTTGCCGATCACCTGCTGGATCGCCCGCTCGATAGGGATGTGTGCGCTCTTGTGGTCGGAACCGTTCCAGCCGTAGGTCGTCAAGCGTTGCGTCTGCTGCATGAGCACCGCGTCGATATCACGATAGGGCTCGGCTTGCAGGTGCGGCAGCGGTGGCATGATTGGCGCGCTCTGCTGAGCGGTGAGATCGCTGTTGGGCTCCTGGTAGAAGGCGTCGAAACGCGAGTAGGCGTAGAAGACGGCCGCCACCGAGCCGATCATGAGGGTCAGCGAGACTGCGATGATCTTGACGAGCGAGCTGACCCTGGCATCCTTGACGTCGTAGCCGCTCTCGCGCGACTCCGCATCGGGACCGCCGGCGGGCTCGCCGCGGCCGGAGGTTTCCTCGTCAGGGGGCACGGTCTCGGGCACGATGGTCGTCTGGCCCTTGGCGTTGGGCTTGTGCCCGAACACCGCCGCCGCACCGACAGCGGCGGCTGCCGCCCCGGCGGCCAGACCGATCGCGATCTTCTTGTCGCGCTCACTCATCGTTGTCGCGCCCGCTGATGAAGGAGCTCCCGTGCTGGACGGCCGCCCAGCACGATGGCGCAGATGGCGCCCAGGCCGCCGACGACGATCAGGAACGCCAGCACCAGTCCGACGCCAGCGAAGGTGAAGCTGCCGCGCGGGCAGGCCAGGCAGGTGAGATCGAAAAAGGCGACGAGCAGCACGGCTCCCAGCGCGAGGAGGGCCGGCTCCCGCATCGCCGCGAGCGGCGCAGGGATCAGTACGACGTAGGCCGCCACCAGCAAGAGCGGCACGCCTGTCACGAAGATCGGGCCCAGCGCGCCGACCCAGCGCGTCTGGTACCAGACGATCTCCTTGGGCAGGTTGGCCGACCATATCACCAGATATTGCGAGAACTGGATGAAGGCGGCGAGGAACAGCACGGCGAGCAGGGCCGCCAGCACCGGCCGCTCCGGCACCGCCCTCTCGGTCACGAGCACCAACAGGGACGCGGCCGCCAGCGCGAAGCTGGCCTGCGCGGCAACGACCAGCAACCCGTAGGCCGAGGACACGAAGGCCATGTCGAGCGACATCCACCAATCGTAGGCCGCGAGCGTGCCGATGACAGCATGTACGGCTAAACCGGCGGCGGCGATGGTGCGGTGCCGCGATGACGGCGGCGCCGGACGCACGAAGAACAGCGCCAGCAGCACCCAGAGCACGAGATAGACGACGCTGCGAGTCCCGAATGAGCCGGGCGTGTACCATTGCTTGGCGAAGCCCTTGAGCGGCTCGGCCGAAGCTGCCACCAGATGCGAGCCCGTCGGCCATGGAAAGATGGCGGAAAGCTCGAACAGCACGGGAAGGATCAGCAGCGCCAGCACCGGGAGCGAGGCCAGCAGCACCCGCAGTGCCGTCGCGGCCGGCGTTTCGGCGGCGCCGACAAGATCGCGCACCATCAGTACCGGAAGGGCGCCGAGCGGCAGCGACACGGCGACCAGCCAGCCGGCGAAGTAGCCCTGGGCGGTGACGCTCCAGCCGGCGCCGACCGCGACGGCGACAACGGCGACGAGAGCGGCGACCCACACCGCGCCGGCGATTGCCAGGGGAGACCGCCGCGTCATGGGACTCCCTTGTCGATCTTGATCTTCTCGTCCGGCGAGAGGTCGGCGACGACCGGCTGCTGCGACAGCTGCAGCGCGCGGATGTAGGCGGCGACCGCCCAGCGGTCGGCCGAAGTCACGCGGTCGGCGTAGGAGTACATCGCTCCCTTGCCGTCGGTGATGACGTCGTAGAAGTGCTGCGCCTTGGCCTTCATCAGCCTGTCGTCGGTGAACTTCGGCGGATGCGGGAAGCCGCGCTGCACGATCATGCCGTCGCCCGCGCCGGTCAGTCCGTGGCAGGGCGTGCAGAAGATGTCGAACTGCTGGTGCCCGCGTTCGACCAGCGCCGCGGTGATCGTGCGCGGCTGCGGCACCGGCTGGTTGGGCTCGTCGCGCGGCACGGTGCCGACGACGGGAAGCTGCATCGCCGTCTTGCCGGGCAACACGTCGTTGCGGTCCCAGGTCAACACCTTCTTCTGCGCGTACATGTTGGCATCGCCGCAGCCGGCCGAAGCCAGGGCGGCGGCCAGTGCCGCGAGGAGGATCGCGAGGCGCCTCACCGTTTCACTCGCGACACGGCGAGGGGGCGCTCGGCGAGCGCCGCCAGCGCGCGCTCGATCGCCGCGGCGTCGAACGTCGAGAAGTCGCTCGCCGTCGGCGGCGCGACCGTGAGGAAGAAGCGGTCCTGCGAGGCGCGCAAGAAGCCGGGAATGTTGAACGAGGGATGATTCAGCGTCGGCAGACGGCACAGGAAGGTCCAGTTGAAGAAGACCACCAGCGCCGCCGTGAGCACGGCGAAAGAGACGCTCGGCACGATGAAGGCCGGCCAGCTGACCAGCGGCCGGCCGCCGATGTCGAACACGTAGCTGACGGCGGTGGCGTAGATGCACATGCCCATCATCAGCGCGAAGCCGAGGACAACGCCGCCGAGCGCCATGAAGGACGGGACCGAGCGATGCGTGCGGCCGATCGCTTCCATGGCTCCCGGCACCGGAACGGGCGAGTAGATCTCGAGCCGCCCGAAATCCTTCGGCCGCAAGGCGCGAGCCGCGGCCAGCACCGCGTCGGGCGAGCCGAACTCGGCGGCGATGCCGAAAAGCGGCGGATCGCCGTCGTGCGAATGCGGCGCGCTCACGCCCGCCTCCAGCGCGCCCGCTGCGCCAGCCGCCGCGTACCCACGATCGAGAGCAGGGGCAGGTAGCGGAAGGCCAGCAGCATCAGCGCCACGAAAAGCCCGATCGACCCCACGAAGGTGGCGATGCCCCAGAAGTCGCCCTCGTAGGCATGCGCCGACGAGGGCAGGAAATCATGCTGCAGCGTCACCACGATGACCATGAAATGGTCGCCGAACATGCCCATCGCGACGAGCAGCCCGACAAGGAACAGGGCGGTGCCGGAGCGCCGCGCCGCCAGCAGCCAGAACAGCTGCGGCGGCACCAGCGAGGCGAACAGGATCAGCCAGAACGCCCACGCCTGGTTGCCGAAGAGGCGGCGGTGCAGCACGGCGAGGTCGAACCTGTCGCCCCCGAGCAGCGTGGCGAAGATTTCGGCCGCGTAGCAGTAGAGATTGAGCAGGCTCAGCACGAGCAGCAGCTTGGCGAGCGTATCGAGGTGGCGCGGCGTGATCAGGTCGCCGAGGCCGAAGACGCCGCGCAGCAGCACGGTCATCGCGGCGATGAAGGCGACGCCCTCGAAGATCGCGCCGAGCAGGAAGGCGATGGGCAGCAGCGTGTCGTGCCAGCCGGGCTCGACCGAGCCGGCGAACATCACCGCCGCCCCGGTCTGCAGCGACACCACGAGGATCACGCCGAGCAGGGCGATGATTCGATAGGCCTGCGACCAGCGCAGCCAATGCAGCGCCGAGCCGCGCCAGCCCAGGGCGACGATGCCGTAGAGCTGGGCGCGCAGCCGCCCGGTGGCGCCGCCCACCTTCTCCGCAGGCCCGATACGTTCCACCGCGCGGTCGCGCAGCGTCGCGAGGTCCGGAATCATGCCGATGTACCAGAAGGCGATGGCGACGCCGAGGAACGAGATGATGTCGACGGCGTCCCAGAACAGCGGCGAGCGGAATTGCGGCCACAGGTCGAAGGTGTTGGGATAGGGCAGATTCCAGTAGAAGAACCAGGGGCGCCCGAGATGGATGATCGGGTAGACGGCGGCGGCCGCCGCGGCTACCAGCGACAGCGTCTCGGTAATGCGGTTGACCGCGGAGCGCCATTGCGCGTCGACCAACATGAAGGCCGCCGAGACGAACAGCCCGCCGGAGGCGACGCCAATCCACCAGTCGTAGCTGACGATGTCGAGCGCCCAGGTCACGGGCACGTTGTTGCCCCACACGCCGACGCCCTGAGCGAACAGCCAGATGAGGGCGATGCCGAGCAGGCCGACCAGGCCCATAGAGGCGGCGAAGGCCAGCCACCATCGCCGCATCGGATGGGTGAAAGCGATCTCGGCAACCTCGCCGCCGATCGTGTCGAAGGTCTGGCCCTTGCCGATGAAGTCGCGGGCGATGAGGTGGGCCGGGCGGCCGGGCTCGAGGTCGCTGCTGGGGGTGACGCTGGTCAAGCTCAGCCCTCCTTGCCGACGCCGGCCGCCGGTGCCAGCTCGGCGAGATAGGTGGTGCGTGGGCGAACGTTAAGCTCGCCGAGCAGGTCGTAGTTGCGCGGGTCCTTGCGGGCGGCGACGACAGCGCTCTTGGGATCGGCAAGGTTGCCGAAGGTGATCGCACGCGTCGGGCAGGCGGTCTGGCAGGCGGTCTGCACCGCGCCGTCGGCGATCGGCTGGCCGGACTTGTCGGAATCGATGCGCGCCTCGGCGATGCGCTGGACGCAGTAGGTGCACTTCTCCATCACGCCGCGCGCCCGCACCGTCACCTCGGGATTGTTGCGCAGCTGCACCGAGGGCGACTGCCCGGAGGTGTATTCGAGATAGTTGAAACGGCGCACCTTGTAGGGGCAGTAGCCCGAGCAGGCGCGGGTGCCAACGCAGCGGTTGTAGACCATGAGGTTCAGCCCCTCGTGGTCGTGCAGCGTCGCCTCCACCGGGCAGCCGACCTCGCACGGCGCCAGCTCGCAATGCATGCAGGGTACCGGCTGGAAGTGCGTGTCAGGATCGTCGAGCCCCTGGCCCTCGCTCCTGGCCCCGCTTTTGGCCGAAGAATAGTAGCGATCGATGCGCAGCCAGTGCATCGCGCGTCCCAGCGCCACCTGATCCTTGCCGACGACGGCGATGTTGTTCTCGCTCTGGCAGGCCACGATGCAGGCATTGCAGCCGGTGCAGGCATCGGTATCGATCACCATGCCCCAGGCCCGCGCCTCGTTGTAGTCGGCGGGCTTCGTGTCCTCCGGCTTGGTCACCGCGCCGTAGAGGCTGCGATCCTCCCTGTGCTCGCCCGGAGGCACCGGCTCGCCGACGCGGGCGACGCGCACAAAGTCGTGGCCCTCCATCGTGTTATGGTCCTGCGTCGTCGCGAGCACGACCTTGCGGCCGGTCTTGGCGAGCCGGGCTCCCGCGAGCAGCCAGGGCTGGTCTCTGGTACGCAGCGGATTGGCGTCGTAGCCGAGCCCGTCGAAGATCATGTCGGGCGCGTTGCGACCATAGCCGAGCGTCAGCGTCACCGTGCGCTCGGCCTGCCCCGGTAGGATCCAGGCGGCGCCCTCGATCTTCGTCTCGCCGGAGACCACGGTGACGATGTCGCCGTTCACCATCTGGAGCTTCTCGGCGAGCTTCGGGCTGATCGCGACGACGTTGTCCCAGGTCACCTTGGTCAGCGCCTTGGGCAGCTCCTGCAGCCAGGCGCTGGCCGCGTAGGAGCCGTCGCGGATGGTCGAATCAGGACGGAAGATGACGTTGATGCGATCCGGTCGCACATCGAGCGGCGGCCCGACCGGTACGGCGCCCTGGCCGGCGGCGGTCACGGTCGCTTCCTTGGCCGAACTGTCCGACCAGAAACCCTCGGTCAAAGCCTTGCGCCAGTTCGGCTCGAACGCGTCCGCCTGCTGCGCGCCTTGCCAGTAGGCCTTGACGATGACGAGGCCGCCGCGCGCCTGCGGCTCGAACAGGAGCGACAGGATTTCCGCCGCGGTGCGGCCCTCGAACAAGGGCCGGATCATCGGCTGGATCAGGCTCGCGGTGCCGTCGACGGCGCGGGCGTCGCCCCAGGATTCGAGCGGATGGGCCAGCGGCAGGTGCCAGTCGACCCGGATCGCGGTCTCGTCGATGTAGTGGCCGGCGTGGATCTTGAGGGCGACCTTGTTGAGCGCCTGCGCGAAATCGGAGGATCCCGGCATCTCGTAGACCGGGTTGGCGTCGAGCATCAGCAGGGTCGACACCTCGCCCCTGCCCATCGCCTCGACCAGCGAGTCCGCCGTCTCGGCCTGCGGCAGCACGGGCTCGGCGTAGGTGACGGTCGTGCCGATGTTGCCGAGAGCGGCATTGAGGCGGTGCACTGCCTCGATCACCGCTGCCGGTTGGGTCGCGCTCGCGGTGACGATGCTCGCTCCCTTGGCCGCGGCGAGCGCCCGCGCCGCGCGCGTCACCCACGCATTGATCCTAGCGTCGGGATGAGCTTCGGCCCCGTCCGCGGCCAATCCGCCCGTGGCGGCCGTCGCGACGAGGTCGACGAGATGCGCCATCTCGTCGGGCTCGACGGCGACGTGATAGTCGGCCTTGGCGCTGGTGAGGCTCGGCGTCGAGGCCGCGGCGTGGAGCGTCAGGAGAGCGCCTTTGGCCGCCGAGGTCCGGCGCGCCTCCATGTAGCGGCGCGACAGGCCGACCTGCGCTGGACCGTTGTCCAGGACATCGCCCTCGAAGGCGACGACAACCTTGGCTTTGTCAAAATGCAGCCGCGTGTCGACACGCTGGCCGAACACCGCCTGGCTCGCCGCCTCCAGCGCCGGAGCGCCCAGGGACGAGGCCATGTGCCACTTGGCCTGTGGCATCTCCTTCATGAGCGCCTGGATCAGCGCGATGGTCGAGGGTGACGTGATCGTGCCGGTGAGCAGCCGGAAGCCCTTGCCCGCATCGGCCTTGGACGCCGCGACCTGGCCGAGCATCTGGTTGCGGAACGTGTCCCAGTCCGAGATGCGGTTGAGGTAGCGCACCGTCTGCGAGCGCGCGGGGTCGTAGAGGCCCAGCACCGAGGCTTGGCCGAAGATGTCGGTGCCGCCGAGGCTCCACGGGTGGCGATCGTTGCCCTCGATCTTGATCGGCCGTCCGTTCGTCGTCGTCACGGTAATGCCGTTGGCGAAACCGTCGATCAAGGTCGTCGAGGCGTAGGTCAGCGTGGCGCTGGCCTCGATGCGCTCGGGCTGGCGGACGTAGGGCACCTCATATTGGCGGCCGTCCTCGACGTCGTCGCAGGCGGCGAGGCCCATCATCGCGAAAGAGGCGGCCATGACCTTGAAGAAGCCGCGCCGGTCGGGTCCGACGGCAAGGTGCGCCGCCGCCGGGTACTCGCGCCCGACGAAGCGGCGGAAGGCCGGCGTGTCGGCTATCGCCTCGAGGCTCTTCCAGAACACCGGCGCCTGGCCGCTCTCGATCGCGGCGCGGACGGCGGCGAGATCGACCTCCTCGCCCTTGGTCCGGGCCATCGCCTTTCCCGCGCTGATAGGCTCGCCCGTCATCGGTGGCAGATCGAGCAGTCGGTCAGCTTCTCGGGACCGCCGATGTGGTACTGCTTGACGAGGTCGCGGCCGAGCTTGTTCTGGTCTGCGGGCGGGCTCCAGGCCATGTTGAACACCTCGCCCTGCGGCCGCACGTAGTTCTGCGGGTTGCGGTGGCAGTTGAGGCAGAATTGCATCTCGAAGCCCTGGGCCCGCGCGGTCAGCTGCATCTCCTTCATGTTGCCGTGGCAACTGGAGCAGCCGACGCCCTTGGTCACGTGAACCGAGTGGTTGAAATAGACGTAATCCGGCAGCCGGTTCACGCGGTTCCAGACGATCGGCTTGTTGTCGCTCAGGCTCACGCGCACCGGCTCGAGCATCGGCGAGTCCTTCCAGATCTGCGAATGGCAGGTCATGCAGGTCCAGGTCGGCGGGATGCCGGCGGTGGCGAGCTTCGTCACCGTCGTGTGACAATAGCGGCAATCAATGCCGAGCTCGCCGGAATGGTGCTTGTGGCTGAAGGGCAGCGGCTGGTCGGGCGCGATGCCAACGCGCGTGACGTAGGACGAGGTGGAGAAGCCGGCTGTCACCAGGAACAGGCCGATGACCCCGGCCACGACGAGCAGGATGGCGAGGCGGAACACCGCATCGGCGCCTGGAGCGAAGAGCTGACGCATGGCTCTAGCGCCGCGGTGTCATGAATTTACACTCGCGAAGGTCGACGTAGGCGGAACGGTGAATCACGCGCTGGCACCTGAGAACCTTTCCAACCGTTTAGGATAGGTGCCCGCGCGGCGCAATCTCTTCCAACTCCTCCAAGCCGCGCCAAACGCCGCGCGACCTCTGCCTCGCCGTCAGTGCATGCGATCGAACCGCGCCTTGCAGGCCGGCCGCAGCCGGTCGTAGTTTTCCTTCATACAAACCTGGATCGCGTCCAGATCGGGCAGCCTGTCCTTGCACAGACGCATCGCATCGGGCGAGCACGCGGTCACGTCGTCGATGTCGTACTTCGGCTTCGCGGCGTAGGCGCTCGTGAACGCGGCGGCGACGAGCAAGACGAGCGCGAGCGGCAAAGCTTTGAGCGTCATGAACGATCTCCTTGTTCCGTGCTTGTAGGCTCCGTCCCATTCCATGCAAGCCAAAGCTGGCCTCCAAAGCTGTCCTTGCGCTTCTCGCCCGGGGCGCAGCCTTGAGCATCGAGCCTTCGCGAGAAAAGGGCGGATCACCTTCCCGTAACGGTCAAATCCAAGATGCCTTCCGTTTAGTTGCAGCCCGGTAACACCCATCGGGATAGAGCCGCATCGGCGCCTTCAAATCGCCTTTCACCATTGTCGGGCAAACGCTTTGGGGTATTCATCAGTCATCGCATTTCGCACCCGAAAGGAACCACCAGCGTGATTCGTAAGCTCCTCTTGTCCTCGGTGGCGATTGCCGCCGTAAGCGCCTCGGCCTTCGCCGCCGATCTTCCCTCCCGCCGGGCTCCTCCGGTCTACGTGCCGCCGCCGGTGCCGCTGTTCTCCTGGACCGGTTTCTACGTCGGCGGCGATTTAGGCTACGCGTTCGGCAGAGACAGCGTGACCCAGGTCGGCGCGCCGCTCGGCGTCGGCCCCAACGCCTACTATCAGGACGGCACGCCGAACGGCACCACCGGTGGTGCTCATGTCGGCTACAACTTCTCGACGCAGTCGCTTCCGGTTCTCGGCCAATTCGCCGGTGGCCTCTCCGGATTGCCCTTCATCGGCGGCTTCGGTGGCGCCGGCGGCGTGGTCGGCATCGAAGGCGACGTCCAGGGTACCGACTATCGCTCGACGCAGACCTTCGGCACCTTCACCGAGACAAGCCGCAACGAGATCAGCGGCACGATCCGCGGTCGTGTCGGTATCGCCGTGGATCGCGCTCTGTTCTTCGCGACCGGCGGTGCGGCGTTCGCGCAGTTCCAGAACAGCTACAACTCTCCGACTTTCACTAACGGTTACCAGCAGCTGACCACCACGCGTGTCGGCTACGTCGTCGGTGGCGGTGTCGAATACGCCATCACCACGCAGTTCTCGCTGCGAGCCCAGTACATGTACATCAATTACGGCAAGTACACCGATGTTCCGGCCACCCCGTTGCCGATCGGCTCGACCTTCACGCACCACGACACCACCCAGCGCGTGACCGTCGGCTTCTCGTACAAGTTCGACTCGCCGGTCGCCGCTCCGGTCGTCGCCCGCTACTGAGCGTCAGCCCGACCAAACGCCTGCTCTCGAGAAACCCGGCCTTGCGCCGGGTTTCTTGTTATGTCTCCTACGCCTTGCTGCTGCGCCACGGGGAGACGCGTTTGCTCCGAAGCGGCGATCGTGCGACCTGACGCCATGACCCAACTATCCGCCGCGGCCGTCGCCGCGCCTGCCGTCGCCGACCCGTCGCTCGCACTCGCTCCGCGCATCTCCTTCGTCTCGCTGGGCTGCCCCAAGGCGCTGGTGGACAGCGAGCGGATCATCACGCAACTACGCGCCGAGGGCTACGAGCTCTCCAAGACGCACGCCGGCGCCGCTGTCGTCATCGTCAACACCTGCGGATTCCTTGACAGCGCCAAGGCCGAGTCGCTGGCGGCGATCGGTGCGGCGCTGGAGGAGAACGGCAAGGTGATCGTGACCGGCTGCATGGGTGCCGCACCCGACGCAATCCGCGCGCGTTTCACCGACGTCCTCGCGATCACCGGTCCGCAGGCCTACGAGAGCGTCGTCAACGCGGTCCATCAGGCGGCGCCGCGCCCGCACGATCCGCGCTTCGAGCTGGTGCCAGAGCAGGGCATCAAGCTGACGCCTCGCCACTACGCCTACCTGAAGATCTCGGAGGGCTGCAACAACAGCTGCTCGTTCTGCATCATACCGCAGCTGCGCGGACGGCTGGTCTCGCGCCCGGCAGGCGAGGTGCTGCGCGAAGCCGAGCGGCTGGTGAAAGCCGGCGTCAAGGAACTCCTGGTGATCTCGCAGGACACCAGCGCCTACGGAATGGACCTGCGTTACGCGACGAGCCCGTGGCGCGGCGGCGAGGCCCGCGCCCGCTTCGTCGACCTCGCCCGCGACCTCGGCTCGCTCGGCGCCTGGGTGCGCCTGCACTACGTCTATCCTTATCCGCACGTCGACGAGGTGATCCCGCTCATGGCGGACGGGTTGGTGCTGCCCTATCTCGACATGCCGCTGCAGCACGCGAGCCCGGCGGTGCTGCGGGCGATGCGGCGCCCCGGCGACCAGGAGAAGATGCTTGAGCGCATCCGCCGGTGGCGCGAGATCTGCCCGGACCTCACGCTGCGCTCGACCTTCATCGTCGGCTTCCCGGGCGAAACCGACGAGGATTTTGAGGCGCTGCTGGCCTGGCTCGACGAGGCCAAGCTCGATCGGGTCGGAGCCTTTCAGTACGAGCCGGTCGGCGGCGCACCCGCCAACGACCTCGGGCGAGCCGTGGTGCCGGCGGCGCTCAAGGCGGCGCGTTATCGCCGCTTCATGGAGCGTCAGCAGGCGATCGGCGCGAGGAAGTTGCGCGCGAAGGTCGGGCGGCGACTGAAAGTGATCGTCGACGAGGGTGGTGCCAATGTTGGGATCGGTCGCACCATGGGCGATGCGCCCGAGATCGACGGGAAGGTGCGTATCACCAGCCGTCGACCGATCCGCGCCGGCGAAATTATCACAGTCAATGTAAAAAACGCCGATGCCTATGACCTCACCGCGGATCATGGTTAACTTTTTAATATTTGACTTGTATTATAGCCAGTGCACCGCTGATTTGGTGATCAATCTCCTGCGGTAACGAATAAGATACACCTGATTGCGTAAATGGCGTCACGGGGCGCAGCGAAGAGCTTTGAGCTTTGCGCCGCCGAGACTATCGGTTAACCGAAGCCTCGCTGCTTCTTGAAAGGAACAAGCCAGTGATCAGAACGGTACTCCTGTCGACGGTGGCTCTTGCCACCCTCGCGGGCTCGGCCTTCGCCGCCGACCTGCCGTCGCGCCGCGCTCCGCCGGTGTACGCACCCCCGCCGCCGATCCCTGTGTTCTCGTGGACCGGTCTCTACATCGGTGGCCAGGTCGGCTACCAGTTCGGCCGCTCAAACGCGATCGCCTACGACAATTTCGGTAACGGCCTCGCCGCCAACGGCGGAAGCGCCAACGGCGTCGTCGGCGGCGGCCACATCGGCTACCTCTTCTCGACCCAGTCGATCCCCGTCCTCTCCAACATCACCGGCGCGTTCTCCTCGCTGCCGCTGATCGGCGGTCTCGGCGGCGCCGGCGGCGTGTTCGGTATCGAAGGCGACGTCGACGGCTCGAGCGTTCGCACCGCCTACGGGCTCGGCGGCTTTGGCAACTACAACAACGAGCCGATCCAGGGCTCGATCCGCGGCCGCCTCGGCTTCGCCGTCGACCGCGCCCTGTTCTACGCCACTGGTGGTGCCGCCTTCGGCGACCTGCGCAACACCTACGTGAACGGCCTGACCGGCGCGACCGACCAGTTCAGCCACACCCGCGTCGGCTACACCGTCGGCGGCGGCGTCGAGTACGCCTTCACCAACAACCTCTCGGTCCGCGTCGAGTACCGCTACACCGACTACGGCGCCTACAGCGACAACCTCGCCAACTCCTCGCTCGGCGGCCTCAACGTCCGTCACCACGACACCAACAACCGCGTGCAGGCCGGCTTCTCCTATAAGTTCAACACCTTCTCGCCGGCCCCGGTCGTCGCTCGCTACTGAGACGAACCCTATCCACGACGAAGAGCCCGGCCTCGCGCCGGGCTCTTGCTTGAATCCAACACCGATGCCCAGAACTTGGGCAGAGTGTGACCCTCCTGCAACGGCTGTTTTTAAGCAGTCGTTCGACGGATCCGGCGTGAAGCTTTCGCCTCAGTCCGCACGTTTAAGGGTCACATCGCTTCTGAGGGGAAGACCATGCACATCAAGTCCGTCGCGAGCGCCCTGGCTCTCGCCCTGCTCTCCACCACCGCCTTCGCCGCCGACCTGCCGTCGCGCCGCGCTCCGCCGGTGTACGCACCCCCGCCGCCGATCCCTGTGTTCTCGTGGACCGGTCTCTACATCGGTGGCCAGGTCGGCTACCAGTTCGGCCGCTCAAACGCGATCGCCTACGACAATTTCGGTAACGGCCTCGCCGCCAACGGCGGAAGCGCCAACGGCGTCGTCGGCGGCGGCCACATCGGCTACCTCTTCTCGACCCAGTCGATCCCCGTCCTCTCCAACATCACCGGCGCGTTCTCCTCGCTGCCGCTGATCGGCGGTCTCGGCGGCGCCGGCGGCGTGTTCGGTATCGAAGGCGACGTCGACGGCTCGAGCGTTCGCACCGCCTACGGGCTCGGCGGCTTTGGCAACTACAACAACGAGCCGATCCAGGGCTCGATCCGCGGCCGCCTCGGCTTCGCCGTCGACCGCGCCCTGTTCTACGCCACTGGTGGTGCCGCCTTCGGCGACCTGCGCAACACCTACGTGAACGGCCTGACCGGCGCGACCGACCAGTTCAGCCACACCCGCGTCGGCTACACCGTCGGCGGCGGCGTCGAGTACGCCTTCACCAACAACCTCTCGGTCCGCGTCGAGTACCGCTACACCGATTACGGCGCCTACAGCGACAACCTCGCCAACTCCTCGCTCGGCGGCCTCAACGTCCGTCACCACGACACCAACAACCGCGTGCAGGCCGGCTTCTCCTATAAGTTCAACACCTTCTCGCCGGCCCCGGTCGTCGCTCGCTACTGAGACGAACCCTATCCACGACGAAGAGCCCGGCCTCGCGCCGGGCTCTTTTCGTTGGAGCTACGCGTCAGATCGTGAGAACCGTCGAGCCTGTGGTCTCCCGCGCTTCGAGCGACCGGTGCACCGCCACCACGTCGTTGAGCGGGGCGGTGGCGTTGAGGGCGATGCGCACGGCACCGCTCGAGACCATCTTGAAGAGATCGCGACACATTTTGCGCAGGTTCTCGGTATCGGCCGTGTAGGTGTTCAGCGTCGGTCGCGTCACGAACAGCGAGCCTTTGGCCGCCAGGATGCCGAGATCGAAGTTCTCGATCGGCCCCGACGCCGAGCCGAAGCTGACGAGCAGGCCGCGCGGGCGCAGCGAGTCGAGCGAGCCGGCCAGCGTCGCCTGGCCGACGCCGTCGTAGACGACGTCGCAGAGCTTGCCCTTGGTGATCGCCTTGACGCGACCGGCGACGTCCTCCTCTCCGTAGAGGATGACGTGGCTGGCGCCGGCCTTCTTGGCGAGGTCGGCCTTGCTCTTGGATCCCGCGGTGCCGATCACATTGGCTCCGATCGCAGCCGCCCATTGGCACAGGATGAGCCCGACGCCGCCGGCCGCGGCCTGGACGAGGATCGTTTCGTCCGGCTTCACCTTGTGGGTCTGCCGCAGCAGGTATTGCACGGTCAGTCCCTTGAGCATCATCGCCGCCGCGGTCTCGTAGGAGATCGCCTTGGTCAGTTTGACGAGCCGATCGGCCGGCACGTTCCGCGCCTCGGCATAGCACCCCAGCGGCGCCACGAAGGCGACGCGGTCGCCCTCCTTGATGTCCTTGACGCCCTTGCCAATCGCCGCGACCTCGCCGGCGGCCTCGTTGCCGAGCACGAAGGGCATCTGCGGCGACTTGTAGGCGCCAGTGCGGAAATAGGTGTCGATGTAATTGACGCCGGCCGCGTGGATCTTGACCTGCACCTCGCCCTTGGCCGGCGGCGCGAGCTCGATCTCCTCGAGCTTCATCACGTCCGGCCCGCCGAATTCGTGGACCCTAACCGCCCTGATCATCGACATTCTTCTCTGGCTCCTTCGGCCTTCAGGCGACCGGTTGCTCGGCGAGCAGCGCCGAGAATTCCGCCTCGCACACGCAGTGCCCCTCGACCAGCGCTCGCGCCTTGAACCACCACATGTTGCGGCGACGGTTGGTGCGCTCGACGTGGAACTCGACCCGATCCCCGGGCACCACCGGCTTGCGGAATTTGGCCTTGTCGATCGTCATGAAGTAGACCAGCGGCGCCGGCTCCTCGGCTTTCATGCGCGCCTGGATGCAGAATGCACCGGCCGTCTGCGCCATGCCCTCGATCAGGAGGACACCCGGCATCACCGGGCGACCGGGAAAGTGGCCCTGGAACTGCGGCTCGTTGATGCTGACGTTCTTGATGCCGATGCACGATACGTCGCCGCGTGCCTCGACGATGCGATCGACCATGAGGAACGGGTAGCGGTGCGGCAGGCATTTCAGGATGTCCTGAATGTCGAAGGTGCGCGCCTCAGCGCCGACCACCACGTCGTCCATGTCTTACCTCGGCTTTACAATGGCCGGATCGACCGGCGCCGTCGCACCGCTTAGCCCGTTTTGGCCGATGGCGAAACGATGCCGCGCAAAGGGCATTTCTCACGGTGCCTGGCACTTGCCTCGCGGTGAATGGTACTCGCCTCGCGTTGAATGGCATCTACCTCGCGGGGACGAGTGCTCCGCGCTCGATCACGGCATCGGCACCGATCGAGGCCAAGGCACCGACGCGGGCCCCCTCTCCGACCACGGTATCGCCGAAGCCGCCGCGGGCCAGGATCGCGTTGGCGCCGATCTCGACGTCGTTCTGCACGATGACGCGGCCGAGGCTCGGATCGCGGCGCGAGGCCGCCGGGTCGTGATCGGCCTGCCCCAGACGCGCTCCCGCGTGCACGATCACGCGATCGCCGAGCAGCGCGTGGCTGAGCGTCACCGCGGCGTCGATCGCGCAGCCCCGTCCTATGCGCACGCCCGCGCCGATGATGCTGCCCGCGCCGACGAACGTGCCGGCGCCGATCTCCACGTCCGGCCCGATGATCGCGCCGGGGTCGATCACCACGCCCGCCTCGAGCCGCGCGGACGCGGCGATCCGGGCCGACGGATCGATCCCCTCGCCGCGCACGAGCGAGCCTGGCCGCAGGCTCGAGGGATGCAGCATCGCCGCGAGGCGGCGAAGCGTCTCCCGCGGCTGCTCGGTGACGAGAGCGCAGGTGCCGCGTGGCACGCTGTGGAGGTGGCGCGGTGCGACCAGGCAGGCGCCGGCCCGCGTCTCCAGCAGATCATCGATCGAGTGGCCTTCGAAGAAGGCACTGGCATCATCGATCTCGGCGCGATCGAGAGGCGCCACGGCCCGGATGATGCGCGAGGGATCGGCGCCTTCGCCGAGATGGACGCCGATCTCGGCGGCCGCGGCGGCGAGGCTGAGCGGTGCCGGCGCGCGGAAGAAGGAGAGTTGACTCATGCGAACCGCCCTTCGCGCCAGGACCTGACGCTGTCAAGCCTGGCTCGGCGGCCACAAGCCGCACAAGGACGGCCGCAACGAGAAAGGGGCCCCGCTGGGCCCCTTTGGGATCATCGAGCCGACCGCCCGCGGATCAGAACGTCGCGCCACCGGAGAAGCGGAAGAACTGCGTCTGGTCGCCTTGAGCCTTCGTGATCGCCTTGGCGAAGTCGAAGCGCAGCGGCCCGAGCGGCGAGTTCCAGATCAACGAGACACCGGCCGAGGTACGGATGCGCGTCGAATCGGCGCCGACGGTCAGGTAGTTGCTCTGGCCGTAGTAGGTCACGCCGGCTGCGTTGGTCGCCCCGAATGTCACGAGCCCTCCGCCGTTACTGAAGTCGCGCTGGCCGTTATAGCCGAACAGCGTGCCCGCGTCGAAGAAGGCGGCGCCCTTCAGACCGAGGTCGCGCGGCACGCCATAGAGCGGGAACTGCGTCTCGACCGAGGCGCCGGCGTAATCGGTACCTCCGAGCGGGTTACCGGTAGGATCCACACCCGGCGACACGTCGCGCGGGCCGAGGCCGTTGGGTGCGAAGCCGCGCACCAGGGTCGGACCAAGGTTGAAGTTGTCGACGATGCGAAGCTGACCACTACCGATCTCCCGGATGTCGCCACCCTGCAAGTGAACGATGCCGATGATCTGGTCGTAGAGCGCATGGTAGTAGCGCACGTCGCCGGTGGTCCGCAGGAAGTGCTCGGTACCACCGGCCCCGGCGACGTCTTGGCGGAGTTCGGCAAGGAAGCCGGCCGTCGGGCTCTTCACGTTATCAATCGAGTTGTAGGACAGCGTGTAGCCGAACAGCGAAGTGACGGTAGTGCCGACGGCCTGCTTGAGCGCGAGCGAGGCTTCGCCGTTGGTCAAGCAGTTGGATGTGAAGCTCGCGGGATAGGTGCCGGGCGTACCAGGGGTCACGCCTTGTATCGGGTTGTTACAGTCATTGTAAGGGTACTGCGCGTCGTTCGGGACCGAGATCACCGAGCGATAGACCGAGTAGCGCGGCGAGAAGGTCAGCTCGTCGGTGAGGGGAATGCCGAGGCGGAGCGTGCCGCCCAGCACGAAATTGTCGTAGAACGAGTACTGCGACACGTCCGTCTTCTTTGCGAAGAGGTCGAAGCCGGCGGCGAGGCGACGGCCGAGGAAGTAGGGCTCGGTGAAGTTGAACTCGGCGCCGCGGGTGCGCTGGCCGGCGGTGACGGAGGCGCGCACGTACTGGCCGCGACCGAGGAAGTTGGTCTCGGTGACCGCAACCTCGCCGATGAAGCCATCCACCGTCGAGTAGCCGCCGGAGACCGAAACCGAGCCGGTGGGCTGGTCCTCGACGTTGACGACGATGATCACGCGGTCGGCGGCGGAGCCTGCCTCGTTGGTGATCTTGACCTTCTTGAAGAAGCCGAGGCCGTTCAGGCGGCGTTCCGCCCGGTCGATCAGGACCTTGTTGTAGGGGTCGCCTTCGCCCTGCTCGAACTCGCGGCGGATCACGTAATCGCGGGTGCGGGTGTTGCCGCGAATGATGATCGATTCGATGTAGACGCGCGGACCATCCTCGACGGTGAACACGATCGAGACGGTGCGGGTGGTCGGGTCGCGGTCGCCGCGCGGCTTCACCTGGGAGAAGGCGAAACCGCGGCGGTTCACTTCGCGGGTCAGCCCCTCAACGGTCTTCTCGACGAGATCGCCGTTGTAGGTCTGGCCGACGTGGAGGCGCACGAGGGGCAGAAGCGAGGCGTTGCTCAGTGCCGGCACGTGGCTGTCGACGTTGACGCTGCCGACCCTGTACTGCGGGCCTTCCTCGACCGTAATGGTGACAACGTAACCCTTCTTGGCCGGATCGAAATGGGCATCGGAGCCGATGACGCGGAAGTCGGCGTAGCCGTTCTTCAGGTAGAAGCGGCGGATCAGCTCGAGGTCGTTGCCGATACGCTCGGGATCGTAGACGTCCGACGACTTGAAGAACGACAGGTAGTTCATCTCCGTCGTATCCATCAGGTCACGCAGCTTGCCGCCCGAATAGGCACGATTGCCGACGAAGTTGATCTGCTTGATGCCGGTCTTCTCGCCTTCGTTGATGGTGAAAACGACATCCACGGTGCCGTTGGGGAGCTGCACGGTGCGCGCCGTCACGGAGGCGGCGGCGCGGCCGGAGCGGCGATAGACGTCCTTGATGCGCTCGATGTCGGCGTTGACCAGTGTCGGAGAGTAGGAGCCGCGCGTCTTGGTCGACAGCTCCGGCTCGAGCTGCTCGGGCTTCACCTTGGAGGCGCCCTCGAAGACGACTCGGTTCACCGCCCGGTTCTCGTTGACCGTGATGACCACGTTGCCGCCGCCGCCGCTGACCTTGACGTCGGAGAACAGGCCGGTGGCGTAGAGGTCCTTGACGCCCTTGTTGATGTCATCAGGGGTCGTGCCGGCGAAATAGGAACGGATGGTCTCGGAATCGACGCGACGGTTGCCGCGCACGGAGATGCCGGCGAACGCGGAGGGAAGGAAAGCCAGGAGGGACAGGAACACGGTCGCGAGGAAAGCGATCCGGTGGATGTGACCCTTGGAAAACGACATTATTGGTCCGGCCCCCGCATCATTTTCCGGCCCCCGCCGGCGTGTCGGACAATTCAGCCGTCCGACAGAACGGAATGCGAGTCGAAAACCCGCATTCCCAAGCTCGTTCTTTCGCTTCTACAGCCTTTGACAGGGCGGGAAAATGGCGATCCCGCTCCGCTCCTCGTTTTCACCCGCCCGTGGCGATCAAGACACGAAGCGGGTATTCACATGCTTAAGAGGCATGGTTAACCCACTGCAAACGCGCTATTTTTTCGCCGGTGTCTCGATCGTCAGCTGGGGCTTTGGCCGCACCACGTCGTTGTAGAGGGCGAAAATCGAGAGCGTTGCGATCAGCGACAGCCCGATGCGAAAGCCGATTTCCATCGACCGTTCGCTCATCGCTTTCCCGCGAACGGCCTCGTAGGCGAAGAACATCAGGAAGCCGCCGTCGAGGATCGGGATCGGCAGCAGGTTGAGCAGCCCGATCGAGACCGACACGAAGGCGGTGATCTCCACCAGATATTCCACGCCGAGCGAGGCTGCCTTCGCCGCCACCTTGGCGATTCCGGCGGGACCGGACAGCTGGTCGGTCGACTCGTGCCCGATGACGAGGCGCTTGATGAAGCCGCCGACGCCTTCCACGACCTGCCAAGTCTGCACGGTGCCTTCCTCGAGCGCCTGCAGCGGCCCGTAGCGCACGACGTGCGTGTTGGCTGGATCGGCGCCGATGCCGAGAAGCTTGGTGCGCGCGGGTCCGAACGGCGAGTCGATGACCTCGCGGCGCGGCGTGGCCTGCAGCGAGATGGTCTGGCCGGCGCGAGTGACGCGGAAGCTCATCGGCTCGCCGTCGTTGTTCTGCACCAGGCGCTTCAGCTCCTCGATGGAGTCGAGCGGCGCGCCGTCGATCTGAGTCAGCCGGTCGCCGGGTTGAAAGCCGGCCGTCTGCGCCGGGCTCCCGGCGGTGACGGCCTGGATGACCGGGGCCGTCACGGTGCGCCCGTACAAGCCGAAGAGGCCGGCGAAGATCACGATCGCCAGCAGGAAGTTCACGGCGGGGCCGGCTGCCACGATCAGCGCGCGTTTCCAGATCTCCTGGTTCTGCATGGTGCGGCCGCGGACGGGGGCGTCGGCAATCGTCCTGGTCATCGATGCCGGATCGCCGTCGCCGTGGAACTTGACGTAGCCGCCGAGCGGCAGGAGGGCGACGCGCCAGCGGGTTCCGTGGCGGTCGGTCCAATGCAGCAGCTCGGGGCCAAAGCCGAGGGAAAAGGCGTCAATGGGCACCTTGAACAGGCGCCCCATGAGGAAATGCCCCATCTCGTGGAAGAACACGATCACCGTGAGCATGCCGAGGAACGGCACCGTCCAGATGAACATCGTTTGCAATAACGCCACTCGGGCCTCCCGCGACATTCACCGGCCGCGCCGCGGATAAATCCGTCGGCGCGCCGATCGCATGGTTATTGTTCTGTTAAAAAGGCGGCATGGTCGAGACGGGCGAGGGTCGCACGCGACCTTTCTCTGACGATATGGTCAACGGCCAGTGCGTCCTCGATCGTGTCGGGCTCGCGGGCGGTGCCGTCGGCCAGCGCCGCCTCGCAGGCCTCCTCGACGTGCCGGGCGATGTCGTGGAACGAGATCGCCTTGGCGAGGAAGGCCGCCACCGCGATCTCGTTGGCGGCGTTCATCACGGTCGGCAGGCCCTGGCCCATGCGCAGCGCGTCGAGCGCCACCCTCAGCGCCGGAAAGCGGTCGTAGTCCGGACGCTCGAAGGTCAGCGTGCCGACGGCCGCCAAGTCGAGCCGTCGCGCCGCCGTGGTGAGCCGCTCGGGATAGGAAAGGCAATGGGCAATCGGCACCTTCATGTCGGGCGCGGCGAGGCCGGCGGTGACCGAGCCGTCGGCGAAGGCGACGAGCCCGTGGACGATCGACTGAGCGTGCACCAGCACATCGAGACGCGCGGCCTCGATGGCGAAGATGTGGTGCGCTTCGATGACCTCGAGGCCCTTGTTCATGAGCCCGGCGGAATCGATCGTGACCTTGGGACCCATCGCCCAGTTGGGGTGCGCCAGCGCCTGCTCCGGCGTCGCGGCCGCGATGGCCTCGTGCGTCCAGGTGCGGAACGGTCCGCCCGAGGCCGTCAACGTCATCATCTCGATGGAGGCGGGATCGGCGTCGCCGAGCGCCTGAAAGATCGCGTTGTGCTCGCTGTCGACCGGCAGCAGGCGGGTACCGCGGCGCTCGGCCTGGCGCATGAAGGCCGAGCCGGCGCAGACCAGGCATTCCTTGTTGGCGAGGGCGATGGTGCGCCCGGCGTCGAGCGCGGCGAAGGTCGGCCGCACGCCGGCCGTGCCGGCGATGGCAGCCATCACGAGGTCGCTGGGGTGCAGCGCCGCCTCGACGACCGCGTCGGGGCCGGCGGCGGCCTGGATGCCGGTTCCGGCGAGCATGGCCTTGAGCGAGGCGTAGCCCGCCGGGTCGGCGAGCGCGGCGAAGGAGGCGCGCAGGCGGATCGCCATCCGCGCCAGCGCCTCCGGGTTGCGGCCGCCGGCAACCGCCGCGACGGTAAAGTGCTCGGGCGCGCCGCACAAGATCTCGGCGGTGGAGCGGCCGATCGATCCTGTCGCGCCGAGAACGGTGACAACGCGGTGGCGGGTTGCGGCGGCGCGCGCGGAGGCGATCTGATCCATGGGGCAGTCCTTACGCGCGTTCAGTGCCACGCGAAAAGGCCATGCGCGACGGAGTCGAGGCCGCGCCCCAGGCCGAAGAGGTAGGCGAAGATCGCGGCGGCGATGAAGCCGTCGAGCCGGTCCATCACCCCGCCGTGGCCGGGGATCAGGCGGCTCGTATCCTTGACCCCGAAGCGCCGCTTGATGGCGGACTCAAAGGCGTCGCCGGCCTGGGACACGATCGCGGTCACAAGAGTCAGCACGAGCATGGGCGCCACGAGATCCATGGAAAAACGATCGCGCAGCGCGGCGAAGCTGCCGATGAGGGCGGCCGCCGCCAGGCCGGTCATCGTGCCGGACCATGTCTTCGAGGGCGAGATGCGGGGCCACAATTTGGGGCCGCCGAGCAGCCGACCGCCCAGATAGGCGAAGACGTCGGTCGCCCAAACCAGGGCGAAAAGCCAGATCAGCGCGCGGGCCCCATCCGGATGCGAGAAGCGCAGGGACACGATCGCGAGCATGAACAGCCCGGCATAGGCCATCCCGGACGCCGCCCAGACCCGACGGACCGGCCCGGCGCAGGCGGCGAGCGCGACGACGAGGACCAGGAGCAGCGGCAGGGTCGTCGGGGCGCCCAGGCGCGCGAGCAAGCCGATCCCGACGAGGCCGGCGGTACCGATGGCGATGCGCGCCGGCAAAGCGGCACCGCCGACGAGCCGCTGCCATTCGAACAGCACCGCCGAGGCGGCGAGGAGCCAAATGCAGAGGAACAGGGTGCCGCCGACGAGCGTCGTGGCCATCGCCACAAAGATCAGGGTGAAGCCGGAGGCGGCCCGCACCCCTAGGTCGGGAAGCCGCCGCTTCCGCCGCGCCGCGGCGTCCTCGGCCCGCAGCTGGCCCGGCACGACGCTCACGCGGCGTCGCGCGTCACGATCCGGTCCGTGCCGCGCGCGGCGCGCCGATCCCGCCGAAGCGGCGGTCGCGCGCCGCGTATTCGGCCAAGGCGGCGGCGAAGGCAGCGCGGTCGAAATCGGGCCACAAGACCGGCAGGAACACGAGTTCGGCATAGGCCGCCTGCCACAGCAGGAAGTTCGACAGCCGCTGCTCGCCCGAGGTGCGGATGATCAAGTCCGGGTCGGGGATGCCTTTGGTGTCGAGATGCCGGGCGATCAGCTCGGCGTCGATGTCGCTTTCGCGAAGTTCGCCAGCGGCGAGGCGGCGCGCGATGGCGCGCACGGCCTGCGCGATCTCCTGGCGACCGCCGTAATTGAACGCCACAACCAGCGTCAGGCCCTTGTTGAGCCTGGTCAGCGTTTCGGCCTCCTCGAGCAGGCCGCGGATGTCGGGCTGCAGGTTGTCCCGGTAGCCGATCACGCGGACGCGGACGCCGGCATCGTGCAGCTCGACCAGGTCCTTGCGGATGAAACGCTTCAGCAGCCCCATAAGGTCGCGGACCTCGTCGAGCGGGCGGCTCCAGTTCTCGGCGGAGAAGGAGTACACGGTGAGGACGTCGAGCCCGAGATCGATGGCCGTGCGCACGGCGACGCGCAACGCCTCGAGCCCGCGGCGATGCCCCTCGAGCCGCGGCAGGCCGCGGGCCGCCGCCCAACGCCCGTTGCCGTCCATGATCAGGCCGACGTGGGACGGCACGCCGGGCGCCCGCGAGGCACGCACCGCCTGTGTCTCCTCGGCAGAAAATGGCATCGACATTCCCGTAGCGACCTGGACCACCTATGACACACGCGCGCGCATTCGTCGTGCCGCCGGCGGTCAGACCTGCATGATCTCCTGCTCCTTCTGTGCCAGCGTTGTGTCGATCTCGGACACGAACTGGTCCGTCACCTTCTGAACGTCGCCCTGCAGGCGCTTCTCGTCGTCCTCGCTGATGTCCTTGTCCTTGAGCAGCTTCTTCAGCGTGTCGATTCCGTCGCGGCGCACGTGGCGTACGGAGATGCGCGCATCCTCCGTATACTTGTGCGCCACCTTGACCATCTCCTTGCGGCGCTGCTCGTTCAGCTCGGGGATGCGGATGCGCAGTACGGTGCCCTCGGTCGTGGGTGACAGGCCGAGATTCGAGTTGCGGATGGCCTTCTCCACGGCGCCGACCATGCTCTTGTCCCAGACCTGCACGGAGAGCATGCGCGGCTCCGGCACGCTCAGCGTCGCCACCGTGTTGATCGGCGCCCGCTGCCCATAGGCCTCGACCTCGATGGGCTCGAGCAGGCTCGTCGTGGCGCGCCCGGTGCGCAGGCCGCCGAGCTCCTGCCTGTGGCTCGTCACGGCGCCGGCCATGCGCCGCTTTAGGTCGGCCAGATCGAACAAGTCGGACATCGGTGCGGAAACCTCGGCGAAAACGATTGAATGGGGCCGGCCAGCCGTCAGGGACTTACCAACGTCGCCGTGGCGCTGCCCTCGAGCGCCGCGCAAATGGCGCCCTCCGGCTGAATGGAGAAGACGATTATCGGAATGCGGTTCTCACGGGCAAGCGCGAAAGCCGCCGTGTCCATGACGGCCAGGTTGCGGGCGATCGCCTCGTCGTGCGTCAGCGTGTCGTAGCGCGTCGCGGTGGGGTCGCGCTTGGGGTCGGCGGAATAGACGCCGTCGACCTGCGTCGCCTTGAGGATGGCGTCGGCCGACAGCTCCGCGCCGCGCAGCACGGCGCCGGTGTCGGTGGTGAAGAACGGGTTGCCGGTGCCGCCGGCGAGAATCACGATGCGGTGCTTGCCGAGGTGGTGCAGCGCGGCCTGGCGCGAGTAGGGCTCGCACAGCGAGGGCATCGGCACGGCGGAGAGCACGCGCGCCGACTTGCCTGCCTTCTCCACCGCGAACTCGATGGCGAGGGCGTTCATCACGGTGGCGAGCATGCCGATCGAATCCGCACGGGCGCGCTCGATGCCGGTGTCGGCGCCCTTGATGCCGCGGAAGAAGTTGCCGCCGCCGACCACGACCGCGACCTCGATCCCCAAACGGGCGGCATTGGCGAGGTCCTGCGCTATCTTGGCGAGGACGAGAGGGTCGAGGCCATGGCTTTGGCCCCCCTGAAGCGCCTCGCCCGACAACTTGACGACGACGCGCTTCCACTTCGGGTTGGTTCCGCCGTACGTCATGCCGCCCTCGATGTCGCGCCACGGCTTATGCGGTTCGCGTCGCGCTTTCAACGTCTCGGAACGCGACCGGCTTTACGACAGGCGTTGGCGGATCGCGCCCGCGGGCCCGGCCGTGCTCATGCGATTCTAGCCGTCGTAATGCGCGGCGGACTTGAGTTGGCGTTGAGTGCTCACAGCCGGCAACCTGGTGCGGCGCATACCCCTCCGTCGAAGGTCGTCAGAAGCCTCATAAAAACCGTGGCCGTTACGAAACAAAAATGCGATTGCTTGGCAATAGCCTGCCCCTTAGATGGCGCGAAAGCCTCCGCGCCCTCGCACGCGCCCGTCAGGCCTAATCACCCCCCGGAGGAAGGACCTTCCTATGAGCACCAGCACGCGCAAGCCCGGACGCCATTTCCTGCAGATCCCCGGCCCCACGCCGATTCCGGATCGTGTCCTGCGCGCGATGGACTACCAGGTGCTCGATCATCGCGGTCCGAAGTTCCAGGAACTCGCCCACCGCGTGCTCGAGAAGATCAAGACCGTCTTCAAGACCAAGAGCCACGTCATCATCTTCCCGGCCTCGGGTTCGGGCGCCTGGGAGGCGGCGATGGTGAACACGTTGGCGCCAGGCGACAAAATCCTGATGTACGAGACCGGCCAGTTCGCCACGCTGTGGAACCAAATGGCCGAGCGCCTCGGGTTCGTCACCGACTTCATCCCGAGCGACTGGCGCACCGGCGTCGATCCGCAGAAGATTTCCGAGAAGCTCGCGGCTGACAAGAACCACGAGATCAAGGCGGTCGGTGTCGTCCACCATGAGACCTCGGGCGGCCTGCTCTCCGACCTTAAGGCCATCCGCAAGGCAATCGACGACAACAACCACCCTGCCCTGTTCTTCGTCGACACGGTGTCCGGGCTCGGCTCGGCCGATCTTCGTCACGACGAGTGGAAAATCGACGTCACCGTCGCCGGCTCGCAGAAAGGTCTAATGCTGCCGCCGGGTCTGGCCTTCAATGCCGTCAGCGCGAAGGCGATCGAGGCGTCCAAGAACAACAAGGCGCCGACCAAGGGTTATTGGAACTGGGAGGACATGCTCGCCGCCAACAAGAACGGCTTCTTTCCCTACACCCCGGCGACGCAGATCCTCTATGGCCTCGATGTCGCCGTCGACCTGATGCACGAGGAAGGCCTTGAGAACATCTTCGCGCGTCACCGGCGCCACGGCGAGGCGACGCGCGCCGCGGTGGCTCATTGGGGCATGGAGAACCTCGCCCGGGAGCCTTATCTCTCGCCGGTCATGACGGCCGTGATGATGCCGAGCGGTAAGGGTGGCGACGCCTACCGCAAGCTCGTACTCGACCAGTTCGACATGTCGTTGGGCGCCGGACTCAACAAGATCGCCGACAAGATCTTCCGCATCGGCCATCTCGGTGACACCAACGATCTCACGATTATGGGCGCGCTCTCGGGTGTCGAGATGGGCTTCGAGCTTGCCGGCATCCCCTACAAGAAGGGCGGCGCGCAGGCGGCGATGGACGTTATCGCGGCGCACCATTCGGCCAAGCAGCCGGTGGCCCAGGCGGCCGAGTAGGTTCTCGGGCGTCCACAAGAAAAGGCCCCGGTCGCAAGATCGGGGCTTTTTCTTTGGGCAAGCGTCAGGCCGAAGGGCGATGCCGACGCGGTACGGTCGCGATCCAGCGCTCCAGCCCGGCAAGCGCCAATGCCTTGCCACCGACGGTCATGATCCTCGGCTCCTGGCCGGCGCGCGCCATCTTCTTGAAGTGCACTAGCGCGTCCTGCGCATGAAACGTGCCGAGGGACGACGACCTGGTTCGCACGACAAACATCCGCTGACCTCCAGGATGATTGCCGAGATGTACGTCGCACTTTCTTAACGTGACATTAAGCGCAGGTCGCCGAGCGGCATGACCAACCAAGCAGTGGCTCCATCTTAGCGACGATTATCTCGCCGCCGGATCTTTCTTCGGCGGTAGCGGCGTCGAGGCGTCGGGCGCGACCTTGGCTTCGGGCATGCCCGGCAATTTCGTCGGCTGCTTGCCGTCGGTGCGCAGGATCTTGCGGACCGACCACGCCTCCTTCTCGGTCGTGCCCTTGATGTCGTTGATCTTCCAGCCGCCGTCTTCCTTGACGAAATCGTAGGTCACGACGGTCGGGAGCTTGTGGTTGAGGAAGGTCGCCGAGACCACGGCCTTGCTCAACTCGAGCAGGTCGGTCTTCAGCGTGACCTTCTGCAACTCAGCGTCCTGCGAAGCGGAGATCGGGTCGAAGCCGAGCGCGGCGGCGCCGTCGTGCGCGGCTTTGGTCTGGCTCGTGGTCACGAGCAGGTCGAAGCTTTTCGAGAAATACTTCTCGCGCGCCTTGGGGTCGAAGAAGGGGCTCGGCGGCGTGGCCTTCTTCGCCTCGGCGGCGGCGAGCCGGTAGAGCGCGGCGACGATGTCGCGCGGCTCCTCCACGCCGACGGGCGCGCTCGCCGATTTGGCGGCCGGCGAGGGTGCCACCAACGGAGCGGCCGTCTGCGCGCGTGCCGGCGCGACGAGCCCGGCGACGCAGAAGCCGCCGATGAGGAAAAGCGAGTGGCGCCGAAACATCGTGGTGGATCCCGGATCAGCCGACAGGTGCCACTTCATAGCGCGAACACCCGATGCAAGGCTGCTGTCGGCAAGGCACACCCGGCGGCTTTATCATTTTGCAACCGGGGCTCCGTGGCATCTCGCTCTATACGACCTAGGATCACGCTTTGCTTTCAGCGTGTGCAGCGTTCATGGGTGTCGCGTTCCACCCCCGTTCGAGGGGTTTTCAGCCTCTCGTCGCCCCTTTACCGGGCCGAGGACGGCCGCGCGACGATCTCCCGCCCGAGATCGCCTTCCTCCGCGAGTACGGCGTTCGCCTTCAGCTGCTGAAGGCGGCGGTGCGGGACGCCCGCCGGCAGGGCGTCGAAGCCCGCGAAGCTCTCCTCGCGGGCGGCGGCATTACCGACACCTTGTTCTACGTCAGCCTGGCACGGCTCGTCGACGTGCCGTTTCGCACCGATCTTCCCCTGCTCGCTCCGCACGTCGATGCGCTGCTCGCCCTGCGCGAGGGCAAGGTCCAGCTCGCCAACGGGACGTGGCTGCTCGCACCGACCGGCACCACGCTCCGCCTGCTGGTCGACGCGGCACGCTACCCCGACCTCCTGCCGCACCCGATCGCGATCACGACGCCGGCGCATCTCGAGGCGCTGGTGCTGCGCCGCGCCGGCGCCGCGCTGGCCCGCCGCGCCAGCCTCGCCCTGCCGACCTTGCGGCCGGATCTCTCCGCGCGCGGCGCGCTGGATGCCCGAGCGACGGGGATAGCGTTTGCCATCCTCGTGGCGACGGCCACGCTGTTCGTCCTCGCGCCGAACGCCCTTGCCGTGCTCGTGGGAGCCTTGTTCCTCGCCGCCGTCGGCTTCCGCTGGATGGTCTGCGTGGCCGGGTTGCAGGATCATGGTGCCGAGCCGGCGACGCCACCGCGCCAGGCCGACGCCGACCTGCCCCGCTACAGCGTGCTGGTGCCGCTCTACCGGGAAGCAGGCATGGTGCCGGCTCTCATCCGCCGCCTCGGCGCGCTCGACTATTCCGCCGCCAAGCTCGAAATTCTGCTGCTCGTCGAGGCCGACGACGTGGCCACGCGCGTGGCACTGGCCGCCGCGCCGAAGCCGCACTTCATGCGCGTGATCGCGGTGCCACCAGGCACGCCACGCACCAAGCCGCGCGCGCTCAACGTCGGGCTCGCGCTGGCCCGAGGCGCGCTGATCACTGTGTACGATGCCGAGGACAGGCCCCATCCGGGCCAGCTGCGCGCGGTCGCGGCACGCTACGCCATCGCTTCGTCGCGGCTCGCGTGCCTGCAGGGACGTCTCGCCATCACGCGGGACTCCCACCTGCTGCCGCGGCTCTTCGCGCTGGAATACGCCGCGCTTTTCGACCTCTACAACGTCGGCCTTGCCCGCCTGCGCCTGCCGATGCCGCTCGGGGGCACCTCCAATCATTTCCGGGCGTCGGCGCTGCGCGAGATCGGCGGATGGGACGCCTGGAACGTCACCGAGGACGCCGACGTCGGACTGAAACTGGCCCGCTTCGGCTACGAGATCGACGTGCTCGACTCGACGACCTACGAGGAGGCGCCGGCGTGCCCGCTGGTCTGGATCAGGCAGCGGCGGCGCTGGACCAAGGGCTGGATGCAGGTGGCCCTGGTCCTCGCCCGCGATCGCGCGGCGCGGCGCGACCTGGGGCTCGGCCACGCCGCCGCCGTGGCCCTGATGCTGGTCAACCTCGTGATCGGGCCGCTGGCGACACCGCCGGTGCTCGCGCTCGCGGCCTGGCAGCTGCACCGCGGCGGTCTCGATCTCGGCACCGTCACCCTGACTCTGGTGGTGCCGCTCATCGCCATCGTCGCGACGCTGTGGTGCGGCTGGGCCGGGCTGCGGGCTCGGCAGCTCGGCGCCCTCACGCTCTACCTGCCCCTGCTGCTGCCCTACCAGCTGCTCATCGCGGGCGCGGCCTGGGGCGGCCTCTGGGACCTCGTGCGGCGCCCCTACCACTGGCGCAAGACGCCGCACGGAGTTTAGTGGCTGCGCGGGCTGGGACGCTCAATCGTTCATCGCGCGAAGCGCCGCCGCGGCGGCGAAAGGCGCCCCGGCCACCGACGCCAGGCTGAGGGCGAGGAGCACCAGGAACGGCATCGTGAACGGCACTCTGTCAACGAGCCCGGCCGTGGAGGCGGAAACCCCGAAGATCAGGATCGGCACGCAGAGCGGCAGGATCAGCACGGCCATCAGCAGGCCGCCCTTGCGCAGGCCCACCGTCAGTGCCGCGCCCACCGCACCGAGCATGGTGAGCGCCGGCGTGCCAACGGCGAGCGAGGCGGTTGTCTGCAGCAGCGCCTGCGAGCCCATACCCAGCATCAACCCGAACAGCGGCGCGAAGGCGATCAGCGGCAGCGCCGTCAGCAGCCAATGCGCGGCGCATTTGACCAGCACGACCCCTTCGGCTGACGTGCGGCTCATCAGCAGCAGGTCGAGCGAGCCGTCGTCGCGGTCTGAGCCGAACAGGCGATCGAGCCCGAGCAGGGTGGCAAGCAGCGCGGCGATCCAAAGGATGGCCGGCCCGATCCGCGACAGCAAACTCATGTCCGGCCCGACGGCGAAGGGTATCATCGTGATCAGGATGAGGAAGAACACGACACCCAACGCCGCACCGCCCCCGATGCGGCGGCCGACGCGCAGGTCGCGCAGGAAGAGGGCGGCGAGAGGGGATGTCATCGAAGGACGTGGCTAGCCCGCACCTTCTCCGCCCACAAGGGCGCACAAGGCGAAAGGGCTCCGACCCCGTTTGCGCGAACTCGCGAAAGGCGCCACAAAGCTCTTCGTCTCGCGAGACCCCGCCACCTTGCAACCACCCGCGTTCCCGCCGTCGCTGCGCGACGGGCTCCACGATCTCCTCGCCTGGCGGCGCGACGTGCGCTCGTTCCGGCGCGACCCGCTGCCGGACGGCCTGCTCGAACAGCTGATCGCCACCGCCTGTCTGTCGCCGTCCGTCGGCTTGAGCGAGCCCTGGCGCTTCGTCGCGGTGGAGGATCCCGCGCGCCGCGCCCTGGTGCGCGATGATTTCGCCGCCGCCAATGCCGCCGCGCTCGCCGAGCAGGACCAGTCGCGCCGCGCGCATTACGCCCGGCTGAAGCTCGCCGGTCTCGACGAGGCGCCGGTGCATCTCGCCGTCTTTGCCGATCCCAGCGACGAGCAGGGCCACGGTCTCGGTCGCCACACCATGCCCGATTGCACCGGCTTCTCGGTCGCCATCGCGATCCACACGCTGTGGCTGGCCGCCCGCGTCGAGGGCGTCGGTCTCGGCTGGGTGTCGATCCTCCATCCCGACGCGGTCGCCCGCATCTGCGACGTGCCGGCGGAATGGCGGCTCATTGGGTACCTGTGCCTCGGTTATCCCACGCGCGGCGAGGTCGAGCCCGAGCTGCAGCGCGAGGGTTGGGAGCGGCGCCGCGGCGCCGACTGCCGGCTTCTGCGGCGATGACGGCCCTTCCTCGCGAGAGCGTCTGGGACTATCCCCGCCCGCCGCGCCTCGAGCGCGTGCCGCAGACGATCCGCATCGTGTTCGCGGGCGCCACGGTCGCCGAGACCGGCGAGGCCTGGCGCGTGCTGGAGACCAGTCACCCGCCCGTCTACTACCTGCCGCGCACGGCGTTCACCTGCGAGGTCCTGGCCCGGCCCGGCCGCTCCTTCTGCGAGTGGAAGGGCCTGGCCGCGTACTGGTCGCTCCACAGCGCCGGCCGCACGGCCGAGGATTGCGCCTGGAGCTACCCGGCTCCGACCGAAGGCTTCGAACCCATCCGCGACCACCTTGCCGTCTATCCCGCGGCCATGGACGCCTGCTTTGTCGACGGCAAGCCGGTGCGGCCGCAGCCGGGCGGCTTCTACGGCGGCTGGATCACCGAAAACCTTGTCGGCCCGTTCAAGGGCGCTCCGGGCACGGCCGGATGGTAGCACGGCCGGATGGTAGCTCCGCCCGTTGGCTTCACGCGGCTGGCGCCCGGCAGGCAAGCTCGGCCATGACGGCGACACCGGTCGGCAAAGCGTGATACGGCCCCTGCCATGAGCGACGCCGTGCCGCCCGCCGATCGTTCACCCGAGACAACGCCGCCGCGAGAGGCCTTGCCGCGCCGGCGCCCGACGGCGAGCGGGACGCAGGCCGGCCTGCTGACTCCCGGCGACGACATCTTCTTCGCCGCCATCGAGATCACGCGCATGCCGATCGTGCTGAGCGATCCGCGCAAGCCCGACAATCCGCTCGTCTTCGCCAACCAGGCCTTCCTCGCGATGACCGGCTACTCGGCCGAGGAGATCATCGGCCACAATTGCCGCTTCCTGCAGGGCGAGGGGACAGACAGGGAGGTCATCGACGAGATCCGCGCCGCAGTCGCCGATCGGCGCGATTTCGCCACCGAGATCCTGAACTACCGCAAAGACGGCTACGCCTTCTGGAACGCGCTGTTCGTCTCGCCCGTCTTCGATCACGCCGGCGAGCTCGTCTATTTCTTCGCCTCGCAGCTCGACGTCACCCGCCGCCGGGAGGCCGAGGGCGACCTGCGCCAGGCGCAGAAGATGGAGACGCTGGGGCAGCTCACCGGCGGCATCGCGCACGATTTCAACAACCTCCTCCAGGTCATGGTCGGCTATCTCGAGCTGATCGATGCCGGCCTCTCGAAGTCCGAGGTCAACATCCCCAAGCTCCGGCGCAACATCGGCAACGCCCGCACCGCTGCCGATCGCGCCGCCGCCCTGACGCAGCAGCTGCTCTCATTCTCGCGCAAGCAGCGGCTCGAAGGCCGCACGCTGAACCTGAACGACGTCGTGCGCTCCTTGATAGAGATCGGAGGGCGGACGTTGGGCGGGGACGTCGCCATCGATCTGCGGCTCGCCGACGACCTCGCCAATTGCCGCCTCGACGTGACGCAGATCGAGACGGCGCTGCTCAACATCATGATCAATGCCCGCGACGCGATGAAGGACCGCCCCGGCAAGCGTCTGTCGATCGAGACGCGCAACATCGTCACCGATCGCGGCGAGCTGCCGCACGCCAAGAACCTTCCGCCCGGGCACTATGTCGGCATCGATGTCGCCGACACCGGCGCCGGCATCTCGATGGCGATCGTCGAGCGAGTGATGGATCCCTTCTTCACCACCAAGGAGGAAGGCCAAGGCACCGGGCTCGGCCTCTCGATGGTCTACGGCTTCGCCAAGCAATCGGGCGGAGCCGCGTGGATCAGCTCGACCGAGGGCGTGGGCACGACCATCTCGATGGTGTTCCCGGCCTCGACCGAAGCCCTATTGGACCGCCCGGCCGGCAAAGGCATCGCGCTCGACCGTCCCGGCGACGAGATCGTCCTCGTCGTGGAGTATCGGCTCGATGTCGCCGAGATGGCGCGGGCGATCCTCTCCGACCTCGGCTACACCGTGATCGTCGCCCGCGACGGCCGGGCAGGCCTCGCCGTGCTGGCGGAGCGCGACGACGTCGACCTGCTCTTCACCGACATCCTTCTGCCCGGCGAAATGAACGGCGTCGAAGTGGCGCGCGAGGCGCGGCGCCGAAACGCTGGGCTGAAGGTCCTGCTTACCACCGGCTATGCCGAGGCCTCCCCCGAGAGAACCGACGCCGGCGGACGCGAATTCGACGTCTTGAACAAGCCCTACGGCCGTCTCGACCTCGCGCGCAAAGTGCGCGTGGTGCTCGACGGGCGTTAGCCGAAGGAAACGATCATGGAGCGGCAGCCAGGCGTCGTAGACGAAGCGGGCGTCGACGGATCGGGCGTGGACGACGACCGCGCCGACGATTCGGACCCCGATATCAGCGCGACCGAACGCAAGGAGGCCGGCGTCGGGCCGACACCGCCCTCGGCGTTCCTGATCCACGAGATCATCCGCGAGGAAGGCGAGGAGGAGCTCGAACGCTCCGGTAAGGCGCTTATTTGGTCGGCCACCGGTGCCGGCCTCTCCATGGGTTTCTCTTTCCTCACCATGGCCTTCATCAAGAGCGGCCTGCCCGAGGCGCCGTGGTCCAAGCTCGTCACCGGCTTCGGCTATACGCTCGGCTTCCTCATCGTGGTGCTGGGACGCCAGCAACTCTTCACCGAGAGCACACTGACGGCAGTGCTGCCGCTGCTCACCCGGCGCGACGCCAAGACCTTCTGGCAGACCGCGCGGCTCTGGGCCTTCGTGCTCGTCTTCAACATCGTCGGAACCTTCGCCTTCTCCTGGCTTATCAGCCGCGACGGCCTCTTCGACGACGACGTCGTCAAGGCGCTGCATTCGCTCTCCGCCGATGCGCTGAAGGACGACTTCCTGCCGATGATGATCAAGAGCATCCTCGCGGGATGGCTGATCGCGCTCATGGTCTGGCTCATCCCCGGCGCCGGGCAGGCGCGCCTTTGGCTGATCGTGATCGTCACCTACGTGGTGGCGATCGCTCATTTCTCGCACATCATCGCCGGTTCGGTGGAGGCCTCCTACAGCGTCTACATCGGCCACATCACCTTCGCCGAGTACTTCCCACGCTTCCTCTTCCCGACGCTGATCGGCAATTGCATCGGCGGCGTCTCGCTGGTGGCGATCCTCAACCACGCTCCGGTCCGCGAGAAGTTGCCCGGGACGCAGAACGAACCCTCCAAGTGATTCCGACCTCCGTCGGTTCGGCGCCGTCCCGTGTCATCACGCTCGACGGAACGCCGGTGCGGGAGGGGCCGCACGCCGTCGCTGTGGAGGTGCCGGTCAGGCTCTCGTTCGCCGACGTGCCGTTCGCCGTGATGATGCTGACGCCGGCCGACCTCGTCGATTTCGCCTACGGCTTCAGCCTGACCGAGGGCATCGTCGAGACGGCCGACCAGATCCGCTCGGTCGAGGTCGAGACGCTCGACGACGGGCTTGGGCTGCGCATCGCCCTGGTGGGCGAGCGCCTGCACAAGCATCTCGCGCGTCAGCGGGCGATGACCGGGCGCACCGGCTGCGGCGTCTGCGGCATCGACGACATCGAGGCGCTGCGACGCGCGCGCGGAGCGGCGACCGCGGCGCCCGCGGTGGCGGTGACGACGATTGCGCGCGCGCTCCGCGATCTCGACGACAGGCAGGTGCTCAACCTTGAAACACGCGCCGTGCACGGCGCCGCCTGGGCCGATGGCCGCGGCGCGATCCAGGCGGTGCGCGAGGACGTCGGACGCCACAATGCGCTCGACAAGCTCATCGGCGCGATGATGCGTGCCGGTGCCGACCCGACCGACGGCTTCGCGCTCATCACCAGCCGCTGTTCGTTCGAGATGGTCGAGAAGGCCGCGACCTTCGGCGCCCGCACGCTGGTGGCGATCTCCGCGCCGACATCCTTCGCCATCGAGCGCGCCCGCGCCCTCGACCTGACCCTGATCGCCATCGCCCGGCGCGACACGCTGACGGTGTTCAACGGCATCGAGCGCGTCAAGACGGTAGCTGGCTCTTGAAGCGAGGCCTGCTTTAAGGTACCGTTGCCTAAATCGACGTTAGGGGTGCGAGTTGGCATGACGCATGACGCATGACGCATGACGCAGGCTGACGCAGAAAACACGAATTTGCCGTTTTGAAAAAAGGCGAAGCGGCTAGACGGCCCGCCGCAGACGCGCACTGACTGCGTATCCGCGGTAAAGGGGCCGAGTCACGCCTGCCAGCCCGTGGTCGCGCGCGGCGGCGCCCACCACGTCGGGAAGCTCGCGACGCGGCGAGACGTGGAACTTGGCGAGCCAGGCGCCGAGCGCGGCGTTGAACGCGTCGGGCAGGCCGCGGCCGTCGCCGAAATCGACGAGGTGTAGCGAGCCGCCGGGTGCCAGCAGACCCGCGGCATGGTCCAGTGTCTCGCGCCACGGCGGGATCATGGACAGAGCGTAGGAGATCACCACGCGATCGAAGCTCGATTCTTCGAAGAGGGCCACGGGATCGAAGTTCGTGGCGTCTGCCTCGGCCAGCGCAACGCGCGCCGTCAGCTTGGCGCGGGCGATGGATTGCCGCGCGGTGACGAGCATCGCGCGCGAGATGTCGAACCCGTAGCAGCGCGCGTCGGGGTAGCGCTCGGCGATGGCCACGAGGTTGCGGCCGGTCCCGCAGGCGATCTCGAGGACGCTGCCGCCAGGGGGCGGCGCGAGATCGGCGATGAGGCCGTCGCGGCCGAGCAGGTAGAATTTTCGCGTAGCGTCATAGATGTGGCGTTGGCGGGTGTAGATCGCATCCATCAGCCGGCCGGCTTCGGCCGACCCGTCGCTCACGCCGCGCGCCGGTAGAGATGGAAGCCGCCGTAGATCGAGGAGCGATCGCGGTCGCACCAGGCGCGACATTCGGCCTCGTCCGTCGTCCAGGGGGCGAGCAGGCGCTGCGGCACGCGGCCGGGCAGCAGCCGCTCGTCCGCGGCGGTGCGGAAGATGACGCGGGCGGCGGGCGCGGCGGTGCGGCCGATCTCCGTCCACAGCGCGGCGAGATCGTCGTCGCCCATCCAGTCCTGGGCATCCAGCAGCACGAAGGCATCCACGCTCGCGGCCGGCTGGGTCGCCAGGAAGCCGGTCATCGACTGCTGGTGGTAGTCGACGCGGTCGGCGCGCTTGCGCACGGCCTCGAAGTGCCGGCTCTGGAGGTAGGGCGGGAGCGCGTCGTCGGACTTAGTGGCGTAGCGGCGGCCGAAGCCCTGCCAGGCGAAGTAGTTCTCGCTCACCGGAAAGTCGCAGGCCAGGCGTTCGAGGCGGTGGCGCAGCACGGCGCCGATCCCGCCGGGGCGGTCGGCGGCGAGCTTGCGGTACTGCGCCGGCGGGATGCCGAGGCCGAACAGCGAGGCCGGCTGGCGCGAGAGCCATTTGGCGAAGCCCTTGTCGAAGATCGGCGCGACGCAGCGCTCGAACGCCTCGCGCTGCTCGGCCAGGGTTTTCGCGCGCAACACCGCCTCAGGTTCGCAGCCGTAGAGCTTGCCGAGCAGATGGCCGCCGCCGATGAACTTGCCGAGCAATCCGTAGCGGTAGAAACCGTGGGCGAAGACGCAGATGCGGCGGCGTCCCCAGGCGCGACGCGCGTTCCAGTAGGCGGCGCTGACCGCGTCGAGGGCCGGGCGGATATGGCGATCGTAGGCGGCGACGTTTTCCTGGGAGTTCGCCTCGCCGAAGAAACGCAGGAAGCTGGCATGGTCGGGCAGCGTCTTGGCCGCGCACAGCTTGAGGCGGCCGAGCGCCACGTGGGCGCCGTTGAGGTCGATCGCCGAGATCTTCGCCGGACCGGCGGTGAGATAGGAGAGCACGTTGCAGCCGCCCGACGCGATAGCCGCCACATGATCGCCGGGACGAAGCGCGAGCGCCTCCATGTCGATCGCCGGGTCTTCCCAGATCTGCGGGTAGACCAGGCCGCGGAAGGCCAGGGTGAACATGCGCTCGAGGGCGCCGGCGCGAGACAGCGCGCGGGAGCGATGGACGGCGCTATCGAGACCCTCGATGGTGGCGCGCCGGACCGCCTGCGTCATCCGTTTCATGCTGAACGAATCCCCACCTCGTAATGGTTACGTCGCCGATAGCGGCCGAGGGTGACGGTGGGATGACGCTGAAGGCTTGTACGGCGAGACACTCGTCCGGCCGGGCGCGAAGCCGACGCGATCAATCCTCGTCGCAGACCCGCCGTTCGACGAAGCGGCTGACGCCATAGCCTTGATCGAGCGGCACTTGCTCGGTGTGGCAGGGCGAGCGCGCGGCACGCTCGCGGGCCATGAGACGGCCGGCCGTGGGCATGGTGGCGACGAGCGCGAAGGCGATCATGCCGAGCACCGCGATACCGAAGAGGACGAAAGTCTTGTTCAAGCTCAACGTGTTCTCGCTCACCGCGCCATCCAGGATGAAGCCCGGTCGCCTCGTCCGACCGCAGCTTCAGGGATACGGACGAGGGGCTGGCCTCGATAGTGCTGACCGGCCACAGCAGTTTCGAAAGCCGTGGCATTTGAAGGGCAGGGTTAAGCGCCAGATCAGTCCGCCGTTCGGCGCCGAGATCGAATTGTCGCAAAAGATGCTTAGGCTGCCATCGTTCCGAAGGAGGTAGCCATGAAAATCATCGCGATCGTAGCCTGCACCCTCGCCGTGTCCGCCCCTGCCTGGGCGCAATCACCCGCCCCATCGCAGAAGCTGCCCGAAGCACCTTCCATGATGTCGAGCGCAACGACATTGGCTCCGGTTGAGCCGGGCTCCACCCGAATGCACGAGGTTCCGACCCCTTCGGTCGAGAAGCGCGCCACCAGCGTCGGTACCGGCCAGAAACTGACCGGCAAAGGCGGCAACTGAGCGAAGAAGCAAAAGGCCCGCATCAGGAGATGCGGGCCCGAACGTCAATTGTTGAGACGAGCCTACTTGGCCTTGTTGCCATTCTGCATCGGCGTCTGGGAGTTGGTGTCCGCGCCGGGAGCCGCGCCGACCGTGCCGGCCGAGTGCTTGGCCGCGTCACCCTGCTGCGCCTGGACTTCCTGCGGGTTCGTCGCAACGGCGGGCGCCGTTGGCGTGGACATGGCTCCCGTCGTCCCAGGCGAAGTGTTCTCGTTGTTCATGGGCTTGACGGACGACTCCGCGTAGGCGGCGCCGGACAGCATGCCGAGCGCGGCAAGCGCGATGACGGTGGACTTCATGGGGACTTCCTCCTTGCGATCTTGTTGTTATCCCGCCCCAACCGATTGCACCCTTTCCCGTTCCCAAGCTTTGCCGTCGCAACGGCAGCCCCATTCGGCAGGCGCCGGGTGTCGCCCTTTCGCGCTGAACGCATTCGGCGCCTCCGACCGAGGCGCAGCTGCGGCACGCAAGATCCCTCCGGTCGGACGCACGTGGGCGCACATCTGTGAAACCTTGACGTTGTCAGCTAACGCGCGTAGCCATAAGGCTATGAGTATTAGCTACATCGACGCTGCCGGGGGCAAACTTGCGGTGGAGGTTGAGGGGAAAGGTCCCCTCATTATCTGCTCACCAGGTTTGGGCGACACTCGGGACGCTTTCGCGCCGCTCGCTGCGCACCTCGTGGGCTGCGGCTACCGTGTAGCCCGCGTCGATCTCCGCGGTCACGGCGACAGCACAACAAGCTTCAGCCGTTACGGTGACGAAGCGGTCGCAGAGGACTTCCTGACGCTGATCGAGGCGCTTGGCGGCGGGCCGGCCGTTCTGGCGGGCGTATCGTTGTCGGCTGCCGCGGCCGTCATCGCAGCCGGCCAACGCCCCGCCCAAGTGGCCGGCCTGATCCTTTTAGCGCCCTTCCTCCGCAACGGCGTCGGTGAGGGTATGCGCTCGGTTTTGCAGGTCGCATTTGCCCGCCCGTGGGGACCTTTCCTGTGGCGCATCTACGCTGCCAAGCTGTGGCCCGGCCTCGGTGATAAGGCCCGCGAACGTGCGGCGAGCACGACCGCTTTGCTGCAGCGCCCGGGTCGTTGGCCCGCGTTCCGCGCCACGCTCGCGGGCGCTGACCATCGTGTCGCTGAGCCGTGGATCGGTCGCGTGCAGGCGCCGGTTCTCGTGGTCATGGGCGAAGCCGATCCGGATTGGAAAGCGCCGCTGAAGGAAGCCGAGTGGGTGGCATTCAACTTCAGGGATGCCGAGACGATTACGGTGCAAGGCGCGGGGCACGCCCCGATGTTCGAGCGTCCGCAGACCGTAAACCCAGCCATCGATAAGTTCCTGCAGAAGTTGAGTAGAAGCGGAGCTTTCAAGCTTAAAAATGCCTAGAGAAGGTCTCAGCCCCGAAATTGTTACAGAGGCGGCGGCGGGCATCGTGGATGCTCACGGTCTCACCGCATTGACGCTTGCACGGCTTGCAGCTCGTCTCGGCGTAGCGGCACCCAGCCTCTATAAGCATATCGCCGGGCAAGACGATTTGATCCTTCGCGTCTCCACGCTGTCGCTCCGGCGCCTGAACACCGAGCTGACGAATGCCGCCATTGGACGCTCCGGCCGCGAGGCCCTCTTTTCGATAGCGCATGCTTATCGTCGCTTCGCGATCGAGCATTCCGGCCTTTACACACTGACCCAGGGGCCGCTGAGGCCCGACTCGGACGCGCAACAAACCGAGGCACTGCGTGCGCTCAAGGTATTCGACGCCGTGATTAGAAGCTACGGAGTACCCGAGGACCTCTCGGTACATGCCACCCGGGTCGTGAGAGCCAGCCTACATGGTTTCGCAGACATCGAAGCGCGCGGGGGCTTTCAGCTGCCGCAGTCTGTGGATGAGAGCTTTGAGCTTACCGTCGAGGCAGCCCATGCTTGGTTGAGAAATCTCTGCAGGCGCGACCATGCAGAGCTTTGACCGAATTCAGCAAGGTCCGCACGTGGTGAGAGTGGAAGGCCGGTTAAGCGGAGTCGAATTTCAGACGGAGGCACTACCCGATCCGGGCAGCCGAAACAGGGAACAAACTAAGAACTTGCTCGGTGACGCCCCGTTCTATAGCTCGATCCATGGCCAAGTTTCCTCCACCCCTGCCGCCCAACGGCGGCAGCATCGATCCGGTCTCGCTGCACGAGGCGCTGGAGGAGCGCTACCTTGCCTACGCGCTCTCCACCATCACCGGACGCGCGCTGCCGGACGCTCGCGATGGGCTGAAGCCGGTGCACCGGCGCATTCTCTATGGGATGCAGGTGCTGCGGCTCGATCCCGGCACCGCGTTCCGCAAGTGCGCCAAGATCGTCGGCGACGTGATGGGCTCGTTCCACCCGCACGGCGACCAGGCGATCTACGACGCGCTGGTGCGCCTCGCGCAGGACTTTTCCTCGCGCTACCCGCTCGTCGACGGCCAGGGCAATTTCGGCAACATCGACGGCGATAGCGCCGCCGCCTACCGCTACACCGAGGCGCGGATGACCGAGGTCGCGCGCCTGCTGCTGGAAGGCATCGACGAGGATTCGATCGACTTCCGCGACAATTACGCCGGCACCGAGCGGGAGCCGATCGTGCTGCCCTCGGCCTTCCCCAACATGCTGGCCAACGGCGCACAGGGCATCGCCGTCGGTATGGCGACGTCCATTCCGCCGCACAACCTCGCCGAATTGTGCGACGCCGCGCTCCACCTGATCGCGCACAAGGACGCGCAGACCGACGACCTGCTGCAATTCGTGCTCGGGCCGGACTTCCCCACCGGCGGCATCATCGTCGAGCCGGCGGCGGCCATCGCCGAGGCCTATCGCACCGGACGCGGCGCGTTCAGGCTTCGCGCGCGTTGGGAGAAGGAGGACGGCCTCCGCGGACAGTGGCAGGTGGTGGTCACGCAGATCCCCTACATGGTCCAGAAGTCGCGGCTCATCGAGAAGCTCGCCGAGTTGCTCAACGACAAGAAGCTGCCGCTCGTCGCTGACGTGCGCGACGAATCCACGGAAGACGTGCGCGTCGTCATCGAGCCGCGCAACCGCGCCGTGGCGCCCGGCGTGATGATGGAGCAGCTGTTCCGCGCCAGCGAGCTCGAGACGCGCTTCCCGATGAACATGAACGTTCTCGTCGACGGCGTGGTGCCGCGCGTCGTCTCGCTGAAGGAGGCGCTGCGGCAATGGCTCGACCATCGCCGCACCGTGCTGGTGCGCCGCACGCGCCACCGCCTCGGCAAGATCGAGCACCGGCTCGAGGTGCTCGCCGGCATGATCGTGATCTTCCTCAACCTCGACGAGGTCATCCGCATCATCCGCGAGGAGGACGAGCCCAAGGACGTGCTGATGAAGCGCTTTGCGCTCTCCGACGTCCAGGTGAACTACGTGCTCGACACCCGCCTGCGCCAGCTGCGCCGGCTGGAGGAGATGGAGCTGAGGCGCGAGCACGACGCGCTGCTGAAGGAGAAGGCCGAGGTCGAGGCGCTGCTCGCCGACGATGCCAAGCAGTGGAAGACCGTGGCCTGGCAGATCAAGGAATTGCGCAAGAAGTATGGGCCCGACACGCCGCTGGGCCGCCGCCGCACCACCTTCGCCGAGGCGCCCGCCGCCGCCGACGTCGAGCTGGCCTCCGCCGCGCTGGTCGAGCGCGAGCCGATCACGGTGGTGGTGTCGGAGAAGGGCTGGATCCGCGCGCTAAAGGGCCACGTCACCGACCTCGCCGGCCTGCCGTTCAAGGGCGACGACGCGCTCAAGACGAGCTTCCTCGCCGAGACGACGAGCCGCATCCTGGTGTTCGCGACCGACGGCCGCGCGTTCACGCTCGACGCTTCGAAGCTGCCCGGCGGCCGTGGCCAGGGCGAGCCGATCCGCGTCATGGCCGACCTCGGCGAGGGCGAGGACATCGTCGCCGTGCTGCCCTACCGGGCCGGCGCCAAGATGATCGTGGCCGCCACCGACGGCCGCGGCTTTGTGGTCGACCAGGACGACATGATCGGCGGCACCCGCAAGGGCCGCCAAGTGCTCAACGTCGACAAGACGGCCGTGGCCTCGATCATCCGCCCCGCCGCCGGTGACCAGGTTGCGGTGATCGGCGACAACCGCCGGCTGCTGGTGTTCCCGCTCGACCAGGTGCCGGAGATGGGCCGCGGCAAAGGCGTGCGCCTGCAGCGCTACAAGGACGGCGACATAGCCGACATCCTGGTCTTCAACCTCGCCGACGGCCTCACCTGGCAGGACTCCGGCGGCCGCACCTTCACCGTCAAGCTCCCCGAGCTGCGCGAGTGGATCGGCCATCGCGCCGAAGCCGGCCGCCTGCCGCCCAAGGGCTTCCCGAAGGTGAACCGCTTCCGCTAACCCGCGCCTAAACGAGAAGGTGCTTTGGCTTTGCCGAATTGGACCTTGCCGAATTGGACCCTGCCGAGTTGGGACTGGGCGGCGGCCGACCCCTTCGACCTCGACGGCTCGGACTTCCTGGCGCTCTACGCCGCGCTGATGGTCCTCGTGGCCATGCTGACCTGGCTGTTGCGCGACGTGGCGCGCACCAGCGACAGGCGTCCCGACCTGCGCGACCTCGGCGACGTCGAGCTCGCCTATTGCGTCGGCGGCGACGAGCGCGCCGCCGACACTCTCTACGTGGCCCTGGCGGCGCGCGGGGTCGCCGGCCTCGGCAGGAACAGCCTCGGCGTGGACTGCATCAGCGTGGACTGCATCATCGTGGTCGACGATCCGGTCGCCGGCCTGCCACCACAGCTCGAAGCCTTCCGGCACGCGATCGTCGGCTCCCGCTCGCGAGAACGCTTCCTGGCCGCCTTCACCGACAGCTCGCCCTATGAGGCGATGTTGGATCGGTTGCTGGCGCGCAAAATCCTGCTCGATCCCGCGCGCCGCGCACGTCTCGACCGGGCGACCTGGCTGCCCAGCACCCTGCTCCTGGCCTCCGGCCTCGCGAAGGTCTGCGTCGGGCTGCTGCGGGGCGAGCCCGTCGGTTTTCTCCTGCTGTTCATGGCGACTACGCTCGTCGCGCTCGTCGCCGCCATGGGTCGGGAGCGCTATCTCACTCGCGAGGCGCAGGGCTCGCTCGACGCCCTGCGCCAAAGCCGCAGTCGCGTCCTTAAGGCACCGCGTCCCGACGAGCTGCCTTTCGCCTTCGCCATGCTCGGCACCGTCGCGCTCGCTGGCACCGCGCACGCCGGCTACGCCAGACTGGTCAAGCCGCAGGACGGCGGCAACACGGGCGGCGGGAGCAGCTGACGCGCGTTTTTCTCGCGGGCGGCCGTAGGGAGACGAGGATTGCACCGTTTTTCCTGCGCATCCAACAGGAGGACCCCCGATGCGCCTATCAACGATCGCCGCGGCTCTCACCCTCGCCGCCACCCCTATCGCCGGCGCCAATGCCATGCCGCTCGCCCAGCCCCTTCCGCTGGCCGGCAGCGAAACGCCCGCCATCACCCTGACGTCGGGCGGATGCGGCATCGCATTCCACCGCGGCCCCTACGGAGTCTGCCGGCCGAATCTCTACGGCGGTTTCGGCTATCCACGCTTCGGTTATGGTTACGGCTACCGCGGCTTCGGCTACCACCGTGGCTACTTCCGCCGCTTCTAAGCGACCGCCTCAAACGAGAGACTTCCCGGCCACCAAGGCTCGTCCGCCGTCTCACCGCCGCGGACGAGCCGAATGACCTTGCCAAGCGTACCCGTCTGCCCCGCTGCAATATTGATAAGCTGTCGCGCTCGAGCGCGGGCCGAGTGTCCGGGAACGTCGCCATCCCGCGTCCTCCCGCGCGTTGACTCGTTTTCAGCGCTTCTTTATCGACATTTGTCTGTTGGGTTGCACCGGTTGGCCGGTCCCGCCTTGCCGGCGCGATGGTCGCCGGCGTTCCGGCGCTACCCACCGCGTCAACGAAGCGGTTGGGGCGTCTTCTCACATCGGGAGCCTGGCGCCGCGGGCGCCGGCGCCAGGCAGGCAAGTCTAATGGACATCGGGAAGATCGGCGTGATCGGCGCCGGGCAGATGGGGACCGGCATCGCCCAGGTCTGCGCGCTCGCCGGCATCGACGTCTTGCTGAATGACGTCACCGAGGCCAGGACCCACGCCGGGATGGAGGCGATCCGCGTCAATCTTGGCAGGCTCGTCGATCGCCAGTCGATCGAGGAGCATGCCGCTTCAGGTGCCCTGCCCCGCATCACGCCCGCGCCCGACCTCGTGGCCTTCGCCGATTGCGACCTGGTGATCGAGGCGGCCTCGGAGAACGAGGAGGTCAAGCGCCGCATCTTCGGCATGGTGTGCCCGCACCTCAAGCCCGAGACCTTGCTCGCCTCCAACACCTCGTCGATCTCGATCACGCGGCTGGCGGCCTCGACCGACCGGCCGGAGAAGTTCATCGGCATCCATTTCATGAACCCGGCCGTGAAGATGCAGCTCGTGGAGCTGATCCGCGGCATCGCGACCGAGGACGGCACCTTCGAGACGGCCAAGGTGCTGATCGCGCGTCTCGGCAAGACGGCGACGCTGTCGGAGGATTTCCCCGCCTTCATCGTCAACCGCATCCTGCTGCCGATGATCAACGAGGCGATCTACACGCTCTACGAGGGCGTCGGCTCGGTCGAGGCGATCGATACCGCGATGAAGCTCGGCGCCAACCACCCGATGGGTCCGCTGACCCTGGCCGATTTCATCGGCCTCGACACGCTGCTCTCGGTCATGCAGGTGCTGCATGAGGGGCTGGCCGACCCGAAGTACCGTCCCTGCCCGTTGCTGGTGAAATATGTCGAGGCCGGCTGGCTCGGCCGCAAGACGCAGCGCGGCTTCTACGATTACCGCAGCGGCACGCCGATCCCGACGCGCTGAGCGGACCCATCAGTCAGAATCTTTGTCATTTCAGCGCGCCGAAGGCGAACCCGGCTAGACTTTCATGCCGCGTCTCGCCTCACTTCGTCGGCTGCGGTCTGGCAAACAAAAGCCGCGGAGGAAAGCCTCGTGCTAAGCCTGCGCGATGGAGTGGCGGGACCAGGGGCTGATCATCGGGGCGCGCCGGCACGGCGAGACCAGCCTCATCATCGAGGTAATGACGCGCGGGCACGGCCGCCACCTCGGGCTGGTCAAGGGTGGCCGCTCGCGCCGCGCGGCACCGCTGCTGCAGCCCGGCAACGAGATCGAGGTGACGTGGCGCGCCCGGCTCGAGGAGCATCTCGGCTTTTACGCGGTGGAGACGACCCGGCTGCGTGCCGCCGAGCTGATGAGGGCGCCAGCCTCGCTGCACGGGCTCAACCTGGTCGCGGCGCTGCTGCGCCTCACCGCCGAGCGCGAGCCCCACGAAGCGCTCTACGAGGCGGCGCGCGGCGTGCTCGACGCGCTCGACGGATCCGCCATGATCGCATCGGCCGCGGCGGCGATGGTCCGCTTCGAGCTGGCGGTGCTGGCCGAGAGCGGCTTCGGGCTCGACCTCTCGTCCTGCGCCGCGACCGAGCGGACGGACGATCTCGCCTACGTGTCGCCGCGCTCGTCGCGCGCCGTGTCGCGCGAGGCCGGCTCGCCCTACCGCGACCGCCTGCTGGCGCTGCCGCCGTTCCTGCTCGCCGAGACGGAAGCCGCCGCCGGAGAGCTGGAGGCCGGGTTCGCGCTCTCGGGTTTCTTCCTCGCCCGCGACGTCTTCACGCCGCGAGGCCAGGCCATGCCGGAGGCGCGCACCGCCTTCCTCGAGCAGGTGCGGCGCGCCACGGCACAGCCTGTCTGAACTTGGCCCGCTTGAAATCGGCCGCCGGATCGCGTTGTTCGCGCCCTTGAAGCGGTGCGATGGGGTGGACGACATGGACGACGACGCGGCCCCGCCGCCTGCCGAACGCCGTGGCTTCATCCTGATCCTGTCGTCGCCCTCGGGGGCCGGCAAGACCACGCTGACGCGCATGCTGGGGCAATCGAAGCTCGACCTCACCCTGTCGATCTCCGTGACGACGCGCCCTCGCCGCGACAGCGAAGCGCACGGCGTGCACTACGATTTCATCGACAAGCGCAGCTTCCAGTCGCTGCGCGACGCCGACGACCTCCTCGAATGGGCGGAGGTGCACGGCAATTTCTACGGCACGCCGCGCGCGCCGGTGGAGCGGATCCTGGAGCAGGGCCGCGACGTGCTCTTCGACATCGATTGGCAGGGAACCCAGCAGGTCAAGGCGAAGGCCGGCATGGACGCCGTCACCATCTTCATCCTGCCGCCGAGCATGGCCGAACTGCAGGCCCGCCTGGAGCGCCGCGCCGAGGATCCGCCGGAGGTGATCGCCAAGCGCCTTAGCAACGCCCGCGTCGAGATCCGCCGCTGGCCGCTTTACGATTACGTGCTCGTCAACGACGACATCCAGGACACGTTCGACCAGCTGCTCGCGATCATCATGGCGGAACGGTGCAAGGCCTCCCGGGCCAAGGCCACGATCGGACGCTTCATCGACGGGCTCCTGGAGGCGCCGGAAGGATCGCTCGCCTGAGGCGAGCCGCGGAGCTTCAACTAGAGCCCGAAGAAGCCGATCCCGAACAGGCCAGTGCCGTTGGAATAGCCGGTGCCGAAGACGCCGCCATGGCCGAGCAGGCCGGTGCCCTGCGGTCCCTCGGGGCGAAGCAGGCCGGCGTCGACGTAGCCCAGAGGTGCATAGTTGGGTACGCCGCCGTGCCCGACGACATCGCTATAGCCGTCGTGGCGATGACGCGAGGCGTGATGGCGGTGCCGGACGGTGGCGCTAGCCGGCGCCGCCACGCTCGCCGCCGCGACCAGCGCCAGAACCGCCGGCAATACGAATTTGTGAAGAAGCCGCACGGTCGTCGTCCTTCGCTGAACCGGGGAAGCTCTACCACGCCGCAAGCCGCGATCGAAATGGCCGGCGTACTGCGTCGCTCGAAAAAGAGCAGGTCGCTTCCGCAATCCATCCCCCTCCATGAAATCGGGAGGAGGAGGACCGCCGAAGAGGGAAGCGACGGCCCTCTCCACGCTGCGCGTGACTCCCCCCCCCGCTGTGCAGGGGAGGTTGCGGCTTCACCCGAACTTCGTGCGCGCCAACGCCTCGCGGTAGCGAGGCTGCAGGCGCCGCGGGGTGGCGGTCAAGCAACCGTGGATCGGCTCGCGCTTGTTGTAGATCAGCGGCGCGCCGTCGAGGTCGGCGAGTAGGCCGCCGGCCTCTTGCAGCACCAGGTCGGCGGCGGCGAGGTCCCAGTCGTGCGAGTCGCGGGTCGTGAAGCCGGCGTCGTAGACGCCGGAGGCCACCATCACCACCCGCAGCGCCAGCGAGGCGATCTTCGGCTTGAAATCGTAGTCAAGCCCCGCAGCCCGCATCGCCTTCGTGAGATTGTCGGGACAGGTGACTTGGATGTCTTGGGCCGGCGCGTTCGCTTCGGGCCCATCGCTGTCCGGCACTCGCAGCCGCCGATCATTGAGGGCGGCGCCGCCGCCGGCGATTGCGGTGTAGGTCTCGCCGAGCGCCGGCGCGTGGACCACCGCCACCGTCGGCCGGCCTTGCGTCACCAGGGCGATGGCGACGCACCAATGCCGGTCGCCGCGCGAAAAGCCGCGCGTGCCGTCGATCGGGTCGACGATGATCACGCGCTCGGCACCGAGCCTGGCGTCGTCGTCGACGCTCTCCTCGGAAAGCCATGCCGCGCCCGGCCAAAGGGCCTTGAGCCGCGGTTCGAGGAAGCTGTTGACGGCGTAGTCCGCCTCGGTGACCGGAGAGCCGTCGCCCTTCCACTCGACGCCGGCGCGAGTCTTGCCGCCGGGCTCGAAGAAACCGAGCGCGATGTCGCCGGCCTCGTTCGCCAGGGCGACGAGGCGCGCGAGCGTGTCGCGATCGGTTGCATGTGTGTCCAGCGTGATCAGCCGTTCGTGGAAAAACCCGCGCTGTTCCTAATCAGCCCCGGCGCCGGCAGCAAGATGGACCGGTGCCGCGCCCACAGCCCTCAAGCCGGCAGCGCGTCGAGCCCCGCCTTGGCGCAGATGCCGTCCTGGGACGATTGGACGCCCGACACGCCGATGGCGCCGACGAAGGCGTCGCGGAAGACGATGGGCAGGCCGCCCTCGATCATGGTGGCACCGGGAAGGGTCATCATGTGAACCTTGCCGTCGAGGACCACCTTCTCCATCGCCGCCGACGGGCGCTTGAACATGATGGCGGTACGCGCCTTTTCCTGGGCGACGACGCAGGAGGCCTTCTGCGTGCCATCCATGCGTTCCAGCAGCACGAGGTGTCCGCCGTCGTCGACGATCGCTACCACGATCGTCCATCCGTTCTTCGCTGCCTCGGCGCGGGCGGCGGCCGCCATGGCTTTGGCATCGTCGAGCGACAGGGCGTGGTGCGGGATCATGTCAGGGTTCTCGGAATGCGCGAGGGGCGCGCCTTTCTGCGCAAGCCGGGCTCCCGACGCAAGCGCGCACGGATTCGATCCAATCTTATGGGATGCGGTCTTCCTATGAGAAGGATGGCGCGCGAAAGACCCGTATCTGCGGTCACTTAGAGGCTGTGGCGGCGTCCGCGTTAGGGGAATCGGGCCGCCCCGCGGGCATGCTCGGACCAGGCAACACGAGACCCGCGCCATGACCCAGCCCGCCGTTGACCCTGCTTTGGAGAGCTTCTCCATCGCTCGCCACGCCGCAGATCCTCGCGCCGACGGCGGCCTCCGCCTCGTCCGGGTCGGCGCCACCGCGGTGACGATCGAGCGCAGCCTCGGGGGCGTGCGCATGCGCGTCGGGGTCCCGACGGCTGCCTATCGCGGCCTGTTCATCGCGGTGCAGGCGCCGAGCGGCCGCGCCACGCTCAGCCTGCGCCACGAGGACAGCGAGCTCGACGTGGTGCTGGGCAGCGGCGAGGCCGAGGACGTCGCCCGTTCCGCCAGGGCCTGGAGCCGCGTGCTGGGCAAGGCCGTCGAGGTGGAGGAAGCCTGCGTGACCATGCACGCCGCCTACGCCCGCACCCGCAAACGGATGAAGCCGTCGCGCCGCTCGGCCTTCAGCCGGCGCCGCAAACCCGGCGTCGCGGCGCTGGCGCGGACCAGCTTCGCCGCCGAGCACGAGATCATCGCTCGCGATCGATCGCCGTCGTGAGGCCATGAACGCATCCGAAAAGACGCGGCTTCACCGGCTCTTAACGTCGTCGGGCGAGGGTCGCGTCGGCAACGGCACGCGCCAGTGCGGCACGCGACATGTCGATAAGGATCAGAGCCTCGATGCACGCCGGCTGGTTACGGATGCCGCTCGTTGTCGCCACCGCCCTCGCGGCGCTCGCCGCGCCGGCGTCCCGCGCCGACCAGATCGGCAAGGCGTCCGGCCTGCCGGTCCCACGCTACGTCAGCCTGAAGTCGGACCGGGTCAATCTCCGCGAAGGCCCTTCCAAGGAGAACCGCACCACCTGGATCTTCCAGAGAGCCGGTCTGCCCGTCGAGATCACGGCCGAGTTCGAGACCTGGCGCAAGGTGCGCGACAGCGAAGGCTCGGAGGGCTGGGTGCTGCACTCGCTGCTCTCGGGGCGGCGCACCGCTTTGGTCACGCCCTGGAAGAAGGACGGGACGCCGACTGCCGTGCGCGCGAAGCCCAGCGACGATGCCGCCGCCTCGGCCAAGCTCGAACCCAACGTGATCGCCAACATCCGCTCTTGCGACAAGAGCTGGTGCCGGGTCAACGGCCAGGGCTTCGACGGCTTCGTCAAGCAGGTCGACCTGTGGGGCGTCTACCCCAATGAGATCATCGAGTAGGCTGCGGCGGCGAAGCTTGCGTTCTAGCGATTGGTCTCGACATCGCCGGTGCTCTTGCCCTCGCGGCACGCTTTCATCTGCATGACCTGACCGATCGCGCAGCCCTTAAGGCAGCCGAACTTCACGTTGTGATTCGTGTCGACGTACTCGGACGCGGCGGCGAGCGCGCGAGACGTGCAATCGTCGGTGCAGACCTGGATGCGATCGTTCATCGCCTTCTTGCAGGCCTCCTGCCGATCGTCGGCACGAGCCTGTGTCGAGACCGTCGAAACGGCCAGAAGAACGAGCGCCGTGGTGGCGATGGCACGCAAGGCGATCCTCCCGAAGAGCCGCGGCCTTGGCGGCCGTCTGCATTTGCACCCAGACTAGCCAACCGGTGGGCGCCGTCAAACGGCGGTGGTGCCGCAGCGCCTTCACCGCATCTCAACGAACCTTGCGCAGGCTTGCAACTTCGGAGGAGCAATGGCACTGGCGCGCACGCAAGTGGAGGTGGCGGTGGTCGGCGGCGGCGTCGCCGGCTCGGCGCTCGCCGCCGTGCTGGCGCGACGCGGCCTTAGCGTTGCCCTGATTGACCCGCGCGAGCACGCCGCGCCCGAGTTCCGCGTCGAGAAGCTGACCAGGCGTCAGGTCGCCGCTCTGGACCGGCTGGAGCTCGCGGCGAGCGTGGTCGCCGCCGCGACGCCGATCGACCGGCTGCGGATCGCCCGTTTCGGGCGCCTGGTCGAGGAACGCCGCAACGACGAGTGGGGGTTCGACTATGCCGCGCTCGTCGGCGCGCTGCGCGACGCGGGGCCGGCTCCGCTCATCGCCCGCGCGGCGCGCCTGGAAGCGGACGAGGACGGCGCCGTGATGACGCTGGCCGACGGCACCTCGATCAAGGCGCGGCTGGCGGTGCTGGCGACGGGGCTCGGCAAGGCGCTCCTCGCCGATGTCGGCGTCGAACGCGTCGACGTGACCCGCGAAGCCAGCCTGGCGATCGGCTTCGACCTCGTGCCCGAGCCCGGCGCATTGCAAGCCGTTCCGTTGACCTATTTCGGCGAGCGTCCGGCGGATCGCGCCGCCTACCTCACCCTCTTCCCGATCGGCGATCGTCTCCGCGCCAACCTCTTCACCTATCATCGCCGTGATGAGGCCTGGGTCGCCCGCTTCCGCGACGACCCGCTCGGAGAACTCGCCGCGCTGATGCCTGGCCTGGCCAGGCTGCTGCCGCCAATCGCCGCCGCGACGACGCCGATCATGCGCCCGATCCACCTCTACACCTGCACCGGACACCTCCGACCGGGCGTCGTGCTGATCGGCGACGCCTTCGCCAACACCTGTCCGACTGGCGGCACCGGCCTCGCCAAGGTGTTCAACGACGTCGAGCGGCTCGCCGCGTTGCTGCCGGGATGGCTCGCGACGCCGGGCCTCGGTCTCGACAAGGTCGCCACCTTCTATGCCGATCCGCGCAAGCGCGCCGTCGACGCCGAAGCCCGCGCCCTGGTCCAGCACGCCCGCGCGCTGGCGCTCGACAGCGGCCCCTATTGGACGCTGCGCCGGCACGCCGGCTTTCACGCGCAATGGCTGCTCGCGCGAATGCGCGCGCAACGGCTCGCGGCCGGTCCCGCAGCGGGCATCTTGCCCGAGGTGATCGCGCGCCGTTGACAGGCCCGTGGGCCGCGGCGCAATCATGAGGCGCGCTTGAGAGGGACCGCTGAGGCGGGCTCGAGGCCAAGGTTCCCAGAAGAGAGAACCGCCGTCGCGCCGGGAGAAGCGAATGCGGTCGGATACCGGGCTTTACGCCGTGGAACGCGACGGGACGGGCCAGGGCCCCGACGTCCAGGCACGCTTCGCCGAGCTCAAGACCTACATGGAAGCGCGGCTGATCGGCGGCACGCATCTCGTCGAGCGGCTGATGATCGCGCTGCTCGCCGGCGGCCACCTGCTCGTCGAGGGCGCGCCGGGCCTCGCGAAGACCCGCGCGGTGAAGCTGCTGGCGCAGGGGCTGCACGCGCCTTTCGCCCGCATCCAGTGCACGCCCGACCTGATGCCGGCCGACCTTACCGGCTCCTCCATCTTCCGGCCCGACAAGGGCACCTTCGAATACGTGCCGGGGCCGATCTTCCACTCGCTGGTGCTGGTCGACGAGATCAACCGCGCTCCGCCCAAGGTGCAGTCCGCCCTGCTCGAGGCCATGGCCGAGCATCAGGTGACCGCCGCCGGCGTGACCCATAAGCTGCCCGAGCCCTTCATGGTGGTGGCGACGCAGAACCCCATCGAGCACGAGGGCACGTTCCCGCTGCCGGAGGCGCAGCTCGACCGCTTCATGCTGAAGGTCGAGGTCGGGCTGCCCGACGCCGCCACCGAGCGCCTCATCCTCGACCTTGTCGAGGGCGAGGCCGGCGGCACCGACGCCGCCACGATCATGCCGATCGCCGGCGCCGAGATCGTGGAGGCGCAGCGCGCCGCGATGGCGGTGTTCCTCTCGCCGGCGGTGAAGGACTACATCGTGCGCCTTGTCACCGCGCCGCGGGAGGCCGCGCACGCCGACGCCTCGGCTAAGGTCGAGCACCCGGCCTCGCCGCGCGGCACGCTGGCGCTGGCGACCGCCGCCAAGGCCAAGGCCTGGCTCGCCGGGCGTGACCACGTGGTACCGGGCGACGTCGCCGACCTCGCCGGCGACATCCTCTCGCACCGGACCATCCTGACCTGGCGCGCCACCGCAGACGGCGCCACCCCGCGCCGCATCATCGGCGAGTTCCTCGATCGCATCCACGTCGTGTGATGGGCTTGCATCCCTGTCATTCCGGGGCGAGCGCAGCGAGAACCCGGAACCGGTGTGCTCCGGCTCATCCGGCTGGCCGTGCAGCACACCGGTTCCGGGTTCGGCTGCGCCGCCCCGGAATGACGAAAGATGAGGCGGCCGCCGCCCCTTCCACCATGCTGCGCATGGTCCTCCTTCCCCGTTTCGCGGAGGAGGATCGGTGACCCCCGGCGTCGATCTCGACACGCAGGCGCTACTCGACCTGCGCCACCTCGCCGCCCGCATGCGCGACATCCGCACGGTGCCGCGCTCGACCATGCCGGGCGACATCATCCACAAGCGGCGCGGGCGCGGGCTGGAGGTGCACGATGTCCGTCCCTGGGTGGAGGGCGATGACATCCGTCACCTCGACCAGAACGCCACCGCGCGCACCGGCGTGCCGCACACCAAGACCTATTTCGACGAACGCGAGCGTTCCATCCTGCTCGTGGCAGATTTCCGCCCCTCGATGCTGTTCGGCACCCGGCGCGCCTTCCGCTCGGTGGCGGCGGCCGAGGCCCTCGCCATGCTGGGCTGGCGCGGCGTCGGCCACGGCGGGCGCGTCGGCCTGCTCGCCGCCAACGCGCGCGGCACCCGCTTTTCGCGCCAGGGCCGCGGAGAGCGGGCGATGATCGCCGCCATCGGCGTCATGGCCGAGGCCCACCGCGAGGCGCTGGCCGACGGCTCGCGCGAGCCGGATTTCGGCGGCATCCTCGATACCGCGACCACGCTCGCCGGCACCGGCTCCACGCTGATCGTCGCGACGGCGCTCGAGCGCCCGGGCGCCGGCTTCGACGAGGCCGTGCTGCGCGCCTCGCGCCGCCACGACGTCATCGTCCTGCTGGTCGAGGACGCCTTCGAGCGCGAGCCGCCGGCCGGCGACTACCCGTTCGCCACGGACGAGGGCCGCGGCGGCTGGCTGCGCATCGGCCGCGAGCGGCGACCCCCGCCCGACCGCGTCGGCGCGCTGCGACGGCTCGGGGCCGGCGCCCTGCGTTACCCCGCCGCCGACGGGCCGGCGCGCTCGCTGGCGCTCCTCGAGGCGATCGATGGCTGACGTGGCCCAGCTGCTCCAGAGCCTGCACCCGATGCGCGAGCCGCCGCCGCCCTCGCCGATCGCTCCTTATCTGGTGACGCTCGCCATCGGCATCGTGGCGGCCGCGATCGCCTTCGTCGTGTGGCGGCAGGCGCGCCGCCGTCGCGCTGGGATAAGGCGCGCCGCAGGCCTCGCCCTCGCCGCCACCCGCAGCCTGGCCCCGCCCGAGCGCCTCGCCGCGCAGGCACGGCTGCTGCGTCGGCTGGTACGCGCGCGAGACGGCGAGATCGCGGCGCGCGCGCAGGGCGAGGGCTGGCTCGCCAGCCTCGACCGCACCTTCGCGACGGACTTCTTCACCTCGGGCGCCGGCCGCGTCTACGCCGACTCGCTCTACCGCCGCGACGACGCCGTCGACGTCGAGGCCTTGGACCGCTCGCTCGCCGAGCTCGTCGCCAGGCTTGGCGGCCCGAAACGGATGGACACGCATCACCGCGAGGAGGCCCGCGCGTGAGCGGCTTCGACCTCGCCACGCCTTGGGCGCTGCTGCTGCTGCCCCTGCCCTTCCTCGTGGCGCTGTGGCGTCGCGGCGGCGGCACGGCGGCCGTCGGCCCGCGGCTGTCGGCGTCGATGCGCGAGCGCCTCGGCGGCGAAGCGACGGCACGTCGGCCGCCCTCGCGCACCGCGCTCGCGCGCTGGCTCGCCTGGGCGTTGCTGGTGGCCGCCCTGGCCGGGCCGCGCACGGTGGCGGCGACGCCGGCGCTGCCGGCCACCGGCCGCGAGATCATGTTCGCGCTCGATCTCTCCGGCTCCATGATCGCGCCGGACATGCTCGACGCCGGCAAGCCGATCACTCGCATCGACCTGCTGAAGAAGGTCGGATCGGAGCTGATCCGCCGGCTCGCCGGCAACCGGGTCGGCGTGGTGATCTTCGCCGAGCGCGCTCTCGCCGCCGCGCCGCTATCGTTCGACGCCGATGGCGTCGCACGCATCCTGACGCATCAGGAGATCGGCCTCGTCGGCCGCTCCACCGCGATTGGCGACGGCCTCGGCCTGGCAGTGAAGCGGCTCTCCGAGATCAAGGCGCCTACGCGCGTGATCGTGCTGCTGTCGGACGGCTCCAACAATGCCGGGACGATGGACCCGACCGCCGTCGCCAAGCTGGCGCACTCACTCGGCATCAAGATCTACACGATCGGCTTCGGGCCCAACGAGACGCTGACGCCGGACAACGACCCGGATGCCGTCGACTTCATCGCCCTGCAGAAGCTCGCCAAGGTGGGCGACGGCGAGGCGTTCCGGGCCCGCAACGGCGAGGAGTTCGCCGCCGACGCAAGGTCCCTGGAAAAACTCATCGCCGGCGAGACCATCGCGCCGCCGGCCGTGCTGCACCGCGATTTCTGGCCGATCCCCGCCACCGCCGGGATGCTCGTCGCCTTCGCCATGGCGGCGAGCGGGAGGCGACTCCGCCGATGATCGTCGTCGGCTCCGTCGCCCTGCTGCGCCCGTGGTGGCTGCTTGCCATCCCCGCCGTCGCGCTGGTCTACCTCCTCTCGCGCCCGCGCAGCGGCGCGCTGGCCGGGTGGGACAAGGCGGCCGATCCCCATCTCCTTGCCGCCATGGTCGCGCGCGGTGCCGCCGTGGCGGGCGCCCGGCTGCGCGCGCCGGCCCTCCTCGTCACCCTGCTCGTCGGCATCGTCGCGCTGGCCGGTCCGGCGGTGCGGCGGCAGGATCGCGACCGTCTCCGCAACCTCGACGCCACCATCATCGTAATGGACGTGTCGCAAGACATGGGCGGCCAGATCCGCGAGGCGGCGAGCGCCGCCCACGACGTGATCGCCCACATCGGCGCGCGCCAGGCCGCGCTGATCGTGTTCGCCGGCGACGCTTACCTCGCCTCGGCGCTGTCGGACTCGCCCTCCGCCCTCGACACCGACCTCTTCGCGCTCGACGACACCACCGTGCCCGACCCCGGCGTCCGGCCAGACAAGGCTCTGGCGCTGGCCGGCCGCGTGCTGGAAGAGGCCCACATCCTCGATGGCGACGTGGTGCTGTTCTCGTCGGGCGGTGGCCTGAACGGAACGGCGGCGATCCGCACTGCGGCGGCGCTGGCGCGGCAGGGCCACCGCGTCTTCACCGTGGACGCGGCGGTGCGCGGCACCGGTTCGGCCCAGGCGGCGCTGGACGCTTTGGCCGCCGCCGGCAACGGATTCGCCGTGCCGATGCTGCAACCCGACAGGCTCCTCGACGCGTTGTCGGGCGAAGCCATCCGGCGCACCGACTCGAGCATCGTCAACGCGCTGAACTGGCGCGATCTCGGCCGGCTGCTGCTGGGTCTGGCCGCGTTCCCCCTCCTCCTCGGTTTCAGGAAAGCGGCCGCCGCTTGAGGAAGCTTGTCGCCGCCGTGCTCCTTCTCGTGCCCGCGGTCGCCCTGGTGATGGCCGGGCCGCTCGCGATCGGCCACCTGCTGTTTGCGCTCGGTTTCCGTGCGGCGGCGGCGCCGCTGATGCGCGACCCCGGCTGGCGCGGCTACGAGCTCGGCCGCGCCGGCGACTGGGTCGACGCCGCCCGCGCCTTCGGCACCGCGCCGTCCCATGCCTACGATCGCGGCGTAGCGCTGACCAGGGCCGGCCTCTACGAGCAGGCGCTCGACGCCTACGACGCCGCGCTGGAAGCCGACCCCGAGGACGAGGACGCCCGCCACAACAAGGCGCTGGTGCAGCAGATCCTCGACACCGCGGCCACGGCGCCCGGCGCCGCCAAGGGCAACGCCAACGCCCGCGCCAACAAGGAGCGCCACCACGGCGGCGAGGGCAGCCAGGACGGCGACACCTCCTCCACCGGCATCGGCTATACCGGCAACAAGGAGGGCTCCACCGACGCCTCGACCCAGGGCGGCAGCAAGGTGTCGAAGATGGGCAAGGGCCAGCAAAGCGCAAGCGGCGACGATTCGGAGAAGGCCTCGGGCTCGGCCGGCCAGGCCTCCGGCCGCGGCCGCAGCGGCGGCGACCTCGCCGATTCCATCACCGCGCAGCTCGCTGCCAACCAGCGCAAGTACAGCCCGGCCTTTACCACGCTCAACGTCAAGCCGACGGTGGAGTGGCTGCAGACCGTGACCGACGATCCCGGTCAGTTCTTGAAGCTGCAGATCCGCGCCGAACAGAAGCGCCGCCAGGCTCGCGCCGACCGCGAAGCCGGCGCGGGAGACGATTGATGGAAAGGCTGGGCACATCCTCCTCCGCGAAGCGGGGGAGGAGGATCGCCGAAGGCGGTGGAGGGGGCGGCCGCTCCCCTGCTTCCGGGATAATTGTGGCGACAGCAGCCCCCTCCACCATGCTTCGCATGGTCCCCCTCCCCCGCTTCGCGGAGGAGGATCTCGCGCGGCCTCTCCTCGGCCTCCTGGCCCTGCTCGCCACCCTCTTGTCCACCCCTGCCCTTGCCGACCCGCAGCCCTCCGGTCCCGCCGTCGACCCTTCCATCGGCACGGTCGAGGTGACGCTGGAAGTGCCCAAGGACGGCGACAAGCCCTACGTCGGCGAGATGATCCTGCTGCGAATGCGCTCGTTCGTGCGCGCCGACATCGTGCTCGACGAGATCCAGCAGCCGCCGCTGCTCAACTTTTCCTGGCAGCAGCTCGGGCGCGACAAGCCGATCTCGGCCATGGTCGACGGCTTCCAGGTGTCGGGCCTCGAGCGCGACCTGGCGATCTTTCCCGGCACCTCGGGGCGTCTCATCATCGAGCCGTTCGTGCGCCACGTGACCATCGTCACGAACGACAACGAGCGCGTCGGAGCCGATTTTAGCTCCAAGCCCGTCTACGTCGACGTGCAGAACTATACGGCCATCAACCCAGCCGATGCCTGGTGGCTGCCGGCAAAGAGCCTGACGCTCGCGGAGAGCTGGTCGCAGGTGCCCGACGAGATCAAACCCGGCACGCTGACGCGCCGCACGATCGTCGTGGAGGCCGCCGGCCTCACCGCCGACCGGCTGCCGCCGCCACCCGAGATGCAGGCGCCCGGAACGATCGTGTTCCGCGGCCCCGTCGACCGCATCACCACTCTAACCGAGGACGGCCCGGTGGCGCGCGGCACCTACGTCTGGGACCTGCGCCCGACGACGTCGGCCCCGGCGAAGCTGCCGCCCGTCGCGGTCGCCTGGTTCGACACCGAGCAGCGGCGCATGCGCTCCAGCGCCATCCCCGAGACCTGGATCGCCGATATCGGCACGCTGGTGCATCCCTCGCACGAGAAGCCGAAGACGTTGAGCCCGCTCTCGCCCGGCCCGCTCGCCGCCGGGCTCGCCGGGCTCGCCTGGGCGGCGACGCTCGCCGGCTTCCTCGCCACCTCGCGCCGCAAGCCGGGACGCCGCGCTCTGCGCCGGGCCCGTGCCCTGGCCGCCCTGCGGCGCGCCGGCCGCAGCGACGACGCTCCCGGTTTCACTCGCGCGCTGGTCGACCTCGGCCGGGCTGATGCGCCGCGCTGGCGCCAGGTCGCCGCCGCGCCGGCCGTGGCGCCGCGGCTCGTCGCGCTGGACGCCGCCCGCTTTGGTCGCGGCGGCGCGGCGGCCCCGGCCCTGAAGCCGCTCGCCGCCGATATCCGTCGCCTCTGGCTCGACGCCGAGCCCGCGCCGCACGCGCCGGACGACGAGCTGCCGCCGCTCGACGCCCCGATTTAAGGCCGACGACGGCGACAGCGGGGGCGGCGACGTGCCATCCTGGCTCAGGAGGACACATGCCCCGCTACTTTTTCCATCGCCTCGACGGCGGCTTCGATCCCGACCTGGACGGCACCGACTGCGCGGATCTCCAGGAGGCGCGGCTCGAGGCGATCGTCTTCGCGGGAGCCTCGGTGCGCGACAAGCCCGAACTCGTCTGGGCGGAGGGAGAGATTCACGTTCAAGTCAAGGATGAACGCAGAGCGATCGTCACCGACGTGATCAATCAGTCGATCGATGCCAAGGACGCGTGATCGCTTGATCCAAGCGGCATCCCTTTGTGGCCCGAACCGTCGACATGTCGCGATCATCGGAGCCGGTCCCGCCGGGCTGATGGCGGCCGAGGTCGCCGCCGCGGCCGGTGCGCGCGTGACGGTCTATGATCGCATGCCCTCGCCGGGCCGCAAGCTGCTGCTTGCCGGGCGCGGCGGCCTCAATTTGACCCACGGCGAGCCCGCGGAGATCTTCGCCACGCGCTACGATGCCGCCACTGCTGCCCTCGCGCCGGCGCTCGAGAGCTTCGGGCCGAAGGCGATGCGGCGATGGTGCGACGACCTCGGCATCGAGACGTTCGTGGGCTCCAGCGGCAGGGTCTTTCCCGTCTCGTTCAAGACCTCTCCCCTGCTGCGCGCCTGGCTGCGCCGCCTCGACGGCGCCGGCGTGAGCCTCGCTACGCGCCATCGCTGGCGGGGGTGGGACGGCTCCGGACACCTGCGTTTCGAGACCCCGGCGGGCGAGAGCGCCGTCGCGGCGGACGCGACCGTGCTGGCGTTGGGCGGCGCGACCTGGCCGCAGCTCGGCTCGGACGGCGCGTGGATGCCGATCGTCGCCGAGGCCGGCGTGGCGATCGCGCCGCTGCGCCCGGCCAATTGCGGCTTTCACCTGCCATGGTCCGACACCTTCCGCGATCGCTTCGAGGGCCAGCCGCTGAAGAACGTCGCGATTGTGTCCGGCGGCCGCGCGCGCGGCGATGTCATAATCACGCGTGCCGGCCTGGAAGGCGGGCCGATCTACGCCCTGGCGGCGAGGCTGCGCGAGGCTATTGTGCGTGACGGCACGGCAGCGTTCCACGTCGCGCTGCGGCCGGACCTTGAGCGGGACGCGCTGGTCGACCGCTTGGCCCGGCGCAGGCCCAAGGAATCCTTCGGCAACGGGCTGCGCAAGGCGCTGGGGTTGGCGCCTGTCGCGGTGGCGCTGCTGCGCGAGGCGGAGCGGCCGGGCCAGCCGCCGATCACCGCGTTGGATGCGGTCGCGCTCGCGGCGCTCGTCAATGCCGTCCCGCTCCGCGCCACCGCGCCGATGCCGATGGCCGGCGCGATCTCGACCGCCGGCGGCGTGCGCTTCGACGCGCTCGACGACGCCCTTATGCTGCGCTCACGCCCCGGCACCTTCGTCGCCGGCGAGATGCTGGACTGGGAGGCACCGACCGGCGGCTACCTGCTCACCGCCTGCTTCGCCACCGGCCGCGCAGCGGGGATGGGAGCGGTGGCTTGGCTGGAGCAGCGAGCCGCGACAGCAGCATAGGGGCATGACAGTGTCGTTCTAAGTGCGATATTCAGTGGTAAACCTCATCTTGCGCCAATGCTCGGGCAGATGTCTGAACCGATCACCGTGATCCTTGGCGAGCTGCAGGAGCGCGTCGACGCTCGGGTGCGGTCCGGCGCTTATTCATCGGCCGGCGATGTCCTCCGCGCCGGCCTTCGTGCGCTCGATCGCGAAGACGCAGCGATCGATGTCGTTCTGCGCCAGCGATTTCAGGAGGCCCTGGCCGATCCGCGCGCGCCGATCCCAGCCGACCAGGTTTTCAGCGGGCTGCGTTCCCATCACGAGGATCGGTTGAAAGCCGCCGAGCGTGACGCTTAGGGTCGAGTTTCACCCGCCGCCGAAGTCGACCTGCTCGGCCTCTACAAATACATCGAGCGCCGTGCCGGTCCGAAAATAGCTGGCGGTTGTCTCGACCGGATCATGACGCTGTGCGCCAACCTTGCAGGCCTGCCGGATCGTGGCACATCCCGCAACGATCTCGCGCCCGGCGTTCGCACCGTGTCGTTGGATCGGCGCGTTTTGGTGGCCTACCGACGAGCACGGAGCCGTGTTGATCCTGCGGGTGCTGTACGCCGGTCGCGATTTCGGCACCGACGACCTGCCGCCCTGATGGTCCATTCTTCGTGCCGCACGTTCTTCAGTGCTTCTTCAGCGTGGAATCGTCGAGAGCTTCCCTCAGTCTGGGTTAGCTAACGCAGATGGACGTCTTGCTCGTGCCTGCTTGAACGGTGATTATAGCGCCGCCTTAGTCTTCACTCCCATCGTCATCGTCGCTAGCACCGTCCTCCACCTCCGCCGCCTCTACCGCGGCCCCGCCCGCGAGGCGCGCCAGCCACTCGTCTTCGGTCAGCGTCTCGATCCCGAGCTCGGCCGCCTTCTTCAGCTTGGAGCCGGCCTTCGCGCCGGCCACGACGATGTCGGTGGCCTTGGACACCGTCCCGGCGACCTTGGCGCCGAGGCGCTCGGCCTGGGCCTTGGCCTCGTCGCGCGTCAGCTTCTCAAGCGTGCCGGTGAAGACCACCGTCTTGCCCGACACCGGGCTCGTGCTCGCCACCGCCTCCATCGGCACGTCCGCGACCTGCGCGACCAGCTCGGCGACGAGGCGGTCGTTCTCCTCGCGAGCGAAGAAAGCGGCGAGCGAATCCGCGGCGGCCGCCCCCATGCCCTCGATGTCGACCAGCTCGGCGTGGGCCTCGGAGGCAGGGTCGGCGGCGGCCTTGGCCATGTCGCGGATCGCTGCGAAGGTGCCGTAGCGCCGCGCCAGCCGCCGCGAGTTGGTGCGGCCGACGAAGCGGATGCCGAGCGAGTACAGTAGCCGGTCGACCGTAACGCTGCGACGCTCGTCGATCGAGGCGAAGAGCTTCTTCACCGAGGACTCGCCGTAGCCCTCGCGGTCTTTGAGCTTCTTCAGGCTGCGCCTGTCGCGCGCCTCCAGCGTGAAGATGTCGGCCGGGGTCATCACCAGCCCGTCGTGGTAGAACTGCTCGATCTGGCGGTCGCCGAGCCCCTCGATGTCCATCGCCTCGCGCGAGGCGAAATGGCGGAGACGCTCGATCGCCTGGGCCGGGCAGAGCAACCCGTTGCTGCAGCGCCGGCGCACGTCGACGCGGCCGGTCTTGGGATCAATCTCGCGCACCGCCGGCGCGCCGCACGCCGGGCAGGTCTCGGGGAAGACATAGGGCTTGCTGTCCTCCGGCCGCTTCTCCAGCACCGGGCCTAGGATCTGCGGGATGACGTCGCCGGCGCGCTGGAGGTTCACGGTGTCGCCCTCGCGCACGTTCTTGCGCGCGATCTCGTCCTCGTTGTGCAGCGTGGCGTTGGTCACCACCACGCCGCCGACGGTGACGGGATCGAGCCGCGCCACCGGCGTCAGCGAGCCGGTGCGCCCGACCTGGATCTCGATGCGCCGCAGCACGGTGGTGGCGCGCTCCGCCGGGAACTTGTGCGCCACCGCCCAACGCGGCGTGCGCGAGACGAAGCCGAGCCGGGCCTGCAGTGCCACGCTGTCGACCTTGTAGACGACGCCGTCGATGTCGTAGGGCAGCGCCGCCCGCTCCGCCTCGATGCGGTGGTAGGCCGCCAGCAGTTCTTCCGCCGAGTGGCAGAGCACGGAGAGCGGGTTGACCGGCAGTCCGAAGCGCTCGAAAGCTTTGACCATCCCCGTCTGCGTGTCGGCCGGCGGGTGGCTGGCCTCGCCCCAGGCGTAGGCGAAGAACTGGAGCGGCCGCGCCGCGGTGATCGTGGGATCGAGCTGGCGCAGCGAGCCGGCGGCCGAGTTGCGCGGGTTGGCGTAGATCGGCTTGCCGGCCTCGGCCTGGCGCTTGTTGATGCCGGCGAAACCGTCCTTGGTCATGTAGATCTCGCCGCGCACGTCGAGCACGCCCGCCGGCCTGCCCTTCAGCGCGTGCGGGATCTCGCCGATGGTGCGCACGTTCGCCGTGACGTCCTCACCCTCCTGCCCGTCGCCGCGGGTGGCGGCCTGCACCAGGGCGCCGTCCTCGTAGCGCAGCGAGCAGGAGAGCCCGTCGATCTTGGGCTCGGCGGTGACGGCCAACGGATCCTGCGGCTTGAGGCCGAGGAAGCGCCGGACGCGGCCGCAGAACTCCTCCACCTCCTCGTCGGCGAAGACGTTGCCGAGCGACAGCATCCCGACCTTGTGGCGGACCTTGGCGAACTTGTCGGCAGGCCTGGCGCCAACCTTCTTGGAGGGAGACGAGTCCGCGACGAACTCAGGATGCTCGGCCTCCATAGCCTCGAGCCTGCGGCGCAGCGCGTCGTAGGCGTCGTCCGAGATCGTCGGCGCGTCCTCGCTGTGGTAGCGCCTGTCGTGCTCGGCGATCTCGGCGACGAGGGCGCGGTAGGCGCTCGCGGGGTCGGCGGATCGGGCTTTGGCGCGCGGCATGGGCTTTGGTACCACGCCGGCATGGAGTGACAATGAAGGCGATCTCCTCGGTGCTTCTGAGCATGGTGCTTGCGAGCGTCGCGGCGCCGGCCGGCGCGCAGGCCGGCAAGCCGCGCGCGAGCCTGCCGCTGCATTACGCCATCACCTGCCCGCCGCCGGGCGATCCCCGCGCCATCACCATCAAGGACTCTCCCAGGGGCCTGGTCGTCACCTTCGAGCGTGCCGACCTCGGCGCACTGGACACCCGCGACGACAACCTAGCCTTCGTCTCGCGCCGCTTCTTCTTCAAGCTGCGCACCGAGACCGAGCTGATCGAGTTCCAGGGCCACGCGCAGGACGACGAGCTTGAGGGCCTGCTCAGCGACGCGCGCGGCGCCCGCCACATCAGCCTGCCGGCGGTGCCGGCCGGCGCACCCCCGTCCTGCGGAGCCAACAAACCATGATCTACGATTTCTCAGCCCCGCTGCTCGACGGCACGTCCGAGACCCTGGCACGCTGGCGCGGCGACGTCCTGCTCGTCGTCAATACCGCGAGCAAATGCGGCTTCACTCCGCAATACGAGGGTTTGGAGACCCTGCAAAAGCGCTACGCGGACCGCGGCTTCACCGTGCTGGGCTTCCCCTGCAACCAGTTCGGCAACCAGGAGCCGGGCGATGCCGCCGCGATCGGCGGCTTCTGCCAGACGAACTACGGCGTCTCGTTTCCGATGTTCGCGAAAGTCGAGGTCAACGGCGCCGGCGCGCATCCGCTGTTCGCCTGGCTCAAGAAGGAGAAGGGCGGGTTGCTCGGGCTGTCGGGCATCAAGTGGAACTTCACGAAGTTCCTCATCGACCGGCAGGGCAGCGTCGTCGCGCGCTTCGCGCCGACCACAAAGCCGGCAACCTTGGCCGAGCCGATCGAGGCGCTGCTTTAGACGAGCCGCATCCTCCCTCGCGAAGGGGAAGGACGCGTGCCTACTTGCAGTCCTTGCCGACGCGCTCCAGCGCCTGCTTGATCCCAGCGAGCGAATACGTGTCGGTCGTCGCCTTGCCCTTCAACGAGGGTGCGGTCACCGTCAGCTTGGCCGTGTGCTTCAGCGCGTCGACGAACTTGGCCTCGTCAGCCGGATTCTTGATCCAGGCATTCGAGCCTTTCGCCACGAGGTCGAAACTCACCGCGCCGACCTTGGCCTGCGCCGCACCGCTCTCCTTGATGGGGAAGCCCATCATGATCGAGACCTCGTTGTGCACCTTCTCGGCCGGACGGTCGGCGATGAAGACGTAGGCGGCGTCTTTCTTGCCGTCGGGCTTCCGGTCCTTGGGCATCGCGAGCGCATAGCAGGTCTTGGCCTTGCCCTCGGCGAGGTAAGCGCCCCAATCGCCATAGGTGCCGACCTGCTTCGGCTTGCCGGGCGCGGAGGTAGTGGCCTTGTCAGGCGCCACTTTGTTGCTTTCGCTGTCGGGCGCCGGGGCGCGTCGACGCGCATCGGCCGGCCGCGACGAGGCGACCGTCAACGTCGCGAGGGCGAGAGAGAGTACGAGAAGGTTCTTGGCGGGGCGGGTCATGGCCGCGGCAGTCTCCGGGAAAGCCGTTCGCGTGTCGTTAACGGACCTAAGCCTCGCGAAGCGGGCGAAATTCCGGTTGCCGCGCTCGGGAACGAACCTCCGCGCGCCCACTCGGCCCGGCCAGCAAAAGAGATGTTTGATGGCGACGATCCTTGAAGGCGGCTGTCTTTGCGGAGCGGTCCGCTAACGCGTCTCCGAAGCGCCGAAATTCGGCTTTGCGTGCCATTGCACCGATTGTCAGCAGCTCTCCGCCAGCGCCTTCTCGCTGGGCTTGGCCCTCGTCGAAGACGACCTGAAGATCACGAAGGGCAACCTGCAAGACGTGGCTCTGCACGCGTCCGAAAAGCGAGGCTGGTTCCGTGATCGTGCGGCCGACCATGCTCGACGAGCACGGCTGGTTCCGCCCGATGGCGCAGCTTTACGTTCGCAGCGCGCTGCCCCGGGGCCGACCTGCCGACCCTCATGAACTTGAAGACGCATTGCGACGATCCGGCGCTGGTCGAGGCCCACCGGACCGCCGGCATCGCGCCTGACCCCTGACGGCTCACGCGGCGCTGTGCATCTCGCGGCTGAGGCCAACCCTGCTGAGAGCGGTCATCAGGCTCAGGACGGCGTGTGCTGACATGGCGTCGGCCTGGAGCGCGCCGTTGACGAGATAGGGTGCAAACACCGGTTCCGTAGACGTGTTGCGCGCGGCCAAGCCCATCCACCAATTGCCGAACAGGCGGGTCTCCACGTCCGCCATCTCTATTAAGAGGCAGCCACCGTGTCGGTCGTCCTCGTTGATGCGGCTGAACCGCTCCCAGATCGCGCGCCGGTCGCCCTCAAGCACCTGCAGGAACCAGGATTCATCGTATACAAGCGCGCCAGTGATGTTGTTTGCCCTGTTGTTGCGCCGCGATGCGGACATGATCGAGGCGAGCTGCGCTAACGTTGATCCTTCGGCGGCGTCGAATTGCGGTTCGCTGATATAGATCAGGCGGGAGAGGGCCATAGTGGGTCCGGCATCGGCTTGAGTAGGGATGATGTCCTGGTGATCGTCACCGCGATCCTGCCGTGGGGGAAGGCGCAAGAGAAGGTTCGCGCTAAACACCTAAAGCAAGATGAATGATCGCTGCGAACGTGCACACGGAGCACCCGCCTATTCGATCGGCCGAGCCTCTTCCGGCAGCATGATCGGAATGCCGTCGCGGATTGGATAAGCCAGCCGGGCGGCACGCGAGATCAGCTCCTGCGCCCCGCGATCGTACTCGAGCACGGTCTTGGTCAACGGGCATACCAGGATCTCGAGCAATCGCGGATCGATCCGCGTCGGCTCGTGCTCGTTCCGGATCGCCGTCGGCAGGGCGGGCTCTTCGGCCATGGCGTCCCTACTGCAGCGAGCTCGACGCGTTCTTCCCGCGCGCCAGCTCGATCTCGGTGATCGCGACCAGAACTTCGGCGCGGTTCTTGAGGTCGTCGGCCTCGAGCAGCGCCTGTTTCTCCCGTGGTCCGAACGGGCTCATCATCGACAGCGCGTTGACGAGCGCCTCGTTGGGCGCCTGGTTGATCGAATCCCAATCGATCTGCAGGTCGTTCTCCTCGGCGAAGTCGCGCAGAGCCTTGAGCACCCCATCGCGATCGACGCTGTCCTCGCCGGCGCGCGGCAGGAAGTCGGTGGCAAAGGCCGAGAAATCGACGCGGCTCTGCCGATAGGGCGTCACCGCCGCCACCTCCTCGACCATGGCGAACCGCGACACACCGGTCAGCGTGACGATGTAGCGACCGTCGCCGGACTCGGCCAATTGCGTGATGCGCCCGGCGCAGCCGACCTTGAACAGGGGCGGCACCGGCCGCTCGTCGCTCGCCTGCGGATTGGGCTGGATCATGCCGATCATCCGGTGCGAGCGCATCGCGTCGTCGACCATCTGCACATAGCGCGGCTCGAAGATGTTGAGCGGCAACTGCCCACGCGGCAGCAGCAGGGCCCCCGAGAGCGGGAACAGCGGCAGCACGCCGGGCATCTTGCCCATGGTGGCTTCGTCGGACGGTGACGTCATCGGTTCAGATCCTCGCGCCGCTCACCGGCGACGCCATCATGAAAATAGGAGCGTCGACAGCTTTCGGCGAGCCGCCAGCGTCACAGGGTCCATCAGGCCCCAGACTTCGAAGAACTGTATCAGCTGCTTCTTGGCCGCGGCGTCGTTCCAGGTCCGGTCGCGCTTCATCGAGGCCAGCAGGATCTCCGCCGCCTCCTCGCGCTTGCCTTGGCCGTTCAGTCCCAGCGCGTAGTCAAGGCTGGCCTGGTGGTCGTCGGCATCGACGTCGACCTTGGCCTTCAGCTCGGCGAGGTCGCCCAGCCCGCTGGCCTGCTCCGCAACGTCGAGTGCGGCCTGCGCGGCGGCGATGCCCTGGTCCTTGGCGGCGGTCGCCGGCACCTGGGCGAGGAGGTCGCGCGCGGTTTCGAGATCGCCTGCGGCCACTAAAGTCCGCGCGAGCCCCGCAGTGGCCCCGAGATGGGTCGGATCCTCCTCGAGCACGGCCGAGAAGATCGCCGCCGCACCCTGGACGTCGCCTTCGGCCAGGGCGGCTTCCGCTTCGGCAAGCGCCGCCTCGGCATCGTCCTCGAGCGGCCCGATGATCCGCTCGAGGAAGCCCTTGATCTGGGCTTCGGGCAGCGCGCCGGTGAAGCCGTCGACCGGCTGTCCCCGATCGAAGGCGTAGACCGCCGGTACCGCGCGCACGCCGAGCCGGCTCGCGATCTGCGGATGCGCATCGATGTCCATGGTGGCGAGCCCGAGCTTGCCGGCAGCAGCCTTGACCACGCGCTCCAGCGCTGCCTGTACGCTCTTGCAGCTCTCGCTGCGTTTCGACATGAAATGCACGACGACCGGGCGTCGCTGCGACTCGACGAGCACGTCGGCCGGGAAGCTCTGGGTCGTGACGGCCTTGACTATGGCTGGGCCAAAGCCCTGGTCCGCCGTTCCTGCCGCAGCCAAGTCCACCATGGTCGTCGTGATCCTTCGCGTTCGTCGTCGCGCGTGAAGATGGGTCGCGGCCGCGCGGAGCGCAACTCTGCATCCCGCCGGCGTAGCCTCGGCGTTTGTCCCTTGCCGCACCCCGGCGACCTCCCTAGGACTTTAGTCTTGGGAAACATGTTCCCGTCGGACCGAGCCATGACCCAGTCGCTGACAATTCACGTCAATGGAGCGACCAGGAACGTCGAAATCGACGACCCCGAAACCCCGCTGCTCTACGTGCTGCGCAACGACCTCGGGCTGCACGGACCGCGTTTCGGCTGCGGCCTGGGCCAGTGCGGCGCCTGCACCGTGCACCTGGACGGCAACGCCGTCCGCTCCTGCATCACGCCGGTGTCTTCAATCGGCGACGGCAAGGTGGTGACGCTGGAAGGCCTCGGCACGACCGAGCACCCGCACCCGGTGCAAGCCGCGTTCATCGAGGAGCAGGCGGTGCAGTGCGGCTACTGCATCAACGGCATGATCATGCAGGGCGCGGCCTTCCTCAAGGATAACTCCAAACCGAGCGAAGCCGACATCAGGGACGCGCTCGCCAACAACCTGTGCCGCTGCGGCACCCACATCCGCATTGTGCGCGCGCTGCAGCGCGCCGCCGGCACGATCTGAGGAGCGCGCAGATGACCGCTTTCGATCGCCGCTCGCTGCTCGCCGCCGCCGGCCTGCTCACCGTCACTTTCGCCGTGCCCCGCGCCTTGGCCGAGACCGCCGGCCAGGCCGCCTCGCGCGAGGCCACTGAGGCGCTCACCGACAAGACCGTCGCCGCCACGGACGTCGATTCCTACCTCGGCATCGACGCCGCGGGGAACGTGACGCTATACTCCGGCAAGGTCGACCTCGGCACCGGCGTCGAGACGGCGTTGACCCAGATGGTCGCCGAAGAGCTCGACGTGCCGATAGCACGCGTCTCCGTGATCCAGGGCGACACTTTGCTCACGCCGGACCAGGCGCCAACCTACGGCTCCAACTCGATCCAGAAGGGTGGCCTGCAGATCCGCCAAGCCTGCGCGACCGCGCGCAAGGCGCTCGTCGACGAGGCGGCCAAGCGCCTCGGCGTGGCCGCCGGAGATCTCGCGGTCAAAGACGGCGTGATCGCGGCCAAGGACGGCAGGAGCGTCGCCTACGGCGCGCTGATCGGCGGCAAACACTTCGACCTAAAGCTCGACCCCAAGGCGCCGACCAAGAACCCGGACGCCTACACCATCGTCGGCAAGTCCGTGGCGCGGCTCGACATCCCGGCCAAGTGCACCGGCGACTTCACCTACATGCAGGACTACCGCGTCCCCGGCATGCTGCACGGCCGCGTGGTGCGTCCGCCGGCGCTCGGCGCCACGCTGAAGAGCGTCGACGAGGGCTCGATTAAGGGCATTCCGGGCGTCGTGAAGGTGGTGCGCATCGCCAACTTCCTCGGCGTGGTCTGCAAGGGCGAGTGGGCGGCGATCAAGGCGGCGCGGCAGCTCAAGGCCGAATGGACCTCGTGGGACGGCCTGCCGGAGCAGGCCAAGCTGTGGGACCACGTGCGCCACACCAAGGTGGCGCACGAGGACGTCACCCAGACCAAGGGTGACGTCGATGCCGCGATGGCCGCCGCGACCCAGTCCGGCGGCAGGGTGCTGAAGGCCTCCTACGACTTCGCCATCCACACCCACGGCTCGATCGGCCCGTCCTGCGCCATCGCCGAGTGGAAGGACGGCAAGCTGACGTGCTGGACGGCGAGCCAAGCGACGCACAACCTCGTCACGCAGCTGGCCATCATGTCCAAGGTGAAGCCGCAGGACGTGCGCTGCATCTACGTGGAAGGCTCGGGCTGTTACGGCCGCAACGGGCACGAGGACGCCGCGGGCGACGCCGCTTTGATGGCGCGCGAGGTCGGCGCGCCGGTGCGCGTGCAATGGAGCCGCCACGACGAGCACGGCTGGGACCCCAAGGGTCCGCCGACGCTGATCGACCTTGAGGCCGCGCTTGACGACAAGGGTGCCGTGACGGCGTGGCACTCGCAGTTCTTCGTGCCGCAGGGCGCCGCCGGCCTGGTGCCGCTGACGTCGGCCGAGCTCGGCGAGCTGCCCCATACGGCCGTGCTCTCGCCCGGCGGCATCACCGGCAACACGGCGATTCAGTACGCCGTGCCCGCGATCAAGACGGCGGCGCACCGGCTCGAGACGACACCGTTCCGCCCGTCCTGGATCCGCACTCCGGGGCGCATGCAGAACACCTACGCCAACGAGAGTTTTCTGGACGAGCTGGCGCTCGCCGCCGGCGTCGACCCGTTCGACTATCGCCGTCGGCTCCTTGACGACAAGCGTGGCCTCGCCGTGCTCGACAGGCTGCACGAGCTGGCCAAATGGAGCACGCCCGACCCTAAGCGCGACCGCTCCGGCGACGTGCTGACCGGCCGCGGCATGGCCTACGTCAAATACGAGCTGATCCGCACCTATGTCGGCGGTGTCGCCGACGTCGCGATCGACCGCAAGACCGGCAAGGTGCGCTGCACGAAGTTCACCGTGGTGCAGGATTGCGGGCAGATCATCAATCCCGACGGCGTCCGCAACCAGTTGCAGGGCAACGTGGTGCAGACCGTCAGCCGATCGCTGATCGAGGAGCTGACCTTCGATCGCTCGATGGTTACCAGCTTGGATTGGGCAAGCTACCCGATCATCACCTTCCCCGACGTGCCGGAGGTGATCATGGGCCTCATCGACTTACCGCACGAGGCGCCCTGGGGTGCCGGCGAACCTTCCGCAGCCATCGTCCCACCGGCGCTTTGCAACGCGGTGGCCGACGCTCTCGGCGTAAGAATGCGGTCGATCCCGTTCAAGCCGGAGAAGGTGAAGGCGGCGCTGCAACAGATCTGAGGCTTGGCACCGGTTGCCCGGATTAGTGTCGTTTTAGTCTCTAACGCTGAGCGTGATCGCTGTCGCGCGAGGGCAGGTGCCAGAACACGAGCTTGTTGAGATTGGCCGCCACAAGGTATTTCGGCGCTGGCGCTTGTACTGCATCGCGCTTGACAACCGGGACGGTGCCTGCCGAAGCGGTGGAGGAGAAGAGAACGATGAGAGCGAGGGCGGAGAGCGAGCGGGCCATAGCGTTCTAACCGGCGCGAGTTGATTTGTCGCGATAACCGCTCTGCTTGTAAAAAGATGCATGCGCCGAGCGAAGGCCCGGCTTTACAATTTGAAATACGGCGTTCACGCAACCGACGCGATGACCAACTCAGCCGCCTGGCGCGCCGACGTCTTCACCCTCTTCCCCGCCATGTTCCCGGGTCCGCTCGGCCTGTCGCTCGCGGGCGAGGGCCTCTCGCGCGGGACGTGGAGCCTGGCGGCGCATGACATCCGCGAACACGGGCTCGGCCGCCATCGCGCGGTCGACGACACGCCGGCCGGCGGGGGCGCCGGCATGGTGATGCGCGCCGACGTGATCGCCGCCAGCCTCGACGCGAACCTCCCCGCCGACGATCACCGTCCGCGCCTGCTGATGTCGCCGCGCGGCCGGCCCCTGACCCAGGTCCGCGTGCGCGCGCTCGCCGCCGGCCCCGGCGTCGCGATCTTATGCGGGCGTTTCGAGGGCGTCGACGAGCGCGTGATCGAGGCGCGCGCGCTCGAGGAGGTGTCGGTCGGCGACTACGTGCTGTCGGGCGGCGAGGTCGCGGCCCTCGCCCTGCTCGACGCCTGCGTTCGGCTGCTGCCGGGCATCATGGGCCACGACCTCTCGGGCGTGGAGGAAAGCTTCGAGAACGGCCGGCTCGAGTACCCGCACTACACGCGCCCGCGCGACTTCGAGGGCCACGCCATCCCCGACATCCTGCTCGGCGGCGACCACGGCCGCATCGCGCGATGGCGCGAGGCGGAGGCGCTGCGGATCACCCGCGAGCGCCGGCCCGACCTCCTCGCGGGCATGGGGCCTTGAGCTGGTCGCCGCAGCAGGAGGCGGCGCTGCGTGCCGTCTCGGCCTGGCTGAAGCGCGGCGAGCCGCAGGTGTTCCGCCTGTTTGGCTACGCCGGCACCGGCAAGACCACGCTTGCCAAGCAGCTCGCCGCCGACAGCGACGGCGAGGTCTGCTTTGCCGCCTTCACCGGCAAGGCTGCGCTGGTGCTGAAGGGCAAGGGCTGCAAGGACGCGCGCACCATCCACTCGCTGATCTACCGGCTGCGCGAGAGCGATGCCGAGGAGCCGGTGTTCGTGCTCAACGACGACAGCGCCGCCTCCAAGGCCGACCTCATCATCGTCGACGAATGCTCGATGGTCGACGAGGAGCTCGGCCGCGACCTGCTCTCCTTCGGCAAGCCGGTGCTGGTGCTGGGCGACCCGGCGCAGCTGCCGCCGGTGAAGGGCGGCGGCTTCTTCACCGAGGCCGAACCCGACGCCATGCTGACCGAGGTGCACCGCCAGGCCGCCGACAACCCGATCATCCGCATGTCCATGCTGGTGCGCGACGGGCGCCGCATCCCCTTCGGCGAGTACGGCGAGAGCCGGGTGCTGCGCCGCGCCGAGATCGATGCCGGGCTGGTACAGGCGGCCGACCAGGTGCTCGTCGGCATGAACAAGTCGCGACGCGGCTTCAACGCCCGCATGCGCCAGCTCGCCGGGCACACGGACCCTTTCCCGCAGGTCGACGAGAAGCTTGTTTGCCTGAAGAACGACAAGACCAAGGGATTGCTCAACGGCGGCATCTGGATCGTCAAGACCAAGGCGGCGACGCGCTCGGGCAAGCTGCGCTACGGCGTCGTGCCCGACGACGATCCCGCCCGCAAGCCGACCCGCATCGCCGTGCGCCCGGAATATTTCAGCGACGGCGAGGAGGCGGTGCCGCCGGCGTTCCGCCGCAACTCGGACGCCTTCGACTACGGCTACGTGCTGACCGTGCACAAGGCTCAGGGTTCGCAATGGGACGACGTCGTGCTGTTCGACGAGAGCGGGGCGTTCCGCGAGAACAAGAACCGGTGGCTCTACACGGGGATTACGAGGGCTGCGGAGCGGCTCACGGTGGTGGTGTAGCTGCAAACCGGGATGGCGAGGAATAAAGAAAAGACCAAGTTGGCATCCACTTACGTCAACAATCTCGCCGTCGTCGGCGTCAGCTTGGGCTTCGTTGCCCCATTGCGCGCGGCGCTCTGCGGGCTTGCTAATTCAGCGCCGGGTTGGAAGATCGTCTTCCTAGGGGCAGGCTGGCTCATCGCCGGGATTTCTCTCCATATCTATGCCGTCAGTCCGTTGGGAGACTTCGACGAATGAGCTGGCTCGAGATCTACGCGGCATTCGGAGCACCGGCATTGCTGGTGACCCTCACGATCGTAATAACCAGCTACCATCGGCGGCGCTGGTTGCGCGCGAGGACAACGGGGCACCCGCCGCGCCTCATCTGAGCGCTGATCCCGGAGGCCGATCCCATCGGCAGCAGCGTTTCGAAGATCGGAGCCCCCGGAAACGGCTGAAAGCTCTGCCTGGCGCAAGTCAAGATCGCGACCTGCGCGCCGCCGGGCCGGCGAACGGAGGCGCCCGTCACGTCACAGCGATCGAGAAAAATTCGTGCTGAAAGGCACGTAGCCGCGCTTGGCGAAGAGGCGCCGCGCGGGCTCGTTGAAGTCCCAGGCGCTGAGGTCCACGCGGTCGATGCCGCGTCCTCGCGCGAGAGCGTCGACCTCGTCGAGCAGGGCTGCGGCGACGCCGCGGCGCCGGGCGCCCTCGGCGACGGCGACGTGATGCACGAACAGGCGTCGCAGACGGTGGGTCAGGGCGCTTGCGGCTATGTCCTGCACCTCGCACCATACGTAGCCGACCGCGCGATCCCGGATCGAGGCGAGGAAGACGCGGTGGCTCGGCTGCCGGAAGTGATCCGCCAGGAGGTCGGCGACGTCCCGCGGCTTGGGATCGACCTTGAAGTAGTCGGGATTGCGCGTCGCGTGGAAGGCCTGGACAACCGAGTTGAGCGCCGCGATCGTCTCGATGTCCTCGGCGGCAGCAGGTCGGACGACGATCGGGCCGGCGGGAGGAAAGGCGACGAGCATCGGGCCTTATAACCGCCCGCCCTTCGCGTGCCACAGGGGTTTCGCTCGCGACCCGCGCCCGCGCGCCGCACATGACACCGGCCGCGGCGGGCTCTACACTCGTCCTCAAAGACCGCCTAGATAGCCCGATCGGCGGCTTGTGCCGCGAAGAGGAACAACCGTGTCTGCGGACGTCATCGCCCTGCACAAGCCCGCCCTACCGGCCCTCGTGCCGCTACCCGTTTCGAGCCCCGTCGCCATGGCGCGGCCGGAGCGCGCGCCGCTCGCGCTGCCGCGCGCCAAGACCGGCGTGCTGCTAGTCAACCTCGGCACGCCCGACGCTACCGACTATTTCTCGATGCGGCGCTACCTCAAGGAATTCCTCTCCGACCGCCGCGTCATCGAGACCTCCCGCCTGCTGTGGTGGCCGATCCTCAATCTCATCATTCTCTCCGTGCGCCCTCAGGCCAAGGGCAAGGACTACGCCTCGATATGGAACAAGGAGCAGGACGAGAGCCCCCTGCGCACAATCACCCGCGGCCAGTCCGACAAGCTCACGGTCTGGCTGAAGGATGGCGGCATGGGCGACGCCGGCCGCGACGTCGTGGTCGAATGGGGCATGCGCTACGGTAACCCTTCGATCAAGGCCGGCATCGACAGCCTCGTGAGCCAGGGCTGCGACCGCTTCTTGCTGGTGCCGCTTTATCCGCAATACGCCGCGGCGACCTCGGCCACGGTCTGCGACAAGGCCTTCGAGGCTCTGGCGACGATGCGCTTCCAGCCCACCATGCGCGTCGCCCACCCCTACCACGACAGCCAGGCTTACATCGATGCGCTGGCGCGCTCGATCCGCGCCGCCGTCGCCAAGCTGCCGTTCAAGCCGGAGGTGCTGCTCGCCTCGTTCCACGGCGTGCCGCGCGAGTACGTCGACAAGGGCGACCCATACATGCGCCAGTGCGTCGAGACTTGGCAGCGGCTGCGCCACGCCATGGGCATGAACGCCAACGAGTTCCGCATGAGCTTCCAGAGCCGGTTTGGGCCAGCCAAATGGCTGCAGCCCTACACCGACGAGACCATCAAGAGCATGGCCAAGGCGGGCGTGAAGACCATGGCCGTGGTGGCGCCGGGCTTCTCGGCCGACTGCCTCGAGACGATCGAGGAACTCGGCGAGGAAAACCGCGAATATTTCGAGGAGAACGGCGGCGAGCATTTTGCCGCCCTGCCCTGCCTCAACGATTCCGAGGACGGTATGCGCGTGCTCGAAGACATCGTCCGTCGCGAGCTGGCCGGCTGGGTTTAGGGCGATCCGCGCTTCTGTCGTCCGGCTCGCCGGCAGCGTCATTGCGAGCGGAGCGAAGCAACCCAGGGGCCGAATTCGCTAACGCATCCTTAGAGCTTCGTACAATGGTCTAGGGTCGCTAAGCGACGCTTATGTGCCTATCCCAGCTACATCTTTGTTGGAGCAAGTCCGCAACAACGGATGTTGCTCCAATCCAACGTCGGCCAGCCCGCGATCACGGCGGCGACGATGCGGCGCTTGCGCCGAGACGCCCGCGTCTTAGTTGCCGAGCTTCTCGTGCTGCTCGGCCGTGCCCTGGCCTAGAGCTCCGGAGTTGCCTGGCGTGTCGCCGGGCTTCGCCGCCGAGGTCGCGCCGGTCGTACCAGTCTGGCTTTGCGCAGCGGGGGTGCCGATCGAATCCGAGCTGGCGGGACCGCCAGGCTTGCCGTTGGACGTGCCGCCGAGCGAAGTGCCCGCGCTCTGCGCAAAAGCGGCGGGGGCCGAAAGAAGCAAAGTCACAGCCGCGACGGCAGTCAAATTTCTCGAGATGGTCATGGGGTATCCTCTTCTGGGCCGATTAAGCCGGAGGAATGCGCTGGCGGTTGCCGGGGTTCATCCGGGCGTCGTCGATTCGTGCGGAGAACCGCTACTTCTGCGCGGTCAGCTCCGGCTGGGCATTCGGCGCGTGCGAGAGCAGTTCGTCGATCCGCTCGCGCTCCTTCATGAAGAGGCCAAGCATGCGGCCGTCGAACTCGCGGGTTCGGGCAAGCTTTACCTTCATCGGGTCGACGAAGCGGCCGTTGATCAGCACTTCATAGTGCAGGTGGGGACCGGTGGCGAGGCCGGTCTGGCCGAGGTAGCCGATGGTCTGCCCCTGGCGCACGTGGGCCCCCTCGATGATGCCACGGGCGAAGCCGGAGAGATGGTTGTAGGTCGTCACGTAGCCGTTGGCGTGGGCGATCTCGATGCGGCGGCCGTAGCCCGAGCTCCAGCCGGCCTGCTGCACCGTCCCGTTGCCGGCGGCGAAGATCGGCGAGCCGATCGGCGCGGCGAAGTCGACGCCGGTGTGCGGGCGGCCATAGCCGAGGATCGGGTGAAAGCGGAAGCCGTAGCCCGAGGTGATCTTGAAGTTCAGCATCGGCGCGCGAACCAAGAACTTGCGGGTCGAGCGGCCGTTGGGATCGTAATAGTCGACAGCGCCGTCGTCGGGCGTCTGGAAGCGATAATAGCGGTAGGTCTCGCCTCTCGTAGTAATCGAGGCGTAGAGCAGCTGGTTGGACCCGCCCTCCTCGTCGCCCTGGTCGTAGAAGGCCTGGAACGTGTCGCCGCCGGCGACGCCGCGCTGGAAATCGACGTCGTTGGCGAAGATGCGCACTAGGTCGTCGATGACGGGCTTGGGGATCTCCTGCTTCAGCGCCGTCTCGTAGAGCGCGTTATAGAGGCGCATCGCCGAGCCGTCGTCGTCGTCGCCATCGTCCTTGCGCGGCTGGGCGGGCGCGACACCGGCCTGGCCGGCGAGCTTGACGTAGGTGCCGTCGTCCTTAAGCGCGACGGTCGTCTCCAGCGCCTCGTCGGCGTAGACCTGAAGGCGGGCGAGGACGCGTCGCGGTAGGCCGTCGGCGGCGTCGGCGAAGGTCAGCTTGATCCGCCTGCCGTCGGCGATGGGCTGGTCGTCCCGGCCGCCCAGCAGTGAGACGATGGTGAGGATGGTGGAGCGGCCGACGCCCGCCGTCAGCAGCAGGTTCTGCAGGCTCTCGCCCCGGTGCATCACCACGAGCCTGTCGTCGGCCGTGGCGCCGCCCGGCGAGCGCGGAATGCTGGTCTCGTTCTCCGGCACCATGCGCACCACGATGGAGGAGAACGGCGAATGGTCGCCGAAACCGTCGTTGGGGTTGGCGTAAGCCAGGGCGCCGAGCGTGTTGGCGTGGCTGGTACGCATCAGCAGCAGCTGCGAGGGCAGCGCGAAAGGGCGGTTGCCGGCCGCGAGCGAGCTCTTGATGTGCTCGGCCAGTTGCGCCTGCACCTCGTCGGGCGACAGCGTCACGCCGGTGCTGAGAGTCTGGGTCGAGAAATCGAGCGTGTTCCAGGAAAACTCGGCATCGTCCTGCTGCGGCTCGGGCGGCGCCTCGACCTGCGTGCGGGCGTCGGCGAGCACCTTCAGCGGGTTGAAGGCCGGCACCTCGTCGCCGAAGCCGGCCGTGGCGGTCAGCAGCGTGGTCTCCACGCGGGCGAAGGCATGCATCCGCATCACCTCCTTGTCGCCGATCCTGGTGGGTGTGGCGATGCGGAACAGCTGCTTGGCGGCGACGATGTCGACCGGCTTCACCAGCCGATCGCCCTTCTTGGGGTTGAGGCCGGCGTCGGACACGTCCTTGACAACCGGAATCGCCGCGCGCGGCGCCTCGGCGAAGTTGGTCTCATGGTCGAGCGCGGCATAGATGGTCGAGCCGATCAGCGCGGCGCCGAGCATGCCGGTGAGGCAGGTGCCGACGAGCCAGCGTACCGAGACGCGTCGGTGATCGAAGAAGCTGTGACGCTCGCCGTCGATCTCGATCGCCGGCTCGACCCCGTGATCCATGGCGAGGGCGTGGCGGCTGGCGTGCGGGCTTAAACTAAGCGTCTGAGTCCACACGTGACCTTCCGGATGATCGCCGCCCGATGACCTCCGGCGCATGCGCCCGAAGCTGTGTCGCGCGGACCTTGGTCGAGGCTGACGCGCCCCGTCCGAAGCACCCCTCCGGCGACGACCAAGCGACAAAGCCTGCCAACCTTGGCTCAAATACGGCGTGGGGGTTGCCGCAATGCGCGCCTCTCGATAGGGCTCGGGGCGCCGAAGAGAGGACTAGCCGCGAGGTTTCGTGATCTTCACCCGCCGCACGATCGTTCAGGGCGCCGTGACCGCGGGTGCCACTGCCGCCGCCGTCCCGGCCCTTGCGCAGACCGCGCGTCCTCCGCAGGGTAGCCGCTTCAGCTACGACGAGGTGGTGAAACGAGCCTCCGAGCTCGCCTCGGCGCCGTTCCAGGGCGAGCTGCCGCCGCTCCCCGACGAGCTGAACAAGCTCGACTGGGATCATTGGCGCCAGATCGAGTTCAAGGATTCCAAGGCCCTGCTCGGCGGCTCGGGCAGCCAGTTCCGCCTCGAGCTGTTTCACCTCGGCCATCTCTACAAGCGCCCGGTCGTGATCAACACGGTGCGCGACGGCATCCCGACGCCGATCCCCTACCAGGCCAGCCAGTTCAATTACGGTCCGACGAAGTTCGCCAAGCCCCTTCCGGTCAACCTCGGGTTTGCCGGGTTCAAGATCCGCTCGCCGCTCAACGATCCCAAGAAGTTCGACGAGTTCATCTCCTTCGTCGGCTCGAGCTACTTCCGCTTCCTCGGCCGCGGCCAACAATACGGCCTCTCGGCGCGCGGGTTGGCGCTGGCCGGCGGCACCAACCAGGAAGAGTTCCCGTTCTACCGCGAGTTCTGGATCGAGACGCCGAAGGCCGACGTCGACAAGCTGACGATCTACGCCCTGCTCGATTCCTCCGTCGTCACCGGCGCCTATCAGTTCGACTGCTACCCGCAGGACGACAGCGTCGTCGACGTCAGCGTGACGCTGATCCCGCGCAGGAGCGGCGTGAAGATCGGCTACATGCCCTTGACCTCGATGTTCTTCCTCGGCGCCGATCAGCCGCGGCTGGCCGAGGACTACCGCTGGGAGCTGCACGATTCCGACGGACTGATGATGCACACCGGCGCCGGCGAGTGGATCTGGCGACCGCTGCGCAACCCGCGACCCATGGCGCAGACCAGCTCTTTCTTCGACCGCGACCCTCAGGGCTTCGGTCTGCTGCAGCGCGACCGCGACTTCTCGCACTACGAGGATATCGACCTCGCCTACCAGGCGCGGCCGAGCTACTGGGTGACCCCCAAGAGCAAGCTCGGCGAGGGCCACGTCGAGCTCTTCGAAATGCCGACGACCGACGAGACCAACGACAACGTCGTGGCCTCCTGGGTGTCGAAGGACGACGTCGAGCCCGGCAAGCCGGTACGTTACGCTTACGCGATCACGGCGGCGCTCGATCTCGCCACCCTGTCCAGCAACGGCAAGGTCAAGGCCAGCTTCCAGACCCAGGCTCGCGCGCTCGGCTCGGGTGAGCCGAACGTGCCGACTCAGCGGCGCTTCCTGATCGATTTCGCCGGCGGCGACCTCGCCTACTTCCGGTCCGATCCCGGCGCCGTGCAGCTCGTCGCCGAGACGAGCGCCGGGCGCATCCTGCGCTCCTACACCCAGGCCAATCCCTACATTTCCGGATTCCGCGGCACGCTCGATGTCGACCTCAAGCCCGGCGAGAGCGCCGACCTGCGCGCCTACCTGAAGAACGGCCCGAACACGCTGACCGAGACCTGGACGTTCCCCTGGACAGCCCCGAAGTAGTCCGCAGATGGCGTCGATGAAGGCGCTGTGGCCGCTGGCGCGCCCGCTGCTGCATCGGCTGGATCCCGAGCGAGCGCACGACCTCACGCTGAGGGCGCTCGCCGCCCTGCCGCTGGGGGCACCGGCACACGACGACCCGCGCCTGGCCGTGACGGTCTTCGGGCTCGGCTTCGCCAACCCGGTCGGCCTCGCCGCCGGCTTCGACAAGGACGGCACCGTCTCGCACAAGGCGGCGGGCCTCGGCTTCGGCTTCGCCGAGGTCGGCACGCTGACACCGCTGCCGCAGCCCGGCAATCCCAAGCCGCGGCTGTTCCGGCTGCCGGAGCACGGCGCGGTGATCAACCGGTACGGCTTCAACAATCTCGGGCACGCGACGGCGCTCGCGACCCTCGGCGTGCGCCGATCGACCCAAGGCGCCGCGCCGGTCGGCATCAACGTCGGCGCCAACAAGGAGGCGGTCGACCGCGTTGCCGACTACGTCGCCGGCATCCACGCCTTCGCCGGCCTGGCCGCCTACTTCACGATTAATGTGTCCTCGCCCAACACCCCGGGGCTGCGCGACCTGCAGAAGCCCGACGCGCTCGACGAGCTGCTCGCGCGCGTGCTCGAGGCGCGGGACGCTGCCGCGCCGGGCAAGGCGGTGCTGCTCAAGATCGCGCCGGACCTCACGCTGGCCGAGCTCGACGGCATCGTCGCCGTAGCGCGCCGCCGCCGCATCGACGGCATGATCGTCTCCAACACCACGCTCGCGCGCGACGCCGTTGCCGCGCACCGCCACGGCGGCCAGACCGGCGGCCTCTCCGGTCGGCCGCTGTTCGCGCTCTCCACGAAGATGCTGGCCGAGTGCTTCCGCAGGATCGAACGGCAATTCCCACTGATCGGCGTCGGCGGAGTCGAGGATGCCTCGACGGCGCTGGCCAAGATCGAGGCCGGCGCCAGCCTGGTGCAGCTCTACTCGGCGCTGGTGTTCGGCGGCCCGGGACTGGTGGGCGAGATCAAGCGGGGACTGGTCTCGGCCTTGGCGCCGGGCGAATCGCTGGCGAGCCGGGTGGGGCGGGCGGCATAGAGCAGAGTCTTCCTTCTGCCGCGAGCAAGCGGGAGAGGGAAGAGCACGCCTAAAGCTCGATGTGCCGACCGATCTCAACCACGCGCTCGGTGGGAAGGCCCAGCACGTCGGTGAGGTGCGCCTGGTTGCGCTCCATGACGGCGAAGACGCGCTCCGCCCAGACGTTCATTCGGCGCCGGTCGCCCTTGCCGCGCACGATGGTCTCGTGGCCGACGTAGTAGACGCGCTGCTCGAGATCGATGTCGCAGCCCTTCGCCTTCAGCGCCGGCAGCATTTCGTCGAGGTTGGGGCGCTCCATGAAGCCACAATGATAGCCGACGCGCCAGACGCTGGGCATCTCCTCGACGATCTCGAAGCGATCAGCCTCGCCCACGCGAGGCACGAGGTCGGTGATCACGGTGATCATGAGCACGTCGCGATAGAGGCAGCGATTCTGGCGCACATGCCAGACCAGCAGCGGCGGCACGGTCTTGCGCGCTCGCGTCAAGAACACGGCGGTGCCGTCAATACGCGCGACCTTCTCGGCCTCGATGCGTGCAAAGAACGCCTTCACGGTCTCGGTCGATTGCGCCAGCACCTTGCCGACCTCGACGACGCCGCCGTGCCAGACGCGCATCAAGGCGTAGATGGCCACCGCCAAGGCGAGAGGGATCCAGCCGCCGTCCGGCACCTTGAGGAGGTTGGCGCCGAAGAAGGCGGTGTCGACGATCAGGAAGAATCCCGCCACAAGGCCGGCGAGCGCGACCGACCAGCCCCAGATCTCGCGCATGGCGATGAACAGCAGCACGGTGGTGAGCAGCATCGTGGTCGAGACCGCCATGCCGTAGGCGGCGGAGAGGTTGTCGGACTTCTTGAAGGCCAAGGCGAGCGCGACGGTCACGACCATCAGCAGCCAGTTGACCCCGCCGATGTAGATCTGGCCGTAGCCCTCGTCCGAGGTCTGGCGCACGATGAGCCGCGGCATCCATCCCAGCTGGATCGCCTGCCGCGTCATCGAGAAGGCACCGGTGATGATCGCCTGGGAGGCGATGATCGTCGCTGCGGTGGCGAGCAGGACGAGCGGCACCAGCAGGAACGACGGACACAGCTTGTAGAAGGCGTTGTCGTCGCCCGAGAGGCCGCCGTTCAGCACCAGCGCCGCCTGTCCGGCGTAGTTGATGATCAGCGCCGGGAACACCACCGTGATCCACGACAGGCGGATCGGCGCCTTGCCGAAGTGCCCCATGTCCGCGTAGAGCGCCTCGGCGCCCGTGGTGCACAGGAAGACGCCGCCGAGCAGTGCGAAGCCCTTGAAGCCGTAATGCGCCAGGAAGCTTATGGCGTAGGTCGGGCTGAGCCCCGCGAGCACGCCGGGATAGCGCAGGATGCCGCCGATGCCGAGCAGCGCGATCGCCGCGAACCAAGCCAGCATGATCGGCCCGAACACCCGGCCGATTTTCTGCGTGCCAAACGGCTGCAGCAGGAACAGCGCAAGCAGCACGGCGACCGCGAGCGGCAGCACGTAGGCCGAGGTGGCCGGGATCGCGAGGTGCAGCCCCTCCAGCGCCGAAAGCACCGAGATGGCCGGGGTGATCGCGCCGTCGCCGTAGATCAGCGCGGCGCCGAAGAGGCCGGCCGCGACGACCCAAGGCTTGTGGCCGTGCTTGATGCCGATGAGCGACATAAGGGCGAGGATGCCGCCCTCGCCGTCGTTGTCGACGCGCATGGCGAGCACGACGTATTTGGCGGTGGCGATGATCACCAGCGTCCAGAACAGCAGCGAAAGGATGCCGAGGAGCAGACCGCGATCGGGCTGGCCGCCGGCGTCGCCAAGGATCGTCTTCAACGTGTAGAGCGGGCTGGTGCCGATATCGCCGAAGACGATGCCGAGCGCGGCGAGGCCAGTGGCGGCGAGCGCCTTCTTGGCCGGCGGCGGCTTGCGGCGGTCGCCGCTGTCCTGGCTATCCTCGCCGTCGGTGTCCGATACTTGATCCACCGCTTCCGACTGGGTCATGCTGGCTCCGCCACCGTGCGACGCACGTGCATAGAGTGCGACGGCCGGGTTGGCCAAGCTTGCCTGCAGTCGCAGAACCTGGTGCGACTCTACGGCGTCAATGCCACCTTGTTGCGCCTCCTGTCGATCGCTAGCGTTTCACGGTGCAGAGGACATCTCGCTTGGGCCAGACCGCGTCGACCCCGTCCCCTCTTTCAAGCCTCGCCTGAGGCGTGCGCCCCGGCCGCGTTCTCGATGCGCTGAACTTCGCCCTGGCCGGCGCCCGCGAGGGCTTCGGGTCTTTCCTCGGCGTCTACCTCCAGGCCAGCGGCTTCGATCCGGCGGCGACCGGCGTGGCCATGTCGCTCGCTGGGCTCAGCGGCCTGGTTGCGACCGCACCGCTCGGCGCCCTCGTCGATCGGACCGAACGCAAGCGCTTGGCCGTCGTGGCCGCCGTAGTGTTGATCGCGGTTGGCTCGGTCATGATCGTCCTCACTCGCAAGCTCTGGGTTATCGGGCTTGGGCAGGGCTTGATCGGCATCGGTGGAGCCGCGGTGGCGCCGCTCGTCTCCGCCCTGACGCTCGGCCTCGTCGGCGGTTCAGCCTTCGGGGCGCGCATGGCGCGCAACGAGGCCTTCAACCACGCCGGCAATGCCGGCAATGCCGCGCTCGCCGCCGCGCTCGGCTACGCCTTCGGCCTGCAATACGTCGCCGTGGCGATCGTGGCGATGGCGCTGGCCTCGAGCGCGGTGGTGCTGCTGCTCGATCCTCGCGCGATCGATCATGCCGGCGCCCGCAGCGGCGAGGCGGACGAACGCTCGACCGTCCGCGCCCTGCTGGAATCTCCCGGGCTGCTGCTGCTCGCCGCCGCCGTGCTACTGTTCGAGACGGCACACGGCGCCCTGCTGCCCTTCCTCGCCCAGGCGCGCACCGCCGCCGGCAGCAATCCCAGCATCACCACGGGCGTGATGGTGGTGATCGGCCGCGTCGCGATGGTGGCTGCGGCGCTGCTTGCGCCGAGGATCGCCAGGCGCCGCAGCTACGCCACCGTCATGACGGCCGTGCTGGCGACAGCCGTGGTTCGCGGCGGACTGGCCGCCCTGGGCACGTCCTGGTCAGTGGTGATCCCGGTGCAGCTTCTCGAGGGCCTCGCGATGGGCCTGGCCAGCGTCGCCATCCCGACGCTGTCGGCCGAGATCATGGCCGGCACCGGCCGCGCCAACGCGGCGCTCGGCGTCGTGCTCACCGCCTTCGGCGCCGGCGCCACGCTGAGCCCGCTCGTGGCCGGCTTCGTGGCCCAGCACTTCGGCTTCTCCGGCGCCTTCCTCGTGCTCGGCGGCGTCGCGGCTTTCGGCCTCGCCGTCTGGCTGTTCGGCATCAAGGCGCTCGGCTTGCGTTTCGCTAGGGCGGACGGGCCTGCACCATGACGACGACGTCGATACGAAAACGTATCGCGGCCGTCGCCTGTGGCTCGTTCCCGCTCCTCGCCGTGCTCTACGCCCTGCTGTTCGGCGCCTTCGGAGCCGAGGCGCCGTTCTTCCCGCTGTTCCTGCAAGGGAAAGGGCGCACGGCGCAGGAGATCGCCCTCATCCTGACCGCGGGAACGGTCGTGCGCCTCGTCGTCGGCCCGGTCGTCGGCGTCGTGGCCGATCGCGTCGGCATCAGCCTCGCGCTGGGCTGCGCCGTCGGGGCCGCCGGCCTGATCGGCTTCGGCTACCTCGCCGCGGCGAGCTTCGCCGCGCTGTTCCTCATCAGCATGCTGCACTCCTCGGCGCTGAGCTCGCTCAACCCGCTCTGCGACGCCCTCGCCGTTCCCGCAAGCGCGCGCGAAAAGACCTTCGCTTATGGCTGGGTGCGCGGCATCGGCTCGGCCAGCTTCGTCCTGGCGACGCTGGGCTCCGGCTTCGTCGTCGCCGCGCTCGGCCTTTCCAGCATCATCGTCGTGGCCTCCGTGATGGTCCTCCTGATGGCAGTCCCATTGCCCTGGTTCGTCGCCCCCTCTCAAAGCGCCGCCGGGCCGCCACTGGCCGGCTTCGTCGCGCTGCTCGCCATCCCGGCCTTCCGCCGCATCCTACTGGTCGCCGGGCTGGTCATCGGCAGCCAGTCGATGAGCGACACCTTCGCCGCCATCCACTGGCGGAGCGCCGGCGTCTCGCCGCGGGTCATCGGCGCGCTGTGGTCGGAGGCGGTGACGTCGGAGCTCATCGTCTTCATGCTGGTCGGCCCGGCGCTACTGCGCTGGTTCGGCCCGGGTCGCTGCGCCACGCTCGGCGCCCTCGCGGGGATCGTGCAGTGGGGCTCGCTCGCCCTGACCAGCGACCCGACCTTGCTGGTGCTGAGCCAGCCGCTGCACGGGTTCACCTTCGCGCTCACACACCTCTCGTGCATGGCCGTCATCGCCGCCGTGGTGCCCAACGAGCGTGCCGCCACGGCGCAGGCGCTCTACGGCACCTTGTGCCTAGGCATCGCCTCGGCACTCGTCACCTCGGCCTCGGGCTGGCTTTGGGGTGCGTGGGGCGCGCACGCCTTCTGGACGATGTCGGCGCTCTGCCTCGTCGCCGTGCCGCTCGCCGCCACGCTGAAGACCCGCCGAGCCGCCGCGATTGCCTGACGGCACCCTTGCCGAAGCCAGTCCTCCTGCCCTAAGTGTTGCTCATGGATCGCCGCGACCTCACCTCGCCTCGAGCATCGGCTGCCGCGCCGACGGCGGGCCTTCGCGCGCGCGGGCTTCTTAGCCGCCCCTGAGGGCCGGCCGGGCGATGACGCCTGGGCTCTCAGGGGTTCGCGCTTCAGCCCCGAGATCCAAGGACCCGCCCGCCATGACCGCTTCCATCGACACCGCTTCCGACACGATCGTCATCTTCGACACGACGCTGCGCGACGGCGAGCAATGCCCCGGCGCCACCATGGCCTTCGAGGACAAGCTCGCGGTCGCCGCCCTGCTCGACGAGATGGGCGTCGACATCATCGAGGCCGGCTTCCCGATCGCCTCGATCGGTGATTTCGAGGCGGTGTCGGCGATCGCCCGGCAGGCGGAGAACGCCACGATCGCCGGCCTCGCCCGCGCCATCGAGGGCGACATCGCGCGCTGCAGCGAGGCGGTGCGCCACGCCCGCAAGCCGCGCATCCACACCTTCGTCTCGACCTCGCCGATCCACTTGGCGCACCAGATGAACAAGTCCGAGAGCCAGGTGCTGGAGATCATCGCCAGAACGGTGACCCAGGCACGCAACCTCGTGCCCGACGTCGAATGGTCGGCCATGGACGCCACCCGCACGCCGATCGACTACCTCTGCCGCTGCATCGAGGCGGCGATCCGCGCCGGTGCCACCACCATCAACCTGCCCGACACCGTCGGCTTCGCCACGCCGGCCGAGTACGAGACGATGTTCCGGCATGTGCGCGGGCGCGTGCCGGACTCTGACAAGGCGGTGTTTTCGACCCATTGCCACGACGACCTCGGCCTGGCAGTGGCCAACTCGCTGGCCGGCGTCGCCGGCGGCGCGCGCCAGATCGAGTGCACGATCAACGGGCTCGGCGAGCGCGCCGGCAACGCTGCGTTGGAGGAGATCGTGATGGCGGTGCGCACCCGGCGCGACGCGCTGCCCTACGCCACCGGCGTCGATACCACGATGCTCACCCGCGCCTCCAAGCTGGTGTCGGCGGTGACCTCGTTCCCGGTGCAGTACAACAAGGCCATCGTTGGCCGGAACGCCTTCGCCCACGAGAGCGGCATCCACCAGGACGGGGTGCTCAAGAACGCGCTGACCTACGAGATCATGACGCCCGAGAGCGTCGGGTTGAGCAAGTCGTCGCTGGTGATGGGCAAGCATTCCGGTCGCGCCGCCTTCAAGGACAAGCTTCGCGAGATGGGCTACGCGCTGGGCGACAACGCCTTCCAGGATGCCTTCACCCGCTTCAAGGCCTTGGCCGACCGCAAGAAGTTCATCTACGACGAGGATATCGAAGCGCTGGTCGACGACGAGATCGGCCGCGCCCACGAGCGCATCAAGGTCTTGGACCTCGAGGTCCACGCCGGCTCCAAGGGACCGCAGACGGCCGAGATCACGCTCTCGATCGACGGCGTGGCGCGCTCGTTCAAGGCCGCCGGCAACGGCCCGGTCGACGCCATTTTCAACGCCATCGTCACGCTGGTGCCGCACAACGCCGTGCTTGAGCTCTACCAGGTCCATGCCGTGACCCAGGGCACCGACGCCCAGGCCGAAGTGACGGTACGGCTCTCGGAGGGCGAGAAGCAGGTGTCGGCGCGCGGCGCCGATCCCGACACGCTGGTCGCTTCGGCACACGCCTATTGCGGCGCGTTGAACAAGCTCCTGGTCAAGCGCGGCAAGGTGCGGCCGGACACGCTGGCCGGCTAGAGCCACGGTCCGCTGTCGCGGACTTGCTCCGACAAAAAGCGCGGCGACGACGGATGCACAAGCATCGCCAAGCGGCTGCGAATGGCCGTCCAATGCTCTAGGAAGCCTGCGCCGAACGTAGTAATGAGGATGTGCATCCAACGGGTGTGACCGTGATCGACGCGTGAATGAATCGGGATCGAACATGGCTGTGGAGTCGGACCGCCGGCGACGCGAAATCGAGCGCCTGCATGATGCCGTGGTGGTGCAACTGGACGGTCGAACGATGCCGCGGGGAAGCGAGCGGGCCAGTGGCGCGGGCCGCAACGAGATCGACGTCGATGCCGCCGTCGCCTCGACGATCTCGATCGTTCGGCAGGTGGCTTCGGCGCTGATCGACCTGCAGGAGACCTCCCGCCAGCAGGAGGAGATGCTCTACGATCAGCGTCAGTCGATCGCCGAATTGCAACATCAGAAGCAGGCCGCCTACGGCGAGTTGGCGGAAGCCGAACGCGCCGGCAAAGCCGATCGCGAGCGGGCTGACCGTGCGGAGAGCCGGTTGCTGAGCAGCGAGGCGCAGCTCCGGCGGCTCGAGGATTACTGCGCCTCTCTGCGATCGCACCTGAACAGCCTGATGAGCGTGGTGCACGACAGCCTCGCCGTCGGCGGCGCGGCCTCCGGCGGGTCGGTCGAAGACCATTTGTCCTGACGCGGACGACCTGACGCGGACTTGACGGCAATGTCGCGGCGACCCCGCGGTGCCGGTGGCGTTGCTCGCCCATGACTTCGAATGCCCTCCCCGGTTCCGGTCCCGCAGTGCGCCGCGTCGAAGGACCGGCGAAGGTCACCGGCCAGGCCCGATACGAGACCGACGTGCACTTCGCCGGGATGGCGCGCGCCGCCCTCGTCACAGCCCCGACGACAGGCAGGATCACGGGCTTCGATCTCGTCGCCGCACGCGCGGTTCCGGGCGTCCTAGCCATTTTCACGCACGAAGACCTCGGCGGTGCCGTCGCGCCGGTTGAGCATGCCATGGCCGGCGGGTGGGCCAATTCGACCTGGCGGCCCCTCGACACGGACAGGATCGCCTATCCCGGCCAGATCGTGGCGCTCGTGGTCGCGGAAACCGGCGAGGCGGCTGTGGACGCCGCCGCGCGAGTGAGCCTCGACGTGGCCCCCGCGCCCGGCTGCTTTCGCCTCGAAGGACGCGGCGACCTTCTTGCCGACCTGAAGGAGAAGCACGAGGACGGCCGCATCGGCGACGTCGCGGCCGGCTGGGCGCAGGCGGCGGTCCGCATCGAGGTGACCTACGAGACGCCGGTCCAGCACCATAACCCGATGGAGCTCTTCGCCACCACCTGCTCATGGGAGGGCGACCAGCTCACGGTGCACGAGCCCTCGCGCTTCGTGTGCGGGCTGCAGCACGGGCTGGCGGCGCAGCTCGGGCTGCCGCCGGAGAAGGTGCGGGTGGTCTCGCGCCTCGTCGGCGGCCATTTCGGCTCGCGGCTCGGCCTGTCGCAGCACACCGCGCTCGTCGCCCTGGCGGCGCGCCGCCTCGGCCGCGCCGTGCAGCTGGTGCCGAGCCGTCGTGACGGCTTCACCATTGCCAACCATCGGCCTGAGAGCCGGCACGACATCCGCCTCGCCGCCGATGCGGACGGGCGGCTCCTCGCCTTCTCCCACCGCGCCACCGTGTCGACCTCGCGCTTCGACGATTTCGCGATGAAGGGCACGGACGTCACGGCCGCGCTCTACGCCTGTCCCAACATCGAGGTCGAGGAGCGCGTCGGCCGCGTTGACCGCAACACGCCCGGCCCGATGCGGGCCCCGCCGGAGGTGCCCTACCTCTTCGCGCTGGAGAGCGCGATGGACGAGGTCGCGCACGCATCGAAGCTCGATCCCGTCGAGCTGCGCCGGCGCAACGACACCATGGTCGATCCGCTCACCGGCAAGCGCTACACCACGCGGCCGCTGATGCGCTGCTTCGATACGGCCGCCGCCGCCTTCGGCTGGGAGCGCGCCAGGCAGCCGCGTCGCGACGGCGACTGGCTCGTCGGCGCGGGATGCGCGGCGTCGATCCGCCCGACGAAGATCGCCCCGGCTGCCCTGCGCCTGACCCGCACCGCCGACGGCGCGATGGTGGAAACCGCGCACCACGAGATCGGCACTGGGATCACCACCCTGCTCGCCGTCGCGGCGTCCGACGGGCTCGGCGTGCCGCTCGAGACGGTGAGCGTGCATCTCGGCGACACGATCCTGCCGCCGGCCGGGCTCTCAGGCGGCTCGTCGACCACCACCTCGCTGATGAACGCCATGGACGAGGCCTGCGCCAAGCTGCGGGTTCTGCTCGATCGGCGTGGCCGCAACGATCCCCTGCCAATGAGCGTCACCGTCGAGCATGTGCCGCAAGGCTTCGGCTCCGACGCCGTCGGCAAGCTCGACGGCGGACACGTGCAGCTCGGGCAGCTCACCGGCGAACGCTTTGCCGCAGCCTTTGGCGCGCAGTTCGCCGAGGTGCGCGTCCACGCCCGCACCAGGGAGATCCGCGTGCCGCGTCTCGTCGGGGCCTTCGCCGCCGGCCGCATCGTCAACCCGCTCACGGCCCGCAGCCAGCTCGTCGGCGGCATGATCTGGGGGCTAGGATCGGCCTTGCTCGAGGCAACCGAGATCGACTCCCGGACCGGCGGCTACACCAATGCCGACCTCGCCGACTACCTCGTCGCCACCAGCGCCGACGTGCCGTCGGTCGAGGCGCTGCTGGTGGAGGACGACGATCCGCAAGTGAACCCGGCCGGCGTGAAGGGTCTGGGCGAGATCTCGATCATCGGCGTCAACGCCGCCATCGCCAATGCCGTCTTCGCCGCCACGGGCCGGCGCATCCGCCGCCTACCGATCCGGCCGGAGGACCTGCTGTAGAGCCGATCCAAGAGCGGCGGATCCTCCTTTGCAAAGCGTAGAGCATCGGACGATGAGACGGAGTCGCTTCGCGACGCCTATGTGCTTGTCCTCGCTACGCTTTCCTTTGTTGGAGCAAGTCCGCAACAGCGGACGTGGCTCTAGCGGAGCGGAGCAATCCGCCTCGTTCAGAACCCCACCGTGGGAGGCAACATGAAGGGGCGCCGCATCGCAAGCGGCAGGTTGCCCCGGGCCATGAGGCCGGTATCGTCGGTGACCGGAACGCCGGTCCAGTCCAGGCGATCGGGCGGGAACAAGGTCCTGAGCCACGCCGGTCGCGCGCCCAAAGCGCCGAGGATTCGGGCCGCCGAGGGTATTCGCGACGCCACGATGTCGACGAGCACCAGCGTGTCGTCCTCGACCTCGTGCACGATCACGGCGTCCAGCGCCGCATCGTAGGCCATCGGCCAGGTGCCGCTGCCCAGGAGGTCGGCCGCGAGGCCACCGTCGTCGATCACGCTGCAGCGCGACGAGACCGGGCCGCGCGTGGCCAGTAGGCGTCCCAGCAACTCACCCTCGCGCGCGAAATCGAGCGGGCGGGCCGAGGCCTCGCCCGCCGGTTCGGGGGCCTCGCCCTCGAAGGCGTACTGCGGCAGCGGCGCGAAGCCGAAGCGCGCGTAGAGATCCGGCGTCTCGGCATAGAGCAGTGTCGTGGCGGCTTGGGAATCGCACCAGACCAGCGCGCGCGCGACGAGGTCGCGCATCAGGCCGAAGCCTCGCCAGTCGACGGCGACGGCGACGTTGCGGAGCGCCGCGACCTCGAAGCTCTCGCCCTCGCCCGCCAGGCGGAGGATCCTGCACTGCAGGCCCGCCACGCAGCGCGAGGAGGCATCAACCATCGTCCAAACCGGCCACGGCGGCGACACTCCGGCGCCGAACACCGCCTCCGCCAAGTCGACGAAGCCCCGGAAAACATCATCCGCGGCAGAATCGGCTTGGCAAAACCGCAAGGCTGACTTGTCTCTTCCGTTGCCGCGCATGACTATGACAGTTCCGGAGGGTCGATCGTCCGAAGGCGACGCCAGATTCAAGAGGATGGGTGATGCCGGACAGGCCTATGTCGTCGACCCGCGTCCGGGAGCGTCCGGAGAAGCGGGACGATCAGCTGAGGGCGCTGATCGAGCATTGCACCTCCGCCCAGACCATCGCCGACGGCCAGGGCGAGAAGTTCCTGGCCTACATGCTCGCCATGACGATCCAGGCAGCCCGCGGGACTCTCGATGCCAGGGAAGCGGCCGGTTCCTAACCGGCCGCGAACAGGTCGGCCAGCCCGCGGGGCTGCGAGCGCAGGTACTGACTCGGCGCGCGTACCCTCGCTCCCAGTGCCGCGGCGGCGTGCCAAGGCCAGCGTGGATCGTAGAGCATGCCGCGGGCGAGCGACACGAGGTCCGCTTCGCCGCCAGTGACGATGGCCTCGGCCTCGTGCGGGTCGGTGATGAGGCCCACCGTCATCGTCGGCATCGCCGTCTCCGCCCGGATGCGCGCGGCAAAGGGCACCTGGTACTTCGGGCCGACAGGGATCTTCTGCTCGGGCGAGAGGCCGCCGGTCGAAACGTGGATGAAGGCGCAGCCGCGCGTCTGCAGCGCCTTGGCGAAGGCCACCGTCTCCTCGAGATCCAAGCCGCCGGGCACCCAATCGGTGGCCGAGACGCGCACACCGACCGGCCGCTCGGCCGGGAACGCCGCACGCACCGCGTCGTAGACGGCGAGCGGCAGGCGCATCCGGTTCTCGAGCGAGCCGCCGTAGCAATCCGTCCGCGTGTTGGCGAGCGGCGACAGGAACTGGTGCAGCAGGTAGCCGTGGGCGGCGTGGACCTCGAGCAGCTCGAGGCCGAGGCGTGCGGCGCGCCGAGCCGTGGCGGCAAAGGCCTCGACGATCATGGCGATGCCGGCCTCGTCGAGCATCTCGGGCGCCTCATCGGTCGGCGCGAAGCCGATCGCGGAGGGGGCGACGCAGCGCCAGCCTTCCGGTTGCGAGGCCGGGATCTGCGCGCCACCGTTCCAGGGCGCCCGGCACGAGGCCTTGCGGCCGGCGTGGGCGACCTGCATGCCGATGCGGATCGACGGCGCGAAACCGCGGATCGCGGTCAGGATGCGCTTCAGCCCGGCCTCGTTGGCATCGTCGTAGAGGCCGAGGTCACCCGGCGTGATGCGGCCCTCGGGCGTGACGGCCGTCGCCTCCAGGATCAGCAACGCCGCGCCCGAGATCGCCAGCTGGCCGAGGTGCATCAAATGCCACTCGCCGGGGGTGCCGTCGACCGCGGAATACTGGCACATCGGCGCGATGACGATGCGGTTCTCAAGCGTCAGCCCGCCGAGCTGATAGGGCGAGAAAAGGTGCGGTCCGCCGGTTCCGCTCACGCAGCGCGCTCTTTCAAGCGACGCTCCTGGCCGGCTTGAGCTCGTCCAGACCGCTCTGTCCGTCACCATAGGCGCGGCGGAAGCTGTCGCGATCCTTCCAACGCTGCCAGAACGCGGCGAGATGCTCGAAGCGCTCGTCCAGCGGCGTCGCGATCTCCGGAAACTTCGAGAACGCGATCGTGGTGCAAAGCGTGATGTCGGCGAAGGTCGGTTCGGTGCCACCGAGCAACCAGTCGCGCCCGTCGGCAAGATGCGCGTCGACCTTGCCGGCGTGGATCTGCGCCTGCAGCCGGCAGTACTGGCCCCACTCGGCATTGTGCACCGGCTCGAGCTTGAAGCCGAGCCCCTCGGTGAGGACGTGGAACATGGTGGTGAGACGATAGAGGATCTGCACCCAGATGCGGTCGTCCCACATCATGTCCAGCGCCTGCTCCGCAGGGCTCTCGCCCATAACCTTGCGACCGGGGAAACTCAGGTCGAGGTAGCGCCCGATGGCGGCGGCTTCCGACATGAAAGTGCCGTCGGGCAGTTCCAGCGCCGGCGTCTCGCCCCAGGGATTGCGCTTGAGGTGGCGCCATTGGCGCTGCTCGCCGACCTTCATCATGTCGAGCCCGTGCTCCTCGACCTGATCGACGATGCCTTTTTCATGCATCATAAGCCGGATGCGTTGCGGGTTCGGGAACACCGAGGGGCTGGTGAAGAGCTTCAGCTTGCTCATGCGCGTTGCCTCATGGTTATGCCCGGCGCGGACGGCCCTGGGGTTGGCATCTCGATCGGGCCGGAGGGCGGGACGCCGATCGGCGCTTGTTCACCGGGGCTCTCGATCTCGTTGGGCGAGGGAGACGGCACGTTGACCGGCTCGTCCGGCGGCGTCTCGCTCGGTGTCGGCGTACGGACAGGGGCCGGGTCGGGGTCGTCGGGCGAGGGCTGGCCCGGCTGCTCGTCCGGCGGCACCGGGACGCTCAGCGGCGGCTCGTCGGGACGCGGTTCACCCGGCTGCGGCGGCACCTGGGGCGGCACCGGCACTGAAAGCGGCGGCACGCCCGGCTTCGGCTCGGGCGCCTCCCGCTTCGGCTCCGGCGGGATCGGCACGGAGATCGGCGGCTCACCCGGCCGCTCCTGCGGCACCGGGTCGGGTGGCGGCTGACGGACAGGCTCGGGTTCGATCACGGGGTCGGGCATCAGGACCTTTGGCTATTGCGGGCGCCGGCTCAGAAGATCGGCATGCCGCCGGCCACCACGACCATGGCGCCGGTTGTATAGCTCGACTCGTCGGAGGCAAGCATCACGTACGACGGCGCCAACTCCGCCGGCTGCCCCGGCCGGCCCATCGGCGTGTTGGTGCCGAACGTCTTGACCTGCTCCTCCTCCATTCCCGACGGGATGAAAGGCGTCCAGATCGGGCCAGGCAGCACCGCATTCACGCGGATGTTCTTCTCGGCCAGGGACTGCGCCAAGCCCACGGTGAAGTTGGCGATTGCAGCCTTGGTCGCGCTGTAGGCCAGGAGCGAGGGCATCGGATGCTTCGAGTTCACCGACGAAGTATTGACGATGGCGCCACCCTTGGTCATGTGCGGCACCGCGAACTTGGTGATGTAGAACATCGCGTTGATGTTGACCTGGAACGTCTTGTCCCAGTCGGCAATCGTGATGTCCTCGAACTTCTGAGTCACCTTCTGGTAGGCGGCATTGTTGACGAGGATTTCGAGACCGCCGAGTTCCTTGACGGCGGTGGCGACGATGCGCTCGCAGTGCTCAGGCCTGCTCATGTCGCCCGGCACGAGCACGCATTTGCGTCCGGCCTTCTCGACCCAGCCCTTGATCTCCGCGGCGTCGTCGTCCTCGTCGAGGTAGCTTACAACGAGGTCGGCGCCCTCGCGCGCGAAGGCGATCGCCACGGCAGCGCCGATGCCGCTGTCGCCCCCGGTTATTATGGCCCGCTTGCCGGCCAGCCGCCCGGAGCCCTTGTAGCTCTGCTCACCGTGATCGGGCTTCGGGCTCATCCGGGTGCCGTGACCGGGGAAGCTCTGGGTCTGCGGCTCGAACGGCGGCTCGGGGTGCTTGACGGGGCTGTTCATGTCCGCTCCTGACTTGGAAGGTGGCGTGGCAATCGACGGCGTCCGTCACGGTTCCGAGATCGGCGCGCGGAGCAATACACAGCAAAAAGCCGCGGCGGGGCCGCGGCCTAGGATGTGTCGGTTCGATCGAACGTCTACGACTTGCCGCGCTTGCAGGCCGAGCGAAACTTCTTGCGCGCCTCGCCGTGGAGCTTCTTGGCATCGGCCTGCTTCGAGCACTCCATCGCCTTGGCGCGCTTGTCGGTCTCGCTCATCTTGGACTCGCCGTCCTTGTCCTCGTCAGCCTTCGCTGTTGGCATGGCAGCCTTGTTGGCATCAACCTTCGGCGCCTCCGTCTTTGCTGCGGGAGCAGCTGTCTCGGCCGATACCGGAATGGCCATCATCAGCGGCAACGGAGCGATGAGAGACACCGCCACGAGACATCCCTTGAGCCAGTTCATCTCAGACTTCTCCTGCGTGGCAGCCGCTCGCGCCATGCCTCCTCTTAGCGGAAGCGCAGCCGAGATGTCATGCTGCCCGCTGCGTCTCAGCCTCAGTCGCCGCCGCAGCGGACGCTGAAACACGCGGCGCCAGCACGCGCAGGACCGTAGCGGTGCGCGGCTTCATGCGGGTGACGGCGGCAACGAAACCGGTGGGGGCAGCGAAGGATGAGCGGAAACGCGGCTGCATGTTGGACTCCCAGTACCTCAGATGAGGCTCAAATGCGCAAGGCCCTTCAAAAGACACAGACCTGCGTTGCAAATTTTTACAGGCAACCTCAAAAAACAATGATGCCGAACGAAAAGGGCGCTCCGAAGAGCGCCCTTTCCTCACTGCGATAAAAAGAAGTTCAGCGGGGAGCATAACCGCCGACGCCGTAGGCGACGCCGCCGACGACCGAGTCCGCTGCGTTGAAGCCAGCGCCGGCGAAGTTGCCGACGAAGTTGAAGGGGCTGGCGCCATTGGCCGAGTATCCGCCGCTTCGGACGGCATTGGACTGGCTCGGGAGCGGCGTGCCGTCAGTGGCGACGGGGTTGATCGGGTAGGGGTTCACCGGGGTCGGGATCTGCGCGGACTGGGCGTGAGCCGCGGCGGCAAGCGCGACGGTGAACGAGCCGGCAAGAATGGTGGCGAGGATAGTCTTCATGATGATCTCTCCAGCTTAAGGCTCTATCGTTCGACAGAGACTGTTCGATGCACACTGAAGTCGTCTTGCTGCAAAACGATCCATGTCCTGATGCATTGCTGGGCATACCGCAACGCAATGCGGCTGATTGGCGCTGATCTAACCATCGCAATCCCCCACAAACGCAAAAGGCGCCCGATGGGCGCCTCTCCTGCCGTCAACGGCGTGCGGCTCAGGCGATCGCGGCGTCGATCCACTTCTTGAGTTCGCCCTTGGGCGCGGCGCCGACTTTCTGCGAGGCGATCTCTCCGTTCTTGTAGAGCATCAGCGTAGGGATGGAACGGATCCCCAGCTTGCCGGCGATGCCGGGATTCTCGTCGACGTTGACCTTGGCGATGCGCACCTTGCCGTCGAGCTCCTTGGCGATCTCCTCGAGCGAGGGGCCGATCATCTTGCAGGGGCCGCACCATTCCGCCCAGAAATCGACCACCACCGGCATCTCCGCCCCGAGGACGTCGGCCTGGAAGCTGTCGTCCGTGACTTTCAGCGTGCTCATGCGTCAACCTTCTCGAAAGGACGCCGGGGACCGACGCCTCTTTGTGTCCAAAGTAAGAACGCGGGAGAGCGGGGTCAAGCCGGCCCGGCTACCGCCCCCAGCGCGGCGTCGGCGGCGGCGTCGAGCGCCACCGGATCGAGCCACATCGGCGTGGGGCCGTTCGTCCACACCAGCAGCGCGCGGACCGGACGGTCTGGCCACAGCGGCTGCAGCAGGCGGCGGTACAGCGCGAGCTGCTCGACGTAGCGCACTGGAGCCTCGGCCGGCACGGCGCCGGTCTTGAAGTCGGCCACCACCACGCCGTCGGCCGCGACGGCGATCCGGTCGACCGTGCCCTCGACGACGCGCTCGCCGCCGCTCGCCAGCGCGAGCCGCCCCGACACCGCGACCTCGGCGCGCGAGCCCGGCGCGAAAAGCACGGCGAGATCAGGGTGGGCCAGCACGCCCAGCGCCGCGCCGAGCGCCCGCTCGCGCCGCCCCTCCGGGACAGCGCGCGAGACCAGGAAGGCACACCCGGCCGCCTCTCGCCTACTCGCCTCCACATCAGGGAGGTGCTGAAGCAGCTCGTGCACAAGGGTGCCGAACAGTGCGCCCTCGCGCCGCTCCGCCGCCGCGTCGCCCCCCGCGCCGAGCCGCGACGGCCGCATCCGTGGTGCCGGGGCCGCCTCCTCGGGCGCCGGCGCGGCGAGCCAGGGCGGCGCGAGATCGAATAAAGCCTGGTCCGCGTCGGTACGGGACGGCATCGCCGGCTCGCTGGTGCCGGGCGTGCTGACGCGCAGCACCGTCTCGGCTTCGTCCCAGAAGGCCGGTACGTGCTCGACGACGGCGCCTTCGGGCGCGCCGGCCTCGAAGGCGACGCGGATCATCGCATCCCAGCATTCGTCCGGCGGCGCCTTGGCGCGGAAGAAGCCCGAAAGGTAGAGCCGCTCCTCGGCGCGCGTCATGGCGACGTAGAGCAGGCGGCGGTATTCGCGCATGGTGGCGAGCCGCCGCGCATCGCGGGCGCGGGCCACCGCCGGCGGGTCGTCGCCTTTGCGCGGCGACCAGGCCAGCACGGGGACCGCGCCGTCCTCGTCGGCGGCGAGGTCGAACACCACGGGATCGAGGCTCGGCGCCGGCACCGAGCAGGTGTCGGGCAGGAACACGATCTTGGCCTCGAGCCCCTTGGCCGCGTGCACGGTCATGACGCGCACGGCATCGGCGGCGTTCTCCATGTCGCGCTTGATCGAGGTCTCCAGCGCCTCGACCTGCGCCAGGAACGTCGACAGCGAGGGCGCGCCCTCCCTCTCGTGCACCAAAGCGAGGCGCAGGAACTCGTCGATGGCGTCGTGCGCCTCCGGCCCCAGCCGGGCCTCCATGAGGCGCCGGCCGCCGTCGCGGCCGAGCAGCTCGACGTAGAAGGCGAAAGGCGTGGCCGAGGCGCGCGCGCGCCAGCGGGCTAGGGTCGCGTGAGCCTTGCGGTGGCGCGGCACGGCCGAGGCGCCGAGCGCGGCCAGCAGCGGGCCTTTGCGCGCCGGCGCCAGAACCAGCAGGTCGTCGTCGTCGAGGCCGAACAGCGGCGACTTCAGCACGCAGGCGAGGCTGAGGTCGTCGTCCGGCAACAGCGCGGCGCGTCCGGCGGCGACGAGGTCCATGACCGCGATGTGGTTGGCGACGTCGAGGCGGTCGGCGCCGGCCACGGCGACGCGGTGCTTCTTCAGCGCCCGGATGACCGCCTCGAAGAAGGCGTTGCGGGTGCGCACGAGAATGAGGATGTCGCCGGGCCGGACCGGCCGCTGCCGGCGGCTGCGGCCCTCGTGCACCCGGTCGGACGAGAGCGGCGCGCAGAGCGCGCCGACCTTGCGGGCGACGCGGTCGGCCAGCTCGCTCGCGGGGTCGTCCTCGGCCAGCGCGTCGACGGGGATGCGCCACTCGGGATCGACCTCGCGAGGCTCGGCCTTGACCCGCGGCCACACCTCGACCAGCGCCGGCAGGCCGGCCTTGATGCTCTCGTGGCCGGGCCAGACGTCGCCCGGCTGCACCAGCCCGTCCTGGTACGGAACCGGCGCGAACACGCCGTCGACGGCGGCGAGGATGCCGGCCGTGGAGCGGAACGAGGTCTGCAGCCGGACCCGCTCGAAGGGCTTGCCGCCGGCGCGAAAACGCGTCTCGAAGGCCGCGCGCATGCGCTCGAACATCAGCGGCGCCGCGCCCTGGAACGAGAAGATCGACTGCTTGTCGTCGCCGACCACGAAGAAGGAGCGGTCGTCGCGGCGCGCGCCGGCCCCGGCGGCGAAATCGGCGGTGAGCCGCTCCAGGATCTGCCATTGCGCGCGGCTGGTGTCCTGCGCCTCGTCGACCAGCACGTGGTCGATGCCGCTGTCGAGCTTGTGCAAAACCCAGCCGGCATCGGAACGGCGCAGCAGCTGCAGCGTGCGCTCGACGAGATCGTCGAAATCGAGCAGGCCGCCGGCCGCCTTGGCGCGGGCGTAGCGCGCCGCGACGGCATCGACGAGCTGCAGCAGGGCCAAGGTGCGCTCGGCGGTCTCGGCGATCTTGAGCTCGTTGCGCAGGGCAACGAGACGCTGCTGTTCCGCCGTCAGCTCCTCCTTGAGGCCGGCGCTGGCCTTGGCCGTGCCCGCCGTGACGAGGCTCCCGCGCTCGCCGCCGTCGGCCTTGAAGAACACCGGGGCGTAGAGTTCGAGCACCGCCGCCGTGCCGGCACCTGCGGCCAGCGCCTCCGCGGCGCGGCCAAGGCGCGCCGCCTGGTCCCTGTCGGTCTTGGAGCCGGCGGCGAGCCGCTTGGACAGGTCGGCCCAGCGGGCGGGGCCGAGCCCCTCGCGCACCATGGCCCGGCGCACCGATTCCGCATCGGGGTAGCGGCCGCCGCCGAGCCGCGCCAGCAGGGCGGCCGACCGCGCGCTTTCCTGACCCGTGCCCTCCTGCGCGTCGCCACGCAGCGCCATGGCCTCGGCGATGAGACGGTCGACGCCGAAGGCGCCGGCGAGGTCGGCCACCAGGGCCAGGGCCGCACCGAGCGGGCCGGCGCGCTGTGCGTCCTCGATGACGCCGCGCTTGGCCGCCGCCATCAGCTCGCCGGTGCGCAGCTCGTCGGCGACGGCGAAGCGCGCCGGCACGTTGGCCTCGAACGGGAACAGGTGCAGCAGCCGCTCGCAGAAGGCGTGGATCGTCTGGATCTTGAGACCGCCGGGCGTCTCCACCGTGCGGGTGAACAGGCGACGCGCGGCGATCAGGTCGCCGGGTTTCGGTGCCGGCGCGCCGGTGAGGACGATGGCGTCCCGCAGGTCGCGGTCCTCCATCATCGTCCAGTCCGACAGCGTGCGGAACACCCTCGTCGCCATCTGCGCCGCCGCCGCCTTGGTGAAGGTGAGGCACAAGATCCTCGAGGGCGCCGTGCCGGCGAGCAGCAGCCGGATCACGCGCTGGGTCAGCACGTGGGTCTTGCCCGAGCCGGCGTTGGCCGACACCCAGATCGAGAAGGCCGGGTCGGAGGCGCGCACCTGCCGTTCGCGGAGATGGTCGGGCACGAGCAGCGCCGGGGCGACGGGCTTGTTCACGGGGCCACCTCCTCGTCGCCGGAGAGCGACCATTCGCGGACGCGGGCGAGATGGTCGTAGGCGCCGTTGGGGCGGGCGTATTTCGGGAACGGCCGCGAGGGATAGCCTGTCGACTCGACGCGGAAGCTCGACAGCAGCTGCTTCAGCCCGGCGAAATGGCGGTCGACGCAGGTGGCGAAGCTCTCGCCGTCCTCGAAGCGGATCGGGCGCACGAAGCCGCCGTCCTTGCCGCCGAGCTTGACGTAGGTGGCGCCGATCTCGCCGCGCGGCACCGGCCCGAAGCCGCCCTCGCGCAGGATCGCCGCCTCCAGCGTCAGCTGCGGCGCGAAGCCGACCTGCACCTCCTTCGCGCCGGGCGGCTGCCCCGTCTTGTAGTCGGTCAGCGTCGCCGTGCCGTCACCGTGGCGCTCCAGCCGGTCGGCCCGCGCCGTCAGGGTGAACTCGCTGCCATCGGCAAGGGCGAAGGCCAGGGCGCCGGCGGTCTCGACGTCGATCGAGCCACCGCGGTCGCGCTGCGCCGCATCGAAGGCGAGGAAGAGATCGATGGTCTTCTCCATGACCGGCCAGCGGAAGAGGCGGAACACCGGATCGGCCAGCGCCTCGCGGAATTTTTCGCGCACGAGGCCTTCCAGGGCAGCGCGGCGAGACGCTGCCGTTCCAAGGGCCTCCGCGCAATCGACGAAGGCGTGCAACGCAGCATGCATCAGGCTGCCGTAGTCGCCGGGGCCGAGCTCGTCCTCGACCTGCGGCAGCGGCTGCAGCCGCAGGATGCGCTGGGCGTGGACGGCATAGGGATCGCGCCGCAACGTCTCGATCGCGGTGACCGAGAGCTGCGTCGGCCGCAGCGCCAGCGGCGGCTTGGGAATGGGGCGCCGCGCCGGCACGGGGTCGGTCAGCGGCCGGTCGAGGTTGCGGGCGAGCCGGAGCAGCCGGAGCCCACGCTCGCGCACCGGATGCCACGCCTTGCCGCCGAGCGCCTCGAGCCGCAGCAGGAAGCGCGAGGCCACCGTCGGCGCGCCGCCGCGCTTGGCCGCGCGCGAGAGCACCACCGTGCCGGTGCCCATCGCCATGGTGAAGTCGTGCGCGGTCTGGCCGATGCGCCGCTCCGGCGGGGTCAGTCCCAGCTCCTGGCGCATGGGTCGGTTGAGGAACGCGTCGGTGGGCGCGGCCGGAGGCCACACCGTCTCGTCGAGGCCGCCGAGCAGCACGACATCGGCGGAAACGAGGCGCGCCTCGAGCAGGCCGAGGATCTGCAGGCGCGGATGCGGGTGATCGGTGTTGCGCAGCGCCACCTCGCCGGCGAGCCGGCCGAACAGCAGGCCGTAGCCCTCGGCATCGAAGCGCAGCGTGCCGCTCTCGGGCGCCAGCTCGTCGAGGATGGCGTCGAGCGCGTCGGCCTCGTCGCCGGCGACGGCCGCCTCGCCGGTGGTCGCGATCACGGCGGCACGGTGGGCCTCGGCCCAGGCGGCGAGCGTATGCGTGCCGCGACGAAGCGCGACGAGCGGCGCCAGCGCCGCCTCGAGTGCCACCCAGAGCGCGGCCATGGCCGCCCAGTCCTCGTCGCGCAGGCTCTTCTGCGCGGGATGGGCGTGCCGGTCGGCGGCGGCCGCGCGCGCGGCGGCGAACAGCTCGGCCGGCGCGCGGCCGGCCAGCGGCACCGTGCGCAGCACCGCCACCTCGAGCTTGGCGGCGAGGCGGACAACGTCGGAACGCTCGCGTCCAAAGCCGGGGGACAGGGGGGCGGTCAGCGGATGCGCCAGCAGCGCGCCGAGATCTCCGGCCGAGCCGGTTGCCGCCGCGGCGGCGACGAGGCGGGCGAAGACGCCGAGCGGACGTCCGGCGAAAGGCTCGCCGGCGGTGTCGATCACCTCGACGTTCCAGCGCAGCAGCTCGCCGCGCACGCGGCGCGCCAGGTCGCGGTCGGGCGTCACCAGCGCCGCGGTGCGGCCCGGTGTCTCCAGCACCTCGCGCAGCGCCACCGCCAGCGCCAACGCCTCCTCGCGCTCGTCGGCCGCCTCGACCAGCGCGACCCCGGCCAGCGCCGCGGCGAGATCGGCCGCCGGCACGCTCTTCTTCCAGCCGCGCCAGGCCTCGGTGGTATCGGCGGGGCGCAGCGCCTCGGCGACGAAACGCTCGCGGATCGACGCGGCCGGCGCCGGCGGCGCACCGAGCGACAGCACGCCGGCGCGATCGAGGCCGAGCACCGGCAGCAGCCGCGCCATCGCCGCCTGCGGATGGCCGAAGCCCGGCTCGTCGCCGGCCTCCAGCGCGCCGGACACCAGCCGCCACGCCGTCGCGTCGAGGTCGCGATCGAGCCCCGGCAGCACCACGGCACCATGGGGCGCGCGGGCGATGGCGGCGAGCAGCCGCGCCGTCGCCCGGTTGGTGCCGGTCGAGCCGATCGCCAGCACCGCGCCGGCCTCCTGCGATGCCAGATCGTCGTCCGCGAGCGCGTCGGCCTGGGCCTGCACCAGGGTCTTCTGACGCGCGGCGCGATCGACGAGGCCGTGCTTGGCGAGGACCTCCGGCCACGCGTTGACGGCGATCTCGAGGAAGGTCGTGGTGATGCGCCAATAATCGTCGAAGCCGGCCATGTGCAGCGCGTCGAGGCTGCGCCAGGGCACGTCCTCGATGGTCATCTCGTCGATGAGCCGGGCGAGATCGCCGGCGAGCGCGAAAGCATCCGCCGGCGAGGTGGCGACGCGGAACGCCTCGTCGGGATCGGTGACGCGGGTGCCGGCGCCGTCGACGCGCCGCAGCGCGCCGTCGATCGCCTCGGCCCAGCGCTGGATCAGTTCGGCGAGGCGCAGCCGGCGCCAGATCGAGGACGCGGCGGGTGGCAGCGGCAGCCCGGACGCGACCGCGTCGGGCTCGGCGAAGATCAGCTCGGTCTCGGTCGCCTCGAGGGTGCCCAGCGGGAGGATGCGCGGCAGCACCACGCTCGGCCCCCGGGCACGGGCGCGGAACTCGGCGGCCAGCGCGCGCGCGGCGCGCTGCGTCGGCACGTAGATGCGCGTCGCCGCCAGCGCCAGCGGGTCGTCCGCCGGAGCGGCACCGACACCAAGGTCGCCGGCGAGGAAGCGCTCCACCACCGTGGCGAGGAACGGTTGTGCCGGCGAGATCGTGTACACGTTGGGCGCGCGCATGGGTGAGAGTGGTCGCGCGCTGAGCCGAGTCGGTCAAGGCTGGATCGCTCCGCCCGCCGCCGCGTTCCCCGGCCTTCGTGGCCGACACCCGCCCCGCCGCCCGGAGACAGCATGAGACCGCAATACGCCCTCGCCCTCGTCGCGACCCTCGCCGGCGGCGGCGCCCAGGCCGCCCCGCTCAAGGCGGTCGTCTTCGCCGTCGAGGGCGTGGACCTGCCGGCGACGCCGCAGACCGAGCAGCGGCTGTTGGCGGCGACCGACCTGCTGCGCCGGCAGGTGGCGGCCAAGGGCCTCAGCATCGTCGATACGGCGCCGCAGGCCGCCAAGATCAAGGAGAACCTGCCGCTGCGCGACTGCAACGGCTGCGACGAGGACATCGCCAAGGCGCTCGGCGCCGACATCGAGGTCGCCACGGCGGTGCGCCAGGCCTCCTCCGCGACCTACGACTTCACCGGCTCGGTGAAGGACGTGCGCACCGGCCGCGTGCTGCGCCAGGGCCTCGTCGACGTGCACGGCGACAGCCCCGACGAGTGGGCCCATGCCGTGAAGTTCCTGCTGAAGGAGCGCCTGCTCGATCCGCCGCTGCCGGGGGACGCCGCAGCGCTGGCCGCCGGCAAGTAGGCCGGCGGAAAAGTAGGCCGGGCGGTCAGCCGCCCGGTTTCGGCGCGACGACCGGCAGGGTGGAGGGCGGCAGGCAGGTGTGGGCGTCGCAGGCCTGTGCCGTGACGGTGGCGTGCCAGTCCGTCGCGTCCTTCGGCAAGGTGGCGGTGAGCTTCACCGCACCCTCGTAGACGGCCAGCGCGGTCTTGCTGAACTCGGTCTGGAACGTCAGCGGCGACGGATAGGCCACCGAGCCGGCCGTGACGCCGGCGAAGGCGAGATCGGTCGGCACGAGGTAGTCGAGCGAGGGCAGGTGGGCGTTGATGTGGAAGCCCGGGTCGACGTCGAGGGTCACGGTGACGACCTGCCCGTCGGGCATCGTCGTCGTCGAGGCGCTGGCATGCACGTGGTCCGACGTCGCCGGCACGTGCGGCGCCGCGGGAACCGCCTGCTCGGTGGAAGCCACGCGCACCGGCTTCGGCGGTGCCGCCGCGGCCAGCGCCGCCTGGCTCGGCGGGTGCTCGGCCAGCGCCACGACCGCGCTCGGCCAGGTTGCAGGATGGGTGCCGATCGTGCCGGCGAGCCGCGTCGCCATCCTGGCCTGGGCGGCGGCGAAGCGGGCGCCGTCCGGCTCCGCGGCCAGCCTGCCGAGGAGCTCGAGGGCCGACGAGGTGCCCGAGGGCAGGTCGGCGTCCTCGTTGTCGCCGAGCGCCACCGGCAGCAGGCCGGCCCCGGCCTGGAAGCGGCCGTCGGGCTGGAGGAAACGCTTCAGCATGGCGTCGGCGAGCTGCCCGGCCCGCTGCCGCCAGGTCGCGTCGCCGGTGGCGTCGGCGAGGTCGAGGTAGCCGACGCCGAGCGCCGCGTAATCCTCGGGCGTGCCGTCGACCGCCGCCGTGCCGTCGAAGATCTGGTGCTCGAGGGCGCCGGTGCCTTGGTCCCAGGCGTGGTCCCAGATCAGCGCCCCCGCCTTGACCGCCGCCACGGTGAGCGCGGGCGACGCCAGCGTCTTGCCCGCCCCTGCCAGCGCGCCGATCGCGAGCCCGTTCCAGCCGACCACCACCTTGTCGTCGCGCGCCGGCTGCGGCCGGGCGGCGCGCGCGGCGAGCAGCTTTGCCCGCGGCTGGGCCATGGACGCGATGAGCGACGCCGGATTTGCGGCGCCGGCACGCTTCAGCGTGTCGGCGATCGGCAGGCGGATCCGCAACACTCCGGCCGGCAGCCCGGCGAGAGCCGTCTCGCCACCGCGCTGCTCCGGCAGCGGCGTCAGCTCGTAGACGCCGAGGAAGCGCTCGGTGTCGGCGGCGCCGAGCACGTCCTCGATCTGCTGGCGCGTCCACAGGTAGGTTTCGCCCTCGACGCCGGCGGTCTCGGCGTCGAGTGCGGTGGCGAAGCCGCCGCCGGGGAGCTGCATGTCGCGCAGCAGGAAGCCGGCGACGGCCAGCGCCGTCCCGCCGTCGAGCGCGCCGCCGGTCGTCTTCGCCCGCGCCGTGTAGAGCGCCAGCATCTGCGCGTTGTCGCTCAGCATCTTCTCGAAATGCGGGACGGACCAGGTCGGCTCGGTCGCGTAGCGGAAGAAGCCGCCGCCGAGCTGGTCGTCGATGCCGCCGAAGGCCATCGCGTCCAGCGTCGTCTGAAGCGCCGCGGCGGCGGCCTGGTCCTCGTCGAGCCGGGCGTCGGCGGCGAGCAGCGCCAGCGCCGGCGCCTGGGGGAACTTGGGGCCGGATTTCGGCGAGCCGAGGCCGCCGTTCGCCGGATCGATGCCGGGCAGCAGCATCTGCGCCGCCGTGCTGAGCCAGGCGCGCGGCACCACCGGCAGCGTGCCGGCCTCGTCCTGCCGGTCAGCGAGCGTGTGCAGGGCCTTCATCATCTCGGTCGCCGCCGGCGTCACCTGTTCGGCGCGGTGGTTGACCCAGAGGTCGTGGATCGCGGCCAGCACCTTGGGGAAGCCCGGCTGGTCGCCGTCGTCCTTGGGCGGGAAGTAGCTGCCGGCGTAGAACGGCGCGCCCTCGGGCGTCAGGAACAGGTTGTTGGGCCACGCGCCGTGGCCGTCGAGCATGGTCGTCGCGTCCATGTAGAGCCGGTCGACGTCGGGCCGCTCCTCGCGGTCGACCTTCACGTTGACGAACCACTCGTTCATCAGCTTGGCGATCGCGGGGTCGGAGTAGATCGTCTTCTCCGCGACGTGGCACCAGTAGCAGGTGGAATAGCCGACCGAGAGGAAGATCGGCTTGCCCTCCGCCCTGGCCTTGGCGAGGGCCTCCGGGCCCCACGGGTACCAGTCCACCGGGTTGTGGGCGTGGAGCAGGAGGTAGGGATCGGCCGAATGGACGAGGCGGTTGGTGTAGGCGGGCGTCGCTTCGGGCTTCGTGTGAGGCGAAGGCTCTTGCGCGCGGGCGGAGCCGGCGAGCCCCCACGCGAGCAGGGCGGCGGCCACGCGAAGGGAGAAGGACGTCATCGGGCGGGCTCCGGAAGGCGGCTTTATAGAGGCGCCGATGATGGCGCCAGTGGGTCGCCGGCTTGAAACGCCGCTGCCGGCCCCGACATCAAGAGGCGACGGCGCTGGGCGCCGTCACCTCAGGAGGCTTCCTCATGGACGGCCGGTTCCAACCCCGCACGATACCGTCTCGCCCGGCCGCAAGGCGCCCGCCGATCGATCGCGAAGGCAACCTCCTCCGTCTGCGCTTCGGCGTGCGGCCTGCCCCCGTCCGCATCCCCGCTACCGCCTGGTATCACGCCGAGGCGGTCCGGCAGGAAAGCGAGCACGACGCCGGCTAGGGCGCTGAACCCCAAGCCCGCATGACTTGTACGGGATAAGACGACAGCACCGCATCAGCCGACACGAGAGTGGCTTGCTCGGAGACCGTCTGTGCGATGAGCAAATGATCGAATGGATCGCGATGGAAGCTTGGCAGCACCGCGAGCTCCACGAGGTGCTTCGGCGCGATAGGCAGAAGCCGCAGGCTGCCATTTTCCATCGACCGCAGGGTCTCTTCTAGATCCGCTTCGAGTTTCCCGATGCGAAGTTTGATGACGATCTCCCACAAGCTGACGACACTGACCAAGACCTCGTTGTTGCGATCAGCGATGGCCGATCGCGCGGTCCTATGAAGGCGCGCGTCGTCGTTCAGCCACCAGAGCAGGACGTGGGTGTCGAGAAGTAGCTTCACGACTCGAAAGCATCGAGACAATCCTCGGGCCAAACGTCGAAATCATCGGCGATCTTGATCTGACCCCGCATGGCTCCGGGCTGGCGAGGCGGGAGGTGGGACGGCGAAGGCGCGTGGATCTCGGCAATGACGACGTCCCGAGACGTCACCAGCACGCGGTCCCCGCGTTCCGCTGCCTTCAGGTAGCGCGTGAGATTGCTGCGAAGATCGCGTACGCCGACGCGCATCTCGGTCATCATGTACACTCCTGGAGTGCACATCCTCACCAGGTGGCGATTGCGCGTCAAGCCGCTCCACGCTCCGCAAGATGGCCGTCGGGCGCGCAACGCCGGATGGACGCGGCCGAACCTGCAACCTGCCGCCCGCTGTGCGCTTTGCAGCTCATGACACAGAGTCCGGCCGCCTTCATCGACGAAGCCCTCGGCCGTCTCGAACGCACGCTGAGCGAGCGCGGGGACGATCTTCGCAACGTGCAGCTCGCGACCGTGTCCGCGGACGGGCGTCCGCAGCTTCGCACGATGGTCCTGCGTGGCTTGGAGCGACAACATCCGCCCCGCCTCGAGGTGCACAGCGACGCCCGCGCCGCGAAGGTCCGCGACATCGCGGAGGGTCGCGGTCGCGCGTGCCTCCTCGCCTGGTCGAGCGCGGAGCAGTTGCAGCTGCGCTTCGAGGGAATCGCGACCGCCCATCACGACGATGCCCTGGCGCGCGAGCGATGGGCCGGTTTCTCCGAGGGCGGCCGCAAGCCTTATGGCCTGCGCGCCGACCCGGGCAGCGCCATCGACGATCCCTCGGACCAGCCGCACCTGCCGCCCGACGAACAGGCCCGGCAGTTCGTCGTGCTGCGCCTCGCGGTCGCGAGCGTCGACGTGCTCCGCCTCGGGGCGCACGGCGCGCAGACCCGCGCCTACCGGCGCTACGACGGTGCCGGCGCCCGGGCGAATTGGATCGGCGCATGACGCATTTCAGCCGGACATTCGCACGGGCCGCCTTGAAGACGGACGCCCGCGCGCGAGACTTAGGGGCACAGGAGCGCGCATGACGGATTGGGGCCAGGAGAAAGCCGACCGTGACAAGCGGCTCGAGGCGGGCGCGCGCTTCGCCAAGGGCAAGATCGTGCAGCCGGGCGACGTCACGAAGCTGCTCGAGGCGATCCTCAAGCCCGGCGACAGGCTCTGCCTCGAGGGCGACAACCAGAAGCAGGCGGATTTCCTCGCCCGGGCGCTGGCCAAGGCGGACCCCAAGGTGCTGCACGACATCCACGTCGTCCAGTCCGGCATCGTGCTCGCCGAGCACCTCGACCTCTTCGCCAAGGGCATCGCGAAGAAGCTCGACTTCTCCTATTCCGGGCCGCAGGGCGGCGCGCTCGCGCGGGCGCTGGACAAGGGCCAGATCGAGCTCGGCGCGATCCACACCTACATCGAGCTCTTCGGGCGCTACTTCGTCGACCTGACGCCGAAAGTGGCGCTGACGGTCGCCCGCCAGGCCGACAAGGCCGGCAACCTCTACATGGGTCCCAACACCGAGGACTCGCCGGTGGTGATCGAGGCGACGGCCTTCAAGCAGGGCATCGTCGTCGCCCAGGTCAACGAGATCGTCGACAAGCTGCCGCGCGTGGACGTGCCGGGCGACCGCGTGGACTACGTGGTCGAGCCGCCCAAGCCCTTCTACGTCGAGCCGCTGTTCACCCGCGATCCGGCGCAGATCACCGAGACGCAGATCCTCACCGCCATGCTGGCGATCCGCGGCATCTACGAGGCTTACGGCGTGCTGCGCCTCAACCACGGCATCGGCTTCAACACCGCGGCCATCGAGCTGCTGCTGCCGACCTACGCGGAGAAGCTCGGGCTCAAGGGCCGGATCTGCACGCATTTCGCGCTGAACCCGCACCCGACGCTCATCCCCGCCATCGAGTCCGGCTGGGTCAAGCAGGTCCACTCGTTCGGTTCCGAAGTGGGCATGGACGCCTACATGGCCGCGCGGCCGGACATCTACTTTGTCGGCCGCGACGGCTCGATGGCCTCCAATCGCATGTTCTGCCAGGTGGCCGGGCTCTACGCGACAGACATGTTCATCGGCTCGACGCTGCAGATCGACCTCGCCGGCAACTCCTCCACCGTCACGACGGACCGCATCGCCGGCTTCGGCGGCGCGCCCAACATGGGCTCGGACGCCCACGGCCGACGCCATGCCAGCGATCCGTGGCTCAAGGCCGGGCGCGAGGCGGCCGGCGACGCGCATGCGCCGCTGGTGCGCGGGCGCAAGCTGGTGGTGCAGATCGTCGAGACTTTCGCCGAGAAGATGCAGCCGACCTTCGTCGAGAAGCTCGACAGCCTGAACCTGGCGGAAAAACTCAAGCTCGAGCTGGCGCCGGTCATGATCTACGGCGACGACGTCACCCACATCGTCACCGAGGAAGGCGTCGCCAACCTGCTGCTGTGCCGGAGTGCCGAGGAGCGCGAGCAGGCGATCCGCGGCGTCGCCGGCTACACCGACGTCGGCCGCGCCCGCGATCACGCCAAGGTGGAGGAGCTGCGCCGGCGCAAGATCGTGCAGCGGCCGGAAGACCTCGGCATCAACCCGCTCGACGCCCACCGCAGCCTGCTTGCCGCGCGCTCGGTGAAGGACCTGATGCACTGGTCGGGCGATCTCTACGATCCACCGGCCAAGTACCGGAACTGGTAGACGATGGGTCCCGCAAGCGTGGCGCAACGGGTGGAACCTGCCACTGTCTCGGTCATTTTACCAGATACGTGCTTGAGCCGGGCGCGACGCATCGCGACGCAAAATGCGCATGTGCGATCGCAAGGGGGTGTGTCCCCCCGAAAGCGGCATGACGCCGTGCGCCGACGTCGCGTTGGGGTGACGAAAAAGAGAAGCGTCAGGAGGGCGCTGCCATGCAGACCATGACCTTCGAGTTCGAGGCCAAGGGCCGCGCCAAGGGCGGGCGCGCCTCCGCGATCGTCGGCGTCGTCGCCTCCGGCAACCTCGAGGCGCTGTTCGAGCGCAACCTGCCCGGCACCAAGTGCCGGATCGAGATCGCGACCAGCGTCACCGGCTTCGACGATATCTGGAAGGCGGTGGTCGCCGACTTCGTCGAGCGCGCCTCTCCGGGCGGGCTCGCCATCGCCATCAACGACGGCGGCGCGCGGCCCGACACGGTGTCGTTGCGCCTGATGCAGGGCCACGCGATGATGGAGACGGCATGATGGCGCAAGCGGCGACGGGCGGCGCGTCCACCGAAAGCGACGCCAGCTGGTTCCAGGCGACGGCACGCCAGCGTATCGCCGGCTTCCTCGACCAGGGCAGTTTCCACGAGTTCCTGCCGCCGACAGAGCGCGTGCAGAGCCCGCACCTCGCGCAGTTCGACCTGCCCGCAGCCTTCGATGACGGCGTCATTGTCGGCCGCGGCAAGCTCGATGGACACGACATCCTGCTGGCGGCGCAGGAGGGGCAGTTCATGGGCGGCACCTTCGCCGAGGTCTCGGGCGCCAAGCTGGTCGGCCTGATGCGCGCCGCGCGCGACCACAAGGACCTGCCGCGCACGATCATCCTGCTGATGGATTCCGGTGGCGTGCGGCTGCAGGAGGCCAACGCCGGCGAACTCGCCGTGGCCGAGGTCATGCGCGCGATCTGCGAGGCGCGCAGCGCCGGCGTCACGGTGGTGGCGCTGGTGGGGGGCCGCGCCGGCGCCTTCGGCGGTGCCGGGCTGACCGCGGCGACCTGCTCGCGCATCGTCATCTCGGAGGAGGGACGCACCGGCGTGACCGGGCCCGAGGTCATCGAGACCAACAAGGGCGTCGAGGAGTTCGACTCCGCCGACAAGTCCCTGGTCTGGGCGACGATGGGCGGCAAGACCCGCCGGCTGATCGGCGGCGCCGACCTCTACACGAAGGACACGATGGCGGGCTTCCGCGAGGCTGCGCTCGCCGCCTTGAAGGACGCGCCGGCCTTCGACCTGACCACGATGCAGGCCGAGCAGAAGCGTCTCAAGAAGCGCCTGAAGCACTTCGGCGATTGCGACCAGGCCGTCGACATGTGGAAAGAGCTCGGCATCAAGAATATCAAGGCGGTCCGCGACATGGGCGACGACGACTTTTTGAAGCTCGCCGACACATACGCCGGAGACGATCATGACGCTCGATGAGGTCCTGAAGGGCCTGTTCGACAAGGCGCCCGATATCGAGCGCGACGGCGACGTCGTCACCGGCCACGGCACGCTGGAGGGCAAAAGCTCGATCGCGGTGATCGGCGCCGTCAACGGCGCGCCGCTCTCGCCCGAGGGCGCGCTGCAGCTCGCCAAGCACGTGCTGAAGGTCATCGAGGCCGGCGGCGACACGCCGATCCTGGTGCTCGTCGACACCGAGGGACAGCTGATGGCGCGCCGCGCCGAGATGCTCGGCCTCAACGAGTACCTGAGCCACCTCGCCAAGTGCCTGCTGCTGGCGAGCCGCGAGGGCCACCGGACCATCGGCCTCGAATACGGCAAGGCTGCCGCCGGCGCCTTCCTCGCCACCGCGCTCGCCACGGACGTGCTCGTCGCGTTGCCCGGCGCCGAGCCGGCGGTCATGGACCTGCCCTCCATCGCCCGCGTCACCAAGCTCGACTTGAAGAAGCTTCAGGAGATGGCGAAGACCACCCCGGTGTTCGCGCCCGGGCTCGACCACCTCTCGAAGGCCGGCGCCGTGAAAGCCGTCTGGGACCCGGAGAAGCCGCTCGCCGTGCAGCTCGCGGCGACGCTGAAGGACGCTTCGCCGGAGGACCGCCGCGACGGGCTCGGCAAGGAGAGGGGAGGCCGGCCGGTGGCGGCCGACGTCGCCAAGCGCGTGATCGCCGCGGCCATGGCTTGACGTTCGAGCGCCACGACCTGCTCGACGTCGCGCCCCACGCCTGGGCCGACGCCGTAAGGGGTCTCGCCCTGCCGGAGGATGCGTCCCGGCTGGTGGCCGACTGGTGCCGGCGGGGGTGGCCGGTGATCGTCAGGCGGCGCCTGGCCGGCGAGGCGGGCCACGATGTGCCGGTGGCGGTGCAATTGCCGAATGGCGTCGGCAGGATGCGCCTGGGGGTGTCGGTTCTCCGCTCCGCCGTCACGCGGCGGCCGCCGCTCGGCCTCGTCGAGGCAGCCCGCTCGGCGCCACCTGAATGGAACGCGACCGTCTCGTCTGTGCTGGAGCTGGCGGCCGACTATTCCGCGCCGTTTGTCTACGGAAGCCTGCTCTGGCAGCACGTCACCGGCGAGCCGGTACTGCGCCAGAACTCCGATCTCGACCTGCTCTGGCACCCGGCGCCGCATCGGCGCCTCGCCTTGCTCGATGCGCTCGCCGGCCTCGACGGCGGCACGGTGCGCGTCGACGGCGAGATCGTGCTGGAGGACGGCGGCGGCGTGTCGTGGCGCGAGTTGCGCGCGGCGGCGGATGGCCGGGTAGCGCGCGTCGCGGTCAAGACGATGGACGGTGTCAGCCTGCGCGACGTCGCCTCGATCCTGCAAGAGTTCGTGCCGTGCTGATCCTCCCCCGTGCAGCGCAGCGGAACGGCGGAGGAGGACCATGCGAAGCATGGTGGAGGGGGCTGCAGGCGCCTCCGTCTCTTCCGCGTGACGGCGGCTACGCCACCAGCAGCGAGGCTCGGCTGCCCTCTCCACCGCCTTCGGCGGTCCCCCTCCCCCGCTCCGCGAGGGAGGATGCGGCCGGCATTGCCGCCCGCGCCGCCGCCGCGCTCCTCACCGAGCTCGAGACCTATCCCAAGCCCGGCCTCGTCAGCCTCGTCGACAGCGGCAGCCACGACGACATGGATGCCGGCACGTTCCGCCGCAGCGTGGCGGCGATCGCGCCGTTCTTCGCGCGCCTGGCGCAGGCTGGCACGGCAGACGCGCCCCTCGCGACCTTGCGCGCGATCGGCCTCGAGGCCGAAGCGGCGATGCTGGCGGCGACCGGCGGGGTCAACACGCATCGCGGCGCGATCTTCGCGCTCGGCCTGCTCTGCGCCGCGGCTGGCGCGAGCGCGGACGACCTTTCTGGATACGTGCGCGACACCTGGGGCGAGGCGCTTGCCGGCGAGCGGCCAGCCTCCGGCAGTCACGGCGCCGGCGCCATGTACCGGTTCGGCGTCGGCGGCGCCCGCGGCGAGGCGGCGGCGGGCTTTCCGGCGGCGGTTCGGGTGGGATTGCCGGCGCTGCGCGAGGGACGGCGGCTGGCGGTCGAGGGTCCTTCTCCCGCTCGCGGGAGGAAATGGCCCGACGAAGATGGAAGAGACGAGGCTGCGAGAGTGCAGGCCTTCTTCGCCCTGCTGGCCCACGTCGACGACACCAACCTGCTGCACCGCGGCGGCGTCGAGGGCCTCGCCTTCGCCCATGCCTGCGCGCGCGGTTTCCTCGACGCCGGCGGGGTCGGCGCGGCGGGCTGGCGCGAGCGCGCGGTCGCGATCCACCGCGCCTTCGTTGCGCGGCGCCTCAGCCCTGGCGGCTCGGCGGACCTGCTCGCCGTGACGCTGTTCCTTGATGCGGCCGAGCGCGCGCGATGACGCGCCTCGCGCTGCTCTGCTCGGGCCAGGGCTTTCAGCACGCCGGCATGTTCGCCCTGACGCGCGACGCCGAGGCCGCCGCCCCGGTGTTCGCCGCCGCCACTAACGCGCTCGACGGGCGTGACCCGAGACGGCTCGTCGAGGACGATGCCGTCGACATCCACGGCAACGCCGTGGCGCAGGTGCTGTGCTGCACCCAGGCGCTCGCCGCCGCCGCCGCGCTGAGCGACGCTTTCGACGACGACCTGGTCGTCGCCGGCTACAGCGTCGGCGAGCTCGCCGCCTGGGGCGTCGCCGGCGTGTTCGACGCCACCACGATCACGCGGCTCGCTCGCCGCCGCGCCGCCGTCATGGACGAGGCCGCGGCCCACGCGCCCGGCGGCCTTGCGGCGATCCGCGGCCTGCCCAAAGACAAGATCGAAGCGCTGTGCCGGGCGAACGGCAGCCACGTCGCCATCGTCAACGGCGCCGACCAGATCGTGATCGGCGGCTCCCACGAAGCTCTGGCTGCGACGCTCGAGGCGGCGCGCGCGGCCGGCGCGGGCAAGGTCACCGAACTCGCCGTCGGCGTGCCCTCGCACACGCCACTGCTCGCCGCTGCGGTCGACCCGCTGCGCGAGGCGCTGCACGGGGCCGAGGCGCACGCGCTTCACGCCGGCCGCCGCCTGCTCAGCGGGATCGACGGCGCCTCGGTGTTCGACGTCGCCGACGGGCTCGACAAGCTAGCGCGCCAGGTCGCCGAGACGGTGGACTGGCAGGGCTGCATGGAAGAATGCCGCGCCGCCGGCGTCACGCGGGCGCTCGAGCTCGGGCCGGGTCGCGCGGTCGCCCATCTCATGGCCGCCGGACTCGGGGAGCGCGAGAGCCGCGCGCTCGATGATTTTCGCAGCCTCGACGGCGTCCGCCGCTGGCTTCACGCGGACTGAGCCCGGGGCATCGCATGCTGAACACGATCGCCCTGGCTTTGGCGCCGACCTTCTTCGTGCTGGTCCTCGGCTACGCCGCCGGCCGCCTCGGGCGCATCGGCCAGGGCGCCGTCGGCCCGCTCAACATTCTGGTCATGGAATACGCCCTGCCCGCGGCGCTGTTCGTCGGCATGGCCACCGCACCGCGCGCGGTGCTCTTCAAGCAGAGCCCGGCCTTCCCCGTCCTGGCGCTCGCCATGCTGGTGCCCTTCGCCGGATGGTACGCCTATCGCCGACGCTGCGGCGACGACATGGGCGAGGCCTCGGTGCAAGCGCTGACGGTCTCGCTGCCGAATTTCGCGGCCGCCGGCCTGCCGATCGTCGCGGCGGTCTCGGGCAAAGCCGGCGGCTCGTTCATCGCCTTGACCATCGCCGCGGGCGCCATGATCCCCTCGCCGCTGTCCCTCACCCTGCTCGAGCTCTCGAAAGGCGGGGCAGCTGGGAGCCTCGCCGGCCGTATCGGCACCGCGCTGCTGCGCGCCTGCGCCAAGCCGATCGTCTGGGCGCCGGCGCTCGGTGTCGTGCTCTCGATCGCCGGCTTCGAGCTGCCGCTCTTCATTCTGGACTCGTTCAAGCTCATCGGCCAGGCCACCGCCGGCGCGGCGCTGTTCCTCACGGGGCTCGTGCTGTCGCTGCAGCGCTTCCGCCTGACCGTCAGCCTGGTCGCCGCAGTCGTCGTCGCCAACGTCGTGCAGCCCCTGCTCTGCCTGCTCATCGTATGGCTGGCGCACATGCCGTGGGACGTCGCCCGCCTCACGGTCCTGTGCTGCGCCCTGCCGTCGGGCTTCTTCGGCATCCTCTTCGCGGTGAACTACGGCCGCTCCACCGCCGAGATCGGCTCGATCGTGCTGGCCAGCACGGCGGTGAGCGCGGTCACGCTCTCGATCGCCCTGGCCCTGCTTTTCCCCAGCTGAGATTGAGATCGCGCGTTGGACTGGCACGGCGGTTGTGCCACCATCGGTACCGATGACGCGGGAGGTGGCGTGAGCAGATACGTGTGGGCGCCGCTGATGTGGATCGTGCTGGCGGGCTTCTACCTGTTTCTCGCAGGCAGCGCCGACACGGTCGAATTGATCGCCATGCTGGTGTGCTGCACGCTCGGCGTCATGCTGGCGGTGGGCCTGTCGCTGGTGGCGCAGGAGCACTTCACGCTGCGTCCGGCGCCGCGCGCGATCCTCAAGCCTTTCGCCGCCCTGCTGCCCGACTTCTACGCCGTCGGCCGCGAGCTGGTCGCCGTCGCCATCCACGGCGGCGGCCGGCACTGCGGAGACTACGTCCGCCAGCCTTTCGACTTCGGCGCCGCCACGCCGCGCGAGGCCGGCCGGCGTGCCGTGACGACGATCGGCGTCTCGCTGGCGCCGCGCACCTTCCTGGTCCGCGGCAACCGATCCGACGGCACGCTGCTGCTCCACGGCTTCCCGGCCAAGCCGGTCTCGCCCGACGGGCGTTGGCCGGCATGAACGCCTGGCTCGTCGCCATCATCCTGCTGATGCCGCCGCTGCTGGTGCCGCTCTACGTCGCGGCGCGGGAGAACGCCAACAACCGCCTCGTCGCCGTGCAGGTCGCCTCGACGCTGGCGGCGCTGATCCTGGCACTGATGACCTTCGCCACCGACCAGAGCTCTTTCATCGACGTCGCGCTCTGCCTGACGCTGCTCTCCGTGCCCGGCACCTACCTCTATACCGTCTTCATGGAGCGTTGGCTGTGAAGGAGATCTCGCGATGAAGGAGATCGTGGTCGATATCCTGCTCGCGCTCGCCGTGGCTTCGGCTTGGCTCGGCGCGATCGGCTTCGCGCGGCTCAAGTCCTCGATGGACCGACTGCACTGCGCCACCTTCACCACCCTGGGCGCCGGCCTGCCGATCGTCATCGCCGCCTTCGTCGAGGACGGGATGGCGCAGCGCCCCTTCAAGATCCTGCTGCTGTTCGCCGTGGCGCTCATCGCCGGTGCCTCGGTCAACCAGGCCATCGCCCGCGCCATCTTCACTCGCGACGAGGTCGGAGAGCGGATGTGAGGATTCTTCTCCCGATCCTCCTCATCCTGGTCGCGCTGGCCGGCACCGGTGTGGTGCTGTCGCGCGAGCCGCGCCGGCAGGTGCTCGCCATCGCCGCCAACGGCTTCGCGCTCTCGATCCTGTTCATGGCGCTGCAGGCGCCCGACGTCGCCTTCGCCGAGATCGCGGTCGGCTCGGCCGCCACGCCGCTGCTGTTCCTGGTGGCACTGGCCTCGATGCGCATGAAGCAGGACGCCAAGCCGGGAAAAGGGAAGACGTGAGCCCGCGCGCCCGCCTCATCCTGCTGATCCTCGCCTTCCTCGTGCTGGGGCCGGCCGCGTTCCGGCTCGCCGGCGCCATGCCCACCTTCGGCGCGCATCCGCTGCCCTACGGCGATGCCATCAACGATCTCGCGCCCAAGGAGCGCCGCGTCACCAACACCGTGACGGCGGTGAACTTCGACTATCGCGGCTTCGATACGCTGGGCGAGGAGTTCATGCTGCTCGCCGCCGTGACCGGCACGGTGGTGCTGCTGCGCGGCTCCCGCGGCGAGGAGTCGTCGAGCAAGCCCGGCCGCGTGCCCGGCCGCACGATACCGCCGCGCACCGATGCCGCCATCCTCGTCAGCCGCGTGCTGGCGCCGCTGGTGTTCGTGTTCGGCATCTACGTCTCGATCCACGCCACGACGACGCCCGGCGGCGGCTTCCAGGGCGGCGTCATCATCGCCTCATCGTTGCTGCTGGTGTTCCTCGGCAGCCGCTACTCCGGCTGGCGCCGCCTGATCAAGGCGCAGGTGCTGGACTGGTGCGAGGGCGGCGGCGCGCTGCTGTTCGCCTGCATCGGCTTCGCCGCCCTCTTCGCCGGCATGCCGTTCGCCAGCAACATCCTGCCGCTCGGCACGCTGAAGAGCGCCTGGTCCGGCGGCACCATGTTCGTCGACAACGTCGGCGTCGCCTTCGCCGTGTTCGGCAGCTTCAGCCTCGTCTTCCTCGAGTTCATGGAGGAGACGCGCACCGACGAGGCTGGCGAGGACGAGCCCGGCGAAGGAGACGTCGCATGAGCTATCCTCTATGAGCACCTTGCCCTGGCTCGTCTCGGCCTGGCTGTTCGGGGTCGGCCTCTACGGGATCGTCACCAGCCGCAACTACGTGCACCTCATCGGCTGCCTCTCGGTGTGCCAGTCCGCGACCTACGTCCTGCTGCTGTGCATCGGCTACAAGTGGGACGCCATCGCGCCGATCTTCTACGACCACCCGCCCGGCACGCCCGCCGTCGGTCCCGTGGTGCAGGCCCTCGTGCTGACCGACATCGTCGTGGGTGCCACCATCTCCGCCCTGCTGCTGGCGCTCACGCTGCAGATGCACAAGCGCAAGGGCACGGTCGACCCCTACGAGCTGAAGCCGCTGCGCAAATGAGGAGGGTCGGTACATCCTCCCCTGCGCAGCGCAGCGGACCGGGGGAGGGGGACCATGCGAATCATGATGGAGGGGGCTGCCGCGCCTCGCTCAAACCCGGCTTGGGATTGATCCTAGAAGGTACGTCTGTCGCGAGCGGCAGCCCCCTCTTCCGCCTTCGGCGGTCCCCCTCCCCCGCTTCGCGGGAGAGGGTACTCCGCGGCGAGGCCGAGAGATGATCCCCGACACCATTCTCCTGCCCCTTCCCGTCGCCGGACCGATGGCCGTCGCCGCGATCCTGCTGATCCTCGGGCATTTCCTGCCCAGGCACGTGCCAGACGCCGTCGCCACGCTGGTGGCCCTGGCGGCGGGCGCCGCTTGCGCCGCGCTGGCGATGCGCGCCGGCCAAGGCCCCATCGTCGAGTGGTTCGGCGGCTGGGTGCCGCGTCATGGCGTGACTCTCGGCATCGCCTTCGCCGCCGACCGCGCCTCCGCCAGCATCGCCACGCTGGTGTGCCTGCTGTTTGCCAGCAGCTTCGTCTTTTCCTGGGGCTACTTCGAGAAGATCAGCGCGCACTTCCAGGTGCTGATGCTGCTGTTCCTCGCCGCCATGGTCGGTTTCACCCTGACGCACGACCTCTTCAACCTGTTCGTCTGGTTCGAGGTCATGAGCGTCACCGCCTTCGCGCTCACCGGCTACAAGCTCGAGGGCTCGGCGATCGCCGGTGCGCTCAACTTTACCGTCACGAACTCGCTCGGCGGCTTCATGATGCTGAGCGGCATCGGGCTGATCTACTCCCGCGCGGGAGCGCTGGATTTCTCCTCGCTGGCCGTCCACGTCGCCGCGAGCCCGCACGATCCCGTCATCGACGCGGCCTTCTGCCTGGTCGTCGCCGGCTTGTTGATCAAGGCGGCGATGGTGCCGTTCCACTTCTGGCTCAACGACGCCCACGCCGTGGCACCCTCGCCGGTGTGCGTGATCTTCTCCGGCGCGATGGTCGCGATCGGCCTGTTCGGCGTGGCCAAGCTCGGGAATTCGGTCTTCGCCGGCTACCCGCCGGTCGTCGGCGCGATGCACAGCGTCATCCTCGGCCTCGCCTGCCTCGGGGCGGTCGTCGGCGGGCTGATGGCGCTGCAGCAGCGCCATTTGAAGCGCATGCTCGCCTTCTCGACCGTGTCGCATGCCGGGATCATGCTGGCGGGCATCGCGACGCTGTCGAACGACGGCACCGCCGGCTTCCTGAGCTACATGGTCGGCCACGGGCTCATCAAGGGCGGCCTGTTCATGGTCGCCGGCATCCTGCTCGCGACCAAGGCTTCGATCGACGAGATCGAATTGCGCGGGCTCGGCCGCGAGGGCATCTGGCCGGCCGGCATCCTTATGGCGGCGGGCGGCCTGGTGCTCGCGGGCCTGCCCTTCGGCATCGCCGACGAAGGCTTCAAGCTGATCGGCTCCGGCCTCGAGACGAACGGCACCGGCTGGGTCTTCGCCTTCCTTGCCGTCGGCGCTGCGCTGACCGGCGGTGCGATCCTGCGCGCCACCGGCCGCATCTTCCTCGGGCTCGGTCCCGAGCCCGGCGAGGAGGAGGGCGCACCCACCGAGGAAGAGCGCGAGAAGGCCGATCGCCCGTTCTGGCTGATGGCCGCGCCCGCCGCGCTGCTGACGCTGCTCGCTTTCCTGCCCGGCGATCTCGTGCGGCACTACGCCGAGACCGCGATTCAGCCCTTCTTCCACCCGGACGCCCAAGCCTACCTCGGCCTGCAGCCGCCGCGAGCCGTCGAGAGCGTGGCCCTGCCGACGAGCTTCGCCCTGGAATGGATGATCTGGGCGGGCGTAGCCGGCTCGTTCGTCATCGCCGGCTACAGCCTGTTCAGAGAGGATCTGCCCCGGGTGTTCCGCGGCACGACGCGGCCCACCTTCGGGCCGGTGTTTCGCGGTCTCGAGGCGCTGCACAGCGGCCTCGTCAACGACTACGTCACCTGGATCGCGGTGGGCCTCGCCGCCGTGGTGGCGGCCTTCGTGGTGTGAGAAGGCTTCCGGATCAGGTACGAGAAAGAAGAGGCCATCGCCACCGGCACGCGCAAGGATCGGCATGACAGCGTGGCATTAGCCGAGCCGGCATCGCACCAGCTCGGCTTGTGAGGCTACGCAGCCTTCTGTTGCACGTAGGCATGAACAAGTTCGGGAATATGGCTGCCAAGCCAATCGCCCATCTCCTGCTCTTCCTTCATCGATTGCTCGAGCACGGTTTTGTCGTCGGAGGCACCGGCTGCATCGGCGAGGGTCAGCAGGACTTTGTAGGAGCCGATCTCGTAGGCCTTGTAGCCGACGGCAGCGAGGACGTTCTTAAGCACGTCGTCGCCGGAGGTGGCATGGGCAAATCCGGCGATCGTCGCCACGGCGCCGGTCACAGCCTCTTTCGCCAAGGACTTCTTCGACCCGTGCTTCTCAAGGAGGTCGTCGAGGCGAGCCGCCTGCCGAGTCGAGCGCTCCTTGTCATCCTGCATCTTGGCGTGGAGGTCCGGATACGCCTTCATGCGCGGCAGCTCGTTCTGGATCGTGCCAATGGCCTGCGTCTCCACCGCGTGCTGGTTGCGCAGGCCGGTCAGGTAGATCTCGATAACGGGGTTGGCGTCGGTCATCATGTATCCTGCGTTGAACGCCGCGGATTGCAGCAGCAGGCGAAGCGGCAACGTAAGGAAAGGGTCCATCGCGTGATTGCCGCGCAGCCAACCGTCACGTTTGCGCAGGGTGAAGCGCTCTCGCAGACCACGATGGAGCGGCCGAGCGACAATCGATCCGGCGCCGATCACTGACCGCTGAGCAGCTCTTCCATGCTCGGCGCCTCACCGAAGGTGCGGAGCACGACGGTGTTCTCGAACTCACGGCTGGCGGATCGCCAGTACGGGAGAAGGCGACCGCTCGAGCTGGAAGTGAGCGCCAGAATCTCTGAAGGCATTGCGACGGTCACAGACTGTAAGTCCGGGGGTCCGTGAACCTCAAAATCGATCTTATTAAGAGATACCTCGTTGTGAGGCAAGCAATAGGCGGAGCGAAAATGCCGCTAAGTCGTTGAATACAATGGTGAGCGCTACAGGGATTGAACCTGTGACCCCTTCCATGTCAAGGAAGTGCTCTCCCGCTGAGCTAAGCGCTCGCGCACCACTGGCACCCGCTGGAATGCGGGTGCGAGGAGCCGGGGTATAGGCAAAAGCCGGAAGCGTGGCAACCGTAAAGAGCGGCTTTTGTCACGCCGCCAGAAGTCGCTGCACCTCGTTGACGAGGTCCTTGAGGTGGAACGGCTTCGACAGGATCTTGGCCTGGCGCGGGGCGTTGTTGTCGGGGTTCAACGCCACGGCGGCGAAGCCGGTGATGAACATGACCTTGATGTCGGGATCGAGCTCGGTGGCGCGCCGCGCCAGTTCGATGCCGTCCATCTCGGGCATCACGATATCGGTCAGCAGCAGCTCGAACGGTTCCTCGCGCAAGCGGTTGTAGGCAGACAAGCCGTTGTCGAAGGACGACACGTCGTAGCCGGCGTTCTGCAGCGCCTTGGCGAGGAAGCGCCGCATGTCGTTGTCGTCCTCGGCAAGGAGGATCTTGCCGTTAACCGTGCTCTCGAGGTCTGTCATGTGCGCTCTACGATCGATGCGTGGAGAGGTGGCGCGGGAAGATTAAGGTCAGGTGTAGGATCGCGGGCAGACGCAAGGATGCACCGGCGAAAATTCACGCGGTGCCGCTTGATGCCACGTTTGTGCCGCCTTTGACAGAGCGGTGTTGCGACGCCCTCGTCATATATGCTTGCTTGGGTGGATGCGGGGAGTGCGCGACATGGACGGCGGGTCCTCGCCGGGATTGAACGGCGGCGGCGACACGGGAGAGCCCGAGTTCGAGCCGCCCTTCGACATCGTCGAACCGGCGCGGACACTCTGTCCCCTCGTACTCTCCTCGCCGCATTCGGGCTCGATCTATCCCCAGCGCTTCCTCGACAGCGCGCGGCTCGACGCGGTGGCCCTGCGCCGGTCCGAAGACGCGTTCGTCGATGACCTGTTTGCCGGGGCCGCGGGCCTCGGCGCCCCGTTGATCCGCGCCCGCTTCCCGCGCGCCTACCTCGATCTCAACCGCGAGCCCTATGAGCTCGATCCGCGCATGTTCGAGGGCAAGCTGCCGGCCTTCGCCAACACGCGCTCGGTGCGCGTCGCGGGCGGCCTGGGCACCATCGCGCGGGTGGTCGGTGATTCGCAGGAGATCTACGCCGGGCGGCTAACGGTGGCCGAGGGGCTGGAGCGCATCGAGCGGCTCTACAAGCCCTATCACGCCGCCCTGCGCGGCCTCGTCGAGCGGGCGCAGCGGCAGTTCGGTTACGCTCTACTAATCGATTGCCACTCCATGCCTTCGACGCCGACCGTCGCCGCTTCGGCCGAGCGGCGGATCAAGACCGATTTCGTGGTCGGCGACCGCTACGGCACCAGCGCCGAGGGCAGCTTCGTCGAGCTGCTCGAAGAGGCCATGCGTGGCGCCGGCTACGCCGTGCATCGCAACAAGCCCTACGCCGGCGGCTTCATCACTGAGCATTACGGAGCGCCGCAAGCCGGCGTCCACGCCATCCAGATCGAGGTCAATCGCGCGCTCTACATGGACGAGCGGACCATCGAGCGCATCGCCCGTTTCGCGTCGGTGAAGGCCGATATTGCCAAGATCCTGGGAGCGCTGGCCATGGCGGGCGATGCCTCGGGGCTGCGCAAGGCGGCCGCGGAGTAGAGCCCGGAGCCAAGCAGTTCGCCGAATGGGAGCGCCCTTGAAGAAAGGAGCCGCCCGTGCATCGCACAAGCGGCTCAAGTCTAGGGAGGAAACGCCCAAGGAGGGCATCCGGCGGCAGCAAACCCCTGCCGCACTGCAGCATGATGCATGTGCGCCGCACAAGAATCAAGGCCGCAGCTTCGGTTCCGGAGCGACGTGACATCCCGGCACGGCAGCTGCTCCTTTTCAGCATGATGAGGTCCGCGCCCTTATTGCGACCGCCGCGGCGGCATGGCACTTGGCGCCTCGCGCGAACCGCCGTTTCCACGGCAGGAGATCTGCCCATGTCCGCCGTTGATTTCGCCGCCTTCGTCGACCGCCTGGGCGATGCCGCGACCGAGACGATCCTGCCGTTCTTCCGGACCGCCATCGGCACCGAGGACAAGAACAAGGGCGGCCGCTACGATCCCGTCACCGAGGCCGACCGCGCCGCCGAGGTCGCGATGCGCCGCATGATCGAGCGGCAATTTCCCGACCACGGCATCATCGGCGAGGAGTTCGGCGTCAAGAACGCCGATGCCGAATACGTCTGGGTGCTCGACCCCATCGACGGTACCAAGGCCTTCATCTCCGGCCTGCCGACCTGGGGCGTGCTGATCGGCCTCCTGCACCAGGGGCGGCCCTGCTACGGCATGATGGTGCAGCCCTTCACCCAAGAGCGCTTCGTGGGCGACGGCACCAAGGCGCAGTGGCGCGGCACCGGGCTCGGCCTGTCGCGAGGCATTCGACGGCTGACGACGCGCAAATGCCCGACCCTGAAGGAAGCGACGCTGATGACGACGTCGCCGCTGCTCTACGCGGAGAACAAGCTCGAAGCGCTGCGCCGCCTCGAGGCCGAGGCCAGGCTGACCCGCTACGGGGTCGATTGCTACGCCTTCGCCATGCTCGCCGCAGGTCACGTCGATTGCGTGGTGGAGTCCAGCGTGCAGCCCTACGACGTCGTCGCGCTGATTCCCGTCGTCGAGGGCGCCGGCGGCATCATGACGAGCTGGGACGGCGGCGACGCCTCGAAGGGCGGCGACGTCGTGGCCTGCGGGGACAGGCGCCTGCACGAGGAGGTGCTGGCACGGCTGGGCGCGGCCGGGGGCTAGGACGGAACACCAACGCTCGTCATTCCGGGGCGGCGCAGCCGAACCCGGAATGACGTAGGAGGGCGTGCGAAGTGCCGCGCTATCGCGCTACCGCCTGATATCGGTCAAATGGCGGCTCCACCGGGAAGGTCTCCTCCGGCAGGCCGGTCTCGGTCGCAGCGATCAGGCGGGCATCGGCGTAGGCTTCGGCCAAGATCTCGTCGACCTTCGACTTCAGGCTCGGATTGTCCTTCATGTGCCGCGCAATCTCGATGCGCTGGTTGAGGATCGTCGAGCGCCAGCTCCGACTGGCCCTGGCAGGCTGGAACCTTTCCTTCAGGAGGTGAGTCGCAAAGACGGTGTAGCGCGATCGGAGCTCGGAAACTTCCTTGCGCCCCAAGGTCTCGATCTCCTCGAGGATGTTGGGAAGGTCGACGGCGGCGACATCGCCGTCGCGGATCAGGGCAGCCTGCCGCTGCGTCCAGGCGTAGAAATCGCTCTCGTAGAGATCGCTGGCGCCGCGTGCGACCGGGTCTTCCATTGGTCGCCTCCTCCAAGAGCCTCAGGCGACAAGAGCCTCAGGCGAAGGCCATCGGCCGCCCGGGCTCGCTGACGGCGCCGTCGCGCCACGCGGTCTGGCTGCCGGCGAAGCGCATCGCCGCCTCGCGCGAGGAGAACATGCCGCCACCACGACCCTTCGCTTCCATCGCGAGCCAGCGCCCGGCGCGGTCCTGCCCGACCATGTAGGTCTGTGCAAGGCCCACATCACGATCCCCGTCGTCCTGCATCGATCCGGCACCCCGTTGCCGCCATGGCACCCACGATAACAAAATCCGCGCCACACGGCCAAGGTTCCCTGCCTTCGCTTGTGACTGCGACACCGAGACCGTAAGGAGAGCGGCACAAAGGGACAAAGCGTATCGAGCGGGCGAGCGAGCGGGACAAGGCCAAGGCCAAGGAGCGCAAGCGGCTCGCCGAGGCGTTGCGCGCTAACCTGAAGCGACGCAAGGCCGGGCGGTCCGGCAAGGCTCTGGAAACACGGGCGCCGGAGGCGTCCGCGCCCGCACCGCCGCCGGTCGGCAAGGAATGAGGGCGGGATGGATCGCATTCGCATCGTCGGCGGCAACGAGCTCCACGGCACCATCCCGATCTCCGGGGCCAAGAACGCCGCGCTGCCCCTGATGATCGCCTCGCTGCTGACGCGCGAGACGCTGACGCTGCAGAACGTGCCCAACCTCGCCGATGTGCGCATGCTGGTCCGCATCCTCGGCCACCACGGCGTGGACTATTCGCAGGACGGCCGCCGCGCCGGCGAGGATCCGCACGCCGCCCGTCCCATCCATCTCAGCGCCCGCGAGATCGTCGACATCCGCGCCCCCTACGAGCTGGTCTCGCGCATGCGCGCCTCGTTCTGGGTCATCGCGCCGCTGCTCGCCCGGATGGGCGAGGCGGTGGTGTCGCTGCCCGGCGGCTGCGCCATCGGCACCCGCCCGGTCGACCTGCTGCTGATGGCGCTGGAGAAGCTCGGGGCGCAGATCGAGATCGAGGCCGGCTACGCCCACGTCAAGGCGCCCAAGGGCCTGCGCGGCGCCGAGATCGACTTCCCCAAGGTGACGGTCGGCGGCACCCACACGACGATGATGGCGGCGGTGCTGGCGCATGGCCACACCCTGATCACCGGCGCCGCGCGCGAGCCCGAGGTCGTCGACCTCGCCGCCTGCCTCACCACCATGGGCGCCCGCATCAAAGGCGCCGGCACCTCGTCGATCGAGATCGAGGGCGTCGCCGCGCTGCACGGCGGCTACCACCAGGTGCTGCCCGACCGTATCGAGGCCGGCACCTATGCCATGGCCGTGGCGATGGCCGGCGGCGACGTGCTGCTGGAGGGCGCCCAGCCGCTCATGCTGGAGACGGCGCTGGAGGCCATCGTCCAGGCCGGCGCGAGCGTGACCACCACCAACCAGGGCGTTCGCATCAAGCGCAACGGGCATGGGCTCCAGGGCGTCGACATCTCGACGGCGCCGTTCCCCGGCTTCCCGACCGATCTGCAGGCGCAGTTCATGGCGCTGATGACCCGCGCCAAGGGCTCCTCGCGCATCCACGAGACGATCTTCGAGAACCGCTTCATGCACGTGCAGGAGCTCGCCCGCCTCGGCGCGCGCATCACGCTCGCGGGGGATGTCGCCACCGTGCAGGGCGTCAAGACCTTGCAGGGCGCCCCGGTGATGGCGACCGACCTGCGCGCCTCGGTGTCGCTCGTCATCGCCGCGCTCGCCGCCGAGGGCGAGACCGAGGTCAACCGCGTCTACCACCTCGATCGAGGCTTCGAGCACCTCGAGGCCAAGCTCGGCCGCTGCGGTGCCATGGTGGAGCGCATCTCCCAGGCGGGCTAAAGCGCCGTCTTTCCGGGGCGAGCCGGAGGCGAGAGCCCGGAACCCATGACAACGCGCGTGCAGGCACAGGCGGCGCGATCCCGCCTCTTTCTACCAAGGCTACGTTGTCATGGGTTCCGGGCTCGCCTTCGGCGCCTCGGAAGGACGGAAGTGGCCCAGCTCACCCCGCCCTTCACCTTCCGCAGCGGCGACGATGGCGGCGGCGTAGCTCTCCTCGTCGGCGGTCGGTAAAGGCATCTCGCGCTCGAGCGTCGCCCAGGCGTCGGGGACCAGGGTCGCCTGCGACCCGTCCCTGCATTCGGCGATGAAGCGCCCGGAGCTCAGCTGCCCGGCCTCCGCCGGCGGCTCCAAGCGGGAGGCGCCGGGCCGGCGGGACGCGATGACAGGCCCGCCGCCGTGGCGTTCCAAGCGTGATTTCGAAGAATGTTTTTCCCCAATCGGACAACCCGCGCCTCCTGGACGCTGCACGCGCGGCAAAACCACCCCCGTTGACGCTTGATCGGTTTTGACCGCCAATGCGCGCATGCCGAGCCGACCTGCGTCGAGGCGCCCGGCACCCCCGAAATCCCGGATCCATCCCAACCATGACGGTGTCGTTCAGCGACGCGCAGCATGCTGCGCGGCTCCTGCTCGAGACGGGCACGCAGCGCTACACCTGCCTTGCCGGCGGCACGCGCTCGGGCAAGACCTTCCTCATCGTGCGCGCCATCATCGGCCGCGCCATCAACGCGCCGGGCTCGACCCACGCCATCCTTCGTTTGCACTCCAACGCCGCCAAGGCCTCGATCATGCAGGAGACGCTGCCGGCGGTCGGCCGCCTGTGCTTCCCCGGCTACAAGCTCACGGAGCACAAGACCGACAGCTTCTACTCGCTCACCAACCACTCCCGCATCACCGTCGGCGGGCTCGACGACGCCAGCCGCGTCGAGAAGATCCTCGGCCTCGAATATTCGACCGTCTTCCTCAACGAGGCGTCGCAGATCTCCTACGACCTCGCGCTCATCGCCTTCACGCGGCTGGCGCAGGTGGTGCCCGGCATAGCGCAGCGCGCCTTCGTCGACCTGAACCCCACCGCCAGGAGCCACTGGACCAACGTGCTGTTCGGCGAGAAGCGCGATCCGCTGAGCCGGCAGCCGCTGGCGCATCCCGATCAGTACGAGCGGGCCTTCCTCAACCCCGTCGACAATGCCGAGCACCTCTCGCCCGAGTACGTCGCGAGCCTCGAGGCGCTGCCCGAGCGCCGGCGCAAGCGCTTCTACGAGGGCGTCTACGTCGACGAGGTCGACGACGCTTTGTGGACCTACGAGATCTTCGATGCCGGGCGGCGCGACGAGAGCGCCATCCCGGTCGAGGCGCGCCGCAACGTCGTGGTGGCGGTCGATCCCTCCGGCGCCCAGGGCCGCGACGACGCCGGCTCCGACGAGATCGGAATCGTCGTCGCCGCACGCGGCCAGGACGGCGACGCCTACGTGCTCGCCGACCGCTCCTGCAAGGACGCGCCGCTGGCCTGGGCTCGGCGCGTCGCCGCCGCCTACCACGAGTTTGCCGCCGACTGCGTCGTGGCCGAGGAGAACTTCGGCGGCGCCATGGTGGAAGCCGTGATCAAAGGGGCCGATGCCTCGGTGCCGGTGCGCAACGTCACCGCCAGCCGCGGCAAGGCGGTGCGCGCCGAGCCGATCTCGCTGCGCTACGCCGCCGGCCAGGTCCACCACGTCGGCCGCTTCCCCAAGCTGGAGGAGCAGCTCTGCGCCTTCTCCGGCGGCGGCTATTCCGGCCCCGGCAGCCCCGACCACGCCGACGCCGCCATCTGGGCGCTGACCCACCTCTTCAAGGAGGTGCCGGGCGAGGGCGCGCACGAGTTCATGCGGCGCATGGCCGACGGCGATCCTCCTCCGTGAACCGCGAGAGGGAGACCACGCGCAGCGTGGTGGAAGGGGCAGCCGCCTCCTCGATGTGACTCTCTCGAGGCGCAGCCGAAAGCCGAGCCGCGAGGCTCGGCAGCCCCGTTCGCATGGTTCCCCTTCCCCGCTGCGCGGAGGAGGATCACCCCGCATCGTCAGGAGCACAACCATGGTCGACCGCAGCGCGGGCCGGGCGTCGTGGACGCTCGACCCCTATCAGGTCAGCGTCTCCTACGCCGCGAGCGCCGGCGGCCCCGGTTGGTTCGGCCCGCTCGCCCCCGTCGCGCCGGCCGCCCCGCCGGAGGTCGCTGGCCGGCAATGGGACTATCCCGCCGGCTTCAACCTCGCGCTGGGTCCGCGCGCGAACGAGCCCATCGGCTTCCCGGCCCTGCGCCGCCTCGCCGACGGCTGGGACCTGCTGCGGCTCGTCATCGAGACACGCAAGGACCAGATCGGCCGCATGACCTGGAGCATCGGCCCGCGTCCGGGCTCCGCGCCCGATCCCGCGACCGCCGCCCGGGCGACCGCCCTGTTCCGCCGGCCCGACGGCATCCACGGCTGGGCCGACTGGCTGCGCATGGTTCTGGAGGAGCTCTTCGTCGTCGACGCGCCGGCGCTGTACTGCCGCCGCGACCGCGCCGGCCGCCTTGCCGCGCTGATGCCGCTCGACGGCACCACGATCAAGCCGGTGATCGACGCCTGGGGCCGCATTCCGCAGCCCTTCGTCGAGGGCGGCCGCACGGTGTGGCCGGTGGCCTACCAGCAGGTGCTGCACGGCCTGCCCGCCGTCGACTACACGACGCGCGACCTGCTCTACCGCCCGCGCAACCCGCGGGTGTCGCGCGCCTACGGCTTCTCGCCCGTCGAGCAGATCGTCTCGACCGTCAACATCGCGCTGCGCCGCCAGCTCTTCCTCACGGAATATTTCACCGAAGGCAACATCCCGGACTCGCTCATCGGCGTGCCCGACGGTTGGAGTGCGGACCAGATCGCCTCCTACCAGAAGTACTGGGACAGCTACTTCTCCGGCGAGGCCGGACGGCGCCGCCGTGCCAAATTCGTTCCCGGCGCGGTGGCGCACAGCTTCGTGCAGACCAAGGAACCGGAACTCAAGACCGTCTTCGACGACTGGCTGGCGCGGCTCGTCTGCTTCGCCTTCTCGGTCTCGCCGCAGGCCCTCGTCTCCCAGATGAACCGCGCCACCGCCGAGGTGCAGAAGACGCTGTCGGAGGAGGAGGGCCTGGCGCCGGTGCTGGCCTGGATCAAGGGCCTCGTCGACGAGCTGCTCGCCGCCGAGTTCGACGCGCCCGGGCTGGAGTTCGTGTGGTCGCCCACGGGCTCGATTGATCCCGAGGCGCAGGAGCGAATGCTGGCGAGCTATACCAGCCGGGGCATCCTCACGCTGAACGAGGCGCGGGCTGCGCTGGGTCGAGCGCCACTGGCCAATATAAAGGCCGACGAGCCGCTAGTGTTGACGGTTAGCGGTTACGTCGCGCTTGGAACCGCGGCATCGACGCCCCCCTGACACGATCGGCAAGGTCGGCGGCTGGAACGAGGATCGGCATTCTCGGCGACCAGCGGGCGAAGGCGATCACCAGGGAGGTCGGTTTGCGCCAGTGGGCGCAGCACCGCCGAAAACGAACCGGCGGTCCGCTTTGGACGCCGAAACATGCGTCGACAATTTTGTGAAGTGCCACGACAGCGTCGGCGGAAAGCAGTTCTCTTCCGGCTTTCGATGCGGTACTTGTCATTCGTATTGTCTTGAACAAGTAGACATTTGGCCGTTCGACTTGTGTCCTTACTAGGAGGAGATTATGGAGTTTAGCCCGGCCTTCTACCTTCTTCCGAAATTCAGCATCGACTTTGTCAAATCTGACAAGAGCGATGACGACCTCAGGCTCGTCTGCCGGTATCTTGGCGTCGATCTCGTAGACGCGAAGGCCGACGTTAGAGCATCGATCCTCAGAGACGAGCTTCTCCGACAAAATGCTTTTTTGACTAAGCAGATCGACCTTGAAACCATCTACGACACCGACGAATACCGTAGGTCTTCGTTCATTCAAGAGATTGTTGCCAACAATCGGGCCAACCGTAAAAAGCGAGCCAGTCCCGATCGATGAGGTGAGCCGACCTCCCTGGCACGTGAGTCGACGCCTCGTAAGACAATCGGTGCATCCGTCTGTTGCCAGAAAAAGGCTGCGATCTGATCCGCGTTTGGATCGCATCCGCTCGACCGGAAAATCCGCTGCATAGTCAATGCAGCGTTTAACGAACTCGTCTCCCTCGACTGCGCCGACGCGTCGTCATCCAAGTATGATCATCCGTCTCGTCAAATCTTCGTTGCATACGAGGACAAGGAGCCCCCATGCTGCGCCTCGCCATCCCCATCACCAAGGTCGATGCCGCCAACCGCCTCGTTTACGGCCTCGCCACCGCCGAGGTGCCCGACCGCGCCGGCGAGGTGTGCGATTACGCCTCCACCAAACCTTTGTACGAGAAGTGGTCGTCAAACATCGCGGCGACCTCGGGCGGAAAATCCTACGGCAACCTGCGCGCCATGCACGGGCAAGTCGCCGCCGGCAAGGTCACCGAGATCGGCTTCAACGACGAGGCCCGCCAGATCGAGATCTGCGCCAAGGTCGTCGACGACGCGGAATGGGCCAAGGTGACGGAGGGCGTCTACACCGGATTCAGCCAGGGCGGCCGCTACGCCCGGCGCTGGACCGACGACGCCGGCGCCACCCGCTACACCGCCGAGCCGCACGAGATCAGCCTCGTCGACCTGCCCTGCCTCGCCGAGGCGCGCTTCGAGATGATCAAGGCCGACGGCGCGCGCGAATGGCTGCCGTTCAAGGCCGAGCCACGCGGCCCCATCGACGTCGGCAAGGTCGGCGCGCGCAACAGCGCGGCGGACCAGGCCCGCATCCAGGAGATGCACGACACCTCCGTGGCGCTGGGCGCGACGTGCCACGCCATCAAGGTCTCGGCCGCGGGCGACGACCTCGGGTTGGCCAAGGCGCTCGGCGACGACCTCGCCCGGCTCGGCGCGGCGGTCGCTAAGCTCGACGGCACGCTCGCCCGCCGCGTCGACGCGCTGGGCGAGGGCCTGGCGAAGAGCCTCGCCGAATCCTTCGCCGGCGTCGAGGCGCGGCTCACGCGCATCGAGGCGCAGCCGATGCCGCTGCCCTACGCCGCCGGCACCCGCACAGTGACCAAGCACGAGGACGGCACCGAGGCCGCCCTCGACACGCTGCTCGCCGACCCCGCCACGCTGAGCCTGTTGGCGATCAAACTGGCCCAGACCCGGGCGAGATAAGCCGCGCAGGCAGGCCCCTTCTCCCCCTGTGGGAGAAGGTGGCGCGAAGCGCCGGATGAGGGGTCGGGTCACCTCTCCGCGTTCAGCCGCGCCTCGGACGCCACTCGGCAAGGTTTCCCGACCCCTCATCCGCCCTTCGGGCACCTTCTCCCGCAAGGGGAGAAGGGGATCAAGCCCGCCGTCACCTTCTCCCGCGCGCGGGAGAAGGAACGCACTCCCACGACCCAAGGAGCCTCCCATGCCCACCACCGACGACGTCCTCGCCTCGCTGCGCGCCGCGCAGCAGCTGCCCCTCGGCACCCTCGGCAAGTCCACCTTCACCGAGGCCGCTTCGGCGACCTCGGGCCTCACCTTCTACGACCTCGAGCTCGGCGCGAAGTTCCTCTACCCCGTGCTCACGCCGCTGAGGAACGCCATTCCCCGCGTCTCCGGCCGCGGCGGCATCCAGGCCAACTGGCGCGCGGTCACCGCCATCAACACGCAAGGGCTGCGCTTCGGCGTCTCCAACGCCAACCGCGGCGGCGTGCTGGCCGTCGCGACCACCGACTATTCCGCCGCCTACAAGGGGCTGGGCGTCGAGACCTCGGTAGACTTCGAGGCGCAATACGCCGGCCAGGGGTTCGACGACATCCGCGCCGTCGCCGCCAAGACCGGCCTCGAGTCGCTCATGCTGGGCGAGGAGGCGATGATCCTGGGCGGCAACGCCACGCTGGCGCTCGGCACCACGCCGACGCCCGCCCTGACCGACGTCGGCAACGGCGGCGGCCTCGCCGCCAATGTCGCGATCTCGGTGATCTGCGTGGCCCTGACCCACGACGGCTTCGTCAACGCCTCGCTGAACGGCGGCGTTCAGGGCGCGGTGACCCGCACCAACGCCGACGGCACGTCGGACACGTTCGGCGGCGGCGCGGCGCGGCGCTCGGCCAACGCCACGATCACGACCGCCAACGACGGCAACGCCACCCACCTGGTGCGCGCCGCCGTGGCGCCGGTGACCGGCGCGCTCGGTTACGCCTGGTTCTGGGGCGCCCTCGGCGCCGAGGTGCTCGGCGCGCTTACGCCGGTCGCCGGCGTGGCCATCAACGGCACGGCGACGGGCACGCAGACCGCCGCCTCGCTCGGCACGTCCGACAATTCGCTCAACGCGCTCGCCTTCGACGGCCTGCTCACCCAGGCGCTCAAGGCCGGCTCCGGCGCCACCGTCACGGTGCAGCCGCAGGGGACGACCGGCAGCACGGCCGGCGGCGGCGCGGCGCTGACCTCGGACGGCTCGGGCGGCATCGTCGAAATCGACGCCGCGCTGAAGGGGATGTGGGACAACCACCGGCTCGCGCCCGACACGATCTGGGTCTCCTCGCAGGAGGCGCTCAACGTCTCGCGCAAGATCGTCAGCGGCGCCGCCGCCACGGCGATGCGCTTCACCACCGACGACCTCGTCGGCGGCGGCACCATGGTGCGCACCTACCTCAACCGCTTCTCGATGCAGGGCGGCAGCGCCATCGACCTCAAGGTGCACCCCAACATGCCCGCGGGCACCCTGCTGATGACGACATCGGTGCTGCCCTACCCGCTCGCCGGCGTCGGTAACCTGATGCAGATCCGGACCCGGCAGGACTACTACCAGATCGAGTGGCCGCTGCGCACGCGCCGCTACGAGTATGGTGTGTACGCCGACGAGGTGCTGCAGCACTATTTTCCGCCGGCGATGGCGGTCATCACCAACATCGGCAACGGCTGATGCCCGCGCCCACCGACCTGACGAGCCTCGCCGACTGCAAGGCCTGGCTCGGCCTGACCAGCACCGGCGACGATGCCGTACTGGCCGCGCTGATCACCGCGATCAGCGCCGCGATCCTCGCCGACCTCGGCCGCAGCGTGCAGCCGACGACCGTCACGGAGATGCTCGACGGCGGCGGCGCCAGCCTGCCGCTGCGGCATTGGCCGGTGACGTCGGTCGCCGCCGTGTCGATCGATGGCGCGACGCTGGCGGCCTCGGCCGCGCCCGGCGCCGGCGGCTGGCGGCTCGATTCGGCCGACGCCGCGCCACCAGGCGCGATGCAACGGCTGACCTTCGTCGGCGGCCGGTTTCCGCCCGGTCCCGGCGCCGTCGCCGTGACCTACCGCGCCGGCTACGAGGTGCTCGGCGAACCGGCCCTGGTGCCGCCCGTCGCGCCCTACGTCGTGACCGCGCAGGCGCCGTTCGGCGCCTGGTGCCTCGACACCGGCGTGGTCGGCGCGCCGGGCCCCTACACGGTGGCCGCCGGCACCTACAGCTTCACCGCGGCCTCGGCCGGGGCGAGCCTCGCGCTGTCCTACGGCTACGTGCCGGCCGACCTCGCCCGCGCCTGCCTGGAATGGGTCGCCGATCGCTACGCCGCGCGCTCCCGCATCGGCGTCGCCTCGAAGTCGCTCGGCGGCCAGGAGACGGCGAGCTTCGTGGTGAAGGCGATGCCCGACGTGGTGAGCCGGCTGCTGCAGCCGTACCGCAGGGTGGCGAGGTAGTACGGCGTCCTCCAATCCCCGGGCATGGTCTCGGGCCGACGCGCGCCATGTCGAACGCCGACGACAACGAGTTCGTCGCCGCGCAGCGTGTAGAAGACGAGATAGCGTTGTCTCGCGAGAACGAGGCGACGGACCCCTGACTTGCTCGTTCGCCGGCCTAGCCGAGGGTTGAGCAAGAGCATGTTGATCGCAGCATCAAGCCGCTCGGCAGTCCGGCGCGCGCCTTGCGGAGAGTGTTCTTCGAGAAACGAGAGGATCGCGTCGATGTCGGCGGATGCCGCGGGCGTGAAGCGCAGCCTCAAAGGCCGTGTTTCGCCCACAGTTGCCGCATGGCTTCGTCCGACACGAACTCTCCGCGCGCCGCCTGCTCAAGCGAGAGGGTGAGGGACCGCTCTTCTTCCGATGTCAGGATGACAGCAGGCAAGTCATCGTCTGCCACATGCATCAGCCACGTCGCGATCGCGTCCTGCTGCTCCGAGGGCAGTTGGCGCAACTTGGCGAAGGCACGGTCCAAAAGCTCGCTCATGAAAGAAGACTACATGATGATCAGCCCGGATCAAGTAGCCGCCGCCCTCCACGATCGCGCCGCCGCGCTGCAGCAGCGCCTCCTCGACAAGGTCGAGGCCAACCTCTCCGGCGATGTCCTGCAGGCCCGCTCCGGCGGGCTGAAGGCCTCGATCGTCGCCGATTTCACCGCCGATGCCGACGGCGTCACCGCCTCGGTCGCCAGCACCGGCGTGGCCTACGCGGCGATCCAGGAATACGGCGGCATCACGGCGCCGCACGACATCGTGCCGGTGAAGACGCGCGCGCTGGCCTTCGCCGGCGGCTTCGCGGCGCGGGTGCACCATCCCGGCTCGGCGATCCCCGCGCGCGCCCCGCTCGGCGGCGCGCTCGAGGCGCTGCGCGAGGACATCGCCGGCGGCCTCAAGGACGCCGTCCGCGCCGCGCTCGGCGCCGCCTGAGAGAGACACGCCCATGAGAGAACCCGCCGTCGCCGCGCTGCTCGCTCGCCTCGCCGCCGCTTATGCCTGGGCGGCGCCGCCGTCGCGCCGGCTGAAGCTGTGGAGCGACGTGCCGGCGGCGATGCGCCCGGCCTGCTTCCTCCACGAGGGCGGCACCGAGACCTATGCCGAGGCGGCGACCTCGGCCCCCAAGCGCACCCTGGCGCTGCGCCTCTTCGTCTACGCCGACGCGCACGATCCCGGCGCACCCGGCGCCGCCGCTCTCAACGCGATCATGGACGCGCTGGACGGTGCTTTGACGCCGAACGGGGCCGACGCTGCGCTCGGCCGCTGCACGCTGGGCGGCGCCGCGTGGCGCTGCGGCATCGAGGGCCGCGTGCTGAAGGACCCCGGCGACCTCGACGGCGACGCGCTGCTCGTCGTGCCGATCACGATCGTGCTGCCGTAGGAGGCAGCCGCACAAACCTTCGTCATTCCGGGGCGGCGTAGCCGAACCCGGAACCCATTGCGCGCACCGGCTACGCGCCTGCCGGCAAGCGCAATGGGATCTCCGCTTCGCTCCGTCCGGAATGACAAGCGAAGAAGCTCTTGATCCAATTGAAGAGGATACATGCATGCCCGACCCCCAAGAAACTCACAGCGCCGCCCACGACCTCGACGCCCTCGTCGAGCGCTGGTTCTTCGAGGCCTTCCACGGCTCCGTGGTGGCGCGGGCCACCGACGTCTGGAACCACGTCCACGCCGCCAAGGACGAGCTGAAGCGGCGCCTCGCCGCCTTCCTCGCCGACGCCGCTTAAGAGGAGCATCAAACCATGTACAGCTTCGGCTCCGGCGTGCTGATCGGCACGCGCACCGACGTCGCCAATGCAACCCCTATCAACTTCGGCCTGGTGCAGGAGGTGACGATCGAGGAGGCGGCCAGCGTCAAGGAACTCTACGGCCAGTTCCAGCACCCGATCGCGATCGCCCGCGGCACCATGAAGACCACCGGCAAGGCCAAGGTGGCGCGCATCTCCGGGCTCGCCTTCGCCAGCCTGTTCTATGGCGCGCAGCCGCAGGCCGGGCAGCTCGCCACCGCCTTCGCCGAGGTCGCCGGCGTGCCGGCCGCCGCGCCCTACGCGGTGACGCCGGCCAACGGCGCCAGCTTCGTCGACGACGCCGGCGTGATCTACGCCGCCACCGGCCTGCCGCTCGTCAAGGTCGCGGCCTCGCCGGTCGCCGGGCAATACGCGCTGGCCGCCGGCGTCTACAGCTTCGCTGCGGCCGACGCCGGCAAGCCGCTGCTGCTGAACTACACCTACACCGTCGCGACATCGGGCCAACGCTTCGCGGTGACGAACCAGCTCACCGGCACCACGCCGACGTTCCAGGCGCAGTTCTTCACCACCTTCCAGGGCCAGGCGGTGTCGCTGAAGCTCAACGCCTGCACCGCCTCGAAACTCTCGCTGCAGACCAAGCTCGAGGATTTCGTCATCCCCGAGTTCGACTTCTCCTGCTTCGCCGACCCGACCGGCACGGTGATGACCTGGTCCTTCGCGGAGGCCTCGTGATGCGGCTGCAGCCCGAGACCATCGCGCTGGGCGGCGCCAGCTGGCGGGTGCGCCCGCTCACCGTGGCGCAGGTGCAGGAGATCGAGCCCATGCTCTTTGCCCAGGGCGACGTGAACCCCGGCGCCGGCACGATCGCGGCGGCCGTCGCCATCCTGCGCGTGGCGCTACGCCGCGACCACCCCGAGGCGGTGGCGCCGCTGCCCGACCTCGAGGCCGGCGCCGGCGAGATCGCCGCCGCGCTCGCCGCCGTGCTTCGGCTCGGCGGCTTCCTGCCGGCGGGTCCTTCCTCGGGGGAAGCATCGGCGGACCAGCCGCCCGCCTCGACTGGTCCGCGCTCTACGCCCGCCTGATGGCCGAGGGCGGCTGGACGCCCGAGGCCATCGATCGCATGCCGATGGGCGACGTGCTGGCGCTGCTGCAATGGTGGCGCGACCACCCCACCGCCGCCGCCATCCTCGCCGCGGTGCACGGGGTGAAGCCGGCGCCGGTGCGCGACGATGGCGACCCCAGCGGCATCGGCGGGCTGATGAGCCGGTGGCCGGGCGGGAAAGTCGGCGGCTGAAACGCGACAGGCTCTTCGCCAACAACGTAACATCGTCTATGTGACTATCTAGCTGGTCAGGAGCATGGACATGGAAGCGATCAGCTTGGCGGACGCCAAGGCTCGTCTGAGCGAACTCGTCGACCGCGTGGAGGCGGGCGGTTCGATCGAGATCACGCGCCGAGGCAAGCCGGTCGCCCGCCTCGTGGCGGTGGCCGAGCCTCGCAAACCGATCGATCTCGCTCTCCTTCGGACCTTCACGGCCGGCTTGCCGCCATCGAGCCAAAGCGCCGCTGACCTGGTGCGGTCGATGCGGGACGATGATCGGTACTGATGCTCTACCTCGACACGTCGGTGATTGTAGCGGCCCTGTCCGCTGAGGTTGCCACCCCGCGCATCCAGGATTGGCTGGCGGAACAGCGCGCGACCAGGCTTTACGTCAGCGACTGGAATCTGACGGAGCTGTCCTCCGCCATGGCGCTCAAGGTGCGAACAGGACAATTCGACCTTGAGCAACGTGCAGCGGCGCTTGCCATCGCAAGCCGTTGGATGGTCGAGAGTTTTACGCTGCTGCCGATCACGTCAGGTCATGTCCGGACGGCGGCGCGGTTCGCCGACCAGCATCGGCTTGGGCTTCGCGCCGGCGATGCCCTTCATCTCGCGGTGGCATCGGACCATGGTGCCACGGTCCATACACTCGACCGGCGGCTTGCAGAGGCCGGCTGGGTGCTCGGCGTGCCGACGCAGCTGCTAGCGTAAATACTCGAACAGCGAAGAGGCCCATGACCGACGACGTCCGCATCGTCTTCTCCGCCGACATCTCCGCCCTGCAGAACGGCCTCGCCGAAGCGCAGGCCGGCGTCGCCGCCGCCACCTCGGCCATGAAGAGCGGCGCCGAGCAGGTCGGCACCTCCTTCGCCGGCCTGAACCAGGCCTATGCCGCCGGCGTGGCGCAGCGCCTCGCCCTGGTGAAGGGCGCCTCGGACGACGAGCTCGCCGCCGCGCGCGCCGGCGACCGCGCCGAGACCGACATCGCGCTCGACGGCGTCAAGCAGAAGCAGGTCGTCGTGCGCGAAGAGGCGCAGATCTCCCAGATCTCGCACGACGAGGAGCGCGCGCAGCTGCTCGCGCTGGAGGCCGAGCGCGAGGACATCGAGCGCCGCCACCTCGCGTTCCTGCAGGGGACCTACGCCGACAACGCCACCGCCTACGCCAACGCGCAGCGCCAGATCGACGAGCTCGCCGCGCAATCCGCGCTGAAGCGCCAGGAGATCGAGCGCAGCTACCTGCGCGAGGTCTACGCCGACTACAAACGGAGCTTCGAGCAGGTCGGCTCCAGCGTCGCGAGCCAGGTCACCGGGCTGATCCGCGGCCAGGAGACGCTGCGCCAGGCCGTCTCCAACGTGGCGCTCTCGATCGTACAGAGCTTCATCCAGGCGCGCCTCCGCGCCGTCGCCGACTGGGCCGCCGGCGTGGTCGCCGAGACGACGCTGACCCAGGCCGGCGAGGCTTCGAAGACGGCCGCGGTGGTGGCCGGCACCGCCGCCCGCACCGGCGCGACCGAGACCGCGGCGGCCACCTCGGCGGCGAGCACGCTGGAGGCGGTGGGCAAGAGCATCCTCGCCTCGGCGGCCGAGACCTTCGCCGGCATCTTCGGCTTCCTCTCGCCGGTGCTTGGGCCAGCCGCCGCCGGCCCGGCGGTGGCGGGCCAGGCCACGGTGATGGCCGCCGCCGCCGCGCTGCCCTCGTTCGACGCCGGCGCCTGGAGCCTGCCGGCCGACATGGTGGCGCAAGTGCACCGCGGCGAGATGATCGTGCCGGCCGCCCCGGCGCAGGCGATGCGCGACGCCGCCGGGCGCGGCGGCGGCGGGGTCAACGTGCAGCACCAGACCCACTTCCACGTCGCCGCGATGGACGCCCGCGACGTGTCGCGCTTCCTGCGCGGCAACGGCAAGGCGATCCTGGGCGCGATCAACGACAGCGTGCGCAAGGGCGCGCACCTCGGGCTGAGCAAGGTTGGGGAGTAATCCTCGTAAATCGGCGACGTGTCCCGACCCCTCATCCGGCCTTCCGCCACCTTCTCCCGCAAGGGGAGAAGGGGCTTACGGGAAGCGTTGCAGCCTCGCCGGACGATCCCTTCTCCCCTTGTGGGAGAAGGTGGCGCGAAGCGCCGGATGAGGGGTCGCTCGGACTCGGTTCCTCGAGCGTATCGACAAAGGTTTGATCCATGACCGACCCCATCGGCGTGTGCCTGCTGCCGGCCTCCGGCGAGTGGGTCTACGACACACTGCCGCGCCGCGCCGCCCATGCCGCCGATCCGGCGCCGGCCGTGCTCAACCTCAACGCCTCGGCCACGCTCACCGACTACCAGGTCGCGCTCGACCAGCTGCAGCGGCAGCTGCCGGGCTGCACGACCGTGTCGCTGGTGGTGGCCTGGTTCGGCTCGTCGACGGACGTCGCGCGCTGCCAAGTTCATCCCGCGACCAACTATCCCGGCGGCAGCGCCGACGCGCTGGTGAACGGCACGTGGACGAGCGAATCGTGGCGCTGCTCCGGCCTCACCCAAGCCTCGCCGGGGCTGATCCCGCTCTCGAGCGATGCCTCCGGCAAGGCCGTCTACGGCGGCACGCCGTCCGACCCCAGCGTGGTGCGCTGCCTGCGCGACCTCCGCGCGAGGGGATTTCGCACCGTGTTCTACCCGTTCCTGCTGATGGACGCGCCGGGCTACCCCTGGCGCGGCCGCATCGGCCTGGCCGGCGCCGACCGAACCGTCGCCGCGACCAGCGCGGTGGCCGGCTTCCTCGGCACGGCGGCGGCCTCGCAGTTCACGCGCGACGCGCAGAACCTCACGGTCGCCTACGCCGGCGCGGCGACGGACTGGACCTGGCGCCGCATGATCCTGCACTACGCAGAGCTCTGCGTGGTGGCTGGCGGTGTCGACCTGTTCCTGATCGGCTCGGAGCTGCGCGGCCTCGAAGCGATTCGCGGGCCGGGCTGGACGCCAAGCGGGACATTGGCCGCCGACGGCACGGCGAGCTGGGACTATCCCTTCGTCGACGGCCTGGGCCAGCTCGCCGACGACGTGCGCGGCGTGTTCGACGCCGCCGGGCTCGCGCGCGACACGAGCGGCCTGCACGATCTCGTCGGCTATTCCGCCGACTGGTCGAGCTGGATGGGTGTCACGCACGCCGACGCCGGTGGTCTCTGGCCCAACCTCGACCAGCTGTGGGCTCGTCCCTCGATCGACCTCGTCGCCTTCGACAATTACCTGCCGCTGTCCGACTGGACCAGCGGCGACGGCGGCCTCGACGCCGCCACCTGGAGTTTTCCGGGCTCGCCGAGCCGCTATTCCAAGGCCTACCTCAAGGCCAACATCGAGGCCGGCCCATACTTCTCCTGGTTCTACGCCGACGGCACCAACCGCGGCCGCGGACCGGACCCCGCCGGCTCGGCGCAGCCGGTCAGCCTGCCCGAGGGCGACCGGCTGGCGCAGGCGCGCACGACCTACGCCGCCGGACAGCAGATCCTGGCGCCCAAGCAGCTGCGCTGGTGGTGGGGCAACCCCCATCGCGCCTGCTACGACACCGGCGACGGCGCCGGCACGGTGCCGCGCGGCGCGGCCTCGCGCTGGGTCGCGCAGATGAAGTCGATCACCTTCGCGGAGTACGGCTTCCCCTCGGTGGACCGCTGCACCAACCAGCCCAACGTGTTCTACGATCCGCGCTCGAGCGAGAGCTTCACGCCGTACTGGTCGGCGTGGGACGCGGTGCCGGGCGATGCCTGGCGGCCGCGCCGCGACGACGCGCTGGCGGCGCTGGCGCGGGACTGCGTCGTCGAATACTGGACGCTCGACGGCAACAACGCGGCGAGCGCCGGCGGCGTGGCGATGATCCAGACGGCGTTCCTGTGCGCCTGGAACTGGGACGCGCGGCCGTTCCCGGCCTTCCCGACCCTGCCGGTCTGGGGCGACGGCCCAAACTGGGCCAGCGGCACCTGGATCGAGGGCAAGGGCCCGGCCGTGGCGCCCGCCGGCGCCGACCCGCCGCCCGGCGCGACCCCGCTGCCGTCGTTCCCGGTGCTTGCCGGGCAGGGCTGGACGGCGATGTGGCGCCCCACCTTCACGACCGGCGTCGCGCCCCACGTCAGCGGCCGCGAGACCCGCGCCGGTCGCGCGGCGGCGGCGCTGTGGGCGGCCGAGCTGAGCTTCGACGTGCTGTCGCCCGCCGACCTCGCCGCCCTCGCCGGCTTCTACGCGGCGCGGCGCGGCGACGCCCTGGCCTTCACCGTGCCGGTGCCGGCCGAGCTCGGGCTCGGCGCGACCCTGCCGTGCCGCTTCGCCGAGGACCAGCTCGATGCCGAGGCGTTCGCCGCGATGCTGGCGGCGATGCGCAGCCTGCGGCTGGTCGCGGTGAAGGGACAGTGAGAGCGAAGGCGATCGAGGAGCGAATGAATTGGTGCCGCAAACCTTTCCCGTGCTGCCCGGCCAGGGCTGGTCGGTGCACAAGCGCCCGAGTTTCTCGACGCGCGTGGCGAGCCACGTGTCGGGGCGCGAGGTGCGCAGCCCGCTCTACGCCGCCACGCTCTACGAGTTCGAGCTGACCTTCGACGCGCTCGCCTCGAGCGGAGCGCTCGGCGGCGGTCTCGGCGCCGGCTCGCTGCAGCGGCTGCTCGGCTTCGTGCTGGCCTGCCAGGGCCAGCTGACGCCGTTCCTCTACGTCGACCCCACGGATTGCTTCGTCGCGGCGCAGCCGATCGGCACCGGTGACGACGTCACGACGAGCTTCCCCGTGGTGCGCTCTCTCGGCGGCGTCACCGAGCCGGTCGGCTGGGCGACGAGCCTCGCCAACGTCGCCGTCGCCGGCGCGCCGACATCGGGCTGGAGCCTGGCGCAGCCGAACACGCTGAGCTTCGCCGCCGCGCCGCCCGTCGGCGCGACGATCGTCGCCGACGTCGCCTACGCCTTCCTCTGCCGCCTCCTCGACGACCAGCAGGATTTCGAGAACGTCATGGCCGGCCTGTGGCAGGTCGGGTCGCTGAAGTTCCGCAGCGTGCGGCCGTAGCTCCCTTCTCCCCTTGCAGGAGAAGGTGGCGCGAAGCGCCGGATGAGGGGTCGCTCGATCCTGGGGGTTGGGCTTCGGCACAGAGGAGCGGCGACGTTTCCCAACCCCTCATCCGCCCTTCGGGCACCTTCTCCCGCAAGGGGAGAAGGGAGTCCCGGCACGTTTTCCGAGGCCGCGAGGCTCGGTCGCCCCCTCCACCATGCTGCGCATGGTCCCCTTCCCCCGCTGCGCGGAGGAGGATCTGCCCCACCACGGAAACGCACATGCGCCCTGCTCCGCCAGCCCTCGTCGCCGCGCTCGCCGCCGCCCGCGCGGCGCACGACGCGCCCCTCCTGATGGCCGATTGCTACACGCTCACCCTGCGCAGCGGCACGGTGCTGACGCTCACCAACGCCGACGTGCCCGTCACGCTGGGCGGCACCACCTTCCTCGCCAACTCGCTGCTGATCGACGGTCTCGCCTTCAAGTGCGCGCTGGGCCTCGACGTCGACGAGCAGCAGGTCACCCTGGCCGCGCGGCCCACCGACACCATCGGCGGGGTGCCGGCGTTGACGGCGATCCATCGCGGCGCGCTCGACGGCTGCACCCTGCGCCGCGAGCGCGCGTTCCTGACGAGCTGGAGCGCGCCGCCGCTCGGCTCGATCGTGCTGTTCCAGGGCCGGGTCACGAGCATCGACGCCGTCGGGCGCACCAGCGCCACCGTCACGGTGGCCTCCGACCTGGTGCTGCTCGACATCGACATGCCGCGCAACCTCTACCAGCCGACCTGCGTCCACGCGCTCTACGATAGCGGCTGCGGCTTGCAGAAGAGCGCCTGGGGCAGCGCCGGCACCGTCGCGGCCGGCACCGGCGCCACGCAGATCGTTTGGGCCGGCGCCGATCCCAAGTTCGCGCAGGGCACGCTGACGTTCACGAGCGGCGTGCTGGCGGGGCAGAGCGTCGGCGTCAAGGCGGCTTCGGCCGGCGCGCTGGCGCTGGCCTATCCGCTCGCCGCCGTGCCGGCGGTCGGCGACGGCTTCACTGCCTATCCCGGCTGCGACCGCACGCAGGCGACCTGCGCCGCCAAGTTCGCCAATCTCGCCAACTTCCGCGGCTTCCCCTTCGTGCCGCCGCCCGCCGCCGCCTACTGAAACGCACCACCTCCGTCTAATCCGGGGCGCCGCAGGCGAGCCCGGAACCCATGACAACGCGGATGCCGGAAGAGCGGCGACGCTGCCGCTTCGTTCTGAAAGCACGTTGTCATGGGTTCCGGGCTCTCGCTGCGCTCGCCCCGGAAAGACGGCACCGAGCCCGTCGCCGAGACGACCGCCGCCTACTGAACCGTACCACCTCCGTCTTTCCGGGGCGCCGCAGGCGAGCCCGGAACCCATGACAACGCGGATGCCGGAGAGCGGCGACGCTGCCGCTTCGTTCTGACAGCACGTTGTCGTGGGTTCCGGGCTCTCGCTGCGCTCGCCCCGGAAAGACGGCACCGAGCCCGTCGCGGTAATTCCTTCTCCCGCAAAGGGAGAAGGGAGACTCTCCCACCAATCCCGAGGCCTCCCCATGTCGCTCGACACCGTCGATCGCGCCCGCGTCGTCGCGGAGGCGCGGCGCTGGATCGGCACGCCCTATCACCCGTGCGCGGATCTCCGCGGCATCGGGGTGGATTGCGGCATGCTGATCGTGCGCATCTACGTCGACCTCGGCCTGCTGCCGCCGTTCGATCCGCGGCCCTACCCGGCCGACTGGCACCTCCACCGCGGCGAGGAGCGCTACCTCGACCACCTGCGCGACCATTGCCGCGAGCGCTGGGCGCCCAAGCGCGGCGACGTCGCCACCTTCCGCTACGGCCGCTGCTGGGCGCACGGCGCGATCGTCACCCGGGAGGAGCCGCTGACGATCATCCACGCCTTCTCGCCCGCCGGCTGCGTGCTGGAGGAGGTGGTGGAGCGCAACAGCGCGCTCGCCGCCAAGGGCCGCGCGCCGCGCTTCTTCACGCTTTGGTCCGAAACGAAGGACGACGGCCGATGAGCCTCTTCCGCACGGCCTCGGCCCCGGTGCAGGTGCCGAGCTACACCGGCCTGCAGGTGCAGACGGCCTCCTCCGCGCTGCCGATCCCGATCTGCTACGGCACCAATCGTCTCGCGCCCAACCTGATCTGGAACGGCGCCTTCCGCGCCATCCCGCAATATTCCAAGTCGAGCGGCGGCAAGGGCGGCGGCCATTCCAGCGTGTCGGGCTACACCTACGCCACCTCGGCCGTGTTCGCGATCGGCGAGGGTCCGGTCTCGGGCCTCGGCGCGGTGTGGCGCGGCGGCGGCACCTATGCGGCGAGCGACTTCTTCCTCGGCCTGTTCGCCGGCACGACGCCGCAGGCCCCCTGGGGCTACCTCCAGGCGAGCTTCCCGCAAGCGGCGCTGGGCTACCAGGGCACGGCCTACGCCGCGACGAGCGCGTTCGATCTCGGCAGCGACGCCTCGATCGGCACGCTGGCCTTCGAGGTCGTCGGCCGGCTCGCCGCCAGCGCCGTCGTCAACGGCCACGACGCCGACCCGGCGCTGATCGTCGCCGACCTCCTCACCAGCCCGCAATACGGCGTCGGCTTTCCCGCCGCGAGCCTCCAGGCGACCACCGGCACCTCGGGCGATGCCTCCTACCAGAGCTGGTGCCGCGCCGCCGGCCTGGCGCTGTCGCCCTGCCTCGCCGACAGCGAGACGGCGAGCGCGATCCTGGCGCGCTGGCTGACGCTCACCGGCGCCACGGCGCTGTGGTCCGGCGGCCGGCTCAAGATCCTGCCCTTCGCCGACGCGCCGGTGACCGGCGCGCTCGCCGACGGCACCAGCGCGACCTTCGTGCCCGCCACGACGCCGGTGATGGACCTCACCGACGACGACTTCGTCCACGACGCGGACGCCGACCCCGTGCTGGTGACGCGCTCCGACCCCTATGCCGCGCCCAACGTGCAGCGCCTCGAGATGCTCGACCGCGGCAACGCCTACAGCCCGACGCCCGTCGAGGCGCGCGACCAGAACGCCATCGACGCCTACGGCCCGCGCCCGGGCTCGACCCTCACCGCGCACGAGATCTGCGACCTCGCGGTGGCGGCGACCAGCGCGCAGCTGATCCTCGCCCGCGCCCTCTACGTGCGCAAAACCTACGCCTTCCGCCTGAGCTGGGACTGCGGCCTGCTCGAGCCGATGGACCTGGTGACGCTTACCGACGCCAACCTCGGCCTCACCCGCACGCCGGTGCGCCTCACCGCCATCAGCGAGGGATCGGACGGCCTGCTCGACGTCACGGCGGAGGAATATCCCGGCACGGTGGCGACGGTGGCCGCCGCCTATCCCGTGGCCGGCGCCGCCGGCGCGCCGCTCGACCGCAACGTGGCGCCGGCCGCGGTCAACCCGCCGGTGATCTTCGAGCCACCACCGGAGCTGACCGGCGACGCCGCGCAAGTCTGGATCGGCGTGTCCGGCGGCAGCAAAGGCGTCGCCGACCCGAACTGGGGCGGCGCCACGATCTACGTCTCGGCCGACAACGCCACCTACACCGCCGTCGGCACGGTGAATGCGGCGGCCCACCAGGGCGTGCTGACGGCGGCGCTGCCGGCGGCGGCGACGAGCGCCAGCGTCGGCCTGGCGATGAGCGGCGGCGCGCTGGCGCTGGCCGGCGGCGGCCCGCAGCTGACGGTCTGGATCGACGGCGAGATCGTGGGGGCCGCCACCGCCACGCTGACCGGCGCCGCCACCTACGCCCTCGGCGGCCTCGCCCGCCGCCTCTACGGCCAGCGCGGCGGGGCCCATGCCGCCGGCGCGCCGGTGCTGGCGCTCGACAGCGCCGTGTTTCGCTATGCCGTGCCGACCGCCTCGATCGGCCAGCCGCTGTGGCTGAAGTTCGCCTCCTTCAACCTGTTCGGCGGCGCCGCGCAGGACCTCTCCACCTGCACCGCCTATCCCTTCACGCCGATCGGCTCCGGGCTGTTCGGCCCGGTGGCGCAGGCGATCGCGGTGGGGACGTCCTCCGACGACGGGCTCGCCAGCGGCGGGGTGAACGAGGCCGACAGCTTCGGGCTGGCGTCCGACCCCTACACCGAGCTCGTCGACATGGGGCTGGCCTCCGACGGCACGCAGGCTTTGGGGCTGGGTGCCGGCGGCACCGGGGCGGTCACGCCGGCGACCGCGCGGATGAACCTCGGCGCCGCCGCCTCCGGAGCCAACGCCGACATCACCAGCCTGACGGGGCTGACAGGCCTGGCCGTCGGCACGGCGCTCGACCCCAACAACCCGCTGGTGGTCAAGGCGGCCACCGCGCTGTTCGACAACACCGGCGGCTCGGTCGCGATCACGATCGACAAGGCGACCGCCGGCGCCTCGGCCGCGCACCTCTTCCAGACCGGCTATAGCGGTCGGGCGCAGGCCGGGCTTCTCGGCTCGGACCGCTACCGCATCTCCGTCTCGGCCGCGGGCACGAGCTTCACGCAAGCCCTCGATCTCGACCCCGCCACCGGGCACGTCGGCCTCGCCGGCTACACGGCGGACGGCAACAACGCGCTCGGCGTCACCGGCACCGCCTGCCTCTTCACCGCCGCCACCGACTCGATGCGCTTCACCTTCAACAAGGTGGCGGCGGCCAACGACGCGACCCTGTCGTTCCAGACCGGCTTCTCCGCCCGGGCCTTGCTCGGCACCACCGGCTCGGACCAGTTCCAGCTCAAGGTCTCGCCCGACGGCTCGACGTTCTTCCAGGTGTTCGTCGCTGACCAGACCACGGGCAACGCCGCCTTCAAGGCGCTGCTCGGCCTCGCGCCCTACGCCGTCGCCGGCCTGCCCGCGGCCGCCTTCAACGGCGCGCTCGCCTTCGCCAGCAACGGCCGCAAGGCCGGGGAGGCGTCGGGCTCGGGCACCGGCGTGGTGGTGGCCTATTCCAACGGCGCCTGGCGGCGCCTCTCCGACGACACCGTCGTCGCTTCCTGAGGATCAGCCCATGTCCGTCCAGGTCCGCCGCCGGCGCGAAGCCGCGGCCTTTCTCGCAAGCTTCGTCGGCGCGCAGGGCGAGCTCCTCGTCGACACCACCGACAACCGGGTCCAGGTGCACGACGGCGTCACGCCGGGCGGCTGGCCGGCGGCCGGCATCGGCGACCTGCCGGGCCGCAATGCGCTCGTCAACGGCAATTTCGGGGTGAACCAGCGCGGCTACGCGTCGGGCGCCTCGCTCGCCGCCGGCGCCTACGCCCACGATCGCTGGAAGGCTGGCTCCGCCGGCGCATACACCTCCACGCAGACGAACCCTGACACGGTCGTCACCATCACCTCGGGTACGCTGGTCCAGGCGGTCGACGTCGGCAACGTCTACGCAACGTCGATGTGGCTGACGTGGACCGGCACCGCGACGGCGCGGGTGTGGCAGGGATCGGCGTCGGGCACGTTCGCGGCCGGCATGGCGACGACGGTCGGCGGCGTCAAGTTGAACGCTTTGCTCGTCACCGGCCTCACGCTCGGCGTGATCGCCAACGTCGAGTTCGGCACCGGCACGCTGGGCCTGGTGCAGCTCGAGGCGGCGCTGCCCAACGCCGGGCCGACGCGCTTTGAGCGGCGCCATGGCGAGCTGGCGCTGTGCCAGCGCTACTACTGGTCCTATGTGGCGCAAGCGGCGGGTGAGTTCTTCTTCGGTCTCTTGTCCGGCACGTCCTATCTCGGCATGCACGTGGCGTTTCCCGTGATCATGCGCGCCATCCCGACCGTTACGTTCCAGGCCACCAGCACCGGAACCTTCGCCAGCGGCTATCCCGCCGCGACGACGACCTCCACCGGCGCCACCTATCTGCGCGGCGATAACACTTCGACCGCCCTCACCTATCTCAACTCACTCATCGCCAACGCGGAGATCTGATCATGTCGTACGCGCTCATGACAGAGCCCCTGACCGGCAAGAGAAGCACGACGATGGTGTTGCGGCTGGAGGACCGCGCGCACATCCCCGCCGATCCGGCGAACCACGACTGGCAGGCCTACCAGGCCTGGCTCGCCGCCGGGAACACGCCGACCGAGCCCGCGCCGCTGCCCACGGCACCCGTCAAGCCCTAGCCGCACCTCTCTTCACCACCCGCCATCCCGGCCGCATCCCGCGCGCCGGGTCTTCCGCATTGGAGCATCCCCATGCACGTCTCATCGCAGGGCCGCACCCTCATCGAGCAGCGCGAAGGCAAGCGCCTCGCGGCCTACCGCGACTCCGTGGGCGTCCTCACCATCGGCGTCGGCCATACCGGGCGCATGGCGCCGCCGCCGGTCACGGCCGGCATGCGCATCACGCCAGCGCAGTGCGACGCGTTCCTCGTCGCCGACCTCGCGCCCGTCGAAGCGGTCATCGCGCGGAGCGTGCGGGTGCCGATCTCGCAGGGCGAGTGCGACGCGCTGGCGAGCCTTGGCTTCAACATCGGCGCCGGCGGCCTGGCCAAGTCCACAGCGATCAAGCGGCTCAACCTCGGCGACGTCGCAGGCGCGGCCGACGCCTTCCTGATGTGGTCGAAACCGCCGGAGCTCGTCGACCGGCGCCGCAGCGAGCGCCTGCAGTTCCTCCAGCCCGAAGCGGCGACCGTCGTCGCGCGCGCCGGTGCGCTGCAGGTCGCCGCCACCGCGGCCAAGGACAAGGCGCGGACGGCGCAGGTGCGTGGCGGCGGCGTCGCGGGCGCCGGCACTCTCGCGACAGTCGCGGTCGTCGGCGCCGGTCATCCCGCCGCTGGCGCTGCCGTCGGCATCCTCGCGCTGCTCGCCGCCGGCTTCGACGGCTGGCTCGCGCGCTCGCGCCACGCCCGCGCCGCGACGCTCGCCGCCAATGCCGGCGCGCACGTCGACGCCTTTCCGACCCAAGCCGCAGCCTAGCCGACGGCATCTCGGCGGGACACCTCCGTGGGCCTCCGCATGATCGTGCACGCCGCCCGCGAGGCGGCGGTGTGGTCGGCCAAGGCGGTGGCGTTCGCCGGCGTCACCACGCTCGAGATCACGATCGGCCGCGACGAGATCGTCGTCTTCATCCGGCCCGACCAACACGCCGCCGCGCAGGCTGTCGCCGACGCCGTCAATGCCCACTTCGATCCAGGAGAACCCGCATCATGAGCTTCGATCTCTCCACCCTGGGGCCGCTCGCCGGCTCGCTGATCAAGGCCGGCGCGCCGACGCTGGGCTCGGTCGTCGGCACGCTCGTGGGCGGGCCGTTCGGCACCCTTGCCGGCGGCCTCGCCGGCAACGTGCTCGCCGACATCGCCGGCGCGCTCGGCGCCCCGCCCGACGCGCCGCCGGCGACGATCCAGCAGACCATCGAGGCCGACCCCGGCGCCGCCGCGACCAAGCTGCAGGCGCTGGAGGACGATTACAGGACCGAGATCGAGGACCGCCAGTCGGCCCGCCAGCAGACCGTGGACCTCGCCAAGGCCGGCTCCGAGGTGGCCTGGGGCGCGCCGGTGGTCAGCGTCATCGCGACGCTTGGCTTCTTCGTGACGGCATGGCTCGGCGTGACCTCGCACGCCTTCGACACGCCGATGGGCAACCTCGTCATGGGCGGCATGCTGACGGGCTATTCCACCGTGCTCGCCTACTGGCTGGGCTCGTCCTCGGCCGCCCGCCGCAACGGCGACGCCGTGCGCGCCATCGCGATGGCGCCGATGCCCCACGCCGCCGGACCGCGCCTCGCGCGCGCGGTGCGCCGATGAGCCCGGCGGAGCCGCCGCGCGCGCGCCTGCTGTTCTCGGCCTCCTCCACCAAATCGGTGGAATGGCTGATGGCGCTGTTCATGCTGGGCTGGGCCTTCACGCTCTCCATGCCGGGCGCGACCTTCGCCATCTCCTCCTATCGCGACTTCACCGCGCTGGGGCTGACCGAGACCGACCTCGCCATCGCCTACGGCATCCTGGGCATGGGGCGCGTGGTGCTGCTGATCGCCAACGGCTCGTTCCGCCGCGGCCCGGAGGTGCGCTTCGCCTGCTCGGCGCTGGGCGCCTTCACCTGGTTCGTCACCGCCGGGCTGTTCCTGGCGCCGGTGATCGCCACCGGCGCGCCGATGCCGGTGGCGGCGAGCCACCACATCGTGATGGGCGTGGCCGAGCTCTACACGATCGGAGTGAACGCCGTTGACCGACACCTCGGGCGCTGAGCACGTCATCGCCGTCGGCGGCGCCATCGTGACCGGCACGCTGGCCCTGCTGGCCTGGGCCAGCGGCGACAAGGAGGGCCGCCAGATCGCCGGCGCCGCGGCGCGCGAGGCCGCCGCCGGCTCGGTCCGCGACGCCGTCGGCTCCGGCATGATCGACCGCGAGGCCTACCGCGCCGTGGTCGAGGGTATCGAGGCCATGGGCCGAAGGCTCGACGCCATCGACGGCAAGGTCGCCCGCCTCGTGGCGCTGGGCGAGACCGGCGAGGAGCGCGACCGCCGCGAGGAGGAGCGCCAGGGGCTCAGGGATGCGATGGTGGACCTGGCGGCGTCGCTGCGCGAGGAGATGCGGCTGGTGGCGGAGCGGTGAGCGTCGGTTCCGCAGGCGGCAGATGAGGTACAGTGGCGGACTGGGTCTTCTATCCCTATACGACGGCGAGCGGCGATCCCGGCTCGGTCCTGATGGACCAGGAGGCGGCGCGGGGCGTGCGCCCGCGCGATTTCCGCCATCGCGCGGTGCTGCAGGTGGACCTTCGACGCCCGCGGTCCGACGGCCTCTCCACCCCGGAGGAGGCGAAGACCCTCTCCGTTATCGAAGACCAGGTCGTGCCCTTGGTCTGCGCCGACGGGCGAAGCCTGTTCGTCGGGCGGACCACCGCGAGCGGCCGGCGCGACTTCTACTTCTACACGGGCGAGCCGGCCTCCCTCGAGGCCGCCGTGCGGGCGGCCATGGCCCGGCACAGGGGCTACACCTACGAGCTCGCGATCGCGGAGGACGCCGGCTGGTCGAGCTATTTCGACGTCCTGCGCCCCACGGGCGAGCAGATGAGCTTCATCATGAACCGCCGCGTGCGCGACGACCTCGCCCAGCAGGGCGACGACGGCACCGCGCCGCGCGCGATCAATCATCTGGTGAAGGCGCTCACCGCGGAGGCCAGGGACGTCTTCGTCGCAATCGTCGAGGACGACGGCTTCACCATCCTCGCGACCGAGCCGGACGAGAACGGCTTCAGGGTGAACTTCTCGCGCGTCGACCGCGCCGACGAGATCGACACCGTGAGCGGCCCGCTGTTCGCGCTCTGCGAGAAGCTCGGCGCCATCTACGACGGCTGGGGCTGCGTCGCGACGAAGGGCTGAGCGCGATGGCGCCGGATCGCCACATCCTGTAGACGGCCGCCTTCTCCTACGCCCTCGTGCCGGAGGTCTGGCGCGGCGCGCCCTGAGCGTGCAGGAAAGTCACAGCGTTCCGGTGCGCGCGCGATCACGCCCGGCGTGACTGGACGCGGGCGCGGCGCCGACGCAGGTTGGCTTGTTCGTCACGAGACCCGCGCCGGTGCCGGCCCCACATCCTCTTCCCGCAAGTAGCCCGCGCCACGCCCTCGTGGCCTGGCTGCTCGGCGCCTTGCTGGTGCTGCAGCTCGCGGTGCCATTGCTCGGCTGCGCGCACCGCGCCGCGGCGGCACCCGAGGCTAGGCTCTCCGCGCTGGCGAGGATCGTCGGCCACGCCGTAGAGACCTGCCACCACGATGACGACGGGCAGCTGCCGGTAGGCGATGCCGGCCCGTGCTGCCCCTGCGCGCTCTGCCACGCGCTGGCGACGGCCTGCCCGGCAGCACCAGCGTCCTACACGCTCGCCCTAATCCGGCCCGCCACCATCGGCGGCGTCGTGAGCTACCCGCAGCCGCCGCCGCGCGCGAGCGCGGTGCTCGCCGGCTTCGCCGGCCCTCGCGGCCCTCCTCGTCTCGGCTGATCGCGCGCCGGCCTTCGGGCCGGCTCATCTTCGCCATCGCCTTCGATCGAGACCCAATCCCATGACAACGCTTGCTCTTCATGCGGGCCGTGCCGCCTTGGCGGCCGGCTGCCTTCTCCTATGCGCCTCGCCGACCCTCGCCCACACCATCGTCGGCGACCGCGTGTTCCCCGCGACCCTCGCCATCGACGATCCCGGCGTCAACGACGAGCTGACACTGCCGGTGTTCTCCTACCTGCAGGGCGCCAATCCCGACGGCACGGCGGGACCGAAGAACTTCACGCTCGGCGGCGAGTACGACAAGACCATCACCGCCGACCTTCAGGTCTCGATCGCCTCGGAGGGCGTGACGTTCCAGCGCAATCCGAGGGCCACCGGCTTCGCCAACATCGACGTCGGTGCGAAATACGTCTTCTATCAAAACCCGGTGCACGAGTTCATCGTATCCGGTGGCATCGAGGTGAACATCGGCGGCACCGGCAGCGGACCCAATTCGGCGCTGCCATCGGACCCATTCACGACGGTGACGCCAACGCTCTATTTCGGCAAAGGCTTCGGCGATCTCACGACGGACTGGGTGCGGCCTTTCGCTGTCACAGGATCGGTGAGCTACTCGATCCCGACCGTGATCCACGATCCGGCCGACGGCAGCCAGGTGCCGAACTTCGTCACCTACGGCGGCACGCTCCAGTACAGCCTGCTGTACCGCAACTCCTTCGTCGCCGAGGTGCCGAAGGCCTTCCGCAATCTGATCCCGGCGTTCGAGGCCGTGTTCAGCACGCCGGTGGCCAACACGGGGAACTCGGTCGACGGCAACTTCTCGGTCCACGACACCACGGGCGTGGTTGGCCCATCGGTGTACTACGTCGGCAGCAAGTTCGAGGTCGGCGTCATGGCGCAGGTGCCGATCAATCGTGCCAGCGGCCTGCACCCCGGCGTCATGGCCATCGTCGACTTCTTCCTCGACGATATCGCGCCCGATACGCTCGGCAAGCCGCTGTTCGGTCCTCCGCAGTCCCGCTCCATCATCACCCATTGAGGCCCGCCATGACCCGTCATCTCAGCATCGTCGCGCTCGCCGCCCTCGGCGCGTTCGCCTCCGGCGCCGCCTCGGCGCACGCCTTCCTCGAACATGCCGTGCCGAGCGTCGGCTCCACCGTCGGCGGTGCGCCGGCCGAGCTGGAGCTCAGCTTCACGCAGGACATCGTGCCGGCGCTGTCGGGCGTGAAAGTGGCGTCCTCCGGCGGCGGCGCCATTGCCGCCGCCAAGCCGACGGGCAGCGGCGACACGCTCCACGTGCGCCTCGGCCGCGCGCTGCCGCCCGGCACCTACACCGTGACCTGGCACGTGGTGTCGGTCGACACTCATCCAACCTCGGGCAGCTACAAGTTCACCGTGGCGCCGTGAGCCCCGAATAGCATTCGAGGAGAACGCGGATCGACACTGTCTTCGCCCTCCTCGTCGCGTCGCGCTGGGTACATTTCGCGGCCCTCGCGATCGTGTTCGGCAGCGCATCGTTCTGGTTCGCGGTGGCCCCCGGCGCGCTGTCCGGCGAGACCGCCTTCGCGCACGCGCACGAGGCGACCCTGCGGCTCGTCCGCGTCGCGGCGCCGGTCGTCGTCCTCTCCGGCGTCGCCTGGCTCGCCGGCACGATCGCCTACGCCACGGGCGGGCTCGCCTCCCTGGTCGATCCCGACATGCTGCGCGTCTTTGTCTTCGAGACGCCGTTCGGCGGGCCCGAGATGCTACGCCTCGCGCTGCTGGGCGGCCTGCTGGCGGTCGCCATCTTACCCATGAAGCCGGCCGCCCGCGCCGCGGCGAGCGTCGTGATCGGCGCCGCGCTGCTGGTGAGCCAGGCCTGGCTCGGCCACGCCGCCGAGGGCGGCGACACCGCCGTCGGCGGCGCCATGATCGCCAGCTACGCCGTGCACGTGCTGGCGACGGCCTTCTGGGTCGGCAGCCTGCCGCCGCTGGCCTTCGCGCTCGCCGACGCGCGGGCCGGGCGCGGGTCGATCCACGACCTGCTCCGGCGCTACTCCACCATCTCGACCGTCGCGGTGGTGCTGATCCTCGCCAGCGGCGCGGCCAACACGGCCTTTCATGACGGCGGCAGCCTGGTGAACCTGCGGTCCACGACCTACGGCGCCGTGCTGCTGACCAAGGTCTCGCTCGTCGCGATCATGCTGGTGCTCGCCGCCATCAACCGTTTCGTGCTGATGCCGCGCCTGCACGATAAGTCCGGCTGCGAAATGCCGTTCCGCCGGCTGCAACTGAGCCTTACCCTCGACCTGCTCGCGGCCGTGCTCGTCCTGGGCGCCGCCGCCGTGCTCGGCATCACGCCACCGCCGCGATGAGACGCATTCCCCCCTGCGAAGCGCAGCGTAGCGGGGGGAGGATGCACGCTAGCCCGGCCGGCGGCCGTGGCCGGGCAGGAGCACGATCGAGAAATAGGGCGCGGCGTCGTCCGCCTTGTCGCGCAGCGGCGTCACCGTTTCGCCGGCCATGGTGCCGCGCTCGACGTAGATGGCCTCGCCCATCAGCCCGGCCGCCTCCACCGCCGCTCGCACCTTCGCGAAATGGGTGCCGATCTTCATGATCACGGCGGCGTCGGTGCCGGCGAGGCGGTCGCGCAGCGCCTCGAAGGGCATGGTGCCGGGCAGCACCGTCAGCACGTCGTCGCCCCAGCTCATCGGCAGTCCGGCGGCGCTCCAGCAGCCCGACATGCCGGATACGCCGGGGATCACCTGGGTGGCGAAGCGCGGGCGCAGCCGCACGTAGAGGTGCATGAACGAGCCGAAGAACAGCGGGTCGCCCTCGCACAACAGGGCGACGTCGCGGCCGGCCTCGAGATGCGCGGCGAGCGTGGCGGTGGCCTCCTCGTAGAACGGCGCGAGGGCGGCGGCGTAGCCCTGCTCGTGCACCGGGATCTCGGTGGTGACGGGGTAGGCCAGAGGCAGCGCCACGCAGGCGGCCGGCATCAGCGCGTCGGCGATGGTGCGGGCGTGGCCGGTGCGACCGCGCTTGTGGAACCAGGCCACGACCGGGACGACGGCGAGCGCGCGCGCCGCCTTGAGCGTGACCAACTCCGGGTCGCCCGGGCCGAGGCCGACGCCGATCAACCGGCCCTGCGTCACGGAGCGCTCATTCGGCGGCGCTCGCCAGGGCGTTGACCGCCGCCGCCGCCATCGCGCTGCCGCCGCGGCGGCCGCGCACGACGATGGAGGCGAGATCGTGCCGCTGCATCAGCGCGTCCTTGGATTCCGCCGCGCCGACGAAGCCGACCGGGATGCCGACGATGCAGGCCGGCCGCGGCGCGCCGGCGTCGATCAGCTCGAACAGGCGGAACAGCGCGGTCGGCGCGTTGCCGATCGCCACCACGGCGCCGCCGAGCTTTTCCGCCCATAGCTCCATCGCGGCGGCGGTGCGGGTGGTGCCCAGTTCAGCGGCGAGGCCGTGCACGCGGGAGTCGCGCAGCGTGCAGACGACCTCGTTGCCGGCGGGAAGGCGCGCGCGCGTGACGCCGTCGGCCACCATGGTGGCGTCGCAGAGCACCGGCGCGCCCGCCGCGAGCGCGGCGATCCCGGCCTCGGCGGCGCCGGGCGAGAACACGATGTCGGAGGACACCCCCACCATGCCGCAGGCGTGGATGATGCGCACGGCGACGCGCTCCTCCGCCGGCGTGAAGCGGGCCAGCTCCGCCTCGGCGCGGATGATGGCGAAGCTTCGCCGGTAGATCTCGGCGCCGTCGCGGATGTAGTCGGCGCTCATTCGGCCGCGATGGCGGGCGCATCCAGCCAAGGCAGCGCCGGCACGCGGGCCACAGCGCCCTTCTTGAGGGCGTCGGGCCGCAGCTTCCACGGGATGATGCCGTCGCGCGACTCGGCGTAGAGCCGGGCGCCGTGCAGCACCAGCGCCGCCGCCGTGTCGGCAGGCAGGTCGCCAAAGACGTAGGTCCATTTGCCCGGCGCGGTGAAGCTCACCGCGCACGGGCGCTTGCAGGCGCTGAGGCATTCCACGCCGACCAGCTCGATCTCGGGAGCCGGCGCAGCGGCGAGCAGGGCGTCGTGCAGCCGGGTCCCGGCGGACGGCGCGGCCGCGGAATGCGCGGCATCGCGGCAGGTCGTGCAGACGTAGAGCCGCATCGGTTGGAGCCGCATCGGCTGCGCTGCGGGAGGCAAGGCGTCTGGCATGGGCCGCGTTTCACCGGGTGCGCACAAACGCGCCGCGCCACCCCGGAGGGTGTCAGGGCCGGCGTCCGGGCACCCCGCCGGTCGCGCGCGCGAAATGGGTGACGGCAGGTGTCCTGGCTCGCGGGTCGAACGCTGCGGGCGCCGCCTTCCCAGGTCGCGTGACCCAGTGGCATCGGTGCGTCCGCCGCTTCCCACTTACAGTTGCGGGGGCAGCCGTGGCTTGCGGCCCGAGGCGCCTTTTGGAAGGCACGCCAGACCCCACGTTCCCTTGTGAACCCTCGAAGAGAAGGACCGTCGGAGAGCGGCGATGTAGGGCACGGCAGCGCGAGAAGTCAACGCGTCCGGCTCGTCGGCTTGCTAGCGCTAGCCAGCCCCGGAAGGTAGAGGGCGACTTTGGTTTTGAAATGAGTCGGTTGGCCGCGAACCGTAGCCTTGATCCTCGGGAAGCGGAGTAGACAGCCACATGAACGTCACCTGACAAGGCATGTCGTCCACTGGCATCAACTTGATCTTAAGTGGGCCACTGTTCTTGATTTCCAGGGTTATCTGACCATGCCATCCAGGCTGAAGCCATGGTGCAGTTTCGTGCATGGATAATCCAACGCGCGCATAGGTGCTCCGACCTTCTACTCTAGCTATCATGTTTCGTGGTATAAAGACATGCTCAAGGGTTTGCGCTAAGATGAACTCGTTGGGATCGATCGTGAAACCTTGCCTCTTGCCGAACTCGTCTTTGTGGAGAAACGTCTTTTCGCGCCACAGACCGATGTCAGCGATGCCGCCGATGCCATCAGCCAGCGTGATATCAGCGCTGGAAGTTTTTAGTTGGGTAAATTTATAGCCTAGACGCAGATTGATGCAGACGTCACCCCATTGCTTTTCTAGCAGGGGGGGGGATCGAAACGGATGTTTCCGGCATCCATCTCTCGCTTGATTTCATCTCGCGTCAGAATGCTCACTAGGCTGCCATTGCTAGATTTCTATCGATATTTGCAATGCCATTTGTCGTGAAGAAGGAGCCGTAAATCAGCACCTTGATGGAGTTTCCGTTGATCTCTCGAACTTTGCCGCGAACCTGCCATCGCTCACCGATTTGCCGCAACTCTTCCTCTTTGATGAAGCCGCTGATCGGACCTTCGATCGTGTCCACGGTAATCAGTTTCTCGCCACCAAACGGACCAGGCTGAACCTCGCAAAAAACTCCCACGAAGTCGCCAGCCTTGAATTCCATACGCTATCCTCCTTGATCCCGGCTTCGAGCCTGAACCTAGCCCACTATGAACCTGAACGTTGAAAGGAACTGCTTGGAACAAAGCAAGAACTCACATGAGACTTCGGCGCGGCCGATGATCACGTTTTTGACGGTTGCGTCTTTGCGCCTGAATGTCATCATTCCGCCGGGCGCTGCGCCGCGATCATGTAGTTGACGCCGAGGTCCTTGGAGAGGTGCCACTTGTTGCGCAGCGGATTGAAGCTGACGCCGGCGCGCGCCAGCGGCGTCAGGCCGTTGCGCACGAGCTGCCCCTCGAACTCGTCCGGCGTGACGAACTTGCGCCAATCGTGCGTGCCGCGCGGCAGCCAGCGCAGAACGTATTCAGCGCCGACAATGCCGAGCGCGTAGCTCTTCATCGTGCGGTTCAGCGTGGCGCCTACCAGCAGGCCGCCGGGCTTCACCATGCGGGCGGCGTCGCGCAGGAAGCCGGCGACGTCCTTGACGTGCTCCACCACCTCCATGACCAGCACGGCGTCGTAGCGCTCGCCGAGCGGCGCCAGCGTCTCCACGGTGGTGCAATGATAGGCGATGTCGAGGCCGCCCTTGCTCGCGTGGCGTGACGCCACGGCGATGTTGTTGGGCGCCGGGTCGATGCCGACCATCTCGGCGCCGAGCCGGGCCAGGCTCTCGCAGAGGATGCCGCCGCCGCTGCCGACGTCCAGCAGCCGGAAGCCGCGCAACAACGTGTCGCGTGCCGCCGTGCCGGCGCGCGCCTCCACCGTCTCGCGGGTGAGCAGGTCGCGGATCCAGCCGACGCGGACGGGATTGAATGTGTGCAGGGTGCCCATCGGGCCGTTCGGGTCCCACCACTCCTCCCCGAGACGGTCGTATTTCGCGAGGTCGTCGTCGTCGATCGTCGAACGGGAGAACTCGGCCATGGGGATCCTCCGCGCCCGAAAGGATTGGACGCCACCAAGGGGCCGATTATGGTTCGCGCGATCCCACAAGGAAGAGCGACCATGGCCGATAGCTACAACCTGGAGAACGTCGGCCGCGCGGAGCTGAAGCGCGGGCTCGCCGACGGCAGCATCCGGCTCGTCGACGTGCGCGAGCCCAACGAATACGCCGACGGCCACATCCCCGGCGCGATCCTGAACCCTCTGCAGAGCTTCGACGTCGACGCCCTGCCGTCGTCGGAGGAGGGCAAGCGCGTGGTTCTGTCCTGCCGTTCGGGCAAGCGCTCGCTGGTGGCGCTGGAGCACGCTCGCGCGGCCGGCCGCACCGACCTCGTCGCCCATTACGGTGGCGGCATGCTCGACTGGAACGCCGCCGGCGAGCCGGTCGAGGAGTAGCGGCGAAAGCGCGGCAAGGAACCGCAGTCCGCCTCGGCGGTTGGCGATCCCTTGGAGGAACATATGGTACGTTACGCTCTCGCTTTCGCCGCCGCCGCACTTGTCGCCACACCCATCGTCGCCGACGCGCAGGGCCTCGTCGGCGGCGCCGAGCGCGGCTACAACGAAGGCGATCGCGCGCTCGGTCCGATCGGCGGGGTCGTCGGCGGCGCGGTCGGCGCTGGTGTCGGCACGGTGAACGGCGCGCTCGGCATCGGCCCGCGCTACCGTCGCGGCTATTACGGACGCCGGTGCATCTATCGTCACGGCCGCCGCTACTGCCGCTACTGAGCATCGTCGAGCGCAGCTAACGGCGGCGCGGCGTCGTCGTCCCGCCGGGTTTTCGCGAGACACGGACTCCTCCGCTGGTATAGGCCGCGGCCATGCTGCGAACAGACAATCAGCCCCGCTGGGCCATCGGCCTGATGACCGGCACCGTGCTCGACGGCAACATCGACATCGCCGCGATCCGCACCGATGGCGAGATCGTCGAGGCATTCGGGCCCTGGCAGCTGGCGCGCTACCCCGATGCGGTGCAGGCGCTGCTGCCACTCGCGGTCGCGTCGGCACGGGAATGGCGTTTCGATGGACCCGAGCCGGCGATCTTCGCCGAGGCGGAAGCGGCGCTCACCGTGGCGCAGGCCGAGGCTGTCGCGGCTTTCCTCGCGGAGCACGGCATCAATGCCAGCGACGTCGTCGCCGTCGGCTTCCACGGCCAGACGATGCTGCACCGTGCGCCCGAGCCCGGGCGGCGCGGGCAGACCCGGCAGCTCGGCGACGGCGATGCCATGGCGCGGCGGCTCGGCATCGACGTGGTCTACGACTTCCGCAGCGCCGACATGGTGGCCGGCGGCCAGGGTGCGCCGCTCGTTGCCTCCTACCACGTCGCGCTGCTGCAAGGCATTGGCGCCGGCGCGGAGACCGTGGTGCTCAACCTCGGCGGCGTCGCCAACATCACCTGGTGGCGCGGCGGCGACGATTTCCACGCCTTCGACACCGGGCCGGCCAATGCGCCGCTCAACGACTGGGTGAGCCGCCACGGCCTCGGCGCCTTCGACAGGGATGGCGCCTTGGCGCGGAGCGGCCAGGTCGACGAGGCGCGTCTCGCGCGGCTCCTCGAGCACTCCTACTTTACATCGCTCTACCCGAAGTCCCTCGACCGCAACAGTTTCACCGCGGCCATGGCGGAGGGACTGTCGCCGGAGGACGGCGCCGCGACCTTGACCGCCTTTACGGCTGGCGCCGTTGGACGAGGGCTCGATCTGCTGCCGCAACGGCCCTCACGCATGATCGTCTGCGGGGGTGGCCGCCACAACCCGACGCTGATGGCCGAACTCGGCCGCCGGACCCGTTGCGAGGTCGAGACGGCCGACGTCGTTGGATGGCGCGGCGACGCGATCGAGGCGGAGTGTTTCGCCTTCCTCGCGGTCCGCACCCTCAGGGGGCTGCCGCTGGGCTTTCCCAAGACCACGGGCGTTCCGCGGCCGCAGACCGGAGGGCGCGTGGCGCGCCGACCGGCCTGAGCCGGTGCGTTACTCGGCTGCCGCAGGTGCCGAAGCCGTTCTGCTGGTCGAGAGCATGGTTGCGAGCTTCAGCGCCACGATGCCGAAGGCGGCGGCGACGAGGATCGACAGCGTCATGCAGACCAGCGGGTTGGTCGGCGCCAGGCTTGTCAGGTTCTTGACCGTGAGCAGCTCCTTCGCGTCGCCCAGCAGGAAAGCGAAGGTCGCGGCATAGCCGACGACGGTCGCGGGGATCGCCGGAAACACCGGAATGTTGGCGATGAACGCGAGGCAACCCGTGGTGATGCCGACCATGATCCCGGCCCAGACAGGAAGCGTCAATGTCGCGGCGAGCGGCACGTTGAGTATGATCATCGAGCAGATCCAGGCGATCACGACGCCTGCGATGGCGCAGATCACCATGTTCTTGAAAGCCTCCATGGTCCCTCCGAGGGCCACGCCCGTCGCGGTGGCGAGGAAGATCGCCCAAATCAGGATGTATCCTGCCAGCGGACCTAGCGAGAGATAGGTGAGGAGGCCTCCGATCACGCAGAGGACGAGTGAAAGCGCATTAATAAAGCTCATGATCAACTCCCGGGCGATGCGTGCCGAAATTTTTTGGACGCTTTGAGTGCGGCAAGCGCTGAAAAGCTCGCACGGGCACGCGACTACCGAGAAGTCGAATTAGAGTGCAACGGCAAAGCTGGCCGCCCACTTACTGCTCAGCCTGTTTGCCCGACCCGTTTTGCGGCGGAAGGACGGGCGAAGTGAACGGAAATATCTCAAAGGTGATCGGCTATTGCACAATATTCATCCAGAAGATGCTGCAAATTTGAGATCGGACGGGGCGGCTGACCTGCAATCTCCCGCCGCGCGGCCCAATCGAAGATGGCTTGTTCGGCAGCATTGTGCACAAGCTCTGCGCACGATTTAGTCAATGCAGTCAAATCGTCGCCCAAACCGAGACCTGAGGAGACAGTCTGCAGCACGCTTTCGTACTTCGCTTGCAGCGAGGAGGCATAAATATCGGCCATGGTCGATGGATCATTCAGAATGAAGGCATTGACGGTATTTTCGTTGTTCCACAACGCGTATCGAATGTACGGACAAGCGACGCTTAAAGTTTTCACTCCGGTGTCGTCTGCCGCAAAGAGCACTTGTGCGGCAGGTTCCGCGCGCTGGTGGCGTTAACCATTGCTTAACCAAGGGCCGCTTTGTTGGCGTCACCGGCTCGCTCGACAGGCGGGTGAAACGCAAAGGACCTGACGTCATGGACACCACGTTCGAGCACAAGATTCGCCAACGCGCCTATGAGATCTGGATGGCCACCGGCATGAGCGAGGGCGACGCCGAGCGCCATTGGCTGCACGCCGAGCGCGTCGTCCGCAACGAGGCCGAAGTGCCGACCGCCGCGAGCGAGACCACCGAGTTCACGGCGGCCGCCGTGCCCGCCAAGACCGCCGCGGCGGGATCGAACAAGCCGGCCAAGACCAAGGTCGCCGTCAGCAAGATCGGAAAGGCCAAGATCGGCAAGGATAAGGTCAATGGGGCCAAGGTCGTCGCGGTCAAGACGGCCGCACCGCGCCGGACGAAGACCGCTTCCGCCGAAGCCAGCGCCTGAGATCGGCTGCCTCTTCGGCATGTCGATCTGCGCGTCCTTGGTTTGGACGCGAAACTGGGGCATGTGACACGCGATCCTTAAGCGTCCGGAGACCCGTTTGCCGTCCGTCGATCGCCGCGACCTGCTGCTCGGAGCCGTGGCCCTGACGGCCACGAAGGCCTGCACCGAGCAGGCCAGGGCCGAACCGGCCGTCATGCCTGCGGACGCCAAGCCCTCGGACCCCAAGCCCGCGGATCCTAGGCCGCCGGACATCAAGCCTTCGGACCTCGAACCCGTCACCATCCCGTTGTGGCCGAACCGACCACCCGGCGGCACCGGTCCCGGCGGCGTCGAGCAGGTCGCGACCGGTGGCTCCGTCGCCAACATCGTGCGGCCACGCATGGTCATGCAGCGGCCGATAAAGCCCAACGGCGCCGCGGTGCTGATCCTGGGCGGCGGCGGCTATCGCCGCATCGGCATCGCCAAGGAGAGCCAGCCCACCGCCGACTGGCTGCACGACTACGGCGTCACCACTTTCGTCCTCTACTACCGGCTGCCCAATTCCGGCTGGCCGATGCTGGCGCCGTTCCAGGACGCGCAGCGCGCGATGCGGCTGATCCGCGCCCGCGCGCCAGATCTCGGCCTCGATCCCTCGCAGATCGGCATCATCGGCTATTCCGCCGGCGGCCATTGCGCCGGCATGGTCTCCGTCCAGCCCGACGCCAACTGGTACGCGCCGGTGGACGCCTTGGACGACCAGTCCGCCCGGCCCGATTACGCCGGGCTGATCTACCCCGTTCTGACGATGATGCCGCCCAACCGCACCCGCATGTCGACGCTAACCCTGCTCGGTGCCGACCCGAGCCTCGAGCTCAGCGCCACCTGGTCGGTCGATCAGCAGGTCACCGCGACTCGCCGACGACCTTCCTGGCACAGGCCACCGACGACCCGATCGCATCGGTGGAGAACAGCCTCCTCATGTTCGGCGCGCTGCGCAAGGCGCACGTGCCGGTCGAGATGCACGTGTTCCGCTCCGGCGGTCACGGCTTCAACCTCGGGCAGCCCGGCACCGAGGACCATGCCTGGCCGCGCCTCTACGCGACCTGGGCCGGCTTCGCGAAGGTGTGAGGGTCAGGCGCAGCGCGCAAGAGGACGAGCGCCGGGTCTCAAGTGCCACCTACGATCACGCGGCGGGATCGCCCGAACGCATTGAGGCAGCTTTGCCGCAGGTCACGCGTTACCGCTGGCGACGAAGGCGTCGCGTAGGAGAAAAGCCCATGAGCATTTTCGGGACGATCATGTCCAAGGTCTTCGGGCATCACGACGGCGACGCCCCGCCCACCGCACCCGCGAGCACCGCGGCCACCAACACCGGCTCGACCGCCGCGGGCCAGGCCGCGCCCACCGTCCCGTCCGCACCGTCGCCGGGAACCGGCTCCGGCGCCTCCACCTCGACGACGACGCCCGCCGCCGGCGGCCAGACCGTCGACGTGGCCCAGGTGCTCGACGGCATGGAGGGTAACGCCGGCCAGACGCTCGACTGGCGCCACTCGATCGTCGACCTGATGAAGCTGCTCGGAATGGATTCGAGCCTGCACGCGCGCAAGGAACTCGCCGGCGAGCTGCATTACACCGGCGACACCGAGGATTCGGCGGCCATGAACATCTGGCTGCACAAGGAGGTCATGCAGAAGTTCGCGGCCAACGGCGGCAAGCTGCCGTCGGATCTCACGCACTAGATCAAGTCAGGTTGGTCTCGACGAGGACGGTGTCCTCGTCGAACTCGGCGGCGTGCCACGTCTCGGCCGGGAAATGAAACAGGCTGCCGGCGGTAAAGCGCTGGCGGCCTTCCGGCGTTTCCAGCGTGCCCGCGCCGGAGAGCACCTGCACGAATTGCTCGTGGCCGTGCGAGTGCCGATCGGCTTTGGTGCCGGCGGCAATTTCGACGCGCACCAGCGATGCGCTAGTACCCTCGAGGCGGCGCTTGCCCACCGGCGGCCCCGCCGGCTCGGTAGGCAGATCGTCCCAGTGCTGCAGGATCGGCATGCGGGTTGGTCCTCGTCCCGGTCTAGGATGTTCGCTCAGGCCGAGGAACGCACCCGGTGGAAAACGGTTGAGCTATGCTGCACTGCACAATGGGCTGACGGAAGGGACGCATTTGGATCAGGTTGCTGGCGATCGCGTAACGATGGACGGGAGCGCTGGCGACGCTGTTAGCGGGTACGGCTTGCGAGAGGTCGAGCGCTTCGGCGCCAATCCCGGCAACCTGCGCATGTTCATCGCCGCGCCCGGCGGCGGATCGCGCGGGCGACAGCCGCTGGTCGTGGTGCTGCACGGCTGCGGGCAGACGGCGGCAGGCTACGATGCCGCGTCGGGCTGGACACGTCTCGCGGAGCGCCACGGCTTCGTCGTGCTCTACGCAGAGCAGCGCCGCGCGAACAACGACCAGACCTGTTTCTCCTGGTTCCGGCCGCAGGACATCGCCCGCACCGGCGGCGAGGCAGAATCGATCCGCGAGATGGTGGCCAAGGCGACCACGGATTTCGGCATCGACGTGCGCCGTGTGTTCGTCTGCGGCCTCTCCGCGGGCGGCGCGATGGCGGTCGCCATGCTCGCGACCTATCCGGAAGTGTTCGCCGGCGGCGCGGTGATCGCCGGGCTGCCCTATGGCGCTGCTGCCAGCGCCGGCGAGGCGTTCGAGGCGATGTACGTCGGCAAGGTCAAGGAGCCGCGGGTCTGGGGCGGGCTCGTGCGCGGCGCCGCCGCCGGCTATGCCGGCAGCTGGCCGAGCGTCGCGGTGTGGCAGGGGACCGCCGACCGCGTCGTCAGACCGATCAACGCCGGCGAACTCGTCAAGCAATGGACCGACGTGCACGGTGTGGCGGCGGCAACCCCGGTCGAGGATCATGCCGGTCCGGCGAAGCGCCGAGTCTGGAGCAATGCCTCCGGGCGCGCCTGCGTGACGGAATATACGCTGAGCGGCATGGCCCACGGTGCGCCCGTCGATGATGTCGATCCGCCGGCTCCGTTCTTCCTGCCGGCCGGCCTGTCCTCGACCGAGCGGATCGCGTCAGACTTCGGGCTGACCGCGCCGCCGGCCATGGCTCCGGTCAAGCAGCTGCTGTCGATGATCGGGCTCGCCGGATCCTGACTGCCTGCCGCCTTCAGCGCGCTCCCTGTTCCGATTTCCGGACCGCGCGAACGAGCTCGTGGACGAAGCCGAGCTTGGTAATAACGCGGGGAGACAGGATGAAAGGGTAGAGTTCGTCGTGGCCCATCGTCATGTTGAGCGAATTCAGCGCCGTGCTGACTGGCAGCCACACGTCGATCAGGGCCTTCACGTCCACCCCGTTGTAGGGGTCGATCCCGTAGTCCACCGCGAACTCGCCGTCGCGGTCGACGGCGGGTGCGAGCTTCACGTCGTAGGCCTTCGCCATCTCCATCGTGTCGACGATGTGGAGCAGGTGCGCCCAGGTCTCGGCGAAATCCTCCCAAGGATGGGCGGTGGCGTAGGCGCTCACGTAGTTCTGCTGCCAGTCGAGCGGCGGGCCGCTGGCATAATGGCGCTTCAACGCCTGCTTGTAGTCGACGCTGTCGTCGCCGAAGACGGCGCGGCATTCCACCAGCTTGCCGCCATCGCGCACCAGCTTGTCCCAGAAGTAGTGCCCGACCTCGTGGCGGAAGTGGCCGAGCAGCGTGCGGTAGGGTTCGCCCATCAGCTTGCGGCGCAGCTCGCGCTCGGCGTCGTTGGCTTCGCTGAGCGCGATGGTGATCGTGCCGTTGTGGTGGCCGGTCATAACCTTCTGGCCGCGCGGCGCAGAGGGATCGTCGGCCATGAACTTGAAGGTGAGCGGCTCGGCCCCGTGCAGGGTGTCGATGGCCTCGCAAAGGCCGAGACGCTCCAGCGTGTAGAACAGCCGATGCTTGGCGACCTCGATCTTGCGCCAGGCGATGCGGTTGTCGGCCACCGCCAGTTCGGGGATGACGCGGTTGTGGCGACAGGCGACGCAGAAGGTCTCGCCCTCGGCGACGTCGACCAGCCAGTTGCAGACGTCGTGCGCGGCGTTGGCGCAAAGGTGGAAGGTGCGACCGGGAAGGCCGAGCGCGCTCCAGGTGTCGCCGGTCGAATCGGGGGCGGGCTCCAACGCCTGCAACGTCGCCGTCGCCGGCCAGAAGCCGAGCGCATGGCGGCAGCGCTCGCAGCGCGTGTTCTCGAAGAACAGGATCTGGGCGCAGCTTTGGCAGGAGAAGAGGCGCATGGGGAACCGTTTGGAGGAGGGCTGCCGGCAACAGAAGCGGGAGAGACCGGTTCCGGTCGTCGGGCGTCCTGCGCCCCGCCGGTCACAGTCGGCGAGGAAATCGCCTCCTGCAGCCGAGATGGCTTGCCCGCCACGTCGAAAGCGTGGACCCAAGCAGCTGTCGGCCGATGCGCTCAGCCTTCGTTCAGGATGATTGCGCAAGACATGGCGTGAGGAGCGCCTGCCGGAGCAAGCTTAACCTCCTCGCGTGCCAAATCGCCTCTTATGCTTCGCGGCGTCAGCGCCGACCGTTCCACGGTCGCTACTTGGGACAGGGTATGACGATCGACGGCACCATCTCCGAGAAGAGTCTGCTGTCGGTCGCGGCGCGTCGCGAACGCTCGGCCGTCCAGGCCGTGATGATCTTCCTCGTCTTCCTGCTGATCTCGATCATCCCGCTGCTGACGCATCCGCTGCCACCGCTCGAGGATTACGCCAACCACGTGTCGCGCATGCAGGTGATGGCCGACGGCGGCCGCACGCCCAACCTCGCCAAATATTACGAGATCGATTGGGAGATCCTTCCCAACCTGATGATGGACCTCATCGTCCCCTGGGTGGCCAAGGTCGTCAACGTCTACCTGGCGAGCCAGCTCTTCACGATGTCGATCTTCGCGCTCATCATGTCGGGCACCTTCGCGCTCAATCGCGCGCTGTTCGGGCGCTGGTCGATGCTGCCGCTGCTCGGCTTCCCTCTGCTCTACAACTACATGTTCCTGATCGGGATCATGAACTACTTCTTCGGCGTCGGCCTCGCCCTGTGGGGGCTGGCCGCCTGGGTGGCCCTGCGCGACAGGCCCTGGCCTTGGCGCTACCTCGCTTCGGCGCTGTTCGCCGTGGCGCTGTACCTCTGCCATCTCTTTGCCGTCGGCGTGTACGGCATCGGCCTGCTGGCCTTCGAGATCTACTGGGCGACGAGCGTCGCCAGGGCCCCGTGGCCGCGCCGCGCCGTCGAGTTCTGCTGCGCCGGGCTGCCGTTCCTGCCGCTCCTCGGCTTCCTCGTCACGAGCTCGACCTGGGGCCATGCCAAGGAATGGGACTGGCAATCGACCGGCAAGCTCGACGGCCTGCTCTACGTCATCGAGACCTATTCCGACATCGTCGCCTTCGCGCTGACCTTCCTCGTGGCGGCCTGCGGGATCTGGGTGGCGCGCCGACGCATGCTCCGCATCCATGCGATGCTGGCGATCCTGCTGATCGTCGGCGGGCTCGTCTACGTGGCGCTGCCGCGGATGCTGTTTGCCAGCTACCTCGCCGACCAGCGCCTGCCCATTGCCATCGCCTTCTTCGTGCTGGCCTGCTTGCGCATCGAGTTCCAGCAGGAGAACCTGCGGCGGTTGTTCCTCGTCGCCTGCCTGGGACTGCTCGGGGCCCGCGTGGCCGAGGTCGACATCGCCTGGGCCAACGCCGCGCCGGCGATGATGGAAATGAAGGAATCGGTGCGCAAGATCGTGCCCGGCTCGAAGATCCTCGTCGCATACATGGACAACAACATGCCCAACGAGGTCGAGCACCTCGGGCTGGTGCACGCCGTCTCGCTGGCGATCATCGAGCGCCAGGCGCTGATCACCACGGCCTTTACCACCGCCGGCAAGCAGATCATGCACGTGCGACCGGAGTACCGGAAGCTCGTCGACACCGAGGACGGCACGCCGCCGACCATCGACCAGCTCGTCATCGACGCCGTCGGTCGCGGCACGGATACGGACGCCTACTGGCACGACTGGCTGAAGAAGTACGACTACGTCTACCTGCTCTTCACCGACGAGGATTCCGACAATCCGATGCCGGACAAGCTGAAGACCGCCTACGAGGGCGAGACCTTCCAGCTCTACCGCATCATCAAGCCGGGCATGGACAAGAACGCCGGGGCGACCCCGAAGAAGCCGATGCACCTCAACGCCGCCGCCACCGCGGCCCAGAACGGGCAGCTGGCGCCGGCGGATAAGCCGGCCCCCGCCCCGGCGCCGGCTGCGCCAACGGCGGCTGCGGCTGCACCGGCGGCGGCAGAGCCGAAGCCGTAGCGCGCCACCGCGCTATGGTGGCACTCGACATCATGGCCGACCCGAGCGGCCGTGAGGACACTCGAAAGCCGCGCGGCGAGCCGCTCTATCGAGCAATTCGGCCGCGAGCCTCTTGGCTTTTCGAAAAGCGGGCCTTTGATTCTCGAGCCGAAACGAGGCGTCTACGACGGTCATCACACCGACTGGCGTCCGATCCGGCAAGCCTGCCGCCGGTGCCGGCCCATTGACACTCCCGGCCAAACTTCAGAAGGGTCGCCGCCCGCGGCTTGGCCCGCAATCCGTTCGGGACGCATGCGCAACTACCTGGATTTTGAAAAGCCCGTGGCCGACCTCGAGGCCAAGGTCGACGAGTTGAAGGCGCTCGACACCGACGGCGAGGCCACCGCCATCGGCGAGGAGACGCTGCGGCTCGAGGCCAAGGTGGTGAAGACGCTGGCCGAGATCTACGCCGCGCTGACTCCGTGGCAGAAGACCCAGGTGGCGCGCCACCCGCAACGCCCGCATTTCTCCGACTACGTCCGCCACCTCGTCGCCGACTTCACCCCGCTCGCCGGCGACCGCGTCTTCGGCGAGGACCAGGCCATCGTCGGCGGTTTCGGCCGGTTCCGCGGCCGCTCAGTCTGCGTCATCGGCCAGGAGAAGGGCTCGGACACGGAGAGCCGGCTCAAGCACAATTTCGGCATGGCGCGGCCCGAGGGCTACCGCAAGGCGGTGCGGCTGATGGAGCTCGCCGACCGCTTCGACGTGCCGGTGCTGTCGCTGGTCGACACCGCCGGCGCCTTTCCCGGCATCGAGGCCGAGGAGCGCGGCCAGGCCGAGGCCATCGCCCGCTCGATCGATGTCTGCCTGGGACTCGGCGTCCCCAACGTCGCCACCATCGTCGGCGAGGGCGGCTCGGGCGGCGCCATCGCCATCGCCGCCTGCAACCGCGTGCTGATGCTCGAGCACGCGATCTACTCGGTGATCTCACCCGAGGGCGCCTCGTCGATCCTGTGGCGCGAGGCGGCGCGCGCCGAGGATGCCGCCACCAACATGAAGATCACGGCGCAGGACCTGGCGCGCTTCGGCATCATCGATCAGGTGGTGCCGGAGCCGCCGGGCGGCGCGCATCGCGACCACGAGGCCACCATGCTCGCCGCAGGCAACGCCATTGACGCGGCGCTGCGCGACCTTGCCGGCCTCGATCGCGAGGCGATCCGGGCGGCGCGGACAGAAAAATTCCTGGCAATGGGCCGCAAGATCTAAAAAGATCATCTTCGAAGCAGCGGCGCTGCGACGTTTCGGCTGGCCTTCGCATTGCATAGGAGACGCGCCCTTTGCCGTTGCTGCTCGGAGTCCCGCCGCAGATGCTGATCCGCTACGGATACGAACTCGAGTTCTTCTGCCCGTCGCCGGTCATGATGGTGTGCCTGCTCGATACGCATGAGGACTTGCGCCAGCACGTGCGCTGGCAGGGACCGTTCGAGTCCAATCCCGGCATCGATACGGAGCTCTACGTCGACCGTCACGGCAACAGCGTGCGGCGTTTCATGGCGCCCGTCGGCGTGCTCCAGATCTCGCGAGACCAGGTCTACGAGTGCGACGGGCTGAACGATCCCGTGGTCGCCGACGCCAGGCAGGTGCCGCTGCAGGAAGTGCCGGCCGAGCACCTGATCTACCTGCTCGGCAGCCGCTATTGCGAGACCGACAAGCTCTCCAACATCGCCTGGAACCTGTTCGGCGCCGTGCCCGAGGGCTGGCAGCGCGTGCAGGCGATCTGCGACTTCGTGCACAACCACCTGACCTTCGGCTACCAGTACGCACGTGCCGACCGAACCGCCTACGAAGCCTACGAGGAGCGGCTCGGCGTCTGCCGCGACTTCGCCCACCTTGCCGTGACGCTGTGCCGGTGCATGAACATGCCGACGCGCTACGCCAACGGTTTCCTCGGCGACATCGGCATCCCGCCCGACCCGGCTCCGATGGATTACAACGCCTGGATCGAGGTCTACCTCGACCACAAATGGTACATCTTCGACGCCCGCCACAACATGCCGCGCATCGGCCGCATCACCGTCTCGCGCGGCCGTGACGCCACCGACATTCCGCTCGCCACCTCCTTCGGCCCACATACGCTGAACAAGTTCAAGGTATGGACTGACGAGGTCGGCCCTGAGGTGCTGCAAGAGCTCGAGCGCAAGGCGGCCTAAAGGTCTTCGACAGGCCGCAAGCTCTCCCGTTTTTTCCCTTCTCCCCCTGCGGGAGAAGGTGCCCGAAGGGCGGATGGAGGGTCTGGAAACCTAGCCGTTTTTCCTCCATCGCCTCACGCCCAAGATCGAGCGACCCCTCATCCGGCGCTTCGTGCCACCTTCTCCCACACGGCCCACAAGGGCAATGATGCTGGCGGCGGCCATGGCGCGCTTGATCTCGTCGACGGCGGAGCCACGGCTGCGCGGATCGTTGAAGTGGATGCCGTTGTCGGTGAGGATCGTGTGGATGCGATAGGGCACGGCCTTCACCAGGGCGCGTGAGGCAAGTCGCCGGCGACGCCGTCGTCGCCCTCTCGTGGGAGCTGGACGAAGGCGAACTTTGTCACCCGGTCGATCGCGACGAAGAGGTACAGCTTGCCTTCCGCCGTCCGAACCCCCGCCTTCGCGGGGGCCAATGTCGATGTGGAAGAAGCCGAGCGCGTAAGTCTTGAACTTGCGCTTGCCAGGCTTGTCGCCATCGATCTCCGGCAGCCGTGAGATGCCGTGGCGCTGCAGACAACGATGCAGCGACGATCGGGTGAGGTGCGGGATGGTTGCCTGCAGGGCGTAGAGGCAGTCGGGAATCAGCAGGACAGCCAGCACGCTGAAGACGAGCCCCTGGATCTGGAGCGCGCCGATCACCAGGATCGCGCCCTCACCGCGTCGTTAAACGCGCCCGGGAACCGGCCGAGAAGAGGGTCGTCGGCTGCGGGAAGGGCTCGCGAGAGGTCTGGTCTTCGTGTCCGGCGTGTCCGCCGGCGGCGCGATGGCGGCCGTGATGAGGGCGACCTACCCGGAGGTGTTCTCGGGCGACGCCATGATCGCTGGCTTGCCGTACGGTTGTGCAGCCGGCATCGTCTACACTTGCAAGGCAGGCTGATCGGCGGGCATCCGCGCGCCAAAGCGGAACAAGCCGATGTCCTCTTCGGGCTCCCGCTCCTCGACCAAGTCGGCGAGCACCTTGCCGAGCAGGCTTACGAACTTGAAGCCGTGCCCCGAACAAGGGGAGGCGAGGATGACGCGCGGGTCGCGAGGTGAACGATCGAGCAGGAAGTGCCCGTCGGCGGTCCTCGTGTACATGCAGGTCATCATCCTCGTCGCCGGGCCGCCGACGTCGGGCATGTAGCGGGCGAACATGCGCGCGATCCGGTCCTCGTCCTCCTGTGCAATCACCGGATCGAGGTCATTGGGGTGCTGCAGGGTGGTTCCCCTGACGTGCGAGGCCGCCTTGACGCCGGTGCCGGCAAAGTTCGGGAAGCCGTAGCAATGATCCTCCTTGGCATCGAGGATGAACACCGGACATCGCCTGGGCGCGAAGTTTTCCGGCTTGCGCGGCGGAAACCAGCCGATGACCTGCCGCGTGATGGCAAGGTGCCGGTTCAGCTCGGGCGCGAAATCGCCGATCCAGGCCCCGGCGGCGACGATCACGGTGGCGGCCTCGACGGCGCCCTCGTCGGTACGCACGAGGATCGAGCCGGGTTTGGGCTCGATGGCGCGAACGATCGTGTTCGTGCGCACCTCTGCGCCCCGGGTCGCCGCGGCCGAGACGAAGCGGCGCACGGCCAGTTCGGGCCGCAGGAAACCGCCGTCGGGCTGGAACAGGCCGTGCCAGTCGCGCGGCAGGTCGAAGGCGGGAAAGCGACGGCCGATCTCGGATCCACTCATCTCCGTGAACGGGAGATCGTGGAGCCGCGCGGCCTTGAGCGAGTTGGCGACCGACACCGAAGCGGGATGGCCAGCCTCGAGGATGCCTGTGATGGTCAGCAGGGAGCCGGCCTCGCCGCCGTCGAGCGTCTCGAACGCGCGCCACTCTTCGTAGGCACGCCGCAGCAGCGGCACGTAGGAGGGGTCCTCGTAGTAGGAGAGGCGGATGATGCGGCTTTCCCCATGGGACGATCCTCGATCATGCCCGGGCTCGAATTGCTCCAAGCCGACCACGTCGAGCCCGCGCTTGGCCAAGTTGAAGAGCGCCGCGCCTCCCATCGCGCCCAGCCCGATCACGGCCGCGTCATAAACCTTTGCCACGAAGCTCCATCCTCTTGCGGCCCCTGGCCCGCATCCCAACCGGGCGCGCGACAGGTGGCGAACGATGCCGTCATCGATCGAGGCAGGAACGCGGCGCTCAGCAGTCGAGCGTGTTGTCCCGTTCCCACTGTGTCAGCTGCCGGGAGTAGTCGTTCCATTCCTCGGTCTTCAACTTGAGATAGGACGGAACGAAACTGCCGAACGCCTGCTTGAGGACTTCGCTGCGCTCGAGCGCGCGGATGGCGTCCAGCATGTTCAATGGTAGCTTCTTCACATCCGTCAGCGTGTGGCCGTGCGTGTACATGTTGATGTCGAGCCGCTTGCCGGGATCGCGCTTGTTGCGCAAGCCGTCGAGGCCAGCCGCGAGGATGGCAGCCTGCAGCAGGTAGGGGTTGGCGGCGCCATCGGCGAGGCGGAACTCGAAGCGTCCCCCGTCGGGGATGCGGATCATGTGGGTGCGGTTGTTACCGGTGTAGGTGACGGTGTTGGGCGCCCAGGTCGCGCCGGATGTGGTGCGCGGCGCATTGATGCGCTTGAAGGAGTTCACGGTGGGGTTGGTGATTGCGGCGAGCGCATCCGCCGAGTGGATCAGGCCACCAATGAAGTGGTAGCCGTCACGGGACACCCCCAGTTCGCCGTCTTTGTCCGCGAAGACGTTCTTGCCGTCACGCCAGAGCGAAACGTGGGCGTGGCAGCCCGACCCCGTGAGATCGGCGAAGGGCTTGGGCATGAAGGTGGCGCGGAAGCCGTGCTTTTCGGCGATCGAGCGCGTCATGTACTTGAAGAAGGCGTGCCGGTCGGCGGTGACCAGGGCCTCGTCGTATTGCCAGTTCATCTCGAACTGGCCGTTGGCGTCCTCGTGGTCGTTCTGGTAGGGACGCCAGCCGAGCGACAGCATGGCGTCGCAGATCTCGGCGATGACCTCGTAGCGGCGCATCAGCGCCGACTGGTCGTAGCAGGGCTTCATCTGCTTGTCGGCGGTGTCGGCCGGCGACATCCCGTCCGGCGCGATGAGGAAGAACTCGCATTCCACGCCGGTCTTCATCGTCAGGTCGTCCCGCGCCGCGTCGGCGAGGAGACGCTTGAGGATGTTGCGCGGCGCCTGCTCGACAGGCGCGCCGTTCATGAAGAGGTCGGCCGCCAGCCAGCCCACCTCCGGCTTCCAGGGCAACTGGATCAGGCTCGCGGGATCGGGCTTGGCGAACAGGTCGGGATCGGCCGGCGACATGTCGAGCCAGGTGGCGAAGCCGGCGAAGCCAGCGCCATCCTCGCACATCGCGTTGATCGCCGCGGCCGGCACGAGCTTGGCGCGCTGCGTCCCGAACAGGTCCGTGAACGAGATCAGGAAATATCTGATGCCGCGCTCCTTGGCGGCAGCCTCAAGGTCGCTCATCGATTCCCCCTCCGCCTGTCGGCGGCTTTCCCCTGGACCGGCCGCGTGCCGGTCAGAACCCTGTCGCACCCGGTACCCAGCTCGTGCCGGCGAGCGGCACGCCGGCCATCGCCGCCGCCTCGATCGTCAGCGCGACCAAGTCTTCCGGCTCGAGGTTATGCAGGTGCGACTTGCCGCAGGCGCGGGCGATCGTCTGCGCCTCAAGCGTCATGACCGCGAGATAGTTGGCAAGGCGGCGCCCGCCGAGCACGGGATCGAGGCGACTCGCGAGATCCGGATCCTGCGTCGTGATGCCAGCGGGATCATTACCCTCGTGCCAGCCGTCGTAGGCGCCGGCGGTGGTGCCGAGCGCCTGATACTCGGCTTCCCAGCGCGGGTCGTTGTCGCCGAGCGCGATCAGTGCCGCCGTGCCGACCGCGACCGCGTCGGCGCCGAGCGCCAAAGCCTTGGCGACATCGGCGCCCGAGCGGATGCCGCCGGAGATGATCAGCTGCACCTTGCGGTGCATGTTGAGGTCCTGCAGCGCGCGCACCGCCGGCCGGATCGCCGCGAGCGTCGGGATGCCGACGTTCTCGATGAAGACGTCCTGCGTGGCGGCGGTGCCGCCCTGCATGCCGTCGATGACCACGACGTCGGCCCCCGATTTCACCGCCAGCGCCGTGTCGTAGTAGGGGCGGCTGGCGCCGACCTTGACGTAGATCGGCTTCTCCCAGTCGGTGATCTCGCGCAGTTCGTCCATCTTGATGGCGAGGTCGTCCGGCCCGGTCCAGTCGGGATGGCGACAGGCCGAGCGCTGGTCGATGCCGGGCGGCAGCGATCGCATCGCCGCCACGCGATCGGTGATTTTCTGGCCGAGCAGCATGCCGCCGCCGCCGGGCTTGGCGCCCTGCCCGATGACGATCTCGATCGCGTCGGCCTTGCGTAGGTCGTCCGGGTTCATCCCGTAGCGGGAAGGCAGATACTGATACACAAGCGTCCGGGAGTGGCCCCGTTCTTCCTGCGTCATGCCGCCGTCGCCGGTGGTGGTCGACGTTCCGGCGATGGTCGCGCCGCGCCCCAGCGCCTCCTTGGCGTTGGCGGACAGCGAGCCGAAGCTCATGCCGGCGATGGTGACCGGCGTCTTGAGCGTGATCGGCGTCTTCGCGAAGCGGGTGCCGAGCACGACCTCGGTCCCGCAACGCTCGCGATAGCCTTCGAGCGGGTAGCGGCTGATCGAGGCGCCCAGGAACAGCAGGTCGTCGAAATGCGGGAGCTTGCGCTTCGCGCCGGCGCCGCGGATATCGTAGATGCCGGTCGCCGCCGCGCGGCGGATCTCGGCCATGGTGACGGGATCGAAGGTGGCGGAGTAGCGAGGCTGCGGGCGAACCACGCGGACCTTTTCATCCATCAGTAGGCTCCTGCATTGTCGACGTGGAATTGATAGAGCGTGCGCGCCGAGCCGTAACGGCGGAACTCGGCGGCATCGATCTCACCGTCTAGTCCCGCGGCCGCGAGCTTGGCGTGCAGCAGGGCGCGATGCTCGTCGCGCATCGGCTTCTCGATGCAATCGGCGCCGAGGCTCTTCACCGATCCGCGCACGAACAGTTTGGCTTCGTACAGACTGTCCCCGAGCGCCTCACCGGCGTCGCCGAGGACCATCAAGGTCCCGGTCTGCGCCATGAAGGCAGACATGTGGCCGATCGAGCCTTTCACGAGTATGTCGACGCCTTTCATCGAGATGCCGCAGCGCGCCCCGGCGTTGCCGTCGATGACGAGCAGGCCGCCGTGCGCCGTGGCGCCGGCCGCCTGGCTCGCGTCGCCCCGCACGTGAACGAAGCCGGACATCATGTTCTCGGCGACGCCGACCCCGGCGTTGCCGCGGATGACGATGGTGGCCTGCTTGTTCATGCCGGCGCAATAGTACCCGACGTTACCCTCGATCTCGACGCTGAGCGGCAGGTCGAGGCCGCAGGCGAGGGCATGCTGCCCGTCCGGGTTGACCACGAGCCAATGAGTCTCGTTGGTGTCGGACCGCAGGGCGTGGAACGCACCGTTCAATTCACGGCGTGACGTATCGCGCAGGTCGATCCGCGGCATCAGGCACGATCCCAGGCGTAGACGGTGGCAGGTTCGGGCTCGAACACCCGGGCGTCGTCGATCCCGGGCAGGCCGACGAGCGCGCGGTACTCCGAACCGAAGGCGACGTAGTCGTCGGTCTCGGCCATGACGGCCGGCTTGCAGGCGATCGGGTCGCGCAACACCGCGAAGCCGGTCCGTGTGCCGACCACGAAGGTGTAGAAGCCGTCGAGGTCATGCAGGCCCGCCTCGAGGGCGTCCTTGAGAGACGCGCCTTCCGCCATCCGCCAGGTCAAGTAGCCGGCGGCGACCTCGGTGTCGTTCCGCGTCGCGAACGCGATCCCCTTGGTCTCGAGCATGCGGCGCAACCCGTTGTGATTGGACAGCGAGCCGTTATGGACGAGGCACTGGTCGGCGCCGGTCGAGAAAGGGTGCGCGCCGCTGGTCGTGACGGCGCTCTCGGTCGCCATGCGCGTGTGACCAATGGCGTGGGTGCCGCCCATGCCGGGAAGGTCGAACCGCTCCGCCACGCGCTCGGGAAGCCCGACCTCCTTATAGATCTCGATGCGTTGGCCGACGCTCACCACGTCGACGCCGGCGGCGTGCTCGCCGATCCACGAGCGCGCGGCGGCGACCAGGCCGGCGGGAACGACGACCACGGCGTGCGTATCGCGCATGACGATGTTGAGGCTCCGCTCCAGCGCGGCCTCAAGGCCAGCAACGGCTCGCTGCAGCATCGCGGCGTCCTCGCCGCGCAGCGTGACCTTCACGCCGTCCGTATCCGCACCGAAGACGGCGAAGCCGGCGCTGTCCGGCCCTCGATCGGTCATCGTCACCAGCATACGGGAGGTCAGCTCCCCAAGCCGCGGCTCTAGTTTCGGTGTCTTCAGGTACAATCCAACGATGCCGCACATGAGGCCCCTCGCGATCTTCTATCCTTGGTAAGCACGAGCAGCGTCTGTGTCAATCGCAAGAAAAATATTTTCTCTACAAGAAAGTACCGACGATCATCGACGCTTCACCGTCAGCCGTTCGCGGTGGCAAGGATGCGCGGCGGCGAGGATGAGAGTCCCTCGCCGCCGCTGACTTATTGCCGAGTTCCATGTCGAGTGTCCGGCGTCGAACCCATCGATCTCGAGACACCCGGTCAGTAACCGACCTTCACGGTCCCCAGAACCCTGGTGGCTTGACCTTCGGCGCTGATCCCCTGCCCAGGCGAGGCGACGACCGAGCGCGAACCGTAGATGAATTCGAGACCGATGTCGGTGGTGGGAAGAGGACTATAGATGAGGTTGGCGAAGGCGGACACGATCGTCTTGGTCGACCCCGATGGATTGTCGGGAAACTCGTTATCATAATGCGCGATACCGCCTATGAAGTTAGAGCGGATTTTGTCGGTCCAGTAGTGCTGGTACGACACCGCCGCTCCGTAGGCAGTCGTCGCGCGCAGACCGCAGGCGACACCATTACTGCAAGTCGTAAGAGAAGCCGCGCTGCCGCCCGAGTCGTCCTCGCCGAATAGGTAGCGGCCGATGCCCGGGCCGCCCACGCCCTGAACATTGATCGTGTCCTTGCCGACCGTCTTGATGGTGGCGGCGCCCATGAATCCGCCCCCGAACACGCCCGTGTTGCCGTTGAAGCCGTTCACGAGCGCGCCGCCCGTGTCCGCATTGATGTAGCGCGCGATGCCGGCGACGGCGACATGCCCCCATTTGGCGTCGTAGGTGTATTTGGCGACGAAGTCGGGGATCGGATCCCGGATGTTGGTGCTCTGGGCTCCGCCGCCGCTAAAGACGGGATAAGGATTGGCGCCTTCGAAGTCGGCGTAGGGGGCTTCGGCGGCCAGGAAGAGCTTGCTGCCGCCGCCGAGGTCGCGGACGTAGCGCACCATCGGCTGTCGTATGAACACGGTCCCGACGGGACCGTTCAGGTCGAGGGTCTCGGGGTAGGAGTCGAGGTCCATGAACGTGGACCACGCTTGGCCGACGAGGACCGAGCCTCCTGCCACCTTGTCCGCCGTGACGTAGGCCTGGAAGAGGCGAGGCGCGTAGGAGTTGGTGTAAAGCCCGTTTCCGTTGTTCGCACCGTAGAAGTCTATCGCAACGTAGGTCTTGAGATCGCCAAAACTGCTGGTCGGTGTCACCGACGAGAGGGCAATCTGCGTCTGGCGCGCCGTCGCATTGAAGTCCGCGGCTCGCCGCGACGCCGGCGTTCCCCTCAAGGGGATCTCGGTGAAGTCGGTCGCGGTGCCGCCAATACCGCCGCCTTTGACATCGTACACGCCATCAATCTTGACGAAACCGCCGAGCTTGATCGACGTGTCGCTGCCCGGAATGCGAAGGAAGCCGGCCGCCGGTTGTGCCAAGATCGGAGTGGCCGTAGGGCCGGCATTCGGTGCGTTCGAGCCGGCGCCGACGTTGCGAGCCGTGGTCGCCCCGCCGGCCGAGACCGCGCGAACGCCCCCGGTCGGTGCCGCCTTCCTTTCCCGCTCCAGCTTCATGAGGCGGCGCTCGACGGCGGCGGAGGCCGACCTCATCGCCTTGATCTCGGCACGCAAGTCGCTCAACTCGTCGGCGCGGGTCTGTGATGTCCCAACGCAAGTGATCGCAACAAGCAGCCCCGAATACAGTAAAGACTTTGGCCGGATTGACCGGAGTGAGGGCTTCAAGGCGGTCGCTCTTGTGGAGCGACGATCCTCACGTCTTAGCTCGAACATATCTTTACTCCCGAAAGCCGCCCAGCGATCGGACCACCGATGGTCCGGATGACGTTATCGGCTTTAATGAGGGTCGATATGACCAGAGGCTGGCGTCGTGAGACAATGTCCGTCGGTTCGGGAAACTATCCAGGATTAAGATCTGGTATAAGACGGCGCTCTTGTGACTTCCGAGTGACAATGGAAATTTAGCTGCCTGTACCCTGTCCAGACGGCCAAGCCGCACGATAGGAGCACATCCCTCGCACTTCGATGTTAGGGCGATGCGACAGTGCCTGGGTCGCGTTCGGGCGATGTTTGTGGCAAGCCGACCCCCCTGCTTGAATGAGGATGCCGTGGAGCTAAAGATCGATAAGAACATACCGACCCTGCGCGGCCTCACGCTCGACAAGATCCGCGGCGCCATCCTGAGCTTGAGGTTCCAGCCCGGTGAGCGACTCGTGGAGCGGGATTTATGCGAACAGCTCGGCGTCAGTCGGACGATCATCAGGGAGGTGCTCAGACACCTGGAAACCGAAGGGCTCGTACAGAACATCCAGAACCGTGGCCCCATCGTCGCGCAGCCGAGCGTGTCCGAAGCCATGCAGATCTACGAGCTGCGGGGCATGCTGGAAGCCATGGCGGCACGCGCCTGCGCCGAACAGCCGACCCCGGAAATGGTGCGCGCGCTGGAGGTGGCGCTGGACAGGATAAGGCAAGCTTACGCCGCTCGATCGTTCGATGGCGGTCTGCTGGCGGCGACGACCGTTTTTTACGAAACGATGTTCGCGGCCGCCGGGAAGCCGGTCGCCTGGCAGATCGTCAGCTCGCTCAACGCGCGTATCAACCACCTCCGGGCGATCACCACGCGATCGCGGGGCCGCGACGTGGACGGTCCGTCGGCGATGGCACTCATCGTCGAGGCCGTCCGGCGAAGGGATCCGGACGAGGCCGCAGCAGCATGCAAGGCCCATGTGGCTACTGCGGCGGAGATCGCGTCGAGCTACTTGACCGAGCGGCTTGGCAAGGAGGAGGTCTTTCCCTTTCGTGGCAAGGGCAGACGCCGAAATTCGGCTGCGAAGATCGAGGTCAAACCGCAGTTGTTTTCGCCGGATGGGTCGCTATGATTACTCATTTTGGCGGCGCATCTCCCGAGGGCTGACACCCGTCAATCGCTTGATCTCTCTCGAGAGATGGTAGGGGGACTTGTATCCGCAGCGTTCGGCGATCGTCGAAAGATTAAGGTCGCTCGACTGTACCAAGCACGCTGCGTTCCTCGCGCGAACGCTCCAGAGGTAACGCACCGGCGTTATCCCGATATGCTTGCGGAAGGCCGTCGTGAGATGCTCCTTTGTCACGCCGGCGACCTCAGCGAGCAGGGACAAGTTGCAGTCTTCCGAGAAATGGGCGTCAGCGTGCTCGCGTGCCTTCCGCACGATCGCGGGGAGCCGAGCCCATCCCCCGATTTCGGCGCTGAAGGCGCTCACGGTGGCGATCCCGATCGCGTTGCGGTACGTCTCGAAGCCCGCCGCGGACGCGGTCGGGCAAACTTCCAGACCCAATCTGATGAGCGTACGGACCTGCTCTGAGATCCTGATTTGCGGGGTGGCCGTCCAACCGGTAGCGGTCCCGTCGGATTCGGCATCGATCCGCATCTGGCACCACGCAATGGTAGCCGGCGCTGCGCCGTCGAGCCTGAAGCTTAGTTCCCCATCAGATAGAAACAGCCCGCAATGCGAGGCGTTCAGGTGTCTGCGACGCTCTCCCGATCCGGTGATGGCAAGCGATCCACCCCACACCGCGAGGAGCGCGAGGGTTGGCCCTTGCAAGCCGGCAGACGATGTGTCCGAGTTCAAGATGATCTCGCCGAACGAGAACGGTCTGCCGACCTCGAGCCGCTCGAGCATCGCGCCCATCGACGCGGGTACGCCGCCCGCGAGCGGCAGGACACCCTCCCCACCCCCATCCACAAGCGTGTGGACGCCAACCGAAAGATCGTGGCGGTAATGCGCGCCCAAGTCGCCACGGGATCCCCGACGAAGCTCAAAGCCAAGGCTTTTCACCGGCGTTCCTCGGGGGTGGTGCTTTGCTGGTGCGGACCATCCATCGGATTCGTTTCACGCGCCTTCTGAGCGGAACACGTGGATGTCGCGCGGCGCGCATTTCAGCCTGACCTGAACGCCCCGGCTCGCGACCGAACGTTCGGACGATAGCGGCGTTCTGACCGTCAACGGAACGTTCCAGCGCGTCATTACCGTCAAGCGCAAATGGTCGCCGAGGAAAACCTCGTCTGCTACCGTTCCGAAGATGCCGTCGCCCCCGGTGTCTCCCGGTGGGTCGATGCTGAGATGATTGGGACGCATCATCACTGAGGCGCCTTCGGGTATGCCGTCGGGCTGTGCCGCATGAGCGCATTCCAGCCAGCATCCATCGGGAAACTGAATGCGGGCGCGGGCATCATCGATGCGCGACACACGCCCCTCGATTAAATTGGAATCGCCGATGAAACCGGCGACAAAGCGGCTGCACGGCCTTTCGTACAGATCCGGTCCGGTGCCGATCTGTTCGATGCGGCCCTTGTTGAAGACCGCGACCCGATCGGAGAGGTAAAGCGCCTCTGCCTGGTCGTGCGTCACGTAGAGCACCGTGACGCCGGTCTCCCGGTGGATGCGGCGGATCTCGTGCTGGATCTCTTCCCTCAGGCTCTTATCCAGCGCGGACAAGGGTTCGTCCATCAACAGGATGGGTGGATCGTAGGCGAGGGCTCGGGCGAGGGCCACCCGCTGCTGCTGTCCACCCGACATGTTCGCCGGCATACGGTCGTCGAGGCCGTCGAGCCGAACCAGGCGCAGCATGGCCGAGACCTTTCTCGCGATCTCGTCCTTCGGCCGCCCGCGGACGACAAGCGGGAAGGCAACATTTCCGGCCACTGTCATGTTGGGGAACAAGGTGTAGCGTTGGAAGACCATGCCGATGTTTCGTTTGTTCGGCGGTCGTTTGAGCAGGCTCGATCCCTCGAGGAGGACATCGCCGCGCGTTGGCTCCAGGAGGCCCGCGATCGCGTAGAGCGTCGTGCTCTTGCCCGAGCCCGACGGTCCGAGAAAGGTCACGAAGTCGCCCTTCTCGATGTCGACCGACACGTCCTCGACCGCGCTGACGGTCCCGAAGCTCTTGGCGATGCCGCGGATGGAGAGATAGGGAGTGTTCACGATGGCCTTCCTGTGCGGAAGAGGGCCGCGACGAGCATGAGGGCGGTCGTCATGGCGACGAGGAGGCTCGAGACGGCGGCGATGACCGGGGAGAGGTCCTGGCGGAGCGCGGAGTAGATGCGGACCGGGAGCGTCTGCAGGTCGGGGCTCGCCATGAAGATCGCGATCACGACCTCGTCCCAGGACGCCAGGAACGAGAAGATGGCGGCGCCGACCAGTCCCAGCCGTATCGCGGGAAGCGTGACCCGGAGCTTGGCGCCGAGCCTGCTCGCGCCACAGACGACCGCGGCATCCTCGATGCTTCCATCGAAGCGCTCGAGCGCGTTGCTCACCGCGATGATCGAGAATGGCAGGGCGATGACGAGGTGCGCGATGACGAAGCCGATGAAGGTGCCGCTGAGGTGGACGCGTAGGAAGAAGGCGTACAATCCCACCGCGAGGACCACGACGGGAAGCACCATCGGCATCAGGAAGAGCGCGCGCAAGGCCTCGCGCCCCCGAAACGTGCCGCGCGTCAGGCCGAACGACGCGAGTGTACCGAGCACGACCGACAGGACAGCCACGACGCTTGCAATCTCCAGGCTCGTCAGGAAGGAGGTCAACCAGTCGGGATCGGCGAACAGCTCCGCATACCATCGCAACGTCCACGATGGTGGCGGAAATTGAAGGTAGCGGGAGGAGCCGAACGACAGCGCCACGATCAGGAGGATCGGCAGGAGCAGGAAGGCGCCGACCAGCGCGCCGAGGGTGCACAGCACGTAGCGCAGGATACCGAGGCGGGCGAAGTCGAGGAGCATGGCTCATTCCATCTCGCGGACGATGCGGAATGCGAAGTAGCGGATCTGCACGGCGTAGAGACCGAGGGTGACGACGAGCAGCACGACCGCGGCGGCGCCCGCCAAGCCCCAGAGGAGGAGCGATTGCACGAGCTGCGCGATGAGTTCGGCCAGCATCATGTTGGACGTGCCGCCGAGCAGCGAAGGGGTCACGAAGTAGCCGAGCGCCATCACGAAGACCATCAGGCAGCCGGACACGATGCCGCTGGCCGACAATGGCAGGAAGAGGCGGAGGAAAACCTGGGTCCGGCTGGCGCCGCACAGCGAGGCGGCGCGGAACGTCGCCGGATCGAGGCTGCGCATCGTGGCATGCAGCGGCAGGACCATGAAAGGGACCATAATATACGTCATGCCGACGATAACGCCGAACAGGTTGTTGAGGAGCGGCAGCGGCGCATCGATCGCCCCGATCGCCAGCAAGGCCCTGTTGATCAGGCCCGTTCTCTGCAGCAGCACCATCCACGCGTAGGTCCGCGTGAGCAGGTTGGTCCACATCGACAGGACGACGACGCCGAACAGGAACGCGGACCAGCGCGGCGGAAGGATCGCGAGGAGCCAGGCGAGGGGAAAGGCGAGAAGCAGCGTGACGAGGGTCACCAGCCCCGCGACAGTAAAGGTGTTGACGAACACCTTTAGGTACGTGGTCGAGCCGAAGACCTCGGCGAAGTTCTCGAATCCGAGGACCGGGTCCGTCACGCTGCGCAGCAGCAACCCGATTACCGGGGCCACGAAGAAGACGCACAGGAAGAGCAGCGCGGCCGACGTCGACCAGAAGCCGGTCGCCCGGCGCGCCGGCGCCACGGAAGCATCGGCGGGAGGCGGGGCATGCCTCGAGGGCAGCGCCACGGCTCGCGGGACGTCCGCTCCGGTAGGCGATGCGCTCACTTCGCCTGCCAATCGTACCAGCGCTTGCCGATCTCGTCGCGGTGGGCGGCCCAGTACGCCATGTCGAGGTTGATCTGGGTGTCCTTATGGCTTTCGGGCAAGGAGGCGACCTCGGCGGCCGACATCATCTTCGCCGATGCCACGTTGACGGGTGCATAGCTCGTCTCGGTGGCGAGCTGCTCCTGGCCTTTCGCGCTCGTTGCCTGCGCGAGGAAGTCCATGGCGAGCGCCTTATGCTTGGCGCCCTTCGGCACCACGAGGAGGTCGGCGGCCGTGAGGTTCTGATCCCACGACATCCCGACGTTCTTGTTCTCCTTCTGCACGGCAAAGACCCGCCCGTTCCAGAACGCTCCGACCGGGGCTTCGCCGGAGGCGAGGAGCTGCTGCGATTGAGCTCCGCCGCTCCACCACACGATCTGCGGCTTGATCGTATCGAGCTTGCGGAATGCCCGGTCGAGGTCCAGGGGGTAGAGCTTGGCGGCAGGGACGCCGTCAGCCAGCAAGGCCATTTCGAGGACGCCGGGCGCCGACCACTTGTAGAAGGTCCGCTTGCCCGGGAACGATTTGAGGTCGAAGAGGTCCGTCCACGTCTTGGGTGTTTTACCTGCGCCGAGGGCGTCCTTGTTGTAACCGATGACGAACGAGTAGTAGAAGCTGCCGACGTAGTTCGGACCCATGAAGCGCGGATCTATCTCGCGTTTCTTGACGATCGTGTAGTCGATGGGCTCTAGCAACCCCTCCTTGGCGGCGGCTACCGCGAAGTCGCCTTCGACGTCGACGACGTCCCAATCGACGTTGCCGCTCTCGATCATCGCCTTCAACTTACCGTAGTTCGTCGGGCCATCGACCTTCACGATCGCGCCGGACGCTTTCTCAAACGGTTTTACCCAGGCGTTGACCTGGGCTTCCTGTGTGGTGCCGCCCCACGACGTGAAGACCATCTCCTTTGCCTCGACGCCCGAGGTAGAGAGGAGGCCGGCGATAACGAGGGCGAAGCCCACCTGGCGATATGTCTTACTCACGTCATCCTCCTTGATAAACCCCTGAGCCCGCCTCAATTGGCATACCATATTACGCAATTGGCATGCCATCATCGATCCTTTGGTCGAAGGATCGCGCGGTCTGCTGCGCGCCGCGGCGCTCGACGGCTATCGGATGGGCGAGAAGGCCGCCGGCTTCAGGATCTTGCTGTCCATCGTCTCGATCAGCGGGATGATCTTCTGCAGGACAGCCTGCCAGCGCGGATCGGCGGCGAGCGCCGTCCGGCGTTCGTCCCGGTCCACCAGGTCGGCATAGGCCCATACGTGAACGATCTCGTTCAACGGACCGATCTCGGTGAAAAAGTAGCCGACCAGCTGGCCGAGGTGACCCCGCTGGACCTCGATTCCTTCCTCGCCGACAATGCGGAGGTAGGCCGGGACGGACCCGACCTTCAAACGGTACGTTCGCATCTCCAGGATCATGGCGTCCTCATCGCATCACGAAAGGGTCGGGGATGGGATCGTCGGAGGTCCGGATCCACACGGTCTTCGTCCTGGTGTAATCGAGCATCGACTCGAGCCCGCCCTCCCGCCCGTAGCCCGACTGACCGTAGCCGCCGAACGGCGCCATCGGCGAGACGGCCCGGTACGTGTTCACCCAGACGATACCGCTGCGCACGGACCTGACGAGGCGATGCGCCCGCGCGAGGTCGCGGGTGAAGAGCCCGCAGGCGAGCGCGTAACGGCTGTTGTTCGCCTTTGCCAGCGCGTCGGCCTCGTCCTCGAACGGCATCACGCTGAGGACGGGGCCGAACAGTTCCTCCTGCACGCAGGTCACCGCGGCATTCTCGCACGCGATCAGCGTCGGCTCGAAGTAGAAGCCGCCCGTGAAGCGCTCCGGACGCTTGCCGCCGGTGACGATCCTGGCGCCCTCGCCAACGCTTCGCTCGATGACGGCCTCGATGCCCTCCACCTGCCGTATGGTGGCGAGAGGCCCCATCTCCGTCGCCGGATCGCTCGGATCGCCGATCACGATGGCACGCGCCTTGGCGGCGATCGCGTCGACCAGGCGGTCGTGCGCCGAGCGCTGGACGTAGAGGCGCGATCCAGCCACGCAGCTCTGCCCGCTGGCCGCGTAGATGCCGGCGACGACCGAGTTGGTGACGCTGGCGAGGTCGGCGTCGGCGAAGACCAGGACCGGCGACTTCCCGCCGAGCTCCAGCGTCGTGTGGGCGAAGTTTTCGGCCGTGTTGCGCACGACGTGGCGCGCCGTCGCCGGACCGCCGGTGAAGGCCACGCGGGACACGAGCGGATGGCTGGTGAGGGCGCGGCCGCAGTCCTCGCCGAAGCCGGTGACGACGTTGACGACGCCTTTCGGCGTGCCCGCCGCCTCGACGAGCCTGGCGAATTCAAGGAGCGGCGCCGGGCCGTCCTCCGACGCCTTCAGGACGACCGTGCACCCGGCGGCCAGCGCCGGTGCCAGCTTGACCGCGGCGAGGAACATCTGCGAATTCCAGGGCACCACGGCGGCCACGACGCCGATCGGCTCACGCCGGACCGTGACCTCCATGTCGGGCTTGTCGATGGGCAGTTGGGCGCCCTGCACCTTGTCGGCCAGTCCGGCGAAATAGCGGTAGTAGTCCGCGACATAGCCGACCTGCGCGCGGGTCTCGCGGATGATCTTCCCCGTGTCCCTGGTCTCGAGTTCGGCGAGCCGGTCGGCGTTCGCGGCGACGAGATCGGCCAGTCTGGCGAGGAGCTTCCCGCGCTCGGTGGCGGTGAAAGCGGGCCAGGCACCGCTCGTCAGCGCCCGATGCGCCGCCTCGACTGCCCGGCAGGTCTCCTCGACACTCGCCTTCGGCATCTCCGCCCAGGGCTCGCCCGTCGAAGGATCGAGGCTGAGGAACGTCTCGGCGGCGTCGATGAAGGCGCCGTCGACGTAGAGCTGGAACCTGGGGAGGGTCATTCGCGCCGAGCCTTACGTCGTGGCCGTCACCGGAAGGCCGGCATCACGTGCCGGATGAAGAGGTCGAGCGACTTGCGCTTGCGCTGATGCGATAGGCCCGAGTCGATCCAGACCGAGAACTGGTCGACTCCGAGCGCCTCGTAGGCCCGCAAGCGGGCGATCACCGCCTCGGGTTCGCCGATCACGAGGGTTTTCGCGACCGTCTCGGGTGAGAATCTTATCGCGGCGAGGCGTTCCTCCGCGTCGAGCGGGTCCATGAAACCCTGGCGAACCGGCCGTTTGTTCGCAAACCAGGCGCCGAAGGCGCAGTAGAAGGCGCTCAGATCCTCCGCGAGGCGCCTGGTTTCGGCCGGCGAGTCGGCGACGAAAGTATGCTGCAGCAGCATGAGGCGCGGACGCGGCACCTCGGGATGGGCGGCGACCGCCGTCTCGAAGCGTCCGACCAGCGTCTCCACCTCGCCGTCGCCCGACGCCAGCGGGGTGACCTGGACGTTACAGCCTTCGGCGACGGCGAAGTCGTGGCTGTTGGGATCGCGCGCGGCGACCCAGATCGGCACCTTGTCCTGCAGCGGCTTGGGGGCGGACGTGGTCGACGGAAATTGCCAATAATCCCCGTCGTGCGCGTAGTCGCCCGCCCAGAGCGCGCGAAGCGCCGGGATCATCTCCCGCATCCGCTGACCGGCACCCCAGGCGTCGAGGCCTGGCGTCAGGCGTTCGTACTCGAAGCTGTAGGCGCCGCGCGCGATGCCGAGGTCGAGGCGCCCGTCGCAAGCGATATCTGTGATCGCCGCCTCTCCCGCCAGCTTGATCGGGTGCCAGAAGGGGGCCACGACGTTTCCCGTCCCGAGCCTGATCCTGCTGGTGCGCGCCGCCAGGTGGCTGAGCTGGATGAACGGGTTCGGCGCGATGGTGAATTCCATGCCGTGATGTTCGCCAATCCAGGCGGTCTCGAAACCGCCCTCCTCCGCCACGAGCACGAGCTCCTCGAGGTCGCGGAACAGCTGACGGTGTGGGACGCCGGGGTCGGTCCGCTCCATGTGAGCGAAGAGGGAGAACTTCATCGCGCGACGCCCTTCTGGAGCGCGGGATCGGATTGGAGGCGCTGCACGACCCCGTGTGCGGCGTCGCCCACGTAAACGCCGGAGATGTCGGATCGCCGCTCGTCAATGTAGCGTTCGAGCATGGTTCTCACGGCGGCATCGCCGATCTCGCTCCAGGGCATGGCGTCGAACGCGAACAGCGCGAGCGTCCCTTCCGCACCGGGCGTCCGGACGTTTCCCCTGTAGACGACCGAGACGGTCCTGCCGGCTCGACCCGCGTTCTCGAAGACGGCGAAGATGAACCCGATCGAGACATCGATATCGCGCTCGTGCAATCGTCCCCTCAGGCTGCCGGTCCGCTCCGTGTCGCCGAGCGCCATCCCCCACGGGATGTCGATCGATCCATCGGCCAGCCTTTCGAGGAGAATCGACCCGTCGTGTTCGAGGATCGCGCCAACGCGACCGCCAACCGCGAGCCGGTCGACGTCGAGCGAAAGGGCGACGTGCGCGCCCCTACAATAGGCGAGCGGCGTGGAGGGCGTGTGGCCAAATCGAAGGACCTCGCCAACGAGGATGACGTGATCGCCCGCCTCCACGAGCCGTTCCCGACGGCATTCGAACCATGCGGCCGTGCCCTCGAGGAGCGGCACGCCGCTCTGCCCCCGATGCCAGGCCGCGATCGAGAAACGGTCGGGTCGTTTGCTAGCGAACAAGCTCGAGACGTCCGTCTGATCGCCGGCCAGGACGTTGACGGCGAAATATGCGGCTTCGGAGAAGATAGGGCAGCTCGAGGCAGTCTTGGCGATGCAGACCAGGATCAACGGTGGATCGAGCGAGACCGACGTGAAGGAATTCGCCGTGAAGCCACGAGGTGCGTCGTCGCCGTCGACCGTGGACACCACCGTGACGCCGGTCGGAAAGCCGCCGAGCGCCTTGCGGAAGTCCTTCACGTCAAAGGTCCGCCGCGTTGTATCGGAGGAGGTGCGGGACAGGAAGGCGATGAGCCGACGATTGATCTCGTCCGGCGCGGTCACCGCCATCATGTGCCGTTCGCCCGGCACCACCGCCGACTCCCCCGCGGGCGCGAGGGCTGCCATGGCGCTTGACATGGCAGGATTGGAATTCCGATCGCGTTCACCCGTCAAGAACAAAGCTGGCCGCTTCAATGTTCGCAGTCGATGCCGGTGAACCGCGTCGCTCGTGGCGAACACGCGGTAGGTCCGTTCGTATCCTTCAGGATCGACGATCGCCAGGAGGTTAGCGATGCGATCGGCGGCCCGCCCTACCTCACCGGCCTTCACGTCGCCGAACCAACGGTTCATCGTTTCGGACCAATCCAAAACCCTATCACGCTTGCGCACGTCCTCCAGTCTCTCGGCCACCGCGGCGCTCTGCTCGGGCGTTCGGCAGAAGACGGCGTTCATCGCGACGACGCTGGACGTCCGCTCCGGATGTTTGAGCGCGAGATCAAGCGCGACCAGGGCCCCCATCGAGTGGCCTATGAGGTGGGCCTCGGCGATCTCGAGATCGTCCAGCACGGTCAAGACGGCGCGGGTGTAATCGCCGAGCTCCGCGTCGAACGGCGGGAGACTGGACAATCCGTGACCGGGGAGGTCGACCGCAGTCAGGTCGTAGGCGGAAGACAAAGCGGCGATCTGAGGATCCCAGAACGCTGCGCGCATCCCAACACCGTGTAGGAGCAGCACGCTTGGTCCACAGCCTTGACGTACCGCGTGGACGGTGGCGCGGGCACCGGCGCGATCGCGGAAGACGACGTCGATTGCCTCAGGCATCGGTGCCACCCAGCTCCGCCAGATCTTTATAGCGGTCGCCGATGCGATGGTGAGGGCGACCTCCGATGGAGGCGCCGAGCGCGACGACGACCTCGTCGGGCGCCGGCGCGTCAGCGACTGAGAACTGGATCGTGAGGTAGTGCGAACGCATACCCTCGTCCGCCTTGTGCATCATTGGGATGACGATCGGGCACGCGGGCCCGCCGCGCGTGTTGGTGAAGCTGAGGTAGCTCGTCGCCCCGACGGCGCTCCGGTACTTGTTCCCGAAGCGCAGCGTATGGATGAGCGCCGACGCGTGCTCGATCTCTCCCGACGTACCGACGACGGCCGCTTTGCCGTAAGCCTCGATCGCGTCGCCTCCCCCGGTCATCGCCAGGATTTCGGCGGTCAGCCTTTCGCCCAGGCCAGGGGCGATGGCGCGGATCTCTGGGTCGAGGTTCTCCACGTAACCTTTCGCGGCCCAGGGGTTCGCGAGGATCGCGGCAGCGGCAAACATCCGCAGCGGAACACCTGCGGGACGTCCGCCCTCAATGAAGGTGACATCCTGATACCTGACGATTTTTCGTATGTGCATGACGGAAGACTCTTTAAACTCGTATTATGGTATTCCAGAATAATTGTCGTCTCAAGCCCTAGAGGCCTCATCCTTGCGCTTAAACGACGGGGCTATCTGGACGATGCTGAGCCAGCTCGGCCTGACAGGTGCAAGCCTGGAGCGCTGGTCCAGTGAGCGAGGATGGCGCCAGCGCTTAACTGCACGGCAGTCGGCCCAAGCCTCACACTCGCCCCGCATGCAGGCGCCGGCGGTCGCGGCGCAGCCTGCGTCACGAGCTTAGGATAGAGGGAGGCCTCGATCGCCTCGCTGCCGCCCTCCGAGCCGTAACCCGAGATGTGCTCGCGAATGGCAGAAACTGGACGAAAGAAGCCCATTTGATCTCAGTCAATAGCCCAGGAAGCAGCCACGAGACTAGGTGTACACTCTACATTGGCTGCGATCAGGAAAGCTACTTCCGCCGCGGCGCGGGCTTGATCCCGATGAGGGCGGCAAAAGCGACTGAAAAAAGCCTGTCGAGCGCGCGACGCAAATCGCCGCCGTCCCGCGCGAGGCAACGGATCATCCGCCCCGCCCCGTTAGGGAGGTTGGTCGCGCCGGAAAGGCATCCGACGGCGTCGCATGCCTGCTGAAGGTCCTTGATTTCGGGAAGCCGTTTGGGCGCGCTCAGCAGATGCATGGTGCCGGCGGCACGGAAAGGCCCAAGCGGGGACCGCGCGTCGAGAAAGACCTCGCCGCGAAGCGTGCCGCGCTCGTGCACCAGCACGTCGCCCCGCTCGTTTCTGACGTTGAGCTCCTGAACGAGCACGTCGAAGGGGCGCCCGCACTCCGTGGGATCATGCCACGTGAAACCGTCGACGATGATCGCGCAAGCTCCGGCCGCGAGTTGGATGCTCGTGGCGGCGGAGAGACTCGCGCCGGGAAAAAGCACGAGCGGATCGGGCGTATAGGCGACGAAGCCGTCGGTCGCCACGTCGATCGTCGTGCGCTGCCGGGCGGGCGATGCGCCGGTGTCGTGCACCATCGTCGCCGATTGAGTTGTGATGTGCGCAGAGGCGCCAGAGCGCACGCCAAGGCACAGCGTTAGGTCGTCGCCGCGATAGACGCCCCCGGATGAGGATTGCAGGTAGAGCGTTGCAACGTCCGGTCTGTCTTCGTCGAGCTGAAAGGCGCGAGTGACGTGGAAGGGGTAAGGAACGCTTTGCCTGACGAGAACAGTGCGGCCGCCTCCCGCCGCGAACACGAGGTCCGCGCAAGCAACGCGCTTGCTCGCGCGAGCGCAGAACCCGAGTTCGCGATTCGACATGCTATGCCTCAAAGAGAACGGCGAGGCCGATCGCTTCGGCGACGGCCGCAATCCCTAGGCCGCGCCGCGCGTCTGTCGCGATCGTGTTGCGTCCGCCTCTCACCTCGCGTGCCTCCGCGAGCATCAGGTCGAGGTCGACCCCAACGTGGGGCGCCAAGTCGATCTTGTTGACCACCAGGAGGTCGCAGCGGATGACGCCGGGTCCCTTCTTGCGCGGGATGTCGCCGCCGCCGGCGACGTCGATGACGAAGATCCACCAGTCGACGAGGTCGAGTGAGAAGGTCGAGGCGAGATTGTCGCCGCCGGATTCATAGATCAGCAGCTCGAGGCCCTCGAACCTGGCCTCCAACTCGTCGCCGGCGACGATATTGAGCGTTGGGTCTTCGCGAATGACGGTGTGCGGGCAGGCACCTGCTTCCACCGCCTCAACCCGCGCCGGATCGATGAGGCCCGAGCGCCGCAGGCGCTCCGCATCCTCCTTCGTCACTAAGTCATTGGTGATCACGGCGAGATTAACGCCACGTGCGGCCAGCACCGGGATCAGCGCCTCGATCAGCGCGGTCTTGCCCGAGCCGACGGGGCCGCCGATGCCGATGCGTGCGGCGGACGCCGGCTTGACCCGCGCGTCGTCGGGCGCGCGCGTCATCGCAGCACGTAACGTTGCGCGAGAGGCAATACCGCCGCCGGCTCGCAGGTGGCGAGCTCGCCGTCGACGAACACGTCGAAGGTCTGCGGGTCGACCCTGATGGCGGGACAGGCGTCGTTCCACAGCATGTCGGCTTTGGACAGCGTGCGGGTTCCGCGTGCCGGCAGCAGCATCTTGCGCAGGCCAAGCGCGCCGCCGAGGCCGGCCTCGATCGCCAGCGGATGCACGAAGTTCGCCGAGAGCCCCTGCTTGGCCAGCCCGTAGGCGCCCCACTGCGCGCGCAGGCGCATCGGCTCGCAGGTCATCAGCGAGGCGGCGCTGTCGCCCATCGCACCCCAGGCGATGAAGCCGCCCTTGATGACGAGTTCAGGCTTGATGCCGAAGAAGGCGGGCCGCCAGACGACTATGTCCGCCATCTTGCCGTCCTCCAACGAACCGACGTGATCGGCAATGCCGAACGTGCGTGCCGCGTTGATCGTGTATTTGGCGATGTAGCGCTTGATGCGGGCATTGTCGCCGAAGCCGGGCCTGTCATCGGGCAGCTGCCCGCGCTGGTCCTTCATCTTGGAGGCGAGCTGCCAGGTCCGGCAGATCACCTCGTGAATGCGACCCATGCCCTGGCTGTCCGATCCCAGCATCGAAATAGCACCGATATCGTGCAGCACGTCCTCCGCCGCGATCGTCTGCGCGCGGATGCGGCTTTCGGCGAAGGCGACGTCTTCGGGGATTGCAGGGTTGAGGTGATGGCACACCATCGTCATGTCGAGGTGCTCGTCGAAGGTGTTCACCGTGTAGGGATTGGTCGGGTTCGTCGACGAGGGCAGGCAATTTGGATGGCCCGCGACCTGGATGATGTCCGGCGCATGGCCGCCGCCTGCACCCTCGGTATGGTACATGTGAATGACGCGGCCGCCGATGGCGCGCAGCGTGTCCTCGACGAAGCCGGATTCGTTCAGCGTGTCGGTGTGCAGCTGGACCTGGAAGTCGTAATCGTCTGCGATGCCGAGGCAGGCATCGATGGTGGCGGGCATCGCGCCCCAGTCCTCGTGGATCTTGAGACCGAGGCAGCCGGTCTTCAGCTGTTCGATCAGCGGTGCCGTCTTGTGCGAGTTGCCGCGGCCCAGAAATCCGAAATTCATGGGCCAAGCCTCGGAGGCTTGCAGCATCTTGCCCGTGTTGAACGGGCCGCCCGAGTCGATGCCGACTGTAATAGGGCCGAGCGAGCCGCCGAGCATGGTGGTGATGCCGGACGCGATGGCATGGTCGACGAGCCCGGCGGAATCGAAGTGCACGTGCACGTCGATCGCGCCCGGCGTGACGATGAGGCCCTCGCAGTCGCGAACGGTTGTCCCGGCGCCGACGATGAGGCGGGGATCGACGCCGTCCATGATCGCGGGATTGCCGGCCTTGCCGACGCCGACGACGAGACCGTTCCTGATGCCGAGATCGCCCTTGATGATACCGAGCACGGGATCGATGATCGTGGCGTTGCAAAGCAGAAAGTCGAGCGCGCCGTCGGCGTTGGTGACCCCAGCGGCCAGGCCGAGTCCGTCGCGCAGCGTCTTGCCGCCGCCGTGCAGGCACTCGTCGCCGTAGACGGCGTGGTCCTTCTCGACCACGGCCACCAGCGACGTGTCGCCAAGGCGCACGCCATCGCCAACGGTCGGGCCGTACATGGCGGCATAGTTCGCGCGGGTGATGCTCACCATCGTGGTCGCCTCCTCACGCGCCCTTGAAGCCGCCGGCTCGGGCACGGCCAAGAGCGTCCGCCCACTGCTGCTCGTCCTTGGCGCCGCGGCTCAGATCGTTCAGTCCCGACAGATCGCGCTGGCCGCCGAAGGTCGTCAGCGTCACGCTCTTGCGCTGCCCCGGTTCGAAGCGCACGGCGGTGCCGGCTGCGATGTCGAGACGCAAGCCCATCGTCGCCTTGCGGTCGAACGCGAGGGCGCGATTGGTCTCGAAGAAATGATAGTGCGAGCCGACTTGGATCGGTCGATCGCCGGTGTTGGTGACGTCGAGCGTCACGCGGGGGCGCCCGGCGGACAGCTCGATTTCGCCGTCGCCGGCGAGGATCGCACCCGGCTCGAGCGGATCGGCGGGGCTGCCCTCCCTCGGCCGGATCGGCTCGTGTACGGTGACGAGCTTGGTGCCGTCGGGGAACAATCCCTCGACTTGCAGGATCGGCATCATGGCGGCGATCCCGTGCATGACATCCTCGGTAGAGAGGATGGTGGAACCGTAGCCGATGAGATCCGCCACGCTGCGCCCTTCGCGGGCACCTTCGAGGATCTCGTCGGAGATGAGCGCGACGGCTTCGGGGAAGTTCAGTTTGAGGCCCTTGGCGCGACGCTTGCGGGCAAGCTCGGCAGCCGTGAAGATCGTCAGGCGCTCCATCTCGGTCGGCGTGAGCAGCAAGGCACGGCTCTCAATTGGCGAAGAGGCGAAGCTCGGCCTGGGCTGAGCGCATGGCGGCGATCTCGATAAACGGGATCATGCTGTCGAAGAGCAGGTCGGCTCCCTGCAAGGGCAGCGTGTCGTACTCGGCGATGACTGGAAGCATATCGCGCAGGACGCCTTGGGCCTCGATCGCTCCGATGCGGCCGAGGCGCACGGCGGCGGTGGCGAGGCCGGACACCGTCTGGTAGCCGGAGATCGCGATGGCCTCACGCTCGGACAGCCCGATCGCCCGCCAGAGGCAACCCTGGATTGTCGCCAGGTGACCGATCAGGTGGCCGCCGGCGATGGCCGTCTTGAGGTCGTATGCCTGCGAGGTTCCGAGCCGGGCGTGCGTCGTCAGCAGGGCGCGGCCGGCGCGGCGCGACCCCGTCCGCATCGGCTCGGCCAGCGTCGCCGCCTCGATCGCATCGTCCACATTCCCGAGCCGATCGAGGTCGTCGACCGCGCGGTGCGCCATGATCATGGCGACGCGATCCGTGCCGGCCCAGCGATGGCGTATGGCCGCCTCGGCGTGCCGCCGCAGCGCGTCGCGATCGAAGGGGTAGGGAAGTGCGGCCAAGCCCTCGATGCCGTTCGAGAAGGCGAAGGCGCCGCTCGGGAAAGCGGCGTCGGCCTGCTGCATGGCGAGAAGCATGGTCAGCACGGCTCGGGATCCTCGATCGTGACCGCGGCGGCATCGATCATCCTCCGCATCCGGGCGCGATACCCTTCCTCCGCGCCTTCCAAAGCGACCATAAGGCTCGATCCATCAAACTTGACGCGCCAGTGCAGATTGCCGGCGTGATAACCGAGTTCCAACGCCGCGGCGGCATCCCGCGGGACGATGCGCATCCAACGAGGTGTAGACACGCGCACGAGCAGGGCGTGGTCGGGCTCGAGTACCAGCACGGCGCCGTCGTGCAGGGTCTGGTCTCGCGGCAGCGCGATGGCGACGTCCTCTCCGCGTGCCGTGACGGCCCGAAAGCGACGACGCTGAAGTTCCGCGCTTTCGATCGCGAGCACGTCCACCAGATCGCGGTGGGCGAGATGATGGAGCGCGTCGGACAACGCCGCGTCATGCCTTGTACCGATCACGTGTTCGATCAGACGCACCGTCGATTGCTCCCGGTCCTGCGGCCTCCGACAGGCACCATCCAAGTTTCTGCGGACCCAACGCTTAGCGGATCATAGCCTCTGGCTCCCGAAGTCCTCAGCTCGCGGCGGCGAAGCCGAGGATGACGCCGATCGGGATGACGTAGGTGCCACCGAGGTAGACGCCGGTGTGCGCCTTAGTCGGGGTCAGCGGATTGAAAAAGGAGTTCGGGTTGATCGCGTACTGCACCACGGGCTCGAACGCCATGCCAAGCGGCAGCTGCAGGTGGGCGTTGGCCTCGAAGATGAACTTGTCGCGCTGGTAGGGCGAGGAGTTGCCTGGTCCGCCGGACACGGCGTTGGCCGCGGTGAGGTATTGCGTGTAACTCGGGTTCAGCCGCTCCCAATTGAACTTGAGGCCGTAGCGGTCGGCGGGACGTCCGGCGAAGGGCGACAGCAGCGTCACGCCGGCGTAGATATCCGACTGGATCGGCGTCGTCGAGTCGATCGCGGTGCCGATGCTGGTATAGAACTTCAGCGCGGTGGGCGAGACGTTCGTGGGATCGGCGCCGCCGTCGCGCCGCCAGACCACCTTATCGGCCTGCACGACGATGCCGGAGGTGCCATCGGAGATGCGCGTCGGGCCGCCGTAGGCGGAAGCCGCGTTGAAGTCGACATGGTTCTGGGTCGTGAAGAAACCCGTCAGCGATATGCTGTAGGGATACGGGTTCGTCGCGAAGGTCGTCTTGGATCCAATCTCGCCCATGCCCAGGACGCCGTTGTACTTGTCCCTGGAAAAATCGTAGCCGACCTGGAGGTTGGCATTTTGCTCTTCGGCGAAGACGCCGGCCTGGGCGTAGACCGTCGGCGTGATTTGGTAGGCAACGTTGGCGCCGGGCACGGAGAACTTGTACGATGTATAGCCAGCGTTCAGGTAAAGGATGTCCTGGAAGCAGCTGTTGATCGAATCGCAGTTGAACAAGGCATAATAGTAGGCGGGATGCGTCGCACCGACCTCCACGTCGAGGCGGTCACCAAAGGCTTTCTGTTCGACCGTCGCCCTCGAGAGGCGCGCGATGCGCGGCGTAAGGGGTGGCTGGTAGCCGACCTGGCTGTCGCCGATCTGCGGGGCGATGTTGAGGTTCTCCGTCGCCGGGAAGAAGACGTTCTCGTAGTGCAGCGACAGGCCTGACAGGCCCAGAAGCTTGCCGAGATCGGCGTCGACGCCCTCGATGACGTAAAGCGAGTTGGCGCCGCGGCCGCGCTGCAGGCCGAGGCTCGGGTTCACCTCGGAGAAGTTGAGGGCAATCGCGTGGAAGGTGATGCCCTTGGCCGCGAGCGGCGCGGCGAAGGTCGCCAACGGACCGTTGAAGCCGGGCGCGACATCGGGCTTGGGCGCGTTGCCGGCGACGACCTTCGGGCTGATGTTGCCGGGATTGCCGTTGATCGGCGGATCAGTGCCGCGGTCCTGCGCGAAGGCCGGCGCGGTCGACCAGCCAGCTAGAGCAACGACGATCGTAGTGGCTGCTAGGCCACGCCTGCGGCTCACGTCTTGCACTTTCATTGTTTCAGATCCCCCGAGTGACGAACATTCCTGGAAAGGGTTCGCGCGCTCCCCCGAGCGGTGTGCGAGCCAGTGCGGACGGTAATCAGAATAACTATGCCATAGGGCGTTCGGTCAAATGATTTGTGAAGCTAGACGCGAGGCTCGCTTTCCTCGGGATATATTTACCACATGATTTCGCCTTAATCACGCGCTGTGACGCGGTGCGGCGATGATGTACCAAGCCGTGCGATAAACCTGTGTGTTAGGTATATCGCCGGTTGCGGCAGTAACGCAGAACGTTTGTCGGAGCGCCCTTGGTTAGCGAAGTCCCGTGGCGCCAAGCCCAAAAGATCCTTATCGCGGACAGAGCTTGGATTGTTCGGGACAGCTTGGCTCGGCTGCTCACCGAAATCGCCGAGGATTGCCGTGTCATCATGGCTCCCACCGGCTTGGCGTTCCACCAAGCTCTTCGCACGCATCCGGACCTCACTTCCGTCTACGTCGAGGACAACCTGGTCGCGGATGAAGAAGAGGCCCTCTTTGCTCATATCCGCAAACTTGCGCCTCGCGCGGTCATTGCCGTCATTGTAGCCACAGCCGAGCGCGAACGGGCTATGAAGGCGATCTTCTACGGTGCCCTCGGCGTTATTGGCTTGAACGAAAGCAGGGAGGACGTCCTTGCCTGCCTCAAACTTCTTCTGGTCGGCGAGGTGGCAATGCCGAAGGCGGCCGGACTCGCGAAGGATCAGCTCAACTTCTCAGATAGCTCAAGTCGCTTGGTGGCGGAGGTCGGCGTCAACGGCTCGCGCCGGCGTCTGACCGTCCGCGAGAAGGAGGTGGTCAACCTTATAGGCCTGGGGAAGGCGGTTGCTTTAATTGCCGAGGAGCTGAAGCTCAGCCCGCATACGGTACGGGTGCACATCGCTAGGATCATGAAGAAGCTCGATTTGCGGGACCGCTCGGCCTTGATGCACCACGCCATGACTCGGCGGCATTCCGATCCGCCTGTCGAGGGGAGAGGCGAGCCGATCGGCACATGACGGCTGTCGAACCAGGGTCTGAGACCGATTTACCGGCGCGATTGCAGAGGAAAGTCTTTCAACATTTGCGCTCGTGTGCTCACAATCGACAATGACGTCAAGCAGATCACGATTGAAGACGAATCAGCGCCAATCGTCAGAAGACCCCCAAGCGGGCCTGACAACCCTGTCTAGCGCTCCAATCGAAAGGCCGCGCACGCTCGAAAGTGCGCTTGGATCTCAGATACGGCTCCTGCGCCGAGAACGCGATCTCTCTGTCAGCGATCTTGCGAGCGCCGCGATCATCTCGATTGGAATGCTTTCGAAGATTGAGAACGGCCAGATCTCCCCGTCCTTGACCACGATTAACTCGCTCGCCTCGGCCCTCAACGTGCCGCTGAGTTCATTGTTCACGGCATTTGAGGATAAGCGAGACTGCTCCTTCGTGCAGAAGGGACAGGGCGTCATTATCGAGCGTCGCGGCTCGAAGGTCGGACACGTCTACGAACTGCTCGGTCATGCACTAGGCGGCGATGTCGTGGTCGAGCCTTACCTTATCACCCTGGAGGAAGACGCCTCGTCCTACACGAACTTCCGGCATGCCGGGGCCGAGTTCATCTATATGCTCAGCGGCGAAGTTGTTTACCGCCACGCCGACCGCACGTATCATCTGCGGCCAGGAGATTCTCTCCTCTTCGACTCAGGAGGCGTGCATGGACCGGAGACACTCGTCTCTCTGCCAATGACCTACCTCTCAATCATCATCTACACTCGCAAGGTCTAAGTCGTTCGCAGGTTCGTACGTCCCATGACAGGGCGAGTGCAGCGCCCCTCTACCTACGGGCCGAAGCGTCCCTGAAAGCCGGCTCGACATCTCTCCTATACCTCCTGAACATGTAAACGCAGGTGCCACCGCCTTGGCCGACGGCCACGGCCTTCTGCCGTTCGATCATCCAACCTACGATCAAAGCCGCCGCGGCGTTCGTCAGCGCCGGCTTCCAAAGCCAGATGTCCTCAACAGGATCGACCATGTGGTGTTCGAAGAGCGCCTTTGGGGCGTCCTCGGCAGTGCCGACCGACCATTGCGTGAAGTCGCCGCCGAATTCCTTCACGTAGCTGATGAGCTCAAACTTAATCTGCTGCACGCTGTAGGTCATTGCCCAGCCTGCGTCCCGCCGACGCCCGCGCTGGCCTGCGGTCGCCAGGCCTGCACCAGCGCCGTGCCGCGCGCCTTCTCCTCGGCCGACATCTCCACCACGATCTCCTCGAGCGCGTTGAGCGCCGTCCCGACGCCGTGCCGGGCGGCGAGGGAGAGCCACTTGAAGGCCTCCGGACGATCCTTGTCGACACCGACTCCCGAGGCGTGGAGGTAGCCGAGGCGCGCCTGCGACGGGTAGTGGCCAGCTTCCGCCGCCTGGCGGTACAGCGCCGCTGCTGCCGCCCTGTCTTCCGGCACGCCGTCGCCTTTGGCGTAGAGCGTCGCGAGGTTGTAGCAGGCCATCGGATCGCCGGCATCGGCAGCCTTGCGCAGCCAAGCCGCTCCTGCAGCAACGTCTCGACTCGTACCCTGGCCCATCGCCAGCATGGCTCCGACGTTGGTCGCCGCCGTGGCGTGCCCCTGTTGCGCCGCCTTGAGGTACCAGTCGAAGGCCGTGGCAAGCGAGGAGACCACGCCGCCGCCCTGCGCGTAGGTGGCCCCAACCCAGGCCTGCGCCTCCGGGTCGCCGGACTCGGCGTGTTGAAGGAAGGTCGGCACCGCCTGCGCGAAGTCACCGCGTGAGAAGGCCGCCACCGCCTCCGTCAGGTGCGCGGGCGTCCTGGCCCACCGTCCGACGTCGCTCATCACCAGAGATCCTTTCCATCCGTCCTGCAGACCGCGTCGACCGGCACTTCGCCGCCAAGTCTTTCGATGGCGGCGAGGACTTCGGCTTCGAACCGAACGCGAGTTTCGCTGGCCCGCAAGCCATCGCGCTCGAGCGCGCCTCGACCCGCCTCCGCGTCCGCCGCCCGCTCGCGAAGCTCCTTCATAAAAAGCCGAGCCGTCGCTTCGTCGACCGTACGCCCGTTCCCGAAGACGCGGATGCGGCAGAGCGTACGGTCAAGAGCGACCGGCTGAAGCACGGCGATGATGGTCGCGTCATCTTCTCGCCAGACGGCCACATTCGGGAACAGCGTCGCCGCACCTTTCCTTTCCGCGAAGGCGATCGCGAGGGCCTTCCAGTCGGCCGCGAACTCCGACCAGACGGTCGACACATCACTGACCAGCTCGCGTTGACCAAAGACCTCCTCGACAAGAGGCCAGCGCCGATCCGTCTCGCTTCGTGGGTCGAGGCGCGCGACGAGCAGCGGACCAAAGGTTTCGACTGCCACCGGCAGGAGCCGTTCGGGTCGCAGTCCGAGGTACTGGTCGAGGTGAAGGTTTCGGTCGTGATCGGTCGAGAGGATCGGACGTCTATCGCGGCTGTGGCCGCACGCCGTGAACGAGCAGCGGGTTTTGGCACCCGTGCGGCACTGCAGCGGAACGACGCGGCAGCCTCCGTGCTGCGCCTTGTTAAACCGGGCGGTGAAGCCTCCGTTGGGGGCGCGTTCGACGTGGATCCCGTGGTGTCCTGCGGTGAAGGGGAGGATGTCGCCCCTGGACGGGATCTCCTCGGCGAAGCCGACGCCGATCCAAAGCCGAGACCAGATCGCGGCGTCCTCCAGAGCCTGGAAGCGCAACGAGGAAAAGTCGTCCCAGGTAAGGGCAGGCCCCGAAGGGTCGGCCCCAGCTCCGGAGACCGCTCGCTGTAAGAAGAGTTGCGTCTCCGAAGGTGCTGCGATCGATCCGTGCGTCAGCAAGGCTACGACCATGCTGGCAACGGTTCCCCGCGTGCCTTGCGGCTGCGGTTCTCCGGCAGGTTTGGATCGTAGTCGGCGCGGCCGCGATGCTTGATCGCCTCTGCCGGCGGCGCCGGCAGAGGCCCGTCGGCGCTGAAGCGGTCGAGCACGTTCTTCACGAGCTTCGAGATGTTGTTGTCGCACTTGTTCCAAGGCAGCGAGCCGCAGAAGGCGATCGACGAGAAAGCGAAGCAGCCGCCACCATTCGGCGTCTCGTGGAAGGCGATGTCGCCACGCACCCGCGGGTGGGTGGTGCCGTCGAGGCCTTGCTGGTTGAAGCCGAAATCTTCCATGACGAGCAGGTAGGCTTCGGTGTGCCGCCCGGCCGAGGTCGCCACCGCGAGCGTGTGGGGCGGCGAGCCAAGCATAGTGTCAACGATGTCTAGCTCCAGGCCGGCCGCGCCGCCGCCGACGAGGCCGAAATTGCCGAGCTTCTCGTCGTACCCGATGCCCTCGAAGGCCCATGCCACGCGAGGGTCGAGGCTGTCCGGCGTGCGCGAGAAGTAGCTCGACACGTCGAAGCCTTCCGACGACATGCCGACACCGGCGACGGAATGCAGGTAGCGGCCACGATAGCGCCACATGCCACCAAGCTCGCCGGTCCCCTGATGGTAGTACTCGCCGGGATCGGCGCGCCAAGTGCGGATGCCGGACTCGCAGCGGCGCATCTCGGTGACGACGCCGCGGCCCTTGCTCTCGTAGCCTGGATGGTAGGAATGCACCCAATACCAGGCGTCGGCGCCCATATACATCAGGCGGCCGCCGCGCTGCGTGTAGTTGTGCAAGGCGTCGAGCTGCGTGCCGGTGTTGTGCTCGGGATGAGAGCCGGTGAAGACGACGTTGTAGTTCTCGATACGGGCGAGGCCGTCGTAGGTGATGTCCTCGTCGGTGAAGACGTCGTACTCGTAGCCCATCGTCTCCAGCCAATAGATGAGGTGGAGGTCGGCGGGGTATTGCCACGGCGCCTGCGCCAGGAAGTGGTCGTACTTCGGACGGATCGACAGGATCGGGCGCAGGCGCGACGAGATCGAGATGCCTGTGCCGTCGGTATGTGTGTCGTAGATCGAGCCGCCGTACTCGCGATGCTCCGCGAGGAACATGTTCTGGTGCTGCATAATCGGGACGCGATAGATGAAGAGCTCGGCCCCGCCGGCATTGCAGGCGACGTGCTCGTTGGCATAGGCCATGTAGCTGATGGTCGGCACCATGACGGCGATCTTGGACGTCTCCTCGCCGATGCGCGGCACGATCCAAAACGGGATGAACTCTTCGTCGCCCTCGCTAGTGGTCAGCTTGGCGGCGTAGAAGCGGCTCTTCACGCCCGTCGTCGGAACGCTCCACTCGAAGTCGCTCGCCCAGCGCGCGTCGTCGACGTCGTCGTCGTGAAAACTGACCGCGCCGTACTCGTCGGGCGCGTGCTTCCAGTCGAAGACGGTGCCGGACCAGTTGAACCCGGTCATTCCGCGGTTCGGGCAGTTTACGAGCGCCGCGTCGAAGCGGTAGGGGCCCTCGTCCTTGGCAACAATGGTGTCGATTCCGACGCCGAAGTTCCAAGCGGCGACGATCGCCTCCGACAGGCGTCCGGACGGACCGGAATTGCGACGCTCGGTCAGTCCCGGCTGCGCGCCGAGCTTCATCGTCTCAATGTCTTGGCGCGACAGCGCGACCTTGCAGATGCGCGGGCTGTCGATCTTGCCGTTGTACTTGCCGGCGAAGACGACGCCCGACGGCAGGGAGGACGCGGCGAGCGGATCGTCCGGCGCCAGCGCCTCCGCGTAGGCCCCGATGGCGACAGGGACGGGCGCGTGGCTCACGGCGACCTTGAGGTTGGCCGTCACCGGTTCGATTACCGGATCGAGCGCATAGACTACTTGCGGCTCGTGGTAGAGCACGACGTCGCCAGTCGCCGCGTCGAAGGTGGCGGCACAGAAATGCCAGGCGTGATCGCGCAACGGCACGCCCGTGGTGATCTTGTGCTCGTTGATGCGCAGCTCGAGGCAGCCGGCCTCGTTGATGAAGAGGCCGTAGCCGCAGTCCTGAGACCATTTGGTGACAAGCCCCTGAGCACCGTGCTTCCAGTAGCGCGGATGCGTCTTCGGCGCAGTCGGCCAGATCCAGCACTGCAGCGTGAAGCTCTCGACTTGGAAGGGCTTGGCATCCGGAACGTAGCCATAGGAGCCGCCATGAATCACCTGCTTGCGGCCTTTGTAGGTCTTGTTGACCACTGCATCGACTGGCTTATCGATGTAGCCGGGTCCGCGTGGGTTGGTGTCGCCGTTGATCATCTGGACGATCTCGACCTTATACTCGGCCGGCCCGTCGCAATTGACGTAGAACTTGATCGAGTCGCCGGGATGGACCCCAAACTTATCGGCGTAGCCGGTCAGCCGCATGGATGTCATGGTCGAGCTCCGAAAAGAATATTTGTTAGGTTCACGACGATCGCACGGTGATCAGGTCACCGGCCAGTTGTCGTTCTTGCGTTTCCAGCCTTCGTTGAAGTCTTCGGGGAAGCCGTAGCTTTCCGGCAGTTCATCGAGGCGCATCAAGAAGATGTCGTGCTGGATCTCCTGCTCGTCGGTGTAGACCTTGTCGTTCACGAACTCAGGCGGCACCCCTCGGATGCCGGAGAGACGGCCGATGCGCCATTCCGCATCCACCTTGGTGCAGATGACGATCAGCTTGCCGGCCGGGCTTTCGCCGCGCATGCGCAGCAGCACGCGCTTGAGCACGACGTCCTCGTGGACGCCGCCTGTGATAACGGTCGTGTCGCCCGGCGTGCCGCACTTCAACACCGAGTTGCCGGCTACGCCTTTCATCGAGTCGATGCACGCCTTGTGCTCGTCGATGAGTTTCTGGCGCTCCGGCGTGCCCTTCTTGGGGATCGGCTGCATGTTGGGTCTCCCTCGTTCTCAAAGCTAGATGGTCATGTGACGAGTGACGAGCTGGTCGGTCATCTCGGCGATCGGCCCGCGCGCGACGATGCGGCCGTTATCCATCATCACGAACGCGTCGCCGAGCTTGCGCGCGACCTTGATGTGCTGCTCCGTCAGGATCAGCGTGATGCCGAACTCCTTGTTGAGGCGGCGCAGCGTCTGCCCAATCTCGTGCACGATGTTGGGCTGGATGCCTTCGGTCGGTTCGTCGAGCAGCAGGATCCGGGGGTTGGTGGCGAGCGCCCGCGCGATGGCGAGCTGCTGCTGCTGTCCCCCGGAGAGCAGGCCACCACGCTTGTCGAGGTTCTCGGCGAGGTATGGGAACAGGCTCAGGCAGAGTTCGGGGACGTCGCGCAGGCCGTCCCGTCGGGCGAAGGTTCCGAGCAAGATGTTCTCGCGTACCGTGAAGTTCGCGAGGATCTGTCGTCCTTGCGGGATCAGCCCAAGCCCGTAGCTCGCGCGTTTATAAGTAGGCGCCCTGCTGATATCGTCTTCGCCGATCCGGATTTCGCCGCTCATCCTGTCGGTGAGGCCCATGATCGTGCGGAGCAGCGTGGTCTTGCCGACGCCGTTGCGACCAAGCACGCAGAGGCACTGGCCCTCTTCGAGATCGACGCTGATGTCCTTGAGGATCGGGGTCTTGCCGTAAAATGACGTGACCTCGTTCATCGCCAGAAGCATGTCAATCCTCCGGATCGCCGAGGTAGACGTCGCGCACTCGCGGATCGGCCTCGACTTGTCCGATCGTGCCCTGGGCCAGCAGGCTCCCCATGTGCATGACCGTGACGACGTCGGCGATCTTGCGCACGAATGCCATGTCGTGCTCGACGACAATGAGGGTGTGCTGCTTCTTCAAGCGGTTGAGGATCTCGACAGTGTCCTCGATCTCGCCTTCAGTCATGCCGGCGACCGGCTCGTCGAGCAGAAGGACGGACGGGTTCTGCATCAAAACCATGCCGATCTCCAGCCATTGAGTTTCGCCATGCGAGAGGATGCCGGCCTCAGTTTCGAGGCGCGCCGCGAGCCCCGTCAGGCTCAGCACCTCGTCGAGCTTGTCGTTGAAGCCGATCGGCACGCGGCGGAGCATGTTGCGGAACGGGTTGGTTTCCCGGCTGAAGGCGACTTCCAGGTTGTGACGCACGGTAAGATCGCGGAACACCGCCGGCACCTGGAACTTGCGGCCGATCCCGCGGCGGGCAATCTCGTGCTCGTCGAGCCCGGTGATATCGTCGTTGCGAAATAAGATCCGGCCCGAGCTTGGCTTCTGCCGGCCGGTGATGAGATCTATGGTGGTCGTCTTGCCGGCGCCATTGGGTCCGACGAGACAGCACAGCGTCAGCTCCGTCACCTTGAGGCTGAAGTCATTGATAACCTGCGTCCCGCCGAAGTCCTTGCTGAGATTGTGAATGTCGAGGACGCCCATCGTTCGACCCCTACTTCTGCACGACGTCTGGGACGGCGATGCCGGCTGGCGTCGGGAGCTTTGCGGGCCGCGCTCGCGCGCGAGGTATCGCCAGCACCGTCTCAAGCAGGCCGGCGAGCCCCTTTGGCAGGAAGCGTACGACCAGAATGAAAAAGCCGCCGAGGAGGAGAAGCCAAGTGTTCAGGAATTGGTCGCCGAGATAGCTCTGGCCGCCCTGGATCAGGATGGCTCCGATCATCGAACCGATCAGCGAATAGCGTCCACCGATCCCGGCCCAAATGACTATACCGATTGAAAAGTTCGTGTCGAGCTGTGCCGGTGAGACATACTGCGTCAGCATAACGAAGCAGCATCCGGCGATCGCGGCAATGAGGCCGGAGGCCGTGTAGATCACGGTCTCGTACAAGGCGACGTTATAGCCGAGGAAGCGCACGCGTTCGGGATCGCCGCGGAGCGCCTGCGTGATGAGGCCGAACTTGCTCTGCGTGAGATATTTGGCGCCGAAGGTGGTGATGAGCAGCAGCAGTAAAACGATCCAGTACCCGGCCGGCGCATAGGGATCAACCTCGTAGCCGAACACCTGGAGATGAGCCGGCGGTGTGATGCCGTTGGCGCCGTTGGTGTAGGGCTGCATGTCGACGAACAGCGTGTAGAAGGCGCTGAGCATCGCGAGCGTCATGATGGCGATGAAGGCGCCCGAGACGCGTGCGCGAAACACCAGGCTGCCGAACACCGCATAGAAGAGCGTGGGGACGATAAGCGACAGGGCGAGACCAATGGCGGTGCTCTGGAACGGCACCCAGAGCAGTGGCAGGTGATCGAGGCTGTTGTTCGCCATGAAGGGCGGCATAGGGTTCGAAGCATCCTGCGACTGCATCTGCATCGTCATGGCCATGCCGTAGGCTGCCAGACCGAACGCGATGCCTTGCCCGAGATTGAGGATGCCGCCGAAGCCCCAGCAAAGGCTGATCGAGACGGCCAGCATCGCGTAGACGCCGTAGGTCCCGAGCTGGTTCAGGAGGAAGGTGTCCGAGGTAACGAGCGGCACCATGGCGAGCGCCGCGAAGAGGACCACGTAGACGGCCCATTGCGCGAAACGGTTATAGTACCAGCTTGCCATGCCCGTCGCGCTCGCGGGTTGGTCTACCGACGCGTTCATCGCCTTGCTTTCGCCGGTGCAAACAGGCCGTTCGGCTTGAAGCGCAGGAAGATGACGATGAGCACGTAGAGGATAAACCGGGCGAAAGTGTCGCTCGTCATGAAGGCGAACACCGACTGAAGCTCGCCGGTCAGGCCGGAGGCGACCACGCTCCCGAGGATCGTGCCACCGCCAACCACCACGACGAGGAACGCCTGGACGACGTAGTTTGCGCCCATGTTTGGCAAGACAATCGCCAGCACCCCGAAGAGCGAGCCCGCCAGCCCGGCGAGCCCCGCTCCAATAGCGAAGGTGGCCATGTAGACGCGGTCCGCGTTGATGCCGAAGGCGGCGGCCATTTCCTTGTTTTGCATTACGGCGCGGACCTGCATCCCGAAGCGGGTGCGATAGAAGAGGAGGAACGAAGCGACGATGAGCGCTAGCGCGACGGCGAATACGATGATGCGCAGCACCGACATGCTGGCGAACCCGATCTGCACGTTGCTTTGGAACATGTGCGGGACGGCAATGTATTTCGGATCGCTGCCGAAGATCAGCCGGACGCCCTGCGTCAGGACGAGAGACACGCCCCATGTGGCGAGCAGCGTATCGAGCGGGCGCCTGTAGAGGTAGCGGATCAGGCCACGTTCGATGACGAGCCCGATCAGCCCGACGACGATGAACGAGGCCGGAATGCACAGGAGAAACGGCAGGCCTATCGAGGACTGTAGCGCGTAGGACGTGTAGGCACCGAGCATGATGAACTCACCATGGGCCATGTTGATGACACCGATCGTGCCGTAAATAATCGTAAGGCCCAGTGCCGCAACGAGCCAGATGCTGGCGATGCTGAGCCCCAGGATCAGCGCGTTCGCGAGAGGCAGGTAGTCGAGATGAAGCAGGATGTGCTCCTCGGCTCGAGGATTCGAGAGGACAGTGTCGCGCCAGCGCAGCACGACACTGGCGAAATCAGATGACGTTCTTGCGAATCTTGCCGTCAGGAGCCTTGAGCCCGTTGAAGGTGCACTTGCCGCTTTTCGGGTAGATCGAGTACGGGTCCGGCGCGATGTTCTCGGGAGCCTCGTCGACGATCTTGAAGCTGCCGTCCGCCTGACATTGGCCGATCTTCGGCTTCAGCCAGGTGTTGAAGTTCTGATCGTCGATCCAGATCTTGCCCTCCGGCGAGACGTCGGCTTCAACGGCAATGCCGCCGCTGTTGTCGCGGATCATGCGCGAGGTGATGCCGTCGATGCTGCCGTTCTTTTTGGCGAGCTTCTCCAGACCGTACTTGAACACGTAGGCGGACAGATAGGTCTCTTCCATGTTGTAGTGCGTGACGCCGTTCTTCCCGTACTTGCTCTTGAGAAAGCTGTCGACGAACCTGTGGTTAGTCGGGTTATCGAGTGATTGAAAGTAGGGGGCGGATAGGAAATGGCCTGCGCCGAACTCATTGCCCATGGCGCGAGTCTCGATCTCTCCTGTCGTCAGCGAGGCGATCGGCATCGTGTGCACGTCGAAGCCCTCCTGCTTGAACTGCTTATGGAAGGCGATGTCGGACGCGCCGACGACCGTGGAGAAGATGAAGTTCGGCTTGGCGTCGCGAATTTTGCCGAGCACGGGTCCGAATTCCGAGCTGCCGAGTGGGACGTACTCCTCACCAAGAAGTTCGCCGCCCGCGTTCTGCAGCCAGATCTTGGCATTCTTATTCGATTCCTTCGGCCAGACGTAATTTGATCCGACGAAGAAGACCTTCTTGCCGAAGTTTTTTACCATGAACGGGATGAGGTTTTTTGAATGCTGATTGGCGAGTGGACCGGTGCAAATGTCATTCTGCGTACATTCCGCGCCCTCGTAGCAGGTCGGATAGTACAATAAGCTATTCTGGGACATCACGATTGGCAGAATCGCCTTGCGGCTTGCCGACGTGTAGCAGCCGAAGATCGCAATGACTTTGTCGCGGAGGATGAGTTCCTTGGCTTTTTCCGAATAGACGTTGAAGTCAGATTTTGCATCGACGACAATCGGCTCGATCTGATGACCGGCGATCCCGCCATTCTTGTTCATCTCGTCGATTGCGTACTGCATGACGAGAGCCGAGTCCTCTTCCGGGACCGCGAGAGCGCCTGTCAGGGAAAAGAGCAGGCCGACCTTGATCGGTTCGCCTTTCTTGAGCGTCGCAGCTTGCGCGGCGCTTGAGATCCAAAGGTGCGGAGCGGTGACCGCTCCAGCTGCGAGGCTCGACTTGATTAGAAACTCACGACGTGACGATTCCATGCGCCCTCACTTCGCAAGACGACCTTTTCTTTAAGGTAAACGTCTTTGCTTTGGACGAAATATCCTTTGTAGCGAGACGTGCGTCAAGCTGACAATGACTGCAGTTTGCGCAAATTTTTCGCAGGAGGAAAGTCAGCCTTAGTCCCATCTGATTGTGTTGGCGCCATGCTCAGCAAGCGGTAGGCCGTATTAGACGAGCGTAGCGCTTGGGTTTCCGGTGAGCTGGGTAGCCCAGGACAGATTTTCGTGCGGGGCTGCTGTCAGCACAACGGCGCGCACTCTGAGCTTCAGGGCATGCGGCCGGGACGGAAGAGCGCGATGCCGTCTTCCAGCTCCTTGTCCTGGACAGGATCCGCCAAGATCTTGCCGAGCATGCTCACAAACTGAATCCGTGGCCGGAGCAAGGAGACGCTAAAATAATGCGTTGATCCTGTGGCGAGCGGTCGAGCAGGAAATAGCCGTCCGCGTATACATGCCCGTCATCATCTTCGATGCCGGGCCGCCGACCGCGGGCATGCATCGGGCGAACATGCGCATGATACGATCCTGGTCCTACTTCTCGATGTTCGCATCAAGGTCGTGCGGATGCGCCAAGGTGATGCCGCGGACATGGGAGGCGCACTTCACGTCCGTGCACGCGAAGTTCGGAAAGCCGTAGCGATGGTCGTCTTCACCATCCAGAGTGAAGACAGGACAGCGGCCGAGCTCGAATAACTCTGGCTTGCGCGGCGGAAACCAGCCGACGACCTGGCGGGTGATCGCGAGGTGCTTGCTGAGTCCGGGAGTGAAGTCGCCGATCCAGTCACCAGCCGCTATGATCACCTTGGCCGCCTCGATCGATCCTCGTCCGTATGGACGAGGATCGAGCCTGGTCCAGGCTCGACCGCCTTGACGAGGTGTCGACGCGCACGTCGGCGCCGCTGCGGCGGATTGCGGCTTCCGGTCGAAGGAAGCCTCCGTCTGGCTGGAAAAGGCCGCGCAAGTCTTCGAAATAACCGCCTGCCTGCTCTTCTTTTGGTCAGGGCGGCGGCGTAGTCAGGCAGGGCGACCCTTCCAACCGCGATCGTCGTCAGCCCGGCGCCGGTCATCGGATAGCCGCCCCAGATCAGCGCGTGGCCCCAGGCGTACTTGTTGCCGCCATCGTTGGGGCGGGGAAGGTTGGAGAACCAGAGCGAGGGCGCGTTCTCGAAGGTGTCGGGCGCGATCGTCTCCGGCACCGACTCGGGCGTGCCGATCTCCGTCACAACGACCTCGCCGCACAGCGCCCGACCCGGCATCAGCACATGCCCGGGTTTCTTGCGGAAGAAAGTCACGGTGAGCGAGATCCCGGCCTTTTATGCGCAGAATGCCGAGCGTTTCCTCGCCCCCGTCAAGCTCAGCCCGACGGTCGGGGAGGCGCACATGGAGAGCAGCCCCATCGGCGTGATCTTCGGCGTCGAGCCATGGAACTTCCCTACTACCAGCCGGCCCGCACCTGATGGACGGCAACACGCTCGTCATCAAGCACGCCGCCTGCGTGCCGCAATGCGCCATCGCCTTCGAGAAGCTCTTCGCCGATGCCGGCGCCCCGGCCGGCCTCTAAACCACCTCTCGGAGGCCAAGCCCGTCGTCACCGCCTCTTCCAGCTCGATGACATCAACGACGAGTTCGCCAACGCCGACGTGGCGCTGGTGATCGGCGCCAACGACGTCGTGGATCCGGCGGCGCGTAACGACAAGTCATCGCCGATCTTCGGCATGGCCATCCTCAACGCCGACAAGGCCAAAGAGGTCTACGTCATCAAGTGCGGCCAGCGCAAAGGCGATGCCGGCATCGTCAACGCGCTCTCCTACGGCGACAGTTGCGACATGGTCTACGGCGACGCGCAGGCGGTGCTCGTCCAGATGATCAAGGCCGTGCGCGGCCTCGGCGCCGCCGCCTGATCCTTCACGTCGCCAATCGCGAGGACATGGCCAAGACCTTGGCCTTCGCTGGCGAGGGCAAGGTCAGGGCCGACGACACCGCATTCGCCTGCGTCGGCCAGCACTCACGACTAGCGACGTAAAGCACCCAAGTAGACTGACGCAGTTTATCTGGCGTCGGCCTATAGCCGGCAGCCTTGAAGGCTCCGACGTAAGGCGTCAGAGGAGGCAACAGAAGCGATCGAACCACAATTTAGATGGTCCTGATATTGAACGACGAGCAAAACGCCAACATGGCTGAGGTCTCTCGATGGCCTTCCGGTGTAGGCCCGTTATCCCTTACGTCAAGTTCAAGGGTTGTTAGAACAAAACCCATCGACCAGTCAGAAAATAGTCTTCTTCTGGAGATATCACGACTGACGACTTCAACATGTTCATGGCGCGCGTCGCATGAGATGCGACCTATCAGGTCTTTGATGGCGCTCGACGGTCCTTCGATGATCTGCGAATACATGTTCTTGTTAGCAACTAAAATGCCAGTAATGTCCCGGCTCGGATTCTCCTTACGACTCACTTGCAGGATACCGCCGATGTCATCCTGTCTCTGTTGCAGGTCTTTCGAGCCAGGGATCCTGCTGGTGTAGAAAACTCGTAAGATATCACCATCAATGTGGTTCGCTGCGGTTCCAGGCGGGGTTCTTAGTGCCGCATCCGAGGTGCGAAGAAGCAACGCCTCGCTTCTTTGTATCGCCTGCTGACAAGCGAGAAAAACGGCTTCGTCGTCCTTCCGATTGAACGCGATCGGGCGCGACATCACTCTCAGAGCGCCGCGATCACCATATGACCGAGTATCTTCTACGTCCGCCACGGCCGGTCGCTTCCAGGTTAGGGTATCAGGCCCTTAAGCCGGTGATCACGTCGCGTCTAGCAAGATGGCTTGCCAAGCCCGCGAGCTAGGCTCAGGACTCATTGAACAAAGCAAGAAGATGACGGCAGCTGCGATGCAGATGGCCGGACATGAGGGTGTGGGCGCAACGATCGTAGCGGGTGTGGGTGCGGCGCCAGTCCTTGAGGCGACCGAACATGTTCTCGATCTTGTGACGGAGGTGGCAGACCGCCTTGTCGTGGAAGATCGGGATCTTGCGATTGCTCTTCGATGGGATGCAGGCTGCGGTACCGCGCTTGACCAGCGCCTCGCGTCGCCAGTCGGCGTCGTAGCCGCGATCGGCGAGCCGGACCTTGGCTCGCGGGATCGCGTCAAACATGAGCGCGGCGCCTCTGTAGTCGCTCATCTGGCCTTCGCTCAGCAGCATGACGAGCGGGCGTCCCCGCCCATCGCAGACAGCGTGGAGCTTGGAGTTCAGGCCCCCTCCGATGACCACTCCATCAAGCTGCACGCTTCGCCCTTTTTTTGAGCAGGCTCGCCGCCGTGCGATGGGCCTTGAGATGGGTTGTGTCGATCATCAGCTGATCGGGCTCGCCGCCTCGCGCCGACAGTGTGGCGAAGATCTTGTTGAGTACGCCGAGGCGGCTCCAGTGAACGAAACGGTTGTAGATCGTCTTGTGTGGCCCGTACTCCTGGGCGCGTCGCACCACCGCAGCGCGTGGCGGATTACAAAGATGATGCCGCTGACGATGCGACGACCAACCCGACAGGCTCAGGATCGAGGAGCACACCTTGGGACCTCCCGCTGTCTGGTTGCACTCGGACCCGGCGAAAACAGCCTGGATCATCGTCGACGTGGGGGACTTTCCTGGTAACCGGCCCGCAGGTCGAGGCGGCCCGCGAGATGCTGGCCGAGCATCGCCTTCGGTCTCCAGCCCGGCGGTGAACTGGAGGTCGCGACGACCATCTGCTACGACATCCGTCCGAGCGGCACGACAGTCGTCATCGACCACGCGTCCAAGGATCCGCTCTAATCGCGACCACGCAACGCCGACGCTCTATGGCTTTCAGAGCTACATCTCCGTGCCCCATCGAGGTGGTCGGGGCGTCCACCTCTGGCCCGCGTTGGTGGACGCGCCGCAGCTTGAGAACGCCCTGCTCAACCCTTCAAGTCCGGCCGGGCCACACGGGCTGCATCAGCCATCTGCCGCTCGTTCATGCCGCCCGGCAGGCCCACGTCCGTCACCAGCAGGTCAATGCGCACGTCCGATTGCAGATCCTTCCGGCACGTCGTGCTGGCGAGCGGCACGCTGATCCAGCCACTTGTTGGCGGTCTCGATCGTGATGCGGCCGCCGTCCGGCATCGTATCACGGGCATTGATGCAGAGGGTGCTGTTCATCACCGGCTACGCGGAAAAACGCGATCCTCGGTTATGGCCACCTCGCACCCGGCATGGCGGCGCTGACCAAGCCGTTACTCATGAAGGTGCGCTGACGTTCCAAAGGATCTAAGTGCATCGTGCGCTTGCATTACCAAGCGTGCGTGAGCGATCTTCGCACTATCGCTCGTCGTAGGACGCGGAAGAGCTGCTCCGCGGAGTACGGCTTATGTAGAAGCTCGAAGCGACTGCTTGGCGAAGCCGAAGACCTGGGCTTAGGCCAAGGCCCGCCCCTTACCGACTTCCTTGGTGGTGTAGAACGGCTCAAAGACATCCTTAAGCTGATCGGGCGAGATTCCTGCGCCACCGTCGGTCATGGAGATCAAGGCGAACGCTTCATCAGAAAGAGCAATGCCCGCGGATCGATGGCAGCTTGCTCCCGCGCGGAACCGGGTTGCTGATCAGAAGCCTTTGATCGATCCGCTGATTGGACACACGCTCTTCACGTGCGATAATGCACGCGCCGTCCGCTCGTCGTTGGTCAGAAAACCGATAGATCGATGCATCGTCATGGCGTCCGCGGCGCCTCAGACCTCGGCGCCGACCCTGCACGGGATCATCGCGGCGCCGGCGGTGGCGCAGTCGACGGCCTGCTCCTCGGTCCCACCGCAGACGCCGATGGCGCCGAAGCAGCGCTGCGCGGGATGAAGAGGCAAGCCGCCGGCCTGGTGAGAGAGCCCGATGCCCTCCATCGAGGCCGACGTCACGGCGTTCCTGGCATCGCCGGCGAGCTGGCTGGGCAGGCCGGCGCCCGCGGCCGTCATCGCCCGGCGCATGGCTTCGTGGCCGGCCAGGACATCGGAGCCGTCCATCTTCAGGACGACGACGATGCGGCCGTCGCTTCCGCAGACCGCGACGGCAACCCGGATGCCGAGCCCCTCGGCGTGGGAGATCGCGGCATGGGCGATCGCCTCCGCCAGATGCAGTCCCATGTCCATGAGAGTCGTCCGATCGTCGGCAGGAGAAGGAAAGCGCATCGGAAGACCGCCGCGTCAGTGCGAGAGCAGGGAGCAATGGTCGGAGTGCATCCACAGGTCGCGCGTGACGCCGCCCAGCGCCCATTCGTGCATGCGGCTGTGCCCGTAGGCGCCGGCGACGACGATGTCAGCGCCGCGCTCCTCGATGAAGGAGGCGAGCGTCGCCCTCTCGTTGCCGTCGGCCGGCGTCGCGATCGGAGTGGCACTGACGCCGTTCAGGCCGAGCCAGGCGACCACGTCCTGCAGACGGGACCTGGTCGCGGCCATGAGGTCGTCGGAGGTGACCTCGACGAGGTCGACGGCATCCGCCTGCTTGAGGAGGCCCAGACTGTCGACGACGGCGCGGCGGGCCTCGCGCGTGTCGCGCCAGCAGACGACGACCTTGCCGAGCTTCAGCGTCTTGGTCGCGGCGGGCACCACCAGGACGGGACGGCCCGCCTGGAGCACCAGCGCGCCGACATCGGCGACGACCGTGCCGGTGGGGCCCTTCTTGCCGGGTGAGCCGGTCAGGATCAGGTCGGCGCAGCGGGCCTCTTTCGCCAGGTAGTCGGCGAGCGGTCCGTAGGTGACGGTCGAGCGCCACTCGATCGCGATGTTGCTCTTGGCGAAGGCGGCGCGGTACTCGGCTTCGAGCGCGCCGATCCTCTTCTCCATGTCGACGATGTCCTGCTGAATCATGTCCCCGGGCACGTAGCCGTCGCCCGAGGCGTAGGCGATCGGTTGTCCCGCCGCGATCCCAACGACGCGCGAATGGAAGCGCGCCGCCATCCCGCCGGCGAGCGCGAGCATGCCGGCGTTGGCGCGATCAAGCTCGAGGTGTACCAATAGCGTCGGGTAACCCATGTCGGCTCCTTGTCGATGCGTCGCCGGTATCGGTCGGGATTGATCAGGCGAGATGGATGTCGTTGACCACATCGGTGACGCCGGGCGCAGCCCAGGCCGTCGACGCGGCGACGTTGCGGTCGTGAGGCGACCTCGCGGTGCCGGTCAGGGTGACCCGCCCCAGCGTGGCGCTGACATCGACGGTCTTGGGGTTGAAGAACCACGAGCGGTGCATCGCGTGCATGATGTTGTCGCTGATGTTCGAGATGTCGACGCGCGGCTTGATCGTGATCTGGTTCGACACGCCGACGACGCCGTAGAGGCGGCGCAGATCCTGCTCGGCGGCGTCCTTCTGGTAGTGCCAGAGCACCTCGCCGGTCAGCGTGACCCAGGCTTTGTCCACCGAGACCTTGACGGCGTCGCGTGGCACCGAGACGTCCCAGGCCAGACGATCGACGGCGGCGGCAGCGATCACGTCGTCGTCGCGCTGAAAGTCGAAGGCGAGGCGGACTTCCATCTCCTCGGCGACTCCGGTGACGCCCTTGACGAGCCGCGTCGCGGTCTCGGCGGCGTGTTTCTCGGCGAACGACTCGACGTGCCCCGTCAATGTCACGATGCCATCGTCCGCGGTGACGCCGATGTGGGCCGCATCGACGCTGGGCTCCCAGCGCAGCTGCGCCAGCACGGCCTTCTGCAGGGCTTCGTCGTGAGACATGGGTCTTCTCCAAACCGGATGGACAGACCGCATCTGCTGCGATCTTGTTGTCCTAAAGAGAAGATGGTGGCGGGCACGTTGATGGTGCAGCCTCGGTAAGTACCCATGCGCTGCACGTCAGTGGTAGCCGAAGCCTTCGCGCACCTTGCCGCGGAAGATCCAATACGACCAGCCCGTGTAGAACAGCACGACGGGTAGGAGGACGAGCGTGCCGACGAGTAGGAAGGCCTGGGTGCTTTCCGACGAGGCGGCTTCCCACAGGGTGTAGTGGCCGGGCACGATCATCGGCCAAAGGCTGATGGCGATGCCGAGGTAGGACACGACGAAGAGGGCGATGGCGCCGACGAAAGCCTGCATGTCGCCGTCGCGATCGAGCGCGCGCCAGGTGTAGGCGGCAGCCGCCGCCGCGCAGAGCGGCAGGGGCAGCAGGTAGATCGCGTTGGGCCAGCTGAACCAGCGCTGGGCGATCGCGGCGCTCGCCATCGGCGTCCAAAGGCTCACGATCACGATGCAGCAGGAGACGCCGAAGAGGCAGATCCGTCCGGCGCGACGAGACCAGGATTGCAGCGGCCCCTCCGTCTTCATCACCAGCCAGCCGGCGCCGAGCAGCGCGTAGCCGAACACCAGGGCAATGCCGGTCAGCAGCGCGAAAGGCGTGAAGAAATCGAACGACGACCCCACGAAGAGCCGCCCCTCGACCTTGAAGCCCTGGATGAAGCTGCCGAGCACCATGCCCTGCGCGAAGGTCGCAACCAGCGAGCCGCCGCAGAACGCCGCGTCCCAGAACCGGCGCAGGTGCCTGTGCTTGAAGCGGAACTCGAAGGCGACGCCGCGGAACACCAGGGCCAGAAGCATGACAAGGATCGGGAAGTAGACCGCTGGGATGATGATGGCGAAGGCGAGCGGGAAAGCGGCAAGCAGGCCGACGCCGCCGAGGATCAGCCAGGTCTCGTTGCCGTCCCAGAAGGGCCCGATCGAGGTCATGATGGTCTCGCGCTGCGCCGGCGGCGCTAGGCCGTGAAGGATGCCGACGCCGAGATCGAAGCCATCGAGCGACACGTAGATGAAGACGCCGAGCCCGAGGATGACGGTCCAGATGGGAACGAGAGCGTGCCACATGGACCTATTCTCCGGCCATCGGAATCGGCGCACCCGCCGCGGGCACGACGTAGGGCGGCATCGGCCGGCCGGCCTCGATCGGGGCCGGCGCCTCGTCGAAAGTGGGGACGCCGCGCCGCACGATCCCCGCCATGAAAGCGAAGCCCGTCGGGAACATGACGAGGTACACCAGGACGTAGAGGAAGAGCGACAGCGCCACGTCGAACCCGGTGAGCGAGGGCGTCACGGAATGCGCGGTGCGCATCAGCCCGTAGACGGTCCAGGGCTGCCGGCCGACTTCCGTCGTCGTCCAGCCGGCGATCACGGCGATGAAGCCGAGCGGCGCCGTCCACTGGCAGAGCCGCAGGAACCACACGGAGCGGTCGAGCCGCCGGCGGCGCAACAGCACCTGCCCAGCGATGGCGACGAACAGCATGAGGATTGCGATGCCGACCATGATGCGGAAGGCGAAGAACGGCGGCCCCACGGGCGGGCGCTGATCGGCGGGGAACTGGTCGAGTCCCTTGATCCCACCGTTCCAGGAATGCGTCAGCAGCAGGCTGCCGAGCAGCGGCACCTCTATGGCGTAGCGCATGGTGCCGGTCTTGTCGTCGGGGATGCCGAAGAGGGTGAGTGGCTCGGGATGAACCGTGTCGTAGCGCCCCTCGATCGCGGCGAGCTTGGCCGGCTGGTACTTGCCGGTGTTGGCGCCGTGCAGGTCGCCGACCACCATCTGAACCGGCACGAGGACGATCAGGAGGTTCAGCGCCATCCGCACCATGAGGGCGGCCTCGTCCCTCGAGCGGCCGCGGCGGAGCAGCCAGGCGCCCACGCCCAGCACCACGAAGCCCGTCGTGATGTAGAAGGCGGTGACGTTGTGGACGTAGCGGTAGGGGAAGGACGGATTGAAGATCACCTTCATCCAGTCGTCGGGGAAGAAACAACCGTCGGCGACGTGGAAGCCGGCCGGCGTCTGCATCCAGCTGTTCACCGAGAGGATCCAGAACGTCGAGAACAGCGTGCCCGCCGCCACCATCAGGCCGGCGAAGAAATGCACCCATGCCGGCACCAGCTTGCGGCCGAAAAGCAGCACGCCGAGGAACGAGGCCTCGAGGAAGAAGGCGGTGAGACCCTCGTAGGCGAGCAGCGGCGCCAGCACGTTGGCGGTGCTGTCGGAGAAGCGGCTCCAGTTCGTGCCCATCTGGAACGGCATGACGATGCCCGACACCACGCCCATGCCGAAGGAGACGGCGAAAATCGGCGTCCAGAATGCCGAGAGCCGCGCCCACACCTGCTTGCCGGTGAAGAAGGCGAGGCCCTCCAGCACGGCGATGTAGGAGGCCAGGCCGACGGTGAAGGCCGGCAGCAGGATGTGCCAGGAGATGACCCAGGCCCACTGGATCCGCGACAGCATCAGCGGGTCGAGCGCCATCGTTCAGGCTACCGTGCGATGGGAGGAACGGACCACGCTCACGAGTGAGCCGGCTGGCGGTCGACGCCGTTCGTGGCGAGCGGGCTTGTCGAACATCTCGAGGAAGGGTTTCACGATGTCGATGGGCATCGGGAAGACCACGGTCGAGTTCTGCTCGGCGCCGATCTCGGTCAGCGTCTGCAGGTAGCGCAGCTGCATCGCGGCCGGGCTGCTGGCGAGGATGTTGGCCGCGTTGACCAGCGTCTGCGAGGCCTGGAACTCGGCCTCGGCGTGGATGATCTTGGCGCGGCGGTCGCGCTCCGCCTCGGCCTGCTTGGCGATGGCGCGGACCATGTTGTCGGTCAGCGCGACGGTGCGGATCTCGAGGTGGTCCACGCGGATCATGCTTGGACCAGCGAAACGAGCAGCACGAGGCGCGGGCCTCTAACCACTTTGAAGCAATCCGACGTGAAGACGACGGCACGCTCGTATTCGCGCAGGATCTTGATGCTCGAGGCGAGCAGGAACGCGCCGATGAGCAAGACGAAAAGCAGGACGGAACAGGTCAGCGGCAGCATGGTCGGCATCCTCGCAGGGCAAGCCGGCGCATCTGGGAACGGCTTCCGAACCGGAGGTCGTGTCGAGGCTGCGGCGAGACGCCCACCGTACGTTTCGAGCTGCTGCGGTCCAGGTTCGGAAACTACTCACGTGCCGACCGAAGGCCTGCATGAGCGGCGGCGACGATCACTTCGGAACTCCAGCGACAGGAACGCTCGCGGCCTTCACTCGTCCCCAAACGTAAGGACGGCGGTCGAGGTGTTCCGCCAGGCCTTGCCAGCTGTTGCACGCGCGAAACTCATGAGCTGGTCATGGTCCTGATCACGCAGAAGCCTCGGGCTGATCCTTCCCGCACATCCCGTCCCGTTCGGCGGCCGCTAGATCCTTCTCGTTCAAGGGCGCGATGGTATCGACGCCGTCGGCGACCTTGCGTGCGATCAAATAGGAGAAGAGCTTCGCCTGCCCTGCAGGACGATCGTCCCGGGTCCGCTCGACCAGAAGGTCGTTGTTCGACAACGGTTCGGTTGCGAACTTTACCATGTACTTGCCGGTGGCACTGCTGCGCACGTAGAAGCCGTCGGTCCAGCGCTAGCCGACCTTCTGCGAGGAATAGCCCGCGCCTTCGGTGGTGTCCGTGAACGATCCCTTGCGCCTCGTGGAACCGGTTGCATTCCTGGATTGTGAGCGTTTTCGCGCCGCACTCGTCATGTCGCGAAAGACGCGCGCTCGCCAGGCCCGATCTTGGCGGCACGATCTCCGACTTGGACCGTGATCGGGTCGGCGGCCGAGGCATCGCTCGTCACAGTCAGGTCATCCTGCGTAACCTCGATCAGGAGCGAGTTCCGGCGGAAGCGCAAGCGGAACTCCAGCCGTAGCAGTTCAGCCGGGAGACACGGGTTGAACCGGAGCTGCCCGTCACGCAGTTCAAGTCCGGTGTAGCACCGTTGCAGCAGATCGGCCGAGCCGGCCATCGCGCCGAGGTGGACCCCCTCTGCCGTCATGCCGCCTTCGTCGTCGAGGTCGCAACGCAGAGCTTGGCCGAATTGCTCCCAGGAGTGCAGTCGATCCGAGCGCGAGAGAACCCACGCATTGACGACACCGCTCAGGGTCGAGCCATGGGAGCTCCGTGGGAGGTAATAGGCGATGGTCTTGGGTATCATCGCTCCGGTAAAGGGATAATCGAGCCTCGCGAACAGCTCGGCCAACGTCTCGGCAGAGAACAGGTAGAACAGCATCAAGACATCCGCCTGCTTCGACAGCTTGTAGCTGTTGGGCGTTTTGCCTTCGGCCTCCAGGATGAGGTCTAGGCGCTTGATATCGCCGTACTTGCTGCGGTATGCGGCCCAATCCAGTTCCTCGAGTGCTTCGTAACCTTCGAACTGGCTGATGATCCCATCGTCGTGAAATGGCACGAACATCTTGCGGCTGACAGCCTCCCAGAGATCGAATTCGGCCTTGTTCAGGCCGTAGGTCTCGCAAAGCTGCCGGCATCTCTCGGCGGGAAGGATCGTAAAGAGGGCCAGGGCCCGCTCGATGCACCAGGCCGCCATGAGATTGGTGTAGGCGTTGTTGTCAAGACCGGGCCTGTCTGCGCCCGGGTAGGCGTCGTGGAACTCGTCGGGGCCGATCACTCCACGCAGCTCGTAGCGCCCGCGTTCCGCATTCCAATGCGCGGCGCTGGCCCAGAACCGTGCGATCTCGAGCATGAGCTTGGCGCCTGCGTCGTGGAGGAAGTCGGCATCGCCTGTCGCATCGTAATAGTGCCAGACGTTGAAGGCGATGGCGGCGCCGACGTGACGCTCAAGATGCGTGTTGTCCGTAATGAAGTGGCCCGTGCGCGGGCTCAGGTAGGCGAGGTCCGTCTCCTCCCGCCCGTCGCTGCCGCTCTGCCAGGGGAACATGGCGCCGCGGAAGCCGGCCTTCTCGGCAGCCGCACGGGCCTCGGGCAAGCGGCGCGCACGGTAAAGAAGGAGCGCGCGCGCGACGTCGGGCAGGCGCACGTTTAGGAGCGGCATGACGAAGATCTCGTCCCAGAAGATGTGGCCGTGGTAGCCTTCGCCGTGCAAGCCGCGGGAGGGGACGCCGGCATCCAGGTCGATCGCGTGCGGCGAGGCGGTCTGCAGGACGTGGAAGATGTTCAGGCGGATGTTCCACTGCGTGGCGCAGCTCTCCTCGTCTTTCACGCGAATGGAGCCGAGGTCGCAGCGCCTCCATAGGTGCGCCCAGGCGAGGGCATGGCTGTCGGAGAGTTCGTGGAAGCGTCGCGCGCGAGCCACCGCTGTCAGCGCATCTGCTCGGGGATCGGTGATCGCCCGATCGCGGGAGGTGTACAACGCGACGATCTTCTCGGCCGTGACGCTCACGCCACGGGCAAGCTCGACCTTTACCTGCTGACGGATGGAAGAGGAATCGCTGGCGGTTTCCCGATCCAGGTCGATCGACTTCTCAGCACGATAGAAGCGAACGCGGCTCGCCTCCACGACGTGCAGATGCGACTGCGACATCTCGACCTCGAGGAGCATCGTGTCGGCCGTGGCGACGGCCTCGAGGGTGCGGAGATGGTGACCGTTAAAGGGCCGATATCGGGACACGCCGGCGTTGCTGATCCCACCGTCGATGGCGACGCGAATGGTCGCGGCTCCTGACCAGTTCTCGGCCGTGACCGTCACGTGCTGGCCCGCGAGGTGCCGGTGCTCCATGTGGATGAAGCGTCTCTCGTCGACGCGCGTCAGACGTCCTTGCGCATCGCGGAAGCGCACCAGTCGGCGGTAGAGACCGCGGCGAAGATCGAGGTCCTGCCGGTACTCGACGATCTCGGCCGACCCTCGCGAGTTGAGCCAGTCGACTTCGCCCTTGTGCGTCGTCCCGACGTCGAACGGCACCCAGTTCGGCAGGTTGACCAGGTCTTCGTTCTCGACGGCGCGGCCGGCGATCTGCGTGGTAAGACGATTGAAGCCGCCCGCGACGTAGGTGCCGGGATAGTGCACGCCGTCGGCCCTCTCGTTGGACGCGGCGCCACGCGTGGCGAAGAACCCGTTGCCCACCGTGAACAGCGCTTCGCGAAGACCCTCGAGACGCGGATCGAAGCCGTCGTAGGAGAGGGTCCAGGCGTCATCCTCTCGGCGTTCGCCGATGCTGGCGTCGGGTTCGCAGAGTGCGGATAGGTCGCTGTCAAGGCGCATGGGCTCTCCCTTTCGATGTCGCCGCTGGCCAAGAGCGCAGGCAGGTCAAACCCGTGCGTCAGGTTCGAACGGCTTCCCGTCGTAGACGGCCCAAGGCAAGATCGGCGCGCCCGACCTCGTCGAGGCTGTCCACCACCATGTCGGCGCCGGCGGCGCAAAGATCGTCGGCATCGTGGAGCCGAGCGACTCCGAGCGCCGTCATTCCGCCGGCGCGCGCAGCCTCGATCCCGGCCGGCGCGTCCTCGACGACGAGGCAATCTGCCGGTGAGAGCCCGAGCTCGGTCACCGCGAGGAGAAAGATCGCCGGATCCGGCTTTCCCCTGGGCAGATCGCGACCGCAGACGTTGGCCACGAAGACGTCGAACAAGCTCCGGCTCCGGTCGTAGGGGATCAGCCGCATCATGCCGTTCGCGTTCTTCGAGGATGAGGCCGCCGCCATCGGCCAGTCCAGGCCTTCGACGGCGCGAACCAATCGCAGGGCGTCCTCGAAGACGTGAAAGTTCTTGGCTGCAATCAGATCCTCGAGGCGGTCCTGCTTGCGCTTGGCGTATAGCTCGGCCTGCTGGGCCGCAGCCGGCACGCCGAGCGCCTCCAGAGCAGCTTGGGCACCAACCGATCTCGGCTTGCCGGCCACGTGCTCCTGGTAGAGTGCGGTCGTGAAGCGCGCCGGATTGGCCAAGCCCTGCAACGCCTCGCGCCAGGCACGCTCGTGGGGGGAGGCGAGGAGGACACCGTCAACGTCGAAGATGATCGCAACCAGGTTACCTCGTCCAACCTCGCCGACATGCGGCGTCGCCTGCAGGCCACCGCTCATGCGGCGGCCTGCGACACGCGGGTCGGCACAACATCCGGCTCGTGCCCCGGACCGCGGTCGCCGGCGGTCTTCTGGCTCGGCTCGACCGGATCCCGGACGAGCAGCTTGACGAGTTCGGTCGCGAGAAACCAGACGAAGGCGTAATTCGGAGCGATGCAGGTTGATGCCGAGCCGAGCGGTGCCACGAGACTGCTTTCAGCATCGGATCTGTTCACCATCGCTGATCCTTCTCGCAGACGCGCCCTGACGCCTGCGGCGCCAGGGTTGGCGGCAGGCGTCGCGCGATCGCGTTGGCCACAGATATTCTGCAAAAGACGGTCGAGAGGGTAGACTCGGAAACTACGCAGACGATTGGTCTCGATCAAAAAGACTATCTCAAGCTTCGGCAACTACTCTTATCGTGGCCATCGGCGACACGATGATGCAACCTTAAACAAGGGAGCGCTCGAAATCATAAAAGAACGCTACGCTCGTGGACAGATCACCCGAGAGCAGTTCGTGCAGCTCAAAATTGGCATAGTGGGACATACGGGAATGGCGGCTCGGCGGCGCAACCTTAGAGAGAGAACCTCGACAGGTTTATCAAACATCTTGACCCTCATGAGTCGCTGCCGACCTTCACAGTCCGCGACTTTCAGGTAGGCTCCATGCAAGGATGGGGACGGGTTGCGGCAGTCCGATCCCGGTTAATCCTCTCTCTCAAGCGCCCAGGGACGAAGCCGGAGCGAGATCGAGGACATGCTCCATCCGGGCTGCTCGGCGTCTCGGGCTAAGCCCGACGTTCGCGTGCTGCAAGCGAGCTCCGACCCTCACGCCGCCGAGGCGATCAACCTCTTCGCCTATCGCATCGCTATCGAGACGGGCGCGCTGGTCAGCGCGCTCGACGGGCTCGTCTTCACGGCGGGCATAGGGCGAGCACGCGTTCAACGATCCTGCGCCACGCTGGAAAAAGCGGAAACGACTCAGCTGCGCGAATGCCGTAGCTCGCAAGGGGAGAAGGCGGCTGTCTGTGCGCTCTCCTTCTTCATCAGAGTTGACGCGACCCACGCATAGCGGCAAGCGCGGTGGCTGGAGCCCCGCCATGGTGATCATTGTCGAGACCCGCCCGATCGCTGGGCAGAAGCCCGGCACGTCGGGCCTGCGCAAGAAGGTCTCGGTCTTCCAGTCCGAGCATTACGTCGAGAACTTCGTGCAGTCCGTCTTCGACTCGCTCGAGGGCCGCGAGGGCCAGACCCTCGTGCTCGGCGGCGACGGGCGCTATTTCAATCGCGAGGCGATCCAGGTCATCCTGCGCATGGCGGCGGCCAACGGCTTCGGCCGCGTGCTGGTCGGCCGCGGCGGCCTGCTGTCGACGCCCGCCGCCTCCTGCGTGATCCGGGCGCGCCACGCCTTCGGCGGCCTGATCCTGTCGGCCTCGCACAATCCTGGCGGGCCGCACGGCGATTTCGGCATCAAGTACAACATCGGCAACGGCGGCCCGGCGCCCGAGGCCATCACCGAGGCGATCCACGCCCGCACGCAGGCGATCTCGTCCTACAGGATCCTGGCGGCTCAGGACGTCGCGCTGGACGAGATCGGCGAGCAGCGACTCGGCGCGATGGTGGTCGAGATCATCGACCCCGTGGCCGACTACCAGGCCTTGATGGAGACGCTGTTCGACTTCGCCGCGATCCGCGCGGCGATCGCCGGCGGTCTGACCCTGCGCTTCGACGCCATGCACGCCGTGACCGGCCCCTACGCCCGCGCCATCCTCGTCGATGCGCTCGGCGCGCCGGCGTCGAGCGTCGTGAACGCCGAGCCCAGCCCCGACTTCGGCGGCGGCCATCCCGACCCGAACCTGGTGCATTCCAAGGACCTCTACGACCTCATGATGGGGCCGGACGCGCCCGACCTCGGCGCGGCCTCGGACGGCGACGGCGACCGCAACCTCATCATCGGCCGGGGGCTCTTCGTGACGCCCTCGGACTCGCTCGCCCTGCTCGCCGCCAACGCCCATCTCGCGCCGGGCTATCGGGCCGGGATCGCCGGCATCGCCCGCTCCATGCCCACGAGCGGCGCCGCCGACCGCGTGGCGGAGCAGCTCGGCATCGGCCTCTACGAGACGCCGACGGGCTGGAAGTTCTTCGGCACGTTGCTCGATGCGGGCCTCGCCACGCTCTGCGGCGAGGAGAGCGCCGGCACCGGCTCCAACCACGTGCGCGAGAAGGACGGGCTGTGGGCGGTGCTGCTGTGGCTCAACGTGCTCGCCGTTCGCAGGCAGGCGGTGAAGACCATCGTCGAGGAGCATTGGCGCACTTACGGCCGCAACTGGTACACGCGCCACGACTACGAGGAGGTCGAGAGCGAGGCGGCCAACGGGCTGATGGCTCATTTGCGCGGGCTGCTCGGCGATCTCCCCGGCCGTGCCTTGGAAGACTCCATCGTGCGCGAAGCCGACGACTTCGCCTACACCGACCCGGTCGATCATTCGACCACGACGCACCAGGGCATACGCGTGATGTTCGAGGACGGCTCGCGCATCGTCTACCGCCTCAGCGGCACCGGCACGTCAGGCGCGACGCTGCGCGTCTACATCGAGCGCTACGAGCCCGATCCGGCCAGGCAGGCCGGCGACACGCAGAAAATGCTGGCAAGGCTCATCGCCGCCGCCGACGCCATCGCCGGCATCCGCGCGCGCACCGGCCGCGACGCGCCGAGCGTGATCACCTAAGCGGCATTCCACCAGGCCTTCGCGCTTTTGTCGCATCGATCTGAAACGCTATCGTGATCTCCCCCGTAAGACGGAGGGACGACCGACGCGAGGAGCGACGATGCCGCCAGTGTTTCCCGCGAAACAAGGGCTGCTCGCGTCGCTGCTCGCCCTCGCCACCGTCGCGCTCACGAGCGGAGCCGCCGCGGCGCACGTCAAATGGTTCTGCACCACGGTCGATGTCCGCGAGATGCCCAAGGCGCTCGCGACGGTCGCCTCGCCGACCTTCTGGGGCGCGCTCGCCCTGTTCACGACGCTGGTCTTCCTCGGTTTCCTGATCGACGGGGTGGCGGGACGGCGCTGGCCGCGGCTCGTCTCCTGCGGCACGCGCTTCGACGCGCTGGAGGAGCGCGTCGTGCGCATCGCCATCGGCGCCTTCTTCCTGCTGCTGTGGGACAAGGGCGCGGTGGTGCCCTGGGAGCAGGGCAGCCGGGCCTTGCTCACGCCGGAACTCGACGTCGCGCGCGCCTGGATCGGCACGGTGCAGCTGATCGTTGCGCTGAGCGTGACGACGCGCTTCACCTGCGTCTTCGCCGCGCTCGGCATCCTCGTGCTCTACGTCGACGGTGTCTGGAAGTTCGGCTTTTTCCACATGGTGGATTACGTGTTCTTTCCCGGCATCGCCGGCTACCTCGCCCTGAGCGCCTACGCCACGCCGAAGGCGGTGCGTCTGCGCATGCCGATCCTGTCGGGCGGCCTCGCCTTCGGCCTGATGTGGACGGCGATCGAGAAGTTCCTCTATCCCCAATGGACGCTGCAGGTCGTGGCAATCCACCCCCAGTTCGCCTTCGGTTTCGACCCGCGTTTCGCCGTGGTCATGGCCGCCTTCGTCGAGTTCACGCTGGCCTATTTCATCATGACCGGGCGCGGCCTGGTGCGCTTCGGCGCCGCCGGCTACGCGCTGATCTTCCTCGGCGCAGTCCCGAGCTTCGGGCACCTCGACGCCGTCGGGCACATCCCCATCGTCGGCATCCTGCTGGCCGTGTGCCTGCACGGCTGCTCGCCACTGCAGCAGGCGATCCGCGTGCACGGCCTCGGCCGGCTCAAGAACGCGGCCGCGATCGCCGGCGTCTACGTCGCGTCGCTGGGTGTGTTCTTCGCGATGTACTACGGGCTGCACGCGGCGGAATATGGAAGGGTGCCGGCCCCGCCGCGGTCGGTGGTGGTGCAGCGCTAGCCCAACCTCCGGGTAGGGCTTTCGAACGGAGACCCTCGCGATGACCGACAGCATCGATCCCGGCGGAGACGCGCGAGGGGCTTCCACCTGGAGCAAGTCGCGGATGCGGGTTGATCAGTGCTGATCTGGCACGTCGCCAACGCGCAAACGCAACCTTCGGAAGCGAGATCCTTCATCGGCGAAATGCCGATGTTGCCACGAGGCATGATAGCTACTCTCCCAATTACAGCCTCTTTGTTAGTATCGCGCTTTACGTGTTCGGCATGACAGACCAGGCAAAGCATCTTTATATTGTGCCACAATCCTAAAGCCGTCTCCTGCCAGAACGACAGACACCAGCTAGACACAGGACGACTTTAGCGGAGAAGCTGGCGAGCCTGCCGGCAGAACGGCAAGCGAAGATCAAAGAGCGTGCGGCCTTACTGCTGGCCGAAGGTCCATCGCATGACTCAGCTTCGGCCGCGGTGCAATCGCGCAAGAGGGCGGTTGCGAACTCGAAGCCTACCTAGCCTCGATCGTCTGAAGTCCCTTGAGCATCCTGTACGTCGATCCCTCGGTATCGAAGCCGAAGGCCTGCGTCCTGTAGCCCAGCCTCTTGTAGAAGCCGTGCGCCGTCGTAGACGATTGCAGCGTGAGCTGCGGGAGGCCGTTCGCTCTCGCCAGGGCTTCGACGTGGCACACGAGACCGACGGCGATGCCGCGGCCTTGCCGGTCGACCTCGACGAAGAGCCCGCGCAGCACGTCGCCATCGAGCGCGACCGTGCCGACGACGCGCTCGCCCTCGCAACCCAAGAAGACCCGCCGTGTCGCGATCATCGCGGCGACGGCCTCCACCGCATGCCGCGCGAGCAGCCGCGCGATCACCTCGGACGGGTAGTCGGCGGCGTTGTTGTGGCGGATCGCGCGGCGCATCAGCCGGCTCAGCGCCTCGGCGTCCTCCGCGCACGCCAGCCGGATGGCGAGGCCCACCTAACTCGTCGCGCCCTTCACCGCCTCGATCAGCTGCTTCAGCGAGAAGGGCTTGGGCAGGAAGCCGAACTCCTCGCCGTCGGGCAGGTTCTTGGCGAAGGCGTCCTCGGCGTAGCCGGAGACGAAGATGACCTTGGCCTTGATGCCGCGCTTGCGCAGCTCGCCGAACATCGTCGGCCCGTCCATCTCCGGCATCACCACGTCGGAGACGATGAGGTCGATGGCGCCGGCGTTCTCCTCAGCGACCTCGAGCGCCTCGATACCGGAGGCCGCCTCGAGCACGGTGTAGCCGCGCGTGCGCAGAGCCCGGGCGCCGAAGGCGCGCACCGCCTCCTCGTCCTCGACCAAGAGGATGGTGGCGTGGCCCGTGGAATCAGCCACGGGAGCCGCCGTCAAAACCTTGACCGGCTCGTCGGCCTCGGTGGCAACGTGGCGCGGCAGCAGGATGGTGAAAGTGGTGCCGCGCCCGACCTCGGACTCGCAGAACACGTAGCCCTCGGTCTGCTTGACGATGCCGTAGACCATCGAGAGGCCGAGGCCGGTGCCCTTGCCGACCTCCTTGGTGGTGAAGAACGGCTCGAAGATCTTCTCCTTGACCTCGTCCGGGATGCCGGTGCCGTTGTCCTCGACGGCGATGGCGACGTAGTCTCCCGGCAGCAGCACGTCCTCCTTGAAGGCGGCGCACTCGGCCGCCGGCACGTTGCGGGTGCGCAGGCTGATCTTGCCTCCCGAGGGCATGGCGTCGCGGGCGTTGACGACAAGGTTGATGATCACCTGCTCGAACTGGTTGATGTCGGCCTTGACGAGCCACAGGTCGCGGCCGTGGCGCAGCTCCAGCTCGATCTTCTCGCCGACGAGACGGCGCATGAGGTTCATGAGCTCGCCCAGCACGTCGCCGAGCTGCAGCACCTGGGGCCGCAGCGTCTGCCGGCGCGAGAAGGCCAGCAGCTGTCGCACCAGCCCGGCGGCGCGGTTGGCGTTCTGCTTGATCTGCATGATGTCCTGGAAGGACGGATCGGTCGGCCGATGATTGGCCAGCAGCAGATCGGAATAGCCGATGATGGCGGTCAGCACGTTGTTGAAGTCGTGCGCGATGCCGCCGGCAAGCTGCCCGATCGCCTGCATCTTCTGCGACTGGGCGAAGTTCTCCTTCAGCGTCTTCTGCTCGGTGGTGTCGAGCGCGTAGACGGTGGCGCCGCCGCCCTCGCGCTCCCCCGAGGACGACACGAAGAAGCGAGCCGAGCGCTCGACGTCGCCGATCACGGTGACGTCGACGGGCGAGATGTCGCTCTTCATCGCCGCGGCATCCCGGATCGCACGCTCCAGCGCCGGGCGATCGCGCTCGGTCACCGCCCCAAGGATCGAGCGGTCGTGACCGTCGCGGTTGCGCAGCGCCGCCGGCATCATGCGGGCGAAGGCGGCGTTGGACTGGGCGATGCCGCCCTGGCCGTCGGTGATCGCGATGGCGACGGGCGTGGCGTTGAACACGCGGGCGAAGCGCACTTCGGCGGCGCGCAGGTCCTCGCCCGGCTCCTCGCCCGGCAGGCGGCTGATCACCAGGGTCCGCGACGGCCCCGCCGCGCCGTCGGCGCCGAAGGCGACGCGATGCAGCAGGCGCACCGGCAGGCCCTGGCCGCCCCTGCGCTTGAGATCGATGTCGAACTGCTCGGTGCGCACCTCGCCCGGCGCGCCGACGACGCTGGCGAGCAGCGCGCCGCCGCCGCCGGCGACGAAGTCGCCGAGCTTCAGCCCGCCGGAACCGACCTGGGCGAGGTCGTAGTCGAGCCAGGAGGCCAGCGTCGCGTTCATGTAGCCGACGTCGCCGCCGTCGCTGCAGGAGAAGAATCCGGCCGGGGCGTGGTCGAGGAAGTCGATCGCGTGCTGCAGCTCCTGGAAGACGTTCTCGTGTCGCTCGCGCTCGCGCGTCACGTCGGAGATGGTCCACAGGCTGGCGCGCCGCGCCTCCGGCAGGCCGATCGGGCGCACGCGCACGCGATACCAGCCAGCGTTGCCAAGGGTGGGATCCAGCGGCGGCGAGAGCCGAAGCTCCTCGGTGAGCTTCCTGCCGTCGCGCGAGGCCTGTGCCAGGCGGTAGACCGCCTCGGACACTTCGGGCGAGCCGGAGAACAGCCGCTCGACACCGCGCAGGTCGGCCGCACCGCGCGCGCCGGAGAGCTTCAGGTAGGTCTCGTTGGCGTAGAGGAACTTGCCGGCATGGTCGGTGACCAGCAGGCCGTCCGGGCCGGTGTCGCAAACGATGCGGGTGAGATCGTTGCGCACCGCGCGGCCGGCGAACTGGAACAGGCCGACCGCGTAACCGAACAGCGCGAAGATGCCGACCACGGACAGCAAGGCGAGCAGGCCGATCACGAGCGTCCCCGCCTCCTGGCCGAGCCAGGCGAAGGCGACGGCCGCCGCAGCGAGAAACGCGGCGAAGAGCAGCACCAGGAGCGGTGAGCCGGCGCGCTCCGTCCGATGGAAGGCGGCTGAGGTCGTGTGGTCGCTCATGCCTATGTCAGCCCGTCGCCTGCGCCGCGAACCGGCTGGATGCGGCGCAATCCACCTTCAATTTCAAACCATGTGGGGTGCGCTTGTGTTTTGCAACTGCGCCAGCCATGTCACTGCACGCTAAAGGCCGGTAAGCACAGGAAAATTGCCGTGATGCCGGGACGGCGTTAACCATTTGTTAACGATGCGCACACCACGTCGCCGCCTTGTGCTAGGTTGCACCAAGGCCCCCGAAAGCAGGCGACCATGCCGACTTGGTTGGACAAGATAGCAAATTCTCCCTACGTGCTGGTCGGGCTCGCCGGCTTCGCGTTCCTTATCGCCTTATGGCTCGTGATCGTGATCGTGCGAATGATGACAGGCGGGCGGCTGCGCTTCAACGGCGGCCGCACCCGCCAGGCGCGTCTCGGCATCGTCGACGCCTTCGACCTCGACAGGCAGCGCCAACTCATCATCGTGCGCCGCGACAACACCGAACACCTGATCATGATCGGGGGGCCGAACGATCTCGTGATCGAGTCCGAGATCGTCCGCGTCGAAGCCCGCGACAATCGCCGGGCGAGCGACAAGCCGGACGGTTCCGCCAATAATCGCATTCCGGCCCCGATGATGGTGTCCGACGTCGCCCTGCCCGCCGCCGACGAACCGATGTCGCCACTGCCGCCGGTCTCGGAACGCCCGCGCCGGTCGATCGAGGATGCGGTGCCGGCCGTTCCGGCGGAGCCCACGATCGAGGCGCTTCCGCCGCGCACGCCGACCTTCCCGCTGCCGCGCCGCCCGGCACAGCCGCAAGAGCCCCTACGCCGTCCGCCGCCGCCGCCCGAGAGCGTGTCGCGGATGGATGAGCCGGTTCCGCCTCCTGGCGCTTCGGTACAGCCGGTCCCGGCGACCGCCGCGGTCGCTCCGGCGCCGGCCTTGCCGGATTCCTTCATCCCCGCGCTGGCCGATCCCATCGAGGCCGCCGCACCCCTTCCCGTCGAGACCTATGCGCTGCCGCCGGTCCCGCCGCAGCCCCTTTCACCACAGCCCCTATCACCGATCGTGCCTACCCAGGTGACGGACGTGCCGCCGCGACCGACACGCCCCCCGACGCCGTCGTTCCTGAAGCCGTTGCCGCCGCGGCCACCGATCCGTCCGCTGCGCCGCGCGACTCCGGTGGCGCCAGGCGCCCCCGCAGTCCCGGGCTCCATGGCAAGCCCTTTCCTCGATAAGCCTGCGGCGCCGGTCACCGCGCCGGCTCCGGAAGCGGTCGCGCCACCTGTCATACCGCCCGCACCGATGCAAACGCCGGTTGCCGCCGAGCCTCCGGCGCCCGCGCCGCGGGAAACAGCGAAAGCCGAGCCGGTCCCCCCGCCTACGGAGCCGACCAAGGCCGAGGAGCCGAACGCGCTGGAATCGCTCGAGGAAGAGATGGCCAAGCTGCTCGGCCGAGGTTGAGCCGTCGCGTCGGACGGACTCAGCCGGGGTAATCGACCTGATGCACCGCCCGTGCCATCTCGAAAGGCGCGCTCGCCATGCAGAGTGCGATGATCCTGCGTACGGTCGGGATGCCCTCGACCTCGATCGAGAAGGCCTCGGCCCCGGCGAACAGCCCGGCGAGGCAGATGTCGGCGAAGGTCGGCGCGTCGCCGTGGCAATGGGTACCTGTCGCCGCGTCCGCCGCCAGGCTAGCCTCGTAGCCCTTCAGGCCGGCAGCGAACCAATGCGTCTGCCAGGCCTTCCATTGCGCCGCGTCGAAGCCGGCGTGCTCGGCGAGGTAGCGCCTGACCCGCGGCACGATGAGGGGATGCGCGTCGCTGACGGCGATCGCCGCGAGCGACCTCACGCGCGCGCGTCCGAGCGGATCGCGCGGCAGCAGCGCCGGCTCGGGATGCGTCTCCTCGAGGTATTCCAGCACCGCCAGCGATTGCGTCAGCGGCTCGCCCTCGACCATCAGCGCCGGCACCGAGCCCATAGGATTGATCTCGCGGAAGTCGGCCGTGTTCTGCGCGCCGGCGTCGAGGTCGACCGGGATCTCACGGTAGGCGATGCCCTTGAGGTTCAGCGCGACGCGCAGGCGGAACGTCGCCTGCGAGCGCCAGAAGCCGTACATGTCCATGGCTGCGTCTGCGAGTGGTGGGTCTTCCCAGTTAGGTCTCACGCATCGCGGTAGACGCGCTCGCGGCGCTCGTGACGCTCCTGGGCCTCGACCGAGAGGGTCGCGACCGGCCGCGCGTCGAGCCGTTTCAGCGAGATCGGCTCGCCGGTCTCCTCGCAATAGCCGTAGGTCTTGTCGTCGAGCCGTCCGAGCGCCGCCTCGATCTTCGCAATGAGCTTGCGCTGGCGGTCGCGCGCGCGCAGTTCGATCGCACGGTCGGTCTCGGAAGACGCGCGATCGGCGACGTCGGGATGGTTCTCGTTCTCGCTTTGCAGCGCCGCCAGCGTGTCCCGGCTCTCACGCAGAAGATCCTCGCGCCACCCGATCAGCTTCCGCCTGAAATACTCGCGCTGGCGCTCGTTCATGAACGGCTCGTCATCAGACGGCCGATAGTCGCTGTCAATGATGTTCGAAATCATGTCTTGAGCTCCCGCCAAACTCAATTTCGCCGAGCTTATAGCGACTTGCCGCTGCGCAAACAATCGTCGCGCGAACGAAGTGACGGCCGTGTTGCCGCAAGGTGGCGCAGCTTTCTCGAGCAGCGGCCCGCGTCGGCAATTGCTTTAACCTCATGCTAAGGATGTCGCGTGCCTTCTCCCGATCCTCATCATGCAGGAGGGAGACTCATGTCCGACACCGTTGGCCTCGCCGGCGACCGCATCCGCTCTTTCGTCGAGCGCATCGAGCAGCTCGAGACCGAACTCAAGGAACTGAACGAGGGCAAGAAGGAGGTCTTCGCGGAAGCCAAGAACGAGGGCTTTGACGTCAAGATCCTCAAGGAGATCATCAAGCTCCGCAAGCAGGACGAGGACGAGCGCGAGGAGCAGGAGACCATGCTCGACGTCTACATGCGCGCCATGAGCGAGGGCGAGCCGACGGCGCAGGCGGCCTGAGCCTACTATCGCGCCGGGCCTGTGGACGGCGCCCGGTGCGACACCCTCCGAGGCGATCCGCCATGGTAGAAAAGCGCCTGGAGTGGCGTGCATGAGCTTTGCGATCGATCTCGGCCTCGCCGGCACGGAGCCGGCGAGCCTCGACCTTGTCGAGCTGCTCGCCACGCGCCTCCTCGTCCAGGGCAATTCCGGCTCGGGCAAGTCGCACCTGCTGCGGCGCCTGCTGGAGCAGAGCGCAGGCCTCGTGCAGCAGGCGGTGATCGACCCCGAGGGCGACTTCGTCTCGCTGGCCGAGCGCTACGGCCACGTCGTCGTCGAGGCCGACGGCGACGATCTCGCGCTGGCCCGCATCGCCGCCAGGGTGCGCGAGCACCGGGTCTCGGTGGTGCTGTCGCTGGAAGCCCTCGATGCCGAGGGGCAGATGCGCGCCGCCGCGGCGTTCCTCAACGGCCTCTTCGAGGCCGACCGCGCGGTCTGGTACCCGATGCTCGTCGTGGTCGACGAGGCGCAGCTGTTCGCCCCCGCGGCGGCGGGCGAGTTCACGGAAGAGGCGCGGCGGCTGTCGCTCGGCGCCATGACCAACCTGATGTGCCGCGGCCGCAAGCGCGGGCTCGCCGGCATCATCGCCACGCAGCGCCTCGCCAAGCTCGCCAAGAACGTCGCGGCGGAAGCCTCCAACTTCCTGATGGGCCGGACCTTCCTCGACATCGACATGGCGCGCGCCGCCGACCTGCTGGGCCTGGAGCGCCGCCAGGCCGAGACGTTCCGCGACCTGCCGCGCGGGCGCTTCGTCGCGCTCGGGCCGGCGCTGTCGCGCCGCCCGATGACGATCGCGGTCGGTCCCACGCAGACGGTGAGCCGCAGCGTGCCGCTGGGCCTGCTGCCGCTGCCCGACGCCGCCGACGACCGTCACAGCCTGATCCTCGCTCCGGCCGACGAGGCCGCCCGCGCCCCGGTACCGCGGCCGAAGCCGCGGCCGGCGGCGACGCAGGACGTGCTGGTGCAGCTCGCCAACTATCGGCCGCCGTTGCGCGACGACCTGCCCGAAGCGCCGCCGACCGACCCGGCCGAGCGCGAGGCCGCGCTGGCGGGCGTCCTCGACGCGGTGCTCGCCGACGCCGATGCCGCCACCGCCGCCCCGGCCGCGCTCTACCAGGATTTCATCCTGCGCTGCCGCGTCCGCCGGCTCGAGAGCGAGTCGATCGGCCTGCCCGAGTTCAAGCGCCGGCTCGCCGCTTGGCGGGCGGGCGGCGCCGCCTCGGACGGCCCGGAATGGCAGCGGGCACAGACCGTGGCCACCGGCCTGCCCGACGATCTCGCCGGACCATTCTTGCTGATCGCGCGCGCCGCGATCGAGGGAGCGCCCTGCCCGTCCGATGCCGCCCTCGCGCAAGCCTACGGCACCAGCTCGGCCGGCCGCGCGCGTCGGATGCTGGCCTATCTCGAGGAGCGCGGCGCTATCGTGCTGCGCCGCGACCTGCGCGGCGCGCCGATCATCGCCGTGCCGGAGCTGGGCATCGAGACCGCGCCGGGCGAGCCGCGCATGGCGGCGCAGGGCGGGCGCCGGTAGCCGCTCGCGCATCCTCCCCGCCGCAGCGGAGCGGGGAAGATGCGCCCCCTGCACCCGCTCTGCTATAGCGCAGCCTTCCTCGGAGATGCACCATGCCGGCCAGCGGCCTGCCGTTCGACGACATCCGCGCGCTGCTGCCGCTCATGCCGGAAGCCTCGGAGCGCGCTGCCGACGCCGTGCGCGCGCGCCAGGCGCAGCTGACCAAGCCGGCGGGATCGCTCGGCCGGCTCGACGAGATCGTCGCCTTTCTCGCCGCCTGGCAGGACAAGGCGATGCCCACGATCGACCGGCCGCAGGTCGCCGTCTTCGCCGGCAACCACGGCGTGGTCGCGCAAGGCGTCTCAGCCTATCCCGCCTCCGTCACCCGCGCGATGCTGGAGAACTTCGCCGCCGGCGGCGCGGCGGTGAACCAGATCTGCGCGACCTACGGCATCGGGCTCAAGATCTTCGAGTTGGCGCTCGACCTGCCGACCGCCGACATCACGCTCGCCCCCGCCATGGATGAGGCCGCCTGCGCCGGCACCATCGCGTTCGGGATGGAGGCGGTGGCCGGCGAGGTCGACGTGCTCGCCCTGGGCGAGATGGGCATCGGCAACACCACCGTCGCGGCGGCGATCTTCGCCGCCCTCTACGGCGGCACCGGCGCCGACTGGGTCGGCCGCGGCACCGGCGTCGACGATCCCGGGCTCGCCCGGAAAGGAGCGGCGGTGGATGCCGCGCTCGCTACCCACGCCGGGCACCTCAAGGACCCGCTCGAGGTGCTGCGCCGGCTCGGCGGCCGCGAGATCGCGGCGCTCTGCGGCGCCATGCTCGCCGCGCGGATGCAGCGTGTGCCGGTGGTGCTCGACGGCTTCGTCGTCACGGCGGCGGCGGCGGTGCTGCACGCGCTCGACCCTTCGACCATCGAACATTGCCTCGCCGGCCACGTCTCCGCGGAGCAGGCGCACCGGCGGGCGCTCGAGCGGATCGGCAAGGTGCCGATCCTCGACCTCGGCATGCGGCTCGGCGAAGGCTCCGGCGCTGCCTTGGCGCTTGGGCTGATCAAGGCTGCCGTCGCCTGCACGCGCGACATGGCGACCTTCGAGCAGGCCGGTGTCGCCGGCCCGGTGTAGCCTCACATCCCGCCGCTGAAGCCTGGCACGCCGCCGGACGGTCCACCGGTGGCCGACTGCTTTGCGTCGGGCGCCAGTTCCTGCGTCACACCCGGTTCGGTGTAGGCGCGGGCCGTCGCGCGAGCCACGGCGTCGTCCTGCGTGTCCGCATAGGAGCCGCCGTAGCCGGCATAGGGCTGGGCATAGCCATGCGCCACAGCCGCACGACGATGATGATGGTGAAGACGGTCGCGGCCCAACGCCGGGCTCATGGCCAGTACGACGGCGCCCACGACCAAAGCGATCATCTTCGCGTCAATCATGAAACGGCTCTTTTCTTCGCTGACGGGCGAAGAGCCTCTGTCGAAAGGCTCGTCGCAGCTTCCTCGTCGAAGCCTGATCGCCTACTTGCGATCGGGCAGGCCACCGGAAGGGCCACCTGTCGCGGTCTGCTTGGCATCGGGCGCGATCTCCAGCGTCACGCCCGGTTCGCGATAGGCTTGCGCGGTCAGGCGCGCGTTGGCAGCCGCTTCCCAGCCACCGGCATAACCAAAGCCGGAAGCGTAGCCACGCCCATAGCCGGTGCCGCGGCCCGAGGTGCCGGAGCCGTAGTAGCCGCCGTAGGCCTGCGGATAGGGCGCGTTCCTATAGCCGTAGGGTTCACCGCTGCCGTCGGGCTGCGCTGCGGCGTAGCGGTGGTAACCGTGATGGTGGGGGTAATCGCTCTGCGCCAGCGCCGGCGTCGCCATGAAGGCAGCAGCCGCGGTGGCCAAGGTCAGAGATTTCAGCCGTGAGATCATCGGAGTGGTTCCTTTCCTTCGAAACGAAGCGCGGCGAGGCCGCGTTCCCGGCGGAAACCTAAAGTTGCATTTAAAACCTTCTTTGTCGCAGCCCGCTCAATGCGACGCATCCCCCTCGATCAATCTGCGCCCGTCCTCCCGCATCGCGGCGCGAGGCGCGTCGTCGAGGTAGGGCATGTGGCCGCCGCCGTAGACGGCAAGGCGCACCCGCGACGGATCGCCGTAGGCCGGCAGCTGGTCGATCAGCATCTTGGAGGTGAAGTACGGCGTCACCTCGTCGGTCACGCCGTGCATCACGACGGCGTGGAAATGCGGGTCGAGCGACAGCAGGGTCGAGAGGTCGCCCATCGCCTCGGCCGGATGGCGCCCGGTGTCCCAGTCCCAGTGGCTGTTGACCGATGCGTTGAGGATCTCGTAGCGCGCCTGAACCGGCCATTTCAGCTTGTTGGCCGTGACGTCGGCCATCGCGGCGGCGAAGGGGGTCTTGAGCCCGTCGAGCACGGGATCGTCGTGGCGGCTGCTCGCCTCGAACGGCTCGGGATCCCAGCCGGTGATTGTGGCGTCGTAGTTGCTGGCGATGCGCCCGGCACTGCGCAGTTTCTCCCGCGTCAGCGCGCCAGCCGAGACGCGTCCGCCGAGCCGGGCGACGAAGCCTTCGTCGACGCCGAGGAAGCCGGCGAGCGTGGTGCTCATGCGATGCAGCGCTGCGGCGTCGCGCTTGCCCTTGAAGAGGTCGACCAAGTAGGGGCCGGCGGCGTAGCTCTCCGCCGACGTCAGCTTGTCGCGCGGGTTGGGGCCCTTGATCCCTTTGGCGGCGGCGACGAGCGAGGGAAAATGCGCGGCGACGACGGCCGGATTGTCCTTGGCCTCGAACCAGGCGAAGTCGAGCACCGGCGACAGCATGGCGATGCCGGCGACGCCGACGCCCTCGCTCTCCTCCAGCTTGCGCGCCAGCTTGGGCGCGCGGAAGCCGCCGTAGCTCTCGCCCAGGATGAAGTGCGGGCTGGCGAGACGATCGTTGGCGATCAACCACTTGCGCACCACGGTCGCGAGCGAGCCGATGTCGCCGTCGATCGAATAGAACGCCTTGCCGGCGTCGTCGCCCTTGCCGAGCGCGCGGCTGTAGCCGGTGCCGAGCGGATCGATGAAGAGCAGGTCGGTGAAGTCGAGCCAGGTGTCGGCATTGTCGACCACGGCGGTCGACATCGCCGGCGAGATGTCGCCGCTGTTCACCGGCAGCCGCCATGGGCCGACGGCGCCGAGATCGAGCCAGGCCGAAGCGGCGCCGGGCCCGCCGTTGACGGCGACGGTGAGCGGCCGCTTGGCCTGATCGGCGCCGTCGAGCCGGTAGGCGACGAAGGCGATGTCGGCGATCGGCGCGCCGCTTCCCGCGTCGCTGAGCCGCACGGCGCCGGCGGTCGCCTTGAAGTGCAGCGTGCGGCCGGGAAGGTTGAGGACGTGGTCGGTGGTGACCTCCGCCGGCAGCGGGTGCGGCGGCACCGTCTCGGCGAGGTCGGGGTGGCCGGCGAAGGCGAGTGCGCCGTGCGCCGGCTTGGCTGGCGGCTCGGCATGCAGAATGGCTGCAGTGGAGCAGGTTACGACGCAGGCGAGAAGCAGGGCGCGCAAGAGCAATCCTCGATTGGGTCGGCAGACGCCTGCGCCGGGATCGTGGTCGCGCGATGGCGCCGAACCTTCGGCGGGACGCGTCGCGACGGCTCAGCTGAAAAAGGTAGATCCGCCGCCAAGATCGCGGACACGTCATCGCCTACGTCGCGACGCTGGTGATCTTCCTCGCCATCGACGCCGTCTGGCTCACGATCATGGCCGCCCGGCTCTACAAGCCGCGCTCGGCGACATCCTGCTGCCGAACTTCCTGGTGGCGCCGGCGGCGGTCGTCTTCATCGTCGGCATCCTGATCTTCGCCACGGCACCGCCTTCGCCATCGGGCAATGGACCACGGCGCTGACCTACGGCCGCTATTCGGCTTCTTCTCCTACGGCGTCTACGACTTCACCATTTGGTCGACGCTGCGCAACTGGAACGCCACCATCACCGTCGCCGACGTGACCTGAGGCACGGTGCTGACCGGGTCCTCCGCCACCCTGGCTTCGTCATCACGCAGGCGGTCGCACGGGCGCTGAAGATCTGACTTTGAGGCCGGACGCCTCGGCCTTGATGCCGCGCGGTCGCGGATCGTCGGATCCCGAGAACGGGACCACATCGATATCGCGTCCTGCCGCCTCGCTTCTTCTATGTGCGGCCGGGAAAGCACCCTTGTTAGCTCGGCAATCGCGTCGGAGCGCAATTTGGTCGAGCGGCAGACCTGATCCCACCCCAACGCGCCCGCTTCCCGCATCCGGCCAAAGAGTCTAAGAAGCGTCCGGAGCGCCGCGGCAGACGGTCACGCTCGCGAGGATGGTCGTAATCCGTGACAGCAAACGAGGTTGAAGCGGCCCTGACCGATGTGTTTCGCGGCGTGTTCGGGCGTCCCGATCTCGTCTTGGCGCGCGCCATGACGGCCGACGACATCGACGGCTGGGATTCCGCTCGCATGGTCGAGATCATCATCGAGACCGAGGCGCGTTTCGGTATCGCCTTCACGACGCGCGAGACAGACCGTCTCGGCTGCGTGGGAGATCTGGTCGACACGGTCGTGCGCAAGACCAACGCGGGCTGATGAGCCGGGAGACCGCCACAGCCCTTGCCTGGCTTCCCATCGACCCGGGTTGGCAGACCCGTCTTTCTCTGTTCGCGCAGATTGGCGATCCAGGTGCGCGCTGGGCGGAGGCCGTAGCGCTTGCTGGCTGTCGCATCGACATGATCCAGACGAACCGCCTGGCCCGCGCGGCGCAGCAGACCCTCGGCGGCGCAGTGGGCATCCCGCCCACCGTCCGCCGGGTTCGGCTCGCGGTTCTGGCGACGTCGACTGTCTCACACCTGCTGCCCGGCCTCTTCGTTGCGGGACTGAGGCGCGGCCTCTGGCTCGAGACCTTCGTCACCGACTACAATCAATATGTCCAGGCGCTGCTCGACCCCGGCTCGGCGCTCGCGACGTTCGCGCCCACCGAGGTGCTGCTCTGTTTCGACGCCCGCTTCATGACATCGGCTCTCGATACATTGGCGGACGGCGACGCGGTCGCCGCGCTGCGAGCCGAGAAGCTGGCGCATCTCCGCCAGGTCTGGGCGCTCTGCCGCGATCGGCTTGGTTGCCCGGTCACGCAGCAAGCCGTTCTTCCGCTGTTCGATGCGATCCTCGGCGCCAACGAGCACCGCTTGCCGGGGTCTCCGGCTTGCTTCGTCCACGCGCTCAACGACGACATCCGTCATGCCGCCGACGAGGACAACGTTGTCGTCCTCGCGCTCGATGAACGCTGCACCCGCCATGGTCTTGCCGCCTGGTACGAGCCGATGCTCTGGTTCAAGGCCAAGCAGGAAGTCGCGCCGACGGCCTCTCCCCTCTACGGTGAACTCGCGCTGCGTCTCGTGGATGCGCGCCAGGGCCGGTCGCGCAAGGCGCTTGTTCTCGATCTCGACGATACGCTGTGGGGCGGGGTCATCGGCGACGACGGTCTGAACGGGATCGTCGTCGGCCAGGGCAGCGCGACAGGCGAATCCTTCCTGGCCCTTCAGACCTATGCCAAGACCCTGGCGCGCCGCGGAATCATCCTGGCCGTCTGCTCGAAGAACGACGAGGCCAACGCTCTCCTCCCTTTCGACTCGCATCCCGACATGGCCTTGCGCCGGAGCGACATCTCCGCCTTCGTGGCCAACTGGGACGACAAGGCGACGAACATCCGACGCATCGCCACGGAACTCAACATCGGGCTCGATAGCCTAGTCTTCGTCGACGACAATCCTTTCGAGCGTGAACTCGTGCGTACCGAACTTCCGATGGTGGCGGTGCCGGAGGTGCCCGACGAACCCGCGCTTGTCGTCGGATGTCTCGCCGACGCCGGCTATTTCGAGAGCGTGGGTCTCACCACGGACGATCGGCGTCGTACGGAACTCTACCGCACGAACGCCTCGCGCGCGGCGCTCGCCGCCGACACGACCGATATCGACGGATACCTTGGCAGCCTCGACATGCGGCTCGTCTGGCGGCGTTTTAATCGCGACGGCCTTGCCCGCATCGTCCAGCTGATCAACAAGACCAACCAGTTCAACCTGACCACTCGGCGCTACACGGAGTCCGAGGTCGCGGCGCTGGTCGATGCGAGCGACGCGTTGGGTCTCCAGTTCCGCTTGATCGATCGGTTCGGCGACAACGGCATGATCGCCGTGGTCATCGGGCGCTGTCGGGAGACGGCCCTCGAAATCGAGACCTGGCTCATGAGCTGTCGCGTGCTCGGCCGCGACGTTGAGCGTGCGACGCTGTCTGTCCTCGCGGGAGAAGCCGCCGCCATCGGGCTGCGGAGCCTCGTCGGCTCATACCGGCCCACCGCGAAGAACGGCATGGTTCGCGAGCACTACGAACGTCTCGGCTTCACAAGGCGATCGTGCGAAGGCGAGCAGTCGACCTGGACCCTGGATCTTCAGACGTTCACGCCCGCGGACGTGCAGATGGCGATTGTCTCCGGCGAGAGCCGCGCGTGATCCGGGTCTTGCGGGATCGCTTCCTCTACCATTCGATTGGGGATGCAGCCGGTCTCGAGGTGCCAGGAAGCGATGTAGATCGTGTCGCCTTTGCGCCCGGTGATGCGGATACCGTCGGCGCCGCGCGATTGCTCCTTCGGGAACCTGGTCGAGGCGAAGATACGCTGGCGACGCGGCTCTACAAGCCGACGCTCGGTGATATCCTCATGCCGAACTTCCTGGTGGCGCTGGCAGCGGTCTTCTTCATCGTCGACGGCGAGGAAGATCACCCCGTGGCTACGTCGGTCAGGCCGATCTAAGAAAACGGGGCGTCTGGAGTCGAACGCCACCTCGGCCTTGATGCTGCACGATCGTGGATCATCCTCGACGAGGGATACAGGTTTTCTGGGCGGCTACGATCTGCGTGAGATCCCAAAGACTGGTGGCTACCAGTATGGCTTTCTGCCGCCGAGCTTTTTCAATGAGGTTGTCGCAGCCTTCGCAGCCTGGCACGTGTCCGGCAAAGCCAAGCTCGTCTCGCGCGACTAGTCTAGAGCATCGGACGGTGACTTGGAGTCGCTTTGCGACACTTAAGCGCCTGTATCCGCTCAGCTTCCTTCGTTGGAGCAAGTCCGCAACAGCGGACGTTGCTCTAGACTGCTTGTTTCACAACGCTGACGGCTCCAGCGCCCGCGCCACCCCGATGAGGCTGTCGCGCGTCACCAGCGACGCCAACCGCGCCTCGTCCCAACCGTCCGTCCCCGCCGGCCGCAGCGGCAAGACCATGTAGCGCATGTCGGCGGTGCTATCGTGCACCCGAAGCGTGACGTCGTAGCCCAGCACCATGCCGAATTCCGCCAGCACGCCGCGCGGATCGCGCACCGCGCGCGAGCGGTAGGCCACGCCCTTGTACCAGGCCGGCGGCAGCCCCAGCAGGACGCGCGGGTAGCACGAGCACAGCGTGCACACGATCATGTTGTGGACCTCGGCCGTGTTCTCCATGACCAGGATCCGGTACGGCCCGGTCTCGAAGCCGAACGCGGCGGCCGCCGCCCTGGCGTCGCTCAGCAGCAGCGCCTTGTAGGCGGGATCGACCCAGGCGCGCGCGACCATGCGGGCGCCGGTGCCGGCGTCGCGGCCCTCCATCGCCTCGACCTCGCGGGCGATGTCGGCGGCGGTGAAGACGCCCTTCTCGACGAGCAGCTCGCGCAGCGCGATCTCCATGGCCTGGTAGTGCGTCGGCGGCCCTTCCGCGTGGGCGATGGTCTCGTGGGCGATGGTCTCGTGGGCGTGGTCGTGATGGTCGCTCAAGGCTGCCCCTCCCCGCCCTCGAGCCAATGCTCGTAGATCTCGACATCCACCGTGTCGCCCGCCGGGCCGGCGTAGTCCGGCCACAGCTCGTGCTGCCGGAAGCGCACGCGGTAGAGCATCGGCGCCGGCACGCCGGAGCGGTGGAATGCCAGCTCCTCCGGGTTGGGGTAGCGGCCGAGCACGGCCACGACCGCGCCGGAGCGGCCGCGGATGTAGGCCGGCGTGCGGATGTGGCCCGGCGGCCAGGCCTCGCGTACCTTTACCGGTTGGCCCGTAGCGAAGCTCACGCCGAGCCCTCCGCCGCCGGCTCGCGTGCCGAAACCTCGGCCATGCGGCGGCCGAGCTCGTCGCTGGTGACCAGCCCTCGCTCGATCATAAGCCGGGCGATGGCCGCGACCCAGCGCTCGTAATAGGCCATGCTCTCGTAGGCGCCGGGGCCGAGCCCCTCGACGGCGCGGCGCAGCTCGTCGACCACCATCAGCTTGCGCGAGGGATGCGACAGCAGCATCATCATCGCGTCGACGCGGTATTCCCACAGCGCGTGCGGGTGCTCGTCCTTGTCCGGCAGCGGCGAAGGGCGGCCGCCAACGTCGTGCGGGCCGGTGGGATGCTCGCGGTTCACGACGCCTCCTGCACGTGGTGCTCCCTCAACGCGCCGGAAGTAGCGCGGACGCCTTCTTCGAGCCAATGCATCCGGCGTTAATCGGGCCGAAATCGGCCGCGAGCGCGACAGCTCCGCTCACGCGGCGCGATCCGGTGCGTACTGTGCCTTCCTCGACGACACCGGCGCCGGCCGGCTCAGAGGCCGGCGGCCTGCAGCCGCGCATGCGCGCGATCGGACAAGGCCTTCCAACTCGCGTCGAAAACCCCTCCGCTCGGTGCGTCGGTGACACCGGCCCAATGCGCGAAGTAGATCGCCCTGCCGTTGGGGTCGTGCGGCTTGCCGTCCGCGTCGAAGGTCACGCCGGTCGCCTTGTGGTAGCTCTCGTAGGAGAGCGACGGCTCGAGTTCCGCCGCGGCGACGACCTTCAAGCCCTTGCGATGGACGACGAAGTTGCAGAGCGGCTGGGCGTACAACCCGCCGCGCTGGCGAACATGGTCGAAGGTCGCCTCGTCGGCCTCCATTGCCTCGTAGAAGTCCTCGATCGTCAGGATCTTGTTCGAAGTGATGAAGAAGCCGTCGCTGAAAAGGAACGCGTCGCGCAGGTATGGCACCTCCGCCTGATGGCGGTTGTAGACGTACTCGGTCGTCCTCGAGGCCACGATGAAGTCGATCTCTCCCGGCCTGAGCCGGCCGAGCAGCGGGCGCAGGTCCCGGTAGAGCACGATGTCGGCGTCGAGGTAGATCACCTCGTCCAGCGGCAGCGCCAGGCTCAGGAATTTGCGCAGGCGGAAGCGCTTGCCGAGACTGAAGGGGAAGAGCGTCTTGGAGAGCGCGTCAAGCGCGGTGCTGTCGATATCGACGAAGGTCACGCCGTAGATCTCGGCGACGCGCTTCGTCTGGCTGCAATTGTCGTTGTATGGGATGATGGAGAGCGGGATGTCCGCGTTGGTCGCGCGATGGCTCTCGAGCAGCGGCAAGAGCCAGTGCATGACATTGTCGTTGGCGATGACGGCGATGCCGATGCGCTTGGTGGCATCGAGCGGATTGTTCATGGATCGGGACCCGTGATGGTGTTGCGGACGCTCCGGAGCCGCGTCTTAGACGATCCCGGCGCAACCGTGCAGGTCGAGCGAGCGCTGCGACCTTGACCGATCGGCGATGCGTGGCAAAGCCGAAGCGCGCCTGACGTCGGGCGAGGGAGCAGGCCGGCTTGGGGTTCGTCCGCGACTATGTCCGCATCCTTCGATCGGGCGTGTTCATGCATTCCGCCTACGCCGCGCGCAATCTCGACTCGCGGCGGCGGCTGCCGTTGGCCCTGCTGCACTACCTGTGGCGTGGCGAGAAGGCGGGCCATCTCGCCGACCCCTTCATCGATCCGGAGCTGCGCGACCCGGAAGCTTTGACCCTAACGAAGCTTGACCGATTGCGTACCCAGTTGGGCGGCAAGCGCCGCCATGACAACCTCCGAGCCGTGCTCGGAAAGATGGTGCATGTCGAAATAGAAATACCCGCGCGCGTCGCCTGCGGGGCACAAGCTGTCGGAGCAGATTGCCTTCGTTGCATCGAAGATCTTCAGCATCGGAAACTCGGCGGCTAAAAGATCGACCAAAACACGGTAGCCGCGTTGCTGACTTGCAACTTCGCTGATCGAGATGTCGCAGGAAGCGGCTTTCAAGAAAGGAAGGCGCGCAAAGCAGTTGTGGGGGTCGATCTTGACGCCAGGAACATCAACGACGAAGACAACTCTTTTGCCGATAGCCAGCAGAGTCGAAATCAAATCTCTGTAGCCTGTGAGATCCGCTTGCTCTGGGCTCAGGATATGCTTGGCGGCATCGTGATAGATGTAAGTGGCGACTTCATCGGTCCAGGTCGGTCCGTGTGTCGCAATCAAGATCGTCGTGACCGAGCTGAGGCGAGCGGCGGCGATGACATCCTGGGTGATGGCCGCACAATTGTTTCCCCAGGATTGTCGTGTCTCGGGCGTTTGGACGATCGATGTCGACAAGCGGCATGAGTGGCCGGCGATGAGCAGGGTCTTCATCGTGCTCTGGCCGACGAAAGCGGCGGCATTCAACGCCATGGCATGGCTGTCGCCCGCGATCAGGACGTCCGGTCGGCTCGACTTCGTCTGGCAGACCTCTTCCGCCGTCGTCGGCAGGCCGAGTAGTTTGGCACAGGAGCCATCGCTCTCGCGCGACCGCTTGAAGTCGGTTTCCGTCAAGGCCGTGTGTGCGAGACGAGGTTCAAGGACGTGGTTTGCGGCATATCCGACGCCCGCGACCGCGACCATGCCGAGACAAGGCACCATCACCGCGACCCGGCGCATCCGTAGCCTCTTGAAAGGCTTTTCCACGCAGAGATAGGTCGCCCAGGCCAGAAGGACGCTGAGCCCGACGATCGCCAGCAAGCCGGGCGTCGTCAGCATGCTGGCAAATACGAGGCGCCCATAGGACAGCAGAACCCAATGCCAGAGGTACAGCGGATAGCTGATGAGGCCGAGCCAGACGGCCGCGGGATGGGAGAGGATGGTCCGGTTCACCCAGCTCGCGCTGCCCGCCCAGATCAGCAGGCAGGTTCCCAGCACCGGCAACGCCGCCCAGAGACCCGGAAAACGCGTCTGCTGGCCGATGACGGCGAGACCGACGCCGATGGTTGCGAGCCCGATGACGGCACCGGCGTTCCGAGCGAAGACGCTCGCCGCCGGTCCCCGGTCGCCGGCCAGGAAAAGCGCAACGAAGCCCCCAGCCAGCAATTCCCAGAAGCGGGAAACCGGCGAGTAGAAGGCAGCCATTGGATGCAGGAAGACCCATGTCTCGCTGATGCCCAGCGAGACGAGCGCGATCGCGAGGACGATCACGAAGGCGAAGGGGCGGCGCAAGCGCCAGACTACGCCGATGATGATCGGCCAGACGATGTAGAATTGTTCCTCGACCCCGAGGCTCCAGAGGTGGAGCAGCGGATTGATATCGGACTTGTTGTCGAAATAGCCCGGCTCCTTCAGCAACATGAAGTTCTCGAAGAATGCGGTGCTTCCGATCACGTGGCGCCCGAGCGACGAGAACTCCTCGTTCACCTGGACCGCCCATCCCAACCCGAGCGCGACGGCCAAGACGACGACCAGGGCCGGGAAGATGCGCTTGACGCGGCGCGCGTAGAAGGTCGCGTAGGAAAAAGCACGCTTGTCGACGTCCCCCGCGACGATGCTGGTGATCAGGAATCCGGATATGACGAAGAAGATGTCGACGCCGATGAAGCCGCCGCTCAGCGCGGTCGGGAAGGCGTGAAAGATGACCACGGACAAGACCGCGAGCGCCCGCATCCCATCAATGTCCGGTCTGTACTTGAGCGATGCATGGGCGGGAGCAGCCTGGCTTTCGGGGCGAGCGGAACGCGTCGTGGACGGGTCCCGCGACAGGATCTGCATCAAACTAGCGCTTCCGTCGACCAGCAGCGAAAAGGACAAGCGACGTCACCAATTACCATTTCAATATCGATGGTCATTGGCCGTGTGTCAGGCGTGTGGTTGATTTCGGGCAACCAAGAGGCTGAGGAATTCCCATCACTAGCGATCGTGCTAAGCCTTTCGTTAACATTCCCTCTCCCTTTCCTGATGCTTTTTTCTCCATAGCGCCGTCGGCATGCGTGGCCAAGGCTCTTCAATCGGTTGCCGGACGTGAACGTCGACCGCACCGGTGGACGTCGTCAGCCGGTGGTGCCCACGTCATCGAGCTGTATCGCGCGCTGGCATGCCGTCGCCGGACTTCGAGATCGCGGGCCGGGCAGGTCTCCGCTTTGCACGCGGCGACCGTTCGTCTGCTGCCTGCTTCGGAATAGGCGGCGGCGGTGCCGCCCCACCGCCATCGATGACGTGACATGCGGCGGCCCATGATGCACATGTCGCGGCGGACATGACACACGACACCACACCCGCCGGCGGGGCGGCCGCAGCGTCGATGGACGGGGCCGATCCCGTCATGAGCGAGCCCACAGCGGCCGCCGGCACCGTGGCGGTCGACGATCGATGCGTCCCCAAGCTGCCGCTCGTCAGCGTCGTCATCGTCAACCACAACTATGGGCGCTTCCTCTCGGAGGCGATCGAGTCGGTGTTTCGGCAGACCTACGCTCGCATCGAGTGCCTGGTCGTCGACAACGGCTCGACCGACGAGTCGCACGCGGTCATCGCGGCCTGCGCGAGCCGCCATCCCTCCCTGCAGGTCCTGCGGCGGGACACCAACGGAGGGCAGACGGTCGCCTGCTGCGAGGGTCTCGCGCGCACGCGCGGCCCTTACGTCATCTTCCTCGATGCCGACGATTACCTGCTGCCGCACTGCGTCGCGAGCCACGTCGCCGTCCACCTCTCGTCGCGCGTGCACGTGGGCTTCACCTCCGGCGACATGCTGCAGCTGGTGGACGGGCAGATCGTCCTCAGCACCAACGAGGCGATCTGCACGTTCATCGGCAAGCCGCGGCGGGTGCGCGATGACCTGCTGCGGCCGACCGCTTCGCTGGGCGCCCTCCAGGCGATGGCGGCTTCGCTGCGCGATCGCGTCCATATGGTATCCCGCGAGCAGACAGACTGGGTCTGGTCTCCGACCAGCGGCAACTGCTTCCGTAGGGATGCCCTGGTGCTGTTCTGCGACGGCGAGGGCCTGGGCAGGCTCGTGTCGCAGACCGACCTCTACCTCGTTGTCGGGGTCAATGCCGTGAGCGGCAGCATCCTCATCGACGAGCCGCTCTTCGGCTACCGCGTCCACGGCTCCAACGTCTTCTCCAGCCGCCCTCAATTGCAGGGCTTCCTGCATTTCGACGCGAAGCGCGGCGCCGGCCAGGCCGCCATCGCCAGACGCCTCGTCATCGAGCAGCTCGTAAGCCACGTCGCACGCTTCGTGCAAATGCCCTACATGGGATGGAAGTTCTTCAAGAGCCTGAAGCGCCTCGACACGCGCGTGACCGACGCCGGTCCCTGGCGCGGCGGATCCTACGCGTCGCGGGAGGTCGCGCGTCATTTCGACGACGTCGCCGAGGCAGTGGGCCGGGGACAGGCCTTCCTCTTCATGCTCGTCGGGGCGCCGTGGCGGCTGAAGCCGCGCATCCTCTTCAGGCAGGGTCCCGTCCCATCCGAGCCGCGCGTAAAACGTGATGCCTAAGACAGGATCGAGCCTCGCGCTCCCGCTCGTCAGCGTCATCATCGTCAACTACAATTACGCGCATTTCCTCGACGACGCCTTGTCCAGCGTTGTCACGCAGACCTACGCCAACATCGAGTGCATCGTCGTCGACGACGCCTCGAGCGACGGCTCCTCCGCCGCCATCGCGCGGCTCGAAGAGCGCCACCCCGACCTGATCGCGATTCGGCGCCGGGAGAACGGCGGCCAGTCCGCCTCCTCCCTCGAGGGCCTCGCGGCGAGCTCGGGGCAATACGTCATCTTCATGGACGCCGACGACTTCCTGCTGCCGCGCTGCGTCGAGACCCACGTCTTCGTGCATCTCTCGATGCGCAAGCACGTGGGCCTCACGTCCTGCGACATGCTGCAGGTGCAGGGCTCGCGCGTCGTCGTCGCCGGCGGCGAGGAAGCCGGCCGCTACATGGTGAGCCGGCGGGGCGTCAGGCCCGACCTCGTCCGCCCCTTCGACGCCATCGAGGGCGGCTTCTCGGCGCGGGTCGTCACCGACATCGCCAACAAGGTGCACCTCATCGCGCCGCTGCGGGTCAAGTGGCGGTGGTCGCCGACCTCGGGCATCTGCTACCGCCGCGATGCGCTGGCGCTCTTCGCCGACAATGCGCGGCTTTCCACCCTGCGCACCGGCACCGACCTCTACTTCGCCTACGGCTGCTCCGGCCTGTCGGGCAGCGTGCTCATCGACGAGCCGCTGTTCGTCTACCGCATCCACGGCGGCAACATCTTCACCGCCCGCGCGCAACTCGAGCGCACGCTGAACTTCACGATCGGCGGCAGCGGCGATTCCAACATCAAGGCGCAGCTCTACCTCGTCGACCACCTCGTCGAGCGCGCCGCGCGCTTCGCCCCCAACCTCATCCTCAAGCTGAACCTCTGCGCCCTGATCGCCTGCGTCGACCGCGCCGACGTCGACCCCGCGCTGCCGGGCTGGGCGCGGCGCTCGCGTGCGGCCCAGGCCATCGCGCGCGACTGGGAGAGCTTCTCCGCCGCCGTCGGCCCGGTGCCGGCGCGGCTGCTGTTGATCCTGAAGGGCCTCACGCTGCGCTCGCCGCGGGCCCTCAAGCGGCAGCTTCCCGCGCAAGGCTCGCCACCCGATCGGTAATCGTGCCTTGATTTCTCGCGAATACGGCATTATTACCGTGGTCATGGCCCACGCACCCTCCTCCCCCGGCGACGCGACGAGACGGCGCCCCCTCGATGCCAACTCGGACGATCCCACCATCCCGCGGGTCGTCACGATCGAGGACCGCGGCGGCGGCCTGTTCGAACGCGTGGTCATGTTCCCCGACGGCTCGGCCCAGTGCGAGTTCTTCGGGTGCGAGGACCCGCCCTACCCCACCCCCGGGGCGACCGGCGCGGACGCGGCGGTGCGCCGCCTGGTCGAGGCCGCCGCCGGCACGCTGCTCCACGATCCCGCGGCGGGCGCGTGGTTCGCCTTCGACGGAATTCTCTGGCGACGCGAGCCTCACGTCACGCGGCGGGTGCGCGCCGCCCTGCGCGAGGCCGGGGTCGACGATCCCTGGCCGGCCCTCGTCGCCACCGTCGAGCAGCTGGCCCGTTCCGAGCCCGAGCTCGCCGCCGGCGCCGCCGACCCGCCCTGCGACCCCGACACACTCTGGGATCGCGATCCCTGGCGCCTCGGCACACCCACCGGCACAATCGACCTCGCCACCGGCATCCTCCGCCGCGCCGACCCCGCCGACCGCATCACCCGCGCCACCTCGGTCACGCCGGCCGAGACGGCGGACTGCCCGCTGTGGCGGCGCTTCCTTCAAGAAGCCATGGGTGAGACCACCGGCGGCGACGCCGCGCTGACGACCTTCCTGCAGCGCTTCTGCGGCTACGCGCTCACCGGCGAGACCTGCGAGCACTTGGTTGTCTTCGGCCTCGGCGAGGGCGGCAACGGCAAGAGCGTCTTCGTCAACACCATCCGCGGCATCCTCGGCACCTACGCCGCCGTCGCCGCGCCGGACCTCCTCGCCCAGGCCGGGCGCCCGGCGCGACAGGCCCATTCCACCGAGATCGCGATGCTGGCCGGCGCCCGCCTCGTCACCGCGAGCGAGACCGAGGAGGGCCGCACCTGGGCCGACGGGCGCCTCAAGCTGCTGACCGGCGGCGACCCCGTCACCGCGCGACACCTGGCCCAGGACCCCTTCACCTTCACGCCGCGCTTCAAGCTCCTCGTCGTCGGCAACCACATGCCGGTGCTGCGCACAGTCGACGCCGCGCTGCGCCGGCGCCTGCGCATCGTGCCCTTCGCCCACCGCCCGTCCCGGCCCGACCGCCGGCTGGAGAGCAGACTGCGGGCGGAATGGCCGGCCATCCTGCGCTGGATGATCGAGGGGTGCCTTGCCTGGGCGTCCGAAGGTCCCGACGGCGGGCTGACCCACCCCGCCGCGGTGGCGAACGCCACCGACACCTACCTCGCCGGCCAGGACCTCGTCGCCCAATTCTTGGCCGAGTGGTGCGACCGTGTCCCGGCCTGCCTGGAGAGCGCCGGCGACCTCTTCGCCGCGTGGTGCGCCTTCGCCCGCACCCTCGGCGAGCCGCCCGGCACCCAGCGCCGCCTCGCCGCCCGCCTCGCCCGCCACGGGCTGGTGCGGGAGCACCTGCACCACGCGAGGGTGTACCGCGGCGTGCGCCTGCTGCGGGAAGGCGAGCGGGCGGCGGCGATGTGGGAGGCGCGGAAGGGGGGGTGATGGGGATGGGGCGGCGACGTACGTCGGATGATACCGCGCAGAGGCGCTTACAAACTCCGAAATAGTTATAGATTGAGCTGGAGCTCTGCTTCAGCTCCAATTAAGCGCTTTGTCAGACCATTTGCATCGGAGACAAATCGGGACGGGAACTCAACTGGCGCTAGACCATGGACAGCCGCATTTCTTACTTGACGAAGTTCTTCGAGAATCCGAGTTTCACCGACTGACAGTACACCCGCAGAAAGGAGTTCACGAATCATAATGTTTGGTTGGTCACCAATACGGCCACGTCGTCCATGGATAATCGCTTGATGCCTTAAGGCTGCTTCAAGTGCAGCCCAAGCCATAAGAAGCCCTGCCCTCTTTGCACCTATACGAAGTGCAGTCTCCGATTCTAAAATCATAGCGATGATTTGCTCTTGTGATGGTTGTCGGTAATCAGAAAGCGGTGGGGAATCTGCTTCCCTGCTTTCCTTCTGGGTGATCCTAGCTTTGCTTAAAAGACCATCCTCAAAGTCAACAACGACACCAGAAAGAAAGGTCATTGCTTGACTCTTTTCGCGTTCTTGTAGGTGCGTAGGAAGATAATCAAGTCTTCGTATCGAATCAAGAAATTCTTCTTCCGTTAGCTGATCATTTGATGCGAAGTCGTCGATGGCTACCGGCGGAGGTAGTGGCTCATATTTTGGAAGAAAGTTCAGGGTTATATCTGTCAGTTGAGAGCGCGAGCCGCGTTTCCAGAAGACGAGCTGTAAGGAGCCATATTTTAGAACCAAAGGATTCTTCTTCTGAGACTCTTCTTCCGGATCGCCAAGCTGAGTAAGAACAGAAAACGGATCGATGCCCAAATTTAATGGTCCAAGAGAGCCAGTTTGAACAAATCGAGCGAGGTTCGCCATTTTTACTCCGCGTATCTTATCAGGGCGATACTTAAGAATTTAAATTCGAGCATTCGACCGTTTGCAAGCCGCCGCGGCTGCTCATCAAACGATAGCATAAAGGCAGTGGCTTGCCTTAAGCTCCGAATCCAAAGCTTTCTCGTGTACGCATTGGGCAAACATACGTCTTCCGCCACCTTAAGTGCGGCGTTGATCACATTCTCATCTTTCACTGCGAAAAAAGGCCTAAAGCCCACGCCGCCTTTATGGTCGGGAAAAACGACAAGTTCGACCGGCCCGATGTGAATGTGACATCCCTTATTGACCCAGTCCTTCGTTACCTTCGAGGCTTGGCACATGTTTCGCCCAGCTGCTATCGGATTGTCGCGAGGCTAAGCACTGTAACGCCGATGAGTGCTTTTGGTAAGTTGCTGTTCCCCTTTGTTCACTAGGCGAAAGATCGTCAAACATGACGGTGGACGAAACAGGATCCACCGTTGCGTGCGGCCTCGACGCGGGTCACCATTTGCGCGCATGACAGACGCGCCCGAAGAAAACCCGACAGAGGCGGAGCTCACGCCGGTAACGAAGGGCATCTCGCTGCTATCGCGATTGCTGTTGGGACAGGTCAAGCTGCCAACCTGGTCATTCTTCGTCCTAGCGATCATCGTTGGCCTGCCAGACTGGAACAGCAGGTTTCAGTTTTGGCTGCAAGCGGCCAAATTCTCTGGCGGCATTCCTGGCGCTTTGGCGACCGCACTCCTATGGCCATACGCCGCCGTGGTGATCGCCGGCGTAGGCCTCCTGTCTCTCGCTGCCTTCGAGGTGCGAGATCGAAAACTTGCGGCAAGCGCGATCTCCGTAGCTTTCGCCTGGTTTAGCCTTGTCGTCTGCGCTATCGCTATCGGCTCGACGGCCGTCTACGGGTACGTGCAGATTTATATCAAGCGAGAGATTGCTGCCGGCATGGCAGGCCTTCCGCGCAATGCTTCATCGCTCACGGATCCAAACCGACCGCAGAAGCCGCTGTATTCGGCCAGTCGCATCCTCCTGCCGGATCAGCAGCGTGTTCTTCTTGACGTTCTACCAAAACTTAAACCCCTACTCAACTCTGTGTCGCTTGCTTATGATTGGGACGACGGAGAGCCATTAGGAGTCATGCAAAGTTACCAGAGAGTGCTTGCAAGATCGGGAATAGCGACAGCTGTGGCGAACCGTCAGCCTTCCGGCCCAGATGACATTGGCGTTCGTATCCTCGTGGGCGATCTACATCACATCACAGAGGCCGCGCAGGTGCTTAAGCGCGATCTCGAACTCGTGGACGTAACTACCACCTTCGAGCAGTACGCACCTACACCTCAGGCGCAGCAGAACGTGCCGATAGCGATCTACTTCGCGCCGGCTCCGCTCCTTTGACGCTCGGCTAAGTGGTAATCGAAAGATCGCCTCCTGGGGAGTGTTGTGGTTGGTCGCAACAGCGATGTGTTGAACCTCGGCGTGACCCATATGCTCGAGCTCCTAAGCGAAGAAGATAGCGATGCTTTCAGAAGATAACCGGCTCAAGTGGCTCGAAAGGCCCGTATCATAGACTTCTATGATTCACTCATCAAAGTCATCCCATGCTATCCGGATACGGACTCGACTAAGCGAGAGCTCGAGTCCATGTCCCTCTCGAGTTTGTTGATCAGCTATGTCAATTACGCTGATCGCTTTATTGCGCCGCGGCCGCGCACAGTATCTTTGGCGAGTAATTTCTGGCACTCGGTTGGAGCGCAGGCGCAAATGAACTCCATATTCGAGATTGTTCGCGAGATCGAGCAAGGTGAGGACTTACAGCGGCGGTTATCGCCTCGCACGTTGACGGCTGGTTTTGCCCCAAACGCTGCAAACAAGTGGGAGGATAAAGACTTTGCCCTCAATGCATACGATGTTCATCATCTGCACCTTGGCGGGCTCGACAAGCGTGGAAAGTTTAAACACGCCGATGCACTACTATTTCTGACGGTCTCTAAGACCAGGGCGCACATTCTCTTTCTTGGAACGCACAAAAGCTTTAGAGATAGGAGTCTTGAAAGGATAGTCGCTTCGGAACGTGCCCGCGCAGGCTACACGTTTAAGGGAGTAGTCGCTCCTAGGGAATCTCCAAACTTATCCGAGAAACACCGATTAGCTCGGATTGGTTTTCCGACCAGCACCGAAGTCGAAGATCAAGTTGTGCCACTCGCGATGTTGACGACGAGCGGCCACCGCTTCCGCAGCGTGAGATACGCCGATCAAGTGCTAGATGTTCTCGAACGCGTCGAAGCAGCAATTGATCAGCCTAACTTCGTAGTGAAAACCTTTGCTGCCAACGCCGGGCGTATCGCAGCAGAGCCCAATTTCGTATGGAGAATGCAGTATCTTGACCTCGCGCTTATCGACATGAAATCGATGACCGCTGGCCTATTTCTTTCAGGCGCGCACTGACTCGACGGTAGAGGCCTACTTTTTCCTCGTCTGATCTTTCGCCGTTCGGTCCTTTGTCGATAAAGTGAGCGGAAGGACCAACGTCGGAACGACGGAACCAGCCTTCGATGGAACGGCCGACCCGAAACCCTCCGGAAACGTTTGTCAATGATCTGCGACCGGCGGAGCCGGCGCGGGCTTTGCCCGCGTCATGGACAAACGTTTCCGGAGGGTTTGTCCTGCCGCCGTGCCATCCAAGGCTCTCCCCGCGCGGTCCGCGCCGGGCGCCTTGCGCCTCGTTCGGTCTCGCAGGTCCGTCTTTGCGAGCGGAGCGAAGCACTTCGGACTGGAACTGCGGGCTTGAATAAGGTATTTCTGCCTTTAAGTATTCGCTCCTGGATCGAAATTTCGCCGAGATGGTCGTGCGTTACCCATGCATCAGTAGCCTCATCCTGAGGAGGCCGAAGGCCGTCTCGAAGGACGAGGCGGTCCGGAGATCTCGCCTCCTGGAGCCCTCGTGGTTCGAGACGCCTGCTAGGCAGGCTCCTCACCATGAGGGTGTAGTTCGAGACGGCCCTGCGGGCCTCCTCACCATGAGGGGTTGGGGCTGCGGGACCAGGGGCAAACGGCCGGGCCGCGCCGCATCGCGACGCAAAATGCGCATGTGCGATCGCCAGGGGGTGTGTCCCCACCCGCCAACCACATAAGGACTTGCTTATATGTGCATTGCCCTGACATCCGGCCCCTGCTAGAACGCCGCGAACCCACGGAGCCGCCACACATGACGCACACGCCCAAGGATTACGTCGTCGCCGACATCGCTCTCGCCGGCTGGGGCCGCAAGGAGCTCTCGATCGCCGAGACCGAGATGCCGGGCCTGATGGCGACGCGCGAGGAATATGGCGCGTCGCAGCCGCTGAAGGGCGCCCGCATCGCCGGCTCGCTGCACATGACGATCCAGACCGGCGTGCTGATCGAGACGCTGAAGGCTCTCGGCGCCGACGTGCGCTGGGCCTCGTGCAACATCTACTCGACGCAGGACCATGCCGCCGCCGCGATCGCCGCCGCCGGCACCCCGGTGTTCGCCATCAAGGGCGAGAGCCTCACGGACTACTGGGAGTACACCCACCGCATCTTCGACTGGGAGGACGGCGGCACCCCCAACATGATCCTCGACGACGGCGGCGACGCCACGCTGATGATCCACCTCGGCATCCGCGCCGAGAACGGCGACACCGCCTTCCTCGACAAGGCCGAGAACGAGGAGGAGGAGGTCCTCTTCGCCGCGATCAAGGCCAAGCTGGCCTCACACCCGGGCTGGTACACGCGTAACGGCACCGCCATCAAAGGCGTGACCGAGGAGACCACCACCGGCGTGCACCGCCTCTACAACATGGCCAAGGAAGGCAAGCTGCTCTTCCCCGCCATCAACGTGAACGACAGCGTCACCAAGTCGAAGTTCGACAACCTCTACGGCTGCCGCGAGTCGCTCGTCGACGGCATCCGCCGCGGCACCGACGTGATGATGGCCGGCAAGGTCGCGATGATCGCCGGCTTCGGCGACGTCGGCAAGGGCTCGGCCGCCTCGCTGCGCAACGCCGGCTGCCGCGTCATGATCTCCGAGATCGACCCGATCTGCGCGCTGCAGGCGGCGATGGAGGGCTACGAGGTCGTCACCATGGAGGACGCCGCGCCGCGCGCCGACATCTTCGTGACCGCGACCGGCAACGTCGACGTCATCACCGTCGACCACATGCGCGCCATGAAGGACCGCGCCATCGTCTGCAACATCGGCCACTTCGACTCGGAGATCCAGGTCGGCGCGCTGAAGAACCAGAAGTGGAACAACATCAAGCCGCAGGTCGACGAGATCGAGTTCTCCAGCGGCAAGCGCATCATCCTGCTGTCGGAAGGCCGCCTGGTGAACCTCGGCAACGCCACCGGCCACCCGTCCTTCGTGATGTCGGCCTCGTTCACCAACCAGACGCTGGCGCAGATCGAGCTGTGGACCAAGCAGGGCCAGTACGAGAAGAAGGTTTACGTGCTGCCCAAGCACCTCGACGAGAAGGTCGCGGCGCTGCACCTCGACAAGGTCGGCGCCAAGCTGACCAAGCTGTCGGACAAGCAGGCCACCTATCTCGGCCTGCCGGAGCAGGGCCCGTACAAGACGGACTCCTACCGGTACTGAGCCGTTCTGGCCTGATGAAAAGCGGCGGCCTCCGGGCCGCCGCTTTGTTTGGCGCCCGCGCGAGGGCGATCGGGACGCGCGCTGTTACGCGGCCTTCGCCGTCGCCGGAACGCCGATGGAGGCAGCCTTCTTCACCACCGATTCCGCCATCTTGATCGAGGCGATGTCGATGAGGCGGCCGTCGAGCGTCACCGCGCCCTTGCCCTGCTTGGCGGCGTCGGCCATGGCCTCGAGGATGCGCTTGGCCTTGGTCACCTCGGCGTCCGAGGGCGAGTAGACCTCGTTGGCGATCGGCACCTGCGTCGGGTGGATCGCCCACTTGCCCTCGTAGCCGAGCACGGCGGCGCGGCGCGCGGCCGCCTCGTAGCCCTTCGGATCCTGGATGTCGCCGAACGGCCCGTCGATCGGGCGCAGGCCGTTGGCGCGGCAGGCCAGCATCATCTTGGAGAGGGCGTAGTGCCAGGGGTCGCCCCAAGTGTATGTGCGCTCGCGGCCGTCCTCGATGTCGGTCAGCACGCCGTAATCGGGGTGCACGCCGCCGATCGAGGTAGAGCGCGCCCGCGTCGAGGCGACGTAGTCGGCGATGCCGAAGCTCATCGCCTCGTTGCGCTTCGAGGCCTTGGCGATCTCGTCGCAATTGACCATGCCGAGCGCCGTCTCGATCAGGATCTCGAAGCCGAGCCGCTTGTCGCGCTTGCGGCCCATCTCGATGCTGCTGACGAGCGCGTCGACGGCGTAGACGTCGCCCGGCACGCCGACCTTGGGGATGAGGATCATGTCGAGGCGCGGGCAGGTCTCGACGATGTCGACGACGTCCCGGTACCAGTAATGCGTGTCGAGCCCGTTGATGCGCACCATCATGGTCTTGGTGCCCCAATCGATGTCGTTGAGGCCGGCCACGATGTTCTTGCGCGCGCGCTCCTTGTCGTCGGGCGCCACCGCGTCCTCGCAGTCGAGGAAGATGATGTCGGCGTCGCCGCGGGCGGCCTTTTCGAAGATGCCGTCCTGCGTGCCGGGCACGGCGAGTTCGGAACGATGGAGGCGGGGTCGGGCCTGCTCGACGAGGGTGAAGCTCATGGGGTTTCCTCTGCAACTTTCTTTGTCATCCCGGGGCGCCGAAGGCGAACCCGGAAACCGGTGTGCATCCTACTGTCAGACAAACGCGAGGCTCACCGGTTCCGAGTTCTCGCTGTCGCGAGCCCCGGAATGACGCGCTCGATCAGGCCGCCTTCTTATGCTGCTCCAGCGCCTGCGCCATCGTCGAGCCGAGCTCGCCGGGGCTCGGCGCCACCATCAGGCCGTGGCTGCGCATGATCTCGGACTTCTCCGCCGCGCTGTCGCCCTCGCCGGAGATGATCGCGCCGGCGTGTCCCATTCTTCGCCCCTTGGGGGCCGTCAGCCCGGCGACGTAGCCGACCACCGGCTTCTTCATGTTCTTCTCGATCCAGGCGGCGGCCTCCGCCTCCTGAGGGCCGCCGATCTCGCCGATCATCAGCACGGCGTGGGTCTCGGGATCCTGCTCGAACAGCTCGAGGTGGTCGAGGAAGGACGAGCCGTTGATCGGGTCGCCGCCGATGCCCACCGAGGTCGAGATGCCGAGCCCGAGCGCCTTGAGCTGCTCGGCCGCCTCGTAGCCCAGCGTGCCGGAGCGCGAGACCACGCCGATGTTGCCGCGCGCGTAGATGTTGCCCGGCATGATGCCGAGCATGGCCTTGCCGGGCGAGATGATGCCGGCGCAATTGGGCCCCACCAGCATGGTGCGGCGCTCCTTGGGATAGCGGCGCAGATAGCGCTTCACCCGCATCATGTCCTGGGCGGGGATGCCATCGGTGATGCAGCAGATCAGGCGGAGGCCGGCGTCGGCGCCCTCCATGATGGCGTCCATGCAATAGGGCGGCGCCACGAAGGTGATCGAGGCCTCGGCGCCGGTCTGCTCGACCGCCTCCTTGACGGTGTTGAACACCGGCTTGCCGAGATGCGTCTGGCCGCCCTTGCCCGGCGTCACGCCGCCGACGACGTTGGTGCCGTAGGCGATCGACTCCTTGGTGTGGAAGGTGCCCTTGTCGCCGGTGAAGCCCTGGATGAGGATCTTCGTCGTCTCGTCGATCAGAATGCTCATGAAACCCTCCTCCTTCAGGCCGCGACCGGCTGATAGGCGTTGGCGACCTTGACCGCGATCTCGGCCGCCTCGGTCAGGCTGTTGGCGGAATGCAGGTCGATGCCGCTCTCAGCCAGGATCTTGCGCCCCGCCTCGACGTTGGTGCCCGCCAGGCGGACGACCAGCGGGATCGAGAGCTTGGTCTCCTTGACCGCCTTGACGATGCCGTCGGCGACCCAGTCGCAGCGGTTGATGCCGGCGAAGACGTTGACCAGCACCGCCTTGACGTTCTTGTCCGACAGCACGAGCCGGAACGCGGTCGCGACGCGTTCGGCCGAGGCGCCGCCGCCGACGTCGAGGAAGTTCGCCGGCTCGCCGCCGGCATGCTTGATGATGTCCATCGTCGCCATGGCAAGGCCGGCGCCGTTGACGATGCAGCCGATGGTGCCGTCGAGGCCGACGTAGTTGAGGTTGTGCTCCGCCGCCTGGGCCTCGCGCGGATCCTCCTGCGCGGGGTCGTGCATGTCGGCGACGCGGCGCTGGCGGAACATGGCGTTGTCGTCGAAGCTCATCTTGGCATCGAGCGCGATGATGCGGCCGTCCTTGGTCAGCACCAGCGGGTTGATCTCGAGCATGGTGGCGTCGTGGTCGCGGAAGGCGCGGTAGCAGCCCAGGATCGTCTGCACCGCGCTCTGCACCTGCTTGATGCCGAGGCCGAGCTTGAAGGCGATCTCGCGCGCCTCGAACTGCTGCATGCCGACGGCCGGCTCGACGATCACGGTGATGAGGCTCTCGGGCTTGTCCTTGGCGATCGCCTCGATCTCCATGCCGCCCTCCTTGGAGGCGATCACGCGGACACGCTCCTCCTTACGATCGAGCACGAAGCCGAGGTAGAATTCCTTGTCGAACTGGTCGGCGACCTCGACGTAGACGCGCTGGACCGGCTTGCCTTCCGGCCCGGTCTGGTGCGTGACCATCGGCTTGCCGAGCATGGCCTCGGCGGCGTCGCGCACCTCGTGGTAGGTCTGGCAGAGCTTGACGCCGCCGGCCTTGCCGCGGGCGCCGGCGTGGATCTGCGCCTTGACGACCCACTTCCAGCCACCGAGCTCGGTGGCGGCGTAGACCGCCTGCTCGGCGGAGAACGCCACCGCGCCGCGGGCCAGGCCGACGCCGGCCTTGGCGAGGATCTCCTTGGCCTGGTACTCGTGGATGTCCATGGGTGTCTCCCTTGCGCCGGCTCTCCGGCCGGTCGGCTCTGGTCTCTAGGCTTTAGACGACGACATTCTGCGGCTTGCCACCGACGAAGGCGTCGACATTGTCGACGAGCTGGTCGGCGAGGATCTGCATGGCCTCGCGGCTGGCCCAGGCGACATGCGGCGTGACGATGAGGTTGGGGATCGACGGATCCAGTAGCACGTTGCCGTTGCGCGGCGGCTCCTCCGTCAGCACGTCGAAGCCGGCGCCGGCGATCGTGCCGGCCTTGAGCGCCTCGGCCAGCGCCTTCTCGTCGACGAGGCCGCCGCGGGCGGTGTTGATCAGCACCGCGTTCGTCTTCATCTTCTTCAGTTCGTCCGCGCCGATCATGTTGCGCGTGTCGGCCGTCAGCGGCGCGTGAAGCGTGATGACGTCGCTCTCGCGCAGGATCGTCTCGAAATCGACGGTGCCCTCCTGGGGCACCACGTCGTAGGCCAGCACCTTCATGCCGAGCGCCTCGCAGCGCTTGCCGATCGACTTGCCGATCGCGCCGTAGCCGACGATGCCGATGGTGGAGCCGGCGACGTCGTTGATGTCGTGATCGAAGAAGCAGAACTGCCGGGAGCTGTTCCAGACGCCGTTCTGCACGTCGTTGTGGTAGTTCACGAGCTTGCGCTTCAGCGCGAACATCAGCGCGATCACGTGCTCGGGCACGGTGTTGAAGGCGTAGTTGCGGATGTTGACGACGGCGATGCCGCGCTCCTTGGCGGCGGCCTTGTCGATGCAGTCGGTGCCGGTCGCGGCGACCGCGATGAGCTTGAGGTCGGGCAGCTGCGCGAGCGTGTCGGCGCGCATCGGCACCTTGTTGATCACGGCCACCGTGGCGCCCTTCAGCCGATCCACGATCTCGTGGACCTCGGTCGCCTCGTGCTCCTCGTAATGATGGTCGAAGCCGAACTCGCGGACGTCCGCCCCCACGCTCTCGCGATCCAGGAAGACGACTTTATGCTGCATGACCACGCGACCTCGGGCTTCATCCGCAGGGTGGCCGGGTCGTGCAATGGCGCCGCCGAGAGGCGCTTGCCGCCACTCCGCTCGCTTGGCACGTTTCCCGACCTGACCGGCGGCTCGGGCTGACCCGGCCGCTCTCCGCTTGGTCGGGACCGTGAAGCAGAAGCCGAGCCCGTGCAAGGCCAAGGTTCTCCGCCGAAAGGGGAAATCTTTTTGACTTCGGCGCAGTGAAATTGGGCGGCTCTCCTCCGCGAAGCGAGACAGGGGAACCATGCGAAGCATGGTGGAGGGGCTGCCGCAGCTTCTATACCGGCCGATCCGCGCGCGATCCGCGGCTTCGGTAAGCCCGTCATCGCCACGGCCACGTTCCTAGGTCGGGACCGGAGCGGCTAACGGGAAAGCCGCGGTCTCGCCGGATGGATCCCTTCTCCCTCTTGCGGGAGAAGGTGCCCGAAGGGCGGATGAGGGGTCGGGCGACTTTTCCAGCTAGGTCGCCTTGACGCGAAGGGAGCCCTACGAGGAGAGGTGACCCGACCCCTCATCCGGCCTTCGGCCACCTTCTCCCGCAAGAGAGAAGGGCTTAGCCCGCATCGTTTCGCCGGGGCGGAGCTGAAAGGATGGATGCCGTAGCCCATTTCACGCGGCAGGATAGCTTCACGGCCGGATATAGGCCCAGCCCTGCTCCTGCAGTTCGGCGAGGCGCACGATGCCGCTCGGCGTGCTCGTCGCCTCCTTGATCTGCGGCACCTGCTCGGGCTTCTGGCCCATGCTCGCGGCGATGCCGGCGCGGGTGTTCTGGCAGGCGGCGAAGCTGATGCGGTCGCCGAGCTCCTGCTTGAGGCTCTCGATATTGCCCTTCACCATCGAGATGTCGTCGCGCATCATGCCGTAGCCCGGCCCGAAGGCGACGATCTCGATCTGGAACGGCTCGCCTTTGGCCTTGTAGTAGGCGGCGTAGTTGTGGGCGTTGCCCAGCGCCAGCTCCTGGGTGCGGTGCTCCTCGGAGCTGACCTGGATGGCGACGCGGTGCGTCTTGCCTTTGCCGTCGTCGGCGAGGGCGCCTTGGGTCGCCGCACTGAGCACGGCGCCGCCGGCGGCGAGGCCGAGGCCGATCCGGGTGAAGTCGCGCCTGTCCATCGTTTCGCTCCTCGTCAGCCGACGTCGACGCCCGTCCTCGACGAGGGCTGGTCGGCCGGTTCGATCTCGCTCAAGAGCGCGTAATCGGCGCTCACCTGCCGGTCGCCGGTCGTCTCGATGGCATCCACATAGCGCATCCCGAAGAAAAGGCTCGAACCGTCGAAGGTGTGGACGTCGGAGACCTCCTGCCCGATGGCCGGATCGCGGGCGGTGACCGTCAGGAAGAAGCGCAGCCCGGCGAGATCGGGAGAGGTCGCCTCGAGATCCTTCAGGCAACTCTGCGCATCGATGGGATGCATGATCGTGTACAGGATCGCGAAGATCGGGACGCGCGGGCGCGCCAGCAGCAGCTCGACGATCGCGACGTGCCGCGAGCCCTCGACGGAGACCGAGGGCGCCAGCACGTGCAGGGTCAACTTGAGGTCGTGCAACATGCTGTTGCGGGCGTTGCCGATGCGCAGCATCAGTGTCGGCACGCCGTTGTGGGGCGTGATCACCGCCCGCGTGGCGTAGACCACCTTGGCCTTGGGCTTGGAGAAACGGACGAAGAGCAGGCCGGTCATGATGGCGGTGAAGAGCAGGCCGACGAGGATCTCGAGCGCCGAGACGATGTGGGCGTAGGTCGTGGCCGGATACATCTCGCCGTAGCCGACGGTCGCCAGCGTCTCCAGCGAGAAGAAGAGGGCGCCTAGAAAGCCGGACTTGCCCTGGTTGGCGATGCAGCCGGGCTGCAGCGAATAGAGTACGGCGAAGGCCGCGTTGATCGCGAGTTCCGACCCGAGGAACAGCAGGCCGAACTGCCGCCAGCCGAGCGAGATGGCGAGGTAGTAGGGATCGTTCAGGTCGAAGGAGGAGAGCCCCTTCTTGATGAAGACCTGCGGCCCCAGCGAGAGCCGCACGGGGCGGCGCTTGCGGCGTCGGGGTTCGCCGGCATCGCGCGACGACGTCAAGGCGAAACGACCATCGATCTCGACAAGTGTGTTGCCTCGCCCCCGTCCCGAAACTATGGTCCGCGCCGCCCGAGAGGACGCGCCCGCGCCGAGTGTCGCCGCGCCGCCCTTCGTGGCCCAGGAGCCCGTCATGTCGATCGTATCCGACGCGCTGATGCGCGTGAAGCCGTCCGCCACCGTCGCCGCCACGCAGAAGGCGCGCGATCTCAAGGCGCAGGGCAGGACGATCATCCCGCTGACCATCGGCGAGCCGGACTTCGACACGCCCGACAACGTCAAGCAGGCGGCCATCGCCGCGATCCAGCGCGGCGAGACCAAGTACACGCCGGTCTCCGGCATCGAGCCGCTCAAGGCCGCCATAGTCGACAAGTTCGCCCGCGAGAACGGCCTGACCTACAAGGCCAGCCAGGTCATCGTCGGTACCGGCGCCAAGCACATCCTGTTCAACGCCTTCCTCGCCACCATCAACCCCGGCGACGAGGTGATCATCCCGGCGCCGTTCTGGGTCTCCTACCCCGACATGGTGGCGATCGCCGACGGCAAGTGCGTGCTGGTGCCGACCCGCATGGAGGACGGCTTCAAGCTGCGCGCCGAGGCGCTGGAGCAGGCCATCGGCCCCAAGACCAAGTGGCTGCTCCTAAACTCGCCGTCGAACCCCTCGGGCGCCGCCTACACCCGCGGAGAGCTCAAGGCCCTGACCGACGTGCTGCTGCGCCACCCCCACGTCTGGATCATGACCGACGACATCTACGAGCACCTCGTCTACGGCGACTTCGAGTTCACCACCCCGGCCCAGGTCGAGCCGCAGCTGATGGACCGCACGCTGACCATCAACGGCGTCTCCAAGAGCTACGCCATGACCGGCTGGCGCATCGGCTACGCCGCCGGGCCGCAGGCGCTGATCAAGGCGATGGACATGCTGCAGGGCCAGCAGACGAGCGGAGCCTGCTCCATCGCGCAATGGGCGGCGGTGGAGGCCTTGAACGGCACACAGGCCTTCATCCCGGAGAGCCGCAAGGTGTTCGAGGGCCGCCGCGACCTCGTGGTTTCGATGCTCAACCAGACCAAGTACCTGCGCTGCCCGACGCCGGAGGGCGCGTTCTACGTCTACCCGTCCTGCGCCGAGGCGCTCGGCCGCAAGACGCCCGAGGGCAAGCTCCTCGAGAGCGACGCCGACTTCGTCGAGGCGCTGCTCGAGACCGAGGGCGTGGCGGTGGTGCAGGGCACGGCCTTCGGGCAAGGCCCCAACTTCCGCCTCTCCTACGCCACCGCCACCCCGGTGCTGGAAGAGGCCTGCGGCAAGATCCAGCGCTTCTGCGCCTCGCTGAACTGAGCGCCACGCCCGAGGCTAGCTCGGCACGCTGGTCCCCAGCACCCTCGCCGGCAGCCCCAGCCGCGCCAGCACGTCCTTGCGGGAAAAGCCCTCCTGCCGGTAGGAGCGCAGCGGCTTGGCGCGCAGGCTCTTCGACAGCTTCTGCCCGGCGCTGTCGCGGATCAGCGCGTGGTGGTGGTAGTTCGGCGTGGACAGGTCGAGCAGCGCCTGCAGGATGCGATGCAGGTTGGTGGCCATGAACAGGTCCTCGCCACGGACGATGTCGGTGACGCCCTGGGCGGCGTCGTCGATCACCACGGCGATGTGGTAGCTCGTGGCGATGTCCTTGCGCGACAGGACGGCGTCGCCCCAGACCTCGGGTGTCGCGCGCTCCTCGAAGCGCTGCGAGCCGCCGCGATACTCGCCCCAGGTCAAGGCGCGGCCGACGAGTTCGCGGGCGCGGTCCATGTCGAGCCGGTAGCTTGCCCGCTCGCCGGCGGCGAACCGGTGCGCGCGGCGCTCGGGCGAGATGTGCTTGCAGGTGCCGGGATAGAGCGGCGTGCCGTCGGGATCGATCGGCCAGCGCGGGCGCGAGGACACCGCCGCCATGATGTCGCCCCGCGAGCAGAAGCAGGGGTACACCAGCCCGTGGCGCTCGAGCCGGCGCAGCGCCGCGGCGTACGCGCTGAAATGGTCGGACTGGCGCCACACCGGCTGCTCCCAGCGCAGGCCGAGCCAGGCGAGGTCCTCGAGAAGCGCGGACTCGAACTCCGGCCGGCAGCGCGTGACGTCGATGTTTTCCATGCGCAGCAGGAAGCGACCGCCGGTCTCGGCCGCAAGCATCCCGTTCATCAGGGCGGAATAGGCGTGGCCCAGGTGGAGGTACCCGTTCGGCGAGGGCGCGAAGCGGACGACCGTCTTGGCGAAGGAAGAGGTCATGCGAACCCGGCGAAGATGAACGGCGGCGCGGAGGCGTTTGGCGTGACGGACGCCATGTCCTATGGAGCGACGACCGGCGGCGCAACGCCATCCCGGTCGCAGCGTTCATCTTGACGGGTTTCGGCGTGCCGCCAAAGAAAAAACTGTCGCAGCCGTTGGGGCCAGCCGGACCGCCTGCGATGTCGCCGGTTCCCCCGCTCGTGCTCGCGGACGACGCGGCCTTCGCCGCCGGTCTCGACGCGCTGGCCAGCCTCGATGCGGACTTCATGACGCGGCTCGATGCGGTCGCGAGCCGTCCGGCGCTGCGCCGCCGCGAGCCGGGCTTCGAGGGGCTCGCCGCGATCATCGTCTCGCAGCAGGTCTCGACCGCCAGCGCCAACGCGATCTTCGCCAAGGTCAAGGCGAACTTCCCGAGCCTCGATGCCGCCGCCATCGCGGCGGCGGTGGACGAGGACCTGCGGGCCTGCGGCCTCTCCGGCCCCAAGCAGCGCACGCTGCGCGCGATCGCCGCCGCATCGGCCGAGGGCCGGCTCGACTTCGAGGCGCTGGCCCATGCCGAGGCCGACACGGCGCATGCCGTCCTCTGCGCGATCAAGGGCATCGGCCCCTGGACGGCGGACGTGTTCCTGCTGTTCTGCCTCGGCCATGCCGACGCCTTCCCGGCCGGCGACCTCGCGCTGCAGGAGGGCGCCAAGCTCGCCCTCGACCTTGCCGAGCGACCTGACGCCAAGGCGCTCACACAGCTCGCCGAGCGCTGGCGGCCGCTGCGCGGCGTCGCGGCGCACTGCCTGTGGGCCTATTACGGCGCCGCGCGGCGGCGCGCCGCCACGCTCGAGAACACGCCGCCGCCGGCAAAGATCACAGCGAAGATCAATGCGCGCAAAGGTCCGCGCAAGCCGACCCAGCTGAGGAGCGCCTGATGCCGCCGACCCCCCTCGACGGCCCCCGCGCGGGGGCGACATCGCCGCGCCAGCTGGTGGTGCTGCTGCACGGCTACGGCGCCGACGGCCGCGACCTCATCGGCCTGGCGCAGCAGCTGAAGGCGCTGCTGCCCGACGCCGCCTTCGTCGCGCCCAACGCGCCCGAGGCCTGCTCGCAATCGCCGGCCGGCCGGCAATGGTTTCCGCTGTTCACCCGCGACCCGGACGAGCGCTGGAAGGGCGTCACCATGGCCGGGCCGACGCTCGACGCCTTTCTCGACGCCGAGCTGGCCCGGCACGGCCTCGACGACGGCAGGCTGGCGCTGGTCGGCTTCAGCCAGGGCACGATGATGGCGCTGCACGTCGGGCTGCGCCGGCGCCGGCCGCCCGCGGCCATCGTCGGCTTCTCCGGCCTCTGCGTCTCGCCCGAGCAGCTGGCCGCGGTTGCGGCGCCGCCGCCGGTGCTGTTGACCCACGGCACCGAGGACAACGTCATCCCCGTCGACGCGTTGTTCCTGTCGTGCGACGGCCTCGCCGAAGCCGGCGTGCCCTGCCAGTGGCACCTCTCCGCCGGCGTCGCCCACGGCATCGACGAAGGCGCGCTGACCCACGCCGCCTTGTTCCTCGCCGCCGCCTTCGGCATCAAGCCGCCGCATCCGTCTTCTTGAGCGGGGGAGCGACAGGGTCGCGACCCCGCCGGAAGATCCCTTTTCCCCTTGCAGGAGAAGGGGCTTACCGGAAAGTCGACGGCCTCTCCGGACATCTCGCAGGAAGCATCCCGCGAGCTACCGCCCGCCGGAGACCGTCACGATGGAGCCGGTCGCGTAGCTAGCCTCTTCCGACACCAGCCAGGCGACGGCGGCGGCGATCTCTTCCGGCTCGCCGCAGCGGCCCAGCGGCACGGTCGGGCCGACCTGGTCGGCGAAGCCGGTGGTCATCTCGGTAATGATCATGCCCGGCGCCACCGCGTTGACGCGTATCTTTTCGCGCGAGACCTCCATGGCGAGGCCGATGGTGAAGGACGACAACGCGCCTTTCGAGGTGGAATAGGCCACCATGCCGGGGATGCCGCCGCTGGTCGCGGCGATCGAGCCCACGTTGACGATGGCGCCGCCTTGGCCGCCGTGCTTCGTCGACAGCCGGCGGATGGCGTGCTTGGCGCAGAGCGCCGGCCCGACCACGTTGATCGCCAGCACCTTCATGACGCTGTCGGCATCGTGCTCGTCGATGCGGCGCATGTCGCCGAGCACGCCGGCGTTGTTGACAAGCGCGGCGAGCGGCCCGAGCCTCTCGTCGCAGGCCGCGAACATCGCCGCGACCTCGTCCTCCCTGGAGACATCGGCGCCATGCGCCATCGCGCTGCCGCCGCCCGCCTCGATGTCGCGCACCACCGTGGCGGCGGCGTCGGCGCCGCTGGCGTAGTTCACCAGCACGGCGTAGCCGTCGGCGGCCAGCCGCCGACAGATCGCCGCTCCGATGCCGCGGCTGCCGCCGGTGACGATCGCCGCGCTCTTGCCGTGTCCTGCCGCCATGATGCTGAAAATCCTCGGTTCAATGACTTCGCGGGTTCGTTGACTTCGCGGGTTCGTTGACTTGGCATGTTTCGTTGACTTGGCTGGGTCTTTGGACTAGCCGTCGTCGCGTCCGCGCGCCAAAGAGTGCCGGGCTTCCAAGAACCACAAGAAGACGGTCGTCGCGGGGTTCCCCGTGCCAGTCCGACACCTAGGAAACGAAACCATGTTCGCTGTCATCAAGACAGGCGGCAAGCAATACAGCGTCGCCGCCGACGACACCATCACCGTCATGAGCCTGGCCGGCGAGCTGGGCGACACGATCACCTTCGCCGAAGTCCTCATGCTCGTCGGCGACGACGAGACCAAAGTCGGCGCCCCCTTCGTCAGCGGCGCGACCGTTACCGGCGAGATCGTGGCGCAGGAGCGCGGCCCCAAGGTGATCGCCTTCAAGAAGCGAAGGCGCCAGAACTCCAAGCGCAAGCGCGGCCACCGGCAGGACCTGACCCGCATCAAGATCACGGGTCTCCACGCCGGCTGAGTCGCCGTGCCGGGCGCCGGCTTGGCACCACCTTTCCCCTATCAGCGGGTCGGCGACGACCTGGAGCTCGAGAACCATGGCACATAAGAAAGCAGGCGGCTCATCGCGCAACGGCCGCGATTCAGACGGGCGCCGCCTTGGCGTCAAGAAGTTCGGCGGCGAGCGCGTGATCGGCGGCAACATCATCGTGCGCCAGCGCGGCACCAAGTGGCATCCCGGCGCCAACGTCGGAATCGGTACGGATCACACCCTGTTCTCCAAGGTCGAGGGCACGGTGCAGTTCATCACCAAGGCCAACGGGCGCGCCTATGTGGCCGTGAACCCGGTTGCCCTTCCACACGCCGAAGCCGCGGAATAAGCCCGCCCGGGCGGCGCCTTCGCGCCCCCGGCACGGACGCGCGACCCATGTTCCCGGACATCAGCCGCGACGATATCTTCAGGCTCGAGACCGAGCGGCTGTGGCTGCGATGGCTTCGGGCAGCGGACGCGCCGTCGATCGCCGCCTTCGCCGGCCTCGCCGATGTCGCGCAGATGACCGCCTCCATCCCCCATCCCTACCCGCCGGGCGAGGCCGAGCGCTTCATCCTGCATGCACGCGCCTCGACGGCCGGCGGCGACGCGCTGATCCTGGCGGCCACCACCAAGGCCAAGGGCCGGCCGGTCGTGGGTCTCGTCGCGGCGCAGGTCGAGGACTCGGGCGAGATCGAGCTCGGCTACACGATCGGGCCGTCCTATGCCGGGCGCGGCTACGCCACCGAGATGGTGCGCACGCTGGTCGACGCGGTATTCAACCTCACCGAGGCGCGCGCGCTCGTCGCCAACAGCCGCACGATCAACAAGGCCTCGCACCGCGTGCTGGAGAAATGCGGCTTCGTCTTCACCGGCACCGGCCTGAAAGACCTGCCGGCACGCGGCGGTCGGCACCCCTGCGATTTCTTCCGGCGCGATCGCCACGACTGGGCGGCCGATCTCGCCGCGCCGCGGCGCCTGCCCGGCATGGTGCAGCAGGCACCGCGCATCGTTCCGGACGGCACGCAAGGCGAGAAGCCGCAATAGGGTCGACGCCCGCGTTCCGGCGGCGGGATGCTACCAGGTCGTCGGCTTCGGGTTGCGCGAGCCGAACTGGATCTGGTGCCAGTACGGATAGGCCGGCTCGCGCCGGCTGGCCGTGTCGAGCCGGGTGACCTGCTCCGCCGTCAGGCTCCAGCCGACCGCCCCCAGGTTGGCTTGCAGCTGGGCCTCGTCGCGGGCGCCGATCACGATGTTGCAGACGGTTGGGCGGGTGAGAAGCCAGTTCAGCGCCACCTGGGGCACGCTCTTGCCGGTCTCCGCCGCCACCTGGTCGAGGGCGTCGACCACGGTGTAGAGGTACTCGTCCTCGACCACCGGGCCGCCCTCGGCGCCGCCCGAGGCGATGCGGCCGCCGCTCGCCGGCTGGCCCCGGCGGATCTTGCCGGTGAGACGGCCCCAGCCGAGCGGGCTCCACACCATCAGCCCGACGCCCTGATCCAGGCCGAGCGGCATCAGCTCCCACTCGTAGTCGCGCCCGACCAGCGAATAATAGCCCTGGTAGGCGACGAAGCGTGCGAGACCGTAGCGTTCCGACGTCGCCAGCGCCTTCATGAGGTGCCAGCCGGAATAGTTCGAGGCGCCGAAGTAGCCGATCTTGCCCGCGGTCACGAGGTCATCGAGGGCGCGCAGGGTCTCGTCGACCGGCGTCAGCGCGTCGAAGGCGTGCATGAAATAGACGTCGATGTGGTCGGTGCCGAGCCGCTTCAGGCTGGCCTCGCAGGCGCGCACGAGGTGGAAGCGGGAGGAGCCGACCTCGTTGGGGCCCTTGCCGGTGGGGAAGGTCGCCTTGGTGGAGATCAGCACCCTGTCGCGCTTTCCCTTGAGCGCTTGCCCCAGCACCTCCTCGGACATGCCGTCGGAATAGATGTCGGCCGTGTCGAAGAAATTGACGCCGGCGTCGAGGCAGAGGTCGACCATGCGGGTGGCGCCGTCGACGTCGGTCTGGCCCCAGCGCTTGAAGAACTCGTTGGAGCCGCCGAATGTGCCTGTGCCCAGCGAGAGCGCCGGCACCTTGAGGCCGGAGCGTCCGAGTTGGCGGTGTTCCATGAGCATGTCCTTGCGGGAGGAGCGTGCTCCGCAACGCGCGAGCACGCCGGCAGTGCCGCGCAATCCTCGCTTCCCGACCGCGCCCGCCGGGCTTATGACGTCGTTATGGCTACGCTCGACTCCGCCGCGGACGATACGCAATCGCGCGAAGGCTCCAGGCTCGACTGGAAGGCCGTCGGCGCGGTGGCGCTCGGCAACATGCTCGAGTTCTACGACTTCATCACCTTCTCGTTCTTCGCCGTCGACATCGGCCGCGCCTTCTTCCCCTCCAAGGACCCGACCACGAGCCTGCTGTCGTCGCTCGCCGTCTTCTGGTCGGGGTTCCTGATGCGCCCGCTCGGCGGCGTGGTGATCGGCGCGATGGCGGACCGCGCCGGGCGCAAGCCGGCGATGGTGCTGACCATCGCCATGATGGCGCTGGGCATGCTGATGCTGGCGGCGACGCCGGGGGTCGCCACGATCGGCATCGCGGCGCCGATCATCGTCATCGCCGGACGGCTGATCCAGGGCTTCGCGCTCGGCGGCGAGGTCGGCCCGTCCACCGCCTACCTGCTCGAGGCGGCACCGCAGAAGAAGCGCGCCTTCTTCGCCTCGTGGCAGACGGCGAGCCAGGGCGTGGCGGCGATCCTCGCGGGCCTGATCTCGCTCGCGCTGTCGCTCTCGCTGTCCAGGGGTTCGCTCGACAGCTGGGGCTGGCGCGTGCCGTTCTTCCTCGGCATCGCCATCGTTCCCGTCGGCATCCTGATCCGCTCCCACCTGCCCGAGACCGCGGGCGAGGGCGAGGACCCGAACGCCGCCCGCTCCAGCATGGACGTCCTGCGCCTCCTGGTGGTCGAGCACGGGCCGCGCCTGTTCCTGACGCTGCTGGTCATCATGGCGGCGACGGTGTCGTTCTACATCGGCGCCAACATGCCGACCTACGCGCAATCCTCGCTGAAGTTCAGCAAGGCCGCCTCCGACGGCGTCACGCTGGCGCTGGGCTTTGCCTCGCTCGGCTTCACGCTGCTCGGCGGCTGGCTCGCCGACCGTTTCGGCCGTCGCCCGGTCATGGTGATCCCGCGCGCAGCGCTCGTCCTCGTCGCCATCCCGGCGTTCTGGCTCGCCGTCCACCAACCCTACCCCACGACCATCTACGGGGTCGTGATCCTGCTCTCGGCGCTGTCCTCGATCTCCACGGCGGCGATCATCGTGGCCGTGCCGGAAGCGTTGCCGCGCAACGTGCGCTCGGCCGGGCTCTCCATCGTCTACGCCCTGTCGGTGTCGCTGTTCGGCGGCTCGGCGCCCTGGGTCGTGACCAAGCTCATCGCGCTGACCGGCGACAAGGTGGCGCCGGCCTATTACCTCGCCGCCACCAGCCTGATCGGCGCGATCGCCGCCTTTATGTTGCCCGAGACGCGCGGCCGCAAGCTGTAGGGTGGATCGCGACAGCCGCCTCTTTCGGAAAAATCCTTGATCGACAAGCTCAACTTCGTTCTCGCGCTGGCCCGCGAACGGCATTTCGGCCGTGCGGCGGAAGCTTGCGGCGTCACCCAGCCGACGATGTCGGCCGGCCTCAAACAGCTCGAGGAGCAGCTCGGCGTCGTGATCGTGCGCCGCTCCTCCCGCTTCCAGGGTTTTACGCCCGAGGGCGAGCACGTGCTCTCCTGGGCGCGCCGCATCGTCGGCGACGCCCATGCCATGCGCCAGGACCTCGACGCGCTGAAGCGTGGCCTGACCGGACACCTGCGCCTCGCCGCGGTCCCCACCGCGCTCGCCACCGTGCCGGCGCTGACCACGCCGTTCCGCACCGGCCACCCGGCGGTGCGCTTCACCGTGACCTCGGCCACCTCCGCCGAGATCCTCGAGGGGTTGATGAACCTCTCGATCGACGCCGGCCTTACCTACCTCGACAACGAGTCGATCGGCGCGGTGAAGTCGGTACCGCTCTATCGCGAGACCTATTGTCTCCTGACCCGCGCCGACAGCGACCTTGGCCGCCGCCTAGGCGTCGGCTGGCGCGACCTCGCTGCGCTGCCGCTCTGCCTGATGACGCCCGACATGCAGAACCGCCGCATCGTCGATCAGATGCTGCGCGACGCCGGCGCGCCGGGCGAAGCGCCGCTCGAGTCGAATTCCATGCTGGCGCTGCTGGCGCATGTCGCCTCGGGCTACTGGTCGAGCATCGTGCCCGTCAGTTTGGGGCAGAGCATCGGCCTGCCGCCCGAGATCGCGGCCGTCCCGATCGGCGAGCCGGAGGTCAGCCATCTCGTCGGGCTGATCGTCGCGCCGCGCTACGCCATCTCCCCGCTCACCAACGCGCTCGTGCGCGAGGCGGAGCGGCTCGCCGTTAAGCTGATGCCGCCCAATCCGGGCCGAATGGGGGATAATCGATAGAGATGTTCGATCGCAGCACGTGTTAGACGCTCTTGAAAAAGCCCGGAGAAAAGCTTTTCTAGAATCGATATAAGATTGTCAGTCGGGATGGATATGCCGAGGTACGAACGCTGGGACCTGAGCGAAGCGACGAAGGTCGTGGCCGCGCGGGCACATGAAAAGGGATCGGCGATCCCGATCATGCACGATCTGATGGAGCGCTACGGCTACGTCGACCGCGCCATCGTGCCGGTTCTGGCCGAGTCCCTCAACCTGTCCCGCGCCGAGGTTCACGGCACGCTCACCTTCTATCATGATTTCCGCGACCACCCGCCGGGCCGCACCACGATCAAGATGTGCCGAGCCGAGGCCTGTCAGGCGCGCGGCGGTGTCGAGATGCACGCGGCCCTGCGCCGCAAGCTCGGCATCGACTGGCACGGCACGACCGAGGATGGCGCCATCACCATCGAGCCGGTGTTCTGCCTCGGACTGTGCGCCTGCGCGCCCGCCGCGCTGGTTGACGAGGAGCCGGTCGGCCACGTGTACATCGAGACGCTGGACGCCCTGATCGAGGAGGCGCGCTCGTGATCATTGTCTATGTTCCCATCGACGCCGCCGCGATCGCCGCCGGCGCCAACAAGGTTGCCAAGGCGCTCGCGCTGAAGGCCGGCGATGGCGTCACCATCAAGCGCAACGGCTCGCGCGGCATGCAATGGCTCGAGCCGATGGTCGAGGTCGTGACGGCCGAGGGCCGCATCGCCTACGGTCCGGTCAGGGTCGAGGATCTCGACGGTCTGCTCGCCGCCCGCATGCTGCAAGGTGGCGAACATGCCTTGCGCCTTGGCAAGCCGGAGGAGATGCCCTGGCTGAAGAAGCAGGCGCGCCTTACCTTCGAGCGCGTCGGCGTGATCGACCCGCTCGACATCACCGACTACCGCGCCCACGGCGGCTTCGTCGGGCTCAAGAACGCCATCGCGATGTCCGACGAGGAGATCTGCAAGGTCGTCACCGACAGCGGCCTGCGCGGCCGCGGCGGCGCCGGTTTTCCGACCGGCATCAAGTGGACCACGGTGCGCAAGGCTGTCGATGAGCTGAAGTACATCGTCTGCAATGCCGACGAGGGCGACAGCGGCACCTTTGCCGACCGCATGAGCATGGAGGGGGATCCCTTCATGCTGATCGAGGGCATGACCATCGCCGCTCTCGCGGTCGGCGCCTCCGAGGGCTACATCTACATCCGCTCGGAATACCCGCACGCCTACAGGACGGTGTCCCGCGCGATCGAGATCGCCACCGCCGACGGCGCGCTCGGCGCCTCTGTGCTCGGCAGCGGCAAGCCGTTCCGCCTGCACGCTCGGCTCGGCGCGGGTGCCTACATCTGCGGCGAGGAGACCTCGCTGCTGGAGAGCCTCGAGGGACGCCGCGGCGTCGTTCGCGCCAAGCCGCCGCTGCCGGCGCTGAAGGGGCTGTTCGGCAAGCCCACCGTCGTCAACAACGTCATCTCGCTGTGCTCGGTGCCGTGGATCCTGTCGCACGGCGGCCAGGCCTACGCCGATTACGGCATGGGCCGTTCGCGCGGTACGCTGTGCATCCAGCTCGGTGGCAACGTGAAGCACGGCGGCCTGATCGAGCTCGGCTTCGGCGTGACGCTGGGCGAGATCGTCGACGAGTTCGGTGGCGGCACGGTCACCGGGCGCCCGGTGCGCGCCGCGATGGTCGGCGGCCCGCTTGGCGCCTACTTCCCACGCGAGCTGTTCGACACGCCGCTCGACTACGAGGCCTTCGCCGCCAAGGGTGGGCTCATCGGCCACGGCGGCGTCGTGGTGTTCGACGACACCGTGGACATGGCGAGCCAGGCGCGCTTCGCCTTCGAGTTCTGCGAGGCGGAGAGCTGCGGCAAGTGCACGCCCTGCCGCATCGGCGCCACGCGCGGCAAGGAAACGATGGAGAAAGTCATTGCCGGTATCGAGGTCGCAAAGAACCTCGACCTCGTGCGCGACCTCTGCGTGACCATGACCGACGGATCGCTTTGCGCCATGGGCGGGTTGACCCCCGTCCCGGTGAAGAGCGCCCTGCAGCACTTTCCCGAAGATTTCGTCCCCGCCGAGCGCCGTCAGGCTGCTGAGTAGGACATCAAGGAGCACAACATGGCCCTCATCGAGGAACTCGACACCGGCACCCCGATCCGCCCCGCCGCGGAGGAGGTGACGCTCACGATCGACGGCGAGCAGGTGAGCGTGCCCAAGGGCACGTCGGTCATGGCTGCGGCGTCGTCGATGGGCACCAAGATCCCGCGGCTCTGCGCCACTGACAGCCTCGAGCCTTTCGGCTCCTGCCGCCTGTGCCTCGTCGAGATCGAGGGCCGCCGCGGCACGCCGGCCTCCTGCACCACGCCGGCCGAGAACGGCATGGTGGTCCACACCCAGAACGAGCGGCTCGCCAAGCTGCGCAAGGGTGTGATGGAGCTCTACATCTCCGATCACCCGCTGAACTGCCTAACCTGCTCGGCCAATGGCGATTGCGAGCTGCAGGATCAGGCTGGCGCGGTCGGCCTGCGCGAGGTGCGCTACGGCTACGGCGGCGAGAACCACCTCGACGCGGTCAGCGACACCTCCAACCCTTATTTCACCTTCGAGAAGTCGAAGTGCATCGTCTGCAATCGCTGCGTCCGTGCCTGCGAGGAGGTGCAGGGCACCTTCGCGCTGACGATCGAGGGCCGCGGCTTCAACTCCAAGGTGTCGCCGTCGGGCACCGACTTCATGTCGTCCGAGTGCGTTTCCTGCGGCGCCTGCGTCCAGGCCTGCCCGACCGCCACGCTCAACGAGAAGAGCGTGATCGAGATGGGCAAGCCCGAGCATTCGGTCATGACCACCTGCGCCTATTGCGGCGTCGGCTGCACCTTCAAGGCCGAGATGCAGGGCGAGACGGTCGTGCGCATGATCCCGGCCAAGGCCGGCAAGGCCAACGAAGGCCACAGCTGCGTCAAAGGCCGCTTCGCCTACGGTTACGCCACCCACAAGGACCGCATCACCAAGCCCATGATCCGCGCCGCGATCACCGATCCGTGGCGTGAAGTGTCGTGGGACGAGGCGATCGCCCACGCGGCGAGCGAGTTCAAGCGCATTCAGGGACATTACGGCCGCAACTCAATCGGCGCCGTGACCTCCTCGCGCTGCACCAACGAGGAGACCTACCTCGTGCAAAAGCTGGTTCGCGCCGGCTTCGGCAACAACAACGTCGACACCTGCGCCCGCGTCTGCCATTCGCCGACCGGCTACGGCCTCTCGACCACGCTGGGCACGTCCGCCGGCACACAGGACTTCAAGTCTGTCGAGCAGTCCGACGTCATCCTTGTCATCGGCGCCAACCCGACCGACGGCCATCCGGTGTTCGGCTCGCGCATGAAGCGCCGCCTGCGCGCCGGCGCCAAGCTGATCGTCGCCGACCCGCGCGCGATCGACCTCGTGAAGTCGCCCCACGTCAGGGCTGACTACCACCTGCCGTTGAAGCCCGGCACCAACGTCGCCTTCATCAATGCCATGGGCCACGTCGTCGTGACCGAGGGCCTGGTCGACGAGGCCTATGTCGCCGAGCGCTGCGACGTGCAGGACTTCGAGTCGTGGGCGCGGTTCGTCGCCGACGAGCGACACAGCCCCGAGGCGCAGGCTGACATGATCGGCGTGCCGGCCGCCGACCTGCGCGCCGCCGCCCGCCTCTACGCCACGCGCGGCCTCAACGCCGCGATCTTCTACGGCCTGGGCGTCACCGAGCATTCGCAGGGCTCGACCATGGTCATGGGCATGGCCAATCTCGCCATGGCGACTGGCAACATCGGCCGCGAGGGCGTCGGCGTGAACCCGCTGCGCGGGCAGAACAACGTGCAGGGCTCGTGCGACATGGGCTCGTTCCCGCACGAGTACCCCGGCTACCGCCATGTCGTCGGCGACGAGGTCCGCGAGATCTACGAGAAGGCCTGGGGCCGCGAGCTTGATCGCGAGCCGGGCATGCGCATCAACAACATGCTCGACGAGGCCGTCGAGGGCGGTTTCAAGGGCCTCTACGTGCAGGGCGAGGACATCGCCCAGTCCGATCCCGACACGCATCACGTCACCCACGGCCTGCGCAACATGGAGTGCATCATCGTCCAGGACCTGTTCCTGAACGAGACGGCGAAGTACGCCCACGTCTTCCTGCCAGGCGCGTCCTTCCTCGAGAAGGACGGCACGTTCACCAACGCCGAGCGCCGCATCGGCCGCGTGCGCAAGGTGATGAGCCCTAAAGGTGGCTACGGCGATTGGGAGGGCACGATGCTGCTCTCCAACGCGCTTGGCTACCCGATGCACTACAAGCACCCCAGCGAGATCATGGACGAGGTCGCCGCGACCACGCCGTCGTTCGCGGGCGTGAGCTTCAAGAAGCTCGACGAGCTCGGCTCGATCCAGTGGCCGTGCAACGAGGAGGCCCCTGAGGGCACCCCGACCATGCACGTCGGCCATTTCGTGATCGGCCGCGGCAAGTTCATGATCACCGAGTTCTACCCCACCGAGGAGCGCACCGGGCCGCGCTTCCCGCTGGTGCTGACCACCGGCCGCATCCTCTCGCAGTACAACGTCGGCGCGCAGACCCGCCGCACGCAGAACTCGATGTGGCACCAGGAGGACGTGCTGGAGATCCATCCCTTCGACGCCGAGCAGCGCGGCGTCCTCGACGGCGATCTCGTGTCGTTGGAGAGCCGTTCCGGCGACATCGCGCTGAAGGCCAAGATCTCCGAGCGCATGCAGCCCGGCGTCGTTTACACGACCTTCCACCACGCCAAGACCGGCGCCAACGTCATCACGACCGATTATTCGGACTGGGCCACCAACTGCCCCGAGTACAAGGTCACCGCCGTGCAGGTCCGCAAGACCAACCGCATGTCGGAGTGGCAGGCGAAGTTCTACGAGGAGGACGTCGACCTCAAACAGATCGCGCCGGTCATGGAGGCCGCGGAATAATCATGGTCGATATCGCCGACACGATCCACGGCACCAACAAGCCGCTCGACAAGCTGGTCATGATGGCCAACCAGATCGCGCAGTTCTTCAAGTCCTACCCGCACGACCAGGCGGTGGCGGGCATCTCCCACCATATCGAGGCGTTCTGGACGCCGAAGATGCGCGCCAGCTTCCACGAGGCGATGATCGAGGCCAAAGGTCTCGACCCGCTGGTGTTGGAGGCGCTGTCGTCCGAGGTCGAGTCCCGCAACCCGATTGAGAAGGCGGCGGCGGGCCCGGGCAAGCTGGGAGAGCTCGGGGCGGTCGACGCCGGGTAAGGGCTCGCTGGCTCTACGTGTAGAGTGACATGCTGACGATCTTCGATTGCGACGGCGTGCTCGTCGATTCCGAGCTGATCGCGCTCGAGGTCCTCTCGGACATGATGGGCGAGTTCGGCAAGCCGATGAGCGTCGCGGCCTGCCGCGATGCCTTCATGGGACGCCACGCCGACGATATCGTGCGTGGCATCGAGGCCCGCGTCGGCCGGGCGCTGCCCGACGCGAGGCCCCAGATGAAGGCGCGCATGACGTCGCGGATGCGCGACGAGCTCGTCCCCGTGCCCGGCATCGCGCGCGCCCTCGCCCAGCTCGCCGGCCCGCGCTGCGTCGCCTCCTCGTCCGACCCGGCGCGGATCCGGTTGACGCTGGAGCTGACCGGCCTCAGCGGCTTCTTCGGCGAGCACATCTTCTCCGGCACCGAGGTGGTGCACGGCAAGCCCGCGCCAGACCTCTTCCTCCACGCCGCGGCCACGATGGGCTCGGCCCCAGCCGATTGCGTGGTCATCGAGGATTCGGTGCTTGGCGTGCGGGCCGGCGTCGCGGCCGGCATGCCGGTGATCGGCTTCACCGGAGGCGCCCACGCCTATCCCGGCTTCGCCGAGCGGCTGCGCGAGGCCGGCGCCGGCACGATCATCGCGCACATGGACGACCTGCCCGCAGCGCTCGCCGGCCACGACGCCTGAGTGTCAACTCGCCGGGTCGAGCAGCCGGTGCAGGTGGGCGATGAAGTAGCGCGTGCTGGCGGAGTCCACCGTGCCCTGCGCCTTGGTCTTCCAGGCGGAATAGGCCTCGCCGTAGCTGCCGAAGACGCCGACGATGTCGAGCGCCTTCAGATCGGTGAAGCGCGTGCTGTCGAGGTCCTCGAGTTCGCCGCCGAAGACGAGGTGCAGCAGCTGCGGCTGGGTTTGTGCGCTCAAGAGAGGTCCTCGTGCAGGGTCTTCTTCTCCCACCGCGGAATGCGCGCGACAAGACGCCTTGCGCCGCCATCATCATTGACGCGAGCGCGGGCGCCGCCTAGCAGAGCGGCGTTTGCTGAGAGGTCGACGCCCGGTCCATGCGCATCAGCCGACGCACCTACGTGTTCGCCCAGATCATCCTGCTGCCGGTCGGCTGGGCGGTGTTCGGCTTCCTCGCCCTGGCGATCTGGACGCTGGACCACACCTTCGCCGAGCACGACATCCCGCAGCCGCTGCGCGCGATCGAGATGTCCGCATCGATCGCGCAGCTCGTCGCCATCGGCACCCTGATCGCCGCGCTGGTCCTCGTTGCCGTGTTCATCCTGCTGGCCGTCTGGCGCCTGCACGACATCGGCATGACCGGCTGGTTCCTGCTGCTCTGGCCGGTGCTGATCGCGCTGATTCAAACATCTTCCGACAAGACCGACGGCGTCCTGGCGATGGCTGAGGTGGCCTTCGAGGCCATCCTCATGATGGTGCCGGGGACCGCCGGGGCCAACGCCTACGGTCCGGAGCCGCTGCGCTGAAGATGCCTATCCTACCCCGCTTCGCGGAGGAGGATGCGCTGCAACGTCGGCTTCCTACATAGGCCGGGTCAGGCCCAGCGAGACGCCCGTGCCGTTCTTCTCCGACCTCCTCTTCGAGGCGCGCTCCTTGGCCCAGACCCTGGCCGAGAGCGTCGGCACGCCGGTGGTCCGGCTCGGCGTCACCGGGCTGTCGCGCGCGGGCAAGACCGTCTTCATCACCGCGCTGATCCAGCACCTCACGGAACTCGGCCGACCCGGCGCCGGACAGGGCGCGAGCCGGCGCGGCGCGCTGCCGGTGTTCCGCGTCATGGCCGAGGGGCGCTTGACCAAGGGCCGGCTGGAGCCGCAGCCCGACGATGACGTGCCGCGCTTCGCCTACGAGGACCATCGCGCCGCGCTGGCCGGCGGCGCCGACGGCGCGAGCCGGCACTGGCCGGGATCGACGCGGCGGATCTCGGAACTGCGCATCCGGCTGGAGTTTGAGCGCGCCGGCGGCCTGCGCGCCGGGCCGGCGGCCTTGATCATCGACATCGTCGATTATCCCGGCGAATGGCTGCTCGACCTGCCGCTGCTCGCCAAGAACTACGCCGAATGGTCGAAGGAGACGCTCGAGGCCTCCGCCACCGCCGCCCGCGCCGGCCTGGCGCAGGAATGGCGCGGCTTCACGATGGGGGTCGACCCCGGCGCCCCGGCCGAGGAGGCGGTGGCGCGCCGCGCGGCGGAGCTCTTCACCGCCTATCTCCGCGCCGGCCGCGCCGACGCCCACGCGCTCTCGACCCTGCCGCCGGGGCGCTTCCTGATGCCCGGCGACCTCGAGGGCTCGCCGGCGCTGACCTTCGCGCCGCTGCAGCTCGACCCGGCGAAGGTCTATGGCTCCGACACGCTCGCGGCGATGATGGAGCGCCGCTACGAGAGCTATAAGGCGCATGTCGTGCGGCCTTTCTTTCGTGACCATTTCGCCAGGCTCGACCGGCAGATCGTGCTGGTCGATACGCTGGCCGCGATGAACGCCGGCCCGGCCGCGGTGCGCGACCTCGAGACGGCGCTGGCCGAGATCCTGGTGGCGTTCCGCGCCGGTCGCAACTCGATGCTGTCGGTGCTGTTCAAGCCGAAGATCGACAAGATCCTCTTCGCCGCCACCAAGGCCGACCACCTCAACCACCTCAGCCACGACCGCCTCGAGGCGATCCTGCGCACCATCGTGGCGCGGGCCATCGCCAAGGCGGACGACGCCGGCGCCGCGATCGACGTCATCGCGCTGGCCGGCGTACGGGCCACGCGCGAGGCGCGCATCGGGCACGGCGCCGAGGCGCTCGACGCCGTCGTGGGCATCCCCGCCGCCGGCGAGGTGATCGATGGCGACACGTTCGACGGCGAGAGCGAGGCGGCGATCTTCCCCGGCGACCTGCCGCGCGACCCCAAAGAGGCGCTGCGCGGCGAGAGCGCCGTCGGCACGCTGCGCTTCGTGCGCTTCCGGCCGCCGCGCGCGACGCTGGATGAGGACGGCGCGGCGCGCCCACTGCCGCACATCCGGATGGATCGGGCGCTGCAGTTCCTGCTGGGAGACAGACTGGCGTGAGCGACCCGCGATGAGCGATCCCTCCGAACCGCGCCGGCCGCGCGCCGTGCGCCTGAAGCCGGAGCCGCTGCCCGGCTTCGACGAGGTGCCCGCGCCGCGTCCCGGCGCGGCTCTGTCGTCGCCCGGCGGGGCAGTGCCCTCGCCCTGCGCCGCGCCGCCGCCCCAGGTCGAGATCCTGCCCGATCCCTTCCCGATGGAGGCGCTCGAGCTCGATCCGGAGGAGCGCGCCGTCGAGATTGCGCAGCGCCGCGGCATCGTCCGCCGCGGCCTGCTCTCCTGGAGCGGCCTGTTCTGGTCGGCGCTGGGCGGCCTCGTCTCGCTCGCCATCGGCCTGTGGGTCACGAGCCTCGTCGACGACGCCTTTCGCCGCGCGCCCGCGCTCGGCTGGATCGGCCTCGCCTTGGCGGCGCTCGCGCTGCTGGCGCTGGCCGTACTCGCCGCGCGCGAGTTCGCGGCGATCGGCCGACAGCGCCACATCGCTCGCCTGCACGCCGATTTCGCCCGCGCCCACGCCGAGGACGACGGCAAGGCCGGGCGGAAACTCGTCGCCGACCTCGCCTCGATCTACGCCGCGCGGGCCGAGACGGCGCAGGCCCGGGCGAGCGTCGCCGCGCTCCACGGCGAGATCGTCGATGGCCGCGACCTCATCGAGATCGCCGAGCGCGCGCTGGTGGCGCCGCTCGATGCCAGGGCCGCCTCGGCCGTGGCCGCCGCCGCCAAGCGCGTCTCCGCCGTCACCACGCTGGCGCCGCGCGCGATCATCGACGTCGTGTTCGTCGTGCTGCAGGCGGTGCGGCTGATCCGGCGCATCTCCGAGATCTACGGCGGCCGGCCCGGCCTGCTCGGCTTCGTCAAGCTGGCGCGTTCCGTCGGCTCGCACCTTGCCATCACCGGCGGCATGGCGGCGGGCGACAGCCTGCTGCAGCAGGTCGTCGGCCACGGCGTCGCCGCCAAGGTCTCGGCGCGCCTCGGCGAAGGCGTGCTCAACGGCCTGCTCACCGCCCGCATCGGGATCTCCGCCATGGCGGTGTGCCGCCCGATGCCGTTCCAGGCCGAGAAGGCGCCCAACCTGCGCAAGGTCGTGCCCTTCCTGTTCCGTGGGGAGGACAAGGGGTAGTTTGGCGGCCTGCTCGGGATGTCCCACCTCCGTCTTTCCGGGGCGAGCCGAAGGCGAGAGCCCGGAACCCATGACAACGTGCCATCAGACGAAGCGGCACCTTGGACGCCCTTCCGGCATCGGCGTTGTCATGGGTTCCGGGCTCGCCTGCGGCACCCCGGAAAGACGGAGCTGGCGGCACCTCGCGCTGCGTCCGCCGCCCGTTACCGCGTGGCTCCCACCTCCGTCTTTCCGGGGCGAGCCGAAGGCGAAAGCCCGGAACCCATGACAACGGGCCATCAGGACGAAGCGGCACCTCGGCCGCCTCTCCGGCATCCGCGTTGTCATGGGTTCCGGGCTCGCCTGCGGCGCCCCGGAAAGACGGAGGTGGCGGCGCTTCAAGCTGCGTCCGCCGCTCAATATCACGTGGCCCCGCAAGGTTAAGGATATCCTGCCAATGCATGATCTCGCACGGGCATGCCTGCTGACGATAACGGCGCTCGTTGCCTCGGCGCTGCCGGGGATCCACGACGGTGCGAGCCCGCCGGCGGCGGCCTGGCGCGCGGCGATGGAGGCGGGGGACCTCGCCGCGCTCGCCCGGATGCACGGGCCGGACACGGTGGCTTTTCCGCCGGGGCAGACGGAGGTGAAGGGTGCCGCTGCGATCATGGCCGGCTACGCCGACCTTTTCGCGCACGACACGGTCAAAGTGACCTTCGACGAGGCGCACTGGATCGAAGTGCCGCCGCTCGTCGTCTCGTGGGGGCTGACGACGCTGACGTTGCACCCGAAGACCGGCGGCCCGGACGTGGTCTCGCACACCCGCTTCACCGACGCGGCGGTGAAGATCGACGGCGGCTGGCGCTACGTGGTCGATCACGCGTCGAAGCCGGTGCGATAGGCCTCCTCCGCGGAGCGAGGGAGGTTACGACGACTCGCCGATCTTCGCCTTGGCGGCCCGATGCGCCGGGCGGGCGTCCACGCGCTCGAGGAAGTCCATCAGCTTGGGCCAGCGGCCGTCGAGACCGCCGCGCTGGCGCGCCATGGCGATGGGGAAGCTCATCTGGATGTCGGCGCCGGTGAACTCCGGCCCGGCGAACCAGGCGCGCTTGCCGAGCTCACTTTCCAGAAAATCGAGCGTGCGCCTGATGTTTGGCCCGACATACAGCTTCTCGGGAAACGAGGTGATGCCCTTCACCAGCGGGCGCACCAGCGCCGGCGACTTCTCGATCATCGCGCCGAACAGCAGCCTGATCAGCAGCGGCGGCATCATCGAGCCTTCGGCGAAATGCAGGAAGGTGGTGTAGGCGAGGTGCTCGGGCGTGCCCTCGGCCGGGCGCAGCTTGTCGTCGACGTCGTGGCGCTTCAGCAGCGTGTCGATGATCGCGCCTGATTCGATGAGCACGGCACCGTCCTCGTCGACGACGACCGGCGCGTGGCCGAGCGGGTGCACGGCGAAGAGCGCCGGGGGTGCCAGCATGGTTTTGGGGTCGCGCTTGTAGAATTTGATCTCGTAGGGAAGCCCCATCTCCTCGAGCAGCCAGACGATGCGTTCCGAGCGCGAGCGCTCGAGATGGTGCACGACGATCATGGTCTAGAACTCCAAGCGTTGGACGTTGGCGTCGACCGTCTCGCGGATGCCGCGGCTGGCCAGCAGGACCTCGAAGAGGAACGCGCCGAGCGCGCCGATGGTGCACAGGATCGCCAGGCCGAACAGGGTGAAGAGGATGCCCTGCGTCGCCGCGGCGCGGATGATGCCGAGAAACAAGGTCAGCACGGTGGCGCAGGTGAAGGCGCCTGATACCGCGCCGAGGATCACCGCGGCGTCGAGCAGCAGCGAGCGTCGCTTGAGATAGGCGAGCCGGCGCATGACCGAGGCATCCGGCCTGTCGTCCCCGCGTTTGTCGGCGAGCGCCTTGACCTGATCGCTGACGCGCGCGAGCCGCGTCGTGAACACGCCGAGCAGGCTCGCCACGGCGGTCAGCAGGAAGATCGGCGTCAGCGACAGCTGAATGACGTGGACGACGGTATCGAGGTTGGACGGGCCGATATCGAGCATGGCCGGGGTGATGGGCGGCAGATTGCTGGCTGTCAACGCGGCGCCGTTGCCGCGAACGCCGCGTCCCAGCCCTCGCGCAGCACAAGATCGACGAAGCGCGGCACGGTCTCGCTGGCGCGGCCGTAGACGGCGAGGTCGAAGAGGTCGGCGTTGTCGGCCGGCTCCAGGTTGAACTCGACCGTGGCGATGCCGCGGCGCTTCGCGGCGGCGACGTAGCCGGCGGCCGGGTACACCGCGCCGGAGGTGCCGATCGCCACGAAGGCATCGGCTTGCGCCAGCGCCCGCGCGATGGCGTCGAGGTGATGCGGCATCTCGCCGAACCACACGATGTTCGGGCGCAGCGTGCCTATGCACTCGCAATATGGACAGGGCGTGCCGACGGAAAGGTCCTCGGCCCAGGGCTCGGTCGCGCCGCAGGCCTGGCAGCGCACGTGGGTGTGGCTGCCGTGCATGGCGAGCGCCGTCGAGCCGGCACGGCCGTGCAGGTCGTCGACGTTCTGCGTCACCAGCGTCACGCTGTCGCCCGCCGGCAGCTCGCGTTCGAGCCGCGCCAGGGCGTGGTGCGCCGGATTGGGCTGCGCCGCCCGCGCCGCCTGCCGCCGCCAATTGTAGAAACGATGCACCAGGGCGGGGTCGCGGGCGAAGGCCTCCGGCGTCGCCAGCTCGCGCGGGTCGTGCTGCTCCCAAAGGCCGCCGGGATCACGGAACGTCTTGAGGCCGCTCTCCGCCGATACGCCGGCGCCGGTGAGGATGAAGAGGTTCATGGCAGGGTCTCTCGCCCGAGGAGCTTCGCAGCGGCCGTGACCAGCGCGCCGAGCACGAGGAACACGGCGAGGAAGGCCAGCGAGACCAGGAGCACGTTGCGAAGGCCGATCTCGCTCACGCTGAGGAAGTCGTAGGGATAGCCCTCGCCGTAGGCGCCGGCCACCAGCGTGACGGCGAGGTAGGCGGCGGGATAGGCCAGCATGGCGAAGGGATCGCGCCAGCCGATCCCGGTGCGCGGCGCCGCCACCAGCCAGATCGCCAGGGTGAGCAGCGGCACGACGTCGTGCACCATCAGGTCGGAGGCGAACTGCTCGCCCTGCGGCGACCACGACGAGCGCAGCAGCAGCTCGTAGGTGATGCCGGTGACGACGGCGTAGACGAGGCAGGCGTTGTAGATCCCGCCGGCCGGAAGGCGTGGCCCGCGCGCCAGGCGGAACGCCGTCGTTCCATGCAGCCATGCCAGCGCGATGTTGGTGGTGATGGTGAAGTAGCGCAGGTAGAGGAAGGTCGCCTCCGCCAGGCCGCGGCCTCTGGCGAAGGAGTCGCGGAAGGAGATGCGCGCCTCGATTGTCAGCGCGGCGATCCCCACCAGGGACGCGACCGCGGCGAGCGCGACGGCGATCCACGCCGCGCGCCGCGACGGGGGCGCGATCGACGCGGCCGGCTCGACCATCGGCCTCATTCGGGATGGGTCTTGTCGACCCATCTGACCTCTTCCGGCACCTCGACCGGCGCGATGTCGAGGTTGACCGCCACGGCCTCACCGTCGGAGCGCACGAGCACGCATTCCAGCGCCTCGTCGCGGCTGGCGTTGATCTCCTGGTGGGGCACGTAGGGCGGCACGTAGATGAAGTCGCCCGCCCCGGCCTCGGCGACGAACTCGAGCCGCTCGCCCCAGCGCATGCGCGCGCGGCCCTTCAGCACATAGATGATGCTCTCCAGCGGTCCGTGGTGGTGCGCGCCGGTCTTGGCGTCGGGATGGATCGTCACCGTTCCGGCCCAGATCTTTTGCGCGCCGACGCGGGCGAAGTCGATCGCCGCCTTGCGGTCCATGCCGGGCGTCTGCGCCGTGTTGCCGTCGAGCGATCCGGCGGGGATCACGCGTACGCCGTCGTGCTTCCAGGCGTCTTGGGCAGGCGGGTGGTCGGTCATCGTCGGTCCCTGGTGCCGGGAGGACTTACTCCTTTCGCTCCAATGGATGAAGCCGTGCCGATGCCGAATGAGCCAGCGCGAGCAGTGGCAAGGGCAAAGCGAGCGCTCCAGTGTCGAGCCGAACTGCTGCGATGCAATAAGCGGCGGGCGTCCCCTCGCAGGCGGCTGGAGGCGACCACTTCCGCGGCGCCGGAAGCTCGGCTAGGCTGCCGGCCTCAAGCCGAGAACCCGCGTGCCGTTGATCGTCTCGCCCATCGAGCCTTCGGACGCGCCCGAGGCCCTGTCGGCCGGTACCATCGCCGATGTGGCGCGCGTGCGCGCGCTGCTGGTCGCGGCGGCGCAGCGGCGCGAGGCGATCAGCTATTCCGAGATGCTCGACGCGCTCGGGCATCGCTTCACCCGGCCGAAGATGCGCGCCTTGTGCCGCACGCTCGACGCCATCGACGCGGCCGGCGCCGCGGCGGGCGAGCCGGAACTCGCCGTGCTGGTGGTGCGCGAGTCCGACGGCCTACCCGGCCAGGGCTGGTGGACCGGAGGGCGGCCAATGCGCGAGGGCTACGAGGGGCCATGGACCGGGGCGGACGCGGCGGCCTTCGTGCGCCGCCTGCAGGACCGCGCCTTCACGCATTGGGCCGGGCGCAAGCGAGGGCCCCGGGCATGAGCGAGACCGGCCCGCGCACCTTCCGCGATCACCTGCTGTCGATCTTTCAGTCGGCGGCGGCGGAACTGGCGCGGCAGGCGCCGCCGGAACGCGGCGGCACCCTCGAGCCGCCGGAGGCGGCGGTGCACGGCGCCTCGCGGATCCAGCTGGCGGCGACGCAGGTCTCGGAACGGCACGCGATGAAACAGGCCCGCCTCCCCGCCGCGCCGGCGTCGAAGCCGAGCACCGCGGAGGTCTGCGCCAGGATCGCGCTGCATTATCTCGAGGCCAGGATCGCCGGCAATGCCGCGCTGGCCACGCAGCTCGCGGGCCAGCTCAAGGACAGCGCCTGCGACCCGGGCTGGGCGGCGACGCTGACGGAATATCTCGAGTACTTCGGCCCCGACGGCAGGCGCCGCGCGATCCCCTACGTCACGCCGGCCCAGGCGGGCGGCCGCGTCGTTGAGATCGAGGCCGGCGCGAGCCTGGTGCTGGTGTCGGATTGGGGCACCGGCGCCGCGCCTGCCGCTTCGGTGATGGCGCTGATCGCGGCGCGCCGACCCGACGTGCTCGTGCATCTCGGCGACATCTACTATTCCGGCACGCCGACGGAGTGCGACGTCAACTTCACCAGGCTCCTCGACGCGGCCTTCGGCGGCGCCCGCCCGCCGGTCTTCACGCTCTCGGGCGACCACGATATGTATGCCGGCGGCATCGGCTTCTACGAGCTGATCGCGCGCCTGAACCCCGCGCCGATGACCCAGCCGGCGAGCTTCTTCTGCCTGCGCTCGGCCGACGCGGCCTGGCAGCTGCTGGCGATGGACACCGGGCTGCACGCCGACGACCCTTTCGCCGTCGACCACGCGCCGACCCACCTCGAGCCCGCGGAGATCGACTGGCACGTCGAGCGCGTGCGCGAGTTCCCGGGCCGCACGATCCTGCTCTCGCACCACCCGCTGTTCTCGGCCTTCTCCGGCATCGGCCCGGTCGGGCCGGGCGGCAGCCGCAATCCCTGCAACCCCAACCTGCGCGCAGTGCTCGACAGGCTCGCGGCCGCGGGCGAGATCGCGGCCTGGTTCTGGGGCCACGAGCACGCGCTCCGGATCTACGAGCCGTACGCCAGCCTCGCCAAGGGCCGCTGCATCGGCTACGGCGCCATCCCGGTGTTTGTCGGCGAGGACGAGGCGGCGCTGACCGGCCTCGCCGACCCGCCTGCGGTCGTGCCGGACACCGAACTGTCGGCGCAGGGCGACGTGCGCGCCCACGGCTTCGTCCGGCTGGTGCTCGGTCGCGCCGGCGCCCTGGCGACGGCCGAGTATCTCGAGGACGACGGCGGACGCGAGCGGCTGGTCTATTCCGAGGCGATCGGCGAGGCGCGGCGGCTGAAGCGGCGTGCGGCAAGCGTGTAAAGCGCATTCCGGCAGAAAAGACTCACGGCCACGCCGCGTCCGTCTTTCCGGGGCGCCGAAGGCGAGCCCGGAATCCATGACAACGCGGTTGAAAGAGGGGTGGAACGATGCCGCTCGATCCAGCAGGCGCGTTGTCATGGGTCTCGGGCTCTCGCTTCGCTCGCCCTGGGAAGACGAGGTCATCGGCTCCACTTTGCCGGGACCGGCTCTACGTCTCGTTGCCCTTCGGCCGGTAGTCGAGCAGCGTCTTGATGCGCTTGGCCAACGTGTCGCGCATGTCGCGATAGGCCTCCATGCGCCGGTCGCGCGAACCCTCGGTCGCCGTCGCGTCCATCGTCGGCCAGTACAGCACGTCGCAGGCCAGCGTGCGGGTGAACTCCAGCGCCTTGTGGTGGGCTTCCGGCGACAGCGTTACGATGAGGTCGAACGACGAGTCGGCAAGGTCCTCGAACGTGTGCGGCTGATGCCGGGTGATGTCGGCGCCGATCTCGTCCATCACCGCGACGGCGAACGGGTCGGGATCACCCTCCTTCACGCCGGCGGAGGCGACGTAGATCTCGCGGCCGAAATAGAGCCGCGTCAATCCTTCCGCGATCGGTGAGCGCACCGCGTTGAAGGTGCAGGTGAACAGGATCGCGCCCGGCCGATGGATCAGCGGTCCGCTCACCGTTTTGCCGCGCCTGCCCGCACGCCTGTCTCTCCCTGGTCTCGTCCCTCTATCGGGTCGAAACGCTTGTCCTTCAAGGCGCCTGCGCTTCAGGGCAGCTGCGCCTTGACCGCCGTGCGGTATAAGGCCAGGGGCCGACCCGGCCGAGGAGACGACCATGCGCCCCTGGATCCCGCTTATCCTTTTCCTCGCCGCTCCCGGTGCCGCTCAGGCGGCGGGCACCTTCACCCTCACCAGCTCGGCCTTCGCCGACGGCGGCACGCTGGGCAAGGCGCATCTGAATGCCATGGAGCGCTGCGGCAGCGGCGGCGACCTCTCGCCGGCTTTGGCCTGGACGGCGCCGCCCGCCGGCACCAAGGCTTTCGCCGTCACGATGTTCGATCCCGACGGCCACGGCGGCAAGGGCTTGTGGCACTGGACGCTGTTCGACCTGCCGCCCGACACCCACGCGATCGAGGAGGATGCCGGCAAGCCGGGCAACCCGCCCGAGGGAGCGCAGGACGCGCTGAACACGTACGGCAACGCCGGCTACAACGGCGCCTGTCCGCCGCCGGGCGAGCCGCCGCACCATTACGTCATCACGGTCTGGGCGGTCGGCGAGGACAAGCTGCCCTTCGACGCCGGCAGCAAGGACGAGGAGGTCGGCGCCTGGCTCGCCGGGCACGCGCTCGGCAAGGCGACGATCACCGCGCGCTACGGGCGGTAGCCATGCGCCGCCTGGCTCTCGCCGCCGCCGCCCTCCTCCTCGCCGCACCGGCCCAAGCCGCCGACGGCCACCTCTACGTCTACAACTGGACCGACTATCTCGCGCCGGAGCTGGTCCGGCGGTTCGAGACGGAGACGGGGATCGCCGTTACCGTCGACACCTACGATTCCAACGAGACGCTGCTCGCCAAGCTGAAGGCCGGCTCGGCCGGCTACGACGTCGTCGTGATCACCTCGGACTTCGTGCCGATCTTCATCGAGCAGGGGCTGGTGCAGAGGATCGACGCCAAGGCGCTGCCGCACTTCTCCGGCGTCGAGGCGCGCTGGCGCGGGCCGGCGTGGGATCCGACCAACGCCTACACCGTGCCGTTCCACTGGGGCGTCACCGCCTACGCCGTCAACACGGCCAAGGTGCCGGGCCCGTTCGACTCGCTGGCGACGCTGTTCGACCCGCCACCGGAGGCGCGCGGCAAGGTGGCGATGCTCGGCGCGGCGAGCGAGGTCATGTCGATGGCCGAGCTGGCCCTGGGGCTCGCGCCCTGCCAGACCGACAGCGCCGCGATGAAGCGGGTGGATGGCCTGCTCGCGGCGCAGAAGCCGAGCGTCGAGGTCTACAATTCCGACGGCATCCCCGAGCGTCTCGCCTCGGGCGAAGCGCTCATCCAGCAGGCCTGGAACGGCGACGCCGCCCGCGCCCGCCTGCTCAACCCGGCGATCCGCTTCGTCTTCCCCAAGGAGGGCGTCGCCGGCTGGATGGACAATCTGGCCGTGCCGCGCGACGCCCGCGACCCGGAGAACGCCAGGCTCTTCCTCGACTTCATGCTGCGCCCGGACGTCATCGCGCTGAACTCGAACTTCACCCATTACGCCAACGCGATCACCGGCAGCGACGCCTTCCTCAGCGAGGAGATGCGCACCGCCCCCGAGCTGAAGCTGCCGGCCGACCTCAGAATCGTGTTCACCCCGACCTGCTCGGCCCCGGCACTGCGGCTCATCGACAAGGTGTGGACGCGCGTGCGGCGGTAGCGCGGGCCTTGTCCTCCCTTGCGTCGCGGGGGGGAGGATGCGAGCTACAGCTTCGGCGGCGGCAGAGCCTCGGCATCGTCGTGCAGCACGACGTTGTCGATCAGGTAGAAGACGGTCGAGGTGTTGCCGGTCTCGAGCAGCATGAGCTGCTGGCCCGAGGCCGTGTCGAAGACGTGCGGGACCGTGGTCGCCTTGAGCCCGTAGAAGCCATTTAGCCTCCGGCGCATCTCGGCCCCGTCGTAGTGCCCGATGAGGCTCACCTGCAGCTCCCAGATGCGATCGCCGTTGCGCCCGGTGGTCACGAGCACGACGGAGGCGTCGCCGCCGCGGCACGTCGTCCGGCTGGCGAAGCTCGTCTCGCAGGTCATCCCGTTCTTGGCGGCAGCCGCCTGCGCCTGCGCCACGCTCATGCCCGTCTCCAGGCCGCGGAAGTCGCTCTTGGTGGCCGCGGCATGGTCGGACGCGGCATGGGCGGACGCGAGGCAGACGCAGGCCAGCACGACGTTCAGGACAATGGCCCGCTTGCGTGTCATCCTGCGCTCCCAACCCCGGCCTTCGCCCCACCGGCACCCCATCGGCACCCTCGCCCTTGATAGGTCATGGTGCGGTGCTATAGGCCGATTGTGATTTGCGGCATCTTCCGTGCAGCCCCCCGGCGCGGATGATCACGAGAAGGCGGCACGCATGAACAAGATCAAGGTCAAGGAACCGATCGTCGAACTCGATGGCGACGAGATGACCCGGATCATCTGGCATACCATCCGTGACAAGCTGATCCACCCCTACCTCGACGTGAAGCTCGACTATTACGACCTCTCGGTCGAGAACCGCGACGCCACCAACGACCAGGTGACGTTCGATTCCGCCAACGCCATCAAGAAGCACGGCGTCGGCGTCAAATGCGCGACGATCACGCCCGACGAGCAGCGCGTCGAGGAGTTCGGCCTCAAGCACATGTGGCGCTCGCCCAACGGCACGATCCGCAACATCATCGGCGGCGTGATCTTCCGAGAGCCGATCATCTGCCAGAACGTGCCGCGCCTGGTGCCGGGCTGGACCCAGCCCATCGTCATCGGCCGCCACGCCTACGGCGACCAGTACCGCGCCACGATGATCCGCGTCCCCGGCCCCGGTCGCCTGACGATGAAGTTTGAGGGCGAGGACGGCCAGGTTATCGAGAAGGAAGTGTTCCAGTTCGCCGACGCCGGCGTCGCCATGTCGATGTACAACCTCGACGGCTCGATCAAGGATTTCGCCCGGGCGTCGCTGAACTACGGCCTCGCGCGCAAGTACCCGGTCTATCTCTCGACCAAGAACACCATCCTCAAGATCTACGACGGGCGCTTCAAGGACATCTTCGCCGAGATCTACGCCAACGAGTTCAAGGAGCAGTTCGAGGCCGAGGGCCTGACCTACGAGCACCGGCTGATCGACGACATGGTGGCCTGCGCGATGAAATGGTCGGGCGGCTACGTCTGGGCCTGCAAGAACTACGACGGCGACGTGCAGTCCGACACGGTGGCGCAGGGCTACGGCTCGCTCGGCCTGATGACATCGGTGCTGATGACGCCCGACGGCCAGACGGTGGAGGCCGAGGCGGCCCACGGCACCGTGACCCGGCACTTCCGCCAGCACCAGGCCGGCAAGCAGACCTCGACCAACTCGATTGCCTCGATCTTCGCCTGGACCCGCGGCATCAGCCATCGCGCCAAGCTCGACGACAACCACGAGCTCGGCCGTTTCGCCGAGACGCTGGAGCGGGTCTGCGTCGACACGGTCGAGTCCGGCAACATGACCAAGGACCTGGCGCTGCTGGTCGGTGCCGACCAGCGCTGGCTCTCGACCACCGGCTTCCTCGACAAGGTCGACGCCAACCTTCGCATCGCGATGGAGAACGGGCACCTGGCCGCCGCGCAGTAGCCGCGTGAGCCTCGTCTACAAGATCGTGCCCCGGGCGCTCTGGCTCGAGGCGGAGCAGACCGGCACCTTCGCCGGTGCGCCCGTCGACCTCGCCGACGGCTTCATCCATCTCTCCGCCGCGGACCAGGTCGTCGAAACGGCGCGCCGGCACTTCGCCGGCCAGGGCGACCTGCTGCTCGTGGCTGTGGAGGCGGAGGCGCTGGGCGAGACTCTGCGATGGGAGCCCTCGCGCGGTGGCGCGCTGTTCCCGCATCTCCACGCGCCGCTGGCGGTGGACGCGGCCCAATGGGTGAAGCCGCTGCCGCTCGGGCGCGACGGGCACGCGTTCGAGGGGCTGTTGCCTTAGGCCCACCCCTGCGAAAATGCGGGGTAAGCCCTTCTCCCCTTGCGGGAGAAGGTGGCGCGAAGCGCCGGATGAGGGGTCGGGTCACCTCTCCTTGTCGGGCTTCTTCGCGTCGAGGCGACCCGCCGGAAAGATTGTCCGACCCCTCATCCGCCCTTCGGGCACCTTCTCCCGCAAGGGGAGAAGGGCTTACTACCCCTGCGCCTTCAGCGCCGGCGACACCGCCTCCAGCGCGGTGAACGGCTCGATGATCTTGTAGGCATGCTCGGCATTGGCCGGCACGAGGTAGGAATCACCCGGCTCGAGCGCCACGCTCTCGCCCTCGATCGTCAGCTCGGCGCGGCCGTCGATGACGTAGCCCAGCGTCTCGTAGCTGGAGCGGTGCGACGGCTTCTCCTGCACGCCCTCGGTCTTCCACAGCCGCAACGACATATGCGCCCCGCCGGCGAGCAGCAGGTCGCCGTCCGGCCCGGTCTTGGCGCCCGTCGTGCTGATCTTCGAGATGGTCATCGCGTCGTCTCCTTCTATGCCTCGGCAAGGGGTGAGCCCAGGCTACGGTTCCGGCTGATGCGCCTCGCACGGAAACCGAGGCGCCCCTTGCGAATTTACCGCCGTCGCAAACGCCAAGGAGATGCATCGCGATGACCTCAACCCTCAAGACGCTCGCCGGCGCCACGCTGGCCGCCGCCACTATAGCCGGCGCGCTCGCCGTTACGACCACGCCCGCCCAGGCCTTCTACCCCTACGGTCGCGGCTTTTACGCCGGCTACGGCCCCTACGGTGGCCCGTTCTTCCGCCGCCGCTTCTTCGGCCCGCGGTTCTACGGCGCCGGCTTCTACGGACCCCGCTTCTTCGGCCCGCGCTTCTTCGGCCCGCGACCGTTCTTCCGGCCCTACGCGTTCGGTCCCTACCCCTTCTACTGAGTCGGCCGACCTCCACGTTCGGCTCCGCCCCGGCGAAACGATGCGGGGCAAGGCCTTCTCCCTCTTGCGGGAGAAGGTGACCGAAGGCCGGATGAGCGCGGCCCTCGCCGTTACTGGTCGATGACGGTCAAGACGGAGTTGCAGCTGCCGCCTCCGTCTTTCCGGCGCGAGCGCAGCGAGGGTCCGCAACCTATGACAACGTGCCATCAAGACTCAGCGGTGCCTCGGCCGCCTCTCCGGTATCCGCGTTGTCATGGGTTCCGGGCTCTCGCTGCGCTCGCCCCGGAAAGACAGCTTTGCGGCACGTCACACCTCGACGGCAGCCCGTCGCAGGCGCTCGGCGATCAGCGCGTCGCCAGCGTATCGTGCTGTTCGGCTCGGGGGACGCCGTCGCGACGGTCTGACACGGCGGCTCGCCATATGACAGGCTCGGCCCTGGCGTAGCCGTAGGGCAATCAAACCATTCGAAGGCGCAACCGCACGTGAGATTGAGACGTCCGCCGGCGCCCGACAGGGCCGCCGCCATCGGCGAGCATGGCGCCATCGGCAACCTGCGCGCCATCGCGCTGGTCTCGACCGTCGGCACCATCGACTATCTCTGCCACCCCTACCTCGACTCGCCCAGCGTGTTCTGCGCCCTGCTCGATCCGGAGAAGGGCGGCCTGTTCTCGATTCGCCCGGCGGGGGACAAGGCGAGCTGGACCACGCGGCAGATCTACATTCCCGACACCAACGTCCTCGTCACCCGCTTCATGAACCACGACGCGGTAATGGAGGTGACGGACTACATGCCCATCCTCACGGAGGAGGGGCCGCGCAGCGCCGTGGTGCGCCGCGTCGCCTGCATCCGCGGCACGGTCGAGGTCTGCATGCGCTGCGAGCCGCGCTTCGACTACGGGCGCGACGGGTCGCCCAAAGTGGCGCTCGCGGGCGATGCGGCCGTGTTCACACCCAATACGGCGATCGTATCGGGACCGCTGCGTCTGCGCGGCAACGTCGCTTTCGCCAAGGAACGGGGTGCGGTCACCGCCGGCTTCACCGTCGAGGAGGGCGGCCTCGTCAGCTTCGTTCTGGAATGCGGCAACGAACTGCCGAGCGAGGCGCACGAGCCGGAAGCCTTCATCAAGCATTCCTTCGAGCAGACCATCGCCTATTGGCAGAGCTGGTCGGCGCATTCCTCCTACACGGGGCGCTGGCGCGAATACGTGATGCGCTCCGCCCTGGTGCTGAAGCTGCTCTCCTCGGCCGAGCACGGCTCGATCGCCGCGGCCGCCACCTTCGGGCTGCCGGAGGAGGCCGGCGGCGGCCGCAACTGGGACTATCGCTTCTGCTGGATCCGCGACGCCGCCTTCGCGACCTTCGCGCTGATCCGGCTCGGCTACACCAGCGAAGCCCGACGCTTCAACGAATGGGTCGCCGATCGCGCCGACGCCAGCGAAGCCGGCGACCTGCAGATCCTCTACCGGCTCGACGGCACCAGCGAGGCGGACGAGACCTCGCTCGACCATCTCGCCGGCTATCGCGGCTCGACGCCGGTGCGCATCGGCAACGCCGCCGCCTCGCAGCTGCAGCTCGACATCTACGGCGCGCTCATGGATTCGAGCTACCTCTCCGACAAGTACGGCGAATCCGTCACCTACGGCGCCTGGGAGCGCATCACCAGGACGCTGAACTGGATCTGCAAGAACTGGGATCAGCCCGACGAGGGCATCTGGGAGATCCGCGGCGAACGCCGGCACTTCCTCTCGTCGCGGCTGATGTGCTGGGTCGCGTTGGACCGCGGCCTGCGCATGGCGCAGAAGCGCTCCCTGCCGAGCGAGAACGCGGCCGTCTGGGAGAAGAACCGCTCGCTGATCTACCGCGACATCCACGAGAACTTCTGGTGCGAGGCGCGCGGCGCCTTCACCCAGTACAAGGGCGGCTCGACGCTCGATGCCTCGACGCTGCTGATGCCGCTGATGCGTTTCATCACGCCGCACGACCCGCGCTGGCTCTCCACGCAGCGGGTCATCGAGCGCGAGTTGACCTCCGACGTGCTGGTGCGGCGTTACGAGACCAGCGGCGGCAGCGTGGACGGGCTCGACGGGGAGGAAGGCGCGTTCACGCCGTGCAGCTTCTGGCTGGTCGAGTGCCTGGCGCGCTCGGGCAACATCCGCCGAGCCCGCCTGCATTTCGAGAAGCTCGTCTCCTACGCCAACGATCTCGGCCTGTTCTCGGAGGAGATCGGGCCCGGCGGCGAGCAGCTCGGCAACACGCCGCAGGCGCTCACCCACCTCGCCCTGATCAGCGCCGCCCACACGCTCGACGCCGTGCTCGACAAGCAGGATTCGCCGACGGACAGCTGGCGGCAGTACGGCTGATGAGGACACCGGCTGCCGCGGCTCCGCAGCTAGAGCCGATCCCGGCAAAGGGAGCCGATGACGTCGTCTTCCCGGGGCGAGCGTGTGCCCGTAACCCACGACAACGCGCTTGCTCGATCGACGGCATTCGTTCCGCCCCTCTTTCGACCACGTTGTCATGGGTTCCGGGCTCGCCTTCGGCGCCCCGGAAAGACGGACGCGGCGTGGCCGGGATGTTTTCCCAGCGGGATGCGCTCTCGAGCCGATCCCGTTGAAGAGGTGCCGACGCCGTCACGTCGTCTTCCCGGGGAAGAGCGAAGCGGGAGCCCGGGATCCATGACAACGCGCTTGCTGGATCGAGCGGCATCGTTCCGCACCTCTACCAACCACGTTGTCATGGATTCCGGCTCGCCTTCGGCGCCCCGGAAAGACGGACGCGGCGTGGCCGTGGGTCTTTCGTGCCGGGGTATGCCCTAATTCGGGAGGCGCAGCCGGTGTTCGGGAGGCCGCAGCCGCGCCAGCGTGTCGACCGGCGTTCTGCGAAGACCGTCGACCTCGACGCGGGTCATCGCGATCTTCTGCCTTACCTCCTCGAGCCGGTGGGTAAGGTCGTCCAGCAGGTGGCTTACGCGTTGATGTTCCATGCGCCCTCGGAGAGTTCGCCGACACGCTGGAGCCTGCCACCGCTGGATCGTGGCGTGGCGCCGCGCATCGCTTGGTAGTGCGGCGATCGGTCTCGCTTAATTCGAGAGTCCTGTCGCTAACAAAGGTTGCGAGCCTCAGAAGTACTTGTCGATTTCTGTCGAAGGGTTCGGGTCGGTTTCCAAGATCCGCGAACTAAATGCGATGACATGCGAACCGCGGGGGATGCGCAGCATTCGGTGGGGGCTCGTGCCCATTCACCATCGAGAGCCCCGATGACCCGTAGCAAGCTCCGCTGTCTCGTTCTCGCCGGCGTCGCGGCGGGAGTCCTCGCTCCGGTCGCCGCCTCGGCGCAACCCCATCTCACAGAGGTTGCCCACTTCGATCACCAGCTCACCGGCGTCAACGTCTCGCCCGACGGGCGCATCTTCCTCAACTTCCCGCGCTGGACCGAGGACAACGAAATCTCGGTCGCCGAGCTGAAGAACGGCAAGGCCGTGGCCTACCCCAACGAGGAGTGGAATTCCTGGCGCAACGCCAAGAAGGACAAGCTCTCCGCCGCCGACCATTTCGTCTGCGTGCAGTCCATCGTCATGGACCACACCGGCAACCTCTGGGTGCTCGACGCGGCCGCGCCGGCGCTGTCGTTCCGCGTTCCTAAGGGTCCCAAGCTCGTGAAGATCAACACGTCGACCAACAAGGTCGAGGCAACGATCCCCTTCGGCGACGACCTCGCGCCGCAGGGCTCCTACCTCAACGACGTGCGCTTCTCGCCCGACGACAAATGGGCCTACCTCACCGATTCCGGCGCGATCGGCTCGCTGATCGTGGTGGAGCTCGCCAGCGGCAAGGGCCGGCGCGTGCTCGCCGGCGATCCCTCGACCCAGGACGACAAGAGCGTCGAGGTGACTTACGGCGGCAAGGTGCTGCGCAAGCCCGACGGCGAGGGCGTCGCCTTCACCGCCGACGGCCTCGCGCTCTCGCCCGACGGCAGGACGGTGTACTGGCAGGCGATCAAGGGCAAGACGCTCTACAGCCTGCCCGCCGCCGACCTGCACAAGGCGGTCACCGAACCGGCGTCTGAGAAGAGCCTGGCCGGCAAGGTCACGATCGTCGGCGAGAACGGCCCGGCCGACGGACTGCTGATCAGCCACCACGACGGCAAGATGTACGTGACGGGGCCGGAGAACGACAGCATCCGCGTGCGCGACCTGACCAAGACCGGCACCAAGCCGAGCGTGCTGATCCAGGACAAGCGCCTGGTGTGGCCCGACACCTTCGCCGAGGGTCCGGACGGCACGATCTACGTCTCCACTTCGCACATCCCGGATTCGGCGATGTTCAAGCCCGGCGCGCCGGCGGCGCTGCCGACGGAGCTGTGGAGCTTCAAGCCGGAATAGCTGTCAGCCTTTCGCGCCGGGGTGAGCTCCGGCGCGTTGCGGGATGACGAGAAGCGCCAGTACGATGAAGGCGGCAAGCACGGCGGAGGCCTCGAAACGATCGAGCGCCAAGCCGCCGTGAGAGACGGGCTTGTCGAGCAGGTCGCCGACCGTCGCGCCGAGCGGGCGCGTCAGCACGAAAGCGACCCAGAACAGGGCGACGCGCGACAGGTCGGTCGCATAGTAAAGGATTGCCGTGACCGCCAGCGCGGCGCCGAAGACCAGCGCGCCGCCGCCGTAGCCGAGGCCGAAGCCGTCGGCCGTCCAGTCGCCCAGCGCGGTGCCCAGCGTCTGCGAGAAAAGGATGGTGACCCAGTAATGCGCCTCGACCTTGCGGGTGCGGATCTCCGTCTTGGAAATCCTGCCCTCCGAGAGCCGCCACACGACGAGCGACAGGACGAGCAGGGCGGCCAGCAGCAGCGTGCCCCCGGGATAGCCGATGTGCAGCGAGCGGTCGGCGAAATCGGCCATCGTGGTGCCGACCGTCGTCGTCGCGACCACGACCGCCCAATACAGGAATGGCCGGAAGCGGTTCGTAGCGAGTTCCACGCCGAGCAGGACGGCAAAGATCGCCGCGAAGATCAGCGTGCCGAGGGCGTAGCCCAGGCCCAGCGACATCGTCACGGCATCGCCGCCGGTCTCGCCCAGGGTGGTCGCCGCGATCTTGATGATCCAGAAGCCCAGCGTAATCTGCGGGACCTTGCCCAAGCCGATGCCCGGGCGCGGCGAACTCGCACCGGCGACCAAGCGCGCGCCTGCATCGGAGAAGCTGCCGACGTACGTTCCCAAGGTTATGCCTCCGACGTGTAGATGAAGCTTGCAGAGAAAGCCGGCGGTGTAGAGACAGCTAGCGTAGCCGATCCAACCGCAATCTCTGCCGCTCGTCGGTGAAACGCCGGGCGGTGAGCACGGCCACGGTCACGGCGGCGAGGCCGCTGGCGCCGGCGAGCAGGAACATCAGCAGGATCTGGTACTTGACGGCGTCGAGCGGGTCCATGCCGGCGAGGATCTGGCCGGTCATGATGCCGGGCAGCGTGACGAGGCCGGCCGCCGACATCTGGTTGAGGATCGGCACCATGCCGCGGCGCACCGCGCCCTTCACCAGCGGTCGCGTCGCCGCGGCGAACGTCTCGCCCAGCGCCAGGCGCGCCTCGATCGCGGCGCGGCCGCCGGTGAAACCCTCCAGGGCGGCGTCGAGCGTCAGGCTGGCGGCGTTCAGCACCGTGCCCAGGATGATGCCGGTGAGCGGCAGCGCATAGCGCGGATCTTACCAGGGCTGCGGCCGGATCGCGGTGGTCAGCGCCAGCACGGCGGTGACGGCGGTCGCCAGCGCGACGCCGGTGCCGCCGATGGCGTAGGCCGACCAGCCCTTCAGGTGCCGCTCCGGCCGCGCCGCCACCTCGCGCCCGGCGATCAGCACCATGACGCAGAGGATGGCGAGCGTCGCCGCCGGGTTGCGCAGGGCGAAGACGAGCCGCAGCACGTAGCCGACCGCCACCAGCTGCAACGTCATGCGCGCGGCGGCGACGAGGATGCGCCGGTGCAGGCCGAGGCGGAGCCAGAGCGACAGCGCCACGTCGACCAGCACGAGCACGGCGGCGACCGCGAGGTCGCGCGGGGTGAGCAGCACCGTCTGCATCAGGCCGCGTCCCCAGGGGCGAGCCGGCCGGCAACCATCGTGTGGCGGCGTGCGCCGAGCCGCTCGGCGAAGGCGGCATCGTGGGTCACGACCACCAGCACCAGGCCTTGACGCAAGGTGTCGTGCAGCAGCGCCGCGACGGCTTCGATGCTGACCGGGTCGAGCGCGGAGGTCGGCTCGTCGAGGAGAAGGGCGTCGGGGCCGCGGGCGAGGGCGCGGAGCAGCGCCAGCCGCTGCCGTTCGCCGGTGGACAGCGTCGCGACGGCCCGGCTCATCACGTCGGCGGGCAGCCCGAGCCGCGCCACATCGACGTTTTTCAGGTCGGGCGGAAAATGCGCGGCGACATCGGGCGCCCACCAGCCCGGTTCGGCCGGCACCAGGCCGACACGCCTGCGCCATTCGGGCGCCGGCATCGTGGCGCGGCAGAACGGGCCGAGAGAAACCTCGCCCTCGCCCGGATCGAGATCGGCGACGAGACGCAGCAGCAGGCTCTTGCCGGCGCCTGACGGTCCGAGGATGGCCGTGGCGCTGCCGGGTTCGGCGCGAAGGTCGATCGCGCCTAAACCTTGCCCCCGCAATCCCTCGAGGACCAGCGGACCGACGGGGTTCACCAAAGAAAAAGGCCCCGCCGAAGCGGGGCCCCTGTCGGACGTGGATGGCTCAGTAGCCGTAACCGTAGCCGCCATACCCACCATAGCCGCCGTAGCCGCAGCGGCCGTAGCCGTAGCCGCCGTAGTACCCGCCGTAGCCGCAGCCACCGTAGCCATAGCCGGCAAGGCTGCCGAGCAGCAGACCCGTGCCCAGGCCATAGCCGTAGCCGCCGTAGCCGCGACCATAGCCATAGCCATAACCGCGTCCGTAGCCATATCCCCGGCCGTAGCCGCCGTATCCGCGACCGTAACCGCCGCCGAAGCCACGTCCGCCGTAGCCGCCGCCGAAGCCGCGACCACCACCGAAGCCGCCGCCGCCGAAGCCGCGCCCGCCACCGAAGCCGCCACCACCGTGGCCGCCACCGCCGCCACCGCCACGCGCGTCAGCCACGCCCGGTACGGCGACAACGCCCGCCGTGATCGTCAGCGCGGTCGCGCCGGCGATCATCGTCTTCTTGAGAAAGCCGTTCATGAACATCCTCCTGGAATAAAAGCTCTCATGCGAGAACGCCGCTGGGACCCCGATGGGTCCCGCGCCGTTCAACGAGCGCTGGACTTCATGTGGGGCCTGCGAGCGAAACTTCGCCCTCCGCGCTCATCACTTGAATGCGAGCGGAGGTGGAAGCGTTTCCATCGTTCATGAACAAATTTGGTCTCAAACCTCATTCACCCGATGTTCATCGCCAAAGCTGCCCCGCGTAAGGGCATCGCCCGGCAACTCCACCTGCGGCACAAGGATGCGGCATGCTGGCAAGCGGGCCGCCCTACGCCCTATACTGCGACGTGACTTCGCACCCTCGCCCGCCAGACATCGCGACGACCACGACCCTGCCGGCGCGCTTCGCCGGCTGGTTCGCCGCCCGGGGCTGGCAACCCAGGCCGCACCAGCTCGCCCTGCTGGCCGCGGCGGAGGCGGGTGACGACGCGCTGCTGATCGCCCCCACCGGCGCCGGCAAGACGCTGGCCGGCTTCCTGCCGAGCCTCGTCGAGCTGGCCGATCCGTCGCGCCGCGGCAACCGCCCCGGCAAGCGGCTGCACACGCTCTACATTTCGCCGCTGAAGGCGCTGGCGGTCGACGTCGAGCGCAACCTGCGCATCCCGGCCGCCGACATGGCGCTCGGCCTCTCGATCGAGACGCGCACCGGCGACACCTCGGTGGCCAAGCGCAAGCGCCAGCGCGCGGCGCCGCCCGACATCCTGCTGACCACGCCCGAGCAGCTGGCGCTGCTGCTGGCCTCGCCGGACTCGCACACGCTCTTCGCCGACCTGCGCCGCGTGATCTTCGACGAGCTCCACGCCATCACGACCAGCAAGCGCGGCGACCTGCTCGCGCTGGATCTCGCCAGGCTCAGGGCCATCGCGCCGGCGATGCGTGCCACCGGGCTGTCGGCCACGGTGCGGGAGCCGGCCGAGCTGCAGCGATGGCTGGTGGGGCAGCGCAAATCCTCCTCCGTGCGAAGCACGGGGGAGGGGGACCATGCAGAGCATGGTGGAGGGGGCGGCCGCCTCTCCACAGCCGGGAAGAAGTCGGCAGCGGCCAAGGTGCCGACGCCCGACATGGGAGCGACGGCCGCCCCCTCCACCGCGCTTCGCGCGGTCCCCCTCCCCCGCTGCGCGGAGGAGGATGAGCCCCGCCTCGCTTGCCTCATCGTCGCGCCGGCGGGCGCCACGGCCGACCTCTCGATCCTCGACACCGAGCAGCGCATGCCGTGGTCCGGGCATTCCGCCCGCCACGCGCTGGCCGAGGTGTACGCCATGGTCAAGCGCGCCGGCATGACGCTGATCTTCGTCAACACCCGCAGCCAGGCCGAATTCATCTTCCAGGCTTTGTGGCGCATCAACGAGGACACGCTGCCCATCGCGCTGCACCACGGCTCGCTCGACGCGGGCCAGCGCCGTCGTGTCGAGGAGGCGATGGCGGCCGGCCGGCTCAAGGCGGTGGTGTGCACCTCGACGCTCGACCTCGGCATCGACTGGGGCGACGTCGACCTCGTGGTCAACATCGGCGCGCCGAAGGGCGCGAGCCGCCTGATGCAGCGCATCGGCCGCGCCAACCACAGGCTCGACGAGCCCTCCGTCGCGGTGCTGGTGCCCTCCAACCGCTTCGAGGTGCTGGAATGCCGCGCCGCGGTGGAGGCCGCCGCCATCGGCGCGCAGGACACGGCGGTGGCGCGGGCCGGCGCGCTCGACGTGCTGTGCCAGCACATCCTCGGCATGGCCTGCGCCGGGCCCTTCGCCGCCGACGACCTCTACGTCGAGATCACCTCCGCCGAGCCCTACGCCGGCGTCACCCGCGACACGTTCGAGCGCGCCTTGCGCTTCGTCGCCCACGGCGGCTACGCGCTGGCCGGTTACGAGCGCTTCGCCAAGATCAAGGAGACGGTCGACGAACACGGCGAGGTGCGATGGCGCATCGCCAACGGCCGCGTCGCGCAAACCTACCGCATGAACGTCGGTACCATCGTCGAAGCGTCCTCGCTGAAAGTGCGACTGGTGCACGGCAAAGGGGCGGCCAAAGGTGCCGGGAAGGGCACTGCTGCCGCGGAGGGCGCGAGCGAGGTCTACACCGGGCCGCTGCGGCGCGGCGGCCGCGTGCTCGGCGAGCTCGAGGAGGGTTTTCTCGAGAGCCTGGTGCCGGGCGACACCTTCCTCTTCGGCGGCGAGATCCTGGCCCTGCAGGGCATCGTCGAGAACGAGGCGCTGGTGACCCGCTCGCGCAGCGACACGCCCCGGGTGCCCTCCTACGCCGGCGGCAAGTTCCCGCTCTCGACCTACCTCGCCGCCGGCGTGCGCAGGCTTCTGGCCGAGCCCGACCATTGGGGCGCCATGCCGATGCAGGTCACCGAATGGTTGGAGCTGCAACGGGAGCGCTCGGCCCTGCCCGCCCCCGACACGCTCCTGGTGGAGACCTTCCCCAGGGGCGGCCGCTTCTTCCTGGTGTGCTACCCTTTCGAGGGAAGGCTCGCCCACCAGACGCTCGGCATGCTGCTGACGCGGCGCATGGAGCGCGCCTACCTCAAGCCGCTCGGTTTCGTCGCCAACGACTATGCCATGGCGGTCTGGCTCAAGACCGATATCGGCCTGCGCGCGGAGCAGGGCCTGGTATCGATCGACGAGCTGTTTTCCCAGGACATGCTGGGCGACGACCTCGAAGAGTGGCTGCAGGAGAGCGCCTTGATGAAGCGCACCTTCCGGCAGAACGCGATCATCTCGGGGCTGATCGAGCGCAACCAGTTCGGGCAGGAGAAGACCGGGCGGCAGATGACGATCTCCACCGACCTGATCTACGACGTCCTGCGCCGGCACGAACCCGAACATATTCTCCTCCAGGCCGCCCGCCTCGATGCCTCCACCGGCCTGCTCGACATCGTGCGCCTGGCCGCGATGCTGGAACGCATCCGCGGCCGCGTGCTGCACAAGGCGCTCGACAAGATCTCCCCGCTCGCCGTCCCCATCATGCTGGAGGCCGGCAAGGAGAAGGTGATGGGCGAGGCCCGCGAGGACATCCTCGCCGAGGCCGAAGCCGAGCTGATCAGGGACGCGATGGGGGACGCCGCGCGAGGGGACGGAAAGCGGGGCGCGCGAGGAAAATAGCGGTTTGGCGGGGTGGCGCAAGGGGGTTGGCGCGCCCGGTGGTTTGGGGCCGGACAAGGGTGCGAGGGGGGATTGTCTTGTCGGGGTCTATGAAAAAGACGGCGGGACTTGATCGGGTTTGATCCGTCACGACGTCACGCTCCCATCCGTCTTTCCGGGGCGAGCGCAGCGAGAGCCCGGAACCCAAGACAACGTGCGTTCAGAACAGGTGGCCACGTGTCCACTCATTCGGCAACCGCGTTGTCATGGGTTCCGGGCTCGCCTGCGGCGCCCCGGAAAGACGGAGGGTGGCGGCTGCAACCGCGTTTTGTCGGGGCGAGCGCCGGGAAGGCCAGCAGCATGGCTCGCACCTCCGTCTTTCCGGGGCGAGCGCAGCGAGAGCCCGGAACCCATGACGACGCACGTTCAGAGGAAGCGGCACCTTTGCCGCCAACCCGGCGACCGCGTTGTCATGGGTTCCGGGCTCGCCTGCGGCGCCCCGGAAAGACGGAGGCGGCGGCTGCAACCACGTTTTGTCGGGGAAGGCGCTAGGAAGGCCAGCAGCATGGCTCGCACCTCCGTCTTTCCGGGGCGAGCGCAACTCGCCTGCGGCGCCCCGAAAAGACGGACCGAGGAGCTACGCGGCTTCGGGCTTCCCGGCGGGCGCGAAAATCGTGTCCGGCTCGACGCGGATGCGGCGGCCGTCCTGGTGGCGGCGAGTGAAGCCGACGCGATCGAAGAACTCCAGCACCGGCATCGTCGCGTGACGGCTGATGCCGGTGGCTTCGCGGAACTGGCCGACGGTGAGGATCGCGTCGGGGTGGGCGCCGGCGCAGGCCTGCGCGTGGACCGCCAGCGCGGCGACGATGTCGGGCAGGATGAAGTACACCTTGGACACGCGGCGCAGCTCGCCCATGCGCGCCAGCTTCTCCAGCAGCGGCTTGATCTCCTCCTCGGTGAGCCGCAGGCGCTCGGCGAGGGCGGAGAGCCGCGGCGGGTCCAGCGCGGCGGGGCGCAGCACTTGGCGGACCTCGTGCCAGAGGTTCGCCTCCTCGAGGCTCAAGGTGACGGCGTAGCCAGCGAGGTGCACCAGCTGGCCGAAGCGCGCCACCGCATCGTCGGCAATCAGCGCATCGAGCGCCGCGGCGACGGCGGGGCGCCGCGGCGGCGGCACGCTGCGCTGCAGCTCGGCAACCGTGACGCCGAAACTGTCGGGATGGGCGGCGGCGTGGGCGGCGAGCGCCGCCAGCACGGCCTCCCGCAGCTCGCCCCAGCGCGCGGCGGCGAAGCCGAGCGCATGGTCGCCGGTGGCGACCCGCAGGATCGAGCGCTCGGCGAGCAGGGCCTGCAGCCGGTCCGGCTCGACGTTACGGGTGCCGGCGAAATGGTCGAGGTCCAGCCCTTCGGGGGCCGCCACCGTGAGCGCGGCGAGCGCGGTACCGTGGTCGGGCTCGTCGAAGGCGCGCAGGAACGCCAGGCGCTCCGGCCGGCGGGCGTTGCGCCGCGGCGGCCGCGGGTCGACGATGCGGCCGCCGCCGATGGTGCGCTGGGCGGACTGGTCGCGCAGCACGAAGCGGTCGCCCTGCAGCGCCGACGTGGGCTGGTCGAGCACGAGCTGGCCCAGCGCGGTCTCGCCCGGCGCCAGCGCGCCGCCCTCGAGCAGCACCACGCGGCCGGAGATGTCGGCCGAGCCGATGTGAACGTGGACGGGGGTCCAGTGCCGCAGCGCCCGCGCCTCGCCCGGCAGCACGCGCAGGCGCACGTCGGCGCGCGAGGTCGGCTGGGCGATGGCGGGATCGACGATCCAGTCGCCGCGCCCGATGTCGGCCTTCTCGACGCGCGGGCCGACGATGTTGAGCGCGCAGCGCTGGCCGGCGGCGCCGGCTTCGGCCGCCTCGTTCTGGGCGCGCAGCCCGCGCACGCGGATCTCACGGCCGCGCGGGGCCAGCAGCAGCCGGTCGCCGGGCACGACCCGGCCGGCGTGCACCGTGCCGGTGACCACCAGGCCGGTGCCCGACAGCGTGAAGGCGCGATCGATGGCGAGGCGGAAGCGGCCGCCGGCCTGCCGCGCCGCGGTGTCGGCCATGTCTTCGGCGGCTTGGGCCAAGGCCTGCGTCAGCGCCGCCATGCCGTCGCCGCTGCGCGCCGAGAGCGGCAGGATCGCGGCCCCGGCCAGCACCGAATCCGCCAGCAGCGCGTGCACCTGCGCCATGACGGCGCCGACGCGGCCGGGCTCGACCTTGTCGATCTTGGTGAGGGCGACGACGCCGCGGCGGATGCCGAGCAGGTCGAGGATGGCGAGGTGCTCGCGCGTCTGCGGCATGATCCCGTCGTCGGCCGCCACCACCAGGATGACGAAGTCGACGCCGGTGGTGCCGGCGAGCATGGTTCGCACCAGTTTCTCGTGGCCCGGCACGTCGACGAAGCCGAGCGAGCGCCCGGCGGCGTCGCGCACGTAGGCGAAGCCGAGGTCGACGGTGATGCCGCGCTTCTTCTCCTCGGGCAGCCGGTCGGCGTCGACGCCGGTCAGCGCCTTGATGAGCGCGGTCTTGCCGTGATCGATATGGCCCGCTGTGGCGACGATCATGCGAGGGGTTCAGGGCTCCGGCGCCTGCTCCCGCCTGGCGGCGCGCGGCCCGCGGCGGTCGCGCGCGAGCCCTCGGACGCGATTGACGTCCGCCGGCAGGGGCCGTATGCAGCGGCCTGGCCGGGGCTGTAGCTCAGATGGTAGAGCGCTGCAATCGCACTGCAGAGGTCAGGGGTTCGATTCCCCTCAGCTCCACCATGACGGGGCCTCGCCCTACAGCGCCTTGTCTGCTGGCTCGATCCGCTCTTTAGTCGCGCTCGATCGTCAGCCCGAAGAGGTGATCGATGGCGCTCATTCCTTCTTTCATGACTCGAAACACTCGCGCCGACGCGCTCTCGGATCGCGAGCTTGTGATGGAGTTCAGCAATCTAGGCGACAATACCGAGTTCGGGTTCATCCAGCGCGCCTGCGGCGCCGAACCGCTTGGTCTCATGCGCTTCAACACGTCCAGCATCGGCAACCTGTGCGACGCGCTGGAGACCCGGCTCGCTCATCTTTACGTCGACGGCGATCTTCGCTCCGCCAAGAGCGACGAGCCCGATCTCTACTTTTTCAGCAGCAAGCACTACCAGGACTTCACCTACTGGGCGTTCGCCACGGACCTGCGGGGCAGGGAAGTCGAGATCCTTGAGCGCGAGCAGAGGAAGGTCGCTCTGCTCAAACGCCAGCTGCTCGAGGATCTCGCAAGCGGCGAAAAGATCTTCATTCGCAGGGGATCGGATGCCCCAGGTGAACTGCGCCGTCTCCACCGCGCCCTGAGGTCCTATGGACCGAACGTCCTTCTCATCGTCGCGATGGCGGATGCCGATCATCCCGCGGGAACGCTGGAGCGGCTGGACACAGGCCTGCTTCGCGGCTTCGTCAAGGAGTTCAAGATCTGCTCCAGGCCCGAGCCTTTCGATGTCGCGAGTTGGTTGACGGTCTGCCGGGAGGCGCACCGCATGGTGCGGCCCCCAAAACGTTATGCGAGGTCGACGACGCTCGGCAAAGGACACGTCTGGTCCCTCACCAAGCCGGACCGCGTCGCGCTTTCCAGGGCGGATGGTCTCGACCGCCGCGATGCCGTCCGCCTCGAGACCGGTGGACCTCGCCACGCTGCAGAGCTGCTCGCCTCCTGTCGATGGTCGGTGCGCGAACTGACGCCCCGTGCGCCGGTGCTGTTCTCGGCCTGGGTCCGCGTCGCGCACGATTTCTCCGGGTCCGAGGTCGCGGCGCGCTTCGATGGACCCGCCGCGATGCACATCCATCCCTACGACTTGAAGCAGCGGGGCCGATGGCAGCGCGTCTGGGCGACCGTGCAGCTCCCCCGCGGCACGGAGACTCTTGTCGGCGCGATCAGGGCCTTGGCCGACCCGGGCCAGACGATCGATATCGCCGAATGGGCTTTCGCCAAGGGCACGGTTCCCACGCCGCCACCGCGAGGGGCAAGGCCGACCATCGCCGGCCGGTGGAGACGCGGCCGCCGCGCCGCGATGCTGAGGCGCCTGCGCAAGCGCTGGTCGGGTGCGCCGGGACACTCGACTCCTCACGATGCTTACGTTCACTGGGGCGAGATCCTGATCGCCCGCGGCGCCTTCGTGGAAGCCGACGAGGTCCTGGCCGAGGCCCTGCTCGCATTCCCGGATGATCCGCGACTGCTTAAGCTCTACGCCACGAGCGCCCACAACCAGGGCCGCTACGGCGGTGCGATCCAGCGATGGACACGCGCCGTCACGGTGGATCCCAACGATCCCATGTGCTTTGCCGGCTTCGCCTCCAACCTGCGCGAGCACGGCTCGCTGTTCCGCGCCTCCGACGTCATGTCCTCAGCGCTCGCGCGCTTTCCCGACGAGATGGTCGTCTTGACTGAGGCGGCACGGCTTGCGGAGGCGACCAACCGTCCGGCCGATGCGTTCAAGCTCTACGCGAAGGCGATCGCGTTGCACGGCTCCCATCCGGAATGGCTCGCCGGCCGCGACAGCGCCCGTCGAAGATGCGAGCACGCCGGGCAGACGGTGGACGCCTTCGCATGAGCATGGGGTCGGCAGGGGCCATCGCCGCTGTCGCGACCGCGCGTAGGAGTCGCCCTCCCTTGAAAGTCACCCTGATCCAGATGAACTCCGGCCCCGACAAGGCGGCCAACATCGCTGCGGCGACGGCGCTGATCGAGCGGGCGGTGGAAGCGGACCGTCCGGACTGGATCGCGTTGCCGGAATGCTTCGACTTTTTGGGCGGGCGGCGCGCGGACAAGATGGCGGCGGCGGAGGTGCTGGGCGAGGGGCCGGCCTCGACCGCGATGCGGACGCTGGCGGCCAAGCACGGGGTCTTCATCCATGCCGGATCGATGCTGGAGCGGAGGCCCGGCTCCGAGCGCATCGGCAACACCACGCTGGCCTTCGATCGCGCCGGCCGCGAGGTGGCGCGCTACCGCAAGATCCACATGTTCGACATCGAGACACCGGACGGCACGACCTATCACGAGAGCGCGTCCTTCGAGCCGGGCGAGGCCCTCGCCACCTACGATTGCGAGGGCGTGACGGTGGGGTGCGCGATCTGCTACGACCTGCGCTTCCCGGCGCTGTTCGCCGAGCTGGCGCGGCGCGGCGCGCAGCTCGTCGCGCTGCCCTCGGCCTTCACGCTGCAGACCGGCAAGGACCATTGGGAGGTGCTCTGCCGCGCCCGCGCGATCGAGACGCAGGCGTATTTCGCCGCGCCGGCGCAATGCGGCACCCACAAGGTGGGCGAGGAGATCCGCACCACCTACGGCCATTCCCTTGTTTCGGACCCCTGGGGGCTGGTCGTCGCCCGCGCCTCCGACGGCCCCGGCTTCGCCTCGGCGCACATCGACCCGGCGCGGGTAGCGGCGACGCGGAGCCGCATGCCGGTGCAGGCCCACGCCAGGCCGATCCCGCGCGGCTGAGCCGGCGTCAGCACCCCTTGGCCGATCGCCGAACGACAGTGGGGGAGGAAAGGTCCAAAGCGCGCGCCGGAGCGCCGGCTCCTGCCGCGGCGACGCCGTCGTGGCCGCCGGCCATGACGCGGCCGGGATCATGGGCTACAAGGCCGACGATGCCGAAGCTTCTCTTCGTCTACCTCGCCAGGCGCATGGCGCTGTCGGCCCTGCTCATCGAGCTGTGCCTCTGCGTGCCCGTGGTGATGACCTCGATCTTCCATTACCTGCCACCGACCGCGGTGCGCGGCGGGCTGCTGTGGCCCGCGCTCGCCGGCACCATGCCCACGGTGCTCTACATCGCGCTGCCGATCGCGGTCGGCGTCGCTGTGATGCTGGAGTTCATCCGCATGTCGGCGGAAGGCATGATCGCCGTGCTGTACTCGCTGCGGCTATCGGTGTGGTCGATCTGCGCGCCGGCCGTCGCGGTGGCCTGCGGCGCCGTGGTGATCGGCTACTGGATCTCGTGTTTCGTGGCGCCGTCCTACGTCGGCGAGATGCACGACGTGATCTACGTCATCCGCAACTCGCTGAACCACAGGATGCTCGAGTCGGCGCATTTCTACACCTTCGATAATGGTACCCGCACGCTGTACTTCCAGAGGTGGCAGACGCCGGACATCGCCCAGAACATCTTCATCAACCAGTACAATGCCGAGAAGAAGGAGGAGCAGATCATCACCGCGGCGCGGGCCGAGTTCCGGCGCAACGAGAACGGCGTGGTGATGATCATGAGCGACGGCTCGATCGAGACGCGGCCCGCGGGCGGCGCCAATATCCGCGCCGCGAACTTCGACGAATATGTGATGCCCCTCTCGATGCAGGGCTCCGGCGGCATGCCCAAGCGCGGCTGGCGCGGCGTCTTCGAGATGCCGGGCACCGCCTTCTTCGCCGATCGGTCGATCGAGGCGGCCGACCCGCACAAGCTGTCGGAATGGACGTCGGAGGCGGCCAAGCGGCTCGGGCTGCCGATCCTCGCCCTCGCCCACGTGCTGTTCGGCATCGCGCTGGTGCTGACCGTCTCGAGCGCCACCGGCCGCGGCTCGACCGCGACCACGCTCACCGTGCTGGCGGTGCCCGCCATCCACATCGCCATGCTGATCGCGATGGAGACGCTGGTGCGCAAGAACCCGTCGTTGGTCTGGATCGTGGCGGCGGCGATCCTGGTCGAGCTGCTCGCGGCGCTGTGGCTGCTGCACCGGCAGAACCGGGTGCGGACGCCGGCGTCCCACCGCGAGGCCGACGGCGTCGCCGCGCTGGGTCAGCCGGCGGAATAGCCATGCGCCTCACGATCCCGCGCCTGATCCGTCTCCTGCCGCTGCTCATCGGCGCGGCTCAACCGCTGCACGCCGAAGACGGAGGCGACCCCAGGCCCGAAGAGGACGCCTGCCAGGCCGACATCCACCGGCTCTGCGACAGGTTCTTCCCCGACGCCAAGCTCGTCGCCACCTGCCTCGTCGACAAGCGCGCCGACCTCAGCCCCGCCTGCGCCGCGCTGCTCGCCAATCCGCCCCCCGTGGACGCCGAGGGCGCCGCGCCGCCGGCAGTGCCGCCTGGTTCCAGCGAGACGCAGGGCCGTTAAAGAGTCGATACAGATGCGAGGCTCTGCCGACGTTGGGTCGTCTCCCCGGGGCGGGCGAAGCGAGAGCCCGGGACCTATGACAACGCCCTTGCCGGATAAGGCGGTATCGTCTCGGCTCATGTCTTCAACCGCTTTGTCATAGGTTCCGGGCTCGCCTTCGGCGCCCCGGAAAGACGCGCGTCGCATGTCGGGGAGCGACCTTTCCGAGATCGTTCTACACCCCTGTCGGATAGTTCGGGCTCTCCCGCGTGATCCCGACGTCGTGCACGTGGCTCTCGCGCAGGCCGGCGCCGGAGATGCGCACGAAGCGCGCGCGCTCCTGCAGCTCCGGCACGGTGGCGGCGCCGACGTAGCCCATGGCGGCGCGCAGGCCGCCGGCGAGCTGGTGCAGAATGGCGCCGGCCGGGCCGCGGTAGGGCACCTGCCCCTCGATGCCCTCCGGCACCAGCTTCAGCGTGTCCTTGATGTCCTGCTGGAAGTAGCGGTCGGCCGAGCCGCGGCTCATCGCGCCGACCGAACCCATGCCGCGGTAGGATTTGAAGCTGCGGCCCTGGTACAGGTAGACCTCGCCGGGGCTCTCGTCGGTGCCGGCGAGCAGCGAGCCGATCATCGCGATCTGGGCGCCGCCGGCGATGGCCTTGGCGAGGTCGCCCGAGAACTTGATGCCGCCGTCGGCGATCACCGGCACGCCGTAGGCCGCCGCCGCCGCCGCGCTCTCCATGATCGCGGTGAGCTGCGGCACGCCGACCCCGGCGACGACGCGGGTGGTGCAGATCGAGCCGGGGCCGATGCCGACCTTGATCGCGTCTGCGCCGACGTCGATCAGCGCCCTGGTGGCCTCGCCCGTGGCGACGTTGCCGGCGATGATCGCGACCTTGTTGGAGACGCGCTTGATGCGATTCACCTGGTCGAGCACCGCCTGGGAATGGCCGTGCGCGGTGTCGACCACGATGCAGTCGACGCCGGCATCCATCAGCATCAGCGCGCGCTCGTAGCCCTTGTCGCCGACGGTCGAGGCAGCGGCGACGCGCAGCCGGCCCTCGCCGTCCTTGCAGGCATCGGGGTAGAGGGTCGCCTTCTCGATGTCCTTGACCGTGAGCAGGCCGACGCAGCGGCCGTCGTCGTCGATCACCACGAGCTTCTCGAGGCGATGGTGGTGCAGCAGGCGGCGGGCCTCGTCCTGCGGCACGCCCTCCTTCACGGTGATGACGGCCTTGGTCATCAGCTCGGCCACCGGCTGGTCCGGGTGGTCGGCGAAGCGCATGTCGCGGTTGGTCAGGATGCCGACGAGCCTGGCGGGCGTGCCCGGCGCGGCGCCGCGCTCGACCACGGGGAAGCCGGAGATGCCGTGGCGGCTCATCAGCGCCCGGGCGTCGGCCAGCGTGTCGTCGGGGTGGATGGTGATCGGGTTCACCACCATGCCGGACTCGTAGCGCTTGACCTTGCGCACCTCCTCGGCCTGCACCTCGGGCTCGAGGTTGCGGTGGATGACGCCGATGCCGCCGGCCTGCGCCATGGCGATGGCGAGGCGCGATTCCGTCACGGTGTCCATCGCCGAGGAGATGATGGGCAGGTTGAGCGTGATCTCGGAGGTCAGCTTCGAGCGCAGGTCGACCTGGTTGGGCATCACGGTGGAATGGCCCGGCCGCAGCAGCACGTCGTCGAAGGTCAGGGCCTCCTCGATCGGCATACGGGTCAGCGTGGTCATGGGGTGCCAACTCCTGGGAGCGAAAAGGCCGGACAGCGCAGAGCCGCCGACACGAGTTGACGGGGGCTGTTAGCATGTGCGGGAAGAGTGGGAAAGCGCTTCAAGCTAAGCGGCAGCCCGGCGCTCGCGGCACTGCTGCCGTCCACGCCAACGGCTCCACCGCCAAAGTGCCCCAGCCGGAAGGCCGGCACGTCGAACCTCAAGCCGGTCCGGCCGCGGGTTGTGCAGGCGCCGATGCGCCTTTAAATCGGCGCCGTCCCTGACCATTTTGCCAATGTGGCGAAACGGATCGCCTTGCAAGCTCCGCTTTGCGGCACAGCGACACGACCAGGACGGCCGGAAGGGTCAACGTTACGATGCTGGGTTCACTCGCCAAGAAGGTCTTCGGATCGTCCAACGATCGCCGGCTCAAGACCTATCGCCCCAAGGTCGCGGCGATCAACGCGCTCGAGCCGCAGATCCAGGCGCTCACCGACGAGCAGCTGGCCCACCGCACCATCGAATTCCGCGAGCAGCTCGCCGCCGGCAAGACGCTCGACGACATCCTCGCGCCGGTCTTCGCCACCGTGCGCGAGGCGGCCAAGCGCGTTCTCGGCCAGCGCCACTTCGACGTCCAGATGATCGGCGGCATGGTGCTGCACGAGCGTGGCATCGCCGAGATGCGCACCGGCGAGGGCAAGACGCTCGTCGCCACGCTCGCCGTCTACCTCAACGCGCTTGAAGGCAAGGGCGTCCACGTTGTCACCGTGAACGACTATCTCGCCCGCCGCGACGCCGAGTGGATGGGGCGGGTCTATCGTTTTCTCGGCCTGACCACCGGCATCATTGTGCACGGGCTCGACGACGAGCAGCGCGCCGAGAGCTACAAGGCCGACGTCACCTACGGCACCAACAACGAGTACGGCTTCGACTACCTGCGCGACAACATGAAGTACGAGCTGCACCACATGGTGCAGCGCGGGCACAATTTCGCGGTGGTCGACGAGGTCGACTCGATCCTGATCGACGAGGCGCGCACCCCGCTCATCATCTCCGGCCCGTCGGACGACAAGTCCGAGCTCTACAATTCCGTCGACAAGGTGATCCCGCTTCTCGTCAAGGAGGATTACGAGGTCGACGAGAAGCAGCGCACGACCAACCTGACCGAGGCCGGCAACGAGCATGTCGAAGAGCTGCTCGTCGAGCTGGGCGTGCTCGAAGGCTCGCTCTACGAGGCCGAGAACGTCACGCTGGTCCACCACGTCAACCAGGCGCTGCGCGCCCACAAGCTGTTCCAGAAGGACAAGGACTACATCGTCCGCAACGACGAGATCGTCATCATCGACGAGTTCACCGGCCGCATGATGCCGGGCCGCCGCTTCTCCGAGGGCCAGCACCAGGCGCTCGAAGCCAAGGAGGGCGTCGCCGTGCAGCCCGAGAACGTGACGCTGGCCTCGATCACCTTCCAGAACTACTTCCGGCTCTACAAGAAGCTCGCCGGCATGACCGGCACGGCGTCGACCGAGGCCGACGAGTTCGCCGAGATCTACAATCTGGAAGTGGTCGAGATCCCGACCAACCGCGTCGTGAAGCGCCACGACGAGCACGACGAGGTCTATCGCTCCTACGAGGAGAAGCTGAAGGCGATCGTCAAGGAGATCGCCGACGCCAGCGAGAAGATGCAGCCGACGCTGGTTGGCACGACGTCGATCGAGAAATCCGAGCAGCTCGGCGAGTTCCTGGCCAACAACGGCTACACGCTGCTCGACGTGTCGCAGCCCGACGCGCTGCAGGAGCTCTACAAGGCGGCGCGCGAGGGCAAGCCCTCCAAGCTCTTCACCGTGCTCAACGCCCGCTTCCACGAGCAGGAGGCCTACATCGTCGCCGAGGCCGGCGTGCCCGGCGCCATCACGGTGGCCACCAACATGGCTGGCCGCGGCACCGACATCCAGCTCGGCGGCAACGTCGAGATGCGCGTCGAGAAGGAGCTCGGCAACATGGAGCCCGGCCCCGAGCGCGACGCCCGCGAGGCGGCGATCCGCGCCGAGGTGGCGGACTTCCGCGACAAGGCCAAAGCGGCGGGCGGCCTCTATATCATCGGCACCGAGCGCCACGAGAGCCGCCGCATCGACAACCAGCTGCGCGGCCGCGCCGGCCGCCAGGGCGACGAGGGCCGCTCCAAGTTCTACCTGTCCCTGAAGGACGACCTGATGCGCATCTTCGGGTCGGACCGCATGGAGAACATGCTGGTCAAGCTCGGCCTCAAGGAGGACGAGGCGATCGTCCACCCCTGGATCAACAGGGCGCTGGAGAAGGCGCAGCAAAAGGTCGAGGCGCGCAACTTCGACATGCGCAAGAACATCCTCAAGTACGACGACGTGATGAACGACCAGCGCAAGGTGGTCTTCGAGCGCCGCCGCGAGATGATGGCGTCCGACAGCCTCGAGGATCAGGTCCAGGACATGCGCGAGGGCGTCGTCGACGACGTCGTCGCCAAATACATCCCGCGCGACGCCTATCCCGAGGCCTGGGACATCGCCGCCCTCCACGCCGCTGTGGAGCACGCCTTCAACCTGACCCTGCCGCTGGCCGATTGGCAGAAGGAGGAGGGCATCTCCGACGAGGAGATGCGCGAGCGCCTGCACAAGGCGGCCGAGGAGGCCTACGCCACGCGCGTCGAGAAGAACGGCCCCGACGTGATGCGCTACGTCGAGAAGCAGGTCGTGCTGCAGGTGCTGGACACCCTTTGGCGCGAGCACCTCGTGACGCTCGACCACCTGCGCCAGGTGATCGGCTGGCGCGGCCTTGCCCAGCAGGATCCGCTCAACGAGTACAAGCGCGAGGCCTTCCAGCTCTTCGACGAGCTCATAGGCCACCTGCGCGACACCACAACCTCGCAGCTCAGCCGCATCGAGATCCAGTTCGAGCAGCCCACCGCCGAGTTCGCGCCGACCCAGGCTTCCTCGTTCGAGCCGTTGAACGGCAACCACGACGAGCTCGCCGACCTGATGACGCGGCTCGGCAGCGCCGGGGACGTGCTGCCGCACAACGGCCACGGCGTGCTCGAAGCCTTGAGTGGAGAGGACACGCAGACGCTGGCGCCGCACCGGGACGCCGCCGACCCCGAAACCTGGGGCCGGGTCGGGCGTAACGAACCGTGCCCGTGCGGCTCAGGGCGCAAGTACAAGCACTGCCACGGTGCGCTGAACAGCTGATCGCACGGGCGGCACGCAGCGCGGCGGCCGGCGTGCCGCAGAAGCCGCACCGGACAGGAATCTCTCCCGCGCGTGCTTTTCGACACCAATGGACGGTCCGTGCCGGTTATGGCTAGCGGGTACGTACCGGGGGTTGAACGATGCGTTTCCTGTCCGCCGCGCTCGCGCTCGCGCGTGGATCTGCCCCACGCCTGGCATGGTTCGTCGCGCTCGTCGTGGCCTGCGTCGCGGCCGTGTTTCCTTCGCAGGCGCAACAGCTCGGCAACTCCGATGTCGCCGGAAGTTCGACTGGGAGCACCTCGAGCCTCGCAGGCGGCGGCATCGCGACGTCGCCCGGCACGAGCTCCGGGCTCGGCACCGGATCTGTCGTCGGAAGCACGACGCAGGCGTCCGGCTCGGCCGTGTCCACGACGACGTCCGAGGCGGCCGGCTCGGTCGGCAGCGTCACCGTGACGTCGTCGCCCGGCACAATCTCCGGGCTCGGAACCGGGTCGGTCGGCGAAAGCACGACGCAGGCGTCCGGTTCGGCCATGTTCACGACGACGATCGCGGCCGGTGGCACGTTCGAGGGCGCCGGCTCGGTCGGCAGCGTCACCGTGACCGGCGGCGCCACCCTGGCGCCGGGATCGCTCGCCACGATCGGCACGCTCCAGGTGGCCGGCGCGCTGGTCTTCGCGCCCGGTGCGACCTACACGATCGGCGCGACGGCGGTCCAGGCCGACAGCACCCTTGTGGCCGGCACGGCGACGCTCGGCGGCACCGTTACGGTGACTGTTGGGAGCGGGACGTTCCTGCCGCGCACCCGCTACGCCATCGTCACCGCCGGCGGTGGCGTCAGCGGCAGCTTCGCCGGCGTCACGACAAACCTCGCCTTCCTCACCCCGACGCTGAGCTACGATGCCAACGACGCCTACGTGAACCTGTCGCGCAACGACGTGTCGTTCACCGCCGTGGCCGCGACGGGGAACCAGCGCAGCATCGGCACGGCGCTGACCAACGTCGGCATTCGCCCGACCAGCGATGCCGGCAGCGCGATCCTGAACGGCCTCTTCGTCCTGTCCCCGACCGGAGCGCGGGCCGCCTACGACCAGCTCTCCGGCGAGGGGCTCGTGGCCTCGCAGACCACCAACATCCGTGCCGGCCGCGCCTTCTCCGAGACCGTCAACGACCAGATCGGCCTGTGGCGGGTGCAACCCACCGCTGGCGCCCCCCTCCGCGAGCTCGCCGACCTGCCGTCGGGCGCGATCGCCGCGCCGCCGCTCGCTGCTGTCCGGCACTACCGCGTGTGGGCGTCGGGCGACGGCGGCGGCTTCAACATCAACGCCAACGCCGGCCTCGGCACCGCGCGGCAGACCGGCGCCTTCTATGGCGGCGACGTCGGCGCCGACACCGAGATCACGCCGGGCCTTCTGCTCGGCGGCTCGCTCGGCGGCAGCGGCACCGACTTCACCGTGAGCCAGCGCGCCGCCAGCGGCAGTGCCGTCGGCTTCCACGCCTCGATCTACGGCGCCTTGACCTCAGGTGCGAACTACCTCCAGAGCATCACGAGCTTCTCCGACTTCTCGAACACCACCAACCGCACGGTCGGCGGGTTCGGCGGCTTCGCGTTGGCCAACGAGCGCGCCGCGTTCGGCTCGACGGAGGTCCGCGAGCGGCTTGAGGCGGGCCACTCGATCAGCCGCGACGCCGGCTTCGGCACGCCCGAGGTGCGCTTCACCCCGTTCGTCGCGCTCGAGATCGCGCAGCTTGCGAGCAAAGGCTTCAGCGAATACGCGACCAACGGGGCCAGCAACCTCCTCGGGCTGCAGAGCTCCGGCCAGACGGTCGCCGACGTTCCCGGCTTCCTCGGCGTCCGCATCGACGGGACCACCAGCTTGGGCGGCCTCGCCATCCGCCCGGTGGTCAGCCTCGCCTACCTCCACGAGTTCTCGCCGCAGCGAAACCTCACCAACGGCTTCCTCTCGCTACCGGGCGCGACCTTCCTCGTGCAGGGCGCGCGGCCGGCGCGCAACGCGGCGCAGATCAAGCTCGGTGCCGAGACGTCGCTCAACGGCCACCTGTCGGTCTTCGTCAATTTCGAGGGCGAATTCTCGGGCGAGGAGCAGGTCTACGGCGGCAAGGGCGGCCTGCGCTACATCTGGTAGCGATCCGCGCTTTGCTTCGCGCCGGCGCGAAGCTAAGGAACGGGGTCACGCCGCCCTGGCCACCGGAGAACAAGAAGCATGGCCCTGCGCCTCGACAGCCGGAGCCCTGATTTCGAAGCCGCCTTCGCCGCGCTGCTCGCCACCAAACGCGAGGTGTCGGAGGACGTCGACATCGCCGTGCGCGCCATCATCGGCGAGGTGCGCGCCGACGGCGACGCGGCGCTGGTGCGGCTCTCCGAACGCTTCGATCACGTCGACCTTGGCCAACTCGGCCTGCGCGTCACGCCCGACGAGATCGCCGCCGCCGTCGAGGCCTGCCGCGCCGAGGACCTCGACGCGCTGCGCCTCGCCCACGAGCGCATCCGCTCGTTCCACCTGAAGCAGGTGCCCGAAGACCTGCGCTTCACCGATTCCGCGGGCGTCGAGCTCGGCTGGCGCTGGAGCGCGATCCAGGCCGTCGGCCTCTACGTGCCGGGCGGCACCGCCGCCTATCCCTCGTCCGTGCTGATGAACGCGATTCCGGCCAAGGTCGTCGGCTGCGAGCGCCTCGTCATGGTGGTGCCCTCGCCGCACGGCCGGCTGAACCCCCTGGTCCTGGCCGCCGCCGACCTCGCCGGCGTCGACGAGGTCTACCGGGTGGGGGGCGCCCAGGCGATCGCCGCGCTGGCCTACGGGACCGAGACGATCGCGCCGGTGATGAAGATCATGGGACCGGGCAACGCCTACGTCGCCGCCGCCAAGCGCCAGGTGTTCGGCACCGTCGGCATCGACATGATCGCCGGCCCTTCCGAGGTGCTGATCATCGCCGACGGCTCGGCCGAGCCGGAATGGATTGCGGCCGACCTGCTGGCCCAGGCCGAGCACGACGAGGCGGCACAGTCGATCCTCATCACCGACGACGCCATGCTCGCCGCCGCCGTCGAGCGCGCCGTGGAGGCGCAGCTGCGCACCCTGCCTCGCGAAAGAATTGCGTCCGCGAGCTGGCGCGACTACGGCGCGGTGATCCTGGTGCCGAGCCTCGACGATGCCGTGCCGCTCGCCGACCGCATCGCGCCCGAGCACCTCGAGATCATCGCCGCCGACGAGGAGCGCCTCGCCGTCGCCATCCGCAATGCCGGCGCGATCTTCCTCGGCGCGCACACGCCCGAGGCCGTCGGCGACTACGTCGGCGGCTCCAACCACGTGCTGCCGACGGCGCGTTCGGCGCGCTTCTCCTCCGGCCTCAACGTGCTCGACTACGTCAAGAAGACCTCGATCCTGAAGTGCTCGGAAGCGAGCCTGGCCCGCATCGGGCCGGCGGCGGTGACGCTCGGCGAGGCCGAGGGCCTATCCGCCCACGCGCGCTCGGTGGCGATGCGTCTGGGACAATGGGCGCCGCCGGTCGCCAAGAGCCGGGACGCGGCATGACCAAGGCGGAGAAGACCGACCGCCTCAAGGCAGTCCATCTCGACGGCGATTCCATCGGCATCGGCAGCCCCGACCAGGAGCACGAGCGCCAGATCGCGATCTACGACCTGATCGAGGAGAACAGCTTCGCGCTGCCCGGCAAGGCCGAGGGGCCCTATTCGCTCTCGATCGCGCTGCACGAGGCCAAGCTGATGCTCGACATCTCCGGCGGCGACGGCGAGCAGAAGGCCGTGCACATCCTCTCGCTGACACCGTTCAAGACAATCCTGCGCGACTATTTCATGGTCTGCGAGAGCTATTTCGACGCGATCCGCACCCAGACGGCGGCGCAGATCGAGGCCATCGACATGGGCCGCCGCGGCCTTCACGACGAGGGCGCCGAGCTGCTGCTCGAGCGCCTCTCCGGCAAGATAGAGTGCGACCGCGACACCGGACGGCGGCTGTTCACGCTGATCACGGCGCTGCACTGGAAGGGGTGAGCGCGGCTCTTCTCTTGTAATTTCCCTTTTGAGATCTGCGCCCAGCGAAATCGGAGACGATCCGCGACGCGTTCACCTCAACGAGGAGTCTGCACGGCATTCTGCGGCACCGGCGCGGCTGGCGCCGCCGTTTGTGCGGTGGGATTCGGCGAGGCTGGCGCTCCAGTTTGTTGAGATGCAGGTGCTGTCCCCAGCGCCTGATTGGCCTGGCCCTGGATGCTGCTGGCCGACTGTTGGCTGATCGCTCCATAGTAGACGGCGATGGCCAAGGCCGCCGCGATGACGGCGCCGATCAACATCTTCGTATTCTGCGGCATCGTGGATGTCCCGATTGATCCTTACAGATAATCCGACTCGTGCTCCCGACGCTACCGCGCCGCGCGCTCCGCCGTCGGCGCCACACGATAGATCACCCCGTTGGCGTCTTCGCCCACGAGCAGCGCGCCGTCGTTGGCCATTGCGACGCCCACCGGCCGGCCCCAGACGGCGGCGTCGGACTGGATGAAGCCGGTGAGGAAATCGTCGTAGCCACCAGTCGGCACGCCGTCCTTCATGACGATGCGGACCACCTTGTAGCCGGTGCGCAGCGCGCGGTTCCAGGAGCCGTGCAGCGTGACGAACGCGTCGCCGTCGTAGCCCGGCGGGAAGGCGGCCGGGGCGCCCGGCGCGGGATTGTAGAAGGTGATCTGCAGCGGCGCGGAATGCGACTGGATCAGCACGTCGGGCAGGCTCGCCTTGAACGTCAGGTCGGTGCGGACGCCCTTCAGGCGCGGGTCCTCGTGGGCGCCCATGTAGAACCATGGCCAGCCGTAGAAGGCGCCGGGCGCGACATGGGTGACGTAGTCCGGGACGAGGTCGTCGCCGAGGCCGTCGCGCTCGTTCACCGCGCACCACAGCGCGTCGGTCTTGGGCTGCAGCGCGAGGCCGACGCAATTGCGCAGGCCGGTGGCGAGGATGCGGCGGTCGCCGCCCTCCGGGGTGAACGAGAGCACGTCGGCGCGATCGGTCTCGTCGCCCCAGGCGGCGCCGAGCGGGTGCGACGCGACGAAGCCCGGCGGCGGCTGGCGCGGGATCTCGCCGGCGACGTTGGAGGCCGAGCCGACGGAGACGAGCATCCGCGTGCCGTCGGGGGTGAAACGGATGTCGCGCGTGGTGTGGCCGCCCAGCGAGGACGCGAGCTGCGCCACGATCGTCTCCGGCTTGCCGGAGGCCGAAGTCTCGCCCGAGCGGTAGGGGAAGCGCACCACGCTGTTGGTGTTGGCGACGTAGATCCAGCGCGGCTCGGGACCCGGCGGGTAGAAGGCGATGCCGAAGGGCTCGTCGAGGTCGGAGGCGAAGGTCGCGGTGCTCGCCGCCGTCGCCGCGCCCGGCGGCGCCCGCAAAACGCGGAGGCGGCCGGCGGCGGTCTCGGCGACGAAGATGTCGCCGTTGGGCGCCACGCGGATCTCGCGCGGCGCCTCGAGGCCGGTCGCGAACCGCGTGACGGCGAAGCCCGGCGGCACCTTGGGCAGGGCGCCGGGCGGCACCGGCGCCTCGGACGGGCCGTTGCTCGCCGAGCGGGTGGCATAGGGCGCCGGCAGCGTCGCCGCCTCGATCTTGTGGTGCTCGCCGGGCCGGTCGCCGCGCCAGCTCGTGTCGGCTCGTGCGCCCGAGAGCGAAGCGGCCGTCAGAAAGGCGAGCGTCGACGCCATGAGATCGAACTTGCGCATCCTCAATATTCGCACGGGCTGAAGCCGCCCAGGTTGGCGGCGGGGCCGCCGTCGCCGACATGGCTGGGGCCGCCGATGATGTCGGGATCGAACGGCGTGCCGTCGGGGTAGCGGCAGGTGATCGTCGGCGACACTTCGCTGGCATAGGGACGAGCGTAGCCGGCGCCGGCGTAGCGGCGCGCGGCGTGACGCGCCTGGTGCCGGGCGGCAACAGGGTAATGGCGATGGTGCACCGCCGCCTGTCCAGGAACCGTGCCGAGAAAGGTCGCCGCGAGCAGCAGGCCGAGTAACCGAAAGCGAGCCACGTACCGTTTCTCCCAAGATTCTGAGAGAAACGCGCGAACTGCCTTTTTGCTGCACGTCACGTCTGCGCGGTGCGGACGCGGGTGGCAGGCTCCGGCTCCAGCCGACGCCGGCCTTCGCCGCCCAACATTCCCGCCCGAGCCGATGGACAAGGCGGTCGGCTACATGTAAAGTTACCGATGTGTGGGGGCGCGGTCTGCGAAGGCGGGCGGTTCAGGCGGAGCGGCGCGACCGCTTGCCGACGCCACCGGGAAAGCGGCGTCGGCGTCCGGCCTCAAGTCCGCGGCCGGCGTCGGCGAGCGCCGACATGAGGTGGCCGAGCGGCAACGGGAGCATGACGCAGCTGACGCAGCGGATGTCGAAAATTACGAAAAGAAAACGTGACGGGGGCGACATCGACCGCGGCGGACGGCTCAGCCGGCGGCCCAGCGCTCCGCCGCGGCGTCGTCCGCGGCCTTGGCCTCGACCCAGTCTCCGGAGCTGCCGTCGCTGCGGTGCTCCTTCTTCCAGAACGGCGCGCGGGTCTTCAGGTAATCCATCAGGAACGAGGCGGCGGCGAAGGCGGCATCTCGGTGCCGGCTTGCGGTGACGACCAGCACGATGGGCTCGCCCGGCGCGATGCGGCCGTGACGGTGGATGAGCGTGGCACCGGCGAGCGGCCAGCGCGCCAGCGCCTCTTCGGCGACGCGCTCGATCTCGGCCTCGGCCATGCCGGGATAGTGCTCGATCTCGAGCGCCGCCAGCGTGCCGCCCTCGTCGCGGCAGAGCCCGGTGAAGGTGACGATGGCGCCGACTTCGGCGCGGCCTTTGGTCAGGGCCGCGCTCTCGATGGCGGCGTCGAAGGGCTCGGCCTGGACCCGGACCGTGAGGGTCAAGGTCAGCCGCCGGTCATGGGCGGGAAGAAGGCGATCTCGCGCGCGCCGGCGATCGAGGCCTCCGGGCGCACGTGGGCGCGATCGATCGCGGCGCGGATCGCGTGGCCTTGCGCGAAGGCCGCCTCGTAGCCCTCGCCGCGGGTCCTCAGCCAGGCGACGAGCTCGGCCACCGTGCCGACCGCGGCCGGCGGCTCCAGCACCTCCTCGCTCTTGCCGATGCGCTCGCGCACCCAGGCGAAGTACACCGCCTTCAAGACGAGGCTCTCACGCCGAGGCCTTCATAATGCTTTGCCGTCCTCGATCGCGATGATGTGGCGGATGCCGGTGAAGAGGTAGTCCCAGCCCGTGTAGAGGGTGAGGAGCGCCGCGATCCAGAGCAGGGCAAGCCCGATCTCGACGGTGTGCGGGAGCACCGCGTCGCCGGCGGGGCCGGCGATGAGGAAGCCCAGCGCGATGAGCTGCGCCGTGGTCTTCCATTTTGCCACCTTGGAGACGGGCAGCGACACCTTGAGCTCGGCCAGGAACTCGCGCAGCCCGGAGACCAGGATCTCGCGGCACAAAATCACGATAGCGGCCACCACGTGGACGCCGGCGATGGTGCGGTCGTTGACCAGCATGAACAGCACCGCGGCGACGAGCAGCTTGTCGGCGATGGGGTCGAGCATGCGGCCGATCGAGGATTGCTGCGACCAGGCGCGGGCGAGATAGCCGTCGAAGAAGTCGGTGATGGCGGCGATGGTGTAGAGCGCCAGCGCGGTCCAGCGCATGGCGTCGCTGCCGGGTTTGTACAGGCACGCGACCACCAGGGGCACGGCGGCGATCCGACCGTAGGTCAGGATATTGGGCAGGCTCCAGCGATGGCTCCTGCCCGAGGAGATCGACGTCATCGCCATGGCTCACAAAGACAGGAGGCGTCGCACGGCGTCAAGACGAAGGCGGCGAGGCGCGTTGGGCCATGGCCGGGTTTGTCGCCGTCGGAGGGGCGATACGCACCCCGCTTTCGCCGAAATGTCACGGCATGCTCCCGTGGATGTCCGAGCCACCGCGCCTCTACCTGATCACGCCGCCCCTCGCCGAGGCGACCGCCTTCCTGCCCAAGCTCGAGGCGGCGTTGGAGGCCGGCGACGTGGCCTGCCTCCTGCTGCGTATAGCGGCGGCCGACGAAGGCGCCGCCAAGGCGATCGTGCGCGCGCTTGCGCCGGCGGTGCAGGCCCGCGGGGCGGCGCTGCTGGTGGAGAGCGGCGGGCGTTTCGATTCTCGTTTCGTCGGCCGCACCGATGCCGACGGGCTCCACGTCGCCGGCACCGGACCGGCGCTGGACGAAGCGCTCGAGGCACTGCGCCCGAAGAAGATCGTCGGCGTCGGCGGCCTGCGCGACCGCGACGCTGCGATGGCGGCCGGCGAGAGCGGGGCGGACTACCTCATGTTCGGCGGCCCGGACGAGGCTGCCGACGCCGGTTTCGTCGCCGAGCGCGTCGCCTGGTGGGCCGAGATCTTCAACGTGCCCTGCGTCGGCTACTGCGTCGACCCAGCCGAGGCCGGCGCGATGGCCCGGGCCGGCGCCGAGTTCGTGGCGCTCTGCGACGGCGTCTGGGACGATCCGGCGGCGGCCCTTGCGGCGGTGACGCGCGACCTTATCCAATGCGAGGAAGCGGTCCGGTGACCGCCCGCCCCGTCGCGCCGGCCATCGCCGCGCTGCTGCTGAGCACGGCTCTCGCGCCGGTCCACGCCCAGATGCTCAGGCTGCCGTCGCAGACGCCGTTCGGGCCGCCAAGCCTTGCTTTGCCGCAGGGCGCGCCGGACCTCTCGGCGCAACCGACCCTAAAGTCGCCCGCCGACGTGCCCGACGCCAAGCGTGACCCTTCCGTCAAGGACGCCGACCTGGCCTTCGGCGCCTACCAGCGCGGCTTCTACGCCACCGCCATGAAGGAGGCGATGAAGCGGCTCGGGCAGAACGCCCACGACGGCGCGGCGATGACACTGGCCGGCGAGCTCTACGCGCAGGGCCTCGGCGTGCCGATGGACAAGGGCGAGGCGGCGCACTGGTACGCGCTCGGCGCCGACAACGGCGACCCGCAGGCCATGTTCGCCCTGGCGCTGGCGCGGTTGAAGGGCGAGGGCGTGGCCGAGGACCGCGCCGGGGCCAAGGCCATGTTCGAGAAGGCCGCGGCCCAGGACAATGCCGGGGCGCTGTTCTACCTCGGCGCGCTGGAGCTGCAGGGCAACGGCGTCGTGACCGACACCAAGGCCGCCGCCGCCTTCTTTCGTCGCTCCGCCGCGCTCGGCTATGCCGAGGCGCAATACGCTCTCGGCCTGATGTACCGCGAGGGCAACGGCGTCGACAGGGACGACGCGCAGGCCGCCACCCTGATCAAGCAGGCGGCGGACAACGACAACATCGCCGCGATGGTCGAATACGGCATCATGCTGTTCAACGGCGTCGGCGTGGAGAAGAGCGAGAGCGGCGCGGCGCGCTACTTCATCAAGGCGGCCGGACGCAACAACCCCGTGGCGCAGGACCGCGCCGCCCGCCTCTACGTGGCCGGCCGCGGCGTCAAGCAGGACGTGGTCGAGGGCATGAAGTGGCACGTACTCTCCGCCTCCACCGGACTCAAGGACGATTGGCTCGAGGGCGAGATGCGCAAGCTGACCCGCGAGCAGCGCGACGCGGTCGACCGCGCCGTGGCCCATTACATCGGCAGCAGCTGAGGGGTTTCCTGGTCACGGATTGTCTTTCCGGGGCGCCGCAGGCGGCCCGGAACCCATGACAACGCGGCTGCCGGAACGAGCGGAAAGATGCCGCTTCGTCCTGCACGCACGTTGTCATGGGTCGCGGGCTCTCGCTTCGCTCGCCCCGGGAAGACGATGTACCCAAGCGGTGTTCCCTTGCTAAGATCGATATCAGAGACAGAAGCGTGATCGTCGATCCCTCGGCTGATCGTCCATACCGGTCGCCGAAGGAAACGTCATGAGTGTCGAGACCCTGCAAGTCACCGAGGACGAGGAGGGCATGCGCCTCGACCGCTGGTTCAAGCGGCGCGTTCCTTCTCTGTCGCTCTCGCACCTCAACAAGATCGTGCGCACCGGCCAAGTCCGCGTCGACGGCGCTCGTGTGAAGACTGCCCACAGGCTTGCCACTGGGCAGAGCGTGCGAGTGCCGCCGCTGAACCTCGAGGCGGCGCCGCGCGATCCCACGGCAACCTTCGTCAACGAGACCGACGCCCGCGACCTGCGCCGCATGATCCTCTTCGAGGACAAGGATCTCATGGTGCTAGACAAGCCCTTCGGCCTCGCCGTGCAGGGCGGCTCCGGCACCAAGCACCACGTCGACGGCATGCTGGCCTCGCTGCCCAACGAGCGCGGCGACCGCCCGGTGCTGGTTCATCGCCTCGATCGCGACACGTCCGGCGTGCTGCTTGTGGCGCGCACCCGCAAGATGGCGGCGGACCTAGGTGAAGTGTTCCGCTCCCGCCAGGCGCGTAAAACCTACTGGGCGCTGGTCGAGGGCGTGCCCAAGCCGCCGCAGGGCCGCATCTCGCTCTATCTCGCCAAGGGCGACGGCATGGGCGAGGTCCGCGGCCCGCGCGAGCCCGGGCATGATCCCGCCGCGCGCGAGAAGATGCGGGTGGCCAAGCACGGCGACGACGACGCCCAGCACTCGGTCACCTATTACGCCACGGTCGACAAGGTGACCTCGCGGCTGGCCTGGCTGTCGATGAAGCCCATCACCGGGCGCACCCACCAGCTGCGCGCCCATGCCGAGGCGATCGGCCACCCGATCGTCGGCGACCCGAAATACGGCCACAAGCCCGACAACGATCCCGGGCGCAACGATCCGCTGCGCGCTGTGCCGGACGGCATCGAGCGCAAGCTGCACCTCTTGGCGCGCCGCCTGGTGCTGCCGCATCCGCGTGGCGGCACGCTCGACGTCACCGCGCCGCTGCCGGCACACATGAAGGCGGCGTTCGACCTCGTGGGCTTCGACGTCTCGGCCTACGACCCGATCGTCGATGCGCCGGAGTGAGACTGATGCTTGAGAGGTCGGGTCCTCGCGCCACCTAGCGGCGGGACATTGATCCAGAGACGCGACGCAACGCTAATGTACCTTTTATCGCTACGCTTTCTCGTCGGAGCTAGTCCAAAAAAGCGGACATTGCTCTAGCGGTCGCGGGTTCACCAACACGGCGTGCGATACATCAATCCTTGAGACGATCAAGCAAGGTCCACAGCTAGGGCCATCTTTCTACGAACCTCTGTGGGAAAAGGAGACGTTCCGCGAGGTTCTTGCTTTTTCCTTGTGGGCGAAGGTGGCGCGAAGCGCCGGACGAGGGTTAGACCCTCTCGCCTAGAAAATGGCGCCCGCAGAGAAGGACTCTTATCATGCCGTACCGGAGGGGTACCCGACCCCTCATCCGGCCTTCGGCCACCTTCTCCCGCAAGGGGAGAAGGGGAAATACTCGAGGCTTCGCTTCTCTTTCTAGGGAACGCTTCGCGCTCAGTGTGCCTCGATCGGTTTCGCCGGCTGGCCCTGCTTGACCCGCTCTTCCTCGTACTTCTTCTTGAGCTTCGGGATGCAGCCGTACTCGTAGCAGCCGATGATCGCGGCCGCGCCGAAGCCGATCGCGACCTTCTCGCCAGTCGAAAGGCCGCCGGCGCTCTTGGGCGCGTCCTGCGCCGGCTTCGCCACCTTGCCGCCTTCCCCCACCGTTACACCGACGCGCTTGGCATCCTTGGGCCCGCCGCCTTGCGGCATGTAGTCGACCTCGATCTGCTGCCCCGGCTTGATCGACCCGACGTATTCCGCGAACGTGCGAGTATTGGGGAACACGCGGCCGTTCACGGCGATGACCTGATCGCCCACCTTGAGCCCGGCCTGGGCCGCCGCGGAATCGTCGGCGACGCCTTCGACCTTCAGCACCTGGAAGCTCAAGCCTTCGCTGGCGATGTCGTCTTGCGGCCCGACCTTCATGCCGAGCGAGCCGCCGGCCTTGGTCAACGAGCCGGCATCGGCCGCCGTCTCGAGTTGGTAGCCCATCTTGTTGTCGGCCGAGGCCACCCCGGCCAACGTCTGGCTGGCCAGCAGGACGGCCGCCACCAACGCGATCTGACGCTTCATCGCTCGCACTCCTGCGCCGAGGCCTAGACGTTCACCGAGCTGTTGTCGCCGCCCTGGCTACCCGAGGTCATGCCATCGACGGCAGCGGGAAGGTGCTGGCTCAGCTGGGAGAGGAAGTCGCCCTGGCTCATGCCGGCCTGCTGCGCCATGCCCGGCACCTTGTCGCCGAAGACGTTCTGCAGCTGGTCGGGCGAGACGGGATGGTTGGTGCCGCCGCCGATCCACGACTGCACGACGTTGCCGAGCCCGGCCTGCTCGAACTGCGAGACCAGCCCGCCGAGGCCGCCGCCCGCGGCGGCGCCACCGAGCATGCCGCCGAGGCCACCGCCCTGGTTGGTGCCGGCTTGGTTATTGCCGGTCTGGCCGCCGCCGAGGATGCTCGAGAGCACGCCGCCCATGCCGGAGGATTGGTTCTGGTTGCCGCCGCCCAGCAGGCTGCCGATGACGTTGTCGAGAATGCCCATGATCCCGCTCCTCGCAAGGTCCCGGCGCTGCGGCTGGGCCGCAACCGGAACTACAAAGCTGGATATCCAGCCCGCCGATCAACCTTGACGGTTAATCACGGTTGCCATCGGCCAACATATATTTAGTCGTGGTTTCTAGGCCGCGCGATCCTCGGTCGAGAGAGGGAGCTTGGCGCGGCGCATCACAGTCGTGGTTCATGCGTTGCCGGCGAAGACCGAGAGACCGCGAATGCCAGCCTTCGGCGACTACCAGAACGAGATCTACTTCGCCGGACTGCGCGGCGTGGTGCCCAAGCTGCCGGTCGACTATACCACGCTGTTCGAGCGCGCCCGCGCCGCCATGCCGCCCGGCGTGCTCGCCTACGTCGAGGGTGGCTGCGGCAACGAGCACACCCAGCGCGGCAACGTCTCCGCCTTCGAGCGCTGGGGCGTGCTGCCGCGCATGCTGGTGGATTGCACCCGGCGCGATCTCTCGATCGAGCTGTTCGGCCGGAGACTGCCGACGCCGATGTTCCTGTCGCCGATCGGCGTCATCGGCCTCGTCGCGCCGGACGGCCACGGCGACATCGCGGCAGCCAAGGCGGCGGCGCAGACCGGCGTGCCGTTCATGGTCTCGACGCTGGCCAACGACCCCATGGAGGAGGTCGCCCGGCACCTCGGCGATACGCCCGGCTATTTCCAGCTCTATACGCCGCGCGACATCGGCGTGGCCGAGAGCCTGGTGCAGCGCGCCGAGGCGTGCGGGTTCAAGGCGCTGGTGGTGACGCTCGACACGTGGCTGACCGGCTGGCGCCCGCGCGACCTCAACGCCGCCAGCTTTCCGCAGCTGCGCGGCCACGCGCTGATAAACTATTTCACCGATCCCGTCTTCCGCGCCTCCCTGGCCGCGCCGCCAGAGGAGGACGGGCCGGCCGCGGTGCGGCGCTGGACCGAGATCTTCGGCAAGGCGCTGACCTGGGCCGACCTGCCGTGGCTGCGCGGGCTCACCAGGATGCCGCTGGTGCTGAAAGGCATCTGTCATCCCGACGATGCCCGCCGCGCCGTCGACGCCGGCGCCGACGCGATCTTCTGCTCCAACCACGGCGGGCGGCAGGCCAACGGCGGGCTCGCCGCCATCGACATGCTGCCGGGCGTGGTCGAGGCGGTGGCGGGCCGCGTGCCGGTGCTGTTCGATTCCGGCGTGCGCTCGGGGACCGACATGATCAAGGCGATCGCGCTGGGAGCCACCGCCGTAGGCCTCGGCCGCCCCTACGCCTACGGCCTCGCGCTCGACGGCGTCGCCGGCATCGTCCACGTGATCCGCACCGTGCTGGCCGAGGCCGACCTGCTCATGGCCGTCGACGGCTACCCCACGCTGGGCGACCTCGGGCCGGCGGCGCTGATGCGAGTCTAGCGCCGGCTCACACGAAGGCCAGGGTGATACTTTCGAGCACCAGCGCCGGCTTGGTCACGCCCTCGATCTCGACCGTGACCTCCGTCACCCGGCGCCATTGGCCGGGCTTGGTCTCCTCCACGCGTAACGTGCGGAAGGCGGCGCGGATGCGCTTGCCGCTGTGCACCGGCGACAGGAAGCGCACGCGGTCGTAGCCGTAGTTCAGCACCATCTTGGCGCCCTCGACCTGCGGCTGCGTGCGTGCGGCGAGCGCCGGCAGCAGCGACAGCACCAGCAGCCCGTGCGCGATCGTGCCGCCGAGCGGCGTCGCCGCGGCGCGCACGGGATCGACGTGGATGAACTGGTGATCGCCGGTGGCCTCGGCGAAGCGGTCGATGGTGGCCTGGTCGACGAGCAGCCAGTCCGAGACGAGCGTGCCCGCGGGTGAGGGGGTCGAGGGCATACCTGTCGTCATGTCCGACTCCTCAGCCCGCCGACACCGCGACCACTTCGACCTCCTGGCCGCCGAACCGTGCGGCGTCGCCGACGCGCTTGCCGACGAGGGCGCGGGCCAGCGGGGAGATGTGAGACACCGAGCCCTTGGCGGCGTCCGCCTCGTCCTCGCCGACGATGCGGAAGGTCTGGCGGCGGCCGTCCGCGCGGTCGAAGGTGACGCTGCCGCCGAACTGCACCGCGTCGCCATCCGGCCGTGTCGCGACGAGCTGGGCGCTGGCCCGGCGCGCCGACCAGTAGCGCAGGTCGCGCGTGGCGATCGCCATGGCGCCACGATCGGTGCGCACGTCGCCCGCCGCCTGCGCCGCCTGGTAGGCCGCGCGCGCCTGGGCCAGCGCCGCGTCGATCGCCGCAAGGCCGCTCGCCGTGACGAAGTTCGGGTGTGGCGAGATCGGACGGTCGAGCAGGTGCGCCGCAGCGGCCTCGACATCCTCCTCGCGCGTGAAAGCGACACTCATCGGAACCCTCGAACGCCGCTCTGCAAAGCAACCTTCGCTTTGCAACGATAAGCAAATATGGCGGCTCGTGTTTCACCGCGCCAGAGGCCTTCGCGCGGCGCCGGTCGAACTGCGGCTGGGCAGCCCACACGATTGAGCTTTTGAAAACAACGCCGCATTTCGCTAGAGCTGCGGCAACGCACTTATCGCCCGGAGAGCCCGATGAACAAGGATCAGCTGCACAAGGTCGCCGTCGCCCTGGTGGCGCCGGGCAAGGGAATCCTCGCCGCCGACGAGAGCACCGGCACGATCAAGAAGCGCTTCGACGCGATCAAGGTCGACAACACCGAGGACAATCGGCGCGCCTACCGCGAATTCATGTTCCGTTCCGACAAGGCGATGAAGGACCACATCTCCGGCGTCATCCTCTTCGACGAGACGATCCGCCAGAAGGCCAAGGACGGCACGCCGCTGGTCAAGCTGATCGAGCAGGCCGGATCGATCCCCGGCATCAAGGTCGACCAGTCGACCCATCCGATGCCGATGTTCCCCGGCGAGACCATCACCGAGGGGCTCGACGGCCTGCCCAGGCGCATGAAGGAATATTACGACCTCGGCGCGCGCTTCGCGAAATGGCGCGCGGTGATCGTGATCGACGAGCACGGCCGCCCCACCGAGGGGTCCGTGCGCGCCAACATGCAGGCCTTGGCCCGCTACGCCGCGATCTGCCAGGAGGCCGATATCGTGCCGATCGTCGAGCCGGAGGTGCTGATGGACGGCGCCCACACGATCGAGCGCAACTACGAGGTGACCCGTTTCGTGCTGAACACGCTCTACCACGAGCTCTACGCCCACCGCGTTTGGCTCGAGGGCACGATCCTCAAGCCCAACATGGTCATTCCCGGCGAGGATGCGGCCAAGGCCTCGCCCGAGCAGGTTGCGGAATGGACGGTGAAGCTCTTCAAGAACTGCGTGCCGACCGCCGTGCCGGGCATTGCCTTCCTCTCGGGCGGCCAGTCCGACGTCGAAGCCACCGCCAACCTCGACGCCATCGCCAAGCTCGGGCCCCATCCCTGGGGCATCACCTTCTCCTACGGCCGCGCGCTGCAGCACGCCGCGCAGCACGCCTGGTCGGGCAAGACGGAGCAGGAGGCCGCCGGTCAGGCCGCCTTCGTCCACCGCGCCGTGATGAACGGCATGGCGCAGATGGGGCGATGGTCCAACGCCAGCGAGAAGAAGGCGGCCTGAGGGCCGCGTTCCGCCCGCGTTAACCCTGCCGAAATAACACCATACGGTGACGCGGGCGATGCAACCTTGGCCTTGGATCGCGACTTTTCGTCGTGCAACGGCCAAGCTGGAGTGTCGCCCCCGTGTCCCTGATCATCATCATCCTCGTGCTCCTGCTGCTGTTCGGCGGCGGCGGCTATTACGGCCATCGCTCGGGCTATTACGGCAACGGTGGCATCGGCATCATCGGCATCATCGTGATCATCCTGATCGTGTTCTTGATCTTCGGGCACGGCAGCCTCGGCATCTGAGCTTGAGAGTTTCCGGGAACCGTGGCTGCGGGGCGATTTCGTCCTCGCGGCGACCGGCCTCGAGACTATTTCCGGCGTAGGGCTGTGTCGCACCGCACGCGCGTTGCGTGCGGTGCGAATTGCCCCTAGCTAGGATCGAAGTCTACGAACCGCCGCCGGGTCCAGAGCCAGTATCGATGAGCAAGTTCCTCGAGGAGCGCGTCCTCAGCGTCCATCACTGGACGGACAGCCTCTTCTCCTTCAAGACGACGCGCGATCCGTCCTTCCGATTCCGCAGCGGCGAGTTCACGATGATCGGCATCCCGGTCGACGGCAAGCCGCTGTTGCGCGCCTACAGCGTCGCCAGCGCGCATTACGCCGATGAGCTCGAGTTTTTCTCTATCAAGGTCCAGAACGGCCCTCTGACGTCCCGTCTCCAGCACCTGAAAGAGGGTGACTCGGTGATGGTTTCGATGAAGCCCACCGGAACCCTGGTCATCGACAATCTCGCGCCGGGCAGGAACCTCTACCTGCTGGGCACCGGCACCGGCCTGGCGCCGTTCCTCTCGATCATCAAGGATCCCGACGCCTACGAGCGCTTCGAGAAGATCATCGTGGTGCACGGCGTGCGCTACGCCAAGGACCTCGCCTACAGCGACTTCATCACCAAGGTGCTGCCGGAGGACGAGTTCATCGGCGAACTGGCGCGCGAGCAGCTGCTCTATTATCCCACGGTGACCCGCGAGGCGTTCACCCATCAGGGCCGCATCACGGAGCTGATGACGAACGGCAAGCTCTTCTCCGATCTCGGCCTGCCCGACATGAGCGTCGAGAACGACCGCTTCATGCTGTGCGGCAGCCCCGACATGCTGGCCGACGTGAAGGCGCTGCTCGACACACGGCACTACACCGAAGGCAATCACGGCGAGCAGGGCCACTACGTCATCGAGAAGGCCTTCGTCGACAAGTAGGCCAGGCGACGCGGACGAACCGCAGCGCCTCTCCGCGCATTTGCGTGCGGGAGGCTGCACCATGCTTGAGAACGTACCGTCGGCGATCGGCCACGCGCTGAGTTCGATCCGGCCCGGCCTAAACAAGATCGTCTACGCGCGCGACGACCTCGCCGCGCCCGAGACGATCCAGGTCACCAGCGACGCTTTCGCCAACGACGCCGCGATGCCAGTGCGGCACACCGAGGATGGCGCCAGGGTCTCACCGCCACTGCGCTTCGCCGGCATGCCCGCGGGCGCCCGCTCCCTCGCCCTTGTCGTCGAGGATGCCGATAGCCCGACCCCGGCGCCGCTGGTGCACGCCCTGGTGTGGGACATCCCGGCCGAGGAGAACACCGGCTTCCAGGAGGCCGCGCTCGACACCAGCGCCATGCCGACCACGCGGGCGGGATCCTCGCTGGGCAGGAACTCGTTCTTCGGCACGGGGTGGCTCCCGCCCGACCCGCCGCCGGGCCACGGCGCGCACCGCTACTGCTTCCAGCTCTTCGCACTCGACGTGCTGCCGACACTCGACGATGGCGCCGGCAAGGGCGCCTTCGTCGAAGCCCTGAAAGGCCATGTCCTCGCCAAGGGAATGCTGGTGGGCACGTACGAGCGGACGGGCTGACTCAAGTTTGTCATGGCACCTCGATTGCAGGCAATTCGTCCCGAGCGCGACCTGGCCCGCGCTCGTTCTCCATGAGACCGACCCAGAGGATTCCATGAAGCGCAGCGACCTCACCGAGAAGATCCTCGACATCAAGCGGGAGAAGGGCTGGACCTGGAAGCACATCACCACCGAAATCGGTGGCATGTCCGAGATCCTCGTCGTCGGCGCGCTGCTCGGCCAGATGAAGCTCACCAAGCCGCTCTGCGAGAAGGCGGGAGAGCTGTTCGGGCTTTCCGTCGGCGAGAAGGTGTTGCTGAACGAGGTCCCGATGCGCGGCATGCCGATGCCGCCGACCGATCCGCTGATCTATCGTTTCTACGAGCTCGTAATGATCAACGCCCCGGCCTGGAAGGCGCTGATCGAAGAGGAGTTCGGCGACGGCATCATGTCGGCGATCGACCTCGACATGACGATGGAGCGCCTGCCCGATGCGAAGGGCGACCGCGTCAAGATCGGCATGTCCGGCAAGTTCCTACCCTACAAGTATTACGGCGCCACGGGCAATCACCAGCAGCTCGGCTACAAGGAAGAGTAGGCGAGCGCCGGCACCGGTACCCACAATGTCACGCCACGCAAGATTGTCTTGCGCCGGTCGTGGAAATCGCCTGAATCGAGCGTTCGCCCGGCACGCCTAGCGCGTCGCCGGGCGGTTGTATGTGCTGCGGGGCCGAAGCGCTTCTGGCACGGGAGGCCTGGAGAAACCCGATGGGGTCGCGCCCGCACTTCGCTTCGCTTTCCGGCCCGCGCCGCGTCCGGACCCTGGCTGTCGCCCTCGCGCTTCTGGTGGTGCCGCTGGAGCCCGTACTGGCTGCGCACGGACCTGATTCCCTAGCGGACGAGGCGGCGGCGGTGAGCGACGCCGTCGTCAACATCTCCGCAACACAAGTCCAGGAAACGCAGGCCAAGAACGAGGGCGCCGACGCCCCGGACCTGCAGCAAGGCACGCCGTTCGACGACCTCTTCGAAGAATTTTTCAAGCGCCGCCAGCAAGGCAAGCATGGCCACGGCGGCGACGATGACGAGGGAACAGCCCACCGCTCGAATTCACTGGGTTCGGGTTTCGTGATCGATCCCTCGGGCATCGTGATCACCAACAACCACGTGATCGCCGACGCCAACGAGATCACCGTGATCTTCACCAACGGACAGAAGCTGCGCGCCAAGGTGATCGGCAAGGACCCGAAGGTCGACGTCGCCGTGCTGAAGGTGACTCCGGCGACGCCGCTGAAGAGCGTCAAGTTCGGCGACAGCGAGAAGATGCGCGTCGGCGACTGGGTGATGGCGGTCGGCAACCCGTTCGGGCTCGGCGGCACCGTGACCGCCGGCATCGTCTCGGCGCGCCACCGCAACATCGATAGCGGCCCCTACGACAACTACATCCAGACCGACGCCGCCATCAACAAGGGCAATTCAGGCGGCCCCTTGTTCAACATGGCGGGCGAAGTCATCGGCATCAACACGGCCATCCTCTCGCCCTCGGGCGGCTCGATCGGCATCGGCTTCGCCACACCGGCCGCCACGGTGACGCCGATCATCGATCAGCTCCAAAGATTTGGTGAGACGCGACGCGGCTGGCTCGGCGTGCGGATCCAGAACGTCGACGATCAGATCGCCGAGAGCCTCGATCTCGGCAAGACCCGCGGCGCCTTCGTCTCGGGCACCGATCCCAAAGGCCCGGCGAGCGCCGGCGGCATCGAGACCGGCGACGTCATCGTCAAGTTCGACGGCCAGGACATCAAGGAATCGCGCGACCTGCCCAAGATCGTCGCGCAGGCGCCGGTTGGCAAAGACGTTGACGTCGTGGTGGTGCGCAAGGGCAAGGAACTGTCGAAGTCGGTGAAGCTCGGGCTGCTGGAGGACGGCGAGAAGCATGCCGCGCTCGAGAAGAAGAGCCTCAGCGACGCCGGCCCGGCGCTGCCGGCGGCCCCGCCCGCGCTCACCGCGCTAGGCATGACCTTCCGCGACCTCTCGCGCGAGACCCGGCACCAATACACGATCAACGACAGCGTTGCCACCGGGGTCGTCATCTCAAGCGTCGATCCCGCGTCGGCGGCGGCTGACAAGCGACTGCGACCGGGTGACGTCGTCGTGGAGATCAACCAGGAGCCGGTCAAGCAGCCCTCGGATGCCACCGAGAAGCTCCAAGGGCTCAAGAGCAAGGGCAAGACGTCGGCGCTGCTCCTCGTCGCCAATGCGCAGGGCGAGGTGCGCTTCGTCGCCGTCCCGGTGAACTGAGCGCAGTCAGCTCTCGCACCGGGTCTGTTCAAGGGAGCCTTGGGCACTGCCCTCGCTCATGATGTGGTGAGCGGCGAGCTGTCTCCCTCCACGCTATGACCCTAACCGGGCGGCAGCCTCGCGGACATTCTGAGCCTGCCGCTGCGCGTCGCGGGTGGCTTGGCGGGCGGCGCGGCGGGCGCGATCGATCATGCGCTGCCGGCGCGGCTTGCGCATCTCCTTCACCTTCGGCCCGCAGATCGCGACCCCGACAAAGGCGACGACGACGGCGGCGGCGAAGCCGACCTGCTCGGGCGAGATGTTGCGGAACAGGCTCTTGCTGGCCCGGCGCACCGGCGGGGGCACCTTGTCCTCCATGGCCTGGACGGCCTCGGCCACGTCGGGGTTCACGTCGCTCGGCATGCTCATGGGGGCGCTCCTGCTTTCGCCGGTAATGCGGCAGGCGGCGTGCGGATGCATGGACCGCCTCGTCATTCCGGACGGAGCGAAGCGGAGATCCGGAACCGGTGCTCTTCTATGCGGACAATGAAGCTCACCGGTTCCGGGTTCGCCTTCGGCGCCCCCGGAATGACGAATGCTTGAGCGGCGGCAGCCCCCTCAACCATGCTTCGCATGGTCCCCCTCCCCCCGCTTCGCGGAGGAGGAGCAGCCCTACAGCATGCTCGCGAGCACGCGGTCCGGTGGCCTGTGGCCGTCCCAGAAGGTGCGGACGTTGACGATGACCTTCTCGCCCATGTCGAGGCGGCCCTCGGTGGTGGCCGAGCCCATGTGCGGCAGCAGCGTGACCTTGCCCGATTTGGCGAGCTTGATCAGGCGCGGCGAGACCGAGGGCTCGTGCTCGAACACGTCGAGGCCGGCGCCGGCGAGCTCGCCGACCTCGAGCATGCGGGTCAGCGCGTTCTCGTCGATGACCTCGCCGCGCGAAGTGTTGATGAGGAAGGCCTCGGGCCGCAGGTACTTGAGGCGCCGCGCCGAGAGCAGGTGGTAGGTCGCCGGCGTGTGCGGGCAATTGACCGACACGATGTCCATGCGCGCGAGCATCTGGTCGAGCGAGTCCCAGTAGGTCGCGTCGAGCTTCTCCTCGACCAGCATCGAGAGCCGGCGGCGGTTGTGGTAGTGGATCTGCAGGCCGAACGCCCGCGCGCGGCGCGCCACCGCCTGGCCGATCCGGCCCATGCCGACGATGCCGAGCCGTTTGCCGGTGATGCGGCGGCCCAGCATCCAGGTCGGCGCCCAGCCCGTCCAGTCGTTGGCGGGGATGGCGCCGGCGCCCTCCACGATGCGGCGCGCCACGGCGAGGATCAGCGCCATCGTCATGTCGGCGGTGTCCTCCGTCAGCACGCCCGGCGTGTTGGTGACGGTCATGCCGCGCTCGATGGCAGCGCCGATGGCGATGTTGTCGACGCCGTTGCCGAAATTGGCGATGAGCTTCAGGTCGGGGCCGGCCTCGCGCACGAGGTCGGCGTCGATGCGGTCGGTCACGGTCGGCACCAGCACGTCGGCGGTCTGCATGGCCTCGGTCAGCTGGGCCCGCGTCATCGCCAGATCGTCGATGTTGAGGCGCGTGTTGAACAGCTCGCACATCCGCGTCTCGATGCGGTCGGGCAGCCGGCGCGTGACGATGACGAGGGGTTTCTTCTTGGCCATGACCCGCGGTTCTCGTGGCCGCCCGCAGGCCGTCGCGGTGCCGGCGAGACCCCCGCGACGCCGCCGAGCCCAGCAGGAACGCCCGCTTCCAGAGTGGCCTCCATACCAGATGAAGGCGCGAAGGCAAGGCGGGGTCCACCCCCTTTCCTCCCCCTCGAAACGGGAAGGATACCTACTCCACCCACAGCCCGTGGCGGCGGTGCCAGTCCTCGATGCTCTCGTCGGGGTAGAGCGGGAACAGCTTGTCCTCCGCCGCGGCCTGGAGCGGCACCCAGTCCGGCTTGTCGTCGAGCATGAGGTGGGTCAGCGCCGGCGCCTCCGGCAGGTCGCTGTCGATGGCCGAGGCGAACGGGTGCAGCAGCTCGGGCCAGTCGGGATCGTAGAGCCACAGCGCCGCGGCGCAGCGCGTGCAGAAGTTGCGCTCGCCGGTGCTGGTCTCGCAATGGCCGGCATCGTCCATGATCTCGGCGCGGTAGACGCCCAGCGCCTCGCGGCCCTCGATTTTCAGCGTCGAGGCGACCGCGCTCAGGTTGATCGCATAGCCGCCGCCGCCCGCCGTCTTGCGGCAGATCGTGCAGTAGCAGAGCTGGTAGGGCACCGGCGCGTGGGTGTCGCAAGTGAACGTCACCGCGCCGCAGCGGCACGAGCCTTCGAGATGCATCATCGTGGAATCTCCTCAAACACCTGCGGCGCGCTTGGGACGTCCGCCCTTGGCGCCGTTGGCTCGGGCGGCGTCGGCCTTCGCGGGAGAGGTCGCGCGGCCCGCGCGTCTCGCCATGAAGAAGGCCGTCCCGAACAGGCCGGCGAGAAGGTGGGGCACGGAGAGGTCGACGTCGAGCGCCGGCCAATGCAGCCCGTATCCGCCGCCGAGGATCTCGATGCCCGCGAGCTGATCATCGGCCGCCGTTTCCAGCCCCTGGGCGAGCTCGGGCGGGAAGGCAAAGGTGCAGGCGTTGGCGAGCTCCAGGATCACGCGTCGCGAGCTTGGCTCGTAGCGGACGGAGGCGACGCGCGGCTCCTCCATCGCGTCGGTCCTGCCACGCGCCAACGCGGCGTCGATCTTCAGATGACCGACACCGAAGACGTGCACGTGAGCCGGCTCATGATCGTTGGTGAAGACCACGAAATGGAAACCGCGAAATGGATCGTGACCACCTCGCGACGATAACCCAACCGGATGGGTCATCAAGCGTCACGCAAACAGATCCATCTGCCGCGGCGGCGCGATCCGCGCCTTGAGGTCGGCGGTGTCGGTGAGCCCGCCCGGAGACCAGTCGGCGCAGGTGATCCAGGGCATCATGCTCTTCACCGAGTGGCAGAGGCGGGCGAGGTCCTCCAGCCGCAGCGCGTGGAAGCGGCGGGCGGCGAGGATCTTGGCGATGGCTTTCACGCCCAGGCCGGGCACGCGCAGCAGGCTCTCCTTGGCCGCCTGGTTGAGGTCCACGGGAAAATGCTCGCGGTGCTTCAGCGCCCATGCGGTCTTGGGGTCGACGTGAAGGTCGAGCATGCCGTCTTCGCTGGCGCCGACGATCTCCTCGACGCCGAAGCCGTAGAAGCGCAGCAGCCAGTCGGCCTGGTAGAGCCGGTGCTCGCGCATCAGCGGCGGCTTGATCAGCGGCAGGATGCGGCTGGCGTCGGGGATCGGCGAGAAGGCGGAATAATACACCCGGCGCAGGCCGTAGCTGGCGTAGAGCGTCGAGGATTGACGCAGGATGGCGCCGTCGTCGCTGGGGTCGGCGCCGATGATCATCTGCGTGGACTGACCGGCCGGGGCGAAGCGCGGCGGCTTCTTGCCCCCGGCACGCACCGCCTTGCGCTCGCCCTTGGCCTCGTCGATCTTGAGCCGCATGCCGCCCATCGCCTTGCGGATGCGGCCGGCGTCCTTCTCCGGCGCCAGTCTCTGTAGACTGGCCTGAGAGGGCAGCTCGATGTTGATCGAGAGACGGTCGGCCCAGCGGCCGGCCTCGGCGAGCAGGTCGGGGTCGGCGTCGGGGATCGTCTTGAGGTGGATGTAGCCGGAGAACTTGTGCTCGACGCGCAGCTTGCGCGCGACCTCGACCACCTGCTCCATCGTGTAGTCCGGCGACTGGATGATGCCCGAGGAGAGGAACAGACCCTCGATGAAGTTGCGCTTGTAGAAGCCGAGCGTCAGGTCGACCACCTCGTCCACGGTGAAGCGCGCGCGGGGCACGTTCGAGGAGACGCGGTTGACGCAATAATGGCAGTCGAACCGGCAATAGTTGGTCAGCAGGATCTTCAGCAGCGAGATGCAGCGCCCGTCCGGCGCGTAGGCGTGGCAGATGCCCATGCCCTCGGTCGAGCCGATGCCGCCCGACTTCAGCGAGGACTTCTTGTCCGTGCCGCTCGAGGCGCAGGAGGCGTCGTATTTCGCCGCGTCGGCGAGGATCGCCAGCTTCTCGAGCGTGGTCTGCATCGTTGCCAACTTGTTCATCGCGGCGGTCATGGCAAGGGCCGGGTAAGCGATGCGCTGTGAATAGTCGACGCGCAGCTTCTGCTCAGCCCGGTGGCGTGCCGTTCTCGGCGAGCACCGCGCCGGCGAGATAGAGGCTGCCGCACACGAGCAGGCGCGGCGCGGTCGGCCATTCGCGGGCGCGCAGGTAGGCGAGGGCGTCGGCCACGCCCGAGCAGGCGGCCGAAGGCAAACCGGCCATTGCGGCGCAGGCGGCGACGTCGCGAGCGGGGCGGCCGGCGTGCTCACCCTCGACGGGCACGGCGATGACCTCCTGCGCCAGGCCGGCGAAGGCGCGCAGGAAGGCCGTCGTGTCCTTGGTGGTGAGCGTGCCGCAGATCACCACGAGCGGACGCGGCGCCTTGTCCTCGAGGTCGGCCATGGCCTGGCCCAGCACTCGGCCGCCGTCCTCGTTGTGGCCGCCGTCGAGCCAGAGCTCGGCACCCGCCGGGGTGCGCTCGGCGAGCGTGCCCTTGGCGAGCCGCTGCAGCCGCCCCGGCCAGTCGGCGGTGGCGATGCCGCGCTCGATCGCGGCCGCCTCGAGGCCGGGCACGACCGCGCGCAGCGTCGCCAGCGCCAGCGCGGCGTTGGCGTGCTGGTGGCGCCCGGCGAGCCGGGGCAGCGGCAGGTCGACGAGCCCGTCCTCGTCCTCGAACAGCAGGCGGCCGTGCTCCTCGCGCACGGAGAAGTCACGGTCGGCGACGCGCAACGGGGCGCCGGCGCGACGCGCCTCGCGCTGCAGGACATCGAGGGCGGCGTCGCCCTGGAGGCCGAGCAGCGCCGGACGGCCGCGCTTGAAGATGCCGGCCTTCTCGCGCGCGATCTTCGCGACCGTGTCGCCGAGGAACTCGACGTGGTCCATCGAGACCGGCGTGACCACGCTGGCGAGCGGCTCGGCCACCACGTTGGTGGCGTCGAAGCGGCCGCCGAGCCCCACCTCCAGCAGCAGCACGTCGGCGTGATGCTCGGCGAAGAGGTGGAAGGCGGCGGCGGTGGTCATCTCGAAGAAGGTGATGGGCGCACCGTCGTTGACCCGCTCGCAATGCTCCAGGGTGGCGGCGAGTTCGGCCTCGTCGACGAAGCGGCCGCCGCCCTCGGCGCCGAGCCGGATGCGCTCGTGGAAGCGCACGAGATGGGGCGAGGTGTAGACGTGGACGCGCCGGCCCGCCGCCTCCAGCATCGCGCGGAGGAACGCAATGGTCGAGCCCTTGCCGTTGGTGCCGCCGACGTGGATCACCGGCGGCACGCGGTCCTGCGGCCGTCCAAGCCGATCCAGCAGCGTCCCGACGCGCTCGAGCGAGAGGTCGATCTTCTTGGGATGGAGCGCGGTCAGGCGCTCCAGGATCGCGTCGGACGGCGCGGCGGGCCTCAGCTTCACGCCGCCGCGTCCACCAGGCCGCGCTTCTTGAGCAGCGGCTCGGGCGAGGGTGCGCGGCCGCGGAAGGCGGCGTAGGCGGCCTCGGGATCGGCGGTGTTGCCGGCGGCGTAGACGTGGTCGCGAAGCCGCTTGGCAGTGGCAGGATCGAAGATGTCGCCGGCTTCGGTGAAGGCGTCGAAGCCGTCGGCGTCGAGCACCTCGGACCAGAGATAGCTGTAGTAGGCGGCGGAATAGCCGTCGCCAGCGAACACGTGCTGGAAGTGCGGCGTGCGGTGCCGCATCGTGATGCCGTGCGGCATGCCGAGCTTGACCAGCGTCGCGCGCTCGAAGGCGACGACATCCACCGGGCTCTCGCCGGCGCTGGCGTGGAGGTCGAGGTCTATCAGCGCGGAGGCGGTGTATTCCACCGAGGCAAAGCCCTGGTTGTAGTTGCGCGCCGAGAGCAGCCGCTGCAGCAGCGCCTCGGGGATGGCCGCGCCTGTGTCCTTGTGGACGGCGAAGCGGCGCAGCAGCTCGGGCTGCTCCAACCAATGCTCGTAGAGCTGCGAGGGGAACTCGACGAAGTCGCGGCTGACGCTGGTGCCCGACAATGTCGGGTAGGTCACGTCCGACAGCATGCCGTGCAACCCGTGGCCAAACTCGTGGAACAGCGTGCGGGCGTCGTCGAACGAGAGCAGGCTAGCCTCGCCCTTCGGCGCCTTGGCGAAGTTCATGACGTTGACCACGATCGGGCGGACCACGCCGTCGAGCTTCTTCTGGTCGCGGAAGCCCGACATCCAGGCGCCCGAGCGCTTCGAGGGCCGGGCGAAGTAGTCGCCGATGAACAGCGCCACGGTGCCACCCGACGCATCCTTCACCTCCCAGGCGCGGGCGTCAAAGTGGTATAGCTGGACGTCCGGGCGCGGCGTGAAGCTGACGCCGAAGAGCCTGCCGGCGGCGTAGAACGCCGCCTCGATCATCTTCTCCAGCTGGAAGTACGGCTTGATCTCGCCCTCGTTCAGGTCGAACTCGGCGACGCGGCGCTTCTCCTGGAGGTAGCGCCAGTCCCACGGCTCGACGGAATGGTTGCTGCCGCCGGCGGCGGCCAGCGCCTGCAGTTTGTGCTCCTCGCGCGAGGCCCGCGCCTTGGCCGGCTCCCACACCGAGTGCAGCAGCTCGCGGGCCCGCGCCGGCGTCTTGGCCATGGAGTCGGCGAGCCGGTAGGCGGCGAAATTGTCGTAGCCCAACAGCCGCGCCTTCTCCGCGCGCAACGCCACCGTCTCGGCGGCGATAGCGCGATTGTCGGTGGCGCCGCCGTTCTCGCCGCGCCTCGACCAGGCGTGGAAGGCGCGTTCGCGCAGGTCGCGCCGTGCCGAAAATTGCAGGAACGGCTCGACCGAGGAGCGCGACAGCGTGATGACGTTCTTGCCGGCGTGTCCCCGCCCCTCTGCAGCGCCAGCGGCGGCGTCGACCAGCGCCTTCGGCAGGCCGGCGAGGTCGTCGTCGCCTTCGAGCACCAGCTCCCAGCCCTTCTCGTCGGCGAGCAGGTTCTGGCTGAATTGCGTGCCCAACGTCGCCAGTCGCTCGTTGATGGCGGCGAGGCGGGTCTTGGCCTCGGGCGTGAGCGCGCCGCCGGCGCGGGTGAAGCGGATGTGGTAGCGCTCCAGCACGCGGGCCTGCTCGGGCGTCAGGCCGAGGCTGTCGCGGCGCTGCCACAGGTCGTCGATGCGGGCGAAGAGCTTGGGATCGAGGTAGATCGCCGAGGAATGGCGCGACAGCACCGGCGCGATCGCCATCTCGATGGCCTCGAGCTCTTCGGTGGTGTCGGTGCCGGTCAGGTTGAAGAACACCGAGCACACGCGGTCGAGGGCCTCGCCGGCGCGCTCCATCGCCTCGATCGTGTTGGCGAAATCCGGCACCGCCGCATCGTCGCTGATCGCCGCGATCTCCGCCTTGTTCTCCGCCAGGGCCGTGTCGAAGGCCGGGCGGAAGTGCTCGGGCCTGACGTCGGCGAAGGGCGGCGCCTCGAACGGCCCGGTCCAGGGCGCGAGCAGCGGGTTGGGCGAAGCGGGCATGGTGTTCCTCGGTAGCCTGCTTAAACTAGGCATGCCTCGCCGATGGAGCAACGGCGCGCATCAGCAGCAAAAAGGCGCCGGGCTCCCGCCCGACGCCTTTCCTGCATTTCACGACATAGCGGTTCCTCGGAACCAGTGAAGGATCAACGCTTGGTCGCGTCGGCGACGTTACGGCCGGCATCCTTGACGTCACCGACGGCCTCGCGGCCCGAGCCTTCGAGCTTATCGGCCTTGCCTTCGGCCTGCAGCTTCTCGTTGCCCGTAACCTTGCCAACGGCGTCCTTGACAGCGCCTTCGACCTTCTTGGCGAGACCCTTAGCGTGCTGTTCGTCAGCCATTTTGAGCTCCCTTGTTTTCGATAGGCTCACAACGGCCCGGATTTGGGCGGGTTCCAAGGCCAAGCTCATGTCACAGTCGAAAGGCTTCCGCTGCGCCGCAGCAGGCGCCGCGTTGACGACGGTGAAGCGACCTGTCTATCTCCCGCCGCATCTGTAAGCCATCAGTCAGTCCCGACTGATCGATCGAGGCTCACCCCAAAGAAGCGATGGACCTTTTCGTGCCCCTCGAACGCGCCTGGCACTTCCGCGAGCTGATCCGCGCCGTGGTCCGACGCGAGCTGGCGGCGCGCTTCCGCGGCTCCGCCCTGGGCTGGACCTGGGCCATCTTCGGCCCGTTGGTGATGCTCACCTTCTACACGCTGATCTTCTCGAGCGCCGTGGGCCTTCCGAAGTCGGCGCACGGCGGCGGCGCCAACTACGCGCTCTCGATCTTCACCGGGCTGATCGTCTTCAATCTCTTCTCCGAGCTGATGTACCGCTCGCCCGGTCTGCTCCATGAGCACGTCACCTTCATCAAGAAGTCGATCTTTCCGTCGGAGACGCTGGCCTGGACCGCCTCGATCCGTGCGCTGACCTATGCCGGCATCTCCTTCTCGGTCCTGCTCCTCTTCATCGTCGTGGTCACGCACGGGCTACCGCTCACGGCGCTGCTGCTGCCCTTCATCGTGGTGCCGTTCGTCCTGTTCCTGCTCGGCGCGTGCTGGTTCCTGATGGCGCTAGGCTCGTTCACCCGCGACGTCGCGCATCTCATGATCTCGATCGTGCCGGTCTTCATGTTCGCCACGCCGATCTTCTACCAGATCACCGACGTGCCCGAGCGCCTGCGCTGGATCATCCACCTCAACCTCATCGGCGACTACGTCGAGATGATCCGCAACGTGCTGATCGAGGGCGTCGCGCCGAACGGGCTGCTCTACGTCGGCTCACTCGCCGTGTCGCTGGTCGTGTTCCGCTTCGGCTACCGCTTCTTCATGCGTTACAAGTCGGTCTTCGTCGATGTCATCTAGCGCGATCATGACCGAGACGGTGATCCGCTGCGACAGCGTGGGCAAGGCCTTCCAGCTCTACATGCACCGCAACGACCAGCTGAAGCAGACGCTGTTCGGCCGCTGGAAGACGTACTACAAGGAGCACTGGGTGCTGCGCGATGTGACCTTCGCCGTCAGCAAGGGCGAATGCGTAGGCATCATCGGGCGCAACGGCGCTGGAAAGACCACGCTGCTGCAGATCCTGTGCGGGATCACCACCCAGACCCACGGAACCACGACCATCGAGGGTCGGCTGGCGCCGATCCTGGCGCTCGGCGCCGGCTTCGACCACGAGCTGACCGGCCGCGAGAACGCGCTGATCGGCGGCGCCATCCTCGGGCTGAAGAAGGCGCAGATCGTCGCGCGCATGGGTTCGATCGCCGAGTTCGCCGACATCGGCGACTTCTTCCACCAGCCCCTCAAGATGTACTCGTCGGGCATGCTCTCGCGCCTGGCCTTCGCGATCTGCGCCCATGCCGACGCCGATATCCTCATCGTCGACGAGGCGCTCTCCGTTGGCGACGCCACCTTCGGCGCCAAATGCGACGCCTACATCAAGGATTTCGCCCACCACGGCACCATCCTCGTCGTGTCGCACGACCTGCCGACCCTGGAAGAGTTGTGCGACCGCGTGGTGTGGATCGACGAGGGCTCGGTGCGCGCCGTCGGCACGCCGGCGGAGATCATCCCGGAATATCGCGCGGTGATGAAGCACCTCTGAGCCCGCGTTTTCGGCATCTCGAGGTCGACTGGGCCGGCGTCACGTGCGGCTTAAACGGGTGAAGAGGAAGCCGAACGGGATCGGCGCGCGTTGTCGGTGCGCATCGAGGACCTTCCATGACCGTGTCAGACGCCAAAGACGCCCGCCTCGCCCTGCTCGCCATGGATGCGGACGATCTCGCCGTGATCTCGGCCAACCTCCAGGACACGCGGGTCGCCGTGGCCGACCTCGCCTACCTGCCAGCGGAGAAGCGCTTCGCCTTCGCCGGCCAGCGGTTCGACTGGATCAAGGCGGCCGCCGGCGGCTGCGAGCGCGCCGCCATGGGGCTGCACTTCGAGCGCGTGCTGGCCGTCGCCCGCACCGGCCTGGCGCAGGAGGACGGCGCGCGCGTGCTGAACCTGCTGGCGATCGAGTTCGAGCCTGCCGACGAACCGGCCGGCCGCGTCACCCTCACCTTCTCCGGCGGCACCGCCATCCGCCTCGACGTGGAATGCATCGAGGCCCACATGCGCGATCTCGGGCCGAGGTTCCCCTGCGAGAAGAAGCCGGCGCATCCGGTGGAGGGGTAGACGGCCGGAAACGGTCGCGCTTACTCGGCAGCGACTTTCACATCCTCGAGCTTGAACAGGCCGCTCTGGTCCATTCCCGCCGTCAGTTTGCGGCTGTGATGATCGGCGAGCGTCGTGCGATGTGCGATCGAGAGGATCGTGGTGCGCGGTAGACGAAGCGCGAGTGTGTCGTAGATCCGGCGTTCGAGATCGAGATCCATCGCGGCTGTCGCCTCATCGAGGAGCAACCAGGTCGGAGCGGCGAGGATCGCGCGGGAAATCGCAAGCCTCTGTTGCTCTCCGCCGGAGAGGCGTTGCGACCAGTTGTCGTCGATGTACAGGGAGCCTGCGAGCTGTCCGAGCCCTACGTCATCGAGAGCGCGGTGAATGGCCGCCTCGTCATAGAAGCCGATTTCATGAGGGTAGGAGACTGCAGCCAGAAGCGTGCCGATGGGGAGGTACGGCTTCTGCGGCAGGACCATGATCGAGGCGTCTTCCGGTACCTGGACCGATCCGTCCCGGTAGGGCCAAACTCCCGAGATGGCGCGAAACAGGGTCGACTTGCCGATCCCTGACGGACCGGTCACGAGCACGTTTTCGTTGGCGGCGAGCCGCAGGCTGAGCGGTTCGCAGAGTGCACGGCCGTCCGGAAGACGAATACGGACGTTCGACAGGACGAAGTCGTTTCCTGTCGTCGGTGACCGTACGAGCGCTGCCGGCGGAGCAACCGCGTCGAGCGATGCGTCGAAGGTGGTCAGACGATCAAGCACGGATTTGAAGTCGGCCAGATTGGAGTAATAGTTGACGAAAAAGGTCAGCGATGAATTCACTTGACCGAAAGCGATCGAGGCTTGCGTCAAGTCTCCGAGGCTTGCTGTCCGCGCGAAATAGAAAGGCCCCATGATGACATACGGTATGAACTGACTGATACTGGTGAAAAACTGTATGAATGTGGACAAAAATGCTTTGACAAACATTATAGAATAGAAATTTCGTACGATCGAGACGAAGCGCTCGACTAGGATGGACTTCTCTGTCCGCTCGCCGAAGAGAAGCGCAATCTGTTCGCTGTACTCGCGAAGTCGGGCCAGGCTGAAACGAAAATTGGCTTCGTAATGCTGCCGGGCAAACGCCAGAACCGCGAGGGGTCGTCCTATCAAGGCTGTCAAACCGGTGCCCAAGACCGCGTAAGCGATGGCGCACCAGAGAAGGAAGCCTGGGATCTGGATCGATGTTCCCGGCAACGTCAGGTGCGAAGAGAGCCCCCAAAGTATGATCGAGAAGGACACCAGAGAGCTCAGCTGCGAGATCAGGTTGATCGAGAAGTTGTAGACGCCGAGGCCGCCGAATTGCCCGCCATCGATGAAGCGCGGAATATCTTCTTGAATACGCTGGTCCGGATTGTCCGTACCGACACCAGCGAGCATCATCCCATAATGATTGTGATGGTCCAGCCAGCGTCGCGAATAATCTTCGGTCAACCAGCGTCGCCAGCGTATGAAGAGCGTGTTGGCACCAAGGAATTCGATGAAGAGCGCGACGAGGTAGGGCGTCAGATACAGCGGGAATTCAATCAGTAGAGCGTGCCAAAACTTACTGGCATTGTATTCCTGCAAGCTGTTTGAAATGTCGCGAGACGCGAAGGTCATCAAAACCGTGAACCACACTTCAAGCTGGTTCAGCAGCACCAGGAACATGATGGCAGCAGCCGCCAAAGTGCATTCGCGGACCGGCAGCCGTGCGATACCAAGCGGGATTGAGACTGTCGTTTGAGCACGAAAATAGCGATCCGTGATCGCCAACGTCTTGCGAGCGACCGGAATGAACGAGGTGAGGTAGCAGAGGATCGAGAACATCGCGACCGTCATCGCCACGGTGCTGGGAATGCGCACGACGCTCAGAACCTGCGGCCAGAGCCCGAGGGCGCTGAGACACACGCAAACTCCCAAGAACACAGTCTCTACGGCGAAGAAACGGATCAGGACCTGGAGGAACGTGGAAATTCCTGCTGCGCGGAAGGTCGTGACTGCCGAAATCAAGGTGAAGGCCGCCAGCAGATACACGACAGGGTGGTGGCTGATGACCCCGACGATGATGCTGGCCACACCAAAAACCGCCACGACGATCCCGAGCAGCTTCATCGACACCTCTCCGACAGAACCCATGCTGGTTCCATCCGGCAAATAAGTCGGCACTACGGCTTCGAAGGCGCGTCAGACTATCTTTCGTTCAGACTTGGCGACATAGCGTCGTACCCTTCTCGCGCGCGGCTTCTCAATGCGTGCGCGGCGCCTTCCTGGTGCGCCGGTTCACCTCCTCCAGCAGCACGGGCGAGGGCTTGAACGTGAGGACGCGGCGGGGGGTGATCGGCACCTCGGCGCCGGTGCGCGGGTTGCGGCCGATGCGCTCGCGCTTGGCGCGCACGCTGAACAGGCCGAAGGAGCGCAGCTTGACCGGTTCGCCGCGCGTCAGCGAAGCGGCCATCTCCTCCAGCGCCATTTCGAAAATGGCGCGGGTCTCCCCGCGCGGGAGCGACGGACATTTGGCGGCGACGGCATCGAGCAGGTCGGCGCGCGTCGCGGTACGGCGAAAAGAATGGTGCCGTTCCTCATCCGGCGCTGCGTGCTCCACGCCGCCCTCGTGCGGAAGATAGTCGAACGAATTCGTCATGTTCCGTCCCGTGAGTCGCTGTTTGACTCTCGATACGGAAGCGGGGCCCCGATGGTTTCGGGGCCCCGCTCTTTCGTGCAGCGAAGAGGCTGCGGCTAGAAGTCCATGCCGCCCATGCCGCCCATGCCGCCACCGCCGCCGCCCATCGGCATCGCCGACTCCTTCTTGGGAGCCTCAGTGATGGTGGCCTCGGTGGTGATCAGCAGGCCGGCCACGGAAGCGGCGTCCTGCAGCGCGGTGCGCACGACCTTGGTCGGGTCAATGATGCCGGCGGCGACGAGGTCGACGTACTCGCCGGACTGGGCGTTGTAGCCGTAGCCGTAGTCCGAGCTCTCGAGCAGCTTGCCGACGACGACGGCGCCGTCACCGCCCGAGTTGTCGACGATCTGGCGGGCCGGGGTCTGGATCGCCTTGCGGACGATGTCGATGCCGGTCTTCTGGTCGGCATTGTCGACCGCGATGCCGTCGAGCGCCTTGATGGCGCGCAGCAGCGCCACGCCGCCGCCGGGGGACACACCTTCCTCGACCGCCGCGCGGGTGGCGTTGAGGGCGTCGTCGACGCGATCCTTCTTCTCCTTCACCTCGACCTCGCTGCCGCCACCGACGCGGATCACCGCGACGCCGCCGGCGAGCTTGGCCAGACGCTCCTGGAGCTTCTCCTTGTCGTAGTCCGACGTCGTCTCGGCGATCTGGGCCTTGATCTGGCCGATGCGGGCCTCGATCTCGCTCTTGGCGCCGGCACCGTCGATGATCGTGGTGGTCTCCTTGTCGATGCGGATGCGCTTGGCGCGGCCGAGCATCTGCACGGTGACGTTCTCGAGCTTGATGCCGAGATCCTCGGAGATCATCTGGCCCTGGGTCAGGATCGCGATGTCCTCGAGCATCGCCTTGCGGCGATCACCGAAGCCCGGAGCCTTGACGGCCGCGACCTTGAGGCCGCCGCGCAGCTTGTTGACGACGAGCGTGGCGAGAGCCTCGCCCTCGACGTCCTCGGCGACGATGACGAGCGGCTTGCCGGTCTGCACCACGGCCTCGAGGACCGGGAGCATCGCCTGGAGCGAGCCGAGCTTCTTCTCGTGGATGAGGATGTAGGGGTCCTCGAGCTCGGCGATCATCTTCTCGGGGTTGGTGATGAAGTAGGGCGAGAGATAGCCGCGGTCGAACTGCATGCCCTCGACGACGTCGAGCTCGGTCTCGGCGGTCTTGGCCTCCTCGACGGTGATGACGCCCTCGTTACCGACCTTCTGCATGGCATGCGAGATCATCTCGCCGACCGACTTGTCGCCGTTGGACGAGATCGTGCCGACCTGCGCAATCTCCTCGTTGGAGGTGACCTTCTTCGAGTTCTTCTTGAGGTCGGCGACGACAGCTTCGACGGCCTTGTCGACGCCGCGCTTCAGGTCCATCGGGTTGAGGCCGGCGGCGACGGCCTTGGTGCCCTCGCGCACGATCGAGGCGGCGAGGATGGTGGCGGTGGTGGTGCCGTCACCGGCGTGGTCGTTCTGCTTGGAGGCGACCTCGCGGATCATCTGCGCGCCGAGGTTCTCGAACTTGTCCGAGAGCTCGATCTCCTTGGCGACGGTGACACCGTCCTTGGTGATGCGCGGGGCGCCGAAGCTCTTCTCAATGACGACGTTGCGGCCCTTGGGGCCGAGCGTCACCTTGACGGCGTTGGCGAGGATGTCGATGCCGCGCATCATGCGATCGCGGGCATCGGACGAAAAGCGGACGTCTTTGGCTGCCATGGTGTTTCAGGTTCCTGATGTTTCGAGAAATGCGGCGGGACGCACCACCATCGGACGGACCAAGCATCGTTCTCGACGCTGATCCGACCGTCCTCGATGGGCGTCGCGGTAGGAGAGCGAGGTCCGCGCGAGCGGAGGCTGCCCTAGGCGGCGACGACGCCCATGATGTCGCTCTCCTTCATGATGAGGAGCTCCTTGCCGTCGATCTTGACCTCGGTGCCCGACCACTTGCCGAACAGCACCTTGTCGCCGGCCTTGACGTCGAGGGGGGTGAGCTTGCCGGCTTCGTCGCGGCCGCCCGGACCGACGGCGATGATCTCGCCTTCCTGCGGCTTCTCCTTGGCGGTGTCGGGGATGATGATACCGCCCTTGGTCTTCTCTTCGCCTTCGAGGCGCTTCACCAGCACGCGATCGTGGAGGGGACGGAAGTTCATGAAATCGTTGCTCCTTGGCTCGGGCCCACGCTGCGGGCGCCTTGTGGCGCGGCGCGTTAGGACTGGCCTGGCACTCAGTGACCGCAAGTGCCAGGCACGAGTGGGTGATAGCGAAGCATGCGGCCTTCTGTCAATGGCAGATTCGATCTGCGAGTGCCAATCGCCCTCGACTTGAACAGAGATGGCTTGCGAAGGCGCCAAGTCCAGCCCCCCTGCCCTCTTGTTAGGCGGTACGACGTTCCGCCTGGCCAGCGCGACGGCATCTTGCAGCCGGGCGAGCGGCTTGGCCCGGCGCGCTTTATGGAAGGGGTCGCCGAACAGCCGTCTCACGCCCGGACCGAACTCTCGCCGCAGCGGAGCCCGCAAGGCCTGCGGCAGCTGGGCGGCGGCACCATCCGGCGCTAGATAGAGGCCGGCCGCCGCTCGCGGTCTATCCACGAAGGACGATGATGGCCCGCGATCTCTCCCACGCGACCTCCGCGCTGACGCAGCACCTCCAGCAGACGAAGGACGTGACGATCCAGCAGCTGTTCGCGCAGGATCCGCAGCGCTTCGCCTCGTTCCACGCCGCGATTGACGGGCTGATCTTCGACTATTCCAAGCAGCGGGTCTCGCGCGAGACGATGGCCCTGCTCTACGATCTCGCCGTGGCGGCGAAGCTGGACGAGCGGCGCCGGGCGCTCTTCGCCGGCGAGCGCGTCAACGTCACCGAAAACCGCAGCGTCCTCCACATGGCGCTGCGCAACATGGTGCCGGGCAAGGCGATGATGTCGGACGGCCATGACGTGATGCCCGACGTGCGCGAGGTGCGCGAGCGCATGGGCGCCTTCGCCGATGCCGTGCGCGGCGGCACGATCAAGGCGGCCAACGGCGAGCGCTTCACCGACATCGTCAACATCGGTATCGGCGGCTCCGACCTCGGGCCGGCGATGGTCGCCCGCGCCCTGTCGCCCTTCGTCGCCGACCACCTGACGCTGCATTTCGTCAGCAACGTCGACGGCGCCGATCTCGGCGACACGCTGAAGCACGTGCCGCTGGCGACGACGCTGTTCATCGTCTGCTCCAAGACCTTCACCACGCTGGAGACGATGACCAACGCCCGCTCCGCCCGCAAGGCCTTGGCCGAGGCGCTGGGCGAAGCGGCGGTGGCCGACCATTTCTGCGCGGTCTCGACCCAGCTGGACCTGATCGCGAAGTTCGGCATCAAGTCCGATCGCGTGTTCGGCTTCTGGGACTGGGTCGGCGGGCGCTACTCGGTGTGGTCGGCGATCGGCCTGTCGGTCGAGATCGGCATCGGCAAGGCGGCCTTCGAGCAGTTCCTGTCCGGCGGGCAGGACATCGACGAGCATTTCCTCTCCGCGCCCATCGAGACGAACATCCCGGCGCTGATGGCGCTGATCGAGATCTGGAACCACAATTTCCTCGACCTCTCGACGCAGGCGGTGATCCCCTACGACCAGCGCCTCGGCCGCTTCCCGGCCTACCTCCAGCAGCTCGAGATGGAGTCCAACGGCAAGCACGTGACGCTCGACGGCGCGCCGGTGGAGATGAAGACCTCGCCGATCATCTTCGGCGAGCCCGGCACCAACGGCCAGCACGCCTTCTTCCAGATGCTGCACCAGGGCACCGAGCCGGTGCCGATCGACTTCCTGGTCGCCGCCAAGCCGACCGACGCCGACCCGCACCACCACGACCTGCTGGTGGCCAATTGCTTCGCCCAGGGCGAGGCGCTGATGCGCGGCCGCACGGTCCAGGAGGTCGAGGCGGCGCTGGAGAAGACCGGCCTGGACAAGGCCGCCATCGACACGCTGGCCCCTGCCAAGCAGTTCTCCGGCAACCGCCCGACCTCCACCTTCCTCTACACCAGCCTGACCCCGCGCATGCTCGGCCGCCTCATCGCGCTCTACGAGCACAAGGTGTTCACCCAGGGCGTGATCTGGGGGATCGACTCGTTCGACCAGTGGGGCGTGGAGCTGGGCAAGGAGCTCGCGGGGCGGCTGGTGCCGATCGTGTCGGACAGGGCGGCGTCGACGGGGGCGTTGGATTCTTCGACGGCGGGGCTGATCGAGGGCATGCGGACGATGGCGGCGGAATAGGCGCTGGCGCGGTTCGCCCCGGGACGAAAAGGAAGCACCGGGCCGCGACTTGCGGAACGCGTCCAGCGCAGGAGGCTCCCATCGGCGGCGATCGCGCGGCGCGTCTCGCCCACGATCGTCGGCGACCCTCGCCAGGCCTACCTCGGCTCATCGGCCGAGGCGGTGGTGACAGTTGACCGGCGAGCGCGGAGGGTCTTGATCCAACCCGCGCCCTTCGATGTGATAGCGACCTCATGGATTACCTCGCCGCCATGCGGTCCTTCGTCCGCTCGGTCGATCTCGGCAGCTTCTCGAAGGCGGCCGCGGAAGCGGGCATCAAGGTCTCGACGGTTTCGCGCCACGTGTCCGCCCTCGAAGACGACCTCGGTGCGGCGCTGCTCAACCGTTCCACGCACGCCCTGCATCTGACCGAGATCGGCCGCATGTTCCACGAGCAGGCCGCCCGGATCGTCGCGGACCTGCAGGATGCACGAGGACTCGCGTCCTCCTTCAACGTCGTGCCGCAAGGCTGTCTGAAGATCACGACCCCGTCCGCGTTCGGGCGTCTCCACATCGTGCCTCATCTGGCCGCGTTCCTCGCGGCGCATCCGGCGATCTCGATCGAGGCCACGCTCAGCGACGCGCACCTGGACATGATCGAGGCGGGGTTGGATCTCGCGGTACGGATCGGTGCGCTCCCGGATTCCGCCCTGGTGGCTCGGCGACTGGCGCGTCATGAACGCATCGTCTGTGTCAGCCCCGTCTACCTCGCATCGAAGACGATCGCGGACCCGAGCGAACTCGCAGGCCACGCGGCGCTGATCTTCGCTCTCCAGCCCGGCCGCGTATGGCATTTTCGTCATCGCACCAGCAGCGAGCGACGGACGGTGAAGGTCTCCGGACGCTTTCAGGTCGACGATGCCGAAGCGCTGCTGACCGCGGCGGTCAACGGCCAGGGCATCGCGCTTCTTCCGACCTGGCTCGCTCACGCCGCCGTCGCAAGCGGGGCACTCGTGACGCTGCTCCCTGACTGGGAGGGAGGCATCGTGCCCGACTTCGAACAGGCGATCTGGGTCGTCTATCCGCCCAAGAAGGTGGTTTCGCCGAAGGTGCGGGCCTTCATCGCCTTCTTCGAACATCGCTTTCGCAAGCCGACGGACTGGGGCGCGTCCACGTCCTGAGCCACGGTGATCCTCTCCGCGCAAAAGCGCTTTGCCGGGCCGGGGCTCACCGGCCTGCCGCAGAGCGGTCATCATTCTTGGACCGCCGCCGCATCAGACGGCGCCGGTCAAGGGAGATCGTCATGGACTACGACACCAGCGCCAAAGCCGCGAGCGGAGCGGACCTCGATTGCACCGTCGTCGCCGACGACGCGGAAGCACCTGCCGCACGGCGAGCGCATACGGAGGCCGCCGAGTTCTTCGAGTACAGCACGGCGGCCAATCCGATCCGCGCGAGCCTGACGCCGATGATACCGTTTCGGTTCTTCCCGGCATCCCTCTATGCCGACGGTCCCTCTCGCGTCGTCCCGCTCGATCTCAGCGCCGACCTCAAGTGCGAGGCGCCGGCGACGGGGCCGGACCTCTGCGCCAACTTCGTGCGCCTTTTGGCCGATGACGCGCTGTCGCTCGATCCGAACGCCACCTCCCTCGTGTTCTACGTGATCCGCGGACAGGGTTCGGCCGAGACCGGCGACGCCACGATCCACTGGCACGCCGGCGACTTCTTCACCATCCCGGGCTCGAAGCCGACGCAGCTCGTCGCATCGTCCGACGCCGCGCTGTATTACGTGAACGACGCGCCGCTGCTGGCCTATCTCGGCGTCGAGGTCGCCAAGGCCCGGTTCGCACCGACGCTCTACTCGGCCGAACGCGCCGATCGTGAACTGATGCTCGTCGCCAACGATCCGAAAGCCGCCAACCGCAGCCGGATCAGCGTCCTCCTCGGCAACGCCAACTTCCCTCTCACCCGAACCGTCACGCACGTCCTTTGGGCCATGTACGGCCTGATCACCCCGGGCACGATGCAGAAGCCCGATCGGCATCAGTCGATCGCGCTCGACTTCATCGTCGACTGCGACGAGGGCTGCTACAGCCTCGTCGGCCCCGAACTCGACGAGACCGGCGCGATCAAGGACGCGACGCGCGTCGATTGGGAGTCCGGTTGCGCCTTCGTCACGCCGCCTGGCTACTGGCACGCCCACTTCAACACGTCGGGTCGCGAGGTGCGGCTCATCCCGATCCAGGATGCCGGTCTCCAGACCTATCTCCGCACCCTGGACATCCGTTTCACCTGATCGCGATCGAATGGCGCCATCCTGAAACCCTTCGCCCTTCGGGCTGCAGCCCGCGAGGGCGAAGGCTCGTCGCGTCACGACAGTCCGACCTCCACCTACCTCGACACCGACATGCCCCCGCACATGCTCGGCCGCCTTGTCGCTCCACGAGCGCAAGGTGTTCACGCAGGGCGTGGGTGGGGGATCGACAGTTTCGACCGGTGAGGGTGGAGTGGGGAAGGAGCTGGCGGGGCGGCTGGTGCCGATCGTGTCGGACAGGGCGGCGTCGACGGGAGAGTTGGACTGTTCGACGGCGGGGCTGATCCGAGGAATCCGGGCGATGGCGGCGGGGTAGCATTTCTCGCGTAGGACTTCGTTTGAAATACGACAAATCAGGCCCGCGCAAGCCAGGCGCGGCCTCGCGCGGCAGTCGCCCTGGCGGTCATGGCCAACGCTCGCGCCCGGAGGATTTCACGTCAAGGCCGGCGCTCCGCGCCGCCGCCGAAGGCGGGCGTGCGCGGATGGGCGAAGCACTCGGAAGGACTGATTGTGGTCCAATGCAAGCGCTATGGCATGGGGCACAAGGTCGGACGTCCTGCTCTCATGAACTTCAAGACTGTGATTGCCGACCAGAAGGCCTTTCGCGGCTACGTTGTGACGACTTCAGGCTTTTCGAGTAAGGCCGTGGCCTACGCTGCCGCAGCGCCGACGATGGTGTTGGTCGACATGGCAGGCTTAGTGCGTTGGCATCGCGATGGGGCCGTACTCTAAAGCTCGCTTCTCAGACGGCGCAGTGTGCATGAGGCTCTGGATTTCGTTCGTTCGGTCGAAGTGCCGTTCTCCCAGCAACTATGTCTATTGCAAATACTTCAACTAGGGGTAGCGTGAAGCTGAGATTTCACGGGAGGTCAGATGTCTCAATCACACCGGTCAGTCGCGTTACGCGTCGTGGGCGCCGTCGCTCTAGGCGATGGCAAGTACCTGCCGCATGGCGATTATCAAGGCACTATAGTCACAAACCACATATTTTTACATGGCACACGAAAGGACCAGATCGCGAAAATTTCAATTTATCTGACGGAAGAACAAATAGCTTCTTTCTTAGGGAAAGAGCCAAACTCAAATAGATACGGCATAGACTGCGACTTCACGGCGGACTTCATCAAGGGCGCGATCCTCGAAATCATCTAACAGGCCTTCTTAGGCATCTTCCGCAGCACGCCTTTAAAACGATCCTCGTCCTCATCGCACCCAAGCTCGCGTGCGGCGTCCTCGAACTTCTCGGCTTGGGTGCGGAGATCGGGCGCGTCATCGGTAGACTTTTGAGGCTTTGAGGTAGCGGGGCTTTGTGGTGGTCTCTGCTGGCCCATCGTCACGAGGCGTCTCCTTGGCTTTGTAGAGGCCGCGCGGCCCCGCATGTTCGATGTGGCCCGCCTCCACCATCCTTTGAAGGTGAGAGCGGAACGTAGCGGGCTTCAAGCCGCCGTCCTGTGCACGTAGCATGTCATAGATTGAAGACGCCTTCTGAGGCTCCTGCTTGCCTTGAAGGTAGTTCCGGACCAGCGATTGAAGGTGCCAGCGTTTTAGGCTGTTTTTGCGTAAGCCGACCGGCTTCCGATGCGCGTACCTCTCACGGTCGGCGAGATAGGCTTCAATTTGAGCCTTCTCTGCCAAAAGCTGTTCGAGCTTCTTCGCGATCGCGCGAAGTCGCGCGTTAGCCTGCCTTAAGCCGGGATCGTCCACCACGTTGCGATGACCTTTTTTTGCAACATGTCATCGTCGTCCGCATTTAACAAGTTAAACAACGACTTAGGCGTCTTGCCAGAACGTTGCAGATATGATATTTGCGACGTTGTTGTACTTTCAACAACGTCGCAAGTTGTGACGCTGCGCCCTCTAGGAGTTACCACATATCCGCGCCATCTTGTGCTCCCGCTCATACCATGGAGGGTAGCGTGTCACAGACCGGCGTCGACTACGCCTTCATCGAGGCTGACCTGAAGCGCTTCCTCAACGAACGGTTTCGCGGCGTCCAAATTCTGTCTGTGACGATCGACGATGACACCGATTTGGGCGATAAGCGGGTTCTTGAGATAAGCGTGGTTTTTTCAGGAACGCCGGCTGACCTAGTCCGCGACAGGCCGCTTGGCCTTCTCAGTTCGCTCAAAGAGCATCTTTTTGGCATGCACGAGGCTGCGTTCCCCGTGCTCAATTTCATAGCGGCGCACAGCACAGGTGAGTCGAGAGCTTCTTGACACGGCGGAGCATTTGCTCGCGCGGCCTGGGTCGCCGACCCCGGCCGACAAATGCCGTGCCATAAGCACAATCTACTATGCCTTATTTCATTTTTTGACGGGAAGCTGCTGCAAGCTCTTCGTTGGCGACCCGACAGTAGAAGCCCAACCGCAGCGCGCCTGGAATCATCTCTATAGGTGCCTCACGCATACAACGCTCGACGAAAAGTGCCGCAGCACAAATTTTCTTAAGACAGAGACTTCCCGCAAGAGCTTATAGATTTGGCGGATTTCGTGAGCACGATGCAGTGGAAAAGAGAACGGTGTGACTACGGGCATGCAGTAGACCCCAATATAGCGTCGATCCCTAGTGATATCGCCTTAGCTCGTGACCATATGGACAAATTTGAAGCTTTGGCTGAAAAGCATCAGCGTGCTTTTGCGGTATATATCTTGTTTAAAGATAACAAAAGCGAGAAGAAGCGGATCAACGTTTAGTGAGCTGGCGGCTTAAAGGTCAGTCGCTTGCCGACAAAGCCATCGATTGCGCGCTCAAGCCGTTCCACGTCCTCACAACCGAGTTTGGAGCGGTTATTATACTTGAAGTCGAACTCTGCAAGGTAGCGGTGCAGGTACGCTTCAGAAACGCTGTGGGACGTGCCGACGATGCCGCGCTTCACGATGGAGAAGAAGTTCTCCGAGGCGTTGATGCCGATGAAGCCCGCGAGGCGGGCGTACTCGGAGGTGCTGTGGTTCACGGTGTGATGAGCCGCGAAGCCCTTGCCGATCTTGCCGTAAACCGGGCTCTCATCGGTCATCAGAACGGAGGCCTTGTCGGCGTTCTTAGCGATGATCGGCTTGATCGTCTCGGCCGTGACGTTGGCGACGTGGAAGCTGCGCACGCGGCCGTCGCGCTCGACAAGCGATAGGATGGCCTTCTTCGGCGCGAGCTTGCGGGTGGCGCGGTTCTTTGCCTTGCCGCCGATGTAGGTCTCGTCGGCTTCCACGACCTGGTTGGCGCCGCCCAGGAAGTCGATGGAGGCGTCGTCGCGCATGGCGTCGCGGATGCGATGGCACAGGAACCAAGCCGTCTTGTACTGCACCTCTAGGATGCGGCTGATCTGGTGAGCCGAAATGCCCTTCTTAGACGAGCACATGAGATGTGCGGCCTGAAGGCAGAGGTTGAGCGGGATGCGAACGTGCTCGAACACCGTGCCGACCGTGGCGCGGAACTGCTTTTTGCAGTCGCCGCAACGATGCAGGCCGATGCGGATGCGCTTCTCGACATTGGCCTTCACCTTCGTGATCCGGCCAGAGCAACCGCAGTGAGGGCACGTCGCGCCGTTCGGCCAGATGGCCGCTTCAAGGTACGCGAAGGCGGCGGCTTCATCGTGGAAATGCGGGCGAGACAGGATCAACACGGTAGAAGTCTCCAGTGCCGTCAACCTACCCTAGGCATACCGTGTTTGCAAGATACATAATTGCCGGAGCGCGGATGGGCGAAGCACTCGGAAGGACTGATTGTGGTCCAATGCAAGCGCTATGGCATGGAGCACAAGGTCGGACGTCCTGCTCTCATGAACTAAACCGTGATTGCCGACCAGAAGGCCTTTCGCGGCTACGTTGTGACGACTTCAGGCTTTTCGAGTAAGGCCGTGGCCTATGCTGCCGCAGCACCGACGATGGTGTTGGTCGACATGGCAGGCTTAGTGCGGCGGCATCGCGATGGGGCTGGACTCTAAAGCTCGCTTCTCAGACGGCGCAGTGTGCATGAGGCTAGGCTTCGTGCGCCCGGCCGTCGCGCAGTCTCCCCAATCGCCAATTTCATTCCCAATCGGCGCCCGAGCCTGATCCAGACCGGGTCACACGCGCAAATTTTCTCCATGTCGGCGTACGACCCCTCAAAAACAGACCTTGTCGCGTTACGCGCCGGTGGCAGGGTTTTGTGTCGTGGTACGCGGACACCGGCCCGCTTTTGTGTCGCCGTACCCTGACTTTGGCAGGGCCACTTGTCAGGGCTGGCGGCGGGCTGCACCGGCCTCCCGCAGGGCGGCCGAGGGGGTGGACGCCGAGCGCTCGATCGGCTATATTACCTACACAAGACGCCGCCTGGCTTCAAGCGCCCAGCCGCTTGTCCCGGATGCGGATGAGGCCTTCCTGCATGACCGTGGCGCAGAGCTTGCCCTTGCGGTCGAAGATCAGGCCGCGGGCGAGGCCGCGGCTGCCGGAGGTGTTGGGGCTGTCCTGGTCGTAGAGCAGCCATTCGTCGGCGCGAAACGGGCGGTGGAACCAGAGGGCATGGTCGAGGCTGGCGGCGGCGAACTCCGGCTCGAACAGCGTGTGCCCGTGCGCCGCCAGGGCGACGTCGATGAGGCTGAGGTCGGAGAGGTAGGCCAGCACGGCGCGGTGCACCGCGGGGTCGTCGGGCAGGCGACCGACGGCGCGGATCCACAGGCTCTGGCGCGGCTCCGGCGGCTTGGAGCGATCGAACCGGCGCATCGAGCAGGGGCGGATCTCGATGCTCGTCTCGAAGCTCGCCCAGGCCTTGAGGCCGGGCGGGACCTTATCGCCGAGCCTCTCCAGCAGCTGCGCCTGGCTCGGCAGCGTGTCGGGATCGGGCACGTCGGGCATCGGCATCTGGTGGTCGAGGCCGCGCTCCTCGACCTGGAACGAGGCGAAGAGGTCGAAGATGGTGCGCCCGTCCTGGATCGCGACGCAGCGGCGGGTGGTGAAGGAGCGCCCGTCGCGCACCCGCTCGACCTGGTAGACGATCGGCATCGAGGGATCGCCCGGCAGCACGAAATAGGCGTGCAGCGAGTGCGGCGCGCGGCCCTCCACCGTGCGCGAGGCCGCCACCAGCGCCTGGGCCACGACCAGCCCGCCGAACACCCGGCTGCGAGGGGTCGGCGGCACCTGCCCGCGGAAGATGTTGCGCTCGATGCGTTCGAGGTCGAGCGCGGCGGAGAGGTCGCCGGTGTCGGTCATGGGGTCTCCGTGGCGCGGGCGCGCCGACCCGCTATAGCCGGTCGCGTCGCGGCGGGCGACACCTCGCTTCGTCCCCTGCCGCGCCTATGTTGGGGAGCCTCGATCCAAGGAGCACCCCCATGAGCATCGCATTCCTCGGCCTCGGCAGCATGGGCTCCGGCATCGCGGCCGCTCTCGTCAAGGCCGGCCACGACGTCGCCGTATGGAACCGCACGGCGGCCAAGACGGCGGCGCTGGTCGAGCAAGGCGCCCGGGCGGCGAAGACGCCGGCCGAGGCCGCCTCCGACGCGGAGGTGGTGTTCACCATGGTCGCCGACGATCCCGCTCTGACGGCCGTGCTCCACGGCGAGACCGGGCTGCTCGAGGGGATGGCGAGCGGCACGCTGCACGTCTCGCTCTCCACCATCTCGGTGGCCACCGCCGACCGCGTCGCCGCCGCGCACGAGGATCACGGCCAGCGCTACATCTCGGCGCCGGTGTTCGGCCGCCCCGACGCCGCCGCCGCGGCCAAGCTCTTCGTGGTGGCGGCCGGCGCCACCGCCGACCTCGACGAGGCGCAGCCCCTGTTCGACCAGATCGGCCAGCGCACCTTCCGCGTCGGCGAGAAACCCTCGCAGGCCAACCTGGTGAAGCTCTGCGGCAACTTCGCCATCCTCGCCGCCATCGAGACGATGGGCGAGGCGATGGCGCTGGCGCAGAAGGGCGGCGTGCCCAAGGCGACGCTGCACGAGGTGCTGACCGGCACGCTGTTCGGCTCGCCGATCTACCAGAACTACGGAAAAATCCTCGTCGAGGAGAGGTACACGCCGCCGGGCTTCAAGGCGCCGTTGGGCCTCAAGGACATGCGGCTCGCCGGCGAGTCGGCCGAGACGTACCGCGTGCCGATGCCGCTGCTCTCACTGCTGCGCGACCACCTCGTGCAGACCATCGCCACCGAAGGCGAGGAGATCGACTGGTCGGGCATCGGCCGCACGATCAGCAGGAACGCCGGTCTCTGAGCGATGGAGCACCTCACGATCGAGGCCAACGGCGCCGCCTTCCACGTCGCCCGCCTCGGCAGCGGGCCGCCGCTGCTGCTGCTCCACGGCTGGCCGGAGTTCTGGCTGACCTGGGCGCCGGTGATGCAGCGGCTGGCCGACCGCTTCACGCTCTACGCGCCCGACCTTCGCGGCTTCGGCGCCAGCGACAAGCCGGCCGGCCCCTGGGGCAACGTGCAGGCCGCCGAGGACATGGTCGCGCTGCTCGACGCGTTGAAGCTGGAGCGGGTCGGCTGCGTCGGCCACGACGTCGGCGGCGGGATCATGCAGCCGCTCGCCCGCCAGGTGCCGGAGCGCTTCGCCGGGCTGTTCCTGTTCGATTTCTTCTATCCCCAAGCCGGGCCGCGCGCGGGCATGCCCGACCGGCTCGCCGAGATCTGGTACCAGTCCTTCCACCTGCTTGACTTGGCGCCCGAGCTGGTGGGCTCCTCGCGCGAGGCCTGCCGCGCCTACATCGGGCACTTCCTGCGGCACTGGTCGCACGACAAGCACGCCTTCGACGACGTGCTTGAGGCCTTCGTCGACAACTTCATGGCGCCCGGCAACCTGCTCGGCGGCTTCCAATACTATCGCGGCGCGCAGGAGAAGCGCCTGGCGGCGATGAAGGGCGAGGCCGAGGCGCCGCCGCCGATCGCGCTGCCCACCTGCGTGCGTTGGGGCAAGCACGACCCCGTGCTGCCGGTGGACTGGATCGACCGCGTCGGCGAGGTGTTCACCGACCTTGACCTAGCGGTGCTGCTCGACGTCGGGCACTTTCCGCACCGCGAGGATCCGGACTTGGCGGCGCGCGAGATCGCCGGCTTCTTCACGCGCATCGGCTGGGGCGGGCGATGACCGAGGCGACCGGCAAGGCCAAGCTCGTCGGCATCAACCACGTGGCCCTCGAGGTCGGCGATATCGACGAGGCGCTGGCCTTCTACGGCCGGCTGTTCGACTTCACGCTGCGGGGCCGCGCGCCGGGTCACGCCTTCCTCGACCTCGGCGACCAGTTCCTGGCGCTCAGCGAGGTGGCGGGCGCCGGTGAGGGCGGCGTGCCCGATCGCCACTTCGGCCTCGTGGTCGACGACAGGCAGGCCGCCCGCGCCGCCGTCGAGGCTGCCGGAGCAAAAATCCTACCCGGCGCCTTCCTCGATTTCCTCGACCCGTGGAACAACCGCATCGAGATCGTCGAGTACCGCGGCCTGCAGTTCACCAAGGCTGGCGCGGTATTGGAAAAGCTGGGCGTCTCCTCGCAGAAGAGCGACGAGGCGAGAAAGCAGTTGCACGAGAAGGGGATGGGGTAATTACGGCGTCTTTCCGGGGCGCGGGAAGCCGGGTTCGGCTGCGCCGTCACGGAATGACGCCGTTAGGCGAAGCTCGCCCAGTCGACGCCCGCTTCCAGCTCCGGTAGCAGCACCACGCTCTCCTGCTCGTTGGGGTCGGTGCGGGCGATGACGGCAATCACCGGTTCGGTCGCGCTGCGATTGTAGGGCAGGTGCGGCACGTCGGCGGCGATGTAGCAGAAGTCGCCCGCCGCCACGATCGCGTGGTGCTGCAGCCGCTCCCCCCAGAAGCAGCCGGACACGCCCTTGAGGATGTGGATCGCTGTCTCGTGGCGCTCGTGCTTGTGGGCATGCGCCCGCTCGCCCGGCGCGATCTCGAGCAGCTGCATGTGCAGCGCGCGAGCCCCGGTGCGCTCCGCCGAGATCGCCGGCCGGTAGACGTGCCCCTGCTTGCCGCGGAAGGCCGTGCCCTCGCGCACAACCTGTAGGCCTGACGACGGTCCGTCCTCCGCGCCGCTCGTCATGCTCCATTCCCATATTCAACGGTCGCCCAAGCACGGGCGGCCGTTCGGCGCTCAGTTGAAGTTGTGCGAGTTGTCCTTGGGCATCGTGTCCTCGGGCGTCTGCTTCGCGTCGGACATGTCGTTGCTCACCTTGTCGGTGACGCTGCCTTCCGTCCCGCTGGCGGGCTTGTCCTTCGGCTTGCCGAAAGCGGCCTCAACATCGTCCTTGGTCACGCGGGCCGAGGGATCGCCCTTCTGGTTGAGGTCTTGCTCCTCCGTACCATCGCCGAGCATGCCGGGCCGCGATTGCGCGGGCTTGTTCGTGTCGGACATCGTGATCTCCTTGTCGGCGGTAGGCCTCCGACCATTCAAGGTGGCGGCAACAGGCGAGTTCCATCAAACGCGAGGCGCGGTCGGCGGAGGCTTCGGTGTCAAGAGCGGAGTTACGCCGCCTTCGCCCGCAGCCCCTCGGCCAAAGTGTAGTTCGCCTGCGTCTTGCCCTTCATCTCCTCGAGCGAGACGCCGTCGGCGAGCTCGATCAGCACCATATGGCCCTCGACCTTGTCGATCTCGAACACGCCGAGGTCGGTGATGACCATATCGATCACGCCGGAGCCGGTCAGCGGCAGGGTGCAGCGGTGCAGCAGCTTGGACGCGCCGTCCTTCGAGGTCTGGTCCATGATGACGACCACGCGGCGGACGCCGGCGACGAGGTCCATGGCGCCGCCCATCCCCTTGATCATCTTGCCGGGGATCATCCAGTTGGCGAGGTCGCCGTTCTCCGCGACCTCCATCGCCCCCAGGATGGCGAGATCGATGTGGCCGCCGCGAATCATCATGAAGCTGTCGGCCGAGGAGAAGAAGCTCGTCGAGGGCAGCTCGGTCACGGTCTGCTTGCCGGCGTTGATGAGGTCGGGGTCCTCCTCGCCCTCGTAGGGGAACGGGCCCATGCCGAGCATGCCGTTCTCGCTCTGCAGCTGCACGTGCATGCCGTCGGGAATGTAGTTCGAGACCAGCGTCGGGATGCCGATGCCGAGGTTGACGTAATAGCCGTCGCGCAGCTCCTGCGCGGCGCGGGCGGCCATCTGTTCGCGGGTCCAGGGCATGTCGGAAACTCCTCTCTTCTAGACTTCGAAACCTGGTTTCATGGGGGATGCCAAGCTCACGAGCGATGCGGTCTACTGAGCGATCTCGATAAACCTCTTTCCGCAAACGTCAGAGAAGTCTGGAGCGTTGAAGGTCACGAAGCGATCGATCTTCATGTTCACGTCATCGAGCATGAGACGCAGCACACAATCTACCATACTCAACGGTCGCGGTGGTCGCTTTCGAACCGACGACTCGAACACCAATTCAAGCGCGCCCTCGCGGTATGAAGCGTCCTCTACGAAAGTGATACGCAAGTTCTTGAGTAAGACTTCGAGGCGCTCAAGAGCGATCCTGTTCCGCGCAAGTCTGGTACGGATAGTTTCATAGATCACCGGCCAGGGCGCTAGGACGTTTGTCAATCGAAGTTTTTCGAATAGCTCTTCAATATGCTCTCGTTCGTCTCGCCTTTCACGAGGATCGCAGAACGCGTACCAGACACCAGTGTCAATCAAGACGTTCATCAGGCGAGTTCATCGTCGGCTGTTTCAGCGTTCGCCGCATACCCTGTCCACGGCGACGCGCGTCGATTGCCGTAGATGAAGGTTCCTCGTGCTCTGCCCGTATCCGGATCCCGAAATACGGCGTATAGCCGCGTACGCCGAGTTAACTCGATAGCATTCCGAAGATCCGCTATGAGCGCATCTCGCAATTGTCCTTCGTAGTCGTACTTGAATACCGCGATAGAGTCGCCACACTCTTTCGCACCGCGAGTATCCAGCCAACTATAGAGACCGGCATAGTCGCCACGAACGCCGAGATCGTAGGATAGCCATACCATGCTTCGCGCCATGATGCCCTCGGCTTTCGCAGAGCTTACTTTTTAATCCATCGACCTATGCCGCCTTCGGCCGCGTCGTGCGCTTCTCGATCGGCTTGTACACGTTGGGTGCGTGCACGAGGCGCTGCACGAAGATGCCGGGCGAGTGGATCGAGTCGGCCTCCAGCTCGCCGATCTCGACGAGGTGCTCGACCTCGCACACCGTGACGTCGCCGGCTGCCGCCATCATCGGGTTGAAGTTGCGTGCGGTCTTGCGGAACACGAGGTTGCCCTCCTTGTCGCCCTTCCAGGCGTGCACCAGCGAGACGTCGGCGCGCAGCCAGCTCTCCATCACGTAGGTCTCGCCCTCGAACTCGCGCAGCTCCTTGCCCTCCGCGGCCATGGTGCCGACGCCGGTCTTGGTGAAGAAGGCGGGGATGCCGGCGCCGCCGGCGCGGATGCGCTCGGCCAGCGTGCCCTGCGGGTTGAACTCGAGCTCGAGCTCGCCCGACAGGTAGAGCTTCTCGAAGAGCTTGTTCTCGCCGACGTAGGACGAGATCATCTTCTTGATCTGCCGCGTCTCCAGCAGCAGGCCGAGCCCGGCGCCGTCGATCCCGGCGTTGTTGGAGATCACGGTGAGGTCCTTGACGCCGCTGTCCCTGACGGCGTCGATCAGCACCTTGGGGATGCCGCACAGGCCGAAACCGCCGGCCATCACCGTCATGCCGTCCTTCAGCACGTCGGCCAGGGCGGAGGCTGCGTCGGGATAGACCTTCTTCATGGGCGTTGCGAACCTGGCCGGGAGAACGACGCCTCCTGGTACGGCGGCGCCCCGGCCAAGGCAAGGCGGCCGGCCCTGGCGGAAGCCGTCGTCCCGGGCGCGCTTGTGATGATTCGGCGACGATCCGCGCGATCCTCTTCTCGCTCGATGGAAGATGACTGTCGGAGTGCCATAAAGGCCAAACACCGTTCCTGTGAGAATGGTAGCCCTTGGCCAGTCACCTGCTGCCGTCGGGCAGATGCCGGATTTCGTGCGGCTGGGAAAGACTCACACCGCCGACGAGATCAGCTTCCCGAGGATCCGCAACTGGGGCACCTACAGCACGGCCGAGTTCGAGGACCAGTACATCGGCCATGGACACCCCGATTTCGCCGGGCTGCTGCAGGTGCTGTAATCCCCCGAATTGCGCCTGCCCGGCGTCGACGTCGGCAACATTGACATCCACGCCAACCTGGCGCTGGCGGCCTGAGCCGCGCGCGGTGTGGTTGCCATGACGGTCGCGCAAGCAAGGATGCCCTAACCCCCAAGCAGCGCCACCACGCGGTCGAGCTGCTCCAGGCTCGTGTACTTGAGCCGGATCTCGCCAGCCTCGCCCTGGTGACGGATGTCGATGGCGAGGCCGACCTTGTCCGTCAGGCGGCGCTCCAGCGCCTTGGTGTCGGCGTCCTTCTCGCGCGTCGCACGCCGGGCGAAGCCCTCGGCCTTCTCCTTGGCCTCCTGCTCGCGGCGCACGAGGTCCTCCACGGCGCGCACCGAGAGCCCCTTGGTCACGATCTTCTCGGCGATGGCGTCGGCCTGCTCGCATGTGCACAGCGCGCGGGCGTGGCCGGCGGAGATCCGGCCGGAGCCGAGCAGCTCGCGGGTGCGCGGGGGCAGCGTCAGCAGGCGCATCGTGTTGGCGACGTGCGAGCGGCTCTTGCCGATGACCTTGGCGAGATCGGCGTGCGTGTAGCCGTAATCCGTGCCGAGGCGATCGTAGCCCTCCGCCTCCTCGACGGCGTTGAGGTTGGTGCGCTGGACGTTCTCGATGATCGCGATCTCGAGCGCCTGCTTGTCGTCGGCCTCGATGGTGACGATGGGCACGTCGTGCAGTTCGGCGCGCTGCGCCGCGCGCCAGCGCCGCTCGCCGGCGATGATCTCGTAGGCGTCGGCCTTGCCCGGCACGGTGCGCACCAGGATCGGCTGTATGATGCCCTTCTCGCGCACCGAGGCGGTCAGCTCGGCGAGGTCCTCCTCGTCGAAGCTCTGGCGCGGATTGCGCGGGTTGGGCTTGAGGAACTCGATGGGCACGCGCTTCTGCCCGCGCACGCGGGTGAAGGCTTCGGCCTCCGTGCCGCTGTCGCCGATCAGCGCGGCGAGGCCGCGGCCGAGCCGCGAGCGCACTTCATCCTGGGCCTGGGCCTTCATCCGACCTGCGCCTTCATTATCGTCCCTTTCATGCCGCCCTGAGGTGCCTCTCGCGCCGAATCACCTCCGAGGCGAGCTTCAGGTAAGCCTGACTTCCGGGGCACTTCAAATCGTAGAGCAGCGCCGGCTTGCCGTGCGAGGGCGCCTCGGAGATGCGCACGTTGCGCGGGATCACCGTCTCGTAGACCTTGTCGCCGAGGAAGCCGCGCACGTCGGCGACGACCTGGTTGGCGAGATTGTTGCGCGCGTCGAACATCGTCAGCACCACGCCGTGGATCTCGAGCGCCGCGTTGAGCGAGCTCTTGACCTGCTCCACCGTCGACAGCAGCTGCGACAGGCCTTCCAGCGCGAAGAACTCGCATTGCAACGGCACCACCACGGCGTGTGCCGCCGCGAGCGCGTTGATGGTCAGCAGGTTCAGCGAGGGCGGGCAGTCGATCAGGAGATAGGTGGTGCCCTCGGCGCCGAGCTTGGCCTGGGCCGCGTCATATTCGGAGAGCGCGTCGCGCAGCTTGTAGGCGCGGTCCTTGTCGTTGGCGATCTCGAGCTCGACGCCGAGCAGGTCGAGGGTGGAGGGCGCCACCGAGAGGCGCGGCACGGCCGTGGTCTGCACCGACTCGGCCAGCGCCGCCTCGCCGGTCATGACGTGGTAGGTCGAGATTTGCCGGCTCTTGCGGTCGACGCCGAGCCCCGTCGAGGCATTGCCCTGCGGGTCGAGGTCGACGATCAGCACGCGCTCGTCGATGGCCGCCAGCGCGGTGCCGAGATTGATGGCCGTCGTCGTCTTGCCGACGCCGCCCTTCTGGTTGGCGAGCACCAGCACTCTCATCGATTGGGCGAGGGGCACGATCAATGGACTCCGCCGGGCGGCACGGCCCGGACGAGAAGGAGGCGCGAACCGTCGCGCAGACGGCTCGGCACGACGTCGAAAGTGAACCTACGGTCGAGGCTGGAGCCGGTCAATTCAGCCGCGGCGCTTTCTCCCTGCGGAAACACGCCGAGTGCGCCGGCGTCGAGAAATGTCTGTGCGTAAGCCAGCAGCTGGGGCAACGCGGCCAGCGCGCGGGCCGAGACGGCGTCGAAGGGTTCGCCATGCGCGGCGACGAAGCTCTCGATGCGCTCGGCGTGGATCGTGGCCGGCGCGCCGGTCTCGCGCGCGACGGTGCGCAGGAAGGCGGCCTTGCGCTTGTCGCTCTCGACGAGGTGAACCGAGGCGCCGGCACGATCGGCCAGCACGATCGCCGTGACAAGGCCGGGGAAGCCGCCGCCGGAGCCGAGATCGACCCAGCGCCGGGCCTCGGGCGCCGCCGCCTGGACCTGCAGCGAGTCGCCGATGTGGCGGGTCCAGAGCTCGGGGAGGGTCTTGGGCGAGACGAGGTTGATGGTGGCCTGCCAGCGCACGAGCAGGTCGGCGTAGAGGGTGAGCCGGCGGCGGACGGGCTCCGGCAGCGGCGCCAGCACGGCCTCGCGGGTCACGCGCGCTTCCTCTCCCGCGGTGCGGAGGAGGATGCGCCTGCCCTCACGCCGCCACTCTCGCCCGCCGCACGTGGGCGGCGAGCAGCGTCATCGCCGTCGGCGTCATGCCCTCGATGCGGCCGGCGGCCGCCATCGTCGCCGGGCGCGATCGGGCGAGGCGCTGGCGGATCTCGTTGGACAGGCCCGGCATGGCGGAAAAGTCCAGCTCCGACGGGATCGCCAGCGCCTCGTCGCGCCGGGCCGCGGCGATGTCGGCGGCTTGGCGCTCGAGGTAGACGGCGTAGCCGGCGTCGATTTCGACCTGCGTGGCAATGGCCGCCGCCACCGGTCCGAGCCTGTCCGGCCAGATCGCCCGCAACCGGTCGAACGTCACGTCGGGAAATCCGAGCAGCTCGTAGGCGGAGCGGCGGACGCCGTCGCGGTTGACCGACAGGCCATGAGCCGCCGCCTCGTTCGGCGTCAGCGACAGCCCGCGCAGGATGGCCTCCGCTTGCTCCAGCGCCTCGCGCTTGCAATGGAAGGAACGACACCGTTCCGTCCTGACGAGCCCCAGCGCCTCGCCCCTGCTCGTCAGCCGGGTGTCGGCATTGTCGGCGCGCAGCGCCAGCCGGTACTCGGCGCGCGAGGTGAACATGCGATAGGGCTCGCTGACCCCGCGGCTGACGAGGTCGTCGATCATCACGCCGATGTAGCTCTCGGCGCGCCCGAACAGCGCCGGCGCCTGCCCGCCGACGCGGCGCGCGGCGTTGAGCCCGGCAACAAGGCCCTGCGCCGCCGCCTCCTCGTAGCCGGTGGTGCCGTTGATCTGCCCGGCCAGGAACAGCCCCGGCACACGCCGGGTCTCGAGCCCAGCCGTCAGCTCGCGCGGGTCGAGGTAGTCGTACTCGATGGCGTAGCCGGGCTTCAGCACGGTGACGTCGGCGAGGCCGGGGATGGTGCGCAGGAAACGGTCCTGCACGTCGGGCGGCAGCGAGGTGGAGATGCCGTTGGGGTAGATCGTCGGGTCGTCGAGCCCCTCAGGCTCGAGGAAGATCTGGTGCGAGCCGCGCTCCTTGAAGCGCGTGACCTTGTCCTCGATAGAGGGGCAGTAGCGCGGCCCCATGCCGGTGATCGCGCCCGAATGCACGGCGGATAGCGCGAGGTTGGCCTCGATGATCGCGTGCCCCGCCGCATTCGTGTGGGTGACGTGGCAATCGACCTGCGGGTTCGTGATTTCGCTCGTGAGGAAGGAGAACGGCTCCGGCTCGGCGTCGCCGCCCTGCCGCTCGAGCCCGCTCCAATCGATGCTGCGGCGGTCGAGCCGGGGCGGCGTGCCGGTCTTGAGGCGCCCCAGCGCGAAGCCGTGCCGCGTCAGGCTCGCGGCGAGTTGCCGGGCTGGCGCGTCGCCGTCGCGGCCGGCCGGCCGGGTCGCCGCGCCGCAATGGATCACGCCGTTGAGGAACGTGCCGGTGGTCACGACGGCGGCGCCGCAGGCGAGCCGCCGGCCGTCGGCCAATTGCACCGCAGCCGCGACGCCGTCGGCCCCGATCTCGATCTCCGCCGCCTCGCCCTCGATGACGGTGAGCCCCGGCGTCGCCGCGAGGGCCGCCTGCATCGCCTCGCGATAGAGCCGGCGATCGGCCTGGGCGCGCGGGCCGCGTACGGCGGCGCCCTTGGAGCGGTTCAGCACCCGGAACTGGATGCCGGCGGCATCCGCCACGCGGCCCATCGTCCCGTCGAGCGCGTCGACCTCGCGCACGAGATGGCCCTTGCCGAGCCCGCCGATCGCCGGGTTGCACGACATCGCGCCAATCGTGTCGAGCCGCTGCGTCAGCAGCGCCGTGCGGGCGCCGACGCGGGCGGCGGCTGCCGCGGCCTCGCAGCCGGCGTGGCCGCCGCCGATCACCACAACGTCGAAGGAAGAAAGCGCATCCATGCCCGCCTCCTACCACTGACGCCGAGGGCCGTCACGGCACGCGTTGCGCCGCCGGCGCTCCTCGACTTCCGCTACTTGCCGACGTTCAGCTACTTGCCGACCATGACCTGGCCGCGGATCTCGCCTTTGGGATTGGCCTGCGTGTGGATGTTGAAATAGGTCATGCCGTCGGTCAGGTTCTTGGCGTCGACCTCGTTCAGCGTGACCTCTCCCTTGATCGGGCTCGCCACCGAACCCTTGATCGGCACCTCGACGCCGGCCGACTTGCCGGCCGGAGCCGGCGCGTGGAAATGCGCCATCGTGGCGGGTCCGGTGAGAGCCTCGTAGGTGACGTCGTAGGTCAGCTTGCGATCGGACGGATCGTAGGTGCCGGTCAGCGAGCCCGTGCCCTTCGAGCCGTTCGGGGGCGTCTCGGCGTTGCTGGTCAGTTCGGCCTTGACGTTTTCCGTCGCCGCATGAGCAGCGGCCAGAGGCATGGCGAGGATGGCCGTCGCAGCGGCGAGCTTCAGGATGGTCTTCATGGTCGTTTGCTCCTTCGCGGGATTGGGCCCGCCAGACGCAAGATCGGCCCTCTCGGCCCAAGGTCAACGCGGCCAAGTGAATGCCGCCCGTTGACAGACACGGCCGATCGGGCCATCGATCACCGATCGCATGTTATATTGTATCGGGGTTTCTCGATGAACCATCTCGCTCGCGCCTTCACCGTCGCCGCCTTAGTCACGACTGCGATCCCGGCCCTCGCCGCGTCGGCCACCATAAAGATCGTCGCCGCCGAGAACTTCTACGGCGATGTCGCTCGCCAGATCGGCGGCTCGCACGTCGAGGTGACGAGCATTCTCTCGAACCCCGACGAGGATCCGCACCTCTTCGAGACCAGTCCCTCGACGGCCAAGGCCATCGCGGGCGCCGACATCGTGATCTCCAACGGCGCCGACTACGACCCCTGGATGGACAAGCTGCTCTCGGCTTCCGAGCGGACCGATCGCGCCACCATCGTCGCCGCCGCGCTGGTCGGCGCCAAGAGCGGCGACAACCCTCACCTCTGGTACGAGCCCAAGACCCTGCCGGAGGTCGCCGCCGCGCTCGCCGCCAGGCTCGAGGCGCGCGATCCCGCGGATGCTGCCGAGTACAAGGCCAACCTTGCCGCCTTCGAGAAGAGCTTCGCGCCGATCAACAAGGAGATCATGGCGCTCCGCGAAAAGCATAAAGGCCTGAAGGTCACCGCCACGGAGCCGGTGTTTGGCTACATGGCCAAGGCGCTCGGCTTCGAGATGTTGAACGAGCCCTTCCAGGTGTCGGTGATGAACAACGCCGAGCCCTCGGCAAGCCAGGTCGCCGGCTTCGAGGACAGCCTCAAGAACGGCACAGCCAAGCTTATGTTCTACAATGCCCAGGTCACCGACAAGACCACGCAGCGGCTCAAGGACATGGCCAAAGCGAAGCATATTCCGGTGATCGGCGTGACCGAGACGGAGCCCAAGGATGTCAAGGTCCAGGCCTGGTTCGAGGGTCAGCTCGGGGAGGTCGCCAAGGCGCTCTCCGGACACACGATGTGACCGACGCGGTCGACTTTCGCGGCGTCGGCGTAAGGCTGGGTCGCCGCGATATCCTCTCCGACGTCTCCTTCGCGATCCCGCGCGGTGCCTTCGTCGGCGTGCTCGGCCCCAACGGCGCCGGCAAGACCACGATGCTGCGCGCGATCCTCGGCCTGCAGCCCCTGGCCGCCGGCCGCATCGACGTGCTCGGCGAGGTACCGCGGCGCGGCAATCGCCACGTCGGCTACATGCCGCAGTTCCGCCGCGGCGCGGCGCAGCTCGGGCTGACAGGCCATGATCTCGTGCTCGGCGCCGTCGGCGGCACGCGCTGGGGCTGGCCCGGTGCGACGCGCGCCGAGCGCCGGCTCGCCGCGGCGGCGCTCGACGAGGTCGACGCGACCGACCTCGCCCGTCGCCCGGTCGGCGAACTCTCCGGCGGCGAGCGCCAGCGCGTGCTGTTCGCCCAGGCGCTCGTCGGTGACCCGGAGCTGCTACTGCTCGACGAACCTCTCGTCAGCCTCGATCCCGGCCACCAGCGCGGCATCGTCGAGGCGGTGCACCGCGTCGCGCGCCGGCGCGGCAGCACGGTGCTGTTCTGCGCCCACGACCTCAATCCGCTGCTCCAGGCCGTCGACCTCGTCCTCTATCTCGGCAATGGCGCCGCGGCACTAGGGCCGGTGGACGAAGTGGTCACGTCGGATGTGCTCGGACGGCTCTATCGCACGCCCATCCACGTCGCGCGCTTCGATGGCCGCATCTTCGTGATGGCGAGCGACGGGCAGCTCACCTCGTGCGCCCACGGCCCCTGCGCGCACGAGCCCGCGGACACCCGCGTCGAGGCATGAACCCCTTCGCCTACGAGTTTATGCGCAACGCCTTTCTGGCATGCACGATCGTCAGCGTCGTCGCCGGCGCGATCGGCTATTTCCTGGTGTTGCGCGGCGAGACCTTCGCCGGCCACGCGCTGAGCCACGTCGGCTTCCCCGGCGCCACCGGCGCAGCGCTGATCGGGGTCTCGCCTTTCGTCGGGCTGACCGGCGCGACGGTGCTCGCCGGGCTCGCCATGGCGCTGATCGGCGAACGCGGCCAGCGCGACGTGGCGATCGGCATCGTGCTCACCTTCTCGCTCGGGCTCGGCCTGCTGTTCCTGCATTTCTACACCGCCTACGCCTCGCTCGCGACGAACATCCTGTTCGGCAACGTGCTCGGCATCTCCGCCGATACGGTGGCCGCCTTGGCGTGGCTCGGCGTCTTCACGCTCGTTGCGCTGGCAGCCTGCGCGCGGCCGCTGGTATTCGCCAGCCTGCAGCCGGAGCTGGCCGAGGCGCGCGGCGTCGGGCTGACGACGGTCTCGGCCCTGTTCATGCTGCTGGTGGCGCTATCGACAGCGCAGACCATCCAGATCGTCGGCGTGTTGCTCAACTTCGCGCTGCTGGTCACGCCCGCCGCGGCGGCGCTGCGGCTAACGCGGACAGTGGCGGCAGGCGTCGCCACCTCGGTGGCGCTGGCGGTGGCGACCGCCTGGGCTGGGCTGCTGCTGGCGTTCTACACGGACTGGCCGACCAGCTTCTGGATCACCGCCATCGGCTCACTCGCCTACGTCGCGGCCGTGAGCGTCACGCAACAGCGCGGTTTACGCGCCTAAGCATAAAGAGCCGCAAGCGGGTGCAGGCGGCTCTTTATGCTTTACTAATCCCGTACGGTCAGCAGTTCGAATCAGTACGCGACACCGTATTACCGTCGGCATCCTGACGAGTCACGGTACGGCTGCCGCAAGGAGCAGCGGCACGCGGGCCGATCCCGAGCGCGCCATTAACGGTGCCGGTCGCGGCGCCGACCGCTCCACCAACAACGGCACCGACGGGGCCTGCCGCATCGGCGCCACGATCAGCTCCGCGCTCAGCGCCTCCGACGAGACCCTGCGCAACAGTAATGGTAGGGGCAGCCATGCCGAGAACGGCGGCGGCGACGAGAACATGCTTGAAATTCATTGGTTTCCCTCCTGCGAGGCTCTTAAACGAGCAGCCTTGGCCGTTGTTCCCCGTTCCGAGGTCGTAGGGCTCGACCAGGGTTAATCCTCCTGCGCAAACAACCCCATCTGAGCGGCGGGATCCCGCGCCGGCGCGGCCAGCCCGAGGTGGGCGAAGGCGTGAGGCGTCAGCAGTCGTCCGCGCGGCGTGCGCTGGAGAAAACCCTGCTGGATGAGGTAGGGCTCGATGATGTCCTCGATCGCGTCACGCGGCTCGGACAGCGCCGCCGCCATGGTCTCGATGCCCACTGGGCCGCCGCCGAACGAGGTCGCGATCGTGATCAGGTAGCGCCGGTCCATGAGGTCGAGGCCGATGGTGTCGACGTCGAGCAGGGTCAGCGCCTTGTCGGCGAGGTCGCGCGAGATCTCGGTCTCGCCGTCGACGACGGCGAAGTCGCGAACACGACGGAGCAGCCGCCCGGCGATGCGCGGTGTGCCGCGCGCGCGACGCGCGATCTCGTTGGCGCCCTCGCGGCTCATGCCGATGCCGATGACGCGGGCACCTCGGCGCACGATCAGCTCCAGCTCCGCCACCGTGTAGAACTGCAGCCGCACCGGGATGCCGAAGCGGTCGCGCAACGGCGTCGTCAGCAGGCCGGCGCGGGTGGTGGCGCCGATCAGCGTGAACTTGGCGAGGTCGATCTTGACCGAGCGCGCGCCCGGCCCCTCGCCGATCATCAGGTCGAGCTGGAAATCCTCCATGGCGGGATAGAGGATCTCCTCCACCGCCGGGTTGAGCCGGTGGATCTCGTCGATGAAGAGCACGTCGCGCTCCTCGAGACCCGTCAGCTGCGCGGCGAGGTCGCCGGCCTTGGCGATCACCGGGCCCGAGGTCGAGCGGAAGTTGACGCCGAGCTCGCGCGCCACGATCTGCGCCAGCGTGGTCTTGCCGAGCCCCGGCGGCCCGACGAACAGCACGTGGTCGAGCGCCTCGCGCCGCGTCTTGGCCGCCTCGATGAACACTTTCAGGTTCTTGCGCGCCGCCGCCTGGCCGGTGAAGTCGGCGAGCGTCTGCGGGCGCAGCGTGGCGTCGGGATCGTCGTCGAGCGGATCCGCGCCGAGGAGGCGCGGCGGAAGAGAGGACAAGGGCGCTCACCGATTCGGTGCGGAACGAGCGGTACCGTGCTAGTCTTCGCACCGAAAGGCCAGGGCTGCCTGCCCGGAGACACGTCATGAGCCTGGCGACGCTCGACACGCACGAGGTGGTGAAGGACCTGCGCTCGGCGGGCTTCACCGACGCGCAGGCCGAGGCCGTGGCGCGCAACATCCGCAAGGCGCAGGACCTCGACCTCTCCGCGCTCGCGACCAAGGTCGATGTGGAGAAGGTGCGAACGGACCTGACGACCGCAATCGCGGAGACGAAGGTCGAAATGATCAAGTGGGTGTTCGGAGCGATCGGCCTACAAACGCTGATCATCCTCGGCGGAATCGTCGGCCTCGTTAAGACCCTGAAGCCGTGAGCGCCTCGCCGTGAACCGCCCGGCCCTTCAGCCCGCGCCCACGAGCCTCGAGGATTTCGAGGAGCTTCTCGCCGACGCGCCCGACGACGAGCGCTGGGAGCTGATCTCCGGCCGCGTCGTGCGGATGATGGTCGGCGCGCGCTGGGAGCACAATCGCATCATCAGCAACCTTGCGGCGGGCCTCGACGCGCGGTTCCGCAGCACCGGATCACCCTGCCGGACCCTTCGCGAAACGTTCCGCCTGAAGGAGGAAGGCTCGGCGTCCTCCCTGCTGCCGGACCTTCTCGTCTTCTGCCAACGTCCGCCGCCCGGAGCCACCTTCCTCAGCGACGCGAGCATCGTGGTCGAGGTCCTCTCCGGCGGCACGCAGCGCCGCGACCGCGAGGACAAGTGGGCGGTCTACCAGACGCTGCCGAGCCTCCGGCACTACGTGCTGGTGACACGCGACCGCCCGCACGTCGAGACGATCGACCGCGGGGAGGGCGGCGAATGGAGCGGCCACCGCATCGTCGACGGGCTCGCGGCGCGGCTCATCCTGCCAGCGTTCGGCATCGACATGGCCCTGAGCGAGATCTACGCCGACGTTCTCGCCGCCTAGCCGACGCGTCTCGCGTCGCGCTGCGCCGCGGCCCGATCATCGTCCCGCCTTCAGGCTCGCGACCAGGGCCGGGGTGGCGAAGCCGTCGGCCGGGACGAGGCCGGCCTGCCGCTGGTAGGCGTGGATGGCATCGCGAGCCTTGGGGCCGAACTTGCCGTCCTGCGCGCCGTCGTAGAGGCCCTTCTCGGCAAGCCTGGCCTGAATGAAGGCCTTGTCCCTGCGCGGCAGGTTCACGGGCTTCGCCGGCCACGGCGTCGCCGGCGCCAGGCCGCCGGCGATTCGCTGGGCCAGCGAGCCGAGCGACAGCGCGTAGGAATCCGAGTTGTTGTACTGCTTGATCACGAAAAGGTTCGCAAACAGCAGGAACGCCGGTCCCGCGGCGCCCGAGGGCAGGAACAGCGCGGCATCGCCCTCGCCGGCCGGCGCGCGGCTGTCGGGCCGCCGCAAGCCCTGCGCGGCCCAGTCCGCCGCGCCGGCGTGCAGCGTCGCGAAGCCGAAGCCCTGGGGCACGACGACCTCCTCGATCCACGGCTGCCCCGGCGCCCAGCCCTCGGCCCGCAGGAAGCTCGCCACGGAGGTGACGACGTCGGCGGGATTGTCCCAGATGTCGGGCGCCGCGCCGCCGGCCGCGCTCGCCGCGTATTTGAGGTAGGCCGAGGGCAGGAACTGCGGGTCGCCCATCGCGCCCGCCCAGGAGCCGACGAGTCTTGCGCGCGAAACCTCGCCGCGATCGAGAATCACCAGCGCGGCGACGAACTCGTCGCGGAACACCGGCCGGTCGGTCCGCGTCCAAGCCAGCGTCGCGAGCGTGCGCAGGATGTCGCGCGACCCGCGCGTGCGCCCGTAGTCGCTCTCCATGCCCCAGGCGGCCAGCGCGATCTCGCCCGGAACACCGTACTTGGCCTCGGCCGCCGCCAACGCCGCGGCATGGGTGGCGGCGAGCTGCCGGCCCTGCGCGACGCGCCCGGCCGAGACCGCCTCGCGGAAATAGGCCTGGAGCGGCTTGTCGAACTCGGGCTGGCCGCCCGAGGAGCGCGGCAGGCCGTTGTCCGGCGTCAGCCCGGCGACGACGGCATCAAAGGTCTCGCGGCGCACGCCCTGCGCCTGCGCCTGCGGCCACATCGACTGCAGGAAAGCGGAAAACTCGCCGGAAGCGCCGAGGGCGGGCAAGGCCGGCAGGCTCGCCAGCATCGCAAGGGCCACGCGGCGCGAGGCGCGAAAGGCCTCGGGCGTATGCAAGAGCTGCGTCATGCCTCGGTCATCCTTGCGCCAGCGCCTCGTTGCACTCCGTCAAAGGTCAAGCGACATCGCCAGGTCAAGACCGCTCGACCTCGGCCGCCGCTGACCTCGATGGTTGTCTGGCGTCGGCGGCCAACGACGTCGAGCCCTACCCTCTCGATCTTCGTGCGCACCCCTGCGTTATCCCCACTCTTCCCGCTAAACGCACGCTCTACCACATGTAGCGGTCCACAGAAAAGGTCGAGCTACCGTTAGCGGTTTTCGTCGAAACGGAGCATACTCCGTCACGGCTCTGAGACCGGATGCCTGGGGATCACGATGCGCTTCGAACGCCGCTTCACCACCGCCGACCAATCGCCCTACTCGGCTCTCGAGTTCCGCTCGGCGAAGAGCGAGATCCGCAATCCCGACGGCTCGGTGGTGTTCCTGCTCGACGGCATCGAGATCCCGGCGGCGTGGAGCCAGGTGGCCTCCGACGTCATCGCCCAGAAATACTTCCGCAAGGCCGGCGTGCCGGCGCGGCTGAAGCGCGTCGAGGAGAACGACGTGCCCTCGTTCCTCTGGCGCCACGTCGCCGACGAGGTCGCCCTGGCGGAGCTGCCGGAGGCCGAGCGCTTCGGGCCGGAGATGAGCGCGCGCCAGGTGTTCGACCGCCTCGCCGGCACCTGGACCTACTGGGGCTGGAAGGGCGGCTATTTCGACACCGAGCACGACGCGCAGGCCTTCATGGACGAGCTGCGCTACATGCTGGCCAAGCAGATGGCGGCGCCGAACTCGCCGCAATGGTTCAACACCGGCCTGCATTGGGCCTACGGCATTGATGGCCCCAGCCAGGGCCACCATTTCGTCGACTTCCAGACCGGCGTGCTGCAGGCCTCGCAATCGGCCTACGAGCACCCGCAGCCGCACGCCTGCTTCATCCAGTCCGTCGCCGACGACCTCGTCAACGAGGGCGGCATCATGGACCTGTGGGTGCGCGAGGCCAGGCTCTTCAAGTACGGCTCGGGCACCGGCTCCAACTTCTCCAAGCTCCGCGGCGAGAACGAGAAGCTGTCGGGCGGCGGCAAATCGTCGGGCCTGATGAGCTTCCTCAAGATCGGCGACCGCGCCGCAGGCGCCATCAAGTCGGGCGGCACGACGCGCCGCGCCGCCAAGATGGTCGTGGTCGACGTCGACCATCCCGACATCGAGGCCTACATCGACTGGAAGGTGCGCGAGGAGGACAAGGTCGCCTGCCTCGTCGCCGGCTCCAAGGCGCTGTCGAAGCACCTGAAGGCCATCCTCAAGGCCTGCGTGAACTGCGAGGGCGCGGGCGACGATTGCTTCAACCCGGAGAAAAACCCGGCGCTGAAGCGCGAGATCAAGCTGGCACGCCGCGCCTTCGTGCCCGACGCCTCGATCAAGAAGATCATCCAGTACGCCCGCCAGGGTTTTACCGACGTCGCGCTCGACACCTACACGCTTGATTGGGACAGCGACGCCTACCTCACGGTGGCCGGCCAGAACTCCAACAACTCGGTGCGCGTCACCGACGAGTTCCTGCGCCGCGTCGAGGACGATGCCGACTGGACGCTGACCAGGCGCATCACCGGCGAGCCGCACAAGGTTCTCAAGGCCCGCGAGCTGTGGGACAAGATCGGCCACGCCGCCTGGCACTCGGCCGACCCCGGCCTGCAGTACCACACCACCATCAACGATTGGCACACCTGCCCGGCCGGCGGCGAGATCGTGGCCTCGAACCCGTGCTCCGAGTACATGTTCCTCGACGACACGGCGTGCAACCTCGCCTCGCTGAACCTGCTGCAGTTCAGGCAGGCCGACAAGCGCTTCGACATCGCTGGCTACGAGCACGCCGTGCGGCTGTGGACCGTGGTGCTCGAGCTCTCCGTCGTGATGGCGCAGTTCCCGAGCCGCGAGATCGCGCAGCTCTCCTTCGATTACCGCACGCTGGGGCTCGGCTACGCCAACATCGGCGGCTACCTCATGTCCTCGGGCATCGCCTACGATTCCGACGAGGGCCGGGCGATCTGCGGCGCGCTGTCGGCGATCATGACCGGCGTGTGCTACGCCACCTCCGCCGAGATGGCGCGCGAGCGTGGCGCCTTCGTGCGCTTCGGCGACAACCGCGAGGCCATGCTGCGCGTCATGCGCAACCATCGCCGCGCCGCCCACGGGCAGGCCGACGGCTACGAGGCGCTGGCGGTGGCGCCGGTGCCGCTCGACACCTCGGCCCTCCGCGACCAGCGCCTTGCCGAGCACGCCCGCGCCGCCTGGGACAAGGCCGTCACGCTCGGCGAGCAGCACGGCTACCGCAACGCCCAGGTCTCGGTCGTGGCGCCCACCGGCACCATCGGCCTGGTGATGGATTGCGACACCACCGGCATCGAGCCGGACTTCGCGCTGGTGAAGTTCAAGAAGCTCGCCGGCGGCGGCTACTTCAAGATCATCAACCGCGCCGTGCCCGAGGCCTTGCGCGCTCTCGGCTACCGCGAGGCGGAGCTGGCCGAGATCGAGGCCTTCGCGGTCGGCCACGCCTCGCTGCGCCAGGCCCCGGCGATCAACCATTCGACGCTGCGCACCAAGGGCTTCACGGCGGAAAAACTCGAGGAGATCGAGACGGCGCTGGCCTCGGCCTTCGACATCAAGTTCGTCTTCAACAAGTGGACGGTCGGCGCCGACTATCTGCGCGACGTGCTCAAGGTGCCGGCAGCCAAGATCGACGACCCGGCCTTCGACCTGCTGACCTGGCTCGGCTTCTCCAAGGCCGACATCGAGGCCGCCAACATCCACGTCTGCGGCGCCATGACGGTGGAGGGCGCGCCGCACCTGAGGCACGAGCACTACCCGGTGTTCGACTGCGCCAACGCCTGCGGCCGCACCGGCAAGCGCTATCTCAGCTGGGAGAGCCACATCCGCATGATGGCGGCGGCGCAGCCGTTCATCTCGGGCGCGATCTCCAAGACCATCAACATGCCCAACGACGCCTCGGTCGAGGATTGCAAGGAGGCCTACATGCTCTCCTGGCGCCTCGCGCTGAAGGCCAACGCGCTCTACCGCGACGGCTCCAAGCTGTCGCAGCCGCTCAACGCCCAGCTCATCGCCGACGAAGAGGACGAACTCGACGAGGCGCTGGACGCGATCCAGGCGGCGCCGCTGCCGGCGCGCGCCGCCGCCGTGGCCGAGAAGGTCGTCGAGCGAGTGGTGGAACGCATCGAGCGCCTGCGCGAGCGCGAGCGCCTGCCCGATCGCCGCAAGGGCTACACCCAGAAGGCCGTCGTCGGCGGCCACAAGGTGTACCTGCGCACCGGCGAGTACCAGGACGGCCGCATCGGCGAGATCTTCATCGACATGCACAAGGAGGGCGCCGCCTTCCGCAGCCTGATGAATAATTTCGCCATCGCCATCTCGGTGGGCCTGCAATACGGCGTGCCGCTCGACGAATACGTCGACGCCTTCACCTTCACCCGCTTCGAGCCGGCCGGCCTGGTGCAGGGCAACGACGCCATCAAGAACGCCACGTCCATCCTCGACTACGTGTTCCGCGAGCTCGCCATCTCCTACCTCGGCCGCAACGAGCTGGCCCATGTCGACCCCAGCGAGATCGGCCACGACGTGCTGGGCGGCGGCGAGACCCAGGGCAAGTCCGGCCCCGTGGCGGAGGTGCCGGCGAGCACGGCGAAGTTCGTGTCCAAAGGGTTCGTGCGCAGCAAGGCCGACAAGCTGATGCTGCTGCAGGGTGGCCAGGTGCCGGGCACGGGACCGACCTCATTCGGCCCGACCTTGCGCCACGGCAACGCTGCCGTGGCGCTGAAGCCGAGCCGCGAAGAGGCCGAGCTGCGCGAAGTCGCCGCCGCCCTGGGCGCGGAGCTGGGCTACGCCGAGCCCGCGGCCGCGCCGCCCTCCAGCACGGCGGAGAAGCGCAGCCTAGCGCGGATGAAGGGCTACACGGGCGAGGCCTGCACCGAGTGCGGGAACTTCACCCTGGTACGCAACGGGACGTGTTTGAAGTGCGACACGTGTGGCGGGACGAGCGGGTGTAGTTGAGGAGTTCATGTCCACTTGAGGAGGTGACCCATAGTTCGTCCATGGAACGCCAAGGTTGTCAGTGAAACACTCCATAGAGCGTCATCGACAGCAAATCTCGAAGGATGGATAGTGTGCGCCTACCCAAGTCCTGGCAGCGCCGACCTACAGTGTCAGCAACCGAGTAAATCGCGAAGAGGTAAGCCGCCCGACGGGCGGCCTTTCTTGAAGCGGAACACGAACAACGATTTTGGCTGGCGCTGGGGCGCCGGCCAAGACAGGTGAAGCGCATGTCCGATTTCCAAAACCCCACTCTGAATGTGGGCTTTCGCATCGGCCTTGCCCTATCGGGCGGTGGATTCCGTGCGGCTGCCTTCCACCTTGGTGTCTTCCGCCGCTTGGCCGACGACGGACTGATTGAGCGCGTGTCGGTTGTCTCGACCGTCTCGGGCGGCAGCCTCGTTACCGCGGCCATCCTAGCGGCGTGCGGCAATCGTTGGCCGACGTCCCGTGAGTACGTCGACATCGTCTACCCGAATGTCGCCAAGCTCCTCACCTCGAGCGACCTCCTCAGCCTGCGTGGGCTTGGCTTACGCGGCGTCCTGCGCTTCAACGCACGCCTGATCGGCGGTCGCGCCGGCATCCTGCGGGCTAGGCTGGAAGAGGCGTGGGGCATCTCGGCCCTGCTTAGCGACTTGCCCGAGACCCCGACTTGGTGGATCAACGCGACATGCATCGAGACCGGCAAGAATTGGAGATTCTCGAAGCGGCGCATGGGTGACTGGATCTTCGGCGCCCATCTTTCCCCGCCCGGCACGGTCGCCGAGGCCGCAGCAGCATCTGCTGCAGTGCCGTACGCAATCGGGGCGCTCAAGGTACAGCTTCCGGGAAGCGGCTGGTACGCGGCCGACCCGGCGTCTAAGGCGACGCTCGGAACGATGACGCCCAGCACGCGCAGGGTTAGGCTATGGGACGGCGGTGCCTACGAGAACATGGGTCTTGAGCCGATCCTGAAATCAGACGGCCTAGTCGACTGCGACGTACTGATCTGCAGCGACGCGTCGGGCGCCTTGCCGACCTTCAAGTGGCCGTCGCCCCTCGCCCTCCTAAGCGGCAAACTCTGGTCGCCACGCCTTTACGCCATCGCCAGTGACCAGATCCGCGCGTTGCGGTCCCGCCAGTTCGTCCAGGCATTAAGGTCCAAACAGGTCTTGGGCGCCCTTCTGCGGATGGGCAATTCCGCGCGGGCGCTCGACGTGAAGCTCGATCAGATGAGAAGCGCAGACGCCTACGACGAGTTCCTGTCCGACAATGACGTCCATCTCGCTTTCAACGAGCCGAGCGGACTCCGCGCTCTGGATCCTAGGACGTTCGCCCTCATCGCGCGGCACGGCTACGAGGTGGCGGATGTCACCCTAACTCACCTTCTTCCTTCCATTCTTCCAGAGAGCAGACGGTGGGCGGCATGATACGCAACGTCGTCACGCGATTTCGCGCGTATTACCTCAATTCGAGCGGGTCATCCTTCTCCTATTTCGCGGATGAGCGACTCACCGTTATTGAGGCCCGCCTAACGGAAGCAAGCCGCTCGTCGCTAGTCCGCGAGATGGGCAAGTGCGGCGTCGCCTTCGCGCACTCCCTTCAAATTACGAGTTGGGACGCGGACCATTGCGAAGCGTCTGAGATTGGACCGCTGCTCGAACTCATCAAGCCTAGGTATATCGAGCGTCCCGGCTATCGACCCTACACGGCGAACGGCATCGCCTGCAGCGACATAATCGATATGTACCAAGTGGAGCAGCGGCAAACCGTAAGGCCGGTCTCGGTATCAGACATCGATCCGGCATATATCACCGCCCTAGAGCCAGCCTCGGCGTTGGCTTACGGCGACGTATACCACAACCCGCTGCACATCGACGCCGACTGCGCAAACAACAACTCGACGGTGACCCACTTTCGCCAGGGCAGTTTCAACGTCCTCAGCCTCGGGGACGTCGAGTCGGCCAACATCGGCGCTCGGCTGCGAAGGAGCCAAATACTGTGCCGCGAGACCGACGTCATGATCCTTGCCCATCACGGCGCCGATAATGGGTTCACGACTAAGAACTTCCTGCGCCACCTCGAACCGAGCGTAGCCATCTGCTCGTCGAACTACGGCAATCAGTATGACCATCCCCGCCAGGAGATCCGGGACTTGCTGTACCAAGAGGGCGTAAAGCTTTTCACGACTAAGACAGGAGACGTCGTGATCAAGTCCCTGGAGCCGCATCAAGGCCAATACCGAGCCATCAATCTGATCGGCAAGAACAAGAACATGAGTTCTTCCAAGATCTTCACCGCCAAGAAAAGCCGCATGCTGACAAGCAACGATGACACAATCAGGCAGGCGTACGCGCGCCCGAGACATTTTTCCTGGTAGCCGAACGAAAGGTTTCGCCTCGGCAATGCCGTTTTTCATATTTTATTGCATGAAGCATTTCTCATCGCCCGGGCGCGGGCCGCCGAGCGCGCGCGCGACCTCGGACGGGCAGACGGTCTTGTCCGCCCCGCGCTCCGCCACGAGGCGGAGCATCGTCGCCTCGATCTCGCTCTCTCGATCCATTGCAAGGGCTCCGCGCTGGCAAATTCCACGTCCGTCCCATAGGCTTCGGCAGCCGCCGAACCCTTGCCACGATGCTGTACTCGGACGCCCCCCCCCCCCCCCCCGCGCGAACTTCGCCTGTTCATCGCCGCGCTGAAGCCGCGCCTCGCGCCGGTCGAGCTGGGCGAGTTCCTGCAATCGTACTACCTGGCGCCCGGCGTCGCGGCACGGGTGCCGATGCTGGCCGAGGAGCCACCGCCGTTCCCCGACCGGCGGCAGAACCCGCTCGTCGGCGGCATCGCGGAATACCTCTTCAAGCGCTGGGCGCCGCACCATCCGCCGGGCTGGATCAAGGACCGCCGCCGCTACCTCGACCGTCCCTGGTGGCCGGTCGGCGCGGGCGATCCCGGCCTGATGGAATAGCTGACATGAGCGAGCCCGCCCGAGTTCAAGATGCGCAACATCATGACCGACGAGGCGCCGCTGCGCCGCGCCACGCAGCCGCCGGTCGAGCCGCTGCGGTGAGCGCGGCGTGAGGCGGCGAGGCATGTCGGCGGCCCGTGTCGGCGAACGGCCGCACCGTTTCGAGCCTTGTCGCGGTCCGCGGCAATGGCCCGGTTTCTTGTCGCGGTACCCTGACAACGGCCCCTATTGTTGTCGCGGTACCCTGACTTTGGCAGGGCCACATGTCAGGGGTCGGCGCAAAGCCCGCTCGCGTTTCGCAAACCATGGCAGGGGTTTACACGCGGCACGCCTTTGGCTATATTACCTACATGCCTGATGCCTTGAAGGCAAGGCGCCTGCCAGCTGGAGCCAAAGGCCTGCCGCTTGAGCGGAGAGCAAGCGGTCCTTACAGCGCGTCTAAGGTCTAAGGTGGTTGCGGCGCGGTTGCGGGTTGTTCCGCCTTATTGAAAACCCGGGGACCGACCGCATCTAGAGCAACGATACCGGTATGGTCGGGGCGATGCGGTTGATCCGACGTCTCGGCAAACCGGAGGGAACGCCGCCGCGGTCGCCATCCACCCTTTGGCGCGAACTGTTCGAAGGTCACGACCTCCCGTCGGATTGCGGCGTCGGACGGGCTTGCGGCCGACGTAGACGAGCCATTGGAGACGACATGCACGACCAAGGAGCGATCGAACTGAACCGCAGAACACTCTTGGCCGGCGCTTCCGCCTCGACCGTCGTGACCGCCATGCCGGCTTCGGCCGGCACCCCGACGAGTGACACGGTGACCGCCGAGGTCGCGCTCACCGTCAACGGCGAGGTCCGCCACCTGAAGGTGGACACGCGGACCACGCTGCTCGACGCGCTGCGCGAGCACCTGCGGCTGAACGGCACGAAGAAGGGCTGCGACCATGGCCAGTGCGGCGCCTGCACGGTGATCGTCGAGGGCCGGCGTATCAACGCTTGCCTCACGCTTGCCGTGATGCACGATGGCGACAACGTCACCACCATCGAGGGGCTGGGCACGCCCGACGCGCTTCACCCGATGCAGGCGGCCTTCGTGAAGCACGACGGCTACCAGTGCGGCTATTGCACGCCCGGCCAGATCTGCTCGGCCGTCGCCGTCCTGGGCGAGATCGAGGCCGGCATCCCGAGCCACGTCACCGCCGACCTCACCGCGCACGCCGCGGTCACCGCGGCCGAGATCCGCGAGCGCATGAGCGGCAACATCTGCCGCTGCGGCGCCTATTCCAACATCGTCGAAGCCATGACCGAAGTCGCGGGGGTGCCGTCGTGAAGGCCTTCACCTACGAGCGCGCCCACTCGCCCGCCGAGGCCGCGGCGGCGGTGGCGCGCATGCCGGGCGCCAAGTTCATCGCCGGCGGCACCAACCTTCTCGACCTGATGAAGCTGCAGATCGAGACGCCGACGCACCTCGTCGACGTCAACCGTCTTGGCCTCGACCGGATCGAGCCGACGTCGGGCGGGGGCTTGCGCATCGGCGCTTTGGTGCGCAACACCGACCTCGCCGCCGACGCCCGCGTGCGCCGCGACTACGGCGTCCTGAGTCGCGCCCTGCTCGCCGGCGCCTCGGGCCAGCTGCGCAACAAGGCGACCACCGCCGGCAACCTGCTGCAGCGCACCCGCTGTCCCTATTTCTACGACACCAACCAGGCCTGCAACAAGCGCAAGCCCGGCTCCGGTTGCGCGGCGATCGGCGGCGTCAGCCGGCAGCTCGGCATCGTGGGGACGAGCCAGGCGTGCATCGCCACCCACCCCGGGGACATGGCGGTCGCGATGCGCGTCCTCGACGCCGAGGTGGAGACCGTCGACGCGCAGGGGCGGACGCGGGCGATCGCGATCGCCGATTTCCACCGCCTGCCTGGCGACGCCCCGCAGGCCGAGACGGTCCTGGCTCCGGGCGAGCTGATCACCGCCGTCACGCTGCCGCCGCCGATCGGCGGCAAGCAGATCTACCGCAAGGTGCGCGACCGCTCGTCCTACGCCTACGCCCTGGTCTCCATCGCGGCGGTGGTCCAGCCCGACGGCAGCGGCCGCGTCGCGGTCGGCGGCGTCGCTCCCAAGCCGTGGCGGATGCAGGACGCCGAGGCCGATCTGCCGCGCGGCGCCTCGGCCGTCGTCGCGCGCCTGTTCGCCGACGCGACGCCGACGCAAGAGAACGCCTACAAGGTGCCGCTGGCCGAGCGCACGCTCGCCGCGGTCATCTCCGAAGCGAGGGGCTGATTCCATGAAGTTCGACACGCCCGCCACCACCAACCCGATCGACCAGCTCAAGGTCGTCGGCCAGGCCGTCGATCGCATCGACGGTCGCTTCAAGACGACGGGAACGGCGGCCTACGCCTACGAGCGCCACGACGTCGCGCCGAACCAGGCCTACGGCTACGTCGTGGGCTCGGCCATCGCCAAAGGCCGCATCAACGCCATCGACCTCCTCGATGCCAAGGGAGCGCCGGGCGTGGTGGCGATCGTCACCACGCTGGACATGCCGAGGCTGCCGCTCGGCAAGATGAACACCGCCTACCTGTTCGGGGGCGCCGAGATCCAGCACTACCATCAGGCCGTCGCGGTGGTCGTCGCCGAGACCTTCGAGCAGGCCAGGGCGGCCGCCATGCTGGTCCGCGTCGATTACACCAGCGCGCCCGGCAACTTCGATCTCGCCGCCGCGGCGCAGGACGCGCCGCTGGTCGGCGGCGGCAGCGGCGAGGGCAGCAAGGCTCCCGCGATCGACCGCGTCGGCGACTTCGATGCCGCCTTCGCCGCCGCGCCGGTCAAGCTCGACGAGACCTTCACGACGCCCGACGAGAGCCACGCGATGATGGAGCCGCATGCGACCATCGCCGCATGGAACGGCGACAAGCTGACGATCTGGACCTCGAACCAGATGATCGCCTGGAACAGGCGCGATCTCGTGACGGCGCTCGGGCTCGAAAAGGAGAACGTGCGGGTCGATTCGCCCTACGTCGGCGGCGGTTTCGGCGGCAAGCTGTTCCTGCGCTCCGACGCGGTGTGCGCGGCGCTCGCCGCCAAGGCGGCCGGCCGGCCCGTCAAGCTGGCGCTGACCCGCCCGCTCGTGATGAACAACACCACGCACCGGCCGGCGACGATCCAGCGCATCCGCATCGGCGCAAAGCCGGACGGCACGATCACGGCGATCGCGCACGAAAGCGCGTCGGGCAACCTGCCAGGCGGCCGGCCGGAGACGGCCGTCTCGCAGACCAAGCTGCTCTATGCCGGCGCCAATCGCCTGACCGCGATGCGGCTCGCCGAGCTCGACCTGCCCGAAGGCAACGCCATGCGCGCGCCCGGCGAGGCGCCCGGCTTGATGGCGCTCGAGATCGCGATGGACGAGATGGCCGAGAAGCTCGGGATGGACCCCGTCCGCTTCCGCACCATCAACGACACGCAGGTCGACCCCGCCAAGCCCGACCGGCACTTCTCGGAGCGCCGGCTGGTGGAATGCCTGCGGCTCGGCGCCGAACGCTTCGGCTGGGGCAAGCGCAACCCGCGCCCGGCCAGCGTGCGCGACGGGCACTGGCTCGTCGGCATGGGCATGGCGGCGGGATTCCGCGACAACCTGCTCATGAAGTCCGGCGCCCGCGTCCGGCTCGACGATCGCGGCATCGTGACGGTCGAGACCGACATGACCGACATCGGCAACGGCAGCTACACGATCCTCGCGCAGACGGCGGCCGAGATGATGGGCCTGCCGCTCGACAAGGTCGTCGTGAGGCTCGGCGATTCCGACTTCCCGGTCTCGGCGGGCTCGGGCGGCCAGTTCGGCGCCAACAACTCGACTTCGGGCGTCTACGCCGCCTGCGTGAAGCTGCGCGAGGCGGTGGCGCAGAAGCTCGGCTTCAACTCGGCCGACGCTGCCTTCTCGGGCGGTCGCGTAACGTCGGGCAATCGCAGCGCCGCCTTGGCCGACGCCGCCCGTGACGGCGAACTCTCGGCCGAGGATTCGATCGAGTACGGTGACCTCTCCAAGACCTACCAGCAGTCGACCTTCGCGGGCCATTTCGTCGAGGTCGGCGTCGACAGCTTCACCGGCGAGACCCGCGTGCGCCGCATGCTGGCGGTCTGCGCCGCCGGCCGCATCCTCAACCCAAAGACGGCGCGCAGCCAGGTCATCGGCGCGATGACCATGGGCGTCGGGGGCGCCCTGATGGAGGAACTCGCGGTCGACAAGCGACTCGGCTTCTTCGTCAACCACGACCTCGCCGGCTACGAGGTGCCGGTCCACGCCGACATCCCGCACCAGGAGGTGATCTTCCTCGACGAGGTCGACCCGGTCTCCTCGCCGATGAAGGCCAAGGGCATCGGCGAACTCGGCCTGTGCGGTGTCGGCGCGGCACTCGCCAACGCCATCTACAGCGCCACCGGCGTGCGGGTGCGCGACTACCCGATCACGCTCGACAAGCTCATCGCGAGGATGCCTGCGGCGGCGTGACGATGGCGCCGAGGCTCGTGGCAAGCAGCGGTACACGGCTCGACGAGCCGACCTGCCGGGCGGATCAGACCTGAAGTTCGGCCGCTTCGCCCCTCATTGGGGGTTGGCCTCAGATCATCGCGCGTTGCAGAGGAGAAAGCGGCTGCACTGATAGCCTCGCGAACCATTAACTTTGCGAGGTTAGAACTCGCGTCACGAGATATCTGGTCAGAGCCAATGGCAAGCCGCTCTTTTTCTTTCAAGTTCGGCGCGCTGCACGTGCAGCCGGACCGCCCGGATCTGGTCAGAGCTCAGGCGCAGGCGCTTCGCCAACAAATGCCGCCACTCCATTTCATCCTGGCGATCAATTCGGCGCTCATCGCGATCGGCTATTACGGGCGGGCACCGCTCTTGCTCGCGGTGCTTATCCCGGTGGGCCTCGGCCTCTTCTGCCTGTTGCGCGGCCTGTCGTTCGTCAACAGGCCGGCGCTCGACACGTTTCAGACGGAAGTGCTCGTGCGGCGCCTGCGCATGGCGCCCATATCGACCGCAATCCTCGGCCTCAGCTTCCTCGCCTGGAGCATCGCGCTATTTCCCTACGGCGACGATCTCATGCACCTGTATCTGTCGTTCTTCATGATGTCGACGACGCTCGCCTCAGCACTCTGCCTCATGTATGTGCCGAGCCTCGCCATCATGCAGACGACGATCGTCGTGGTGCCCTGGATCGTCTTCGACATCATGACCGGCAACCGCATCCTGATCCTGGTGGCGGTCAACACGCTCGTGATCTATCTCGCGATCCTCTACGTTCTCACGGCTTACTTCCGCACCTTCGAGGAGCTCGTCGGCACGCGCTCGCGCCTCGGCGCGCAGAACGCCGAGGTTGCCCGGCTTCAGGAGCGCAACAGCAGGATCGAAGAACAGCGCCGGCGCGAGAGGCAGCAGGATCTCGAGCGCATCGCGGACGCATTCTCCAGCCAGATCCAGAGCGTCACCCAGGCGCTTGGCGAAGTGTCGCGCCACAATGCCACGCAGTCCCACGACGTCTCGGCGTGCAGCGAGTCCGTGCTGGAGCGGTTGAACGAGGTCAGGGGAGCGGCGGAGGGTTCCGAGCAGGCGCTCGCGGCCGCGGCCGAAGCGACCAATGCCCTGGGTCAGTCGATCATGTCGATCAAGCTGCGGACCAGCCACGCCGCCGCGATCTCGACCACGGTGGAACCGCGAACCGCATCGGCCGATCAGGCCATGATCAAGCTCAGGGCTACGATCTCGAAGATCGACAACATCTCGACCATGATCAAGACGGTCGCGGGCCAGATCGACCTTATTGCCCTCAATGCGACCATCGAGGCGGCACGAGCCGGGGTGGCCGGCCGAAGCTTCGCCGTCGTCGCTTCGGAGATCAAGATTCTCGCGGCGCGCACCGCGCACGCGACCGACGATATCGCCCGCCACATGGCCGAAGTGAAGACCGCCTCCGATGCCGCGAACGCCAGCGTCGAGGCGATGAAGCACGGCTTCCTCGAGTTGCGCGCGATCAGCGATGACATCGCTGACGCACTCGCCATTCAGACCGAGGTCACCGACGACATCCGCGGCCACGTCGGGCGCGCGGTCGATGGCGCCTCGTCCATGCGACTTTGCCTCACCGACATGTCGACGAGCAGCACGCGGACAAGTTCGTCCGCACGCGCGATGCTCGGGCAGAGCCGGGTCTTGAGCCGGGAGGCCGACGTCCTGGCTCAGGAGGTGACGAACTTCATCGGGTTCATCCGTGCGGCGTGAAGCCTCGAAATGAACGCCTGTCAGGACATCGCTCGTCAGGGCTCGCTCGGAGTGAGAGCTTCCTCCAGTGGGTTGGGTCGTCAGGTCCGATCACGCCGTCGGCGCAGGATGTAGCTGTCCATGATCCAGCCCTTCGCGTTCTTGCCGCGCTGCCGGACCGCGTCGATCTCGTCCCTCACCTCGGACAGGCGGCCGGATACGAGGCATTCGTCCGGCGATCCGACATAGGCGCCCCAGAAGATGTCGACATCGTCGCCTTCGATCCGCCGGTAGGCGTGGTCGCCATCGAGGACGACGACGACGCTGTCGCAAGTGTCGAGGAATCCCTCGTCGAGACGGCGTCCGGGAACGATCGCGACCGGTTCGCCAATCCTGTTGAGGGGCACGCGGTGGCGAGCGGCGAGCGCCTGGATGCTGCTGATGCCGGGGATCACGTCGTAGTCGAAGGGGCACCCTTTGGCGCGGAGGTGCTCGAGGATGCGAAGCGTGCTGTCGTAGAGACCGGGGTCGCCCCAGACGAGAAACGCTCCGCATTCGCCGTCGGCGAGCTGATCGGTGAGCAGGACCTCGTAGCGGTCCGCGATCGCCGCGTGCCAGGCCGCGACGTCGTCGCGGTAGGACGGGGAGCAACCCCGCTGCGGGATGCTCACCTCGGCCGTGCGATAGCCGGGATCCTTGATGTAGCGCTCGCAGATCTGCGTGCGGAGGCGTTTCAGCTCCTCCTTCTCGACGCCTTTGTCGGGGAGGAAGACGACGTCGGCCTCGTTCAGCGCGTTGATCGCCTGGATCGTGACGTGCTCCGGGTTGCCGGCGCCGATGCCGATGATGTGGATCCTGCGCATCCCGCCTCAGGGATCCGCGAACCAGTTGCCGTGGAAACCCGGCGGGATGCGGTGCGGCAGCCGCACGCTGGCGACGGGCCCGGCCTCGAACGATCGGGCGTCGAGGATCGCGAGATCCGTCGTATCGGCGGCGGTGTCGATGACCAGGCCGAGGAGCCAGCCTTCGTCCTCGCCGGAGGTGGGCGAGGCTGGGACGAACACGAACTCGCCCGGCACGCGATCATCGCCGAAATTATATACCTGCCGCTCGCCGCTCTCGACATCGTGCTTGTAGATCCTCGTGGCGCCCCTGAGCTGCGGATCGGCGTCGGGCGGTACGCTGACGCCGTAGATGAAGCGGTGAGCCTGGCCGAAGCGCCGCTCGTCGATGCGCGGGAATTCCTGCGGCATGGGGTCGACCACGCGGCGCGCGACGCGGCGCGTCCCGGGGTCGAGGGTCCAGCGCTCGAGCCGGCCGAGCGCGTCCAGGCCGCTGCCGCCCGAGGCGAACATCGTGTCGTAGGCGACGACGTCGAGGACGATCGTGCCGTCGTCGCGATCGTAGGCGTTGGCGACGTGGAAGACGAAGCATGGTTCGACGTCGCACCAGATGATGTCGCCGCCTTCGCCGTGCCGCGGCAGCAGGCCGACGCGGGAGCGATGCGCGGGGTTCCAGCAGAACGGGAAGAGATGGCCGGCCAGGACAGCGCGCATGGAGAAGGTGACGGGCAGGTCGAACACGATCGCGAAGCGCGCGGTGAAGGCGCAATCGTGGATGCAGGGTCCGTGCTCGACGGTTATGGGAACGTCGCGGACCACCTTGCCCGCGTCGGACACGACGACGTGGCGCACCGTGTCCCAGATCGAGCCGTCGTAGGCGATGGCGTGATGCTCGCCCGTTGCGGGATCGCGGTGCGGGTGACCGGTGAACGAGCCGGCCAGCGTTCCCTCGAAGGGATTGTAGCGCTGGTCTTCCAACGATTCCGAGAGCTCGACGGGGAAACTGCCGGCCTCGACAAGGGCGAAGGCGCGGCCGCCGAAGTTGACGACGTTGGTGTTCACCGTGTCGTTGCGGCCGCGGCGGGGGCCGGGCGCCGGCGGCCGGCCCAGCGCCTCGGACGCGAGCCGTGAGCCGATCCACCGATTACGGTACCACAGGGCTTTGCCGTCCCGCAGCGCGAGGCCGTGCACCATGCCGTCGCCGAGGAACCAGTGGGCGCCGAGCGGATCCGGGGCCACGGGGTTGGCGCCCATCTTCAGATAGCGGCCATCGAGGCCCGGGGGGATCGTGCCGGTCACGGCGAGATCCTCGAGCGTGAGTTCCGCGCGCATCGGCGCGTGGATGCCGACGACGAACGGGCTTGCGACCTTTGGCAGCCGTCGTCGGTTGTAGGCGGCCAGCAGGTCGACGCCGCGCTCGAGCGCGGCGCGGATGGTCGCCTGGATCGGGTTAGGCATGGGACGCGACCTCCGCGCGCTGGCGCTGGCCGATCATGTGAGCCAAGGCGCTTATCCTCTCGCAGGATAGCTGCGCCCACGCCAGGTCTCCGGCCGCCCGGCCCACCTGCGGGCGAGGGCCAGCCATTGCAGCGCGAGAAGCAGGACGACGGCGAAGGGGTTCAGCGGCACCGAGCGCAGCGGCTCGCGGCAGGCGATCGCCTGGACGAGGCGAGCAAGCATCGGTCCGGCGCAGGCGAGCGCGGCGAGGATGGCGGCCGACGACTGGCCGCCGGCGAGCGCCGCCGCGAGCAGCAGCCAAGGCAGCACGTGCCCGCCGAGCAGCAACAAGGTCCATACCGGCAGCGCGACCGGCTGAGCCAGGCCCTCCGTCGCGTTCTTGGTGGTACCGCGGACGACGGCGCGCCAGCCGGCGTACATGCGGCAGGAGGCGAGGCTTGGGCCGGCGACGAGGTCGGTGCTGAGCCCTGCGGCGCGGAAGAGGCGCGGCAGCATGAGCCCGTCGTGCAGGCTGGTGCGGATGCCGGCGTGGCCGCCGGCCAAGGCGTAGGCCTCGGCGCGAACCGCGATGAGTTGTCCGCAGGCGGCGGCCAGGGCCGGTCGCGGGTCGCGGCGGGAGATCGGGATCGGCAGGTAGCCGAGCAGCAGCGTGTTGATCATCGGGATGATCAGCAGCTCGGCGAGGCTTTCCATGCGCTGGCGCGGCACGCCGCTGACGAGGTCGACGTCGGCGAGCGCGCCGGCGAGACGCGCCGCAGCGTCGGAGGCGAGCCGCACGTCGGCGTCGAGGAACACGAGGTTCGGCGCGTCGGTGAGCCGGCCCAGCACGTGGCAGGCGTGCTGCTTGCCCGACCAGCCCGCCGGCAGCGGCGGCGCCGCGGCGAGCCGCAGCCGCGGATCGGCGGCGGCGAGGCGCGCGACGATCGCGGCGGTGGCGTCGGTGGAATGGTCGTCGAGGACGATCACCTCCAGCGTTACGCCGGTGGAGGCCAGCGCGCTCTCGACGCAGGCCGCGATGCCGGCCTCCTCGTCACGGGCGGGAATGAGGATGGCGACGCGGGTGCCCAAGGGGGCCACCGCCGGCACGCGCAACGCCGCCACGTTGACGAGCGTCATGATCGTGGGGATGGCGGCCAGCACGAGGCAGACGACGGCGAGGATGATCATCGGATATCCGTGCTCGGGCGATGGGCCGGATCGAAACGCTGGCCCCGCCGCAGCGCGACGGCGCGGCGCCAGCCATCGTAGAACAGATTGATGTTGGTCTTGCCGGCGAGAAGCGTCGTGAAGCGCGCGGGATCGCGCGAGGCGGCATCGGCCGCCAAAGCGTCCATCGTGCCGGCCAGGGCCTCGCCCAGCGCCGCGCTGCCCCCCTGCCGGATCGCCTCGGCAGGGACGGGCTCGCCGAAGCGCAGCAGCAGGTTCGGTCGGCGTTCGTCCCAGAAGGAATATTCGATGGCGAGCGGCACGAAGCGCGCGTCGGGCGCTCGCTTGGCGAGATGCGCCAACCCCGGCGCCACCCGGAGCGGGCGTTCGCGCATGTCGCGGAAACGGCCCTCGGCGTTGACCAGCAGCAGCCCGTCGTCGAGCCCGAGCACGGCTTCGCCAACCGCGAGGAAGGTCGCGGCTCCGGCGTAGCCGGGGGCCACCGCGAAACCGCCGAGCTTGCCGAAGAAGCGGTAGCGCTCGAGCATCGCCGCCTCCATCGGCACGAACACGCGCCGGCCGGCGAACGTCCTCGTGATGAGCCAGATGAACAATTCGCCGTCCCACCAGGAGGGGTGGTTGGCGAAGACCACGAGCGGGCCGGGCCCCGCCGGCACCTCGCCCGAGCAGCGCACGCCGTGGAAGGACGTTGCGAGGTCGCGCTGGAACAGCGCGCCGAAGAAGCGCAGCATGAACGGCGAACGGGCGGCCAGCACGCCGCGGGCGGCCTCGCGGTGCCCCGCGACCGGGCGCAGCGAATTCATGCCGCCACCAGCGTCAGCGCGAAGCTGACGAGCGCGATGCCGCCCAGCACCGCAAGGGTCACAGCGAAGCCCGACGGGTTGCCACCCGGCAGGATGGATTGCCCCAGCCCGTGCATGATCCAAGCATTCGGCGTCCACCAGCTCGCGGCCTGCAGCCACGCCGGCATGAGGTAGCGCGGCACCATGCTGCCGCCCAGCGCGGAAAGCAGCAGCACGGCGAAGGTGGTCCACAGCTCGGCCTGCCGACGCGTGCGGCTCAGCGTGCAGGCGAGCATCGCCATGCCGGCGCAGGCCGCCGCCGCCGCGACGCTCGCCGACAGCCAGAGCGGGAGAAAGGCCGGCGGGAAACTCGCGCCGTAGACGACGAAGGCGGTGAGGTAGACCAGCGCGACCTGCGCCGCGCCTTGCGCGACGAGGAACAGCAGGCGCCCCGTCAGCGCGCCGGGCATGCCGCCAGCGGCGAGCCGCACCCGGTCGGCGAGGCCGTTCTCGCGCTCGTCGATCAGCCCGTAGGCCCCCTGCACGGCGCCGAACAGCAGGAAGATGGCGCTGACAGCCGCCGCATATTGCAGGACGCCGCCGTTGCGTCCGCCCGACGTCGCGGGCAGCGGCTCGATCGTGCCGAGCTTGGAGAACGTGAAGTGACTGCCCTCGCGCTCGCGCGCCTCCTTGGCGAAGGCCTTGTCGAGGAAGGCGCGGTCGTCGGCATCGATCGCCTTTGTCGCTTGCAGGTCGTCGAGAATGCGGACGAGCAGCACGTCGGGCAACGCCTCGCCGACGGCGCGCTGGATCTGCCCCAGTGCCATGGAGGCGGCGAGCGGCCGGTCCGGCGCCTCGATCACGACGAGGGGGGTCGGCCCGTGCGCGGCCAGGTCGGTCGAGATGACGAGGCCGGCATCACCGGTGCCGCGCCGCACGAGGTCGGCGACGTCCGCCGCCGTACCGCGCTCGAGCGTGATGACGCGCAGCGCCGGCATCTGCTCAAGGGCGCTCGTCAGGCGCCGCGACGCCGGCGTCCGCGCGAGGTCCGTCGCGACCAGCTTGAGCTTGATGTCGTGCCCGGGCGCGTTGGAGAAGATCGCCGCGAAGGCGAGGAACAGCAGAGGCGGCAGCACGAAGGTCAGCAGCAACGCGACCCTGTCGCGCCGCAGCGCCATCCAGCCGAGCCAGAGCGTGGTCCCGATCAAGGCGTGCCCCGATCCAGGCAGAAGCGCTCGAACAGCACCGCGACGCCGGGCTGGCGGGAACGCGTCTCGCGCAACGCGATCCCGGCCTCGTGCAAGCGCCGGATGATGGTTGGGCTTCCCTGCGCGTCGAGGTCGCTGAAGAGACTCCAGCTTTCGGCGGAGCGCCGATTGGCTCCCATCGTCTCCAGCAGCCGGACCTGCACCGCCTCGGGAGGGGCGGCGAGCGTGATCTCGACGTGCGTCTTCGCGGGAAACAGCTGCCGGCAGAGGCGCCGCGGCGAGCCGGCCGCCATCAGGCTGCCATCGCGGAGGAACAGCGCGAGGTCGGCAATCGCGTCGGCGAAGGCGAAATCATGCGTGGTCGTCACCACCGTCTGGCCGGCCGACCTGAGGCCGCGCACGATGGCCACGATCGCCTCGGTGCCTTCCGCATCGAGCCCCGTGGTCGGCTCGTCGAGAATCACCAGCGGTGCATCGCCCATCAGCGCGGCGGCGATCGCCGCGCGGCGTGCGTAGCCGCCGGAGAGACGCCCCGCCAACTGGTGCTCCACACTCTTGCACAGCGTACGCTCGATCGCGGCCTCGACGCGTGCGGCGAGAACCGGGCCGCGCGCCCCCTCCATGCGGCCGGCCGCCAGGCAGTTCTCGCGCAACGTGAGAAAGGGATACAGCGCCACCGTCTGCGCGACGAAGGCGACGCGTTGCCGACGCGCCGCCTTGGGCCAGACGAGATGTCCCGAACTCGGGCCGATCGCGCCGGCGAGCAGGCGCAACAGCGTGGTCTTGCCCGATCCGTTCGGGCCGACGACGGCGGCGACGATCCCGGCCGGCAGTTCGAAGGAGATGCCCGCGAGTGCGGTGTGCGCGCCGAAGCGTACGCCGACGTTCTGCAGCGACAAGAGCGGGTGCTCGACTTCCGCGACGCGTGTCATCGCTCGTCGAGGGTCAGGGCGCGGTCGGCCGTTCAAGCCGAACCGCGACTCGTGCGCCGCCCTCGCCCAAGCGGAAGGCGGCCTGTTCAAAGGTCGGTCGGCGCGAACGCCCGGCGCTGTTGCTGAGGCCGTAGGGCTCCAGCGGGCGGCCCATGCGGCTGCGCCGCAGCTCGCCGTCGCCCACCTCGTCCTGGAACGCGAGCGCAGCGTAGCGCCCGGGTTCCAGGTCGGGGAACACGAAGGTCAACACCTGTGCCTCGGCCGACTGCCGCTGCCCGCGCCGACAGGTGTCGCGATCGAGCCCGCCTTCGCATAGGCTTGCCAGAACCGGACCGCCGCCCGGCGCCACACCGCTGACCTTGAGCTCGACCGTCGCCGCGGTAAGTTCGGCCGGCGTGAGAACCGCCAGCCAAGCCGCCACTCCCGCGAGCCGCCATCGGCGCGCCGTCTCACCCGGCAAGCGCTGCCGCCGGTGTTGCCGCCTCTTGGCGGACGCCACGCGCATCCTGGTCCATCGCGTCCGCCGCGATCCAGCCCGACATCATCACCATCGGCATGCCCGGCCCGGGGTGAGCGGCGCCGCCGGCGAGATAGAGATCGCGCACCGTGCGCGAGCGATTGCCGGGCTTGAAGGCCCCCATCATGCGCCCGTGGCTGGCGAGACCGTAGATGGCGCCGTTGAGCACACGGTAGCGCTCGTGGATGTCCTGCGGGGTGAGGTGCCGCTCGACGACGATGCGGTCCTCGATGTCGGTGAGCCCCGCCGCCGACTTCAGCTTGTCGAGGATGACCTGACGATAGCGCGGGTAGAGGTCGCCGGTGCGCCAATCGTGGTGCGGCCGCAGGTAGGGCGTGTGCACGAGCACGTAGAGCGCCTCGCCGCCCTCGGGCGCGACGCCCGGTTCGGTGCACGAGGGCGCGCAGACGTAGGCGGTCGGGTCAGGCGCCGGCTCGCCGCGCTTGTAGATCGCGTCGAACTCCTCCTTGGGGTCGCGCGAGAAGACGAAATTGTGATGCTCGAGATGGTCGTAGCGCTGCTTCAGCCCGAGGTAGAGCACGACGCCGGAGCAGGCCGGCTCGAACTTGCGCTTGGCGTGCGCGGCACCGATGTCGCCGCCGATCAGCTCGCGATAGGTGCGCACCGAATCCATGTTGGAGATGACGCTGTCGTAGCGCTCGACGCCGCGGGCTGTCCGCACACCGGCGACGCGGGCGCCTTCCGTGGCGAGACCCTCGACGTCCTCGCTCGGGCGGAACGTGACGCCGTTCTCCTCGGCGAAGCGTGCCAGCCCGTCGGCCACGGCACGGGTGCCGCCCATCGGATACCACACGCCTTGCGCCGTCTGCATGTGCGCGATGGCGCAGAGCACCGCCGGCGCGCCGTAGGGCGACGAGCCGACATATTGCACGAAATGGTCGAGCATCTGCGCCAGCCGGTCGTCCTTCACCTTGCCGCGAATGGTGCTGGCGACGGTGGCGTGCATGCGCAACGAGATGACGTCGCGCAGCGTCGACGGGTTCATGTTGGCCTTGAGGTCGATCGTGTCGAAAAGGTCCTCGACCGCCTTCCAGAAGAAGAACCGGTCGCTGACCTCATGCAGCTGCTTGGCGATCGCGAGGAACTGCTTGTAGCCCTCGCCGGCGCCCTTGCCGGGGGCGAAACGCTCCATCTCGGCGGCCATGACATTTTCGTCGGCCATGAGGTCGATGCGGTCACCGCCGTCGAAGAAGCAGCGCCACTGCGGATCAAGCCGGCGCAGGTCGAGGTAGTCCGACGTGCGCTTGTTGCCCTCGGCGAAGATGCGGTCGAGCACCGCCGGCACGGTCAGGATGGTGGGCCCCATGTCGAAACGGAACCCGCCCTCCTCCAGCAGCGCCGCCTTGCCGCCGAGCCAGCCGTTCTTCTCGTAAAGGGTCACCTCATGGCCGCGGGCGCCGGCGACGCAGGCCGCGGCCAGACCGCCGAGGCCGCCGCCGACGACGGCGATGCGGCGGTTGCCCGAGGTCGCACGGCCGGGCATGGCATGGACGTTCATCGCGCGTCTCCCCCGGCCGCCTCGCGGGCCATGATCGTATCCAACGCCGGCTCTTCGACGAGCGCGGGGCGGGAGCTGCGCCGTCCCAGACGCCAAGGCGTCTCGCCGGCCCGTGCCAAGTCTTCGAGCAGCAGGCGCGCGGTGATGCGCGCGCCCTCGTAGATCACCGGCAGGCCGGAGCCCGGATGCGTTCCGCCACCGACGAGGTAGAGGCCGCGCCCGAAGCGGTTGTGCGGCCGAAAGAAGAGCATCTGGCGAAGGTCGTGCGACAGGTTGAAGGTGGCGCCCTGGTAGACCGAGAACTGGTCGCGCCAGTCGCGCGGATCGACAATGCGCTCGTAGCGGATGCGCTCGCGGATGTCGGGCAGCCCCAGCAGCTCTAGGCGATCGAGCACGAGGTCGCGGAAGCGGCCCTGCTCCTTCGCCCAGTCGATGCCGGAGCGCAGGTTCGGAACCGGCGCCAGCACGTAGAGGCTGGTGTGGCCGGGAGGCGCCATGCCGCCGTCGGTGTAGCCGGCGTGCTGCAGGTAGATCGAGGGCTCCTCGGAGAGCACGCCGCTCGAGATCTCGCGGATGTTGCGGGCGTAATCCTTGGAAAGCAGGATCGTGTGATGGGCGACGCTGTCCGGCACGCGGCCCTCGATGCCGAGGTAGAGCATGAAGGTCGAGCACGAGAGCCGCGCCTTCTCGATCTTGGCGTCGCGCCAGCGCGGCCGCGCCGCCTCCGGCACCAGCTTAGGCATGGCGTTGGCGAAGTCGGCGTTGATCACCACGGCGTCGGCGCGGGTCTCGCGCCCCTCGGCGGTGACGACGCCGCGCGCCGTGCCGTCCTCGTAGATCACGCGCTCGATCGGTGTGCCGAGGTGAATCTCCACACCCATACGCCGTGCCAGCGCGGCCATCGCGTCAGAGACGGCGCCGCAGCCCCCGACTGGATGATAGATGCCGTGCTCGTATTCGAGGAAGCTCAGAATCGAGAACAGGCTCGGGCACTGGAACGGCGACATGCCGAGGTATTTGGTCTGGAATGAGAAGGCGAGGCGGACGCGCGGATCCTTGAAGAAGCGCCGCAGCTCGCCGTCGACCGTGGTCATCGGCTGGAGTTTCGGCAGCGCTGCGAGCATCGCGCGGGAGGCGAGCGAGCGCCGCCGATGGAAGGCCTGCTCCAGGACCGGTTCGAAGAGCTTCAGCTTGGCGCGACCGTGCGCGAAGAAGCGCGCGACGTGCTTGGCGTCGTCGGGCGCGATCTTGGCGATCTCCTCGGTCAGCTTCGCCACGTCGGGGGTCGCGCGAAGCTCGCCGCCGCCCTCGAACACGAGGTGGTACTGCGGATCGAGCCGCTTGAGCTCGACGTGGTCCTCGAGCCGCTCGCCGCAGGCCGCGAAGATCTGCGATAGCACCTTAGGATAAAGGAAGAAGGTCGGCCCCAGGTCGAAACGATAGCCCTCGGGCGTGTCGAGGGTCCGCGTGCGCCCGCCGACGACGTCGTCGCGCTCAAACAAGACGACCTTGACACCCTGCGCCGCCAGCAGCAGCGCCGAAGCGAGGCCGCCAGGCCCGGCACCGACCACGACGACCCTTTTGGTCCGAGCATCGCGCATTCTATCAAATGATATCAAGTTGCTAGGCCTTTGGACGGCGGGTGATCCAGCAAAGGAGGGGAAGCCGGGCTTTAGCAAGTGCGCGCATTAACGCACGGGGCGCCGGCGTCGGCAGTGGAGGAGGGACCTTCTCGCCCGCCGGTTATTGGGCGCGCTGTCGATGGCGGGAAGAGGTCTGCGAGCGGCGCGTGCGCATCCCGTTCACCTCGCGCTCGGGTCACGATCCAGCCATCACGCACCTGCTTCCTAGATGCTCATCCGGCGGCGGACAAGCCGCGTCGTCCTCGATCGCGCAACAGCATGTGTTAGCGACGACGGATTTGCCGCACGCGCAGACGACGCTGGACAGCGGGCGTCAGGATGTGTGGGCGGGGATGCGGATCGCTGCGGCGACATGGCGATAGCGGGCGGACGCCTCTTTCAGCATCGCGCCAGTGCCGCCCGCTCGAAGACAGCCATCACGCCAACGCCCCGCCCCCAAAAAGATCGCCGCATCGAACCCGCGCACGCCGCTCCTGATCCGCAGGAGATACGCCGCATCGCCGTGCGCCTTGCGCAACGACGCATCGAACCCGCTCACGTCATCGCGTGGAGCCTATGGCGACATGCCCACCAGGCCGCAGCCCGGCAAGCGCACCTTAAACCAGAGCGCGACGGTAATGCTAGGATGCACGTCCCGCCCTGGAAGAATCGTGATGTTTTCGACTGGCTTTTCGACACGAGGCAAGACCGGCGCTGTGGTCGAGTCGGCAGCGCCGCTTTGCCAAGACGTCGTCCCGATCGCTCCGATCCAGGCGGACCCGTTGACCGAACCCATGGTGACCAGCGCGGCGGCCTCGCGGTTGGCGATCATCGACAAGCTACGTGGTCTGGTGATCATCCTGATGGTCCTCGACCACGTCCGAGACTTCTTCAGCGTCGACGCCTACCGGTTCTCGCCGACGGACATCGGCAAGACCACGGCCCTGCTCTTCGCCACCCGTTGGATCACGCATCTCTGCGCGCCGACCTTCGTGGTCCTCGCGGGCGTCGCCGTCCGCCTGCAGTGGGCGAGAGGCAAGCGCGGCTGGCCGCTGACGCGTTTCCTCGTTGCGCGTGGCCTCTGGCTGATCATCCTGGAGGTGACGCTTGTCACCGTCGCCTTCACCTTCGCGTGGCATGGAGCCCTGCTACAGGTCATCTGGGCGATCGGCTTTTCGATGATCTTGCTCGGAACCCTCGTCTGGCTACCGCCAAAGGCCTTGCTCGCGCTCGGCCTCGCCATCGTAGGCGTTCACAACCTTCTTGATGGTGTCGCCACCAAGGGTTTCGGCGCCGCCGCACCGCTCTGGACGCTGATGTGGAAGCCGGGTCTGATCCATCTGCCTTTCGCGCACTTCAAAGACGCCTACGTAGCCTACCCCGCATTGCCCTGGTTCGGGATCATGGCCGTCGGTTTCGGGGTTGGCGGCGTCTTCCAGTTGCCGCCGCAACGGCGCAATCGCCTCCTACTCGTCGGTGGCTTCGCCATGCTCGCGGTGTTCGCGGTGCTTCGCGGCTTCAACCTCTACGGCGACCCGTCGCCCTGGACGCAGCAAACCGACGCGACACGCACGATCCTATCCTTCCTGAAGGTCACGAAGTACCCGCCGTCCCTCTTCTACACGCTCGTGACGCTCGGCATCACGCTGTCGCTGGCACCCTTCATCGAGCGGATCGGGGGCATCTTCGGGCGGGCGCTGCTGACCTTCGGACGCACACCGCTCTTCACCTATCTGCTGCACCTCTACGTGGCGCGCGGCCTTGCGGTCCTCCTCGCCCTCGCCGAGGGACTGTCGCCAACCATCTTCACCGACGCTTTCGGCCCTGGCGACCGGCTCGAGGCGTCAGGTTGGGGGCTGAGCCTGCCACTGGTCTACGTGGCGTGGCTGGCGGTGCTGCTGATCCTATGGCCGATCTCCACCTGGTACGCCGGCTTCAAGGCTCGCCACCATTACTGGTGGCTCAGCTATCTCTGAGCGTCGCGGACGGTCGGATCGTCATCGGTCTTGGCTTCATGGACCACGACATATCGATGGGCGGAGTGCGCTTCCGCCACATAGCCTGTCGCCGGGTCGAGGCCAACGTTGAGGGCATGGTCGATCCCGCTCTCACCGTGTACCACGATGGCTCCTGCCCGCTTTGTCGGATGGAGATCGGGCAGTATCGGCGTTCCCTCGGAGCCGAGCACATCGACTTTGTCGATGTCTCCGGCCCCGTCGAGGATCCGGGCCCTGATCTGCCGCGCGATAAGGCGATAGGGCGTTTTCATGTGCGGCTGCCGACCGGCGAGCTGCGATCGGGCGCCGCCGCGTTCATGGAAGTCTGGAAGGTCCTTCCGAGATGGCGGCCGGCCTCTCGCATCGCGAGGGTACCTGGCGTCTTATCAATGCTCGAGCTCGGCTATCGGGCTTTCCTGCCGCTCCGGCCAACATTGGCGAAGCTCGTGCGCCGCTTCACCACGGGGTAAATCGTGCCGCGTGACTGACACGGCATGCTAGAGTGCCGGTGACCAAAGCGGATAAGCTCTCATGCTGTGCTTCCTCCCGCCTGCGCCGGCGTACCTGCCTTCGCTGCCTGCAGCCGATCCCCGCCGCCCGAGCCCACGTGCCGCCGCGGTGATCGTCCTGATCGCGCTCTGTGTCGCCGTCCTGGCGCCCTTCGGTTGGTCCTATGCTGAGCCGCAATACACTGCGCAGGTAGGCATGCCTTTGCGGCTCGACCTTCGCGAGGAGGATCTCGCGATCCGCGCCACGCTAGCACGCCGTCATCTCGCAGGGTTTGTTGGCCGCTTTCGCGCTGGCGATCAAGCCAGCGTACCCCCCGGCCTCGCCGTGGACGGCGCCACCGGCATTCTTCAGGGCATGCCGTCGATGGCCGGCACCTACACGCTCGCCCTCGCCGTCGAAGACGGTCCCGCCGTCGTGTCTGGGCGCAGCTTCCGCCTTAAGGTTCTGCCGCCAGCGCCTTGATCGCGGCGTTGGCACGCCCGCGGCGTAGCCGTTGAGCACCGGCCGTTGCTATAAGAAGCCACGGCTCCCGCGTGTTTGACGGGCTGCATCTGCCCTTAGATTGCGTAAGCAGGCTTGGGTGGAGAGGGTGCACCTTCTCTGTCCAAGCCTGTCCGTACACCTATCGGGCTGGTGCCACTTCGATGTCGTCGAGCTTCTTTACTTTGTAGATCGCGAAGGAGACGAACCAGGCCGCCGCGAATATGCCGATGATCGCAAAGCCCAGGTTGTTGAAGTTGTCGTTCAGCGCGCCGATCCCGCCCCAGAATCCATTTTTCAGTCCCATCTGGTCACCGACCAAGCCGAGAGCTTCGATGCCGCCGATGAGCACGGCGACGACGATCGAAACCCCTGTGATCGTCAGATTGTAGAACAGCTTGCGCATCGGCTTCACGAACGCCCAGTCGTAAGCGCCGAGCATCATGACGCCGTCCGTCGTGTCGACGAGGGACATGCCCGCTGCAAACAGCACCGGGAAAACCATGATCGCGATGAACGGCACGCCCTTCGCCGCCTGCGCCGCCGACACGCCGAACACCGCGACCTCCGTCGCCGTGTCGAAGCCCAGGCCGAACAGGAAACCCAGCGGGTACATATGCCAGCTCTTCGTCACGAGCCGGAACACGGGGCGAAAAAGGCGAGCGAGAAGCCCCCGGCTGTTCAAGATGAGGTCGAGATCCTCTTCGACGTAGGCTCCTCCCGAACGGACCTGGCGATAGGTCCGATAGATCGAGACAAAGATGGCGATGTTCATCGCGGCGATGGCGAGAAGGAAGAGCGCGGAGACGGCGGTTCCGATGATGCCGCCGTAGCTCTTCACCGTATCAAAGCTGCCGAGCAACGTCGCCGCGCCAGCGACCGCGCCAGCCGCAATGATGACCACGGTGGAATGCCCCATGGCAAAGAAGAAGCCGACCGAGACTGGGCGTTGACGCATTTGCATCAACTTGCGGGTGACGTTGTCGATGGCCGCGATATGATCGGCATCTACGGCGTGGCGCAAACCCAGGCCGTAGACGACGAGGGCGACGCCAAGCAGTCCAGTATGTCCTTGAAAGGCGATGAACGCCCATACCCAAGCGCCGACGTTCATAATGGCGAGTACGCCATAGATGGTGACGAGCCGAACTCGAAGGTTGGGTGAAGCTTCGTGGAAGAGATCCAGAATCCGCTTAAACATGGAGTACCTGCCTGATGTCGTCGTCATCACGGGGACGCTCGCCGAAGGCAGGGATTGCACGCTAGGGCACCCCACCCGACGTTTCCGCTCCGAGATCCGCGACGGCAGGCATCCTGGCTCGCGGGTCGTCGCCCCTTACGCCTTCCCAGGATGAAACCCAGTGACCTTCGGAAGGGCTCGTCGCTTAAAGTTGCGGGGAGCAGCCGCAGCTTCGCCCCGCTCGCGCCGAACCCACTACATTCCCTTTCAAGCTCTCCCGAGCACCGTCGCGATGGGCGTAGCTCCTCACCCCCGCAAGGGTCAACTCCGGTCGGATGCCATGGGCTTCAAAGGCGTTGTCTGTCGTCTCCTGCGCAGCCTCCCGCGTCCCGTTAAAGCCATGTAATCAGCCGATGGTAAACTCGTTCTGAGCTCCAGCAAATGCTGGATTCCTCGCCGAAGATGCCGTGTTCCGGAAGCCGCGCGGCGATCCGCACGCGCATCGTCTGCTCGATCCCGCGATCGGCGATCGTCACGGGACTGCCGTCACCCTTTGTGATGGTCTCGAACGTGCCGCGAAAATAGTGCATCGTCATGGGACGTGTGAGATCGCGCGAGCGATTCCGCGAAGGCGAGCGGCTCGTCCGATAGCGTCTGTGCGGGTGAGGGAGACGCTCTCAAATTAAACCGCCCTCAGGTAGTCGTGCCAGCGCTGGTCGCGCATGATGGATCGGGCCCGCATGTGCTTCCACGCGCCGTATTTGTAGAAATCGAATTCGAGCATCGAGGTCTTGTTCTGCACCATCGCCCAGGTCGACCATTTGAGGTCGGCCAACGCCTTGTGCACAGCGAGGCGCGCCTTCATCCGAGGATCGAAACGGCCAAAATAGGCCTCGATGATCTCGGCCTCGATTGCCTCGGTGAAGAACATCTCGCCGCACCAGATGCCGAGGTCGTAACAGCGGTCGTTGTTGGAGGCGTATTCGTAATCGATCAGCATGATCGACTTGTCCGCGCCGAGCATGAAATTGCCCGGCATCGGATCGTTGAAACAGGGCACAAGGTCGATGCCGCTGGCCTCCAATGCGGCGCGCGCGAGGCCGTATTGCTTGAACAGCCACGCGCTGTCGAGGGGAAAGCTCCCGCCGAGAGCGTGAGCCTGATCGATGTGTTCGTCGATCATGTCGAAGACGGTTTTGGTCAGCGGCAGCCGGCCCGATCCGTTGAACGTGCGATAGACCGCGACGGCCGAGGCGCGGACCGCGGGATCGAGGAAATCGGCGTTGGTGCAGGCGCGCCGGCCCTCGATGAAATCGTTGATCTCGATCCCGCGATCCGCGAGATATTCGTAGATCTTCGGCCCGATGCCGATCTGCTGCGCGCGGCGGCTCGCGTCGAGGGCCGCATTGCGATCTATGAACATTTCCGTGCCGCGCCCCGGCATCTTCAGGAAGAACGTGCCCGGTTCGCCGGCGACTTCGATGCGCCAGTTGGAGTTGGTGATCCCGCCCGAGATCGGTGCATAGCCCACGATCCGTCCGCGCCACGGCACGATCGCGGCGAGCGCCCCTTCGAGCTCTCGCTCGCCTTCGGTCATCGCGGCGCCATAGGGGATGTAACCCGGCAAGGCGCAGACGTGTCGGGCCGCCAGGCTCGCGGACATCAGATCATCCTCAGCTTGCGTTCGAAATCCGCGTCCTGCAGCGCCATCCGGCAGCGCAGCAGGCGCCATTGCGCGTATTTCAGGAACTCGACGCCGCGCCGCGCGGACGTCGCGTTCATCTGGCTCGACCAGAGGCCCCAGTAGAGATCGTCGGCGATGCCGTAGAGCCGGCAGCGATCGCGCGTCGCCTGTCGTGCGGTGCCCTCGTAGGCTTCGAGCGCCGGGCCCAGCTCCTCGTCGAAGGCATAGGCTTCGTTCAAGAGGATGCCGAGATCGTAGAGCGGATCGGTCGTGCAGGCCCTGTCGAAGTCGACCAGGCGCACGGTGTCATTCGCCCCGACCATGACGTTGGAGGCCAATCCATCGGCGTGGCAGGACGCTTTATCGAAGCCGGCGGCCTCGAACGCGCTTTCGATGTCGTGCACGGCGGCGATCATCCACAGGATGCTCGCGCAGTCGACAGCACCGCTCCGACGGGTCACTTCAGAGATCGCGCGGATCCCGTCGAAGATGGTCCAGGTGCGAGGAAAAGCTGCGTCGGCGTGGAGCGTCTTCTTCGCTGCGATCACGGCGGCCATCACGTCGGGCCGGCGCAGGTCGTCCGTCTTCGCGGTCGACCAACCCGGGCCGAGCCGTTCGAACACGACGGCATCATGCGCTGGGAGGCAGTGCAGCGCGCGAGGCGCCACACCGAGCGCGCCGGCGGCCCGCGCCGCCGCGAAGCTCGCCGGCACGTCGGAGTCAGCGTGCAGCTCGGGATGGACGATCTTCAGAAGATAAGGCGCGGCATCGACGTCGACGGCGAAGCACAGTGAGTCGACGTTCTTGTGCATCGGCGACATGATCGGCGTCGTCACCTCGCGATAGTCGATCGTGGCGCCGACCCAGTCGGGCACGGCGGCGATGGCCGCCTCGGCGAGTTGTTCCCGCGCGTTGGCCGCCGCGCCACGCATCATCGGGGCGGAGCCTTGGCGATGACGTTGCCCTCCGCGCAGAAGCGCCAGAGCATACCGGTCAGGATCGAGGTGCCGAGCGCGCGATCCTCCTCGCTGGTGAATTCGGTCGGATGATGGATCACGCCGCCGACGCTCGGCACGGCGATGACGATCGAGGGGCAGACCGACGCCATGCTGATCGCGTCGTGGCCACCAATCGTCGGCAGCATCAGGGTCGGCTGCCCCAACTCGTGCGCCGTCTCGGCCGCGAGACGGATCAGGCCCTCGTCCATCGCGCCGGCGCGTCGTCGATCGACGGCCAGCACCTCGAACGCGACGTCGGCGCGTGTGGCGGCCGCCTGGATCGCGCCCTGCATCTCCTTTTCCGCCGTCTCCAGCAACACCGGGGAGCCCGAGCGCAGCTCGATGAAACAGGTCGCGCGGCCGGGCACGACGTTGGGGGAGTTCGGCGAGACTTCGAGGCGGCCGACCGACGTGTGCAGGTCGGTGCCCGCGCGATCCGCCATCGCCTTCAGATCGGCCATCAGATAAGCGGCGGCGAGCAAGGCATCATGCCGCTCAGCCATCGGCGTCGGCCCGGTGTGCGCCTGACTGCCGATAAAGGTGAGCCGGTATTTGGTGGCGCCCCAGAAAGTCGTAAAGGCGGCGAAGCGCATGTTCGCCGTTTCGAGCTTGCTCGATCCCTCGATGTGCAGCTCGATATAGGCGCTGGGGATCGGCGGCGCTTTCTTGTGGCGGTAGCCGATGAGGTCGAGCGCCTCCTTGACGCTCACGCCGTCGCCGTCCACCCGCGCCAGGGCGAAGGCCAGGTCGTGCTCGCCGGTGTAGACGCCGCTGCCGAGCAGGCTCGGCTGGAAGCGCGCGCCCTCCTCGTTGGTCCAGTTGACGATGACGATGTTTGCCTTTGGCGCCACACCCGTCTCGGCGACATGGGCCTTCAGCGCCCGCGCGGCGGCGCAGGCCGCGACCACGCCGTAGGCGCCGTCGAAACGCCCGCCGTTCGGCTGGCTGTCGAGATGCGAGCCGGTCATGATCGTCGGGGCGTTCGGCCCGGCCCAGTCGAGGACACCGAACATGTTGCCGATGCCGTCGATCTCAAGCGTCAGCCCCTCCTTCGCGATGAAGGCGGCGAACCAGTCGCGCGCGGCGCGATCCTCGTCCGACAGGGTCAGGCGCGTCATCGATCCGTCCGTCCCGCCGCCGAACGCCGAGACCTCCGCCATCATGCGATGCAGGCCATCGACATCGACGGTCGGCAGAGGAGCGGCGCGCGGGCGCGCGGCGAGAACCTGGCTATCAAGCATGGATGAGTTCGACTCCGGCATCTTCGAGTTGGGCGGCCAACGCCGCTCCGGGAGGGACATCGGTGACCAGACGATGGACCTGGTGCAGATCGAGCGTGCGCACGGCGGCCGAGCGCCCGAACTTCCCGCTGTCGACCAGCATCACGACTTCCTTGGCGTGCCGCACGAGCACGCGCCGCAGCGCGGATTCGTCCTGGCCGTAGTCCATGAAGCCGTGCGTGTAATCGAGCGCGGCGACGCTCACGAACGCCATGTCGAAGACGTGGCGCTCCAGCGCCTCGATCGTCAGCGGTCCGAGCATGGCGCGGTAATCGGGGCGGACGCGTCCGCCGATGACGCAGACTTCGGCGACGGAGCCGCCCATGAGCAGCTGCACGATATCGAGCGAGTTGGTGAAGACGCGCACGCGGTCACGATTGACGAGATGACGGGCGAAGGCGAGCATCGTCGTGCCGGTGTCAACGAAGATCGTCGTGTCGTCGCGCACCAGCATCGCCGCACGCTTGGCGATGGCCGCCTTCTCCTTGGCGTTGGTCTTCATCCGGAGGTCGATCGGCTGGTCGCCCTCCGATTGCGCGCGAATGGCGCCGCCGTAGGTGCAGCGCAGCTGGCCGTCGAGTTCCAGCTCCTTGAGATCGCGCCGGATCGTCTCGCGGCTCACCCCGAAGCGCTCGGCCAGATCCTTCACCAGCACCCTGTCGCTCCTGCCGAGTTCGGCGAGGATCACGTTCAACCTGTATTCGGGAAGGGCCATGGGGGCGGTGCCGATCGATCGAGGAAGACGCGCGGCCGGGCGGGCGCGCCGGGCTCCCGCTTGCCGCACATCCCGGTGACGCTCAAGACGATCGAAATCGGCGCGCGGGCTTTTCGACACCGCGATCATGCCGGCACCGATCGCGCCGCCTCGCGCTCGACAAGGAAGCAGGCGGCCAGATCCTTGTGGCCGCGCGCCAGCAGCACGGGGGCTTCGACGCGACAGCGCTCGAAGGCGCTGGGGCAACGGCCGGCGAAGCCGCAGCCGGGCGGCAGATCGATCGGGTTCGGCGGCTCGCCATCGAGCAGGCAGTCCTCGGCCCTGTAGCGGCGCGGCTCCAGCGTCGGGATCGCACTCAGCAGCGCCCGGCTGTAGGGGTGGCCGGGGTCGAAGAACAGGCGGTGATTGGCGACGATCTCCACCACTTCGCCGAGGTACATGATGGCGACCCGGTCGCAGGTGCGGCGCACCAGGGCGAGATCGTGCGAGATGAAAATGTAGGTGAGCCCGTGCTTCGCCTGCAGCTTGTCGAACAGGTCGAGCAGCTTGAACTGCTCGGACTGGTCGAGCGCCGAGAGCGTCTCGTCGAGGATCAGGATCTTCGGCTCCAGCACCATCGCGCGGGCGACATTGATGCGCTGGCGCTGCCCGGCGCTGAGTCCGATCGGCAGCTCGTCGTAAAGATCGGCGGCGAGGCCGACCTCGCGCATCACGGCGAGCACGCGCTCGCGCCTTACCTCGCGATCCGACACGCCGTGCACCTTTAACGGCGCCTCGATCATCGCGCCGATCGCCGTGCGCGGCGGCAGGGAGCCGAATGGATCCTGCAGCACGAGCTGCACCTTGCCGCGAAACGCCAACAGCTCGCCGCGCGACATGGCCGCGAGATCGGCGCCATCGCAGAGCACTTGCCCGCAGTCCGGCAGTTCGAGCCGGCTCAGCAGCCGCGTCAGGCTCGACTTGCCGCAGCCGGACTCGCCGACGATGCCGAAATTCTCGCCGGCATGAATATCGAACGTGACGTTGCGCACCGCGCGGACCTCGCTCGTCGCGGCGAAACTGCCGCGACGGCGGACCCGGTAGCTGCGGGAGGCCCCGCGGACGCTGATCACCGGCGCGCTGTTGGGAAGCGCGCGGGTCACCGTGTCGCTCGACCAGATTTGCGGCGTTCGGGCCACGAGATCGGCGGTGTAGGGATGGTCCGGCTTGGCGACCAGCTCGGCAGTCGTCCGTGCCTCGACGATCCGGCCGCTGTCCAGCACCAGCACCTTGTCGGCGGCATCGCAGATCGTCGGCAGCGAGGAGGACACGAAGACGATCGCCGTGTCGAACGTCACCGTGAGTTCGCGCATGAGCCGGAGCACCTGCGCCGCGACGGTCACGTCGAGCGGCTGGGTGACATTATCGGCAACGAGGAAAGCCGGGTTCGAGACGAGCGCATCGACGATCATCGCGCGCTGCATCATTCCGCCAGAAAATTGCGACGGAAAGTCGTGAAAGCGCGTTGCCGCCGATGGGATGCGGACAGCATCGAGCAGCGTGATGGTCCGACGTCTGGCCTCCTCGCGACTGATCTCGGGCGCGACAGCGCGCAGCTTCTCGACGATCTGAGGCCCGACCGGAAGGGTCGGATCGAGCGCGCCCATTGGATTGGCGCCGACATAGGCGATCTCGCGCCGCGCGGCGCGCATGGCGCTGCCCGTCAGCCGGAGAATGTCGCGACCCTTGAAGTCGACCGTGCCGCCGGTGACAGCGAGCGGCGCCTCCAGCCAGTTGACGATCGCTTTCGCCAGCACCGTCTTGCCGCTGCCGCTGGCGCCGATGATGCCGACGATCTCGCGCGGGGCGAGGTCGAAGCTCATGTCGGAGAGGATCGTTCGGCCGGGGATGCCGACGCAAAGACCCTCGACGCGCAGGATCGGCGCGGCGCTCATGCCAGCCCTCCGAATATCCGCAGGCGGGCCCGCTCCAGCGAGGCGCCCATCAGGTTTACGCTGGTGAGGGTGAGACACAGAAACACGCCCGGCATGGTGGCGATCCACCAGGCATCGAGGAGGTACTTGCGGCCGTCGGCGATGATGTTGCCGAAGGTCGGCGTCGGCGGCTGCACGCCGAGGCCGATGAAGCCGAGGATCGATTCGAAGATCATCATCCTCGCGATGTCGAGTACGGACACGAAGACGATCGGCGGCAGGACCAGCGGCGCGATCAGGCCGAACATGATGCGCAGGTCGGAGGCGCCCATGATGCGCGCGGCGCGGACATATTCGCGGCCGCGCTCGTTCATCACGACACTGCGCATCACGCGGGCGTAGACCGGCCAGCTCGACAGGCCGAGCACGAGGATGATTGCCGGGATGGTCGGGCGCGAAACGCCGAGCACCGCGATGGCAAGGATGATCATAGGGATCGACAGCTGCGCGTCGGTGAGGCGCATGATCAGAGTGTCGGTCCAGCCGCCGAAATAGCCGGCGACGAGGCCGAGCAGGCAGCCGATGACCAGCATCAGTGCCACCGTCGCGACACCGATCAGGAACGAGTAGCGCAGGCCGACGAGGCAGCGCGTGAGCATGTCGCGGCCGATCTGGTCGGTGCCCAACGGATGGCCGATCGACCAGTGATCGCCGACGAACAACGGTGCCATCAGCCGTCCCCGCACGTTCATATGCGACGGATTGATGCCGCTGACGGCGGGATAGACGATCGCAGCGAGCGCCAGCAGCACGAAGATGACGAGACCGATGCGGAATTCGGTCGAGCCAAGCGCGCGGCGCCAGATGCGCCGGGCCAGCGAGCTGCTGGCGCGCGGCGCGGGCATTGGGAGGGCGAGGGTTTCGATCAGGCTCATCAGTAATCGAGCCTCGGGTCGATCATCGTCGCGAGCAGGTCGACCGCGATGTTGATGAAGACGAAAATGGCGCTGGTGACGATGGCGATGCCCTGGATCAGCGGGAAATCTCGTTGCAGCACGGCGTTAATGGTCAACAGGCCGAGGCCCGGATAATCGAAGATGTATTCGACGATCAGCACGCCGCCGAGTAGCGCGCTGAACTGTACGCCGAGCAGGTTGAGCAGCGGCACCGAGGCGTTGCGCAGGGCGTGGTTGGCGATGATGCGCCTGCGACTGAGCCCCCGGACGCCACCGACCGCGATGAACGGCTCCTGCATGATCATTGAAAGCGACCCGCTGAGCGTGCGGATCAGCACCGGCGCCAGTTCGACGGCGAGCACGATCGCCGGCAGCAGCGTGTAGGAGAAGCCGCGATAGCCGATCGCCGGCATCCAGCCGAGCTTCACCGACAGAAGCAGGGTGAGCACGATGCCGAGCCAGAAGTTCGGCAGGGAGATGAAGATCGACGAGACGTAGAAAGCGAGCCTGTCAGGCCATCGCCCCGGCGCGAGTCCGGCGGGGATGCCGACGAGCATCGAGAAGCAGAGCGCCATCGCGACGGCGACGGCGGCGAGTTGCAGCGTCATCGGCAAGGTCGCGCCGACGAGGTCCAGCACCTCGGCACGACGACCGCGTGTCGAATCGTCGAAGCTGGCGCCGCCTGTCGAGGATCCATCCGCCGGCTTGACGAAGGATTGTCCGAGATCGCCGCGCACGACGTGGCCCATGTAGCGCGCGAACTGCAGCGGGATCGGATCGCGAAGGCCCATCTTGGTGGCGATCTGGTCGATGAGCGCCTCGGGCGCCATCCCGCCGGCCATCAGCCGCACGGGGTCGCCCGGCACCACGCGCAGCAGCGTGAAGATCAGCGCCGACACGACGAAGACGATGACGATGCCCTGTGCGAGACGCCGGAGCAGGAAGCTCAGGATCGTCACGACGTCCAGCCCGCATCACGCATCGGCGCGGCGCTCCCCATCAGGCGTAGACCGCCTTGGAGGCGTCCATCGATCCGTCGGGGTAGATGAACAGCCCGTCGAGGTCCTTCTGCATCGCGTGGATCATCACCGACGTGAAGAGGGACAAAGCCGGCACCTTGCTGGCGAGCAGCGGCATGGTCTCGGTCTGCAGGATCTTCTTGCGCTCGTCGAGCGTGGGCGCATTACGCTCCTTGTCGAGCGAGGCATCGATCTCGGGATCGACGATGCCGCAGATACGCTTGGACTTGGAATAGAAATGCGTGCGCAGGACGAGGTCCGGCTCGGGCGATCCTGTCGACCAGCCGCAATCGATCATGTGTCCTGGGCCACCGCCGGGACGGTCGTAGAGGCGCTCGTTCCACGCGGCCGGCTCCAGCACGGTCAACGTCACCGGGAATCCCTGCTCCTGCAGCATTCCGGTGATGACCTCGCCGTACTCCTTCGTCTTAGGGTAGAAGCCGACCGAGGTGATATATTCGAGCGGAGGCAAACCTTTGCCCTTCGGGAACCCGGCCTTGGCGAGCAGCTCCTGGCAGAGCGCCGGGTCGAACTTCGGATAGTTCGCCAAGTCGATATAGCCGAACTTGACCGGCGAGACGAAGTTCGACGACTCGTGGCCGGCCGAGCCCAGGATTTCCAGCACGGCAGAGCGGTCAATTGCGTGGCAGGCAGCCTGGCGCACCAGCACATTGTCGAACGGCGCCTTGGAGCAGCGGAACCAGAGGTACTTGTTTTCGACCGAGACGAGGGTATTAGTCTTGATCTTCGGGTTCTTCGCCAGCGTCGCGACCTGCTCCGGCTCCAGCCGCTCGACGATCGACGCCTCGCCGTTCAGCAGCGACAGCATGCGAGTCGTGGCGTCGCCGACGAACGAGAAATGAATCTCGCGGATCGCCGGCTTGCCGAGGAAGTAATCGTCGTTTGCCTTGAGGATCGTCGCGTTGCCCTTCTGCTCGACGAAGCGGAACGGGCCGGTGCCGTTCAAGCGCTGCGTCAGCGGACCGGACGGGCCGGCCTTGATGTCGGTCGCCGACATGATCGGCAAGAACGAGGCGAGGAAGATGAAGAGATCGGCGGGATAGCCGCCCCTCGTCGTATCGACGACCACCGTGTAATCGTCCGGCGTCGTGATCGTGAGGCCGGAGGTAGGGCCGGGATACCATTGCGCCGGACGGTCGGGCAGCGCGCCATATTCGAACGTCGCCTTGACGTCCTCGGCCTTGAATGGCGTGCCGTCGTGAAACTTGATGTCCTTGCGCAGCTTGATCTCAAGCCGGTGCTCATCGAGCAGCTTAAGGCTCGTCGCCAATTCGTAGTTCGTCTTGTCGGGCGCATCGAGGCGCATTGGCGTGCGGGCGAGGAAGCCCATGACGAAGCCTTCGACATTCTTCTGCGAGAGCGTCGTGTGCGCGGTCGGATCCCAGTTGCCGGTGATGTTCTCGGCCGACAGAAAGACCATGGGCTTGCCCACCTGCGCGTTGGCGTGCGCGCAGAGGAAGGCGGCGTCGAGCGTCATCAGCCCAGCGCTCGCGCCGAATGCGGCCGCGCGGGCCAGAAGCGTCCTGCGATCCAACGGCGCCATCGTGAAAATCCTTCCGCTCGCCGTCTCATGTGGTTTTATGAGGCTTTATAAAAAGCGAGCAACAAATCTCAGCAACAGGCGTGCCAGAAACCGTGCGAGGCGATCCGGACGAGTGGGGAGAAGCGAAGCCGGTTTGGCGCCCACTGCCCATCGAATGGGAGACGGAGTGGCGTTTTTACTCACTTATCGCATGCGAGAGATGCACATCTTGATATTCGTCGTCGCCTCAAACCCGCGAAAGCGTGGCGACCTTTTCCGGAGGCTAGAAATCACAAAACCACATTCCTAAGCACGTGACAACGTCCCGGAGATCACCCAGGCTGGGCAGGGTCACTCCGGCGCAAAAGGCGACACATGGCATATTGGCAAGTTCTCGGCGGCGTGCGCCACAGCTTCGCCGCGGCCGCGGCCGCGGCCGCGGTCGCGCTGATCGTGCTGCTCGGAGCCGCCGTCGCCGCGCTGTTTGCCACGACGGCGCGGCGCTGATCCTGACGCCCATCGTCATCGCCATGCTGTCGACGCCAGGCTTCGGCGATATGGCCACGCTCGCCTTCGTCATGGCCGCCGGCTTCATCGCCGACACCTCGAGCCTGCCGCTCGTCGTCTCGAACCTCGTCAACATCGTCTCGGCCGACGTCTTCGGCGTCGGCTTCGACCGCTACGCGGCGGTGATGATCCCGGTCGGCCTCGCCTCGATACTCGCTACGCTCGTCTTGCTGATGCTCTGGTTCCGCCGCGACATCCCGGTTTCCTTCGATCCCGGACAGCTGAGGGGCTGTGCACCGATCGGCAGCGCGTCTCGCTGGCGATCGCCGCCGCCGTCTTCGCGCCTCTCGTACCCTCGGCGCTCGGACAGATCGGTGCGATCGTCTTCGGCGCCACGGTCGGCACAACGTTCCTCGACGGCGCCGCCGCGGGTGCGACGGGGTCGGTCGGCCGGGCGAAGAAAGATTCCGGCCTCACCGCCGCAGCTCACGTCGTCCGCCCAGGATCCACTCCCTCGATGTCAGCTCGAGACAACCAGGCCCGACGGGACGAAGCAGAGCTTCCCCCATGATCACCTCGGACGATCGCCTCGAGTCGGTGGAGGAGATCCCCGAACAGCACGCCTTCACAGCGAACGTCCGCACGGGAGCAATGCCTATCCGGTCATGTGCGGGGAGCATGGTCACGACCACTTGCGTCAAACTGCCAAAGGTAAAGATCGCATAAGACCTCGCCTTCATTGCTTCGCGCAAGCTCCCATGGGAACGAAGTGGCGAGGGGATAAGCTGACCAGGTGGAAGACGAACCGGAACGCTGGCGGTCCACCTGGGACCGATTGATCGACGTGGACTGGCGTGCCGCCTTCGCGAGCGCCGTGGCTTGGTCGCGTGCGCATGGAGGGGCGATCGGCCGTCGCCTGCCTCCGCCCGGACAGCTGCGTACGGCCACGCTCAAGTTGAAGGATCGCCTGAGTTCCGCTCATCGATCGACGCCGCGCTGGAGGCCCCTGTATTCGGCCGTCGCGCTCTGGCGTGGCGCTCCGATGCGCTGGATCGTTGGCACGCTTGCTATCACCGTGATCCTGATCGCCGGGTACGTTGCCTTTTGCCTTTACGAGATCCCCGTGGACGGCGGCATCGTCGCCGACGCCAGCACGGGCGCGATGCTCATCCAGGCATCGGATGGGCGCGAGCTCGCGACCCGCGGCACGCCGCGCGGCGACAAGCTCGGCTTTGACGACATGCCGGCAACGCTGAAGAACGCCATCGTCGCCATCGAGGACCGTCGCTTCTACAGCCATGGCGCGCTGGATTTCCACGGCATCGCGCGCGCGATCCTGCGCGACGCCTTCCGCGGACGATCAAGAGAAGGCGCGAGCACGCTGACCCAGCAGCTCGCGCGCCTGATGCTGCTGTCGCCTGACCGAACGGCCAAGCGTAAGGTGCAGGAGGCGCTGATCGCCGTTTGGCTCGAGCATCACCTCACCAAGAAGGAGATCCTCGAGCGCTACCTTGACACCGCTTACTTTGGAGCCGGCGCCTACGGCGTCGACGCCGCGGCGCAACGCTATTTCGGCAAGAGCGCACGGGACCTCACCCTGTCTGAGTCGGCGATGATCGCCGGGTTGGTGCGCGCGCCGAGTCAGCTCGCGCCGCACCGCAATCTCGAAGCGGCGCAGAAGCGGGCACGCCTCGTGCTCCACGCGATGGTCGAGACCGGCGTGCTCTCGGCCAAGGACGAGGCGGACGCACGAGCCCGTCCGGCGACGCTCAAGGTGTCGCCGGAGACGCCGTCGGGCTCGGGCTACGCCGCGGATGCAGCGGCCGCCGAGGTCCATGCGCTCGTCGGCAATTCCGCAGTCGACGTCACCGCGTCCACCACCATCGATCCTGAGCTGCAGGCGCTCGCCGAGCGCGTCGTGGCCAAGCACCTCGACGGCGAGGGCGCGCGCAAGGACGTCGGCCAGGCCGCCCTCCTCGCGATCGGACCAGACGGCGCGGTCCTCGCCATGGTCGGCGGCGTCGACTACGACGCGAGCGCCTTCAACCGCGCTACCCAGGCCAAACGGCAGGCGGGCTCGCTGTTCAAGCTCTTCGTCTATCTCTCCGCGCTGCGCGCCGGGGCGACACCCGACACGACCGTCGTCGACGGACCCGTACGGATTGGCGATTGGGAGCCGCACAACTATGAGAACGGCTATCGCGGCCGCGTCGCACTCCATGTCGCCTTCGCCCACTCACTCAACACAGTGGCGGCCAAGCTGGGCCAGGAGGTGGGCATTCCCACGGTGATCAAGACGGCCCACGAGCTGGGCGTGACCTCCGACCTGCCAAGCGTTCCGAGCCTCGCGCTCGGCACCGCCAGCGTTAGCCTGAGCGAAATGACGCGTGCCTTCGCCACCATAGCTTCCGACCAGGACACGATCGAGCCGTTCCTCGTGCGCCGCGTCGCCAGCCACGACAAGGTGCTCTTTAACAGACCGCAACGATATTCCAGCGATACTGAGCCCGATGCGGCCAAGCTCGCCATGCGCGAGCTCCTCTCCGACGTGGTGCGCGAGGGCACCGGCCGTGCCGCGCAGCTGTCGGTGCCGACCGGCGGCAAGACCGGCACGACGCAGGACTACCGCGACGCCTGGTTCATCGGCAGCGCGCCGGACCTGACCGTGGGCGTGTGGACCGGCAACGACGACGACGGCCCGATGAAGGGCGTCACCGGCGGCGACGTGCCCGCCAAGATCTGGCACGATTTCGCCGCCGGCACCGAGGCGATCATGGCCGCGCGTACGTCGGCGGCGAAGCCCAGACCTCAAGTCGCTTCGGTCAAAGCGGTCGCACCATCGCGCGCCGCGACTCCTGAAGTCACGCAGACTTTTCCCGTGACCGCAGCCCCTGCTGGAGCAGCGCAGCTGCCGTCGACGGAAAACACCGCCGCGATCATTGTCGGCGAGGCCGCGGTTGCAACGACTGCGGACCTCGACGTCGACGGGCAAGCGGTGACGCTTGAGGGCGTGGATCCGCTTGAAGGTCGGCCCGCCCGCGCGCTCGGCCGCTATCTAAGACGCCGCGAGATCAAGTGCAGCCCCGCTTCGGCTGGCACATTCCGCTGCAGCGTCGACGGCGACGACTTGGCCACCACTATCCTCGCCAACGGCGGCAGCCCAGCCAAGGCTGGCGCTCCCGCCGACCTGCTCGCAGCACAAGACGGTGCTCAGGCTCAACGCCGCGGTATTTGGCGGTACCGCCGCTGAATAGATTGCGTAACGCAGATACTTTTTCGTCGCCCGTGCCTCAAGACTAGAAAGATAGCGAGCGGTTAGATCCGGCTCATTGCTCCACCATCTGCGTCGCCGCTGAATGTGGTCGATTCACCTCGAACCTTGTATTTTTAAGGCAGCACGGAAAGCCGGCACAGGCTGTAGTCGCGCGAGAGTAGACGCGATCGCCAGAACTTGGAAGTTGCCGATCATTTAAGCTTTATGCTGAAATACTTGAAGACTTCCTTCTCGATCTTCCATGTGCCGGCGAAAGTCTTCTCAACGACGAAGGCATCGCCAGGCCCGACTTGCACCGGTTCGCCTCCATCGGGCGTGATGGTGATCGCGCCTTCGATCATATGCACGAGCTCGAGGGCAGAATAGGTCGCGTGGTAGGTCCCGGGAGTCGCGGCCCACCAGCCTGAGATCATCGAGCCATCGTCCGAGGTGTACTCGACCCAGGTCCTCATCGTCGGATTACCCTCGATCTTTGTCCATCCGTCGAGGTCGGTCTCGATCGGCGTGGCCGTCTTGACCCCGAACTTCGAGACGGGTGGGTTCTTCACGATAGTGCTGGACATGTCGACTTCACCTTCCACTCACGTGCTAATCGATGGTATCGCTGGCCGCTCGATACCGAACGGCCAGCGATGAGTCCTACTCGGCGGGCTCGGCAAACATCCCCGTCACGGCAGCCGCCAGGGTCCCTAGGACGCCGATCGGCTCGATCTGGACGCGATTGTCCGAGTAGACGCCGGCTTGGCCGAGGTTGGAGTGCCGCGGCGCCGTGGTGGAGTTCACCGCGGTTCCGGTACGATTGAGGCCAGGCCAATGGCCGACGTTGGTCACGACGAGTCCACTTCCGACGTCCTCGCTGATCATCGCCAGGGCCTCGAACGTGCCGCGGTCGTTGAACACGCGGACATAGTCCCCGTCGACGATCGACCGAAGCCCGGCATCGGTCGGATTGATCATGATGCGCTGCTCGCCCTGGGTATGCTGCTGCATCGCCTCGTTGCCGTATTGCGTGTTGAGGAACGCGTGCGGCTTCGGCGACAGCATCGCCAGCGGGAACCGGTCCTCCTTGCCACCCTCGTCGACCCGCTCGTCGTGCGGCGGAATGTAATTTGGCACGGGATCGACATAGCCGCCGACCTGCATCTGCGAATAGCCTGAACGCCAGACGTCGAGCACCATATTGCCGCCGGCCGCCATGCTCGAGGCGAACTCGCATTTTCCCGACGGCGTCTTGAAGTTGCCCTCGGCGTGCGGGGCGCGCTCGTGCGGCAGGCCGACGTTAAGCCGCTTCCAGCCGTCCTTCTTGAGCAGGTCGAGCGTGATCCCCTGAAGCTGCGGGGCGTCCCAATCGTAAGCCTTGGTAAGCCACTCGTCGTCGCTCATGTCCCAATAGTCGTCGGTGAAGCCCATGGTCTTGGCGAGTAGCCGGAACATGTCGATGTTGGGCATGCACTCGGCCGGCGGCTTGATCGCCGGCATGTTCAGCTGGATGTAGAGGTGACCCCAGGTGACCATAATGTCGTATTGCTCGCCCTCCATGCAGGCGGGCAGGATGATGTCGGCGTATTTGGCCGTGTCGGTGATGAAGAGTTCACTCGCAACCGTGAACAGGTCGTCGCGCTGCAAGCCCCTGACCAGCTCGCTGGCATCGGGCGCCTGCGAGACCGGGTTCGAATTGTAGAAGAAGACCGATTTGATCGGCGGATCGAGCTTCATCTTGCCGGTCAGCGCGGCGCCGAGGTCGAGCTCGTTGACGACGCGCGTGCCGGGCTTGATCCAGTCAGGCCGGCACACGTGGGCAAGGCTCATCGGGAACTCGTAGATCGGCATCTCGACCGTGCCACCGCCCGGCTGGCGCCAGGCGCCGGTGAGCGCTGGCAGGCAGGTGACGGCGCGTACCGAATCGCCGCCGCCGGGCGAACGCTCGATCGCCACGCCCTGGCGGATCGCCGAGGCCTTGGCTTTGGCGTATTCGCGCGACAGCGTCAGGATGTCGGAGGCAGAAAGGCCGGTGATCATCGCCACGCGCTCGACGGGAAACTCGGCGGCGCGGGCCTTCAGATCTTCGAAGCCGAGCGTGTATTTCTCGACGTAATCATGATCGTAAAGGTCTTCCTCGATGATGACGTTCATCATGCCCAGCGCCAGGGCGGCGTCGGTGCCGGGCTTGATCGCGAGGTGCCAGTCGGCCCGCTTGGCGGTGCGCGACTTGTAGGGATCGATGACGACGATCTTGGCGCCCTTGGCCTTGGCCTCGAGCACGAAAGGCCAGCCGTGCAGGTTCGTGGAGACCATGTTCATGCCCCACACGATGATGTAGTCGCTGTAGGCCAAGCTCTCGACGTCGAGACCGCCGGTCGGGCCGACGGTCATCACCCAGGCCGTCGACGACCCGGATTCACAATAGGTCTTCTCGGCGACGGTGGATCCCAACCGATTGAAGAACGCGTCTCCGGCGGTGAGCCCGTTCGCCGTGCCCTGGTTGCCGAGATAGGCGTGGGGCATGATCGCCTCGCTGCCGTACTCGTCGATGATGCCCGTCCACTTCGACTTGATCGTCGCCAGCGCCTCGTCCCAGCTGATGCGCTCGTATTGGCCGGAGCCCTTCGGTCCCATGCGTTTCATGGGATGCAGCAGGCGATCGGGGTGATAATGGTGCTCGGCGAAGTTCTTCAGCTTCACGCAGAGGCCGCCGCGGGTCATCGGGTGATCGGGGTCGCCGGTCACGGCAACGAGCTTCTCGTCCTTCACGTGATAGAGAAACGCACAGGTGTCGGGGCAGTCCTGCGGGCATGATCCGCGGACAATTGTGGTTTCGCTCGAGTCCATGGTTCTCGGCTCTCCCTCAGAGGTGGCCGGCACTAACTCGTAGCATAAGGGGCACATCCCCCGTGCAGTCGTGCCATCAAACCGCGAGATTAGAGCCGATCCAATCTGGCGAAAGGGCCAGTTCGTTAAGATTTCATGAGGCCAGCACCTTGCGGTCGCCGCGGGCTCGAGCGCCCATCACTGCAGACCCTGCTCGACGGCCTTGGCGATCTTGGCTATGCCGTCCTCGATCTGCGCTTCGTTCAGGTGCGTGTAGCCCAGGACGACCTTGAACTCGCTTCTCGGCAAGGCCTCGGCGAACAGCACCGCGCCTTCGTCGAGCGGATGCAGGCCGACGCCCATCTTCCTCGCCTCGCGCTGGAGGCGAGCGGCCGGCCCGACCGCTTCGGGCACGGTCCAGAGCAGATTGGTGCCACCCTCGGTGCCGGTCGCAATGACCTCGCCGAACCGCTCGCCGATGGACGCCAGCACCGCGTCGCGGCGGCGCATGTTGGTCTGCCGCACGCGTTTGAGCTGCGTCGCCAGGCTGCCGTTCTTGATGAACTGAGCCAAGGCCGCCTGCTCCAGCCAGGGCGAACCATTGTCTATCAGGCCCTTCAGCGTCGTGGCGGCATGCACGAGGTCGCGCGGCAGCACCATGTAGCCGAGCCGCAGCCCCGGCCCGAGCGAGCGCGAGAACGAGTTGAGGTAGATGACGCAGCCGTGGCGGTCGAGCGACTGCAGCGACGGCAGGATTGACCCTTCGTAGCGGAAATCCGAATCGTAATCGACTTCCAGGATGTAGGCGCCGCTACGCGCCGCCCAATTAAGCAGCGCCAAGCGGCGCTCCAGCGTCATGATGTTGCCGGTCGGGAAGTGGTGCGAGGGCGTGACGTAGACCAGCTTGACGCGGTGCGCGGGGAAGCGGGCGACATCGATCCCGGCGCCGTCGACGGGCACGGGAATGACCGTGCCGCCGTAGCTTTCGAACAGGAAGGCCGCGCCGCGGTAGCACGGAGCCTCGACGACGATGGGCGTGCGGACGCCAACGAGGAGATGGGCGGCCAGGTTGATGCCTTGCTGGAAGCCGCCGACCACCACGATCCGCTCCGGCGTCGTCGCGATCCCACGCGCCGGGCCGAGGAACATGGCAATCTGCTCGCGCAGCTCCGGCAGGCCGGAAGGATCGCTGTACTGGCTTAAGCGCGCGGCGGCACCGCCGAGGCATTCCAGCAAAATGCGCCGCCAGATCTTCTCCGGGAATGCCGCTGGGTCGGATCGCCCGAAGCGGAAATCGATCCGGATTGCGGGATCGGGCGGCTCATAGAGCCCAGGCAGCCCGCGACCGGTATACGGCAGCGGCAGGTTGGTCGCGATCGAGGGCACGCCGACGTCGATTAGCGCCTTGGCACCGGCCGACATACCGGCTTCGCCCGCGATCTCGCGGACGAAGGTGCCTCGCGCGCGGGCGGTGGTGATGTAGCCTTCGGCAGCCAGCCTCTCGTAGGCCTCAGACACGGTGTTGCGCGACACACCGAGCTGGCCGCTCAGCTCGCGTGTGCTCGGCAGCGCCGCGCCCGCCTTGAGCTTGCCCCCATCGATCAGCGCGGCAACCTGGTCGACGATCTGCGCCTGCAAGGTGACCTTGCTCGTGGCTTCGAGATGGATCGCGATCTGCATGCCCTTCGCCTTGCGCACGGCGGCGTGCAAAGGGCTTGCCGTTTAGGCTGCGGGCCGTCGGCAACGGCGCCTAGCGTCTCGACGTTGAGGTCCAGCGCCACGGTCGGGAGCTCGTGCGGAAAGCCGTGAGCGCATCGACCACACGCTCGCCCGGCAGCAGGGAGTCGAGCACGACTTTAAGCTCGCCCTTCAATCCTTCAAGCATGACCTTGGCGCAAAGGCCATCGACGCCGCTGGCCAACAGGCTTGCCTCGCCCAAGACGATGCTCCCAGCCGCCGAGAGTTGCGGCTTCCGCGTGGTCTCGCGATCGAACAGGGTCAGGCCGGGCGTCGCCTCCAGGTCGGCGATCGTGTAGCTCACGAGCGAGGTCGCACGGTTATCGCGGTTTCGTAGGATGTCTTCCGGTCATACCTACCGGCCCTGGCAGACGATCGCGGAACACCTCGCGAGCGCAATGTCAGCTGCACGTGAGGACGACCGACATGCCGTAGGTTCTGGTTCTCTACTACTCGGCCACATCGAAGCCATCGCCCACGCGAGGGACGAGGGTGCTCGCGCCACAGGCGCTGTCGCCGATTGTCAGGCGCGTGCACGAGACGGCGCCCAGCACGTCGCAAAGAATCAGAACTTCAAGACAGACCAGGCGGCGCCGACTGCGACGGTCGCGGAGTTGGAGAATTGCGACGCCGTCTCGTAGGGATGGGCACCCGCTACGGCCGCATTGCCTCGACTATCGACGAACTTCGGGACGAGATCGGCCGCATCATCAAGATCATCTCCCGAAAGAATGCCGCAACTCCATCGCAAGCCCAGGCTATGCGTGCGAGTAAGATGGAGATGCTCTAGAGGGTGCGAGCACTCAGCCGTGTGTCCGTACCGGTGGTGGTGAGTGCCCGGCGCTGCACCGCGAGCGCGCCGCCGACGGCCGCCGAAACGAGGCCGAGGAGAAGAACCACGAAGGCGCCGAAGGCTCCCTCCGAGGCACCCGCGGCCGTCGCGTCGGCGGTGTCCTTGGCCTTCTGCTTGGCCTGATCCATCGTCTGCTGGATTTTGGCCTGAGTGTCGTCGAACTTCTTGGCTGCGTCGTCGCGGCTCATCTTCGTCAGCGCCGCGGTGATGTCGATGATGTTCGCCTTGGCGGCGGCCGCGTCCGAACCACCCTGTTCATAGGTGACGAGGTCGCTGGCGATCGTCTTCTGCGCCTCCTGCGGAGTCATTGCCGCAGGGTTCGACGTGGTGGTGGGCTGCAGATAGGACTGCGCCTGCTGCTGGATCATGTCGGGCGAGATGCCGGTAGCCTGGGCTAGCGGCTTGGCCGCGCTGCTGATGCCCCCGCCGGCGGCGGACGTCACGTTGCCGAGCGCGGAGAACCCGCCGCCAACGATGCTGCCGACCGCTGACGACAGCAGGTAGACGGTGAGCAGCGTTGCAATGCCCCAGGTTACGAGGCCGTGGAGTATGCCGTCGAAACGGTTCGAGATGCCGGCCATCCACGCGGAGACGTAACCGCCAAGGAAAAGGGCGATGCAGCTGGAGATCACCCACCACAAGCCGGCACCGACGCCGAAGCCCGACGCCGACGGCGTACTAGCGGCGTTGACGTTCACGGTTCCCAGGCCGATGCCTGCGCCGAGAAGGCTGAAGAGAAGCTGGATCGCGATCGTGAGGATCACGCCGCCGAGCAGGGCACCCCAGGCGATCCGGCGGTGGATGTGGGTGCCCTCGCCCAGCACGGTCGTGCCGCCCGACGGGATCCCGCCGGCAATACCGGTGTCGTAGGTGCTCATTGATCAGCCTCTTCGTTGAGAGAAGGGTGCCAGCAGGCACCCCTCAGCGCGTCGTCAGATCTTGCGATCGACCGGCGTGGTGCGGCCCGTCTCGAGGCGCTCGCTTTCGAGACGCTCCGTCGTCGGCACCTGTTCGACCTCGACATCGTCCTTGCGCAGGGTGTCGCGCACGGTCTCGACGCGGTCACTGGCTTCCTTGCGAAGGCCGATCTCCTCGACGACACGAGCCGTCTTCGACACTACGGCCTCCTCGTTCATCTCGGTCATCGAGATCGTCTTGTCGGTGAAGTCGGCGTTGGCGAGCACCCGCCCTTCGGTCACCGGACGACGGTCGAGCACGACACGCTCGTTGTGGAGGGACACGTTCTCCTCGACCGGCTTCTCGACCGTGTAGCGGCGGATGCGGGTGGTGCCTCCGCGCACCGCGCGCTTGCCGACGTTGAGGAACTCCTCCGCGAGCTGAAGCGTGTTGCCCTCGGCGCCTTCCACGAGACCTTCGGCCTTCGCGCCGAGGCCCGTTGTGGCGTGACCCGCCGTGGCATTCATCGCCGGCGCGGGCGCGAGCCCGCTGGCGCCGATGGCACCCGCCTCAGTAGCACCGCGCGCCGGCTCGACCTTGCCGTCGTGCAAGCCAGACGCCGTGTCGGTCATGCCGGCGTGCCCGACGTAGCCGGTCGGCGTCGCCGCCGAGGCATTGGCGAGACCGTATTGCGACGAGCGCTCGTCGATGTCGATGGGGTCGTGCTTGTCGAGGATGGCGGCGGCCTCGTCATACCGGTCGGAAGCAACCTTGACCGTCACCACGGTGGCACCGCTGTTGATGCTTTGGCCGTAGACCGCGGTGTCGTGGTCTGGCTCGCCGCCGAACAAGGTGGCCCAGAAGCCCTTCTCGTGCACCGACTCGGTCGAGCGCGACGTGCCCGTCATCGAGCCCTCCTTGGCGTGCTGGCTGATGTCGCTCGCCGGTACGTTGGCGGCCTCAAGGTCGCGGACGGCGGCCTGCGCGTGAGCGGCGGTGTCGTAGATGGCGACGATGGTCTCGTGTTCCATGGCGTGCGTTCCTTGGGTTGATTGGGTTGGTTGTTGCTGCGCGAACGATCGTTGATCCGTTGACGGCTCGCCTGGAGCCAACCGGGTCACGACCGCCTCCTGCCGGCGAAGCACGACGGCCTGGACATGACGCGCCTCGACGCGCCTGCGGGTAATCCGGACCTCTTCCTTGAGGATCAGCCGCCTCTCGACGACGATAACCTCTTCGACAACGGGAATGATGGTCACCCCGTCCTCTTCGCGCACCTCGGGCACGCTCTCGACGATTCGGCCGATCGCGACCCGCTCGACTTCGACCTGCTCATGAGCAAGTGCTTCGTCGACTTGGTGCTCGACGCTTCGTGTCACGGTGCTTACCCGCACCGTGGCGCCCGTCACCGGCCTCTTGGTAACGACGAGTTCTTCGGCCTCTAGCTCAAGGTGAGCTTTGTCCTTGGACTCGGCGCCGGGAGCGGACGACATGTTCTATCTCGTGACATCTTTACGACAGCACGACGCCACCGCTCCTTTGACATCAAAGGCTTAGGCGGCGCGACAGGCGGAAGTCGAGCGGCGAAAACGAAAAGCGGGTTTGCGTTATTGCAAAGAGCGGTCAGCGGAACCGAAGCGCCAGGCCACCTATTTGTTTGCCCTTCCGATCGGATCGGTCACGCTTTGGTCAGACATCGCGCGTGCTCGGCGATGTGGTCGGCGACGGCCCGCATGCGGGCCGTCAGGCGATTGTCCCTATGCATGACAAGCCAAAGATCGGCTTCAGGCGGTGCATGCGCCTCCGCCATCCTGACGAGGCGGTAATCCTGATCGGCGCGGTAGCGGGCGAGACAGGCCAAGCCCCCGTTCGCCGCCACGGCCGCAAGCGCCACCTCATGGCTGCAAGTCCGCACTGCAGTCTTCGCCTCGGACGTCAGGTCGGCGAACCAGTCCGCCTGCCGCGCATCCTGCACGTCTCCGAGCTGATGGATGGCGCAATGTCCTCGGCAACGATCGGCGAAGTCGGGCCTGCCGTGATCGCCGAGATATTCCGCGCTGGCGTAGACGGCGAAGGTCATGCTCCCGATACGTCGCTGCACGACGTCCTGCTGCTCGGGCGGACTAAGGCGCACGGCGATGTCAGCCTCGCGCATCGCCAAACTGACGTGGCGTGAATCGGGGGCAAGATCGATGGCGATGCCGGGAAACTGCTTGTGCAGCATCGGTAGACAGGGCGCCAGAACATGGCTGGCGATGCTCTCGGCGCAGGTGATCCGCACCGAGCCGCTTAGCTGCGCGTCTCGATTGCCGATGCTGCGACGCAGGAACGCCGTCTCGCCCTCGATCAGCTCGGCTTTCTCACGCACCTCTTCGCCGGCCAGGGTCAGCACGTAGCCCTCGGGTGTCCTGTTGAGCAGCCGGACGCCGAGGTTGGCTTCAAGCGCCGCCAGTCGCCGACTGACGGTCGAGGGAGCGACCTTCAAGCCTTCAGCCGCGTTCGAGAGGCTGGCGTGACGCGCGACGGCCAGGAAGAATCGCAGGTCATCCCAGTCGAGCATCGACCACCACCGTTTTCATTTTTGCAAAGCCGCTCGCGAAAAATGCAACGTGGCTTGGGACGGCCAAGGGTAGATGATCGATGCAAGATTCTTTGCCAGCGTTACCCATATCGATCAATCGTTCTAGACCGCTACCACCATTGATAGGCACGTTTCGTCGAGTTGACGATGTCACGGAATGGTGTTTGTCGAGCTTTTGTTCGAGGGTGAAACATGACCGGAACTGCCGAAGGGTCTGAAGGCCCGCGGGTCGTACGCTGCCGGACCGTGGCGGTCGGCCGGCTGCAGCAGGTCCATCATATTCGCGACCTGCCGGTGCAGGAGAGCGCCGTCGATGGTCGCGCGATGTCGAGCGCGGATGCGGAGCCCAATGCGCTGGAGCTGCTCTTGTCGGCTTTCGGCTCGTGCCTCGCCGCAGGGATCCACGCCAACGCCATTGCGCGCCACGTCGCGATCACCAGCCTCGCGCTCGAGCTATCGGGCGAGGTCGACGACTCCGTGCATTGGGGTACGGCAGCGGGCGCCAAGCCGCTCGGCTTCGAGGCCATCGCCGTTTCCGTTCACATCGAGTCGAGCGCTTCGATCGAAGCTCTGAACGCGCTGGTCAAGCATGCCACGCTATGGTCGCCCGTGGCCAACACGCTCTACAATCCAGTGCACCTCAAGGTGTCCTTGGCGTAGCGCGCTCGCCGACGAAGCTTTCACGAAAGTAAAGCTTACTCATCGACCCGATCATTTCGTCTCGTCAAGGTCCAAGCGCTCGGCTCGTGCTCGTGCTCGCCTTTCTGCTTGACCTCGTTAAACGCCAAGGCACGTTAACCAGCACGATCTGCTGACTGCCGCGGAGCAGCAAGGCCGCCTTCAGGGCCGTCGAGCGTTGATTGTGCAGGAAGTAGTCGTACCAGCGGCCTCCCGCGAGTTCGGGAACCACGACCGCGATCGTGCGGTCGGGGTTTTCAGCCCTGATCGTATCGAGCATGTGGAACAGGGGATCCAGGAAGAGACGATAGGGCGAGTCAACGAAGATCAGGCGGGGCAATGGTTTGTCGCTCGCGCCCAGAGGCTTCTCGACAAATCGCCGCCACTTGCTCGCGAGATGGTGCCCTTCATCTGCATCGGACGTCACGTGAACGGCGACGACTTCCGGTGACATCGACATCGCGAACCGGATCGCGTTGCGGGTCACTGTGCTCCAGCGCCGCGTCACCACCACAACGATGGGCGGATGCAGGTCGGACATGCTCAGAGGCAGGTCGCAGTCGGTCTGCCTGCGCACGAAGGCGTAATGACGGTGCACTCCAGTGAAGAGCCAGTAGAGCGCCGGGATCAAGACGAGGACGATCCAGGCGCCCTCCACGAACTTCGTCGCCAGCACGACGAGGAGCACCAGGCCGGTGGAGGCCGCCCCGACGGCGTTGATCACCAGGGAGGCCCTGTGCTCGGGGACGTCTTCCTCGGCATCCACCCTTCTCCAGTGCACGACCATGCCGGCCTGGGACAGGGTGAAGGCACCGAACGCGCCGATCGCAAAGAGCGGGATTAGACGATCCGTGACACCGCCGAAGGCGACGAGAAGCACGCCCGACATGCCGGCGAGGACGAGAATGCCGGCGGCATTGACGAGACGACGACTACGGCTCGCGAAGGCATAGGGCAGGAAGTTGTCGATGGCGAGCAGACGGCACAGGCGCGGGAAGTCGGCGAAGCTGGTGTTCGCCGACAGGCAGACCACGGCGATGACGCTGCCCATGGTGGCATAGTAGAACGGTCCTCGCCCCGCCACGGCCGCGGTGAGCTCGGACAGCACGCTCTGATAGCCGGGGCCGTCGGGATTGGTGGCGACGATGCCATAGAAATGGCAGAGTAGCGCGATCCCGCCGAGAAGCAGGGCGAGGGTACCAACGACCGCTGCGAGCGTGTGTTGCGCATTGTGGACGGCCGGCTTGCGGAAAGCGGTGATGCCGTTCGAGATCGCCTCCACGCCGGTCATGGCCGTACAGCCGTTGGCGAAGGCGCGTAGCAGCAGCCAGAGGCCGACGCCGACGGTGGCCATCGGGACCGAGGGCGGCGCCTCAACGGGAATCGGAAATCCACCGGCCAAGACCGTCTTTACGGATCCGACGATGATCATGATCCCGAGCGTCGCGACAAAGAGGTAGGTCGGAACCACGAAAGCGAGCCCGGACTCACGGACGCCGTGCAGGTTGACCATCGTGATGATCAGCAGGATCACGAGACAGAGCGGCAGAATGAAGGGCTGTAGTGCGGGCGCCACGGAGATCAGCGCGCCGACGCCCGCGGCGATGCCGACCGCCACGTTGAGAATGTAGTCGACCATCAAGGAGGCGGCTGCGAGCAGTCCGCACCGCATCCCGAGATTTGCCGTGGCAACAGTGTAGGAGCCGCCACCGTTGGGATAGGCGAACATCGTTTGACGGTAGGAGAAGTAGACGACGAGCAGCAGGACCACCACGATGGCGGTGATGGGCACGATGTAGGTCGCGCCCAGCATGCCGATGGAGAGCATGATCGTCAGGGCGGCTTCCGGGCCATAGGCCGCGGACGACAGCGCATCCAGACCGAGCATTGGAATGCCGGCGAGTGGCCCCACCTTCTGGGCGGCTTCCTCGCCGGTGGCGAGCCTTGGACCCATGATCCGGTCGTAGAAGGTCATGTCGAGGGCTCCCGTTTCGGTGCGCACCGCATGCGCAGTCCAGGCGGAGGGATGACGAACGCTGGCGTCGTCGCATTCGTAGGCTGCACTATCAGATCAAGGCGATCGAAAGCGGCGCCAGTTCGGGTGCGGCGAGCGACACCCTCTGCCCGGCGAGAACCTGCAGGGCCGGAAGGCGCGCCCCGACCGCCGCCCTATCGTCGGCCTCGAGCTGGCTGCCGCGAGCGGCGAGGCTCCTCGCGAGCCCGACCAGGCCGTCGAAGGCACGATCGAACAGCGCCTTGAAGGCGATGCAATCGAGAACATGGCCGTCGATGGCGAGCGTGACAATCGTGCTCGCTCGGGAGGCAAACGGCCAATCCACGATCGCCGGTCCGCGCACATCGGCGACATGCAGGGCGAAGTCCGCGACAGCGTTCTCTGCACTCAAGGGCGTCGAGCCCGGCAAGCGGCGACCAAGCAGCACGAGGGCGAGTTCGCATCCGACCACCGCCGTCATGAGGGTCCTACGGGAGATCTCCTCATCGCGAGGGTAGGAACGTCCCATCCTGAACAGGAGGCCGTACTGCGCTCCGATCATCCCTTGGGGCAGTCGAAAGGGCGTGACGTCGTCGACCAGGCTGTCGGCCAGCAACGGGCCATGGATCAGGCGGTCGCCGGTGAGGGCACCGCGGCCATCGCAGAAACGCAGCGACGTGTAGCCGATCTGCATATCGTCCATGGCTTCGGCAGCCGCCACCTGGATCTCGTTGGCGGCGGCGGCGGAGTTGATTTCAGGCCAGCGCAGGACCACCCGCGACCTTCGCGAGCGCGCGTCCGCGAGCGCCCCGCCGAGGGTCATGACGTCGATCCCGATGAGACCATCAAGCATTTGCGGAGCGTTACGCATCGCCGAGGCCCTTCTTCGCGGCGCGCCTCGTTCTCGCTTCGAAGAGGATCGCCGCCGTTCGCGAACAGAACAAGCCGGCGGCCAGTCCTTGGCTTTCGAGGACCAGCCATGTCCCGGAGGGCGCCTTGCTGATTGAGAACTTCAAGCATTGAGCGGGATGGATTCGATCCATCCTGGGCCAGCGCGGGTCCTCGTCGTGACGTCCCATCGCGGTCTGCGTCGATGGATGCGTACGCGAACATACGTTCGCAAGTCTAAGCTGCGACATCTTTGACCCACCTCGATCGTCGTCGTGACGCGGAGACACGATGTTCTCGAATTCGATCAGTGCACTTGGAAGAACGGCACGGGCGAGCTCGCCCCGCCAAACACGGTTTGCGGAGGTTGCCCGTTCCAACGCTTCATGGTGTCGGCCGTCATGACCTTGCCGTAGCCGTCGATGCCGCCGGCGGCTTCGACGCGCGCCTTGATCGCGGAAGAGTCGGCGACAGCCTGGATCTCCGTCGCCTTGGCCGTGGCGGTCGCGCGCAGAAGCGTGCTCTCGCTCTCGCCACGCGCCGCCTGCACGGCCGAGTCGGAGCGCCCCTTCGCCTCGGCGACGGCCTGCAGCGCTTCGACCTGCTTCTGCTTCAGCACCTGTTCGGCGCGGTACGCGTTCGTCTTGGCGAGCGTGTTCTCGTTGACCGCCCGCTCGTATTCCGGACTGAAGCGGAAGCCGGTGATCTGCAGGTCGATGAGTTCCACGCCGAAGAGCCGTTGAAGCTCGCCCGCGATCGCCGTCTTCATCAGCCCGATGATGCGCTCGCGCTCCGAGGCGATGTTCAGCACGTCCTCGCGCCCGAAAATTGTCAGGGTGCGGTCCGACACGATCGCGAAGATGTTGCGGTCGATGTCGACGTTGCCGACACCGCCGGTGTTGTAGAGGAGGTTGTAGACAGCGGCGGGAGGGATGCGCCGCGTCAGCGAGACACCGAGCTCGATCACCTGTCCGTCGTGGCTCAAGACGCGCAAGTCTCGGGGCAGAGATACGGTGTCGACGCTGATCTGGATTCTATCGACGATGGTCGCGAAGGGTATCATGAAGTGGACGCCAGGCGTCACTGGAGAGTTCGGCGCCTCGTCTACTCGGCCGAAAGTGCGCGTAAAGGCGAGTTCCGTCGGGTTGACGGTGTAGATGGCCGAGTAGGCGAGCACGGCGAGGATCAGGACAAGCGCCAAGGCAAAAACGGCGCGATCCGGACGACCCCGTCGCGGCTGGTCGTGCGGCGGTTGTTCGTTCCACGAAGTCATCGGCGTCGGCTCGCTCAATCCGGTTCGCTCCGGTCGGGGTCGTGAGCTTGATGCCTCACGAGAGTTGGAGAAAGCGCCTTCGAGACAAAGGAAATCGAGATGTCCGGTGAACGGTCCGCATAGGATTCTCGTGGGTCCCGAGAGCCGTGCCGGTCGCGCGGGGTGTCGCCAAGCTGATATCGCGGTCGGCCAAGTTGGATCAGACGGCTCATGGCGCCCTCGAGGCGCGCGACGTCCTCGTCGGGAAGGCGGCCTCTGCATCCTGCTACGACGCGCTCACCTCTTGCGGCGAGCTTGGCTCTGAGCCTGTCGTTCTCGACGGTCGAGGCGACGTCCTCGAGCAGTCGCAGGAGGCGTCTGCTCACGGCGAAGTCGGCCGCTGCGTAGGCGCGAATCTGTTCCACGGCCGTGTTCAGGAGGTCCTCGGCGTCGATCCAGGGCACGGTGACGCGGAGGACCTGCGGCGGTTTGTAGAACAACGAATCAGGCGGAAAACGCGATAACCACCTGATCAGTATACGGCCCAGTTGATCGATGCAGCTGATCGCCGTGCTGGGATCGTTGACGGCCGGCGAGATCGCGCGCAGTGCGATGTCGACGATCTGAATGACACCGAATTCCACGTCCTGCTGCAAGGTTCGCATCGGTCCGATGTCGAAGGCGGCTGTCAATTCGACGGCCCGGTCGTGATCCACTCGGCTTCGTCGGGACACCATGAGCAAAGGCAAGCCTTGGGGAACGAACTGGCCCACCTTGCGCGTCACTCTGACTTGGAACTGGTGAGATCTGGCGAACTCGACGAGGCGTGGGATATCTATGAAGCGGATGTAGCCCGAGACCTCGCTCAGGATCGGAATCTCCTTCCCGCCGGCGGCGATGCTCTCAGCTGCAACGCCTTGATGCTCTTTCAGATGATGGGGCATGAGATCGTCGATCACGAGTTCGGTCTCGCGGGCGATCCGGTCCACGATGTGGTTTACGCTGATCGCCTGGTGTATGTGCTGGATAAAGAACAGGAGGCAACCCACGCAGAGTGCCGCCAGCATCATCGCGATCGCGACAGTGGCAATGGGCGAGACGGGATGGGGCACGCTGCGCGCCGCCGGCATCGCCGCGAGGCAGAAGGCGAAGGTCCCAAGAAAGATGCCTAGCGTCCATTGGGTCGTCTGGTCTCGCGAGAAGCTGATCAGGATGCGCGGCGAGAACTGCATCGAGGCGAGCGTCAGGGTCATCAGGAGGATCGCAAAGACGATCGAGACTACGGTCATCGTCGAGGTCGCGATGACGCTGAGGATGCTTTGAGCGACCTGAGGATCGTTGGGCGAGGGGAACAGGGTCGTCGGCACCCATGTCGAGAGCCAGGGTTGCGCCTCCTCTAGCGACGACGCGACCGCTCCGCAGGTGCCTAGGATAATAGCGATGGCGAGGGGTCGTACGAGGAAGCCGCCACGCAACGCGTATGCAGCGGATCGGAGCCGCAACGGTAGGAACTTGAACATCCCGGTCTCTCACAGAGCAAAAACGAGATCTCATGACTCCCAGCTTGGGCGCGCTCGGAATCATCAAGAGGTTCTGATCAGGTCGTCTGGTAAGTATATCGCCGTCTTTTTTCGCGGGTTAAGCGTGGGCGTACAACGATGCAGCGTGCATAGACGATGGCCACCATGCCCAGGCCGCCAACACTGTGGTGGAACACGAAAGACGAGGTGAAGAAAAAAAGATAGAAGATCCTGAGTGTCGCCCATCTGGATCTGAACCTCAGCGAACGCGCGTTGATCGGTTTCAATCTGCCACGCACCTGAAGCTTGTCGTCCAAGGTCATCATCCTGTACGTGTAGAACGATATTACGCCCAAGGTGAAGATGCCATCGGCGAAGGCATGAACCGGGAAGTCGCCTCGAACGGCATGCGCGGTTGCCTCGGCGACGATCGGCGTCAGGGCCAAGCCCATCCGGAAGGTTCCAATCCTCGAGTCGAAGCGGTCAAGTAGATTGTCATAAAGCTGTTGGACCAATGCGATAAAAAACTCATCGATCCCGTTCATTCGCCTTCTCCTGTGAGAGCGGGCCCATGCCCTGGCGGTGCAGCGTTTTGACTTCGGAGCAATCCGTCGTTGCACCCGGAAGTCGCGGGATTGAAACAGGTCCGCACCGAAGGCTATTTGAATCTGGTGGGTGCGGCGATCACGCCCGAGACCCACATTTTTCCTACTTCTATCGGCGTCCAAAAAAATGGAATGCAGAGGCGACGACCGCTAAATTCGGTTCCGACGCGAACAGCGCCATCAGGATCGATGACACGATGATATCCGGCACGCACGTTTCCGAGGATGTGCCGTTCCCATCGATTAATGCCGCGGTATCTCTCGTCGGCTAGGATCAAAAAGGTCGCTGGCTGGCGGTTCAGTCCGGCTGTAAACGGGGCGGCGTGCGCAACGAGACCAAGCGGCGCGCGAGCGCCCTCCACTTCATTGATGCACCGCTCCAGCTCGTCTAGACTGAGCTGTTAAGAGTCAAGTCGCGAGCGACGGTCTGAAATGCCTACAGCGAGATCGAGGCCTTCAGAAATTATGCCATCAATCTTTTCATATTACGCGATGTTTATCTAACAGCGTTGTAACCTCTACAGCTTTCCAATGCGGTCTCATGCGAGACGCATGGGTGGCGCAGTTTGCGCCCGAGGAGAAGCATGTGCTGAAGATGTTCGTAAATGTTCTTGTTGTTGCTTCCAGCCTTTCGCTGACCATAGCGCAGGCCTCGGCGATGCAGACCATCGTCACCAAGGTCGACAAGAACAAGGACGGGACTACCACTTACCACTTCTCGGTCGAGGTCGACAAAGGAGAATCTCTTACCCCGAGCGAGGGGAAAGCCACCGGCGACTTCGTGACGGTTTACAACTTCTACGGCTTCGTCGAGGGATCTGCCAAGGCCCCTGCGGGCTGGACGTTCTCGTCCGAGGAGTTCGGCCGGACTCCTACGGCCAACGGATATCCGCTGGTTCTCCCGTTGGACGTCCCGAACACGCCAAACTTGACCTGGACGGCCTCAAATCCCGTCGCGGCAGGCGCCAGGATCGACGGCTTCACAGCTACCACGCGGGTCCAAACGATGGTCCAGGGTGAGTACGCCGCTCAGGTCACGCGTCAAGCGCCGGCGGTCGAGGGCACGCCGATGCCGAAGCAGTCGCGTCAGGCAGTCATCGGCACTCTTCCCACGCCGACCTTCCTTGCAGAGGTAAAGTAAGTCTGCAGTTTGCCGAAACGAACTCGGGTTGGCAGCGCGCCGGCCCGAGGAGGCTCAGCCTCAGGCGATCACCCCTCAACGTGGGATCGACCCTCGAAGCGAAGGCCGACCGTGACTCGCGGCGCTGAAGCAGGTGGTGCTGCAATGGGCCGGGTCCATCAAGTCTTCAAGCCTCGCTCTTCCACACGAAGGCGATAGCCGACGGTCTTAAAGCCATTCGGTTTGAATGAGCTGCTGGCGCGGATCCGAAAAGCTCTACGGCGAGATGCTGCCTGTCATCATCCTGTCGGGACGCGACAGCGAGGACGATAAGGTGCAGGCCTTCGATTTGGGAGCCGACGGCTATCGTCAGATCGGGCGCGAGCGCCATGGCTTCGAGCCCCTGCCTGCCGGTTTCTGCGTCCAAGACCTCGTAGCCATGCCTCGTCAATCCGAGCCGCAATAGCCTCCGGATCGAGGCTTCGTCGTCAACGACCAGTATGCGAACGACGAATGGGTCGCCGCGCGGGTCCGCGCCGTGGCATGCCGCGCTCATTCGGGTGCGCGCAGGCGATAACCGACGCCTGTCTCAGTGGAGATGTAGGCGGGGCGTTCCGGAACCGCCTCGATCTTCTGTCGAAGCTGACGGACGTAGACGCGCAGGTATTGCGGGTCGGTGTTGGGACCCCAGACCTCCTTCAGGAGGAAGGCGTGTGTGAGCACCTTGCCGGCATGCTGCACAAAGAGGCGAAGAAGCTCATACTCCTTTGCTGACAGTTTTGGATCGACGCCCTCTACCCTGACAACCCGTCGCACAAGATCTACGCTGAGGCCATCGACCGCAAAGATCGGCCTTTCGCCCTTGCTCTGCAATCGGTGCCGCAAGGCCGCGCGCACCCGCGCCAGCAGTTCTTTCATACCGAAGGGCTTCGTCACATAGTCGTCTGCGCCAAGGTCGAAGGCACGGACCTTCCCGGCCTCGTCCACGCGGCTCGACAGAACGATTACCGGTACGTCGCTTCCACCCTCGCGCATGATCGCGAGGACATCGAGCCCCTGCATATCGGGGAGGCCGAGATCGAGGATCATCAGGTCCGGCTTCGTAGCCAGTCCCTGCAATGCCTCATCGCCCGTCGTAGCGTCCATAACGTCGTAGCCCTGCGTACCGAGCCCTGCGCGCAGCAGCTTGCGGATCGGAGGTTCGTCGTCGACGACGAGGATGCGGGCTGCTGGAGTTCTCAAGCGACGGTGGCCAGGGCTGCGCCGGGGAGCCCGACAAGAGACAAGGGAGGAGCAAACTCGGACGATCGGCTTTTCTGATGAGGTTCAGGCGTGAGCAGCTAGGCGCTCGACAGGCCGTCTCAGCCGGAGGCCTTTGGAGGCATCGAGGTTCTTCGGCGAGCATAGTCCAACGCGGCGAGCGCTCCTGGTCGGCAACGACGTCAACGAGCCGTAGCCTCTCGACGCGATGATAAAGGTCTAGTCGACAAGCGATGTCGCCGTACGCCGACGTCCGGCTTTCGACACACCCCGTTGCGATCACACACCCCCATTTTGCGTCACCATGCGTCGCGCGCCTCGATACGGCACGTGCGCTGCTTGGTAAATGACCGGGATGGCGGCCGGTTCTAAGGCTGAGCTCCTGATACCACTCAGCGAAGCGAACCTTGTCGTGCCTAGGCCAACCTATCGATCATAAGTCACAAAGCGATGTCACAGGCGATTACTCCAAGATGCATTCGGAGCTGAAGCTTCTACTTCGTGGAAAGGCAACCAGTCGGTATAGCTGCTCCGCACGGACATTCTGTCGTCGGCACGGAGTAGCATGTCGCGGCACATTAGCTGGAGCGGGCGAAGGGAATCGAACCCTCGTATGAAGCTTGGGAAGCTTCCGTTCTACCATTGAACTACGCCCGCACTGTAGTTCGACCAAGGCGCGCAAAACCAAACAGTTTGAACATCTTAGGTCGCTTCAGTGGATCTATTATCGCCCTTTTCGTCGGCGGATGCAACAAGCACGTAAGAGGAACCAAGGCGCGCTAATGGGACCTATGGCGCAGGAAGTCCCATGGAAACTCCCACGCTTGTTCTTGAGGTCGCCTGCCTAGCCGAACGACGAGCCGGAATGCATGTAACCGCCGCGCAGCTTGCTGCCGAGGCCGGCGACCTTCGCCGCCTCGTGGCTGCGGCTGCGGCTCTTCGCCGAAAGCGCATGCACCCGCTCCAGCGACGCGTGAAGTTGGTCGACGGCTGCCTGAGCCTCGTGGATGCCGGAGATGTCGACGTCCGGCTTGATGCTCTTGCCGTGAAGGCCGGCGAGCCCGGCATGCAGCTCGCCAACCGGCCTGGCGGCGGCGGCGCGCGAGCGGCGTAACCCCAGCGGATCGTCCTGCGCCTCGGGGGCGGGCCACGGGTCGCGCCCCATGTAGCTGCCGAGGGTGCGCCTCTCGAGCGGCGTCTGCTTCGCCGCGGCGCGTGCCATCTCGATCGGGTCGCGCGGCGCGTCCGGCTTTTCATCGTTCTGCGCCCGAATAGCGTCGACGATCGTCTTGCCTTCGGTCGCCTGCTTGTGGCTCGGGTTGAGGTAGCCGTGGCCGAAAACCTGCAGGCCGGGGTGAAGCTTCTTCTGGTCGGCGTAGAAGCGCTTCATCGCCGCCACCTGGGCCTTGGTGACGTCGGCGTCGTCCTTGGCGATGACCTCGATGCCCTCGGTGTTGCCGTTGTTCAACGGCAGCCCCTTGACCTCGCTCGGCAGGATGTGCGCGGCGCGCGCCCCTTCGGGCAGGGAGCGGACGATGTGCCCGTCCCGGTCCATCACGTATTGGACGCCGAGCTGGCGCTTGTTCAGCGTGTCGACGATCTGCTCGGGCGTGCCGCGCGAACCGGTGTGGTGGACGACGAGCGCCTTGTAGTCGATCTGCTCGCCCTTGCGGGCGTAGGTCGAACGGTCGCTGAGATCGCCGACGACCTTGCCGGCGTCGGCGTCGGCCGGGCCGCCCGCTTGATCCTTCGCAGGACGCTCGGGCGCGTCTCTCGTCGTCTCCTTGGCCGCGTCCTTCGCCGGCGCAGGCTCCGGCTCGGCGGCGCTCATCGGGTTGTTGCGGCCGCCAAGATAGGAGCCGTCGGCGCGTTTGACCGCGCGGTAGCTCGAGCCGTCGTGCTCGCCGAACTTGCCGCTGTGGAACGGGTAGACCTTGTCGTGGACGCCGCCGCTGCCGGCGTATTGCTCGGCGACGCGCATGCCGGTGATCTTGCCGTCGCGGTCGCGCTCGTAGTCCTCGAAGACGGCGGCGTGGTCGAGGCCGCGCTTGGGGCGGCCGCCGGTGCCGTCGGCGTAGCGGTCGACCTCGCCGCCGCGGCTGTTGAGGAAGGTCGCGACGGGCGTGCCGGGCTTCAGCGTGCCGGCATCGGCCTTCTCGCCCGGGCGCCAGGTCGAGACGCGGCCGCTATCGCCGACGAAGCGGCGGGCGAGCTCGACGCATTGCTCGTTGGAGAGCACGCCGGATCGCTTGAACGAGGCCAGGCGCTCGCCGACGCCGCCGGCGACGGGCTTCACCGGCGGCGCACCGTCGGCTTGGCGGGCATCGGCCCGCTCGATCATCTGCGCCTCGTGCTCGCGACGCTTGGCGTTGATGCCGCCGTTGTCGCCCGTGCGCTCCCGGATCGCGGCAGCGATCTTGTCCTTGTCGCCGCTGGCGATCGCCGCGCGCATCGACGGCAGCTTGGAGAAGCCGCCGTAATTGTAGGCCATCGAGGTCAGCGCGCCCTGAACGACCGGGCTGAGCTTCTTCCAGCTCTCGGCGCCGACCTCGCGGGCGACGCGGCGCTGGAACTCCGGGATGCGCCGGGCGAGGTCGCGCTCGGCGTCCTCGCGGGTGACGTGATCGCCGGCCTTGACCTCGTGGACGCCGCCCTTGGCGTCGGTGATCGTGTCCGAGCCGAAACCCAGGCGCAGGTGGTTGCGGTCCCACTTGGCCGTGCCCTGGAAGCCCTCGCTGCGCTTCAGCAGGTCGGTCGCGACCTTGACGCTGTCGCCGTCGGCGGGGATGTCCTCGCTCGGGCCTTCGGCCGCGCGCTTCGCGAAGCCGCGGCGGCCGGGCCCGTCGCCGCCGTGGCCGCCTTCCATGAAACCGCGGCGGCCGCCGCCGCCGAACTCGTGGGGATGGCCGCCGGCGCCCTCGCGGCCGTAGAACGGCGTGTCGCCGCGTAAGTCGCCGGCGTTGGCGCGCTGCGCGTCCATGCGATCGACGGCACGGGCAACGCCGTCGACGGCGCCGGCGAGCTCGAAGGCCATGGCGCGCACAGCCTTGGCGGTCTCCGGATCACCGCTGGCGGTGCGGGTGGACAACGACGCGTTAGACAGCAGGCCTTGCACGTCGCTGGTCGACAGCGAGGTTGAGACCCGGCCAGCCGTTGCACTATGGCGGAGGTGGTCGAGGTCGGGCGTTTGGGCGAGCACCTCGCTCAGAGTCAGACGATTGCGCTCTGTCCTTTGTCCGTGGTCAGCATAGTCCCGAGATGACAACACAGCCTGCAGCAGCAGACGATTGTTGGTGACCTGGCCGGTCGCGCCCGCAGTGAACAGCTCCGGACCGCGTTCGCCAACGAGGTAGGTCTTGCCACCCGCTACGGGACCGCCGAGCGCGCGAGCACCCTCAATCCGCTCGAGGCGCTGAAAATCGGGATGGCGAGCGAGGAAGCCACTCTCTGGCTTGTCAACCTTCGGCTTCTCGCCTTTGTCGTCGTCGTCATCCTCCTCATCCTCGGGAGGAGCGGCTTTTGGCACGAAAGGCGGCGCCTCGGCCGCGGTCGCTGCTTTCCTCTGGCGATCGGCAAAGTCGAGCTCCTCTCTGGTGCTCCGCCCGCGAAGGTGCGCCCATAGCCGGTCGGCCGTCATAAACGGATGGGCGAGCGGGTCGCTCGACTTGTCGAGATAGTCCTGGCGTAGTTGCGAGTTCTTCTTCAGACCGATGGCGTCCGCGGCGGTATCGATGCCCCCTTTGGCTGCATCGTACATGATGATCGCGGTCCCGATCTCGGGAACTGCCTTCAAGAGCGTGCGAGCGCCGACAGATAGAGCGGTCCGCGCCGCCGCCATCTTGCCACCTGCGGCCAGGGCGCCGGCCGCAGCCGTGCCGGCAGCGCCGACCTCGGCCGCTACCGTGGCGGCACCCGTCCCCTCCGCGACTGCCTTCGGGACGGTGCCTGACGGAACGCCGGCGGCGGCATGCTTGATTGCCCCGACTTCGGTAAGCGCCAAGGCGGCTCGGTCGAGAAGCCCTGCCGACCGGTCGAGCATAGTGGCCGAGCCTGTCAGGGCACCGGCGGACGCTTTGAACCCGAACCCGCCGCGGAAGGAGTCGACTCCCTTCAAGGCGGCGAGGGCGCCAGCAAGCAGCACCGCTTCGCCTCCGGCGCGTAGGAGGCCGGGATTAAGCTGCGAAATCGCGTCGATGGTCTTGCCGACGTTGGCCGTGGCGCGGGTCAAGAGCCCGCCGCTGCCGCCATTGTCGAAGGCCATGCCCAGCTTCATGTCGAGGTTGGACAGGGACTTGGTGACGACGTTGAGCTCGCCGTTGAAACCCTCCAGCTTCGCGTTGGAGACCTCGACGGCGAAGCCCTGCGAATGGTTCATCAGCTCGTCGAGCATGTGCTCGAAGACCTCGCCGGTGCCGGCCTTGATCTTGCCCCCCTGCTTCGAGCCGAAGATCGTATTCTGCAGGTTCGGGTTCTTCGCCATGGCGGCTTGCAAGTCGCGAAATAGCGCCTGCGTATCGATGCTCGTGACGCTGTCATCACGATACCGGTTGGCGAGGCTGGCGATCGCTTTTGAGTCGCGAGCGTGCGTGCCATGCAAGTCACGCTTCAGTAACCGGGTCACCGCACCCGAGTACATTGCGGGGTCCGACATGATCTTGTCATCGGTGAAGATCTTATGCAGGCCGGCTCGAATGCCGGGACCAAGCTTTAGACCGCCGAAAGTGCGCTGGACTTCGGACGCGAAGCCCTCTTCGTTGACCTTTCCGACCTTCTGGTAATCGCCGTAATTGATGCCAGCAGCGGCCAATGCCGTCCTAGCCTCGTGCGTTGGGCTCTGAAGGTTCTTGGCCATGGCGATGAAGGCGGTGGCCGCCGCATCGCCGCCTATGTTGATCTTCTTCAGCGCGGCGCCGAACGCGAGCAGCTGTTCCTCGCTAAAGTGCGCAGCTCTGGCTGCCGGCGCGCCACGCGCCAGCAGCATCGTTATGTCGTCGGCCGTCATCCCGGAGATCTTCGAGGACTTCACTTCGACGTCGGCGGACCGCATCGCGTTTCTGTTGGCGGCTTCCTTGGTCGAGACGTCCTTGCCGAAGCCCAGCATCGAACCTTCGAGGAGCTTCGCGCCATCCTCAAGCTTGTCGAGGTCGAAGGCCTGCCCGAGCGTCGCCGTGACGGGCGCAAGACCGAGCACCTGGTCCTTGTTGTAGCCGCGCGAGGCAAGGCTGCGCTGCCCTTCCAGGTATTGCGCCGCGTTGTAGCGCGTCTTCATCCCCCCGCCATCGAAAGCCTGGTCGACGAGCGGCTTCTGCTGTTCGTCGGTGGCCCCGAGAACGACCTTGCTGTAGCGCCGCTCTTTATCGAACTCACGGTACTCGTGGAGGACCTCGACAGCCGCGTGCTCGGCGCGGTGGGCAACGTAGAGCGAGGCGACGCCGGCGACGGTATTGTCCGTGCGGGCCTGTTCGTGCGCCAGGCGCGTACGCTCGCGAGCCGCCTCCCGCTCCTCCTTCGCGACCTGCTTGATCCTGTCGCGCTCTTCGCGAGCTTCCTCGCGAGAGATGCGGCGGCGCTCGCTAGCGAGAGAAGCGGCGTTGCTCTTGGCGTCGCGTACGGCCTGCTCAGCGCTACGCCGCGCATCGTTGGCCGCCTCGCGATCAATCTGGCGTTTCTCGGCAGCAGCCCGCTCGGCGGCGCGCACGACGTCGCGAGCCGCCTGCGCGGCCAGGCGCTTTTCTTCGGCGGCCTTGTGCGCTGCAGCCTTTATGGCCTCGCTTTCATCGCGAGCGATCTGCTCGTGACGGGCTCGTGCGAGGCCAGCCTCCTCCTTCTTCATGACGCGTACCGCTCTGACGGCCGCGTCCTCCATGTCGCGGTACTTGCCCGCCTGCGCGGCCGTCCAGAGGGACGCCTCCTCTGCCAGGTTCTCGGCCTTGGCATAGTCGCGCATGGCGCGAGCGACGCCTTCGACATCGCTCTCGCTGGCGCCGAGCTTTTGAAGGCTGGCCTGCAGGCGATTGCTGGCGCCGGAATCCGCCAATGCCTTCTGCAGGGCCTTGGTGTGGCTCTGCATCTTGTCGATCGCCGCCGCGATCGCCGGAGCCTTCTTGGTCGCGTCCTCGGTGAGCTTGATAACGAGCTCTGAGGTGATTTTCGACATGGACCATTCCTCGCGAGCACGAACGAAAAAAGGCCCGCCCGCAGGAATGCGGTCGGGCCTGGCGTGACAGGGTCGAGGCTGGCGGCCGACCCTTGGTGATCAGAGAGCCGCTACGGCGAGGCGCGCGCCCGTCTGAAGCGCGCGGGCACAAGTTCGAGACTGGCTTCTGTCAAGCCGTAGAGGTCGTCGTCGTCGAGCGCGTTCCACGCGGCGTCCGAGATCTCGGCGTCTGCGATGAAGTACATCGGTAGGCGCGGATCTTCCTCGGCCGGCGCGTTGCGCAACTTGGTCACAAAGGCTTCGACCTCGCCGGCCGAGAGACGCCTCACCGTGATCGTGCGGTACTCGACGTCACCGAGTGCAAACGGGAACTGCAGCGGGTAGACCTGTTCACGCTTCTTGTCGGTCAGCCATCGCACCCTGCCGACTGTCGACGCCGGCACTTCGGGTGCCGGCGTCTGATCTGCGAGGGTCGAGTTCACTTGGTCGGGTAAGGTCGCGAGGCCGGCGAAGGCAGCGTTGACCTCTTCGGACAAGGCGAGATGATTGTTATCTGTGTTCATGGGTATTTCCTCAGTACAACAGAACGGAGATCGGTCTAGGTGTGCCTTAGACTACTCTTCGGGATCGTCTAGCTCTGTCAAATCAGGAGCGCCGGCGCGGTATTGAGAAAAAAAGTCGGCCATACGACTCTCAGCTCTGCAAAATGTCTCCTCGAGACCGCGCGTGACCTTCGCTCCGAGAATTGGGTCCTCAACGAGCGGACCGACCTTCAAGAGCTCGCTTCGCAGAACGACGATTATCTCGGCTGCAGTCCTCTCCGCCTCGGCAACGTCGATGAGACTGTTGCGCAATTTGGCTACTTCGAGCTGCAGCTTCTCACGCTGCAGCTCCCGAAGCCTGCTCTCCTGCCCGTCCGCTTTGCGAGCCCTCGCCTCTTCGAGGAAGCGCACGTAGCCCTTGGCAACGTCGCCCAGATCGAAGAGACCGTTCTCCTTACGTTCGCAATACCCGTCATCAACGAGCTTGCTTAGCCACCGGCGCGAGAAGCCCAGGGTGTCTGCGGTAGCCTGTCCGGTCATCTGCGGAAATACAGGCTGCGCAAACGGTACTGCCGCCTCTTGTGCGTCGCTCATCGCGTTTTCCAGGGGTATGTAAGCGGGACGGGACCAAGGTTTTCGAAAATTCGAAAACGCTGAAACGGGGCAAGTCGGGGCCGCGCCCCGTGGTGAAGGCTTCAAAAGGTACCTATGGGGGGTACCCTCCCCATGCCCCTTCCGGGGCACAGCGGCGCGCCTGGCGGCCTCGCTCCCTCCTTTGGCGGTCCCTCCGCTGGCGACGGCCACGGACGACCTACGGCAGCATGGCGCCCAGCCGCGAGACCACCATGCTGGTGACGATCGTGGCGACGCCCTCCTGGAACGCCGCCGCCGTGCGCCGATAAGGTTTTATCCGTGCCGTCGGCACGGGTTCGCAGTGCCGGCCGACGGCTAGCGCGGGATCGCCACGTACTCGACGACGAGAGCTCGGTAGGGCTGCGCGCGCGGCTGGTCGAGCTCGGCGAGGACATGGACGCCGCTCTCGAAGCGCCGCGAGGCCGGCGACCGGGCGTCATGCTCGCCGGATCCGTGTAGAGCCGGTAGCGAGATCGTGGAGGCCAACGGCAGCGGATGCGGGACACGCGACGAGCGGCGGATCTCGCGGCGCACCATCTCGACGTATCGCACCTGGTCGCCATAGGGCGTCTCGAACACGTGCTCCCGGCCTCGCCCCGCCTCGACGTCATCAAGCATGCGAGACGTAATCTCGGTCGAGTAGAGCGGCTTGGAGAGCTGGGCCGAGCCGGTCTTGTGATAAGCCTCGCGCTCCGCCCTCGCGACTTCCGCCTTCTGCTGCGCGGTGAGGCGCAGACGGATCGAATTGGTCATGCTGTCATGGACAGCACGGCCGTCGAGGTGCGCCCAACGCCATTCCTTGCGCTCCGAGACCACTGCCTCGAGCGCCTGCGGCGCCGTGCGGGCGAGCGTCTCAGGATCGCCGATCGTCGGCTCGCTTGGATAGGCGGCCCTGAAGCTCTCTCGCGCGCTCTGCGCCTTGGCCAGGGTGCGCAGGATCGCACGCACCTCGGCAACTGCCTTCGGGTATCGCTGGCGAAGGGCATCGGCCGCCATCTCGCACTGCAGCTCGACGTCGGCGCGCCGCTGCTCCCGCTCGGCCACCGCGTCGGCGGCGACAATCGCGGCGAGGCGTTCCCGGAGCTTCGCGGCAATCTCGTTGGCCCTGTCGCGCTCGAGCGCCGTTCGGGAGACGGTCGCGTCGTGCTTCTCGACGTCGACGTCAGAGCCGCCGACGAGCAGCTCGGGACGTTGCGCCGCCATGCGCTCGAGTTCGGTCGACGCGGCGACCGCGCGCGCCTCGCAATCGCGCAATGCGGCCTCGACGTCGGCGCGGCTCGTCGGCCCCTTGCCGGTCACGAGCTCGACGGCGCGGGCGAAGATCTCTGCGGACTTCATGACGGCCTTTCTCAGTGGCATGACGCGGGCGGCATCGCCTCGGCGTCCGCATCCGGGTCGCCTTCGGCCAGCAAGACGTCGACGGGCGGAATATCGAGCTCGCACGCCATGAGCCAACGCTGCGCCTCAGGACCGTGGATGGCCGCCTCGCGGTTCATTTCGCGAAGGCGATCGCGCTCGAGCTTGCGGCCCTGAACGTAGCCCGTCGCCACGCCCTCTTCGTAGGACTCGACGAAGCCAGCGACGAACGCCTGCGCGAAGGCTCGAGCGTAGTGATCGGGCTTGCCCGCGGCGATCTCGCGATTGTAGATCGCGGCCTCGAGGTCGGACGCCGAAGTCGACATCGTCAGAGGCTCGGCTGCGGCTTGTTGCGCTCGGCGTAGATCGCGGCGATGTCGATCGTGACCGTCTCGGACCGAGCCCGATCGGTCGCGGCGGTGTGTATCGGCACCAGTGCAGCGGCAGCGCGCTCCGCCAGCGACTTCGTCGACGAGCCCTTCGTCATCTTCGCAAGCAAGCCGCCGGCAGCCTCGGCCGTCATGTCTGTTTCGAGGGCGAGGTGCTGCGCCATCGCCTCGCGTCCCTGGGCGTGCGAATGCGTCAGGATCGCCATGATGCGGCTCCGCTCTTCGGCGGCACCCTCGGCGCGCGCGCGCGTGATATCGTCGGTTTCCATACTGTTTCTCCTAGAACCTGTGGACGCACGCGTGCGCGACGCTTTGCGGGAAAGCTCGTCGTGAAGGGCATCGAATGTCGAGAGATCGTCGACGAGGCCGATCGCCTTGGCGTCCGTGCCGGTGAAGATCCCGGCCTCGGTATCGCGCGCCGCCTTGGCCGACATGCGCCGGCCGCGGCCGGTGGCGACGGCCTGCACGAAGGCCTCGCGAAGCGTGTCGACCTCGCCTTTCAGGCGCGTCTTGGTGTCGGCGTCCAGCGGCTGGTAGGGGTTCGCGTCGACCTTGCGGTCGCCGGAGAAGATCAGGGTCGGCGTGATCCCGGCCTTGTCGAGAGCGCGAGAGTAGTCGGCGTGCATCATCACCACGCCGATCGAGCCGCTGTTGCCGGAAGGGACCGACACGATGCGACCGGCGCCGCTGGCGAGCAGGTAGCCGGCCGAGGCAGCGAGGCCGTTGACGAAGGCCGTGACCGGCTTCGCCTGGTTGGCCTGGCGCACCAGGTCGGCGAGCTCGAAGGCGCCGGTGGCCTCGCCGCCGGGCGTGTCGAGGTCGAGAAGAATCGATGACACTTTCGGGTCCGCGACCGCCGCGCGGATCTGCGCCCCGATGCCCTCGTAGGACGTCAGCCCGGAGCTGGCGCCGATCCAGGCGCCGCGGTTCACCATCGAGCCCGTCACCGTGATCAGCGCGACGCCGGCATCGGTGCGGACGTAGTGGAGGCCGGCGCCGGTGTCTTTGTCGCGTCGCGTGCCGGCGAACCTAGACGCCAGCGGCTCAGGCCGGCCGGCCGCATCGAGGCCTGGCTCTGGCGCCTCGAGGTCGAGGCCGATGCGGCCAGCGAGGACCTGCGCGATGAGGTCCAGCTTCTGCGGCAGGATCAGAAGCGGGCGGCCGACGACGCGCGCCGCGATGCGATCGAGGTGCGTGGTCATGAGCTCTCGCCGTGGCGGAGGTCGCGCAGCCGCGGTACGACAGGCGATCGTCCAAGGAATTTTGGAGGAGAGGGCTTGTCGGCGACAAGGCCGTTTACAAAGCCCAAACACAAGTTCACCCGGGCGGCCTTTTGGCCCCGGTCGCTTGTATCGAACAATAGTGTTTTCCGACGTTTCACCGGACAGGTCAAGTCGTGCGCCGCGTCACGATTGCATTCTCGCTGTCAAGCCGAGTGGCGCACTCGTTCAGGGCCTGGGCGATCGCCGCGGCACCGCGGCGTCGGGCGGCCTCGACGGTGGCGCGGGGCCATCCCATGCCCTTGCACAGCTCGCTGAAGGACGTGCCGGTCGCCTGGCACCTTGCCCAGGCCCAAAGGTACTTACGCGCACCGGCATCGTCCGCGAGGATGGTCGCCCACTGCAGAGCCGTGGTCACCTGCGTCGCCTCGATCCGTTCTTCGGCGCCGGCGGCCTGTAGCCGAGAACCGCTAGCGAAAACCGGAAGCGACGGCATGGCAACAAAAGCGGCGACGAGGCGCGTTTCGACGTCGCGCCTGGTCCAGGTCTCTCGCTCGACATTCCGCATGTCAGAACCTAACAGGAACGCCCCGCGGCGCCGAGCGGGCCGCGGCCGAGAGCAGCTTCCATGAGGTCCTTGATATTTACGGCAAGCGGGCTGCGCCGGAAGGCCACGAGAGCGCCGCGTTGATCGGCAAACGCTCGAGGCGCCAGCCGCCGGCGATCGTCCTCGGTCCTCTCCCGACCGATCGCATCAACAAGTGCATGGGGACAGATCTCGAGCCCGGCCTGCTCGTCGTGCCGATCGGCATGGACGTGCACGTCAGCCGCAAGCGGCCGGGAGAGTACGCCAGGCTTGTGCCGCACCTCGGCGCAGTCACGGCCGACCCACTCTACGTGGGAGACGACTTCAAGAACGACGGCATCGAGATCATCGGCAGCGCACCGGGCAGCGGCGGCGAGTTCATCCTCATCGCGATCTGCCTTACGCTCGACGAGGGCGGCAACTACCAGGTCCGGACCTTCTACTCGATCACCGACGAGAAGATTCAACAGCGGCGCAGGAAAGGCGTGTTGAATGTGCTGCCTTGATACACGAAGGGCCCACGCTCTGCAGCGAAGGCCCTCGCGTCGTGGGATGGTCTAGCCGGACGCAACTTCCGGATCTCTTCACTGCCTTGGGAGCAGCTACTTCACCTACCAGGTCTGACCCCAGCAGGTGCGTGAGGCAGCCGTTCTCACCTCTGAGACCACCATTTCGATGCACCTCATGTGGCACAGCGTCGGCCACCCGACAAGGGTGGCCCCGCCCATCAGGCCGGCCACTTGGCCACCTTGGGTCGACCACGTGGTGAAGCCCACAGGGCCATCACCACGACCATAGGCGCTGTCACTACATCAACCGTTAACAAGGCCAGCCGCCGGCACGGATTGCCTGCCGAGGGAAGGGCGTCAGGTTCAACGCGACAAGGCGGCAAGGCGGCTGCCTCAGAAACCATCCTCGTCGCGCTCAAACGAGGTCTTCAGCTCGAGGATGCGATACAGGACCGGCTTGCCGTCGACGAAGCTGATGTCAACGTCCACCACGAACAAGCGCTTGAACGGGTTGTCCGGCGTGTCGATCATCGCAGCCTTCACCGCGTCCGAGGCGAAGCGAACGCGCACGGGGCGGGGCGAGAACCTCTCGATGACGGCCTTATCGCCGGGCTTTGCGGCGCCGTCATCACGCACCTGGTACCAGGCGAGCACTTGATCCGGCTGTACGCCGGACGCCGGCACGGGCCTAGCCTCGATAAGCCGGCGAAGCTGCTGCTGGCCGGCGTTGGCCTCCACCGATGACAGATTGAAGTTGTTCACGATCGTGCCTCCCGAGAAGGCGGCCATGCTGAAGACGCTGCCGCTGTCCTTCGCGACCGGCTCGATGATGTTCGAGATCTGCTGCAGGTCCTTCTTCGACGTTCCCACCAGCATGTTCTTGATATCGGCGGCATCCTTCACGCCCTTGAAGAAGTCAAACCATTCGCCCAGCTCGTCCGCGTACTGCAGGATGAGCGGAGCGACCGGCGCAAGGAAGGAGGATTGCGTCGCCATGCTGATCAATTCGGCGATGATGCTTCCGGTGCGGACCTCCTTGACGAACAGGCGCACGTCGTCCTCGCCGTGCGCCGGCTGCCGCCGCGCGACGTAGCTGCGATATTGCTCGCCGAGGGAGAACAGCGACGAGGTGAAGTCGACGAGCTCGATCGGCCGCGTGTTCTTGAAGTTGTAGACGAGGCTCACCGGCTGCTCGAGGTCCGGCACCGGCGAGCCGGCGAAACCTCCCATCACCATCCCTCGGCCCACCCGAGATCAGTGCCACCCGCTTGAGCTGGGTAGGTAGCGATCGCAGCCACTACGAATTCCCGCAGCGCCACGTCGATGAACATCGTCGCCCCTGGAACGTCAACCGACAGGCCGGGCGTGCCCAGGCGGCCTTGATCGAGACCCGCGTCTGGATCGTCGAGCGCGAAGGCCGGCACGTGAGCTTCCGAACCAGGAAGGCGAGGGAAGCTCGCGTGGTCCCTGCCGCGGTCGCGTCCGCAATGTTTGGAGCCGTTGGCGATGCCCTCGACGACATCGAAAGCCACTTTGCAGCTTGGACGGATAGCTTCACCGACCTTAAAAGGCTTCAGCCCGAGCGCTCGACCGAAGTAATCGAGCAGGTGGAAAGCCGAGATGCAGGCGAGATAGGCTTTCCGCCGGTTGCCGCGATCGGCCATGAAGTCGCGCGCGGTCGGCGAGGCGATCTCCTCAAGGTATTCCGCCGGCGTCATCAGCGCGCGACCTTCTCGACGCTGTCGGCGAGATCATTCTTGCGACGTCGACGCTCGCCGCATCCCCGTCGTGGCCAGTCCAGATCATCAGCTCGACGAACCGATGAGGCAACGTGTTCACTGGCACCCAAGAGACGGCTCCACTTGTACTGTCCAGCGAAAGTTAGCCTACCTCGGTGACTCATGGCGAGCCGAATTCGCGCATCTCAGGCGGTGCCACTGTCGAAGGAAAGGGAGCTTGCGTGCGACGGCACCAAAGAACTGAATATCCGCGCAACGTCGCCGAAGGCCTCGTCGCGCTGATCCAGCATGGGCAAGCCGAGACACTCGTACAAAAGGCGCCCCAGCTTGCTGAGATGGAGCTTAGCTGGCTCCAAGTTCTCCGGCCCCAGGATGATCTCGACGCCGATCGTGTCGGGCGATTGCTTCGAGACGACGAGGCCGGCGGCGATCAGCGTCATCGTCTCGATCAACGTGGCGTCTTCGTCGAGGCGGCTCTCACGTGCGTTCTTCTCCTCTCGCACCAGAGCCGTGCCGCCGACGACCGCGAGGATGGCGAAGCCGCGATAGGACAGCCGCTCCGCGGTCGCGATCATGAAGTGAGCCGTCGAGCGGTCGATGGTGACGTCGAACACGATGGCGGCAAGCAGGTTAGCGATGAACGGGACCTTGCGCTCCTCCACGGCGTCGCGCGCCGCGGCGAGTGTCGCCTCGGTGAGCTCTTCCGCCGGCGATCGTCCGCTAGCATCGTCGGCGAAGAAGCCGTCATCGCGCGGCGCGTCGCCCGCCTGCAGCCGCGCGGCGATCTGCCGGTGCGCCTGGACGTAGGCGGCGGCGACGCGCAGCTCCTGCCTCGGTGCGATCCGGCTCTCGATCAAGTGCCGGCCGGCTTTCTGCATCTGAAAGGCGATGAACGGAGACACAATAGCGCCGGCGATCGGCACGTCGGTCACGGCCGATGCTGCTAGGCCGGCAACTGAGCCGGCTATGGCGCTGATGACGGTGATCATGTTCTCCAGAAAGAGTCTGGGATCGTCGTCGGTTGGTTCGCTCATGCTTCGTCTCGCTCGACCCGTTTTCAGTCGGCGATGGCTATTCCGTCGAGAGTCAGGATCGCCTGCGCTAGGGGTGCACGACTAAGGCCGCTCGTGACAATAGCGCTGCAGACTGCCAAGACAATCTCCTTTTCGCCACTCCAAACTTGATGAACAACGCTAAAAACAGCTTCGTGCAAGGTCGAGAGATCGATAATCGACGAGGCTGCGTAAGTAGCGGGCGGAAGCTCGAAGACAGTATTCGTTTGTCGATCTTTTATGAAACGGAGAAAGTCGATCCCCGCCATGCTCTGATGCAACTCTGCATAGGCACGCTTCTTGTCCAAAGTACCGGATGTACCTTTTAGTTCGACACGAGCAATATAGTACATAAACGCACTCCGAACGAGATGACAAAGGCGCGGGTGCCCATGAAGGCACTTGCGCCTCAGCAACTTACCCTCGCCCAACCCGATCCATCAATCGTACGTGCTGTCGAACGTTTGATCGGCGGGCGCACGTGACGCCGGCGAGGTCGAAAGTCGGGATCGCTCCGCCGGAAACGAGAGCGCGACCCTGCTTGCGCGTCACGCCTATGTAGCGCGCGATCGCGCGCGTGCCGAACAGCAGATCCAGGCGCGCAAAGGATGAGTCCTGGCCTTGAGCCGGCCGCATGCGCCCCCACCGCAGGCGCAATCGCAGCACGACGCAGCGGAGTGTGAGCGCGGCCGCTCGCGCGCCTCTACAGGCGCGACATGTGCCAAGCGTGTGGACAGCGCGGCCTAGCTCGACGACGTCGCCGACGGTCGCGTGGCAGCGCGTGAGGCCATCCCGCGCAACGGTGAGGCTCAGGCGCAGCGCCGCGCCCTCCGCACGAGGCAGGCGTTGCGTTGCGTCGATCGCGGCGTCGACGAAGTCGAGCGCCAGCTCGAGCTCGCCCCTGACTTGCGGAACAACCTTCATCGGCCGCCCTCCCAAGGGCAGCCGACCGCACTCAGCACCACCGCGGCACGTGCCGAGGCCGGCTGCCAGGTCGCTGGTCGAGGTTGGCCCCATCGCATGGGATGGTGGTAGCGGAAAGCGGCCGTGCCCCTGACGTACCTGTCGATCGGCCGGCCGGCGAGGGTGCGCTCGACCACCAGGTCGACGAGCTCGCCGTTCAGCCATTCGTTGTAGGTGTCGAGCAGCTGGTCGGTCACCGGCGTCGCCGACGCCGTCGGTTGGCCGATGAGGGCCACGCCGCCACCGATCAGCGGCAGCCCGGCCAGACCCTGCAGGAAACCGCGACGGGAGGCGCTCATGGGCTCACCTCCCGTCCCGTGTCGCCGGCGCCGCGGCCGACCTCCAGCTCGGCGAAGCGAAGCGCGAGCAGGTCCGCCTTGATCCCCGCCACGATCCAGACGTGGCGGCGATCCGCGCAATTCGCATCCTCGCCTTTATCGTAGAGGGCGTGCTCAAGGATCTCGAACTTCTGCCAGACCATCCATGGCTGTGTCGCCAACGTCGCCGCGGCGAGCCGCGCCGTGTCGTCGACCGCCTGCATCAAGGCCTCGTGCCGCCGCTCGTAGCGCTCCGCCTCCTTGCCCTTGGTGCCGGGCTGCAGATCGTGGCGCCCCAGCTCCGCGCGCGCCTCGAGCCAGGCGGTGAACCGCTGCTCGAAGAGCTCGCCCGGCGCCGCCGTCGTCGCCCGCACGCTCACGGCCGGAACAGGCCGCTCGATGCGGGTCGCGTCCCGACTCGCGTGGGGAGCGGCGTCACCGTTCTGGCGCTCGGCCAAGGCCTCGAGCTTCTCGCGGGCGGCGAAGAGCTTGTGCGCCGCATGATCCATAACCGCGCGGATCGGCTCGCTCTCGCCGGCCTGCAGCGTCTCGGCTGCCATGTGGGCGGCGTCGTAGAGGTGAGCGACGACGTCGAGCTCGTCGCGGATGTCGACCAGGTCCAGGCCGGTCATGCCGGCCTTATCCGTGCCGTCGGCACGGGTTGGCGCCGGAGCCGCGCCGGCCTCGGCCGGGCGGCGGATGTCGCGGAGGTCCGGCATCACAGGCCCTCCGCGCGGAGGAGCCGGTCAGCCGCCGCGGCGATGCGGCGATCCGATTCGGCGAGGCTGGCGACGACGCCGCGCAGCAAGGCGAGCGCGCCGGCGTTCTCCTCGAGGATGCGCGCGACGCTGCCGGCGCCGCGGATCGCGACGAGGTCGGCGAGCTGGGCCGAGATCTCGGCCGGCTCCGCCTCGCGGAAGCCGCTGGCGACGAGCGCGGCGAGGAAGCTGCGATCCCAGGCGCCCTTGTCGAGCAAAGGGCCGGCGAACGCGGGCGCGCGTGCCCTCTCCGAGGGGAAGGCGATGACGCGCGCCGGCGGGCGGCACTCGGCCGCCGGATGGTTCGGGATGGTCGACATGGAGGTAGGCTCACGGTCTAGGACCGGCTTCTCAGGGCCGGGGCGCCCACGATGGAGCGCCATGCTGGCGGACAGCGCCGGCACCGGGAGTCTGAGAACACGCCCGTGAGAACGTGCGCCACGGCCTTTACCCGAAGGCTATTGTATCGCCGCAAGCTCTCGCTTGACGGTGCCGTGGCACTCCCGGCATAAAGAGCCGGTCGCGGCCCCGGCATGGGGTGCGGTACAATTTTCGGCAGCGCTCCGGCCGGCAAGCCAAGGCGCACGCCTATCACGGTGCTGAGATGCCATCCCCGGCAAGGGACCATCTCGGGAGTTCTCAGGCTCCACATTCAATTTGGCACACGTCCCCTCTGCGCCGCAAGCGCGGAGGGCGTTCGTGCGCCACAGTTTTCGAAAATCGCTGGCAGAAGAAATCCGCGTCTCACTTTGGTCTTCTAGCAATCTGTCTGCTTGAAGTAGCATGCGATAATATAGATTTAGTAGGAACTTCAGTGTCAGTCTTTCTATGAAGTCCTTTTAAAAGAAGGTCTACAGCAGCCCAAATTTCTTCTGGCGAGTTATCGACTCCGGCTTGAAGCAAAGCCATGACAATTTTGCGCCTCAGTTGCGGCGTGGAAGTTTCCGGCGAACCTGTTCTGATCGGAGTTGACGCAATCAGGGCAGCTGTAAGCGTGTCTAGATTTGCGTCGCTGTTCTCTAAACGAAACATCTTGTCCATATAAGCGATTGTGTCTAAAGTCCCACTTGCATTATTTGGCAACGGATATTGACAAAGGTTCGCAATCTCAATCAGTTCGTCAGCGAAGATCTTGCGTTCACCGCGCAACATCTTGCCTATGGCTGCAGGGTCAACCGAGCGACCAACGGCGTCGCTCAAGAGCTGAGATAGCTCCACCTGCTTCATCCCCGAGGTCTGGAGAGCGTTTTTAAGCCAATCATTGAGCATGTCGGAACGAGCCTAAAGGGTCCGAATGCGTTGCGCCGCAAAGATTTCGAACATGCGATATCGATTATAGACTTTTATCCGCGAATATGGAATCTCTCTTAGTAAGAGGGATTGATCATGGCGCGGCCACGTACGCGAAAAACGCAGCCTGGCGCCAACGAGGTGGCCGAATGCGCACGCGTTTGGCTAAATGAGGTGCTCGCTCTTAGCGGCATGCAGCAGGCGGTCCTCTCTCGACGCCTTAGCGAGCTTCTCAACAGGACCGTGTCGTCGACCGCGATCGGGAACATGCTGGCCGGACGTCGATCTCTCCTAGCCGACGAGATGATGGCCGTCGCCCGTATCTGCAGAGTGCCTCTTCCTTCAACCCGCGAAAAGAAGATCCTTCCGCAGCCCCGCCTGCCCGGCCTGGACGCAGTCGAGCGCCGCGCCTCATGAGCGCCTGTCGCGCCGGCTTCGTAGCAGCAGCCGACTGCTCGTCGCGAGACGCCCTCGCCGCCGAGCTCGAGCGGATCGCCGCGACCGTGCGCGCCCTCCCAGGGGTGAGCCGCCGCAAGCCGGAAGCGTTCCTCGAAGCCAAGAGCGAACTCGCCGGCCGCATGATCCGGCGCGCGGCCGAGCTGCGCGCCGAGATGCCGGGGCAGCTCGCCGTATCAGCCTCGGATCACATGCGCGAAGAGGCGCTGGTACAACGGCAACGCCGCCGGCACGGGTTGGCCGAGCGAGATGCAGGCGTTGCGATGCGCGATCGCCTCGGCCCATCGATAGAGCGGCGGCTCGTCGGCCGAGATGACGGTCCAGGCGGAGGCGAAGCGCAGCGCGAAACCTTCGGGGTCGCCGGCCATCTGCGGCACCAGCTCGAGGTAGGCGCGCCGCTTGTCGGCATGGGCCTGCGCGCGACCAGTGAAGTCGAAGGCGATGTCGGCGGCGCCCGACGCCGCGGCGAGCAGGCCGCAGGCGATCGGCGCGAGCGCCGCGGCGGCCGACGCGCCGAAGATGATGGTTGCGAACATGGCCCATCGATGCGCGCCAGCGAGGAAGGCCTGGCGCGACCCATGGTAGAGCACCTCGACGGCGAGCCGGAACTCGGGGTTGTCGAGGCTGCGCATCATCGCTCCGTCGGAGTCGGCGGCACCGGCACTGGCGGGTCGACCGGGACTGGCGCCGGCTGCCCCCCTGGCCACCCCGTACCCGGGTTCGGCGTCGGGAGGACGTCCGGGCCCGGCGTCGGCAGCGTGCCCGGCCAACCCCTTCGATCGATGCCCGGCAGCGGGCTCGGCTCTCTCGCACATTCGATGCTCGGCATTCGTGCTCTCCCGGTGGCTCGGGGGACTGCGATAGCTCGGGGCGCCGATCTCCAATCGGCGTCCCGGGCGACGAACTGCCATTGTCCTCCCGATCGGATCGGATCCGAAAGGTCCGCCGGGGGAGCACGGCTACGTTTTCAACAGGGCTTAGCGAACGGATGATGGAAGTCACAACCGTAGCGGAGCGGCGAGCATGACGGCCGCACGAGCGTTGAGCATGACGACTGCACAAAGCGCCGTCATCCTCGATTTCACCCCGGCGTCGGCGTCGATGGCGTCCAATGCCGAACGGCACAACCGGAATCGCCAGCTCAGGCTCAAGCTGTTCAAGAGCCCAATGCCGATCTCGCCCATGGATATCGACTTCGTCGGAGGGCTCGGCCCAGGCGTCGAAAGAATCTGGTGGAAGCTGGCAATCCGTTTTTGGATCGACGGTCCCATCCCTGACGATCCGGGAGTCCTTGCCAAGGCCGCAGGCGTGACGTCGAGGAAATGGGCTAGATATGCTCCGACCCTCGGCTCCATGTTCCAGCGCGACCAGGACGGTGCCTGGACGGACTACGCTCTCGCAGAAGCGCGTGGTCTCGTCCTACAACGCTTCTACCGCGCGGAAGCACGTCGCGCAGCACGGCTTAAGAGCTGCACGCCGCATACCTCGGGCTCCCTTATTCAGGCGCCGGCTCAGACCGTCGCCTCTCCTTCATCGGAGAAACAATGAGCGAGGCCGCGCCAACTTTTTCCGTGCGCATCAGCGATCAAGATCTGCCGAACCTTTCGCTGCGCTTCAGCGCCGAGAGTGCAGCCTGGCGAGAGCTCACGCCTCGGCAGTATTACGTGTGGAAGGCGCTTCACCTGCACCTCCTCAAGTATGGCAGTCTCCCCCAAGGCTTCAAAGAGATGGCGGCCATTTGTAAGATCGGGGCTCGCGCTTTCGCGGCGATGGCACAGGCCCTGGCCCGGCATATGGACATCGATGCCAGCGACAACAGGCGCTGGACCCACTTCGACGTCATCGCGTCGCGCGGCGACCTTCCCATCGCCATCGACCTCGAAGTCGGAAGCGGTGAGGCCAGCCCGCATAGGGCGGTACGCCAGGCAGCAGCTGGTGTCATGCACACAAACCGCAGACTGCGGCTCGCCACGTCGGATGGTACCGCGGCGGAAACCGCGCTGCATTCTGCAAAACACGATGCAAACGCATGCAAAACGGACGTGCAAAACCTTGGAGAATTTGCATCGGCAGGAGCAATGGCAGACGCTCGTTTTGCATCGGCCTCGCCCGGATCGATCGATCGATCTTCCTTAGAGATCCTAGAAGAAAACGATCGATCGATCCGTGCGGGCGCGAGCGCGGACGCTGCAAATCCCGATGCAAACAACGATGCAAAATGTTCTGCAAACGAAGCGTCGTCTGGTTCGGAAAGCGCTGACGGCGGTCCTGTTCCGTTACCATCGCGCTCGCTTGCCGAGGTCGACGATGATGCGCTGATTGCCGCGCTGCGCGCCGCCGGCGGCGAGAAGATCCCGGCGGTTATTCTCAACGCCACTGACCTGGCGCCGCTGCGGCTTCTGGTGGCCGAGGGATGCGAGCTCGAGCGCGACGTGGTGCCGGCGGTGGCAAACTTCGCCCGCGGCTGCGATGGGGTGCTGCGCACATTCAAGGCCAGACCGATCCGTGAAAAGGCGATAGCGAGCCGCGACGCGGCTCTGCAGGCCCGCGCTCGGCTAGGGCCAGCGGCGACGCCCCTGGTGTTCGTGCTGGAAGGATCGCCGCCATGGCGTGCGTGGCTCCGGCACAAGGGCGTGAAGAGCCATTACGTCACGGAAAAGCAGGACGATCGCACCAAGCGCGGTTCGTGGTTCCCGACGATCTGGCCACCAGGTTGGGACGATGCGCGGCTGGCAACGGTTCAGCAATCACGCTCGAGCGTCGGCAACGGCGTCGGTGGGACCGACGGCTCGCTTCCACCACCGGGAGGCTAGGGCCGTGAGCGAGGCTCGCTTCGAGCCGCTGCTCACGCCGCTGCAGGCGGCCGAGGCGCTCGGCGTGTCGAGGGACACCCTGCGCGCGCTTGTCGACGCCGGCGAGCTGCGCTTCATTGACGTCGGGCGCGGCCTGGTGCGGCGCCGCATGATGTTCGATCGTGCCGATCTGGCCGAGTTTCGCGACCACCGGAGGAAGGTCGAGCCATGTCCGTCTATCGTCCGAAGGGCTCGCAGGCCTACGTCTACGACTTCCAATGGCGCGGTCGTCGGTTTTCGGGCGCGACAGGCGCAACGTCCAAGCGGGAAGCTCTCCAGGTAGAGCAGGCGCGGCGCGCCGCGGCCAGGCGCGAGACCGAGGCGGAGGCGCAGCGCGCGGCGCGGCCGATGACGCTGGACGACGCCTGCGATCGCTACTGGACCGAGGTCGGCCAGCACGCGCGCAACCCGGGCCAGGTCGAGTGGTCGATCGACTACCTGCTCACCCACCTCGGCGAGTCGACGGCGCTGAAGGACATCGGCGACGACACCGTGGCGAAGCTCGTCGCCCGCCGACGCGGCGAGCGCGTCTCGAACGTGATGGTGCGCCGGCAGAAAGCGAACGACCGGAAGGAGGCCAAGCGGGTCTCGGCCGCGACGGTGAACCGCTCCGTCACCGAGCCGCTGCGCAGGATACTGCTTCGCGCGCGCGACGTATGGGGCAAGGAGGTCGGCGCCGTCATCTGGCGCAGGCACAAGCTCAAGGAGCCCAAGGAGCGGATTCGCTCGATGTCGCCGGAGGAAGAGGCCCGCCTCTTCGCCGTGCTGCCGGCCGCCTACGCGCCGATCGTGCGCTTCGCGCTGCGCACCGGCTGCCGGGCCATGGAATGCGTCAACCTGCGCTGGTCCGACATCGATTGGGGCAACCGGCGCATCACCATTCTCGGCAAGGGCGACAAGCTCGCGGCGATCCCGCTGCCGCTCGACGTGCGCGACCTGCTCTTCCCGCTACAGACGGAAGGCGCCGAGTTCGTGTTCATGCTGCCGGCGCCGGCGCGCAAGGACGGCTTCCTCGAGCCGCCGCGGCGCATGACCTATCGCGCGTTCTATTCGGCCTTCCTGACGGCCACGAAGCGCGCCGGGATCACCGGCCTGCGCATCCACGATCTCCGCCACACCGCGGCGACCAGGCTCGTCGCCAGGACAGGCAACATCAAGCTGGCGATGAAGCTGTTGCGCCACGAGGACATCTCGACGACGTCGAAGTACACGGCCGTGCTGGACTCGGACCTGAGGGAGGCGCTGGACGCGATGGCGGAACCGGCGGAGATCGCAAAGTCCCAGGCCAAATCCCAGGCGTCGAGCTAAGTGTCTGACGGCGCTGGCGATAGTAGAAACTTGGGAAGCTTCCGTTCTACCATTGAACTACGCCCGCGGCGCAAACCATCTTATCCGTCGCGGCGCGCGGTGCAAGGGCCTGCGCGACGGCGTGACAAGGCCGGCGGCCTAGCGCTTGAGGAAGTAGTAGGCCGCGAGGCCGGCGAGTGCCCAGAGCGCGTAATGACCGAGGCGCTGCGCGCTCTTCTCGATGTCGCCGAACTGCTTGAGGGCGTCGTCGGAGAAGCCGACGCCGTTGTCGATCATGTACTCGAGCTTCTCCAGGGTGCGCTCGGCGCGGGTCATGGTCTCGGGCAGGGCGAAGGCGAGCTTGGCCATCTGCGCGACGGCGTGGCCGGCGTCCTGGATGCGGCCGACTGGGCCGAGGTTCTCCTCGATCCAGGCACGCACCACCGGCTCGGCGGTGGTCCACATGTCGAGGCGCGGGTCGAGCGTGCGGGCGACGCCCTCCACCACCACCATGGTCTTTTGCAGCAGCACCAGCTCGACGCGCGCCTTCATGTCGAAGAGCGCGGTGATCTCGAACAGCAGCGTCAGCAGCCGCGCCATCGAGATCTCGTCGGCCTTGCGCGAGTGGATCGGCTCGCCAATGGCGCGGATGGCCTGGGCGAAATCCTCGAGGCGGTGGTGCGCCGGCACGTAGCCGGCCTCGAAATGCACCTCGGCGACGCGGATGTAGTCGCGCATGATGAAGCCGTAGAGGATCTCGGCAAGGAAGCGCCGCTCCTTGCGGCCAAGCCGCCCCATGATGCCGAAATCCACCGCCACCAGGCGGGCGTCGCGGTCGATGAACAGGTTGCCCTGGTGCATATCGGCGTGGAAGAAGCCGTCGCGCATGGCGTGGCGCAAAAAGGTCTGGATGACCACCGCGCCGAGCCTGGGCAGGTCGTAGCCCATGCGCCGCAGCTCGGCCACGTCGCCGAGCTTGGTGCCGTCGATCCATTCCAGCGTCAGCACCTCGGCGGCGGTGCGGTCCCAATCGATCGCCGGGATGCGGAAGTCGACCTCGCGCGCGACGTTCTCGGCGAACTCGCTGGCGGCGGCGGCCTCGAGCCGGAAGTCGGTCTCCATCCGCAGCGAGCGCGCCAGTGTCTCGACGACGCCGACCGGCTTGAGGCGCTTGGTGTCTGGAAAGGTCTTCTCCAGCCATTTCACGGCGACCTTCATGTCGCCGAGGTCACGGTTGAGCTCCCGCTCGACACCGGGCCGCCGCACCTTGACCGCGACATCGCGCTCGCCGAGCGCGTCGCGCACGCGGGCCTTGTGCACCTGCGCGATGGAGGCGGCGGCGACCGGCTCGCCGAACGAGACGAACAGCGACTCGAGGGGGACGCCGAAGGCGCGCTCGATCTGCTCCACCGCGAGGGCGCGGCCGAACGGCTCCATGCGGTCCTGCAACCGCTCCAGCGCGATCACCACCGCCGGCCCGACGACGTCGGGGCGGGTGGCCAGGAACTGGCCCATCTTGACGTAGGAGGGACCGAGCCTGGCGATCGCCTCGGGCAGTGCCTCGAGTCCGGTACCGGGCCTGCGGCTCTTACCGCCGATCAGCTTGGCGAGGCTGAGCGGCAGCCTGGCCTTGGGCGGCAGGTAGGCGGGATCGACGTCGGCGAAGACGCCGGCGCGAGCCATGACCCAGCCGGCGCGCGCGAGCCGCGCGAAGGAGCCCAGGGCGAGGATCACGGCGTCGATCCTCGCCCGCTTCGCGAGGGAGGATGGGCGCGGCCCGGCGTCGTCACAGCTTCCAGCCGCTGTGGATGGCGACGATGCCGCCGGAGAGCCGCGTGACGCTGGTGTTGCGGAAGCCGGCGGCGGCGATCATCGCGGCGAAGGCCTCGGCGTCGGGGAACTTGCGGATCGACTCGACGAGGTAGCGGTAGCTCTCGGCGTCGCCCGCCACCGCCTGGCCGAGGCGCGGGATCACGTGGAACGAGTAGGCATCGTAGACGCGGTCGAGCAGCGGCAGGTCGACGTGGCTGAACTCGAGGCAGAGGAAGCGTCCGCCGCGTTTCAGCACGCGATAGGCCTCGCGCAACGCCACGTCCATGCGCGGCACGTTGCGGATGCCGAAGGCCACGGTGTAGGCGTTGAAATGGTTGTCCTCGAAGGGCAGGTCTTCGGCATTGGCCTCGACGAAGGCGATGTGCTCGGCGGTGCGGCGCTTTTCCGCCCGGTCGCGCCCGACCGCCAGCATGTCGGCGTTGATGTCGAGCACGGTGACGGAGGTGTGCGGACCGCCGGCGCGCAGCACGCGGAAGGCGACGTCGCCGGTGCCGCCGGCGACGTCGAGGTGGCGGAAGGCGCGGCGCTTGGGCGGGTTCACCATCGCGACGAGCCGGTCCTTCCAGCCGCGGTGGAGGCCGGCGGACATGAGGTCGTTCATCACGTCGTAGCGCGCGGCGACCTTGTGGAACACATCGTCGACGCGACCCTGCTTGTCGTCGAGCCGGACGTCCTCGAAGCCGAAATGCGTGGTCTCGTCGTCGGCGCGGGTCATGGCTCTCTCCGGCCGCCTCTATAGCGGGCGCCCGGAGGCATGGCTACGCGCGGAGCGACGCGTTCACTCGGCGGGACGCTGCTCGGGGTGGCGCTGCTCGGGGTGGCGGCGCGGCACCAGGCTGTAGAGGTACATCGCCGTCGGCCGCAGGATGAGCAGGTCGGCCACGAGCGCCGCGATCATCGCGAACGCCGACAGCCAGCCGAACAGCCGCAGCATCGGCAGGTTGGAGAAGGCGGTCACGGCGAGGCCGCAGGCCAGCACCACCGAGGTCAGGATCAGCGCCGGGCCGACCAGGATGGTGGCGCGCTCGACCGACATCGCCGCGTCGACGCCGGGGCGCTCCTCCAGCCTGAGCCGGTTGAGGAAGTGGATCGTCGCCGAGAGCCCGAGCCCGAACGAGACCGTCAGCGCCACCACGCTGGCGAACTGCAGCCCCTCGCCCATGAACCATAGCAGCGATCCCGAGGCCACGATCGGGAAGATGCCGGGCAGGATCGAGAGCAGCATGACCTTCCACGAGCGGAAGGCGAGACCGATGAAGGCGGCGACGAAGACGATCTCGATCGTCAGCCCGCGCGACAGCCGCTCGATCATCGCCGCCGAGTTGCGCGCCGCGATCACTGCAAGCCCGGTGACGGCGATCTGGTAGCCGGGATGGGCCTTACGCACCGCCGCTAGGCGACCGTCGAGGCTGTCGACGATGGGTAGCAGCTGGCTGGCATCCTTGTCGGGGATCCGGCCCGAGACGAGCACCGATCTGTGGTCCTGCGCCACGAAGCGGCCGATCAGCGACTTGGGCAGGTAGCCGACGTATTTCTCCAGCGTGGCAAGATCGTCGAGGCCGAGCTTCTGGCTGAGCCAGTCGCGCAGGGTCTGCAGCGAGAAGACGTTGCCGATGCCCGGCTCGCTCGACGTGGTGCGCTGCACCGCCTCGATCGTGGCCAGCGTATCCGGCGAGTAGAGGTCCTGGCCCGGCGGGAACTGGATCAGCACGTCGATCGGGTTGGCGCCGGTCAGCTTGCGGTCGAGCGTGCTGTTGGCCGTCGTCGCCTGCTCGTTGTTGGGCACCTGGTCGGCGAGCCGATAGCGCGGCGTCAGGTTGGCGTAGATCGCCGAAAGCACGATGCAGACGGCGATGCCGATGAGGCTGTAGAGGCCGGGCCGCCCGACCATGCGCTCGGCGATCCAGCGGCAGAACTCGCGCAGGAGGTTGATCGCCGTGTCGGCGCTGGCGGTCTTGAGCGCGAGCTTGCCCTCGCCGCGGATGAGCACGTAGGCGAGCAGCGGCAGCAGCACCAGCACGGTCACCAGCGCGATCGCGGTGGTGAGCAGGCCGGCCTCGCCGAAGGTCTTGATGAGGTCGGAGTCCGAGAACAGCAGCGCCACGAACGACACCATGGTGGTGGTGTGGGTCAGCACGCAGGCCGGCCCGACCACCGCCAGCGCACCGCGGATCGCCTGCGCCTTGGTCTGTCCCGCCACCAGACGGTCGCGGATGGCGAAGGTCAGCTGCATCGAATCCGAGAAGCTGATCACCATGATCAGCGGCGTCATCACGTTGAGGAAGATGTTGAGCTGGAAGTTGAGCCAGCCGAGCGCGCCGATCGAGATCAGGATGGCGACGAGCGGCGGCGCCGCCGCCACCAGCATGAACGACACGCGCTTGAAGAACAGGATGGCGATGAGGCAGCCGGCGATGAAGCCGATCGCGTTGTAGGTGACGCGGTCGCTCTCGACGGAATTGTGGATCTCGTGCTGCATCACCGGCACGCCGGCGAGTTCGCCCTTGAGGTCGGAACCGGCGAGGTCGTCGGCCATCGTCTTGCGGATGTCGGCGATGACCTGGCTGCTCTTGGCGCTGGACGCCACGGCCGGCTGCAGCGCCAGCACGATGAGCGCCAGCGTGCCGTCGGGCGAGATCAGCTTGCCGCTGATGAGCTCGTTGGCGCGCACCTTCTGGATGACCGCGTCGTACTCCGGCCCGTCAGGCGGCAGCGGCTCCGGGAACAGCGCCGGCGGGATGGTCTGGCCGGCTTCCGGCGGCACCCGGGCGGAGAACATCGAGAGGATGTCGCGCTCGCCCTCGACGAGCTGGAGGTCGGTGACGAGGTCGCGGATCTTCTGGACGTTGTCGCGGGCGAGGAGGTCCTTGGCGGTGACGACGACCAGCACGTCGTATTCCGAAGACGGGAATTCGCGCGTGACCGCTTCGTACTGGTGGAACTGCGGGGTGTTGGAGCGAAACAGCTGCGAGAGCGAATCGTCCACCGTCAGCCGCATGGCGCCGAACACGGCGGCGATGGCTAGAAGCGCAAACACGAGGCCGACGACGAGCGGCGCCTTGAGCGAGACGAGGCCCATCTTCTCGGCGCCGAACGCGAGGTCCGCGAGCCCGGCGTCCGGGGTCCCGGTGCCGGATTTGGAATCCTCGACTTCGCTTCCGACGCTCTGCATCAGGTCCCCTCGTCGCGACGCCCGCCGACACGTACCAGGCGGTACGGCTGGCGGCCAAGCTCATAACCCGTGTCGGAGCGCTGTGCTAGTCCGGCAACACGGCGGCTTTAAGCCGGGGCGGAAGCATGGCGGGCCGCAAAGGCGCCATCAAGGATTTCTTAAGCTGTCGCCCACGTCGCGTTAAGAGAAGGATCGGCCATGAGCCTCACGCGTCCCTCCATCAGGCATGCGTCGGCCGTCGCGGTCGCCCTTTGTGCCGCCCTCGCCATGACCGCCTGCGCCAAGTCGCCGACGGAGGCTTTCAGCGCCAACGCCGGCGCCGGCCCCGGCAGCGCCGCCGATTTCGCCCAGAACGCCGGCGACCGCGTGTTCTTCGCCGAGGATACCTCCGACATCGATGCCAAGGCGCAGCAGACGCTCGACCGCCAGGTGGCCTGGCTGCAGCGCTACGATCGCGGGCGCTTCACGCTCGAGGGCCATGCTGACGAACGCGGCACCCGCGAATACAATTTCGCGCTGGGCGCCCGTCGCGCCGAGGCGGCCAAGGATTACATGGTCGCGCGCGGCATTCCGGCCTCGCGCATCCGCACGATCTCCTACGGCAAGGAGCACCCGGTGGCCTCCTGCAACGATATCTCGTGCTGGGCGCAGAACCGCCGCGCGGTGACGATCGTCGACGGCGACCAGAGTTGAGCTTTTTGTAACGTGGGCGCGCCGAACTCCCGCGCGCGCCAAGGCATTGGCTTGGCGATACCCTCGAATGAGGAGGCAGCCATGCCGACCGATCTTCCCCCCGACTACAAGCCGAAGCCGATGCCCGATCCGGCGGACCCCGGCGCCGTGCCCGACCCCGGTGCCGTCTCGCCGCCGAAAGGCAACGATGCGCGCGATCCCGGTGTCACCGAACACCCCGGCCCCGGCGCCGGCGCGCCCGGACCTGGCGACGACGGCGGCGACGTGGTCGATCCCTCGCCCGGCTGGGGCCCTGGTTCGCCGGTGCCCGCAGGCGGCCCCGGCGGCGGCCTGCCGTCGTTCTAGAGCTGATCCCGGTTAAGTGGAACCGATGACGTCACGTCGTCTTCCCGGGGCGAGCGCAGCGAGGGCCCGCGACCCATCACAACGCGCTTGCCGGATCGCGCGGTATTACTCCGCCTCTCCTTCAACAGCGTTGTCATGGATTCCGGGCTCGCCTTCGGCGCCCCGGAAAGACGGACTGCTCGTCCGGAATGACGAGCGTAGGGTCTCAGCTCGCCTTAAGGCTGTCGAAGTCGAACGGCAGCGAGCGCAGCCGTTTACCGGTGGCGGCGAAGATCGCGTTCGACACCGCCGGGGCGATCGGCGGCACGCCCGGCTCGCCGACCCCCGTCGGCTTCTCCTTCGAGGCCACGATGTAGACCTCGACCTTCGGCATTTCGCTCATGCGAAGCGGCTGGTAGCTATCGAAGTTCGCCTGCTCGACCTCGCCGTTCTTGAAGGTGATCTGGTTGCGCAGGGCGGCGCCCAGCCCGTAGCCGACGCCACCCTCCATCTGCGCCTTGATCACGTCGGGGTTGACCGCGATGCCGCAATCCACCGCCACCACGACGCGGTCGACCTTCACGTCGGAGCCGTTCACCGTCACGTCGGCGATCATCGCGACATAGGTGTTGAAGCTCTCATGCACGGCGACGCCGCGGCCCTTTCCGGCGGCAAGCTTCTCGCCAAGCGGCGCCTTCTCCGCCGCCAGCTCGAGCACGCCGACGTGGCGCGGATGGTCCTTCAGCATGGCGAGGCGGAAGGCCACCGGGTCCTGCCCCGCGGCGTGGGCGAGTTCGTCCACCATCACCTCGACGGCCTGCGCGGTGTGGCTATGGCCGACCGAGCGCCACCACAGCGTCGTGATGGGCGTGGGCGCATCGTGCCAGTCCACCAGCAGGTTGGGGACGGCGTAGGGCATGTCCGACACACCCTCGACCGCGGTGGCATCGACGCCGTTCTTGACCATGACGGGAGCGAAGGCCGTGCCCTTCATGAAGGACGCGCCGACGAGCCGGTGCTGCCAGGCGGCGATGCCGCCCTTCGGGTCCAGCGCCGCGCGGATCTTGTGATAGAACATCGGACGGTAGCGACCGCCCTTCATCTCGTCCTCGCGGGTGTAGACGAGGTGAACCGGCCGCTTGCCGTCGGTCTTCGACATGATCGCCGCCGTCTCGCCGAAATAGTCGGCATCCGGCGTCGCCCGCCGGCCGAACGAGCCGCCGGCCCACATCGTGTGGATGCGGACCTTGTCCGGCGTGGTCCCGAGGTACTTGGCCGCCACCATCTGCTCGATCGTCTGGAACTGCGACCCGGCGAAGAAGTCGTAGGAGCCGTCCGCCGCCTTCTCGACCGTGCAGTTCAGGGGCTCCAGCGGCGCGTGCGCGAGGAACGGGAAGGTGAACTCCACCTCGATCACCTTGGCGGCCGCCTTGAGCGTGTCGTCCGCCGTGCCCTTCTTCGCCGCCACGGCGCCCTGCGTCTGCGCCGCCTTGCGGTAGTCGGCCAGCATGTCGGCGCTGGAGCGCGTCTCGCCGGCGTCGTTCCAGGTGATCTTGAGCGCGTCACGGCCCTTGCGGGCGGCGTAGGTGTCCTCGGCGAGCACGGCGACGCCCTGAGGCACCACCACGACGTCGACCACGCCCTTCACGGCGCGCGCGTCCTTGTCGTCGACGCTCTTCAGCCCGGCGCCGAAGCGCGGCGGCCGCGTCATGACCGCCGTCAGCATGTTGGGCCGGCGCACGTCGAGCGCGTATTTCGCCGAGCCGTCGGTCTTCACGATGGTGTCGATGCGATGGATCTTGGTGCCGATCAGCGTGAAGTCCTTTGGATCCTTCAGCTTGACGTCGTCGGGCACCGGCTCCTTGGCCGCGGCCTCGGCGAGTTCGCCGAAGGTGGCGCGCTTGCCCGACTTGTGGGTCAGCACGCCCTTGGAGACGACGATCTCGTCGGCCGGCACCTTCCAGGCGTCGACGGCGGCCTGCACCAGCATGGCGCGGGCGGCGGCGCCGGCCTTGCGCAGCTGGTCCCAGCTGTTGTTGACGGCGGTGGAGCCGCCGGTGCCCTGGATGCCGAAGGCGAGGTTGGCGTACAGCTTGGCGTCGGCCGGCGCGAACTCGAAGCGCATCTGCGACCAGTCGGCGTCGAGCTCCTCGGCGACGATCGTCGGCAGGCCGGTGGTGTTGCCCTGGCCCATGTCGAGGTGCTTGACGATCACCGTGACGCTGTTGTCGGGCGCGATGCGTACGAAGGCGTTGGGCTCGGGCGGGGCACCGGTGGAGGCGAGGGAGACCGCCTTGCCGCCGCCGGGCGAACCGTCGGCGGCGAAGCCGCGGCCGGAGACGAGGGTAAGGCCGAGGACGAGGCTGCCGGCGGCCGAGCCGCGGAGGATGGCGCGGCGCGAGGCGAGCGGCGGCTCGACCGGCAGGAGCGAGCGCGAGGCGGATTGCTTGGAGATCATGGCGGCCTCCTCAGGCGAGCTTGGTGGAGGCTTGATGGATGGCGGCGCGGATGCGGCCGTAGGTGGCGCAGCGGCACACGTTGCCGTCCATCGCGCCGTTAATGTCCTCGTCGCTGGGCTTCGGCGTCTGCGCGAGCAGGCCGACGGCCGACATGATCTGGCCGGACTGGCAATAGCCGCACTGTACGACATCGAGGTCGCGCCATGCCGCCTGCACCGCCTCGGCGACCTTGCCGTGGATGCCCTCGATAGTGGTGATCTCGTGCCCGGCGGCGGCGCTCACCGGCGTCTGGCAGGAGCGCACCGGCTGCCCGTCCAGGTGCACGGTGCAGGCGCCGCACTGGCCGATGCCGCAGCCGTATTTGGTGCCCGTCATGTTGAGCGCATCCCGCACCGCCCAGAGCAGCGGCATGTCGGGATCGAGATCGAGCTGGTGGCTCGATCCATTGATCTTCAAACTGAGCATGGTTTGTCTCCGTAGCGTCCGGCCGGCCCACATGGCCGAGCGTTTCCGCCGAGGTTCATCGTCGTTCCGCAGACCAGGGGCAGGCGCATGCCGCCTTTGTTGCCATCCAATCTGTCAGCGTATCTTAGAATGCATCCAAAAAACGGCTTTTGATTGGCTCGGGCCGGCGAGTGGGGTCAGGCCTGGAATGGGCGTTCCGCCAGTCCGGCGTCGCCGGCCGTCTGCCGCGTCGCCACCGACACGGCCACCGCGGCGGCAAAGGCCAACGGAATGGTGACGATGGCCGGCGGGTCGAAGGGGAACAGCGGCGTGGCATGGCCCAGGACCTTCACCCAGATCGCCGGGCCGACGAACGTCAGCGCCACGGCGGAGACGAGCCCGGTGACGCCGCCCGCCAGCGCCCCGGCCGTGGTCAGCCCGCGCCAATAGATCGCCAGCAGGAGCACCGGAAAGTTCGCGCTGGCGGCGACGGCGAAGGCGAGCCCTGTCGTGTAGGCGACGTTCTGGCCTCGGAAGACCAAGCCAACCAAGACGGCGAGCAGGCCGATCGCCACGGTCGCGGCCCGGGACACGATCATCTCGCGGCGCTCGTCGACGTTGCGGAACACGCGGCCGTAGAGGTCGTGCGCGATCGCCGAGGCACCGGCCAACCCCAGGCCGGAAACGACGGCGAGGATGGTGGCGAAGGCGACCGCCGAGATGAAGCCCATCATCGGCGCGCCGCCGAGGGCGTCGGAGAGGTGGATCGCCGCCATGTTGGCGCCGCCGCGCAGGCCGCCCGCCGCCGTCCTGAAGGCGGGATCGGGCATCACGATCGCCACGGCCCCGTAGCCGATCACCATGACCAGGATGAAGAACAAGCCGCAGAACAGGGTCGTGTAGAAGGTCGAGAGCCGGGCGGTGCGCACGTCCTTCACCGTGAAGAAGCGCATCAGGATGTGCGGCAGGCCGGCAACGCCGCAGCTCAGCGCGAGCGCCAGCGAGAACCAGGAGACCGGGTCCTTGCGCAGCCCGGCCGAGGCGAAGATCGCATCGTGCCTGGGCTGGACCGCCGCCGCGCGCGCGAACAGGGCGCCGACGTCGAAATGGAAGCGGGCGAGCAGCAGCAGGGCGAGCAGCGCCGCGCCGCACAGGAACATGCCGGCCTTGATGATCTGCACCCAAGTCGTCGCCGCCATGCCGCCGAACACCACGTAGACGATCATCAGGACGCCCACGACGGCCACGGCCAGCGTGTAGTCGAGCCCGAACAGCAGTTCGATGAGCTGCCCGGCGCCGACCATCTGGCCGATGAGGTAGAGCGTGATGACGACGAGCGAGTTCACCGCCGCCATGATCCGCATCGGTCGCTCCGACAGGCGCAGGGCGAGCACGTCGGCGAAGGTGAAGCGGCCCAGCGCCCGCAGCGGCTCGGCGATGAGGAACAGAAGGATCGGCCAGCCGCACAGGAACCCGAGGGCGTAGACCATGCCGTCGAAGCCACTCGTGGTGATGAGCGCGGTCAGGCCGAGGAAGGCGGCGGCGCTGAGGTAGTCGCCGGCCATGGCGAGCCCGTTCTGCAGCGCGGTGATGTCGCCGCCGGCGGTGTAGAAGGCGGCCCGCGTGCGGTTGCGCCGCGCGACGCGCCAGGTGATGACCAGCGTTAGCGCGACGAAGGCGAGGAACAGGCCGATCGCCAGCGGATCGACCGCCTGTTTGCCGCCGCCGGCCGCGAGGGCGAGGGCGGGCAGGATCGGGTGCAGCGCCGGCATCACGGCGTCCTCCGGTTGGCCAGGACCACGTAGAGGCCGGTGCTGCCGATCGCGAAGGCGATCATCAGGGCGGCGAGGATCAGCGACAGCGGTATGCCGCCGACGAGCAGCGCCATGGCCTCGGGCGCCACTGCCGCGAAGGTCAGCAGCGCGGCGAGGACGGCGAGGAGCGCGCCGGCGAAGCAGAGGCGCATGGCCAGGGAGGTGTCGGCGGAAGGGAGCGGTACGGGAGCCATGGCGGACGACCTTTCTCAGACGACCTTGTCGCGGATGAGCTGCGCGACGGGCATGGTGGCGGCGAACGAGGGCCGGGCGGACAGCGCGTCGGCGTAGCCGGCGAGGTCGGGGTAGGCGCCGCGCCAATCCTTCTCGGGGAAGCGCACGCCGAGGTAGCCGAGCACGCTGCCGATCGCGATGTCGGCGAGGCCGAAGCGCTCGCCCACGGCGAAGCGGCGGGTGCCCACCGCGTCGGCGAGGGCGGCGAGGCCGCCGTCGATCTTGCGGCGCTGGCGCAGGATCCAGGCGTCGCTCTGCTGACCCTGCGGGCGCATACGCTCGAACATGATCAGGATCACCGCGTCGCAGATCCCGTCGGCGATCACCTCGAGCCGCTTGGCGGCGAGGATGCCGTCATCGTCGCCCGGCAGCAGCGGCGGCTCGGGATGGCGCCGCTCGAGCCATTCCAGGATGTAGCTCGATTGGAACAGCGGCTCGCCGCCGTCGGGGATGAGGACGGGCAGCTTCTCCAGCGGGTTGAACTGCGGCAGGCAGGTGTCGTCGTTCCACGGCACCTCGGTGTGCAGCTCGAACGGGATGGCTTTCTCGGCCAGCGCGATGCGCACCTTGCGGGCGTAGGGGGACGGCGACGCGCTGATCAGCTTCATGGCGGGATGCGCAGACAAACCGCGTGCCACCCGGCGAAGCGCCCGTTAGCAGCGGCTTAACCATAACGCCATCGCCGGCGGGTCCCGGACCCCGGTAACGCCCCGGCAAGGTAAACGGCCAACCTCCGCTTAACCATCGCGGCGTATTCCGGGACGCAGTTTCAGTCGTGTTCGGAGAGTACCCCATGCGCCTCGCGCGTTTCGAGCGGCACGCCAAGCTGGCCGCCCTCCTCTGCCTCGGCCTCAGCATCGCCGCCTGCGCCAAGACCCCCGGCGAGGAAGGCCTCGCCGGCCTCGGCGGCGGGCCCGGCGGCGGCCGCTACGCCGACGGCGCCGGCGGCACCGGCCGCGACGGCGGCGTCAGGCACCACGGGCTGGACGACGAGGGCCGCGACGGCCGCGGCGGCCACGGCAACGCCGTGCCGGGCAGCGCCCAGGACTTCGCCGAGAACGTCGGCGACCGCGTGTTCTTCGAGTCCGACCAGACCGAGCTGACCCCCAAGGCCCAGCAGGTCCTGGACCGCCAGGTGGCCTGGCTGCAGCGCTACGACCGCGGCGCCTTCACCGTGGAGGGCCACGCCGACGAGCGCGGCACCCGCGAGTACAATTTCGCGCTGGGCGCCCGCCGCGCCGAGAGCGCCAAGCAGTATCTCATCGCCCGCGGCATCCCGGCCTCGCGCATCCACACCATCTCCTACGGCAAGGAGCGCCCCGTGGCCGTCTGCAACGACATCTCCTGCTGGTCGCAGAACCGCCGCGCCGTCACCGTCGTGCAGGGCGGCCAGTCCTAGGGCCGCCGCGCCTGCACCCTCGCCCGGCTTGACCGGAGCGGCGAAGCGCGGTCCCATGCCGCACGTCGCCCCTCCGTCAGCTCGCCCAGGCCCGCATGACCCGTTCCGAACAGGCCGCCATCGTCGACGCCCCGCCGACCTCCGACCCGGCGATCCGCACCATCGCCATGCCGGCCGACACCAACCCGGCCGGCGACATCTTCGGCGGCTGGCTGCTCTGGCAGATGGACCTCGCCGCCGGCAACGCCGCCGCCCGCCACGCCCGCGGCCGCTGCGCCACCGTCGCCATCGACAAGATCACCTTCATGCAGCCCGTCCGCGTCGGCGACGAGGTCACCGTCTACGCCGAACTGCTCTCCACCGGCCGCACCTCGATGCGCTTCGAGGTCACCGCCTGGCGCCGCCGCCGCGACGGCGAGACCGTGCACAAGGTCACCGGCGCGATCTTCACCTTCGTCGCCCTCGACCTCGACGGCCGCTCCCGCGAGATCCGGCCGATGGTGAGGTGAGAGCCGCTTGCCCGCCCCGCGCCGTCCATGTAGGTAACATAGCCGAGGGCGTCGTCCATGTAAACCCTTGCTGGCACTGACGAAACCCCGACGCGCCACGCCCCAAGCCCTGACATCTGGCCCTGCCAAAGTCAGGGTACCGCGACAAATCTTGGGGTCGCTGTCAGGGTACCGCGACACAAAACCATGCCATCGGCGCGTTCCGCGACAAGGCTCTGATTCGAGGGGTCGTTCGCCGACATGACGAAAAAAAGAGCATGCCGTGGCTGTCACAAGCCGGGCCTTACCGAAGGACCAAGCCCGCAAGCTCGGCCGCGACGCGATGCAGACCGGCCAAGTTGCCGCCACCGGCTCGACGGCCTCGGCGCAGCAGGGCGCCGCCGGTGTCGCCGCCCCAGCCGACGCGCCGGAGCTGAGCTACCCCGCCAAGATCACGCTCGACCAAGCCTGGATCGGCGTCGCCGGCAAGCACGAGCCGGTGCAGGCCGGCATGCGGGTCTCGGCGGAGATCAAGACGGTGGACCGCAAGGCGCTGGATTATCTGTTGTCGCCGGTGATGCAGGCGGTGCGGGAAGCGGGAGGGAAAGATGATGAGCAAACCTCATATGCGTCAAACTCATAAGCTTTGGGCTCATCCCCTTGACGCAGGTAACTTGATATAGGTTACGTGCCGTGCTGAGCTTCCCCCATGGTTGAGGCGCAGCATGTACCTGGACGATTTATTCCGCATGACGAAAAGGATCGATCTTCCAGGAAGGTGGGACTCTGAGAAAGACCCTATACGTTCTTTGTATATGCAAACCTTAAGCATCGATGGGGTAACGGTCGGCGGCTTATCCCTTCGTGGAAAAGCTTCTAAGAACCACCTAGATAGAGATGTTATGTTTCAGATAGAGTATTGGCCTCACAACAAGCCAAATATTCCGCTTTGCAGAATTGATTGGAGGCCCTTTCACCAACATTCAAATGATGCAAAATGTGCAAAGCAGTACCGCTTTGCACATTTTACAGGTAGCCATTTACATTGCTTCCACGAGAATTTCATAGCAGGCGAAAATCGAATGCGGTCTGGTAATTTGCCAGTAGCCATAGAGATAGCGGCTGAACCAATAAGCTATAAAGCTTTTGTTGACTTTTCAGGAATTCAGTTCAATATCGAGAACATGGGAGATCTTCCGCCTCCCGAATGGGTGCCGGATATGCTGAGGCCTTAAGCGGTGGCCGCTAAGTTCGACGCAAGTGCGAAGACGCTATCGCTGTCCGACGATGTCGAAGCAGCGGTGCGAGCGATTGTGCGGGCTGAGCATACCAATCGGGGGAGCATCGTCAGCCTGCCATCGCGCTATCCGAGTGGCTCATCAGTGACCATCGAGATCACTCGTGGCGGTGACCAGTGTTTCGTCAGCGATATGGGTCAGGGTCACCTCGAGGCCGACCTGCTTGGCGCTTCACGTCAGTTCGAGCGCTATGCATCCATCTTTGCGGAAGATGCCGGTATCCGCTACGATGGGCGGTGCCTGTTTGTTGCGGAAGTACCTACTGCTAGCTTGGCGGCAGCTATGATCGTTGTTGGCGATTGCTCCAACAGAGCAGCGTCAAATGCGGCTATGCGAGCCGCCGAGCGCGCCGAGGCTGAGGTAAGGTCCGAGGCCTATGACCGCATCGTTGACGTTTTCGGCAAGTCTCGGGTCGAAAAAGATCGTCATGTTGTTGGAGCCTCCGGCCATAGATGGACCGTTCCGTTCTTTGTAACCGTAGGTAGAGGTGCGATTTTTGAAGCTGTCTCTGCTAGGTCAACCTCTGTCGCTCACACCGTCATGCGGCTCCATGATATTGGGCGCCTAGATGCGCCACCGCCTCGCATCATTCTTGTTCGGAGCAAGATTAAATTCGGAGATCTCCTCGGCGTTGTTTCTCCGGTATCTTCTGCGGTGCTTGAGATTAGCGAGGCCTCTAGTACTTACGAGAGATTAGCCGCTTGAATGAAGAGCAGTTATAGTCCCATTCAGTCTTGTCGACGCGATTAAGGCTGGGCGTGTCTACGACTTCATAGTGCAAGAAGAAGCGCGTAATGTAGGTTTTCAAGGACGTCTTCTTCCGAGAGGAAGTGGTTGGCGACAGTCATGCATTCGCATGATGTACTCGTGGGGGCACGTGATCTGCGTCGAGACCCTGCGTCTAGCTTGCAAGGCAGCGAGCTTAAAGAGCCTGATGTCCAGACGGACCGCTCAAAAGCTTAATTAAAAGGTCGCAACGAATGCGTCTGATCTCACATCGCGCTTACGATAGTGGCAAGGCACGATGTGCTTAGCCTGACTTGCCGAAAGCAGCGGCGCGTAAGCATGAGCCTCAGCGCGGCGACGACCATCGTCTTCGCAGCCTTGGTCGCATGCCTGACTGGATGCGTCGACGCCGGCGCGGCGCGCCGCGTCCTGGCGGACGATGGCTATACCGACATCGTTCTCGCGAAGCACTCCGGCCTGTCTGGGTTCTTCGGCGGATGTGACCGCGAGCGCCAACTCGTGACGCCCTTCGAAGCAACGGTGACTGGCCACCGTGTCAAAGGTGTCGTGTGCTCGAGTGAAGACTCAAGCAAAGCGCCTCAAGTACGGCGCTACGACTGAAGCGCATCTGCTAAACTACCGCTCTAGATGTTTGATCCCGGATTCTGATGGTGCAATTTCTGCGGAGCGGAAGGATGCGTTATGGGCTAGGTTCTTCACGGGTGCGCCACAACGACGGAGGTGGTCCGTCGAGCGATACAGCATAGTCAAGAGAGCCTGAGAGGGCTCGCCAAGCGCTACGGGATCAACCCCAAGACGGTGGCGAAGTGGAAGGCGCGTGAGACGGTCGGCGACCGCCCGGCCGGCCCTCGCGAAGCGCGTTCGACGAGCCTCACGGTGGAAGACGAGGCGGTCGTGGTCGCGTTCCGACGCCACACGTTGCTGCCACTCGACGACTGCCTCTACGCCCTGCAGGCGACCATCCCGCATCTCACCCGATCGTCGCTGCATCGTTGCCTGCTGCGCCACGGCATCTCGCGGCTGCCGGAGATCGACGGCGACAAGCCCGGCAAGCGCAAGTTCAAGACCTACGCGCTCGGCTTCTTCCACATCGACATCGCCGAAGTGCGGACGGCGGAAGGCAAGCTGCACCTCTTCGTCGCGATCGACCGTGTGACCAAGTTCGCCTTCGTCCAGCTCCATGACAAGGCGACGACCCGCATCGCCGGTGACTTCCTGCGCGCCCTGGTGAAAGCCGTGCCCTACCGCATCCACACCGTCCTCACGGACAACGGTCTCCACTTCACCGATCCACGCAGCCCCGGCTCCGCCGTCGACGAGATCAAGCGCGCCATGGCAGCCGGCGAACTCTTCCGGGCGCACGCCTTCGACTACGCCTGCGCCCAGCTCGACATCGAACACCGACTGACGAAGCCAAAGCACCCCTGGACCAACGGGCAGGTCGAACGGATGAACCGGACCATCAAGGACGCAACGGTGAAACGCTTCCACTACGAGGAACATGATCACTTGCGTCGGCACCTCGCCGACTTCGTCGACGCCTACAACTTCGCGCGACGGCTCAAGACGCTCAAAGGTTTGACGCCTTACGAAGCCATCTGCAAGGCATGGACAAATGACGCAAAACGCTTCACTCTCGACCCGCTCCACCAGATGCCGAGACTAAACATCTAGAGGCCAGGTTGACGATCTGATCGAGCGAGGCGAGTCCATGGCTAGTCGAAGGCTCAGGCCTACGCCACCACCTCCCCCTACCACGCCCCTCAACCTATCGGCTGGGCCGCCGCCTCGATGCGGCGGACGACGTCGGGCGCGAGGCGCTCGCGCACGCTGGGCAGGTAGCGCAGCGCGACCATGCTGCCGCGCCGCTCGGCCAGCAGCAGGGCGCGATAGGCCTCCTCCTGGTTCTCGGCGGCGCCTTGCCCCAGGTGCAGCGCGGCGCCGAGCAGGGCGGCGCCGTCGGCGTCGCCGCCGTCGCTCGCCACGCGCCACCAGTGCACGGCGGCGCCGGTGTCGCGCTCCGTGCCCAGCGCGTCGTAGAGGATCGAGCCCAGGCGGGTCGCGGCGCCGGAATAGCCCTTGTCGGCGGCGGCCTGCGCCCAGCGCCGCGCCTCGACGAAATCCTGCTCGATCCGCTCGCCGTCGAGCAGCATGAAGCTCAGCATGTCCTGCGCCTCGCCGTCGTCCTGCTCGGCGGCGAGCCGGAACCACTTGGCCGCCTCGGCGAAGTCGAGCGGCACGCCGAGCCCGTTGTAATGCAGCGAGCCGAGGTTGCGCTGTCCCAGCGCGTCGCCGGCCTCCGCCGCCAGGGTCAGCCAGCGCAGGGCCAGCGCGTGGTCGACCGGGACGCCCTGCCCGTAGGCGAAACAGCTGCCGACGTTGTTCTGCGCCCGCGCCACGCCAGCCTGGGCCAACGGGCCCCATAGTTTCAGCGCGGCCTCGTGGTCGTCCGCCTCGGCGAGGCCGCGGGCCTGCGCCATGAGCGAGGCGACGTCGGGCTCGCGCCGGCGCAGCCGGGCCAGCAGCGCGCGCATCACGGCAGGATCAGGAACGGGTTGATGCCGGTGCGGCGCCAGCCGTCCTCGCGCAGCATCATGTCGAGGCCATAGGAGGCGACGTCGTCGGCGACCGGGTCGAGCTGGGGGTTCTTGGTCTGCAACAGGTGCTTGGCGTAGCCGCGGCAGCTCTCGCAGACCTCGGCCGACACCTCGCCGGTGGCACCCTCGACCTGACGGTAGGAGATGCCCTTGGTGGCGCCGCAGGCAGTGCATTTCACGCGGACGTGGTTCCATTGCGTAAGGCAGAGCGAGCAGGTGAGATAGCGCAGGCCGGTCGCCGCCTGCGGCAGCTCCATCACCGTGCTGGAGACCGGGGCGCCGCCGCAGCAGGGGCAGACGCCCTCGCCGACGTTGCGCAGGCCGGCGGCGTCGAACTGGATGGCGTGGGCGGCGTACCAGACCTGCAGCGCGGCGGCGACCAGCGCGCATTCGGCGAGACGCTCCAGCTCGAAATAGCCGTCGGCCACCGAGGTCGCGAGGCGGCGGCGCTCGTCCGGATCGGTGGCGGCGAGCTTGGCGACGGTCTCGGCCGGACCCTCGGCAAGGGTGGCGCGGCCGAGCGCGACGAGCAGGCGGTCCAGCGTGTCGAGCGCACCGGGCTCGGCGGCGAGGTCGCGGGTGAGCGGCGGCATCTCGTTGGCGAGCGCCACGCTGGTGTCGGGCAGCGGCGGGCGCGGGAGCGCGGCGGCGACGTCGGCCTGCGCCCGGCTGAGCGTGCCGAGGAAGGTGAGGTAGTCGCCGATGTCGTGGCCGGGCGCCAGGGCGGCGAAGCGCGCGGCACGCCTGGCGAAGGCCGTGACGGGGTCCTGCAGCCGCGCGTAGGGCGGCTCGCCACCCGCGGGAGCCTGCCCTCCGGCAAAGTTGGGATCGATGCCGCCGATGGTTGCCATGGTGTCCAGTAATGCGAAAGCGCGGGCGATAGGGCGCCCGCGCTCGAGAGGATGGGAGTTAGACTCGTCGGCTGCCGCGGACTATTCCGCCGGCTCCGGGTTGTGCCCCGGCGCCGTCGGCTCGCCCTGCCTGGCGATCTTGCGCAGCCACTTGCGATGGTGGCGATAGGCCCAGCCGCCGGTGACGTTGCCGCGCATCATCGCGCGTCCGGTCCCCTTGATCCAGATGCCGGCGTAGATGTGCACGATGATGATCAGGATGGCGACCAGCGCCGCCAGCGAGTGCGCGGCGAGCGCCCAACGCTTGGTCTCGGTCAGCGTGTAGCTGCCGAAATACTGGTCCCAGATCACCAGACCGGAGAAGAACATCACCATGATCAACGCCGACTGGCCCCAGAACACGCCCTTCTGCCCGGCGTTGTACTTGCCGAGTTCCGGCAAGCGGTCGTGACGATTGGTCATCACGTCGGTGATGCGCCGCGACCAGCGCCAGTCGTCCATGTTCGGCAGGTTCATGCGGAAGAACCGCACAAACAGGACGAGGAAGCTGAGCCAGAGCACCACGCCGATCCAAGGATGGATCATGCGCGTGTTCGGCCCGCCGCCGAAGAGGTTGGTGAGGAAGTACAGGCTCGGGTGGAACAGCGAGAGCCCGCTCAGGGTCAGCATCGTGAAGCAGGCCGCCGTGATCCAGTGGTTGATGCGCTGGGTCGTGTTGTAGCGATCGACGTAGACGATAGTTTCATCGGGGACGTCGTGCACCTCGCGCTTCATCTGCGCGTCGGTCTTCATCGCCATCAGTGATGCTCCCTCGGCTTGGGGTCCTCGCCGTGGGCGAGTGCGGTCGCGTCCTCCTCGTCTCCCTTGGCCACTTCGTCCGGACCGGCGGCGACGTAGTGGAAGAAGCTGCCCACTGCCGCAAGGCCGAGCAGGCCGAGGCCGGCTATCTTTGCGCCACCCTTCCACAACGCCACGATCGGAGAGATGCGCGGGTTGGTGGGAAGGTTGGCGTAGAGCGAGGGCTTGTCGGCGTGGTGCAGCACGTACATCACGTGCGTGCCGCCGACGCCCGGCGGGTCGTAGAGCCCGGCGTTGGCGAAACCACGCGACTTCAGGTCGACGATGCGATTGTTGGCCTGGGCGATCATGTCGGCCTTGGTGCCGAACATGATCGCCGCCGTCGGGCACGATTTGGCGCAGGCCGGAGCCTGACCGACGGAGACGCGGTCGACGCAGAGAGAGCACTTGTAGACCTTGCGGTCGGTCGCATTGATGCGCGGGATGTTGAACGGGCATCCCTTGATGCAATAGGTGCAGCCGATGCAGTTCTCCGAGATGAAGTCGACGATGCCGTTCTCGTACTGAACAATCGCGCCCGGCGCCGGGCATGCCTTGAGGCAGCCCGGATCGGAGCAGTGCATGCAGCCGTCCTTGCGGATCAGCCACTCGAGGTTGCCGTCGGGGTTCTCGTACTCGGTGAAGCGCATCAGCGTCCACACCGCCGGGCTGAGGTCCGCCGGGTTGTCGTAGACGCCGTGATTGGTGCCGATCGGCTGGCGCAGGTCGTTCCATTCCATGCACGCCGCCTGGCAGGCCTTGCAGCCGATGCACTTGGAGACGTCGATGAGCTTGGCCACCTCGTCGATGTGGCGGACCACCGGGGGCTGCTCGGTGGAGGCCGAGCGGCGCCGGATGTCGAGGGATTGATAGTCGGACATCTCTCCCTCAGCCCACCTTGTAGTCGGGCGCCGTGGTGCGCTCGACGTTGACGAGAAACGCCTTGTATTCCGGCGTGTTGGTGTTGGCGTCGCCGACGAAGGGCGTCAGCGCGTTGGCGCCGTAGCCCTCGACCGTCGAGCCGATGAAGCCCCAGTGGATCGGGATGCCGATCACGTGGACTTCGCGGCCGTCGCACAGCAGCGGCTTGATGCGCTTGGTAACGACGGCCTTGGCCTTGATCGAGCCGCGCTTCGACCAGACCCGCACCCATTCGCCGATGCCGATGCCCTTCTCGGCGGCCAGCTTCTCGCCAATCTCGACGAAGAACTCCGGTTGGAGGATCGCGTTGATCTTGGCGTGCTTGGTCCAGTAGTGGAAATGCTCGGTCAAGCGGTAGGTCGTACCCGCGTAAGGGAACTCCTCCGACGTGCCGAAGCGCTTCCAGTCGTCGGGGAACACCCGCGACACCGGGTTGCCCTGGATCTTGGGCGCCAGCAGGTTCTTCACCGGCGATTCGAACGGCTCGTAATAGGCCGGGAACGGCCCATCACGCATCAGCGCCCGGCAATAGAGCCGGCTTTGCCCTTCCTCGGTGAGGATGAAGGGTCCTGCACCGTTGCCAGGTGCCATCTTCGCCGGGAAGTCCGGCACGTCGAAACCGTCCCACTTCTTGCCCGTCCATTCGATGAGCTTGCGCTCCTCGTCCCACGGCTTGCCGTTCACGTCGCAGGATGCACGGTTGTAGAGGATGCGACGGTTCGACGGCCAGGCAAAGGCCCAGCCCGGCGCGATGCCAGTGGCCGACGGATCGGCCGTGTTGCGATGGGCCATGACGTTGCCCTGCTCGGTCCAGCAGCCGGAGTAGATCCAGCAGCCGCACAGCGTCGAACCATCGGCCTGGAGCTGCCCGAAATTGTCGAGCTGCTTGCCGGGCGCAATGACCTTTGTGGGATCGACCGGGTCCTTCACCGGCGCCAACGCATAGCCGTTGAGCTCCTTGGCGAGCTCCTCCGGCGTCGGCGCTTCCTCGTCCATGTACGGCCAGTACGTGTTGAGGATCGGGTCCGGAAAGGCGCCGCCCTCTTTCTTGTAGAGGCGCCGCATGCGCGTGAAGATCCCGGCCAGGATGTCGATGTCGGCCTTGGTCTCCCACGGCGGATCCTGCGCCGGCACATGCCACTGAAGCCAGCGCGAGGAACTCGACAGCGAACCTTCGTCCTCCGCGAAGCAGGTCGTGGGGAGCTGGATCACCTCCGTCATGACCTCGGCGGTATCGATCGGGTTGAACTCGCCGTGGTCCTCCCAGAAGCGCGATGTCTCCGTCTCGAGCGGGTCCATCGTGATCAGGAACTTCAGCTTGGCAAGCGATCGGCGGACCTTGTTCTTGTCCGGGATCGACATCAGCGGATTGAAGCCCTGGCAGATGTAGCCGTTCATCTGCCCCTTATCCATCATCTCGAACGCCTTGAGGATGTCGTAAGAGATGTCGAGCTTGGGCAGCCAATCGAAAGCGAAGTTGTTCTGCGGCGTCGCCGCATCGCCGTACATCGCCTTCTGAAACGATACGAAGAACTTCGGATAGTTCTGCCAATACGAGATCTGGTTCGGCCGCAGCGGCTTGAACTGTTTGGTCTTCATGTATTCGTCGTACGTCGCTTCCTTTTCGAGTGGCAACGACATGTAGCCCGGCATGGTGTTCGACAGCAGACCGAGGTCGGTGAGGCCCTGGATGTTGGAATGCCCACGCAGAGCGTTCATGCCACCGCCACGGACGCCGATGTTTCCCAGCAGCATCTGCACCAGGCACATCGAACGGATATTCTGGGACCCGGACGAATGCTGGCACCAGCCCAGCGCGTACAGGGAGGTCATCGCGCGATCCGGCGCGGCCGTGGACGCGATGAGCTCGCACACCTTCAGGAACTTGTCCTTGGGGCTGCCGGTGATGCGCGACACGAAGTCGGGATTGAACTCCTCGACGTGCTTGCGAAGGATGTTGATGACGCAACGCGGATCCTGCAGCGTCTCGTCGAGCTTGACGAAACCGTCCTCGCCGATCTGGTATTCCCAAGTCGACTTGTCGTAGTCGCGCTTGCCCTCGTCGTAGCCCGAGAACAAGCCATCCTTGTACTCGTAGCCTGCCTTCACCAGCATCGAAGCGTTGGTGAACGCCTTGACGTACTCGTGCTGAAGCTTGTCGTTGTCGAGCAGGTACTTGATCACGCCCGAGAGAAACGCGACGTCGGTACCCTGCCGGATCGGACAGTACAGGTCGGCGACGGACGCCGTGCGCGTGAAACGCGGGTCGATCACGATGAGCTTGGCGTTACGATGCGCCTTGGCCTCGACGACCCATTTGAACCCGCAGGGATGAGCTTCTGCCGGATTGCCCCCCATCACGACGACCACGTCGGCGTTCTTGAGATCCATCCAGGTCTGCGTCATCGCACCACGACCGAACGAAGGAGCCAGACTGGCTACCGACGGGCCGTGTCAAACGCGGGCTTGGTTGTCCAGGACAAGCATACCCATGCCGCGGGTCCACTTGTAGGTGAGGTAGCCTGTCTCGTTGGTCGAGGCCGAGGCCGCCAGCATCCCGGTCGAAACCCAGCGGTTCACCGTGGTGCCGTTGGCCGACTTCTGGACGAAATTCTTGTCGCGATCGTCCTTGAGCAGGCGCGCGATGCGGTCGAGCGCGTAGTCCCAGGAGACCCGCTCGAGCTTGTCGGAGCCCGGCTTGCGGATCATCGGGTACTTGGTGCGCGTCTCGGAATGCACGAAGTCGAGCAGGCCGGCGCCCTTGGGGCACAGCGTGCCGCGGTTCACCGGGTGATCCGGGTCACCTTCGATGTGCAGCACGGAGGCCTTGGCGTTCTTGGAGTGGTCGCCGAGGCTGTAGACGAGGACGCCGCACCCCACCGAGCAGTAGGGGCAGGTGTTGCGGGTCTCGGTCGTGCGCGCGAGCTTGTAAGGTCGTACCGAGGCGGCGAGGGCTTGTTCCGCTCCGGCGAAGCCGAAGGCACCGAGCGACGTGACCGCTAATCCTGCGGCCGCGCCGCCAAGGAAGCCACGCCGAGAAACCATGTTCATGGGCATATCCCAGATTGGAATTCGACAAGTTCCACTGTTTGCCCGCGATCTAGTCCTTTTGGAAGATCAAAAATAACGGCTGGTACGTTCGGACGCGGTGACCTGCCCTGCAGTCGAAGCGGAGGTCGGCGATGATCAGCCGCTGCCCGCCGCGGCCAGCGCCTCGCGCATCCGCGCCGGCAGCCGGGCGACCCGGCCGCGGCGGACGGCAGCGATGAGCACCTTGGCCGCGACGAGCAAGGTGTCGCCGCGCCGCACCTGCTGGGCGATGTGAAGAACCGCGCCGCGCGCCTCCTCGAGCTGCGTGGCGACAACGAGTTCGTCGTCCATCGCCGCCGGGCGCAGGTAGTCGAGCGACATCCGTCCGACCACCAGGGCGAGGCCGTCCTCCTCGGCGAACAGCGAGGAGTTGCTGATCCCGCAGCTGCGCAGGTATTCGGTACGCCCACGCTCCATGAACCTCAGGTACGAGGCGTGGTAGACGTGGCCGGAGAAGTCCGTGTCCTCGTAGTAGACGCGCAACGTGAAAAGGTGCGGGGACGACATCGGACGAGGCTTAGGCTCGCGCCGGACGGTGGGTCAACACAGCGGGGAGGCGGACCGTGCAGGGTGCGGGCGGAGCGAGACACGAGGGCGAGCCGATCGTGCTGATCGGGGTCAGCGGCAGCGGCAAGTCCACCGTGGCCCAACGGCTGGCGCCGGCGCTCGGCGCCACCTTCCTGGAGGGCGACGAGTACCACTCCTCCGCCAACGTTGCCAAGATGCGCTCGGGGACGCCGTTGACCGATGCCGACCGCTGGCCATGGCTCGACGTGCTGGGCCATGCCATCGCGGAGCATAGCGCCCAGGGTCGCCAGGTTGTGGTCGCCTGCTCGGCCCTGCGCCGCGCTTACAGAGATAGGCTGCAGCACGCGGCGCGGCGCCCGCTGACCTTCATCCACCTGACCATCGATCCCGCGATCCTACGGGCGCGCATGCAGGCGCGGCATCAGCATTTCATGCCGACCAAGCTGCTCGACAGCCAGCTGAAGACGCTGGAGCCGCTGCAGCCCGACGAGAGCGGGACGGAGATCGCGGAGACGGGGACAGCCCTACAGACCGTGGGCGCCATCGAGCGCTGGCTGCGCATGCGCGCCGCCGGCAGGCTGCACGACGGGCATGAAAAAGGGCGGCATCGCCGCCCTTTCGTCCGGGAGAAACAGCCCGGCAGTGGCGAAAGCGGCGCCTAGCGCTTGCCCGCACCGTCGCCGTCGCGCATCTGGCCCGTTGGCTCCTGCACGTGCGCCTCAAGGAACCAAAGATCCTTGTCGACGCCGCGCGAGACTTCGGTGAAGAGGTCGGCGGTGTCGGGATCACCCGCCTCGTCGGTCTCGTCGATGTTCTCGCGCACCGCGTTACCGAAAACGGCATATCGGTCGATCAATGCGGCAAGGTGGTCGGCGACCGCGTAATAATCCAGTGGATAGGGCGCCAGCTTCGTCTCGCTCGCGCACGACTGCACAGTGCCGCGTGCCGTGCCGCCGAGCTGTGTGATGCGCTCGGCCATCTGGTCGGTGAAATCGTCCATCTTGTCGCGGAACCCGTCCAGCATCTGGTGGACGCCGATGAATTGCGGACCCTTCAGGTTCCAATGCGCCTGCTTGATGTCGAGCGCGAGCGTGATGCCGTCGGCGAGGCGAGCCTGGAGGGTCTCGATCGAGACCTTCTTGGCATTGTCCGACGTGTTGTTACGGGTGCGATGGCTATGCATGCCCTTGTGGGCGGTCTTTGCCGTACCGGTCATGACTTGTCTCCTCGAGATCCGTGAATGTCCAAGCCGGCGGAGGAGCCCTGAAGCATCCCGCGTCTCGGCTGTGGCGGAGCAACACGACAATGGTAGCTGGGTTCCGGCCGGAACTATGCCCACGCGGCCCTTGCAGGGTCGCAGAGCGCACATGATCTCTTGACTGCGGCTGCGCTTATCGCAGCACGAGGGATGCATCATGAGCGGTTGGAATGCTGCTTCGCAGGGTTGGTCGCGCACGCGACACAGCCGTCGAGACGAGACGATGGGGCAAGGCGGCGGACGCTGGGTGGCGACCGACGTGGTCGCGCTCCTGGTCGCCTTTACGATACGCTGGGAGCTCGGCGTCGGCTTCCTGGCCCTGAAGCTCTGGCACCAAGCTAGCGGCCGGCGGATTTCGATCTTTGCCTTCGCGCGCGAGAAGTGGGACGCCGCGGTCGTGCTCGCCCGCAACGTCGCCGGCGGTGTCAATCTGCCGATGACGCTCCACGTCGGCCCGCGCTCCTCGGGCAGTCCTGCCTTCGATCGCTGGCGGCAGGACGAGCTGGCGCGGATCGCGGCCGAACGGTCGAAGCTGGTCGACGCCGAGGCTGAATTCGCTCGCTATCGCGACGAACTCCTTCGCGCGCGCGACAACGAGCATTTCGATCGGTTCATGCGCAGCCGCGACGGCGGTCAGTAGAAGCCGATCGGGAAGTACTTGAGGTAGAGATCGGCGTAGCTGCCGTCGCGAGTCAGCTTGTCGAGCTCGTAGTCGAGCACCTCCCGCAAGGTGTCTTTGCCCTTCCCCACCGCGATCGACACGCCGTTGCCGAAGTAGCGGCTCTCGGTAAAAGGGCCGCCGCGGAAGACGCAGCAGTCTTTGGCGTCCGTTCCGCCGAGCCAGAGCGCGAGGCCGATGCCATCGGCGAAGATCGCCTCCACCTCGCCGTTGGCAAGGGCCGCACGGAGATCGGGCTGGTTGCGATAGGGGCGCAGCACGGCCGCGGGGAAGAAGGTCATGAGGTAGGCCTCGTGCGCCGTGGCGGCCTCCACGCCGATCGTGTGGCCGGCGAGCGAGGCCGGCGTGATGGCAAGGTTCGGCCCCTTGGCGTCGAGCTTGGAGGTGACCAGCGCCGCGAAGCGGGCCGGCGTCGTGTAATAGGGCGCGGTGAAGTCGAGATCGGCCCGTGTTGCCGGATTGTTCGCCACCGCTGCGATCAGCGCGTCGTCCTTGCCTGCCTTGATCTCGCCGACGAGCTGGTCGAACCGCCGCGCCTGGATCGTGCAGGCGATCTTGAGGTCGGCGCAGATCGCGCGGGCGAGATCGACGTCGAAGCCCGTCAACGTGCCGTCGGCGGTGGTGAAGTGGAACGGCGGGAAGTCGTCGGTGGTGAGGAAGCGGATCGTTCGCACCGCCGCGAGGTCGGGCTTCGGCACCCTGTGATCGGGATCGAACAGGTCCGGAATATCCTGCCGCGGCGGAGTCTGCGCGCGAGCGGGCGAGAGGGTGAGAAACAAGGCAGCAAGGAGAGCGCTGCCCCAACGGGCGGCTCCGGTCCGGTCCCGCGTCGTCATTCCGGGGCTCGCCTCAGCGAGAACCCGGAACCGGTGTGCCTCGCTCGTTCAGACGCCATGGAAGAACACCGGTTCCGGGTTCGCTTGCGGCGCCCCGGAACGACGACGCGTCTTGAGAGACGATCGCGTCCGGCGCGCGCCATCAATGACCGGGAAACTCGAGCAGGGTACGCACCGGCACGCCGAGCGCCTCGATCTTGGCGGAGCCGCCGAGATCGGGCAGGTCGATCACGAAGCACGCGGCGACGACGTCGACGCCGATCCGCTTCAGCAGCTTCACCGCCGCCTCGGCCGTGCCGCCGGTGGCGATGAGATCGTCGATGAGGATGACCTTCTCGCCGGGCTTCACCGCGTCCGAGTGGATCTCCATCTCGTCGACGCCGTATTCCAGCGAATAGGCGATCGTGACCTTCTCGTAGGGCAGCTTGCCCTTCTTGCGGATCGGCACGAAACCGGCCGAGAGCTGATGGGCGATGGCGCCGCCCAGGATGAAGCCGCGCGCCTCGATCCCGGCGACCTTGTCGATCTTCTTGCCGGCCCAGGGCCGCACCATCTCGTCGACAGCGTTGCGGAAGGCCTCGGCGTCGCCGAGCAGCGTGGTGATGTCGCGAAAGAGGATGCCCGGCTTGGGATAATCAGGGATCGTGCGGATCGAGGCGACGAGATCGTAGGGGTTCTTCATCTGGCTGCGGCGTTCACGCGCTGGAGGATCGGGGCGAGCTGCGCGAGCACGACGGGGTCGCGCGCCTCCGGCGCGGTGATCAGCGCCGTGTCGAGCGTGCGGTCGGAGCCGATCGGGCAGGGCTCGTGCTCGGCCGGGAAGTCGGCGAGCAGGCGGGCGACCAAACGCGAGGCCTTGTCGGCGTTGGCCTGGATCACGGCGATGATGGAGGCGACGTCGACGGCGTCGTGGTCGGCGTGCCAGCAATCGTAGTCCGTGACCATCGCCACGATGGCGTAGGAGAGCTCGGCCTCGCGGGCGAGCTTGGCCTCGGGCATCGCTGTCATGCCAATGACGTCGTAGCCCGCCGCCTTGTAGGCGAGCGATTCGGCGAGCGAGGAGAATTGCGGGCCCTGCATGCACACGTAGGTGCCGCCGTAGACCGCATCGATTGCCTCGGCCTTGGCGGCGGCCATGCAACGCGCGACGAGTCGCGGCGACACCGGGTGCGCCATCGAGACGTGGGCGACGCAGCCGTTGCCGAAGAAGGACGAGTGGCGGCCGACGGTGCGGTCGACGAACTGGTCGGCGACGACGAAGGTGCCGGGCGAGAGCTCCTCCTTGAACGAACCGCAGGCCGAGACGGACAGCATGTCGGTGACGCCGGCCTGCTTCAGCGCGCAGATGTTGGCGCGGTAGTTGATGCCCTCGGGCGCGAGGCGGTGGCCGCGGCCGTGGCGCGGCAGGAACACCGCCTCGGTGCCACCGATGCGACCGAAGTGCAGCGCGTCCGACGGCTCGCCAAACGGCGTGGTGACGCGCTCCTCGCGCAGATCCTCCAGGCCCGGTAGGTGGTAGATGCCCGACCCCCCGATGATCCCGACGATGGCTTTAGTCATGAAGTCCCGTTGGCGACGCCGCTGCTGCGGCGTTCCTGCCGCATTTCGCTCGGGAAGGCAAAGCCTGGCGTTGCCAGATCGCGAGTGCGCATCCTCCCTGCGCGATACGGGGAGGATTCCTCAGCCGGCGGCGAGCGCCCCTTGCGCCTCGTAGGTCGCCCACACCGAAGCCCCGCCCAGCTCGGCGACGAAAGCGGCGTGTGCCGCCGCCTCCTCCGCCGTGAGATTCGGCGCCAGCGGCACCGGGCGGGCGCGGCGCACGGCCGAGGAGACGCCGCCCCAGCCGCGCGTCGCCGGGCCGGCGAAGACCAGCGTGGTCTGCCGGCCGCCGGTCAACTCGGCGTAGACCTCGGCCAGGATCTCGGAATCGAGCAGGGCGCCGTGCTTGGTGCGGCGCGAATTGTCGATCCCGTAGCGCGAGCACAAAGCGTCGAGGCTGGCCGGCGCGCCGGGATGGCGCCGGCGCGCCAACGCCAGCGTGTCGACCATCAGCCCGGGGTCGAGCGGCGCACGACCCAGCGTCACCAGCTCCGCCGAGAGGAAGCGAAAGTCGAACTCGGCGTTATGGGCGACAAGCTTGGCATCGGCGAGGAAGGCGACGAGTTCGTCGACGACGTCGGCGAAGAGCGGCTTGCCGGCAAGGAACTCGGCGGAGAGGCCGTGGACGTTGAACGCCTCCTCCGGCATGTCGCGCTGCGGGTCGAGGTACTTGTGGAAGGTCTTGCCGGTGGGGATGCCGTTCAGCAGCTCGACGCAGCCGATCTCCACCACGCGATGACCCGTCGCCGGGTCGAGCCCGGTGGTCTCCGTGTCGAAGACGATCTCACGCAAAGCCGTCGTTCCCGAGCGCCGCGATCACGGCCTCCACCTGCCGCTCCGCCGCCTCGAGTCCGTCGCCGGTCTCGATCACGAATCGGGCGCGCCGGCGCTTCTCGGCGTCCGGCATCTGCTTGGCGACTATGGCCTCGAAGCGCGCCTCCGTCATGCCCGGACGGGCCAGCACGCGGGCCTTCTGCACAGCTTTGGGCGCCGAGACGAGCACCACGGCATCGACCGCGGCGTCGCCACCGGTCTCGTAGAGCAGCGGCACGTCGAGCACGGTGATACGGGTCCCCGCCTCGCGGGCAGCAGCGACGAAACGCTCGCGTTCCGTTCGCACGAGCGGATGCACGATCGCCTCGAGCCGTTTCATCGCGGCGGGTTCGCCGATCACGTGCCGGCCCAGCGCCTCGCGGTCGATCGCGCCATCCCGCGTCACGCCGGGAAAAGCGGCCTCGACCGCCGCCACGGCCTTGCCGCGATAGAGCCGGTGCACGGTGGCATCGGAGTCGAAGACGGGAATGCACCGCGCGGAAAACATCGCGGCGGTGGTGGACTTGCCCATGCCGACCGAGCCGGTGAGGCCGAGGAGGATCATGCCGAGTGCACGCCCATGATCACGCCGAACCGTGCGCGATGTCCGCCTCGACGAGCGCGCGCAGCTCGGGGGTGACGGCTGGCGTCACGCCGAACCAGCGGGCGAAGCCGGGGACGGCTTGGTGCAGCAGCATGCCGAGACCGCTGACGGTGCGCAGGCCACGGGCCGCGGCGGCGCGCAGCAGCGCGGTCTCCCGGGGCACGTAGACGATGTCGTCGACCACGGCGTGCGGCGGCAGCGCTGCGAGGTCGAGATCGAGCGGCAGCTGGCCGTGCATGCCGGCTGACGTGGTGTTGACCAGAAGGTCGGCGCCGGCGAGCGCCTCGGGCAGCGCCTCCAGCGGGAGCGACGTGCCGCCGAGTCGCTGCGTCAGCGCCTCGGCCCGGGCCAGGGTGCGGTTGGCGACGAGGATCTCGGCAAAGCCGCGAGCGACCAGCGCGTCGACGATCGCCCGCGCCGCGCCGCCGGCGCCGATCACCACGGCACGGCGCTTATGGACATCCCAGCCTTCGGCCTCGGCGTCGAGCGCACTGGAGAAGCCGGCGCTGTCGGTGGAATCTCCCCAGAGTTCTCCACCGTCCATCCACAGCGTATTGACCGCGCCGAGCCGCTCGGCCGCGGGGGTCAGCCGGTCGCAGAGCGCGGATACGGCTTCCTTGTGCGGGATGGTGACGTTGCCCCCGACGTAATCGCCCGAACGAAGCCTGGCGACGAAGACGGGGAGTTCCTTCGGCGGCACGGCGATCTTCTCGTAGGTCCCGGCCAGGCCGTGGCGGGCCAGCCAATGCCGGTGGATCAGCGGCGAGCGCGAATGCGCGATCGGCCAGCCGACGACGCCGGCGTGCCTGATCCCGATCACACCTCCACCGCGCCGATCCCGCGAAGGATCCGCAGCAATGGCAGCATAGGCAGCCCGAGCATTGTCGATTGCTCGCCTTCGATCGCCTCGAAGAGGTGGATGCCGAGCCCCTCCACCGCGTAGCCGCCGACGCTCGAGAGCACGCTGTCGCCGGCGAGATCGAGGTAGCAGTCGACGAAAGCCGTGGAGAAGGGACGGCAGGTAAGGTGCGCCTCGGCGCAGGCCTCGGCCTCGACGATGCCGTCGCGCATGAGACAGACCGCGGCGTGCAGCGTGTGGGTGCGACCCGACATGGCGGCGATCTGCCGGCGCGCCGCCGCCCGGTCCTCCGGCTTGCTAATCAGGCCGCCTTCGAGCGACAGCGTCTGGTCGGCGCCGACCACGAGGCGGCCGGGGTGCTCGGCGCTGATCACGCGCGCCTTCTCGCCGGCGAGGGTCGCCGCCACCGTCGCGCCGTCGGCGGCAGCTCCCAGCGTCGCCTGGACGCCGCGCTCGTCGACGCCGGCGTCGATCGCCTCGAAGGGGATGCCCGAGGCGGCGAGGAGCGCGCGCCGCGCCTGGCTCTTGGAGGCGAGGACGAGGGGACGGGGCAGCAGCCAGAGATTGGGCATCGATCCTCGATGTCGCGCGACGTGGTCGACGGGTGGCGACGCGCTCAGTTGGTGTCGGCGCCGTCGAAGGCCATGGATTTATGCCGATGCGCGCGCAGCAGGTCTATGATCGCGGCGGCGGTTTCCTCGATCGAGCGGCGCGAGACGTCGATCGTCGGCCAGCCCTGGCGCTCGAACAGTCGGCGCGAGGAGTTGATCTCCTCGGTCACCAGCTTCTTGTCGACGTAGTCCAACATATCGTCGGTATGGCTGAGGATGCGCGAGCGGCGCACCTGCACGATGCGGTCGGGCGTCGCCAGCAGGCCAACCACCAGCGGCTTCACCAGGAAGCGGATGGAGGCCGGCACCTCGACGCGCGGCACCATGGGAATGTTGGCGGTCTTGAAGCCACGGTTGGCGAGATAGATGCTCGTCGGCGTCTTCGAGGTGCGGCTTATGCCCAGCAGCACGATGTCGGCGTCCTCGTAGTTCTCGACGTTCTGGCCATCGTCGTGCGCCATCGAGAAATTGAGCGCGTCGATGCGGCGGAAATAGTCCGAATTGAGGAGGTACTGCGCACCGGGCCGCGCGGTGACATCCATGCCGAGATAGCCGTGGAAGAAATCGAGGATCGGGCCCAGCACCGAGAGGGTCGGCGCACCGGCCTCCTGGCACGCCGCCTCTAGGCGCCGGCTCAGCTCGGGGTCGACCAAGGTGTAGAGTACGATGCCCGGCGCCGTCTCGATCTCGCCGATGGCGCGGTCGAGCTGATCGCGCGTGCGCACGAGCGGGTAGATGTGCTCCATCGGGGTCACGCCCGGGTACTGCGCCACTACGGCGCGCGAGACCGCCATCAGCGTTTCGCCGGTGGCGTCAGAGAGCAGGTGAAGGTGGAAGCTCTTGCGCGTGGCCATCTCCGCCGGGCTGCTCGGTGAAGTTCTGGGGACGGAGGGGGACAAGTCGAAGGATTCCCGGCCACCGCCAGCCGGCCTAGACGAGCGGCCGATTTCCTTCAACAGCCCAGCCATGGCTGGGCCCGTTCGTCCCATCCTCGCCGCAACTGTTAACAAGTCGTTAACCTTGCGCGGCGAGCAAGGTGAGAAGGGCGAAGTCACCGCCAGTGTTAACGAATCCTTGACACCGCACGCCTGTCCCGCCGGTGTGGACAAGACTCGCAAGTAGGTGGTGTCGTCGGGAGTTGTGCACGGCGCGGCGCGGCCCTAATCCAGGCTCCAAGAAGAAGAAAAAAGAAGAATCTTTCTAAGGATTGTTTGGATTTGACCGTGGAAACGTCGCGACCTTCACCAAAGTTCCTGCGGGCGCTCGCCGGCGAACCGGTTTGGCCGCCGCCGCTCTGGCTCATGCGCCAGGCTGGACGCTACCTGCCGGAGTATCGCGCGATCCGCGCCGAAGCCGGTTCGTTCCTCGAGTTCTGCTACGATCCCAAGACGACGGTCGAGGCCACCTTGCAGCCAATCCGGCGCTTCGGCTTCGACGCCTCGATCCTGTTCTCGGACATCCTGGTGATCCCCGACGCGCTCGGGCAGAAGGTGCGTTTCGAGACTGGCGAGGGCCCGCGGCTCGACCCGATCACCACCGTGCAGGGTGTCGACGCGTTGCGCGAGACGCTCGACCTCGACCACCTAGCCCCGGTGTTCGAGACGGTGGCGCGCCTCAAGCAGGACCTGCCGCACGATGTCCCGCTGATCGGCTTCTGCGGCGCGCCGTGGACGGTGGCGAGCTACATGATCGCCGGCCGCGGCACCCCCGACCAGGCGCCGGCGCGCCTCTTCGCCTATCGCGAGCCGGCGCTGATGGCCCGCATCGTCGACAAGCTCACCTCGGCCTCGATCGCCTACCTGAACCGCCAGGTCGAGGCCGGCGTCGACGTCCTGCAGATCTTCGACACCTGGGCCGGCGTGCTGCCAGCAGGCGAGTTCGAGCGCTGGTGCGTGCACCCGATCGCCGCGATCGTCGCCGGGGTCAGGGCTAGGCACCCGAGCGTGCCGATCATCGTGTTTGCCCGCGGGATCGGGCCGCGCATCCTCGAGCTCAAGGATTCCACCGGCGCCGACGCGCTCGGCCTCGACACGTCGGTCGATCCGCACTGGGCGGCGCGCACGCTGCCGGGGACGGTGCTGCAGGGCAACCTGGACCCGCTCGCGCTGATCGCCGGGGGCCATGCGCTCGATGCCGCCGTCGGCCGCATCCTCGCCGCCTTCCGCCATCGTCCCCATGTCTTCAACCTCGGCCACGGTATCCTGCCGGAGACGCCGATCGCCCACGTCGAGCGGCTGGTGGAGCTGGTCAGGCGCGAGGGATGAGCCCTCGACCAGAGAGCGCCAGGCTTTAGGCCGTCGCGACCGTCGCGTCGGTCTGCGTTTCCGCGACCATCGTCGAGATCGCATCCGCCTGCATCTCCGGACGGGTCATGCGGTTCCAGGCATCGAGTCCGGCAATCTTGTAGGCCTCGGCCAGCGTCGGGTAGTTGAACGTGTTCTCGATGAAGAACTCGATGGTGCCTTTAAGATTGAGTACCGCCTGGCCGATGTGGATCAGCTCCGTGGCGCCTTCGCCGATGATGTGGGCGCCGAGGAGCCGGCGGCTCTCCACGGAGAAGATCAGCTTCATCATGCCCGACTTCAGGCCCATGATCTGGCCGCGCGAGGTCTCGCGGAATCGTGCGATGCCGCACTCGTAGGCGATGCCCGCCTTGCGCACGTCCTCCTCCGATTGGCCGACGGTGGAGATCTCGGGCACGGAATAGATGCCGTAGGGGAAGCCCTCCGGCGGCTGCGAGGACGTCATGCCGAAGGCATGGCAGGCGGCGAGACGGCCCTGTTCCATCGAGGTCGACGCGAGACTCGGGAAACCGATCACGTCGCCGGCGGCGTAGATGTGGGGCACGCTCGTCTGCAGCGTCTCCGGCTTGACCGCGAGGCGGCCGCGCGAGTCGACGGCAAGGCCGATGCCTTCCAGCCCGAGGTTGTCGGTGGCGCCGACACGACCGGCGGCGTAGAGTAGCATGTCGGTCTGGGCGACTTGCCCGTTCGACAGCCGCGTCACCGCCCGACCGGTTTCCGTCACGTCCATGGAGGTGATCGACGAGCCGAGCCGGAGTGTCAGCTTGCGGTCGCGGAAATCGTGCATGAGCTCGGCGATCAGCTCTTCGTCGATGAACTCGAGGAAGCGCGGTCGCGGCTCGATCAAGGTCACCGCCACGTCGAGCGCCGAGAAGATCGTGGCGTATTCAACGCCGATGACGCCGGCGCCGATCACGGTGAGGCTGCGCGGCAGCTTCTTGAGATCGAGGATCTCGTCGCTGTCGAGAACGGTGGTGCCGTTGAACGGCACGTTCTCGGGGCGGAACGGGCGCGTGCCGCAGGCGATCAGGATGTATTCGCCGCGAGAGCTGCGGATTTCGCCGTTGTCGGCGGCGACGGCGATCTCGTGAGGGCCGGCGAAACGCGCGTGGCCGCGCCGCGACTTCACGCCGTTTCGGTGGAACTGGTGCTCCAGCACCTCGACCTCATGGTCGAGCGTCTTGGCCATGCGGGCCATGAGGTCGGCGGCCTCGATGTCCTGCTTGACGCGGTACGAGCGCCCGTAGAAGCCGCGCTCCCGCCAGCCCGAGAGGTTCAGCACCGTCTCGCGCAGCGTCTTTGAGGGGATGGTGCCGGTGTGGACCGAGACGCCGCCGACGCGCCGGCCCTTCTCGACCACCAGGACGGATCGTCCGAGCTTCGCCGCCTGGATCGCCGCGCGGCGCCCCGAGGGCCCGCTGCCGATGACGATCAGGTCGTACTCCTCCATGAAACGTCCTCCGGCGCGCGGCAACTCGCGTCAAGCAAAGAAGGCGCCAGCCGCTGCTGGCGTCTAGCCATGGCAGCCTACCCGTGCTTCTAGGGCGCTCCCTCCCACCGACCGGATCCGGCCATGACCACCTATAGCCTCTTCCTCCTGCCGGGCGACGGCATCGGCCCCGAGGTCATGGGCGAGGTCGAGAAGGTGATCGCGGCGCTCGAGCGCTCCGGCGCGGCGCGTTTCGAGCTCGATCGCGGTCTCGTCGGCGGCGCCGCTTACGACGCCCACGGCGAAGCCATCTCCGATGCCGACATGGTCAAGGCGCAGGCGGCCGACGCGGTGCTGCTCGCCGCCGTGGGCGGACCCCAATGGGACGCCGTGCCCTACGAGCAGCGGCCCGAGGCCGGCCTGCTGCGGCTGCGCAAGGACATGGGGCTCTACGCCAACATCCGCCCGGCGATCTGCTATCCCGCGCTCGCCGACGCCTCCTCGCTGAAGCGCGAGGTTGTCGACGGGCTCGACCTCGTGATCGTGCGCGAGCTGACCGGCGGCGTCTATTTCGGCGAGCCCAAGGCCATCACCGACCTCGGCGACGGCCAGGAGCGCGCTGTCGATACCCAGGTCTACGAAACCTACGAAATCGAGCGCATCGGCCGCGTCGGCTTCGAGCTGGCGCGGCAACGCGGCCATCGTCTGTGCTCGTCGGAGAAGCGCAACGTCATGAAGTCCGGCGTGCTGTGGAACCGCATCATCACCAGGATGGGCCGCGAGGACTACCCCGACGTCGCGCTCGAGCACCGGCTCGCCGACGCGCTCGGCATGGCGCTGGTGCGCCACCCCAAGCGCTTCGACGTCATCGTCACCGACAACCTCTTCGGCGACATGTTGAGCGATGTGGCGGCGATGCTGACGGGCTCCATCGGCATGCTGCCCTCGGCCTCGCTCGGCGACGTCGACAAGGGGACCGGCCGCCGCAAGGCGCTTTACGAGCCGGTGCACGGCTCGGCGCCCGACATTGCCGGGCGCGGGCTCGCCAACCCCATCGCGATGATCGGTTCGCTCGCCATGGCGATGCGCTACACCTTCAATCGCGTCGACCTCGCCGACCGCATCGAAGCGGCCATCGCCGCCGTTCTGGCCCAGGGCCTGCGCACCGCCGACATCAAGGGCGAGGCCGCCGCCTCGATCTCCACCGCCGCGATGGGCGACGCCATAGTCGCGGCCCTTGCCGCAGCCTGAGATCGTCGTGGTGAGGCGGTCTTCCCTTACAAGCGCTTGCACCCGCCCCCATGCAGGCATTAGAAGCGGCCTCCGCCGGGCCAGCCCCGTCGCACGGAGGGGTGGCCGAGTGGTTGAAGGCGCACGCCTGGAAAGTGTGTATACGGGAAACCGTATCGCGGGTTCGAATCCCGCTCCCTCCGCCAGAGACCGACAAGTAGTCGCGTTCTCTCTATTTGGCATAACGCGAATAAGACAAGCAATCATAGGCTTGTAGCGCAGTCACCTATGGACTGTCTCGCCAGGAAATTCGTTCGTTTCTTTCTCTCCGATCCCGTCGTTCTTCAGACCTCTGTACTTTTCAATTTAGTACGCGTTTGTAAAAACGTGCATTCAGAACCAGTTAGGTGAGGGTGGCGGACGCGGAGTTGTGGTCGGCGCTTGCCTACCATAGCCGTTGATGTTTGCTTGTCGACAGTTTTTCAATGCGCTTCGACGCTCCGCCGCAGCCGCGCAATGGCTCCGGGCAGGCCGCGGATCGTCAAAACCGAGCCGCTCTCATGTCTGACGCGTCGACGACGAACAGCAGCAGCGAGGCCTCCAACGTCCCGCCAGGGTGGAGCGGAACGAGGCGACGAGATCATGCGGCAGCTGCTTGATGAAGCCGACCGTGTCGGACACGAGCACACGAGGCTTGGTCTCCGGCGGCAGGGCACGGACCGTCGTATCGAGCGTGGCAAAGAGCTTGTCCTCCACCAGCACCTGACTGCCGGTGAGGGCCCGCATCAGGGAGAAGTTGCCCGCATTGGTGTAGCCGACCAGCGCGACGCGAAACTGGTCGCGGCGCGCGGAGCGGCGCTCGTCGCTATCGCGCTGCACCGCGTCCAGCTGATCCTTGAGCTAGGAGCGCCGGTCGCGGACCTTGCGACGATCGCGTCTTCACAAGGCGTTCCAGCTCCCTGGCGCTGCCTTCGTGCGCGACGTCGGAGACGTCTGGTGTCTGTATGCCGGAGAATAGCGCGTGGGACTGGCGGCTTGGTTTGCATGGTCAGTAGGTAGCACGGGAGAACACGAGGGCGGCTCTTTGGCCATGCTCTTCCGCTCCCGCCTCTGACGAAGCTGGTTGGAAGCTCCAGGCTGCGGCCGCTAGTTGGGGCGCAGAAAACGGAAGGACTGCTTCTCGAGAAAGCGGACGTTGAGAGTACATCCGCACCAAAGCGGCAGTCAGCGAGGTCTGCTTCCTGGCACGGAGGGACGCGGATCCAAAAACCTTGCCACCATCGCCTAGCGACGGGCCCCACCGAGGTTGCTGCCAACCGCAAATGTGTACCCTTCGACCGAATCGGGTCCGGTCCGCTCTGGCCCATGGACAAGGCGGCGTTACGAATGCGGTCCGCCTCGCAATCAAAAGCCGGATCCCGCCGTTGATCAGCACCTCGCCACGATTACGTACTCCGTGACGCGCCCGCCCGCTTCGGACAACCGTCTACCTTGCGAGTGGTGCCGGATGGTCTCGGAAAAGACGTCCACGCGGCGGTAGCGGCTGGACGACATTTCGACCAGCGCGTCGATCGACACGAAGCCTCGCTCTCCGTAGCTCATGACCAGACTCACGTCGTTGTCGGCGCATCGCTGGATCATGTCTTCGAACTCGCGCTTGGCCATCGAGGGCTGGTATTCGAAACGCGAGCTGAAGCGGTACGACAGCGGCGGGTATCGGCCCACCCCCGAAATCGGCGGATAGTCGTTGGCGAGAAGCACGTTCAGCACGTGGTAATAGCGGGAATACTGCAGCTTGGAGTACGGCGGATCCAGGTAGACGGTGCGGGTGGCGGGCGTCTGCTCCGCGCGGATAAAGGCGTCGAGGGCGTCGCGCCAGTCCAGGCAGGTGGTCGGTCCCGGCGCTCGCGCCAGCGGCTCACGGGAGGCGAGACGGCGCAGGGCGACTTCGAACTCCCAGCCGACCGCCCGCGCGCGGCGCTCGACGACGTTGCGGAGCAGGAGTTGCGAGTGGACCTTCCGCGGTTGTGCGAAATGCGGGCCGGGGTTGCACACGCACGCGGCCAGCAACAGCGCCGCCAAACACAGGTCGCGCCGCGCCGGGTTCTCGTGCGTGAGGTCGTCGATGGCCACCCGTATGGCGTCGATCTCAATCGCCTGGGCGACCCCGAAGTAGACGTTTGCGTATCTGGCCGTGATCAGGTCCCCAGACGCTGTCGGATGCGTGCCGTCAACCCAGTTTGGCGAGGCTTCCTGGACGAAAGCGCGGTATTGATCCAAACTCGCCTCGTTGAGGTCTCCGTGCAGGAAGCGCTTCTCCGAGTCGAGCGCGGGAGCGTACCTTTCGCGCAGCGCATTGGCGTGCGCCGACCACGGGCCGCGTAGCTTCCGCAACAGGTCCGACGCGATTCGTTCACCGTCACCAGCGAAGGCGACGCTTTGGACACGCGTCAAGAGCGCGGCGTAGGGATTGGCATCGTTGGCGGTCACGGCGTGGCGCCGCGCGAGCATGCGCGTAACTATGCCGGTGCCAGACATTACGTCGAGGACAGGTGAGCCCTCAGGAATTTCGGCGACGAAGACAGCGTGAAGCATCCGCGCGATCCGCAGCTTGTTGCCGTAGATGCTTGGGGTGGTCAGCCCATCTAGGGGATCAGGGCGTCCTTCGCAGCTGATTTCGGTCCAGAGTCGCGTAGCAGCGTCAGCGAATTCGGCCGCGCGCGGCATCCAAACGACGAGGTCCGCCTCGGGATCGATCAACACCGGCTCCAGCCCGCCAGGGTCCTGGCCGGGGGACACCCAGCGATCGAAAAGACCCGCGACGAAGCTCTGGATTAACCCTGGCGTGGTCGCGCCACGACGAAAACTCACGATCAGGTCTTTTGCGACCGACACCGCCGCGGCAGAGCCAGGCGGTCTCGGCGCGACGGCCGTGACCGCTTTGGGACCAGTCGGGTCCGCGAAGAGGTCGTCTAGCGGCAACACGCTTATGTCAAGCGGGACCCATTCGCCATCGCGGCGCAAGCACGGAAGCAGGCGGCCCAGGTCCGCGTCGGCCGAACCAGCTCTCACGACGCACGCGACAGTGCGGGCTTGCGGAAGGCAAGGTGGCGATTGTTGGTGCTCGGCGTCAGTTTCGACTGCTCGTTCGTGCGCAAGTCGAGACCCGCTTCCTGAAGGACGCCGACGACGTGCGCAACCGCTTGTTCGTCCGGCTTGAACAGATTGCAACAGAAAGAGCCGCCGGGTTTCAGTTGCCGCGCGATGCGGTGAAGGTCGTGCGCCGGCACCCCGTAGTGCAGGACGAAACATGATATCGCCGCGTCGAAAGCCTCTGGCGGCGTCTCGCGCCATCGATCCAAGGAGATGACAGCTTCTCCTCGGCTTCGCGCGATCGCGAGCATCGGTTCCGAGATGTCAGTTCCGAGCAGTTCGACTTCGCCATGCTCGGACCTCAGTGATACGACAGCGTCCAACGCGCAACCGGTGCCGCAGCCGAAATCCAGCACCTTTCTCGATCCGCCGCCTCGCAGCCCTGCCAGCGCCGTCCGGAGCAGGGCCTCCGCGCTGCGGCGGTTGATGTCAGCCGCCGCGAACTCCTCGTAATGATCCGCGATCAGCTCGAACAAGCAGGCGGAGACTGCCGGGTCGCCGGCTGCGGGTACGAAGAAGCGGTCGAGGAGGCGTACGAAAGGGGGTCGTTCGCCCGAGCCACGGGACGCCGCCAGTGTCGGCCTCCCTACGAAACCCGTCGCCGTCCGCAGCAACGCGACCGTCACGATCTCGCCATCGACCGGGCTGGGCACGCGGATCGACGCTTCGACGTCGTGGCCGAGCAGATTTGCTCGGCCTTCCGCGTCGCCGCGCACCAGCATGACGGCGGTGTCGTGCTCGTGCAGCAGACGGGTGATCAGATCACTTGCTCGCATCCTGCACGATCGCTCTCGCTATCTCCTTGTCTCCCACGTCGAGGAACATGTGGAAGCTCAGCGCCACGTAGGTGAGGTGTCCTAACTCGACGCGGTCGGCGTCTACCGTTTGTCCGAGCTCCTCTTGAACGCTTCGTGCGAAGTCTGCCGACCAACGGATCGAACCGATGGCGCTGAACGGAAAGCCGACCAGGACCTCGACGGTCCGCCAGATCCACTGGAAGTCCAGGTGCCACTTGCCGCCGCGCTCGCGTGGCATGACCTGGATCATGCTCAGGCCAAGCGGTGCGTCGAGGTCGTCGCCGGTATCGACCGGTAGCACGATGCGACGCGTCGGCCGCTTGTTCCTGACCGCCGAAACCGCCGCGTCGATGCCGTGTCCGCGGACCGCTTGGTTGCGGCCTCCAGGGGAGAGCAGTCGTTTGCCGAACAGGCCTTCGGGAGAGGTGAAGTTGCGTTGAACGTAGTCCTCGATGTACCGCTGCTCCCTCAGCCAGTAATCCGGGATGTCGTCGTGGACGGGTTGCGTGAGGACGAGCTTGAAGCAGGGGAACTCTCGGAACGTCCTGCGCGTAGCCTCCGTCTGTGGAGGTTCGTCGCTGCTGCGGAGCAACTGTATCGCTTGGGGGTAAGCGTCTGCGAGTGACCAGCACCTCAGACCGTCGTTGATTGAGAGCACGTTGGAAGCCGTCGCGGGCGGCACCGCCAGGCGTCGCCGACCTGCCTCCATGCTCAAGTCAATCGCCGGCGTAGCGAGGGGATTTCTAATATCGGCCGCCCCCGTCCGCCGGACGACCGCCTCAAGCAGACGCGGGCCGCCGCTCGGTACAAGGTGGAACTCGATTTCGCGACCCTTGAAAGCGGCGAGATGATCAGCACCGATGCTTAAACGTCTCTGTAAGTTGGCGAGCCTCTCATTCCATTCCCGGCGGCAAAGTTTGAGCCACGCGATAGTTTGGCTCGCGCCGTCTTCGTCGCCGATCGCGATGATGCAGTCGATGTTCGGGTTGCGGAGGCAAGCCCGGACGATGCGTCCGAGATTGCTCTGCCAAAAGTCCGGCAGCCCCCCGCCCTTGACGGGCCGATCATCGATTTCGACCACGCCAGCGACGAGTTGCGCGATCGCGTTGGCTTCCCGTATGGCGGCGTCGCCTATCGGCATCAGCAGACAAGGCGACAGGGCCTCGTTGCCGGTCGGATCGCCCCCGCTCCCGACGGACACACGGATGAGGCCTGCCGCGAGGGCGTCGGTCGCTTGCGACCATGGGCGGCCGACCTCCACCGCGGACTCTTCCGACCTGGACGCCATCGGACCGAGGGGGATCACTAGGGTTGGCGCATCCGGGCGCAAGACGTCCAGCCACAGGAAATGCGGCGCCGTCGTTTCTGCTTCGACGGACGAGACGCGGAACCTCAAGCTGTCGACGGGGGCGAGCGGGCCACCCCGCGAGTACGTCGCCTTGAAGAGCGCTCGGGCCACGATCGCGCCCCAGACCGGCGTGGGCATGAGCGGTCTGACTGGAGGCGGCCAACCGGCTTGCGAGGCCGGCGTGCCCGAGCCGAGCGCGCTCCATGGAAGCGGCGCCGGTGAGACGTCGAGCCTCTCGGCGCAATTTGCGACCAGATCGGCGACGTCGGCCGTGGCGAGGCCGGGCTCGCCCAAGTCTCGCGCGACGATCTGCGCGACGGCGCGGGCGAAGGAAGTTCGGAAGATCGTGGCCTCATCGCCATCCAACGAGGTCCGGCAGGCCAGCGCCGACAGCCTGATGTCGAGCATCGCGTCGTCCGGAGCGGTTCCCCCATACGCTACCGCCGGTGTCGCCGCCGGTAGGCGGATCCTGTTCCGCCCCTCGTGTTTGGCACGTTCTTCTGCCCCCCGGGCGTCAGCAAGGATTCGATCGACGGACTCCAGCTCGGCTGGCAGGTCTGCCGTCGCGTAGATGGCGAGCCCGATGCTGCACGTGTTGGCGCGGCCGATCGCCAGAAACGGGTCTGTCTCCATTCTGGATCGGAACGCTTCGGCCCGCGAGAGAAACACGACCGGATCGGCGGCGACCAGGAAGGCCGAGAACTCCTCACCGCCCTTGCGAACGATCAGGCCTTGGTCGGAGAACGCCTCGCGGAGCCGGTCGGAGAACGTCCGTATGACGCGGTCGCCCACCACCTCGCCGTGGTCGGTGTTGATGGTTTTGAACTTGTCCAAGTCGAGATGTAGGACACCGAGGTAGGCAGCCTCTTTAACCAAGTCCTCGACCGAAGCGAGCACGCGCTCTGGCATGCCGGCGTCTGCAACCCGCGGCAGCAGCGTTCCTTGATCGCGTTCGCCCCAGTGCACCAGGAGGAGGTCCTTTAGGCGGCGAACGATGTCTTCGGCCGTCTCTGCATCGAGCTGGCTTGAATCAAATCGAGAAGTCTTCAGCAATAATCTGACTGCTCGCCGATCGAAGTTCCTGTTGTCGAAGCGGCTATCCTCGCGCCGCTTACCCACATCGTAAACGCACAATAGCGTCCCTTTGTCGTCGGCGGCTTCGGCGCTGCACCAAAGGCCCAGCCGCAGGGCGCCCTCGAGCAGCTCCTTGATGGTCTTCTCGAACGAGCCGTCCGGGATTGGGCCGCGGGAGAGCCGTTCGCTGCATTCGCGATCAGCCGCAAGAGTGTTTCGAGATCCATGCGTCCGCTCTACCGCTCTTCAGCCGGTCTTCGCGAAGGCGGCGGTCAGCGCCTTGTTAGTGCGGATCACGCGCGCGAGCATGCGCAAGGCTTCGACAACCCCCTGCGCACCTTCGCGGGTGCAGGTGAGCGCGGCGGCCTCTCTTACGGCCGTGGGGGAGTTCGCAACCGCGACGCCGATCCCGGCCGCCTCGATCATCTCGAGGTCGTTGTAGTTATCGCCGATGGCCATGATCTCGTCCGCTTCGACGCCGAGCATGCCTGCGAGTTCGACCATTGCGTTGAGTTTCGTCCCTTCGGGGTGGCAGATCTCTATGTAAGGTCCTCCCGAGGTCGTGACCCGGAGGACGCCGGCGAAGCGAGAGGATAGGTCGGCGAGAAGCGCTTCCCCGGCGCAACCGGCGGGCCTGTCGACGAGGACGGCGACGAAATCCTCGTCGAGCTGCGTCAGGTCCTCCACGATGTGCACGGACGAGCCGTTGAACTCCTGCGCTGGCCCGGCCGCGGCTTCGGTGAAGGTAGTTTCATGAACGAGCCCGAAGGGGGTCGCCGTGCAGCAGTAGGCTTGGAAGGTGTTGCCGCGGGCGCGGCAGCACCTGACGAGTTTACCGAATGCGGCGCGTTCGATCGTCCTGATCTTGAGTACGAGCGGGCCCTCCAAGAGCGCCACCACCGCGCCGTTATAGGTGATCACTGGGGGCGCCTTGGCGCCGACGTCCGCCATCGCACGCAGGATCGGCGTCACGCCGTGGAGCGTTCGCCCGGTGGCAATGGAGAACTGGACCCCGACGCTTTTCAGCCCTCGCAGCTGCTCGACTACTCTCGTAAAGGTCGTCTGGTCGCTCGTGACCAGGGTCCCGTCGACATCCATCAGCACCAGCTTGACGCGCTTGAGGCTCGCGGCGATGCTGGGTGTTAGATTCAAGGCCACCGGGTATCATTTCCTCTAAGTTGTCCGGCACCAATAGATACGGTGGTGGGCCCATCGGGGCCCATCGCTTACCTTGGAACGGTACGAGCGAACCTGCAAATCTATGAACGCAGGATCACCCCGTCTTTTGAGCATGGTGAGGATATCCTCGTGGCAGATCAGCCCCGTCGTTGTGTAATGGACGACGACAAGGCTGGCCGGTGATTGTGCGATCAAATCATCCAGCGCTGATGCCGCAAGCCTCCGGACACAAAAGTCCGAAATTGGATGTCGCCGCGCGGCCGGCACGCCGCTTTTGCCCCGGGCAGGTGCACAATCCCAGAGGACCAAGCTTTCAGGAAGGTGGTAATAGAAGGAGTAGTCGCGCGTGTTGTATGGTGGGTCGAGATAGAGCACGTCAACGTCCGCCGATGCCGTCTGTCGGGCGTCCGCGCGCGAGCACCCGTTGGTCGCACCGTTGTCGAACGGTAGGATGGCGCGGACGTCGAGTGGCTTGAGCGCCTTCCTGCCCCATGACTTGAGATGGGCCATGTAGGTCCCGGCCGTGTTAGCCACTCGATCGGCGGCGTCAAGAAGGCAGGCGATGAGGTAGGCCTGCTCCGCTTGGTCGATCAGCCCGTCAGCGTTCCAGTCGGCAATCTGCTGCCGGATCGCGTCGATCCTGCCTGCGTTGCCTGCGGTAAAGAATTTGCGGCCCTCCGCGCCCGCGTCCGAGAAGTTGGCCGTGATGAAACCAGAACGAGCCGGTAGCCGATTGAGCCAGTCTACTACCTTCTGCGCCGTCGGAGCCTCGGGAGGTCCGGCGAGCCCTCGGGTGGTCAGATCCGGCGCGAGCATCGCGAAGGCAGGGGCTCGATTTAACGCGATCGTCGCGATTTGGAATGCGTGACTGCACGATAGCAGGTCTCCCGTCTCGATCCGCATGCCGGCCCTCTTGAAGTGGCGGGCCACCGTGCACGTGCCCGCGAAGGGATCGCAGAGGCTCGTCGCTTTGGGCGCATGCGTCGAGATCACCGCTTGAATCGCTGGGAGCGTCGCTGTCTTTGAGCCTATGTAGCGCAAGTTGTTCCTACGCGGATGGAGGCCTTACGGTCGCAGGCGACGTCCGTTTGCTTGTGTATAACGCACGCTTGAAGTTAATGGCTGATGATGGCCGCGAAGCTGCGATCCAAGACGTTCGAGCGCATCGTCGACGGCACGCCGAATACCGTCTTCGACGAAGGCAAGTGGCTGCCGGAGGAGATGCGCTGCCTGCGTATCAAGCGCGCCGACGTCCGCACCGCGGCGAGTCTGGTGGAGCGCCGGCTAGAAAGCTCTGCGGAAGCGCTGCCGCTGCTCGTTCCAGTCGGTTGAGAACGGCCGCAACAGCAGGGTCGCCTCCACACCGTCCGCTTGCTGGCCCTCGACGATCGCCTCGACGATATCCGGCGCGAGCAACGTGAGTCGCAGCACCCGGCTGACGTAGGACGGGTTGATCTTCTCGGCCGCGGCGAGCTCCGCGGCGGAGCCGTAGCGACCGCTCTCCAGGAGCTTATTCCACCTGTGGGCGCGCGCGAGCGCCTTGACGAGCGTATTGTCGATCCGTGGCCGCAGCGGAGCCAAGGTGCTGCCGTCGGCGGCGATGGCGAGCTTGCGGCTGCCGCGCTTGCGAATGGCGAAGGGCACCCGCACGGTGAGAGTCTGGCCCGGTGTACTCATGCGGCTTTCCGGATCTGAGAAGCGCTTGTGGAGAGATCGCGCGCGAGATGTGCCAAGCCGTCACCCCGAAGCGGCAGGTCAAAGCCTTGCTCGCCAACGTCGATGCGCTCCACCAGCAGCTGGACGATGCGTGCCTGCTCGGCGGGGGAACAGCTCGTCCCAGAGTGGGTCGAGGTCCGCCAACGCTCGCCGCACTAAAGTGGACTCTCATGGCAGGCTGACGAGGTGGGATGTCATCGGCTTCGCGGAACCACCGCTTCAAGGACTGGGCCAGGCAACGAGAGATAGAGGGTAGTTGCTAGTTGCGCACCTTGGACCTAGTCGTCTCTCGTTCGAGGAGCGATCATGGTCGCAGGTCGTCGGTCACTTCCCATTCTTTGTGGAGCGATGCTGACATCGGCTCTTCTAGCTATTTTTCCTGCGGCGGCTCGCGCGAGTACCGAACTGTGCGGCCCTGGATGGCGGATTGCTGCCGGTACAAGGGATGAGTGCCTCAACCTCGCGGCTTTGACCCCCGGGAACGACACGCGCGTCAACCTGCTCCTGCTGCTCCTTGATCGAGACGGCGCGCCGTCCACCTCGGCAGACGCCGTCACCGAACCCGTTCTCGAATGGCGTGAGTTCCGCAAGCATTTCGTCACCACCAAAGACAACAGCGTGCTTGGCACTCCAACCGGCGAGGGGTCGCTTTGCCTGAGCGATGGAGCTGGCGCGTCCGCCTTCTTCGCCGCGATCAAGGCCGCGGATGACCTGTCGGTACCTGATCGTGACGCCCTCGTCCAAGCGCGCGAGACGATCCAATTGGTCTGCGCTGGACGTCACGTCGATCCTCCCTTGCAGGATGATTTGATCAGCCTGATGCGGACGAGCACCGGCAAAGCCTTCGCAACATATCTGCACGGCGCAGCCGCGTTCTACGCGACGCGGTTCAAAGATGCAGCCGTCGACTTCGGGCTGGCGCGCAAGAGTTCAAACTCCTGGCTTGCCGATGCCGCCGACTACATGGTGGCTCGAACGGAGGTCAACCGGGCGCAGGTCGGCGCCTTCGACGCGTATGGGTCGTTCGCCGGCAGCGTGCACGTCGACCAGCTGGCGGCGGCGAGCGCTCAGGCGAGCCTGGAGGATTACCTCAGGAAGCATCCTGACGGTCGCTATGCGAAGTCCGCGCGCGGCCTGATGCGTCGCGTCGCCTGGTTTGCCGGCTGGACCGGGAAGCTCGCCGACCTTTACAGCGCTCTCTTGGCGCAACCGGCCTCGGAGAGAGGTCTCGATGAATTGGCCCTGGTCGAAGAGATCGACAGCAAGCTGCTGCCGGACCTCAAGCCCGAGATGACGCACGACCCGCTCCTGCTGGCCGTCCTCGATTTGAGAAGCATGCGTGCCCCGGCAGATCCCAAGCCAGACGGAGGGCGGGCTACGGGTTTCGGCCAGGCCCGGCTGGACGCGCAACGAGCGGCCTTCGCATCGGCAATACCATTGTGGGAGTTCCTGTCGGCGTCCGCGGCGTTCTACGTCGAAGGCGCCAGCGAGCCCGTCGTCCAAAGCCTCCGCGACGAAACGCGGCGTCGCGATGGCGACTACCTCTGGTTCAGCCGTCAGTTCCTGCGCGGGATCGCACTGGAAGCCAGGAACGACCGCAACACGCAAGGCTTCTGGAAGGAACTCTACCCAGCGGCCAACCGGTCCTTCGAGCAGCCCACCGTCGAACTTGCCCTGGCGCTGCACGATGAACGGCACGCGGACGTCAAGGACGTGTTCACACCCGGCTCGGCGGTCCGCAACTCTGCCATGCGGAAGATCCTCATCGAGAACGTAGCTGGTCCCTCTCTCCTGCGATCACTGACGCAAGATGGCTTGAGCAGTCGAAAAGAGCGCGACGTCGCGCTGTTCACCCTCCTGCGCAAGGACCTCACGCATGGGTTCTACGCCGATTTCCAGCGCGACGTGTCGGACATCGCCGACGACAAATCCGTTCCCGCGACCCGTCCGGACCCTTCAACGCGCGACGACCGCCTCAATATCTTTTCGAAGAGAGAGGCGATCGGCGACATCGCTTGTCCGACAATCGCATCCATCGTCTCGCATCTTGCGCAGCGCCCCGGCGCCGAAAGGGATCGTCTTTGCCTCGCCGAGTTCGTGCGCTTCAACGATGATTTGCTGGATATGACGCCCGCCAAGGGCGAGCTGGGCAGCGAGCCATCGATGTTCCCAGGGCAACCGCTGACGAGGGCTGCCGTGTACCAAGCCATCATCGCCGACGCGGGCGCCGCGGCGGACGATCGGTCTTATGCGCTGTACCGCGCGGTGAAGTGCTACGAGCCGAGTAGCATCAATCGCTGCGGCGGGGCCGACGTATCCAAGGCCGTGCGCAAGGCTTGGTACTACCAACTCAAGCGCGAGTATCCGACATCTCGTTGGGCCAAGGACCTCCCTTACTGGTGGTAGGCACCACTCGGCAGCTCCTTGCCTTCGTCGTCGCGCTTGGGCTGAGCGGGTCCGCGTCGGGGACAGGGAGGGTAGACGCAAGCGACTACACATCGTTCTGGCTGTGGGCGGGGGTGCGTTCGCAGGCGGTGCTGGAGCGGGCCGAATGCATCTACCTGTTGCAAGGCGAGGTCAGGAGGGAGGACCCGGTCCGCATCGTATCGCTGCGAGCGGCGGTACCTCACGTGCGCGGCGCCGACGTCTGGCTCGTGGTTCGCGTCGAGACGCTGGCATGGCCGGAGACCATCTGTCCACAACTAGAGCGAGAACTCGCCCGGTGGCGCGCGGCGGGGAATCGGGTCGTTGGTCTGCAGGTCGACTTCGACGCGCGGACGCGTCATCTCGCGGAGTACGCGGCCTTCCTGCGCAACCTGCGCCATCGTCTGCCAGCCGAGTACAAGCTCGGCATCACCGGCCTGCTGGACTGGAGCGCCAATGGGGATCCATCCGGCCTCGCTGCGCTGGCGGGGACGATCGATGAAGCGGTCCTGCAGATCTACCAGGGCCGGCACGTTATACCCGGCTACGCCGCCTATCTACGAAAGCTGGACCGGATGACCGTGCCGTTCCGCATTGGGCTGCTGCAGGGTGGCGAGTGGGAAGCACCCGCGTCCTTGAAGCGAAACCCCAAGTTCCGCGGCTACGTCGTCTTCCTGGTCAATCGCTGAGGGATGTCGGCAAGCATTCGATGCCTGCTTCTCGAAGCACCGAGCTCAGGTCCAGTTGGCGCGAAGCTGCCGCAGCGTGTCACGTTAGCTTTTGCCGCTGCTCGCTCCAATCGGCTGAGAACGGCCGCAACAGCACATCCGCCTCAATGCCGTCGGCTTGCCGTCCTTCCACAATCGCCTCGACGATGTCAGGCGCTAGGAGCGTCAAGCGCAGAACCCGGCTGACGTAGGACGGGTTGATCTTCTCGGCAGCGGCGAGCTCCGCGGCGGAGCCAAAGCGCCCGGTCTCCAGCAGCCTATTCCACCTGTGGGCGCGGGCGAGCGCCTTGACGAGCGTGCTGTCGATGCGCGACCGCGGCGGTGCCAGGGTGCTGCCGTCTGCTGATATGGCGAGCTTGCGGCCGCCGCGCTTGCGGATGGTGAACGGCACCCGCACGGTGAGGGTCTGTGCCGGCGCGGTCATGCGGCTTGCCGAAGGTTGGCTCCGCCACTTGATAGATCCCGCGCCAAGTGCGCGAGCCCATCGACCCGTAGCCGCAGGTCGAAGCCCCGCTCGCCAACGTCGATACGCTCGACCAGCAGCTGGACGATGCGCGCCTGCTCGGCCGGGAACAGCTCGTCCCAGAGCGGATCGAGGTCCTGCAGGGCTCGCCGCACCTGATCCTCGCTCAAGCCGTCCGCTTTGGTCTTCGACGCCCGCCAGGTGCCCACCACGATCTCTGGTGCGCGCAGCAGCCCACGGACCTGGTCGATCACCGCGGCCTCGATCTCCGCCGCCGGCAGCCGTCCCACCGGGCAGGCGTCGCGCCCCTGCTTCAGCACGGCCTGGCTGACGTAGTAGCGGTAGAGCCGGCCGCCCTTGCGGGTGTGGGTCGGAGACATGGCGCAGCCGGTAGGGCCGAAGATCAGTCCCTTCAGCAAGGCCGGCGTCGAGGTTCGCGTGTCCGCGGCCCGTTTGCGCGGGCTCTCCTGCAGGACGGCGTGCACCTTGTCCCAGAGCGCCCGCGTGACGATCGCCTGATGCTCGCCGGGGTATGCCGTGCCCTTGTGGACCGCCTCGCCGACGTAGACCCGGTTGGTGAGCAGCTTGTAGAGGAAACCCTTGTCGATCGGCTTGCCGCGGGGCGTCAGCACGCCTTCCCTGGCTAGCGCCTGAGCCAGCGTGGTCGCGGAGCCGACCTTGGCGAAGCGCTCGAAGATCATGCGCACCGTCGCCGCCTGCTCCTCGTGGATGACGAGCTTGCGGTTCCCGACAACGTAGCCGAACGGCACGGTGCCGCCCATCCACATGCCCTTGCGGCGCGAGGCGGCGAACTTGTCCCGGATGCGCTCGCCAATGACCTCGCGCTCGAACTGCGCGAACGAGAGCAGCACGTTGAGCGTGAGCCGACCCATCGACGTGGTGGTGTTGAAGGCCTGGGTCACGCTGACAAACGTCACTTGATGCCGGTCGAAAACCTCGACGAGCCTGGCGAAGTCCATGAGGGCGCGGCTGAGACGATCAATCTTGTAGACGACGATGACGTCAACCTTGCCGGCCTCGATTTCGGCGAGGAGGCGCCGCAGGGCCGGGCGCTCGAGCGTGCCGCCGGAGATGCCGCCGTCGTCGTAGCGGTCGGGCACCAGCAGCCAGCCTTCCGCGCGCTGGCTGAGGATGTACGCCTCGCAGGCCTCGCGCTGGGCATCGAGGCTGTTGAAAGCCTGCTCCAGGCCCTCCTCGCTGCTCTTCCGGGTGTAGACGGCGCAGCGCAGCTTGCGAGCCGTCGGCGGCGCCAGGGAAGCCTCCTGCCGAGCCTTCATGCGGCAGCTCGCTGCTGGTTCTTGAGGCCGAAGAAGACCCAACCGTTCCACCGCGTGCCGGTGATGGCGCGGGCCACCGCGGAGAGCGACTGGTACGGCCTTCCCTGCCACTCGAACCCGTCAGTCGTGACCGTTACCGTCTGCACCGTGCCCTGCCACTCGCGCACCAGTCGGGTGCCGGCGATCGGCTTGGCATCCATGCGCGGCTTGCGCTTGCCCGAGCGCCGGCCATCGATCTGCTCGCCGAGCGCCTCGAGCTTCTTCACCGTCGCGGGCTTCAACCCACCAAACGCCAACTCCTGGATGCGATAAGCAAGCCGGCTCTCCAGGAAGCGCCTGTTATAGGGCGGCGGCTCGCTGCCGTTCAGCTTGCGCCATTGCGTCTTCAGGTCCGCCGTCGAAGTCGTCTTCAGCGCTGCCAGCTGCGCCAGCACCATCTCGCTCATGTCCTCGCCTCACCCGTGCACTTCGGTTCGGCACCACCGCTCTGCTGCAGCGGCAAGTCGAGACAACTGTCTCCGGGCGGCGAAGATAAACGAGTTGACTGGCGGAGCTTCAGCCGGACCAGGCCGGCGGCGAGGATCTCGCACAGGGCGGAGAGGCGTTCGTCGGGAGGCAAACAACGCGTACTTGCAACCATTTGAAGTTGATGCCTCCACCCGAGCCGAAAGAATAGCGGAATCTGAGGCTTGAGCCTGCGCTTCGGGAAAGAAAGCAGCGGGGTGAATCGTAGCGAATTCGGCAATTTGCCAGAGAGACACGAGACGGCGGCGGGGTAGACGAAAGCGCGAATCAATAGGACTCGACTCCTGCGCAGAACTTAGAACATATGAAGAACATCAAAGTGGACGAGAGACAGGTTCAGGAGACGGTCGCCATGAGTTCAGGCGCCTTTGTACACGAGCAGCAGCGCGCTCCGGCCGATGAGCCGAGATCGCCCACGCTCGTCCTGTCCTACCCGCACCTGCGCCCATCGCTCGAGCCGAAGCGTCTGCGCCGCGAGGAGATCTGGGCGGTTGCCGAGGAGGCTCGTCGCCAGACATGCCGCGGGCCCAAGCCGAAGGTCGACCTCATCGAGATTGCCAAGCGTGCGTCTCGCCTGCAGGTCAACGGCTTGGCATTCGAGGCGCGTTGGGATTTCGACCAAGCCGTCACCGACGATGCCGGTCAAACCGCGTTCGGCGTGCTTGAGCACGACCCCGCCTTTCCGCTTCGGGCTACGATCGCGCTGAACGGCACCTTCATAGGCGATCGCAACGATCTCGCTCGCAGCACAGCCGCGCACGAGCTCGGCCACGCCATCTTCGAGACACCCGCCTGGATCCAGCGCACGCAGACGTCGGCAGACGCGCCGGCACGTCGCTATCGCTTGTCCGAGACGGCGGAGCGCGCGGCGGGTGCGGAGCTCGACTGGGTCGAGTGGCGCGCCAACGAGTTCATGGGTGGGTTCCTGGCACCACGTGGCTTGCTGCATCGACACATGCACAAGCGCGCCGCTGCGCTGGAGATCCCGTTGGTCGAAGGCCGCGACAGCCGAGAGCTGCCTGTGGTCTGCCGGCATGCCCCACCGCCGCTGGTCGACGAGTTGATCGGCGAGCTTGCCGACATGTTCGGACTGTCGGAATCCTTCATGCGGGTGCGCCTGCGCAGATACGACCTCGTACCCGAGCAGCTGCTCGGCTGACAGGAGGATTGCCGATGCTGGTGCCGATCAAGAGGTACTTCCGCTTGGCGGAGCTTGCCGAACGCTGGGGCGTCCAGATCTCCGACCTGGCCTGCTACATCCTGCAAGGCGAGCTGGAAGCCTCGGTCCTGACGATCGCCCTGTCCGCCGAGATCGGCAGGTTCGAGGAAACGACAGACGGCGTCCTCGCCGTACCGGAAGAGACCATCACCATGGTCGGTCCTCAGCCCGTGATCGGCTCCGACCTGCGCGCGGTCTTCCGCGGTGGCGTCCGGCGTTTGACCCGGTTCAAGCCGCGGAGCGCCGACACCTACCTCACGATCGAGGACAGCGATGCGTTGCGTGTCTCGCTGTCCGACGTCCTGGTGACACGGGCAGAGCGCGACCGTTTCGAGACCGTCAACGGCTTGGTCTTCGACGAGCCCCCGACCCAAACGAGAGCCGTCGAGGGCTTCGTCCAGCGCAGCAATTACGCCGAGGTTTTCTTCAACGGCGAGCGCTTCCTTTTCGGCACGTTCCAGGCTCAAGTTGTCCGCCAGCTGCACGAGGCGGCGGGGACCGCGGATCCATGGCGCACCGGCAAGCTGCTCCTCGTCAACGCCGGCTCCGGATCGGACCGGATGGTCGATCTGTTCAAGTCGAAGCCGACGTGGCGGAGCCTGATCGCCTCCGACGGCCGCGGCTCCTACCGCCTCAACCTGCCCGACCCGAGCCTGGCACGAACCACGCAGCGGATCTTCCGCAGGCTGCGGCTGGTCCATTCCGCATGAGGCAACAACCTCAGTAATTGCCTGATCCCACAGTATATCCCAGCCCTCATCCCACTGTGAGGGGGAAGACAGGCAGTAGTACTTGTGGTCTCCTCGTGCTGCGAAGTCATTCGCCTCCAGGAGCACATCATGTCAGCAGCACCAAAGCCTCAGCAGCGCTTGTCGGCAGACGACGCCGATCTCGCGCATGGGCCCAGGCACCTCGACCAGAACGAGTTGTCCCGGCGCTGGACCATCAGCCCGCGGACACTCGAGCGCTGGCGCTGGCGTCATGAAGGACCCGCCTATCTCAAGATCGGAGGCCGCGTCGCCTATCGCCTGGCGGACTTCGAAGCCTACGAGGCCAAACGCATCCAGGTCGTCGAAGACCACTTCGGCACCGCGCGGTAGCGAGCCATGCGACGCGTTGGCGTGGGAGAGGCCGCGTGAGCGATCGGTCGCGACGGGTCATGCGTCAGACCTCGAGGAAGGAGAAGCAGGCTTTCCTCTCGCCGCCCCCAGGTCAGCCATGGATCTGGCTGACTCGGGACATGATGGAAAGCCCCGCCTACCGCGCCTTGAGCCGGGCCGGTCATCAGCTCCTCGCTCGCTTGATGATCGAGCATTGCAACCACGCCGGCAAGGAAAACGGGCGTCTTGCCGTGAGCTGGGACGCGTTCCAGGCCGCGGGCCTGCACCGAAGCACCATCGCCCAGACGTTGGACGAGGTGACGCGTCTGGGCTTCGTCCGCGTCGTCGACGAAGGTCACAAAGCTTATGGCTCAGCTCTCGGACGCCGAGCGACCTACAGGCTCACGTTCGCCGGCGTCGTCGGCGACGACAGCGGGCTGCCGACGAACGATTGGGAGGCAATCTCGAAAGCCGATGTTCGCTCGATTATGGAAGCGGTGAGGGAGGCCGAGCGCAGGCGGAAGGCCAAGCGGCGGACGGGGTACTCCCCAGATATAGAAAGAGGTACGGAATACCGTACTGGGCCCAAGGTACGGAATTCCGTACTGGGTGAGAGCATTTCCTAAGGTACGGTATTCCGTACTGGCTTTGTCGGAATTCCGTACTGGGGAAAAATCTAGATCGATGCGGGTCGATCGTTCGCCGCGAGATCGACGTCAGCGGGTGCCGGATGGAAGCTATCGGTCGGACAGCTCTATGACATCGCGGCTAAGGGATCGGCACGAGAGCAAACGATCGCAGCGCAGCGCAATTACGTACGGTTTCGGCCGATCGTGCGATGTGAGACAATCGCGCCTTGCCTTCATCGAGCCCGGAATGTCGGACGTCAGCACCAGCAGCCCGAGGAGCAATGCCGGCAATCGCACGGACCGCCGCGGCCAAGGCAGGCTTCACGAGCCGACGGATGCGTCACGCAAGCAGATCGAGGCGCTCGCGAGCTTCGGCGTGCCTCGGGGCGAGATCGCCAAGGTCGCGGGGATCTGTCTCAACACCCTGATGAAGCACTACGGCGAGACGCTCGACGTCGCGGCGACCAAGGCAAACTCGCTCGTCGCGCAGAGCTTGTTCAATCGCGCGGTGAAGGGAGACGGAGCGGCGGCGACGAGCGCGGCGATCTTCTGGCTGAAGGTCCGAGCGGGTTGGCGGGAGAAGGACGTCCACGAGGTCACAGGGCTGAATGGTGGACCGATCCAGATGGTCGACGTGAGCGGGCTTTCGGATGCGCAGCTCGCCGCGCTTCAGCCGGTGCTTTCGTCGCTTGCTGTTCGAAGGGAAGATCACTAATGGATGTTCACCAGATGACGGCCTGGCCGGCCGATCGCGTCGAGCGCCGGGCCGTGGCGAGCCTGGTGCCCTTTGCCCGGAACAGCCGCACGCACTCGGCCGAGCAGGTCGACCAGATCGCGGCGTCGATCCGCGAGTGGGGCTGGACGGTCCCGGTGCTGGTCGACGAGCAGGGCGGGCTCATCGCCGGGCACGCCCGCGTCATGGCGGCGAAGCAGCTCGGGTTGGCGGAGGTGCCCGTGATGGTCGCCACCGGCTGGAGCGAGGCGCAGCGGCGTGCCTACGTCATCGCCGACAACAAGCTGGCCCTGAATGCGGGCTGGGACGAAGCGCTGTTGAAGGTAGAGCTCACTGGGCTGCAGGCGCTCGATTTCGACCTTGGCATGACCGGCTTCTCGCTCGACGAGATCGCCACGCTGACCATGGAGCCTTCGGCCGGGCTGACCGATCCCGACGATGCGCCGGAGCCGCCGGCAGACCCTGTCAGCCGCCTGGGCGACGTCTGGATCCTCGGCAGCCACCGGCTGGTCTGCGGCGATGCCACGAGCGCCACCGACGTGGCTTGGGCGCTGGCTGGTGTCACCCCAGCCCTGATGGTCTCCGACCCGCCCTACGGCGTCGCCTACGATCCCTCATGGCGTGCTCGCGCCGGCGTGAACCTGAACCCGGGCAAGCTCGGCAAGGTCGACAACGATGACCAGGCGGACTGGAGTGAGGCCTGGGCGCTGTTCCCTGGTGATGTCGCCTACGTCTGGCACGCCGGCAAGTTCGCGGCGACAGTCCAGGCCAGCCTGGAGAGCTGCGAGTTCGATGTGCGCTCGCAGATTATCTGGGCCAAGGACCGCTTCGCCCTCAGCCGGGGCGATTACCATTGGCAGCATGAGCCCTGCTGGTATGCGGTGCGCCGCAACGCCCGCGGTGGCTGGTCTGGCGACCGCTCGCAATCGACGCTGTGGACGATCCCATCGCGCGAGGATCGCGGGCTCGGCCACGGCACGCAGAAGCCGGTGGAGTGCATGCGGCGGCCGATCGTCAACAACTCCTCGCCCGGGCAGGCGGTGTACGACCCCTTCGTCGGCTCCGGCACCACAATCATCGCCGGCGAGATGACGGGGCGCGGCGTGCACGCGCTCGAGCTGAACCCGGCCTATGTCGACGTGGCGGTGATCCGGTGGCAGGCGTTCACGGGCAAGACGGCGGTGCTGGAGGCGACCGGCGAAAGCTTCCTGACGACGGTGGCGACGAGATCCGCTGGTTCCGCTTCGCCCGCCACGAAGACCGCGCCGCCTTCGAAGCGCAAGGCTGGGTCTTCGCCGCGAACCTTGGGCCGGTCCACGGCTGCTACAGCATCCTGATGGAGCTGCGAGGTTGTCGCTCTCAAAACGACGCCAGCATCACCTGCCTGCAACACTCCAACATATTTAGCGGCCTTGGGGGAGAGTAGCTAATTCACGGCTCCCCAAAACCGGCTATTGTTATGGGCTTCCTATGCTGACCTGCCGCCGCGCCGAAGGTATGCATCGACGATGAGATCTCGCCGCCTACTGGCGCGCTTCCCTCTTCTGGTGATCGCCACGAGCCTAACGCTACCAGCGGCCGCTCACGCCGATGACGACCAGCCGAAAACCGACAAGTCCGTTTATTCCTTGTTGTATCCAACGCCTGACAAGGATCTGCGCGACTTCAATCCCGATCGCCCCGGCAAGATCACGAGCCCGTTCACCATCGATGCCGGCCGCCTGGATATCGAGAGCGACTTTGTCAGCTACCTGCGCTCCGACGTACAAGGCATCACGTACCGCTCCTTCGAGGTGACCGACCCGACCCTCAAGCTCGGCGTGCTCTCCAAAGTAGACCTTGAAATGACGCTGAACGGCGACGAGTTCGTCCGCGAGGTGCCCGACACTTCACCGCGAAGAGGCCGATCTCTGAACGGCTTTGGCGACGTCTATTTCAGGGCCAAGGTCAACGTGATCGGCAACGATGGCGGCGATGTCGCGCTATCTTTCGTCCCGTACGTCAAGCTTCCTGCAAATACCGCAGCGAGCCGCGCCCTTGGCGATGGCGTGGTCGAAGGGGGCGGCCTCGCGACGGCGCAGATCAAGCTGCCGAAAGACTTCATGCTCGGTTTGCAGAGCGAGGTCGATGCGCTTGAGGGAGGCAACGACTCCCTGCGGCACGCCAATTTCGTCAACATCGTCGCGCTCACGCATGCGGTACCAGGCATCAAGAACCTGTCGGCATCCGCGGAGTTTTTCAGCTCCGTCAGCTCGGATCGCTACACACCGACCTTCTACACCGCGGATTTCGGCTTGGCGTACCTCGTCATGCCGTCGACGCAGCTGGACGTCGGAACCAACATCGGCCTGAACCGCGACGCGCCGAACCTTCAGGTCTACGCCGGCATCTCGCAGAGATTCTGACTGCCGGCTCTGTCGAGCGGTCCTGACGGCGTTATCGACGGGATCCCATTGCAGGATGAGGCGTGCTCTTCGGTTCGTTCGACGGTCACTGTGCGGCGCTCTTTTACCATACGCTGCAAACAGGGGCCGGTTCGGACGTCCACAACAAAGCTTCATCCCGCCTTGCGTTTCACTGTCACCTTCGTCGTATGAGCTGCGGGCTTTTGCTCGGCTGTGTTCTTGCCGGTGATCGGCAATAGCATTTCGCGCTGCCCCTCGATCCTCTTCGATGATCGCTTCGCTTTCGCCTTCACGGTTGGCGCCTCGGCTTGCTTGGGCGCGCCGGCGATGGAGCGTCGCAACGCCTCCATCAGATCGAAAACCTTTTCGTCCCGGAAACGCGGCTCTGTCGTGCTGACCGTCCTCCCGCTCTGCTTGGTGCGGAGCATCGCGACCACCGCCTCCTCGTACCGATCGGCGAATGTGGCCGGCTCGAAGTCGCCGGCCTTGCTCTCCAGGATGTGCTCGGCGAGCTGCAGCATGTCCTCGGGAACGGCGACGTCCGGGAGATCGTCGAAGTAGCTGGAGGCCTCGCGAACCTCGTAGGCGTAGCGCAGCGTGGTGCCCATCAGCCCCTTGCCCCATGGCTGCAGCATGATCACGCGCTCCCGCTTCGCCAGCACCACGCGGCCGAGCGCGACCATGGCCTTGCCGCGCATGGCGTCGCGGATGACGGCGAAGGCGTCCTGGCCGACCTTGTCGTTGGGCACGAGGTAGTACGGCGCGTCGAGGTAGCGCTCGTCGATCTGCGCGCGCGACACGAAGCGATCGATGTCGATCGTATGCTGGCTCTCGATGGCGATGGCCTCGAGCTCGTCGTCCTCGACCAGCATGTAGTCGCCCTTGGCAACCTCGTAACCTCGCGCCTTGTCGGCAGAGTCGACCGGGTCGCCGGTGTGCTCGTCGACGAGCTGCTGCTTCAGGCGATGACCGGTCTGCCGGTTGATCTGCTTGAAGGCGACTCTCTCGCCCGAGGAGATCGCGCTGTAGACGGCGACAGGGCAGGAGACCAGGGAGAGCTTGAGGTAGCCCTTCCAGTAGGGACGAGGAGGTGCCACGGGATACTCACGGACGCATACACAACGACGTCCACGTTCGATCGGCAAACCGGAAGAGTCAACGCGACGCGCACGCACTCAGAGCCGTTAGCAGCCCATCTCAGGCGATCTGCGAGCGGCAGTTGTCAGCGAGAGCCGTGTGCGCTGGCTCTTTGCCGCGGCGCATGCTGCGGCGGCAACCTGCCGCCGCCCGACATCCCGTCGGCGCTCCGGGTGTGCTAGCTTCTAGTCCGTCGGTAACGACCTGTGGGGTAGATCCTTCTCATCGCATCAAATCGGGCGCGAGGAGGCGCAATAACAAATCGCGAGAAGCGGAGTCATCCGTGAAGAGGGTTGCGATCAAAGTTCTCATTGCCTTCGCGTTCGGCCTCGGGTTCTCTTTGCTGATCGAGGTCGGCATACCGCTTGTGCTGGAGGCGACTGGCGCCAAGCGGTTAGTGCCGCCACAGCCTCCCCCGGAACCTCCAGAGTTTACGCACTTCGATCCGCCGAAGGTGCCGACCTTCGCGCCTCGCTAAAGGACGAGGCGTCTCTACGCAGCGTGAGGTCAACGGACAAGTGCGCCATTTTACCAGCGGATTGCATCCATGGACGTCTTCGAACGCTTGAGGTCGGCTGCCATCGACGACTGGGTGTCCTACGTCGACCACGACTTCGTGCGCCGGCTGGGTGCCGGTACGCTGCCGCAAGCGGCGTTCCGCATCTATCTCGTTCAGGACTACCTGTTTCTGATCCAGTTCGCCCGTGCCTACGCGCTGGCTGCTTACAAGAGCCGCACGTTGGCCGACATCCGCGCGGCGCAGACCGGGCTTGCCGCGATCCTGGATGAGACGGCCTTGCACGTTCGCTTATGTGCCCGCTGGGGCCTCGAACCGGATGCGCTTGCGGCCACACCCGAGTTGCCTGCGACGGTGGCCTACACGCGCTTCGTGCTGGATTGCGGTGCCGCGGGCGACCTGCTCGACCTCCACGTCGCGTTGGCGCCATGCGTCATCGGCTATGCCGAGATCGGTCGCGCCCTGGCCCCTCACGGCATGGAGGCGCTCGGCGACCATCCCTACCGCGAGTGGATCGCCGAATACGCCAGCGAGCCCTATCAGGCTGTGGCGAAGGTAGCGCGGCTGCAGCTGGACGCGCTCGCGGCCCGCGCCCTGACCGAGCGACGCTTTCCCGAGCTCGCTTTGACCTTCGCCACGGCCTCGCGCCTGGAGGCGGATTTCTGGCAGATGGCGCTGGACGCGGCGTAGCCCGATCGTCGGTTCGCGAAATCAAACAGGAGGTTTCGCTCCATCTGCGCCAAAACCTTGACGCCCTGACGCGGGGCGCCAAAGTACGAGGCGAAAATTGCCTCCACAGGGCTGAAATCGTCGCGGAGGTTTGCTGGCTGTGTAAGCTCGAGCGCGATGGCCGCAAGACCGTCTTCAGCTTCATGTCAGCGAGCAGCGGCGCCATCTCTCTCGCTTTGGCGCTTCTCGCATTTTCTACGCTAATCCGTGTCTGGCTTGACCCATCCGCAAATCTGGCAGCGTGGACGCATGGGAACGCCATGTTCATCAGCCCACAGCCCGACGCGGTATGATTCGCAGGCGCCGCAGCGGTCCGGTTCTGCGATGAGGTCTCACCACCGTCGCAAAGGCCGAGACGGGATCGTGGGGCGGCGGTGCGGAAGCCCAGGCGTTCCGTACATCGGGCGGCAGGATGTGCTCTTCGATTGCGATCAGGCGCATCGCTGGTCTCCTCCAGCTCGACGAAGGGTGAAGAGCGTCAGCTCGCTTGGACGACCAAGCCTCAGTGCAAAGCCCGGCCAGAGTGCAGTCCCGTTGCTGACGTAGAGCGTCATGCCTCCCACCGCGTATGCGCCCGAGACGTACCCTCCGTTTCCGCGGGCGACCAGTCGATCGAGCCCTCGGATCATGCCGCCGTGGGTATGACCGGACAGTTGGAGCGCGACACCGCGTGCCGCCGCCCTTGGAGCATCCCGAGGCTGATGGTCGAGCAGCACGATCGGCGTACCCGAGGGTGCGCCTGCAAGAGTAGCATCGAGGTCAGGATCACGGTGGCTCTCGGCGGGCGCGGATCGATCGTTGACGCCAGCCAAAATTAGCTCGCCATCGCCACGTCTCAGGACCACGTGGGCGTTGGCGAGGACGTGCATGCCCATGTCCGCGTAGTGCAGCATCCAGGCCTCGTAGCCGAAGATTTCCTCGTGGTTGCCCGACACCACCCAGATGCCGTCTCGCGCTCGCAACGCCCGCAGCGGCTCCACGTCCGCGCGCCGCATCTCGATCGAGCCATCGATGAGGTCGCCGGATATCGCGATCAGGTCCGCGTCGAGCGCGTTGGATCGCGCGACCACAGCGCGCGTCCAAGATGCAGGAAAGAGGCGGCTGAGATGGAGGTCGGTCAGATGGAGGATCGCGTAGCCGTCGAAGCTCGGCGGCAGGTTTGCGATCACGACCTCGACGTTCTTCACCGGCGGTATGCGAACAGCCTGCTGAACGCCGACCGCCGCCAACAGAACCGCCGCGAGAACTTCGGCGTAGCGCAAAGGGGCAGGGATCGCCCAGCCGCCCGATGGCAGCACCATCGATGCCAGCGCCACCATGTCGAAGACGAGCTGCATGACGGCGAGCAGCGCAATCGCGCCGAACGCCACGTTGAACAGGATCACGACCGGGCGCGGGAACTCCGGCGCGAAGACCGACCCCGAGGAAAGGCGGCTCCACTGGTGAAACTGCGACGCGGCGAGCACGACCACGGCGACGATGATTTTCGCCGCGATCGGCCAAGGAAGCGGCCACACCACGCGAGCGATGACGTAGATCGATGGAAGACTTGGGATGAGGCGGATCATGAGCGTGCTTGGACTGGCTGTCGGGTCAAGACAAAGCCTTTCGTCTAAGCCTCGTGGTCTCGATCGGAGAAAGGTCGGCCCGCGCCAGAGCGCGCATGACCGTCTGCGGATGCTACCTTCCGCCTGACGGTATCACGATGCTCAAGACGTGCGGGCGGAGAAGGTCTGCCTGCATTGCGGTCATTCTGCCGAGCGACGTTCCGCGACCGCGCTCCACCGCGTGCATGTCGCTCGTAAATTCCGGCTTAATGTCTCCCGTGCAACCTAGGCCCGACACCGCGCCCGGCGTGGTTCGTCCCGAGGCCCCCACTTGCGCTGGTTCTCCAATCGCCTCATCGCAACCAAGATGACGTTGGCCTTCGGCTGCATCATGGCGATCGGCCTTGCCGAGGCGATGGTCACCCAGGTCGGGCTGCAGCGGCTGATGAACGCGAACGCCTGGACCACGCATACCTACATCGTTCTCGGCGAGACCAAGGATCTGCTGCACGGCGTCCTGCAACAGGAGAACTCGGGCAAGCTCTACCACCGCTCCCACGATGCGAGCGCCCGCGAGCTGGCCATCGCCCAGGGGCGGGAGCCGCAGGCCAAGCTGGCCTCGCTCAAGGTGCTGACCGCCGACAACGCCTCGCAGAAGCCGCGCCTCGCTAACCTCACCGTGCTGCTGGATCGCTGGCAGACCCACGTCGCCAACATGACGCTCGAGCCCTCGGACGACGACGACCTTTTCGAGGCCGTCCGCGCCTCGGTCGAGACGATCGACGCGGAGGAGAAGCGCCTGCTCGCGCTGCGCACCCGCGTTAGCGATAATGCCTCGACCTTCGTGTTGGCCACGGACATCGTCGGCCCGCTAGCGGCGTTGGCCGCCGTGCTCCTGCTCGGCGTTCTCCTGCGCCGGCAGATCGCGGCGCCGATCGGCGACCTGACCGCTGCGATGCGGCGGATGGCGGCCGGCGACTTCACCCAGGCGACGCCCGCGCTCGCGTGGCACGAAGAGATCGGCGACATGAGCCGCGCGCTTGCCGTATTCCGGGCGAGCCTGGCTGAGGGCGAGCGCATCCGCGCCGAGCGGCACGACCTCGACGGGCGCGCGGGGGTCGAGCGCGCGGCGCTGCTGACGGCGATGGCCGACCGCTTCGAGGCGATCGTCGGTACCGTCGTGTCTGCGGTGTCCGAGTCGGCGACGCGCGTGCAGGGCTCGGCCGAGGAGTTACTGAGGTCGGCGGCCGAAACCAGCCAGCGCGTCGACACCGTAGCGGACGCCACGCGCGGCGCCTCCACCACCATGCGCGACGTCGCCACCAACAGCGCGCGGCTCTCGCATTCGGTCGGCGACATCAGCGGCCGCATGGCGCAATCAGCCGACACCGCGCGCGAGGCGGTCGCGGTGGCCGAACGGACCACGGCCACGATCGAGGATCTCGCCGTGTCCGTGCAGCGGATCGGCACGGTGGTTGAGCTCATCAACGGGGTCGCGAACCAAACCAACCTGCTGGCGCTCAACGCGACCATCGAGGCGGCACGCGCCGGCGAAGCCGGGCGCGGCTTCGCCGTGGTCGCCGCCGAAGTGAAGACTTTGTCCAACCAGACATCGCAGGCGACCGAGGACATCCGCCGGCAGATCGAGGCGATCCGGGAGACGGCGGCGAAGGGCGTCGTCGCCATCGGTGAGATCGCGGCCACCGTCGGCGCGATGGCGCGCGTCGCTGTCGACATGGCGGGCGCGGTGGAGGCGCAGCGCGACAGCACGGAGGCGATGGCCTCGGACACGAAGCGGACCGCGCAGGTCACGGCCGACGTGTCGAGTGAACTCGCCGTGCTGAGCGCCGGAGCGCTCACCACCGGTCGCGCCGCCACGGACCTGTCCGGGGCCGCGCGGGCGCTCGCGGGACAGTCGGCCACGCTGCGCGAGGAGGCCAGACGCTTCGTCACCTCGGTGCGAGCGGGGTGACGGAACTCAACCTTTTATTTCGCTCGCTCTTGGCGGCGCCAACACGGCAGCAAACCTCTGGCTACAGCCCGGGCTCGATCAAGCAAGGACTTCGGCGTAATGGACGACGGGACGAAATGCCAATCTCGGCGGCATGACATCCTGACGCGAGGCTTGGCGCCCTGATCCGGATCAATGCTCTCGGCTAGTAGGTCGCCCCGCGAGCCGCAGGCCGATTTCCTCAAGCTCTTCGGCCGCAGATTTGATGTGCAGAGCAATAGCCTGCACCTGTTCCGTCTCGTTGCTTGGTTCCATCTCGCTGCAAGCTTGCGCCGTATCGGCGGCTAGCCTGATCAGATCGGCGATGCGAAGAAGCTTAAAAGGAGTCGGCATCGGGGCGAACAGAGAGAGAGAGCGTCTTTTTGCGACCGCTTTTGATCGTAGATCGAAACAGCTTACGTGTCGGGCCGCCGACAGCCTCAATCGCCTTCTTCCTCCTTAGCTAGCTTCGCGTGGAGGGCGAAGCTGCGTCGGGCGAGCGGTCCCACCGGCGTGCCGTCGCACCATTCGGCGGCGAGGAAGCCGCCGCCCTTGCCGGAGGCTGCGCAAGCCAAGCCGACGCGCTCGATGACGGTCGAAGCGGCGCCGCGCCGGGCGAGGAAGTAGGCGATGGAGGCACCGATGATGCCGCGCCGTAGATCAGGACACGCATGGCTCTGGCCGCAGGTGATCGAAGCTTCCTAGGTCGGCTCTGAGACCTCGGCCTTCAAGGTAACATCATGGGCTTTGCCGACCGGACTACCGAGGCCGTCACGCGGTGCCCTCGCTCGCGCAGCGACTTCGACAGAGCTTTAGGGCAGGATCGAGCGGGCGATCGGCTTCTCGTTCGACGACATCTACGCGAAGTCGCTCATTTCGGCATGATGCGGTAAACGCGTCCGCGACCCTCGATCGCCTCGGACCCGACCTGCAAGCCGAGCCTTTTCTTGAGCGCGCCGGCGATCGCTCCGCGGACGGTGTGGGGCTGCCAGCCGAAGGCGGCGACGATCTCCTCGGTGCTGGCTCCTTCCGGCGCCTCGAGCATCGCGACGAGCTGCGCCTGCTTCGTCCCGGCGCGGCCCTGCGTCGGCTTGGTCTCCGCTGAGGCCATGGGCCTGATTGCGAGGCCGAGCGCCAAGCGACCATCGTCGCCGATGACGAGGGTCTGCTTGCCTGGCAGGCCGACGCTGATGGCAAGACCCTTGGCGACCAGAGCGTCGCAGACCTTGCCGATGGCGCCGCCGCGGATATGAGCCGGCAGAGGCAGGATAGCGCCGTCAGGGCGTGCTGCCGCCGCGGTGAGAACAGCGGTCTGCGTGTCGGTGAGCTTCATCGTGGATCTCCAGCGACTCGCCCGCCAAGCGGCGGGTCACTGGCTGAAGGTTCGAAGTCGCGCGCCCGCGGCTGGAACCTGCTCGCGGCGGTCTCGAGGATCGCGACGCTGCTTCACACACGCTCTTTCCGAGCAGCGATGCAAGCACCTGATCAAGCGTCAGCATCGGCTCGAATAGCATGGGCAAAGGAGCTAAATTGCTGACGGCGTTCAATTTTCGGCAACGGACTTCGGCAAGCAGATTGCGCCCTAAAGCCGTTGCGCCTTGGGTCGGCTTCAAACCCGCATGACCGTCTGCGGGTGCAACGGCCACCCAGCGGCCTCTCACACCGCGCATCGTCTCCGAACGTCAAGGCAATCGAGCTAAATTACTGACGGTGTTCAATTTTCGGCTCTAGGCTTGGAAGCAGCTCACGTCTTTTCAAGCCGTTGTGCCTTCGGCTCGGCTCAGAGCCCGCATGACCGTCTGCGGATGCCATCTCCCACCCGATGGCGTCGCCACGCCCAGCGTCGTCAGCTCGGCCGCGATCGCTCGGGAGGATAGCCCTCGCACCTTCATATCGGCGAGCAGCGGCGCCAGGCTTCTCGCCCGCTCCAGCGCTGCGGCCTTGTTCAAGACCGACAGGTGCTCGGCGCCATGTCGCCCCAGCTTGACGCCTCGTGCCTTCGCCGCCTGCAGCGCATCCTTGGTGCGAGCCGAGATCATCCGGCGCTCCTTCTCGGCCAGGGCGGCGTAGAGGTGCAACATGAAGGGGTCGGCATCGGCGCCCAGCTCCGCCGCGATGAAGGGCACCCGCGACGCCATGAGCCCGGCGATGAAGGCGACGTCGCGCGAGAGCCGATCGAGCTTGGCGACGACGATGGAGCAACGGGCCTTCTTCGCGGCCGCCAGAGCCGCCGCGAGCTGCGGCCGACGTTCCAGCGCATCCGCGCCCTTGCCAGTCTCGATCTCGACGAACTCGCCCGTGACGGCGAGACCCTCGCGCTCGCAGAACTCGGCGACGGCACGACGCTGCGCTTCCAAGCCCAAGCCGGAGCGCCCCTGCCGAGCCGTCGACACGCGGATGTAGGCAATCGCCGCTCCAGCCAATTGAAGCTCCCAACAGCGTTTCGAGATATTTCACGGACCTTCGCTCACGCCCTCTAAGACACGCTCGTTTCAACGAGCGATGCAAGCGCCTGGGTAATCGAGCGCCAAATGCCGACATTCGCCGACCGCTCCGGCCGATTGATCGCTCCCAATCGCGTTTCGAGATATTTCACGGGTTTTCGCCGATCGCCGCAAGGGCACGCTCTACTCAATTGGCGGTGCGAACTGGCGGGTAATCGACATCCTAAAAGACCAATTGGCCCGATTAGGCCGCCTGATTGGAGGGAAAACCATATTGACCGCTCAAAACATCCCCGCGCGCAGGTTGATTTGAGTTGATGTGACTTTCCGCGCAGAGGGGAAAACCCCCTTTGGGGTGTCAAATCAACCTGCGCGAAGGCCTCAAAATCAACCTGCGGGGGGGGGGGGGGAGGCGGGATCAGACACTCGCGGACGCTCGTTTACTAGTGACACCAAGTACAAACGCGGCCGCTCGGGTACCTCATTATGCATTGCGCGTCGTCGATAAGCAGCGACGCTTAGTGCATGTGGTATGCCGTGCTGCTTCGCGGATCCGATCTCCCTCTCGTGCTGCGCGACGCTTAAGGTCAGTCGGCTCAGGCTGATCGCTCGAGAGGCCAGACTCCTAGATCGTCGAAGACCATGCGCAGGCGGGTGGCGGCGGGAGATCCGCCCAGCCTCCCGGCCCAAGCGCCGAGCTTGGCATGGTCGGCGAGCGCGTCTGGGATCGCCGCGTCGTCGCCGGCCTCGCCGCGCGACCGGTGGATGACCGCCGCGGCCGCGTCGGGCATCCGCGCCCGCGGGTCGAGCGTGCCGGCGATCCGCTCGCGAAGGGTGAACGGCCCAGTGAGCATGACGACGACGACGAGCAGCGAGCGGGCATCCTCCGAGAGCACGGAGGGCAAACCATGTTTACCGCTCAAAACATCCCCGCGCGCAGGTTGATTTGAGTTGATGTGAAATTGGATCGGCAGCCCCAGCGCTTGGTGGCCGGCATCGCTGATGACGAGCCTCTCCTCGCCACCTTCACCTGCCGCAGTGGCTAGGCCCTTCGCCTTCAGGGCATCGCAGACCTTGGCGATGGCGCCTCCGCGCAGGTGCGAGGGCAGCGGCAGAACTGCGCCGTCGGCACGTGCCGCGGCGGCAGCAAGGACGGCGGATTGCGTGTCGGTGAGTTTCATAGGAGGTCTCCAACAGGCCAGCTGAAAGCGGCGGCCCACTGGATGAAGGTTCGCAGACGCTACGACGCCGGCTGGAACCACTTTGCTAATCGCAAGGCTTTGGCGGGCTGATCTGCTGGTCAGACACACGCTCTTTGCGAGTAGCGATGCAAGTGTCGATCTCAATTAGCTCCGGCATCATTTAACAGCGAAAAACGGCCCTGTCCGGCTTGGATCGCCGGGCATGCTCATCCCGTCGAAGATGAGTGCTATCCGCTTTCCCAGAAAGTAGGGTGCGCCCCACACGATCGTGTGCCGCGCGCTCCCCAAGGAACATGCGGCACACGGCTGCCTGGTTGCAGTTCCCACTCGCCGGGCAGCCACGTTCACGCGCGGCTGGGATTTTCGATTACAAGAGAAGCGCGGGTTCGGAGTTTAGGGAGTGCTTGCGCCGGACAAGCGCTGCATCATGTCGCAAACGCCATCCGGCCTAGTCCGGAGATGCGGCGTGACCATCGCCACCTCAGCGGGTGAAGCGATGCAGAGCCGCGACCACGTGTTCGGAGTCGTAAGGCTTCGAGAAGAACAACCCGCGCGCGGGGATGTCCTGCGCTCGCAGACGCACCTTTCCCGACACCATGATGATCTCGATAGAAGGCCAGCGATCCCTCACGCAGGCCGCGAGCGCGACCCCGTCCATGCTGCCGGGCATGTCGACGTCGGTCAGCATGACGCGGACGTCGCGGCGCGCCTCCATAATTCGCACCGCCTCGTCGGCGTCCACCGCTTCGAGGGCATCGAATCCCGCCTCCTCCACCAAGTCGACGGTGGTCATGCGCAGGATGGCCTCGTCGTCCACAACTAGGACGACCGCCTTCTCCGCGGCCTGCGTATTCGGCAACATCCACTCCATCCTCAGGGCCGCTGCATGTGGGAGAAAGGCGCGCGCATCTCGGCCTCGAAGCCCGCTTCCGGGTAGCGCAGCTCCACGCCCCCGTTTCCGGCGAGGCCGGTCCGGATGAGACGCGAGCCGAAGCCCTTCCGTTCCGGCGCGCGCACCGGCGGGCCGCCGCTCTCGCTCCAATCCATGACGAAGCGGTCGCCGGCGGCATCCTCCTCCCGGCGCCACGAGACGGCGATTCGACCGACGGCGTTCGACAGCGCGCCGTACTTCAGCGCGTTGGTGGCGAGCTCGTGCAGAAGGAGCGAGAGCGACAGCGTCGCGCGCGGACCCAGGGGCATGTCGGGGCCCGAGAAATCGAAGCGGTCGATGTGAGCGAGGGTGCCGAGCGTGCCCTCGAGCACGGCCGCGATCGGCGCCGCGGTCCAGTTCTGCTCCAGGAGGACGTCGTGGGCGTTGGCCAGCGCCTGGACGCGCTCCTCGAACGCCTGCACGGGCCCGCGGTCGGGGACGGAGCGCAACGTCTGCTTGCCGATTGCCTGGACCATCGCGAGCGTGTTCTTGAGGCGGTGCGACAGCTCCTCGTTCAAGACCTTCCGCCGCGCCTCGGCCTCGAGCCGCGCGATCGCCGATTGCGCGCGATCGGCGACGGCGCGCACGAAGCCGACCTCCTCCTCGGACCATCGGTGGGGCAGTTTCTTCGTCGCGTAGAACAGCGTGACGAAGCGGCCGTGCTCCAGGACGGGGAGGTTGACGAGGGCGCGGATCCCGAGCTGCGCCAAAGTGCCGGCGTCCGCCCTGGTCCTCGCGTCCGTCGAGGTGTCGGCGACGACCACCGCGATGCCGGCCTTCAGCTCGTCGATGTACGAGCCGTATTCCCGGAACCCATGCAGGCCTTCGAGCGGCGCCAGGCCCGCCCCGGCCCAACCGGGAACGAGCGTGACCACCTCGCGGTCGTGGTCGACGTCGCCGTAGCCCGCATGGGCGAGGTCGAGAGTTCGGCCCAGGATCCCGGCGGCGATCGGCGCGACGGCAGCCCTGTCGACGACGTCGCGCAGCTGCTCCCCCAGCTCCTCGCCGGCTATACGGCGCGCCTCGGCCGTCTTGCGCTCGGTGATGTCGAGGAAGAGGCAGGCGAAGCGTTGGTCCACGTCCTTGCGCACCCGCACCTCGAACCATCTGCGAAGTTCGGGCACGCGGACCTCGAGCAGCTGCGGCTCGCCGGTCTCGACGGTGTGCGCGTATCTCTCGACGAGCCATCGCGGATGGTCGGGGATGAGGCTCCCAACCGTGCGCCCGGCGCTGTCGGCAGACAGGCCGGACTGGACGGCGAAGGCCGGGTTGATCTCGAGCAGGCGGTAATCCACCGGCTCGCCCGTCGCGTCCCGGACCATCTCGGCGAGGCAGAAACCCTCGCGCATGCCGTTGAACAGCCCGCGCCACCGCGCCTCGCTGTCGGCGAGGGCGCGTTCGCCGCGCTTCCTCGCGGAGACGTCGTTGAAGAGGATCGCGACGTTCGGGGTCACGGTGTCGCCCACGGGATAAGCGTAGACCTCGAACCAGCGTCCATCGAGGCCGCTGGCGAACTGCTCGAAGCGCTGAGGCTGACGGGTGCGGGCGACGCGGGCGTAGATGTCGAACCAGTATTGTTCGTGGTTCGGGACGAGGTCGCGCATGCTTCGACCGACGACGTCGCCCAGGCCGGTCTGCCGCTCGAAGGAGGGGTTCACCTCCAGGATGCGGTAGTCCACGGGATGGTCCATCGCGTCGAAGGCCAGCTCGACGATGCAGAACCCTGCATCGATGGAGTCGTAGAGCGACCGGTAGCGGTTCTCGCTGAAGCGCAGGGCCTCCTCGGCGCGGCGTTGCGGAGTCCTGTCCTGGAGGATCTTGAGGAAGCCGCGAAGGCTGCCGTCCTCGTGGCGCAGCGTCATCATCCTGCCAAGCGCCCAGAAGCGCTGGCCGCCCCGCCGTTCGTGCCAGCGCTCGTCCCTTGCGCTGCCGCGGTCGAGCGCGACGTCCATCTCACGCCCGGCGACGTGCGCCTCGACGTCCTCGGGCACGAAGAAGGTGTCGAATGGTCGACCTCGCACCTCGTCGCGCCCCCATCCCATGATTTGCTCGGCGCCCGAATTCCAGTCGGTGATGATCCCGTCGGCGTCGGCGGTGACGATGGCGAAGTCGACGGCGCTGTCGAACACCGCCTTGTATCGGCTCTCCGCCTCACGCAGCGCCCGGCGCGTCTCGGCCTCGGCGGCGTCGCCGAAGGCCGAGGCGACGAGGCCGGCGAGCATCTGCGCCATTAGAACGTCGCGCGACGAGAAGGCGTCGGGCTCGCTGGACTGCACCTTAAGCACGCCGATGACAACGCCGTGCCGGGTCACCGGGACCGACACCAGGGAGCGGATGCCGAGCCGCCGCGACAGCGCGTGGTCGGCTTGCGGGTCGCTCCAAGCATCCCCGCAGACGCAGGGCGCCGCGGTGAGGAGGGCGCGACCGGAGATCGTGCCCTGCAGGGGGATGCGGGTGCCCTTGTGAATGGCCGACGTCCCCGAGGCGGTCCTGTAGACCAGCTCCTCGCCCTCCCGGATCTCCACCACCGCGCCGGTGGCGGCGTCGATAACCGACAGGGCTCCGTCGACGACGGCCTGGAAGATCGCGTCGAGGTCGGAAGACGCGGTCGCTGCGACCCGCTGGGTGGCGATGAGCGCCTCCAGCCTAGCGGCGTCCGCGCGTGTGCGCGCCTGCTCGCGGCGCTCGCCCTCGAGGGCCGCGTCGCGTGCGCCAACCGCGCGGCGCAGCTCGAGCTGCGCCATGACCTGGCGCGCCAAGCGGCGGAGACCGTCGGCTTGGATCGCGGTCAGGCCCGTCGGCCGCGGCACGTGGTCGATGACGCAGAGGCTGCCGAGCGAGTGCCCCTCCGGCGTGACGAGCGGCGCGCCGGCGTAGAAGCGGAGCCGCGGCCCTGCCGTGACGAGCGGGTTGGCGCTGGTGCGGGGATCGGCCGTGAGATCGTTGATGACCAGCAGGTCGTCGCGACCCAGCGCGTGCGCGCACACCGAGCTGTTCAGGTCGGTCTCGCAGGCCGGAAAGCCGATCTTCGCCTTGAACCACTGCCTGTCGCCGGCCACGAGGCTGACGAGCGCCACGGGAGCCTCGCAGATCTGCGTGGCGAGCGCGACGACGTCGTCGAAGCCGGGATCGGCCGGCGTGTCGAGGATGCCGGTGGCCTCGAGCGCGGCGAGGCGGCGGGGATCTTGAACGAGACGGGGAAGCGTCATGGCGGCTTGCGGTCTCGAGGCCAGATGCGGTGCTTAGCTGAAAGCGAGCCGCAGCGTCGATAAGGAGGTGGTAGGGGCGGCGGGCGTGGTCATGGCGACGGACGCAATTGATTTCGCTCCGCCTGTGGCCGCACGAGCGCGCCGTCCCCTCGCCCGGGAGTTTCCGGCGGTCGCCGAGCTTGGCAATCTCCAGGTCTCCACCTAAAACGGCGCGGAATCAGCCGAGACGCCGCAGATGACGAAGGACCGGAAGCCGAGGCAGACACCCCTCGCGGGGACGCTCGACGATCTCGCGAGCCTGCTGCTGACGCCCGTCAGCGAAGGTCGCACGAAACCGGCGTACAGACCGGGCACCGATATCGCTTCCCGGAAGCCGTTGCGATCACGGCCGACGGAACGGTCGAAGTGACCGCAGGGCGATCATGGCCGAGATCCTGAAGATCATCGATCACTAGCGCACATCGAAAGACGGGGCTCATGGTTAAAGATCATTACTACAGCATCTTGGCAAGAAGCGCTGAAGAGTCAAAGTAGCCGAGTGGAACTGATCGCTTGAGTCTGAAAAAACCTTATGAGCGATTGGTCGATCAGCATATCTCTACAGTGTTAGATTGCGCAGCTTGTCACAGCCATTCAAGGCTTCATTTACCTCAACGCCAGGCACCTCTCCGTAGCTCGCGAGAAACGTCTTGGGGCCGAAGTCGCCTGGCAGGAGGTCCGCTGTCCTGGACGAGGCGAGCGCGCCTTCATGACTCCGCGCCAACTCGCGCGCGACCCTCAGCGCGACGCCGACGGAGCGGCAGTCGTGGACGCAGGCGATGACGAGCGTGCCGTCGGCCGCGCGATCGAAGGCGGCGGCGGCGGAGTGAGTGACGATCGTCATGGTGGTCCCCCGCCACGGCCGCTCGTCGATCCACCTGCATTCGGGCGAGCATGCACCGCGTCACCCGCCTTGGTCATCGCGACGCCACCCACGAGGGCGAGGGCGCCTGCGACGCGCAGGAGGCCGACGGGGTGATGCGGCGTGCCGAAGAGGGCGAACTGGTCGAAGACGAGCGAGGCCGTCATCTGCCCCACGACGATGAGCGCGAGCAGGAACGCGACGCCGAGGCGGGGCAGCGTGAAGATCGAGATGGCAACGTAGATCCCGCCGAGGGCGCCGCCGATCCACGACGCCGGCTCGACCCGCGCGAACACCGCCGAACCCGGCCATGCGCTGCGCGTGACGACCAGCGTCGCCATGAACAGCGTGCCGCCGAGATAGCTGAAGAAGCTTGCCCACCACACCGAGCCGAGCTCGACCCGCAGGCTGTAGTTGGTGAGCTGCTGGGCGGCGATCGCGATCCCGGCGACGATCGCGGCCAAGGCGAAGCCGATGGTGGCGGCGCCCGCCATCGTCACAGCGCCTTGAAGTTCACGCGGGCGCTGAGCTCCGCCGCGCTCTCCTTGCGCTCGCTGTAGCGATCGACGAGGCGGTCGGCGACGCCGCGGGTCAGCAGCGTGAACCTGACCAGCTCCTCCATCACGTCGACGACGCGGTCGTAGTACGCAGAGGGCTTCATGCGGTCATTTTCGCCGAACTCCTGGAAGGCCTTGGCGACCGACGACTGGTTGGGGATGGTGATCATGCGCATCCAGCGGCCGAGCACGCGCAGCTGGTTGACCGTGTTGAACGACTGCGAGCCGCCGCTCACCTCCATCACCGCCAGCGTACGGCCCTGCGAGGGCCGCACCGAGCCGAGCGCGAGGGGCACCCAGTCGATCTGGCACTTGAAGACGCCGGTCATCGCGCCGTGGCGTTCCGGGCTGGTCCAGACCTGGCCCTCCGACCAGAGGAACAGGTCGCGCAGTTCCGCGACCTTCGGGTGGTCGGCCTCGCTCGCGTCGGGAAGCGGCAGGCCGGCGGGGTCGAACACGCGCGTCTCGGCGCCGAAGGCCTTGAGGATGCGTTCGGCCTCGAGCGTCAGGAGGCGGCTGAAGGAGCGCGGGCGGAGCGAGCCGTAGAGCAGCAGGATGCGCGGCAGGTGCGTCGGCATGCTGGCGGCGAGAGCCGCCGCGTCGATGGCGCGGAAGGCCGCCGGGACGATGTTGGGCGTGCCGGAAAGGTCGGGCGCGGCGGTGTCGGGGATCAAGCCGGGGCATCCTTGCCGACCGCGCGACCGTGATCGTCGACGATCTTCTCGCCGTCCTTCTTGGCGAACGCGCCGCGCCGGAGTGGCAGCAGGTCGAGCACCGCCTCGGACGGGCGGCAGAGCCGCACGCCGCTCCGCGTGACGACGATCGGCCGGTTGATCAGGATGGGATGCGCCATCATCGCTTCGACGAGCGCCTCGTCGCCCATGCCGGGATCGTCGAGGCCGAGATCGTGAAAGGGCGTGCCCTTCTCGCGGAGCAGCGCGCGCGGCGCGATGCCCATCCGGCTTAGGAGGTCGAGCAGCATGGGGCGCGACGGCGGAGACTTGAGGTGCTCGACGACTTGCGGCTCCACCCCGGCGCTGCGGATCAGCGCCAGCACGTTGCGCGACGTGCCGCAGTCGGGGTTGTGGTAGATCAAGACGTCCATCAAGGGCTCTCCGGTACGCAGCGGGCGAGGTTGGCGACCAGCGGTCCGCAGAGCGCCGGGTCGCCGTTGCAGCAGTCCTTGACGAGAAAGACGACGAGCTCGAGCAGGCGGCCCAGCGCGGCGCGGTAGACGATCGAGCGGCTGCGCCTCTCGCTGGCGACGAGGCCGGCGTGGTTCAGGACGCGCAGGTGCACCGACAGGGTGTTGTGCGGCACCTCGAGCCGCCGCGCGATCTCGCCGGCCGGCAGGCCGTCCGGCTCATTGCGAACCAGCAGCCGGAACACGTCGAGCCGGGTGGTCTGGGATAAGGCCATGAACGCCTCGAGCGCCTCTTCGATCTTCATGTGTCTATCGTAGTGGACATACAGATTGCAGACAAGTAGGCAGGCCCAAGGCGCGGCATCGTCCGTGCCGGCCCGGAGCCTCGCTTGATCCTCGCCGTCGTCATCTTCCTCGTCACGATCGTGCTGGTCATCGGGCAGCCGAAGGGCCTTGGGATCGGCTGGAGCGCCTGCGGTGGAGCCTTCGTCGCGCTCCTTGCCGGCGCTGTGCATCTCTCCGACGTGCCTGTCGTCTGGCACATCGTGTGGAACGCTACGGCGACCTTCGTCGCGGTGATCCTCATCAGCTTGATCCTCGACGAGGCCGGCTCGTTCGAATGGGCGGCGCTCCACGTCGCCCGTTGGGGCCGCGGCCGCGGTCGTCTGCTGTTCGCGCTCATCGTGCTGCTCGGCGCCGCCGTCGCCGCGCTGTTCGCCAATGACGGCGCTGCTCTGATCCTGACGCCCATCGTCATCGCCATGCTGACGGCGCTCGACTTCGGTGAAAAAGCGACACTCGCCTTCGTAATGGCCGCAGGATTCATCGCCGATACTTCGAGCCTGCCGCTGGTAGTGTCGAACCTCGTCAACATCGTTTCGGCCGACTTCTTCGGCCTCGGCTTCGACCGCTACGCGGCGGTTATGATGCCGGTCGACCTCGCCTCGATCCTCGCCACGCTCGTCGTGCTGATGCTCTGGTTCCGCCGCGACATCCCGGACGCCTTCGATCCCGGACAGCTGAAGGCGCCCCGCGACGCCGTGCGCGACCCCGCGACCTTCCGGGCGGGCTGGGCCGTGCTCGTGCTGCTGCTGATCGGCTTCTTCGGGCTGGAGCCGCTCGGCGTGCCCGTGAGCGCGGTCGCCGCGGTAGGCGCCGCTACCCTGCTCGCCGTCGCCGCGCGCGGCCGAGTAGTTGACGTCCGCAAGGTCTTTGTCGGCGCGCCGTGGCAGGTCGTGGTGTTCTCGCTCGGCATGTACCTCGTGGTCTACGGGTTGCGGAACGCCGGCCTCACCGACCGTCTCGCGGCCTTGCTGAAGATCTTCGCCGATGGCGGCGTCTGGGGCGCGACCTACGGCACCGGCGTCCTCACCGCGTTGCTGTCGTCGGTCATGAACAACATGCCGACCGTGCTGGTCAGCGCTCTGTCGATGAAGGCCGCGGCCACCCAGGGCGCCGTGCACGACGCCATGGTCTACGCCAACGTGATCGGCTGCGACCTCGGGCCGAAGATCACGCCCATCGGCAGCTTGGCGACGCTGCTCTGGCTGCATGTGCTGAAGACGAAGGGCGTGACCGTCGGCTGGGGCTACTACTTCAAGACCGGGACGGTGCTGACTCTGCCGGTGCTCGTCGTTGTCCTCGCGACGCTAGCGCTAAGGCTCACGATCGGATCGTAGAGGGGCCCCGGCGGATCCAGCCGAGCGCGGCGGCGGCTCTCTCGAGCCGCGACGCTAACGTCGCTGGGCGTCAAGGAACGATCGCGAGCAGGCCGACTGCGGCTGCGCTCGTGCTCGCGACCGCCGCGCCCAGGATCAGCCAGGGCGCGTCGATCTCGGTGAACAGGAGCAGGCAGAGGCAGGCCACGGCGACGATCAGGAGAAGGGATCGACGAGCGCGGATCTGCCGAGAGCACAGCGGCCGCGAGCAGAAGCCCGGGGCTGGCGAGGACCAAGGCTTTCACTGATTTGCCCACTCGAAGAGGACGCCCTTGCGCAGACCTACCTCGCGTCGGTTCCATAGAGCCCGGCCTCGCTCGTTCGGCGATCCGTGACATCGTCACGTGATAGACCGAGCACCACCCAGGCCGCACCAAGCTGCAACGGCACGCCAGCGGCGAACATGATCAACCCGGCCCATTTCTGATCCACGAGCGGCGGCAGGTTCCAGCGGCAGAGCACGTCGAGATAAGGCGTGTAGAGGACCCTAGGCGCGAGCATCCAGACCACGGCCACGGCGCTCATCGGCAGGCTGGCAAGCCAGAGCAGCAATGCTAGGCGCCAGTCGCCGCGGATCTGCCTGGTCTGCGGCGCGAGCTGCCCCCAAATCATGAGACCGGTGGCGAGTTCGAGCAGGCCGAGAGGCATCGCGAAGAGCGCGTCGGCAACAGTCGGATTGAGCAACGCCGGAAGGCTGACCGCGACACCGAGGGCGACGAACGCGACGAAGGTCATCGCCGGATCGAACACGATCGCGTAGAACTTTGCCAGATGTCGACTGGGACGTGGCAGCGCCGCCAGCAGCAGCGGCGGCGCGAGCTGATTGAGGATCATCAACGCCGCCGTATAGCTAGCCATCGAGGCGAGCGGGTTGCGCAGCCCGATAGCATAGGCGGCGAAGAGGGACGCCGCACCTGCGGAGACGCAGGCCGTTCGCGCCAAGAGAGCGCAGCTATGCGCCATGGAGCAGCTCGCGCAAATCGCGCGCAATGGCGGCAGGATCGCCGATTTGCCCGATGCCGTAGCGCAGCCTGACGCGGCCCGCCGGATCGACGGCCGTTACAATCGAGGTATGGTCGATGTAACGACCGGCATCGGCGGACCTCCATGTCACGCCCCATCGCGCGGCCGCCGTCGCTGTCGTGGCCTTATCGGCGACAAGGCCGATGAACGGGGTAGTTCCGCGTGGCGTGAAACTCGACAGGTAGTCGCGGACCAAGTCCGGTGTGTCATTGCCGGGGTCGAGCGTGACGAAGGCCACGCGGACGTTGGCCGCATCTGGGCCAAGCGCGTTCATCGTTGCGGCAAGATCTGCGAGGGTCGCCGGGCAGACGTCGGGGCAGCTTCGATAGCCGAAATACACCAGCACCAGACGGCCACGCTGCGCCGCGAGATCGAAAGTGCCGCCGGCAGCGTCTGGCATCACCAGAACCGGTGCGACCCTCGCCTCGACCGGACTACCGGTGAAGGCCTGAGCGCCGCTCCGGCCTCGCTCCACATAGGTCGTCAGGGCCGCGATAACGAGGCACGCGGCCGTGGCGCGAGTTATGGTCCGCGCGGTCGGCACCTTCACCACACCTTCCAGCCCGGAGCGGCCTGGATATTGTGGAGGAACGGCCAGAAGATCGGGATGTAGGCGACGGCGGTTGCAACCGCTGTCAAGAGCGTTATCGCGCCAAGGTGCTCGAGCACCCAGGCAAGCTTCGATCGCTTGGAATCGGCCACGATGCCGACCGGCTCGCCGCCGTCGAGAGCGTAGCTTTCGCGGCCGCCGAATGCCTGAGCGAAGGGGATCGGCAGGCGTTCCGCCATGGCCTTGGTGAAAAAGCTTCCGAAGAACACGATGTAGAATGCCGCAGTCGCGGCCCAGAGGATTACCCCGCCAACGGCTACGAGCGCGAGGGGCAGGTGCGCCGAGCCGTAGAGCCGCTCGTAGACCGCGTGGGGCAGGTAGGAGACCCAGGCGCGGCGAGGGACGCCGTGCAGCCCGGCCCAGTGCATGCCCAAGGCGAAGATCGACATGCCGACGAACCACAGCCAGGCCGAGGCCAGTGCCAAACGACGACTCAGCAAGGCGCGGCCGGTAAGGTGGGGCACCATCCAGAACGCCACGCCCATCAGCGTCAGCGCGGACGCCGAGCCCACCGTGATGTGGAAGTGGCCGGGCACGAACACCGTATTGTGGACCAGCGTGTCGAGTTGCCAGCTGCCGAGCACGATCCCGGTCGAGCCGCCGAAGATGAAGGTGAGCATCGCCAGCAGCTGCGCAGCGACGCTGGGGTTGCCCCACGGCAGTGCCTTGAACCAGCCGAGCAGGCCACGACCGCCGCGTAAGCGCCCGGCGAACTCGAGGCTGAGGCCGATGGTGAAGGCGGTGATCAGGCTCGGCAGGGCGACCGAGAGGGTGAGTGCGACGAGGATACCGCGCCAGATCGGTGAAAAGCCGGGATCGGTGAACTGGTGGTGGCTGCCGACCGGCAACGAGAACACCAGCAGCAAGGCGAAGGTCAGCCGCGCCATCGGATCGGACACGAGCTTGCCGCCGATTTGCCTTGGCACAAGCCCGTACCAGGAAACGTAGGCGGGCATCAGCCAGAAATAGACGATGGGATGGCCGGTCCACCAAAACAGGGTGCGCCCGATGATCGGATCGACGGTCTTGGTGAGGCCGAGCGACCAGGGATCGAGCTGCACCACGAGTTCGATGAGCGCGCCGCCGCCGGCAAGACCCCACATAAGGAAGGTCGTGGTGCTCATGTAGGTGACGAGCGGGGTGATCTCGCCCTGCCGCTGCGCTTTCCAGCGACTGCGCATGTCGAGCAGGATTGGCAGTGGCAGCAGGCTGCCGAGCACCACCAGCGTCATGCCGATATAGAACAGCGGGCTGCCCTTGAGCGGCGGATAGAAGGTCCACAGCACGCTCGAGGAATTGTCGAACATGGCGATGAGCAGCAGTACGGTGCCGACGGCCATGGCGCCGAAGCAGAGCCGCCACAGCAGCATGTTGGGCGCCAGACCGAGTTCGCGAGCCGGCAGGTAGACGAGCATGCCGCAGGTCACGAAGAAGGTGAAGATGTAGGCGTTGAGGACGCCGTGGATCGTCAGCCCCTGGTAGTAGGTCTGCAGCACCGGGCGGAGCCAAGGGTAGGCGTTGAAGCCACCATAGTTCAGCGCCTGCAGCGGGCCGATCGCTGCGCCGATCATCAGCGCCGTGAAGCCCCAGACCAGGAACGCGAACATCAGACGCCGTTCGGCGGCCAGCGTGTGCGGGAGGGGCACGGCGAAGCCGCGGTCGAGGGCGATCGTCATGCCGGCGTCCTCGGATCGACGACGATCGCGCCGACCATCGCCTGGTGCTCGATGCCGCAATATTCGTTGCAAATGATGTTGAAGACGCCGGCCTTGCCGAAGGTGTAGGTCACCGTGCCGGTGACCCCTGGCACGGCCGTGGCGTTGATCGTCGTGCCCTGCACCTCGAAGCCATGCAGCACGTCGCTGCTGGTGATGAAGAAGGTCACGGTCGCACCCTGGGGAACATGGAGCGGGTTCGGCATCCAGGCCCAAAGGTGCCCGGTCAGATGAACGGAGAAGGCGTTCGGTCCGGTCTTGACGAGCTTGCCGTCCTTGGCCGCCTCGGGCAGTGCGGCGGGGTCGCGCCGGAAGCTGGCGGTCTGCACGACGGTGCCATAGTCGATGACGACGAAGCCCATAGTCGCGACGAGAAGCAGCGATAGCATTACGATGGTGAGAAAGACCCAGGCGCGCTCGTGCCTCTCCGCCGAATGGTGGAAGGCATCCTCGAAAGCTGGGTTTAGTGGTGTGTCGCTCATCGCGGCTCAGCTCCGACCGGCGAAAACGAGCGCGACGAGCGTCCAGATCACCACGATCGACAACACGAGGAAGCCGGCCACCACCCAGGTGCCGACCGGGCGTATGGGATAGTGGTCGGCGGGATCAGCATTGACAGGACGCGCCTGCTTCGTGTCCGGGGTACTCATTTCGCGTCGGCCACGCCCGGGACTGTGCCGGCAGCAGGCGTGGCGGCAGGATCTCCAAGCACCTTGCCGTCGACGGTCTGGCCGTACCTTGAGAAGGCATTGTCGTGGAACTTCTGGCGCGTCTCCGTGACGGTGCCGGTGAAACGCGGATCCTGTGGCCGCACCTGGCTGTCGACATAATCGGCGACGTCCCAGGCCTGCTGCGGCGTCAGCGAACCGGCGAGGCCGAGCGGCATGTTGGCCTTGATGAAACCGGCTGCGTTCTTGACCGAAGCCATGCCGGCTCCCCAGTTGTAGGAACGCGCACCCCAGAGCGGCGGGAACACCACCTTGCCATCGGACTTCTGACCAAGACCGTCGGCGCCATGGCAGGCGGCGCAGTTCTGGGCGTAGACGCCCGCACCACGGTTGTAGTCCGGCGCCATCGCCGGCTTCGGCACTTCAGGGAAGCCTCGGCCGGCCGGCTTCTCTCCTACCGGCAGGCCCTTGGCCAGGAAGTACGAATAGCTTTCCAAGGCGACGAGCACGGGATCGCCGAGCGGCGGTTCCTTGCCGTTCATGCTGTAGCGGAAGCAGCCCTGCAGGCGCTGCTGAAAGGAGTTCACCTGATCGTTCTTCTTGCGGTAAGCCGGATAGGAGACATAAGCCGCCCACATCGGGGCGGAGCCGGCGAGGCGCCCGGCGTCGAGGTGGCAGTTGCTGCAGCGCAGGTCGTTGCCGACGAACTTCCCGGCATGGGCGGCCGGCTCGCGGAAGACCTGCTCGCCCAGGCGGACCTCGTCGCCAAACTTATCGGTCGGGATCGCGGACTCGACCGGAGGCTCGAAGATGGCGGGTTTCGGCCCGGCCACGGCCGGGCTCTGGCGCGACACACCGATCGCCGTGACCGCAAGCACGACGAGAGCGGTGCTCAAGACCGCTGTCCTAGGCGTCATGGCTTGGCTTCCTTGTTCGGATCGAGTGTGGCGGCATAAGCGGCGACGGCCTGCATGTCTGCCGGCGAGAGATGCGAGGCGATGGCCTTCATGTAGACGCCCTTGGGATCGCGCTGGGATCCATCGTGCCAGGTCTGCAGCTGGTCGACGATGTAGGTCGACGATTGGCCGGCGAGACGGGGTGAGAAGTCACCGACGCCGAGACCGCTTGCCCCATGGCACTGCGAGCAGCCGAGAAGGCCGGTGCGCGCGTCGCCGTTCTCGAACAGCGAACCTCCGCGACTCAGCGCGGCAGACGGCGCGACGGTTGGATCTTCTGCGACCTGCGAGGAGAGCGAGGCGAAATAGGCGGCTACCGCCTGCCGTTGCGTCTCGTCCAGAGCAGCCGCGTAGGGCTTCATCACGACGTTGGCGCGCCGCCCGGAGGCGAAGTAGCCGAGCTGCTGATCGATGTAGGAGGCCGAGAGCCCCGCAAGGCGCGGAATGCCGACCTCGGGCTGCCCGGCGCCGTCGGCGCCATGGCACGCCGCGCAGGCCGCTCCGTCCGGCGACATGCCGTGGGAGGCGATCCATTCGCCGGTCGGCGTGACGACGTTCGCGGCGGCGGCAGACGCGACTGTGGTCGTGGCCAGAAGAACGCCTAGCATGGACGAGAAGACTGGCGACTTCGGCATCGATCGAACTCGTTGATGGAAGCAGGAAAGATGTCGAGCGGCACGGCTGTCCGACATGTGAGGTCGCCTCATGAACTCGAATTGAAGCTTCGGCTAGACGACCAAAGGCCGCCGCTCCAATCGCGATCCGTGATCGAAAGCATCACCGAAGGCGAGAAGCGGCGGGCTGTATTCCAACTCTAAAAGTTGTGGCGGTAAACACGGCAATTGCCGTTATGCGTGCCATTGCAATGATGCCGGCGGTGATAGTGCGTCGAGACCAGCTCCGGCGTGAGGATCGCCGAAGACGGCCGATTTAGGAGGTTCGGTCTGGAAGCTTGGGCGAAGGCGGGAGCCGCGAAAGCGATGAGGCCGGCTGCGATGGTGCTCGAGATGAAAGTACGCACTGTTCTTTTCTCCTTAGCTTGACCGGCCCAAAGTGAGATCGATCGCTGCACTTGTCCAACGCGATGCGCCGATCGATACGATCGCGCCACAGGATCGATGACGCGCCAAATGGGTCATCCAATTTTCCGATTGTTCCAATCCGCAGAAGACGTTGGATTGGGCGTCCCGCAGAGAGCATCTTCTCGACATGGCGACCGACATGGGCGCCCGGTAAAGGAATGCTACATGAAGACCATCCTCGCTACCGCCGCGCTGGGCCTAATCCTCGGAAGCAGCCTCCCGGCCTTCGCCCAAGCCGATGCTCCGACCTGGAACACCTGGCGCTACCAGGCCACCGCGACACGCACGCGCGCCGACGGCCCCCGCAAGCATCGCAAGGTCTACTACGGTGTGGGGTTTGGCCAGCATCGCCGCACCACTGCGACGGGCGGCAACGCCGGTGGTTATTCCGACCGCAATTAAGACCGGCCTCATTGCCTGGGAGCGCTCGTTTCGAGCGCTCCCTTTTTTACGTCTAATCCGCGATTGTACCTCGCCAGACTTGTAACGGCTTCAAATCGTGATGCATGAACCCGAGGGAGAGTTGCAGTAGCTAATCACGCAGAGTCCTTCGTGAAGTCCGCGCGAACTTAACGTGCCAATCAGTCAAATACGGTTCGGAGGATACCAGGACAAACCTTATCTCTGAACATTTGGATCAATGCCGCTGCGGCGTAGCTCGGTTCGCGGTCGCCGTGTCGCACCATCGAGAAGGTGCGCAGAGGCAGATCGATCGGCACGCGAACGAGCGCTCCATCCTCAAGAAGGTCGACGACCGCGTTCGTCGAGATCGCTGCGGCGCCGAGTCCGGCTGCTACGGCCGACACAACCGCCTCGTTACGCGGCAGTTCAAGTGCGATGCGGAGCAACGCGCTCTTTACGCCGATCGCATTGAGATCGTCCTCAAGGGCGCAGCGGCTGCCGGAGCCCGACTCACGCATCACCCATTCCGTGTCGAGTAAATCGTCTGGGCCAACGCGATCTCGCCGCGCAAACGGGTGGTCGGGTCCGACGACCACCATAAGCCTGTCTTCCGCAAGCGTCGTCTTGAGCAATTGCTCGATCGCAACCGGTCCTTCGACGAAGCCTATTTCAGCCCGACCGGCGAGGACGGCTGCCACAGCCTCGGTCGAGTTGCCGATAGCGACTTGGATGGAAATCCCGCCATTGGCGGCGCGGAAGGAGACCAGATGCCTTGGTAGCCAGTAGCTGGCAATCGTCTCGCTCGCCTGGATGCGCAGTGTTCCGGTCTTAAGCCCGGCAAATTCCGCGAGCGTCCTCGCTGCTCGCTCCACGTGAGCTAGTATCGATTCCGCCTCAGGCAGAAATGTCCGGCCAGCCGCTGTCAGGCAAATGCCGCGCCCAAATCGATCGAACAGTTTAACGCCATGCGCTGTCTCGAGAGCGGCAATCGTGCCGCTCGCCGCCGACTGCGATATGCCCAAACGCGATGCCGCCCGTGTTACATGCTGATCCTGTGCGACGGAGACAAAGACGCGTAGCTGGTCGAGTGTCATGACATCTTGTCGGGTTAAGTCTATGCTTCTGCCGGCGGGCTATTGTCGGTCGCCAGACTCGTTCGTTCCGACTTGCAGAAGACGTTTGAAAAAGCATCTCCCCGGCATGGCGCCGGAGCCTTGCAATAGATTCCTCACTTAATAATTGTACGGCCGCACTCGACCTTGTGTTCAGGAAGAGCCTTCGGGCGTAATCACTTATTGCGCCTCCGCCGACGATCCTTTGGCCTCGTACGGCTTGAATCCGTAGCTCTCGAAGATCTTCAGCGCCGTCGGAGAAACGATGAAGGCGAGCCAGGCCCTGGCCGCCTCGGGGTGAGCTGCACTCTTGACCATCGCGCCGCCGTAGATCGCGGTGGCGTTGTCCTTGGCCGGGATGTCGACGTGGGTGATCGGATGCCCGGCCTGTTCCTGGAACATAGCCTCCGACTGCCAGGTCACGCCGGCTTCGGCGATCCCCTGCATCAGGAACAGCGGCGTCTGGCGATGGTGGATGTGGGTGAGGATAGTCGAGCCGTCCTTTACCTTGGTCTCGTACACGGCGTTTGCCAACGAGGCGCCGCCGGCCTTCGTCAGGCTCATCTTGATCTGACGCACGATGCCCTCGAAGGCCGGGTTGGGCATGGCCAGCTTGATGCTGGAGTTGCCGAGATCCGCGAGGCTCTTGACGCCGGCGGGGTTGCCGGCCGGCACCATGATCGTCAGCGTGTTGGTAGCGTAGGGCATTGCCGGACCTTCCAGCTTGCCCTCCTTCACCAGCTCCTGGACCTTCTTGTAGCCGGCGAAGTAGGCATCGGGCTTCGCCGTGAAGGTCATGTTGCCGACCGTGATGGTGCCGCCAGCCTCCATCTGCTTGACGAGCAGTCCCGGCGGGATCGTCTCCCAGAACAGCTTGCCCTTATATTCGGCGTGCTCGCTTTCGAACGCCTTGACCAGCGGCGCCATAGCGAAGAAGTAGTTGCCGCCGACGTAGAGCACGAGCTTGGGATCGTCGAGGCTGCCGTGGAAATCGGCCATGTCGTCGACTTCCGGCACGGTGAACTCGAGGCCACGGTCCAGCGCGTCGTTGTTGGCGCCGTGCTGCCACGGCGGGAAGAGGGTTTCGTTGTAGGCCGGCGGCATCGCCTTGCCGGTCTTCTCGGTCTCGCTCTGCGAGGCGGCGAGGGCCGGCATCGCGAGCAGCAGCAGCGTGGCGCTCGCCAGGAGCGCCCGGTCGAAGGTCTTTCGCATCTTCATCGTCCTTACTTGATGTAGTGGAAGCCGACCTGCTGCAGCTCGGGGATGGTGGCGACGGCACCCGGCGTGAGTACGACACCCGGCAGCAGGTGGTTGGACAGCTCGGCGGCGACCTGCTCGTGACTGAGCTTGTCGGGGTTGATGCCATCCTCGATCAGCTTGCCGGCCTGTTCCCAGATGGCATTATGGCAGGACATGAACACCACGCCGCGCCGCATCAGCATCGGGATCGAATTGTCGTCCGGCGAGAAAACGCCTTTGGGATCCTCGTAGTTGCTCGGATCGGCCAAAGCAGCCTTCTTCTCCTCGACCAGCGTGTTGGTCTTGAACTTGTCGCCGGCGAGCTTGGTCAGCTTGTACTTGTCCCACGCGGCCTCGTCGTAGAGGGCGAGATGGGCCGAGCCGTGGGTCAGCGACACGGCGAGAAAGTCGGGGTGCTTGAACGACCAGATCTGCGCGTTGAGCGAGTTGCGCATGAGGTTCAGCCAAGGGCTTTCGATGGCTGTGTTGTCCCAGACCTGCTTCGGCACCGGCTTGTAGGCCATGACCTCCTTGATCGCTTCGGCGTCCCATTCGTCCACCTTCGTGAGGATCATGGGAACGGTCTTGAAATCGCGTCGCCGCGGCGCCTTCTCCAGCCGCTCCATGAGGGCCTTCAGCGTGCTGGCTCCCTCGGCGAGCACCGGCGCACCCATCGGCGTTGCCGCATCCGCCCGCGTGGCCAGGGCGGCCCCGCCGATCGCCGCGAGCCCGAAGCCCATCGCCTGCAGAGCGGACCTTCGTTGTTCAAACTGAGCCATTGTCGTTACCTTCTCATGACTGGCATGTGAGAAGAGTATGGAGCGATGGTTGGCGCTCGACCAAGCGCCATTCGACATCGATCGATCAGCCTTCGCGATCGATCTGATGCCGCAGAGTTAGTCGCTCACTGAACATCGCGAACACGCCGCTCGATGCATCTCCGCTCGGCACGGCGGCCCGATGGATCGTTCCCGTTAGTGATCGCAGTGAGCGATCGAAACCATTAATTAACACTGTTGGAAGCCAACTGCCCATTTCGACACTCTGCTCCCGACAGAACGGAGAGAGACATGGCGCACCAAGTTTTAACGGCAGCGGGCGGACGGATCCCGGAACAATCACGCTTGCCAGACGGCGAAGGGGCCGTGATCGCGGCTTTCATCGCTGTCCCCACGACCTGGGCCGCCCTGATCGTGCCGCTCACTTTCTGCAATGTCTGCCACTTTCACCAAATGATCATCATCGCCGGTGCCTGCCTGGCAGGGGCGGCAGCCGCCGGTTTCCGCGAGCTCGTCCTCGCCCTTGCTATTGTCAACGGCTGACCGGCTGATATCATGACGACGCGAGCGATGTTGCCCTCTGACCCCCGCGAGATCGTGGCGGCCTGGCGCAAGGCGGGGTTGGAGCGGTGGTTCCTCGTCGATCCGGTCTTCGACGAGCGCATGAGGCTGAGTTTTCAGGCCGATCATTTCGCCGCGGCACGGAGCGAGCTTGGTTCCTGGGCGAACGAGCCCGAAAGCGCCCTCGCCCTCTTGATCCTACTCGACCAGATCCCGCGCAACATCTTCCGCGGCACGGCCCACATGTTTGCGACGGATCCCCTCGCGCTGCGTTCGGCCCGGCGGAGTCTCTCAGCGGGCTACGACCAGATGTTCGAGCCAGATCTCAGACTGTTGTTCTATCTACCGTTCACGCATTCCGAGTCGCTTGAGGATCAGATGATCTCTCTCGCAAACAGGCGTCCTCTTGGTTCTCGAATCGAACGGAAAGCCGCCGAGCATCTCGATATCATCTCACGCTTCGGCAGGTTCCCACATCGCAATGCCATGCTCGGCCGCGACACGACGGCAGAGGAACAAGCCTATCTCGACCAGGGCGGGTTCGCCGGTTAGATTCTGCCGGCGCCAACTGCCGCGAGCAGAGCGGTGGCAGCGGCGCTTCGGAAGCGTTCCTTGTGGAAGATCGCGCTGAAACCGCGGGTCGGCAAATCGAATGCGACTTGATGCAGGAGTTCTGCCTCAAGGCTACCCACCGCGGCCGAGGCCGAAATCGCCGTCGCGCCCATACCAGCTTCCACCGCGGCACGCACCGACTCGTTGCTCGGCAGCTCTAAAGCGATCCGGAGATCCTTCACCGCTATGCCGAGCGAGCGCAACGCGCTTTCGAACTCCGAACGCGTACCCGATCCCGGCTCTCGCAAGACCCACTCTGTCTCGAGAATGTCGTCAGGCGTAATGCCAGGTCGTGAAGCCCAGAGGTGCTCGGGTCCGACGACGACGATGAGCTGGTCGCTGGCGACTTCGATGATGGTAAGGGCCGGCTCGTCGATCTCGCCCTCGACGAAACCCAGCTCGGCAAGGCCGTCGCGAACCGCCGCGGCGACCTGCGTGGTGTTGCCGATCGCCAGCCGTAGATCGATCAACGGGTGCGCACGACGATAGTCGACGAGCCGCCGCGGTAGCCAGTAGCTGGCAATCGTATGGCTTGCCTGAAGGCTGAGCGTCCCTCGCTTGAGGCCGGCGAGTTCGGCAAGCACGAGTTCCGCAATCTCCGCCCTTGCCAGAACGGCCCTGGCCTCGCCAAGGAAGAGACGCCCGGCTTCGGTCAGCTCGATGCCGCGACCAACGCGGCTGAAGAGCTTGGCGCCATGGCGGCCCTCCAGCGCGCCGATCGCGGCGCTGACCGCCGACTGCGCCAGGTTCAGCGCTTCGGCCGCCCGCGTGACATGCTGGCGGTCGGCGACGGCGACGAAGACGCGGAGTTGTTCGAGGGTCATGGCGAGGATCGTGCCTGAGGAAGCTTACTGCGGAACGGAGGGCGACCCAATGCTCGTCTTTTTCGCGGCGTCTCTCGTACCTCGCCAAGCGTAGATCATCGATAACGCATCGCTTGTAGACGTGATGAACGTCTCCTTTCGGTCAAGCGACCGATTGCGGAATATGGGGTCCGTCGAAGCTGACGCGACAGAGCAGATACACAAGATGATCGACGGCACTTCCCGACATCAATGCGCGGCGGCTTGCCTCTTCCGATCACAAGGACTAGCAGGCAGCGCCGCGTCCCTGCCGCGACATAACAGAACGTGACGCGGAATTTCAGCGCGTCTTGAACGAGACCCACAGACTGTCCCTCTAGCTCGTCGCGGATCGGCGCGACCGGATGACCACGGTGTTGACAGTGCGGTAAGCTGCCATGCCGCAGAGCATCGCCACGACGAAGGCGACGACGCGCGGACCGTTGAAGACGAGATCGGCGATCGCTGGGCCCGGGCAGAGACCCGCCAGTCCCCAGCCGATGCCAAACAGCGCGGCGCCGACGATTAGCCTCGTATCGATCGTCTTGGCGCTCGGCCAGTCGAAGCGCTCGACGAGGAGCGGGCGTCCCATACCGCGGGCGACGCGCACGCCTAGGAACGACGTCGCCACCGCTCCAGCGAGCACGAAGGCGAGACTCGGGTCGAAGGCGCCGAAGACGTCGAGGAACCCACGCACGCGGGTGGGGTCGAGCATGCCGGAGATCGCTAGGCCGACGCCGAACAGCAGGCCGCAGGCCAGCGCTGTCGCGGGGCGGGCTGCAGCGCTCATCGACCGACCCCTCTCATCACCGCGACGGTGACGACGCCGGCGGCGAGGAAGGTGACAACGGCGGCGAGCGATCGCGGCGACAGGCGGGCGAGGCCGCAGACACCGTGGCCGCTGGTGCAGCCAGAGCCGAGCCTGGTACCAAAGCCGACGAGCAGGCCGGCCGCGACGAACAGCGCGATTGAGCCCTGGGATCGCACGAGTGGCCAGCCGCCCATGGAGGCCCTGAACAGCACCGGCCCGAGCAACAGGCCGGCGAGAAAGCAGGCATTCGTCAGCCAGCGCAGCGAGGGTTCCGCGATCAGTCCCGCAAGCAAGCCGCTGATACCGGCGATGCGGCCATTGGCCATGAGGAAAACCGCGGCGGAGAGACCGATCAGGATGCCGCCGAAAAGAGACATCGCGTAAGTCGGCGTCATGCGTTCTCCCCTACGATCGCGAACACCGCCGCCTCGCCCCGCCCCGGTGAGGCGGACCGGCCGGAGGCGCGGGCGCGCTTCGCGACGCCCAGCCCTGCATGATCAATACTGGCCGCACGTGGCGCGAGACGAGGTTCGCAGAAGATCACGTGCAGCGCCTCCACCACCGCCGCAGCGCGCGGATCGCTCACGCGGTAGAACACGGCCTTGGCCTCGCGACGCCCGACGATGAGTCCGGCCTCGCGAAGGCTGCCGAGGTGCTGAGAGAGAGACGGCTGGCGAATGCCGAGAGTCGCCTCGAGTTCTGAGACCGCACGCTCGCCCTCGATCAACGTGCAGACGATGGCGAGGCGCTGCGGGCTGGCGAGGCTGCGCAGCATTTCGGCAGCCGGCTCGACATTTTCGAGCGTGATCGCCGGCGCGTCCAGCTTCCGCATTATGCCCATGGTCCGCGTCCGAGCGCGTCGAGCGGAATCTTCAGGAAACGCCGTCCGTCGGCGCTGGGCTCCGGCAGGCGACCGCCACGGACGTTGACCTGCAGCGCGTGCAGGATGAGTCGCGGCATCGGCAGTGTACGGTCGCGTTCCTCGCGCAACGCGATGAAGGCGTCGCGTGTCGGCCGGGCGGCGAAGTGCGTGTTGGCGGCCTTCTGCTCGCTGATCGTGCTCTCCCACGAAGCCTCGCGCCCGTTCGGACGATAGTCGTGTCCGGTGAAGACGCGTGTCTCATCCGGCAACGCGAAGAGATCCTCGATGGTATCGTAAAGGCGTCCGGCGCTACCGCCGGGGAAATCGGCGCGGGCGGTGCCGCTGTCCGGCATGAACAGGGTATCGTGCACGAAGGCGGCGTCCCCGATCAGATAGGTAACCGAGGCCAACGTGTGCCCTGGCGAGAACAGCACGCGGCTTGGAACCTCGCCGACCTGGAACGTCTCGCCCTCGTCGAAAAGCCGGTCCCACTGCGAGCCGTCGCAGGGCAGCTCCGGCCAGTCGTAGATCGTCTTCCAGAGGGCCTGCACTTCGGTGACGCGGGCGCCGATGGCAGTGGGGGCGCCTGTCCGCGCCTTGAGGTAGGTTGCGGCGGAAAGATGATCGGCATGCGGATGAGTGTCCAAGATCCATTCGACCTCGAAGCTCCGCTCGGCGACGTGGTCCAGGATGGCGTCGGCAGAGACCGTCGCTGTTGCCCCGGACTTCTCGCAGTAGTCGAGCACAGGATCAATGATCGCGCAGCGGCGGGTGGTCGGACAAGCGGCGACATACTGGATGCTGAAGGTCCGCTCGTCGTAGAAGCCGCGAACCGTGGGTCGGAGCGAAACATCCGGTCGAGGTGACGTCATCGCGGCTGCTCCGTCTCTCGCGTGCGATAGAACCAGGCGGCCCCGGCTCCGCCGGCGCCATCGGAAATGCTCAGGTCGAGGTCGGGGACCTCGATGACGTCATCGCCGGGACGCCAGCCTTCCGGCGTCGACACGGCCTCCGCATCCGTAACGCGCAGCGCCTCGACCAGCCGCAGGAGCTCCTCAACCGACCGGCCGGTGGTCATCGGATACCAGATCTGCGCCCGGATGATCCCGTCGGGATCGATCACGAAGGTCGCGCGCACCGCGGCGCTGCTGCGCGCGCCAGGACCGATCATGCCGTATGCGCCGGCGATCGCCATGGAGGGGTCCTCCGCGATCGGGAAGGGAACCGTAACGCCGAACGTCTCCGCTATCGAGCGGACCCAGGCGACGTGCGAGAACAAACTGTCGACAGAGAGAGCAAGTAGATCGCAGTCGAGCGCCTGGAAGGCATCGTGCGCCTTGGCGAAGGCGATGAACTCGCTGGTGCACACGGGCGTGAAGTCGGCGGGGTGCGAGAAGAAGACCAACCAGCGTCCGCGATAGTCGGCGAGTGACCGGGAACCACGCGTCGTGCGGGTGGTGAAGGTCGGTGCCGGCGCATCGAGCGTCAGCGGCCGACGCGGGAGCTCGGTTCGAGCGATGGCATCGGGGGGCGTCTCTTGAGACATCAGACGCACACAATCGCGTTGTCGGCACAATCGCCGTCGTAGCCGCCGTTGTCACTTGCATAATACATAGAGCGACGGCCTCACTCTTGACGGAAAGCGGATTATCATCAGATAGTAGATGCGTAAAGTCTTAAGTGAAAGCGTGCGCATGCGGAGGTCAGCTTGGAAACCAAGGTGCTCACACCACAGCTCTCTTCGAGCGCGCAGCTGGAGGTCGGCGACCTTCTGGCCGTGCGCGAGGCCGGTTTTCAGTCGGTCTTGTGCGCCCGACCGGATGATGAAGCACCCGGTCAGCCAGCTTTCGCGAGTATTGCCGAAGAGGCGAAAAAACTCGGCCTTCAGGCGCAATATGTGCCGATCAGCAAGGCCGGTGCTACCGAGGGAGACCTTTCTGCATTTAAGACCGCCTATGCAGCTTTGCCCAAACCTGTGCTCGGCTACTGCGCGAGCGGACGCAGAATCGACAGCGCCGCCGCCGCCACGCTGGCACAAGGAAATTGAGCATGTACGCCAAGGTCGGCAAAGCGCAATCGAGCTTGCGCAGCGTTAGCCACGAGATCGTTGTCGTCGGCGGCGGCGCGGGAGGCATCGCCGTCGCTACGAGTATGCTTGCGCGGGCGAAAAACCTCGACATCGCCATCATTGAACCGGCCGACGTGCACTACTATCAGCCCGGCTGGACCATGGTCGGGGCTGGTATCTTCACGCCCGAGTCGACGCGTCGGGCGATGAAGGACGTCATGCCGTCCGGCGTGACTTGGATCAAAGGCGCGGTTGCGACGTTCCGGCCCGCCGATCGTACCGTCACGCTCGAAGACGGAACGGTCGTACGCTACACCAAGCTCGTCGTGGCGCCGGGGCTGAAGCTCGACTGGGACTGCGTCGAGGGGCTCGTCGCCACGCTCGGTGAGAACGGCGTGACCTCGAACTATCGGTACGATCTCGCGCCCTACACTTGGCGCCTAACCGAAGGGCTTAGCAGCGGCAAAGCGCTGTTCACGCAGCCGCCTATGCCGATCAAGTGCGCGGGCGCTCCGCAGAAGGCGATGTACCTGTCCTGCGACATCTGGCGGGACCGAGGCTCCTTGAAGGCAATCGACGTCGAGTTCCTCAACGCGGGTCCCACGCTGTTCGGCGTCGCCGACTACGTGCCTCCGCTCATGGAATATGTGAAAGCCTACGGCATCGATCTTTCTTTCGGGCACAACCTGTTCAAGGTTGACGGGACGGCACGAACGGCTTGGTTCAAGCGCAACGGCAAAGACGGTACGAGCGACGTCGTCGAGCGGAAGTTCGACATGCTGCATGTCGTGCCGCCGCAGAAGGCGCCGGATTTCGTCCGATCCAGCCCCCTTGCTGCCGAGAGCGGTTGGGTCGAGGTCGACCAGGCGATCTTGCGGCACGTGCGCTATCGCGACATCTACAACCTAGGTGACGCGATGAGCGCACCGAATGCGAAGACGGCTGCCGCGGCTCGCAAGCAGGCGCCGACCATCGCCGAGAACCTGCTGGCCGACCTCGGCCGCGTCGAGCAGGCTTCTCCCGCCATCTACAACGGCTACGGCTCCTGCCCGCTGACGGTCGAGAGGGGCAAGGTGGTGCTCGCTGAGTTCGCCTACGGCGGCAAGCGCGTCCCGAGCTTCCCGAAGTGGCTCATCGACGATCTCAAGCCGTCGCGTCTGGCCTGGCAGCTCAAGGCCAAGGCACTGCCGCAGATCTACTGGCAGGCGATGCTGAAGGGTCGCGAACCGATGGCCAAGCCGCAGCACGCAGACGTGGCTTAGACGACGTTTTGTCCGTGACCATGGACACGACGCAATACATCTTGGGGGTCCTGTCCGGCGGACTCGTCGGCTTCTCTCTCGGCATGTTCGGCGGCGGCGGCTCCATCCTCGCGGTGCCGCTGATGGTTTATCTCGTCGGGGTGCCGAACCCCCACCTCGCGATCGGCACCAGCGCCTTCGCCGTCGCCGCAAATGCCGCGACAGGCCTCATAGAACATGCCCGCCACGGCGTAGTCCGCTGGCGCTGTGCGGCCGTCTTCAGCGTCGTCGGCATCGCTGGCGCCCTCGTCGGCTCTCTTGCTGGCAAGGCGGTCAACGGGCAGAAACTCCTGATCCTCTTCGCCCTGCTCATGATCGTGGTCGGAGCCGTGATGTTTCGCTCGCGCGGAAGCGAAGGCGATCCCGATGTCCGCCTGTCGCGAGGGAATGCGCCGAAGTTGATAGGAGCCGGTGCGCTGACCGGGGCCTTCTCCGGCTTCTTCGGCATCGGCGGCGGCTTTCTGATCGTTCCAGGTCTGATGGCCGCGACGGGCATGCCGATCATCAACGCGGTCGGCTCCTCGCTGGTCGCGGTCACCGCCTTCGGCCTCACCACCGCCGCGAGCTACGCCGTGTCGGGACTCGTCAGCTGGCCGCTGGCCGCTGTCTTTATCGGCGGTGGTGTTGTGGGTGGGCAGGCCGGCTGCCTCGCCGCGCGTCATACCGCAACGAGCAAGGGTCTGCTCAAGCTCCTCTTCGCTTGCCTGATCTTCGTCGTCGCGCCTACATGATCGTCAAGGGATGGCAGAAGCTGTGAAAGCCGGCCGTTTTTGTCTCACGAGCGTGCTGCTCCTCCTGTCAGGTGCATCGCTCACGACCCCGGCGGGTGCGCAGGGTCAGCCGCCACTCTCGGCCTCGGACCTGACCCGCTTCGTCCTGCACGATTCAGCGTCGCCGACCTTCGGTGATCCGAACGGCGATGTCACCATCGTCGCCTTCCTCGACTACAACTGCCCGTACTGCCGTCGCTCGACGCCGCAGCTCGACTCCTTCCTCCGCAGCGATCCGCACGTGCGCGTTGTCTACAAGGACTGGCCTATCCTGTCGGCCGCGTCGGTAACGGAGGCGAAGGTCGCGCTCGGCGCCGACTACCAGGGCAGGTACCGCGAGGCGCACGACGCGCTGATGGCGATCCAGGTACGCCCGGCCACGGGAGAAGCGATCAAGGCGGCGGTGCGGAGCGCCGGCATTGACGTCGACCGTTTGAACGGCGACCTCGCCGCCCACGACAATGCGATCACGAAGCTGCTCGCCCGCGACAATTCCGAAGCCGAGGCGCTGGGCTTCCAAGGTACGCAGGTGTTCCTCATCGGGCCGTTCAAGCTGGAGCAGGCGCTCGACGAAGCTGGGTTCCGCCAGGCCGTCGCCGACGCGCGGGCGAGACGCACTGCCGAGACAAAGCGAAGGACCGATCCATGACCAACGACCTGACACGCAGGGGTTTCGTCACCTCGGCGAGCGTCGCTTGCCTGCCGATCAACGGCATCGCGATGCCAGCGGCGATGGCCGCCGTCCCCGGAAACATCGACGTCGCAGGCGGCGGCAAGCGCGTGACCCTGTTGCACTTCACGGACTAGCACACGCATCTCGACTACCTGCCGGGTGCGTCGCCGGAGTTCCATCGCATGGGCGTGTTCGCCCGTCTCAAGACGGCCCTGGAGCGTGAGAAGGGAGGCGCGGCGGAGGCGTGCTTCACGCTTGATGGGGGCGACGACGTGCAAGGAGCCGGCCTCGCATCGTGGTCGCGGGGCGAAACGATGGTCGCCCCTCTGAAGGCCATGGGGGTCGATGTCTTCACGCCGGGCAATTGGGAGGCCACCTACGGCCCGGAACGCTTCAAGGAAACCATGAAGAAGCTCGGCTTTCCTTTGGTCTGTTACAACTTGCACGAAGTGGCCACGGGCGAGCGGCTCTACCCCGCCGCGATCGTTCTCAAGCGTGGTGGCGTCCGCATGGCCGTCGTCGGGGTCACGGACATCGGCGCCAGCAAGAGGCAACCGCCTGACGAGTGGCGCGGCCTCGATACGTCGCGCATCGCGGGCCTCCGCGACTACGTGAAGGACCTGCGCACGAGGGAGAAGCCGGACCTCGTCGTCGCCCTCACGCACACCGGCCTCACTATCGCGCGCAATCTCTCGCGCGAGATCTCGGAGTTCGACGTGGTGCTGTCGGGGCATTGCCACGAGCGCACCGCCGTGCCGATCCTCGAGGGCGACGTGATCGTGGTCGAGGCGGGCGCGTTCGGCTCCTGGCTCGGACGTCTCGACCTCGCGCTAAAGCCGAACGGCGGCGGCGTGGCCGCGCACGAGTACCATCTCATCTCCGTCCTCGAGAGCCGGTAGGGCGGCCGATCCTCATCGACAGCTTCGCTACTTGGTGCGACATCTGCAAGCGCCAGAAGCCGATCCTCGGGCACCTCATGCGGCAGCCGCATGGTCGACAGCCTGCGCGTCGAGTAGGTCCAGGGCACGAGGCCAGATTAACTCGCCAGACGGCACCTCGGTTTTGAAGATCGTCCGCGAGCGATGATCGCGGACGATCTTCCTCGTTCAGGACGGCTTTTTGTAACCCCTGGCCTTGTCGAGATTCTTGGCCTGATCCAGGCCGATCACGCCGCCCATCTTGGCGTCGTCGAGCTCGGCGCCGTCGAGGTTGGCACCTGTGAGGTTGGCGCCGCTGAGGTCTGCGCCAGTCAGCGCCGCGCGCTCGAGGTCGGCACCCTTGAAGTTGACGTTCTGGAGGTCGGCGTAGCTGAAGTCGGCGTGCTGCAGCTTGGCGTTCGAGAAGTCGGCGCCTTCGAGGTGGGCGCCGCTCAGGTCGCTGTGCATCAGGCCCATGGACTGGTTGTTCATGTGTGCGCCCGCGTCGGCTCCCACGAACTTGGCGCCCTGCAGGTTGCCGCCCGTGGCCCGGATCAGCACGCGGGCGCCGCTCATGTCCGCGCCCCTAAAGGTAGGGATCTCGCCCTTCTCCGCCGTCAGCCCCATCGCGACGACGGGTCCGTCGAGGCTGGCGTCCCGTAGGTTCGCGTCCGTGAAGTTGGCGCCGATGAGCCAGGACAGGTCCAGGTTGGCGTCCCTCAGGTCGGCCTTGCTGAGGTTGGCGTGGTCGAGCTTGGTGCCATGGAGGTTCGCTCCCGACAGGTTCGCGCCGGACAGGTCCATGTTGGACAGGTCGAGGTCCATGAGCGACTTGCCCGACAGGTTCTTGTCGCCGGCGAGCGCGGCCCTGACCTGTTCCACTGTCACGTTGGCGAGCGCCTCGGGATCGGGCTTCTGGACGGCGTAAGCCGGCGTGGCGAGCGCCGCGAGCAACGATGCGGTGAGCCACAGAGGTGATTTCTGCATTCGGACGTGTCTCCCTTGTTCCTCTCCAAGCCGATGCCATGCGGGCAAACCGGCATCAGTGACCGAGGTCACGTCCAGGGAAGTTTTTCGCCCGAGAACGGGAAAGAGGGTGAACGGAGGAACACGTCAGACGACGAGGGATTCGGCGGCGAGAGCGGCCTTGACGAAGACGCGCGGCGGCGAGGATCGCTGTCGCTCAGGCTGCCCGTCGGGATGCTAGGGCGGCCCTGTCGACGATGCAAACCTGCCCGCGCGAGCTGCTGATCCAGCCCTTTCGCTCCCATTCGCCGAGCTGGCGGGACACGATCTCGCGAACGCTGCCTATATCGGAGGCGAGCTGCTGGTGCGTCTTCCCCACCACCAGCGTCTCTCCGGCCTCGACGAGGAGCCGGCGCGCGAGGCGCTGCTCAATGGACTGGAAGGCGAGCGAGTCCACGAACGAGAACATCGTGCCGAGCAGCTTGGTATAATCCGCCAGTACGTAGGACCGGAACGCCGGGATCTCCTCCATAAACTCGTAGAAAGACCTGGCTGGGATCGCCGCCAACGACGTCGTGGCCTCGGCCACGCTCATCGCCGGGAAGTTGGTGCGCGAGAGCAGGCATTGCGTGGTCAGCACGCATGTGCCGCCGTCCTGGACGTTGTAGAGCAGCATCTCGCGCCCGGCGTCGCTCGTCTTGTAGATGCGGGTGCGCCCCTCGATGCACATGAGGTAGTTTGGGCAGGGCGAGTCGAGTTCGTAGGCGACTTGGCCCCGCTTGAGCACGGGGAACATCATGACCCGTACGATACGGTCGCGTTCGTTTGGCGCCAAGGCGCTCGCGAAGGCGAACCGCTCCGACCAGCGCTCGACGTCCCGGCTCGCCATCCTTCTCCGTTCCTTTTTTCGTTCGCGACGTCGACGTCGCGTGACTGCGGTCACATACGGTGCCGCGGACCCGCTCTATCCCCTAGTGGCGCGAGGGAGAAGTCGCCGAACGACGTAGGCTTCGCGTCGCTGCCGCGACACGACCGGGAGAGAACACTCATGCACGCCAGGACCATCGCCACCGCCTTCGCCGCGGTCCTGCTCGCGTCGGCGCCGCTCGCCGCGACGCGGATCGCCACCGCCGCCACCTTTCCGGAGGAGCGGCCCTTCGACCAAGCCGCCTTCGACGCCGCGCAGAAGGCCGGAGAGCCGATCCTCGTCCACGTCACCGCGTCGTGGTGCACCACGTGCGCGGCCCAGAAGCCCATCGTCGACAAGCTGCTCTCGGAACCCAGGTTCAAGGGGCTGCAGACCTTCAACGTGGACTTCGACTCGCAGAAGAAGCTCGTCCACGAGTTCGGCGCGCGAATGCAGAGCACGCTGATCGTGTTCAAAGGCAAGAAGGAGGAGGGGCGCTCGTCGGGCGAGACTAAGCCCGAGGCCATCGAGGCCCTCCTCGACAAGGTGGTCTGAGCCATGGCCGCCTTCGGACTCGCCTCGGTGAAAAAGATGCTTGGCCTGCTACCGTCGAGCCGATTGATCGAGAGAAGCAACCAGACGCCTTCGCCTGAAAGCAAAAAGGGCACCCGAAGGTGCCCCTTTCCTCAGTAGCCGTAGCCATAGCCGTAACCAGGGTACCCGTAGCCATAGGGGTAACCGCAACGACCATAATAGCCGCAGCCGTAAAAGCCGCCCGCTGCCAGCCCGAGGCCGAATCCAGCGAGCCCGTAGCTGAAGCCCCGGCCGTAACCATAGCCGCCGTAGCCCCGGAACCCGCGCCCGTAGCCGCCACCAAATCGACCACCACCAAACCCTCGGCCGCCAAATCCACCGCCACGGAACCCGCCGCCGCCAAAGCCCCTTGCATCAGCCTGGGTCGCCATGGGGATCGCTGTAAAAGCGAGAGTTGCCGCTACGGCAGTGCCGACGGCAGCCTTTTTCAGGATGCTTTTCATAATCGCGTCTCCGAATTGTATATGCCCGAAAACGGAGATCGCCTGAGGCCAGTTTCCTCGGCTTCGCTCACAAAGCCGTTATTGCGAAACGACAAAGCCGGAGATCGTGTTCGAGGATGAGTATGACACAGGGGCGCCCATGATTGCTGTCTTCGCAACCGTCCTGCTCTTCAGCGCCAGCCACAAGCCGCCTGCGATCCCCGCATTCGACATCGCCGCTGAATGTGAAAACGCGATCTCAGTACCAAACTGCCAGGAGACCGAGCATGCATCCTTGGGCGCGGTTCGCTACTGGTGGCCCAAGGTTCGGCCGGAACGGCCCAAGCTGGTCTGTATCAGGTCGGCGAGCGATGCTCCGATCATGCGCTACACGCGCTTGATGCACTGTATTGCCCAGCTTTCTCACCTTCCTCACCCGCAGCTTGCGTCTGATCGTGGCGATCGTTGATCGACGAGCGCTCTTAAGGCTGCTCAGCGAGAAGAGCCGTCAAAGGTGAAGGTTCATCGGTCACGATGCGTCGCGGCTCGGCCGAGCTTCAGACCCGAAACAAGCGGACGCTTGAAGAAGCAACGCGGGCTTTCCGGGTGAATTGTCGACCAGCGCACCGCTGCAGTCTCGGTCCGGCTCGCTGCTTCGATCGGGGTAGCTCGGGACGCGGACGAGCTGCGTCGCCTTCACCGTGACGACCGGTAATTGAAACAACCGCAGACGTCAGCTCTCGAGCAAAGCGCTAAAGCAGCCGGAACGGCTGACATGCCGCATTGCGGATAGGCTGCTCTTGGCCACCGACCCTGGCCTCGAGCGCATTCGTGCCAAAGCGCAGGAGGGTTCACCATAAGAGCGACACGCGAGCGCTATCGTGCAGCAGCGAAGCGAAAGGGGATCGTGCGAGAGAATGTTGTGTCTCAGCGCCCTTCCCTCCGCCAGTGTTTTACTTGAGAGTACTTCTCTTATATTTAGAGGCAGCTGAAAAGCTCAAGCAAACACAGGCTTGTAGGCGATTAGCTGATTACTTCGCTTAGTGTCGATCGACGAGTTTCGTGCTCTTGAAGCCGCCTGTTCTCTCAAGCTGTGGACTTTCTGATTTCGGTACGGAGTTGGAAAGTAAAGCCTGATTAGCGGCTTACGTCATGCAGCGGTCGGTGAGTTTTCACCCGAATGTGGTCACCATATTGTGGCGACAACCCGATTGTTGGCGGTCGGCTCGGCTGCGCTCACCCGATCAGCGCCGCTGGCCAACATGCACATGGGCCTGAAACTGATCACGCTTTAGTCATGCAGTCCTCACCCTCACGTGGGTCTCACCGAAGCTCCTGGATGTCCAACGTCATGCCTGATCTCCAAGCCTCCCCGCACATGCCGGGCTTGCCACCGCCTTCTGGCTCACCAGGCTCGGGTACCGCGTCACGGTCGTGGAGGTCGCCCATGAGCTGCGGCGGGGCGGCACATCCGTCGACATCGAAGGCGAGACGATCGCCACACTCACCCGCATGGGCTTGATCGACGCCGTGCGTGCGCGGGCACTGCCTCCTCGCGCATTCGCCTTAAAGGATGCTGACAACGTCACGTTAGGAGCCATGGGCGCGGGCTCCCCGTCCGACGATGACGCGGGCGAGCGGCATGAGATCCACCGCGACGACCTCCTCGACATCCTGTTCCAGGCGGTCGAGGGCGCTGTCACCTTCATGTTCGGTCGATCCATCCGCCAGATTGTGAACAGCCAGGATGGCGTGTCGGTGACCTTCGACGACGGATCGGAATGCACATACGCGCTTGTTTTCGGGTGCGACGGCAATCGCTCGAACACCCGCAAGCTGTTGTTCGGCAGCGATGCGCAGTTCTCCTTCTTCATGGGAGGCTACTTCTTCCTGAAGGTCGTGCCCGAAACCGGACTGCTGTCCGCAAACACGTCGGAGGTGTTCAACGTACCGGGCCGCATGGCGATGTTGAACGGCTATGATGACCGAACAGACATCGGCCTGGGTTTCCGCGCCGAACACGAGATCGACTACGACTACGACTACGACTACCGCAATCGCGGCGAGCAGCGACGCCTCATCCACAAGCGGTGCGACGGGCTCGGCTGGAAGGTGCCGGACATGCTCAAGCATGTTGATGCCGACGACGACTTCTATTTCGATCGGATCACTCAAATCCGCATGCCCACTGGTCGAAGGGACGTGTCGCTCTAGTCGGAGACGCAGGCTACTGCGTGTCTCCGCTCGCCGGCCTCGGCGGATCGATGGCGATCATCGGCGCGGGGCGATTGGCGGACGCACTCCAGCAGCACCCGCATGACCACGCTGTTGCCTTTTCGCACTACGAGACTGGCCTGAGGCCGTTCGTAGAAGAAGTGCAGGAGCGGGCGGCTTCTCACGGCATGGCGATGATGTGCCCGGCGACGGAGGAGGAATTGATCCAGCGTGATCGCAAGCTCGCGGCAGGCGAAATCGGTTTGTAGGAGGCGAGCGATCGGGCCGATCAGAAAAGCGTCGCCTGGCGCGAGTTGTCCTCGCTTGTTGTGCAAGACGCCTCACCTCGTCGGCGCAGCTCGACTTGTGCGCTGAAGCGTTGAAGCAGACGAGGTGGGCGTGTCCGGGTTTGGCCCAAAGCCGACCTGTAGAGTGTCTGCTTGGGCGGTGGAAGCAGCGTGTAGTTTGGACTGAACGCCCGAAAAGCGGCACTTCTCCGATCAAGTAGGTAGACAAACCGGATTTTCAGCCGTTTTGAGTGGGCTACGCTCCTCTAGTGCGCTGGAGTGGGATAAAGCGGGCTAGAACAGACCTTCAGGTCTGGGCCACCGAGCGACGGCATGCCGAAACGGCCGGCGGGAACGCACTTGTCTACTGACCGCGCGTTCCAACCGGCATAATAGGGGTACTCAAGCAGCGCGCTTGAGTGTCGGACGTACCCGAACTCCATCCATTTCGATCTGCACTCGGCCTTCGGCAACCAGCCTAGCGGCCTCGCGTAAGAATCTGCGAGTCAGTGCCGTGCTCGAGATTGAAAAGTTGTGCCACTCGCGGCGCCGCGCCACCTTGTCCTTGAAACCGTTGAGGCACCGAAAGGAGGCGGCTCGCTGCATGGGGCGTTGTAGATGCCAGCGAGCCTCTTCCGGCTCGTCACGATCCACAACCCGCACCCAAACGTCATGCGTCCGGCCGGTCGCAAGCGGCACAGCCCTAAGGCCAAGGGTGTCCGGAAACTGAACGATACGACCCATCACATCACTCCAGGCGGCTCGAAAAATGCGAGATTCGGCGAACCGCCTAGCCGAAGACCTCGCCCGCGATCACGCGGGTCCGGCCAGCGGCTGCTCGTGCGGCGAGCAGTTCAGCTCCTACGCGCATGCGTAAGCGGCTCTTGCCATGCTAAGCATGGCGGCCCTGACAATTCTAGTTCTGGTGCGCCTCGCCCGGTTTGTCCAGGCCGCAGACTCTGCCCAAAAAGTGCGGCTCGGCCGACGTGCCGCCTTGGATCCGTGGGAACGGACCGTTGCCACAGTGCCGCACTTGGCTGCCGCGTCCTCTACGGCTAAGCAGCAGCTTGATCCCGACACCCCCTTGACATTAAGGTCGGGATTGTTCTGGCGGGCAGGCCCAATCCGGGAGTCCTTATCGACGGCGAGGGTGTTTTGGCGGCTGAAATGACCTTGCGTGAGCCGCTGAAAAATATCGTGTCATTTACGGATTGGCTCGAAGGCCGCCGACCAACCCACCTGTCGACAAACGCCGGCACAGACGAGATTGCATTCCAGGGTTGGCGCAACTTCAAAGAGGCGTTCGCCCCAGAACTTATCGGCCAAGCGGTCGAAGAAACGGGTGACGCACTCGGCCGAGCCGTTTCATCTTGTCTGGACCCGTTCGGAGGCTCCGGCACGACCGCACTCGCGTGTCAGTTTCTAGGAATCCGGCCGCTGACGATCGAGGTGAACCCGTTTCTCGCAGACCTTATTGAAGCAAAGTTGACGACCTACGACGTCGAGCAGTTAATCTTAGATTTCAAGACGGTCGTAGAAGCCGAGATTATTAGTGATTACGTGGTTCCGTTCGTGGGTGCGCCGGCTACTTTCGTGGAACCTGGCGTGGATGGACGATACATCTTCAGCAGAGGAGTGGCGTCACGGCTAGCCTCGCTTCTTGATCGAATCGCACAGGTCCAGAACGCTGCCAACCGGCGCCTCATGCGCGTGCTGCTAGGTGCAATCGCCCTGCCTGTCAGCAACGTGATAGTGAGCGGGAAAGGTCGACGCTATCGTCGCGGTTGGGCGTCGCGGGAGATGATGCCGGAACGGGTCGAGCAGAACTTTGTAGATGCGGTGGTGCGGGCGATTTATGAAATCCGCCGCTACGAAAAGCGAAAGGCTCGGGCCTATAGCCTTCTTCGCGGGGACGCACGTAAGCTAACGCCTGACGAAGGCCAGTTCGATTTGGCCGTGTTTTCCCCGCCCTACCCAAACTCGTTCGACTATACAGACGTGTACAACGTCGAACTTTGGGTTTGCGGCTACCTCCAGTGCAGCGCAGACAATAGGAGTCTGAGACTTTCCACGCTCCGCAGCCACGTGCAGATTGCGCGCTCGTTCGACGCTCCAGAACTAGGATCAACCACACTGACGAGGATCGCCGAGCAACTCGCGATTGTCCAGATGGATCTTTGGAACCGTCACATTCCGGGTATGGTATCAGCTTACTTCGTCGACATGTGCATTATCATCGAGCGTCTTCAGAAGTCACTCGTCGCTGGCGGACGCGTTTACATGATTGTGGGCGACAGCCGCTATGCGGGGGTTCAAGTTCCGGTAGCGACGATCTTGAATGAGCTTGCGTTGGAACGCGGCTTTACCATCGCGGGTGAGGAGCCGTTCAGGTCGATGCGCGCCTCGCCGCAGCAGGGTGGCCGACCCGAGCTTAAGGAGACACTCCTGACCCTGACGCGGAACTAAGATATCCCTTGGCAGCCCTCGACTCGGCTGTGGATCGGAACAGAAACCACCGCCACAACGGAACGTCATGATCCGCAGCGTCGTCTTTGATGTGCGCGAAGGCTGCGTCATCTCCGACGTCGGTTGCCCGCATGTCATAGCAGCAGAGAGCTGCCTGAAGCGCGTGGAGCTGAGTTTTGTAGCCCACAGCTTGCTCCAGCCCGCCCTGAATCGCTTGGACGATGTTGCCGGGAGGAACTGGATTTCCTGTGTTTGTGCGGTCAGTCAGCGCTTTTAACTCGAGCACCCACTCGTTCACAACGGCGGGAAGTCCGCCAGGCGATATAGTCTTCATCGAGATCACAATATCGGCGCGACCATCATTCGTGACGGGCTCAGCGCGCAGATCGTGTCTTGCAAGTGCCGCTCTTAGAGCGTCTAGCAAACGGCCTTGTATGACCTCTTCAGGACGATGAGCTGGAACACCTTGAGCCGACTCTTTCCAGACCCGATTTGCATGTCCTTCCACCACGAGGGCCGGCGTTCTCAATGAGCGTTCATAGAAGTTGTCGAGAACCTCTTTCATCTGCGTCCTCGTGACAGGCAAGTCATCGAAGTAGACCGCTTCCGCGTCCTCGTGATTGGACAAGCCAGACCGATAAAGCCTGCCGAGAGGTACTCCTGTTCTCCAGTCCACAACAACAGCAGGGATCTCCCCGAGACTTGCGTCCTTGACCGCCTGGAAAAGTGACGCAGCGTCAGACCACTGGAGCAGCAGCTCAAACGATGTCGAAAGGCTGGCGGTTGACAGCCAAACTCGATTCACGACCGGATCGGCACCGTTTGCGAGAAGCGGAGCCTCACTGTGCGAACAGCGCTTCGCGTCGTCGAACAACGCCTCACTTTGCAAAAACACGGTGAACTGACCGCTCTCTCCCCGACCAGCGCGAGTGGCTACTAAAGCAGACACACGGCGAAAAAAGCGCGTTGTCAGAGACGCTCCGGCAACCGTCGGAGCACCTATAATTTGTGCGATACGCTCTATCTCCTCGGGCGAGACTCCACCGAGGCTGGGCGGATCAGCCATGCGCTCTCCGCTTCATCAAGCGCATGTACATAACAAGCTTCTCGGCCCGGTTCAGCGTCACGCCGGCTGGAACGTAGCGTTGAAACTGCTGTGCCGTGTTCCAGGCAGCATTTCCCCTTGTGGGCGACACCCACTCGGCAAAATCAACGATCCGTCCTTCCGCGACCGCAGGATCGGAGTAAGCGGCGTCAGCCACGGCTGCATCGTCTCGCCGGTCGGGTCGAATCTCAACGAAGGCATCTGCGAGCTCCGTCAAGAAGTTGTCGGCGCGAGCCTCGTCGGGCAGAGAGCCCAGAACATCCAACACAGGACCGGCACAATCGTGGTTGAGCCGAAATGTCGCCAGCAGACCCTCCGCATCCCCCCTTACCAGCGTGACGACTGTGACGAACCCCTCTCCGACCAGACAATCGAGCTCACGCTGCAGAGCCGGGAAGTAAGGTGCGCCGCTGTCTTTTAGAACCGACCCCTCCAACGGGTGGAGATCCCATAGTGGGCTTAGAACGTTGGCAAAGAAGGCAAACGCATGGAGCGAGCGGGTATCGATCGGCGTGCCACCGACGCGCTCCAATGCGGCCAGCATCTGTAGCAGCCTGCTCCGGATCAGGATCGGAAGCGGCTGGGGCGCCAGTTCCGCGGTCATCGCGCTTCCTGGGCAAGTATCTTGGTTACAGCATCTTTATACTCTTTCCGCAAAGTCACGAGCGCTGCTGTGGGCGCGGCCAAGTCAACCAAGTTCACCAACCGGCCCAAGCGGGTATCAGCGCTCTTGTACGCTCGAAGCGTATTCGGAATGAACGCTCCCTCGACGATGTTACAGGCCAGAATAACAGTCATGCCGTTTGTCCGCCTTGCAAGCTCGGCAAATAGATTACCGGCCTTCTCGGCGAAGACGGCATCGACTGAACCCTCGGGGCCGTCGACTACAAAAGATCCGCTAGCACCTCCTAACGTCTCGACGAGACTCATGCGGAAGATGATGTCGAGGTACTCTCGCTGGGAGAGCGAGACCTGGCTCGGCGACCGCCTAACGAAGTCGCCGTCTGTAGCGCTACTAGTCAGCTCAATTTCGAACGCAGGGAACTCGAACACGCGTCCACCCTGTCCAATGCGGTCCTTTCTTGGCGCGTAAACCAGGCGCACTTTTTCCGCGAAAAATGCTTGGGCGTGTCTTTGAAACTGCGCCTCAAGGCGTTCTCGGATCCCCTCCGTGGCCGCTTTCAGTTCGGTAAGCAGAACCTCGATCTTGTCCTCTGCTTCATCGCGTTCCTTGCGGAAATTGAGCACTTCGCGGCGTAAGCCTTCGATGCGACCCTCATCACGCGCAAGCGCTGCCTGATCTTGGGCTGGCAGTTTACTTCGCCAACGTCTCGCCTCACGTCTCAATAGATCCACGCGGCGCCGCACCGCCTCAAGGTCAGTATCAACCGAGCGGTACTCATCCTCAGAGTTCCGATATTTCTCTCCCGCGGTGCGAAGTTCATCACGCGCCGCTTGAAGAGCCGCGAAAGCCTCGGCGGCTTTTGACTGCACGGCAGTTGCCGTCGAGACGACGTTCTCGTCAGCGTGGCGCTCGGATCCACAAACAAGACAGCGGTTCTCAGCTCGCCGACGTTCCAGCTCTTCGGCAGCCATCTCGGCGTTGTTGCCGCACGCCAGGCAGACTCGCTCGGAAATGATTTTCAGAAATACATATTGTTCGTTCGGTGTCACGCCAGCGAAGGCGTGGCGTAGAACCTCAAATTTGATTTCTTCGTACTTCTGAGCTGCATCGTCTGCCCCTCGATCAGCCCTCTTAACGCTGATCCGTGCATCAGACCGGCGCTCTTCGGCCGCCTCAAGCCCGTTTTGAAGCTTGATCTCTTGGGCTTCGGCCTCCTCCAGTTCAGCCGTTGCTTTCGCCAGCCGAGCACGAGTCTCAGCGGCTGTCTCTTGCTTGACCTGCTGAGTGTCTCGTCGGTTTACAAGCTTGTAGAGCACGGCATTAAGGTTTCGCGCCGAGCTGTCCGCGGACACGATCTCACCCTCTAAACGCCTAAGCTCTTCCGAGCTTGAAGGGGTCAGGATGGCTCGAAACAACTCGAACTGGGCGGACAGATCCCATATCAACGGTTCCCGCGCCTCGAGAAAGAAGGTCACGCGATCCAGAACACGCAGGGCGTCCTCGAAACGAGCCAGGCCCATGAGCTTCGCGAGTAAGGTTCGATATTCGTCCTCGGTTGTAGCCGCCGCCTCGCTTTGACGACCCCTGACAGAGGCCTCAACCAGTCCGAGATCGCTCAGTCTCCTCCGCACTTTCAGGACAGAAGCACCGAACCTGATCTCGGCCGTGGCGACTGCGGCCTTGGCTCCGTCTCCGACCCGGACCGCAAAGAACCTTTGGTCAACAGGCAAAACATCGGAACGTTCACCGGTAAATCCGGCGCCACGGATGCGGGCGGGTCCGGTCAGGACGTATTTTAAGACTAGAAGAAGCGTGCTCTTTCCGAGCCCATTGACTCCCAACACGATCCACGGGCCGGGCGTAAAATCGAGGTGAAGACCGGGCGAGTTCGGCAAACCGGGGTAGAGCCGGTAGCCGTCCACATCCAGGCGCTGGAAAATGGGGAAGTGGATGCTCATGCTGGCACGCTCGGGACCGACCTCAGCGCGCGCTGCGCTTTCCGACCAACGCATCCGGAGCCGGACGCGACCGGCCCAACCACCTTCACCTCCAAGGCCCGGTACAACGTCGACCGTGACACCCCAAGCGAGATTGCCACAGCCGCCGCCGTCGTGTGCGGGTCCTCTAACAGCCGCTGAGCGTGTGAGAGCTGGGTGTGGCTCAGCTTAGGTTTGCGGCCACCCCGCCGGCCTCGCGCCCGAGCCGCAGCCAGCCCGGCGTTCGTCCGCTCACGGATTAGGTCGCGCTCCATTTCCGCTAGTGCTGCCATAACATGAAAGAAGAAGCGACCAGCCGGCGTGCTCGTCTCAATCCGATCGGTCAGGCTCCTGAAACCAATGCCTTGGCTTTGAAGCTGCTCAACGAATTATACGATTGACGCACGGTTCTCCCGAGCCGGTCAAGCTTCCAAACAGCCAGCTCGTCTCCCTGTCGAAGGTGGGACAGCGCGGCGGCCAAGTCCTCCCGACGGGGAAGCGCCCTCTCGCTTTGTCCGTGAAAATCTTCTCGCACCTGGCGCCTCTTAGGGCGTCGATCTGCAACTCCAGATTCTGCTCGGCCGTCGAGACCCTAGCGTAGCCGATCAGCACGGAACTCCACAGTCGCGAAACTCATCTTCTCTTCTCGTCCGCGGACACAGATTTTGCAACCGGGTTCCGCGACACGTGAATGCCGACACCGGCGATTAATCGGGCGCTACAACCATAATCCTGAAAGCCCTCGTTTGCACGACTTCCGATGTCCGCTTTCCGGCAAGCACTCAAGTCCCGCTTCTGGCGCATTACGGAAGCGCCCGCCGCTGCTGCTCCCACTCGGCCGAGAACGGCCTCAGCAGCACGGCCGCCTCGATGCCATCGGCCTGCCGCCCTTCCACGATCGCTTCGACGATGTCCGGCGCCAGCAAGGTCAGCCGCAGCACCCGGCTGACGTAGGACGGGTTGATCTTCTCGGCTGCGGCGAGCTCCGCGGCAGTGCCGTAGCGGCCGCTCTCCAGCAGCCTGTTCCACCTGTGGGCACGCGCAAGCGCCTTGACGAGCGTGCTGTCGATCCGTGGCCTCGGCGGAGCCAAGGTGCTGCCGTCGGCTGCAATGGCAAGCTTGCGGCCTCCGCGCTTGCGGATGGTGAACGGCACTCGCACGGTGAGGGTCTGCGCCGCCTCGCTCATGCTGCCTTCCGTGTTTCAGTGGCGCCGCCGGAGAGATCCCGCGCTAGGTGCGCCAGCCCGTCGACCCGCAGGCGGAGGTCGAAGCCGTCTGTGCCAACGTCGATGCGCTCGACCAGCAGCTGGACGATGCGCGCCTGCTCGGCCGGGAACAGCTCGTCCCAAAGCGGGTCGAGGTCCTGCAGGGCGTGCCGCACCTGATCCTCGCTCAAGCCGTCCACCTTCCGCCTCGACGCCCGCCAGGTACCGACCACGATCTCCGGCGCGCGCAGCAGGCCGCGCACTTGGTCGATCACCGCGGCTTCGATCTCCGCCGCCGGTAGCCGACCGACAGGGCAGGCATCCCGTCCCTGCTTCAGCACGGCTTGGCTGACGTAGTAGCGGTAGAGCCGACCGCCCTTGCGGGTGTGCGTCGGCGACATGGCGCAGCCGGTCGGGCCGAAGATCAGCCCCTTCAGCAAGGCCGGCGTCGAGGTCCGCGTGTCGGCGGCGCGCTTGCGCGGGCTCTCGCCCAGAATGGCGTGCACCTTGTCCCACAGCGCCCGCGTGACGATCGCCTCGTGCTCGCCCGGGTACGCCGTGCCTTTATGCACCGCCTCGCCGACGTAGACCCGGTTGGTGAGCAGCTTGTAGAGGAAGCCCTTGTCGAAGGGCTTGCCGCGCGGCGTCTGCACGCCTTCCCTGGCCAATGCCGCAGCCAGCGTCGTGGCCGAGCCGACCTCGGCAAAGCGCTCGAAGATCATGCGCACCGTCGCTGCCTGCTGTTCCTGGATCACCAGCTTGCGGTCGCGCACGACGTAGCCGAACGGCACGGTGCCGCCCATCCACATGCCCTTGCGGCGCGAGGCGGCGAACTTGTCTCGGATGCGCTCGCCGATCACCTCGCGCTCGAACTGCGCGAAGGAGAGCAACACGTTCAACGTAAGCCGTCCCATGGAGGTCGTGGTGTTGAAGGCCTGGGTCACCGAGACGAAGGTGACCTGATGCCGGTCGAACACCTCGACGAGCCTGGCAAAGTCCATCAGGGCGCGGCTGAGGCGATCGATCTTGTAGACCACCACGACATCGATGCGGCCGGCCTCGATGTCGGCGAGCAGGCGCCGCAGGGCAGGGCGCTCCAGCGTGCCACCGGAGATGCCGCCATCGTCGTAGCGGTCGGGCACCAGGAGCCAGCCTTCCGCGCGCTGGCTGAGGACGTAGGCCTCGCAGGCCTCACGCTGGGCATCCAGGCTGTTGAAGGCCTGCTCCAGGCCCTCCTCGCTGGACTTGCGGGTGTAGACGGCGCAGCGCAGCTTACGGGCCGCTGGCGCCGCCAAGGGAGCCTCCTGACGCGCCTTCATGCGGCGGCTCGCTGCTGGTTCTTTAGGCCGAAAAAAACCAGGCCATTCCACCGTGTGCCGGTGATAGCTCGAGCCACCGCGGACAGCGACTGGTAAGGCCGACCCTGCCACTCATACCCATCAGCCAGCACCGTGACAGTTTGCATGGTACCTTTCCACTCTCGCAAGAGCCGGGTGCCGGCGATCGGCTTGGCGTCGGTGCGCGGCTTGCGCTTGCCCGAGCGCCGGCCATCGATCTGCTCGCCCAGCGCCTCGAGCTTCCTGGCAATGCCCGGCTTCAGGCCGCCGAACGCTAGCTCCTGGATGCGATAGGCCAACCTGCTTTCCAGGAAGCGCCTGTTGTAGGGAGGCGGCTCGGTGTCATTCAGCTTGCGCCACAACGCCTTCAGTTCGGCCGTCGATGTCGTTTTCAGCGCCGCCAGCTGCGCCAGCACCATGTCGCTCATGCCCCTGCCTCACCCGTGCACCTCGGTTCGGCACCACCGCTCTGCTGCAGCGGCAAGTCGAGGCAACTGTCTCCGCGCGGCGAAGATAAACGAGTTGACTGGCGGAGCTTCAGCCGGACCAGGCCTGCTGCGAGGATCTCGCAGAGGGCGGAGAGGCGTTCGTCGGGAGGCAAACAACGCGTACTTGCGACCATCCGAAGTTGATGGGGGCGCCCGAGCCGAAAGAATAGCGGAATCTGAGGCTTGAGCCTGCGCTTCGGGAAAGAAAGCAGCGGGGTGAATCGTAGCGAATTCGGCGCTGTCTCTCCTTGAGCGTCCCTAATCGTCGTCGCCGTACAGAGTACTTGCCGCGGCTTGCAGAGCCTCAAGACTGAACCGACTGTCTTCGCTTTCGACTTGGGTCCGAAGCTCGCGAACGAGTCTTTCCGTTGCTTGGTCCAGCTCTGCTCCCGACAACGTCTGGGTCTCGAAATGGCGGAGGAGGGCAGCGGTCCGCCCATGCGCGGCGAAGGCATCGGCAAGATCGATCAAGAACTTCGCACGCTTGGTCGCCCGCTCGCGGCGGGCTGCTTTACGCTGGCGTCGTGTCGCCTCCTCTTGCGCAACGCGCGCACGCTCAGCGGTAGCGGCTCTTTCGTGTTTGATCTCTGCGGCTGCGATGACGGTCCTTGCAATCGCGTCGTTCAGGTACGATTCGGCCGTCTTCGTCGATCGGTCGTACCAGCGGCCCGCGAGATGGTCCTGCCAGCGATTAGGATGCGGAGCCTTCAGGTCGAACGTCAGTCGCCCGGATGGGAAGTAATCCCAAGCTCGATAGGCCTTCGTGTCTCCGGCATACAATGTCGGATAGCGACGACGCCGATCCTCGAGTTCTACCTGCGCTTTCAGATCGGCCTTGTCAGGAACGTGCGCTTGACGATCGCGGGCCTCCGAAACCGAAAGGATGAACGTTTCCTCCTCGACGAGGAGGTGCGCACTCCTTTCGCCTTCGACAACGCGATATCCTCTCGAGAGAAGCCCCTTCAAAAGAGCATCGACGAGGATTGTGGTTCGCAGGATCAATGCCCGACCCACTTTGACGTTGGGCAATCCTGACCCGGACGCCTGCAGAAATCCCTCGCTGTCGGGTGCAGATTTTTTGAGCGAGCGTTCCAGCGCCAGCGCTACCGGGTGAAGGCGATTGGGACGTTCGGAAGAGACGACGATCTTTGCTGTTGCTGCGGCCTCCCGCGCGTGCGCCTCTTCGGCGGCCTTCACGATCGTCGGCGGCACTTCGACTTGAGGACGGGCGAGAAGGTGGATGTGGTCGCGGACATTTGGCTTCAGCGCCGGCAAGGCGGGCTGCCGCACCTTCTTCCCGTGAGCAAGCTTTGCCCAGTAGCCCAGCGGCGGGGTCGGAACATCGTGGCGTAAGCAGGTCTTCCGCAGCGCCACGTCTGAGATGCCGAAGCGCTTCGCCGCATGGATCATCGGCGTCGACCAGACGAGATCGTAAAGTTCGTTCCTGTCCATTGATGCCGCTTGCCCTCTGACGAAGATCGCCTCCCCAAATATCCGACCGGTCGACTTGGCATGCAGTTCTGTCCAGCAGCTCCTGACCCTGCGCCACGCTGGCAAAGACCTTCAAGCGCAGGATTGCGGAAACGACTCGACTCCCGCCCAGAACTTAGAACATATAAGGAACGTAGAAGGGGACGGGAAACAGGTTCGGGGGACGGTTGCCATGAGTTCAGGCGCCTTTGCACGGGTACCGCGGCGCTCGGACGAGCTTGCCCCTGCGCGCTGCAAGAGCCGATCGGCGAGCTGAGGTCGCTCATGCTCGTCTCCACCTCTCCACATCTGAGCCCATCACTCGAGCCCAGGCGGCTACGACGCGAAGAGATCTTCGCGGTCGCCGAGGAAGCTCGGCGTCAGCTTCGCCGCGAGCCCCGGTCGAAGGTCGACATCGCGCAGATCGCCCGTCGAACGTCGTTCCTTCCGGTCAACGGCTTGGCTTTCGAGGTCAGCCGGGAGCGCGATCAGTCCGACATCGGCCAGCTGTCGGCCTCGAAGTAACTCGCAAATGGCGGCACGCTGGCTCACGATTGAACGGGCGTTTGCCCGCGTCGTCGAGATCGAAGGCACACCGGAGATCGCATTCCCGATCTTCTGCACGGCACTTCATAGCGACACGGTCGAGGTTGTCGCAATGCGTCGCGACCTGCTTTTCCAATTCGAAGAGGAAAGAAGTCAGGATGATCGGGTCGATCAATTTCGGATCGACGGAGGATTTTGGCAGACGGTTTGTTTCGCTCTCAAGGACGGGATCTTCGAGATCGAAGGCTACCTTGGAGAGAGCGAGACCTTCTTCATCAACAACAAGGATTACGATCCTTTTGTTCTCCAGGATTGGATTCTAGCCGTACTCCAGACCTCACTGGACGCATGCATCGCCGATCAGCTGCGCATTCCGCCGCCGGTCCAGACGCTCGTAAAGCGCGGCGGCGGAGCGCCATTGAAGTACGACTGGGCTGGAGCTGGAGCCGCGATCGCAGCTTACGTCGTCGAGAACGACTATCCTGAAAATCAGGGCGTCTTGAGAGAATACGTCAAAGCCTGGTTTGGTGCCAAAGGCCTCTCGCCCGACAACCGCGACGTACTGAGGTTCGTGGAAACGGCCTATCGGGAAGGGCGTCGTCTCAAAGACGGCCGGAAAACCAGGTTTCCCGAGTTCTCCGCGTCACCGAAGTGACTGTCTCTCGCGGCCGCACGATCTTCCGCAGTCTTCACAAGCTGAGCGAGAGGATGGCGATGTCGCATGGACGATCCAACAGGAGCACTAACCCGGCGATGTTGCATCGTCGCTCCCTTCAACAATCTTGCAGACCTGCACCCTGCAAAGATGATGATGCGACGGCCGTCGTTCAGCAAGCACGCAGCACGCTGATCTCCACGAGCTGACCCGTCCTAGCGCCGTTCAGCGGCGCTCCCGTGACCGTCGGCTGTGGCTCTGCGCGCTGGGCCTGCTCGGATGCTCCCGCCATCGCGTAAAACGAACCTCACCTCAGCCGGCCGTCGCTGTACGCGCGGTGGTCTTTGTCACGATCCTTGTCCCGCCGCAGCTCCGATCCTCACGGGGTGCATGAAACGATCGAGGGGGCGTCGGTGACCCCATGAACAACGCCGATGATCGCTCGCCGGATCTCGCCGCGCTCATGCGGACTCCGACGGCCCCGACGGCGCTGCAGCCTGGGGGATAGTCCACGCAAACGACCCCCTGTAGGCGAGCCGAGATCAACTCGGCCGTTTGGTCTCGAACGAGAGGCGGGAGCGGCTGGCCACCGACATCTGGCACGTGGAGTAAACGGGCGAGAGCGCAGCCTCCCAGACCGCGTCCGAGGCCCAGCGGCTCTTGCTGGTTACCTAGGGGAGTTCGCGGAGGGCGGAGGTATGTCCAAAGCAACCGAAGGATGACAAACCATGCTGCAAACAGACCAAACCGGCTCTTCCGAAAGCCGACCTGACGATGTGACCGCCACCCGTCCGACCAGGCACCTCAACCAGATCGAGCTCTCGCGACGCTGGACCATCAGCCCGCGGACGCTGGAGCGTTGGAGGTGGCTTAACGAAGGGCCTGCCTACATGAAGATCGGAGGCAGGGTCGCCTATCGCCTGGAGGATGTCGAAGCCTACGAGGCCGCGCAGACCCGGACCACAAACCTGCCGCGCACCGGCTGATACAACGCCTCAGCTGCGTGTGGGCCATCGAGCGAAAAGCAGCGTAATCCTGCACGGTACCGGCCAATGGTGCGATGTGAGACAATCGCGCATTGCCTTCATCGAGCCCGGCATGTCGGACGCCAGTATCAGCCCGGGGCGGAACCCGGGTAACCGCACGGACAACCGTGGCCGAGGCAGGGCTCACCAGCCGACGGATGCGTCACGCAAGCAGGTCGAGGCTCTCGCGAGCTTCGGCGTGCCTCGGAGCGAGATCGCCAAGGTCGCTGGCATCTGCCTGAACACGCTGATCAGGCATTACGGCGAGACGCTCGACGTCGCGGCGACGAAGGCAAACTCCCTCGTGGCGCAGAGCTTGTTCAATCGCGCGGTCAAGGGAGACGGAGCGGCGGCGACGAGCGCGGCGATCTTCTGGTTGAAGGTCCGAGCCGGCTGGCGGGAGAAGGACGTGCACGAGGTCACGGGTCCGAACGGCGGACCGATCCAGATGGTCGACGTCAGCGGGCTCTCGGACGCGCAGCTCGAAGCGCTTCAGCCGGTGCTTTCGTCGCTTGCTGTTTCGGAGGAAGGTCGATGATGGACGCTCACCAGAAGACGGCCTGGCCTGCGGATCGCGTCGAGCGGCGCCCTACCGCCAGCCTCGTGCCGTACGCCAGGAACAGCCGCACGCATTCGCCGGCGCAGGTCGACCAGATCGCGGCTTCGATCCGGGAGTGGGGGTGGACGGTGCCGGTGCTGGTCGACGAGGACAGCGGCCTCATCGCCGGCCACGCCCGCGTCATGGCGGCCAAGCAGCTCGGGCTGGCCGAGATCCCGGTCATGGTCGCCACCGGCTGGAGCGAGGCGCAGCGGCGCGCCTACGTCATCGCCGACAACAAGCTCGCCTTGAACGCCGGTTGGGACGAGGCGCTGCTCAGGATCGAGCTGACCGAGCTGCAGGCGCTGGACTTCGACCTCGGCGTTACCGGCTTCTCGCTCGACGAGATCGCCACGCTGACCATGGATGGCTCGGCCGGCCTGACCGACCCCGACGATGCGCCCGAGGCTCCGGCAGATCCGGTGAGCCGCCCCGGCGACGTTTGGATCCTCGGCGGGCACAGGCTGGTCTGCGGGGATGCCACGAGCGCCGCCGACGTGGCTCGGGCGCTGAACGGTGTCACCCCAGCGCTGATGGTCTCCGACCCGCCCTATGGCGTCGCCTACGATCCTTCATGGCGTGCCCGTGCCGGCGTCAACATGAACCCGGGCAAGCTCGGCAAGGTCGAGAACGACGACCAGGCGGACTGGAGCGCGGCGTGGGCGCTGTTCCCCGGCGACGTCGCCTACGTCTGGCACGCCGGCAAGTTCGCCGCGACGGTCCAGGCCAGCCTGGAGAGCTGCGACTTCGAGGTGCGCTCGCAGATCATCTGGGCGAAGGACCGCTTCGCCCTCAGCCGCGGCGACTACCATTGGCAGCATGAGCCGTGCTGGTATGCCGTTCGCCGCAACGCTCGCGGCGGCTGGTCGGGCGACCGCTCGCAATCGACGCTCTGGGCCATTCCGGCGCGGGAAGACCGCGGCCTTGGCCATGGCACGCAGAAGCCGGTGGAGTGCATGCGGCGACCGATCGCCAACAACTCCTCGCCCGGGCAGGCCGTCTATGATCCCTTCGTCGGCTCCGGCACCACGATCATCGCCGGCGAGATGACGGGGCGCTGCGTCCACGCGCTCGAGCTCAACCCAGCCTACGTCGACGTGGCGGTGATCCGATGGCAGAGCTTCACGGGCAAGACGGCGATCCTGGAGGCGACAGGCGAGAGCTTCCTGACGATGGTGGCGGCGCGATCCGCTGCTTCCGCTACGTGCGCCACGAAGACCGCGCCGCCTACGAAGCGCGGGGCTGGGTCTTCGCCGCGGACCTCGGGCCGGTCCACGGCTGCCACAGCGTCTTGATGGAGTGGGTAACAGCAGCAGCATTCTGCAGGCTGCGATGCGCGTTCCAGGCTCGGTAACGGTCACGGCGGTCGTAGAGCAGGTCATAGCCCACATCGGGCTGCAGGATGGGCTCTTCGATTGCGATCAGGCGCGTCGCTGGTCTCCTCCAGCTCGACGAAGGGTGAAGAGCGTCAGCTCGCTTGGACGGCCTAGCCGAAGTGCGAACCCGGGCCAGAGTGCAGTCCCGTTGCTGACGTAGAGCGTCATCCCTCCCACTGCGTATGCGCCCGAGACGTACCCTCCGTTTCCGCGGGCGACCAGTCGATCGAGCCCTCGGATCATGCCGCCGTGGGTATGACCTGACAGTTGGAGCGCGACACCGCGTGCTGCCGCCCGTGGAGCATTCCGGGGCTGATGGTCGAGCAGCACGATCGGCGTGCCCGAGGGTGCGCCTGCAAGAGCAGCATCAAGGTCAGGATGACGGTGGCTCTCGGCGGGCGCGGATCGATCGTTGACGCCAGCCAGAATTAGCTCGCCATCGCCACGTCTCAGGACCACGTGGGCGTTGGCCAGGACGTGCATGCCCATGCCCGCGTAGTGCAGCATCCAGGCCTCGTAGCCGAAGATTTCCTCGTGGTTGCCCGACACCACCCAAATGCCGTCTCGCGCTCGCAACGCCCGCAGCGGCTCCACGTCTGCGCGCCGCATCTCGATCGAGCCATCGATGAGGTCGCCGGATATCGCGATCAGGTCCGCGTCGAGCGCGTTGGATCGCTCGACCACAGCGCGCGCCCAAGATGCAGGAAAGAGGCGGCTGAGATGGAGGTCGGTCAGATGGAGGATCGCGTAGCCGTCGAAGCTCGGCGGCAGGTTTGCAATCACGACCTCGACGTTCTTCACCGGCGGTATGCGAACAGCCTGCTGAACGCCGACCGCCGCCAACAGAACCGCCGCGAGAGCTTCGGCGTAGCGCACAGGGGCAGGGATCGCCCAGCCGCCCGATTGCAGCACCATTGATGCCAGCGCCACCATGTCGAAGACGAGCTGCATGACGGCGAGCAGCGCGATCGCGCCGAATGCCACGTTGAACAGGATCACGACCGGGCGCGGGAACTCCGGCGCGAAGACTGAACCCGAGGAAAGGCGGCTCCACTGGTGATACTGCGACGCGGCGAGCACGACCACGCCAACCATGATTTTCGCCGCGATCGGCCAAGGCAGCGGCCACACCACGCGAGCGATGACGTAAATCGATGGAAGACTTGGGATGAGGCGGATCATGAGCGGCTGCTTGGACTGGCTGTCGGGTCAAGACAAAGCCTTTCGTCCAAGCCTCGTGGTCTCGATCGGAGAAAGTCGGCCCGCGCCAGAGCGCGCATGACCGTCTGCGGATGCTACCTTCCGCCTGACGGTATCACGATGCTCAAGACGTGCGGGCGGAGAAGGTCTGCCTGCATTGCGGTCATTCTGCCGAGCGACGTTCCGCGACCGCGCTCCACCGCGTGCATGTCGCTCGTAAATTCCGGCTTAATGTCTCCCGTGCAACCTAGGCCCGACACCGCGCCCGGCGTGGTTCGTCCCGAGGCCCCCACTTGCGCTGGTTCTCCAATCGCCTCATCGCAACCAAGATGACGTTGGCCTTCGGCTGCATCATGGCGATCGGCCTTGCCGAGGCGATGGTCACCCAGGTCGGGCTGCAGCGGCTGATGAACGCGAACGCCTGGACCACGCATACCTACATCGTTCTCGGCGAAACCAAGGATCTGCTGCACGGCGTCCTGCAACAGGAGAACTCGGGCAAGCTCTACCACCGCTCCCACGATGCGAGCGCCCGCGAGCTGGCCATTGCCCAGGGGCGGGAGCCGCAGGCCAAGCTGGCCTCGCTCAAGGTGCTGACCGCCGACAACGCCTCGCAGAAGCCGCGCCTCGCTAACCTCACCGTGCTGCTGGATCGCTGGCAGACCCACGTCGCCAACATGACGCTCGAGCCCTCGGACGACGACGACCTTTTCGAGGCCGTCCGCGCCTCGGTCGAGACGATCGACGCGGAGGAGAAGCGCCTGCTCGCGCTGCGCACCCGCGTTAGCGATAATGCCTCGACCTTCGTGTTGGCCACGGACATCGTCGGCCCGCTAGCGGCGTTGGCCGCCGTGCTCCTGCTCGGCGTTCTCCTGCGCCGGCAGATCGCGGCGCCGATCGGCGACCTGACCGCCGCGATGCGGCGCATGGCGGCCGGCGACTTCACCCAGGCGACGCCCGCGCTCGCGTGGCACGAAGAGATCGGCGACATGAGCCGCGCGCTTGCCGTATTCCGGGCGAGCCTGGCTGAGGGCGAGCGCATCCGCGCCGAGCGGCACGACCTCGACGGGCGCGCGGGGGTCGAGCGCGCGGCGCTGCTGACGGCGATGGCCGACCGCTTCGAGGCGATCGTCGGTACCGTCGTGTCTGCGGTGTCCGAGTCGGCGACGCGCGTGCAGGGCTCGGCCGAGGAGTTACTGAGGTCGGCGGCCGAAACCAGCCAGCGCGTCGACACCGTAGCGGACGCCACGCGCGGCGCCTCCACCACCATGCGCGACGTCGCCACCAACAGCGCGCGGCTCTCGCAGTCGGTCGGCGACATCAGCGGCCGCATGGCGCAATCAGCCGACACCGCGAGCGAGGCGGTCGCGGTGGCTGAACGGACCACGGCCACGATCGAGGATCTCGCCGTGTCCGTGCAGCGGATCGGCACGGTGGTTGAGCTCATCAACGGGGTCGCGAACCAAACCAACCTGCTGGCGCTCAACGCGACCATCGAGGCGGCACGCGCCGGCGAAGCCGGGCGCGGCTTCGCCGTGGTCGCCGCCGAAGTGAAGACTCTGTCCAACCAGACATCGCAGGCGACCGAGGACATCCGCCGGCAGATCGAGGCGATCCGGGAGACGGCGGCGAAGGGCGTCGTCGCCATCGGTGAGATCGCGGCCACCGTCGGCGCGATGGCGCGCGTCGCTGTCGACATGGCGGGCGCGGTGGAGGCGCAGCGCGACAGCACGGAGGCGATGGCCTCGGACACGGAGCGGACCGCGCAGGTCACGGCCGACGTGTCGAGTGAACTCGCCGTGCTGAGCGCCGGAGCGCTCACCACCGGTCGCGCCGCCACGGACCTGTCCGGGGCCGCGCGGGCGCTCGCGGGACAGTCGGCCACGCTGCGCGAGGAGGCCAGACGCTTCGTCACCTCGGTGCGAGCGGGGTGACGGCACTCAACCTTTTGTTTCGCTCGCTCTTGGCGGCGCCAACACGGCATCAAACCTCTGGCTACAGCCCGGGCCCGATCAAGCAAGGACTTCGGCGTAATGGACGACGGGAGGAAATGCCAATCTCGGCGGCATCACATCCTGACGCGAGGCTCGGCGCCCTGATCCGGATCAATGCTCTCGGCTAGTAGGTCGCCCGGCGAGCCGCAGGCCGATTTCCTCAAGCTCTTCGGCCGCAGATTTGATGCGCAGAGCAATAGCCTGCACCTGTTCCGTCTCGTCGCTTGGTTCCATCTCGCTGCAAGCTTGCGCCGTATCGGCGGCTAGCCTGATCAGATCGGCGATGCGAAGAAGCTCGAAAGGAGTCGGCATCGGGGCGAACAGAGAGAGAGAGAGCGCGTCTTTTTGCGACCGTTTTTGATCGTAGATTGAAACAGCTTACGTGTCGGGCCGCCGACAGCCTCAATCGCCTTCTTCCTCCTTAGCTAGCTTTGCGTGGAGGGCGAACCTGCGTCGGGCGAGCGGTCCCACCAGCGTGCCGCCGCACCATCCGGCGGCGAGGAAGCCGCCGCCCTTGCCGGAGGCTGCGCAAGCCAAGCCGACGCGCTCGATGACGGTCGAAGCGACGCCGCGCCGGGCGAGGAAGTAGGCGATGGAGGCACCGATGATGCCGCGCCGCAGATCAGGACACGCATGGCTCTGGCCGCAGGTGATCGAAGCTTCCTAGGTCGGCTCTTAGAGCCCTTCCGAAAAGTTATTGAGTCCGATGAGTCGGTTGTGTTTCAAGGCGCGGTGGGAGGACACCGCGCATGTGGACAGAAGATCACCGTCGCGCCGCAGATCGTCGAGGGCTTCGGTATCCGAGCGATCTGACCGATGCCGAGTGGCAATTGGTCGAGCCGTTCATCCGTCCAGCCAAGCGAGGGGGCCGACCCCGTTCGGTCGATATCCGCGAGGTCTTGAACGCGATCTTCTACGTGCTCTCGACCGGTTGCCAGTGGAACGCCATGCCGTCCGATCTCCCGCCGCGTAGCACCGTTTGGGACTACCTCGATCTCTGGGAGTGGGACGGCACCATCGCCCGCATTCACGACGCGCTTTACGTCGGGAGCCGCGAGCGCTCCGGGCGCGACGCCAGTCCGACGACAGCGATCCTCGACGCACAGAGCGCCAGGGGCGCCGTAAAAGGGGGCGCTCGATCGACCCATCGGGATACGATGCCGGGAAGAAAGTCCTCGGCCGCAAGCGCCACGTCCTCGTCGATACGCAAGGCTTGCTGCTGAACGTCGACGTCCATGCCGCCGATATCCAAGACCGTGACGGCGCCGAAACACTGCTGCGGCAGGCTCGGCGGCGTTTCCCTTTCATCGAGCGTATCATTGCCGACGGTGGCTACGCCGGGCCGAAGATGAGTGCTCTCGTCGCCCGCACCGGTGACTGGACGCTCCAGATCGTGAAGCGCAGCGATGTTCGAGGCTTCGTCGTGCTGCCCAAGCGCTGGATCGTAGAACGCACTCTGGCTTGGATCAGCCGAAACCGGCGTCTCTCTCGGGACTACGAACGCCACACTCGCATCGCTGTCGCATTCGTGAAGCTCGCCATGATCCGCATCATGCTCAGACGCAGCGCCGTAACCTACCCATCGTGAATCATAAGTTCTCGGATGGGCTCTGAGACCTCGGCCTTCAAAGTAACATCATGGGCTTTGCCGACCGGACTACCGAGGCCGTCACGCGGTGCCCTCGCTCGCGCAGCGACTTCGACGGAGCTTTAGGGCAGGATCGAGCGGGCGATCGGCTTCTCGTTCGACGACATCTACGCGAAGTCGCTCATTTCGGCACGATGCGGTAGACGCGTCCGCGACCCTCGATCGCCTCGGACCCGATGTGCAGGCCGAGCCTTTTCCTGAGCGCGCCGGCGATGGCTCCGCGGACCGTGTGGGGCTGCCAGCCGAAGGCAGCGACGATCTCGGCGGTGCTAGCACCATCCGGAGCCTCGAGCATCGCGACGAGCTGCGCCTGCTTCGTCCCGGCGCGGCCCTGCTTCGGCTTGGTCTCCGCTGAGGCTGGCGGCGTGATGGCGGGGCCAAGTGCCAGGCGACCATCGTCGCCGATGACGAGGGTCTGTTTGCTTGGCAGGCTGACGTTGATGGCGAGGCCCTTGGCCACCAGTGCGTCGCAGACCTTGCCGATGGCGCCGCCGCGGATATGCGCCGGCAGCGGCAGGATAGCGCCGTCAGGGCGTGCTGCAGCCGCGGTGAGAACAGCGGTCTGCGTGTCGGTGATCTTCATCGTGGATCTCCAGCAACTTGCCGCCAGGCGGCGGGTCACTGGCGGAAGGTTCGCAGTCGCGCGCCCGCGGCTGGAACCTGCCTGCTCGCGGTCTCGAGGATCGAGCCGCCGCATCACACACGCTCTTCACGAGGCGCGATGCAAGCACTTGCGTGCCCATCGCCAAGTACATCGCTACTTCTCTCTCGCCTCCAGACCATGGCGCACGCGATCAGAGGGCCGCGCGGCTCAAGGCGCGCATGACCGTTTGCGGATGCCACCGTCCGCCCGATGGTGTCGCGACGCCCAGCGTCGTCAGTTCGGCCGCGATCGCTCGGCAGGACATGCCGCGCACCTTCATGTCGGCGAGCAGCGGCGCTAGTCCCCTCGCCCGCTCCAGCGCCTTCGACTTGTTCAGGACCGACAGGTGCTCGGCCCCGTATCGCCCCAGCTTCACGCCTCGCGCCTTTGCGGCCTGCAGCGCATCCTTGGTACGAGCCGAGATCATCCGGCGCTCCTTCTCCGCGAGGGCGGCGTAGAGGTGCAGCATGAAAGGGTGGGCATCGCAGCCCAGCTCCGCGGCGATGAAGGGCACCCTGGAGGCCATCAGCCCGGCGATGAAGGCGACGTCGCGGGACAGCCGATCGAGCTTGGCGACGAGGTTAACGCTGGGTAAAGTCAGCGAGGACGCCATCAGGAAGGTCTGTTCCGACCCGTCCGGTAGTGTTGCGGTGAGCCAGTAGAGACGACTCTAGTGGGGCAAGAACGCCGGCACCTTCGGCGGGTTAAAATGCGGAAACGATGGAGGGTCCGGGGGAGGCTGCGGCGGCATTAACCGCTTGGCGCCAGTCGCCTCCAGAACAAGCGGTATGCCCACCTCGATCAGCAAAGAAAACCCGAGGCCGAACGCAAAGGCAATGACGACTTTGATTGCAACCCTCTTCACGGATGGATCCGCCTCTCGCGGCTTGTTACGCGGCCTCAGCCCGATAGAAGGTCGGCGCGGCTCAGAGCGCGCATAACCGTCTGCGGATGCCACCTGCCGGTGTCGCGATGCCCAGGGTGGTCAGCTCGAGCGCGATGGCTCGCGATGACAGCCCGCGCACCTTAAAGTCGGCGAGCAGCGGTGCCAGGCTCCTCGCCCGCTCCTGCGCGTTTGCCTTGTTCAGGACCGAGAGGTACTCGGCGCCATGCCGCCCGAGCTTCACGCCTCGCGCCTTCGCCGCCCGCAGCGCATCCTTCGCTCTAGCCGAGATCATCCGGCGCTCCTTCTCCGCCAAGGCGGCGTAGAGGTGCAGCATGAACGGGTCCGCGTCGCAGCCCAGCTTCGCGGCGATGAACGGCACCCTCGAGGCCATCAGCCCGGCGATGAAGGCGACGTCGCGCGACAGCCGATCGAGCTTGGCGACGACGATGGAGCAGCGGGCTCGCTTTGCAGCTGCCAGGGCTGCCGCGACTTGCGGTCGACGCTCCAAGGCATCGGTGCCCTTGCCGGTCTCGACCTCGACGAACTCGTCCATGATGGCGAGACCCTCGCGCTCGCAGAACTCGGCGACGGCACGACGCTGCGCCTCCAAACCTAGCCCGGAGCGCCCCTGCCGAGCCGTCGACACGCGGATGTAGGCAATCGCTGCTCCGGCCAATTGAACGCTCCCAATTTGCGTTTCGAGATATTTCACGGATCTTCGCTTTCGCCCGCTAAGACACGCTCGTTTCAACGAGCGATGCAAGCGACCGGGTCAATTGGGCGTTTGAAGTCGATTGAAGCGAGGTATTTACACGGGCAGATCGAAATTGCTTTTTGTTAAAAGGTAAAAGCGGCCCGCAAACAGCCGGCTGAAGGTTGATTTGAGTTGATGTGACTTTCCCCGCAGAGGGGAAAACCCCCTTTGGGGTGTCAAATCAACCTGCGCGCGGACCCAAAATCAACCCGCGCGGGAGGCAGGCGGGAGCAGACACTCGCGGACGCTCGTTTGCCAGTGACACCAAAGTAAAGTACGAACACTATATTATGTTAGAACGCTTTTTTGCGCGGCGGACGACCAACGTGGACGGACATGAGCGGCGGACATCGTCGCGCCGGCCTGGATCCGCCGGACGTCCGCGACGACCTATGGCGCGGCGACCGGATCTCTCTCGTACCACGGCAGGCCGGAGGCGACCGTCGACAACGACATCCGTCAGGGTCTCGTTGGGTCCCGTGGGCTTTCGTTTGGATATCGAGGTCCTACCCGCAACCTGATCCAAGGGAAAGCGCGAGCCTACGATCACGCCAACAGCATTGCCTCCGGAGGCGGTGGGGGTAATCTGGGCTGTCGTCGTTCGCAAAGGCTGTCATGATCGTGTCGTTCCGCCGAAGCCGCCGCAACATCGAAGCCGTTGAGCCAGGCCCGGCGTCGCAACGTTCGGTGACCGACCTGATGATGCAGTTCGAGTCGATCGGCGCCGGCTGCGAGTTCGGTGTGGTCCAGCGATGTTGCGGCGCCGAGCCGCTCGATCTCCTGCGCTTCACCGGCTCGGCTGTCGCCAACCTCGTCCACCTTCTGGAGAGCGGGCTCGACGACTTCCTCTCGCCCGAAGACATCGGAATCGAGGTTCAGGAAGCCGACCGGGAGTACTTGGTGTTCAGTCGCGGTTACGGCGATTTCCGCTCTCATACGCACGCGTTTGTCGAGCGCCACGACAAGGCCACGATCCTTACGCGAGAAACCAAGAAGGCCGGTTATCTTAAGCGGCGGTTCCTGTCCGACTGGAGTGACGCTGCCCGAGTTTACGTGCACTGCGGATGCGAGGACGAGGCCGCAATTTTGAAGCTGCACGCGGCGCTGCGTGTCCGATCCGACTGCGTGCTATTGTGGGTGGTCATAGCGAGGTCGCCGCAAGAGCGTGGCCGGGTCGACGTTCTAGCTCCAGGATTGCTCAGGGGCTATGTGGCGCATCACGGGACTTTCGATAATGGACCACGTCTGGATCTGCCCGGCTGGGCGCTGGTCTGTCGAAATGCAATCGCGATCGTCCGTGGGCTAAGCGGCTCGTCGCCATCTGGGCCCAATCCAATCGCCGCCCAGTTCGCTTGGTCGCACGCGCCGGGCGGCGCGCTTCAATCAGGCCCGACACGCGGCCGCTGCCGCGTCCTTCACGCGACCGCCTTCAGCGTGGCGGTTGGCCAGGTTCGCGTGACGGCCAAGATCCCCGGCAAGACCCATTGCGTGTTCTCTGTTTGGGTGCGCCTCGCCGCCTCTTTCGAGGGTCGCAACATGATTTTGACCGCGGATGACGTGGTTCTCGTCAATTCTAGGCGAGCTGACCTTTCGCTGTGCGAGACCTGGCAGCAGATCTGGATCATTGTGAGAGCAGTCGAGCCGAAAGAGCTTCTGCACATTTCGCTCTACGTCGAAGCGACAAAAGGATCGGAATTCGCCTTCGGAGGCTGGCAGTTCGAGGAAGGTGGCATTCCCGACGAGAGCCTTCTGCCGACCGAAGCCGCATTGACCGAGGAACTTGGCCCGGGAGGGATGAAGCCACCTCTTTCGCAGCCGGTCAGGAGTTGGGCGGCAAGAGCCCTGGTGCGGGCCGCGAGCCGCGTTCAGCCTCCAGAGCCGTCCACACCGCCCTCTCTGGACGAGATGACCGCGAACGGTTTCCTGGCCGCGGCAAACAGCATGTTCGCCGCCACGCTGTTCGACGAGGCCGACAGCCTCCTGCGTGCCGGGATGATCCTCTTCCCTTGGCAGGCCGAAATCTTCACACACTATGCTTTGTGTGCTGAACTTCGTGGCAGTTCCATCGAAGCCGTCGACCGGTGGCAGAACGTGGTGGATTTCTTTCCGCAATTCGCGCTGGGACATTACCGTCTCGCCGAGAGCATGGAAAAGTGCGGCAAAGTCGATCGCGCGCTCGCGATCATTGAATGCGCCCTGCCAAACCACGGCAACGATGTCATCATGGTCGCAGTGTCGGCCCGCGTCTATGCCGTAGCCCAGCAATGGGGGCTGGCTGTTGCATTGTGGGATCGGGCGATTGCCATGACCGGCGCGCGGCCGGAATGGCGCGACGCGCGAGCCGCCGTCGCCGAGCGGGCAGCCTTGATCCTTTCGGACGCCGACCCTACCGGGCTCTTTCCCGCGGCTGAGGTTCTGCGACCAAGGCGTGAAATTGCGTTTCCCGAGACCTGAGCAGAGTGAAACTTTATGCGTCCGGCCGTCGCGCCCTATCTGACCGCAGAGATCGTCATCTTGTGCCGCGGCACGCTCTCAAGAGGAAGGCCGACCCATGCACATGTTCGACTGGATCTTCTTCGCCATAATGATCCCGATCCCGGCTCTTCTCGCCTGGGACATGTATTTGAACCGGCCATCAGCGCAGCGTAAACGGTCCGCCTTGGTCGACGGCGGCATCAAGAGGTAGGGGGCTTGCGCCGCCAGGCCCCTGCGTGTCATCCCATCCTACGGGATGAGCCGATCGAAGTGTGACGCTGCGCACGGAGCCGAGTTTCATGAAGAAGCAGCGCAGAAGCATCCAACCCAAGCCGAAGCCGATTGAGCCGAGGCTCTTCATCGCGATCATTGCATCGGCAGTTTTCGCAGGCGTCTTTGTGGGACTCGTCGTCAGCGGCCATCATGGGGGATAGAGCGGCCTGCGCCGGGCCGCTCCGCTTTGGTTCGTCGCCACGTGACTATGGTATGCTGAGGATGCGGGCGCCCCGGGTTGTCCTTCTCGATCTCTGCCTTCGTGGCGTCGTCCACGGGACTGGAGAACAGGCGTCCTCGCGCCTTGGCCGTGGTCAGGGCGTACCAAGCGCCATTCACGACGTTATACGCTTCCGAAAGGCGAGACTATAGTCCGTCCTCGTCATCCTGGCGGCGAGCGTTTTCCTCGAAGCATTTCTCAACCAGGGCAGCGTTGACTCTGCCGCACTGGCTTGTGGGCGAGCCGCCTTGTTAGCGGAGCCACTCGCCGACGACTACGCGAGCGCGGCGATGGTCTACCGGGCGCTTCACTGGTCCGAGTACGTCGCAGGCTCTCCTTAAGAGTGTCTTTGTCTGCATCGATTGTATAAGTGATATTGAAGTCGTTAGATAAAAGCCATTTCTCTGTCTTCTAAACAAAGCGAGCATTAAACTTAAGCGCAAAGTCTTCCATTGCCTTCCACAAGACTAAAATATTCTGTTCGAGCAATCTTGCGAAGTAGGTCAGGTGTTTTCGCATTATATAGAAGCCTACATTTGCTGATGGTACCTGTCACATCAAATTGCCCCTGCCAGTCGTTGAAGTATAATCCACCGATAGTCATGTCTAAGCGCTTGTAAACTATACCTATTCTCAAATCTACGATAGAATTATCATCTGGCGCAGAGGTTAGAAAGCAGGACCGCACCACCTCAGTAACATCGCGAGATCCATCACTGTCACTACTAAGTAACTTGTAAATGCACGATAATTTTTCTAGCTTAATTTCGTCGATTGGATGCCGGAAAAAGACGTTTTTCGGAATTATCATAAGATACATATTTGCTGCAGATGTCATATCCGCTAGCTGTCTCTCAACTTCTGTTAGCGATACGGTTGGCATAGGCTGTTCCTTTATTTTAACTGTGGCGTCTTATGGCAACTAGAAACAAGCAGGCTTCCATTATAATCTCAAAAAAGATTGATTTGAGGAAACATAATAGCTCCTTCGAGCTGTGCAGATAGATGACTCCGAAATTAAGTGACTTTTTGCATCGGGTCTTGGCTACGCGCCGAGGATGCGGATCGTCCGATCTTCCATTTACACGGGACCTGCGCCGAGCCGAAATCCGTCTTCCTAGGACAGAGTTCCTACGACTCTCTCTTCGCCAGCCTCCACGCCCACTTCGTGCAGCGGCTCCTGTTTGCGACCAAGAGCTTCGTATTCAATATGGAAGCATCCCTAGCGGACGAGCCTGTGCATCTGATCATCAACGTCGATGTGCTCCCAGATCGCGCAGCGGAAGGCGAGGCGGTCCTGCGAGAAGAGGGTCGGCTCAGTCGTCAGGACGCCGGGTTTATGTCCTGGCAGCTTTCTGCAGCGGACCGACAAGGGCAATCATTCGCCATCCTCGAAGTCTGGTCCGGCGAGATTGCCTTCGATCGGCATGTCGCAAGCGACCACGCGAGATCGGCGCGAGCCAAGCTTCAGCCGCTACTCGCATCACCGTTCGACGAGCGGACGTTCAAGCTCGTCGAGTGATCGCAGATCAGCGATCCGTCCGACGTACGCCGTCGAAGCTCGTGATGAAGTCGGCGCCAAAGATCGCCGAGGGCGTCTGAAAGCCGACGGTCACCTCACCGTCGGCGATGCGCCGCACGATCTCGACAGCGGTCTTAGCGGTCAAAGCGTAAGGCTCAGGCGTGACAAGCGTGCTCTCGACCATTGTGCCGATGGCGTTCCATGCTTGAGCGACAACGACGGCACGTCCTCGCGCTCGATACTCAGCCGTTGGCCCTGGTGGCAGTCGCTTGTCGATCTGCGCCTTCAGGAAACGCTGCGCCATGCTGGTGCCGAGCGCGCTCTTGAAGAAGGCCGGCATAGCCGCGGCGCTTCGCATATTGCGGTCCGCCTCGAAGAACACCTCGATATTCGGGATGCCCGTGGAGTGCCAGGCCGTGGATACGTCGCCCCAGCTAACGCCCACGGTCGGACGAAGGCCGGCACCGAAGTCTACCTTGCCCGTGGGCGTGCCTTTCGTCAGCACGATGCGGCCGTTCGAACGCACGCGTGTGCCCTGTGCGATTGCTTCGACCATCGTCTTCGCCGTGCCTCGGCTGGCTTTTGTGAGCCCGCCTATGGAGAGCCGGAGCCGGGCAGCGTTCGGCAGCCTCGCGACGACGTGCGCGGCGAGGCAATCGCTGGGCACGACATCGAAGCCGACGCCGGGCATCAGCATGACGCCAACGGCCTTAGCGCGCGCGTCACGAGCGGCGAGGTCTTCGAAGACATCGATTTCGCCAGTTATGTCGCAGTAGTGTACGCCCGCCGCGATGCATGCCTCCGCCATAGGCGCCGAGGTGGCTGAGAACGGCCCGGCTGCGTGCAGAACGGCAGTCATCCCGTTCAGCCCTTCCACCAGGGCTTTGCGGCTCTCGAGCCCGAAAACGCGGTGGCAAAGGTGCAAGCGCTCGGCCAACGGTCGGACCGCGTCCACACGGCGGCCGGCAAGCACGGGATTAAGACCGCGTTCGACGGCGTGCTCGGCAATGAGCCGGCCCGTGTAGCCGGTGGCGCCGTAAATCAGAAAGTCGCCCATCGTTGATGCTCCAGGCCGGCGTGCTAACGCGAGCGGTCGACGATGGCGAGGTCGCCGTCGAAAAGGCCCTTGCCGACCATGCTGTCGCCGGCGAGCCGACCAGAAAGGTCGCGGCGCGGTTAGTGACGAGCAGGCGCTGGAGGGCAATCTCATCCTCGACGAAGTCGTCGGCTGGTCTCGGGAAGCCTGCGCGCACGGCACGGGCAAGCAGCGGCAACGGCGCGGGCGAGCTGAAGCTGATGGCGGCGATGTGCACGCGCCTCTCCGATCTGTCCTGATGCTGAAGGTCTGGAGCTTAAGGCTGTTGCCGCGTCAGGCCGCGAGGGCCTCGATCATCTCGGCGGGCACGTTGCCGATGGAGCGCAGCAGGCGTGGCTCGGCGTAGATATCCTGCTCGGGATCGGAACTCTCCTCCAGCACGACAAGGCCGGCGTACTGCCCGGCCATGCGCTCGGCAGCGGCGATGGCACGCGTCGCGTCCTTTGCCTTCTGAGGCGGACATGGCACCAGCTTGCCGCCGCGCTTGGCGACGACAAAGGGCAGGATGATGTAGGTCGTCACCATGGTCTGCTTCCAATCCGTTTGTTCTTTGTAGAACATAGACGGAACATGTCGTAGGTCGCAAGCGTCATGCAGCAGCCTGAAACGAGGTGATCGCGATCGTGCAGGAGGACGCGTCGACGCTGGAGCGGGAGAATGCCGGGCTCATCATTGCGGTCGAGCAGGAGCGCGTCCGCAAGATCATCCACGTCGACATGGACGCCTTCTTCGCCTCGGTGGAGCAGCGCGACGATCCCGCCTTACGCGGCCGCCCCGTGGCCGTCGGCGGCTCCCGCGAGCGCGGCGTGGTGGCGGCGGCGAGCTACGAGGCCCGGGTCTTCGGCGTGCGCTCGGCGATGCCGTCGGTCACGACACGTCGGAAGTGCCCCGACCTCGTCTTCGTCAAGCCGCGCTTCGAGGTCTACAAGGCCGTGTCGGCCCAGATCCGCGCGATCTTCGCCGAGCACACGCCGATCATCGAGCCGCTCTCTCTCGACGAGGCCTACCTCGACGTCACCGAGAACCTGATGGGGCTGCTGCTCGCCACCGATATCGCCAAGGCGATCCGGGCGAGGATCCGCGAGGAGACCGGGCTTACCGCCTCGGCGGGGGTTTCGTACAACAAGTTCCTCGCCAAGCTCGCCTCCGACCAGCGCAAGCCCGACGGGCTCTACGTCATCCCGCCGGACAAGGGCGCGACCTTCGTGGTGGGACTGCCGATCGGCCGTTTCCACGGCGTTGGACCCGTCACGGAGGCGAAGATGCTGCGCCTCGGCATCGCCACCGGTGCCGACCTGCGCGAGCGGTCGCTGTCCTTCCTGCAGGAGCACTTCGGCAAGGCGGGCGCGTATTACTTCGGCATCGCCAGGGGCGTTGACCATCGCCCCGTCCGGGCCAACCGCATCCGCAAGTCGGTCGGCGCCGAGAACACCTTTGCCGAGGACCTCGTCGACTACGAGCCGATGCGCGAGGCGCTGCAGCCGATCCTCGACAAGGTCTGGCGGCACTGCGAGGCTAACGGCGCGCGCGGGCGCACCGTGACCTTGAAGGTGAAGTTCTCGGACTTCACGACCATCACCCGCAGCAGGTCCGTGGCCGCAACCATCGATCGCCGCGACGCGCTGGAGACGATCAGTCTTTTACTGTTGCAGGCGGAGATGCCGATGCGGCGCAGCGTCAGGCTTCTCGGCGTCAGCCTGTCGTCGCTGACGGCGCCGACGGACGGACGACCGCAGATGACGTTCGATGTCTAACGACGAGGGAGAAGATCATGAAGGTGGCGGCCGACCTGTGCATCGTGCCCATGGGCGTCGGCTCCTCGGTCTCGCGCTGCGTGCGCGAAATCAAGGCGAGCGGCCTGTCCGCGACGATGCACGCCAACGGTACCAGCATCGAGGGCGAGCTGATCGACATCTGCCGGCTGGCGGAGCAGTGCGAGGTCGCCCTTGCCGCCATGGGCGTCCAGCGCACGTTCTTCACGCTGATCTTCTCGACCCGCCGCGACAAGGACCAGACCTTGGCGGACAAGATGGCGGCGGTGTCCTGACGAGCGCTGGCTTGCGGTGCGCAAGCCAGCTAGAAACGCCACCGATTGCTGTACGAGCCGGCATCGCTATGAGCTTTCTTCGTTGCACGATATTGGCACTTGTTCGGCCGCTGATCTGGGTGGCAGTCGGTGCGTCGCTGCTTAGCCCGGTTGTGGCGGAAACGTTCACGATGAAGGACGGCAGCGTCATCACCGGTGAGCTGAAGAGCTTGTTGGGGGGCGTCTACGACGTGCAGACCGCCTATGGACGTGTGAAGTTTCCCGCAACTTCTGTCCTTGGGATCGCGCAAACGCAGGCCGGGTCCGCGGAGCTCGCCGCTACGCCCGCGGTTCCGAACCTGCGGCTCGCCGGCTCGACTACGATCGGCGACGAGCTGATGCCGGCGCTGATCGAGGCCTACGCCGCCCGGCAGCACATCAATTATACGCACTGGACGCTCGAGGGGGATGTTTCCGAGCAGCAGTTCGTGGCCGACGCGGCTGGCCACCCTGTCATGAAGGCGCACCTGTCGCGCCACGGCTCGGCGACGGCGTTCTCGGCTCTGGCCGACGGGTCGGCCGACATCGGCATGGCGTCCCGCCCCGTTAAGCCGGACGAGAAAGCCAAGCTCGCCGCCGGCGGCTTCGGCGAAGTCGACGCGCCCGACCAGGAGCACGTCCTCGCTCTTGACGGCTTAGTGGTGCTGGTCAATCGGGCTAACTCACTGGATCGGGTGTCGCTCACCGACCTCGCCGCGATCTTCTCCGGGCGCATCACCGACTGGAAGGCCTTGGGGGGCCAGCCGGGCCCGATTCATCTCCTCGGGCGCGACGCCAAGTCGGGGACGGCCGACACTTTCGCCGGCCTCGTCCTCAAGGGCGAGAAGATGGCGGGCGCGGCGCAGCTCATGGATTCAAGTGACGCGCTCAGCGATAAGATCGCGTCAGATCCATCGGCGATCGGCTTTGCCGGCTTTGCCTATGTCCGCCGCACCAAGGCCTTGAGCATCGTCGCGGAATGCGGGCTGGAAACGGCGCCGAGCGACTTCTTCGTGCGCACCGAGGAATACCCGCTGTCGCGCCGCCTTTTCCTCTACACCAAAGCGCCAACTGCCGCCGGGTCCGCACCGGTGCAGGATTTTGTCAGCTTCGCCCTGGGGTCGACTGGCCAGGTCGTGGTGGGCCAAAAAGGCTTCGTCGACCTGCTTCCACATCTAGCCGCGCCGGATTACGGCGCCGGCCGCATTGCGATCGCACTCTCGCAGGTCGCCAAGGTCGGCGGCGACGCCTCCTTCGACCTGCGGCAGATCCAGGCCTTCAATCGCATCGCAACGGGCGGGCAGAGAGTGTCGGTGACCTATCGCTTCCGAACCGCGTCATTCGACCTAGACACTAGGGGCGTGCGCGACATCGATCGTCTGGTGAAAGCGTTAGCCACCCCTGAGTTGGCACGCCGCGACCTGATGGTGGTCGGCTTCAGCGATGCGCAGGGGTTGCCTGCGCGCAACGTCGCACTGGCGAAGTCCCGCGCCGATCGTGTCGCGACGTTGCTGCGGGCCAGGGCGTCACCCCGAAGCTGGTCGCCGGCCTCGGTCGCGTCGCGCCGGTCGCCTGCAACGGGTCGCCGGAAGAGCTGGAAAAAAACCGCCGTGTCGAGATCTGGCTCTCCAAGTCTTGATGCAGGTTCACCACTCTCACGTTTCTTTAAGCCCCCCGCACAACCGGAGGCGCTTGCCGCGGCCGAGATGCCGGGGCTAAGCTGAGGTCTTGGCTTTCCGCTGGTGTGCCTTTGTCCGCAAACCCGTACTTCCTCGGCGGAACAGACCTTCACGACACCACTCTGGCCCGCGCGGACGAGCGCGAATCCCTCGGCACCTACACGGCGCTGATCGAAGAGGTCCGCGCGCGTTGCGGGGCCGACGTTGCCTCGCTGTTCGCCGAACCGATCCGCGGCACCAATCGCGCCACAGGCGAGCCTAACGTCGCCTGGTATTGCGGAACGGAAGGCGCCGCCTTCCCGCTGCGCCAGGTCGAGGGCGCGGCGCGCGGCCAGGTGATCGAGCTGCTGCGCCACCGGCTGCGCGGCTTTTCCTCGTTGTTCTCCGACAGCCGTCACGGCGCCGTCTTCGCCTCCTGGCTGCACATCCTGTCGCTCGACAGCATCGTCGCAGTGGCGGGCCAGCCGGTGATCCGCAGCTGGGGCATGCTGCCGAGCGCGGTCGCCAGCTCGGCCGAGGCGCGCGAGACCCACTTCCGTAACGGCATCGGCCAGTACATGCCGACGATCCCGACGCCGCCCTTCGACGTTATCGAGGCGCAGGCCTTCGCCGCGGCGATGGGGCGGCACGGCGAGCGCGAGGCCGCGCGGGGCGCCGCGCCGACGGTCGCGGCGGTCGCCATCGCTCCGCCGCCGCGCGTCGGACTGGATCGGCCGTGGCTGGCCCCGGCGATCGCCGCCGGCCTCGCGGCGCTGGTCTTCGGCGTGCTCGCTTTCGGCCAGGTGCTACGCTACCCCTACATCGCGGCCGGCCCAGACGAGGCGGAGATCCAGGCTCAGCGCCAGACCAACGAGTCCCTGCGCGAGCGGCTCGCGAGATTGAAAGGCGCCGCGGTCGAGGCCTGCCGCGCCGCCGATGCCGCCCCCGGCGCGCCGCCGAGGCCGGAACTGCTGCCGCCCTCGCCCGAACGCACCAAGGTCGAGAGCACCGATCCAGCGACGCGGCAGCCCGAGACCAGCACGCTCGGCGCGCTGCTCGAGAAGGCCACCGTGCTCGTGGTTATGGATCATAGTCTCGGCAGCGGTTTCTTCGTGTCCGATCGCTACATTGTCACTAACCACCACGTCGTCGGCGCGGCGCACAAGGCGCAGGTCGCCAGCCGTGTACTCGGCGGCTTGGTGCCGGCCCGCGTGGTTGCCGTTGGCTCAGGTGCCGAGCGCGGGACGCAGGACATCGCCGTGCTGGAGATTGCGCCCAAGGCTGGCACCAGCGCGCTGTCGGTGGGCGTCGCGCCGGGCCGGCTCGATCCGGTGACAGCCTCAGGCTTTCCCGGCGCAGTGCTGGAGACGATACAGGCCAAGCGTTCCGACAGTTTGCCCGAAGCGAACTTCACGCAGGGCATTGTCACCTCGCACCAGGTGCAGCAGCCCGGCGCCATCGCCACCATCATCCATACGGCGCAAATCGGGCACGGCAATTCCGGCGGCCCGCTGGTGGACGCCGGAGGCTGCGCGGTCGGCATCAACTCCTGGCTGTCGCCCGATGCGATGGGCGACGTGATCTTCTCGACTTATTTCCAGGCGCTCGACGCCTCGGAGCTGCGGCGCTTCTTGAAGGCGCACGATATTGCTTTCACCGCCGTTGACGCCGGCTGCACACCGGTGGCTCCGGCGGCCGCGCCGGAACCAGTACCGTCGCCGGCCAAGGCTCCCTGATGGCCGCGCTGCGCTTCACGACCACGCGGCTGAGCGGGCTGCGCGCCGCCGGGCGGCTGCAAGAGCTGCAGCATGCCACGCTGGCGCCGTTCCTCGAACGCGAGCTCGGCGCCAATTACGGGCGGCTGTTCGCCGACTTCGAGCCGGAGTCCTCCGACGTGCGGGCTTGGTACACCGATGCCGCCGCACCACCGCGCCAGGTCACGGCCCTGCCTGAGAACGAGGCCGAGGCGCTGCGCCAGCGCGTCGCCGACATGATCGGGCGGATCGGCGAGTTCACCGCGCGCATCGCCGGCGAGAGCACCCAGAAGGCCAATCTCGCGCGCATCCTCACCGCGGCGACGACCTTCCCGATCGAGGACATCTGGGCCGACGGCGCCCAGCCGATCATCGTCAACTGGGGCTTCCATCGGCACGACGTCGAGGCCGGCGTGCCGCGGGCGATCCGCGACCGCATTCGCCTGCCGGCCGATCCACGCATCGCGCCTGCCGCGGCAGCCACCGGCGTTGCCGCCGCTGTCCTGCCGGCGGACAGCGCGCCGGCTCGCAAGCCGGCATGGCGCCGCTGGTTCGTCCTTCCCGCGATCCTATGGCTCGCCTTCTCGGTGCTCGTAGCTGCGAGCTACGACCGGCTGCTGCCGGCCTGCGGCATCGTCGGGCCGCTCGGCCTGGCGCGGCTCGAGGCCTGCCCGCTCCCGGGCGATGTCGCTGCGATTTTCATCGAGGGCGCGGAGCTGCAGGCGATGGTCGACGCGGCCGAGCTTGAGACGACGCGCCGGCGCGGGCAATGCCCGATGCCGCATCGAGCCGGCCTGACCCATTCCGGCGGCATCCTCGTCGTTAACCGCGACCGCTGAAGGAAGCACCCGACAATGGACCGCTCCGGCCGCAAGCCGATCACCCTCGCGCCTCACAGTGGCGTGCAGTTCCTGTCCTACAGCTTCGATCTCGAATCCGGCCCGCGGGCCGCGCGCACCTTCATCGAGAGGCCGTTGCCGGAGGAGAAGGCGCCCGACGGGACCGTGCCTTTGCAGCTGCTGCCCGGCTACAACGAGGTCGACCCCGACGAGGAGCCGCCGCACACGCTGCAAGCGGGAGACGACGAATATGACGTCTCCAACGGCAAGGCGCTCGAGGCCTTCCTCGATCGCTGGGTGCCGATGCCGTTCTTCGCGGTGCTGCCCGGCCGCACCACCGACGGCCTGCCCAAGCTCGACAAGGGCCCGAGCAATTGGGTGCGCGCCCGGCTCATGACCGCCGATAAGGCCGAGACCGGCGCCACGCATCGGCTCGTGCTCGCCTTCGACACCCAGCTCGTCGAAGGCAGCGACGCTGGTGCCTATGAGGCGCCGCGTCGCGCCGACGCGCTGAACGAGCGCGAGTTCGTGATGGCGACTCGCTTCGACAACCTCGGCTGGTTCTTCTCCGACGAGCGGGTCAGCGAAGGCTCGCTCCAGGTCAGCGACTACCAGGAATGGCTGCTTGCCTGGCTGCGCGAGTGCTTCCACGATTTCAAGAAACGGCAGCGGCCCGGCCGCGCTTTCCGCGAGGAGGATCTCGAGCACCGCTTCGAGCACATCGCCCGCTACATCGCCTTCCTTCACATCGTCGAGCGCTGGATCGATCCCGGCGTCGTCAAGCTGATCGACACGGTATCAGAGGACCCGTTTGCCAAGCCGGTCTTGGTCGACCTGGTGCTCGACATCGGCAACTCGCGCTCCTGCGGCATCCTTATCGAAACCTTCGCCGGCGACGGCGCCACCGATCTCGGCAACTCGATGGTGCTGCAGCTTCGTGATCTCACCATTCCCGATCGTACCTATTCCGAGCCGTTCGAGAGCCATGTCGAGCTGGCGCAGGCCGACTTCGGGCCGGAGCGCCTCTCGCGGCGTTCGGGACGCCTCAAGGCGTTCCTCTGGCCAAGCTTGGTGCGCATCGGGCAGGAAGCGGCGCGCTTCCGCGAGCTGGCCGAGGGCACCGAGAAGACCTCGGGTATGTCCTCCCCCAAACGATATCTGTGGGATACGAGCCCGGTTGCCCAGCCCTGGAGCTTCCAGCCGCACGATTACGATGACCCCGACGTGCCGCCTCTGATACAGCGCTCGGTCGCCCGCTACATGAACCCTCGCGGTGACGTGCTTTCGGAGATCGAGCGCGAGAAGGGCCTCTACCGCAGCCTCGTTTCGAAGAGCGAGGTTGGCGACCTCACCGGCATGCTAAGCCAGCTAACCTTCTCGCGCTCGTCGTTCTTCACGCTGATGGTCGGCGAGATTGTCGTGCAGGCGTTGTCGATGATAAACAACTACCAGGTCCGCCAGACCCGCGCCTTCACCGACGCGCCGCGCCGGCTCAATCGTCTGATCCTCACCCTTCCCTCGGCGATGCCGGTGCGCGAGCAGCGCATCATGCGCAGCCGCGTCCACGCCGCGCTGTCGCTGGTGTGGGACCTGATGGGCTGGAGCAAGGTGAAGAGCTCGATTCTTCGCCCGCCCGAGCTGATCGTGCGCTGGGACGAGGCGAGCTGCGTGCAATTTGTCTACATCTACACCGAGATTGTGCGGAAGTTCGGCGGCGATGTCGTCGGCTTCCTCGATCTCGCCGGCCGTCGGCGACCCTTCGCCGAAGCCGGCGAGGCACCTGACGATCCCACCCCGCGGCCCTCGTTGCGCCTCGCCAGCATCGACATCGGCGGCGGCACCACCGACCTCATGGTGACGACCTATTACGAGGAGGCCGGTCGAGCCATCGTGCCGGTGCAGACCTTCCGCGAGAGCTTCCGCATCGCCGGCGACGACGTGCTGAAGGCGGTTATCGAGCAGGTCGTGCTGCCCTGTGTCGAGCGTCACCTCACGGCTTGCGGCGTGGCCGCGCCGCGCGACTTCCTCAACAATCGCTTTGGCGGCAACCGCGCCAACATGTCGGAACAGGACAAGCACCTGCGCCAGCAGTTCGTGCTGTCCGTGCTGCGGCCGCTCGGCATCGACCTGCTGCACGCCTTTGAGGCTGCCGACAGCGGCGCCGAGGAGAGCGTCGAGACGCTGACCATCGGAACCTTGATCGCGCGCGGCAGCATCGCTCCTGCCTCGGCACGGATCGAGGCCTACGTCGCCGACGAGGCGAACCGGCTGGCGACGCAGGCCTTCGCTGTGCGCGATGTGCCTATTGACTACGACTTCCGCCGCATCCGCGCGGCGGTGACCTCGGTGCTCGACGAGATCTTCTCCAATATCGCTGAGGTGCTGGAGCATTTCGATTGCGACGTGGTGCTGCTAGCCGGCCGCCCATCTCGCCTGCCCGCCACCGTCGACCTGCTGGTCAACAAGCTCGCCGTGGCGCCCGACCGCATCGTGCCGATGCACGAGTACCGCGTCGGCGCCTGGTACCCGTTCAAGACGCGCGACAACGTCCGCATCTCCGACCCCAAGACCGCCACGGTGGTCGGCGGCATGCTCTGCGCGCTGGCGGAGCGACAGATTGTCAACCTGACGATCTTCACCGATCGCCTGAGCCTGCGCTCGACCGCCCGCCACCTCGGCGTGATGGAGCGCAGCGGCAAGATCCTGGGCGAGAACGTGCTGTTCTCGTCGGCAGGCCATAGCGTCAAAGAGGGCGAGGCGGAGGTGATCTACCACGCGCCGATGCGCATCGGGTACCGCCAGCTGCCGCACCGCCGCTGGACCGCGACGCCGCTCTACAAGATGTCGCTCGGCCCGGGCCGCGCCGGCATCAAGCTGCCGATTACGGTGACGCTGCAACGCGGCGCCCCCGATGAGGATGTCGACTTCGAGGAGGCAGACAAGTTCCACGAGGGCGAGGCGCGCAAGGAGGAGCTGAAGATCGTCGACGCGCAGGACCGCGACGGTGCCTCGGTGGCGAGATCGATGCAGCTCAGCCTCGACACTATGGCCGCCGACGACGGCTATTGGCTCGACACCGGCATCCTGACAATCAACTGAGGGGCGAGACGAGGATGGACGCGCCGGCGGCAGTGGGACGGCCAATAACGGAACGGCAGATGGCAGGAAGCGCCGCGGCAACGCGGGTTGCGGCGGAGTGCGGCACCACGGCCGAGGCAGCGCGCGACGCGCTTGCCTGGATTGCCGATGGGCGCAACGCCGCCAAGGTCGCGCAAGACCGCGGCACGATGGAGCGCAAGCTGCGACGCGTCGCCGTCGAGGCCGAGCGCCTGGGACGCTCGGCGCTACGTCCGACCTGCGTTGGCGTGTTCGGCCCCAGCCAGGCCGGCAAGTCCTACCTGATCTCGATCCTGGCGCGGCGCGGCGGAGCGCCGCTGATCGCCGCCTTCGACGGCGACCGGCCGGAGATCGACTTCATCGAGGACATCAACCCGATGGGCGGCGACGAATCCACCGGCGTCGTCACCCGCTTCACCATCCATCGCGCGCCCTCGCCGGCTGGCTTCCCGGTATGCCTGAAGCTGCTCAGCCAGACCGATGTCGCCAAGATCCTGGTGAACTCCTACTTTCAAGACGGCGATCAGGAGTACGAGAGCGTGCTCGATGCCGCCGCCATCGAGGCCATGCTGGTCAAGGCCGAAGCCGCCGCCAAGCCTGCTGCTATCGACACGCTCGCCGAGGCCGACATCTGGGATCTGCAGGAATATCTGCAGCGCAACGCCGGCGGCGCCGCCACCGCGTCCGGCATCGAGCCATTCTGGTCACGCCTCGCCGCCGTGGCGCCGCGGCTCGACCTGCCGGCCCGCGCCGAGCTGCTTTCGATCCTGTGGGGCCGCCACGCCACCTACACCCGCATCTACCTGCGCCTGGTGCAGGCGTTGGCCCGCCTCGGCTTCGCCGCCGACGCCTTCGTGCGCACCGAAGCCCTGGTGCCCTCGCGCGAGAGCGTCATCAACGTCAACGCGCTTGCCGGCATCCACGACGACGGCGCGCGCACGCTGGAGGTGGCGACCTCGGGTGGCGCCACGGCGAGCCTGCCGCGCCCGCTCGTCACCGCGCTGGTGGCGGAGTTGCGCATCGTCTGCCGCGACACGCCGCAGCCGTTCTTCGAGCACACCGACCTGCTCGATTTCCCTGGCTATCGCACGCGCTTCAAGAAGGACCTGACCAAGTACTTCCGCGAGGCGGCGGATACCGCCTCCAAGGACGTGTTCTTGCGAGGCAAGGTCGACTATCTCTTCCAACGCTACACCAGCGAGCTCGAGCTCACGACCATGGTGCTGTGCGTGCCCGACTCGGTCATGGAGGTCGCCAGCCTGCCCAAGGCGATCGAGACCTGGGTCGGCCTGACCCATGGTACGACGCCGGCGAAGCGGCTCGGCAAGCCCAACCTGCTGTTCTTCGCCCTCACTAAGTTCGATCGCACGCTCGAGCTCAAGGCCGGCGATCGCAAGGAGATGTTCCCCGAAAAGCTGGGCATCCGCTTCGCCGCCTCGCTCAGCCCATTCAGCAAGGTCGAGCCCTCGTGGGTGCGGCAATGGTGGCCGCAGCAGCCGTTCCGCAACCTGTTCCTGATCCGCAATCCAACGGTGCAGTTCCGCGGCGTCATCGAATATGACGGCAAGCACGAGGTGCGCGTCGTGCCCGGCGAGGAGGTGCGCCTGGCCGAGCTGCGCGAGGCTTTTGTGTCGCTGCCAGCGGCAGGCGACCATTTCGCCGAGTCCGGCGCGTCGTGGGACGCGCTGATGGCTCTCGACGACGGCGGCGCCGGGCGGCTGGCCGCGGCGCTGGCCCAGGTCTGCGTCGCCGACCTCAAGCTGGGCCAAGTGGCGGCGCGGCTTTCAGAGATCCGCCAGGATGTCGTTGATACGTTGGCGCGCTACCACGTTAGCGACGATTTCGCGAAGCGTCGGGCCGAGCGCCTGGCCTTCGTCGACGACGTGCTCTTCACCGACCTCAACGAATGCGCGGAGCGCGCGCGTTTCGGCAGCGCGCTCCGTGGCCTGATGATCGACGCCTCCGACCTCTACGCCGCCCTAGCGGAAACGCTGAACCGCCCTGACGGCGAACCAGCAGAGGTCGAGGCCCCCAAGCGCGCCGGGCCGTTCGGCGCGCGCAAGACGGCGACGCCCGCCGAGCCGCGGCTCGATCGCTGGTCGCGCCTCGCCGACGCCGCGCTGGCGCGCTGGGCCAGCTTTCTGCAGATGCGGGCGGAGGACTCCGTGTTCGCGCGCCGCGTGGGCATCGGCGCGGCGACCCTGCGTGAGATGACCGCCGAGATCGGAGCGGCCGCGCGCCGCCTGGCGCTGTCCGAACGCGTGGCGCAGGAGCTGCGGCTTCGGGCGGCGCCCAACGAGCAGAACGAGGCGATCGCGCGCAAGGCGGCGCTGGTCGCCGAGCGGCTGATCAATCGCTTTGTCTCCGAGCTCGATTTCGACCGCGTGCCGCCGGCGGCGCAGCTCGAGCGCTTCCGCGACGACCTCGACGAGCCGGTGTTCGCCACCCGCCCGGTGGTGTTTGACGCCGCCGGCATCGGCGCCGAGCCGCCGGACTTCACCTCGAGCTTTATGGAGCAGTGGGGCCGCGCCTTCCGCACCACCGTGTCGCATAACGCCGTCGCCAAGACCGGATCGCTTGAGGAGGCTGCGCAGAACGCCAAGCTCGGCCAGATCCTCGACACTCTGGCAGCCTGAGGTGGCGCTGTCCCGCACTGCGGACAGGTTACGCACGCTGCGGGTGGGGCTATGGCTGCTGTTTGCAGCGCTGGTGATCGCGGGCGGCGACCTCGTTCTGCGCGCCTGCGGCACTTGGTCGGTGCTCGGCTACGTCCGCAACTATTGTCCGATGCCGCCCAACCGGAGCTTCGCACGTGACGTTGCGGAAGGCGCGAGCCTGCGCCGTCAGGTGCATGTCGCGGAGCTCAGGCTGGCCGAGCAGCCGCTGTGCCCGGCGGAAGCTCCTGCCGCGCCTCCTGCGCCGGCCGCTCCCGTGGCGCCCGAGCCGGTGCCGCCGCCGCCCGAGCAACCGGTGGCGCCGGAGCCTAGCGCGGAATCGAAGGCGATCGACGAGCGGGTCGAGCAGCGCGGTGGCAAGAAGGGCCAACTGCAGTTCACCCTCGCTTGGAACACGCTCGACGACCTCGACCTCAATGTCACCTGTCCCGGTGGCCACATCAGCAGCGCACAGGCTGAGCGTGGCCCCGGCATCTGCGGAGACGGGGTCAAGGACATCGACGCCAATCGCAATCTCGTCGAGAACGTCTCCTCGACCCCTGTCGAGAACGTGGTCTGGCCTTCGGACTATCCGGACGGCACGTATCGGCTCGAAGTCATCGAGTACAAAGCCACGATCAAGAACGGCGCCGGCAACACGGTGCCTTTCACGCTGCGCATTCGGCTCGGCGACGAAGAGCGCGAATGCCATGGCGAGGTGACCCAACTGGCGCAGGACGAGATGGTCGAGCGCAACGGCACGACGCCGAGCGGCACTGCGCAACTGCTCACGTGGCATACCGGCGAGCCGCTGCCGCAATGCGACTTCACCGAGGAAACGACCGTGCGCGGCCATGGGTCTAAATGAGCGTGGCTGGGACCGAACCGACTCTCGTCGACGATCGCGAGCATGTCGGCCACGCCATCTTGCGGCTCGCCGAAGCGCGCGAGGCGGAGCTCGCCGTGGCGCTGCGCTTCGCCGATGCGACCTTCCTCGGTGCGGACGGACGTCGCGGACGCGGCCGCCACTTGTTTGCCGCCGAGGCCATTGATCCACTGCCCACCCTAGAGTTCCGGCTCGGCCCCGACGTCACGGCGCATGTGCGCGAAGCCGAGGTCGTAACCCTGATCGAGACCGACGGCATCGTGCTTGGAACTTTCGTCTGGGACGACATCCGGGTGCCGCCGCTCGCGGGCGCCGGCGCGCGACTCGGTACCGGCGGGGGCGGCAAGCCGGCTCGCCCGGGTGCCGCTGCGCCAATGTTCGCCGCGCGAGCCGCTGGTCCTGTGCCGGCGACAGAGGTTCCGACCCCGGCGACTGCGGTCGGAACCGCGCCGAACGCGATGGAGGCGCGGGGCCGTAGAGGCCGCGTCGCGGCGCTGCTCGTAATTCCGCTGCTCGCGCTCTTGCTAGCCTCGGCCGCCGTGCTCGCCGGTCTCGTCGGCTGGCATCTGGAGCCGGCCGAAGTCGCCTTTGTCGGGCCATCCGGCGGTGCCTTCGCTCCAGATGAACGGAAGGTTCGCCTCGTACTGGCCTGGTACGCCAGACCCTTCGTAAGGAACGCACCCGTCCCGGTCGGCTCCGCGCCCGACTGGATCGCGCTCCCCCGGCAGGACCGTGTGGCCGACGGCTGGACTTTGGTGGTCGCACCGGCCGAGCCGGCGCGCGGCCTTCTGCTGGGTGCGCACGAAGCGCGCCTCCCGCTCGCCTTTCCCCTGCGCACCGTCACCGATGCCTTGGCCGTGTCGCTTCGCATTGTGCCGGCGAAGCCGGCGGCGACCGCGCCCGTCATGCCGTCCGAAGCCGTTGCTACGCCGGCTGCGAAAGCACCGGTTTCCTCGATCGATGACGCTACATGCGACCGGCTCGCCGGCAACCGCTTCGATGGCGATCGTCCCGCGACAGCAGGCTTCACCGACGAGATTTTTACTCTGTCGCAGGCCGACCTTGACGCCGGTCTTACCGCCTGCGACCCGAACCCCGCTCGCGACGGCGCCGACCGGCGCCTCGCGGTGCAGCGCGGACGCCTGCTCGCGCATCTCGCTTTGATCCGCCTCGCGGCCAAAGACATTCCCGGCGCGACGAGCGCGATGGACGCTGCGGTGGTGCTGTGGCGCCACGGTGACAAGATGGGTTCGGCCTATGCCGCCAACCTGCTTGGCGCCTATTATGGCGGCACCTTCAATCGTCCGAGCCACGCCTTCGTCACGCCCGACGACAGTGCCGCAGATGCGCTTTGGAAGAAGGCGACGGAGGCCGGCAACATCGTCGCCGAGCGCAATTACGCGGCGCAGCTTCTCGCTGGCAAAGGTGTCGCGGCCGATCCCGTCCATGCGGTTGCCCTTTTGCGCGATGCCGCCTCCAAAGGCGATCTCCACGCCTCGGGCGTCCTCGGCGTGGCGCTCTACACCGGCACGCCATCCGGCGTAGCTCCCGACAGAGCAGCGGGATGGCCGCTCGTCGTTGCGGCGCAATGCGTCGACCCTGGCGCCGCCGCGCTTGTGGAGCGGGTCGTCGCCGGCGGAACGCAGCCGGCATCTGCCCGCCGCGACTGCCGTTGAGGTACGGCGAACACAGCCGGCGAGACCGTTAAGGCCGCGACCGCTTTACAGTAGCGCTATAGTGACCATCCATGGTTGAAAACCGTGTTGCTGGACCCGCGATGACACTCACCCTGCGGAACGACATTTCTCATCCCGGCGGCGGTTTCGCGCTGCTCGAAGGCCAGGCGCTCGCCGGCGTGACGGCGATCACAATCGAAAACGGTTTCGCGCCTGGGCAATTTCTTGGCGAGGACGGCAAGTGGGGTCGTAATCCATTCGCCTTTCCGATTGAGGAAAACGCGCCGGGCGTTCTTTCGCTCGGCCCGCACATCGTCGATCATGTACCCACGGAGCTGCAGGTTGAGCTCCGCTCGAGCGAGGGTAGGGCGCTTGGCCAATTGTTCTGGGCCGACGTAATCCCGAGTCGAAACCCCGGTTCGGTTAAGACCAGGGACGTTCTGCAGGAGCGCCAGCGCCGCGCCGACCAGCGCGCCGCCGACGAGCGTGCAGCGCTCGATCAAGCCGCGCTGGAAACGGCGGCGCAGGAGCAGGCCGCGCGTGAGGCCGCCCTCAAGGAAGCGGCGCGTGTGTCGGCTCAAGCCGCGGCACGGGCTGAGGCGGAAGCGGCGCAGCGGCACGAGGCTGACCGAGCCAGGGAAAAGGCGGCTGCCGTCAAGATCTCCGATCTGAGGGCCGAAGCTATCGTAGCGCGCCCGAGGCGCCGCTCCCGCTGGCCGCTCGTCGCCGCTCTGATCCTGCTGCCGCTCGGGGCCGCGGCGGCCTTCATCGCCGTGCGTCCCGACATTCTTGAAGCCTTTCGACAGCCCCAGCCGAGGCAGGTGTCCGAGACACCACCACCGCAGCCTCCGGCAGAAAAGCAGGCTGAACCCGCTCTCACGCCGGTGCCTGTGGAGCCCGAATCTCCGAAGCCGATCGACTGCTCGAATTTCGTTGGACGCGTCGGTGAGCTCCGCGGCCGCTCCGACGCCGACAAAGTGGCAGTGGGCGAGGAAGCGTTGCATGCTGGCTGCGGGGCCGAGGCGTTCCAAGCGTTCGACTCCTCTGACGCGCAGGCCAGCGAACCAACCGCTTGGTACCTTGCGCGCTTCTACGATCCCAACGAGGTCGATCCCGTCTACCGGCGCACGGCCAGTGTCCATCCGGATTTCGCTGCCGCCTATTACAAGCTGTGGCGTGATCGCTCACCGCGGCAGGCGCAGGCGCTCGCCAAAATTTGCGAGGCCGACCACAGCGGCGGCGCCTCGCTACGCCGCTCCTGCGGGCGTTGAGATGCGCGACGTGATCATCAGGCTATGCGCGGTCGCGGTGCTCGGCTTAAGTGTTTCAGCTCAACCCTCGCATGCAATTGAGAATGGAACGACGACCCGCCAGCCGGCGGCGGTCAGCGCGGCGGCGCCGCTGCGCCAGGCGCTGATCGTTGCGCCCGCGCCTGGCGGCGGCGCAATGGCGTTTGATGCCGACGGCTACGACACGCTGCTGCGAATCCTCGGTTTCTCCGTCACAACGGTCGTCTCCGAAACGAGGCCGGAGCTGGAAGGCGACCTTCGCCGTTTCGCCGCCGCAGTGAAGCCCGGCGGCGAGGTGGCGCTTTTCCTCCTCGGCACCCTGCCGACGAAGGGCGATCAGCTCTACCTGATCCCGACCGTATCCGCGGTCGACGTCTCGGGGCGACCGGATCTCCTGTCGACTGAAGGGGTGAGCGTTTCGGACCTACTGCGGCGGATCGGCGAGCGCGGACCTAAGGACATCGTTGCTGTCGTCGACACCTGCCGGTCAGCGGATGCCGCTAGCGATTGTCAAAAGGTCGCGGCTGCCTTTCCAGATGGTGTCAGTGCGCTGGTCGCCAGCCGCCGCCGAGGTACCGATGCTGGCGGCCCACTCGCGCGCCTCGCCTCCCTGCGGCCCGACTTGACGTCGCTGATGCGCCAGCCGGATCTGTCGTTCTTCGCACTCTTTGCTGCGCTCAAGGTTAAGCTTTCCGGCACCGACATGACCTTATCCGCGACGCCTTCGTTGTCGCGCAGCTTCGCCTTCTTGCCCAGCGATTTCCTCGCCAAGCTGCCTACCGCTTGCAATCGGGTCGAAGCCACGAGCGACCCGGCGGCGCTGCGTGGGCGCAGGCTGGACGAACTTGAAAACGCCTGTGCCGGAGCGGCGCGCAGTTACGCTTTCACCCCCTACTTCCCCGACAAGCTTGCGACAGTCCGCGAACAGCTCGCCTTTCAGCGTACTATGGCCAATGGCTGCAGTAGCATGGCATTGGCAGACTTCCTCCGCGACTATCCCGGCAGCCGTCTGCGAGACGCCGTCGAGAATTATCGAATGGATTGCGAGAGAGCGCGACGCGATGCTGATGAGCGGGCTGCGGCGCAGCGCGCAGCTGCCCTCCAGGAACAGGCCGCGCTTGAGCAGAAAGCGGGGGATGAAGCTGCCCGCGAACAAGCCGATCGTGAGGAGGAGCAGCGCCGATTGATGAGGACCAACGGCCTTGTCGCGCGCGGCGATATTCAACCCAGCTTTCCTTGCTCGTTTAGCATTCGCGAGCCGGTCGCCCAGCTCATTTGCGCCGATGCGGACCTCGCCTCCGCCGATGCTCAGCTAGGTTCAGCCTACAGTCGGGCCTTAGCCTCGGCGTTTATGCCGGCCGCTCGCCGCAATATCGCACTTGCAGAGCGTGCGTGGGTCCGCCAGCGCACGGCTGTCTGCGGGATCCCGACGTCAGGCACCTGGGACATAGATGCGCTAGCGCCGATGAAAGCCTGCCTCCTGAAGCAAACTCGGCAACGAACGTCCGAGCTGGAGCGGTGAGGATGCGTCGTTCAGCGATCTGCGCGCTTGCCCTTATCCTGGCGTGCTCGGCTCCCGTTAGTGCCGAACCCGTGAACGGATCGACCACCTACCCGCCAATCGCAATCAGCACCGCAGCTCCAGATAGGCATGCTTTGATCGTCACAGTCGGCCAGGCTGGCGCGGCGAAGATAGATCCCGATCGCTATCGCGACCTGCTGCGGCTTCTCGGCTTCAAGGTGACGGTTGTCGCCGCCGACACGAGGCCTGAACTCAAGAGCGCCTTCGCGACCTTCGCCGGGCAGGTGAAGCCAGGCGGCGACGTGGCGGTCTTCGTGCTTGGTGCCCTGCTGCCGAATGGCGACAACCTCTACCTCGTCGCCAGCGGTGTCGACACGCCTCTCGAGCGCCTGCCGACCGAGGGTCTGCGCCTCGCCGATGCGATGGCGCCGATCGCCGATGCAGGCGTTCACGACACCGTGCTCTTCATCGATCGCTGCCTCGAGGCGCAGGGGCAGGCTTGCCGCATCGGTGCCGCGACGGTGCCCGATGGCATCAGCGCAATCATCGGCGAGAAAGTGAGGCCGGCCGACAGCGGGGCTCCCGTCGCCGGCGTGTCCTCGCTGGCCTCGGAGCTACTGCCGCTTATGCAGCGCGAGGGCCTGTCCGATCTCGCGCTCTACGGTGATCTGAGAACGAAGCTTGCGGGCACGGACATGAGCGTCGCCGCCTCGCCCAGCCTGTCACGCAGCTTCGTCTTTCTGCCGGCCGGCTTCCTGGCCGGGCTGCCTACGCCGTGCAACCGCGTCGATCCCGAAGCCGGCGCTGACGCGCTGCAGAACGCCGTCCCGCTCGACGCGGCCGTCCAGGCCTGCTCGCGCGCGGCGACGACCTGGGCGTTTTCGCCCCGGTTTAAGGACCGGCTCGCGGCTGCGCGCGAGCAGGTGGTCTTCCAGCATGCGGCGAGCGGCTGCCGTTCGGCGGCGATCCGCGCTTATTTCGACGCCTACCCGCAGGGCAGCTATGTGTCGGCCCTGCGCGGCATCGAGACGGGCTGCGAGGAGAAGCGCCGCCGCGCCGAAGCGCCGCCTCCGGTAGCCGCGGAGCCCGCGCCCCAGGCCCGCGAGCCGGCGGCGACCTGCACCGTCGGCGGCCTGGATCCCGCCGGCAACAATTGGCTCGCCCTGCGGCAGGCGCCCAACTATCAGGCGGCCTGGTCGACGACCCGGATGGGGCCGGGCACCCTCGTCCGCCCGCTCGGCCGTGCCGGCGCCTGGGTCCAAGTACGTCTCGCTGACGGCGAGACCGGCTGGGCTAACGGCAAGTTCCTGGCTTGCGACGGTGCTGCCGCGCCGGTCGCCGAGCCCGACGAGACGCCCTCGCCAACGGCCTGCGTCGTCGACGGCCTCGACCCGAACGGCGACAACTGGCTCGCGCTGCGTAGCAGCCCCAGCGGCAAGGCGCCCTGGTCGGACAAGCACATGGGGCCGGGGACGCCGCTCGCCGTATTCGGCAGCTCCGGGCCTTGGCTGCACGTGCGTTTGTCATCGGGGGAGAGCGGATGGGCGTTTGGCCAGTACGTGCGATGTCATCAATGAGGCCCGGGCTGCTCGGAGAAACCTCGATGCCCCGGCGGCCCCTGCGTGCCAGCGGCGCCGACAGACCACTTTTAGTTTGGCGCCTTACAGCCGCGTGTATCCGTCTGATACGCAACCTTCGTTCAGTCTTTTGCCTATCACTACTGCTCATGCCGCTCGGGGCACGGGCGGAGCAGGCCGTCGGCCCGTTTTCGGCGGTCATGACCAGCCCGGCGGCACCAAACCGCCGCGCCCTCATCGTAACGCCCGCCTTCTCCGGCGGCAGCGTTAACGCGCGGGCCGCCTTAGCGCGGTCGGACGCCTTCGCCTATCGTGACCTGCTTCGGCTGCTAGGCTTCTCAGGCACGATCGTTGCGGCCGACACGCGGCCAGCGCTGCGGGCGGCTGTCCAGAGCTTCGTCGACACTGTGTCGCGTGATGCGGAGGTCGCCGTCTTCGTGCTGGGTTCGATCGTGCCCGCAGGCAGCAAGCTTTACGTGCCTGCCTCCGACTTGTCCGCCGCCGACCGCGCATCAGACCATATCGCGACGGCAGGGCTCGACCTCGCGGAGATCGTCGGTGGCATCGCCGAGCACGGCGCCAAGGAAGTCGTGGCCCTTGTCGACGAGTGTGGAGGCGGCGAAACTAAGCCAGGCTGCGACGTGGGGCCAAACGCGCTTCCCGATGGCGTTAGCGCAATCGTGGTGCACCGCGTGCCGGGTCGCGATGGCGAGCCGGTTGCCGGCGTTGCTAGCGTGCGCCAGGACCTGCTGCCGTTGATGCGCGAGCCGGGCCTCGACTTCCTGCAGCTCTATAGCCGGCTCAAGTCCCGGCTCTCCGGCACCAACGACGGCCTCGCCGCCACGCCGGCCTTGTCGCGCAACTTCGCGTTCTTGCCGAGCGATTTCCTCGCAAAGCTGCCGGTCGAGTGCAACCGCGTCGACCCTTCGGCCGGAGCGGAGACGTTGCGCCGGGCGCCTTCGCTGGCACCGGTGGTCAGTGCGTGCGAACGCGCCTCCATGACCTACGAATTCTCGCCGTTCTTCAAGGAGAAGCTGACGGTCGCGCGCGAGCAGCTCGCCTACCAAAAAGCCGTGGCCGGCTGCAGTGGTGGAGCGGCAGCTTACCTCGACGCCTACGCCAACGGCGCATATCGCTTTGCCGTCAGCGAGCATGCTAGCGAATGCGAGCGTGAGCGCCAGCCAACGCCGCAACCCGTGTCGCCGTCTCCGGCGCCGGCGCAAGAGGCGCCTGTTGCCGAAGCAACGACGCCGAGCCTCCAAAGCTTGGCACGCATTGCTGTCAGCGTTTACTATGACCGACACAGCTACACGGCAGGCGACAACCTCGGCGGTGTCGCGGCGCTCTATCCGCCGGTCTTCGCCAAGCGCGAGGGCGACGTAACCCGAGACGGCCAGATCACCGAACTCAGAACTTACTATTCGAAGCTCGCGAGCATTAGCTTCCAGGTAATACCCGGATCGCTAGACTTTAGCGGCTGCGAGACGCCTGGTTCATGCCTCGTGCGTGGCTCCACCCGCGCCTCTTTTCGCAAGCTCGGTGACCCTGGGGAACGGACCAGCTTCTCTACGTTCTCCCTGCGTTTCGATCTGCGACGCGGCCTGAAGGTCCTCTACGAATGCTCCCTGCTTCAGCAGCGAAAGTCCCGCGAGGCTCCGTGCGAGTAAGGCATTTCATTTGGGTGGCTTCGTTGCTGGCGATCTCGCCGGTCATGGCCCAGGACAACCATGTGGCAGCTGGTGGCAATGTCGCATTACCTGCCGCCACTCCTGTCGACACGAGGTCGTCCAAGCCAGCGAAACTCGTCGGACCCAGCGCAACTTCTAGATCGGGACAGCCGGTTGCCGCGCTTCCTACCTGTATCCGCACCGGTGTGATCACGATCGATCCTTCCGTAGGCAAGCCGCTCCACCTCGGCACTCAGAGCTATCCTCAAACGCTTAGGCTCTGCGATTACACGGTGGTTCTCACCTTCGACGACGGTCCCTCCCTTGAGACGACCCCACGGATCCTCAAGGCGCTCAAAGAGGCCGGGGTCCATGCCAGCTTTTTTCTGATCGGTAAGCACACACGCGAGCACCCCGAACTTGCGCGCGAGGAATATGAGGAAGGCCACACCGTCGGACACCACTCGAACACGCATCCGAGCTTCACCCTTCGCGGATATGAAACCCCCTCCGCATTGGCCGATGTCCAGAACGGCATTGCCGAGGACGAGCACGCGATCTACGGCGATGCCGCCACTCCCGACGATCCGCACGTACCATTCTTCCGCTTCCCCGGCTTTGCCGACACGCCCGAGCTACTCAGCGACCTCGACCGGCGCGGCATCGCCGTGTTCGGCTCCGACCTCTGGGCCGGCGACTGGATCGCCATGTCGGCCGATCACGAGCGCGAACGGGTGATGACCCTCCTTAAGAATCGCCCGCACCACAACGGCATCATCCTATTTCACGATACGCGTCCCTCCACGGCCGACATGCTGCCGGCGTTCCTGGCCGATCTGAAGGCAGAGGGTTATCGCGTGGTGCAGGTGGTCTACGCGAAGGGCGCGCCGCGCCCGCCGCTGACGGTGCCGACAAAGAGCGAACCCGAGACGAAGCGGATCATCGCACACCTGCGCACGCAGATCGTGCCGTACTCGCACCAACTGCCCGGCCAGAACGAGCGAGCGAGCGAAACCGGCGGCGAACCGCCCGGCGAGGCCCCCCCTTGAAGAGATCGCTCATCCTCGCGCTGTTTCTCGGGCTCTTCACGGCGCCAGCGGCGGCCTGCGATCGAGCACGCTTCCGCATCGTGCTCGATGTCGGCCACACCGAGCAGGCGCCCGGCGCCATCAGCGCCCGCGGCGTGACCGAGCTGGAATTTAACCGCCGCTTGGCCACCGTTGTCGCCGACCGTCTCGCCAGCGACGGCTTCGCCACCGTGCATATCAATCGTAACGAAGGTACCGGACACGCTGAATTGCTCGAAAGGGCCGCGCACGCCTCCGCGCTGCGCCCAGACGCCTTCTTGTCACTGCACCACGACTCAGTGCAGCGGCCGTTCCTGAAACCTTGGATTGCGGAGGATGGCCAACGACACTTGCACAGTGAGCACGCCTCCGGGTTCTCGCTCTTTGTATCCCGGCGCAACGTCGAGCCTGAACGCAGCCTCGCGCTAGCCCGCGCAATCTCGGCTGCGCTCACATCACGCGGGCTGCATTTTTCGACCCATCACGCCGAGCCTCTTAAAGGCGAGAACCGGCCCTGGGCCGACGCAGCGCGCGGCATTTACGCCTTCGATGATCTTGTCGTCCTGAAGCACGTTGCGGCACCGGCGGCTTTGCTGGAGAGCGGCCTGATCGTCAATCGCGAAGAGGAAAAGGAGCTGGCCTCGGACGAGCGAAAAAGTCTCGTTGCTGAGGCGCTTTCCGACGCTTTCGCGGTTTTCTGCGACCGCCGCTAGGGCCTTCCATCTCGCATGGCCGCGATCGTCGAAGCGATGTCGACGTCATTTGGGTGAACCAGCTGGTACTTCTCGAGATCGATGAGAGCAGCGTCCCTGCGCCCAAGCTTCTGCTCGGCCAGGCCGCGGAACTTATAAGCTTCGATTTGCTCATGATCGATCTCCAGCGCCTTACTCCAGAACCCGACCGCCTCCTCAGTCCGCCCCATTGCGTCAACCGCTTTGCCGAATTCGACGTAGAGGCCTGCATCCGTTGGATTAAGGCGAATGGCTTCACGTAGGTCGGATACTGCCATCGGGTACTGCGCCATATCCATGTAGACGAGTGCCCGCGCGCGCCACACAAACGAGTAGGTTGGAGCGAGCTTCACCGCAGCATAGGCATCGCTCAGAGCCTCGTCGAGCTCTCCGGCTTGCCGGTGTGCATATTGCCGGTTGTCATAATAGCCCGCGATTTTAGGATCGAGCCGAATAGTTTCGCTGAAGTCGGCTACCGCCTCGTTAAAACGGCCAAGATCCATTCGCGCGTGCCCGCGAGAGTTATGCGCCTTTTCCTGCCAGACTTTTTCTGTCGTCTCGGCGATCACCGCGGAACACCCCTCCTCGCGAACGGACGCAGGCAGCTTGCCGATGCACTTCTTGTAGTCGGATTTCACATCGGCAAGCAAAACCGCTGGTGTGGCGATGATGCTCGCAGCAGAAATGGCAACATAGAGGAAAGCCTTCATTTCAGCCTCCAATCGGGCTCATTGGCCCGAGCCTATCCTACAATCCAGGCAACCCACCTACGCCAGAAGAGGTGATCGTGCGAGCACGGGCTTCGCGAGCCTAATCCTCATGATCCGCGCGATGCGAGGATCCGAACTCCCGATCGATCATTCGGCACGCGGACCTCTGCGCACTTCAGCGAACCATCGCGAGCTTCCGCCAGAGAATGTTGTGCTTCAGCGCCCTTCCCTCCGCCAGCGTTCTACGAGCGAGTGTATCCTCTGCTCTTATATGAACCCGAAAAAGCAAAGCAAACAGAGGCATATAGCCGAGTAGCTGTTTACCTTATGTGTGGGGCAGGAGACGTCATTCATGCTCTTTGAGCTAGTCATTCTCTGAAGCTGTGTACTTTGAGCTTTTAGTACGGAGTTTGAAGCGCTAGGTTTGTCAGATGCTTACATCCTGGGGCTACCACGAGGTTTTCGTCAGCGTCTTGGTCGGTGCCACTAGAGCTATGGCCGAACTTAGCCGTCTGGCAGCTTGTCGCCATTGTGCTTTGAACTAACATCATGCTGCTGATAATATCGCATTTGGTTTGGCGGAGAGACTTCTCGATTTGTAATTTTTGAGTAGTGAGACAGACCGATACAAATGTGTATAATCGATCGTGTTGCCTAACCTCGGGGGTGCACCGCTTCGATGATTAACACGCTCGCCCTCAACCTTTTGGCCGACGTGATGAAATGGGAAAACGAGGTCGCCACTAAGGAGTACGCTTGGCTGCGGCTCATCTCGTCCATGAAATATGACGGCTACTCCGATTTTAGCGCCGGCGTGCGGTTCCTAGAGAGCCTGGTTTCCTGGTTACGCCTTTTCGACGAAGCCGACCGAGCGACTGCCTATAGCTTCGTTAAGGAGCGGCTAGTCTACATTTCGGCGCTCGAAATGCAGCGATTAATTGAGACCTTCATCCCCGAGACGGTCATGCCGTACCTTCGTGGAGCCGTCGCCGGAGAGCTCGGCATCAAGCCCTACGAGGTATGGCGGACGATGGAAGGAGCCGCTGCGTTCAGGCGTCGCCTGCGCCGCTGCCTGTTTGTCGGTCTCAGCGACGGCAGCCGGATCGACGTGCTGCGCCGAGCCAATGCGGGCCGCCTCTCGCAGGAGCAGGTCATCCCGATGATGAACGTTGACGACGAGAAGTGGAAGAGCCTTGCCGGCGACCTGAAGGACGAACACGGCGCGGACGCCTGCTTCGACGACGTCTACTTGATCGACGACTTCACAGCCTCGGGCACGACGTTCATCCGCTTCCCGGGAGGAAAGCCGAAGGGCAAGCTCCACAAGTTTGAGAGGATCGTGCAGGACGCAAAGGCGCGGCTGAAAGAGCTCAAGGAGGATTTCCCACTCGCAGACGGCTACACGCTTCATATCCATCATTACATATCGACAAGGCAGGCCCACGACGCCCTTGTCGAACGCATTACCGAGACGAACCAGAAACTCCAGAACAAAAGCTTCGGCAACGCGGTCATCACCGAGGGCATGCTTCTGCCGAGCGATCTGAGGCTTGCAACAATCGATAAGACCACTCGGAATGTGATGCTTACACACCCTAGCGACAGACCGATCGTGGACATGTGCGGCCGCTACTATGATGACGATCTATTTAAGCGGCTCGAGAAGCACTGCAGAGAGGCGGGCCAAAGCGACATGAAGTACGGCTATGCGGATTGCGCTCTGCCCCTGATCCTAGAGCACAACGCGCCAAACAATTCGATCCCGCTCCTGTGGGCGGAGACTGAAGGCAAGTTCGGCCGGCCGATGCGCCCGCTCTTCTTCCGCCGCGACAGGCACGGCTAAACCATGGCAAATCCCTTCCTTCGCCGAGCGACCGAATACGTCCGCGATGATGAGTCTTTCCTGTCGATAGTAAGTCCCGCACCGCTCACCACCTTCCTAGCCACGAGCCGGAACAGGGATGACATGTTCGAGGTGCCTGTCCGCATAATCGGCGCACCGGGAAGCGGCAAGACGATGCTCGCCACGCTGGCCGAGTTTCGCATGGTCGAGACGATCCTGAAGGACGAAACGAACCCGACCAACCGCACGCTGGCAGACGCGCTCGCACAGGCCGGCTTCCTGAAGAGCGGGAAGCCAAACGTCGCGGCCGTGCGGGTGCCAATGGAGTCCGAGTATCGAGATTTCTGGGAGCTCCCATACGAACCCAACGTCAAGACAAAGCTTGCCTTCTGGCTAGTCCAGGCACGCGCCATGCTCGGTTTGATCCGGAACCTTACGGCAAACAGGACGCGCAAGATTGAGGCGATCGAGTTCATCCCGCGTGCCAACTACGAAGCCCATTTAGAACAAATCGGCGGACTTTCTGCCATCGGCATTCGCGATCGTGCTTTGGCGGTTCAGCGCGCGATATATTCCGTCGGCGCCGGTCTTCGCGCACCCAAGCTGCAGGATTTGCCGCTCGACGCCACCGCGCCTTACGCGCCGTTCGACGCGATCAGCCGTATACGCATCGATTGGAAAGGCGAGAGCGTCGAGATGAGCCCGCTTGTTATGCTCGACGACGTGCATGCTCTCCACCACGATCAGCTCCAAGAAATGTTCGGTATGCTCTCGCATCGCGAGATGAAGTTCGGCCGCTGGATGATGATGCGGCTAGACGCACTCAGTCCCGGCGCGGTCATGCGTTCGACCGGCAGCCAGCCGACGCACAACCGCGCCACAGGGCGCGACTTCATCGACATCCGTATGCAGGGCGAGAAGAAGGACGCCTCACGGCGCCAGTTTCGAACCATGGCCCGCGACATGGCCAAGCGGTACCTGCCGATGGTTGAAGGGCTGCGAAACCGGAACGCAACCGACATCGATCGCCTTGTCCCAAGCGAACCGCCGAAAATGACTTCCGGCCAGCTTAAGGAACTCGGTGGCCGCGTGACCAAGGACCAGGAACGTCTCAAGATCGGCCCGAACCGGCGGAAGGAGGTTGATGCCATCGTCGACGACTTCATCAAACGCACAAAGTCGTATGATGACGGATCGGAGGTGGCCCTCGCGATGAAGCGCATCCTGCTGCATCGCTATGCCGTTCGCATTGCCCGTTCGATGCCCTCGCTGTTCGAAGAGACCGACCCGGATCCCAAGACACCTCTCAAGGCGGACTCCGACGTTGCCCACGGCGCTCGTCTGCATCTGCATCACGAATACGGCCGAGCTTTGCACTACGGAGTCGACGACATTTGTGACGCGAGCAATGAAAACGCCGAGATCTTCCTGCAATTCGCTGGTGCCCTCGTTGCCAATGTCGAAACGAGGGCGATCCGCAACAATTCCCTCGCGCTGCCTGCGCGCGATCAGCAGTTGATTCTAATCGACAAGGCCAAGTCGATAATGGATGCGTGGGCCTTCCCTCACGCGCAGCGCGTTAGAAAGATGGTCGACGCCATCGGAAACGACTGCCGGACCGAATCCCTTCTGCCGAACGCTCCCCTCGGGGCGGGTGCCAACGCGATCGCCATTCTTGAGGAGGAGTTGGAGGACCTGTCCTTCGATGATCAACTCGGGTCCGTCCTGAAGTACGCCATTGCAAACGGCGCCATTACGATCGAGCGCAACTACGGACAGGGTGGCAAGCTGTGGGCTCTTATCGAGCTCAGCGGCACGGTCAGCCTCGTTTACGGGCTGACCTTTAACAAAGGCGGCTTTCTTCCACAGAAGATTGACTATCTGCGCAGAGTCGCCGGCTTAGCCAATGCGTAAACATTGGGAGAACTGTATCGCGCATTTTGACAATGCGGTCGATGCGTTCGTCGCCGACTATTTCGCCGACTCGACGCGTCGTGCCCTGCTTGTCGCCGCTGCCGGCTTCGATCCCCGGTCTCGGCGCATCTCGCAGATGCTCGCCGGCACGCTCGGCCACCGACTGTCGGCCGTCTTCATCCGCGAGGAGCGACTGGGCGCCTCCGATGTACTTATAGAACAGGCCGACGAGAATGAGGCCGCCCTCAAGGCGATCGTGCCTGACTGCACCATCTTCAAGGTCGATGTGTTCGCGGACGACGGAGCGCCGGTCGGTGGCTCCCGCATCGTTTCGCTGCTCGGTCAGCACTCCGTTGCTGACGAGGTGACCGACGTCATTCTGGACCTGAGCGCCCTCTCCATCGGAATCGGTTTTCCCGCGGCGCGAATGCTGCTCGAGGATTGCGAGGCGGCCAGCAACCGCGCCTTCCACCTCATGATCGTTTCAAACCCCGAGATGGACGACAGGATCTCGAGCATTCCTTCTAGTCGGCCGGGATCGGCCAAGGGCTTTTCCCCGCTTGTCGAAGCCGAAGGTCAGGGACTGGCGCAGGTCTGGATTCCTCAGCTCGCCCGCGGCCGCGCTCAGGCGCTGACGAAGATCGGCGCAGAGATCCAACGCCGATATAAAATATGCCCCCTGCTTCCCTTCCCGGCACGTAATCCGCGCCGCGCTGACGATCTGCTCGCCGAATACCACACCGAACTCGTCAACGAGTGGGAGGTCGACCCGCGGGATGTGGTCTACGCCTCTGAGCGAAACCCGCTAGATTGCTATCGTACGCTCTCCACGCTCAAGACCCGCTTCGACCGTACCATGAAGGGCACCTACGAGCCGCGCATGGTACTCTCCCCAGTCGGCAGCAAGGTTCTCGCGGCCGGCGCTCTAATGGCCGCCATCGAGCACGGCATGGCGGTGCAGTATCTGGAGACCGAGAGCTACCAGTTCGACGATCCCCTAAATCTCGACGATCTGCCTGATATGACCGTTCATCTGATCCTCTCCGGGCCGCTCTACGCCAGCTACGACGAAACGGCGCTGCAAGAATGACGACCCCGGTTTTCAGCGCGAAGCTGGATGCAATACCTGTCACCCTCGACCTTTTCCGCGAATATGATGCGGGTGTCCTCGCCGACGGGATCGCGGAAGGTGCTCGTCGCCACGCGTTGGCAATTGGTTCTGGTGGATCGGCGATCGCCGCAGAATATCTCGCGCGCTGCCGCGACACGCTCGGCCTAGGCCCGACAACCGTGCAGACGCCGTTGCACGCCGTAGTCGATCATCACGATCTTACCGAAAGCGACGTCTGGCTGTTCAGCGCGGGCGGAGACAATCCCGACGCTGCCGCAGCCTCTCGGGCTGCATTAGATCGCAAGGCGCGAAGGCTGCACCTAGTCACCCGCAATCCGCATGGGTCGGCCGCCGGCATCGTCAAACGAGGAGGCGGTACCGTGCATGTCGTACCGGTCGCGAACCCTAAGGATGGTTATCTCGCGACCCATTCCCTCCTCTCGTCCGTCATCGCCATCCTCCTTGCCTGCGATGTGGTCTCGAAGGAACCGCGGAGCATGGCGCAGCTGCTCGATGCTCTAGCCTCGGGCCTTGCCGATATGCGCGCCCCATCGATCCGAGCATCTCGCGTCTCCGACTTCAAGACACTAAGGCCGAGCGACACGGTGATCGTCACCGGCGATCCACTTCTCAAGCCAACGTCCGTGCTGCTCGACACATCAATCTGGGAGGCGTCGCTCTGCCACGTGCAAACCACCGACTTTCGTAACCTGGCGCATGGCCGTCACGGCTGGCTGCACCATCGCGTTAACGACACACTGATCCTCGCGCTCACCGGAACCAATACTCGTGCGACGTGGGGTGCGATCGAGGCTCTCCTACCCGCTTCACTCCGCTACCTGACGATCGATCAGGAATGCTGCGGTCGCCTAGACAATGCACTTTCCATAATCGACGGGCTTGGCATCATCGAGGCTATGGGGACCGTCATTGGGATTGACCCGGGGAAGCCGGGAATCGGCGAATTCGGGCGGTCGATCTACGATGACCGCTCACTGGCCGATCTCGCCGAGGCGATGCCGCCGCACGTGCGGCACAAGCGTGCTGCGATCGCAAGGTCGGACGCCCATGATCCCGCGGATGACTCCCTTTCCCTGATCGGACGCGATCGCCTTGAGGATCTCGCCAAGGCGGCGATTGGTGGCGCTGTCTTCGATTACGACGGCACCATCGTGACCACCGCTGGTCGCTGGTCGGTGCCCGATCAGGAGATCGTCAACGAATTGGTGAGATTGCACCGCATGGGCTTGAAGATCGGCTTCGCGACTGGGCGGGGCGGATCCGCGGGCGAGGATCTACGAAAAGTCTTACCGGCCGACATGCTGCCGTCGATAGTGATCGGCTACTACAACGGTGGTCACCTCCGCACCGCGGATGTCGACATCGACCGCGATCACCCAGCGGCGGATCTGGCGATTATGGAACTAGCGACTTGGCTTCACGGCCGTGGCGATCTCTTTTTTCATCATGATTTTAAGCATCGCCAAGTCCAGATCACGGTCGAGATGGACAAGCTACGCCATCCGTTTCGGTTTCCGGTCGATCTCGAGAGCTGCGCACCGTTCTCAGACGGCCGGGTTCGCGTCATGGGATCGGGTCACAGCTACGACATCGTCCCCACGGCTTCGTGCAAGCTGATCGTCGTCGACGCCATCAAGGCCGCATTGCCTATTGGAGTTGAGGTGCTTTGCTTCGGCGACAGTGGCTCGCGACCGGGCAACGATCACGCGCTTCTATCCCATCGTTTTGGTATCAGCGTTGGTGACGTCTGCGGAAGGACGAACGGGTGCTGGTCGCTGTTCGGCGCCGATCCAGTGGGGCCGGAAGCCCTTCTCAGAATCTTACGCGCTCTGTCACCTTTGGATAACGGAAGAATTCGGCTTGATGTCGCATCGCTTGGTCTCGACAGATGATAAAAAGGAGCACATGAGGTGAACATGCATAACGCCAGCTTCCGCTACGACCATCGTGTCGATGTAGCCGGCACTGGCTTCGCCGTGCTCGACCGAGTGTATGCCGATGGCAGTCTCGCCGATGAGGCACTCGGCGGCTCTTGCGGGAACGTACTGGTCTCCCTGGCAATGCTCCGTCGCAATGTCGCGCCGATTTTGGCGTTGGGTGACGACGATGCCGGCGGCCGGTTGATCGATGAGTTCGTTCAGGCTGGAGCGACCATCCAATATATCACTCGACGCAATGATCTGCGCTCACCCGTGCTGGCACAGGAGCTGAACACGGCGTTAGGTCAACACCAATTTAGCTTCGTATGCCCGGAGACGAGCGAAGAGCTTCCGCGATACCAGCCGATCGGCGAGATCGAATTGGCGTCTGCCTTGTCGATACTCACGCACTGCACCGTTTTCTATACCGACCGCTTGTCCAACAGCATCGTTCAGGCGATGAGAACTGCTGGAAAGGCGGGCGCCGTTATCTTCTTTGAGCCGTCAGACATCGAAGAAGGCGAACTCTTTAATGAGGCGTTGCAGCTTGCGACCATCCTTAAATATTCGGAGGATCGGTTGAGTGATCGTCTAGCCGAACGGTTGATCGATTGCGTCAGCATAGTCACCCACGGAGCAGCCGGTCTCGAGGTTCGTGACGGTCGTGAGACCATCTGGTTTGAGGCCATCAACGCGCCGCAAGTTCTGGATACCTGCGGGTCGGGCGACATGGTGAGCGTTGGCATAATAGACTGGATACTCGCCAACAACTTCGGCACGACCTGCCTTCAGGCGATTGACCTAATCGAAGGCATCGTTGCGGGTCAGCGCCTCGCGGCAGAGAATTGCGCCTACGCGGGCGCACGTGGACTCTTCAAGCAGCGGGGCGCCAGTTATGTCCGTAAGATCCTGGACATTCGTTCGTCGAGTATCTATCGGCGATCACTCCGCAGCCAACAGATAGATCTCGGTGTCCTCGACGTGATCGCGCAGGTCCGCTCGGAGCTCCATCAGCAGGACGCCAAGCATGTTGCGGCCGTTGCCGTTGACCTCTCCCCAGAGTCGGTTGACCTCATTGTTGATGGTTGCGGTCTCTACGAGCCTTGCGTCTCCCGTCGACAATAGCAGCTCGGTAAGATCGGGATGCTGGGTAAACTTGGCCCAGAGAACAGCCCGCATGCGATCGAATTTCGTCTTCGACCAGCCTGGGGCGACGTCCCAATAATAGAGGCCATGAGCGGCCATTGCGAGGAGTGCCGGTGACGGCGACTCCATGAGCCACCTTCGTACCGCCGGCTTGCGCGCCTTACCCGCTTGATACGCGTGCTCGCTGGTTGCGAACACCTCGCCCTCGAAGACGAGGTCACGACGGTACAGGTTGCTAAACGCTCCGAACGGCTTTCCGCTTGCCCGGTAAAAGCGGATCTCATCCATTTTTCGTCCTCGTACTTGCGTATTCAATGGCTTGTTAAGCGTTATTATGCTACTATGCAAGAAATAAAGCGACTTGCAGCCTGGTGTGTAAAAGGAAGATTGTCTTGGGACGATGCTGATGTGGATAGATCGTCTGATGTTGGTTTACGTCGTACTGGGCGTTTCGCGCCCGCATTTACAAGCTGCAGCTGCCTTCTCACAAAAGCATTCTTCGTTGTAGCTCCCAATCACATGGAAACGGCTGCAATAGGGCTATTGCTTCGACGCCTTCCTGCTGCCTTCCTATGACGATAGCTTCAACGATGTCCGGCGCCACTAACAGGCTGCTGAAAAAGGCCACTCGCCGCCGCTGATGGATCGTGATTCAGTCTCCTCGTCGAGGAGGCTGATTTGCGCGGATCGGACGAGCGGACGGGATCGCTGTTCAGCTACGTGGGCGTCGAGGGGCGGCTGCGTCCGGACCATCCGCTTCGCGCCATCCGGGCGCTGACGGACGAGACATTGGCGGCGATGGAGCGCGAGCTAACGTCGCTGTACTCCGGCATCGGGCGCCCCTCGATCGCCCCGCAGATGCTGCTGCGTGCCATGCTGCTCCAGGCGTTCTACTCGTTGCGTTCCGAGCGCCAGTTGATGGAGCGGATGGAGTTCGACCTCCTGTTTCGCTGGTTCGTCGGTCTCGGTGCCGACGAGCCGGTGTGGGATGCCTCCACCTTCTCGAAGAACCGCGACCGCCTGCTCGAGGGAGATGTGGCGGTACGCTTTCTGGCCACGCTGATGGCACGCCCTCGGGTGAAGCGGCTGCTGTCGTCCGATCACTTCAGCGTCGACGGGACGATGATCCAGGCGTGGTCGTCGATGAAGAGCGTCAAGCCGATCGTACCCGGCGAAGGGCCAGGCGGCGAACCGCCGCCGCCCGGCGGACGCAACGCCGAGACCGACTTCCACGGCGAGACGCGCACCAACGCCACGCACGCCTCGACCACCGATCCCGAGGCCAAGCTCTACCGCAAGAGCGCGGGCACGGAGGCGCGGCTCGCCTTCCTCGGCCACGCGCTGATGGAGAACCGCTGCGGCCTCGTCGTCGATGCCTGCCTGACGCAGGCGACCGGCCACGCCGAGCGCCTTGCCGCGCTGGCGATGATCGAGAAGCGGGCCGACCGGCCGAATGCCATCACGCTCGGCGCCGACAAGGGCTACGACACGTCGGACTTCGTGAACGAGTTGCGCTCCATGAACGTGCGCCCGCACGTGGCACGGCGCCTGCGCGGCTCGGCCATCGATCGCCGAACCACGCGCCACCCTGGCTACGGTACGAGCCAGCGCATCCGCAAGCGCATCGAGGAGGTGTTCGGCTGGATGAAGACGATCGGCGGCATGCGGCGGCCGATGCGGCGCGGCACCGATCGCGTAGGATGGGCCTTCACCTTCGTCGCCGCCGCCTACAACCTCGTGAGATTGCCCAAGCTGCTCGCGGAACCTGCAACGTGACGAAGGCGCAAAGCCCGATCGTCGGGCGCTGGCGGATCGTCACGGCGGACCTGTGGGACCGCGACTTCCTCGACCTTTGCGGACCCGCCACGCTGGTCGTCGGCGCCACGGGGCACGGCGAGATCGCCTTCGGGGCCGTGCAGGTCGGTCTCGATATCGTCTACGGCGCCGATGACATCGACTTCACCTGGTGCGGCTTCGATGAGATGGATGAGGTTCAGGGCTCGGGATCAGCCGAACTCCAAGACGACGGCTCCCTCACCATCGACTTCGCCTACCACCTCGGAGACGAGGCCGTCCTCAAAGCCGTGCGAGAGCCTTATTCAGCAGCCTGCTAAAGTAAGCCGCAGAATCCTGCTGACATAGGACGGGTTGATCTTCTCGGCGGCGGCGAGCTCTGCGGCGGATCCGTAGCGACCGCTCTCCAGAAGCTTTTTCCACCTGTGGGCACGCGCGAGCGCCTTGACGAGTGTGTTGTCGATGCGCGGGCGGGGCGGCGCCAGCGTGGTGCCGTCGGCGGCGATGGCAAGCTTGCGTCCGCCGTGCTTGCGGATGACGAAAGGCACTCGCACTGTGAGGGTCTGTCCTGCCTCGCTCATGCTGCCTTCCGCAGGTTAGGCGCGCCGCTAGAGAGATCGCGAGCAAGGTGCGCGAGCCCATCCACCCGAAGGCGCAGATCGAAGCCTCGCGTGCCGACGTCGACGCGTTCGACCAGCAGCTGAACGATGCGCGTCTGCTCAGTTGGGAACAGCTCGTTCCAGAGCGGGTCGAGCTCTTGTAGGGCTTGCCGTACCTGATCCTCGCTGAGACCGTCGACTTTCGGCTTCGACGCTCGCCAGGTGCCGACCACGATCTCAGGCGCCCGCAGCAGTCCGCGCACCTGGTCGATCACCGCAGCCTCGATCTCCGCCGCCGGCAGCCGTCCCACCGGGCAGGCGTCGCTTCCCTGCTTCAGCACGGCCTGACTGACGTAGTAGCGGTAGAGCCGGCCGCCCTTGCGGGTGTGGGTCGGCGACATGGCGCAGCCCGTTGGTCCGAAGATCAGCCCCTTCAGCAAGGCCGGCGCCGAGGTCCGCGTGTCGGCGGCGCGCTTGCGCGGGCTCTCCTGCAGGACGGCGTGCACCCTGTCCCAGAGAGCCCGAGTTACGATCGCCTGGTGCTCGCCGGGGTATGCCGTGCCCTTGTGCACCGCCTCGCCGACGTAGACCCGGTTGGTGAGCAGCTTGTAGAGGAAGCCCTTGTCGATCGGCTTGCCGCGGGGTGTCTGGACGCCTTCCCTGGCCAGCGCCTGAGCCAGCGTGGTCGCCGAGCCGACCTTGACGAAGCGCTCGAAGATGGTGCGCACCGTCGCCGCCTGCCCCTCGTGGATGACGAGCTTGCGGTTCCCGACAACGTAGCCGAAGGGCACGGTGCCGCCCATCCACATGCCCTTGCGGCGCGAGGCAGCGAACTTGTCCCTGATACGCTCGCCGATCACCTCGCGCTCGAACTGCGCGAAAGACAGCAAGACGTTGAGGGTGAGCCGCCCCATCGACGTCGTGGTGTTGAAGGCCTGGGTCACCGAGACGAAGGTCACCTGATGCCGGTCGAACACCTCGACCAGCTTGGCGAAGTCCATCAGGGCGCGGCTGAGACGATCGATCTTGTAGACCACCACGATGTCGATGCGGCCGGCCTCGATGTCGGCCAGCAGGCGCCGCAGGGCCGGGCGCTCGAGCGTGCCGCCGGAGACGCCGCCGTCGTCGTAGCGGTCCGGTACCAGCAGCCAGCCTTCCGCGCGTTGGCTCAGGATGTAGGCCTCGCAGGCCTCGCGCTGAGCGTCGAGCGAGTTGAAGGCCTGCTCGAGGCCCTCCTCGCTGCTCTTCCGAGTATAGACGGCGCAGCGCAGCTTGCGGAGCGCTGGCGGCGCCAAGGGAGCGTCTTGCCGAGCCTTCATGCGGCAGCTCGCTGTTGATTTTTCAAGCCGAAGAAGGTCCAGCCGTTCCACCGCGTGCCGGTGATGGCGCGAGCTACCGCGGAGAGCGACTGGTAGGGCCTGCCCTGCCACTCGTAGCCTTCGGGCAACACCGTGACGGTCTGCACCGTGCCCTGCCACTCACGCACCAGCCGGGTGCCGGCGATCGGCTTGGCATCCATGCGCGGCTTGCGCTTGCCCGAGCGCCGGCCATCGATCTGCTCGCCCAGCGCCTCGAGCTTCTTCACCGTCGCCGGCTTCAGCCCGCCGTAGGCTAATTCCTGGACGCGATAGCTAAGCCTGCTCTCCAGGAAGCGCCTGTTGTAGGGCGGCGGCTCTGTGTCGTTGAGCTTACGCCACAACACCTTCAGGTCCGCCGTCGATGTCGTCTTCGACGCCGCCAGCTGCGCCAGCACTATCGCACTCATGTCCTCGCCTCACCCGTGTACTTCCGTTGCGCACCACCGCTCTGCTGCAGCGGCAAGTCGAGCGGACTGTCTCCGAGCGGCGAAGATAAACGAGTTGACTGGCGGTGCTTCAGGCGGACCAGACCGGCGGCGAGGATCTCGCACAAGGCGGAGAAGCGTTCGTCGGGAGGCAAACAACGCGTACTTGCTACCATGCAGTTTTGATGCATCCGCGCAGGCGGGAAGGATAGCGGAAAGGCGCCTTTCAGAGAGCTTAGCGGAGAAGAAAGTAGCGGCGCGTAGGCGTTCGGACCCGACGCATGGCTGGCTGGTCTGTCGCATTCAATGCGCGTGTCGGAAGCGACTCGACAGCTCTAAAATTTTAGAACATAAAAGGAACAGGAAAGTCGCAGGCACATTTTTCAGACGAGAGAGGTCGCCTAAAGGAAGCATCGAGAAATAGCGCGAAAGGGCAAGCAAGTGTCCCCATTATGGGGCGCGACTCTGTCCAAACCTATCAACGATTTGTATAATGATCTCGCTTCTACGATGGAATGCGAGGGCTCGATGTTATCTTGGCTCAATGATGCACACGACAGCAAGGTCGCCGTCCGACCTCGCATGCAATCCGATGTCTCGACGCCTTCGACACAGACAAGATCTCCTGAGCAACCTGGAGCCTCCCCACCAAGCGATCGTCCCGTCAAACACCTTAATCAGGTCGAGCTTTCGCGTCGGTGGACGATCAGTCCTCGTACGCTCGAGCGATGGCGGTGGTTGGGCGAGGGTCCTCGCTTCCTGAAGATCGGCGGCAGGGTCGTTTATCGGCTGGAAGACATCGAGCAATATGAGCAGGCGCAACTGCGGGAAAGCGCGGGCTCAAATTCATCCCGCGCGTGAGCGAGGACCCTTGGTGTGGGCGATGATCCAGCGAAGTCGGGAAGGCGTGCTGATATGAAAGCGCGAGCGCGTCTCGACGAGGTGGCAGCCAAGTATCCCTTGCCTGCAACGAAAGGCTTGGAGCTCAAGTATGCTGTGCTGGACGGTGAGGTGTGGGTCCACAAACGTGTTTCGACCGGCAAGGGCGATTTCGAGAAGCAGACATACGTCCCGCTCTCGACGCCGTTCTGCGTGCCGGCATGGCTTTGTCACACCGATCCGGACAGGGCGACCGAGCTGCGTGTCGTCGTTTGCGACATGGAAGGCTTTCCTCGCTCTCTCGACATCGAACGGAGCGAACTGGCTGCTTCGAGCGCCTTGAAAGCGCGCAAGGCGCTGCTCCACCATGGAATGCGCTTCGCGGTTGGCGGCGAAGTCGGGATCGCGGACGTCTTGCGGTGCGTGGCGCCAAAACGGAAAATTCTGCTGGTCAAGCGACCGGGCTGGATCAGGTTGGAGAGCCAGGATGATCCATTCTTCGTCTGCCCGTCCGGCGAGGTGTTTGGGTGCAGGAGCGAGCACGATGTGGAGTTGGCAGCATCTTCGAAGATCGCGCGTCCATTCGCTGTAGGCGGCTCTCCTCAGGGTTGGAGCGAAGCAGCTCGCATTGCTCTCTCGGTGCAAGGCTGTCCACACTTCGCCTTGGGGCTGTTGTCCGCATTTGCCGGAGTGCTGGTATCCCTCATCGAGGCCGACAGCTGCGGGATCAGCTTCTCGGGTCTGTCGTCGTCTGGGAAGACGACGGCACAACGTCTTGCCCGCATCGGCCTGGGCCAAGCCTGTCGCTTCCAACGAAACGCTGTTCCAAACTGCCAAGGCGACGATAAACGCCGTTGAGGCGGTGGCGTCTCGCGCCAACGGCACCGTGCTGGTTCTGGACGAGCTGGCACATGTCGGCGGCAAGGAATTAGCCCAGCTCATCTACACGATCGCCAGCAACGTCGGTAAGACCCGCATGACCGCGGAGGCTGCCGAACGGAAGAGCTACACCTGGTCGACCTTCGCAGTCCTCTCAGCCGAGACTTCGCTCAACGATAAGGTTCGGCAGGACGGCGGATCGTGGACGACCGGGCAGACTGTCCGGATCATCGACGTGGATGTGACCGGGACGAACAGGAACGTCGACGCCGCGACCATGGCGAGGATCGGGAGCGTCGTCGATCACTACGGTCATGCCGGCCCGCTCTTCGTGAAGCGCTTCGTCGAGGCCGGCTACCATCGTGAACGAGGAGGAGTCGAAGGATCACTGGCAAGGTACACGCAGAGGCTCGTCGAGGATGGAAACGGCAGGTCCGACGCCGCGACCCTTAGAGCCGCGAGAACCTTTGCCTATCTTGGGATCGCCGGCATGCTCGCTGTCGAGTTCGGCATCTTGCCGGACAACGTCGACATCTTCGGCGTGGTACGATGGTCGTGGCAGCGCTTCCGCTCGTCATCAGCGTCGGCGACGCTCGACGCCGGCGCTCTCGCGATCGACAATCTGCGGACCTGGATCGCGGAGCGTTGGGATTCCTCGATCCAGCGCACGCAGGCTGCCGTGTCGACGCGGCAGCCGACGCTCGCTTGGTATGATGCCCACGTGATCTACGTGCCGGCCGCTCGGCTCGTTGAGGCTGCGGGAGGCGTTCTCAAGGAAGCGGAGATCGCCAGGGCACTCGAAGATAGAGGCTTGATCGTCAAGCGTAAGGACGATGATTGCCGCTTCGTCTCCTACGTACCGGGCTTCGGCAGGCTGAAGGCTTACGCCCTCAGCCGATCGGAGTTCGGGCGAGATCCGGTTGAGGTGGCTTTCGTAAAGATGCATGCGGGAGGGCGGCCGTGACCGCGCTGGAGCGACTGGTCGAGAGCTTCTTCGCAAACGACAAGCCGGACCGCGTCTGTCGTTTCCCGTTCCGAGATGAGCATTTCCCGGCGCGTGACGTCACGCAAGCTATCGCAGGTGAACGATTTTCTTGCGATTTCCCGGTTTCCCGGACTTCGCGACCCGTCGTTCGCTCGACGCTGGCGGATGCGCGCGACGAAATACACCTGATTGAAGGAAAAAACGGGAAAACGGGAAAAGTTGATGCAAGCTCTTGTCCCGTCACGACTTCTCTCTTCCCGTTGGCGACATCTCCTCCGGGAACGCCGGGAAATGGTTGGATGTCGCCGAGACATGCTCGGCCTGGCTCCGCGGTAGGCGCGGTCGTTCGTGCCGGATCCGCAGCGCGTTGCTGCGCCTGCGGCCTTGTCGAGGGCGACGATCGCTTCCTCGCGGTCATGGATGCACCAACGGCGAGTTGGAGCCAGATGCACTCGGCCTGCTATCTTGGGATTGCGGGAGCGACACGGCTTTAGACTCGCCGATCACCGCGCGCCTGACCTAGTTGTCACGGCGTACGGCGAAATCGTGAGAAGCTAAACGCAATTGCGTACGGTTTCGGCCGATCATGCGATGTGAGACAATCACGCATCGCCTTCATCGAGCCCGGAATGTCGGACGCCAGCATCAGCAGCCCGAGGAGCAATGCCGGCAATCGCACGGACCGCCGCGGCCAAGGCAGGGTTCACGAGCCCACGGACGCGTCGCGCAAGCAGGTCGAGGCGCTCGCGAGCTTCGGCGTGCCTCGGGGCGAGATCGCCAAGGTCGCGGGGATCTGTCTCGGCACCCTGATGAAGCACTACGGCGAGACGCTCGACATCGCGGCGACCAAGGCCAACTCGCTCGTGGCGCAGAGCCTGTTCAATCGCGCGGTGAAGGGAGACGGAGCGGCGGCGACGAGCGCGGCGATCTTCTGGCTGAAGGTCCGAGCGGGCTGGCGGGAGAAGGCCGTGCACGAGATCACGGGTCCGAACGGCGGACCGATCCAGATGGTCGACGTGAGCGGGCTCTCGGATGCGCAGCTCGCGGCGCTTCAGCCCGTGCTCTCGTCGCTCGCTGTTCGAAGGGAAGATCACTAATGAATGCTCACCAGGACACAGCCTGGCCTGCCGATCGTGTCGAGCGGCGCCCTACCGCCAGCCTGGTGCCGTACGCCAGGAACAGCCGGACGCACTCGGCCGCGCAGGTCGACCAGATCGCGGCGTCCATCCGCGAGTGGGGCTGGACGGTCCCGGTGCTGGTCGACGAGGACAGCGGCCTCATTGCCGGGCACGCCCGCGTCATGGCGGCGAAGCAGCTCGGGCTGGCCGAGGTGCCCGTGATGGTGGCGAGCGGCTGGAGCGAGGCGCAGCGGCGAGCCTATACGATTGCCGATAATCGGTTGGCGCTCAACGCCGGCTGGGATGACGCGCTGCTGAAGATCGAGCTGACGGAGCTTCAGGCGCTCGACTTCGACCTTGGCATGACCGGCTTCTCGCTCGACGAGATCGCCACGCTGACCATAGAGCCTTCGGCCGGGCTGACCGATCCCGACGATGCGCCCGAGGCTCCGGTGGACCCGGTCAGCCGCTTGGGTGACGTATGGATCCTCGGCGCGCATAGGCTCGTCTGTGGCGACGCCACGAGCGCCGAGGACGTGGCTCGCGCGCTGAACGGTGTCACCCGCTCTGATGGTGTCCGACCCACCCTACGGGGTCGCCTACGACCCAGCATGGCGTGCTCGAGCCGGCGTCAACCTGAACCCCGGCAAGCTTGGCAAGGTCGACAACGACGACCAAGCCGACTGGTCTGCGGCCTGGGCGTTGTTTCCCGGCGACGTCGCCTACGTCTGGCACGCCGGCAAGTTCGCGGCGACGGTCCAGGCCAGCCTGGAGAGCTGCGAGTTCGAGGTGCGCTCGCAGATCATCTGGGCCAAGGACCGCTTCGCCCTCAGCCGCGGCGATTATCATTGGCAGCATGAACCCTGCCTCTATGCGGTACGCCGCAACGCCCGTGGTGGCTGGTCCGGCGACCGTTCGCAGTCGACGCTGTGGACGATCCCGTCGCGGGAGGACCGCGGCCTCGGCCACGGCACGCAGAAGCCGGTGGAGTGCATGCGGCGCCCGATCGCCAACAACTCCTCGCCCGGGCAGGCCGTGTACGATCCCTTCCTCGGCTCCGGCACCACGATCATCGCCGGCGAGATGACGGGCCGCTGCATCCACGCGCTCGAGCTCAACCCGGCCTACGTCGACGTGGCGGTGATCCGATGGCAGAGCTTCACGGGCAAGACGGCGGCGCTGGAGGCGACGGGCGAGAGCTTCCTGACGACGATGGCGACGAGATCCGCTGGTTCCGCTTCGTCCGCCACGAAGGCCGCGGAGTCTTCGAAGCGCAAGGCTGGGTCTTCGCAGCGGACCTCGGCCCGGTCCACGGCTGTTACGCCATTTTGATGGAGCTGCGAAGGATCAGGAGGTAGCCTTCATTAGCGCGGAGCTGATTGCGCCTTACGTCTTCACGGGTCAGGTAGCTCCACAGCGGCCACTCATGTGCCGCCATGAAGTTCGATTGTATCGGCGATGTTGCCGCTTTCAGCCTCTCGCCTGTTGACTGGCCTTCAAGATGATGCAGGCCAGCTCAAGTCCGGTTGCGCGAATTCAGTAGAAGAAGCGCCGAGGTCCGTAGAAGCCACCATAACCATAGGGACCGTAGAAGCCTGGACCGCCGAAGAAGGCCCGGCGAAAGCCGTAGCCATAGAAGCCGGGGTAGCCGAAGCCGTATCCAAAGCGACGGAAGCCGTAGCCGTAAGAGTCTGTTTGAGAATGCCTCAATGGACGATGCGTCGCCACAGTACGCTTCCCATGGCGACGTGGATCATGGCGGTGGAGACGTCGATGCGCTTCTCGTAGTCGCGCACGAGGCGGCGCCAGCGGGTCATCCAGCCGAAGGTGCGCTCGACAACCCATCGCTTGGGCAGGACCTCGAAGCCTTTCTGCCCGTCGATGCGCCGGATCACCTCGACGACGAACTCCTTGGCGGCGGCCTTGTCCATGAGCGTGCGCCGGTCGTAGGCGCCATCGGCGAAGAGGTGCTTGATCCACGGCCAGCGCTTGCGGATCGCGTCGAGGATCATCTGCGCGCCGGCGCTGTCTGAGATGTCGGCCGTGGTCAGGTTGACCATCAGCAGGCGGCCGTCGGTGTCGACGGCGATGTGGCGCTTGCGCCCGACGATCTTCTTGCCGGCGTCGTACCCGCGGGCGGCGGCGCCCGGCGCCTTGACGCTCTGGCTGTCGAGGATGCCGGCCGAGGGACTGGCCTCGCGGCCCATCCGCTCGCGGTCGATCATCACCGCCATGTCGTGGATCGACTTGAACAGGAACCGTCGCACGAAGCGGCGGAACCACCAGTACACCGTCTGCCAGGGCGGGAAATCCTTCGGCAGCATGCGCCAGCCTCCGCCCGAGCGCGCCATGTAGCGGATCGCGTTCAGGACCTCGCGGAGATCGGTGGCCGGTTTGCGTCCGCGCTTCCCGGGCTTGGGCAGGAACGGACGCATCCGCTCCCACTCCTCATCGGTAAGGTCGGTCGGATAACGCTTGGTCTTCTTGGCGATCTCGGCCATCCGACCGCGGCTTGCTGATGTCCACATCACAAGCTTGAATCACGCTACGAAAACCGCGGCAACGCCATTCTCAAACGGGCTCTAAGGACCGAAGCCACTATAGCCAAAGCGACGGAAGCCGAAACCACCGTAGCCGAAGCGGCCGTAACCACCTCGGAAGCCGTAGCCGCCTCTGAAACCACCACGTCCGTAGAAAGCCTGCGCCGTATCGGTGCTCGCAACCATCGTCCCTGCGAGCGTAGCGGCCGCCACGCCAGCGATCGTCAGTTTGCGGAATGCTGAAAGCATATCATTCTCCTTTCGCTCGTCTCAAAACGTGGGCAGCGGAGGAATCCTACGCGTGCTTCTCTGAGCCAAGGCGCGACATTTTGATCATGGTTCTTGCCCGTGACCTCCACGAGGTCCGCTGATGCCGCTTGGTCCACCACGAGGACCGCGCCTCCTACGAAGCGGAAGGCTGAGTGTTGACCTCGGCGCTAAGCAGGAAGCAGCCGGCTAGGAGGTCCGGGACGAAGCGACTGGATCACCCCGCCTTGCGCTTCACCGTCACCGTCGTCGTATGAGCTGCGGGCTTTTGCTCGGCTGTGTTCTTGCCGGCGATCGGCAGCAGCATTTCGCGCTGCCCCTCGATCCTCTTCGATGATCGCTTCGCTTTCGCCTTCACGGTCGGCGCCTCGGCTTGCTTGGGCGCGCCGGCGATGGAGCGTCGCAACGCCTCCATCAGATCGAAAACCTTTTCGTCCCGGAAACGCGGCTCGGTCGTGCTGACCGCCCGTCCGCTCTGCTTGGTGCGGAGCATCGCCACCACCGCTTCCTCATAGCGATCGGCGAACGTCGCCGGCTCGAAGTTGCCGGCCTTGCTCTCGAGGATGTGCTCGGCGAGCTGCAGCATGTCCTTGGGAACGGTGACATCCGGGAGATCGTCGAAGTAGCTGGAGGCCTCGCGAACTTCGTAGGCATAGCGAAGCGTGGTGCCCATCAGCCCCTTGCCCCATGGCTGCAGCATGATCACGCGCTCCCGCTTCGCCAGCACCACGCGGCCGAGCGCGACCATGGCCTTGCCGGCCATGGCGTCGCGGATGACGGCAAAGGCGTCCTGGCCGACCTTGTCGTTGGGCACGAGGTAGTACGGCGCGTCGAGGTAGCGCTCGTCGATCTGCGCGCGCGGCACGAAGCGATCGATGTCGATCGTATGCTGGCTCTCGATGGCGATCGCCTCGAGCTCGTCGTCCTCGACCAGCATGTAGTCGCCCTTGCCGACCTCGTAGCCGCGCGCCTTGTCCGCGGACTCGATCGGGTCGCCGGTATACTCGTCGACGAGCTGCTGCTTCAGGCGGTGGCCGGTCTGCCGATTGATCTGCTTGAAGGCGACACGTTCGCCCGAGGCGATCGCGCTGTAGACGGCGACGGGGCAGGAGACCAGGGAGAGCTTGAGGTAGCCCTTCCAGTAGGGACGAGGAGGTGCCACGAGGTACTCACGGACGCATACGCAACGACGTCCACGTTCGATCGGCAAACCGGAAGAGTCAACGCGACGCGCACGCACTCAGAGCCGTTAGCAGCCCATCTCAGGCGATCTGCGAGCGGCAGTTGTCAGCGAGAGCCGTGTGCGCTGGCTCTTTGCCGCGGCGCATGCTGCGGCGGCAACCTGCCGCCGCCCGACATCCCGTCGGCGCTCCGGGTGTGCTAGCTTCTAGTCCGTCGGTAACGACCTGTGGGGTAGATCCTTCTCATCGCATCAAATCGGGCGCGAGGAGGCGCAATAACAAATCGCGAGAAGCGGAGTCATCCGTGAAGAGGGTTGCGATCAAAGTTCTTATTGCCTTCGCGTTCGGCCTCGGGTTCTCTTTGCTGATCGAGGTCGGCATACCGCTTGTGCTGGAGGCGACTGGCTCCAAGCGGTTAGTGCCGCCACAGCCTCCCCCGGAACCTCCACAGTTTCCGCACTTCAATCCGCCGAAGGTGCCGACCTTCGCGCCTCGCTAAAGGACGAGGCGTCGCTACGCAGCGTGAGGTCAACCGACAGGTGCGCCAGTTCACTAGCGGATTTCATTCATGGACGTCTTCGAACACTTGAGATCGGCTGCCATCGACGACTGGGTGTCCTACGTCGACCACGACTTCGTGCGCCGGCTGGGTGCCGGTACGCTGCCGCAAGCGGCGTTCCGCATCTATCTCGTTCAGGACTACCTGTTTCTGATCCAGTTCGCCCGTGCCTACGCGCTGGCTGCTTACAAGAGCCGCACGTTGGCCGGCATCCGCGCGGCGCAGACCGGGCTTGCCGCAATCCTGGATGAGACGGCCTTGCACGTTCGCTTATGTGCCCGCTGGGGCCTCGAACCGGATGCGCTCGCGGCCACACCCGAGCTGCCTGCGACGGTGGCCTACACCCGCTTCGTGCTGGATTGCGGTGCCGCGGGCGACCTGCTCGACCTCCACGTCGCGTTGGCGCCATGCGTCATCGGCTATGCCGAGATCGGTCGCGCCCTGGCCCCACACGGCATGGAGGCGCTCGGCGACCATCCCTACCGCGAGTGGATCGCCGAATACGCCAGCGAGCCCTATCAGGCTGTGGCGAAGGTAGCGCGACTGCAGCTGGACGCGCTCGCGGCCCGCGCCCTGACCGAGCGACGCTTTCCCGAGCTCGCGCTGACCTTCGCCGCGGCCTCGCGCTTGGAGGCGGGTTTCTGGCAGATGGCGCTGGACGCGGCATAGCCCGATCGTCGGTTCGCGACGCTAATCCGCGTCTGGCTTGACCCATCCGCAAATCTGGCAGCGTGGACGCATGGGAACGCCAGGCTCATCAGCCCACAGCCCGACGCGGTATGATCCGCAGGCGCCGCAGCGGTCCGGTTCTGCGATGAGGTCTCACCACCGTCGCAAAGGCCCAGACGGGATCGTGGGGCGGCGGTGCGAAAGCTCAGGCGTCCCGTACATCGGGCGGCAGGATGTGCTCTTCGATTGCGATCAGGCGCATCGCTAGAGCAGATTCCTCTCAGGTAGCATTGTAGCCTGCTGCGGCGAACATGTTGGCGCATTCGGCTGGCGTGATCTGGTCGACGAGGCGGCCAATGGCAGCCCAGAGCGCGTCCTTCGTCCGTTCCGCCGCCTTGCGTAGCAGAGCCTTGAGCTTGGCGAAGGCGTTCTCGATGGGGTTGAAGTCGGGGCTGTAGGGCGGCAGCAGGCGCAAGCTGGCACCGGCGGCTTCGATCAGGGCCTCGACCTGCTTCCCTTTGTGCGCCGGCAGGTTGTCCATGATGACGATGTCGCCGGGTCGCAGTTCGGGAACGAGCACATGCTCGATGTAGGCCTCGAAGCAGGGCCGGTCGACGGCGCCGTCGAGCACGAACGGCGCCACGATGCCGCGCAGGCTCAGGCCGGCCACCAGCGTCGTCGTCTTCCAGTGGCCGTGCGGCACGCCCATCCTCAGCCGCTCGCCACGCGGGGCGCGTCCGTGCGTGCGGGCCATCTTGGTCGAGGTGCCGGTCTCGTCGATGAAGATCAGCCGGTCGAGATCGAGATCGAGCTGGCCCTCGAACCACTCCTGCCGCGCCTGGCGGACGTCGGGACGGTCCTGCTCGGTGGCGTGCGCGGTCTTTTTTTACGCGTGATGGCGTGGCGGCGAAAGTAGCGCCAAAGCGCTGTGACGCTGACGAAGGCGCCCTCACCAGCCAGGCGCGCCTTCAGCTCCAGCAACGTGATGTCGGGCACGTCGGCCAGTGCCGCCGCGATGAGGCTGGCGTGCGCCTCGGTGCGGCGCGACAAGCGATCTCCTCCCTGCGGCTTGGCCCGGCCGTCGCCGCCAGCGCGCCTCAGAGCGGCCCAGCGGATCGCGCTCGACGCACTGACGCCGAAGCGCGCCGCAGCCTCGCGGCAGGACAAGCCCTCCTCGACAGCCAAGAGGACGCGGGAGCGAAGGTCGTAGTGCAGCGATCGGGGCATCGGGCCTGGCCTCCTCGCCAGACCAGCCCTGAATCACAGCGCGGCGCCGTGCGCTACCCCTCACGAGTCAACCGGCGAGGAAACTGCTCTAGACTTTTCCAGCTCGACGAAGGGTGAAGAGCGTCAGCTCGCTTGGACGGCCAAGCCGAAGCGCGAACCCAGGCCAGAGTGCAGTCCCGTTGCTGACGTAGAGCGTCATGCCGCCCACTGCGTATGCGCCCGAGACGTACCCTCCGTTTCCGCGCGCGACCAGTCGATCGAGCCCTCGGATCATGCCGCCGTGGGTATGACCGGACAGCTGGAGCGCGACACCGCGTGCCGCCGCCCTTGGAGCATCCCGGGGCTGATGGTCGAGCAGCACGATCGGCGTACCCGAGGGTGCGCCTGCAAGGGCAACGTCGAGGTCAGGATGACGGTGGCTCTTGGCGGGCGCGGATCGATCGTTGACGCCAGCCAGAACTAGCGTGCTGCCGCCACGTGTCAGCACCGTATGAGCGTTGGCGAGGACGTGCATGCCAAGGCCAGCGTAATATCGCATCCAGGTGTCGTAGCCGAAGATTTCCTCGTGGTTGCCCGACACCACTGAGATGCCGTCTCGCGCTCGCAACGCCCGCAGCGGCTCCACGTCTGCGCGCCGCATCTCGATCGAGCCATCGATGAGGTCGCCGGATATCGCGATCAGGTCCGCGTCGAGCGCGTTGGATCGCTCGACCACAGCGCGCGCCCAAGATGCAGGAAAGAGGCGGCTGAGATGGAGGTCGGTCAGATGGAGGATCGCGTAGCCGTCGAAGCTCGGCGGCAGGTTTGCAATCACGACCTCGACGTTCTTCACCGGCGGTATGCGAACAGCCTGCTGAACGCCGACCGCCGCCAACAGAACCGCCGCGAGAGCTTCGGCGTAGCGCACAGGGGCAGGGATCGCCCAGCCGCCCGATTGCAGCACCATTGATGCCAGCGCCACCATGTCGAAGACGAGCTGCATGACGGCGAGCAGCGCGATCGCGCCGAATGCCACGTTGAACAGGATCACGACCGGGCGCGGGAACTCCGGCGCGAAGACTGAACCCGAGGAAAGGCGGCTCCACTGGTGATACTGCGACGCGGCGAGCACGACCACGCCAACCATGATTTTCGCCGCGATCGGCCAAGGCAGCGGCCACACCACGCGAGCGATGACGTAAATCGATGGAAGACTTGGGATGAGGCGGATCATGAGCGGCTGCTTGGACTGGCTGTCGGGTCAAGACAAAGCCTTTCGTCCAAGCCTCGTGGTCTCGATCGGAGAAAGTCGGCCCGCGCCAGAGCGCGCATGACCGTCTGCGGATGCTACCTTCCGCCTGACGGTATCACGATGCTCAAGACGTGCGGGCGGAGAAGGTCTGCCTGCATTGCGGTCATTCTGCCGAGCGACGTTCCGCGACCGCGCTCCACCGCGTGCATGTCGCTCGTAAATTCCGGCTTAATGTCTCCCGTGCAACCTAGGCCCGACACCGCGCCCGGCGTGGTTCGTCCCGAGGCCCCCACTTGCGCTGGTTCTCCAATCGCCTCATCGCAACCAAGATGACGTTGGCCTTCGGCTGCATCATGGCGATCGGCCTTGCCGAGGCGATGGTCACCCAGGTCGGGCTGCAGCGGCTGATGAACGCGAACGCCTGGACCACGCATACCTACATCGTTCTCGGCGAAACCAAGGATCTGCTGCACGGCGTCCTGCAACAGGAGAACTCGGGCAAGCTCTACCACCGCTCCCACGATGCGAGCGCCCGCGAGCTGGCCATTGCCCAGGGGCGGGAGCCGCAGGCCAAGCTGGCCTCGCTCAAGGTGCTGACCGCCGACAACGCCTCGCAGAAGCCGCGCCTCGCTAACCTCACCGTGCTGCTGGATCGCTGGCAGACCCACGTCGCCAACATGACGCTCGAGCCCTCGGACGACGACGACCTTTTCGAGGCCGTCCGCGCCTCGGTCGAGACGATCGACGCGGAGGAGAAGCGCCTGCTCGCGCTGCGCACCCGCGTTAGCGATAATGCCTCGACCTTCGTGTTGGCCACGGACATCGTCGGCCCGCTAGCGGCGTTGGCCGCCGTGCTCCTGCTCGGCGTTCTCCTGCGCCGGCAGATCGCGGCGCCGATCGGCGACCTGACCGCCGCGATGCGGCGCATGGCGGCCGGCGACTTCACCCAGGCGACGCCCGCGCTCGCGTGGCACGAAGAGATCGGCGACATGAGCCGCGCGCTTGCCGTATTCCGGGCGAGCCTGGCTGAGGGCGAGCGCATCCGCGCCGAGCGGCACGACCTCGACGGGCGCGCGGGGGTCGAGCGCGCGGCGCTGCTGACGGCGATGGCCGACCGCTTCGAGGCGATCGTCGGTACCGTCGTGTCTGCGGTGTCCGAGTCGGCGACGCGCGTGCAGGGCTCGGCCGAGGAGTTACTGAGGTCGGCGGCCGAAACCAGCCAGCGCGTCGACACCGTAGCGGACGCCACGCGCGGCGCCTCCACCACCATGCGCTACGTCGCCACCAACAGCGCGCGGCTCTCGCATTCGGTCGGCGACATCAGCGGCCGCATGGCGCAATCAGCCGACACCGCGCGCGAGGCGGTCGCGGTGGCCGAACGGACCACGGCCACGATCGAGGATCTCGCCGTGTCCGTGCAGCGGATCGGCACGGTGGTTGAGCTCATCAACGGGGTCGTGAACCAAACCAACCTGCTGGCGCTCAACGCGACCATCGAGGCGGCACGCGCCGGCGAAGCCGGGCGCGGCTTCGCCGTGGTCGCCGCCGAAGTGAAGACTTTGTCCAACCAGACATCGCAGGCGACCGAGGACATCCGCCGGCAGATCGAGGCGATCCGGGAGACGGCGGCGAAGGGCGTCGTCGCCATCGGTGAGATCGCGGCCACCGTCGGCGCGATGGCGCGCGTCGCTGTCGACATGGCGGGCGCGGTGGAGGCGCAGCGCGACAGCACGGAGGCGATGGCCTCGGACACGAAGCGGACCGCGCAGGTCACGGCCGACGTGTCGAGTGAACTCGCCGTGCTGAGCGCCGGAGCGCTCACCACCGGTCGCGCCGCCACGGACCTGTCCGGGGCCGCGCGGGCGCTCGCGGGACAGTCGGCCACGCTGCGCGAGGAGGCCAGACGCTTCGTCACCTCGGTGCGAGCGGGGTGACGGCACTCAACCTTTTATTTCGCTCGCTCTTGGCGGCGCCAACACGGCAGCAAACCTCTGGCTACAGCCCGGGCCCGATCAAGCAAGGACTTCGGCGTAATGGACGACGGGAGGAAATGCCAATCTCGGCGGCATGACATCCTGACGCGAGGCTTGGCGCCCTGATCCGGATCAATGCTCTCGGCTAGAGCAGTTTCCTCGCCGGTTGACTCGTGAGGGGTAGCGCTTGGCGCCGCGTTGTGATTCAGGGCTGGTCTGGCGAGGAGGCCAGGCCCGATGCCCCGATCGCTGCACTACGACCTTCGCTCCCGCGTCCTCTTGGCTGTCGAGGAGGGCTTGTCCTGCCGCGAGGCTGCGGCGCGCTTCGGCGTCAGTGCGTCGAGCGCGATCCGCTGGGCCGCTCTTAGGCGCGCTGGCGGCGATGGCCGGGCCAAGCCGCAGGGCGGGGATCGCCTGTCGCGCCGTACCGAGGCTCACGCCGGCCTCATCGCGGCGGCACTGGCCGACGTGCCCGACATCACGCTGGTGGAGCTGAAGGCGCGCCTGGCTGGCGAGGGCGCCTTCGTCAGCGTCACAGCGCTTTGGCGCTACTTTCGCCGCCACGCCATCACGCGTAAAAAAAGACCGCGCACGCCACCGAGCAGGACCGTCCCGACGTCCGCCAGGCGCGGCAGGAGTGGTTCGAGGGCCAGCTCGATCTCGATCTCGACCGGCTGATCTTCATCGACGAGACCGGCACCTCGACCAAGATGGCCCGCACGCACGGACGCGCCCCGCGTGGCGAGCGGCTGAGGATGGGCGTGCCGCACGGCCACTGGAAGACGACGACGCTGGTGGCCGGCCTGAGCCTGCGCGGCATCGTGGCGCCGTTCGTGCTCGACGGCGCCGTCGACCGGCCCTGCTTCGAGGCCTACATCGAGCATGTGCTCGTTCCCGAACTGCGACCCGGCGACATCGTCATCATGGACAACCTGCCGGCGCACAAAGGGAAGCAGGTCGAGGCCCTGATCGAAGCCGCCGGTGCCAGCTTGCGCCTGCTGCCGCCCTACAGCCCCGACTTCAACCCCATCGAGAACGCCTTCGCCAAGCTCAAGGCTCTGCTACGCAAGGCGGCGGAACGGACGAAGGACGCGCTCTGGGCTGCCATTGGCCGCCTCGTCGACCAGATCACGCCAGCCGAATGCGCCAACATGTTCGCCGCAGCAGGCTACAATGCTACCTGAGAGGAATCTGCTCTAGTAGGTCGCCCCGCGAGCCGCAGGCCGATTTCCTCAAGCTCTTCGGCCGCAGATTTGATGTGCAGAGCAATAGCCTGCACCTGTTCCGTCTCGTTGCTTGGTTCCATCTCGCTGCAAGCTTGCGCCGTATCGGCGGCTAGCCTGATCAGATCGGCGATGCGAAGAAGCTTAAAAGGAGTCGGCATCGGGGCGAACAGAGAGAGAGAGCGTCTTTTTGCGACCGCTTTTGATCGTAGATCGAAACAGCTTACGTGTCGGGCCGCCGACAGCCTCAATCGCCTTCTTCCTCCTTAGCTAGCTTCGCGTGGAGGGCGAAGCTGCGTCGGGCGAGCGGTCCCACCGGCGTGCCGTCGCACCATTCGGCGGCGAGGAAGCCGCCGCCCTTGCCGGAGGCTGCGCAAGCCAAGCCGACGCGCTCGATGACGGTCGAAGCGGCGCCGCGCCGGGCGAGGAAGTAGGCGATGGAGGCACCGATGATGCCGCGCCGTAGATCAGGACACGCATGGCTCTGGCCGCAGGTGATCGAAGCTTCCTAGGTCGGCTCTGAGACCTCGGCCTTCAAGGTAACATCATGGGCTTTGCCGACCGGACTACCGAGGCCGTCACGCGGTGCCCTCGCTCGCGCAGCGACTTCGACAGAGCTTTAGGGCAGGATCGAGCGGGCAATTGGCTCCAAATTCGAGGCAATTCAACTGAGTTCGCGCGATCACGGCATGATGCGGTAGACGCGTCCGCGACCCTCGATTGCCTCGGACCCGACCTGCAAGCCCAGCCTTTTCTTGAGCGCGCCGGCGATCGCTCCGCGGACCGTGTGGGGCTGCCAGCCGAAGGCGGCGACGATCTCGGCGGTGCTGGCACCCTCCGGCGCCTCGAGCATCGCGACGAGCTGCGCCTGCTTCGTCCCGGCGCGGCCCTCCGTCGGCTTGGTCTCCGCTGAGGCTATGGACGTGACTGCGAGGCCGAGCGCCAAGCGACCCTCGTCGCCGATGACGAGGGTCTGCTTGCCTGGCAGGCCGACGCTGATGGCAAGGCCCTTGGCCAGCAGAGCGTCGCAAACCTTGCCGGCGGCGCCGCCGCGGATATGAGCCGGCAGAGGCAGGATAGCGCCGTCAGGGCGTGCTGCAGCCGCGGTGAGAACAGCGGTCTGCGTGTCGGTGATCTTCATCGTGGATCTCCAGCGTTTCGCCCGCTGGGCGGCGGGTCACTGGATGAAGGTTCGCAGTCGCGCGCCCGCGGCTGGAACCTGCCCGCGACGGTCTCGGCGACCGCATCGCCGCATCACACACGCTCTTTCCAAGCCGCGATGCAAGCGATCTTGAGGCGTGAAGGACATCACCGTTTCTTCTCACCAAGACCACAGCGCACGCCATCAGAAGGCGGCGCGGGTCAAGGCGCGCATGACGGTTTGCGGATGCCACCGTCCGCCGGATGGTGTCGCGACGCCCAGCGTCGTCAGCTCGGCCGCGATCGCCCGCGAGGACAGCCCGCGCAGCTTCATGTCGGCAAGCAGCGGTGCCAGGCTCATCGCCCGCTCCAGCGCTGCGGCCTTGTTAACGACCGACAGGTGCTCGGCGCCATACCGTCCGAGCTTGACGCCTCGCGCCTTCGCCGCCCGGAGCGCGTCCTTGGTGCGGGCCGAGATCATCCGGCGCTCCTTCTCCGCCAGCGCGGCGTAAAGATGGAGCATGAAGGGATCGGCATCGGCGCCAAGCTCTGCGGCGATGAAGGGCACCCTCGACGCCATCAGCCCGGCGATGAAGGCGACGTCGCGGGACAGACGATCGAGCTTGGCGACGATGATGGAGCAGCGGGCTTTCTTCGCGGACGCCAGGGCCGCCGCGAGCTGCGGCCGACGTTCCAGCGCATCGGCGCCTTTGCCCGTCTCAACCTCGACGAACTCGCCCGTGACGGCGAGACCCTCGCGCTCGCAGAACTCGGCGATGGCGCGACGCTGCGCTTCCAGGCCCAAGCCGGAGCGGCCCTGCCGAGCGGTCGACACGCGGATGTAGCTGATTGCCGCTCCAGCCAATTGAAGCTCCCATAGCGTTTCGAGATATTTCACGGGCTTTCGCTCACGCCCGCTAAGACACGCTCGTTTCAACGAGCGATGCAAGCGCCTGGGTAATCGAGCGCCAAATGCCGACAGGCGCCGACCGCTCCGGCCGATTGATCGCTCCCAATCGCGTTTCGAGATATTTCACGGGTTTTCGCTGATCACCGCACAGGCACGCTCTACGCAATTGGCGATGCGAACTGGCGGGTAATCGACATCCTAAGACGTCAATTGGCCCGTTTAGGACCGCCTGATTGGAGGGCAAACCATGTTTACCGCTCAAATCATCCCCGCGCGCAGGTTGATTTGAGTTGATGTGACTTTCCGCGCAGAGGGGAAAACCCCCTTTGGGGTGTCAAATCAACCTGCGCGCGGACCCAAAATCAACCCGCGCGGGGGGGGGGGGCAGGCGGGAGCAGACACTCGCGGACGCTCGTTTGCCAGTGACACTGCGGCTCTGTCGTTCGCCACGACGATCGCCTAGCGGTGGCTAAAGCCGGCAAGGTCCGAAACCTCGCTCCCGCCTGGGTCACCGACACGAAGGTCACCTGATGCCGGCGAACACTTCGACCAGCCTGGTGAAGTCGAACCGCCGTGGCCGTTACCGAGCCTGGAACACGCATCGCGGCCTGCAGAATGCTGCTGCTGTTACCCATTCCATCAGAACGCTGTGGCAGCCGTGGACCGGACCGGGACGCCGGCATGCCCCAGTATATCCTGCAGGTCGGCGACCTGCCGCCGGCCTACGTCACCGCGAACGACCCGAAGGCCGCGGCGGCCATAGCCGTCGACAGCGTCGGCGCGGACTTCCGCGACGAGACAGAGGGCCACAACCTGACGGTGACGCTCAAGGACCCGGAAGGGAACGACCTCCTGGGAGGCATCACCGTGGCCGCCATCGTCGCCCGGCCTTAGCTCTAGCTAAATGGTCCTGGTAGTGGTTCGAGGTGGAAACTGATGCAGCTCGGCGCTTCCATGCGCACCAGCTCGAGCATCACGGCGCGTAGTCGGCTTTCGGCGCAGTAGAACGATCCCATAGCACTGGAGCGTAGGACCATCGCCAGCGAAGCGAAAGACAGCGCCAAGCACCCTACGACGCCCGATGGTCGCTACTTCGTCGTCCGCGGTCGGCTTTGGCGGACATCGAACCCGTCGCTTGCTTTGGAGCATCGTGGCGAGCTCGTCCGTGAGTTGATGAAGGCGCGTCGTGCGGTGCGCGATGCCCGTGGCAGCCTCGAGAAGCTGGTCGAGGCACGCGCCGCGGTGGATGCCGCCAAGGTAGCTCTCGGCGAGCGCGGGGCGCCCTGGTGGACGGACGGCGCGCCCGACTACAATCGTAAGATGGCTCGCTCTACGCCTTACGCCGAATGGTTCGAGCGGGTGTCCAAGTCATGACGTGAGCGCCGGTAAGTGGGCTCTTCTCGGTGGCCGGCGAAATCCAGGTCAAGGCCGCACACCGCAGTGAGCAGATGCTTGAGGATGCTCTCGGACTCGGCGAGCTGCCAAGTCTCATCACCCATCTGAACCGCTCGTCTCCTTCTCCGGGCTTGGTATACCGTTCTCGGCAGGTTGCGCAGAGCGCCGAAACGGTCGCGGAAAGCGGCCGCAAGATTCACGGAATGCTCGCGACGTTCATGATGCCATCATAGGGATCTTCCTTGGGACGCAGGCCGGCACCGAAGTCCGCCGTGCCCGTGGCGTGCCTTTCGCGGTAAATTGCCGCGATTTTGGAGCCACTTGGCTAATCCGGTCTGGATCTCTGTCAACTCGGCCAGGCTTCGATTGCTTTCGGACCTAAAAAGCCTCTTCCAAGCGGGTGCGCCGAGTCGCTCAATCATTCTGCGATGCGGTAGACGCGTCCGCGACCCTCGATCGCCTCGGACCCGATCTGCAAGCCGAGCCTTTTCTTGAGCGCGCCGACGATCGCTCCGCGGACCGTGTGGGCTGCCAGCCGAAAGGCGGCGACAATCGCCTCGGTGCTGGTCGCAGCGTCGTGCCATCGCCGAGTTCTTCGAGCGCGAGGGTCTCGCCACCACGGGCGAGTTCGTCGAGGTCGAGACTGGCAAGGGCGACACCTACAGCCATCGCTCCCGGAAGCGATGATCCGCTTCGTTGAGGATCGGCGGGCCGTGACCGAAACAGGCGGTCTCGAAGCGCAGGCCGGCGAGCTTCGCCAAGCTGCGACGAGCCTCAGCCACGTCCTCCTGCGCGCCAGCGAGCACCATGCCCTTGCGGTTGATGCAAGCGTCGGCGGCGAACAGGACGCCCGGCCCTCGCCAATGAAAGGCGACCTGTCCGGCGCAGTGTCCCGGGACGTGGACGGCGACGAGGTCGTCGGCGAACGGCAGGGGACTGCCGTCGTCGAGCAAGTGATCGACCGGTACGGGGCGGACACGGCTGTTCAGCCTTCTCAACAGGGCGACGACGATCCTGTTGCGCAGCCCCGGCGCGGACCGGAGCGGTCGGCTGGGACCGCCGCGCTCGATGATTGGCGCATCGATCCGATGCGCGTAGACCCGTGCGCCGGACTTCTCCTGCAAAGCGGCAGCGCCTCCGATGTGGTCGGGATGCGCGTGCGTCAGCAGGATATGACGCAGATCCTCGACACGTCTGCCAAGCGCTGCAATGCCCGCCACGATCTTCGCTGTGTCGCGCGAAAAGCCGGTATCGACGAGCGACAGGCCGCCAGGCAGGTCCAGGAGGTACACGTTGACCAGACCAGAGATGATGTGAAGACCGTCTGGCAGTCTGGTCAGTGTCATGGTGATCCCTCGATCGTCCGCCGAGCTGACGGATCATGAACGCTTCCGCTGTATTACGCCGAGACCGCCCTTGCATCCAGACGATCCGTCCAGCGGCAAATTTGAAGATGCCGTGGTGATCCACAGCTTCGGCGAGGTGCCGATGCTGGACGAACTTCTGAGGACTGACTGATGCCCTGCGTTGCGGCTCTACGGATCGCCGTGCCAGTGCGAGCCTAGTCGGACAACATCACCCATGCCGGCGTGTGATCGCTGCATTTCCCCGACCGCGGACCTCCCGGTCAACGCCGGCATCGAAAAGCCGCCCGGCGGCGGGAGGCTACAGCGCCTTGATGGAGCTGCGAGGATGTCGCTTAAGGGGTCAAGATTGAAGGCCGATTGACAGCCCTCGCCGCGTGCGGCGACGACATTTCGGACCTGTTCGCGCCCGCGGCGCTGCTCGACGAGGCTCGCGTGGGACTGGTCAAGACCAAGTCGTACTTCTCAGCCCTCTTCGATGCCGGCACTTGCGCCGGCACGCTCATGCGGGTGGAGTTCCAGCCGCTGACGGGTCCCTTTCTCGGTTTGAATGGCTGACGGCGAGGGCGCCGTCGTCGGCCTCGAGATCGAGACCTAAGCGGACGGCTACGGTCCGTCCGACCCAAACGTCTGGGCGGGCTTGATCACGCTGAGGCGCGGTCCGGGGTGCCTGCGAACGCCGAACTCTCGATGAGGGTCAGCATGTCCGATGCGGCGAACGCCACGTGACGACCGACATCGGCGTCCGTGGGCATGGGACCTCCGAGCAGCACGGCGTCCAGGAGATCGCGCCGCAGGAGCGCGAAGAAGGTACTCACGGCGCGGCTTGCATCGCGAATGCGCCATTCGCGTCGTGCTGACCACCGATCAAGGTAGGCGGCAAAGACTTCTTGACGAGGTCGGAGCGCCTTCGTCCGATAGCACTCGCTCAGCTGCGGGAAGCGAGCGCTGTCCTGAATGATGACCCGATACAGCGCGACGTCGTCGGGCGCCAGGATGAGCTTGAGATATTCCAAGCCCATCGTTTCGAACGCCATCTCCGGCGGCTGCTCCGACCACGGCAGACCGGCGGCAAGATCCTCAGGGTAGACGCAGAGGCCGGCGATCACCGCACCGAACAGCTCGTCCTTGCTCTCGAAGTGCCGGTACAACGTCTTGATCGACACTCCGGCCTCCTGCGCGATGCGGTTCACCGAACTCTCGGCATAGCCGGACGAGAGGAAAGCGGTACGCGCGGCATTCACCAGCAACTCGCGCTTGCGTGCCATCAGCTTGGCCTTGGGATCGTTCTCCGTCCACGTTTTCATGCTTGGCTGATCCGCCTCCACCCTTGACCGAGCGTACGACAGCACTAACTGTCCCAACGCACGACAGCCACCGCTGTCATTCGCGAGAGGAGCAAAGTGATGATCAGCAGTCAACCGAAGAAAGATCCGCCACGTATCCTCGTGCTCGGCGCGTCCGGCGCCGTCGGTGGCGGGGTGGTACGAGAGCTCGGCGCTTATCCGGATCTCGAAGTCGTCCGGGCAACGCGCGATTGTCGGCAGGCCGATGCGTGGGAGGCCGAGGGGCAATCGGCGGTCCGCATCGATTTGGATGATCCACGCACGTTCCCGGCGGCCCTGCGGGGCATCGATCGCCTGTTCATCATGACGGGCTACACCATCAACATGGTGCAACAGGTCAAGACGATCGTCGATGCGGCTGTCGATGCCGGCGTCGGTTTCGTCGTGCATCTGGGCGTCTTCGGCAACGGCAAGTCCACCGATCCCCATTACGCCTGGCACGAGCTGGTGGAGCGTTACATCCAGGGGAGTGGCTTGGCTTGGAGTCACCTCCACGCGAACTTTTTCATGGAGAACCTTCTCTCGTTCATGCCGGTGAAGGATGGTGCGATCACTTGGCCCATGGCGGATCGAGAAATAGGTTGGGTCGCCGGAGACGATATCGCGGCGGTCGCCGCCAAGGTGTTGGCGCAAGGCCCTGAGGCCCACGCGAGCCGAGTCTATGTTCTCTCGGCCGATGTCGTTGACGGGCCGGCTCTCGCGAAGGTGCTGAGCATGTCCCTCGGGCGAGACGTCAAGGCGCAGGTCATCACGCCCGACGATCTGCAAGGCGCGTTGGAGGCAGGCGCCATGCCGTTGCCGGCCGGCATGGACGAGCCGTTCTCCAAGAGCATGCTGGAGCTGGTCCGACAGGTGGCCGATGGACGCTTGTCCTACGCCGCAACCCGGACGGACACGGTCAGAAATCTTCTCGGGCGCGATCCCATCGATTTCGGGCAGTGGGCCGTTGCTCATCGCCAGCAGTTGCTGGACAACGCATCGTAGACGCGTGTCCGAGCCCCGGCCGTTCCGCCCACTCAGCTCCACGGGCCAGAAGCGGATCGGCCTTGGCGCGGGTACGGTTTTGGACCCGCTGGCCGTAGCCTGCGTCCAGGAGGGTGGCGGCGACCGGCGCTCCGAGCGCGCCCAGCCCTATGAAGCCCACCGTCTCAGCCATCTTCGCCGTCCTCGATCTTGCCGCGATGCTCTTCGAGCCGCCCCTTCTTCGGCTGCCGTGCGGGGCACCTTCAGCCCTTCGCGCCGCCAGATACGCTCCACCCGCTTGTCGTTCACCAGCCAGCCCGCCTCGCGCAGCAGGGCGGTGATCCTGCGATAGCCCTAGCGGCCGTATCGGCGCGCCAGTTCGACGACGTCGGCGGTGAGCCGCTCTTCGTCATCGCGGCCCAGCGGCGTCTGACGCTGTGTCGAGCGGTGGTGACCGAGCGCCACGCACACGCGACGCTCGCAGACGGCAAGGTGCCGCCGCACATGCTCGATGCAGACGCGCCGACGCGCGGGGCTCAGAAGTTTCCTTCAGGCGGCCTCTTTCAGGATCAGCTTGTCGAGCGTGAGATCCGCCACCGCCCTGCGCAGTCGCGTGTCCTCCGTCTCCAGGTCCTTCAGCCGCTTGACCTGATCCGACTTCAGACCACCAAACTCTTGCCGCCAGCGGTAGTACGTCACCTCGGTCACAGGGATCGTGCGGATCGCGTCGGCGACGCTTCGATAGAACTTGGCCCTTCCATTCACAGGATAAAATTGCACCATCAAAGCCCGAGCTCAAACATCTAACCAGTCAGCTTTAAGAGCAGGTCCGCGTTCTCGTGGGTCAGCTTTGCGAGGATTTCAGGATCTACCGGTAAGCTCTCGAGGAAAGCGCGACCGCGCTCAAGGGAACCAAACGGATAGTCTACGGAATAGAGCAGTCTATCCGCACCAAATGCGTCCAAGGCGGCTATAAAGGACGGAAGGAAAAAGAATCCGCCCATGCTGACCCAGACATGTCTCCTTAGGAGTTCGCTTGGAACACCGTCAAATCCCGCAAACTTCTGGAATTGCTGGTCTAGACGGGGCATCATCACCTGCAGCCCTTCTCCTAGATGGCCGATAATCACTTTCAAACCGGGATGTCGCTGAAAAGCGCCAGACAATAGGAGACGCAGAACATGCACGGCGGTGTCCACGTGCCATCCCCATCCCGAAACCGACATCCAGAATCCGAGATCGCCTGGCAGCCCACCATACAAGACATCACGAGCGGACTTGGGGGAGGGCGCAGGGTGAAGATAGATCGGGACATCTGATCGCTCAGCTCGGGCTAACACCGGTTCAAACGACGGATGATCAAGATAGAGCCCGTTAGTCGACCCATTCACCAGCGCCCCCCTGAAGCCAAGGTTTGTTACTGTTCTCTCCAGTTCGTCAGCAGACGCTGCGGGGTCGGTCAGCGGAAGGTTCGCAAGCCCTATATATCGTTCAGGGTGTGCCTGGATCCGGGTGGCGAGGAGGTCGTTTGCATCTTTCGACCATTGCGTCGCCTCTCTCCGCGACAGTACCTCGCCACCCGCGAGTGGAAGCGACAGTACCTGGACGGTCACCCCCGCAGAGTCGAGATCCTTGATCCGACCGGGCGTATCACTCATTTTATCTAGTAGGCTCATCCTTCCGAAAGGCGCGTCGCGTGAGAAGTAACCTTTTTCAACGACCGCCGCTTCCGGCAATCGGCTCATGAGCTCGGGATAGGCGGTATGCTCTTCTACCCCGACGATACGGGCGAGGGCGGCTTCCTTGTCGTTCATCACAATCTCCATATCCGCTCATCCAGCTGAGTTGCCGATCCAGGGATGAGTCATGAAGCCCGCCACTTTGGGCAATCGCGCGCACTTGGGGGTAATCGCACCAGCACTAACGCAGCACGTGCTGTTTGCTTTACGGCGAGTATCATAAACTCTCCAAGATCCGCGTCAATATCCTTTCCTTCCCGTTCAGGAAACTAATGTCGGTGTCTGCCTCTCGTAAATCCAGCGCCGGGGTTGGTCGCCCTCGGGGGAACTCCGCTGTAGCTCACGACGCGATTTTGGACGCCGTCCAGGAGCTGCTTCGGGAAAGGCCTGCTCGCGACTTAACGATGGATGCCGTGGCTAAACGCGCCGGCGTGGGCAAGCCGACACTTTACAAGTGGTGGCCGTCCAAGACGGCGCTAATCTTCTCGATGGTTCAGGAGCGGATGGTAGGCCTGACCGAGGCGACACGCGGAAGCTCCGCCGAAGAGGCAATTCGTGATAGAATGCGAACCCTGATCAGCGCTTTGAATGGTGACTTCGGCAAGGTCTTGTCCGAGTTGATCGCTGAAGGTCAGAGCAGCCCCACTGTATTGCTTGAGCTTGGCGAACTCTTGATAGATGCGCGGCGACTAGCCTTGAAGGCGGATGTCGAGCGAGGAAAATTGAACGGGGAATTTAGTAGTGACGTTGACCCGGATTTACTTGTGGACTCCATCTTTGGTCCTTTGTTCTACCATCTTCTACTTAAAGTCAGACCACTGGACCAAGCTTATGGAACGTACCTGATTGATCAGGTACTTAGAGGAGCCGTGGCGCGACCATTCTCCCGCGCGAACGTCCGCTGCAGGGAGCGGCGCTGATCGCCGGGGGCGGTGTCCTTGGGCGTTCGACTAACGGGCTGTCCGGCATCGTTGAGAGTGATCGTCAATTCCGGTTGCCAACAAGGGCCGAGGGCGCCAGCAAGGTCGTGTTCGCGTCGCCGAGCCGCCGCTGGCCGGCATCAGCGGGGTTATTCTTCAAGGACAACGACGTCTTGCTGTTGGACGACGAGCCGCGGCGACTCACTGCCGACCGCATCCCGGCCGAGGTCGCCTCGAATGTCATTGCCCCGCTTTGGCCGACGCTTCCAACCTTTAGCAGGCTGCTGAAGAACGCCGTTGTAGTCGAGGCGGAGTGGATGGTGAGGATCGCTGGTTGAGTGATCGCGGTCGAGAGCCCGATCGTCCGGTGCTCGGCTCTCTCGCCGGGTTGGATCAGGTGGCCGCCGTCAGCAGCTTGGGCAATCTCACCAGGTTGTAGGCGGCGGCGAAGGTGAACGACCATCCCACGCGATCGGTGCCGCGCCGCGCCGCATCGGTCGCCGCATGCCGCCGATCGTCTTCATCCAGCCGAACACCTCCTCGATGCGCTTGCGGATGCGCTGGCTCGCGGCGTAGCCGGGGTGGCGCGTGGTGCGCCGATCGATGGCCGATCCGCGCAGGCGGCGCGCGACGTGCGGGCGCACGTTCATGGAGCGGCACTCGTTCACGAAGTCGGCGGCATCATAGCCCTTGTCGGCGCCGAGCGTGACGGGGCGCGGCCGGTCGGCGTGCTTCTCGATCATCGCCAGCGCGGCGAGCCGCTCGGCGTGACCGTTCGCCTGGGTCAGGCAGGCGTCGACGACGAGCCCGCAACGGTTCTCCATCAGGGCATGGCCAAGGAAGGCGAGCTTGGCCTCCATGCCTGGACCCTTGCGGTAGAGCTTGGCCTCCGGATCGGTGCTGGAGGCATGGGTCGCGTTGGTGCGCGTCTCGCCATGGAAGTCGGCCTCCGCGTTGCGCCCGCCCGATGAGGCGGCTCGTCGCCCGGTCCCTCGGCGGGCTCATTGGGTTTGACGCTCTTCATCGACGACCACGCCTGGATCATCGTGCCGTCGACGCTGAAGTGATCGGACGACAGCAGCCGCTTCACCCGAGGCCGCGCCAGCAGCGTCGCCAGGAACCGCGCAGCGACATCGCCCTCAAGCAGGCGGTCGCGGTTCTTCGAGAAGGTGGAGGCGTCCCACACCGGCTCGTCCGCATCGAGACCGACAAACCAGCGGAACAGCAGGTCGAACGCCATGCGCTCCATCAACTGGCGCTCGGAGCGCACCGAATAGAAGGCCTGAAGCAGCATGGCCCGCGGCAGCATCTGCGGCGCGATCGAGGGACGCCCGATGCCCGAGTACAGCGCCGCCAGCTCCCGCTCCATCGCCGCCAGCGTCTCGTCCGTCAGCGCCCGAATGACGCGCAGAGGATGGTCGGGCCGCAGCCGCGCCTCGACGCCAACGTAACTGAACAACGACCCCGTCCGCTCGTCCGATCCGCGCAAATCAGCCTCCTCGACGAGGAGACTGAATCACGATCCCTCAACGGCGGCGAGCAGCCTTTTTCAGCAGCCTGTTAGAGCATCTTCCGATCACCATGCATCGTAGCCTGCGGCGGCGAAGAAGTTTGTACATTCGCTTGGCTTGAAGGTGTCGATGAGACGCCCGATCGCGCGGGCCTCAAGAGTTGTGGAGCGCGAGCGGACGCAGGCCGGACAGGTGTGGCGAGTAGCTTTTCGTCAGCACGATGCGGCCGTTCGAACGCACGCGCGTGCCCTATGCGATTGCTTCGACCATCGTCTTCGCCGTGCCTCGGCTGGCTTGTGTGAGCCCGCCTATGGAGAGCCGGAGCCGGGCAGCGTTCGGCAGCCTCGCGACGACAGGCGCGGCTAGGAAATCGCTGGGCACGACATCGAAGCCGACGCCGAGCATCAGCATGACGCCAACGGCCTCGGCAATCCGTAAATGACCCACAGCCAAAATTTGTTCGATGACAGCTACGGTTCCTGAAGCAGACCCTACGCCGCCGTTCGACCAAGCGCGAGAAAGTTGGCAAGGGTCGTTTGACGCGCGTCGCGCCGCCAGGCGAGCGCGAGGCAGGCGGTTGGTGCCGCGCCCCTGATCGGAATGTAGACCACTCCATCGACCCGGATCTTTGCGAGTGAACTCGGCACGACCGAAACGCCGGCTTCCGCCGCCACAAGATTGATGATCGAGGGGATCTGCGGCACCTCTTGGCCGAGCACGGGCTCAAACCCTGCCGCCCGGCAGGCACTCGTGATCGAATCGTGGAGGCGGGGTCCTACCGCGCGAGGAAACAGGATAAACCTGTCGGACGCGATGTCGGCAAGCATGAGGCTGCGGCTTTTCGCGAGAGGATGGTTCGAGGGTACGACAAGGAGCATCTGCTCCTCGACGAGCTTGCGTAGGCGAAGGTCCTTGTAGGTTTCGTCGTCGGGCCGAAGGAAGGCGGCATCGAGTTCGCCGCTGACGAGCCTCTCGAGGAGTCGTGCGGTGTTCGCCTCTTCCAGCGTGAGCGCCACGTCGGGATAGGCTCGACCGAAACCGCGAATGGTAGTCGGCACCATCGCGTTGAAGGCGGCGGAAGCTGTGAAGCCGACTCGTAGGCGCCCGCTGTCGCCGCGGGCAGCGCGTTGCGCGGAGACGCGTGCGCGCTCGGCCAGAGCCATCATCGCCCGCGCTTCCAGGAGGAAGGCCGCACCGGCAGCCGTCAGCTCGGCCCCGTGCGGTACCCGTCGAAACAGCTGGACGTCGAGCTCTACCTCTAGGTCCTTGATTTGCTGACTGAGCGGAGGCTGGCCGATGCCGATCTTGGCGGCGGCGCGCGTGAAGTTGCTCTCTTCAGCAACGGCCAAGAAATAGCGGATGTGACGCAGCTCCACCGATATCTCCGAAAGGTATGAGCAAGAACTGCGGCAGGTCTTAGACGTATAGCGGAACGCGCACCAGATCTCTCCTTACAGGAGACGTAGAGATGCCGCCCACTCATCCGATTCCCGGCCGAAGCCAGCTGTTCACGCCCGCAACGAAGCCCGAGCGCTTCGCCAAGGCGGCGAGCGTCGGAGCCGATGCTCTGATCATCGATCTCGAGGACAGCGTCGCGCCTCGGGACAAGGGCGCCGCCCGCAGCAACGCGCTGGCGTACATCCCGAAACATGCCGAGACATCGACGCTCGTCGCGCTGCGGATTAATGCCGCGTCATCGACACGCGCCGGCCTCGACGATCTCGCCGCGCTCCTTGATGCCGAGGCCGATCCGGACTTCCTGGTTCTCCCGAAGATAGAGGCGGCGGCCGACCTGCTGCTCGTCGACCGCCTGCTTGCGGCGGCCGGCAAGCATGCCGTTCTCGTGGCACTCGTAGAGAGCGCACGCGCCCTCGCCGCCTTGGACGAGATAGTCGCGGCGACGCCGCGCCTCTCCGGGCTGATGTTCGGCGCGGCCGATATGGCTGCGGATCTCGGCGCGGAGGTCGCCTGGGGTCCGCTGGCCGCAGTGCGCATGCGCATCGTCGCAGCCGCCGCTCTGCGCGCGCTTCCCGTCGTCGATACGCCGTTCTTCAAGATCGGCGACGACACCGGGCTGCGGGAAGAGGCCGAGGCGGCACGAGCCTTCGGCTTTGCAGGAAAAGCCGCCATCCACCCCTCGCAGATCGCGACCATCGACGCCGTGTTCACGCCCGATGCGGCCGCAGTGGATCACGCCCGCGCCGTGCTCGCCGCCAACAGCGAAGGCGTCGGCACCGTGGACGGCGCGATGATCGACGAGGCCGTCGCCCGCAGAGCGCGGCGCACCCTCGCTGCGGCCGGAGAGGCTCAATCGTGACATCGAACGTAGGAGACGAAACGATGGACTCAATATTCGCTTACAAGGTCGTCGGCGAACGGCGCTACCGCGAGACCTCGGGGCTCTATTTTGAGGACTTTGTCACCGGTGACGTCTTCGAGCACCGCCCCGGCCGGACGGTGCTGGAGACCGACAACACCTGGTTCACGCTGCTCAGCATGAACACGCAGCAGGTGCACTTCGACGCCGCCTATGCTGGCAAAACGGAGTGGAAGAAGCTGCTAGTCGACTCGACGATCACGCTCGCGATGCTGACCGGCATGAGCGTGCGGACGGTGAGTGCGAAGGTCGTCGCCAATCTTGGTTGGGACAAGGTCAAGGCGACCCATCCCGTCTTTGCCGGCGACACGCTCTACGCGGAATCGACGATCCTCAGGAAGCGCGAGTCGAAGAGCCGCCCGACCCAGGGGATCGTCACCGTTTCTACCCGCGGTCTCAACCAGGATGGCGTCGAGGTCATGAGCTTCGAGCGCACGATGCTCGTCCACCGCCGCGGCCACTCGCCCGAGGAGGCGGCCGGCTACTGAGCCGCCGCCGCGCACCAGGTCAATGAAAGGTCTCCATTATGGATCCGCGTACCCTCTACCGCTCAAAGCTCACCGACGCCGCCGCCGCAGTGCGCTCGATCGCGTCGGGCTCTAACGTCTCGATGGGCATGGCCATGTCGGAGCCGCCGGCACTGCTTGCAGCCCTCGCCGCTCGTGCCCGCGCTGGCGCCGTCGACGACGTGAAGCTCTACTACTACGAGTCGACCTCCATCGCCGGCGACACGGTGCTCGCCTACGAGCTCAACGAGCGCATCCATCCCTACTGCATGTTCATGACGGGGGTGGAGCGCAAGCTCGTCAAGCGCGGGATTGAGGATGATCGCAAGGTCGTCTCTTACGTGCCGAGCACCTTCCACCAGGCGCCGAGGCTTCTCGTCGACCACATCGGCATCGACACGTTCCTCGTGACCGTCGCCCCGATGGACAGGCACGGCTACTTCAGCCTTGGTCTCGGCAACGACTATTCGAGCGCCGTCGCGCGTGCGGCCGGACGCCTGATCGTCGAGGTCAACGCCAACATGCCTCGCGTCCAGGGCGCCGGCGCCGCGATCCACGTGAGCGAGGTCGACGCGATCATAGAGAACGATGTGCCGCTGCTCGAGCTGCCGGTCCGCGCCGGGTCGCGCGAGGACGAAGTCATCGGCAGGACGATCGCCGCGATGGTGCCCGACGGCGCGTGCCTGCAAATGGGCGTCGGCGCCCTGCCCAACCTCGTATGCGGCAATCTAGGGACGCGCAACGACCTCGGCATCCACACCGAGGCGCTCTGCCCCGGCATGATCGACCTCATGGAGGCGGGCGTCGTCACCAACCGGCGCAAGGCGCTCGATCGGGGACGCAGCATTTACACCTTCGCCATGGGGCAGAGGCGCATGTACGATTTCCTCGATGGTAACCCCGGCGTCGAGAGCCGCCCGGTCGACTACGTCAACGACCCCCGCGTCATCGCCCAGAATGACCGCGTCATCTCTGTCAACGCGACGCTGCAGGTCGACCTCACCGGCGCCTGCAACGCCGAGCACCTCCTCGGCCACCAGTACAGCGCCTCCGGCGGTCAACTCGACTTTGTGCGTGGCGCCTACGCGTCCAAGGAGGGCAAGTCGATCATCGCCTGCCACGCGACGGCGGCCAAGGGCAAGGTCAGCCGCATCGTGCCGCGCCTCGACGGACCGGTGACAACGCCGCGCATCGACACGCAGATCATTGTCACCGAGCACGGCTGGACCGACCTCAAGGGCCGCTCCTCGACCGAGCGCGCTAGTGCCCTGATCGAGATCGCTCAACCCGAGTTCCGCGACGGCCTGCGTCAGGCGGCCCGCGAGATGCACCTGGTCTGAGCGCGGATAGCGCGTTCGGTCTTCCGAAAGTCCACAACGCAAATTGCGCCGGTCGAGTCGAACCTCGGCGTGCCCTTACCTCGCAGCACCAACACGACCGTTTCTTTGCCCGATCCGAATGGAGCGGGTTCGCAAAATCCATACAAAAAGGCAGGCCCATGAAGATCAACAACGTCGCCGACCTAATGGCCGAAACCCTGCAAGAGGTTGGCGTGTCCCGCATCTTCGGGCTCGTGGGCGACAGCCTCAATGGCATCACTGAGGCGATCCGTCGTCGCGGCACGATCGAGTGGGTGCACGTGCGCCACGAGGAGGTCGCCGCCTTCGCCGCCGGCGCCGAGGCACAGGTCACCGGCGAGCTCGCGGTCTGCGCCGGCTCGTGCGGACCCGGCAATCTCCATCTGATCAACGGGCTGTTCGACTGCCAGCGCACCCGCGTGCCGGTGCTCGCCATAGCCGCCCACATCCCCTCGGCCGAGATCGGCTCGAACTACTTTCAGGCGACGCATCCAGAAGAGCTGTTTCGCGAGTGCAGCGTGTACTGCGAACTCGTCTCCAATCCGGCGCAGCTTCCCTTTATCCTGGAGACGGCGATCCGGGCGGCCATCGGCCAGAGCGGCGTGGCCGTCATCGTGATCCCCGGCGACGTCGCCCTGCAGCCGGCCCCTCCGCGCGCCATGGCACCAAATCCAGGCCTCCTGCCGGCGGCGCCCGTCACCCGCCCGGCCGAGCGCGAGCTCGACGCCCTCGCCGCGCTGCTGAATGGATCGAGCAAGGTGACGCTGTTCTGCGGCCGCGGCTGCGCCGGCGCGCATGGTCCGTTGATGGAGCTGGCCGAGACGCTGAAGAGCCCCATCGTCCATGCGCTCGGCGGCAAGGAGCATGTCGAATACGACAACCCCTACGACGTCGGCATGACTGGCCTGATCGGCTTCTCGTCGGGATATGCCGCGATGATGTCCTGCGACACGCTACTGCTGCTCGGCACCGACTTCCCGTACCGCCAGTTCTTCCCGGAGCACGCGAAGACCGCGCAAGTCGACATCCGGCCGGAAAACCTCGGGCGGCGCTGCAAGCTCGATCTCGGACTGGTTGGTCAAATCGGGCCGACGATCGAAGCGCTGCTGCCCAAGCTCAAGGCGAAAAGCGACGGCGCGCATCTCGACACATCGCTGAAGCACTACGCCAATGCGCGCAAGGGTCTCGACGACCTCGCCGTCGGCAAGCCCGGCCGCAAGCCAATCCACCCGCAGTACCTGGCCAAGATCGTCAGCGCGGCGGCGGCCGACAACGCGATCTTCACCGCCGATGTCGGCACCCCGACCATCTGGGCGGCTCGCTACCTGCAAATGAATGGACGCCGACGCCTCATCGGCTCCTGGGCGCACGGCTCGATGGCGAACGCCATGGCGCAGGCGATCGGCGCTCAGGCGAGCCAACCCGGGCGCCAGGTGGTCTCGCTGTCGGGCGACGGCGGTTTCGCCATGCTGATGGGCGACATCCTCACGCTTCGCCAGCAGAAGCTGCCGGTCAAGATTGTCATCTTCAACAATGGCACCCTCGGCTTCGTCGAGATGGAGATGAAGGCGGCCGGCTACCTCGAGACCGGGGTGGCGCTCGACAACCCCGACTTCGCCGCGATGGCCAACGCGATCGGGATCAAGGCGCGGCGGGTCGAGGATCCCGGCGATCTGGACGAGGCGGCGCACGAGATCCTGGCGCACGACGGCCCGGCCCTGCTCGACGTCGTGACCGCACGGAACGAGCTTTCGATGCCGCCGAAGATCCAGGCCGAGCAGGTGAAAGGCTTCAGCCTCTACGTGCTTCGCGCCATCATGAACGGCCGCGGCGACGAGATCGTCGATCTCGCCAAGGTCAACATGCTGAGATGAGGACTTGCCCGGATACACGCTACAGGCTCACGCGTCACACTCTGCCTCCCGTTCGCAACGGGGCTGGCCAACTGCAAGTCGCGGTGCTGCAGCCCAAAGGCCGCGTCGGCGCGGCGGAACAACTGATCCTGCTTGACTCGCTCGCCATCACGCTGGCGATCATCGTGCCGACGCTTGGCCTTCGCTTGGTGGTTCCGGGCCTCGAACACGAAAGCGCAACGCCGGCCTATTCCGGGCGCATCGAACTCGTGACCGAGCGCAGCGGTGACGGCCATGCTGACGTAAAACCAGAGCGCCTTCCCTCCCTCTGTGCGATCGTCGCCATGCCGCAGGTATAGCTCGACAGCAGAAGACGCGCGGTTCCGATGCCGGCGTTGGTACGGCTGAAGAGGTCGGCGCCGGACGGGCCGACAGCCGTCGCGTCCTTGAGCACGGCATAGGTGGCGAAGAACGCCGAGAACATAACGATGTTGCTGAGGATGAACAACCAGAAGCCATAGCCGACGACGACCCGTTTGGACGCTGGCCCGCCGCTGCCGTGTCCTGTCGGGTCGTTTCCGCGCCCGGCACCGTAACCAAGCCGGTTCGGATCGTGTGACGGGCCTTAGCCCTTTACCGATATTACCCGTCAGTTATCGACCGCGGCGGGCTAGGCAGGAGCGGCGATCGGCCTGTCGGGTTAGATTGGCGAGCGGGCAGGATGCAGAGTAGCACAGCATCGACGACGAAGGTGGCAGCGCTTGGAAAATGGTGGCCGCGCGAGGCGGTCGGCGCGATCAGGCTCGGGATCACCGTGGTCGCGGCACTCTATCTGGCGATGGCCCTGGAGCTGGCGCGTCCGGAATGGGCGGGTTGGACCGTGCTGTCCGTCTCCCTCACGACCCGGGCGAGTTCGCTCGAGAAGGCGGCGTGGCGCATCCTCGGGACGATCGTCGGCGCCGTCGCGTCGCTCGCCCTGGAGGCCGCCTTCGCGCAGGACATCCTGGCGTTCGATATCGCGCTCGCTCTCTGGCTTGGAATGGCGACGTTCCTCTCGAGCACGGCACGCCGGCAGGACGCCTACGGCTTCGCCCTGATCGGCTTCACCGTGCCGATCGTCGCTCTCTCCGACGTCACGCAACCGCTGTCGCTGTTCGCCACGGCGGTCGACCGTTGTTCGTCCCTGTTCCTCGGCATCGGCTGCGCCTATGTCGCGAGCGCCTTTGCGGCAGACGATCTCCGCACCGTACGTGCCGCTGTGGCGACGCGCATGGAACGCGCGACGCGGGCCTGTGCGGACTGGTGGCGCACCGGTCAGGCCGACGGCGTGTGGGGCGAACCGCCCATCGACCCCGTGCTGTCACTCGATCAATCGGTGATGGACGCGTTCACCGAGCAACCGTCGCTGCGCGTCGGCGCGGATCCGGTCGCTGCCGCCGCGCCCGCCCTGCTGTGTGTCCTGGCCGCCGGGCTGCTGCTGGCACGCTTGTCGTCCCGGCGAACGGCGTCGCGCACGACAGGAGCGGATGATCTCGGTGTATCGGCCGACGCCATGTTGAGCTTGAGTTCGCGAAGCATTGACGTGCGGCTTCGACAGAACAGCGCCATGTCACGACTGTTGCGCCGGGGCGGACGCGCCGGTCGACGCCGGGCGCCGGCGCGTCCGCTGGCCTTCGATCGGGATTGGCGGCTCGCCGGCAACAACGCTCTTCGTACCATGTCCGCCGTAAGTCTCGTCAACGCGTTCTGGTACGTATCCGACTGGTCGACGGGCGGGACCGCCGTGACCTGGGCCGCGCTCGTGTCGCTGCTGCTCTGCGCGCGTCAGAACCAGACGCAGGCCGCCTTCGAGTTCTTCCTCGGCGCAGCTCTCGCCGAGATCATCGGCTTGGTCGCGCATTACACGGTACTGACGGCGACGCCGGGGTTTCCCTTGCTTGCCGCGGTCGCCCTGACCATCGGCATCTACGGAGCCGCAGGTCGCGCCGACAAGCGGGCGACGAGCGCCGGCGGCTTCGGCATCGTCGTGTTCACCGCGCTCGAACCTCTGAACGTCATGCAATACGATGTCGCGGCAAGCCTCAACGGCGCTCTCGCGACGCTGCTCGGCGTCGGCACGGCGGTCATCGCCTTCGCGTCGTTGCCGCCGCCCGCAAGCGACGCCACCCGTCGCTTGCGGGCGCGACGGCGCATCGCCGCTGCCCTGCGAGCGGCGGCGGGCCTGCCGGCGTTCCTGCTGCCGCATTCCGGCCGATGGTGCTCCCCGATGTTCGAGCGCGCCCGCCTGCTCGAGCCCGACGGCGGAGCGGCCGTCGATGACGCGCACACCCTGATGCTGGCCGGACTGCTCGTTCTCGCCCTGCGCCGTGATGATGACCCGTTGGGCCGGCAGGCCGGCCGTCTCATCACGTCGGGTTCGGCGAACCCTGCCGGCAAGCTCGACGCGTATGCGGACGGGTGCGAGGATCCCTTGCAGCGCGCGCGTCTGCGGGCGCTCGCCACCCTGTTCGCGGCGGGCGTATCCTCCGGGTTTCCCGGCCTGCCTCCATCGGGCGAGGACGCATGATCGCCCTCAAAGACGTCGATGTGCTGGGCATTTTCGTCACCCCCGCATTCCCATGTTTTCTGGTAGCCTTGATCATCTGTTTGCCGCTGCGCTGGCTGTTCGACGAGCTCGATCTCGACCGTTTCTTCTGGAACCGGCCCTTGTTCGATCTTTGCGTGCTGGTGTGCGTTACGGATCTCCTCGTCCTATCGTTGCGCTTCGGAGGGCGCTGATGCTCGATCGAAATCAGGGACGGCAATCCGACAGACGGTCGCTCGGCAGGCGGATCAAGGCGTGGCAACCGCCGGCCGCCTTCAACGTCGTCGCGACACTCGTCGCACTGGCGGCGGCGCTGACCCTCACGTGGATGGCCTGGAACTACTACGAGTATTCGCCCTGGACGCGTGACGGACGCGTCCGGGTCTACACGGTACAGGTCGCGCCGGAGGTCTCGGGAACGGTGGTGGAGCTTCCGGTGCAAGACAATCAATTCGTCCGCAAGGGCGACGTGTTGTTTCGCATCGATCCAGGAACCTACCGGAACGCGCTCAAACAGGCCACCGGCAAGCTCGCTCAAGCCAAGTCGCAAGCCGCCTACCTTGCCGACCAGGCGAAACGGCGGGCGGCGCTCTCCGACCTCGCCGTGTCGGCCGAGCAGCGCGAGAACGCGGTTGGCACGGCGCAGGCGGCGAGCGGGTCCGTCATCGAGGCGGAGGGCGAAGGCGATCAGGCCAGGCTCAACCTCGAGCGAACGACGGTACGATCGACCATAAATGGTTGGGTCACGAACCTGCTCCTGCGGAACGGCAGCTTTGCCAGCACCGGGCAGACGGCGATGACGCTAGTCGATGCAGACAGCTTTTGGGTCGAAGGTTATTTCGAAGAAACGCAGCTGCGGCGCATGAAGGTCGGCGATGCGGCCGAGGTGGCCCTCATGGCCTTTCCCGACGCGCGCGTGATGGGGCACGTGTCGGGGTTCGGGCGCGGCATCAACATCTCTGACGCGGCACCCGGCGTGCAGGGGCTGCCCAACGTCAATCCGGTGTTCACCTGGGTTCGTCTCGCGCAGCGCGTGCCGGTTCGCGTCGAGCTCGATGAGGTGCCGTGCCCCGTGGTGCTGTCGTCCGGGCTGACCGCGACGGTAAGCGTGCTCGACGCCTCCGAGCGCGCGGTCGTGCAGCGCTCGCCTTCAAACGGTGCCCGCGGTCGCGCCGAAGCGGGTTTCGCCTGCGATGGGCATAGTTTCTGACTCGCGACTGACGATATTGACGCCAGCAGTCCTTTTCGGACACGTTCGTGCACTTGAGTCCGAACAAGCCAGAGGCGTTGAACGCGCTTGCCTGCCGCTATCTGGAAACGGTGCGGACGGCCGCGCTCGACGAGCGCCTCAACGAGAACCACGTCACTGAAACAAATCATTGATCAGCGGGTGCCGTCCAGACATGAACATGCTGTGCGCTCGACGGACCGCCTCCGTCACTCGGGTCGAGCCCGAGCACAGGCTCTGTGGCGCTCCCACGGAGAATATGGCCCATAGCGCATCCTTGCACTCAAGGGATGAGATCGCACCATTGAAGCCCGTGATCAAACATCAAGTGCCAGGTCCTTCATCAAGCCGCGGCGAGAAGAGCCATAACAGTCTTTAAAAAGTCGAGAAGCGACGTTCTCGCCTCCTCGGGAACACTCGCCCGTGCTGCGGATTTCTGAGGCTGTGATCAGCCGTGCACAGGAGGCTGGCCGGGGAGCTTCTCAGCCGCCGCTTCTGACTAGCTTCCGTTTTCTAGAGACTGCGGGGAGTGCGGAATGTCGAGCTTGGAGCCGTTTGCGCATCTGCTTCCGAGCCGACCGGTGCTCTCCAGCGGTTCGGAAGGATCGCCCGACACGATCCTTGAACGCTACCACCATCCGCCGGGCGTCATCGCCGTCCCGGGACTGACGAACACCCTTGTGGTGATGCACATGCGCGGACCGGTTGCGGTCGAGGAGAAGTCGGAGCATTCGGGTTGGGTGCGGCGTTGGACCGATAGGGGTCAGGCGAGCGTCACCCCCGCGGGCACACCCGTCACTCGACGCTTTACAGCCCGGCCCGAAGTCCTCCTCATCCAGATCGCCCCGCGGCTGCTTGACCAAGTCGTCATCGAGTCGATCGACATCGAACCCAAGAGCGTCACGGTGCTCTCGAGCTTCGCTCGTCCAGATCCGGCGCTGGATAACTACTGCCGCCTTCTCGAGGAGGAAGTCGCGCATCCGACTGGCCCGGGTCACGAGCTGGCGCGGGACCTGCTGGGAAGATCGATCGCCTTGACCCTGATCCGTCGGTACTCGACTCTGCGTCCAAGTCCACCGGACGACGTCGGCCAGATCACGCCAGCGCGCATCAAGCGCGTGCTCGACTTCATGCATGAGGAAACGGACCGCAACCCGACGCTGGCGGACTTCGCGGCCCTCTCGGGGCTGAGCGCCACGCACTTCGCCCGCGCCTTCCGCTCGACGACCGGCTCACCGCCGCACAAGTACCTGATGGCGGTCCGCATGGCTCGGGGACGACGGCTCCTGGGTGAGACCGACCTGCCTATAGTGGATGTGGCCTTCCGCTGCGGTTTCGAGCAGGCGGGCAGCTTCGCCACGGCGTTCCGCAAGAGCACCGGTGTAACGCCTCGCGAATGGCGCCAGGAACGACGCGCCTAACGCGGTGCGGCCTCGCCTGCGCGAGGATCGTCCATCGGCGTTTAGGAAGCTGGCTCAAGCTTGCCGATCAGCCCGGTTCGCAACACAAAATGGTCGGAATGATGAAATCGCGCTAATCGCGGCGAAGATCCGCGGGCGAAAGGCATTTAATCAACCGCTCGCAAACGCATGGAGCGAGATAATGGTTGACTATCCTGATTTCGGCACCTTTGGACGTTTCAAGGAAACGCCTGTCGTCGACATGTCGCCGGAGATGAAGGCCGGCTACGACTTCACCGTCAAGCTCCGCGGCCAGGTTCCCGGACCCCACAAGATCTGGCTGGCAAACCCAAAGCTGTCCCGGACGATCGTTCCGACGGGAGCCTATTACCAGACGCAGTCGACGCTGGCGAAGTCCGAGATCGAGATCGTCACCAACGTCATCAACAGCCGCTGGCTCGCGGCCTACGGGAACTACGAGCACGAGAAGATCGGAGAGGAGGCGGGTCGACTACCGCCCGAGAAGGTGGAGGCGCTGATCGCCGACATGCCGACCGCGTTCGACACTCCCCGTCAGCAGGTCGTCTACGAGCTCGCCTCGACCCTGGCCAAGCCCCGTGTCGTGCCCCTCGGGCTGTTCAAGCGCGCCAAGGCGCTGATCGGCGAGGAGGGGATCGTAGACGTCACCGTGTTGATGGGATGGTTCACCGCGGTGTCGTTGACGCTGAACGCCTTCGACGTGCCGTCCAACGCCGTCGGCTTGGACCAGTAGGGGCGCTGACATGGCAAAGGAGTTGGATCACCTCGGCGGCAGGACCGCCCTCATCGAGCCCGACGCGCTCACGGCGCCGCAGCGGAAGCTCTACGACTACATCGAGACGCACATGATACCCTGGGCCGAGAGATCGGGGTTCCAGGGCAAGCTGCCTGACGGGCGCTTGATCGGGCCCTTCAACCTGGTCCTCCTCAGCCCCGAGATCGGGCAAGCCTTCTTGGAACTGCAGGGCGTGGAGGGCCGAAGCACGAGCCTGTCGCCGCGTGTCAGGGAGGTCGTGATCCTGACCGTAGGCGCGGTGTGGCGCTGCGACTACGAGCGGTATGCGCACGCGGCCGTCGCAAAGGCCGCCGGCCTGTCCTCGGCCGCCATCACCGCGCTTGTGGAGGGTGACGTGACCAGCGAGCTTGACGAGGACGAAACCCTAGCCAGGCAGTTTGCCAGGGCGCTGACCGCAGATCACGAGGTCGACGGCGTCCTGTTCGAACAGGCGCGGTCGAAGTTCGGCGAGAAGGGGATCGTGGACCTCATCATGCTGGCCGGCTGCTACGGCATGATCTCGTCGCTGCTCAACGCCTTCCAGGTTCCCGCCCCGCAGTAGTCGGGCGCCCGGCGGTGCGTCAGCCGAAGCCCAGTTCGCCCCTACGGTCCCCCTCCCTTTCGAAGTGGAGATCCACATGTCTCACAACAAGGCGCCGCAAGCCCGCGTCAAGACGATCGCGACGTTTCCCAAGGAGTACTTCCTTGAGAACTTGGCCGTTCGGGAAGACAACTCCATCCTGGTGACGGCGATGAACCGCAAGGAGTTGTGGTACGTCCCACCAGCTTCGGACGGTCAAGAGGTCAACGCCATCTGCATCCACACATTGGAGACCTTGCCGACGGGTTTGGCGGAGATCGCTCCCGACGTGTTCCTGATGCTCGCCGGCAACCTGTATACGACCCACGAGTCCTTCATCTACAAGATCGACCTCACGGACTGGACACCGGGATCGCCGGTCGAGCCTGAGCTGTTCTGCCGCTTCCCCGGTGAGGCTCGCGCTCCCAACGGCTGCTGCCTGCTCAAGCCCGGCGTGCTGCTCGTCGCGGACTGCTTCGCCGGCCTGATCTGGCGCGTCGACTACGCCGACGATGGAAGCGAGCCGAAGATCACGGTCTGGGCCAAGCACGACAGCATGGGCTACTATCCCGGTAAGATGAAGCCGGAGCAGCCGGGCGTGAACGGCGTCCGCTACGCGCCCCAAAAGGGCTATCTCTACTATACGGCGACCGCGAAAAAGCTGTTCATGCGGATCGCGGTCGATCCAGACAGCCTGGAGGCCAAAGGCGATCCCGAACTTGTGGTGGCGGGTCGCATGGGCGACGACTTCTGCATCGATGAAGATGCGCAAGTGATTTACCTGACGACCCACCGGCAGAACACCATCGACGTCGTGTCGATGGATCCGGCGCTGAACAGCGGCTTTACCCAAAGCGTCCTGGGCGATCCCTACACCGAAGAGCTGATCGGCCCGTCCAGCGGCGCATGGGCGCGCGCGCGGGGCCAGCAGGGTCGCACCGCGTTCTTCGTCACGGACGGCGGCACCGCCTCGCCGCCGCTGGGGGGCCCGCAGCCCGCCAGGCTGCTGCAGGTTGATCTCCAGCCGATCAACGGTCCGTTCCCCGGAAGCGGATCCTGAGCGGAAGTCCAGGCCTAGCACTCTCTGAGCGCTTTAAGGTTGAAGGGCAGCCGGAAGCGTCGTTGGCAGTTCGGGCGGCGGGCAGGCGGGATGAGGCTGACGAACAGCCGTCCAATGATGGCCCGGCGCACGGCCGGGTGACTGGGCGCGGGCGGTGGCCCTGGACGGCGAGAGATAATTTTCACCCCCACCCCGTTCGAGGGTTCTCGGCGAGGCGCAGGTGCTGGAGGTAGGCGCATCCTGCGCCACGCTCTCGTGTCGCATGCAGAGCCGCTATCGACGTCGCGCCGCCGACCTGCCCCTCGGTGGGCGGCGTGTCGACATCCAGGTCCTCGCCCGACGCTTTCGCTGCGAGGTGGCGACATGCACGAAGCGCATCTTCGCTGAGCGCTTTCCGGCCGACATCCTGCCTGCCTTCGCCCGCCGCGCCGCACCGGCTCGAGCAGGTCGTCCATCACCTCGGCCTGGCGCTGGGCGGTCGGCCCGCCGCCGGCCTCGCCCGGCGCCTCCGTCTGCCGGTCAGCCGCGACACGCTGCTGCGTGTCATCCGCCGCGCGCGGCACCCAGGCCGGACGTGCTGAACGTGGTCGGCATCGACGACTTCGCGTGGCGATGCAACCATCGCTACGGCACCCTGGTCTGCGATCTCGAGCGCCATAGCATCGTCGCCCTGTTGCCGGACTGGGAGCGTGTCGTAAGTAGGTAACCTATTGTCAGCTGGAAGAAACCGCAAATTGGAGCAATCCAGGCGCGGTTTCTTCCATGCCCGTCGAGCCACTGTCGAGCGGTGTCGTGACGGATGGAGGGGACCGATGAGCGCGCGCCTAAGGCGGCACGTCCAGGTGTTCGTCGCGGCCTGCAGCGGCAGCGCGAAGCTGTCGGAGACGATCGGCCTGCCGGTCGTCCACGTCGACGCGACCATGGATGCCGTCGCCGCGATCCGCCGGCTGAACGAGCGGGAGTACGCCTCCGGCGTGCGCGTGCCCGCCATGTTCCAGCCGATCCTGTTCGACTGCGGCTGGACCGATTGGGCCAAGTTCGACTATCGAACCGGCCCGTGGCGTCAAGCCATGGGCGTGCGGCCGGACGGCGTCAGGGTCGTCGACGGGCGCATCGAGGTCGCCCTCGCGCCGACCGCGGTCGCGGGGGTTCTCACCTTCCCGGCGTTCCCGTTCGGCGATCGCGACGCATACGTCGTGCGGGTCGTGGATTGGACGATCCAAGGGCTGCGAGCCGCGCGGGTTGCGCCGCTCACGTAGCAAGGTCGCGGACGGGGGGCCAGCAAACCGCGAATATGGAACGTACCTTGCCGAGCGCTCTCCGGCTCTGCCACAGCCACATGATGTTCGTGCGGGCCTACCCGCGCGAGTGCCAGGAGATGGCTTTTGACGCTCACTGCCGGGCCTTCGCCTTATTCAAGAAATCATGCCGGCGTCGCATTTACGAAAACATGAAGCCGGCTCGCACAGCGCAGGCGAGCGAGGGTATTAGCATCGGTGCCCCGAGCGTGATGCCAATCACCTGCACGCGCCTCTCCGCTCGTGATGCAGCTGCCGGTGAGGCGACTCAGCTCTGCGGCATTCCACTGGCCGCGTTAGGCAAGCGCGGCCGCCGACGAGGTGAATGGAGAAACGGTGCGCCAACCTTAGGTACGATCACCAACTTGCCTTTTGGAGAGCCGGTCGCCTCCAGCTGGTTGATGGCCGGTATCGCCTCCGACAACGGCACGACGCGCCCGATCTCGGGCGTGATCTTGCCGGCGGCGATGGCGCCCGCAACGCCCGCCATCGTCTCAGCTTTGACATTGGCAATCACCACCTTGTGGTGCGACGACAGGAGGCTACGCAGGAACTTAAGCGGGGTCGGCACGATGTGCAGCGCTACGCCGCCGCGCTTCAGCATCGTCCCGCATGCGCCGAACGACAAGTCGCCGTGTGTATCGAACACGATGTCGAACCGGCCCCGGAAAGCGCCAGGGTCAAAGCCTTCGTAATTGACCGGCTCGACTATCCCTAACTTGCGCGCCTCCTCATGCCGCGATGCACTGCAGCTCCCAGTGACCTTCGCGCCGCGCATCTGGGCGATCTGGACGGCTGCGCGTCCGACGCCGCCGGCACAGCCGGCAATGAATACGGACTGGCCCGCCCGCACCTTCGCCTTGTCAACCAGCGCCGTCCAGGCCGTGACGGTGGTGATCACCAGCGGACCCGCCTCCTCGAACGACACGTTCGGGGGTTTGGCGAGGACGTTCTCCTCCGCGGTCACGACCATTTCGGCGAAAGCGCCCGCTTCCTTGAGCGTCGTCGCCCCGAACACTGCGTCGCCGACCTTCAACCGACGCATCTCCGGCCCGACCGCGTCGACAACGCCGGCAAAGTCGTGCCCTAGCCCGCGTGGGAAGCGCCGGCCGACGATCATCTTCATCTCGCCGCCGCGAATCTTCCAATCCATTGGGTTGGCGCCCGCAGCCTCGACGCGGACGCGGACCTCACCACGTCCAGGCTCCGGCAATGCGACCTCCTCCAGCTTCAGCTCGTCGTGACCTCCATAGCGGTGGTACTGGACACGTCGCATAAGCTTGCCTCTCCGTTGTTACGGCCGGCGTGAGCGCAACCGCTGCCTAACGGCGCGGCCGATCATCTCCTCTGCTCTGGTAAACCGGTGTGAGGGGACGATCTACTCCTGAGCGTCCGCGATGGGTTCGCAACCGTTCGGGATCTGCACCAGACAGTTGCAATGGATGCGTTATCGAGCGTTCTGTCGCCCGTGAAGGTGCAAGGCTACGCGATGAGCGGCTTCGACGCTGCCGGCAGCTGGGCCAGCCGATTCGGGCCACGCCCCGACATCAGGTTTTACGCTGTTCTCGCGGGCGGGAGATCAACGTGCCCAAGGACATGCTGCAGCTCGCCGAGCACATCCTGGCGAGCAAGGCGGGCGACTTTGAGCCGGCGACGTTCACCGATCGGTACGAAGAGGCGGTGGTCGCCATGCTGCGCACCAAGCAGAGCGGCAGGGCCGTCAGCACGAGCGAGCCCCGATTCAAGGACGAGAAGGTCTTCGACCTGATGGAGGCCTTGCGGCGCTCGATCGCCGGCACACCAAAGCCGGCTGAGGCTCTCGGCAAGAAGACCAAAGCCAAGCCGGCGAAGAAGAGGATCGAAGGCCAGCGTGAGATGCTTTTGCCGATATCGGGCAAGAAGGCAGCCGAGGCAAAGCCGGCCGCGAAGCCGACTAAAATGCCCGCGAAGCGGAAGGCGGGATAGTCGAGATCTCCGTGTCGTTGCCGCTGTCGCCGGACCTGAGAGAGGAGATCGCCTACCGTGGTCTGACGACGGCGGCGAACTGCGGCACGCGAGCTTCAAAGGGCTATTAAATGCCCGGGATCCAATATGGCGCCGATCCGGCTAACTTGAGGTCGCAGCCGGCAATGTTGGCTACAGGCGCGTCAGTTCTCGGCTGAAGCTGAACAGTGGTTGCCGCACTGCCCAAAACTCAAGCGACATGCTCGTACGACGCGACGCCGTTCTTCTGTAACGAGGATTGTATTGCTTCTACCGCTTCCTGAAGCGAGATCGCGGGCAATTGGCTCATCATAGCCCTCCTTCGGTGATTGCCGAGTCCCACTCCTTATGTCGAACCCAGCGAAACGAGCGGTCCGATGTGATGATCGAGTCGGTGTCTGGCCAGCAAAGCATCTAAATCTTGCGCGGAGCCGACCCATTTCCCGGATGTTAGAATGTCGGCTTTGACGGCCTCATTGGCGCCAGTATCCGCCGACGCCGAGCCCCGTGTACCTGCTCTACATTGAGGGACGGCAACTGTCGTCTCGCGTGCGCCTCTTCATCGATTGGGCATCGAAGGAGATCGCCGCGCGGCTCGCCGAAGTATGAGGCGACCAGATCAAGCCCCGTACGGTGGACCTGCACGAACGGCCGCAGTCGAGCAACGCCCTTGCGTTCAGCAGGGTCTGGAACGGGCGCGAAGCCGACCCGTGTGGAGGTGCAAGCAGAGTTCCCCTTTCATCTGCCTCGTACCTTGAGCAACGGTGGTCGGACCCTTGACAGTCTCGGGCTCATCAAGGGCTGCCTACGCGAAGCATGTCGATGAGGACGCGCAGGGCGGGCGGCACCTGCCGTCGCCCGGGATAATACAGGAAGAAGCCTGGGAACGGCTGGCACCAGTCCTCCAGCACCCGCAGCAGGCGGCCCGCCGCGAGGTCGTCGGCCACGGTGTCCTCCAAGGTGCAGGCCAGGCCAAGCCCGTCCAAGGCTGCCACGCGGATCAGGTCCGTGTCGTTCAGCGTCAGCGCACCTTCGACGGCGACATCGAACACCTCGCCACCTCGGGCGAACGGCCAGCGGTATAGGGCGCCGCTCGCCGCGAAGCGGTAGTTGATGCAGGCGTGGTCCTTGAGGTCGCGCGGCGTGGTGGGTATCGGTCGGGCGACGAGGTAATCGGGTGAGCCGACCACCGCCGTGCGTAGGTCCGGCGACACGCGCACCGCCATCATGTCGCGATGGACCCGCTCGCCGGGCCGAATGCCGGCATCGAAGCCGGCGGCGACGACGTCGGTCAGCCCATCGTCGACCATCAGCTCCAGGTGCACGTCCGGGTAGGCGCGAGCGAAGCGGCCGAAGGTTGGGGCAAGGATCAACTCCGCCGCCAGCTTGGGCAGGTTGAGCCTGACCCTCCCGCACGGACGGGCGCTGGCGGCGCGAACGGCCCCAACCGCGCCGGCGATGTCGGCGAAGGCCGGCGTGAGCCGGTCGAGCAGACCTTGCCCCGCTTCCGTCAACGCGACGCTGCGGGTCGTGCGGTTGAGCAGCTTGGCGCCGAGCCGCTCCTCCAGGCCGCGGATGGTGTGGCTAAGCGCCGAGGGCGAGAGGCCGAGCCGGACGGCGGCGCGTCGAAAGCTGCGTTCCTCCGCGACTGAGACGAAGGCGAGCAGTTCCGCGTAGTCCGACCCGCGCATGATTGTTGGCTCCGGCTCAGCAGGCCATGCCGATCATAGCGGATTATCGGGCATGATGGATCGCCTTATGTCCGTACCTCACCACGCGGAGGAACGTCATCATGCTCGACACGCTCACATCACCCGTCTCGCGGGCTCAGCCCGCAGCCGGCTTCGGTCGTCTGACGGGGAAGGTGGCCCTCGTGACCGGCGCCGGCAGTGGCATCGGACGGGCGGCGGCGCTGGCCTTTGCGCGCGAGTCGGCGAACGTGGTCCTGGCGGGACGGCGCGAGGCCGAACTGCAAGGGGTCGCGCGCGAGATCGAAGTAGCAGGCGGCAACGCCGTCGCAATCCCGACCGACGTGTCCGATGAGGACGCGGTCATGGCCCTGATCGCGGGTACCCTGGAGCGCTTCGGTAAGCTCGACGTGGCCTTCAACAACGCCGGCGTGACGGCCTACAAACCGATCGAACAACTGACGGCGGCTGAGTTCGATGCGGTCATGGCGACCAACGTCCGGGGTGTCTGGCTGCTCGTCAAGCACGAGGTGGAGGCGATGCGGGCGGGCGGTCAGGGTGGCGCCATCGTCAACACCTCCTCCATCGCGGCTACCGGTGGGACCGCAGGTCTGTCCGCCTACGCTGCCAGCAAGGGCGCGCTCGACGCGATGATCCGGGCAGTGGCGCTGGAGGTCGGTGGACAGGGCATTCGCATCAACAATGTCAGCCCCGGCGTGATCCGAACGTCGATGACGGCGGGGCTGCCCGATGAGGCCTTGGCGCCCTATGGCGCGCACGCGGCGCTGAAGCGCTTGGGCGAGCCGGACGACGTGGGCGACGTAGCGGTGTGGCTGTGCACGGAAGCAGCCCGCTTCATCACCGGTCAGAGCATCCTTGTCGACGGCGGCTTCAACATCGCCGGGCCTCGGTAGGCGTTTCACGGGACGCCGCGTCGCGTGGCACTCAAGCCGAAGGCGGTGGCGACGACAGATCCATTGCGCTTTGCTCAATGGAAGAAACCAGACGCGGGGCGGAGGCAAACGTCCGCTTCCGGCATTGTCCTCAGCTTCACCAATGACGTGAACGGGCGCATTGCGGACAGGCGCTCTTGGCCTCAGATTTTGGCCTCCAGCACATTCGTGCCGCCGCCCAGGAGAATCCATCAGAAGTACGATTCGCGAGTGCCATCGTGCAGCAGCGAAGCAAAAGGGGATCGTGCGAGAGAACGTTGTGTCTCAGCGCCCTTCCTCCGCCAGCGTTTTACTTGAGCGTATTATCTCCACTTTGTCATGAAGCCGAAAAGCGCAAGCAAACACAGGCTTGTAGCCGAGTGCCTATTTACCTCTGCTACGACCAACGAGCGCGTTTTATGCTCTCAAAGCCTCCCGTTCTCCAAAGCTGTGTACTTTGCGCTTTTAGTACGGAGTCTAAAAGCCAAGCGCATCCAATGATTTAAGCGCGATGGCGAAAGTGCAGTTTTCGTCGGCATCCTGGTCGTCAAGCTCCAAGGCAGCAGAAGCTATGGCTGCAGTTGGCCGAGAGCATCCTGTCTGCTGATCGCGAGATACTCCAAGCAGCAGACACACACCGTCGAAGGTTCTCAGCTCAAGGTGATCGTCGGTCATCCCAGCGCAGCGCTTGAATTAAGATTTGAAGCGCGGGCATTGGCCGCGTGCGGGATAGTACATGACCTGCCCCCGCAAACTTCATCCAGTTAGATTTGGTCTGCCCGCCTTTGAGCCGAAGGTCTCGCGGTGCGCAAGCGCAAGGGCAGGCGACGTGCCGTGGGCCAGCGGGCGCCGCTCCTGCCTGCGCCGCCCGCAGGCGAGCTGGTCGCTCGACTTCGTGCACGACCAGCTCGCCTGCGGGCGGCGTTTCCGGATCCTCAACGTGGTGGACGACGCGACGCGCGAGTGCCTGCTCGCGGTCGCCGACACGTCGATCTCCGGCAAGCGCGTCGTCCGCGAGCCGACGGCGCTCGTGGCGCGGCGTGATCGGCCCGCATGATCGTCTCGGATAACGGCACCGAGTTCACCTCGAACGCCGTGCTTGCCTGGTGCGAGGCCGAAGGCGTCGCTTGGCATTATATCACCCCCGGCAAGCCGATGCAGAACGCCTTCCGCGAAAGCTTCAACGGCCGCATGCGCGACGAGCTCCTGAACGAGACGCTGTTTCTCGGCCTTCGCCATGCCCGCGCGAAGCTCGCGACCTGGGCCAGCGACTACAACACCGAACGACCTCACTCGGGGCTCGGCTACCTCACACCGGCGGCGCAACCCGCCCTCCTCACCGCAACGGGCGATCGGCTGCGCAACCCCGACCAGCTCCGCCGATCGCCCGTTGCTCCATCCGCGCCAGACGGCGTTTCAACCGGGACGGCTCTAATCGCTGCTGGATGAGAGTTCGGGGGCAGGTCACTACCGCTGCAGGTAGTGCGTCGCTCAATCAGGCCGTCGTTCAGATTATTGGGTATGCCTTCCGGAACGTGGTCGGGGTCTAACCGTCCTTCTTTTTCTGCCTGCCACCAGTCCGAACAGCTTGTTCAACAACACCAGGTCCGGGCTCTACAAACATCTGGGCGCTGGCATTCGGCAATTTATGGATTAGACTCGCTAGCGTCACACCTTTTTCTCGCGCTTCTCTCGCAAGATCGGCAAGGTCATCACCGCTGATCATTGTTCCTTCGTCGGCGATCAACAGTGTCTGTACACGCAAAGGCGCCTCTTGCGACCCATCAGCGGCGGAAAGTCCCTCCCGGACAAGGGTCTCGACCATATCGTCGTTCAGAACATCACCCATGCCCATGCCTCCTGCGAACCGGATGGTGGCTGGGGAGTCCGGGTCAAGCATAGCTTCGATATTGAGAATATCGTCTGGCGCCAGCGCTATATGCAAGTCTCTGAATTTCAAGAAGGCCTGCTTCTTGACTCGCATTTGAAAATGGTAGTGAGGCTGCTGCGAAAGGGGAGAAGATGTAGAATGACCGTCGTAATCGCTCCTCCCGCATGAGAATGACCATTCTAAGTCCTTATACCTGATTGTCAGCTCGATCAGCTTTCCAGACCCCTCGTCAGAAAGATCGTTGATGTTGATACCAATGCCGTTCTCATTTGCGACCCATCTAAGATAGGCTTGAATACGGAAGAGGCTGTAGCCCTCCAATACTTTTGCGATATCAGATTTCGTGCATCCCTGCGGCCTTAATAGCCAATGCACACAAAGCTCCGCCCGGTCGAATGAGTCGAGTGATTCGCCGCAGACGAAACAGCGACCCGTTTTAAACGCTTTTTGAAATATAGCGTGATCGGCAACGGAGCGACGATAGCCCTCTTCAGCACGCTTGAACTTCTCCTCGGGTGTTTGCGCAGCGAGTGCCTTTCGATATCTCTGAGCTGCGAGTTTGAGTCCTTCGTTCATGGCAATACGCTCGCGGTGGCACTCTACGCTGCCAACCTTTCTAGCGTGCGCAAACCAGTCCGTCCCATGTCGTCGGCTTCGGCCGGTCGGCTGGAGGCGCAGGCGGCGGTCTCAGGCGCATTGGCGGCTGAGGATGCACCGGCACTCCGCCGATGGTGCCGTAGCGGTTGAACTTGGCCTGCTCCCGCAGATTGCGGGGGCGCCGTTGCATGGGCTGGTCCGTTGCGGCGGCGCCGGGGCGGCGCGATGCACAGGCTTCCCGTCGATGGTGCCGCTGCGATCGAACTCGGCCTGTTCCCGCGGGGTGCGGGGCGTCGGCATGTCGGCGGGTGCCTCTCCGGCCATGGCGACCCTCCTGTATTCAAAACCAAGGCCTCTGAGGTGCTGGCGCGCCGCGAAGAAGGAGACAAGGCAATCGAGTCTCGGCGCGGGCGCCGGGCTTGCGATCCCACATGCGGCGAGGCTGGCCGCGGGTGCGGGTCAGCACCTTCCGTTCCGACGTGAGCTGTTCGAAGTAGACCGGCTGCAGTGTGTCGGAGAAGCGAATCGATCGGCCGCGCTCGAGGCGGTTCATGATCGTGGTCTTGATACCGTCGACACCGAGGATGAAGAGCGACCCTCAAGCGGCCTTGCTCTGCGACTTCTGGACCACCGGACGATTGCCGGCGGCGCCCTTGATCGCAAGGACGCGTTGGCGCGCACGCGGACGGCATTTTAGGCGTAGACCTGCTCCTTCCAGTCGCCGTCGCCCTCATGGTCGAGGTCAGCACCGGCTGCGCGAAGATCATGCATGACGAGATGCGCGACCTGCCGTGCGAGCGTATCCAGGTAGATGAAATCTGGGCATATGTCGGCAAGAAGCAGCGGCAGATGACGAAGCAGGACGACAAGAACCTTGTCGGCGACCAGTGGACCTTCGTTGCGATCTGCCCCGACACAAAGCTCGTCCCGTCCTATCGCGTAGGGAAGCGCATCAAGCCTCATGCGGTCGCGTTCATGCAGGATTTGTCCGAGCGGCTGGCGAACCGCGTCCAGCTATCGTCTGACGCTCTAACAGGATGTTGATTAGACGCGAGAGAGTACCTGATGTAGTAGGATGGCGATCCGCTCATCTACTAAAGGTAGCTGCTTCTCAGCGGGTTGCGGCCTTTTTCAGCAGCCTGCTACGCTCTTACGTGGATGCCGTTGAACTCGCGTTCGGTTCCGAGGTCGATTACGGGCAGGCTGTAAAATTTTACGAAGCCGAGCCGGTCGGCCCCGGCCGCTACAGCCCGCCCAAGGTGACGCGCCAGGAACGTCACCCGATCGCTGGTGCTCCTGATCCCGCGCATATCTCGACAAGTCTCGTTGAGCGGCAAAACCTCACCATGCGGATGTCCATGCGCCGTTTCACGCGCCTCACGAACGGCTTCTCGAAGAAGGTCGAGAACCGCAGGGCGGCGGTTGCCTTGCACTTTGCACATTATAACTTTGTACGGACACATCGTACGCTGCGGATGGCGCCTGCCATGGCGGCAGGGGTATCGAAGCGGCTATGGTCAATGGAGGAATTAGTGGAGCGTGCTCTTGGATAAGAACATCCCCGAAGGACCCAGCAACAATGATCAAGTCAATCAAACCGATCTTGTAGTCGTGGAATTGATGGCACTCATCATTGGTGGAGCTGTGATAATGAACCCCGAACGGCAAGCCGGTATCGACGAGTCAATGGCTTTTATGGTCAATCATTTTGCAAATACGGGACTTAATAAGGCGGCTGCCTTGGTCGAACAGATTCGCCGCAAGGCTGCCGATAACCGCAGCGATCCGGCCTTGCTGCACAAGCTCAGAGAGAGGCCGCCTGGAGCCGGGCGGCCAAATTAGGACACTACCCCCTCGCGCAGCAGGTTGACGAAGCGCTCAACCCCTTCACCGACTCGGTCAGCGCATCAACCGCTCGAACTCCGCTCGGCTACGATCAGGAGGCGTCTCCGGCGCGGTCGGGGCGGCCAATGACGTGGCCTCAGTGGACCGCGACATGGCCGACGAGAGGCCTGCGGCTGCCGCGAGGGATGCGGAATCCAGGGCGATGGTGACGTAGACCTTCAGGCCGAGCAGACAAGTCCCGAGCACGGACGCTCCCCGGATCTGCCCCCGCTCTCCTTTAGCAGGCTGCTGAAAAAGGCCACTCGCCGCCGCTGATGGATCGTGATTCAGTCCTTGTGGCGGGGAGGCTGATTTGCGCGGATCGGACGAGCGGACGGGGTCGCTGTTCAGCTACGTTGGCATCGAGGGGCGGCTGCGGTCGGACCATCCTCTGCGTGCCATCCGGGTTCTGACGGACGAGACGCTTGCCGCGATGGAGCGCGAGCTGGCGGCACTGTACTCGGGCATCGGGCGGCCCTCGATCGCGCCGCAGATGCTGCTGCGGGCCATGCTGCTGCAGGCGTTCTACTCGGTGCGTTCCGAGCGCCAGCTGATGGAGCGGATGGAGTTCGACCTGCTGTTTCGATGGTTCGTCGGCCTCGGGGCGGACGAGCCAGTTTGGGATGCCTCGACCTTCTCCAAGAACAGGGATCGCCTACTGGAGGGCGATGTGGCAGCGCGGTTCCTGGCGACGCTGATGGCGCGGCCTCGGGTGAAGCGGCTGCTGTCGTCGGACCACTTCAGCGCGTCAGACGGTGCCGATCGAGATGTAAAGCGAGATCTTCCGTGAGAATGATCGACGACTGCCCGCCCTTCCTGAAAGGTCGGCCCCGCAGCATCGCGAAGTCGTGCGCGGTCGGGGTCATTGATACGAGGCGGAAAACGACGCCATCGATATCCTCGACCGTCGTATCGGGGGCAACAACTTCCGGTCTCGGGAGACGCAGCCAGGCATTGGCCGCGCGAGCACCGCGCGCTTCGGCCGATGTCCGCATGTGTGTTCCGGCCTTCACCAATAAGACGCGGACGGTGGTGCGCGAGATCCCGAACTCGCGAACGAGGTCGACCGTGCTGTTGCCCTCGTCATAGCGTCGTCTCAGGACGAGCGGGTCCAGAGACCGAACCCTGGCAAGGCGAGCATCTTGCGTGGGGGCAAGAGCAACAGGTTCTTTCTCAAGCGCCATGGGCAAATCGTAGTCGAGCCGAGCGGCTCGGGGCAAGACCACGTCGGCCGTTCGAAACGATGACGATCGACGCGCCAATGGTGCGTCGCCGCCGGGGGGCTCGGCTCGGTCGCCTCCGCCCTTTCTGGCATCGCCGGCGGTTCGGGCGGCGGCGGCTTCGCCAACGGCCTGCTCGGCACGGCGATGGGCGCCGTCTCGGCGCCCGGCGGCGGCATGGGCGGCATCGCCGGCACGATGATGCCGCAGCTCGCTTCCTCGCTGATCGGCATGCTCGGCGGCTCCGGCCAGCAGGCGCAATCGCAGGTCGGCAACGGCCCCAGCCCACGCCCAGATGCCGGCACCGCGCTCGCCTCCGCCGGCGCCTCGCTCGGCCAGGCGGCCGGTAGCCTGTTCTCCATGGGCGGCGTACTCAACACCACGGTAGGGCTGATGCGCACCGACTCGATCGGCATGGCCCACGCCATGCAGATCGGAACGAGCCAAGTGGTGAACATCGGCCAGACCAAGTTCGAAAGCATAGGCAAGGCCCACACGCACGATGTCGGCGAGCAGATGATGGTGAACGTCGGCAAGGAGATGCAGATCACCGTCGGCGAGGTGTTCAAGATCGTCGTCGGCAAGTCCACGCTGACGATGGACAAGGAGGGCAATGTCACCATCACGGGGACGAAGTTCACGACGGACTTCTCCGATGCGGTGAAGCACTTCGGCAAGGTCATCGACCTTAACCCGTCGAGCTGAGGCGGTCGCGATGACAGCTACTCCCGAGGCGGACCTGCGATGCTGACCGGCAACGACACGCCCTATGCCGCGATCGGCTTCGGCAAGCTGCACCGTGACGGCCATGAGATGGCGGTGCTCGCGGTGAGGGGAAGCTACCGTCTTGCCGCCGGAGCGGGGCTACAGCTGAAGAACGACCAGGAGATCGCGCTCAGCGACGTGTACGAGGGCGACCCGCAGACCACGCCGCTGGTGCGGGTCGGCGACCTGATCGCCTACAAGCCGGCGGCTGACGTCACCGTGCTCGGCACGGCCTATGCGCCGGGCGGGCGCCCCGCGGCAAGCTGGGAGGTGGCGGTCGCGGTGGGCGCACACGAGGCGCGGCTGCGGGTACACGGGCCGCGACGCTGGGAGCCGGCGGTGCGGCGCTTCAAGCCGTCGTGGAAGCTCGGGCCGGCGGAGCCGGTGACGAGCGTGGCGCTGGACTACCGGCTGGCGTCAGGCGGGCGGATCGCGGGCGACCCCAACGGCGGCTGCGACGAACGCAATCCACTCGGTCCCGGGCTGCTGCACGCCGACTGGAGCCGCATCGGCGTGCCGCTGCGGGCGCCGCAGATCGACAGCGTGCACGCGCCTATTGCCGAGCCGTTCGAGCGGCCGGAGCCGCAGGGCTTTGCCCCCGTACCGCCGCCTTGGTCATGGCGCGAACGACACCTCGGCACCCGCGACGAGGCGTGGCAGCGCGATCGCTGCCCGCAGGCGCCGGCGGACTTCTCCTACCGTTTCCAGCAGACAGCGCATCCGGCGCTGATCGTGCCGCGACTCGCCGGCGACGAGGTGGTGCGGCTTGATGGTCTACTGCCTGGCGGCGAGGCGATCGGCTTCGCCCTGCCCGGCGTGGCACTGGTGGCGCGGCACGATTCGCGCGACGGTCGCGCGGTGGACGCGGCGCTGACGCTGGACGGGGTGCACGTCGACCTGCGCGGGCCGGAGGGGCCGTGGACGGTCGACCTGACTTGGCGGGGCTGGGTGCCGCGCTACCCTTCCTACCGCGGCGCCGCGCTGGTACAGGTCCGCCCCGATGAGGCGGCAGGCCTGCCGCGCTCGGGCGAGTATGGCCTGGAAATGGCCGAGGCGGCGGCGTGAGGGCGACGCGATGAGCCGGGAGACGGGCAACAGCAGCACCGGCCAACTGGCTGCGCTGGTGACCGCCGCGAGCGGCAGCGGCAAGCCGCGGGAGGGCTCGCGCGAGACGAACGAGGGCATCATCATCTCGGTGCCCGACGACTGGTGCAAGAGCCCGACGAACCCCGTGCCCTACACGATCTGGGCGCGCCAGAAGGATGCCGGCAACCTCGCTACCACGGTGCGGCAGACCGACAACTGCTCGCACGTCATGTCGTCGCTAGTCGATAGCTGCTACGGCGACGAGGGCGGCACGGGCGGCGGCGTTCTCTCGGGGACGCACAACGCCGAATGCACACCCAAGACGTGGTCGGCGACGGTTCGCTTCGAGGGTCGCAACACCGTGCGCCACAACGACGCGTGGTGGATGAACCGCAGGAACACCTGGGGGCGCCTGACCTACCTCAAAGACCTCACGCACTACGCGACGCCCGCCGCCCCACTCGTCCAGGCCGCCATGGGCCCCGGCACTCGCGTCGATGCGCCTTCGAACGCGCTCGAGCCGGCCACGGGCGAAGCGGGCGAGAAACCCGCGGAGGCGTGACGGCGATGGCGGCGAATCCGGGGGACGACGCGGGCAAGGGCGGGGAGGGAAGGTCGATTCAACTTCCGGAGGTCGTCGTCAGCGGATCGGGCGACCACCACCGGGTTTCGCGCACGTGCGATCAGGACATCGCCGAGATGCAGCAGAAGACGCAAGCGGCGACGGCGAAAAGCGATCCGCGTGCCCGCAACAAGGACATCACACGCGCCTACAGGGAACTTGCTGACAAGTGTCCGGACAACCGCTGGATCAAGCTCGGCTCGATCGTTTCCGCCCAGGCCGGATGCGCGATGGACCAGTTGGGCGGCTTTTCGGCTCAGACCGCAGGGAGGTTTTACGTTAATCCCGGCAAGGCCACCAATGCACTGGGTGCGGTCAACAAGGACATCTTCAACGGCATCTATCCATATGCGGCATTCGCGTGCAAATACGGCATAGACAGATTGCTCGAGTGCTACGGCGACAAGCTTCCTCCAGATCTCCGCACGGCTTTTGAGGACTTGAAGCAGGGCAAGAAGAAAGAGGCCGCGTTGGGCATCGCTCAATATGAGCAGGGATCGGTCGTGAACAATGCGTACAGCCAGAACGCCGGTGTCTTTCAGAACATCGAACAGGGACGCGAAAGCTACAAATATTGGTTCGGAAGCGATCCCGGCAGCATACCCTTGTCATACGAGTGCGGCGCGACCCCGACGATCCCGTTCAATGGCAACATCAATAATCTTTCAGATCGCATCGGCTACTACAATACATTGTACAACGCTTAATACGGCAATCAATGATCCTTCAATCTTTCTTCTTGCTGCAGATCGTGACACAGGGATCGCACCGCATGACGCCAACCGTTGATCCGGTCAAGCTTTCCATGTTGCAGAGCCTGACCGACTTTGCCTCCGCCAATCCGGCGATCAAGGACGCCTTGACCGGGAAGGCGGTCGAGGGGTCCGTAACGGCCTACCGCCGTTCGATCTACGTCCAGGCGAGAGCGAGCGCGGGAGAGCCGGCCTTCCACGTGGTCTACGACCATCCAGATTGTCACCTCGCGCTGCCGCCGAGCAGGGTCTCGCGCTTCGACTTCATGGCCGGTCGGCTCAGTCGCGTTCAGATGTTCATGCCGAACGACATGCTCGACCTTGCCGATGCGATCGACCTTGGCCGGACCATTGGGAAAACATTTGCATCCGGCGGCGGAATGCAGCTGCGCGGAGCGGAAAAGGGAATTTCCGAGGACTCCATCAAGGCTCAGGTCGGGGAGCAATCCGCGATCGTCGCCAAGTGGCGGATTTGCGGGCCGGGCGAGGCGTCCGCTCTGATAACCGTCCGGTATTACGGATCGGAATTCACGGGAACGACGGTGCCAATGGGAGTTGGCGAAAATCCGTTCCATACAACGAGCAAGCACTTCCTCGTCGAGCTCAACATCATGCTCGGTGAAGCACAAAGGACTGCGCTGTCCCGCATCGAATCTGATCGAGTCGAAAAGATCAGAGGGACGCTAGACGATACCATACCGCTCAAGGAGTGGCTGGAGCACCCCGAGTGGAGCCGCCGTGCCGATTGACGGCTACGGCCAGACGCGCTTCGGCGAGCAAGGCACGCTGCGCGACGATCACGGCATGCGCCAACAACGCCTTCCTGCGCATGGCAGGCTATGACCGCGAAGAGCTCGTCGGGCACGCACGTCGTCGTCGACTACGGCAAACAGGCCGAGCAGAACGGCATCCCCGTGCCCGATGCCGGCGAACGCCACCTCCTCGCGCTCGATGCAGAGGCGAGCTTCACCTGGCTGCGCGGCAGCCTCGTCCGGCGATGGCTCGCGACCCACCCCGAGTGGCTCCGGGCAGAGGGCGCATTGGGGCGCAGCAACACGGGCCTCACGGGTCTCGACATCGAGCGTCGAGGCACGCTGCTGCGGCTTCCCGAGGTGACGCTCGGCGGTCGGCTTCCGGTGACCGATCTTGGGGCATTCGGCACGGCGCCGCTGCTGTGTGACCGGCTCGTCGGAGAGCTGTTCAGGGAGACGGGTGGCAGCGCAACGCCCTGGGACCGGTGGCGGGCTGGCTCGGCGCGGAGGTGTTGGACGGGATACGACTTACGATCGACTATCGCGGCCTTGTCTCGTACTGGCAGCGCAAGCGGCCCGCTGCTCCGTCCGCGATCGCGCAGGTCGGGGTTACGCTGCAGCGGCGTGGGGGGGGCAGCTACGCGATTGGCGGAAATGTTGTGCGGAATGGCCGGCCGACAGCGGACGGGATCGAGACGGGCGACCGCCTCATCGCCGTGGACAGGCGGCATGTGGCCGGACTGCCGAGCGAGGAGGTGATGCAGGCGCTCAGTGCCTCTCCCGGCATGCTGCACTGGCTCACTCTCGAACGCGGCGACCGCATCATGAAGATGAACGCTCCGTAGTGGCCTTCTGACGCTCACCTCGCTCGGATCAGAATAATGCGGCATGTGTCGATAGGTCGAACGTCTGCTGTTGGATGACGTGATTATTATTTGGAACGGCAGCGATTGGCGCAATGCAGCCGTAGCAGTCACTCACGACAGCATCCGCCGTTGATCGTTCCAATTTAATGAGAACGGCTCCAACAAGACATCTGCCGCGATGCGGTCAGCCTGCCGCCCCTCGACGATTGCCTCGACGATGTCTGGAGCAAGCAACGTGAGCCGCAGAACGCGGCTGACATACGACGGGTTGATTTTCTCGGCAGCGGCGAGATCCGCGGCGGAACCGTAGCGGCCGGTCTCCAGCAGCCTGTTCCACCTATGGGCACGCGCGAGCGCCTTGACGAGTGTGCTGTCAATCCGCGGCCGCGGCGGAGCCAGAATGCTGCCGTCCGCGGCGATGGTGAGCTTGCGGCCGCCGCGCTTGCGGATGGTAAAGGGCACCCGCACGGTGAGGACCTGCGCCGGCGCAGTCATGCGGCTTGCCGTAGGTTGGTGTCGCCGCCGCTTAATAGGTCCCGCGCCAAATGCGCGAGCCCGTCGACCCGCAGGCGGAGGTCGAACCCTCGCTCGCCGACGTCAATGCGCTCGACCAGCAGCTGTACGATGCGGGCCTGCTCCGCCGGGAACAGCTTGTCCCAGAGTGGGTCGAGGTCTGCCAGAGCTTGCCGCACCTGGTCCTCGCTCAAGCCGTCCACCTTCGTCTTCGACGCCCGCCAGGTGCCGACCACGATCTCCGGCGCGCGCAGCAGGCCACGCACCTGGTCGATCACCGCGGCCTCGATCTCCGCCGCCGGCAGCCGGCCGACCGGGCAGGCGTCGCGCCCCTGCTTCAGCACGGCTTGGCTGACGTAGTAGCGGTAGAGCCGTCCGCCCTTGCGGGTGTGCGTCGGCGACATGGCGCAGCCCGTCGGGCCGAAGATCAGCCCCTTCAGCAAGGCCGGTGTCGAGCTCCGCGTATCGGCGGCGCGCTTGCGCGGGCTCTCCCCCAGGATGGCGTGGACCTTGTCCCAGAGCGCCCGCGTGACGATCGCCTGATGCTCGCCGGGGTATGCCGTGCCCTTGTGCACCGCCTCGCCGACGTACACGCGATTGGTGAGCAGCTTGTAGAGGAAGCCCTTGTCGATCGGCTTGCCTCGGGGCGTCAGCACGCCTTCCCGAGCAAGCGCCTGAGCCAGCGTCGTCGCCGAGCCGACCTTGGCGAAGCGCTCGAAGATGGTGCGCACCGTCGCCGCCTGCGCCTCGTGGATCACCAGCTTGCGGTCGCGCACGACGTAGCCGAACGGCACGGTGCCGCCCATCCACATGCCCTTGCGGCGCGAGGCGGCAAACTTGTCCCGGATGCGCTCGCCGATGACCTCGCGCTCGAACTGGGCAAAGGACAGCAGCACGTTGAGTGTGAGCCGCCCCATCGACGTCGTGGTGTTGAAGGCCTGGGTCACGGAGACGAAGGTCACGTTATGGCGGTCGAACACCTCGACGAGCCTGGCGAAGTCCATCAGCGCACGGCTGAGACGATCGATCTTGTAGACCACCACGACGTCGACCTTGCCGCCTTCGATGTCGGCGAGAAGCCGTCGCAGGGCAGGGCGCTCAAGGGTGCCGCCTGAGACGCCGCCGTCGTCGTAGCGATCTGGCACCAGCAGCCAGCCTTCGGCGCGCTGGCTGAGTACATAAGCCTCACAGGCCTCGCGTTGGGCATCCAGGCTGTTAAAGGCCTGTTCCAGGCCCTCCTCGCTGCTCTTCCTGGTGTAGACGGCGCAGCGCAGCTTGCGGGCCACCGGCGGCACCAGAGGAGCATCTTGCCGGGCCTTGGTACCGCGGACGCTCATGCTGCGGCTCGCTGCTGGTTCTTGAGGCCGAAGAAGATCCAGCCGTTCCAGCGCGTGCCGGTGATCGCGCGGGCGACCGCGGAGAGCGACTGGTAAGGCCTTCCCTGCCACTCGTAGCCGTCCGCCAGGACGGTGACGGTCTGCACCGTGCCCTGCCACTCGCGAACCAGCCGCGTCCCGGCGATCGGCTTGGCATCGGTGCGCGGCTTGCGCTTGCCCGAGCGCTTGCCGTCGATCTGCTCGCCCAGCACCTCGAGCTTCCTGGCAATACCCGGCTTCAACCCGCCGTAGGCCAGCTCCTGGATGCGATAAGCCAACCTGCTCTCGAGGAAGCGCCTGTTGTAGGGCGGTGGCTCGGTCTTGTTGAGCTTGCGCCAGAGCGCCTTCAGGTCCGCCGTCGAGGTCGTCTTCAACGCTGCCAGCTGCGCCAGCACCACCACGCTCATTTGCCCACCTCGCCCGTGCACTTCCGTTGCGCACCACCGCTCTGGTGCAGGAACAAGTCGAGCGAACTGTCTCCGCGCGTTGGAGATAAAGCCCTTGACTGGCGGCGGTGGAGGCGGACCAGGCCGGCGGCGAGGATCTCGCAAAGAGCGGAGAGGCGTTCGTCGGGAGGCAAACAACGCGTACTTGCAACCATGCGAAGTTGATGCGCTCGCCAGACCGGAAAGGATAGCGGAATCTGAGGCTTGAGCCTGCCGATCGGGAAAGAAAGCAGCCGGGTGAATCGTAGCGAATTCGGCGATTTGCCAGAGAGGCACAAGACGGCGGCGGGGCCGACCAAAGAGCGAATCGAAAGGACTCGACACCTGCGCAGAACTTAGAACATATGACGAACATCAAAGTGGACGAGAAACAGGTTCAGGAGACGGTCGCCATGAGTTCAGGCGCCTTTGTACACGGGCAGCAGCGTGCTCCGGCCGATGAGCCGAGATCGCCTACGCTCGTCCTGTCCTACCCGCACCTGCGCCCATCGCTGGAGCCGAAGCGGCTGCGACGCGAGGAGATCTGGGCAGTCGCCGAAGAGGCTCGTCGCCAGCTCTGTCGCGGGCCCAGGCCGAAGGTTGACGTCGCGCAGATCGCCCGGCGAACCGCGTGCTTGCAGGTCAACGGCCTCGTCTTCGAGCTGCGCTGGCAATTTGATCGATCTGTCGAGGACGAAGCGGGCCAACCTGTCGTCGGCTTGGTCGAGCACGATCCGACCTGGCCGGCGGGTGCCACGATCTCGATCGACAGCGCCTTCATCGGCGAGCGCGACGAACTCGGCCGCAGCACCGCGGCGCACGAGCTGGGGCATGCGGTCTTCGACGTGCCCGCCTGGATCTGGAAGACGCAGAACACGTCCAGCACGCAAGCTCAGCGGTACCATCTGACGGAGACGTCCGAGCGCGACGTCACCGCAGAGATTGACTGGGTGGAGTGGCGCGCCAACGAGTTCATGGGCGCCTTCCTGGCGCCGCGAAGCATGCTGCACCGGTACATGCACAAGCGCGCTGCCGGGCTTGCGATCCCGCTGATCGAGGGCTGCTGTCGCGACGAGTTGCCGGTCGTTTGCCCACAAGCACCCCCGCCGCTGGTCGACGAGCTCGTCGGTGAACTCGCCGATCTCTTCGGCCTCTCGGTCCCATTCATCCGAATGCGCCTGCGCCGATACGGGCTCGTGCCCGTGCAGCTTCTCGGCTGACGAAGGATCGCCGATGCCAGTCCCGCTCAAGAGATATTTCTACCTGAAGGAGCTAGCGGAGCGCTGGGGCGTGTCGATGTCCGACCTCTTCGACTATGCCTGGAACGGAGAACTCGAGATCGCAGTCATGACCATCGCCCAGGCGGCGGAGGTCGGCAGGATCGGGACCGGGCCTGATGGCGCCGTCGAGATCCGCGAGGAAGACACCGTGTTGTTCGGTGCACAGCCTCTGCTCGTCGCCGATGTCTGCTCGGTGATGCGCTCCGGATCGTACCGGATCAGCCACTTCAAGCCGCGGCAAGCCGGCGGCTATCTCAAGGTCACCGACGGCTATCCGCCTCTTGCGATCACGACGTCGGACCTGCTGGTCACGCGTATGGAGCGCGACCGCTTCGAGGCTGCGAACGGGCTCTCGTTCGACGATCCTGCGCCACCTGGTGCCCACTCCATCTTCGAGCATCGCGAGGACTACTCCGAGGTCGTGCTGCATCGCCAGATCTTCCGGCTCGGCCCGTTGCAGGCCTCGGTCGTCCGCCGCCTGCACGAGGCCTCCTCGACCTCCAACCCATGGCGTAACGGGCGACAGCTGCTCGTCGACACGGGAGCGCGCACGGAGCGCATCGTCGACCTCTTCAAGGGCAAGACGAGATGGCGAGACCTCATCGCCTCAAACGGGCGCGGCTTCTACCGCCTCAACGTTCCCGAGCCTTTTGCAGCGCGCGCGACGCAGCGCGCCTTCCGCAGGCTGAGGCTCGTCCACGTCGCGTAGCCTTCCTCCGCGCCGGCGAGACCTGCCGGATCCAGGCACCCCGATCTTTGCTCCGGACATCCCACCCTCGCCCCACAGCCAGCCCCTCGTTTCCCACTCCCGCCCCCCGACAGCGCCCACTTTCACCCCAAGGCGGAGTGCTTCATGGTGTGCTTTACTTCCAAAAGCGAAAACGTTCGCTTTCGGAGCATCTCATGTCAGCAGCAACAACGGATACGCGTCACGTCGATGTCGACACCGATCCCTCGATCGGACCCAGGCACCTCAACCAGAACGAACTCTCCCGTCGTTGGACGATAAGCCCGCGAACGCTGGAGCGTTGGCGCTGGCGCAACGAAGGGCCGGCCTATCTCAAGATCGGCGGTCGCGTCGCCTATCGCCTGGCGGACATTGAAGCCTACGAGGCCAAGCGCATCCAGGTCGTCGAAGACCACTTCGGCACCGCGCGGTAGCGAGCCATGCGACGCGTTGGTGTGGGAGAGGCCGCGTGAGCGATCGGTCGCGAAAGGTCATGCGTCAGACCTCGAGGAAGGAGAAGCAGGCCTTCCTCTCGCCGCCCCCCGGGTCAGCCGTGGATCTGGCTGACCCGGGACATGCTCGAAAGCCCCGCCTATCGCGCCTTGAGCCGGGCCGGTCATCAGCTCCTCGCCCGCTTGATGATCGAGCATTGCAACCACGCCGGCAAAGAGAACGGGCGTCTTGCCGTGAGCTGGGACGCATTCCAGGCCGCGGGCCTGCACCGAAGCACCATCGCCCAGACGTTGGACGAGGTGACGCGTCTGGGCTTCGTCCGCGTCGTCGACGAGGGTCACAAAGCTTATGGCTCAGCTCTCGGGCGCCGAGCCACCTACAGGCTCACGTTCGCCGGCGTCGTCGGCGACGACAGCGGACTGCCGACGAACGACTGGGAGGCAATCTCGAAAGCCGATGCTCGCTCGATTATGGAAGCGGTAAGGGAGGCCGAGCGCAGGCGGAAGGCCAAGCGTCGGACGGGGTGCTCCCCAGATATAGAAAGAGGTACGGAATACCGTACTGGGCCCAAGGTACGGAATTCCGTACTGGGCGAGAGCATTTCCTAAGGTACGGTATTCCGTACTGGCTTTGTCGGAATTCCGTACTGGGAAAAAACCTGGATCGATGCAGGCGATCGTCCGCCGAGCCATCGATGGTGGCGGGCTGTCGGGCGAAAGCTATCGGTCGGACAGCTCCATAACATCGTGGCTCATGAATTGGCGCGAGAGCAAACGATCGCAGCGCAGCGCAATTACGTACGGTTTCGGCCGATCGTGCGATGTGAGACAATCACGCATCGCCCTTCATCGAGCCCGGAATGTCGGACGTCAGCACCAGCAGCCCGAGGAGCAATGCCGGCAATCGCACGGACCGCCGCGGCCAAGGTAGGCTTCACGAGCCGACGGACGCGTTGCGCAAGCAGGTGGAGGCGCTCGCGAGCTTCGGCGTGCCTCGGGGCGAGATCGCCAAGGTCGCGGGGATCTGTCTCGGCACGCTGGTCAAGCATTACGGCGAGACGCTCGACATCGCGGCGACCAAGGCCAACTCGCTCGTCGCGCAGAGCTTGTTCAATCGCGCGGTGAAGGGAGACGGAGCGGCGGCGACGAGCGCGGCGATCTTCTGGCTGAAGGTCCGAGCCGGCTGGCGGGAGAAGGACGTCCACGAGGTCACGGGTCTGAATGGCGGACCGATCCAGATGGTCGACGTAAGCGGGCTCTCGGATGCGCAGCTCGCGGCGCTTCAGCCGGTGCTGGCGCGTCTTTCGACGCAATCGACCGAGGATCGATGATGAGAACCAGCGAAGAAACGGCCTGGCCGGCCGATCGCGTCGAGCGGCGCCCTACCGCCAGCCTGGTGCCCTACGCCCGGAACAGCCGCACGCACTCGGCCGAGCAGATCGACCAGATCGCGGCGTCGATCCGCGAATGGGGGTGGACGGTCCCAGTGCTGGTCGACGAGAAAGACGGTCTCATAGCCGGGCACGCCCGCGTCATGGCGGCCAAGCAGCTCGGGTTGGCGGAGATCCCCGTGATGGTGGCGAGCGGCTGGAGCGAGGCCCAGAAGCGCGCCTACGTCATCGCCGACAACAAGCTCGCCTTGAACGCCGGCTGGGATGACGCGCTGCTGAAGATCGAGCTCACCGAGCTTCAGGCGCTCGACTTCGACCTTGGCATGACCGGCTTCTCGCTCGACGAGATCGCCACGTTGACCATGGATGGCTCGGCCGAGCTGACCGACCCTGACGACGCGCCCGAGGCTCCGGCAGACCCGGTCAGCCGCTTGGGTGACGTGTGGATCCTCGGTAGCCACAGGATGGTCTGCGGCGATGCCACGAGCGCCGAGGACGTGGCTCGGGCGCTGAACGGTGTCACCCCTGGACTCATGGTCTCCGACCCGCCCTACGGCGTCGATTATGACCCGTCCTGGCGCGCCCGCGCCGGCGTGAACCTGAACCCGGGCAAGCTCGGCAAGGTCGACAACGATGATCAAGCGGACTGGAGCGCGGCCTGGGCGCTGTTCCCTGGCGACGTCGCCTACGTCTGGCACGCCGGCAAGTTCGCGGCGACGGTCCAGGCCAGCCTCGAGAAATGCGACTTCGAGATCCGCTCGCAGCTGATCTGGGGAAAGGATCGCTTCGCCCTCAGCCGCGGCGACTACCATTGGCAGCACGAGCCATGCTGGTACGCGGTGCGCCGCAACGCCCGCGGCGGCTGGTCCGGCGACCGCTCGCAATCGACGCTGTGGAACATACCCTCGCGCGAGGACCGCGGCCTCGGCCACGGCACGCAGAAGCCGGTGGAGTGCATGCGGCGGCCGATCGCCAACAACTCGTCGCCTGGGCAGGCCGTGTACGACCCCTTCGTCGGCTCCGGCACCACGATCATCGCCGGCGAGATGACGGGACGCAGCGTGCACGCCCTCGAGCTCAACCCGGCCTACGTCGACGTGGCGGTGATCCGATGGCAGAGCTTCACGGGCAAGACGGCGTTCTTGGAGGCGACCGGCGAAAGCTTCCTGACGACGCTGACGGCGAGATCCGCTGGTTCCGCTACGTCCGCCACGAAGACCGTGCCGCCTACGAAGCGCAAGGCTGGGTCTTCGCCGCGGACCTCGGGCCCGTGCACGGCTGCTACAGCGTCCTGATGGAGCTGCATGAAGCGATGACGCTGCTCGACCCGACTTTCCGGAAGATTGTGGCCCTCATACGCTCGACCCAGCACGCCGGCGAGCAGAAAGCCGCCAGAAGCCGCTGCCCACGGCGGCGAGCCTTCTGGATACGGTTTCAGGAAAGTGGAAGCCGGGTTAAGCTCTCGAGCGCTGCCGCGCCGAGGATGATCGTTGGACCCCACCATCCGCACAAGGCTGCTTAACTCAATGGCGGTCGGGCGCTTAGTCATTGTTTGCGGAGCCGGCCTGTCGATGGCCGAGCCCAGTTCGCTGCCTTCGGCGCGGCAGGTTGGGACGGCATGCTTCGACAAACACCTGATGGTCGATCCGGACTGCGATCCTGCCCTTCGCGACGACCTCGAAGCATTCGCCGAAAAGTTCGTCGAGTCCGGAACGTTGGCATCGGTCTTCATCAATGGGCTGGTGCCATGGGCACTCTTCGTTCGTCCCCCGAACCCCGGTCACGCCGCGGTCGCCGATTTCCTCGTCACAGGCTGCGTGGCGAGCGCGATCTCCGCCAATTACGACGACCTTGTCGAAAGGAAGGCGCGAGATTTAGGGGCAGACATGGTTCCGGCCCTTGACGGCGACGAGGCCAACCGGAAGGCACAGGGCCTTTCGCCCCTCCTCAAGTTTCACGGCTGCTCCATGCGCGACCGCGACTCCACGGTCTGGGCGCCGTCGCAGCTTACCGATGATCCGGTGATCAGAGCGCGTATAGCCAAGACCAAGGTTTGGATGGCGGCCAACCTGCGTAACAAGGACCTCCTTGTGGTGGGCTTCTGGTCGGACTGGTCGTACCTCAATTTCGTTCTGGCTGAGGCCATGACCGACGTAGCCCCCCTCTCAATTACCGTGGTCGATCCCACCGACGAAGCGGCTCTTCAAGCGAAGGCGCCTCTTCTTTGGGACTTGGCTCACGCCGATCTCGTCCAATTCTTTCACGTACCCCTATCGGGCGCAGACGTGTTAGACGACCTCAGGCGATCCTTCTCGAAGACCATGATCCGCCAGGTTCTGGCCGCTGGTCGTGCGCCTTTCGAGGCCGAGAAGGGCGCGCCCTGCGACGCCGCCCTTTTGAGGGCTCCGGACTTCGAGGCGGAGGATCTCTACGCGCTGCGCCGGGACATCGAGGGCGTTCCCTCGACGTCTCCTGCGACCTTGCGAAACGCGGATGGACGGGAGGTGCTTGGGCTCATGCATCTGCTCCTGCGAGGCGCCGGCGCGGTGACCACGGCCTACGGATACGAACTGAACGGCAGGAAGGTGCGCGTCCTGGACGGGTCCGGTCGGCTCCTGTCATCCGTGAGGGAGACCTTCAAGGAGCCGCCGCTGCAGGACGTCGACGTGGTCGTTTGCGCCGGCGCCCTAGATCTTGGGCTTCCCGGCAACGTGGTCCGTGGAATATCGACCCCTAACGTCGTCCGCCCTGGCTCGTCGGCCCTTTGGGTCGACTCCGTCGCGGCGCGCGTGGAGCTTGCCGTCTGATGGACATCGAGACGCAGATCGAGATCGTGCTGCGGGAAGGTGGCTTCGTCACGCGACCTTGGTCGGGTGGTCTCGTTCCGGTCGTGTGCTTCGAGGACGACGTGATCGTCGGCTTCGCACACGTTTTTCCCGGCGTCACGGACATGCTCTCGAGCTGGCGAGACGCCCAGGACCTGAGCCTCGCCAGGCACGCCGCGTCGCTGAGGGTCGGCGGCCGCAAGGCCTGGAACGTCTGCAGCGTGTTCCTAACCGCCGGGCAAGCTGATCCGGGACAAGTGAGGGCAGCCGGCCGCATCGAGGAGGATTTCGTTACCACCCGGAAGATCGCCCGCGCTGATATCAGGTCGCCCGTGGAACTCCGTCGGACCCTGCTGCCGATGCTTCCGCTGCAGAACTCGCCCTCGCTCGAGGCCGCCGACCTTCGGGAGAGAGTCCGGACCCGATCCAAGGAAATGCCGTCTGCCGTCCTGGAAGGCTTCATCGGGTCCGCCACGGCCACCGACGTCGCCAAGATGCTCCTGGCCGCCTTATGAGACTGGCGTACCTCGACCTCTGCGGGTTCCGAGGCTTCCGCAAGCAGCTCCGGATCGACTTCGCCGCCGGTTTTACGGTGATCAGCGGGCGGAACGGCGTGGGCAAAAGCACCCTTTGCGACGCAATCGAGTTCGCGGTCACCGGCAGGATCGACAAGTACGAAGTCGAGAAGGCCGCCAAGGAGACCTTGGTCGACTACGTCTGGTGGCGCGGTAAGGGGAAGCCGGCGTCCCACTACGTTTCGATTTGCTTCGAGGACGAACACGGCGTTCCGACAGTACTGACAAGGACGAGGGAGGGCGGCGCGAACCTGTCTCCCGGCGAAATCGAGGCCTTGCTGTGCGTCGGCGCCTCGAGACCCGATCTTCCGCTGGAGCAGACCTGCCGGACGAGCATCATTCGCGACGAGTGGATCGCAGCCTCGAGCCTGGACCTCACGGAGGCTCAGCGTTTCGAGTTCGTACGTTCCTCGCTCGGGGCCATTGATGGCCCCGACTACGCGAGCAAGGGAAGGGCGGTAATCGCGGCGCTGGATCTCGAACGTGAGACGGTGGAAGCGCATTACTATGACGCGCGCGCCCAGCTTACCCGGACGCTCACCGACATCGAACGGGAGCGTGCGCTGGCGTTCGACGCGGGCGACCTGGCCGCTGCCTTGGCTGGACTGGGTATCGTCGACGGGCCGACTGACCTGAGCCAGCGGATCGCGGACAGCAGGAAGGATGTCGCCGTCGGCAAGGTGCGCCTCAAGGGCTTAGAGGGTCTCCTTCCCCGCTGGATCGAACTCCTTGCTTTGCGCGCCGTGTCCGAGTCGGAAGCCTTCAAGGAGAGAGCCGTCGCGCTCACGATAGCTTTAGCGCGAGGCGAAGCCGCTGTGGCGCAGGCGGATGAAGCCGTCGCGGCGGCGGCGAGGACCGTGCAGGCGGAAGAGCAGACCGATAGGCTCGCGTCCTCCTTGGCGTTTCTCGTCGAGCACGGCGAGACGCTGGGCCTCAACCACGGGCACTGCCCACTGTGCGACGCGGCGAGGACGTCGCACGAGTTCGCCGCCGGTTTGGGAATCGCCAAGGCGCGCCTCGCCACGATGGGCTCCGGCATTGAGCGAGCGCGCGCGGCCTATGGAACCTCTCTCGAAGCCAAGATCACGGCCGACAGGAACCTTCGTGAGACGCAGGCCCTGTCGATGGAAGCGGCCTCTTTCGTGCAGGACTTGGAGAGGCGGGAAGCTGATCTAGCCTCGGCGTTCAAGCAGGCAGGCATCGATCTCTTTGGGACCGATCCGGAAGCGCTGGAGAAGGATCTGGTATCGGAGCGCAGCCGGCTCGTCGACTTGGAGCGGCACGTCCTGACGTTGGACGCGTCCCAGTCAGTCGGGCGACTGGCGGACATGGAGCAGCGCCTGGAGACGCTCCGCAAGGATGCCGACGATGCCGGTGATCGATTGGAGAGGACGCGGGCCGCCTTGGTTTCTGCGAAGGCCCTGGAGCGCACGGTGAAGCGCTGCAGCGCCGAGGTGATCGACGAACGTTTGGCGGTCATCAGCCCGCTGCTCAACGAGCTTTACGAGAGGCTTCGACCCCACGCCGAGTGGAGAAACATCGAGTACGCCATCAGGGGCGACGTCAAGCGCTACCTGAGCCTCAAGGTTGGTGACAACCTGAACCCGCAATTTGTCTTCAGCAGCGGACAGAGACGCGCGGCAGGCTTGGCGTTCCTTCTGTCCGTCCACCTCTCGCGGCAGTGGTGTCGGTGGACCTCGTTGGTGCTCGACGATCCGGTGCAGCACATCGACGACTTCCGCGCGCTGCACCTTGCCGAGGTGCTCGGCGCGGTGCGTAGGAAGGGGCGCCAAGTAGTATGCGCCGTCGAGGACATTTCCCTCGCCGACCTCATGTGTCGGCGTATGCCGACCACACAGGACGAGCCGGGGAGGCGGATCGACCTGGACCTCGCAGCAGACGGCGAGATCGTTATTATGAGGCAATCCGAAATCGGACCGGAAACATCGACCGTGCTCGATCAGACGGTTCCGAGGCTTAGTCTAGCTGCAGGTTGATGGCGTTCACAGACATGCGCGCATCCATGCCCGTTAGCGCGGACACCCTTCGGGTAATGATCGATGCGAGACTGTCCGGCAAGGCCCTTCTCAAAGTTGTCGAAGCGGTAGACAGAGATAGTCACGCCCTTATCGGAAACACGAGGTCATACGCCGCCGTCAAGCAGGCTCGTTACAGAGCTAAAAGGCGGTTCAGGACGCGCTTGTTGATGGTAACGGCGAAGGTAACGAACACGGTAACAGCGTTACCGAAAACGTTACTGAGGAGCGCGTCGTGCGCGCGTTCATTTCTGAAGAAGTTAGTTCCTTTTTGCCCCTAAAGGGGGTCAGTGCCCCAAGGGGCCGGCGACCCAAGCGAGTGCTCGAGCAACTCGAGGGTGCCGGCTTCCCGATGGCTGGAAGCCAAACGAGGCAACGATCGACTGCGGATAGAAGCTCGGTCACAGCCGAGCTCATGTCCTCGGCGAGAGGCTTGACGAGTTCGCGGACTCCTGGCGCGGCGTCCAGGCGCGAAGGGCTCAGAGTACATCGCGCGATCACGGCATGATGCGGTAGACGCGTCCGCGGCCCTCGATCACCTCGGATCCGATCTGCAAGCCGAGTCTCTTCTTGAGCGCGCCGGCGATCGCTCCGCGGACGGTGTGAGGCTGCCAGCCGAAAGCAGCGACGATCTCCTCCGTGCTGGCACCCTCCGGCGCTTCGAGCATCGCAACGAGCTGCGCCTGCTTTGTGCCGGCACGGCTCAGCGCCGGCTTGGTCTCTATTGCGGCAGCGGGCTTGAGCTCAAGACCGAGCGCCCGGCGACCATCGTCACTGATCACGAGAGACTGCTCGCCCAGCAGGCCAACGTTGATGGCTAGTTCTTTGGCCACGAGAGCGTCGCAGACCTTACCGACAGCGCCGCCGCGGAGGTGAGATGGCAGAGGCAGGATAGCGCCATCCGGGCGCGCTACAGCCGCTGTGAGAACAGCGGTCTGCGTGTCGGTGAGCTTCATCGTGGGTCTCCAGCGGATTACCCGGCCGGGTGGCCGGTCACTGGATGAAGGTTCGCAGCCGCGCGCTACGGCTCGAACCCGCTTGCTCGCAATCTCGAGGATCGCACCGCTGCATCACACACGCTCTTACCGAAAGGCGATGCAAGCGGTTTGATGCCATGATGAGCAAGTCAGTTCTCATCACGGCAGAGCATGACCACACCTCAAAGAGCGACCCGGCTCAAGGCGCGCATGACCGTCTGCGGATGCCACCGTCCACCCGACGGCGTTGCCACGCCAAGGCTCGTCAGCTCGGCCGCGATTGCCCGGGAGGACAGCCCGCGCAGCTTCATGTCGGCGAGCAGCGGTGCCAAGTTGTTTGCCCGCTCCTGCGCTGCCGCTCTGTTTGCAACCGACAGAGTATCGGTACCATAGCGCCCGAGCTTCACGCCTCGCGCCTTCGCTGCCTGCAGCGCGTCCTTGGTTCGGGCCGAGATCATGCGGCGCTCCTTCTCCGCCAGGGCGGCGTAGAGGTGCAGCATGAAAGGGTCGGCGTCGGCACCCAGCTCCGCGGCGATGAACGGCACCCTCGAGGCCATCAGGCCGGCGATGAAGGCGACGTCACGCGAGAGCCGGTCGAGCTTGGCTACGACGATGGAGCAGCGCGCCTTCTTCGCAGCCGCCAGGGCTGCCGCGAGCTGAGGCCGGCGCTCCAGGGCATCGGCGCCCTTGCCAGTCTCGACCTCGACGAACTCGCCCGTGATAGCGAGACCCTCGCGCTCGCAGAACTCGGCGATGGCACGATGCTGCGCTTCCAAGCCCAAGCCGGAGCGGCCCTGCCGAGCCGTCGACACGCGGATGTAGCTGATTGCCGCTCCAGCCAATTGAACGCTCTCAACAGCAATTCGAGATATTTCACGGGCCTTCGCTCACGCCCGCTGAGACACGCTCGTTTCAACGAGCGATGCAAGCGCCTGGGTAATCGAGCGCCAAATGCCGACAGGCGCCGACCGCTCCGGCCGATTGATCGCTCCCAATCGCGTTTCGAGATATTTCACGGGTTTTCGCTGATCGCCGCACAGGCACGCTCTACTCAATTGGCGATGCGAACTGGCGGGTAATCGACATCCTAAAACGTCAATTGGCCCGTTTAGGACCGCCTGATTGGAGGGCAAACCATGTTTACCGCTCAAAACATCCCCGCGCGCAGGTTGATTTGAGTTGATGTGACTTTCCGCGCAGAGGGGAAAACCCCCTTTGGGGTGTCAAATCAACCTGCGCGCGGACCCAAAATCAACCCGCGCGGGGGGCAGGCGGGAGCAGACACTCGCGGACGCTCGTTTACTAGTGACACCTGGGCTCGTTAGTCTTGAGGAGCGACGCTCGGGGCGGTTTTGAAACGGCAACTATACTCAAGCCCAGCAAGTGCAAGTTCAAGACCTACGCGCTCGGCTTCTTCCACATCGACATTGCCGAGTTCGGACAGCGGAAGGCAAGCTGCACCTCTTCGTCGCGATCGACCGGGTGACAAAGTTCGCCTTCGTCCAGCTCCACGAGAGAGCGACAACGCGCGTCGCCGGCGAGTTTCTGCGCGGTGTGGTGAAGCCTAAACACAAAGGCTAATTGCTATCTTACTTTACTTGTGAAGACCTTGTGACATCACGTTGGAGGTGGGTTATGCGTTTGCTGATCTCGGTCGTCGCCCTCGTTTCTATCTCCTGAAGGTCTTACGGGTGCCGTCGTCCGAGCGCAGCGTAAGCGTATCCCCGCGCTGAGCGGCCAGCGTGCCGGCCAAGGCAAGGCACGCCTTGGCGTCGCCGGAATTCAATTGGCAAGGGGTAGGACCGGAGGGTGGGTGGCCCGACAGCCAAGCGGCGGCATCGCCTAGCGCGTCGGCGCAGGCGGGTCCGGCGCCGAGCATTCAAAAACACACGATTACAACGACACCTCACGCGGTCCCTTGGCAAGGGCGCGCGATCGCGCGGCAAGGCGGTGGAGTTTGGGCCGAGGCGTGCCGCTCTACTCTCACGAAACGTGAAGCGGGGGGGAGATCAGCGCAATTAAACGGCTGCTCAGATTGCGATGCGATAAACGCGTCCGCGGCCCGCAATCGCTTCGGACGCGACCCGCAGACCGAGAATCACAGCCGCCCGACCCATGTCGAGCTTAAGCTCGCCGACATCGAGCGGCTGTTCGGGCTGGGTAGGGTCTGGACTCAAACCACCCCTGGGAAAGAGCTCGCTTCCGATCCGCGAAGGAGCCTTTTTCTAAGGGCGGAACGATCGCCGCCGCGACTTCATCGAACCTTAAGGGCCAAGGCGCAGGTTGTTGGGAAAGGGCTTTTGCACGCGTGTCGCGTTCCAGTCTCCAGCGGATGGAGGTGCGTTATGATCTCTTCGATGAATGCCCTCGGCGGCTTGTCCGCAGCCGATCTCACGGCCTTGTTCGGCACAACATCCTCGTCGTCCGCCGGCACGACGGCGACGAGCGGTGCGACGTCAGCATCGAGCGGCACCTCCGTGTCAGCCGCCAACAACCAGGCGAAGGCGATCCAGGCGATCCTGGCGCGGGCGCAGGTCGAGAAGGCGCAGACCGCGACGTCCGCAAGCGGAACGGTGGTCAGCACGGCGGTGGCGGCGGCCTACGCCGCTCAGACTTCGGGCGGATCGGTCGCCGGTGCGGTGGTGGAGACGGCGCAAGCCATTCAAAGCTCGGAAGCATCGATCGCCGAAACAACGGTTCAGATGGCCTACACCGCCCAGCTGGACGGCTCCAGCTCCCTCCCCGGCGCGAACGTCACCAATTCGTCGGTGAGCGCCGTCCAACAAATGTATGACGCGGCATTTAAGCTTGGCAACGTACCGATCGAGGACCCCAATGGTGCCGGCACGCTCGTCGCCTCCAGTCTCGTCGTCGGGACATCGAGCGGCGTGGTCGGGGTTGCCACCGGCCACTCGGGTCCGGAGACGCCGTATGCCGGCAGCGCAGATCAGGATATGGCGCTCGCGGCGAGTGATGCACTGGAAGCATACCAGTTCAACGTGGGCATAGTGCGGGATCAGGACGCCTCGTCGCAAGTCCCGGGCGGGCAGGCAAGCGCCTCGTCAGCTTCGACAGGCGATGGTACGGGTGCTTCCGCCTCAAGCTCGACCTATCTTCGTTTGACTATCACGTCGGATCAGCCTGGCGTGCCGAGCTTCGATAGCGTCATCGAAGCGCAGGCGCAGAACTTGATAGCATCGTTCGAAAGTAACACCGCCGCTTCGGCATCCTCCGGCAGCACGGGATTTACCTACAGCGCCAATAATGGTCGTGGTTGGTCATACGCCATCACGGGAGTAGAAGTGCAAAGCAACAGCAATGCGGCAAGTTGGGATATCGTACCGACGTCCGCAAGGGCAAACTCGACTTCCCCAGATCTAGCGAGCCTGTACAATGAGAGCGTTGGATCTATGGACTATAGCGGAGGAATCAATTTCATGATCCCGCTTGGAACGTCATAAAGTGTTCGGGGTTCGTCGCCGCGTTCAACCACCCGGGTTCCGGGATGACGACACAGCCGGATCGACCCCGACCTCCACGTAGTCCAGCGGACCCCGACGTTTCGCAGTGTCGTTCCAGGGGTATGCGGGCTGCTCACGGTGCGATCTTGAACACGACGCCCTTCCATTGGTGCCGCCGTCGATCGTCGTGCCGTAAAGGACGCCGCTGGAATCCATCGTCAGGCCGGCATACGGGTTGGCCCCGTCGCTGCCGCCGGTGAAGGAGTAAAGGACCGCGTACGTGTAGCCGCTCGAAGTTTTCATGAGCTCGAACACGGTCCCGTATCCGTACGCGCCGCCGCTGGTCGTGGTGCCATAAAGATTAGAGGAATTATCAAGGTAGAGGTTCGACCAAGGCGTGGATCCGTCCGGATTGTTGGTGAAGGCGTGAAGGTTGGTCGGGATGACGGAGGAGGCCTGCGTCAGCTCGAAGACCTCGCCGTTGCCTGAGTACGAGCCCGAGCCGTAGGATGAGGCCGTCCCAAACACAGCGGTCGCCGAATTCACGACCACGCCGCCACGGGGTAAGCCGCCGCTCGTGCCACTGGCCGTGAAGCTGTACAAGATCGACAGCGTCGGGTTAGCGCTCGTTGGGAGCTTGAAGACCATGCCATTAAACGAACTGCCGCCTAAAACCGTGCTGCCATAGAGGTAATTTTGCCAATAGAAAACGCCGCCGTAGCAGTTAACGCCGTCCGTGGAGCCGCCCTTGAAAGTATACAGGAGACTGTAGGAGTAGGCATTATTCTGGTGCACGAGCTTGAACACGATGCCGTCGCCCGACGAGCCGCCCGCGGTCGTTGCGCCGTAGTAGGTGCCATTATTGTCCGGCATTGGGCTTAGGCCGGCATACGGGTTGGCTCCATCGCCCGTGCCTCCCGCGAACGCGCGCAGGTTGATGAAGCCGTAATTATTGCTTTGCCCAAGCTCGTAGATGCCGCCGTACCCAGACCCGGTCCCTTTGCTGTTGAGACTGGTAAAGGCGGTCGTTCCAAGGACGTTGCCATTGCCGTCAACAACGGGGGTGCCGGCGGGAGCGGCCCCATCGCCGGTCCCTTGAAACGCGTAGAGGGGCGTGAGTTGGCCGCCGGTCGTCGGGATCGAGAACACCACACCTTGTCCGTTCGCGCCGCCATAGAATGCCGCGCCGAAGAGGGTGCCGGTGTTGGCGTTGAGAGCAAGGCCGGCGTAAGGGGTCGCTCCGTCGTTGCCGCCGGTGAAGGACCAGAGCGGTGTCTCGCTCCAAGCAAAAGCCGTCGTAGCGGCACCCGGATGCTCGTGGTGAAGGTTGGTCAGCGTGACGATCTCGCTGCCCGAGAGCCAGCGTTCGGTCACGCAATTGGGCGTGGCGCTCTGCCAGAAACGGAAGTCGAAGTCTTCGGGCGAGAGCGGATGGCGCTCGGCGAGCCAGACGTCGTCCATCGTCCCGGCGTGCCGGCGGCGCACCTCCCAGAACGGGGGGGATCGGCGCGAGGCCCTGCGGGACATGGTCCCCGCGGTTCCAGCCCGTGATCGGATCATCCGGATGCTCGATACGGGGTGCGGGCAGCGGTTCGGTGTCGAGGCTGCGCGCCTCATCGATCCAGCCGATCCCGATCCAATTACGGAGTCGTCGTCTGCCTGGGCAGACCGGTGAACGTCCGCTTCAACAGGTCGAGCGGGATCGGGATCGGTGTCCATGTCGTGCCGTCGTAGCGGTGGACGCCCTGTTTATAGTCGAAGTAAAACATCATGTCGCCGATCGCCTGGACCCTGAATGGGTTCGGCGGTGCCTTGCGCAGGCGTGGCTTCAACGGCGTAAGCCGATGGCCATCAAAGGTATGCAGTGCATAGTCCGAGGCGAGAACGTAGATATCGCTTATCTTCGTGATTGAAAGAAACGTCGCGCTGAAGCCCGCAAGGTCAACGCGACGAAACCCGGTGCGAGCATTACCAACCAATAGCGTTCCGCCCGTGCCGACGAGCCAGACCTTGTCAGGTGTCTCAATAAACGCGTCTTTGATGACGTCGCTGCCGGGAAGATCAAGCCGCCGCCACGTACTACCATCGAAGTGAAAGACGCGGCCCTGATCGACCTTGTGGCGCGTTTCCGCTGTCAGATCATGCGCAGCGAAGATATCGTCCCAATCGCCAGCCTCCAGAAGCTTCTGCTCCCGATCCGGATCAAGCGTCTTGGCCTCGGGAGCCTCGAAACCCAGGATGTAGATGTCTTGTCCGGACGAAGCCCTGACTGCGGTGAACGCGTCAGGTTTAGATTTAGCGGCCGCCGGCCCACCGACGATCATACGATCCCAGTGCCCGAAACCGGTCCGTTGGTAGGCCTGCGCGCCTTGACCGGCGGCAATGAGGCCCGTATCAACCTGTTGGAGCGCGAGAATGCCGCCTAAGCCTGTCGCGTCTGGACTGGCGATTCCAGCCCCGTTGATTTTCTCTCGCACAGTGGCATCGCCGACGAAGTAGATGTCGCCTTCATCGCTCGCGACCGCATAGCGGCCCAAGGTGGTGGACACGGTGATAGCCTTGATCTCGCGTGCAATATCGGTCCGCGACCGCAGCTTCAAGGAATTGGGACCGGGGCGACCTGGTCTCGATGTGTCGTCCTCACGGGGACGGGGCGAGAGGTGAAGCCGGAATGACGGGTGTGCTGGCGCAAGCCAAGCCCGCTGTCGCATATAGGCTCGTCTCTCATCGGAACGCGATCATGTGGCGGCCCCGAGCCGACTACGGACAGAAGCCAAGAGCCCCGTGGGTACGAACAGGTTGCAGGAACGCCGTCACCATCGTGACGGTGCATGAAGTCGCTCGCCTCGTTGCGTCGGTCGGTCGAGAGTGGTCCGGCGGCTTATAGGCAGGTAGACGCACAAGCCACCTTTCGTGCTACGTTACTGACGTGCAAAGGCCAGGGTATTGTCTGATGGGTCGTTGGGTGCCAACACCAGGTACTATCTACAGACATATAGTAGATCGGTGCTTTGACGCATTTAGCATTAGTAGAGAGATGGCCAGAGAACCCATTTGTTACGGTGATCCAGTGGGTCGAAATTGCACCTGTAGCTTTGAAGCAGGAGATTACTGGTTTTGGATCAAGACGCCGCAGCAACTTGGACAACCGATCTCTCCGGCTTTCCAGGAGTTAAATAGTTGGCTATGGAGCGGGCGCTTTTGGACGCGTAAGACAGGTATCCTCCTGGTAGGTCGGTTGGTCGATAAGGACTTAGGTCATCTCGACTGGATCGAACCGAGAATTGTAGCGCGTGGGTTCGGTCTATATGTCTCTTCCTTACAGATCGACTATGCCACCAGGACGCTCCAAGCAGCGACGGCAGATGCCGATTGGTCGTCTCCCGAGTTGCAGTCTGACGGCTCTTTCAGGCTTGTTGAAACAACGTCGTCGGACCCACGGGCAGTTCGCTTCTACCGCCTATTTGAAACTAGCACGTCCAAGATCATTGCAGGTGAAGCTTCAAGCGTGATCGCCCTCTCAGTCTTCGATTACCCACGTGGCTACAGAAGCGATATCGCCATCTCCGCAATTAGAGACATGTCTGACCATCAGCGTTTTGAAAGTCTAGTTTACGAGTTTGATTTAAGTGGCAACAGTAGCTTCGACTTTCAGGTCGCTGGCCAATAACACAAGATCGAAGGTCACATGCATCCCGCCTCGTGCCGGAGGCGGCGGGAGAAAAGAGCTTGACGACGAAGGCCCGATTACAGAAGCCGTCGTTGTTGGACAGCACGATCACGGGCACGGTCTTGAGCCGTGGATCGAAGACGCGCTCGCAGGAGCAGTAGAAGCTGTTGCCGTCGATCAGCGCGAGCGACCTCGGCCTGTCGCCTTGACTCACCCCCGCACGGCGCGGCGGCGCGGGTTCACGCTGCCCGAGACCACCCCCCAGACCTCGACGAGCGCCTCGGCATCGAGCCTGTAGGCTCGATAGCGCGGGTTGGCGAAGGACAGCGTCGCGCGGGCGCCCTGCCGGCCCCAGACCTTGAAGGAGCGCTCGCCGTCGACGTCGACGACCACCACGTCACCGTCCTGCGGCGTCAGCGAGCGGTCAACGATGGCGAGGTCGCCGTCGAAGAGGCCCTTGCCGACCATGCTGTCGCCGGCGACCCGCACCAGGAAGGTCGCGGCGCGGTTGGTGACCAGCAGGCGCTGGAGGTCGATCTCCTCCTCGACAAAGTCGTCGGCCGGCTCGGAAAGCCGGCGCGCACAGCACGTGCGAGCAGCGGCAAGGGCATGGGCGAGCTGAAGCTTATAGCGGCGATGTGCACGCGCCTCTCCGATCTGTCCTAATGCTGAAGGTCTGAAGCCGAAGGTCTGGCCGCGTCAGGCCGCGAGGGACTCGACCATGTCGGCGGGCACGTTGCCGATGGACCGCAGCAGGCGCGGCTCGGCGTAGATGTCCTGCTCCGGGTCAGAGCTTTCCTCCAGCACAACGAGGCCGGCGTAATGTCCGGCCATGCGCTCGGCAGCGGCAATGGCGCGCGTCGCGTCCTTCGCCTTCTGTGGTGACATGGCACCAGCTTGCCGCCGCGCTTGCCGACGACGAAGGGCAGGATGATGTAGGTCGTCACCATGGTCCGCTTCCCATCTTCGCTCGATGTTCGTAGAACATAGGCAGAACACGCTGCAGACCGCAAGCGCCAGCAGAAGCTTGAAACGAGGTGATCGCGATCGTGCAGGATGACGCGACACTGGAGCATTCCGAGCTCATCATTGCGGCCGAGCCGGAGCGCGTCCGCAAGATCATCCACGTCGACATGGACGCCTTCTTCGCCTCGGTGGAGCAGCGCGACGATCCCGCCTTGCGCGGCCGACCCGTGGCCGTCGGCGGCTCCCGCGAGCGCGGCGTCGTCGCGGCGGCGAGTTACGAGGCGCGGGTCTTCGGCGTGCGCTCGGCGATGCCGTCGGTCACGGCTCGGCGCAAGTGCGCGGATCTGGTCTTCGTCAAGCCGCGCTTCGAAGTCTACAAGGCCGTGTCGGCCCAGATCCGCGCCGTCTTCGCCGAGCACACGCCGATCATCGAGCCGCTCTCGCTCGACGAGGCCTACCTCGACGTCACCGAGAACCTGCAGGGCATCGCGCTCGCCACCGACATCGCCAAGGCGATCAGGGCGAGGATCCGAGAGGAGACAGGCCTGACCGCCTCGGCGGGCGTGTCGTACAACAAGTTTCTCGCCAAGCTCGCCTCCGACCAGCGCAAGCCCGACGGTCTCTTCGTGATCCCGCCAGACAAGGGTGCAGCCTTCGTTGAGGGCCTGCCGATCGGCCGCTTCCACGGCGTCGGCCCGGCAACGGAGGCCAAGATGCTGCGCCTCGGCATCGCCACCGGCGCCGACCTGCGCGAGAAGTCGCTGTCCTTCCTGCAGCAGCACTTCGGCAAGGCGGGCGCGTACTACTTCGGCATCGCAAGGGGCATCGACCATCGTCCGGTCCGGGCCAACCGCGTCCGCAAGTCGGTCGGCGCCGAGAACACCTTTGCCGAGGACCTTGTCGACTACGAGCCGATGCGCGAGGCGCTGCAGCCGATCCTCGACAAGGTGTGGCGGCATTGCGAGGTCCACGGCACGCGTGGGCGCACCGTGACCCTGAAGGTCAAGTTCTCGGACTTCACCAGCATCACCCGCAGCAGGTCGGTGGGCGCAACCATCGCCGGCCGCGACGCGCTGGAGGCGATCAGCCTCGCGCTGCTTCGTGCCGAAATGCCGGTGCGGCGCAGCGTCAGGCTTCTCGGCTTCAGCCTATCGTCGCTGACGACGCCGATGGACGGACGACCGCAGATGACGTTCGACGTCTAACGATGATGAAGGAGAAGGCCATGAAGGTGGCGGCGGACCTGTGCATCGTGCCGATGGGCGTAGGCCCGTCGGTGTCGCGCTACATGCTCGAGATCAAGGCGATCGTAGAGGCGAGCGGTCTGTGCGCGACGATGCACGCTAACGGCACCAGCATCGAGGGCGAGCTGATCGACATCTGCCGGCTGGCGGAGCAGTGCGAAGCCGCCCTCGCCGACATGGGCGTCCAGCGCACCTTCTTCACGCTGATCTTCTCGACCCGCCGCGACAAGGAGCAGACGCTCGCCGACAAGATGGCGGCGGTGTCCTGATCGGCGATTTGCAATCTCTACAGCATCACCCGCAGCCAGGACGCCATGCGCCGGCTCTTCGCTGTGGCCGACGACCTGACCGGCAACCTGCCGCCGATGCCGGCGGTGTTCCCCGACATGCTCGCGCCGATCGTGCACGTCGTCGACGGCGTGCGCCGGCTCGAGACGATGCGCTGGGGCATGTCTGGGCCGCCGCAGTTCGGAGGCGCGCCCGTCACCAACATTCGCAATACGTCGAGCCCGCACTGGCGCCGGTGGCTCGGGCCGGCGAGCCGATGCCCCGTCCCCGTGACGTCCTTCTGCGAATGGGCTCCGATGAAGCCGAAGAAGACGCCGACCTGGTTCGCGCTCGAGGACGATCGGCCGCTGTTCGCCTTCGCCGGCGTCTGGACGACGTGGACGGGCGTGCGCGGGACCAAGGCGAACCCGGTTGAGGGCGAGCACCGGCTCTACGGCTTCCTGACCACCGACGCCAACGGAGTCGTGAGACCGGTGCACGCCAAGGCCATGCCGGCGCTGCTCGTCAGTGCTGAGGAGCGGGACACGTGGCTCCGCGCGCCGTGAAGCGAAGCGGCGGCGCTCCAGCGCACGCTGGGCGACGAGATGATGCGGATCGTCGCCACACCGGCTCGACCGAAGACGCTGCCACCGTCGCGAAAGGCGGCGAAGCGTCTACGCCCATACAGGCGAGCCTATTTTAGGCTTGTAGTCTGATACCGATGTTGGCTTCGCATGGTAAGCGGAAGGTCTCATTGTGGAATACTCTGTCAATATGCAGACAGAGCTGCTTGAAATCGTCGATACGCAGCTATGGTATATGTTCAGACGCTTTATTCCTCATGTTACTGCAAGTGTTTCCGTTCTGACAATCTGCCATTTACCGTCTGACTCCTTGAGGACGACAGCGACTACAGCGAGTTCGGGGGCGAGCTTGCGATACTCGCCTCCCGGTAAGGCGATCAATCCGCCTTCCTTCTTAGTTGTGACGACGATTATCGCCGTCTTTCGCTCCTTATCGAAAACAGGATATGTCAGACTAACGCGAGTAACAGATGCGGATAACTTTTCTTCTTGTCGTTTATCTAAGTAGGCCGTATATTATTTCTCTGAACAAAAGGATCCTTTCGTCACCTCTTTGGCATTGATCGAGTCTTGAACACGCAAAGGCTCCTCTGAGGCGCTTATATTAACATCAAGCGTCAAACCTAGTGTCTCTCTCGCAAGCCAACCGGGTACAGCATATCGATCCCATTGCACCTCGTACTCGCATCGCTGTGGATGCTCGCGATCAGCAGCCAATACACTTAAGATCGCGCGAGTAGCCGAATCTTCTTGCTGCCGAGTGCAGCGCTGCGGCTTCGCAGAGGCGAGTGTAGTCGCTACCGACATCGCTAGTCCGAGAACTACAAGGTTGCGCATGGTTTTTACTTAATGCCCCGACTTTTTACGAACAGACCGATCATGAATGGGATGAGCACCACAATAGCGAAGAAGGCCATTGGCCTTTTTTGTGCGAACGATCGTATACCATTAAATCTAAATTCTTGTATATGAGCTAAAAACATTACGCTAGCAATAAAAGGAACCGAAAACACCAATATTATAGCAGCTAGTATTGCTCTATTGGGATCAAATCTGTTAAATAGGAACAGAGACGCCATTGAAAGTACAAATACAAAGATGCAGATGACGCTGGTCATCTTTGCCAAAAGCATTTTGCGATGTGTCATCTCTCGCGTAGCTCCTCGTGCCGAATGTGTGGAAGCGGTGACAGCCAGAAGCCGAACACGCTGGGTCAGCTGGTTTTGATCTCAATCGTGACGGCAATGCCCGGCGCCAACGATCGCATCGTTGTGGATGCTCGCAGTCCGCAGCCGCGACACGGAAGATCGCGCGGGTAGCAGCATCTGCTTGCTGCCGAGCCCTTCCTGCGGCTCCACAGAGGCGGGCGTCGTCTCTGCTAAAAACGCCAGTCCGAGAGGTACTGGGATGCGCATGGCTCCGATCCGACCTCAACTACGAGAGATTATACGTCTGCTTTCAGCACCGCTGCAACGTCGATCGCTCGACCTACATCGGTCGTGAGCAGACGACACTTGGCGCAACACTGATCCTTGGTCGCGTCTGCGGGCTCTAAGCGCCGACGCGGCCTTAACGCTTGCCGGTCATCGTCATGCGATGCCCAAGCCGCCGCGACCGCCGCGCACGCTCACCCGCAAGACCGACGACGCTCCGACCGACCGAGTCGGCGACCGTGCCGTCGTCGCTAAGCCTGAAGACCCGCGTCAGGCCGGGCTCTTCGACCTTCCGCTGCCAGGCTGGATGCGGCTTCATCGTGTCGGGCCTCGTCTCTTCGACGTCGCCATCCGCCGCATCAACACGGTCGTCCCGCCAGCTGTGCTGCGCAGTGCAGCCCAGTGGCTTCCCGACCAGGATCGGGAAGCCTGCTTGTTAAAGCTCGGTACCTTCAGCGAGCGTCAACGCGTCTTCAACGTCAACGCCAAGGTACCGGACGGTGCTCTCGATCTTGGTATGCCCGGCGCGCCGAAACACCTTAACGCGCGTATGTGAATATGAATGAATGTTCGCTTCTCGGCTTGCCGCCATAGATCGGTGATGACCGAAGTTGGCAGCAGGATCTGGACAGCGCGCAGATTGCCCGTCCGCTTGTATATAATCGAGGCCTTGGTGCGTCGAAGCGAGTGCGTGCCGTAGTCCTCCGCGTGTAGGCCGATGCCGACGACCCACTCGTCGACTAGGCGCGCATACTGCCGGGTGCTGATATGCGCCGCATGATCGATGCGGCTCGGGAACGCGAAATCGTCGACGGCGCCGCCGCGGCGCTCAAGCCACGCAAGGATGGTGGTTCGAGCGGGTTGAAGGATCTCGAACTGAACCGGTCTTCCGGTCTTCTGCTGCATCACGATCGCTCGCGAGCGCACGTGACCGCCGCTCACAAGCTCGCCAATCTTGATCTTCACGACGTCACACCCGCGAAGCTTGCTGTCGATGGCGAGATCGAACAGAGCTCGGTCACGTACCCGCTTCTCACGGTCGAGCAGGAAGCGAATGGCCCAGACCTGTTGCGGCTTCAGCGCTCGTTTGGCACCGAGCAGCCTACCGGCATTCCATGCTCGATGATCGCTTACAACGGGATCGTACTCAGATCGTCCCATGACGATTTACTCCACAGCCGACATCGGCCGAGAGAGCAACTCAGCGCGCAAGAAGTTCTGGCCGGAATCGGGAAGGCAGCTTTCGATGGCAAAGGGTAAAAGCGGCTGATCGCAATCGATCTAGTTGCATATGACCACGCGTGCCCGTAGCCCGCGAGGTGTGCGCGCCCAATTCGAATGCGACTGCGGCATGCGACCCGTTCGAGGGACCGATCGAGGATTGAAGGCAATGTGAAGGCTGGAGAGATAAGCGCCGCTTCATTGACAAAGATCGGCTGAACTTTCCGAATTCAAAGCGGTCAGATACTGGGATGAACCGGTGGGGAAGAGGCGCGTGGTAAAATACAAGTGCATATCAAAAGGCGGTGCTCATGATCAAAGATATTACTGCATAGCTCAGTAAGAAGCGTTAAAAAGTGAAAGTCGTCGCGAGCGATAGAACGCCGTAGTTTTGCCCGCTGTCGCAAGAAGATCTTGCCGGTAATGCGTAGAGGTGCCACTTTGAATGCATATCAATCTCTAAGATAATCACTTAGACCTAATACAAGGCTAGCCAAGCCGCCTCATTGCCCAGCTAGGGCCTCGTTTCCTTGTAGGCAGCACAACATCGTTTAAGGATGCTGCTGAAACCACCGATGGCAACTCGCGACAGCCCAGCTAATTCGCAGTGTGGCTCGCCTTGTCGCTCGAGCATGAAAACTCACTCTTCATGAAAAGCGCGCCCCATCTGATCGACGATCGGCTTTATGAGATATGACAGCATCGAGCGATCTCGGGTCTTCATGTAGGCGTCGACCGGCATGCCCGGCCGCAGGACCTCGCCCTTTATCTCCTTCATGGAGGGCAAGCCGATCTGCACGGTGTAGAAGGGGACGCCGCCTCGCATGTCGTCGATCGTGTTCGCGGCGATCCTCGCGACCTTGGCTTCGACCTCGGGTGTCGTGCGCTGGTTGAAGCTGGGGAAGCGCAGGATCACCGGCTGCTCCGGCGAGACCTTGTCGATGTCCTGGGCCGCGACGCGCACCTCGGCGACAAGCTTGTCCTGGTCTGGCACGACGACGAGGATCGTCTCGCCGGGCGTGATCACCGCGCCGGACGCGTGGACGGCGAGTTCGTGGACGAGGCCGGCCTGCGGCGCACGGATGTCGAGGTGCTGAAGCTGGTCCGCGGCGGCGACGCGCCGGGCGGCGATGTCGGACAGCTTGGCGCGGATCTCGGCGAGCTGCCGGCCCACCTCGCTGCGCAGGTCCGCGTCGACCTGGAGGATCTGCAGCCGCGTCTCCGCGATCTTGCCGTTGGTCTGCGCGATATCGGCCGTCAGCGCGCCGCGCTCGCCGGTGACGCGGGCGACGTCGCGCTCAAGCGTGTCGATGCGGGTGAGCTGCACCAGGTTGCGCTGGAACAGGTCACGTACGCCGACGAGCTCCTTGCCGGCGATGGCAAGCTCGCTGTCCTTGGCGTGGCGTTGCTCGATGAGGCCGGCGACCTGCTGGCCGAGCTCGGCGATGCGCTGCTCCAGCTGCTGCTTCTGTCCCGCGCGGGACGCCAGCCGCAGCGCGAACAGGTTGCTCTCGCCGCCGAGGATGCGGGCGACTTCGGGGTCACGCGCGGCCTCCGCGAGGTCGGCCGGGAAGACGACGGTGGCGAGCCCGTCGCGCTCGGCCTCGAGCCGGCTGCGCTGGGCCTGCAGCTCGCAGAGGTCGCGCGTCAGCGCGGCGTAGGCAGCGCGCGCCACCGTTGCGTCGAGCCTGATCATGACGTCGCCTGCAGCGACGCGGCTGCCCTCGTCGATCAGCAGCACGCCAACGAGTCCTCCGGTTTGGTGGCTCACCTTCTTGACGTTCGATTTCACCACGAGCGACCCTGTCGCCATGACGGCACCCGAGAGCTGTGTCGTCGCGCCCAGGGTGCCGAAGCCGAGCACCAGCACGACAGCGCTGGCGCCGATCGCGAGGCAGTGGTTGCGGAGGGAGTGGCGGGTTGGAACGGCACGCGCAGGCGCGCTCGCATGCCCCGACGACGACAGGCTACTCGGCAGCTTCGACATAGACGGGGCTCCTCGGTGCGGGGGCGACGGGTGCGGCGGGCGCGAGCTGGGGCAACACGGCGTCATGCGCGCCGAAGGCCTGCACGCGCCCCTCGTTGACGATCATCACCTTGTCGACGGCGACGAGCGCGCTCGGGCGATGGGCGACGACGATCACCACGCCGCCGCGTCCGCGCACGCGTTGGATCGCGCTGGTCAGCGCGGCCTCGCCCTCGGCGTCGAGGTTGGAGTTCGGCTCGTCCAGCACGAGCAGGAACGGGTCGCCGTAAAGCGCGCGGGCGAGCGCGATGCGCTGGCGCTGGCCGCCCGACAGCAGGGCGCCGCCCTCGCCGACCTGCGTCTCGTAGCCGTTGGGCAGGCGTAGGATCATGTCGTGCACGCCAGCCTGGTCGGCGGCCGCGAGCAGCTGGCACGCATCCTCCTTGCGGAAACGGGCGATGTTCTGCGCCACCGTACCCGGCAGCAGCTCGACGTCCTGCGGAAGGTAGCCGATCGAGGCGCCGAGCGCGTCGGTGCTCCACTGGTTCAGCTCCGCGCCGTCGAGACGGATGATGCCGCGCGCCGCCGGCCACAGGCCGACCAGGGCGCGCGCGAGCGACGACTTGCCCGAACCGCTGGGCCCGATGACGCCCAGCGCGCTGCCGGCCTCCAGCGTGAAGCTGACATCGAACAGCACCGGCGCCTCGCGGCCGGCCGCCAGCAGGCTCAGCGAGGTGACGCGCAGGCTGCGCGAGGGCGCCGGGAGCGGCGTGCGCTCGCCGGCACGCGGCAGCGCCGCAAGCGCCTCGCCCAGGCGCTGCAGCGACTGGCGGGCGCCGATCAGCGCCTTCCAGTTGGCGATCAGCAGCTCGACCGGCGATAGCGCCCGCACGGTGAGGATCGTCGCCGCCAGCATCACGCCCGCGGTCGCCTCGTGGTCGATCACGAGGGTGGCGCCGAGCGCGAGCAGCGCCGACTGCAACAGCATGCGGAATGTGCGCAGCACGCTCGAAAGCGCGCAGGCGATGTCGGCGCTGCGCAGCTGCGCGTCGCGAGCTGCGCCGTTGGCCACGTCCCAGCGCTCGACCATGACGCCGTGCATGCCGAGCGCCTGGAGCAGTCCCGCGTTGCGCTTCATCGTGTCGGCGAAGGCGCGGCGCGAGTTGGCGGCGTCGAAGGCGCGCTCCGTGGGCCTGCGCAACACCGCTTCCGTCAAGAAGGCGAGCAGGCAGAGCGCCACGACGCCGGCGAGCACCGCCCAGCCCATCATCGGATGGAACAGGAAGCAGACGGCGACGTAGATGCCCATCCACGGCAGGTCGAACAGCGCGGAGAGCGCGTTTCCGGATGCGAAGCCGCGGAGATTGTCGAGGTCGCGCACGCATTGCGTGGCGTCGCCGCGCGGCCCCGACCTCTGGTCGCGCTGCAGCAGCAACGCGAAGACGCGCGGGCTGAGCTCCTCGTCGACGTACTGGCCGATGCGCGACAGCACGCGCGCGCGCAGCACTTCCAGGAGGCCGAGAAAGGCGATCATCACCGCGGCAAGCATGCACAGGCCGACGAGGGTGGGCATGCTGCGCGAGGGCAGGACGCGATCGTAGACCTGCAGCATGAAGAGCGGGCTCGTCAGCATCAGGATGTTGATGAGCGCGCTGGTCAGGACGAGCGCCACCAGCACGGGGCGCAAGGCCGCGACGATGGGCCCGAAATCGCCGTGGGCCCAGAAGCGGGATGTGCGGAAAGACAGGTCGTGCATGGATGCTCCGGCCGTTGGCTGTCATACTGGATGTCGGAACGAGATAGCGGCCGCCCGGCGTCGGGCGGCCGCTCCCAGTCAGGCGTGGACCGCGTGCGCCAGCGACGCCAGCGGGTCCGCGTGAGCCGCGGCGACCGGCACGTCGACGTGCACCGCCGTGAGGTCGACGCCGGTGTGGGCGAGCGCGTCGGACGCCGCCGGAGCAGGAGTCGCGACAGACGAGAGGGCCCCGGTCAGCGCGTCGCTACCGCCGCCGGTTGCGGCGGGGAAGTGCAGCGTGTCGGGCAAGACCGATACTGCGGCCACGGTAGGCGTCGGCGCGGTGGCCGTGCCGGCGCTGGTGGTCACGAGATGCGTGCCGCCGCTGCCGGAGCTCAACACGTCCACCGACGTCCCGCCTGTCGCGGTCTGCGGACCGACGGCCACGCTCGCCGCGTCGTGCGCGCCGGATGCGGCCGTCGGAGTGGCGACCGTGGGGAGCGCCGAGGTCGCGCCCGAGACGGCATGCAAGACCGCGTCTGCCGGGGCCGACGCGATCGTCGCTGCGGCCGCAGGAGTGCTCGCCAGGCTCGACGCGGCCGCAGCCACGTCGTGGGTCGCGGCCGATGCGGTATCGGCGGCGGTGGCGACCGTACCGGTTCCCGCAGCCGCTCCCATCGTCACGGCCGCGGCCGCCTCGGCCGGCGCCGCGGCGGCATGACTGGCCGCATCGGCGACGGTGGCCGCGCTCGCGCCCAGATCCGAGGCCGCCGTGCCGGAGAGCGCGGCGACGGGCGTGGCAGCCGTGTCGATCGCTGTGGTGGCGTCATGGGCCGCCGTCGCCACCGTATCCGTTGTCGCGGCGACGATGTCGGTCGGTGCCGCGGTTGCTGCGTGGGCGACGGTGTCGGCAACGCCGGTCGTGGCGGTCGACAGGTCGGTCGCCGCCGTGCTGGCCACGGGCGCGACGGTCGCCGCGACCGTGTCGACGGCGCCGGAGGCGGCGTGAGCCGCGGCGGCGGTCGCATCCGACGCGCTCGAGAGCGCACCCCCGGCGGCATCGGCCGTATGGGAGAGCGTCGATGCCGCCGCCGTCGTCGCCGCATCGGCCGGAGATGTCACCGCCGCGGCCGTGCCGGAGATCGTGGTGGCGAGGTCCGCTGCCGTTCCGCTTACGTCCGCCACGGCGGCGGGTGCGATCGTTCCGGCCGAAGCGGTGACGTCGTGGGCCGTCGCCGTTCCGGTGTCGACCAGCCCGGAGGCTGCAGTCGAGGTGGCGGTCGTCGCATCGGCGACGGCAGCGGGTGCGAGACTGGTCGCCGCACTGGCGACATCATGCGTCACGCTTTCGGCGCTGGCGGTCGCGACGGAAGCCACCGAGGAAGCCGTGCTACTTGCCTCTGAAGCGATGGATGCGACAGGCGCGGCGGCGCTCCCAAGGACGGAGTCCGCACCGTTGTGCGCTGCCGTGTCGGCCGCCGCCGCGACGATCGTGCCGGCTGAGGAGAGGGTTACTCCTGCCTCGCCCGCGAGCGGGGCCGCGCCGCTGCTCGCGCCGGCAACCGCGTCGCCGGGCACGTGCGCTACACCGCCGGCCAAGCCGGTGGCCGCGCCGACCGTTGACGTCGCAGCCTGCGTGACACTCGCGGTTCCCGTTGCATCGCCGAGGCTGTTCAGCGCTCCCGTGGCTTCGGAGACGACGCTGCCGCCGACGCCCTGTCCCGGCAGATCGCCGGCGAGCAGGCCGCTTCCGCTGGCCGGGTGGGTGATGGCGCCGGCGAGGCTGCCCTGGGAGAGGTCGCTGGCCGCACCGGTGAGCGCGGTGCCCGCCGCCGTGCCGATCGAGGCGACGTCGGCCGGCAGCTGGGTCAGCGGCGCGGTGTTGCCGGACAGCAGGGAGGTCGGCGCGGTCGCGACGTCGGTGAGGGCGTTGGCGCCGCCGATCTCGCCCAGGCCGACGGCGTTGCCGAGGCCGGTCACGCCGTGGATCGTGCCCGGCGCGACGGGATCGGCTGCGCCTTCCAGGGTCGCATGGACCGTGTCGATCGCGCCGTTGGCCAGGCTCGCCGCCGGGAAGGCCGGGAGCGCCTGCGCGAACGCGAGCGTGTTGCCGACCGGGTTGGCCAGGAACGCCCCGCTGGAGAGGTCGGCGGCGACGCCGCTGGCGAGCTGGCCGGCCGCCGCGGCGACGTTGCCGATATCGGCCGGCAGGGCCGCCGGCGAGCCCGTGTTGCCCGAGAGCACCCCCGTGGCGTCGCTGAGCAGGTTGCCGCCTGTGCCGAGATGGCCGAGGCCGGCGGTCTCGCCGAGGTTGGTCAGGCCATGGATCGATCCCGGCAGACCGCTGGAATCGGCGCCGGCTTCGATGGTCTGGTGGAAGTCGAGCACGGCGGTGTTGGCAAGGGCCTCCGCCGGAGCGGCGCTCGCCAGTCCCGTGGCAACCGGCAGCACGGCGGCCACGGGCGACACGAGCGCGGGATTGGCGCCGGCGTCGGAGGCAGCGCCGCCGAGCAGCTGCTCTGCCGCCGTGCCGATCGCGCCGGCGTCGGGCGCGAGCTGGCCGAGCGGCGCGGTGTTGCCGGCAGCGAGCGCGCCCGGCGCGGAAGCGACATCGGTGAGGAGGTTGCTGCCGGTGCCGAGATGGCCGAGGCCGACGGTCTCTCCGAGGTTGGTCACGCCGTGAACGGTGCCGATCAATCCGTTGGCGTCGGCCGTGCTCTCGAGCGAGGCATGCAGCGCGAGGACGGCCTGGTTGGCCAGCGTCGTCACCCCGGAGATCGAGGCCGCTGGATCGGTCGGCAACCCAGAGAGCGGGAGAGAGCCGCTCGTTCCGGCAAGCGGGTCACCCACACTCTGCAGGACGCCCTGTCCCGGCAGATCGCCGGCGAGCAGGCCGCTTCCGCTGGCCGGGTGGGTGATGGCGCCGGCGAGGCTGCCCTGGGAGAGGTCGCTGGCCGCACCGGTGAGCGCGGTGCCCGCCGCCGTGCCGATCGAGGCGACGTCGGCCGGCAGCTGGGTCAGCGGCGCGGTGTTGCCGGACAGCAGGGAGGTCGGCGCGGTCGCGACGTCGGTGAGGGCGTTGGCGCCGCCGATCTCGCCCAGGCCGACGGCGTTGCCGAGGCCGGTCACGCCGTGGATCGTGCCCGGCGCGACGGGATCGGCTGCGCCTTCCAGGGTCGCATGGACCGTGTCGATCGCGCCGTTGGCCAGGCTCGCCGCCGGGAAGGCCGGGAGCGCCTGCGCGAACGCGAGCGTGTTGCCGACCGGGTTGGCCAGGAACGCCCCGCTGGAGAGGTCGGCGGCGACGCCGCTGGCGAGCTGGCCGGCCGCCGCGGCGACGTTGCCGATATCGGCCGGCAGGGCCGCCGGCGAGCCCGTGTTGCCCGAGAGCACCCCCGTGGCGTCGCTGAGCAGGTTGCCGCCTGTGCCGAGATGGCCGAGGCCGGCGGTCTCGCCGAGGTTGGTCAGGCCATGGATCGATCCCGGCAGACCGCTGGAATCGGCGCCGGCTTCGATGGTCTGGTGGAAGTCGAGCACGGCGGTGTTGGCAAGGGCCTCCGCCGGAGCGGCGCTCGCCAGTCCCGTGGCAACCGGCAGCACGGCGGCCACGGGCGACACGAGCGCGGGATTGGCGCCGGCGTCGGAGGCAGCGCCGCCGAGCAGCTGCTCTGCCGCCGTGCCGATCGCGCCGGCGTCGGGCGCGAGCTGGCCGAGCGGCGCGGTGTTGCCGGCAGCGAGCGCGCCCGGCGCGGAAGCGACATCGGTGAGGAGGTTGCTGCCGGTGCCGAGATGGCCGAGGCCGACGGTCTCTCCGAGGTTGGTCACGCCGTGAACGGTGCCGATCAATCCGTTGGCGTCGGCCGTGCCCTCGAGCGAGGCATGCAGCGCGAGGACGGTCTGGTTGGCCAGCGTCGTCACGCTCGGAGGTGAGGTGGTGTCAGGAACGAAATTGCTTGTCGTAATCGTCGGAACGCTATCGGGCAAAGCCAGCATCGTAGTCGGAAGCGGCGTTCCGGCTGCAGGTGTTATAGAAGTAGCCGGCGTAACAAGAAGAGCGTCTGTTCCCGCCAGGATCTGATTGAAACGCGCTTGTGCAGGAGCTTCGGATGCCAAGAAGTCGAAAGCCATAGAGCCTCTCCCAGAATGGACATTAGCTTCCCTAAGCTACACAAAAGCGGAAGAGAGTCTAAGACAATGAAGAGAGATGCATAAGGCCATCCAAACGATCGGTACGAAATGCTGTGTATTTAAAATATAAAAAACAATACGTTAGTTATACTGGGCAAGGTGGAGCGACGCCGTTCGACCGCTCCTACTATGCTCCCTATCGAGGCACGCACCGGCACCATGAAGCGCACGTCACTGCGGAGCAAAAGGTCGTGCGAGCTTTCTCGGAAAGGCGGAAGAGGACGCCGACTCCGAATGATTCATGCCGCTAACGTGGCATCTTTCGAGACCTGTTGAGAGGAATCCCACTGCGTCATGTTCCGGCCGCCGTGCTTGGCGCGGTAGAGCGCGCGGTCGGCTGCGTCGAACAATGCGAGGGGATTGGGCGCCGACATCGCCCAGGTGTGGCAGGCCAGGCCGATGCTGATCGTCAGGGTCCCCGATGGACTGCCGGCGTGAGGCAGGGCCTTCGAGCGGACCGCGAACTGGATGCGCTCGGCGAGGCGATCGGCACCGGTCACGTCGGTGTCGGGCATGAGGATGGCGAACTCCTCGCCGCCGATCCTGGCGACGACGTCCGAGCACCGTACTGGTCCGTCGGCGAGGATCCGCGCCACCGCGCGCAGGGTCGCGTCGCCTCCGGAGTGCCCGTAGGTGTCGTTGAAGGCCTTGAAGTAGTCGACGTCGATCATGATCAGCGCCAGCGGCTGGCGCGTGCGCAGGCTGCGCTCGAACTCGCGACGCAGCAGCTCGTCGAAGCAACCTCGGTTGACGAGGCCGGTGAGTGCGTCCGTTGTCGCGAGCCGACGCAGGGACGATTCCGCGACGGTCCTGCGCGCCAACTCGCGCGTCAGCATTACGCCTAGCGCGACGATGACGGCACTGAGCAGGAGGAATCCGGCGGCGGTGGCGAGCGTCCGTCGCCAGAAGGTAGCCAGGGCGGCCGACACGGGTATGCTGACCCTCTGTACGAGCGGGATGCCGGCGATCTTGCAGCTCGCGGAGAGCGAAGGCGCGGGAACGCCTTCGCGCGCCGCATACCATGCGGCCTCCGGACGCCAGGACCGCGAATCCGAGGGCCGCCCCCTGTCCTGCACGTCCGCGCCGACTGCGGGCACACTTAGGCCCGCGAGCTCGCCGCCATCTGGATAGAGCAGCGCTATCGTGCTGCCGGGCGGCAGACGGACCTTGGCGAAAAGGCTGAGAAGCGCGTCGAACCTGAGAGTACCAAGCGCCACGCCTTCGAAGCGACCGTGGTCGTCGACACGTCGGCTGACGCCCACCATGATTTCACCTGTCACACGGCTCTTGTAGGGATGGCTGACAAGGAGACCCGCCGATCCGCTGTCTCGTTGCGCCTTGAAGTATTCGCGATCGGAAACGTCGAGGTGAGGAGGGCTCTCATGCCGCGAATCGTCTATGACGATCCCGCGCTTGTCGATCACCAACATCGCTCCGAAGATCGACGCGTTGGTCGAAGCATCGAACAGCATCCTTGAGCGCAGCGCCGCTGGCAGCTTCGCGACATTCGGATCGGTCAAATTCGCCACCAGCGCGTGCAAAGAGAGATCGTAGGTCTCGAACGTGCCGGCGAGATCGGCCGCGAGCAGAGCTGCGACGTCTCCGCCATACGCCGACGTGTCGTGCAGCCGCTCCTCGTAAGAAGCGCGCACGATGATCGCGAAAACGAACCAGAGCCCGACGAGGATCAAGGCGATCGCAGCAAACATCGGACGCCCTGTACCGCCGAGCGACGGTGGCCAAGAGGGCGAACCGCCAATCGGCGGCCGGTCGGCCGACTTCTGCGTCACTTCGATCACCGGCTGACGTCCTTCGTCGAGCGGGCCGAACCCCGCAGCAACGCCCTCAGCAGATGCTGTCGAAGATCCTCGGCGGCGGCCCTCCAGGCTCTGCCGCTTTCGTCATCGAGAGCCAGCGAACAGTGGAAGCGCTTGTGGGCACGCCCGAAGCCCGTGCCATGGAGACCATGCCTGTCGAAGAACCTCCCAATTTTGCAGCGGTGAGGGTCGGCTGCGTCTTCGTGCCAACGCAGCCGAAGCGGCTGATTGGCGAGGACGCGGCAGGCCTCGACGATGGTGAGATGCGCAGCGTAGACGCCGAGCATAGATTCGGGCTCTGCGTCCGACGACGGAAACGTCGCGCTCTCTAGCCATGAGACGACCGCTGATCCTTCCATCGGCCGCGCGATGGCGTAGCCCTGCACGTATTCGACGCCCAGGATCGTCAAGGCCTCGAGGACGGCCGCCGTTTCGACGCCCTCGACGATCAGCCTGCGATTCAACGCTCTTGCGAGACCGAGCATGCTCGAGATGAACTGCAGGTCCTCAGGTCGACTCTCCAGCCGTCGCGAGAAGTCCTGGTCCAGCTTCAGCACGTCGACGGGCAGATCCTTGATATGGATCAGCGAGGCATAGGCGCTGCCTACATCGTCGAGCGCGACCGAGAAGCCGAGCGCCTTGAGCCGTCTGATCACCTGCACCATGGCTGGGACATCGGCGATCGCCTCGCCCTCAAGGATCTCGATCACCAGCCGGTCCGGCGAAGCATCGTGGCAGGCCACGGTGAACCGTACGATCTCGACGAAGTCGCGGTGTAGAAGCAGCGATGCGTTGACGTTGATGGTCACGTAGAGGTCGTGCCCGGCTGATCCAAGTTCCTCAATCAGGACAATGCCCTCGACCAACATCGCGTTGAAGAGCTCGAGCGAGTTCTCGGTGTCGAGTGTGTGCAGAAATTCCGCGGGCATGAGCAGCGCGCCGTCCGCACGCAACCGCGCCAAGGCCTCGAAACCCACGACCCTTCCCTCGAGGATCCCGTAGATCGGCTGGTAATATGCGACAACGCGCTCGGCCAGGCTTCGCGACGCCGTCTTTCTTCGATCGAGCGAACAAGCAAACTGCAAGATCTCACTCCTTGAAGAGACAGCGCATTAGTCTGATTGCGAAAGACTACGAATTTATGAAATTAGTATTTTCAACAATACTTGACGCTACGTCAAATGACGACCTGAAGATGTAGCCCTTAATGAAGACGATCTTCGTCGGCGGTGCCGACCCTCGCGTCGATCCCGTCGCGTGCTTCGTGCTCGAGCCGGGCGAGGCGGTCATCATCCGCAACGCCGGCGGCCAAATCCACCCTCGCCATCATCGACTGCTATGTCGCTGCGCTCCAAGGCCAACCCCGACCTTCCCGACGACTTCATCGTGGTGGGCCTCGTCTTCAACGTCGCGATCTGCCGCATCAACACGGTCGTACCCATAGCTATGCTGCGCGCCGAAACACCTAAACGCGCGTATGTAAATATGAATGAACGTCCGCTTCTTGGCTTGCCGCCATAGATCGGCGATGACCGAAGTTGGCGCGATGCGGAACGGCTGCTCTCTGTATCCGAACCCAGCTGCAAGCGCATGTTGAGCCGAGCAGGATGTAACTCAGCAATGAACGGACGTAGCCAGCGCGAACGCCATCGTGCGGCAGCGAAGCGAAAGGGAATCCTGCCAGAGAACGTTGTGTCTCAGCGCCCTTCCCTCCGCCAGCGTTTGACGAGCCAGTGTATTCTCTGCCCTTTCTATAAAGCCTGAAAAGTAAAGCAAACACAGGCTTGTAGCTAGGATAGCTATTTACCTCGTTCAGCGTAGAAGGGCTAATTGTATGCTCTTGATGCCTCCCGTTCTCTGAAGCTGTGTACTTTGCAATTTTAGTACGTAGTTTAGAAGCTGAGCAATGTCATAGCTTTACATACTGCGGCGAACGCGAGGTTTTTCTCAACATCCGCCTGCCAAGATCACGGCATGAAACTACGTCCGTAGCTGGCCGAGAGCAGAATGACTTCTTTCGGTCGCGATGTTGCGCCGAGCGGACATAGATTGGACGATAGATCGCATTAGCTGATCCTTCGTGCTCGGCGATGGAGTCTCCAAGGGCACGCATGCTCACGCACGCGCTCGTGAGAATCTGATCAGTTGGTATTGCGACGATAGGGCGTCGACATCGCGTACCGCGAGGTGCTCGGGGATGATGCTCATTCTCGCTCCCGTCAGTCTGTTACGCGCAGAAGTGGATCGCGATCCCTTCGCGGGATGTCCGCCGCGAACGGCACGGTTTACGGCGCAGTGCGCGATTTAAACAAAGGCGGTTCGTTCACACCTCGACAGGACGACGCATCGTTTGGTGCGCGTAAGCCTTCATGAACACCGACACGGCCGCGGCGACCCGCTCGAGAAGCCCGCAAGCTGATCCGCCCCGATGCCGTCAATCCTGTCACTATCGACGCCGCCAACTACCCCGTCCTCCGATAGGTCGGTCCCTCGTTCATCGCCTCGTTCACATTCGGAGCGGTGCCAGCCTGCCATGCGCTTGCGCGAGCGGCCACGATCATGCGTGACCTTCATCTTGGCCGCCTCCGGAAGATACCGGGCGACGCGCCGATGGACTTCATCCGGCAAGCTTGGCGTCGGGAGATTAGCCCCGACATTCCTGATCGGAGAACCTATCACAGCCTGACGATGGGAGTGCTGTAGATCATACAAATGGGTGTAATCTATCGCTGCGCGCTCGCAAGGGCGAGGCTCGCAGCACGCTGCAATTGGACCGTCGCTAGCGGTCGCCACATCGATAATGCAGATTGCTCATGGCCATAGATCGGTAGCGAACGAGGGGCCGGCTGGGACGCTGGTCCACCTCCAGGCCATCAAGGCATTGCACGCCAACAGGCTTAGGACACCTAAAGCGACGCCGGACAGGATGTCCACGAGGTAATGCGACCCTTGGACGAGGGTGGCCGCGAGCATCGCCAAGTCGAGACTGGCCACGACCCAACGCAGGTAGGACGTCCGCCAGAACGCCCAAATACCGAGGACGGCGCAGACGGCATGGTAGCTGGGAAACGAGATCAGCCCGAGGTTTTGCGCGCTTCCGACCGACTGCTCCTGTCGAAGCCATTCGAGGGTCTCAGTCATCTTGTCGCCCACGATGAAGTCGTGGTGCAGGAAGCCCGCGGCTTGTCCGCCGGCGTGCGAGTATGCACCCAAGGCTGGAAACAGGACGACGACGAAGCAGCAGGCCGTCACTGCCAGGATCGACGCAGCGACGTAGGCATATACCCGCGTTGCCTGTCCCGTCAGGACGAACACAGCGAGTAGGACCTGGAGCGGCATGAAATTGTAGGCGTAGCGGCTGGCGACCCAAATAACTTGGTTGGAGTCGAAAGCTTTCGCGTAGGCTAGCCAGTCGAATCCGAGCGCCGCGTCCCAGGACGCCAATGTCGCGTCTCGGTAGGGCGCATGCCGTCCGACGTGCAGCAACGCGATCTCCATGTCGGGCGCGAAGGCCATCGACACGATGACCAGGAAGATCAGCCGAATTGCGGTCGCCGGCCTCGGCATCCCGCGGTTCCTGAGGAGCACGGACAGGATCAGCAACCCCGCGGCGATGGCGGCCGAGAACCCGATGTCGGTTCCCTGCGGGGAGATGCCGGCAGCCTGCCCCAAGGCCCATCGGGCTGGGACAGCAGCCAGGAACGGGATCGCGACGCGCGCGAACGCGGTCCCGTCCAGGTCCAGGTCTCTCGTTGCGCTTGCGATCACGTGAAACCCTCGTGAAAGACACTATAGCACGAGGCAATTAACGAACCGTCGACGTCCACTTCGATGAGATCTATGGTGACGAGGGCTTATGCCAAGCCCGCGTAAGGCCCGCGCGTGGGAAGCAAGGTCAATGGTGGCCTAAGCTTAACAGACCTGACCACTTCTTCACCCGGTGCAGCACCACATGCGCTGCCTCGCACAGGGCCGCCTTGGCTTCGCGGTTACCCATGTCGGTGATGCGCCTGTCGCGGTCTAGAGCAACGCCAGTTATTGCGGACTTAATCCAACAAAGAAACGCAGCGAAGATAGGCACCTAAGCACTTGGCGCAGTGCCGACCGGCTGGTGTACGGCGTGAGCTGGCCGCCCCTGCCACTTTCGCGAAACCACGACTTTGGTCTGTCAACGCTCATCGTAGACACAAGTGGCACTCGCCCCCTCCCCGCAGACGCCCGCCTAAAGTACCCAATCCGGAGCCGTTACGTAACAGTCCGTTATCTCATGCGAGCGATGGTGGGTCGCGGCGACGAGACCGTTCCAGAGCTCAGCGTCTATCCATGCAGGCTGTTCTTGCTCCCGAACTGCAGGTCGACCTACCGAACGAGGTGGCCGAGGTCGAACTCACCATCGTCATGCCGTGCCTCAACGAGGCAGAAACCCTCGTGCGCTGCATCGCGAAGGCTAAGCGTTTCATCGCGCGGTCCGGGGTCGAGGCAGAGATCATCGTCGCGGACAACGGCTCCACCGACGGGTCCCGCGAATTGGCGCGCGGACAGGGCGTGCGCGTAATTCCCGTGCCTTTGAAGGGCTATGGAGCCGCGTTGCATACCGGCCTTGGCGCGGCGAGAGGACGCTACTGCATTCTCGCCGACAGCGACGACAGCTATGATTTCGCCAACCTCGATCCCTTCCTCGCCCAATTGAGGCAGGGCGCCGATCTCGTCATCGGCGACCGCTTCGCCGGCGGTATCGCGCCCGGTGCGATGCCGTGGAAGAACCGGGTCATCGGCAATCCGCTCCTCAGCGGCGTCGGACGATTGTTCTTCGTGTCCACGATCCGCGACTTCCATTGTGGTTTGCGCGGCTTGTCGAAGGAAACCTTCCACCTGCTCGACTTGCGGACCACGGGCATGGAATTCGCCTCCGAGATGATTATCAAGGCGACGCTCCTGGGCCTGCGGATCGCCGAGGTCCCGACGACGCTCTCGGTCGACGGCCGATCCCGGCGTCCGCATCTACGGCCTTATCGGGACGGTTGGCGTCATCTTTGTTTCATGCTGCTCTTCAGCCCGAACTGGCTGTTCCTCTACCCCGGTTTGGCGCTCGTCTTCGCCGGGGTCCTTCTGGGAGGGCTGTTGCTCTGCGGCCCGCTGGACATAGGGTCGGTGCGGCTGAGCCTCGACACGCTGATCTATTGCGCCGCGATGATAGGCGTCGGCGTCCAAGCCGTGCTGTTCGCGATCCTGTCGCGCAACTTCGCGGTTCAGGAGAAATTGTATCCTAGGTCGCCGGGGTGGTCGTTCATGCTGGATAGCGTGACGCTAGAGCGTGGACTGATTGTGGGATCCATGCTCTTTGCGGGAGGCCTTGCTGGCGCGTTCAAGGCGGTGGCGCTCTGGCATGCCGCGAGGTTCGGGGCGTTGAATGTCGAGGCGATTTCACGCGTGACCATCGGCTCGTCCCTCGCCTTGTCGCTGGGCTCGGAGATCATCTTTTCGAGCTTCCTGCTCAGCACCTTGAAGCTGAACACAAGAAGCTACGGCCTCTCTGCGAGACTGGTCCGAGAATGAAAGATCGACGACGCACGTCCGGCCATGCCTTCCTTCGATACCTTTGCGTCGGCGCCGCTTGTTTCTGTCTGAATTGGGTCCTGATGCTCCTGATCGACCGGGACCGCTATGTCCTGTCGTCTGCGATCTGCTTCGTCACCATTGGAACGTTCGCCTACATTTGCCATGCCGTCTGGACGTTTCAGGCGCCGGTCAACAGACGCGGCTTGGTGTCCTATCTTCTCGGCTCGGCGCCGGCTTACCCCGCCTCGCTCGCGCTCATCGCTTTGTTTCACGACGTTATGTCATTCGAACTGCGCTGGGCGTTGCCGGCGGTGACGCTCGTGATGCTCGGCGTCAACTTCTCCGTGGCGAGGATCACGTGTCTGCAGCATTCGCTCCGTCGCAGATCACGACTTCAGCCGACCTCTGATGTATAGCCGCGCCCGTGGGAGAACGCGTTCGAGGAGGCGGGTGTCGCGGAGCAGAACGGCAATGCCGCGCGGCCCAAGCCGCAGCGTCGTCGTGATCGCCCGGAAGTCTTCCCCCGCGCCGCGATGAAGCGTTCGCGCGAGCGCGACATTAATCGCGATCGAGGCCATCGCGCGCGCCCGCAAGTGCTGCGCATTTTTAACCGCGTCTGACGGCCAATGTCTCTCAAGAACCTGCGCCATTTGGGCCTCGAAGTCGGCACCGTCTCGACTGCCGCTGATCGTGAGGGCTTCGGAGTGGATCCGGTAGCTCGCTAGGAACTCGCGATGGTAGAGAACCGAGGCGCCATCGAGAAGTTTCAAGTAGAGGTCCCAGTCCGCGGTGTACCAGAGCGCTCGATCGAGGCCGCCGACGGCGAGAAAGGCATCGCGTCGGATGACCGGTGCGCAGATCGCCACGAAGTTCTGGACGATGAGGCGTTCCAGCACAAATTCGCCGGAGAGCCGTCGGCCCGGCGGCAGCGGGCAACGCCACACGCCCAATCGCCTAGCACGTTCGTCTACGATCCAGCAGGGGTGAAGGTGCATCGTGACGTCACCGTCGGACTGCAGCCACTCGTGGACCCGCGCGGCGCGGCTTGGATCCCACAAGTCGTCCTGGTGCAGCATGCACAGGTGTTCCGAGGTGGCGAGCTCCGCACCGAGATTGGTCTTGCCTTGCCAATCCTTGATATCGGGCCGTCGCTCGATGCGCAGATGCAGATGATCCTGAAACCGTTCGGCGATGTCCACGGTCGTCGGTGTCGTGCTGCTGTCGATCAGGATGCACTCGAAATCCGAATTCGTCTGTGCGGCGAGCGAACCCAAGGTGGCCTCAAGCCAGGCTTCACCGTGATGACTAGGGATGACGACGCTCAACCAAGGTGCCTGGCGCAACGGCGGAAACAGTTCGCCGATCGGAGCGGTTTTCGACACCCGAGCCTCCTTAGCAATAAACCGGCAACGTCGCCTTGGCGTCTCGGTGCCAGACCCTAGCGCAAACTTTCTCAATCGAAGGTTCGTCTAGGTATCGGTGAAAATCCGCTTCGACCGGGAGGCGCTCGACTCGTCGCCGATTCGACGCGTCGACGCGACGCTAGAATCATTCCGTTAACCAACTGCAAGGGTGTCTGCTTCATGGTACCGCCATGCAGATCGAGGCGATCTTCCCATCCCGAGGGCCCGTCGAAACGCCGCGCCAGACATCCGCGAAGCGCTTGGTCACCGGTCTTCGTGCCGGCGCGATATATCAGCTCGCGTGGTGCCTCCTCACGATCTTGACGCAGTCGGGCTCGCGCAGCCGCGAGACGATCTTCTTCCAGAGCGACGTCCTCTGGCTGTTCGCCGACGTCGTCGTCTTGCTCGTTTTGTCGACCCTGCCGTTGCAGAGACTTCCCCTTGCCGACATGTTCAATCGGTGGGGCCACTCCCGGTGGTGCGCAAGGGCCATCGCGCTCGCCGCGATGGCCGCAGCGATGATCGGCACCCAGCTCGTCTTTCACGGATTCGCCTTCACCCAGGACGAGATGCTCGCGCGTTTTGATGCGACGATCTTCCGGCATGGGCTGACGCTGGCGCCACTTCCCGAGGCATGGCGTCCTTTCTGGGCGGCGTTCCAGCCATCGGTGGTCCAGCCCTCGTTCATCTTGAACGTGGAAGGCAATTCCGCCTGGGCGTCGACCTATCTCCCCGTCAACGCCGCCATCCATGCCCTCCTTGGTAACGTCCTCGGCTTCGACATTGCGAGCCCGGTACTGTTCGGCATCGCGATCTGCGCAAGCGGCAGCATAGCTAGGCGGCTGTGGCCAGAGCGTCCCGATGCATCGTTGGTGACAATGCTCCTCCTGGCGACGTCGCATCAGGCGCTGTTCAACGCCTCCACGCCTTTCGCAACTACGGCTCATTTGACGTTCAACCTGCTTTGGCTCGCGTTTTTCTTGCGCGGTGGCGCCATAGCGCACGCGTCCGCGTTGCTCATCGCCTTACTCGCCTTCGGTCTGCACCAGCTGATCTTCCACCCCCTTTTTGCAGCTCCGTTCGTGATCCAGCTCTGGACGCAAAGGCGCTGGCGTCTCGCCGCGCTCTACTCGGTGTCGTATCTCGCTATCGGCCTCTTCTGGATTTTTTATTGGCAACTCATGCTCTCCCTCAACGGGCTGCACGGGCTGGGTCGCGCGAGCCATGGCATGGCTCCGTTCCTCGGCGAGGTCGTCGAACTGCTGAAGGCCTTCAGCTGGTCCGGCATCGATCTGATGGCCAAGAACCTCACGCGGTTCCTGGCTTGGCAGAACCCCATCGTCGTTCCCCTCGCGTTCATCGGCATCTTCTTGCTCCGCCGATTCGACAGCCCGCTTGCCGCCTTGGCCATCGGCCTCGTGCTTACGACCATCGCGATGTTCGTGCTGCTGCCGCTCCAGGCGTTCGGCTGGGGCTACCGATATCTTCACGGCTTCGTCGGCTCGCTCTGCCTGCTCGCCGCAGCCGGTTGGGTGCTCGTCGTCCCGATCGCGGGACGGGCTGGCGGTGAGCAGGGGCGTGCGTTCGGCTGGGCTTCGCTCGGCTTGGCATCGGCGTTTTCCTGTCTCGTGCTTCTTCCCATGCGCGCCTTCGAAGTGCGGGCTTGGGTTGCCCCGTACATGACGGCGGAACAGGCCATACAGACGGCGCCCACCGATCTCGTCTTCGTCGATACGGACGGGGTCGGCTTTGGGGCCTTGCTCATCCGCAACGATCCTTTTCTCAAAAATCGGCCCATAGTGATGAATTTGGCCGGTCTCACGCCGGCCGACGTGTCGACGCTCTGCAAAGGCCACAGCGCCTCGTTGTTCGACGAGCGCGACGCGGAACGGTTCGGCCTCGTAAAGATGGACCTTGGTCCGGAGCCGGATGCGCGAGACGAGTTGGCTCGGCTCGGATGCGGAGCCCCACTGCCGATGAGCCAGCCTCGATGACCCTTAACCAGGAGAACTCGCGCTTGCTCGCCACAGCGGACGCGAGCTATGCGCACCGGCTGCAGCGGCTCCAGAGAGCGCGGTGGAAGCGGGTCGTCGATGTCCAGGCCCCCTATCGATGGCATATCCGGCATCTCGATCTCGGCTACGTGCTCGACGTCGGCTGCGGGATCGGCCGCAACCTCGTTCATCTGCGAGGGCACGGGGTCGGCGTGGATCATAACCCTGAGGCCGTTTCGATCGCGCGATCACGCGGCCTCGAGGCGTACACCTCCGACGAATGGGACGCTTCCGAGCACGCCGATCAGCCGATCTTCGACTCGTTGCTTCTCGCTCACGTGGCCGAGCACATGAGCGAACTCGAGGCGGCGACGCTCGTCCGCCGCTACCTTCCGGCGGTGCGGCCAGACGGCAGAATCGTCTTCATCACGCCGCAAGAAAAGGGTTACGCGTCCGACGCGACACACGTGCTTTTCTTGGGGTTTGACGAAATCGAGCGGCTTTGTGCGATGGTGGGCCTGCGTGTAGATGTGCGACGCTCGTTTCCGCTGCCACGCGCCGCCGGTCGCCTGTTCAAGTACAACGAATTCATCGTGGTCGCGCGCAAGCCTCGTTGATGCAAGCCCGCTGCGCGCCTCAGTATCCACCGCCGGCATGCTGGCGCCGCAGATCCTCGACGCCTTGCACGTGCCGGTGTTTAGCCGCGGCCTGTCTGAAACCACTGGCACGCTTCGCCATCTCTTCAAAGGCAGCAAAATCTCGTCAAGCAGATCGGTGAACAGCTTGAGATCATCAAAGCCGACAGTATTCAAAATCAATATTGTGATTTTTGGTTCAAATATAATTTATATAATAAAAATATAATCAAAATCGTCTAAGACTTGTCCGAAATAGATTGTTCGCTTCCCACCCAGAAAGGTTATCGACGATTGCCTATGAATGTCTGCTTCGGAGCACGTCATCAAACCCGCTGAACGGCAACAGGTGGCGCGAAGCAGTCATGACAAGGCCGCTCGCTGCACCTCCCAACTCGAAGCAAACGGCTGCAGCAGCAGATCCACCTCGATGCCGTCAGCCTGCCGCCCCTCGATGATCGCCTCGATGATGTCGGGAGCAAGCAAGGTAAGCCGCAGCACCCTGCTGACATAGGACGGATTGATCTTCTCGGCAGCAGCAAGTTCTGCGGCTGAGCTGTAGCGACCGCTCTCGAGAAGCTTGTTCCACCTGTGGGCGCGCGCGAGCGCCTTGACGAGCGTGCTATCGATCCGTGGCCGCGGCGGAGCCAGCGTGCTGCCGTCCGCGGCGATGGCGAGCTTGCGGCCGCCGCGCTTGCGGATGACGAACGGCACACGCACGGTGAGGGTCTGCGCCGCCTCGCTCATGCTGCTTCCCGCTGCTGGGGGCCGCTTCCGGCAAGATCCCGCGCAAGGTGCGCGAGCCCGTCGATCCGCAGCCGCAGCTCGAAGCCTCGCTCGCCGACATCGACGCGAGCGACCAGCAGCTGGACGATGCGGGCCTGCTCGGCCGGGAACAGCTCGTCCCAGAGCGGGTCGAGGTCCTGCAGGGCTCGCCGCACCTGATCCTCGCTCAAGCCGTCGACCTTCGTCTTCGACGCCCGCCAAGTGCCGACCACGATCTCGGGCGCACGCAGCAGTCCGCGTACCTGGTCGATCACCGCGGCCTCGATCTCCGCTGCCGGCAGCCGTCCGACCGGGCAGGCATCCCGTCCCTGCTTCAGCACGGCTTGGCTGACATAGTAGCGGTAGAGCCGACCGCCCTTGCGGGTGTGGGTCGGCGACATGGCGCAGCCGGTCGGGCCGAAGATCAGTCCCTTCAGCAACGCCGGCGACGATGATCGCGTGTCTGCGGCGCGCTTGCGCGGACTCTCCTGCAGGACGGCGCGCACCTTATCCCAGAGCGCCCGCGTGACGATCGCCTGGTGCTCGCCCGGGTACGCCGTACCCTTGTGCACCGCCTCGCCGACGTAGACCCGGTTGGTGAGCAGCTTGTAGAGGAAGCCCTTGTCGATCGGCTTGCCGCGTGGGGTAAGGACGCCTTCCCTGGCGAGGGTACCGGCAAGCGTGGTGGCCGAGCCGATTTTGGCAAAGCGCTCGAAGATCATACGGATCGCCGCCGCCTGCTCCTCGTGGATCACCAGCTTGCGGTCGCGCACGACGTAACCAAAGGGCACGGTGCCCCCCATCCACATGCCTTTGCGGCGCGAGGCGGCGAACTTGTCCCGGATGCGCTCACCGATCACCTCGCGCTCGAACTGCGCGAAGGACAGCAACACGTTCAAGGTCAGCCTACCCATCGACGTCGTGGTGTTGAAGGCCTGGGTCACCGAGACGAAGGTCACCTGATGCCGGTCGAACACCTCGACCAGCTTGGCGAAGTCCATCAGGGCGCGGCTGAGACGATCGATCTTGTAGACCACCACGATGTCGATGCGGCCGGCCTCGATGTCGGCCAGCAGGCGCCGCAGGGCCGGGCGCTCGAGCGTGCCGCCGGAGACGCCGCCGTCGTCGTAGCGGTCGGGCACCAGCAGCCAGCCCTCGGCGCGCTGGCTCAGGATGTACGCCTCGCAAGCCTCACGCTGGGCATCGAGGCTGTTGAAAGCCATCTCCAGGCCCTCCTCGCTGCTTTTCCGGGTGTAGACGGCGCAGCGCAGCTTGCGGGCTGCTGGCGGCGCCAAGGGAGCCTCCTGCCGGGCTTTGATGCCGCGGGCATTCATGCGGCGGCTCGCTGCTGGTTCTTGAGGCCGAAGAAGATCCAGCCGTTCCAGCGCGTGCCGGTGATCGCGCGGGCAACAGCTGAGAGCGACTGGTACGGCCTTCCCTGCCACTCGAACCCGTCAGCCGTGACCGTCACCGTTTGCACCGTGCCCTGCCACTCGCGCACCAGCCGGGTGCCGGCGATCGGCTTGGCATCCATGCGCGGCTTGCGCTTGCCCGAGCGCCGCCCATCGATCTGCTCGCCCATCGCCTATAGCTTCTTCAGCGTCGCCGGCTTCAATCCGCCAAACGCAAGCTCCTGGATCCTGTATGCGAGCCGGCTCTCGAGGAAGCGCCTGTTGTACGGCGGCGGCTCGGTGGCGTTGAGCTTGCGCCAGAGCGCCTTCAGGTCCGCGGTCGATGTCGTCTTCAGCGCCGCCAGCTGCGCCAGCACCATCTCGCTCATGCCCCTGCCCTACCCGTGCACTTCCGTTGCGCACCACTGCTCTGCTGCAGCGGCAAGTCGAGACAACTGTCTCCGCGTGGCGAAGATAAACGATTTGACTGTCGGTGGTGGAGGCGGATCAGGCCGTCGGCGAGGATCTCACACAAGGCGGAGAGACGTTCGTCGGGAGGCAAACAACGCGTACTTGCAACCATGCAAAAGGGATGCGCTCGCCTGAGCGGAAAGAACAGCGGAATCCGAGGCTTGAGCCTGCCGATCGGGAAAGAAAGCAGCCGGGTGAATCGTAGCGAATTCGGCAAATCTCAGAGGAAGCTAGAGATGGCAGTCGGGCCGACCAAAGAGCGAATCGAACTGACTAGACTCTTACGCAGAAACTAGAACATATATCGAACGTCGAGGCCGAAGACTGACGGGTTCAGGAGATGGTTGCCATGAGTTCAGGCGCCTATGATCGGGGGCAGCATGGCCTCGCGGAGCCGGCTATCGACGCCGGCAAGCTGGCTGACGAGTCGAGATCGCCTACGCTCGTCTTGTCCTACCCGCACATGCGCTCATCGCTGGAGCCGAAGCGACTGCGACGCGAGGAGATCTGGACGGTCGCCGAGGAGGCTCGTCGCCAGCTCTGTCGCGGACCCAGGCCGAAGGTCGACATCGCGCAGATCGCGCGACGAGCTGTGTGCTTGCAGGTCAACGGCCTCGCCTTCGAGCTGCGCTGGCAGTTCGAACAAGCCGCCGAGGAGAAAGCGGGTGCGCCTGTCGTCGGTTCGGTCGAGCACGACCCGTCGTGGCCGGCGAGTGCCACGATCTCGATCGACAGCGCCTTCATCGGCGAGCGCGACGACCTCGGCCGCAGCACGGCAGCGCACGAGCTGGGACATGCGGTCTTCGACGTACCCGCCTGGATCTGGAGGACGCAGAACACGGTGGAGCCGGCAACTCGTCGGCACCATCTGACGGAGACATCCGAGCGCGATGCCGCCGCGGAGATCGATTGGGTGGAATGGCGCGCCAACGAGTTCATGGGCGCCTTCCTGGCACCGCGGCCCATGCTCCACCGCCACATGCACAAGCGCGCCGCTGGGCTGGCGATCCCGCTGATCGACAATGACCGGCGCGGCGAGCTGCCGGTCGTTTGTCCGCAAGCGCCGCCGCCGCTGCTCGATGAGCTCGTCGGGGAGCTCGCCGACCTCTTCGGCCTCTCGGAGCCGTTCATCCGTATGCGCCTGCGCCGGTACGGGCTCGTGCCCGTGCAGCTCCTCGGCTGATCGCCGATGCCACTGCCGCTCAAGAGATACTTCTACCTGAAGGAGCTAGCGGAGCGCTGGGGCGTGTCGATGTCCGATCTCGTCGACTGTGCCTGGAACGGCGAACTCGAGATCGCGATCATGACCATCGCCCAAGCGGCGGAGGTCGGCAGGATCGGGATCGGGTCGGATGGCGCCGTCGAGATCCGCGAGGAAGACACGGTCCTGTTTGGCGCGCAGCCCCTGCTCGTCGCCGATGTCTGCTCGGTGATGCGCTCCGGATCGTACCGGATCAGCCACTTCAAGCCGCGGCAAGCTGGCGGGTATCTCAAGATCACCGACGGCTACCCGCCCCTTGCGATCACGACGTCGGACCTGCTGGTCACGCGTATGGAGCGCGACCGCTTCGAGGCTGCGAATGGGCTCTCGTTCGACGATCCTGCACCACCTGGTGCCCAATCGATCTTCGAGCATCGCGAGGACTATTCCGAGGTCGTGCTGCATCGCCAGATCTTCCGGCTCGGCCCGTTGCAGGCCTCGGTCGTCCGCCGCCTGCACGAGGCCTCCTCGACCTCCAACCCATGGCGCAACGGGCGGCAGCTGCTCGTCGACACGGGAGCCCGCACGGAGCGCATCGTCGATCTGTTCAAGGGCAAGACCAGATGGCGAGACCTCATCGCCTCCAACGGGCGCGGCTTCTACCGCCTCAACGTTCCCGAGCCCTTTGCAGCGCGCGCGACGCAGCGCGCCTTCCGCAGGCTGAGGCTCGTCCACGTCGCGTAGCCTTCCTCCGCGCCGGCAAGACCTGCCGGATCCAGGCACCCCGATTTTTGCTCCGGACGTCCCACCCTCGCCCCACCTCCAGCCCCCTCGTTTCCCACTCGCGCCCCCCGTCAGCGCCCACTTTCACCCCAAGGCGGAGCGCTTCATGGTGTGCTTTACTTCCAACAGCGAAAAGGTTCGCTATCGGAGCATCTCATGTCAGCAGCAACAACGGACACGCGTCACGTCGATGTCGACACCGATCCTTCCATCGGACCCAGGCACCTCAACCAGAACGAACTCTCCCGCCGCTGGACCATAAGCCCGCGGACGCTGGAGCGCTGGCGCTGGCGCAACGAAGGTCCGGCCTATCTCAAGATCGGCGGTCGCGTCGCCTATCGCCTGGCGGACATTGAAGCCTACGAGGCCAAGCGCATCCAGGTCGTCGAAGACCACTTCGGCACCGCGCGGTAGCGAGCCATGCGACGCGTTGGCGTGGGAGAGGCCGCGTGAGCGATCGGTCGCGACGGGTCATGCGTCAGACCTCGAGGAAGGAGAAGCAGGCTTTCCTCTCGCCGCCCCCAGGTCAGCCATGGATCTGGCTAACTCGGGACATGATGGAAAGCCCCGCCTACCGCGCCTTGAGCCGGGCCGGTCATCAGCTCCTCGCTCGCTTGATGATCGAGCATTGCAACCACGCCGGCAAGGAAAACGGGCGTCTTGCCGTGAGCTGGGACGCGTTCCAGGCCGCGGGCCTGCACCGAAGCACCATCGCCCAGACGTTGGACGAGGTGACGCGTCTGGGCTTCGTCCGCGTCGTCGACGAAGGTCACAAAGCTTATGGCTCAGCTCTCGGACGCCGAGCGACCTACAGGCTCACGTTCGCCGGCGTCGTCGGCGACGACAGCGGGCTGCCGACGAACGATTGGGAGGCGATCTCGAAGACCGACGTTCGCTCGATTATGGAAGCGGTGAGGGAGGCCGAGCGCAGGCGGAAGGCCAAGCGGCGGACGGGGTGCTCCCCAGATATAGAAAGAGGTACGGAATACCGTACTGGGCCCAAGGTACGGAATTCCGTACTGGGTGAGAGCATTTCCTAAGGTACGGAATTCCGTACTGGGGAAAAATCTAGATCGATGCGGGTCGATCGTTCGCCGCGAGATCGACGTCAGCGGTTGCCGGATGGAAGCTATCGGTCGGACAGCTCCATGACATCGTGGCTCATGAATTGGCGCGAGAGCAAACGATCGTAGCGCAGCGCAATTACGTACGGTTTCGGCCGATTGTCTGATGTGGGACAATCGCATGTCGCCTTCATCGAGCCCGCATGTCGAACGCCAGCACCAACCCGAGGAGCAATGCCGGCAATCGCACGGACCGCCGCGGCCAAGGTAGGCTTCACGAGCCGACCGATGCGTCGCGCAAGCAGATCGAGGCGCTCGCGAGCTTTGGCGTGCCCCGGGACGAGATCGCCAAGGTCGCGGGGATCTGTCTCGGCACGCTGGTCAAGCACTACGGCGAGACGCTCGACATCGCGGCGACCAAGGCCAACTCGCTTGTGGCGCAGAGCCTGTTCAATCGCGCGGTGAAAGGGGACGGAGCGGCGGCGACGAGCGCGGCGATCTTCTGGCTGAAGGTCCGAGCCGGCTGGCGGGAGAGGGACGTCCATGAGGTCACAGGGCTGAACGGCGGACCGATCCAGATGGTCGATGTGAGCAAGCTCTCGGATGCGCAGCTCGACGCGCTTCAGCCCGTGCTCTCGTCGCTTGCTGTTTCGGAGGAAGGTCGATGATGGACGCTCATCAGGAGACGGCCTGGCCTGCCGACCGCGTCGAGCGCCGGCCTACAGCCAGCCTGGTGCCGTACGCCAGGAACAGCCGCACGCACTCGGCCGAGCAGGTCGACCAGATCGCGGCTTCGATCCGGCAGTGGGGGTGGACGACCCCGGTGCTGGTCGACGAGGACAGCGGCCTCATCGCCGGGCACGCCCGCGTCATGGCGGCCAAGCAACTCGGGCTGGCCGAGATCCCGGTCATGGTAGCCACTGGCTGGAGCGAGGCTCAGAAGCGGGCCTACGTCATCGCCGACAACAAGCTGGCGCTCAATGCCGGATGGGATGACGCGCTGCTGAAGATTGAGCTCACCGAGCTCCAGGCGCTCGACTTCGATCTCGGCATGACCGGCTTCTCACTCGACGAGATCGCCACGCTGACGATGGAGCTTTCGGCCGGGCTGACCGATCCCGACGATGCGCCGGAGCCGCCGGCGGACCCGGTGAGCCGCCTGGGCGACGTCTGGATCCTCGGCAGCCACAGGCTCGTCTGCGGCGATGCCACGAGTGCCGAGGACGTGGCTCGGGCGCTGGCTGGCGTCTGCACAGCTCTGATGGTCTCCGATCCTCCGTACGGCGTCGCCTACGATCCCGCTTGGCGTGCCCGCGCCGGGGTCAACCTGAACCCCGGCAAGCTTGGCAAGGTCGACAACGACGCCCAAGCCGACTGGTCTGCGGCCTGGGCGTTGTTCCCCGGTGACGTCGCCTACGTCTGGCACGCCGGCAAGTTCGCCGCGACTGTCCAGGCCAGCCTGGAGAGCTGCGAGTTCGAGGTGCGCTCGCAGATCATCTGGGCCAAGGACCGCTTCGCCCTCAGCCGCGGCGACTACCACTGGCAGCACGAGCCCTGCTGGTATGCGGTGCGCCGCAACGCCCGCGGCGGCTGGTCTGGCGACCGCTCGCAATCGACGCTGTGGACGATCCCTTCACGCGAGGACCGCGGGCTGGGCCACGGCACGCAGAAGCCGGTGGAGTGCATGCGGCGGCCGATCGCCAACAACTCCTCGCCCGGGCAGGCCGTGTATGATCCCTTCGTCGGCTCCGGCACGACGATCATCGCCGGCGAGATGACGGGGCGCTCAGTCCACGCGCTCGAACTCAACCCGGCCTACATCGACGTGGCGGTGATCCGATGGCAGGCGTTCACGGGCAAGACGGCGATTCTGGAGGCGACCGGCGAGAGCTTCCTGACGACGATGGCGACGAGATCCGCTGGTTCCGCTTCGTGCGCCACGAGAACCGAGCCGCCTTTGAAGCGCAGGGCTGGGTCTTCACCGCGGACGTCGGCCCGGTCCAAGGCTACTACAGCGTCCTGATGGAGCTGCGTGAGCGATGACGCTGCTCGATCCGAGGTTCTCTAAGGTCGTGGCGCTCATGCGCTCGACCCAGCACGCCGGCGAGCAGAAGGCGGCCAGGAGCCGGGCGGAGGCCATGGCGGTAGCGGCAGGCATGACGCTCGAGGAGGCTCTCGCCGTTGATGCGGCGCCGACGTCCGAATGGTTCTTCGACATATTTGACAGGAAGGAGGATGCGGCCGACCGCAGCTGGAAAGCCGAGCAGGCTGCCCGCAGGCGAGCGAAGATAGCCGCCTGGACGATCCGGCGAGCTGCCCTCATTGCCAAGTACGGCAGCATCGACGCGGCGACAGCACCGTGCGAGCGCGAAAGACTGATCCTCGCTGCCGTCGCACGCTGGCGTACCGTCCGGGACAATCCACGGTGGACGCATGCGCTGGATGGATGGACAGGTTGGGCCTTCGCCGCGCGGAAAGAGGCGCCTGCCCACGTCATCGAGGCGATCGTGCAAGCCTATCCGCTGCCGACCACCTTTGCGCAGGCCAAGGCCGAGCACGACTACTGGACAGTTCGAAACCAAGAGCTCGAGGACGCTTTCTCGGAAGACGGCAGTTCTCTTGGCGACAACGAGCTGGATCTGCCGACGGCAATCCGTGCCGGGATCGTCCGTGCCCTTGCCGAGCACGAGCTTCCGGTCTCCACCCTTTCCGACCTTCACGGCCGGTTCGCGATGTATCGCGAGAGCGAGTCGAACGATGACACCGTCGAAGCCGCGCTCTTCCGCGACATCGAGACCATGGCTCTTCGCGAGGCCCAGGCGTCCGACGTGACCACCATGCCCTCTACCTCCTCACGCGTCCACGAAGCTGGACAGGTCGAAGCTCTACTACGAGCCAATCCGCAATGGTCGGATCGCCGGATCGCGCGGGCTGGAGGGTGCTCGCCTACGACGGTAGGCAAGATCCGTCGCGCGATCGGAGCCACGTGCTCAGACCGTTCCGTCCAGCGAAGTGGACAGTCCTACACGGTCCACGTCGGCGCAAGCGCCCGGACCACGGCCTCGTAGGTCCGGACGCGATAGTATAGCGCCTTACAGTTCCTCCGCAGAGGCTCTCGCAGTCCTCGAGCGCCTTTGGCACCTGACGAAGGCGTCAGGCGGCTTTTGCGGCAGGCTTGGTCTCGCCGACACGCTCCCGATGTTCAAGGCTCGGGGCTCTCAGGTGATCGACATGGTCGAGCCGAAGACGTAGGCCGTCTACGGGAAGACCGAGTGTCCACGTCGAAGAACTCGCTTGGCCAAACAATTTTCATGGTCGTGCCGTCACCAAAGAGGTCTCCGCGTGCACCTGCCCTACAAGCCTGATTTTAAGGTCGGCGTCGCTGACGTGCTCGGTCGCTGAGATGCGTGCCGTCTTCGTCATCTTCCTACTAGTCGGGGCATCGCCCGCAGGCGCCGGGGCGTCGAACGTCGGTTCGTGGTCCGTCCTGGACTTCGAGACGGACGGACGGTCCGTGACCACGCTGGTGCTGGAAGACAAGCTCAAGAGCGTCAAGCTGATCTGCTCGACGGGGGAGTGGTCGGTTTACGTCGACCGCATCCCTGCCGAAGACGAGCACGAATACGCCTTCACAGAGTTTCGGTTGGCCTTCCGCGGCGTGGACGGCGTCCGACGGACCCTGCCAGGCGACGGCCAGGAAGGTCGCACGTGGCAGAGCGTGCATGCCACGGACTTTGTCGCCGCGCTCGCCTCCGGGCCGAGGCTGACCTACGAACTCGGCGACGGAAAGCCCAGGACCGTGGCGGCGAAGGGGACGGCCGAGGCGATCAAGCCGTTCCTCGCCCGGTGCCCGCTAGATCTCAGGTAGGCGCGTTGCGAAGGGCCTACATCGGAGGGAAACTTGACACAGCCGCAACGACTGGCCTTCGCCGTCGCGTTCTTCTTCGGAATCGTCTCGGCCGCCCACGCCGCGATAAGCCGTCTTGCTCGCGCTGACCAAGTGGCATCGGGGGTCAACCGCCCCCCGACGGGGGCGAAGGGGCGGTTGACGATGGCCACTCAGCCGAAAGGATCGCGCCAGCCGGCGAGCAGACGGTCCCACCCCTTCGCGCGCTCGGGGTTGACCCACGCGCCGAGACGCTCGCGGGCGCGGGGCAAGGCGATCGCGAACGCGGCGCACGCGGCGAGTTCGGCCCACACCACCGGGATCAGGGTCTCGCCAAGGCTCCGTTCGTAGAGAAACGGGGGGCTCCAGTCCGCGGGCCAGAGGCGCCCGACAAGGAGGGACCAAGGGACGAGGACGGCGGCCGCGGTGAGGAAGACCACGAGCGAGGCCGCGGTGGCGTCGGCTATCGCTCGCCTGCCGCGCCAAGCCTCGAAGGCGGATTGGTAGTCCCGATAGTCCGAGAAGCCTGTCCACGCCTCGTCGCGGATCGCAACGAGGCGGTTTTCGAGGCCGGCGATCTCTCGATCGCATTCGTCGAGGCGGTCGTTCAGGCGCCGCCCCTCGCGGTAGCGGGCGTCGAAACGCGCGTCGCCGCTGGCGGCGGTGGTGTGGACACCCAGCCCCGCGCCCGTCGCGTAGCAATCCTCCGCCGTGGCGACCCGATCCGCCCGCCCCGCTAGCAGCGCCTTCTTATCCGCCTCGAGCGAGGGGCGCTCGTATGAGGATGGATTCGGAATTTCGGGAGGCGGACGACGCGTCGCCGCGCCGTGGATCCAGTAGCAGACGGCGAAAATGGGATAAGCGAAGGCGAGCGCGCTGAGGGTCGCCTCGATAAGGAGGACGACGGCGGCGGCGATGATCAGGAGCAGGAGGAAGAAACCGCCGCCCGCGTCGTTCTTCCTACGTCGCGCCAAGCCGCGCCCCTTCGTATTTGACCCGCCTCGCGGCAATGGTCGCATTCTACGTGCCGGCGATCGAACCGACGCGCGACGCACATTCCATCATGCGGCGCCCTGATCGGGCGCGGATTTAGTCCGGCCGAGGTGCCGAAGTCGGACCGGCACGTCGTCAAGGCCCGCCTGACGCAATTTGCAATCCGTGGTCGCGGACTGCAATCCTCACGGAGGGGGGAGGGTGGAAGGATTGGCGAGCGAAGATCCGTTTAAAGCTACGGTGGTGTCGCGACCTCCTGCCTTCACGTCGCTCGCTGCAACTGCGCAGCTTGTCCTCGATGCTACGCAATCGAAGACCCAGCCTGGCCGAGCTCCAGAGCGGCCACGAGCGGCTAATTGGCTTTCAATTCGAGGCAATTCAACTGAGTTCGCGCGATCACGGCATGATGCGGTAGACGCGTCCGCGACCCTCGATCGCCTCGGACCCGATCTGCAAGCCGAGCCTTTTCCTGAGCGCGCCGGCGATCGCTCCGCGGACAGTGTGGGGCTGCCAGCCGAAGGCAGCGACGATCTCTTCGGTGCTGGCACCCTCCGGCGCCGCAAGCATCGCGACGAGCTGCGCCTGCTTTGTCCCGGCGCGGCCCTGCGTCGGCTTGGTCTCGGCTAAGGCCAGAGGCCTGATTTCGAGGCCGAGCGCCAGGCGACCATCGTCGCCGATGATGAGGGTCTGCTTGCCTGGCAGGCCGACGTCGATGGCAAGGCCCTTGGCTACCAGAGCGTCGCAGACCTTGCCGATGGCACCACCGCGGATGTGCGCCGGCAAAGGCAGGATCGCGCCGTCAGGGCGTGCTGCAGCCGCGGTGAGAGCAGCAATCTGCGTGTCGGTGAGCTTCATCGTGGATCTCCAGCGACTCGCCCGCTGAGCGGCGGGTCACTGGCAGAAGGTTCGCAGTCGCGCGCCCGCGGCTGGAACCTGCTCGCGGCGGTCTCGGGGACCGCAATGCCGCGTCACACACGCTCTTTCCCAGCAGCGATGCAAGCACCTGATCAAGCGCGTCTAGCCGTGCGGTTGATCCCACTGCCGCAGCATCGGCTCGAATAGCATGGGCAAAGGAGCTAAATTTCTGACAACGTTCAATTTTCGGCAACGGACTTCGGCAAGCGGATTGCGCCCTAAAGCCGTTGCGCCTTGGGTCGGCTTCAAACCCGCATGACCGTCTGCGGGTGCAACGTTCACCCAGCGGCTTCTCAAACCGCTGCATCGTCTCCGACCGTGAGGCAATCGAGCTAAATAACTGACGGTGTTCAATTTTCGGCTCTAGGCTTGGAAGCAGCTCACGTCTTTCAAGCCGTTGTGCCTTCGGCTCGGCTCAAGGCGCGCATGACCGTCTGCGGATGCCATCTCCCACCCGATGGTGTTGCGACCCCCAGCGTCGTCAGCTCGGTAGCGATCGCCCGCGAGGATAGACCTCGCACCTTCATGTCGGCGAGCAGCGGTGCCAGGCTCCTTGCACGCTCCAGCGCTGCGGCCTTGTTCACGACCGACAGGTGCTCGGCGCCATACCGCCCGAGCTTGACGCCTCGCGCCTTCGCCGCCCGGAGCGCGTCCTTGGTCCGAGCGGAGATCATGCGACGTTCCTTTTCCGCCAGCGCGGCGTAGAGGTGCAGCATGAAGGGATCGGCATCGGCGCCAAGCTCTGCGGCGATGAAGGGCACCCTCGAGGCCATCAGCCCGGCGATGAAGGCGACGTCGCGGGACAGCCGATCGAGCTTGGCGACGACGATGGAGCAGCGCGCCTTCTTCGCAGTTGCCAGGGCCGCCGCGAGCTGCGGCCGACGTTCCAGCGCATCAGCGCCTTTGCCAGTCTCGACCTCGACGAACTCGCCCGTGACGGCGAGACCCTCGCGCTCGCAGAACTCGACGATGGCACGACGCTGCGCCTCCAGGCCTAGCCCGGAGCGTCCCTGCCGAGCCGTCGAGACGCGGATGTAGGCAATCGCCGCTCCGACCAATTGAACGCTCCCAATTTGCGTTTCGAGGCAATTCGCGGACCTTCGCTCGCCGCTAGATCACACACGCTCGTCTTGAGGAGCGATGCAAGCACCTGCAAGACAGAGCGCTGAAGGTTGATTTGTGGATGAGGTGGTCGCTCCCTCGCAGCGTCCCTGTCAGCGCGGCCGTGCTCCTTTAGCGCGCCTGGGAACGGCTTCGCGCGATGGAGGCGAGCTTGCTTTCGTACTGCGTGCAGGCGTGGTCCTCGATGCCCAGTACCGATCCGCTTCGAAGTAGCTGCAGGACGCCCTTGAGGACCTGGAGCAACCGCGTCACCGTTCCCGGCTGATAGCGGTAAAGCGAACCATCGTCGTGCTCTGGAAGGTATCGAGGATCGCCGGAATGCCGGTAGAAGCGCAAGGGGAGCGCGGGCCCGAACAGCGGAATCTGCGGAACGAGGTCGGCGTAGTTCACGACACGGTAGCTCGGGGGTTTGACCCAGAGGTCAAAAAAGGCGCTTCCTACGCGCGGCGAACCGAAGGTGTAGCAGGCCGCCACCCTGTCGCTGCCGAACTTCGCGGTGGCGATCTGCGCCAGCGCTCCGCCGAGGGAATGACCGGTAAAGTAGATGGGGACGGACGGCGGCGTCGCACCCTCGATGCGCCGCAGAACCGCCCCGATGCCGTCGGCTCCGTCGCTCAACGCGTTGAAGGCGGTGAGGAATCCCTCGTGGACGAAGAGTTGCGGGTCGGTCCCTTCGGGATGCCGCATGCGGACGTTGAAGTTCGTCTTCCAGTTGGCCGCCGTCCGGGTGCCGCGAAAGGCGACAACGACAATCGTCGGTCCCTCCACGATGTAGGCCCAGCCGTCGTCGAGCCCGTTGTGGAAGTAGGTGATCCGTTCAAACCCAAGGGCGGCAAACGCGTCGGGGACCGGCAACCCCGGACCTGGCGTGCAGCTCGGAGGCGGGAAGTCGTAGGCGAGACGCGCCAGGTTCGACATCAGCGCCGCAGTGCGATCGGAATAGGCAGCACGCAGCGTCGGCAGATCTATGGCAGTGACGGTCATCTCGAGCCTCACTATAGCGACCGCGTCAGAATTCGGCGTCAGCTGACCAACGGCGCGCTTCCCGCACAAATGCAAGCGGTACTCGGCCATCGCCCTACGCTGCGCTTCCAAGCCTAAGCCGGAGCGGCCCTGCCGAGCCGTCGACACCCGGATTTAGGCAATTGCCGCTCCGGCCAATCGATCGCTTCCCATTGCAATTCGATGCATTTCACGGACCTTCGCTCATGGCCGCATGGGCACGCTCCAGCTTCAATCGGGCCCAGCTCCCGGTCCAATTGGGCAATTGGAACTGGTTTCGAGGCATTTCATCGTATTTCGCGCGATCACGCTACGATGCGCTCGGCGCATCCGTGGCCTTCTCGATTGAGCGACGTGTCGGGTTTGGAGCGTCTGTCCCCTTTTCAAAGAGGTCAAATCAACCCGCGCGCCGCCGGATGAAGGTTGATTTGAGTTGATGTGACTTTCCGCGCAGAGGGGAAACCCCCTTTGGGGTGTCAAATCAACCTGCGCGAAGGCCTCAAAAACAACCTGCGGGGGGGCAGGCGGGAGCAGACACTCGCGGACGCTCGTTTGCCAGTGACACGCCGGGCCACCAACGCCGGGAGTAGGGCATTTTGGGGGAAGGAACGGCGTCACCCTCAAGCCGAAGCCATTCATGCCGCTCAATCATTCTGCGATGCGGTAGACGCGTCTGCGGCCTTCGACCGTTTTCGACCCGATGACGCGCATGATCGTGCGCCGCGGCGCTGTTCGGCGCGGTGGCTAACAGCGCCGCGGCCTTCGCGAGCGCGGCGCCGGCTGCTGCGGTCCGCCATGCCGACACTCACGGCGTCAAAGACAATGCAATCAAAAAACCCCATTGATTGTTGCTCTGCGAGAGGCATTGGCGGTGCGGTTCCGATGTATGCGCTCGTGTTCGCGAACGGCCTCGGTTGAGTCCGTCCCACCAAGCGACGTGAAAGATGGAACGTCGGCCCGAAGACCCAAGAAGGCATCCTTGAAGCCAGTCATCATCTGAGAACCAAACGTGGTCAGACCGGTAACTGCGTCCATTTCATCAATCCCGATTTCGAGGCGGACCATGTGCGCTAGGCAGCGGCGGGCGGCCGCCCTGGTATTTGTCGGCGACAGCTTTCCGGAATGAACAGCGGCGCGCAGGAACTCGGCCACCTCGGTGAATGTAAAAAGGGCGGGCGTAGACTGCCGAATGCGCATGTCGCTCTTCTCTAGCAAACCGCTCAGGCGGGCGAGCCCGCGATGGATGTTCATCTTCACCGCCGATGGTGATAGGCCCGTCTCGCGGGACGCGTCCGCGATGCTGTATCCGTGCACCTTGACCAGAGTGATCGCCTGGGCCTGCGCCGGCCGAAGCTCCTCGAGCAGGCGGGCAAGGACCGACGCGCTGGTCACCGCGTCCTCGTGGCTGCCGACGGCCAGATCGTCCGGTAATGCCTCGGCGGCGCGGCGCGCCATACCGCGGAGCTGGTCGATCCATTTGCGCTTTGCGATCACCATCAGCCAGGGCTCCAATGGTTCGCGCGGGTCGAAGGTGTGCCGCCGCCGATGGATCGCCAGCAGCGTTTCCTGCACCGCATCGTCGATGTCGCCATGCGGCAAACGGCGACGGAAATAGCGTTGCAACCACGGAGAGATCTCCCTCAGCAGCCGGCGATAAGCGCCGCTATGCCCGTCCTGCGCCGCCTCCATCAACGCTCCCCATGTATCGGGCATGGTCGACCCGGCCTCTCGGTCGGGCAGACGCGTGGCCGAAGCGTCCGGCGGGCTCGTCAGCATGGGGGAGAAGAGGTCCATGACCTGCTCTTCGATGTCAGGGCCGAATTGGTCACTGGCCAGCCCAAAAAATTACTGGCGCTTATACCTTGCTGCCGGCGAGGTGCTCTCGCGTTTCAGGCCGATCGCGCTGCCAGCGCCGATCATCGGCTTGTTGCTGCTTTTCGGTTGCGGCAGTCCCGACGGCAGCCTTCTTCAGGATGCTCTTATAATTGCGTCTCCGAATTATATAGATGCCCTAAAACGAAGATCGCATGAGGCCAGTTTCCTCGGCTCCGCTCACAAAGCTGTTATTGCGAAACGAGAAAGCCGGAGATCGCGTTCTCAGGTGTCGATCAGCTCGCTTGTTGCGGAGGTCGTTAAAGAGCCTAATTACAGTTGGAGGAGAACCGCGCAGGCTGATCGCGGAATACGGCCTACTCGGATTCAGAATTCGCGCATGTCCGGCAACGGCCCTGGAGCTCGACGGTAGACGCGTCGATGGCAAAGCCGGCGGTCTCCAGCCGCGCTGTCAAGTCGCGGACGAGGTCTTCCGGCAATGCCTCGACGTCGCCGCAAGATCGACAGATTGCGAAGGTGGGTCTGAAAAATGCGCCGCCGCCGATGATTGTCGCAGCGACGTAGGCGCTCCGGGACTCGAGACGGTAGACGACGTTCCCCGCGATCAGCTTCTCGAGGGCGCGATAGACGACGATGGGCGCTCTGATGCCAAGGGGACGCACCTTGTCGAGTATCTCGTAAGCCGACAACGCCTTCGGAGCCGCGCCCTCGAGCACGCTCAAGATAATAGCCTGATTAGCCGACATGGCCCGCCTTGGCCGCGCATTGTCGCCCGTCACGGAGCGGAGACCCTCACCCGGCGTGCCGCGCTCGGTGCCGCCTGTCGCGCCCGCGCGCGATCCTCGGTCGGCGGACGATTAATCGCCGGCTTCCGGCGTCGCGCGGGACCGTCGTGTGGCGCCATCCGGCACAGTCAGACCAGAGCCAGTCGACCGAGCTACCGCAAACACCATGGTGGCAGAAAGGTGACAGCATCACGATGAAAACTCCAGCGTCTTGATCTTCGGCCGTCTTGAAGGGAAGTTATAACATAGCTTCTTCGATCAACGGTGTCTGTATGTCTTGCTACCGTGCGTTTCTCCTTATGAGCGCAGCGATGGGGATCGCGGCGGCCGTGTCGCAGGGCGCCGAAGCTCAGACCGCTCTGCCGGCGGTCACCATCGCGACGCCCAAGAAGCCGAAGGCGGTGCCCAAGCCCGTCCGGCGCGCGGCCGTAAAGCCGCCAGCGTCCACCTCGCCGGCCCCCCGCTTCGGACCGCGGCCGGACACCCAGCTGGCGAAGTCCGCTGCGGGTGCCGGATCGCAGACGCAGGGCATTCAGACGCCGGCGGGTGCAACGGGCGCCGAAGGCGGCACCGGCACGGCAGGCGGCGAAGGAGGGCCGATCAGCCCACAGCTCGCTGCGGCCAAGGCCGGCGAAGGCCGAGCCGAGCAATCCCGCGAGCGCATCTTCACGCAGGGCGGAGCGAGCGTCACGACGATCGGCAAGGCGCAGATCGACACGCTTCCGCAGGGCAATCAGACGGACTTCGATCGGGTCGTGCTGCAGCTTCCCGGCGTCTCGCAGGACTCGGCCGCCAGCGGCGACTTCCACATCCGCAACGAGCACGCCAACGTGCAATATCGCCTCAATGGGATCTTGCTTCCCGATGGCGTATCAGGGTTCGCGCAGGTCCTCGACTCGAGCTTCATCCGCTCGATCTCGCTCATCGACGGGGCGCTGCCGGCCGAGTACGGCCTGCACACCGCCGGCCTGCTCGACATCACCACCCGCAACGGCGCCGACGCACCGGGCACGATCCTCACCCAGTACGGCGGCAGCCGCGCCACAAGCCTCTCGACCATCGAGACGTCCGGAGTGGCGAGAAAGTGGGACTACTTCTTCACGGGACGGTTCACCACCAACGACATCGGCATCGAGAGCGCAACGCCGACCCTCGACCCGATCCACGATCGTACAAGGCAGGGACGCTATTTTGGCTACGCTTCGACGCCGCTCGGCGACAGCAGCCGTTTCGTCTTCATGTCCGGTGCGAACACCGCGCATTTCCAGGTTCCCAACGTCGTCGGCGCCGCGCCAGCCTTCACCGCCTTCGGCGTCTCGAACTTCGACTCGGCGCAGCTGAACGAAAACCAGGTCGAGCACTCGATCTTCAACATCCTCGCGCTGCAGACGACGATCGGCCCGCTGGATTCGCAGCTTTCGTACTTCCAGCGCTACTCGACCCTGCACTTCCTGCCGGACCAGGTCGGCGATCTCGTCTTCAACGGCGTGGCGTCGGATGTCGCGCGTATCGACCTGGTCAACGGCATCCAGGACGACAACGCCTACAAGGTCAGCGACCGGCAGACGATCCGTTTCGGATCGGTCTTCCAGGTCGAACGCGCCCAGGACATCAACAATTCGCTCGTTCTGCCTCTCGACGGCAACGGAAACCCCGTCGATGCGCCCTTCAACCTGTTCGATGAAGAGAAACGGACCGGCCTCGTCGGCGGCGTCTACGTGCAGGACGAGTATCGCCTGACGCGGCAGCTCACACTCAATGCGGGCCTCCGCTTCGACGCCATGGACGAGTACGTCACGGCCAATCAGCTCAGCCCGCGCGTGTCGCTCGTCTACACGCCTGTCGCGACGACCGTCATCCACGCCGGCTACTCGCGCTACTTCACGCCGCCGGAGCTGGCGTTATCGGCGCCGACGCCGTTGGTGCCGTTCGCCAACACCACCGGGGCGCCGGAGGTCACCGAGAATACGCCGATCCGACCCGAGCGCTCGCACTTCTTCGACGTCGGCATAACCCAGCAGCTGACGCCGAAACTCGCCGTCGGCCTCGACGGCTATTACAAGATCGCCAAGAACCTCATCGATGATGGTCAGTTCGGCCAGGCCCTGGTGCTCACGGCCTTCAACTACGATCATGCTTACAACGACGGCGTCGAGTTCAAGGCCACATACAGGGACGGCGGTTTCAGCGGCTACGGCAACCTCGCCGTCGCCCAGCAGCGTGCCAAAGAAGTTAGCTCAAACCAGTACCTCTTCGGCACAGACGAGATCGCCTACATCGCCAACAACTACATTTTTACGGATCATGACCAACTCATCACCGTGTCGGGGGGCGCCGCCTACCGCTACGCGCCGACGAAGACGACGTTCACGACGGACGTTATCTACGGAAGCGGTCTGCGGGACGGCTTCGCCAATATCGGCACGGTCTCACCCTACGCTTCGGTCAACATCGGCTTGCTTCAGGACTTCCAGCTCAGCCCGCTGGCCAAGCCGACGACCTTTCGCTTCGCGATCGTCAACCTTCTCGACCACACCTACGAAATCCGTGACGGGTCCGGCATAGGCGTGTTCTCGCCCCAGTACGGGCAGAGGCGCGGGTTCTTTGCCAGCCTCAGCCAGAGATTCTGATTGTCCGACGAAGCGGCCGACGTCCGCGATCGTCGGGATTTCCTCACCGAGCCATCATCGACGCTCCGCAACGTCGTCCGCTACGGTCTGTCCATCGCCGTCGTCGTGGCGTGCGGCGCGGGGTTGGTCGTCGTAACCAGCCGTTCGCCGCCGGAAGATGAAACGGCGGCGGAAACGGAAAGCGCCGTGATGATCGATCTTCCGCCGGCTGAGGCATCCTCCCGACCGGCAAGCGATGCGGCGGACGGACCCGAGCAGCAGGCGGCGCCGGCCACACCCGCCCAGCAGACACCAAGACCGGTCGAGCCAATCAAGGATCCGACGCCGCAGGCGGAAGCCGAGAAGTCGGTGGAAGAGCCGCCACCCCCCGTCCAGCCAAACCCGCCGGCGGTACTCGAGCGCGAACAGCAGCAGCCGACGCCGCCGCCGAAGCCGGTTGCCGCTCCGGCCACGCAGGCGCAGGACGAGCGCGCGCCTGCTGGCTCGCAGACGCCGGCGAAGACCGATGCTGACGAGGGCGACGAAGGCCATGCCGCGCCCTCGGCTCACGTGATCACGCTGTGGCAGAGATCGCTGATGAAACGGCTCGAGACGGCGAAGCGCCAGCTTGGCCACAAGCCGCTTGGCAGCGGCACGGTGAAGGTCGCCTTCGAGATCGATGTCAAGGGCGGACTCGCTTCCGAGCGCGTCGCGCAGAGCTCCGGATCCGCTTTGCTCGACCAAGCGGCGCTGCTCCTGGTGCGGCGATCGGCGCCGTTTCCGGCACCTCCTAGCCATGCGGCCAGCCGCGACACCTCCTTCGTCGTGCCGGTACGCTTCAGGTAGCGCCGGATGGTCGGCTAAACGGCGCGGTCAAGCCGACGAACCGATGGACCGTTCCCAACAGAGCGGAGGCATCGGCGCCGGCGCTACTCGCCAAGCTCGGCCTCGCCGCCAGCCCCACTCACCGTCTGGTACGATCTGCAGGCCGGACGGCTTGTACGCGTGCTCTCCGAATGGACCCACTCCCGATCACGCTCAATCGCTCAATCTCATGACGCTCAAGAAGCTGCAACAGCCACGCTTGACGGCGGCATTAAAAACTTGGAAACAGGCACCAACCGACTGACCGTGGCCTGTTGGCTGGCGATATCCGATGCAAGCATCCCTACGGATGTCCGCTATCCGATGTGATCAGAGTTAGCGTAACGGCAGGAGTTGGCGCAGTGCTGACGGGCTTCTCTACGGCATCATCTGGCCGAAACCGATTAGTCTGATTTGGAGCGATCGACCGACAGAAGCTGCGTTCACGTTTTCCTTTGCCAATCGGCAAAACCAAGGTGGTTTTCAGCCTTTGGTTCCGCGGTGGCTTACCGCGCTCTCCGCCAAGCCTTCACGAGAGAGCGTCCGAGCTTTTGTACGTCGCAGTCCTAAAATTGTATCCCACAACCAACGTTGGGTGGGCACAAATACGTATTTTCCGACGCTTGCTGGTGGTGATTAAATCCACTCCAACCTCAATGATCATAAATTGGAAGACAAGATGCACACCGAGCACGCTCAAGTCGCAGCCCGTCATACCCTCTGCTTATTAAAATGGGTAGCTTCTCGCAATCCGATCCACACTGAGGAGCTGCGCGCTTATTTTGACAGTATATATGACGATGGCTTCTCACCAATTCAGCGATCAAAACTGATCAGTAGCCATGCGCAGCAGAAGGAGATTATCTTTGAAGATGTGAGGTTAGCATTTAATCATTTCGTTGGGCTAAATCCTACTCTAGACGATATCAAACAATTTTTAACGGCTGAAAGCGAAAATGACTGTATAGCTGCAGCAGCAGAGCTGATACATTTGAGAAAATAAAAACTGTAAAACTTATTCTATAAGAGTATACAGCGATTTTTGTTTGCCCGGCAAATCTTGGATAGAAGCAGCTTTGACTGCAAGATAGCCGACTCTGATCGGTTTGCCTGAAAGCGAGCTTCTTGGATCGCGACCCGAGTTGCGGCGATCCTTTTGGTCGTCTCAACGAGACGCTGGTCGTGGCTAACACAAATCATTCATAGCTCCGCCGTGAAATTCATTTTACACACAGTGGTACCTATTTCGTCCTTAACTTCCATCGTCCAAATAGCACCCCGCCAGAAATCATGATGATCTCGGATCATCGCGCCGGAGGCTTTTACTGCTTCAGCGCGAACGGCTTCGAGATCGGGCAGTTCGGTGCCCTCATCGTCCGGAAAAGCCTCGCCATCGAAGACGTGAAAAAAGTAGCGCGGCACAAACGGCCCCCATCACGGATTTGGGAGCACAAGCTGTCTCTCAGCCGCCATCGTAGTGACGATTATCGCAATTAGCATCATCTTATCGCAGCGCACTCACCTTTGTTATGTTTGATCCGTCTGACGAAGCTTCGTAGTTGCCTTCTTAAGAGCGCGCCCACTCGGCCGGCCAGCACTCGAACGTCACCGCGCCGGCCGACGCCTTCTGGGCGCTACCGCCTACTAAATGTTGCGGAACGTCGCCTCGGCGACCAAGAAGTGAAGGTCACGAGGTCGGCCGCCTTGAGCGATTGCAGCGACCGGTTCACGTGCACGGTGGACAGCCCGAGAGCATCGCCGAGTTCGGCCTGCGTCGCCAGCAGCTCGTACTCGAGGCCGTTGGTCAGGCCTACCGTCTTCATGCGCACGAAGAGCTCGCAGATGAGGTGCGCGAGGCGGTGCTCGGCGCGGCGCTGACCGATGTTGGTCACCCATTCGCGCAGTACGGCTTCATCGACCAGCGTCGCGAGCAAGAGCGCCCGGTTGATCCCCGGATGGTGCAGGAGGTGAAGCATCTGCTCCGGCGACATTCGCGCCAGCTGCACCCGTAGAAATTGCCGCGATCGTATAGTCCGTACTCTCGAGGATGAGGCCGTTCTGCCGAGCGCCTTGGCCTCGGCGGTGCGGGCGATGGCGCAGCCGTCGTTGTTGGACAAGACGATCACCGGCACGGCCTTGAGCCGAGGGTCGAAGACGCGCTCGCAGGAGAATAAGACGCGTTGCCGTCGATCAGCGCGAGCGACGTCGGCCTGTCGCTGGCCGAGGCGGCGCACGCGGCGGACATCGCCAGCCAAGTCGGCCCGCACACGCTACGCCACAGCTTCGCGACCCACCTTCTCGAGGATGGCGTCGACATCCGGGTGATCCAAGTTTTGCTAAAGGATGGCGCTGCTCGGCCACGCCAAGCTGGACAACACCGCCTTCTACACCCGGGTCGCGACGCGCATGGTCCGGGCCGTCACCAGCCCGCTCGACAAGCTCGGCACGCTCAGGATCGGAGAGCACGCGCCGGGCAGTTGACGCCGTTGCGCGCCTCTCTCGAGGTCGCAGACATCTTCCGTGCCGCAGGCCCGGCGTACCGAGCCGCTCATACCGGGCACTTGAGCCTGCACCAGCTCAAGGTCATGGCGGCGATCGAGACCTGCCGCACCGCCGCTCTTGGCGGCCACGTCGACGCTTGTGACGACTGCGGCTTGATCCGGATCGCCTACAACAGCTGCCGCAACCGGCACTGCCCCAAGTGCCAAGGGGCCGCGGCGCACACATGGTTGGCCGAGCGCCAGGCCGACCTGCGCCCGGGCGGCTACTTCCACGTCGTCTTCACGCTGCCGGCCGAGGTCGCCGCCATCGCCTTCCACAACAAGGCGATCGTCTACGACCTGCTGTTCAAGGCGGCGTCGGAGACCATGCTCACCATTGCAGCCAAGGCAGCAACGAGTCGATCGACGCCATATATGCTCCATGCCAAAGCGGTTCATCGAGCCTCTGAGGTCATTCTCGGGGTAGGCTGCCGCTACCGTCAGATCGCATCCCTATAAGCTAGCGAGTTCTGCGGCGGCCGGACGGCTGCTGCTGGTCGAGATCGCGGAAGGGGCGGCCCGAACCGTCTGTTTACCCGGGCCCGGCCTATAAGCGAGCTCCTTCACGATCTGGCCATCCCCGAGGTGCGTCTCGATAATACGGTCCATGCCGGCTTCTGTGACGCCTCCGTAGAATACGCCGTCGGGATAAACCTGCACGACTGGCGCGAGCCCACACGGGCCAAGGCAGGAGGTCTTCGCGCTTCGCATGCCCTTTCCGCGATCTGCGAGTTTCAGGTCGCCCTGACGCTGGCGCAGGTGGCTCCAAATCGCGCTCGCGCCGGCCTGAGTGCACGGCGCGCCGTTGCAGACGAGAACGCGGTACAGGCGGTCGCTGACGATAGAGCCGTCGCCAGTCGCTTTGAGGCTCTTTTGCAGAGGCGATGCGGTGAACGCAGACTCCAGCATCGGGTCCAGAAGGGAGCCGACGTGCTCCGACAGAGAAAGGCCGCGACCGATGCGTACTGTCGGCCACTCGCGACTTGTCTCACTTTGCCAGCGCTGCACCATTCGTGTGATCCAAGCAGTCAAGCTCGGTTCAAGCGGTACCATGCAGGGGAGGATGAGGATGTCGCGAGAACCGCTCGCAACAAGATCCTGAAGGACCTCCCTAAAGGTGGGTGAGCCTTGCTCGGTGAAGGCGAACACCGCGTTGGAGACACACCTCGAACCCGCAAGGTAGGCGGCCAAGCGGGTCATCTCCTCGATCGGCGCGGCGGAGATGCCGGAACGTGCCAGCAGCAGAACAGCGGGTTTGGCGTCCGAACGTGTATGATCCATCTCTCATCCCAAGCCTTGCATGTGATCACGTCAATCGACGTATCTGACCTACAGGCACGTGTCAGTCGACTTCGACTTGTACGCGTTTCGAACCGTCGTGACGGCGTGTCGCGAATTGAGGTGGTCCGTCACTCTATAAACCCATCTCCAGGGCAGCAATGCTCATAGCGAGCGGACTTTGCGCAAGTCGTCGGTGTGGCATTTGCTAGCCACTATCTAAGCGGCGCTGGAGCGGCGACCAACACTGCGGCAGTTAGAGAGCCGGATTGTCTCACACCATCCAAGAGAAGCAAAAGCTCTTTAGCCCGGGTGCGTCGCATACGCGGCCAAGTCGAGGCTACCGAACGAGCTTTGGAAAGCGATACGGCTTTGACAAAGTCATGCATCTCATCGCCGTCCGCGGCCCTCGATCGTCTCGAACCCGACCTGGAAGCCGAGCTCCTTCTCAGCGTTCCGGCGATTGGCTCCGCGCACGGTGTGAGGCTGCCAACCAAAGGCGGCGACGATCTCCTCGGTGCTGGCTCCTTCCGGCGCCTTGAGCATCGCGACGAGCCTCGCCTGCTTCGTTCCGGTGCGGCCTTGCGTCGGCTTGGTCTCCGCTGAGGCCATGGGCCTGATGTCGAGGCCGAGCGCCAGGCGACCATCGTCGCCGATGATGAGGGTCTCTTGCCCATTGGGCACCGCGGTCTTGTTCGCGACCGAATTGCTTGGCGCGATATGGCCGAGCTTCACGCCATCCTCACGGTCCGCTGAGGGAGGAGCCAGACCCCCCCCCCCAGGCGCCCGTTCACGCCGGCCGCTCCCGGTTCTCCTGGCTCCCCGATGATCCTTCCATCGCCCAGTCGACCTCCGGCGCCGCCGCTGCCGCCTCGACCGCCCGCCCCGTAGATCATCATGCGCGCTTCGAGCATATGCGGTCGAGCAGATGGCGCGGCTCCAGGCGCCAGTATGGCGTCGGGACAAAGCGATTGGTCCTCGGCGCGGAAAGTGATGCAGACAATCGCCGTATCACCGCCACGGCCCCCGGGACCCCCGCGCCCGCTGCATCTCCTCTGGAATAGCCGGAACAGCCAAGCCGGAGCGATCGTCGCCTGGCCTGGGCCGCCTTCACCTCCTGGACCGCCTGGGCCCCCGTCGGTCCTGATCCACAACTGACCTTCGCCATCGATACGCTCGATCCCCCTGATCGTCAGGCTCGCGCCCGGTGCACCCGACGCACCGGGGTGACCGGTCGCTCCGGTGGCGCCAGCGCGCCGTACCGCCGCCGTAGGGAGAAACTTTCGAAAGGGAGCCGACGGCACAACATCTGCAGCTGAAACGTCGAAAGTCGCTCCCTTACCGATGCTGATGATCCCCACCGTCCAGTCTACGGCTCCGACGCTCGTCGCTAGCCTGAGCGTAGTAAATTCCGGAATGCGCAGGACGGCGATCTCCATGCCGCGCGCCTCGCATGCCTCTAAAAATATTCTTTTTGCCCTTCTTCGTACGGCGGGAAAACAGCATGCGCGAGCTTCGAGGCTTGCAATTGCTAAAGAGCGGGTGGACCTTGCGCAAGTCGTTCGGTGTGGCATTTGCTAGTGGCAGTCCAGCGGCTGTTGAGTGGCGAACAAGACTGCTGCACTAAGAGGACCGGGTTTGTCTCACACCATACAAGAGAAGCAAAAGCTCTTAGCCCGAGTGCGCCGCATCCGCGGCCAAGTCGAGGCTATCGAACGAGCTTTGGAAAGCGATTACGGCTGTGACAAAGTCATGCACCTCATCGCCGGTGTGCGTGGAGCGACCGCTGGATTGATGGCGGAGGTGGTCGAAGACCATGTCCGCCGACATCTCATCGACGAGACGCAGCCAACTCTTCTACGTGAAGAGGGAGTCGAGCAATTGCTCGAAGTCGTGCGTGCCTATCTGAAGTGAAACAGAATGCACCATGAGAAACAGTACCTCTATAGTTTCCAACCCTGTAGTGATTGGACGCGTCTGGATCGTGTGTTGACACCCGACTACGATGGTTACTAGAGCAGTTCTGGCTTGCGTAGAGTCGGGTGTTTTGATTCACGGTGCCGAGGCGGCGTGAAGAGGCCCGGCATGGCAGCACCTTTGTCCCAGGATCTGCGCGAGCGGATCGTTCGCAGCGTTGATGGCGGTGGCTCGGCCCATGCGGCGGCCAGGCGGTTCGAGGTGAGCCCATCGGCGGCCATCAAGCTGGTAGGGCGGGTGCGCGAGACCGGTAGCATGGCGCCAGCGAAGATTGGTGGTCATCGCCGTCCCATCCTGGAGCCCCACGCCGCCACGGTGCGGGCGCTCGCCACGGTGAAAGGCGGCACCACGCTGAAGGAGATACGGGCTGGGCTGAACGCACGCGGCATCGAGGTGAAGGCGCTGTCCACAATTGCCGACATGCTGCACCGGCTCGGGCTGTCGCACAAAAAAAAGAGCCGGAGGGCGGCCGAGCAAGACCGGCCCGACGTCGCCCGCCACCGCACGCGATGGCGCATCTGGCAGCGCTTCATGGACGGCGAGCGCTTCGTGTTCCTGGACGAGACTAGAAAGATCGACTTGACGGGCTAGCCACGCCCTCGTTGCTCGGTGCACCCGTCGCAACCTCATGAAAGGCCGCACATGTCAGCCGCTCCCTACGCTTCCCAGAACCTTACCGGTTTTACCGGTACCGCTGCGATCCCGATGGAGAAGATCTGGCCGTGGCTGCTGTTCGTCCCCGTGTGTCTGCTCGCGATCTTCTTCATCGGAGCCGAGGAAGGCGCGACCTCCCTCTTCAAGGGCATGTACATCCACGAGTTCGTGCATGATGGGCGCCATCTGCTCGGCTTCCCCTGCCACTAACGCCCGGCTTAGGCGTAAGCATCGAGGTGTTCTCACCAAACCTGTAGCCGGTAATTTGATCGTGTTTCCCGGCGCACAACCGGCTCAAGCAGCCACGGCGTCGCCCTTCTCGTCCTCGTCGAGCTTGGTCAGCTTTTCCTTCGACACCTTGCGCTCGGTCACCTTGGCCTTGGACACGATGTGGTCGACCACCTTGTCCTCGAACAGCGGCGCCTGGATCTGCGCCATCATCTGCGGGTTGTTGCGGAAGAAGCCGTACACCTGCTTCTCCTCGCCCGGATACTGACGCACCCGCTCCATCAGCGCCTGGGTCACCTCCTCCTGGGTGACCTTGACGCCGGCCTCCTCGCCGATCTCCGCCAGCACTAGGCCAAGCCGCACCCGGCGCTTGGCGATCTTGCGGTAGTCGGCGCGCGCCGCCTGCTCCGTGGTGCCTTCGTCCTCGAAGCTCTTCTTGGTCTGCACCTGCTCCGCCTGGACCTGTTTCCAGATCTGCTCGAACTCCTGGTCGACGAGACCCTGCGGCAGGTCGAAATCGTAGCGCTTGTCGCGCGTATCCAGCAGGCCGCGTTTCCACCTGGCGCGTGAGGCGTTGCCGTAATCGCGCTCGATGTTGCCGCGCACCGTCTCCTTGAGCTTGTCAAGGCCTTCCACGCCGAAGCCCTTGGCGAACTCGTCGTCGATGGCGAGCGCGCCGGGCGCCGAGATGCTCTTCAGCGTCACGCCGAAGTTTGCCGGCTTTCCGGCGTGACCGCGCTGTAGTCGTCGGGAAAGGTTACGGACACGGTGCGGCTCTCGCCCTGACCCATGCCGGCGATTTGGTCCTCGAAGCCGGAAATGAACGAGTTCGAGCCGAGCACCAGGTCGAAGCCCCCGCCGCTGCCACCCTCGAAGGTCTCGTCGTCGATCTTGCCGACGAAATCGATCGTGACCTTGTCGCCCTTCTCGGCCACGGCGCCGTCGCCCCTGGGCTCGTAGGAGCGCCCGGCTTCGAAGCCTAGGGCTGGATCTTCGCCACGGACCTCTGCCCGGTCCACGGCTGCTACAGCGTCCTGATGGAGCTGCAAGGGTAGCCGCGATAGCGATAACCACGAGCAGATTGCCTCGACCCGGTGCCTTGGCGCCGCTGGCGCTACCCCATCCCGCATCGATACCTGGCTGCGTCATGCGTCGCCATCTAGCCATCGTGCCGTCTTAGCGGCTTGCCTCAAAACTAGACGCCGCAGTTGTAATCGACTGGTTCGACTCCGAGTCCGCAGGCACGCAATCGGGAGGCTCAGCGCATGACGTGGATACCCCCTCTTCAACAGCGACATCCTGCCGGCAGGCTTCGTCAGCGCGACGCGACATCAATCGCGTCGTCGTACCTCACACCGCAAGATTGCTGCCCCAAGCAGCATCTGACGTTCTCGCCCGGAGTGCTCGACGACTTGCCGCGAGCCGGAATCCTCGCTCGTTACCATACCTGCCCTACCTATAGTGCTAGGTTTATGTTGTAACTAAGCAACGTCAATCGGCTGGAAAACGCGCTCATGGGCATCCTTCTTGACAGTCAGAATATACTAAGGATTATGGGCTCTGTCTTGAAATGCGGTGGACACAGGCCATCGGTATCAGAGTAGGATAGCCATCCCTCCGGGCTCTTGCAGTAAAAAACTTCTGTGGAGATTATCGATGCTGCAAGTTCATAGAACCGACAGAAATTTTACTATTTCCCGCTCCGAGCGAACAATCAAGATTACGGCTGCTTTAGTAATTTATACAGTCGAAGCGGTGTTTCCGGCTTGCGCACAGCAAGCGCCGACGTCTCTATCGCCGGTCGTGGTGCAGCCGCAAACGCAAGCGAAGCCTAAGCCCGTCGCGACGAAGAAGGTCGAACCCAAGCGCCGCCCGCTTTTGCGGGTTGCGCGCCGGCAGCCCAAGGCGGCGGTCGCTCCTCCGACCCAGGCTGCCAGGACGGCGCCCGTCGCGCCCCCGGCGCCGCCTCGATCCGTCGACGACACACCCTTGAGCCTGACGACCAAGCTCTCCGGCCAGACGCGAGCTCAGGCCACCAGCCTGCAGCTCGGCAGGCCTGACCAGGGCGGCAGTCGCCTCAATCTGACGCCGCTGCAAACTCCGGCGAGCGTCGATGTCATATCCGCCGAGACAATCCAGGAGCGCGGCCAGCACAACGTCATCGATGCCGTGTCGCAGAACGCCACCGGCATAACCGCCATTCCGTCGCCGGGCAACGGCGGGATCGCCTATACCAGCCGCGGCTTCAGCGGCGACGGCTCCATTCTCCAGCTTCTCGACGGCACACGTCTCTACGTCGGCGCCGGAACCGTCACGTTCCCGTTCGATACTTGGTCGGCGGAGCGCATCGACGTGCTGCGAGGCCCCGCCTCGGTCCTCTACGGGGAAGGCGCGATCGGCGGCGCCATCGACATCATCTCGAAGAAGCCCATCTTCACGCAGTTCCAAGGCCAGATCGAAGGCGCGGTCGGCGATTACTCGACGCGGCGCGTAGCCCTCGACGTCGGCGGCCCGCTCGTCGATCCGCACTGGGCCTACCGCTTCACCTACAGCGGCAACGCCTCGGAAGGCTATGTCGACCACGGCAATTTCTCAAACAACACCTTCTACGCCGCAATCGCCTTCCAACCGTCCGCCGATTTCAATGCAACGATCTCCGAGAGCTATGGGGATCAGCGTCCGTCGCGCTATTTCGGCGAGCCGCTCGTCAACGGTGAACTCACACCAGCGCTTCGCTTCATCAACTATGACGTGTCCGACGCCACGCTGCACTATGCCGATAACTACACGCAGCTGAAGCTTCAGTGGCTCGCCGCACCAGGCATAGCGATCGACAACGAGTCCTATTATCTGGAGGACCATCGTCACTTCCGAGACGTCGAAGACTATGCCTTCGATCCCGTAGCGCAGCTGATCGACCGCTCGGAATACATCGAAATCTATCATACCGAATACCAAGTCGGTGACAGGCTGGCCGCGACCTTCATCGGCAACGTCTTCGGCTTCAAGAACCAGGCTTTGATCGGAGGAGACTACAACAATATCTTCTTCGAGCGTACCGACAACACACCGTTCTCCGGCTCTTCGACAGAGCTGGTCTCGGGTGCGAACCCTGGATATTTCATGAACGTCGTGCCGCTCGGCACCCACAACGAGTACGAGACGCGTACGAACACGAACTCGCTCTTCGCCGAGGACCACTTGGATGTCACAAATCAGCTGGCTCTCGTCGCCGGCGTCCGGCTCGAGTCGGATCGCATACAACGCAATGACCTTGTCGCCCTCACGAGCATCGACAAGTCTTTCCAATATGCGACCTACCGCGTGGGCGCCGTCTTCACACCGGCGCCCGGTCTGGCGTTTTATGGGCAATACGCGACCGGGGTCGACGGCCTCGGCAACCTCATTTCGTTGTCGGTGACCAATTCGCAATTCAACCTCTCTCCGGGGCGGCAGGTCGAATTCGGTGTGAAAAACGACTTCCTGGGCGGCCGCCTTCAGTTCACGCTCGCGGCTTACCAGATCGTCAAAAACGACCTCCTCACGACCCAGCCCGGCACCACGATCACCGAGCAGGTTGGCGAACAGAGTTCCCGCGGCCTGGAAGGCAATTTCTCCTATCGCCTTTCCGACACCTTCCGCATCAATGCCAACCTCGCTGTTCTGCGCGCTGAATATGATAATTTCGTCGGGACCAACGTCAATGGGTTCAGCCAGTCGTTTGCCGGCGACGTCCCCTCGAACATCCCGCAACAGATCGGCAACGTCTTCTTCGCCTACGACTTCCTTCCGCACATCGAGCTGCGCGCCGGCGTGCAATACGTCGGCAAGATCTACGCGGACAACGGCGAGGCTGTTCCGCTGCCGCCTTTCGCGGTCGTCAACGCGCAGCTCGAGTACAAGCTCAGTCGCAATTTCACTTTGACCGGCCGGATCTACAACCTGCTGGACAACATCTACGCCACTTCCGCCTACAGCAACACGCAGGGCATCTTGGGAACGCCGCGGACGTTCGAGATCGCCGCCAACTATCGCTTTTGACACGCACTCATCCCGAAATCGAGAACGCAACAGTGACGATGGCTTCGGCAGGGTTCGACATCGAGACGAAGGCCGACCCGGCGGTCGAGGTCGAGGATCTCGACTGCCGGCTTGGTGGGCTGGACGTCCTGCGCGGCGTGAACCTTCGCGTCGACGCGGGTCGCTTCGTCGGCATCCTCGGACCCAATGGTTCCGGGAAGACGACGCTCCTTCGCTGCATCGCCGGATTGCAAAAGGCGAGCCACGGCTTGGTCCGCGTCTTTGGCCACGACGTCGCCGCTATGCGGCCGGCCGTGCTCGCGCGTCAGCTCGCCTTGCAGGGTCAGGATCAAATTACGGAATTGCATTTCACCGTGCGCGATGTCGTAGAAATGGGTCGCTTGGTGCATCGCGGCGGTATCTTTGGAAGGTCGAACGGCGCTGACGACTTGGTCGTTAAGAGGTGGCTCTGCGCCTTCGATCTTCTTCCACTCGCTGCGCAATCCTTTGCGAACCTGTCTGGAGGCGAGCGGCAGAGGGTGATGATGGCGCGCGCGCTGGCGCAGGAGCCTCAGATCCTTCTGTTGGACGAGCCGACCAATCACCTAGACGTGCGCCATCGCTTCGAAGCGCTGCAACAGGTCCGCGCGCTCGGCATTACCGTCGTGGCAACGCTGCATGAGCTCGAAGCGGCAGGGCGGCTGTGCGATAGGCTGATCCTGCTGCATCGGGGCTCGGTCGTCGCCGACGGCGAGCCGGCGGACGTGCTCACGCCCGACAACATCGAGCGGGTCTACGACGTTGACGCGAGCGTGGACCGCCATCCGACGACCCGCCAGATCCGCATCGACCTTCAGCCCCGACGCCCCGCGTGCTCGCCGTGAAGTCGCTGCGGATCCTATCGATCATCCTTCCGGCGGCGTTCGCGTCGTTATCGGCGAGCTGCTCGCTGGCTTACCCGGTGACGATCGAGAACTGCTTTGAAGCGGAACGATTCGATGCCGCCCCGAAGCGAGCACTCGTCAATGACATGAACATGGTGCAGACCATTATCGATCTCGGTCTCGCCGACCGCTTCGTCGGAGTTTCGGGCATCGCTGGTGTCGAGCACCACCTCGTCGGGCCGCCGGCGGTCATCGCGGGTCTTCATCAGTTCGTTGCACGTTATCCGACCCTGGAAGCGGTGTTGGCCGAGAACCCCGACTTCATGTTCGCAGGCTGGAACTACGGCTTCTCGTTAGCTCGCGGGCTTACGCCGAAGAGTCTCGCCGCCTTTGGCGTCGCCTCCTACACGCTTCGAGAAAGCTGCATCCGCATCGGCCGGCGCGAACCCGTCAGCATGGAAACCCTCTACGCCGATCTCGAGGCGCTCGGTGCCATTTTCGATATTGCGGGGCGGACGCAAGCCTTGATCGCCGGCTTCAGAGCCCGCGTCGCCGCTGTGGTGACAAGGGTCGCTTCGTCCGACAGGCCTCGCGTAATGTATTGCAGCGACTGTGACACAGACGGTCCGCCGTTCTCCGTTGGCGCCGAAGGCATGACGGCCCTGATCACGCGGTTGGCCGGGGGCACCAACATCTTCGACGAAATCCCCGACAGCTACGTTCGCGTCAGCTGGGAGCAAGTTATCAGGCGGGACCCGCAGTGGATCCTGATCAGCAATCATGACATCCCTGTCGCCGCCATCATCGAGCATCTCACCACAGCTCCTGAACTCAGCCAGGTCGAAGCCGTGCGCAAACGCCATTTCATCTTTCTCAGCTACGCCGAGCAGACGGCGTCGACCCGCAGCGTCGACGGATTGGAAAAGATCGCGCGAGCGCTTCACCCCGATCGCTTTCGGCAATGATCGCGCTGGCGTTCCTCGGCCGCAGGTATCCGGATCGAACGTGGCCAAGGCGTGCGATGCTGCTGGCCGCCGCCATCCTGGCGCTCATCGTATCCTTACTCATGGCGGTGCAGTTCGGCGCCGCGACGATCCCGGCCAAGACGGTCTGGCAGGTCCTGGTGAACGGTGTCGGCTTTGCAGGCGGCGGTTCTCTCCCGACGCCGGCCGAGCGCAGCATCATTTGGGAGTTGCGGATCCCGCGCATCCTGCTCGGTGCTGTTGCCGGCGCCGGCCTTTCCGTCGTCGGCGGCGTCCTGCAGGTGGTGACCTGTAATCCGCTCGCCGATCCCTACCTCTTTGGCGTTTCGGCCGGCGCTTCGGTCGGGGCGGTGCTCGTCATCCTCTATGCGGGTCCGCTGGCCACCACGCTCTCCCTACCGGCAGCCGCTTTCCTGGGCGCCCTCGTGGCGCTGATCTTCGTTTATATTGCCGCCCGAGGACGCGGACGGTCGACGACGAGTGAACGATTGGTCCTCACGGGGGTCGCCGTCGCCTTCATCCTGTCAGCCGTCACCAATTTCCTCATCGTCGGCGCCGGCGAACGCGGCGCGGAAGCAGCTCTATTCTGGATGTTGGGCGGGCTCGGCGCGGCGCGCTGGAGAACGCTTCCGGTCCCTCTCGTCGCGACATTCGGCGGCATCGTTTGGCTGGTCGCGCGCGCTCGCGTCATCAACGCCCTCGCGCTCGGCGACGACACGGCGCGCAGCCTTGGGATCGATGCGGCTCGGCTGCGCGCCGAGGTCTTCTTCGTAACGGCGCTGATCACCGGCGCCGTCGTCGCGGTCAGCGGCGGAATCGGTTTCGTCGGCCTCGTGCTTCCGCACATAGCCAGGCTCCTTGTCGGCGGCGATCTGCGTCGCCTTCTTCCGATGTCGGCTCTGCTCGGTGCTCTGTTTCTCGTCTGGGTCGACGTGCTAGCGCGAACCGTCTTTGCGCCTCGAGAGATCCCGCTCGGCATCGTGACGGCTACGCTGGGAGGAGGCTTCTTCCTTTGGCTGATGAGGAGGCGCGCGATATGAAGGCGCCGCCGGCCGCTGGCCTCGTTTCGCGGGAGGACCCCTTGCCTGCCTCATCGCACTGGGCGCGACGGCGGCCGGCAGGTCTCCTGAGAATGCCATGCCTCGCAGCTATCATCCTGCTGAGCACGCCGATCGTCGTCTTCGCGCAGACGGATCGAAACTCGTTGCAATCAGCCTCTGAAAGGGCGCCTGCCGCTGCGCAGCCCGCTTCGCCGTCAGCAACGGCGGCTGAGACGCCGATGCGTTCGCCGCCCGACCTGGGGAGGACCGAAGCACCAACGCCCGATCGAACCGGCGAGCACGCGGGCGCGCTTGGAAGACCATCCGGAAAGGCGGCCAGGGCGCCCGTCGTCGAAGTCAAGATGCACGAGCTCTCGCCCTGGACGATGTTCCTGGCAGCGGACGTCATAGTGAAGGCCGTCATCTGCAGCCTGCTGTTCGCGTCCCTTGTGACCTGGACGATCTTCTTCGCCAAAGCGGGCGAGCTCTTCGCCGCCCGTCGCAACCTGCGCTTGGCACTAGCCCGTATTGCGCAAACCAGAACGTTGGCCGACGCGCAGGAACGGCTCGGGAAAGAGCGAGGCGTGATGCGCGCGCTCGTGTCGGCCGCCGCGCTCGAGGTGAGCCTGTCCAGCGAAGCCGGCGTGTGCGACGATGCCGGGATCAAGACAAGGGCTGCATCAGTTCTGGCCGAGATCACGCGTGACGAAGGTCGTACGATCCGTCGCGGGATGGGCCTTCTTGCAACGATCGGCTCAACAGCGCCTTTTGTCGGCCTGTTTGGAACCGTGTGGGGCATCATGAACAGCTTCATCGGCATTTCGAGCGCGCAGACCACCAACCTTGCGGTGGTCGCACCGGGCATCGCCGAAGCGTTGCTTGCGACGGCGGTAGGCCTCGTGGCTGCCATACCTGCAGTGATTTTCTACAATCATTTCAGTCGGCAGACGCGGGCCCACCTCTACCTTGTCGCGCAGGCATCCGGTGCCGTCGATCGCCTGATCTCGCGCGAACTCGATCGTAGGCGCGCCCACATGCTGCCCCGCGCGGGAGAATAGCCGTGGCCGTTTCACTGGGAGATGAGGCCGAAGATTCCTATGACGAAGCTCACGAGATCAACGTCACCCCGTTCATCGACGTCATCCTCGTTCTGCTGATCATCTTCATGGTCGCGGCACCGCTCTCGACCGTGGACCTACCGATCGATCTTCCCACATCGACGGCCGCTCCTGAGAAGCTCGACAAGCCGGTCTACGTGACCATCAAGGCCGATCTCGGCCTGGCCTTGGGCGACACGCCGGTGAAGCGCGTCGACCTCGTCGAGGCGCTCGACGGCGATCTGGGCGGCGCCAAGGATAAGCGAATTCTGCTGCGCGCCGACAGAACCGTCCCTTACGGCGAGCTTATGGACGTTCTGGAGCGGCTGCGCCTCGGCGGATACGAGAAGGTCGCGCTCGTCGCCCTTGAAGGCGTGCCGAAGGTTCCCTCCGTTGCCCAGAGAGGGAACGCGCCGCCGTGATCCCGCCGAGCGCCGAAGACATGACGGGATTGCGCGGTCTCGGAGAATTGTCCTTGAACGCGATGCCGGCACGAGGTCCCACGTTGTCGTGGGTGCTCGCAGCCGCTGCGGCTCTGCTGCTCCACGGCGCCGTCGCGGCCTGGGCGTTCGCCCTGGACGCGCGCGACGATACGGACGTCGCGATGGGAGCGCCAGCCATCGAGATCGGTGTGGAGATCACGGCGCCTCACATGGAGACGAGCGACCTTCCACCAGGCGTCCTTGCCGAGGATTCGGAGGCAGCAGAAGCAAGACCGGAGCAGCAGAAAAAAGAGGAAGAGAAAACGTTTCCGGTCGAGAAGCCGACCGACACCGACGATCCTGATCGACTTGTGTCCGAAAAGCCGGTGGCGAAGCCGGCGGAGGTCCAGCCTGAGGCCGTCCAGAGCAAAGCCTCTGCGGCTTCGATAGCAAGCCAGGCAGCGGCGCCGCCCGCTTCCGAGAAAGCCAAAGAAGCTCCCCGTTCCACGGCGCCGGTGCAGGGTACCAGCGACAGCGACCGTCGCGTTGTTGCGACCTGGCAGCGTCAGCTTGTCGCTCATCTTGACCGCCACAAGCGGTACCCGAGGGGCACGCCTTCGCGCAATGCGACGATCGTGGTCGAGTTTACGATCGATCGGAACGGGCATCTTTTAGATGCGCGCGTTTCGAAGAGTTCCGGGGATCCCGCGTTCGACGGGGCCGCCATCGACATGATGCATCGTTCGGATCCCGTCCCCCCTCCGCCTGCAATGATAGCGGACGCGTCTCTGACCTTTTCAGTTCCAGTTGTCTTCAAAGAAAAGAGAAACTGACGCGCCTTCGCCGCCCGCAGCGCGTCCTTGGTGCGAGCAGAGATCATGCGGCGCTCCTTCTCCGGCAGCGCGAGCCAGCGCGGCGTAGAGGTGCAGCATGAACGGGTCGGCGTCGGCACCCAGCTCCGCGGCGATGAATGGCACCTTTTGCGCCGTGAGTCCGGCGATTAAGGCGACATCGCGCGATAGCCGATCGAGCTTGGGGACAACGATAGAGCAGCGTGCTCTCTTCGCCGCTGCCAAGGCTGACGCGAGCTGAGGCCGCCGCTCCAGCGCATCGGCGCCCTTGCCCGTCTCGACCTCGACGTACTCGCCGGCAACAGGGAGACCCTCGCGCTCGCAAAACTCGGCGATCGTCCTACGCTGCGCTTCCAAGCCCAAGCCGGAGCGCCCCTGCCGAGCCGTTGAGACGCGGATGTAGGCAATCGCCGCTCCGGCCAATCGAACGCTCCCAATTGCAATTCGAGACAATTCACTGCCCTTCGCTCCAACCCGCATTAGACACGCTCGTTTCAGCGAGCGCTCTATCGCGCAGAGGTCGCTTCGTGGCCGGGACCTTCGTCTCGACCAGGTTTACCCACGTCGGAGAGTGGTCGCTGGCGCCCTCGCGGCCGCGGACGTCGCGATCAACCCCGATATAGGCGAGACGCTCGGCGACGGCTGAGCTGAGCAGCAAGTGATCGAGGCGCAAGCCGGCGTCTCTACTCCAGCCTCCGCGCTTATAGTCCCAGAAGCTGTAGAGGCGTTCGTCCGGGTGTCGCGTTCTGACGGCGTACACCCAGCCCTGGTCGAGCAGGCGCGCGGAGGCGGCGCGGCTCTCCGGCTGGATGAGCGCGTTCTCGCTCCAAGACCTCGAGGGATAGATGTCGAGGCTGGTCGGGACGATGTTGTAGTCGCCCGCGAGCACGACCGGGACGCTCTCCGCGAGCAGCGCGTCGGCATGCGCGATCAGGCGCTCGAACCAGGCCAGCTTGTGGTCGAATTTAGGTCCCGGCCTCGGGTTGCCGTTGGGCAGGTAAATGGAGGCAACGAGGACGCCGGAGACCGCCGCCTCGATGTAGCGGGCCTGCTTGTCTTCGGCGTCGCCGGGCAGATCCGTCCGGGTCACGATCGGCACCGTGCCTCTGGCAAGGATGGCGACGCCGTTCCAGCTGCGCTGACCCCGCCACGCCGCCGCGTAGCCGGCGTCGCGCAGCGCGGCCTCTGGGAAGCGGTCCTGTTCGGCCTTGAGCTCCTGCAGGCAGACGACGTCGGGCTGCGCCTCGGCGAGCCATACCAGCAGGTTCGCCAGCCGCTTGTTGACGTCGTTGACGTTGAAGGTCGCGATCTTCATGCTCGCGCGAGCACCTCGGCTATCCACGCCGCCGTTGCGTCGAGCATCGAGGCCAGCACCTCTGCATCGGTGCGGCCGCTACGCTTGGGCACGTCCGTTCCCGGGGATCGTTCGGACGACGCGACAAAGACGAGGCTTTATTTGCGGGTAAGGTCGTCGCCTAGGGGTCAGAACAGGCTCGGCTGTTCGACGCGCGGGCCATCCGGCGCCGCCCCGTCGTGCCGGTCCTCCTTCTCGCCCCGCGCGACGATCCACATCGCCGCGTCGACCAAGGGGCGCTGCAAGGCCTTGCGCCTCGCTCCAAGGCGCCCACAGCCAGATGACGAACTCCTCGCCCGCAGAGACGCCACCACCCGCCGAGACACCGCCGTTGCAAACCCTCTTCCTCTCGGCCACAGCATGGAACGTCACGCACTAGCCTGGCGAAAGAGAGCGCGTCGAGCGGACTGATCGAACGACTTCGGCTCGCTACTTCGTCTTCATCTACGAGACCGCCGCCACGACTAAGATGGCCCCGCCTGTGCGGGCGGGCGCCGCGAGGCGAGCGATGCAATTGCCGCGGTGCCGCACGGCCATCGAAAGACGACACCGCTCCATCGCCGGCTCACCTCGCGCGGCCTGGTGGCGCCGATGGTCATAGACGGGCCGATCGACGGCCCGGCCTTCCGCGCCTACGTCGAAAGGTTCTCGCGCCGGAACTCCGGCCCGGCGACGTCGTCGTGGTGGACAACCTGCCGCATACAAGGTCGCCAGCATGCGCCAGACCATCGAAGCAACAATTTACCTACCGCCCTACTCACCCGACTCCAACCCGATCGAAATGGCGTTCTCGGAGTGAAAGACGCTGCTACGCGCCGCGCCACCGCGAACCATTCCCAAGCTTTGGGAGCGCTTCAGGGAGGCGATCGAAACGGTTCACGCCGTCCGAATGCCAAGCTTATCTGGCTGCCGCAGGATAGGATGCAGAGACTTAATCGATGTGTTCGCATATTCGCCTCAGTCGCCGAGCGAGTGGTGCGAGGTTCTGTCGGAGATAGGCGCCGTGAGGCCGCTGACGCTTCTCGTTTCACTTATGGGCCCTGCGGCTCTCGCTGGCCTTGCGGCGCAGGACGCCAGCGTTCCGGCGTGGCTACAGCCGCATGTCGGCGACGGCGCCGGTCAGATTTCCGAAGTGGTCCTGCAGCGGGCGCATGGGCTCTACCGCCGCAAGGTGAGCGAAGGCACCGTCAAGAACGGGTGCTACTTCGCCATGGACGCGACGCGCCCGAACTATGCTGGGAGCGGTGCTCTCGCGGGACGTTTCTACGTCATCTGCGATGGCGACCATTCCTTTCGCGCTATCTCGGCGGGTCACGGCGCCGGTCGGGACCTCGCGGGCTTCGCGGATTTGTCGAACGGCCGCAACTGCGCGAAGAACTTCGGCAACGCTATGGATTCAGAGCTGACGGCCGGCGGCAACTACGTCACAGCCGAGACCAAGACGACCTTCAAGGGCTATTATCACGCATCGGCCAACCACGATGCGGCGTTCTCGCGATCCTTCGTTCAGTTCGATGGCGAGGGCGAAACTGCGAACGCTCGGGAGCGGGCCATCGGCGGGCACGCCTCGGTCACATTGAAGGGCGTGTGTCTCCGCAGGGACCCCGCCAACCCGCACGCGAGTCCGGAAGGTTATGTGCGCTTCGGGACCTTGGTCGACTACGCCGGCGGCCGCAGCAATGGCTGCACCAGCTGGTCGAAACCGGACGTCACGCAGATGCTCTCGATCGTGAAGGACGAGCCGACGACACTCTACATCTACCCAGCCGCAGCCGACATTGAGGCGGTTTCGCAAGCGGTGGCATCGGGGCAGCCGCTGTCGCGCTCGGGGCTCTATTGGAATGCCACGTGTCTTCGCGACATCCGCTCGCCAACATACTGGTCCCGTGAGCGGCTGGAGCCGCTGATCGCCGGATACAGGGCGACTCATCCGGAGCCGCCGGCCCGTTCGATCCCGCTGTGCAGCGACCAGCGCAAACTGTCGGCGGCGCGGTAGGACAACTCAACCCACAAAAGTATCCTGAGCGTAGTTGACGCCGATGCCGATCGCGTCGCTGAAGCTGCCGCGTTCCCGGCACCCGACCGCGAAGCCGCGCACGATGGTCACCATCCGCTTTGAAGAGCCTGCTGGGACCAATCGAACGCCCGGCCTTGGCGCGGTGCAAACGGACCGTCTTTCCGCTCTGAGGCTCGCCGGCGCTGCAGATGTCGTGCGGCAGCGTAGAGAAAGGGGATCCTGCGGGAGAATGTTGTGTTTCAGCGCCCTTCCCTCCGCCAGCGTTTTACGATCGAGTGTATTCTCTGCTTTTCTATAGAGCCGGAAAAACAAAGCAAACACAGGCTTGTAGACGCGTACCTATTTACCTCTGTCGGAGTCAGCGGGTTGATTTTATGCTCTCGAAGCCACTCATTCTCTGAAGCTGTGTACTTTGCACTTTTAGTACGGATTTGCTTTTCTACTGGTACGTAAGGGACTTAGCAAAGCAGGGCGCTCGGCGGTTTGTGGGGCCAGCATGCCTACCAGATGCGTTGTTCCGGTAATCTGCGGTTGCAACACCGACTTCCGGCAGCTTCACGAAGGTGTCCGCATCGCGTATGCCGGTTGCAAGGATTCACTGGCGGGTTTTTCATGTTGACGGGCGAGCTGCGCGGTAAGATCGACGCGGTGTGGAATGCCTTTTGGGCGGGCGGCATCGCCAACCCGATCGAAGTCATCGAGCAGATCACCTACCTACTCTTTATGCGCGGTCTTGATGACGCGCAGCTCCTGGCGGATCGAAAGGCCACCGCCACTGGCAAACCGCTTGAGCGATCCATTTATCCCGCAGGCAAGGACGGCATCGGCCGGAACGGCGGTATCGCCTATGCCGACATGCGCTGGAGTAAGCTGCGCGGCATCGGCGCTCCGGCGCAAATGTTTGCCATCGTCGCCGAGCACGTCTTCCCCTTCCTTCGCGCCATGGGCGAGGAGGGCTCGTCCCACGCCACCCACATGAAGGGCGCGCGCTTTACCATTCCGACGCCGGCGCTGCTCGCCAAGGTCGTCGACCTCATCGCCGAGCTGCCGATGGAGGACCGCGACACCAAGGGCGACCTCTACGAATACATGCTGAGCAAGATCGCCAGCGCCGGGCAGAACGGTCAGTTTCGCACCCCGCGCCACATCATCGATCTCATGGTCGAGATGACGGCACCGACGCCTAAAGACGTCATCTGCGATCCGGCCTGCGGGACCTGCGGCTTCCTGTTCAAGGCGGCCGAGCACCTGCGCGAGAACCATCCGCGCCTGTTCCATGATGCCGAGGCTCGCGCGCATTTCGCCTCCGGCATGTTCCACGGCTTCGACTTTGACGGCACCATGCTGCGCATCGGCTCGATGAACATGGTGCTGCACGGCATCGAGGACCCGGACATCCGCTACAAGGATTCGCTGGCGCAGGAGCACGCCGGCGACGCCGATCGCTATTCCCTCGTGCTCGCCAACCCGCCCTTCGCCGGCTCGCTCGATTACGAGACCACGGCCAAGGACCTGCTCGCCACCGTCAAGACCAAGAAGACCGAGCTGCTCTTCATGGCCTTGTTCCTGAAGCTGCTGCGCCCCGGCGGCCGCGCCGCGGTGATCGTGCCGGACGGCGTGCTGTTCGGCTCATCCACCGCGCATAAGGCGATCCGGCGCATGCTCGTCGAGGACCATCGGCTCGACGGCATCGTCAAGCTGCCGTCCGGCGTGTTCCGCCCCTATGCCGGCGTCTCGACGGCGATCGTGCTGTTCACCAAGACGAACTCCGGCGGCACCGACCACGTCTGGTTCTACGATTGCCGCGCCGACGGTTTTTCGCTCGACGACAAGCGCACCATGCTGCTGCCGCAGGACAAGATCGGCCCTACGCCGGGGCGGCGCGAGCGTGGCCATTTTGTCGCCGAGACGCTCTCCGCCGACGAGGCGGCGAAGAACAACCTGCCCGATATCGCCGCTCGCTGGGCTGAGCGCGCCGGCACCGAGCGTGAGCGTCCGCGCACCGCGCAGAGCTTCTGCGTGCCCGAGGCCGAGATCGCGGCGGCGGGCTACGACCTCTCGCTCAACCGCTACAAGGAGGTGGTGCACGAGGCGGCCGCACACCGGCCGCCAAAAAAGATCATCGCGGAGCTACGGGCGCTGGAGATGGAGATCGCGGAGGGTTTGAACGAGTTGGAGGCGATGCTGTGAATTTCACGGTCCGCCCGGAGGTGCCGCTCAGTGACTTCATGCTTGATCGCGGAAGCTCGACTGACCCATCGCGACATCCCGATGTGGATTACGCTCTCTATAGTATTCCTGCGTTTGATGCTGGCAAACCCGAACTGGTGAAGGGGCGAGAGATAGGGTCGCCGAAGAAAAATGTGCAGACAGGCGATGTTCTCTTATCGCGTATAGTTCCTCATATCAGACGGAGCTGTATTGTAGGCAGCCATCCTGAATCGCAGATTTTAGCCTCGGGTGAGTGGATCGTCTTCAGAAGTAAGAAGGTACATGCACCATATCTGAAGCATTTCCTAATCAGTGATGTTTTTCATCCCCGTTTCATGGGCACCGTCGCAGGCGTAGGTGGTTCCCTACTTCGAGCGAACCCGCACCAAGTTGGAGATATTACTATTCCGCTCCCTCCGCTCGAAGAGCAGCGGCAGATCGCGGCGATCCTAGAAAAGGCAGATGCGTTGCGTCGCAAGCGCAAACGCGCCCTCGACCTGTACGACAGCCTAACCCAGTCGATCTTTCTGGAAATGTTCGGCGATGGCTCTCGGTTTAATGTAATCTACCCACTTGGGGAGCTGTCGGACATCGTTTCCGGCATCACCAAAGGGCGAAAGTTCAACGGCGAAACGGCCCGATCGATTGGCTATCTGGCGGTGGCCAACGTTCAAGACAAAAGACTCGACCTTTCCACGGTAAAAACCATCGACGCGACCGAAGCTGAAATCTTTCGCTATCGATTGCGCCGAGATGATCTGCTGCTCACGGAAGGCGGCGATCCCGACAAGCTTGGGCGCGGTACCTTATGGAATGACGAGATCAATGAGGTCATCCATCAGAACCATATCTTCCGAGTCCGTGTCAGGAGCGACGATCTTTTACCGCTCTATCTCATGTGGCTTGTCGGCAGTGCTTATGGCAAGTCTTACTTCTTAAGATCAGCGAAGCAGACAACGGGGATTGCATCGATCAATAAACAACAGCTGTCGTCCTTCCCGGTGCCGATCCCGCCTGTTAAACTGCAGAAATCATTCGTAGATGCGCTCAAAAAGGTTCGCCTGTCTTTGAGCGATGAAGTGAAAGCTGGAGTTGCAGCTGACACTCTTTTCGCCTCGCTCCAGTCACGCGCCTTTTCAGGCCAGTTCTAGCCGGACGCGTCGCATGTCCAACTTCGCCTTCCTCGCCGCCGAATTCCCGACCGTCCACGAGGCGGCTGTGTCGGCGGAGCGGAACGCGGCGGCGGACCCAACGGCGGCGGCGTTCTTCGCCGGCAAGACAGTCGAGATCGCGGTCAAATGGGCCTTCCGCGCCGACCAGCGGCTGAAGCTGCCTTACCAGGACAATATCGCCGCGCTGCTGCACGAGCCGACCTTCCGCCGCGTCGCCGGTGAGGCTGTGTTCGCCAAGGCGCGCTACATCAACACGCTGCGCAACCGTGCCGTCCACGAGGAGAAGCGCATCTCCGACGGCGACGCCAAGGGCGCCGTTAAGGAGCTGTTCCACGTCTGCTTCTGGCTGGCGCGGACATACACCCGCGGCCCGAAGCCCGCCGACACCCTGGCTTTCGACCCCGCCGCGCTGACGCGCCGCGACGACGTGCTGAAGCGCGCTCTCGTGCAGCTCAAGACGCAGCAGGCCGAGCTCGACGCCAAGAACGGCGAGCTGACGGCGCTGCTCTCCAGCTCCGCCGGCCTCGACGAGGAGGTGAAGCGCCTGCGCAGCGAAGTCGCCGCCGCCCGCAAGGCTGCCGAGGTGACGCCCGACACCCACGACTACAACGAGGCCGAGACCCGCGACCGCTACATCGACCTGCTGCTGCGCGAGGCCGGCTGGGCGCTCGACGGCAAGGACGACACCGAGTTCCGCGTCGAGGGCATGCCGAACGAGAAGGGCGCCGGCTTCGTCGACTACGTGCTGTGGGGCGCCGACGGAAAGCCGCTTGGGCTGGTGGAGGCCAAGCGCACGCGCAAGAAGGCCGAGAGCGGCCGCCAGCAAGCCAAGCTCTACGCCGATTGCCTCGAGGCGCGCTACGGCCGCCGCCCCGTGATCTTCTATTCCAACGGCTACGAGCACTGGCTGTGGGACGACGTCCGCTATCCACCGCGCCGCGTCGCCGGCTTCTACAAGCGCGACGAGCTGGAACTGCTGATCCAGCGCCGCGAGAGCCGCCAGCGCCTCTCCGAGGTCGCGATCGACCGCAAAATTGTCGAGCGCGCCTACCAGCAGCGGGCGATCCGCAACGTCGCCGGCGCCTTCGAGACCGAAGCGCAGCGCAAGGCGCTGCTGGTGATGGCGACCGGCTCGGGCAAGACGCGCACGGTGATCGCGCTGATCGACGTGCTGATGCGCGCCGGCTGGGTGAAGCGCGTGCTGTTCCTCGCCGACCGCACGGCGCTGGTGAACCAGGCGCTTGGCGCCTTCAAGGCGCACCTGCCGGACTGCGCGCCGGTGAACCTCGTGACCGAAAAGACGGCCGCCGGCCGCGTCTTCCTCTCGACCTATCCGACGATGATGAACCTGATCGACGGGCGCTCGCAGGGCGAGGCCCAGTTCGGCCCCGGCCATTTCGACCTCGTCGTTATCGACGAGGCCCACCGCTCGGTCTACCAGCGCTTCCGCGCGATCTTCGACTATTTAGACGCCTTCCTCGTCGGCCTCACCGCGACGCCGAAGGACGAGATCGACAAGAACACCTATTCGCTGTTCGACCTCGAGGACGGCGTGCCGACCGATGCCTATTCTCTCGCCGAGGCGGTCGAGGCCGGCTACCTCGTGCCGCCCAAGGCGATCTCGGTGCCGCTGAAAATCGTACGCCAAGGGTTGCGCTACGACGACCTCACCGAGGCCGAGAAGGACCAGTGGGACAGCCTCGAATGGAGCGAGGACGAGATCCCCGACACGATCCAGGCGGCGGAGATCAACAAGCGCCTGTTCAACGCCGACACGGTCGACCACGTGATCGCGCATCTCATGGTGAACGGCGTCAAGGTCGAGGGCGGCGACCGGCTCGGCAAGACCATCGTCTTCGCCAAGAACCAGGACCATGCGGATTTTATCGAGCAGCGTTTCGACAAAGCCTATCCCAAGCTCGCCGGCAAGTTCGCGCGCGTCATCACCCACCAGACCGGCGCATATGCGCAGACGCTGATCGACGCCTTCTCGAAGAAGGACGCCGAGCCGCACATCGCGATCTCGGTCGACATGCTCGACACCGGCATAGACGTGCCGGAAATCGTCAACCTCGTCTTTTTCAAGCCGGTGCGCTCCAAGACAAAGTTCTGGCAGATGATGGGGCGCGGCACGCGGCTCTGCCCTGACTTGTTCGGGCCGGGCGAGGACAAGGAGTTCTTCCGCGTCTTCGACTTCTGCGAGAACCTCGAATTCTTCGGCGCCGACCCGGAGGTGAAGGAGGCAGGCACGGCGAAGTCGCTGTCGGCACGGCTGTTCACGGCTCGCGTCGACCTCGTGCGGGCACTGGATCGCGGGCACGCCGCCAGCCGCTTCGGCGAGGCGCGGCAGGCTACGTTCGACGCCGGCGACGGGGGTGAAGCGCCGCCGAGCGAAGACGACATCAAGGCCGACGCGCTCACCGTCCTTCGCGAGACCGTCGCCGGTCTCGACCTGGAGAACTTTGTTGTGCGGCGCCATCGCCGAACCGTAGAGAAGTATCAGGCCGCGGACGCGTGGACGTCGATCGATGACGAGAAACGCGAAGAACTGGTCGAAGAGATCGCGCCACTGCGCTCCGACACCAACCTCGGCCTTGAGGAGGCCAAACGCTTCGACCTTCTCATGTTCTCCCTGGAGCTCGAGCTGCTGAAGGGGTCACGGCGCTTCGACGCGCTGAAGAAGCAGCTTCGCGAGATCGCCTCCGGGCTGGAAGAGCAGACCGGTATTCCCGCCGTCGCGCAGCGCGCCGAACTCATCGAGGAGATCCAGACCGACCAATGGTGGGAAGGCATCACCGTCCCGATCCTGGAGCTGGTGAGGCTGCGCCTGCGCGATCTCGTGCAGCACATCCAAAAAGAGCGTCGCTCGCTGCTTTTCAGCACCTTCGACGACGAGATCGGCGAGGGTACCGAGCAGGACCTCTCGGGCAAGTTCGGCAAGGCCGACTTCGCGAATTTTAGGAAGAAGGCGCGCACCTTTCTGCTGGCGCACGAAGACCATATCGTCCTGCACAAACTGCGGCACGGAAGACCGCTGACCCAAACGGACCTCGCCGAGCTGGAGAAGATGCTGCTCGATGCAGGCGTTGGTATGCCGGAGGATATCGAGAGGGCGCGTTCAACTAGTGCGGGCTTGGGCCGATTTGTGCGCTCGTTAATCGGGCTCGATCGGACTGCAGTCAGTGAGGCATTTGCCGAATTTTTATCTGCTGGAACGGCTTCTGCAACCCAGATCACCTTTGTCGAAATGATTATCGAGCACCTGACACACCAAGGCGCGATGGACGAGAGTCTTCTCTACGAAGCGCCTTTCATCGACATTGCGCCCACTGGGCCCGAGCCGATTTTTGGCAATGAGCGAAGCGCACGTATCCGGCAGACCATTCGCTTGCTGAACGAAAGTGCGGTTGCGTGATGCCGGTCCTCTCGTGCAAAAAGCTTTGCCGCGGAGCCGTGGACGCGCGCGTTGTTTCGTTGCCGTTCTCATATGTGGACCCTTGCACAACTCCGATATGGCAAAGCGAGGCATCCACAGCTTACAGTCGAGTACTGACGTCACTACGCCTCCGCCGAGTGATGCCCGGTGCGCGAACGAAGGATAACTCCGAATTATGCGTTCGTTCGGCTCGCCCTTCTCACTGTGCCTGTTCGAACCGGGCGATTCGTCGTCGGACATTCTCGACGAGGCCTTGCGAATCTACAGGGATAACACCTCGCCGCTGCTGATCACCCGAAGCAATCAGATCCGCGTCAAGGTCGCATCGCCTCTCGGCGAGGACGGGAGCGCCTTCTTCTTCGCGGCGCTGATGCGGTCGAAGACGCCGGTCGGCTTCGCGATGTTTGGGCATTACCCTTCCCGGCGCCTCCTCGTCGTCGACCATCTCGTGGTGGATCGCCACTGCCGGGGCGAGAACGCGTTTTACGCCTTCGCGCAGTTGCTGCGGGAGGCGATAGACAAGCTGCGCCTCGAGTTCGATTTCACCGTCGTTGAGGTCGAGAAGGGCAACGCGTACGGCGGCGCGCAGACGGGCGGCCCGGCGCTCGTGCGCCTACTCGGCCATATCGGCTTCTGCGAGGTGCATGCCGACTACAGGATCGCCGATCTTGAGCCGGGGCGCCCCGACGGGCATCCCGGCGTCCTCATGCTACGGGGTCCGGAGCGAATCCACCGCATGCACCGGCGCGACCTCGTAGCGATCCACGAGGGCGTGCTCTTCGCGCATTACCTGCCTTGGTGCCGTACCTTTCTGGGGGAACGGACCGCCGCCTACCAGCGAGACCTAGAGAAGCTGCAGGAAAGGTTCCGCAAGAGCCTTCCCGAGGAGGTGCCGGTGAACGGAGCCGAGGAGGACGGCCTTCTTCCCGGCGCGATCGACTCCACCGGCGCGACGTCCCGGACGATGTCCTTGCGCCATCTCGCCGGGTACACCGCTATGGTGGCGGTGACGATGGGCGCGGCCCTGACGCTAAGGATCGACGCCGCGCAGGTCGCGCTTCTCCTCGTCGTCGCGCTCGGCATCTACGCCGGCATCGAGCTCTTGGCGCGCGGGAAGGCCGAGCTCGTCTTTGACCGGGCGCTCATCAAGCTGCCCGGCGGCACACGTAAATTGCCCAGTCCGCCCAAGCTGCCGACAGCGGCAGCCGGGAAACGTAACGGTCCAGTCTCCCGAAGCGGCTCGCGAGATCCGCATTCCTCGTGATTCGTAGCACGATGCTCGAGGCGAGGTGAAAGTAGCGCGTCCTGCGCGCCGAGAAGCCGCTCCGCGCCAGGATCCGTCGCGCGAAGCGGTCGGAATAGACCCAGTAGTCCTCCGCGCCACGGTAGAAGCTGCGCACGAAGGCGACGTCCTGCCGCCAAGACGGACTTCCAGCGAATTCGAGGCTGTTGCTGAGTTCAACGTGGAGGACGTAGTCGCCGCCGGGCCGGGCGATCCTGGCGGCCTCCTCGACGACCTCCTCAAGCGAGCAATAGTTAACGACGGGGCCGACGCATACAACGAGGTCGGCGACCGCCGCGCGTATGGCAAGCGTCTCGGCGCTACAGCACACCGGCAACGGTCGGTACTTGAGGCCTCTCTCGGCGATGTCAACGTCGATCGTCGCGACGTTGGGTCCGAGGTAAGAATCGCCAGCGCTGCCGACATCGACGACGAGGCCGCCATCCCCCATACGCGATCTATATTCCTGCGCGACAATAGCGAGTTCGGCCTCGATCTGCCGACGGCTCCACGCGTGCCAGGCGTCGGCGCCTGCCCAAACGTCATTGATCCCGTTGTACTTGTCGCGGATCTTCGCGACATAGCTCGGGTCCGTAGCCATAATTCGGAGTTATGTAATCGCTCGCACTTCAAGCGGCTCGAAGCCGATCTATCGTATCCGCCTTGGCAACAGCAGCTCTTAGAGCTGCGTCGGAAACGTGCGTGTAGATCTGTGTGGTTGCGATACTTCGGTGCCCGAGCAGCCTTTGAACGAAGCGCATATCAACGCCAGCTTCTAACAACGATGTCGCCGCGGTGTGCCGCAGCATGTGCGGCGTGACACGGCGCTCGAGACCTGCGCGGGTGGACAATCGTCGAAGGCGAAGGCGGAGGGCGGCAGGAGTTGCAGGGTGCCCTCGGCCGCAAAGGAGTAGATTGTCGTGATCCAACGGCAGCAAGCGCCGAGCTTCGACATAGGTAGCGAGAAGGCGGCAGACGCGCTCATTGGTGACATAGACAAAACGTTCCCTCGATCCTTTGCCATTCACGCGGAGCGAACCCGTCGATAGATCAATGTCAGAGAGCCGAAGGCCTGTCAGTTCACTGACCCTAAGACCAGTCGCAAAAAGGAGGAGAGTGGCGAGACGAACGAGATCACCTTCGATCTCAGCTGCATCCGCCAACCTCGCCATCTCGGAGTTTGGAAGGCACCTAGGCAATCGATCTGGAATACGGATCCTGACGTCGACGCTAGCAAACGGGTCTGAGGCAAGGACCGAGTGCCTTAGAAGCCATCGGAACATCGATTTTAGGCATGCCAAGCGCCTTTTGACGGTCGCCGGAGCGAGGCCGCGCGTCTGTTGTAGAAACTGCGCAAAGAGGACTAGCTGAGATCCGGAGACGTCTTCGATATCAACGATCCCGAAGTATCTTCGGAACTCCGCCAAATCCTGCTGGTAAGCCGCGATCGAATTACTCGATAGCTGCCTCTCTCTTTCGCAATGTGCGAGAAAAGCAGTGGCCGCCTCATGGAGCTTCATCGTTGCGTTCCGCGGCAGGAAGTTGCCACGGGCGTACTGACATCTCGACCTTTAATGTCGGTTCAGAAGGGCGCGGAGACTTCCGCGCTGTTCGTCCCAGCCTATGGAAAACGGCCGCAGTAGCAAAGCCGCCTCAACGCCGTCCGCCTGTCGTCCCTCAATGATCGCCTCGACGATGTCTGGTGCCAGCAAGGTGAGCCGCAGGATCCGGCTGACGTAGGACGGGTTGATCTTCTCGGCGGCCGCAAGCTCTGCGGCCGAGCCGTAGCGTCCGCTCTCCAGCAGCCTGTTCCACCTGTGAGCGCGCGCAAGCGCCTTGACGAGCGTGCTGTCGATGCGCGGCCGCGGCGGAGCCAGCGTGTTGCCGTCGGCGGCGATGGCGAGCTTGCGGCCGCCCCGCTTACGGATGACGAATGGCACCCGCACGGTCAGGGTCTGCGCTGCCTCGCTCATGCTGCCTTCCGTGCGTCAGTGGCGCTTCCCGAGAGATCCCGCGCCAGGTGCGCGAGCCCGTCCACCCGCAGGCGCAGATCGAAGCCTTGTGTGCCGACGTCGATGCGCTCGACCAGCAGCTGGACGATGCGCGCCTGCTCGGCCGGGAATAGCTCGTCCCAAAGCGGATCGAGATCCTGCAAGGCTCGCCGCACCTGATCCTCGCTCAGACCGTCGATCTTCGTCTTCGACGCCCGCCAGGTACCGACCACGATCTCCGGTGCGCGCAGCAGGCCGCGCACCTGGTCGATCACCGCGGCCTCGATCTCCGCCGCCGGCAGCCGCCCCACCGGGCAGGCATCCCGTCCCTGCTTCAGCACGGCCTGGCTGACGTAGTAGCGGTAGAGCCGTCCGCCCTTGCGGGTGTGGGTCGGTGACATGGCGCAGCCGGTCGGGCCGAAGATCAGCCCCTTCAGCAGGGCCGGCGCCGAGGTCCGCGTGTCGGCAGCGCGCTTGCGCGGGCTCTCCTGCAGGATGGCGTGCACCTTGTTCCAGAGCGCCCGTGTGACAATAGGATGGTGCTCGCCAGGGTACGCCGTGCCCTTGTGCACCGCCTCGCCGACGTAGACCCGATTGGTGAGCAGCTTGTAGAGGAAGCCTTTGTCGATCGGCTTGCCGCGGGGCGTCAGCACGCCTTCCCTCGCCAATGCCTGAGCCAGCGTAGTGGCCGAGCCGACCTTGGCGTAACGCTCGAAGATCATGCGCACCGTCGCTGCCTGCTGTTCCTGGATGACGAGCTTGCGATCGCGCACGACGTAGCCGAACGGCACGGTGCCGCCCATCCACATGCCCTTGCGGCGCGAGGCGGCGAACTTGTCCCGAATGCGCTCTCCGATGACCTCGCGCTCGAACTGCGCAAAGGAGAGCAAAACATTCAAGGTGAGCCTGCCCATCGACGTCGTGGTGTTGAAGGCCTGGGTCACGGAGACGAAGGTCACGGCATGCCGGTCGAACACCTCGACGAGCCTGGCGAAGTCCATCAGCGCGCGGCTAAGACGATCGATCTTGTAGACTACCACGACGTCGATCTTGCCGGCTTCGATGTCGGCAAGGAGGCGCCGCAGAGCAGGGCGCTCGAGCGTGCCGCCGGAGACACCGCCATCGTCGTAGCGATCTGGCACGAGGAGCCAGCCCTCTGCGCGCTGGCTGAGGACGTACGCCTCGCAGGCTTCGCGCTGAGCGTCGAGGCTGTTGAAGGCCTGCTCAAGGCCCTCCTCGCTGCTCTTCCGAGTATAGACGGCGCAGCGCAGCTTGCGGGGCGCTGGCGGCGCCAGGGGAGCGTCTTGCCGGGCCTTCATGCGGCAGCTCGCTGTTGATTTTTCAAGCCGAAGAAGATCCAGCCGTTCCAACGGGTGCCGGTGATCGCCCGGGCGACGGCTGAGAGCGACTGATACGGCCGCCCCTGCCACTCGTAGCCCTCGGCCAGCACGGTAACCGTCTGCACCTTGCCCTGCCACTCGCGCACGAGCCGCGTGCCGGCGATCGGCTTGGCGTCGGTGCGCGGCTTGCGCTTGCCCGAGCGTCGCCCGTCGATCTGCTCGCCCAGCGCCTCGAGCTTCCTGGCAATGCCCGGTTTCAACCCGCCGTAGGCCAGCTCCTGAATGCGATAAGCCAGCCGGCTTTCCAGGAAGCGCCTGTTATAGAGCGGCGGCTCGGTCTCGTTCAGTTTGCGCCAGAGCGCTTTCAGGTCCGCGGTCGATGTCGTCTTCAGCGCCGCCAGCTGCGCCAGCACTATCGCACTCATGTCCTCGCCTCACCCGTGCACTTCGGTTCGGCATGACCGCTCTGCTGCAGCGGCAAGTCGAGACAACTGTCTCCCCGCGGTGGAGATAAAGCCCTTGACTGGCGGTGGTGGAGGCGGACCAGGCCGACTGCAAGAATCTCGCACAGGGCGGAGAGGCGTTCGTCGGGAGGCAAACAACGCGTACTTGCAACCATACGAAGTTGATGCCTTCCCCCAACCGGAAAAGATAGCGGATTCTGAGGCTTGAGCCTGCGGATCGGGAAGGAAAGCAGGCGAGTGAATCGTAGCGCATTCGGCGATTTGCCAGAGAGGCAAGAGACGGCAGTCCGACCGACCGAAGAGCGAATCGAAAGGACTCGACACCTGCGCAGAACTTAGAACATATGACGAACATCAAAGATGACGAGAAACAGGTTCAGGAGACGGTCGCCATGAGTTCAGGCGCCTTTGTACACGGGCAGCAGCGCGCTCCGGCCGATGAGCCGAGATCGCCTACGCTCGTCCTGTCCTACCCGCATATGCGCCCATCGCTGGAGCCGAAGCGACTGCGCCGCGAGGAGATCTGGGCGGTCGCCGAGGAGGCTCGGCGTCAGCTCTGCCGCGGGCCCAGGCCGAAGGTCGAACTCGCGCTCCTGTCGGCAAGATGTGCGCGCTTGCAGGTCAACGGCCTCGCCTTCGAACTACGCTGGCAATTCGATCGGTCTATCGCGAGCGAAGACGGTCAGCCTTCCATCGGCGCGGTCGAACACGATCCAGCCTGGCCAGTGGGTGCGACGATCTCGATCGACAGCGCTGTCATCGGCGAGCGCGAAGAGCTCGGCCGCAGCACCGCCGCCCACGAGCTGGGTCACGCGATCTTCGACTCGCCTGCTTGGATCCAGAGCGCGCAGAACACGACAAGTAGGCCGGCGAGCCGGTACGATCTGACGGAGACGCCCGACCGCGTCGCTGCCGCGGAGATAAACTGGGTGGAGTGGCGCGCCAATGAGTTCATGGGTGCCTTCCTGGTACCCCGAGGCCTGCTGCATCGACACATGCACAAGCGCGCCGCAGCACTCGAGATCCCGATGATCGAAAGCGGCCGTTGTGACGAGCTGCCGGTAGTCTGCCCGCGCACGCTTCCGCCGTTGATCGACGAGCTGGTGGGCGAGCTCGCGGACATTTTCGGTGTGTCGGAGTCGTTCATGCGGGTACGCCTGCGCAGATACGATCTTGTCCCTTACCAGCTGCTCGGCTGATCGGAGAGCCGCGATGCCGTTTCCGCTGAAGCGATACTTCACCCTGAAGGAGCTGACCGAGCGCTGGGGCGTGCCGATGTCGGAGATCGCCGACTATGCTCGAAACAGCGAGTTGGAAGTGTCGGTCATGACGGTCGCCCTGTCGGCAGAGCTCGGGAGGATCGAAGCGGGTCCGGACGGGACCATGCTCGAGGTGCGGGAGCAGGACACCGTGCTGTTCGGACCGCAGCCGGTGCTCGCGCCTGATCTATGGTCGGTGTTCGGCCGGAGCGTGCATCGCATCGCCCGCTTCAAGCCCCGCACGCCCGAGGGTTACCTCAAGGTCGCCGATGGCTGCCCAGCTGTGAGGGTCACCATACCGGAACTGCTCGTCACGCGCGTCGAGCGCGATCGCTTCGAGGTCGCCAACGGTCTCGTCTTCGATGACGCGCCGCCGCCGTCGCGCGCCATCGAGGACTTCGTCCAGCGTAGCGACTACGCCGAAGTCCTCCTGCACGGCGAGCGCTTCCTGCTCGGCAAGATACAGGCGCAGATCGTTCGCCAGCTGCACGAGGCAGCCATGACCAAGAGCCCGTGGCGAACCGGCAAGCAGCTCTTCGCGAAGTCCGACTCCAGGTCGACGCGTCTCGTCGATCTCTTCAAGGCCAAGCCGAACTGGCGAAACTTGATCGCCTCCGATGGCCGAGGCTCGTATCGTCTCAACCTCCTCGACCATTCCGTTGCGCAGGGTAAGCAGCGCTTCTACCGCAGGCTCCGGCTGGTACATTCGGCCTGACGCTATCGCAGCGGTTTGCCGTAAGGCGGCTTCGGCTCTCGATGATCCCACCCTAAGCCCACCCACATCCCAGCCCAATTCTGCAGTATAACCCACGCTGAAGCCCACTGTGAGTGGGAAGACAGGCATCTATACGCGTGATCTACTCTCTCCAGCGAAGTCATTCGCCGATAGGAGCAGATCATGTCAGCAGCACCAAAGCTTAAGCAGCACTTGTCCGAAGACGGCGCGGATCTCCCGCATGGCCCCAGGCATCTCGACCAGAACGAACTATCCCGCCGCTGGACCATCAGCCCGCGCACGCTCGAGCGTTGGCGTTGGCGCAACGAGGGTCCAGCCTACCTTAAGATCGGCGGCAGGGTCGCCTACCGCCTCGAGGACGTCGAGGCCTACGAGCAGCAGCGGCTCAGGCAGGCTGCGCCGCACGAGGGGGCGGCCCGATGAGCGTTATCGCGGACGCAGGCGAGCTGCTGTCTCACCAGTCCTCCGGTCTCACCTCCGAGCCACGTGAGCGCGGCCGGCTGCACTGGCACGGCGAGGACGATGACGGGCCGATGCGCGAGTGGCTGGTCGACCAGCTCCTGCCGAAGGTAGGCACGGCGCTCGCGAGCGGCCGATGGGGCACCTACAAGACCTTCGTCGTGCTGGACCTCGCCGGCGCCGTGCTCAGCAGGGGAAGCTTCGCCGGCCGCGACGTCGAGCGGCAAGGGGGCGTGCTCTTCGTCGCCGCCGAAGGCCAATCGGAGATGCGCATCCGGCTGACCGCCATGGTGCAAGAAAAGATCAGCCCCGATCTGGAGTCCTCACTGCCCTTCGCATGGGTGGAGGAATGCACCAAGCTCACCGCTCCGTCTGCACTCGGCGAGCTCGAAATCATCCTGGCGGAAGCGGCGAGGAAGATGCTTGAATGCTTCAACCTTCCCCTCGCGCTGGTCGTCTTCGACACGCTCTCGTCCTCGGCCGGGTTCAGGGATGCGAACGACACCGCCGAGAACCAGCGGGTCATGGACGTGCTCAAGGCGCTGTCGCTCCGCTTCGACTGCCTCGTGCTGGCGGTCGATCACTTCGGCAAGAACGTCGACAGCGGGACCCGCAACTCGAGTGTGAAGGAAGACAGCGTCGATGCCGTCCTGGCCCTTCTCGGCGAGCGCGATGCCGCGGGTACCATCAGCAACCCCCGCATGGCGATCCGCAAGGTGCGCGGCGGTCCGACCGGCGGCGAGATCCGGTTCGCGCCGCGGGTCGCCGAGATCGGCGATGATGGGGTTGAGACCACGATCGTCATCGATTGGTCCGAGCAAGCGCAGTCGTCGGCATCGGCTTCATCGGAATGGACACGCGGCGGGCGGCAGCTGAAGGCAGCCCTCGAGAGGGCGCTGAAGCATGCTGGTTGCAGCATAGTGCTCGAGGCGGACAAGCCGCCAGTTCGGGCCGTCCACAGGGACGAGCTGCGAGAGGAGTTCTACCGCCTTCGAGCTGGCGATGCTGCCGACACGAAACGGAAGGCGTTCAACCGCCTTCTGCAAGCCGCCTGCAACAAAGGCCTGGTCATCTGCCGGGAGATCAATGGCAGCGACTGGATCGGTCTTCCTCCGGCTGCCGTCCCCTGATGCGAGGCGGACGGAAGGGACAGCTACTTAGAGTAGCTGTTCCCGTCCGTCCCGTCTTCGTCGCAAAGGAGCGAAACGCTGTCGGTGTTGATCACGCCACCTTTAAGGTTAGCTGTTGGAACTCTACGAGAGCAAACGATCGCAGCGTAGCGCAATTACGTACGCTTTCGGCCGATCGTCCGATATGAGACAATCAGGCTACCGCTTTCATTGAGCCTGTCATGTCGGACGCCAGCCCCAGCCCGAGTCGGAACTCGGGCAATCGCACGGACCGCCGCGGCCAAGGTAGGCTTCACGAGCCGACGGACGCGTCACGCAAGCAGGTCGAGGCGCTCGCGAGCTTCGGCGTGCCTCGGGGCGAGATCGCCAAGGTCGCGGGAATCTGTCTCGGCACGCTGGTCAAGCATTACGGCGAGACGCTCGACATCGCGGCGACCAAGGCCAACTCGCTCGTCGCGCAGAGCTTGTTCAATCGCGCGGTGAAGGGAGACGGAGCGGCGGCAACGAGCGCGGCGATCTTCTGGTTGAAGGTCCGAGCGGGTTGGCGGGAGAAGGCCGTGCACGAGATCACGGGTCCGAACGGCGGACCGATCCAGATGGTCGACGTGAGCGGGCTCTCGGATGCGCAGCTCGCGGCGCTTCAGCCGGTGCTGGCGCGTCTTTCGACGCAATCGACCGAGGATCGATGATGAGAACCAGCGAAGAAACGGCTTGGCCGGCCGATCGCGTCGAGCGCCGAGCCGTGGCCAGCTTGGTGCCCTACGCCCGGAACAGCCGCACGCACTCGGCCGAGCAGATCGACCAGATCGCGGCGTCGATCAAGCAGTGGGGCTGGACGGTGCCGGTTCTCGTCGACGAGGACAGCGGCCTCATCGCCGGCCACGCCCGCGTCATGGCGGCGAAGCAGCTCGGTCTGGCGGAGATCCCCGTGATGGTGGCGAGCGGCTGGAGCGAGGCTCAGCGGCGCGCCTACGTCATCGCCGACAACAAGCTCTCCTTGAACGCCGGTTGGGACGAGGCGCTGCTCAGGATTGAACTCACCGAGCTGCAGGCGCTCGACTTCGACCTCGGCATGACCGGCTTCTCGCTCGACGAGATCGCTACGCTGACGATGGAGGGCTCGGCCGGGCTGACCGACCCCGACGATGCGCCCGAGGCGCCGGCGGACCCTGTCAGCCGTCTGGGCGACGTTTGGATCCTCGGCGGGCACAGGCTGGTCTGCGGCGACGCCACAAGCACCGAGGACGTGGCTCGCGCGCTGAACGGTGTCACCCCGGCCCTCCTGGTCTGCGATCCGCCTTACGGCGTCGGTTATGACCCGTCCTGGCGTGCCCGCGCCGGGGTCAACCTGAACCCGGGCAAGCTCGGCAAGGTCACCAACGACGACCAGGCGGACTGGAGTGCGGCCTGGGCGCTGTTCCCCGGCGACGTCGCCTACGTCTGGCACGCCGGCAAGTTCGCCGCGACCGTCCAGGCCAGCCTCGAGAGCTGCGACTTCGAGGTGCGCTCGCAGATCATTTGGGCTAAGGATCGGTTCGCCTTGAGCCGCGGTGATTATCATTGGCAGCACGAGCCGTGCTGGTATGCGGTGCGCCGCAACGCCCGCGGCGGCTGGGCGGGCGATCGCTCGCAATCGACGCTGTGGACCATCCCCTCGCGCGAAGACCGCGGGCTCGGACACGGCACCCAGAAGCCGGTGGAGTGCATGCGGCGCCCGATCGCCAACAACTCGTCGCCTGGGCAGGCCGTCTACGATCCCTTCGTCGGCTCCGGCACGACGATCATCGCCGGCGAGATGACGGGGCGAAGCGTGCACGCGCTCGAGCTGAACCCGGCCTACGTCGACGTGGCGGTGATCCGATGGCAGGCGTTCACGGGCAAGACGGCGATCCTGGAGGCGACGGGCGAGAGCTTCCTGACGACGGTGGCGGCGAGATCCGCTGGTTCCACTACGTCCGACACGACGACCGCGCCGCCTACGAAGCGCAGGGCTGGGTCTTCGCCGCGGACCTCGGCCCGGTCCACGGCTGCTACAGCGTCTTGATGGAGCTTCGCCACGATGGTGTGAGGCTGCCCCGACGAGTCCGGTGCGTCTCGAGACTCGCGCCTCGTGAGCATCCTCGACCCAGGAGATCGTCGCTTGCGATGTGGCCTTGATGCCAAACGTCCGTTGAGGCGAGCTTGGTGCACGCGAGATTGCGGCTGCCGGCATCTACGGAGATGCCAGCGTGCTGTTAGCTTAGTAAGCAACCGCGCTCAGCTTCTGCTGAGCCTCCGGCACCTGGGTCCAGTGGACAACGCCAGCGGTGGCGAAGCCGCCTTGCGTGCGAACCTCGTTGGCGTTGGTCGCGAGGCCACGTGTTTCCAGGGCGAGGGCACCGACGCTGCCGCCGTAGCCGACGCCCGGCTCCGCCGCGAAGGCTGTCGAGGCGGTGAAAGCGAGAGCAAGGGTGAGAACGATCTTTGTCATTGTGTGAGATCCTTGATGTCGAGAGCCGAAGGGCCGGCAGCTCGTTGGGATCAATTTGCTGTCGCATGCCTCATGAATCAAATAGATCGAATGCATAATGCGTATCGACCATGTGCATCTGGCAAAGCTTGATCTCAACCTGCTCGTGGCGCTCGACGCGTTGCTGAGCGAGCGCAGCGTCACACGCGCCGCGCTGGTCATTGGCATTAGTCAGTCCGCGATGAGCCACGCCCTGTCGCGACTTCGCACCACCTTCGCTGACGAGCTGTTGACCCGCGTCCCGGACGGCATGCGACCGACGCCGCGCGCGCTGGCGCTGCTAGCCCCCATGCGGGCAGCACTCGCGCAGATACAAGAGCTGACGGCGGCTCAAGCCACTTTCGATCCCGCAACGGCCGACGTCACGTTCTCTCTTGGCATTCCGGACTCGACGGAGGTGCTGCTCATGCCGCAGCTTGTCGCCCGCCTGCAGAGCGTCGCGCCGGGTGTGAAGCTGCTTTTGCACACAACGGACCGGCATCGCATCCTCGAGGATCTCGATAGCGGTCGCGTCGATCTTGGGATTGGTGTGTTTGATCAGGGTCAGACGCACCACAAGCGTCGCATCCTCAACAAGGAGAGTTATCTCTGCGTGTTCAACGCCGAGCTTGTCGGCGTGACGCCGCCGATCTCGCTCGACGACTACGTGCGGCTGCCGCACCTGCTCACCAGTCTCGTCGAGAGCGCTCACGGAGTGGTGGACGAAGCCTTGGCTAAGGTGGGGCGCACCCGCACCATCGCGTTGACCTCACCTCGCTTCAACGCCATGCCGTTCGTGGTTCGCCAAGCCCCGGTGATCGCCACGATGCATTCACGGCTCGCGCGCTTCTTCGGCGAGAGCATGGGCCTTACCGTCAGCCCGGCTCCCGTTGAACTGCCGGACGTGTCGATCTCCATGATCTGGCACAGCTCGAACGATACCGTGCCCGGCCAACGTTGGTTGCGGGACACGATACTGGCGCTGCGTCGCGCGTAAGTTCAGATCCTGGAGGAGCGTAAGTAAACGCTCGTAGAGCACATAGCCGCGTGAAGGCCTTCTGAGCATGACTGCGCCGACGGCGCACCTGACTTGAAATCGAGGCATCACCCGAGTTTCGCGCGATCACGCCACGATGCGGTAGACGCGTCCGCGGCCCTCTATCGCCTCGGACCCGATCTGCAAGCCAAGCCTCTTCTTGAGCGCGCCGGCGATCGCTCCGCGGACCGTGTGGGGCTGCCAGCCGAAAGCGGCGACGATCTCGGCGGCGCTGGCGCCTTCCGGCGCCTCGAGCATCGCGACGAGCTGTGCCTGCTTCGTCCCGGCGCGGGCCTGCTTCGGCTTGGCCTCTGCTGAGGCCGAGGGCCTGATTTCGAGGCCGAGCGCCAGGCGACCCTCGTCACCGATGACGAGGGTCTGCTTGCCTGGCAGGCCGACGTCGATGGCAAGGCCCTTGGCCACCAGGGCGTCGCAGACCTTGCCGATGGCGCCGCCGCGGATATGCGCCGGCAGCGGCAGGATAGCGCCGTCAGGGCGTGCTGCAGCCGCGGTGAGAGCAGCGGTCTGGGTGTCGGTGAGCTTCATCGTGGATCTCCAGCAACTCGCCCCGCCGAGTGGCGGGTCACTGGCTGCAGGTTCGCAGTCGCGCGCCCGCGGCTGGAACCTGCTCGCGGCGGTCTCGAGGATCGCGACGCTGCTTCACACACGCTCTTTCCGAGCAGCGATGCAAGCACCTGATCAAGCGTCTAGCCGTGCGGTTGATCCCACTGCCGCAGCATCGGCTCGAATAGCATGGGCAAAGGAGCTAAATTGTTGACGGCGTTCAATTTTCGGCAACGGACTTCGGCAAGAAGATTGCGCCCTAAAGCCGTTGCGCCTTGAGCCGGCTTCAAACCCGCATGACCGTCTGCGGGTGCAACGTCCACCCAGCGGCCTCTCAACCGCGCATCGTCTCCGAACGTCAAGGCAATCGAGCTAAATTACTGACGGTGTTCAATTTTTGGCTTTAGGCTGGTAAGCAGCTCACGTCTTTCAAGCCGTTGTGCCTTCGGCTCGGCTCAAGGCGCGCATGACCGTCTGCGGATGCCACCGGCCGCCGGATGGCGTCGCCACGCCCAGCGTCGTCAGCTCGGCCGCGATCGCTCGTGATGACAGCCCGCGCAGCTTCATACCGGCGAGCAGCGGTGCCAGGCTCCTTGCATGCTCCAGCGCCTTCGCCTTGTTCAGGACCGAGAGGTGCTCTGCGCCGTGTCGCCCGAGCTTCACGCCGCGCGCCTTTGCGGCCCGCAGCGCATCCTTCGTGCGAGCCGAGATCATCCGGCGCTCCTTCTCGGCCAAGGCGGCGTAGAGGTGCAGCATGAACGGGTCCGCGTCGCAGCCCAGCTCCGCCGCGATGAACGGCACCCTCGAGGCCATCAGCCCGGCGATGAAGGCGACGTCGCGGGAGAGCCGATCGAGCTTGGCGACGACGATCGAGCAGCGGGCCTTCTTCGCAGCCGCCAGAGCCGCCGCGAGCTGCGGCCGGCGCTCCAAGGCATCCGCGCCCTTGCCGGTTTCGACCTCGACGAACTCGCCCGTTTTGGCGAGACCCTCGCGCTCGCAGAACTCGGCAATGGCACGATGCTGCGCTTCCAAGCCTAAGCCGGAGCGCCCTTGCCGAGCCGTCGACACGCGGATGTAGGCAATTGCGGCTGCAGCCAATTGAACGCTCCCAATAGCGTTTCGAGATATTTCACGGGCCTTCGCTCACGCCCGCAAAGACACGCTCGTTTCAACGAGCGATGCAAGCGCCTGGGTAATCGAGCGCCAAATGCCGACAGGCGCCGACCGCTCCGGCCGATTGACCGCTCCCAATCGCGTTTCGAGATATTTCACGGGTTTTCGCTGATCGCCGCAAGGACACGCTCTACTCAATTGGCGATGCGAACTGGCGGGTAATCGACATCCTAAGACGTCAATTGGCCCGTTTAGGACCGCCTGATTGGAGGACAAACCATGTTTACCGCTCAAATCATCCCCGCGCGCAGGTTGATTTGAGTTGATGTGACTTTCCGCGCAGAGGGGAAAACCCCCTTTGGGGTGTCAAATCAACCTGCGCGGAGGCCTCAAAATCAACCTGCGGGGGGACGGGCGAGAGCAGACACTCGCGGACGCTCGTTTGCCAGTGACACTGCGGCTCTGTCGTTCGCCACGACGATCGCCAGCGCGACGCACCGGGCGGCAAGCGCTTCCGCGTCATGCCGATGGATTTGCTTGGTAACGGCTCATCCCTGAGTCCGAAGTAGGTTCGGACCGCGATCGTCTTCGACATCCGGTGCTCGCGCCGGGCTTCATCGAATTCGTGTCCTCCCACGCCATGGGAGAGCCCCTGTTCCACAATCCCCGGGCGGCCGAGGTCGTGCGCAAGACCTTCCCGTCGGAGAGCACGGGCAAGGCGCTCGCCACCTGGGTGCGCTCGCTAGGAGTTACTGAGCGGGACGTCGACCCGAACCACGGCTGGCGGCACCGCTTCAAGACCGACGGCCGCTTCGCGGAGGTGGGCGAGGACGTGATCAGCGCCCTGCAGGGACACGCCATCGCCTTCGCGAGCTTCCTTGGCGTCCTTGGCGAGTTTCTCCAGCCGCTGCGCCTCGGACAGCTCCCGTCCGATCGTCGAGGCCTCGCTGGCGGTGCCACCGCCGCGGCACCCGCTCCCTCGATGACGCCGCCGACCACGCGGGCGCCGCCCCAGACCCTGGTCCAGAAGTTCGGCTTGGACGCCGCTTTCGCGTCCTCCGGCCCGGGGTGCTGCGCCTTGGCGACGGTATTGGCGGTGTCGGGACTGCTGCCGTTATGGTCGAACAGATCGCCCTTGCGCATCGCCGGCGAGCCGTTGATGCGCACGTTGGTCGAATGGGTCTGCTTATCCTTTTAGCTTTAGAAGCCGAGTCTGCTTGACGCGCTGAAAGGCTTGAGAAGATGCATCAAATTATCCCAGTTGCCTTTTGCAAACGCAGCAAGTGAAGGTGTTTCGACTTGGTGAAACAGTGTCGTTGATATGCCAAGTCCGAAAAAAACTAATCCACCTGCGCCTTCAAAGACATCAGAGTCCTTCTCGAAGATGGTTCTACGGACCGCCTCCACGTTCTTGTCGAAAAAATGCAAGTCGCCATAATATACATCGCCGGCATCGGGGAATAACTCTATTTCAACCACGTGAAAATCTTTATATATGATACTTGGCATATTTATACCGCGTCCCTCGCGTATTTTCCCGGATGGGAGTTTCCTTTGTCGCGTCGCTGGACCGAGTACCTCTGCAATCTGAACAGGCTGCATGCCTAAATCAATTGGCCCTAGCGACTCATACGGTTTAAGTTTCCATTCCATGATCTCACCTTACTTTCCTGGGAGAAGTCCATGTTTTTCGAGACACTTTCTATATTCTGACATTTCCTTCATCATTTGATTGTATTTACGCGGGTCGCCACTCTCTTGGGCCACGCGGCGCATGTCATTGTAGTCTTTTGCAACAGCGTCACGATAGTTGCCGCTTTGTACCATGTTTTGTGTTTCCCCGCGCCAAGCAAACGCATCTGTTGACGGTCCTGAAGAACTTACTTCATTCTGATGCTCGGCTTTGTTCATCATTCCAGCTGGGCTAGCTCCATAACTGAGGCCGGTATCAGACCCACCGCCATTCCACGCAGGAACATGGTTCGATTCAAAGTTATCGCCGGCCCCTTTTGTACCTGCCCATGACCCGCCTCGGTACTTGCCTTTGCCGTTGGAGTCACCCTTAGCTAGATCTTTGCAAGGATTCTTGAACCGCTTCTTCGCGACCCTGACGCCGCCGGAGCCGTCCTCCGCAACCTCCTCCGCCTTTTTCGCTTCCCGAGCTTCCTTGGCGTCCTTGGCGAGTTTCTCCAGCCGCTGCGCCTCGGACAGCTCCCGTCCGATCGTCGAGGCCTCGCTGGCGGCGCCGCCGCCGCCGCCGATCAGCCCCTGGCCGGCGCCCACCGCCTCTTTCGTGGCCTCGACCGTGCCCTGCGAGGCGCCGAGCCCCTTGGCCACCGCGCCCGCGCCCATCTGCCCCAGCGTCTCCTGCGGCGTGCCGTACCAGAGCTCCCGCAATCCGGTCTGGACATTGTCCACCGCGTTGGCGCCCACCGCCACCGCGCCGACCTGCGCGGGGACGCCCACGACCGCGCCGACCCCGGTCGCATCGGCCGCCGTGCCGCCGGTGAACACCGCCGCCGCACCCGCTCCCTCGATCACGCCGCCGACCACGCGGGCGCCGCCCCAGACCCTGGTCCAGAAGTTCGGCTTGGGCGCCGCTTTCGCGTCCTCCGGCCCGGGGTGCTGCGCCTTGGCGACGGTATTGGCGTTTTCGGGACTGCTGCCGTTGTGGTCGAACAGATCGCCCTTGCGCATCGCCGGCGACCCGTTGATGCGCACGTTGGTCGAATGGGTCTGCGGAAACGTCCGGTCCATGTAGGTGTCGGACTTGACGCCGCGGCCCGTTCCGGGCTGACCACCGTAGGTCTTCGACACGTCGGAGTTGAACCGCATCGCCCTGTCGCCCTCGTAGCGGACGTCGGGCGAATAGTGTTCGGGCTGGTCGTCGGTATAGGCGCGGGTGATGAACGGCGTCGGGTTCTGTCCCCGCGCGCCCACGAATTTCACGTCTGGCGCGATCGCGATGATCTTGCCCTTGTGGGAATCCCGCAGGCCGATCGGCGGCGCGGGATCGGCGGTGGCGGGCGCAGGGCTGCCTGTTGCCGCATCCTCCTTGGCCTTTTGCGCGAAATAGCTCTGCGCGGTCGAGCTGCCGCCGGGACCGAGGGTGGGCGTGTCGGGCCCGCCGGGCGTGATCGTGAGATAGCCCGGAACGGGCGTGCCCTCAGCCACGCGCGCCTCCCTTGAGGTGGACGTCGCCGACACCGTCGGGCCAGGGGAAACTGGCGCGCCACGTCAGCGCGACGGCGTCAGATCCATCGCGAAAATCGAAATGCACACCGTCGAGCACGGCCGGAGCGACCTCGTCCGGACGGCCGCGCCGGACCAGCGTCACCTTCAGCTCGACGCCCGGCAGAGCGACGCGCATGAGCGGATGCTCGCGGTGGAGGTTCGTCAGCGTGACGATCTCGCTGCCCGAGAGCCAGCGTTCGGTCACGCAATCGGGCGTGGCGCTCTGCCAGAAACGGAAGTCGAAGTCTTCGGGCGAGAGCGGATGGCGCTCGGCAAGCCAGACGTCGTCCATCGTTCCGGCGTGCCGGCTGCGCACCTCCCAGAACGGGGGGATCGGCGCGAGGCCCTGCGGGACATGGTCCTCGCGGTTCCAGCCCGTGATCGGATCATCCGGCTGCTCGATCCGCGGCGCGGGCAGCGGGTCGGTCTTGAGGCTGCGTGCCTCGTCGATCCAGCCGACCCCGATCCAATTGTCGGGATGCGTCGCGAGCTCGGCGTCGATGGCGTTGGAGGCGGCGTAGCATCCGCCGAACGCCTGCGACCAGCAGACCGGCGTCTCGCGAGCCGGCTCCGGGTCACTCAGGCTCCAGCCCTCGAAGATCGGATCCTTCGCCGTATCGGAGAAGAGACTCCAGCGCTTTCGCAACTTCGGCACCCACGAGCGCGGGCCGGTCACACGGAGGACCTTTCCGGCACGACCGGCGACATCGAGACCGCACAGCCATGTGCGCGCGGCCTCGACGCCGGGCGCGAAGCTGGATCCGAGAAACGTCACGTCGGTGCCGGGCTTGAATGGCACGAGATCGCCGACAGCGACGAGGGGCGTCTTCAAGGGATCGCCAATGTAGGTGTCCTCCCAAACGAAAGGCGCCTGCACGTCGGCAGGCGCCAGCCTTCGATCGGGACGAGCGACAAACGACCCGCGGACCGCGACGACCCCGTTCGTCCGACCCCGCAGATCGAGCTGCTCGAACAGCTCGGCGGCGAAGGGCGTGTCGTTGAAAAACGTCACGGCGAAGCAGCCGTCAGGAGCCGGGCTTGTTGAGGTCGACGACCTCGCCGTTGATCTGGACGGGACCGGTCGCGGTGAAGTTGAAGTTCGTGCCGAGGATGATGACGCTGCCATCCTTCCGCATCGTCAGAGACGCTTGGCCGACCTGGATGATGAACTCCTCGCCGATCGTGATCTTCTTGGCCTTGCCGACATACTCCATCGACGTCTTGCCGACGTGGATCACTTGGCTGGTGCCGATCTGCATCGCATGCGCCATGCCGATCGAGTCGGTCCGCATCGTGCCGACCGTGGTGTTCATCACGCCGCCCATGGAGAACAGACCGCCGGCGGCCTGCGCCAGCGACGAACCCGCCGACGAGAGAGCGGTGCCCGCATCGGTACGCGGAGACGGGCCGTTGCCGACCTGACCCTGGGCTTGTTGACCGGCGCCGCTCAACATGCCGATCAAGGACGAGGCGAGCTGCGGGATCACCGCGGACGTGATGCCGCCGGCGCCGCCCCCCGCGGCGCCGACCGCGCCCATGGCCGCGCCGAGAAGCCCGCCGGCGACACCTCCACCGCCGGACCCGCTCGCGAGGCCGCCGAGCGCGGCGGCGACCGATCCCAGACCGCCGGCGGCGCCTGCCGAATTGCTCGACGCCGGAGTTTGGCCGCCACTTGACGCGCCAGCCGCCTCAAGCGCTTGGCTCAGCATTCCCGCTGTCAATCCCGCCATGCCGGCCAGCGGCGCCATCAGCGCCGCGGCGCCGGCGCCGGTGCCGCCGACCGTCAGGTTGGCCGAGCCGCCGACCTCCTGGGTCTGGTTGGCGCCCACCGTCAGCGCCTGGTTCTGCCCGACCACGTTGGAATGGTTGGCGCCCACCGAGTTCGTCTGGTTGTTCTCGATCTTGGTGGTGTGGTCCTTCTGCGCGTGGAAGAACATGTTCTCCCCGCTCGTCTTGTCCTCGAACGTCATCTCGTTGAAGCCTGTCGACTTGTAGGAATTGCTGCGGAAGGTCATTCTGGTCTTGTTGTCGGGCAGCGGGTACGGGGTGGGGTTGCTCGGGTCGGGCACCAGCGCCATGATGAAGGGGCGGTCGGGATCGCCTTCCTGGTAGCTCACCAAACACTCCATTCCACATCTGGGAATGACCTGATGGCCCCACGTCGTGCCGGCCCAGGGCTGGCCCACGCGGATCCAGATCGTGTCGGTGCCGTCCTTGCGGGCCCGGCGGTCCCAGGGGAACCACACCTTTACCTGGCCATACTGGTTGGTGAAGATCTCCTCGCCCTGCGGCCCCGCGATCAGCGCGATCTGCTGGCCGTTGATGCGCGGACGGCGCGTGTAGCGATGCGGGGTGGCGATGGTGGTCGCCGGAATGACGGTGAAGGTGTTGTCGTAGGAGGGCACCTCGCCGCCGGTCTCGTAGGTCGGGTCGGTCGCCACATGCCGGATCGCGGTGACCACCTGCTTGGCGAACTTGTTGTCGGGCTTGGCAACGTCGATGGGCGTGAAGGTCTGGCCCGGGCCGAGCGTGCGCACCGTGGACGCCGCCTCCACCGTCTCGAAGCCGGACTCCGTGGCCTGGATCCGCATCTTGGTGGCCTGCTCGGCCGACGTTGAATCGTCGAAGCGGCCGGGGTACTCGTAGAGCTCGTGGGCGGCGTTGCCCGGCACCTGGGCGAAGCTGGTTTGGTCGAAGCCCGGCGCCTGCATGGCAAGCCAATTCCAATCTTTCGCAGCACGCTTGCCCGGCGTGAAGGCGAAAGACCGTCTCCAGGTGTTGATGTTGTCCATCGCCGCCGAGCCCTCGGCGTAGCGGACCTCCTCCTCCGGCGCCCTGTCGTAGGAGGAGTAATGGTCGCCGAAGATCAGCGTGTGCTTGCCCTTGGCCTGATCGACCCAGAACGCGATACCGTCCTGTTCGAGGCGACGCCGCAGGTAATCGAGGTCGGTCTCGTTCCACTGCACGCTGTAGTCGCGCGAGACGAGCTTTTGCGTGATGCGGATCTTGTAGTCCGTGATGCCATGCTCGGAGAGCAGCGTTTCGATGATCTGTTCTGTCGTAGTCGACAAATGTATGCGGCAATCGCTGCGCTGCGAAAGCAACCACAGCCTAGGCCGCACCGTCATCGCGTAGGACCGCGTGCCCCGCGTCGTGAGGCTGCCCTCGTGCATCTGCGTGACGAAGCCGTTCCACCAGCGCTCGCCGCCGTCCTTCAGCTTGACCCGGAAATCCACGCTCGAGCCGATGAGGTCGCCGGCCTGGAGGTCGTCGCGCTGCGCCTTCACCGCCGCCTGGATCTCGAACAGCGCGTTCACCCGCTCGTCGATCTCGAGGTGATGCAGCAGCAGCACGTCAGGGCCGAGCTTCGTCTCCACCGCCATCATCCGGCCGGACTGGCTGTAGGCGACGCGATCGGAGGTCATAGCCGGCCTTCAAGCAAATCGACGAGCTCACGCCTCTGGTCCAATCCGAATTTCAGAAAAATACCTGGAGTATGCGACATGTCAATGACGCACCTTTGGCGTGTTTCGGCAGGTTCTATTCGCTTGCCGCTTACTGGCCGCCGTGGGCAGTGGCAATGGAGAATGGACATTGGCGCGCCACCGCGACGTTCGGCGACGGCCTGCTGAGCCGTCGCTTCATCGAATTGTCGCGGATCTTCATCTTCGTCGAGGTACCAAGATCGATCAAGCCGTCGACCAGCCCAGGCCGGACCGCTGCGGAAAGCTGGGTGGGACATCGGCGAGGTTCGCGACTTTGCGATTGGGCGTACGGAGATTCGTCGGCGATGACATTGCCGCACGGCTTGGAGTAGATAGCGCCGCATGGATCCGGCGCGGCACCTGACGGGACAAAAAGCAGGGCAGCGGGATCGGTCGAGGCGCAGGCCGGTCCCGCGCAAGAGGTAGCAATGTTACCCAGTAGCTTCTTCATCGGCCTGATACTCATCGGCGGCATTGCCGTGGTCGTTGGCGGCGCGCTCTACCCGCGTGTCAAGTCGATGGAAGACCGAGCGGCGCTGCAGAAGGCGGCCGACGCCATCCTAGAACCCGAGATCATGGCAAACATCGACTTCGCCAGGGGCTTGAAGGCGGCGTTGCAGCAGGACAAGACGCCGGTGAACAATTTCGAGACCGCCTCCTGGGAGACGGCCTCGCGCGGCGGTCTGCTGTCGAGCTACGCGCCGGAGCGCTCGACCAGGATCATCGGTTTCTACAACAACGTCTATCGCGCGCGGGCTAATCTCAGCGAGCTGCAGAACTACACGTTCGGCGAGGGCGCCACCCGCTCGAACCGCCAGGAGATGATGACCGCCTATCGCGGCGTTCTCGGCCTCGCCACGGACGAGATCCTGAAGGCGGTGCAGCCGCCGGCAGCCAAGGAGCATGTCCCCGCGTCAGCCGCACCTGCGGCCCCGTCGGCTGCCTCGGCGCCGACATCCAGGCTCTCGCGCCCATAAGGAGTCGTCTACCCTATTGCTACACGCCGCGCAGAGGCAGGATCCGCGTCGCGGCCATCTTCGCGACGAACCACTCGGCAGGCAGCAAGCAGCTTGCTCAAAGTATGATTTGCCGATAGCTCAGGCTCGGCGCACCTTCAGACGGCCTCAAGCCACCGTGTGTCACCGGGCTTGGGGATCGGACCGAGCGATTCGCTCGCTAGACCGTAGACTTTGCCGGCACTCCTGCGGGTGCTGACGAGCTGCTGGCGGAAGGTACGGGCGAAATCCAGGTCGGAGCGGGGGGTAGCCGTCCGGCGAGCGGCAACGTAGACGTCTCCGGCGAAATTTGGCGGAAGAACGGTATCCAACTGCCGCATCGCCTGTTCGGCCGTCCAGTACACCTCGGTGTCCTTGTCGCCGATGGCAGGCTGATAATTGATCAGGCGCTTGGCCTCATCCGCGACGATGAAGACTGGCTCTTTGACGGCGACCGGTTGAGACGGCTGAAACGCTTCGCGAAGCTGCCCGAACGTCGCCTGTAAAGCATTGGCTTGATTGCGAGCCAGCTCGCGGATGGCTTGCTGGTCCTGACTGAAGATAATGATCATCGAAACCTCTTCCGATTTAAACGTTGACGGCGACGCGCAGAGCGCGTCGAGGACGATATTGAGTCAGGCGCCCGGCATAAAGAGCGTGGAGCGAAAGGGCCGGATCAAGACCCGTTTCGCGCCGTTGAACACGCTGCGAAGCCGCACTCAGCGCCTTGTACATCACCGATGCCGACTCCCACATCAACAAGACAAGGTTGCGTCGGCAGCCGCAGGGTCGACTAGCTTGTCTTTGCGGTGGCGACATTGAAGGACGCGCGCATGATGGGCATCGCAGTGTTGGTACTATCAGTTGGTGTGTAGGTTATGTCCATCTGTGTAAAGTTAAGCGTGATAGATTCGGTAGGCCGATCGCCGGATGAGCCTACCGTATAGGATGCGACGATCGCGTTATGCAGGACGTATTGGATGTAGGTGATGCCAGGATTGCTGGTGCTGACCATGTCGATGGTTGCGGTGACGCCTGAATTGCCTGTGCAGGCAGCCTGAAAAAGCTTCGTTGTCGACGAATCGCTGACCTTCGTAAGCGTTACCTCGCTCACCGCCGGCTCGGACGCTTCGCGGTTGGCCGCAGCGCCAGCGAGCGTGTTCACATTGCGCGAAACATTCCAATGCATCGTTTGGATGTCCATCCACTTGACGTGCTGCTCCTGGGTCGCGTCGCCTTGGATACCTTCCATCTGGAAATAGATCGGCATAGGTTGCTCTCCTTGTTCGTCATCAAAGGTGCGCCAGGTCGACGCTTTCGGCGTGGACCCCGCTCTGGTCCGAGCTGACATCGGCGCGGCGCTTCGCCGATGTATCTGATCCGTCATCGACGCCAGCGCCAACTGCGCTGACGACGAATCCACGTTCCGGATTCAGGTCGACCCGCATGTTCGCGAGCGGAGCGCTCTCGAGCTGACGAGTCAGGATGAGGTCGGAGATCAGGGGAAGGATCTCTCGCGACAGAACGCCTTCGATGGCGCGGGCTCCAGTCGACCCCGCCAAGCAGCGCGACACGATGGCGTGCTTGACCTCGTCGCTCACCACGAGGCCTGCCTTGTGCGCCTCGCGTAGACGCTCGGCGATGCGCGCGATCTGGATCGTGGCGATGTCCAGCAGCACCGCCTCGGACAAGGGCAGATAAGGGACGATGGTCACGCGCCCGAGAAACGCCGGCTTGAAGTGCTTGGCCAGTTCCGGCTGAAGCGCTTCCACGAGGGCGTCGCCCTCCGGCATCGTTTCGGGATCGGCAGCCAACGTCGCCAGCGTCTCGGATCCGGCGTTGGAGGTCAGGATGATCGTCGTGTTGAGGAACTCGATGTCGCGCCCCTCGCCGTCGCGCAGCATGCCCTTGTCGAACACCTGGTAGAAGACGTCCTGCACGCCGGCATGCGCTTTCTCGATCTCGTCCAGCAACAGCAAGCCGTAAGGACGCCGACGCACCGCCTCGGTGAGCACGCCGCCTTCGCCGTAACCGACGTAGCCTGGAGGCGAACCGACCAGTGAGGATACCTTGTGCTCCTCCTTGAACTCCGACATGTTAATGATCGTGAGGGCGGCCGGACCGCCGAACAGCTGGTCGGCGAGCGCGAGCGCCGTTTCTGTCTTGCCGACACCGCTCGTGCCGACCATCAGGAAGACCCCCGGCGGCTTGCGCGGATCGGCCATCTTGGCCGCCGACGAGCGCATCGCCGACGCGATCACCGCCAGCGCTTGGTTCTGCCCGACGACGCGCTCGCGCAGGCGGTTTTCCAACGACATCGCCGTGCGGATCGAATCGCGTACGAGACGCCCGGCCGGAACGCCGGTCCAGCGCGCGATCACCGCGGCGACAGCGTCGCGATCGACGCTGCGGTGGATCAGCGGGGTCTCGCCCTGAAGCGCCGCGAGCTTGCCTTCGAGCACGGTGCGACGCTCGACTCGCCGCAACCGTCCCTCCGCGTCCTCGCCGTCGGCGGGGCGCGATACCGCATCGAGCTCGTCGACGAGACGGCGTTCCTGGCCGATCCGGGTCCGCACCTCGACCAGCTGGGCGTCGACGTCGGCGCTGCGCGTATCGACTGCCGCCAGTTCCGCCTCCATGTCGAGGCTCTCGTCGCGCCTGATGGCGTCGCGCTCGATAGCCAAATTCAGCGCCTCCGCCTCGAGATCCTCGAGCGTCGCGGGTTCCGTGCTGCGGCTGATCGCGACGCCCGCGGCTGCGGTGTCGAGGACGCTGATGGCTTTGTCGGGCAGCTGTCGTTCGGGCAGATGCCGGGCCGAGAGGCGGACGGCCTCGACGAGCGCCTCGTCCTTGATGCGGACGTCGTGATGGCGCTCGAGACTCGGCACGATGCCGCGCAGCATCCTCACGGCTGTTTCGGCTCGCGGCTCCTCCACCTTCACGACCTGGAAGCGCCTGGTGAGCGCCGGATCACGCTCGATGTGTCTTTTGTACTCGGACCAGGTCGTGGCAGCGATCGTCCGCAGCTCGCCGCGGGCAAGCGCCGGCTTCAGCAGGTTGGCGGCATCGCTGCCGCCGGCCTGGTTGCCGGCGCCGATCATGACGTGCGCCTCGTCGATGAACAGGATGATCGGGCGCGTCGATGCCTTGATTTCCGCGATGACCCCGATCAGCCGCCGCTCGAACTCGCCCTTGATCCCGGCGCCAGCCTGTAGAAGTCCTAGGTCGAGCGCCCGGATCGAGACGCCGCGCAGCGCCTCCGGCACCTTGTCTTCCGCGATGCGCATCGCGAGCGCTTCGACGACTGCGGTTTTGCCGACCCCGGCCTCGCCAGTGAGGATCGGGTTGTTTTGACGCCGCCGCATCAGGATGTCGAGCACCTGTCGCAGCTCCGCCTCGCGCCCGACGATCGGGTCGAGCTTGCCGGCGCTCGCTTGCGCCGAGAGATCGATGGTGTAGCGATCGAGTTCCTCGGTGCCCTTGGCTGGCGAGGACACGTTGCCCGCCGCCCCGCCAGCAGACGTCTCCACCGGACTGGCGGCGCCGGCCTTGACGCGCTCGGCCATGGCGATCGCGCTGCTCTCCTTGAAGGTGAGTGACGGGGCCAGGTCGCGCATGAGCCGGTTGAGAGAGCCTTGCGCATAGATCGCGACGAGGAGATCGGCCGGCGCGATCTCGTTGCGGCCATAGCCCATCGACGCTGTGATCCATGCCTCCTGAATCCATTCGACGAGGCTCTTGCCGATGCTCGGCGATCCCTCGTGGCCGCCACGGATGCGGTCGAGGCGAGCCGAGATCTCGCTCGCCACGCGATCGACGGGCACATCGAGTTCGCGCAGCGGCCCTTGGAGAAGACCGGCCGTATCGACGAGTTCGGCGAGGAAGTGCCCAGCTTCGACAACGGCATGAGACCGAGTGAGAGCCCGCGCGATGGCGCTGGTGAGAGCCGTCCGAAGATCGGGCTCAAGGCGCGATACGAGTACCGAAAGATCGAAGATCGTCATGTCAATGTCATGCCCATCTTCGATGTGCATCTGCGGTTCAGAGAACGTGTTAGACAATGAATGGTTCGCATGTCGAATTTATTACGCCACCGTGAAACAAGATTTCACTTGCTTTCCTCGGCGTTTCGCGTTCGGTTGACACAACGCTTTTTGGGCATGCGTTTGAGATTGTCGAGGTTTCCCGACGCATGCCTTTGGACATCGATGCATTGCTGAGGCCGATACCGGGGGACGATCCGATCGGCGTCGACCTTAGGGAAGAGACGGGAATCAATTCCCTCTACTTCAAGCTGAAGGACGCGCGGGCGCAGGCTCGGACGATCGAGCGTGCGACCGAGGCCGCCGGTGAGACGCCGGCCGTCCCGCTCGAATGGCAGACCGTGCGGGCTCTCGCGATCGAGGCGCTGCAGCATCGCTCGAAGGACGTCGAGGTCGCCGCTTGGCTCATCGAGGCTCTCCTGCGACTCGAGGGTTTCGCCGGCCTTTCTTCCGCTTACGTGCTCGTCCGGCGCCTGGCGGAAACCTTCTGGCCGTTGCACTCGATCGACGAGGACGACATCGCCGGTCGCGTGTCGCCGCTCGCCGGGCTGAACGGCATGGGCGGCGACGGTGCTCTCATCCAGCCCATCCGCATGGTCTGCCTGTTGCCGGGCGGTACCTTCGGCTCGAACGCCCTTTGGCATCTGTCGCGCTTACAGAAGGAGCCGGACGGCGCGCTCGCCCGCGAGTTCAACGACGCCCGTACCGCGGCCGGGATGGCGGGGATCCGCGACCGCGCGATCCAGGCAAGCACGGCGCGCGAGGCTTTCATCGCCATGACGGCGTCGCTGGATACGTTGTGTGGGCCGGACGCACCGCCTTCTTCCAACATCCGCAACGCGCTCGACGCGGTGCTCGACGCGTATCGCAGCTTGATCGGCGGTGCCGACATCGCCATCGAAATTGCCGCGCCGCCGGCGACGGCCGACCCTGCCGCGTCCGAGCCGGCCGAGGCGACGGCGGCTCCGGCAACCGGCTCGGCGCCGACCACCGTGCTCGCCACCCGCGAGATCGGCACCCGCGAGGAAGCCTTCACGGAGCTGCTGCGGATCGCCGATTTCTTTCGCCGCATGGAGCCGCATTCGCCGTTGTCCTACGCGCTCGAGACCCTGGTCACGCGCGGGCGGATGACCTTCCTCGATCTTCTCGAGGAGCTGATGCCGGACGCCGCGAACCGCCGCCACCTTCTGCAGTCCGCCGGCATCCACGCTTCGGTCGATGGTAAGACTCATCAATGAGGCGACCAATCCGGCTTTCGTGCATTGTCGGGGGAAGCTGAGCTATTCATTACAGGGGAATTCAGTGGCCAGCAGCATACATGACAAACTCGAGCGGGTGCGCAAACCCAGGGTCCACATAAAGTACGAGGTGGAAACCGAAGGCGCGATGATCGAAAAGGAATTGCCGTTCGTCGTCGGCGTACTCGGCGACTTTTCCGGCGATCCCTCGGCTCCCTTGAAGCCTTTCCGTGACCGCAAGTTTGTTCAGATCGACCGCGATAATTTCGACGACGTCATGGCGCGCATGACGCCCGGCCTGGTGATGCAGGTCCCCAACGTCCTGACGAACGACGGCACGGATCTTGGCGTGAGCCTGAGGTTCGAGAAGATGACCGATTTCGAGCCGGCCAACGTCGTTGCCCAGGTTCCCGCCCTGGCGAGCCTTCTCGACACCCGCAACAAGCTGCGCGACCTGCTCGCCAAGGCCGACCGTTCGGAAGACCTCGAGTCGATCCTCGAGGGAATCCTTCAGGATAATGATCAGTTGAAGAAGCTCGCCGGTGAGCTCGAGCCGCCGAAGGGAGCCGTATGATGTCAGCTGCCACCACCGCGACCGTGCACGAAAGCGTCGTCACCACCAAAGAGATGCCCAGCCTGCTCGAGAGCGCGATCGCCGCGACCAAGCAGACCGAGCCCGACCGCACCGAAATGCTTCTGCGAAATCTGACCGAGCAAGCGCTCGACGGGACGGTGCGGTTCGACCGCAACCTGTCGGTTTCAATCAACCGGGCGATCGAAGCCCTCGATGCGAAGATTTCCAGCCAGCTCGCCGCCATCATGCACGAGCCGAAGTTCCTCAAGCTCGAAGGAGCATGGCGCGGCCTTCGCCATCTCGTCTTCAACACGGAAACGAGCATCAATCTCAAGATACGCGTGCTGAACGTCAGCAAACGCGAGCTTTGGAGAGACACCGCGAAATCGGTCGAGTTCGATCAATCGACCTTGTTCAAGGCGATTTACGAGAACGAATTCGGCACGCCCGGCGGCGAGCCCTACGGAGCCCTCGTCGGCGATTACGAATTCAACAACTCCTTCGAAGATCTCGAGCTCCTGCAGGGGGTCGCGGGCGTCAGCGCCGCTGCCTTCGCGCCTTTCATCACCGCGGCAAGCCCGCACCTGTTCGGGTTCGAGGATTTCCGCGAGTTGTCGCGTCCTCGCGACCTCGAAAAGATCTTCGATACGGTCGAGAGCGCGAAGTGGCGCAGTTTTCGAGAGAGCCCCGACTCGCGTTTCGTCACCATGACAATGCCGCGCGTGCTCGCCCGCCTTCCTTACGGTAAAGAGACGCGCACGGTCGACGAATTTGACTACGAGGAGAGCCTGCCTGACGAGGCCTCCGGCGCTCAGATGCGGGACCATTCGAATTATTGCTGGATGAACGCGGCCTTCGTGCTCGGCACACGCATCACCGATGCGTTTTCCAAGACGAACTGGGCGACCGCGATTCGCGGCGCCGAGAGCGGCGGCAAGGTGGAAGACCTGCCCTTGCACGTTTTCCAGTCCGACGACGGCGATCTCGATCTCAAATGCCCGACGGAGGTCGGCATCACCGATCGTCGCGATGCCGAACTCGGCAAGCTCGGCTTCCTGCCGCTGTGCCATTACAAGAACACCGACTATGCCGTGTTCTTCGGCGGGCAGACGTCCCACAAGCCAGAGAAATACGATCGGCCGGAAGCGACAGCCAATGCGGCGATTTCCGCGCGGCTGCCTTACATGATGGCGACGTCGCGTTTCGCGCACTACCTCAAGGTGATCGGTCGCGACAAGATCGGGTCCTTCATGGAGGCTCCCGATTGTGAGGTGTGGCTCAACCGCTGGATTTCCAACTACGTCAACGCCAACGACGATGCCGGCCCGGAGATGAAGGCCCGTTTCCCCTTGCGCGAGGCCAAGGTGAAGGTTCAGGAAGTGCCCGGCCGTCCCGGATCGTACAATGCCGTCGCGTGGATGCGCCCTTGGCTGCAGATGGAGGAACTGACCACCTCGCTGCGCATGGTCGCCCGCATTCCGCAGAAATCCTGACGGCAGGGAGAGCGCCGGGACGATGCTCGACGCTCTCGACATCTCCAAAGGGACGGTCTTCACGCCAGCGGCTCTAGCCGTCCAGCCGGTCGTCGATTCTGGTTCGCGCCCGCACACAGATCGGGAGCAGGTCGATCGCCTGATAAGTCTACTTGATCGCGCGTTGACGCGTCAGGTCAACGCCATCATGCATCACCCCTCGTTCCAGGCACTCGAGGCCCGGTTGCGAGGGCTGGCCTATCTCGTCACGGCGACCGATGGCGTTGCCAACGTCAAGATCAAGGTGATCTCCGTGTCTTGGAAAGAGGTCTGTCGGGATCTCGACCGCGCCACGGAATTCGATCAGAGCCATTTCTTCAACATCGTCTACAACAGCGAATTCGGCATGCCGGGCGGCGAGCCCTACGGCATTCTCATCGGCGATTTCAGGGTCGGCCACGGCATCAACCCGGAGCACGGAACCGATGACGTGGCGGCGCTCCGCGGGATCGCCAGCGTCGCGGCCGCCGCCTTCTCGCCTTTCCTCATGGAGGCAAGGCCCGAACTCCTGCAGCTCGACGCCTTCTCCGATCTCGACATCCTCCCCGACATGAACGACGCCTTTCAAAGCGCCGACTTCATGCGTTGGCAAGCTCTCCGAGGGCTGGAAGATGCCCGTTTCCTCGGGCTGCTGGCGCCTCGCGTGCTGGCTCGGCTGCCCTTGCGGCCCTATGATCGCAAGCGCGTCGACGGGTTCATGTTCGAGGAGCGCATCTCGGCGGATGGCACAGGGCTGCTGTGGGGGAGCCCGGTCTACGCCTTCGCCCGGATCGTCGTCCGGGCTTACGCGCAATCCGGTTGGTTCGCCGACCTGCGCGGCGCCCCGCAGGACCAGGAGGGCGGCGGCATCGTCACCGACCTGCCGACCATGTCCTTCAAGACCGATCGCCCTGGCCTGGCGGCGCAGCCGCCGGTCGAGATCCGGTTGACGGCGGCCCAGGAGCGAGCATTCTCCGATCACGGGCTCGTGCCAGTCGGCTGTGCTCCCTCGACTCCGTGGCTCGTCTTCAACGCCAATCCGTCACTGCATCGTCCGGCTCGCACGCAGAGCCGGATCGCGGACGAGAACACTCGAATAGCGGCCATGCTGCAGTACGTGCTGTGCGCCTCCCGCTTCGCGCACTACCTCAAGGTCATGATGCGCGACCGCGTCGGCGCGCTCGGCGGTGCGTCCGCGATCGAGGCCATGATCGGCGGCTGGCTGCACCGTCATTGCCTCGGCAACGACGACGCTTCGGCGGAGCTGAAGGCCAAGTTTCCGCTGCGCGACGCCTCGGTGTCGGTGCGGGAATTGCCCGGCCGTCCCGGCGTGCTCGGCTGCGTGCTGCGCCTGCAACCGCATTTCCAGCTCGACGACGTCTCCGCGAGCTTCCAGCTGGTGGCGGAAGTCTCCACCGCGTCGCAGACCTGAGGCTCGCCATGTCCGAATCGCTCGCCAGTGTCGAGGAAATCGCCCCGTTGCTGCAGGCCGGACGGCTCGGTCAAGCGGTGGCCGCGGTCAGTGCCGCCGTGAAGGCCAAACCGACGTCGGCGGTCAACCGGATCCTCCTCGCCGAGCTGCTGGTGCTCGAAGGCGAGTTCGAGCGGGCCGACACCCATCTCAAGCTCGTCGCCGATCAAGCCCCGGCCGAGCTTCTGGCGATCTCTCAGATGCGATGGCTGCTCCGTGCGACCGAGGCGCGGCGCGCGTGGTACGTCAGCGGCGCGGTGCCGACCTTCCTCGGCGAGCCGACGTCTCGGCAGCGCGACGTGATGCGCTTGGCCTTGCTGTCGCGTGACGGCGAGAGCGACGAACTGGTGGCGCTGCGGGCTCGTCTTGAGGACGTGCCGTTGGCCGACATGTGCGTCGATGGCGGCGCGCCCGAGGCGTTGCGCGACGTGTGCGACCTCGACCAGCACGGCTTCGAGGCGTTGTCGCTCGATGGTCGCTACGTTTGGATCGCGCCCGAGCAGATCACCGAAATGCGCCTGGCCCCGGCCAAGCGGCCGCGCGACCTCCTATGGCGCAAGGCCGAGACCGTCCTCGCCGACGACCGCGAGGCCACGTTCTTCCTGATCGCGCAATATTGGGATCCCGACAGCACGGAGGTGCAGCGCCTCGCCAAGGAGACCGCTTGGATCGAAGCTCCTGGCGGGATCGTGCGCGGCCGCGGGCAGAAGGTCGTCCTCGTCGGGGAGGGCGACCGCAATCTGCTCGAGATCGAGCATCTCGCCCGGCCGAAGGCGGCTGCCTGATGCGCCTGCAGATCTCCCTGCTCGATCGGCTGATCGACGAGATGCCGGAAGTCAGTCGTGACCCGCCGATGACGCGGACGCAGGAGATGATCGCGATCCGCAACGGCTTTCGCCGCGACCTCGAGGCCCTGCTCAACACGCGCCGCATGTGTCGGACGCCGGCGGCGGAATCCGCCCTGCTCGCCGAGGCGATCACGTCCTACGGCGTGGAAGATTTCGTGGGCGCGCCGCTCGCCACCTTCGAGCAGCGCCAGGAACTCGCGGCCGCCGTGGAGAAGACGATCCGCACCTTCGAGCCTCGCTTCACCAGCGTCACGGTGACGATGGTGAAAGCGCGCGAGCCGCACGAACGCCGGCAGACGATCCGCATCGAGGCGATCGCCAAGCTGGAGCACGGGCCCGAGCCGGTCGTGTTCGAGTCGGCGCTCGACCCGACGACCCGCTCGTTTCGCGTCGACTAGCGGATCCGCGATGGCCGAGCGCCTCTTCAACTTCTTCAACGAGGAGCTCGATTCGCTTCGCGCTCTCGGTGCGCGCTTCGCCGGCCGCTACCCCAAGGTCGCGGGACGGTTGCGGCTGTCGCCAGACGCCGTCGACGATCCGCACGTCGCGCGGCTGATCGAGAGTTTCGCGTTCGTCGCCGCCCGCCTGCGCCTCAAGCTCGACGACGACTTCCCCGAGCTGACAGAGACGCTGCTGGAGTTCCTCTACCCGCATTACCTCGCGCCGATCCCGAGCCTCTGCATCACCTCCGTGCGACTCGGCCCGGAGATCACCGGCCACCACGTCATGCCACGGGGATCGATCGTCGAGAGCGAGGCGATCGAGGGCGACATGTGCCGCTTCCGCACCACGCAGGCGGTGGAGATCTGGCCGATCCGGGTGACGCATGTCTCCATGTCGGGCCAGCCGCTCGTCGCACCGCCGGCGCCGCGCCTGGACGCCGCCGCCACGCTGCGCCTGGTGCTCGAATGCACCGAGAAGGACGACACGTTCACCAGCCTCGGCGTCGACCGGCTGCGGTTCTACCTGCGCGCGCCCTGGCGCCAGGCGGTGGCGCTCTACGAGCTGCTGCTCGACGATTGCGTCGGCATCGCCTTCGCCGACCACCCGGAGGACGGCAAGGCCGTCTTCGTCGGACCCGACGCCCTGCGCGCCATCGGCTTCGACGACGAGGACGCGGCGCTGCCGCCGGCACCGCGCGGCCATCCGGCGTTCCGCCTGCTGACCGAGTTCTTCGCCTATCCGCAGAAATTCCTGTTCCTCGATCTCTCCAGAATTGGGGCCAAGAGCCTTCTCGAGGCCGGCAGCCGCCTCGAGGTGTTCTTCTACCTTCGCCGCCACGTCCCCGATCTCGAACGCGGCCTGGGGCCCGACACCTTCGCCTTGAACTGCACGCCGGTCATCAACCTCTTCGAGCAGCGGGCCGAACCCATCACGATGACGCGCTCGACGAGCGAATACGCAATCGTGCCGGACACGCGCAGGCACGCCACGCGCGAGGTCTACTCGATCGATTACATCTCCATCGCCGACCGCACCGGCCTCGGCCGCGTCGCCGCGCCGCTGTTCGGGCGACCGATCGGCCAGGACGGCCTGACGCTGCACTGGCAGCTGCGCCGACGGCTCGAAGTCGAGGGCGACGGCGGCACCGACGCGCGGCTCGCCATCGTCGATGCCGCGGAGCACGCGGAATCCTTCACCGATTCCGTCCTCACCGCCGAGACGACCTGCACCAACCGCGATCTCGTGTCCCGGCTGCCTTACGGTGGCGGCCAGCCGATCCTGGCGACGCCGCGCAACTCCGGCGACTCCAGCCGCTTCATCGCGCTGACGGCGTTCACGCCCACCTTGCGCCTGGCGAGCGACGAGGGCCTGCTGTGGCGCCTGCTGTCCCACCTGAAGCTCGGGCATCTCTCGCTCCTCGACCGCGACGGCGGACCTGAGGCGTTCCGCGAGATGATGCGGCTCTACGATTATCGCGACGCGCCCGAGACCCGCGCCCTTGTCGACGCGATCTCGTCGGTCGAGAGCCGCCGCTCGACGGCGCGCGTGGCCGGCAGCGGGGTCGCCCGCGGCCTCGACATCGTCGTGGAGATGGACACCCGCCGCATCGAGCCGGGCGTGGCCTTCCTCTTCGGCCAGCTCCTCGACCGCTTCCTCGGCCTCTACGTGAACCTGAACAGCTTCACCCGCCTCACCATCCGGTTGAAAGGCGTGTCGCGGCCGCTGAAGACGTGGCCGCCGCGCTCGGGCGAGAAGGTGCTGGTGTGAACGCACCGCAGCAGCGCCGGAGCGAGACGCTCGCCGATCGACTGGCGCGCGAGATCGACCAGTTCGATCCGTTCGAGGCGCTGCGGCTGGTCCAAGCCGGCGCGGACACCGAGGAGCCGCTGCCGGTACGCCACGCGCTCACCAACCGCTTCGTGGCGACGCCGCTGCAGCGCGGCGCCGGCACCGCCGAGATGGAGACCGCCTTCGTCGGCCTGGTCGGCCTGCTCGGTCCGCTGCCGCCCTTCTACACGGAGACCGCGCTGCGCGAGAAGAAGCGGCGCAGCCATGCCTTGCGCAGCTTCCTCGACATCTTCCTCAATCGCATCGTCGGCCTGTTCGTGGGCGCTCACGAGAAGTACCGGCTCCCCTCCCTGGTCAAGCGTCACGGTGCCGAAGGTCAGCACGCGGTCACCGACGCGATCTACGCGCTCATGGGGCTGGGTCTGCCTGCGCTGCGCAACCGTCTGCTGACCGACGACTGGCGACTGCTGCCCTACGCCGGCCTTCTCGCCCGCGAGGTGCGGTCCGCCGCCGGGCTGGAGGTGATCCTCGCGGACCAGTTCGGGCTGAAGGTCAAGGTGGAGCCTATGCGCCGGCGCTGGCTGCCGATCGAGCCGCACGAGCAGACGCGTCTCGGCGGCGGGTTCTCGCGGTTGGGAAGAGATGCCGTCGCTGGAGCGCGCACGCTCGACGTCTCGAGCACGTTCCGCGTCGTGATCGGCCCGGTCGATTACGGCACTTTCCAGTGGCTGACGCCGGGCTCGCCCGCGATGATCCGGCTCACCGAGCTCGTGCGCTTCTACATGGAGCCGGGGCTCGACTTCGACGTCCAGGTGATCCTGCGCAAGGAGGACGTGCCGGAAAGCCAGCTCGGCGCTTCCGCTCCGAGGCTGGGCTGGAACGGCTGGCTACGCGAGCTGCCCGCGCTGAAGGACGCCGATCAGGCAGTCTTCGATCCCGGCCTGAGCTGACGCCGCAAGCGACGCAGCGTCTTCAGCGCGCGCATGTCGGCAAAGGCGTCGCGCAACGCGTCGCTCCAGGCCGGCTCGCCCGTCCTGAAGCGCGCCGCGACGTCGTTGGCGCTCGGTCGCAGGGTTGGATCGGGATCGAGCAGGCGCCCGACCAGCACGGCGAGCGGCTTGGACAGGTGCGTCAGCGGCGGCAACGCCCGACGCGCCGCTCGCGCGCTCTCTTGGTCGTGCCCCATCGCGAGGCGCTTCCCGGTTGCGGCGGCGGCGAGGATGAGCCCGAGCGCGTACATGTCGGTGGCCGGTGTCGCCGGACCGCCCTCGACCTGTTCGGGCGCCGCGATGGACCATTTGCCGGCAAACGAGATCGAACGCGACGCGTTGGCCTGTGCGAGCCCGAGATCGAGCAGCACCGCGCCTTCGAGACCGCCGACGAGCACGACGTTCTCGGCGGAGAGATCGCCGTGCACGAGCTCGTTGGCGTGGAGCGCATGCAGGCTCGTCGACAACCTGTAGCCCACGGCGCGAAGGTCCGTCGGCTCCAGCGCGCCACCTTGCAGCGTCTCGGCGAGCGTCGGCCCGCGCGCCAGGTCGAGCACGAGGAACGGTCGCCCGTCGCCGTGGCGCAGCAGCGCGTAGGCGCGCACGATGCCGTCGTGCCGCAGCGCGAGCAGGGCCTTGGCCTCGGCGGCGAAGAGATCGCAAATCAGCGGGTCGCGCGCCCGCTCGGGCTTGAGGATCTTCACCGCGTAGTCGCTGCGCAGGTCGCGATGGCGGACCTGATACACCTCGGCCATGCCGCCGGTGCCGATCAGCGCGCGCACGACGTAGGCGTTGGCGAGGATGGTGCCGGGCGCGAGCGTGCCGTCGGGGCAGGCATTCTCCGGCACCGGCTCGCCCGAGGCGAGGCTGTCGAGCGCGGCGCGGACACCGTCGGTGCAGGCGCGCAGCTCCGCCTCCGGCCGCGGTGAGCCGGCCTCGTCGGCGACGAGAACCCCGACGAGCGCGTCGAGCCGCGTCTGGATCAGGCCGACGTCGGCGATCTCGTCCGTGCCGGGAGCCTCGGCGGTCACCGGCTCACTCCACCACGTCGACGACGAGCGCGGTGACGTTGTCGCCAGCGCCCGCGATCAGCGCGTCGTCGATGAGCTCGCCGGCGACCTCGGCCGCGCTGCCGCGGCGGACGGCCGCCTCCAGCAGCCGGTCCCCGATGGTCTTCACGAGGCCGTCGCTGCAGAGGATGAAGCGATCGCCCGGCCGCACGTCGCCGCGCGCGACGTCGACGATGAGGTCCGCTTCGGCGCCGATCGCGCGGGTCACGTAGCGCCCGCCGTCGGAGACGTGGTCGCGCGTGAGCCGGTGCAGGCGCCCCTCACGGCGCAGATAGGCGCGGCTGTCACCGGCCCAGACCGCGGCGAACTGGCCCTTGTGCACGAACAGGGTGACGATGACGGCGGCACAGATGCGCTCGGGTCCGAGCTGCCGGCCCTTGGCGCACAAAGCATCGTTGGCCTCTTCCAGCAGCTCCTCGATCTCGGTCAGCGCGCTGCCGAAGCTCATCGGCACCTGGAACTCCGCGAGCTTGGCGATGACCAGAGCGCTGGCGTAGGATCCGGCGTCGTGGCCGCCCGCGCCGTCGGCCACTGCCCACAGGCCGAGGTCGGGCCGCTCCAGCGTGGCATCCTGGTTGTTGGCGCGGCGCGTGCCGCGGTGGGTGCGCGCCGCCGATTGTAGCGGACCGCCGTGATGGACCGGCACCGGCTCGGGCTCGGCCGCAACCCGCGCCAGCGTCTCGGTCCAGCCCCAGTCTTCCCAGCGGCCATCGAGAAGCGCGGCGTAGCGCTCGGGCGGCGGCATGCCCTGGTGGTGCAGCATCGAGGGCGCGACGCCGCCGCCGCCGGCGGTCCACCACAAGGTGACGTTGTCCTGACGGGTCCCAAGCGTGGCCTCGAGCGCGCCGGCCCGACCCTGCGCCATCTCCAGCGCGTCGCCGTAGGCGAAGTGCAGCGCGGGAGCGGCGCGATCGCTGGTGAACACCGGCTGCCCCAGCGCCACCACGCGGCCGTCGAACGCATCGAAGTCAGCACCCTCGTGGATGCCCGACGTGGCGGCGCGCTCGGCGGCGGCGAACCAGGCTTCGGCTGTCTGGACAAGCGTCAGCGGCGCGGCACAGCCGGGCACGTCGGTGGCGATGACGAGGGGAAACTGCCGTCCGTAGTTGTCGCGGCTCGGCATGATGATGCCGGCGACGGGCTCGTTGCCGGCGATGCCGCCCGTCAGGATGAAGCGCCAGCAGGGCGCGTGGGCGTAGCAGTCCGCCCAGGTCTCGCCCAGCGCCTTGCGGCTGTGGGTCAGCGAGGCGCTGAGCCAGCCGTCGAACAGCGTCCTGACCTTGCCGTCGCAGCGGCGCGCTACGAAGTCGCCGCGCGTCGGCAGCTTGCCGAAGAAGCCGGGTAGCCGGGCCTGTTCGCTCTTCACCGGCTGCGGACGCCTTAGCGGAGCATGCGCCATCAGAGCGCCTTCGGACAGTGGAAGCGGCGCAGCGCGGCGAGGTCGAAGGGGTCGATCGGCATGTCGACCCGGAACTCGAAGGAGGCCGCACGACCGTCGGCGCCGAAGGACACGTTCAGCCTCTCGGGACCGAGCACCTTCACCGTGCCGGCGTCGACGACGCGAAACAGCGCCCACAATCCGCGCTTCAAGGTCGTGCCGTCGATGTTGCCGGGAGGCTGGAAGCTCAGCTCCGCGCCCTTGATGCCGAGGTTGCCCGGCCAGGTGAGAGCGATCGGCCGCGATGCGTCGCGCACGCCCGAGGAATAGGAGACCTGCTGGCCATCGCTCGCCAAGGTGACGCCGATGGCGGGGCCGCTCAGCGAGAGCGGGGTCACGTCGAAACTGAAGCCCAGCGCGTTGTTGGCGCTGCTGAAGAACGAGGTGCGGATCGCATCGGCGAGCTCGAAGGCGCGCAGCCCATCGTCGCTGCCGCTGCCCTCGCCCGCGCCGGTCTTCCATTTCCAGGGCGAGCCGGTCGTGTCCACCTTGCTGGCGAGCTCCTTCTTGTAGAAGCTGTCGAAGGCGCCGTTGGGCCCGAACAGCGCGCCGAATTCGGCAGCGGTGACGTCCTTCAGCGACCCCTTGACGAAGGGGTAGCCGCCGTCGAGCGTCGCCGCGCAGACCTGGCCGCCCTCGACCATCCACTTGTTGAAGAGGTCGCGCGAATGCTCGTTGGCGAGCGCCTCCTTGAGGAGCCCGTCGTCCAGCGTGATCGGCGCCAGCGGACGCGCCACCAGGGCGGCGACGTGCTTGATCAGCGAGGCGCGCACCTGCGCCTTGTCCTGGCCCGGCAACGCGCGCTGCAGATCCTCCTCGAGCGTCTTGCGGGCGAAGCCCTCGTCCATCCCGAGGCGGCTGCCGAGCATCGGATAGACGCGGACGTTGTCGTTGACGTAGGCCGCCAGCTCCGGCTTCGGCTTCATGTCGGCCTCGACCTGGATCAGCAGGCGTGGCAGCAGGAAGCTGTTGAGCGCTCGGGTGTAGAGGTTCTCGTAGCCGGAATGCACCTTGTCGTATTGCGTCGGCAGCCCGAGGCGGCGCGCCTTCTCCGAGCCTTCGTAAGGCGCCGAGATCGCCGCCGCTTGGTCCAGCAAGCGATCGACGGCGGCGAAATCGCGGTCGGTGACCTGCTTCACCTTGATCGCCTGCGCGTCCGGCGCGTAGACGGCGACGCGCGCCTCGGTCGAGGCGAGCTGGCTTTCCTGGCGCAGGAAGTCGGCGCCCCACGACGCGCAGACCACCAGCGTGACGACGCCGACGGCGGCCGCACCGGCCCAGCGGATGATGCGGTTGCGGCGCTCGCGCAGCGGATCCGTCGAGATCAGGCTCGCCTCGCCGAACACGACCTCCTTGAGGAGCCGTGCCAGGAAGTAGCTCTTGTTGCCGGCGATCGTCGCCTCGGCGAGGCGCGGCAGCTCGACGCCGAAATGGGTGACGGCGGCGCGGGTCACGAGATCGAGTGGCGCCTGGTCCTGCTGCGCGGAGGCGAGATAGATGCCGCGGATCCGCGGCGGCGGGTCGAAGCGCGAGGCCGCGGCCAGCTCGCCCAGCATCTCGTGGAGTGGCTCTGCGATCAGCGCGACCTGGCTCGGGAAGGCGAAGATCTCGGCGCGACGCTCGCTGTCCTGCTCGCTCTGCAGGCGGTCGAGCATCAGCGCGTTCAGGCGCTCGACCAGCGCGTCGAGCGCGTGCCCGAAACGGTCGGCGAGGTCGCCGCCCTCGACGCCCGAGGCCGGCAGCGGCAGGGTCACGCCCCAGACCTGTTCCCGGGTGGAGCGATCGAGATTCTCGAAATAGGCGTTGAAGCCGGCGAGCCGGTCCGCCTTGGTCAGGACGATGTAGGCCGGCACGCGCAGCTTGAACGTCTCGTCGAGTTCGCGCAGGCGCTTGCGGATCACCCTGCCCTGCTTGAGGCGCTCGGCCGGATCGGCGTTCATGATGTCGTCGAGGCCGAGGATCACCAGCGCGCCGTTGAGCGGCTGGCGACGACGGTTCTTCTGCAGCAGCTTGAGGAAGCCGATCCAGCCGGCCTTGTCGGTCTCCTGCTCGCCGTCCTGCGAGGTGTAGCGCCCGGCCGTGTCGATCAGCACGGCCTCGTTGGTGAACCACCAGTCGCAATGGCGCGTGCCGGCCACGCCCTGGATCGGCTGCGGGCCACCACCGCCCTCGTTGGCGAGCGGGAAATGCAGCCCGGAATTGACGAGCGCCGTCGTCTTGCCGGCGCCGGGTGCGCCGATCAGCAGATACCAAGGCAGCTGGTAGACCGAGCCGCGGCCGAGCGACTTGCGAAGGGTCTTCAGCGCATCCCGCAGCCGCCCGCGCAACTCGGCGACGTCTTCGGCCGCGGCACGCTGCGGATCGGCCTTGTCGTCGGTGACGGCGTCGATCAGCTTGCGGTCGGCGCGGCGCGCGCCGAACAGCTTCATGCCGATGTAGACGAGCCAGCCGATGCCGATCGCCACGACGGCGAAGAGCCGTGTGCGAGCCGTGGCGAACGGATGCCACGTGCCGATCGAGAGCTGCGACCCGTAGAACCAGATTAGAATCGCGAGCACCGCCGCGAAGATCAGGCTCGTCATCCAGCGGTAGCGGATGTAGCGGCTGTAGGAGTTGAGGTAGCTCTGGATCTGGAAGATCCAATTGAGGATCATCATGGCCTACGATCCCTTCTTGTCGAGGACGATGATCTCGGTGCGCCGGTTCTTCTCGCGCCCTTCAGAGGTGTCGTTGGTGGCGACCGGCTCGGCGGCGCCGCGGCCCTCGGCGCGGATCTTGAGCGGATCGATATCGTGGCCGAGCAGCTGCGCGACGGCATCGGCGCGACCCACCGACAGATAATAGTTCGACGGAAAACGGGAGGTGTGGATCGGCGTGTTGTCGGTGTAGCCGACGACGACGATCTGCTCGGCCTTGCGGTGCAGGAGGCGCCCGATCTTGTCGATGAGCTCGGCGAATTTCGGCTTCACGTCGGCACGACCGAGATCGAAAAGCCCCTCGTTCTTCAGTTTGATCTTCGAGCCGCCTTCGGCATCGTCGACCGAGCACAGCCCCTCCGCGATCTCGGGCGAGAGCTCCTTGCGGAGGATCCTGGTCGAATCATCGCTGTTGCTGAAGACGAGCGGCGGCTTGACGCCGAGGCGCAGGACGCTCGGCAGATCGTGCGGCGGCGCCTCGATCAAGGCCGTCAGCGTCTGGTCGGAGCGCCGGTCGAGCGCCGAAGACAGACCGAAATAAAGCGAGACCAGGACGAGCGCGGCGATGGCCGCGGCGGTCCACAGCACCAGCGGCGTCGACAGCGGCCGGTGTCGCGCGTCGACGCCGCGCCAGTGCGGCGACAGCTCGCGCTCGTGATCGCCGCGCAGCGTGCGGTAGAGCCCATCGCGGATGCGGCCGATCTCGAGATGGCCCTGCTTGTGGATCCGCATGCGGCCTTCGAAGCCGATCGACAGGCAGTAGTACATGAGAAGCAGGACGTCGCGGTTGGTGCCCGGATCCTTGTGCAGGTGCGCGAGGAGGTCGAAGAAGCGCTCGCCGCCGGTGACGTCGCCGTGGAAGGTCGAGACCATGCTCTGGCGCGCCCAGACGCTGTAGTTGCCCCACGGCGCGTTCAGCACGATGTCGTCGATCGTGGCACAGAGTGCGTAATGGGCGGCGCGCACGCGGTCAGGCGGCACGCCGCCGCCGAGCGCCTGCTGCTCGAACAGCTTGACCGCTTGGATGACCTTGACGCGCAGGGCTTCGAGGTTGGGCTGCTCGCTGACGCCGCGGAGCCGCCCGGCGAGGTTGAGCAGGGGCAACGCCGCCGAGACGAGCAACGGGACGCCCTTGCCTCCGAAGGTGCCGCGATCCCATGGATCTACGGCGAGGCGGGGCGCCGGCGCGGAAGGCGAGCGGAAGCCGCGAGGCGTACGTTCGTTACGCTCGCGCTTCGGCGGACTGGAGTCCCAGGATTCGACCGGCGGAGGCGGCGCGTCGCGCCCGTTGCCCTCCGCGTTGAGCCGCAGCCGCGGGGCCTGCGGCGTCGCGCCCCCGCCGGGCTTGATCACGGTGGATTCTGCGTCGAAGGACGACATGGATCACCCCTTGATGGCCCAGAGTTCCATCTCGATGTCCGGAAAGTTGCCGGCGATGTGCAGCGCCACCGCGCCGGAACCGTCGAGTTCTCGCCACAGCGGCACGGTGGTGTCGAGCTCGAAATAGACGGTACCGGCGCGGTAGGGCAGCTGGCGAGGCGCCACCGAGAGTGGCCGCACCGGCACGCCCGGCAGGGCGACGTTGACGAGCTGAGCGATCTGCTCGACCGAGCCGATCTTGATCTGGTTGGGCAGCTGCCGCCGCAGCTGCTCCACCGGCATGTTGGCACGCACCGCCAACACGAAGGCGGCCTGCAGCAGCAGCGCGCGATCCTGGATCGAGCCGACCCGCACGCCGTGGCGACGCTCCTGCAGCTCGATCGGCACGGCGGTCTGCTCAAGCACCGCGCTGAGCGCCGCGCGTAGGTCGGCGAACACCGCGGCGTAGCTCGCCTTGAGGTCGTCGTGTCGATAGTCCGGGAAGCGGGTGGCGCGCTTGGCGTCGGTGGTGAAGGTCGCGAGCTCGCCGGCCATCGCCAGGCACATCGTGTAGAACGCTTCGGGGTGGAGGCGCCCGGCCTGCGACGCGGCGTGACGTAGCAGCGGATCGTAGCGGTTCAGCGCCTGCAGCAGCAGGAAGTCGGCGATCTCGGCGGTGCCGCGCACCGTCGGGTCGGCGATCCGCGCGGCGATGGCCTCGGCGCGATGCGACACCAGGCCCTGAAGCTCGCCGACCATCGCGAGCAGCGGCGGCTCGGCGGCGCAGTTCAGCACGGGTGCGATGAACTTGTCGTCGAGCAGCACGGCGAGGTCGGAGCGGACTTCGGTGACACGTGCGACGGGGATACGTTCGAGCCCGGCGAGGGGTCCGTTCGAGGGCGCGTAAGACAAGCGCAGCCGCGCGACCTCGAGGTCGGACTGAATGAAGCTGTCGGCGTTCGTGTCGGGCGCCTCGTATTCCGCACGCCGGTAGCGCGTGCCGAGATCCTCGCGGCGCTGCGAGCCTACTTCGGCGAGACCGGGTTGGCGCGCTGGGATCGCGAGATGGACGACGATCTCGTGGACCCCTTCGGTCAGCTCGAGTGGTGCTGGCAGGTCGGTGTCGCCCGGCGCCTCGAAAGGGGTGCCGTCGGAGAAGATGCCGCGCGCGTAAGAGAGCGCGAACTTGCCGACGCCCAGCAGTTCGCGATTGATGGCGAACTCGGCGAGGCCCCAAGGATAGGCCAGCAGCTCCCGCGTGATGCCGCGGACGAAACGCTCCGTCCAGCGGTCGGCCTGCTGGAAATGTTGTACGCGAAGGAACATCCCTTCGGACCAGACAACCCTATTCTCGGCCAGCATCGAAACACCTCAAAGGAATTCAATCAACAGGCACGCAAGCTTTGCCTTGTAACGCGCGTCAGGCTCTTTTGATCATCGCGCGGGCGAAACTTTTCCGCAGGAGAACGAGGAAGTTCGTCGGCGCCTCGCGGTCGCGCATGGCCGCGAGTTCCCCGTGCAGGCCGACGAAGCGCTTCCACGCCGCCGCGTCGGCGAGTGGACCCACAGCGAAGCGGTGCCGGCTCTCGGCGGCGATCGGCTCGGGCGAGATCCGCGCGTCGAGGGTCTCGGCCGCTTCGGCGACCCCGCGTCCGAGCGCGCGCTGGCGATCGGCGAGCGCGGCGAAGCGTTGACCCAGCGCCCGGGCCGGACCGGGCTGGGCCTCGACCAGCAGCGACACGAGCGGATCGCGGTTGTTGGTGAAGAAGTCGCCCCAAAGACCGGTGTCGACCGGCGTCGGCAGCCCGCAGTCGCGCTCGGCCACGGCCTGTGCCGCCTCGGCGGTGTCGAGTCCATCCAACACCGCGCGCAGCGCCTCGCCGCAGCGCCGCATCAGCTGCTCGTCGGTGACGGAGGCGATGGCGGCCGGATCGATGCGCCCGGTCTCGGCGAAAGGCCGGCGCAGGTCGGCGGATGGCCGCGGCGGCGGGGGCGCGCCGGAGAGGCTCGGGCTGCCGCGCCCGGTCGGGACGACGGTCGACGGCGCCGCAGCCGAAGCGGGGGCGCTCGGCTCATCGTCGAGCCAGTCCATCGGCAGAAGTTGCGACGCCGCCGCCATCCGCGGGACGTGCAACGCGTTCTGGGCCGCCGGCACGTGCTCGGAACGATTGGCGAAGTCGCTCGCGGCCGGCTGGCCGAAGTCGGACGGCAGCGCCGTGCCGCCGATCGAGGGTGGCGCGTCCCAGCCCATCGGCTCGTGCAATGTTTCGTCGGCACTGCCCTTCGGCAGAGTGCCGAGCCAGCGCTCCGCTTCGCCGGAGCCGCTTGCCGCGGCGCGCTGCTCCGGCCCTTCCGAGGTGCCGTCGAGGATGTTGCTCACGTTCGCCGGTACCGCCGCGGCATCAGGCAGGACGGGCGCCGACGCCCCGGGTTCGGCGATGGCGACGGCGAAACGATGCGGCCCGACCTTGAACTGGTCGCCGGAGGCCAGCCTGTGCCGGCTGCCGGGTCGCATCGCCTCGCCCTGCCCTTCGATGAAGACGCCGTTGATCGAGAGGTCGATCAGTACGAAACCCTTGCCGCCGTCGCCCTCGATGCGGCAGTGGGTCTTGGACACCTCGCGGGCGGGGTCGACCAGCACCAGGTCATTGTCCGCGCCGCGCCCCATCGTGAAGGACGCACCCGGCTCGATCCGCCGCTCCGCCCCGTCGCCGTCGAGCGCCTTCAGCACGAGCACCATGCCCGTCGCGCCGCCGGCTCAGCGCGCCGCGTGCGCGAAGAGAACGTCGCGCGGCAGGACCACCGGATCGAGGAACACGATGCCGATGCCGGTGCCGGCGGGCGCGGTGATCGTCGCCGGCTTGTTGAAGTTCTGCGCCGCCGCGGCGGTCAGCGCCTGCCCGACCGGTAGGGCGCCGGCAAGGATCGCCTGATAAGGCTGGACGTTCTGTCCGAAGCTCGTAGCCCCGGTCAGCGGATTGACTGAGCCGCTCTGGTTGTTCTGCAGCAGGATCTGCCCGACCTGCCCAGCCCCTTGCACGACGCTGGCGAAGACCAGCGAGCCGTAGCGCTGCAGCAGATGCTGGTCGACGTCCTTGGCGATGCCGGTGCGAGCGGTGTCCTCGGACACGGCCAGCGCCTTGAGCTCGAGCGGCCGGCCGTCGGGCAGGTAGGCGCTCTTGAACTCGATGGCGCCCTGGCTCGAGGAATACGTCAGCTTGCCGACGAGGCGGACGCCGTCGAGCGGCCCCTCGATGCCGGAATTGTCCACGTCGCGGATCGTCGCGAAGACCGGCCCTTGCGGGTCGTCCGAGTTGAAGGCGCGATCGAGCGTCGCGTAGGTCGAATCGCCGGCGCGCGCGACGACGTATTTGGTCGGACGCCCCGAGCGGTCGCGCTCCACCGTGCCCGGCGGCGGCGAGGGCGGTGGCATCGCGCCGACCTGCTGCCCCGGCGCGCCCTGCGGCTGCGGCGGCGGTACCGGCTTGGCGTAGTACGTGACGGCGAAGCCGCCGCGCGGCGCCTGCATCAGGGCATTTATCTGCGCGTCGATGCGCGCCATCGCGTCCGGGTCCTGCATGAGAGGGTTCTGCGGCATCGGCGGCGCGGACGCCGCAGCAGGGTCGGCCGCAGGACCGCTCTGGTAGGAGACGCCGGGCGCGGTATCCGGCGCCGCCGGCTCCGCCTGCGCCATTACGTAACGCGTCGGATCGGGCGCGGCGCTGGCGGGATGGCCGAAGCTCAGATCGCTCCTCGCGGCGATCGCGCTCGTCAGCATCAGGGCCGTGACGCCGAGCCCACCCATGATCTTGTTCATCGCCCGCCCCTCAAAAGCTCAGCGACAGGTCGCGCTCGGCGCCCGTCTCGTCGATCACCAGCACTCGCGGCACCGGGTGGTCGAACCGCCACACCTTCATTCCGCCCACGCTCTCGGCCACCGCATCCTGTGCCGGGTTGATCACCGTGATGGCGCCGCGCAGGTACAGCTTGCCGTTGAAGATCCAGCCGGAGACGGCCGGATCATTGATGTCGACGCGTTGCGCGCTGGCCGGCGGCGCACCGGCGCCGAAGGTGTCGAGGAAACGATCCGGCGACATCCCGCCGCCGCCCCTGCGGCCGTGGGTCGAGGCGTAACGGATCGGCGGTGGCGTGTAGGCGGCGGCGGCTTCCGCCGGGAGCATCGGTGCGGTGGGCGAACGGCCGCGCACGTGCAGGGTGACCGGCAGGTCGACGGGCGCGTTGCCGCCGCTCTTGGCCATCAGCACCACTGGCAGCGCGTAGCCTTCGAGCTTGATGGAGACGTTGCCCCAGGTGTTGATGCGGCACGGCATCAAGGTGATGGTGGACGGCCGCTCGCCGGCCCCCGAAACGGCGCCTTGGGGCGGCGGCGCGCCGCATCCGGCACCATCCTGGGCGAACATGCGCGGGTCGAAGGCCACGGCTTCCACCGGCCAGGGGCGCCCGTTGGAGTCGAGGAAGGTGAGCGGCGTGACCACGCCGAGCGCCAGCTGGATCGTCTCCGGCGTCGAGAGCAGCACCTGCGGATCAACGTCGAGCGAGCGCGGGCGCGGCTGCACGCGATCGAGCGTGCCCTGGACCGGAGCGGCGCCCTGCGTGTCCATCATGCGGTTGCGGATCGCCTCGGCATTGGCGGGCGTGAGCTGCGAGTTGATCGCACGATCGGTCATCATGGTTTGCAGGGCACCGATCTCGGCCGGTGTCAGCTGCCGTGCCGCGGGCGGTGCCGCGCCCCCCGTCGGCGAGCGGGCACCGGGCTTGGCCGCGCCCTGGCCGAGCCCGGCGGCAGGCTTCTTCGGCACGAACTGCGACTGTGCGCGAGCCGTCGGGACCAGGGCCAGACCGACCACCGCAACGACTGTTGCCGAGCGGACGCACCAGGCCACGAAGTAACGAACGCTTAAGCTTCGAAGCACTGCCGGCAGGGTACCAGGCGACCGAGACACATCGACGGGCCGCAGGCCGTCGGATGCCGAGACGCGCTCGCTCGAGACCGTCGAAGTGCCAATGAAAACATGATGATAGGGAACTCGTCGCGTCGCGCGTATCGACCATGTCACGAGCCGTTCCCCCTCAAGAATGGCCACCCACCCAGCCAATGTATTGTGGCAGCGGCGCCTTCGAGGTGTCAACAAATCGAAGGACGGCGGATTTGTCATAAATGCGCAATAGACGAGACCTAGCCAAGAAGTCTCGTTTGGGTATTGTCCGGTGCTTAGAGCGGCGGGATTTCGAGCATGTTGCTGATCAGACTCGTTGCGATCATGGCACTCGGCACCATGCTCTCCGGCTGCATGTCAGACGGCAACGGGCTCGACACGAGCCTCAATGGTGGTTTGGGGACCTTCGGCGGTGGTGGGCTGGGCAATCTCAACCTCGGGGGAGGAGTGGGTGCGGCGTCCCTGCCGAGCACCGGCGCCTATGTGAAGCAGCAGCTGGAACGGCGAGGGATCTGAGGTGCGAAGCGTACGCGTATCCCGCTCGATGACCGGCCCCGCACGCGCCATCGTCGTCGCGGGTTCGGCGCTGTTCGCAGGGCAAGTCATGGCCCAGGCGATCAATCCGATCGTCGGCGCGACGTCGGCGCCGCCGATCGTCACCCGCAACGGCCTGTTCGCGCCTCCCATCTACGGCAGCGGCTATGGCTCTCCTTACGGCTCCGGCTCCTATCCCTACCAGAGCTTCAATTCCTCCACGCAGGGTGTCACCAACCCGCAGCAGAACTCTGGACAGCCGACGGTTCCGGGTCAATCCCAACTGCCCTCCAATCTGGAAGGTGGCGGTGGCGGCGGCGGCGGTGGGAATGGAGGTGGCGGCAACGGCGGTGGTAGCAACGGCGGCGGCGGTGGTGGCAATGTGCAGAGCAATCCCAGCGCGGCGCAGGGTGCCAGCTACGAGGTGATGCAGGACGCCAATTCGCCGCTCTACAAGCGCTACGAGCGCATCGATCCCAAGACCGAGCAGCTGCGGCCGCAGATCCTGGAGCAGATCGGACGCGGCAAAGGCATCCGCCAAGGTTTTATCGACGAAGCGCACCGCATCTCCGCCTCGATCGAGGCGACCGCGGCGGCGCGCTTCGACGCGCGCTTCGACTTCACCAGGCAGATGATCGGGGCGCATCTCGTGCCGCCGGTGATTGGGGAGGTCCACGACGTGGAAGAGCGCGCCGGCGATCGCGTGCTCTATCTCACCGTCGGCGCCTACCAGATCGTGCGTCCGGCGCGCCTGGTGCTGACACCGCCAAACTGGCGCGACTACCTCTTCGTCGAGCCGGCCGATCCGCAGACGGCGATCTCCGCGCTCGCTCCGAACAGCGGCGAGGAGCGCAGCCGCTACGACGCCGCCTACGAGCAAGGCATGACCAAGGGCATCCAGGAAGCGCGCGACACGTTCGAGGACAACCTCAATCGTTTGGAGCGCGATTATGCCGGCATGGAGCGCTTCCACGAGCTGGCGCGGCAGGGCGCCGTGAGCCTGCCGGTCGTGGCCGATCGCAAGCGCGCGGTGCGTGTCGCCGACGACGGCCAGCGCGCCTTCGTCGGCGAGCAGGTCGTGACGCTGCGCGTGTCGCCTTCGTTCAAGGCGGCGCGCAAAAGTGCGTTCAAGTAGGCTAGACGATCCGGATGACCGCGCCATGAGAGCCAGCCGACGTGTCTTTCTGGGGAGCCTGACCGGAGCCGTACTCGCGGCGGGCGGCGACGGCGCCTACGCGCTGGAGCTTGCGGCCTTCTCCCGGCACCCGGTTGGGCGCGAGAGCGTGTGGCTGCGCCGTCCCGACGGCGAAGAGGTAATGACGCGCTTCCGCGACGATGATGGCTATCACCACGACGAGGTGCTGAAGCTCTCGTGGTTCCTGCGCGACCGAACCGATGCCGACCATGCCGTCTGGATCGAGCCGCGCCTCTTCGACCTTGTCGCCGGTGTCCAGGCGGCGATGTCGGCGGTGCATGGCGCCCCAGTACCGCTGGTGCTGCTCAGCGGCTACCGCACGCCGCAGCACAACGCGCGCATCGAGACCGCCGCGCGCAACTCGATGCACCTCTATGGCTATGCCGCCGATCTCGCAGCGCCCGGCTACGACCCGCGCGCGGTGGCGCTGGCCGCCTCGTTTTATGCGCAGGGCGGCATCGGCCTCTACGACCGCTTCACGCACCTCGACGTCTGGAAGGTGCGCGTTTGGACCGGCTCCCCTTCAAAGGGCGCCCACATGCCGGCATCCGGTATCCAGGTGGACAAGCCGGGTTAGTAGCCAGCGGCCGAGTTGTACCCGCCCAGCTCTCTGGGATGATCGTAGAGATGCGCGCTGATGCCGTAGGGTCGAGCAGCGTAGCACAGCGGCTCGATATAGTTTGCGACCCGCGGCCTGTAGAAAGTCGGCTCCTGGGTCGGACAGGCGAGATCGTCGGCGTAGATGTCGCTGCCGATATGCAAGTGATGGTGCCGAGACAGGTCAGCCGCACCGGCCGAACCCAGACCCACCGTCAACGTCCCTACGATAACAACTCCAAAGACCGCAAGACTTCGAGCGCTCATGACATTCCCCCTGTAACGTGTGCTAATGCGAAGCCTCCTTCTTTCGTTTCCGTGGCGTTGCCGAACATGTAACGGCGCGCTCGTTGGAGAGCGCGAGGATCGCGATCATGCAAAGGCTCTGGCCTTGAGGGCGTGAACAGCGGCGGGTCTGGCGATCACCGCTTGATGCGTGCTCATTCAGGCGTCGTCTTGCATGGCGGAGCGCGACAGGGACGGCGCAGGGTAGGCCTGAGCTTGGCCTTGGGCACCGAGCCGAGTGCCGGCTCGTGGCGGGCGCTTGCCGCAGAGCCGCAGCCGCAGCACCGATACCGTCCCCATGACGACCGCGTGCTTGGCGGAAGAGGCTTCGATGTCCAGCCGGTCCACGTCGTCGAGCCGATCGTTCCACCAGGCCGCGTTCTCGACCTTGTAGTCGTGCCCGAGGCGGCGGCGCAGCCGTTTGCATCCGGCGAATTGGAACGGAGCTGCTGGTCCGCGCACGACGGTCGCTGTCCGCTTCGCCCAGGCAAGACCAGCTGAGCACCCCGTCGGCGCAGTGCGGACAGGCCGCTTTCTGTCCCTTAGCCTGAACAGCGCGAACGATGCAGTGCGGCAGCGTAGAGAAAGGGGATCCTGCGGGAGAATGTTGTGTTTCAGCGCCCTTCCCTCCGCCAGCGTTTTACTTGAGAGTATTGTCTCTTATTTTTCGGGAAGCCGAAAAGCCTAAGTAAACACAGGCTTGTAGCCGAGTGCCTATTTACCGCTCCCATGATTGACGAGCGCGTTTCATGCTCTCGCAGCCTCCCGTTCTCCAAAGCTGTGTACTTTGCACTTTTAGTACGGAGGCTGAAAGCCAAGCGCGTCCAGTGGTTTATGCACGATTGCGGAAGCAAGGTTTTCGTCGGCATCCTGATCGTCGAGCTCAAGGCAGCAGAAGCTATGGCTGCAGTTGGCCGAGAGAAGCCCGTCGGCTGTCGGTTGTCGAGTGCAGGAAAGCAGCCTTAAGATCGACAGCTGCTCCGTCGAACATGCTAGACGATCGAGTAGAATCGGTGCCGTGGGACACATGCGCCAAGCACGCCGGATTGCCGGAGCGGCTGATGATCGAGATCCTTGAGGGGGGGGGAGGCGATCTCAGATCTCGGCGCCATGATGCAAACGATTGGACGACTCAAGACCGCGGGCGTGTCGGTGGCGCTCGACGACGTGGGCAGCGCCTAGGCCTTGCCGGGTCGCCATGGTCCTACCGTTACCGCTCCCATCTCGCACGAAGTCGCGTTTGTGGAGCTTCCGCGAAACGGGCGCGGCGTCATGATCGTCACCGACCGCATGCACATGATGAAGCGTGTTCCGAAGCCGGCCTCCGATCCTAAGGGATGTTGGCCACGCCCTGGGGCGGCGTCCGCCGAGGCGCGATGACCCTTCCGCGCTCGACGGTGTCGCTTTCTCAGGGCATGAAACCGGAGTGCTGAACGAACGCCGTCAGACTCGGCGTCGGTCTCCCATACGGCCGCGCGACGATCTCGTCGGGCGCGCGGCTTCCATGGCGGTTTTGTTCGTCGAGGCCTTCACGCTGGCGTCGACCTGATGCCGGGCCGCGCCTTCAGCGTCGCCGCACGCGCCCTGATGAAGACCGCCGTCGCCGACTGGTGGGAGGTCTCCATCGCGGCCACCGGCACTACCGCGCGCGTCCGTGTGGCCGACGTCCGCAGGCTCGAGGTCACCGGCGTCGGTGCCAACGCGCTCACCACCTACACGCTGTAGTTGGTGTTCGAGCCGCCGCCGTGCGCGGGCTGGCGGCCTACGACCGCGCTGTGTCGCCCGACGGCGTGGTGTACGAGGTCAAAAACGTGCAGGACCTCGGCGGCGGTTGGACCATCGTCAACGCCAACAAGGCCCCGTGATGCGAAAAGCGTCGGCTCGCGCGCTTGCCGGAAGGTTAGACGACCGGCCCACCGTGTAGAACTTCTCCATGGCCTCGTAGCTGACGTCGGAATCGTTCTCCTCGCTGTACACGAACAGTCCGAGGGATTTGCCGTCCTTACTGAGGATGTAGCGCATTTCCTCTTTCTCGACTTCCGCTTCGAAGACGCCTTCCCTGTTGTAGGTGATCCTCGCGTCCGAGCGCATGTAGAGCGCCTCCTTCAACTCCGTGTAGTCGAACCAGATCTGGTTGCGATCATTCGCTTCGCGGACCTTGCTCGCGCAGTGCACGAATGGACGGACGCGGTGGTTCTCGACTTCCTGGCTCATGCGTGCCGACGCCCTTCTGAGTCCGGGCTGTATCCGAGAAACGGTGTTCTCGATTGGTGCCTTATTCTTCGCGCGTGCCGTTGCGCTCCATCGTACGCAAAAGAAACAGCGCACAAGAAACAAGATTGCATTGTTTTAAGTCAACGGTCTAAAGCTTCGGTGTCGTGTTGGGCTGGGTCGGACTGTCCTCTTCCGCGACCTTCTTGCTCACAATCACGATGCCGACGTTCGCAGGGCCTATGTCCGCCGAGAAGCTCTCGCCGTCGGGCATGGTGAACAGTCCGGGGCTCTCGGTGGGGGTCAGGTCGTAGGCCTTCGCGAGTTGCTCGGCGATCTCGCGCTCGTTGAACCGGCCAATCATGTTCACGCGCAGGAAGCAGACCCGTCCCTTCGGGGTCAGTATGACGTCGAGCGACGCGTCCTTGTCCGAGCACGCGTTCACGCCGAAGACCGTGGTCTGGCATCTGAGCCCGTTCCCCTCCGCCGCCGCGAAGGCTTCCCGCAGCGTCATGCCGTTCTCGACGCCGCGGAAGTCGCGCTTGGCCGCGAGGGCCGGAGTCGTCGCGAAGAGCGCGGCGACGGCCGCGAACGTCCACGCCCGCATGGCCTACTTACCCTTCGCGGGCGCCTTGGCCGTCTTGGCCTTCGCCGGCGACTTGGCGGGAGCCTTCGGCGACTTCATCTCCGCCAATTCGGCCTGCACCTTTTCAACGTGCTTCTTCGCGGCGTCCTCGGGATACCCCGTCATGGCCGACGCGGCCGTCCTCTTGGGCGTCCCCTTCTCAATCTGCGCCAGCACTTCCCAGTAAGCCCTCACGTAGATGGCTGACCCGCAGTTGTCGTTCTTGTACCTGTTGGCAAAGCCCGTCGCCAGGATCGCCGCCGCCACCTTGTCGCCGTCGCTCGCCATGTTGTCATCCCCGCGTAAGAGCCCAGGACCGCACGCGATCGGCGGCCGGTCAAGCGGGTCAGCCGGGAGGCGTCGGCTTGGCGGCCTTCGGCGCCAAATTAAGGGCGTTCACGACGCTACCGGCGACGTACCCGACGCCCAGCTAGAGGTCGTAGGATCGTCTGGCACCGTTCGGACCGCTTCGACCGAACCCAACCGGCACCTTTCGGCTTGCGCCAACCTCACCTGGCCGACAACCCACCGTCCGCTCATCGTCACCCAATATGAGAGACCAGACGTTCGCCCGCGTCTGATCCTGACCTATATCGTTGAATAAGGTGACATCTGGCGCGAGCTGACGTCGGCGGTGTGGCCTATCCACCGCCGACACCGAACATCTGGCGCGCTGCAGTCACGGTCGCACCTTTGGGACCACGACGCTTGCTGTTGAACACCCCTCGCACTTCGACGCTACGGAGGTACTTGGTGTCCCTCTGATTGCGGCAATACGGGTTTCTTTTCAAAGCAACGCCGAACAGCATCTTTTCGACCCAGCCGATGAGCGGTCCGCTCAAGCCGCGATCCCGACTGAACTGGCCCGACGGGGTTAGCAACGGCATGAGAAACATCACCGGCGTCCCACGATGCTGGCTGACGACCTCGTTGTAGTGATCCAGCTTGTGCTTCTGGAACACCTCGGCGCGGAAGCCGCCTTTGGCCAACGTCATGCCGACGTACCAGGGACGCAACGTTTCGCCATGACCAAGGCCGAAAGCGTAGCATCCGATCGCCGTTTCGAGCTGCTTCTCATCGTAGCGCTGGCAGCGGCACGCCTCCCTGACGTGTTCCCACATCTCGGCCTGTCCGGAACCGATTTGGCCGGCCTCCCTGGCGATTTCGAACGGGCCATACATGTCAAAGTAGAAACGGATTTCTTCCTGATCCAGCATCTCCGTCGTCGCCCCGTCGCATTTGCGCGCCGCGTCCCCGCCGGTCGGCGGACAAGCCGTCGCAAGGTCCACTCAAGCATCCTTGCGCGGATACATATGAGCGTACAGGTCCAAGTCCCGCTTGATCTGGTCTGGGCTGGACCTGCCGTGATTGCGCAAGCCCTTGCCGAGGCGGTACTCACCCAACGCCACGCACCATCGCGCGCTGATGCTTAACAGCTGCTCGACTTTCGGCTTCAGCGCGTCCGGCGCGAAGAAGGAGTTCTCGGGTCCCAGGGAGAAGTCGACGAATTCCATGATGTTGCCATGGCACACGTTGTTGCGCAGTCGGACGACCTCTACGTCCCTCCGGTCGGGCTTTTCGGTGGCGAGCTTTGCCTCGAAATCCCCTTCCTCCTCGAACGCCAGAGCGGTCACAGGGAGCCCTTGCCTGCCGCCTTCCAGGATCAGTCGATTGCTCAGCACCTTGTAGGGCGAAACGTCCTTTGCGTTCCCCGCGGCACGGCCGTCGACCTGATGCAGCGTCACCCGGAGCGTCGCTTCCACCCCGTTCAACAGGCATGATAGCGCCGGAAGATAGAGTTGCTGGTTGTAAGCGTCATACCCTTGCACGAAGAACCAATGCAGCTCAGCCGCAGCCAAGCTTTCGAAGAACAGGTTGCGCAATCTGTGAAAACGCGAGTACTGCAAGTTCTGCTGCGTGATATAGTCGAGTTCGTCCATTCAGCATCTCCTGGTAGATTGGGCGGCTTCGTCGCAGAGCACATTCCGCATCAGCAGCGATGCAGCGGAGGAACTCGGGGCGCGTCGCACGTTCGCCACCTTTCGACCCGCGCCGGCGGCCGCTTGCTCGATGCCGGTCCTGCGCGCGGCGTCAAGCTTGATCTGTTGAGCCGGCCGGATGCGCGCCCGCGAGCTCGCCGCCAGGATCCAGAGCAACGTGTCATCGGTGAAGAAGGGGGACAGCCAACCACAAGTGGCAGCGAACCCTCGTGACCTTCGCGGAAAGCGTCAGCAGTGGAAGCGTCACTAACAGATATCGTCCAGGGGCGCTTAGACTTGTCTTACTTAGACAGCTGCCGCGATCAGCGCTTCGACCTCACGGATCGCCAGAGCTGGCATGGCAAGTATGCCGGCTTCGAGCACGTCGCGGACGGGTACGATGAATTCGACGAAATAGGGCTTGAGCTGTACCTCGCCGAGGAAGCGGACATGGACCTTTGATTTCGCGCGCCTGAACGCTTGAGTCGCGGGGAAGGCGAGATGACCGTTGACCCAAACCAGTGTTGAGGGATCGACGACGTTCGAAGCGGCGGCTGCGCGCAGGTCTGCTGCGGAAAGCGTTCGAATGGCGACGGAAAGGCAGCGCAAGGCTTCGCCCGCCCTGATTACGCCGGTCCAGGCACGAACCGCGATGAGGCGCTCGTTCTGCGGCAGCAGCTTAGTCGCGAAGGCGTCGATCTCAGCCGACACGGTTTCCGCGGCTGCCGCGCCGAACAGGCAGGGATGACGTTGGTGGACCAGGGCGGCGGAAAGTCGGAACCAGGACGCGTCGGCGTCGTCCGCAGCCCATTCGGTCGCGCACCAGAGGGCCAGCGCCGCCGATAGTCGGGGGGAGCAGAATGCGGCCAGGAACGCATTGCGGTCCGCCGGTTCTGCGGCAGTCTCGATGCGGGCAGTGAGAAGGCCGGGCGATCCCCCACCGCCGAAGAACAGCGCTGCCCAAAGTTCGCGAGTGATCCGCCTGTAATCGACGGTGTCCAGGAGCCCGGCCGAGAGCCCCTTCACGAGGAGGATGGCGGCCAACGACAGGTCGGCCCCGAGCAACGCTGGGGTACGCGAGGCGACGAACTCCGGTGCGCGGAGCGCCTGCTCGACGGCGGACAGCGCTCGACGCAGCTGCGCGCGCACGCGCGGCTCGGGCGAGGCCCGTCCGAGGCTCATGAGCCGCCGCTGCTCCACTTCGACATCGGGTTCCTCGCCGTCCTGCGCGTCGCCGACATCGCCTTCGGCCCTTCCCCCCTCGAAATGTTCGCCAACTGCTCGCCCCACCGCGAACAACCGCTCGACAATCGCGAGCAGGCCGCCGATCGTCCCATCGCCACCGCGGTCGGCTGGCGACCCCGTGGCGGCGCCGAACGATCCCGAGAAGACGGCCGAGGGGTCGTACGCCGCCGCCGGCTGATCGACCCGTCCCGCCGGTCCGACGCGTCGCCGGGCGGCTTCCGCATCGCAGATGTACTCTCGGAAGAGTTCGAGCACCTCGCGGAAGGCCTGCGCGGACAGCCATCCAGCCTCTCCGTCGTCGCGGAGGCGCTGGATCACGCGGCGGAGGGTCGCCGGGGCCGAAAGGCTGGCCTCGTCGTCGACCCAAGCCTCGGCGCTGGACAGCTTCGAGCCGTCGGGACCGACGGCCTGGATCGCGATCGTCTTCGGCCGCAGCGGGACGCCGAACTCGGCTACGCATGCCGCCGCATCGACGTCCGTCGCGGGTTGGGCCCATCCGTCAGACGCCGCGCTCAGGCGCGTAGTCCCGACGGGCGCGCGATAGGCGACCCGAAGGCGACCTGCCTCGAACCGGGCCGCGAGGATCCTGAGCGGCGCTTCGGCCGGCAGCGCCCACGCTTCTGACGGCGGCAGCTCGGGCAGTGGCGGCGGCGCGTCGCCGCGCTCCAGCCCGGACAGGAGTCCTTCGACGGCCTCGGCGCCGACCGTCCCGAGCGCCATGAGCTCGGCGTTGCCCCACGACGCGTCGGCCAGCAGGGCGGCCTGAGAGCAATTGGCGCTGCCCACGGCCAGCACCGTGCGCCCGTCGCCGTGCAGCGCCAGTATCTTGGCATGGATGAAACTGGGGCGACGGGCCTGCTCGCACTCGATGGAACGCAGGCTCACGTCGGCCGGCAGCACATCCGCGGCGGCGCGCGACAAGCCGGCCCTCCCCGGCTGCATCCAACAGGTCACCGGCGCCCCGAACCGGGCGGCCACGGCCGCGAGGGCGGCGCCGCGCTCGTCGTGGTAGGGTGCAATCACGTCTACCGCGCGGACGGGCCCCTCCACCGCCGCCGCGATCTGGTCGAGGAGCGGGCGCGCGGCGGGCGACCCGGCGAGGCCCGCGGCGGGCGGGAGGTCGGCGGCCCAGGCTTGACCCCCGTCGAAGATCGTCGCCCACCAATCGCGCAACGGTTCCGGAAGCGGGAGTCGCGGCATTAGGGCCGACACGTAGTCGCGGAAGGCCGCGACCATCGATGCGTCCTCGCCGTCCGACGCGGCGAAGGCCCAGGCCTCATGGTTGGCGCCCATGCCGCCATGGGTCAGGTTCCCGCTGCCGACGGCCAAAGCCGCCCCGTCCGGGCCGCTGAGGAACAGTGCCTTCGGGTGGAAGCGTCTAGCGCCTCCCAAGTCGACGGGCACCACGCGGTACCGGTCGCCCAGGCCGTCGACGAGGCTGGACTGCACCGCGAACGCCTGCGCTGCGCAAGCGGCGTCGGCGAAGACGACGAGGCGGGGGTCGCCGGCCCGGCGCAGTCGGGGCGCGAGCACGGACTGGAGGAATAGAAAGTCGATGTTGTGGGTCAGGACCAAGGCGTGCCGCGCCTTCGGGACCCGCCCGGCGAGCCACTCGAGGACGTTGCGCCTCACGCTCGAACGCCGAGGCCCGGCACGCCCGCGTCCTCCAGCACCCTCACCATGTTCCACAGGCGCGACCCGCTCCGGCCGGCGGGCGTCGCGGCCCTCGTCGTCAGCAGCTTCGCGCCTTCGGGGAAGAAGCGGAGCGAGCATTTCTGGCCGCCGCCCATCTTGCGGAAGGTCGTCGCGAAGTGGGCCTCGACGGCGATTCGGGCCAGCGACCGCAGCGTGTCGGCGAAGGGGGCGGCGCCCGCGGCTTCGACGCAGGCGAGCGCGCGCTCGCCGATCGAACGCCGGTCCATGAAGCGTTCGGAGGAGCGAAGGGCGGCGCTCTGGGCCGCCAGCGCCGAGGCGAGCGCGAAGGCGGCGAGCGCCCTGGCGTGCGATGGGAGGCTATCGAGGTCGCCCGGCAGTCCTGCCAGCCACAGATCCAATGGCACGCTTGCGCGAGCGTCCGCGCCGGACGCGAAGCCGGCGCTGGCGGCTTCGGGCCACGCTGCTGCCAGACGCGCGGGGACGTCCGCTTGGGCGAGCCAGTCGTCAATCAACTCCGTGAGCGTCGCCTCGCGGCGTTCGTGGACGGCCGAGGACACGGCGCTCAGCATCAGCTCGATCGAGTAATGCAGGCGGCAACGCCATTCGTACTCCGCCCACGTCAGATCGATTGCAGCCCCTTCCACGCCGGTAACGGCGCGGCGCCACGCCGTCGCGAGCAGGACGTCGACGCGCCTAGGGTCGCCGCCTCCCGCCCGCAGCCAATTGACCGTCTGCGCGAAGCGGCCGTAGGCTGCCTCGACTTGAGCGGCCGTCGCATCGTCGGGACGCCACGGCTGCAGCAGCGCGTCGCGCAGCGCCTCTGCTTCCCCGGTCGCGGGGTCGAGCGATCGCAGCGAGAAGTGCGGGGCGAGGGCGCGCGCCTCGTCCGAGCCAACCCCGTCGGACGACACGACGGCGCGCCATCCAACGTCGGCGAGGGCTCGACGGCGTACGTCCCACGTCGCACGTCCGCGCGGGGTGAGTGCGAAGGGGACGGGCACACCCTGCCCCGCGTAAGCGAGCAGCCCCAGAGCGCGGCACAGCCCGAAGTAGGTCCCAAGCATCGTGCCGCCGCCGTGCTCGGGGAAGGGCACGGTTCCTCCGGCCACGAGCGCGGCCATCTGCGGCTGGAACATCTGGGTGCCGATCGCCCCGCCCGGGGCACCCCCGCCCCCTTCGACGGTCGAGCAGGCCAGCACGAGGAACTCGATGCGCCGCAGGAAGGTGGAGAAACGATCCGGTGAGTAGCTCGTCTCGCCGGCATCGGCTTCGGCCGAGAAAAACTCGCCAATGGCCCAGGTGAGAATGGTCAGGTAACGGCCGCGCAGCGTGACGGTCGTGATCCCGTTGACGAAGAGGGCTTCCATCTGCTGGTCCAGCCCTCGGATCCCGGCGATGTCCACCCCGGCCGTCCTATCGACGGCCGCATCGCCCCATGCCACGTCCATAAACTGCGACTCCTCCGGCATTGCAGGTTGCAGCGAAGCGATAATGGCACAGTGACAAAAGTCGAGGCGAGGCCCCAGAATTATCGAGTTCCCCCTCGACCAAGTATCGCCGTCCATCCCTCGTAGGTTAGGGCCATGCTCTTCCGCGTCAGGCAGGGGAGGCCGCGAAGCTCGTGATCTGCTCGTCTATTCTGGTCATGCGGATTCGCATCGAGCAGGGCTGGAGATTGCGAACGTCGACCACCGTGCGGCAGGCAATTGTCTTCAGCCTAGCCTGGGGTGCCAGCGCGACGCTTAATACCTCATCCAGGGCCGTGTCTCGCATCCGACACTCGCGCTTGTGCACCGGCGTCAAATGTCTGCTCACGAGCAAGCCGGAAAACGGCGGCAATGGCCGGGTCTGGCGCGTTACGGAAGCGCCCGTCGCTGCTCGACCCAATTCGTTGAGAACGGCCGCAGCAGCACGACCGCCTCAATGCCATCAGCCTGCCGCCCCTCGACGATTGCCTCGACGATGTCGGGCGCCAGCAAGGTGAGCCGCAGCACCCGACTGACGTAGGATGGGTTGATCTTTTCAGCGGCGGCGAGCTCTGCGGCGGAGCCGTAGCGACCGCTCTCCAGCAGTTTGTCCCAGCGATGGGCGCGGGCGAGAGCCTTGACGAGGGTGCTGTCGATGCGCGGGCGCTGCGGAGCTAGGGTACTGCCGTCGGCTGATATGGCGAGCTTGCGGCCACCGCGCTTGCGGATGGTGAAGGGCACCCGCACCGTGAGCGTCTGCGCTGGCGTGCTCATGCTGCCTTCTCGAGGTGCTTGGCGCTTCCGGAGATATCCCGCGCCAAGTGGGCCAGCCCGTCGACACGCAGTCGCAGGTCGAAGCCTTGCAAGCCGACATCGATGCGCTCGACCAGCAGCTGAACGATGCGCGCCTGCTCGGCCGGGAACAGCTCATCCCAGAGCGGGTCGAGATCCTGCAGCGCTTGCCGCACCTGTTCCTCGCTGATGCCATCCGCTTTCGTCTTCGATGCCCGCCACGTGCCGACCACAATCTCCGGCGCCCGCAGCAGGCCGCGCACCTGGTCGATCACCGCAGCCTCGATCTCCGCCGCTGGCAGCCGCCCAACCGGGCAGGCGTCGCGTCCCTGCTTCAGCACGGCCTGGCTGACGTAGTAGCGGTAGAGCCGTCCGCCCTTGCGGGTGTGGGTCGGCGACATGGCGCAGCCGGTCGGGCCGAAGATCAGCCCCTTCAGCAAGGCCGGCGCCGAGGTCCGAGTGTCGGCGGCGCGTTTGCGCGGGCTCTCCTGAAGGATGCCGTGCACCTTGTCCCAGAGCGCCCGGCTGACGATCGCCTGATGCTCGCCGGGGTACGCCGTGCCCTTATGGACCGCCTCGCCGACGTAAACCCGGTTGGTGAGCAGCTTGTAGAGGAAGCCCTTGTCGATCGGCTTGCCTCGAGGCGTCAGCACGCCCTCCTTGGCCAAGGCCCCTGCTAGCGTGGTCGCGGAGCCGCCTTTTGCGAAGCGCTCGAAGATCATGCGCACCGTCGCTGCCTGCTGTTCCTGGATGACGAGCTTGCGATCGCGCACGACGTAGCCGAAGGGCACGGTGCCGCCCATCCACATGCCCTTGCGGCGGGAGGCGGCAAACTTGTCCCGGATGCGCTCACCGATCACCTCGCGTTCAAATTGCGCGAAAGAGAGCAGCATGTTGAGCGTGAGGCGACCCATCGACGTCGTGGTGTTGAACGATTGTGTGGTCGACACGAAGGTCACCTGATGCCGGTCGAATACCTCGACGAGCTTGGCGAAATCGAGCAAGGCGCGGCTGAGACGATCGATCTTGTAGACCACGACGACGTCGATTTTGCCGGCTTCGATGTCGGTGAGAAGACGCTTCAGCGCCGGTCGCTCCAGCGTGCCACCGGAGATGCCGCCATCGTCGTAGCGGTCGGGCACCAGGATCCAGCCTTCGGCGCGCTGGCTCGTGACATAAGCCTCGCAACCCTCGCGTTGAGCGTCGAGGCTGTTGAAGTTCTGCTCCAGGCCCTCCTCGCTGCTCTTGCGGGTGTAGACGGCGCAACGGAGCTTGCGAGCCGCCGGCGGCGCCAGAGGAGCTTCCAGAAGGGCCTTCATGCGGCGGCTCCCTGCTGGTTCTTGAGGCCGAAGAAGATCCAGCCGTTCCACTGCGTGCCGGTAATCGCGCGAGCGACGGCGGAGAGCGACTGGTACGGCCGCCCCTGCCATTCATAGCCGTCGGCGAGGACAGTGACGGTCTGCGAGGTGCCCTTCCACTCACGGATAAGCCGCGTGCCGGCGATCGGCTTGGCATCCATCCGGGGCTTGCGCTTGCCCGAGCGCTTGCCGTCGAGCTGCTCGCCCAAGGCCTCGAGCTTTTTCACCGTCGCCGGCTTCAGCCCGCCGAAGGCCAACTCCTGGATGCGATAGGCTAGCCGGCTTTCGAGAAATCGACGATTATACGGCGGTGGCTCTCTATCGAAGAGCTTGCGCCATTGCGCCTTCAGGTCCGCGGTCGACGTCGTCTTCAGCGCCGCCAATTGCGCCAGCACCAGATCGCTCATGCCCCTGCCTCACCCGTGCACTTCTGTTGCGCACCACCGCTCTGCTGCGGCGGCAAGTCGAGACAACTGTCTCCCCGCGGTGGAGATAAAGCCCTTGACTGGCGGTGGTGGAGGCGGACCAGGCCGGCGGCGAGGATCTCGCACAGGGCGGAGAGGCGTTCGTCGGGAGGCAAACAACGCGTACTTGCAACCATTACAAGTTGATGCCTTCCCCTGACCGGAAAAGATAGCGGAATCTGAGGCTTGAGCCCGTGGATCGGGAAAGAAAGCAGGCGCAGGAATCTTAGCGCAAAGAGGACCGTGTTGGAGCTTCTGCAGAGCCGGCGAGCGGACCATCCTCAGCTCAAGACATGGACTCGACAATGGCTTAATGAGAACGTAATAGGAACATCAACGAAGGGGCGACCTCGGAAGCCATGGCGCGAGATAAGCGTAGGTTGCGAGCAACGAGCGTATGGTCACCGCATCAACCGGGCGTTTTCAATATGAGATCGATGGCTACGAGTTTAGCCAAGCTAGGGTCGAATTTCACATCCTGTTCGACGACCTTTGGGACAGAGCGCTCCGCGCAGGGATCCATGAAGACGAGCTGACCTGTCACACCAACAACCTGACAAAAGCCCTCTCTCGCGCAAAAGATTTCGAGGATGCTGTAGGCGAAGCCATCGGAGTTCTATGCGATGAGCGTCAGGCGGCGATCTACCTGCTCATGTGCGATTTAATCGATGCGGCGTACACGACCGGGGCTTCTACAGTTCTCGCCGGCCTCGATAAGACAGCACGCGAGCGAATTGCAAGGCGAACTGAGAAAGCGCGTGCTGCTCGAACGAGTCCTGAACGCGAGGCAATGATTGCCGCAGCCATTGAGAGCTACGGTCCCAAAGTGGTAAACATTCAAAAGCGATTGCGGCAGCTCGGCATCACGCTTGGCGACGACGCGATCCGTCGCCGTCGAAAAAAGTGACGCTTCTATCCAGACGCGGACCAAAGATGACGCGTCTGCATAGACGCGGCATAGCGCGGAGCTGAAGCCAAGGCGCATCTCGTCCTTCTCTGTTGAGAGAGGACGTCCATGGCACAAACGGAAGATCATCATCAGCGCTACATCGGCACCGCTGCCTTGGCACAGCGCTACGGCCGCGCCAGCCGAACCATGATGCGCTGGGCAAAGGAGCCGCCGCCCGGCTTTCCCAAGCCGACCAAGATCCACGGCCGCAACATGTGGCGCATGGATGAGGTCGAAGCCTACGAGCTGAAGACGTCCAGCCCCGCCGAGGCGGCATGATGCGCCGCCCAGAAGAAGGGCTCCGCGATCGTTGGCGCGATCGGGAGCCCGGTAGATCGGAGCAGTTTGATCGACGGCTCGATGTCTACCGTACGCAGCACATCGTCGTTCGGCAAGCACGCAGCACGCTGCTCTCCACGAGCTGACCTGTCCAAGCGCCGTTCAGCGGCGCTCCCGTGACGGTCGGCTGTGGCTCTGCGCGCTGGGCCTGCTCGGATGCTCCCGCCATCGCGTAAAACGAACCTCCACCTCAGCCGACCGTCGCGGTACGCGCGGTGGTCTTTCTCACGATCCTTGTCCCGCCGCGGCCCCGATGCTCTCGGGGTGCATGAAACGATTGAGGGGGCGTCGGTGACCCCGCAAACAACGCCGATGATCGCTCGCCGGAACTCGCCGCTCTACGCGGACTCCGACGGCCCCGATGGCGCTGCAGCCTAGGGGATAGCCCACGCAAACGACCCCCTGCAGGCGAGCCGAGATCAACTCGGCCGCTTGGTCTCGAACGAGAGGCGGGAGCGGCTGGCCACCGACATCTGGCACGTGGAGTAAACGGGCGAGAGCGCAGCCTCCCAGACCGCGTCCGAGGCCCAGCGGCTCTTGCTGGTTACCTAGGGGAGTTCGCGGAGGCGGAGGTATGTCCAAAGCAATCGAAGGAATGACAAACCATGCTGCAAACAGACCAAGCCGGCTCTTCCGAAAGCCGACCTGACGATGTGACCGCCACCCGTCCAACCAAGCACCTCAACCAGATCGAGCTCTCGCGACGCTGGACCATCAGCCCGCGCACCTTGGAGCGCTGGCGGTGGCTGAACGAGGGGCCTGCCTACATGAAAATCGGAGGCAGGGTGGTCTACCGCCTCGACGACATAGAGGCCTTCGAGGCTCAGCAGGTCCATTCGCCGGGACCAGCCAGCAATGGCTAGCAACACGCCGCAACCGCGATCGTCCAAGGCAGCCAAGCGCAAGGCGACGCTCATGACCGAAGACACAGCTGCTTTGCACTTTCTCGCAACTTACGGAGCGACCCTCAGGTACTGCCACGATCACAGGGCCTGGTTCGTCTGGAGCGGCAACACGTGGCGGAAGAACACCAGCGGCATCGCTCTTCATCGCGCAAGAGAGCTCGCTAGGCAGATCTCGCGAGGATGCGACAACTCCGCCAGAGTCGCAGCCGGGCGGGCATCCTTCGCCAGCAGCATCGAGGCGCTCGCCAGAGTCGATCCCGCCTTTGCGGTCGCGGCAGAGCACTGGGACCATGATCCATATCTGCTCGGCACGCCGGCGGGCACCGTGGACCTTCGATCTGGTGGCTTGCGGCCTCCCGATGCTGCCGATCGCATCACAAAAAGCACAGCAGTCGCGCCAGCCGAAATCGTCGAGTGTCCGCGTTGGCTGCAGTTCCTGGACGAGGCAATGGGCGGCGACACCGAGCTCGTTCGCTTCTTGCAGCTTTGGTGCGGGTACAGCTTGACAGGTGACACGAGACAACAGGCCCTCGTCTTCCTGTTCGGCGATGGCGGAAACGGCAAATCGGCCTTCGTGAACGCTGTCTCCGGCATCCTGGGCGACTACGCAGCGACCGCAGCTATGGATACGTTCGTCGCCTCCCAGACCGAGCGGCACCTGGCCGAACTCGCCATGCTGCGCGGCGCTCGTCTGGTGACGGCGTCGGAAACGGAAGAAGGTCGATACTGGGCCGAGAGCCGCATCAAGCAGCTCACTGGTGGCGATCCGATCACCGCGCGCTTCATGCGGCAAAACTTCTTCACCTACATGCCCGCCTTCAAGCTGATGATCGTCGGCAACCACAAGCCCAAGCTCAAGCACGTCGACGCAGCGATGTGCCGGCGTCTTCACATGCTTCCCTTCAGCAATAGGCCGCAGGCACCTGATCGCATGCTCGAGCGTAAGCTGCGAGACGAGTGGCCGGGCATTCTCAGGTGGATGATCGCAGGCTGCCTCGACTGGCAGGAGAACGGCCTCACCAGACCGGCGTGCATTGAAGAAGCAACGGCGGCCTATTTCGACGATCAGGACCTGTTGGGCGAATGGATCAGCCAGTGCTGCGTTCTCGGCGAAGGCAGGAAGACAACGAGTGCTCAGCTCTTCAGCTCCTGGCAAACCTATGCGCTCGAAAACTTCGAGGAGCCGGGCTCGATCGGTGGCTTCTCGCAAGCTCTCGAAAAGCGAGGCTTCTGCCTCCTGAAAAACGTACCGACCGGCATCGGATCGCAGCGGCGCCGTGGCTTCAAAGGCATCGGGCTATTCAGCGAGACGAGCTCGTTGGAGAGCGTCGGCGAGGCGGCTGAGGCGTGATGAGGCCTCTCTTTATGATGATCGGCTATACGCGCACATACATACATATAAGAGAAAGAGGCTTGAGGGCGCCTCATGATGCCTCAGCCGCCTCAAGATCGAGATTAGGATCGTTTGCATGCATTGAGGGAAAGAAAACAATCGAAACGCGGAGTAATGCACGGTGGTGTCGGCCGATCGTGCGATGTGAGACAATCGCGCGTCGCCTTCATCGAGCCCGGCATGACGGACGCCAGCACCAGCCCGGGGCGGAACCCGGGCAATCGCACGGACCACCGGGGCCGAGGCAGGCTTCACCAGCCGACGGACGCGTCACGCAAGCAGGTCGAGGCTCTAGCCAGCTTCGGCGTGGGTCACGACGACATCGCCAGGATCGTCGGCATCGGCGACGCGACGCTCAGGAAGCACTACGCCGAGGTCCTCGCCACGGCCGCGGTGAAGGCCAACAGCATGGTCGCGCAGAGCTTGTTCACCCGCGCCACAAAGGGCGACGGGGCGTCCTCGGTGAGCGCCGCGATTTTTTGGCTGAAGACGCGGGGTCGCTGGCGCGAGCACGACGTCCACGAGGTCACGGGTTTGAACGGTGGACCGATCCAGGTTGTGGACATGAGCGCCCTCTCCGACGCGCAGCTCGCCGCGTTGGAGCCGGTGCTCTCGTCAGTCGCTGTTCTTAGGGAAGGTCGATGATGGACGCTCATCAACAGACGACGTGGCCGGCCGACCGCGTCGAGCGCCGCCCCACCGCCAGCCTCGTGCCTTGTGCCAGGAACAGCCGCACGCATTCGGCCGAGCAGGTGAAACAGATCGCGGCGTCGATCCGCGAGTGGGGCTGGACGGTGCCGGTCCTGGTCGACGAGAACGACGGCCTCATCGCCGGCCACGCCCGTGTCATGGCGGCGAAGCAGCTTGGGCTGGCCGAGGTGCCAGTCATGGTGGCGAGAGGCTGGACCGAGGCACAGCGGCGCGCCTACGTCGTCGCCGACAACAAGCTGGCGCTCAACGCCGGATGGGATGACGCGCTGCTGAGGGTCGAGCTCACCGAGCTGCAGGCGCTCGACTTCGACCTCGGCATGACCGGCTTCTCGCTCGCCGAGATCGCCACGCTGACCATGGATGGCTCGGCCGCGCTGACCGATCCCGACGATGCGCCCGAGGCTCCCGCAGACCCGGTGAGCCGCCTGGGCGACGTGTGGATCCTCGGCAGCCACAGGCTCGTCTGCGGCGATGCCACGAGCGCCGAAGACGTGGCCCGAGCCCTCAACGGTACCATCCCGGCCCTGATGGTTTCCGACCCGCCCTACGGCGTCGCCTACGACCCTTCCTGGCGTGCCCGCGCCGGCGTCAACCTGAACCCAGGCAAGCTCGGCAAGGTGGACAACGACGATCAGGCGGACTGGAGCGCGGCCTGGGCGCTGTTTCCCGGCGACGTGGCCTACGTCTGGCATGCCGGCAAGTTTGCCGCGACCGTCCAAGCCAGCCTCGAGAGCTGCGAGTTCGAGGTGCGTTCGCAGATCATCTGGGCCAAGGACCGCTTCGCGCTGAGCCGCGGGGACTACCACTGGCAGCATGAACCATGTTGGTATGCCGTGCGTCGCAACGCCCGCGCCGGCTGGGCGGGCGATCGCTCGCAATCCACGCTGTGGACCATTCCGTCGCGCGAGGACCGCGGGCTTGGACACGGCACCCAGAAGCCGGTGGAGTGCATGCGGCGGCCGATCGTCAACAACTCGTCGCCCGGGCAGACCGTCTACGACCCCTTCGTCGGCTCCGGCACCACGATCATCGCCGGCGAGATGACGGGGCGCTGCGTGCACGCCCTCGAGCTCAACCCGGCCTATGTCGACGTGGCGGTGATCCGATGGCAGAGCTTCACGGGCAAGACGGCGGTGCTGGAGGCGACCGGCGCGAGCTTCCTGAGAACGATGGCGACGAGATCCGCTGGTTCCGCTGCATCCGCCACGAAGACCGCGCCGCCTTCGAAGCGCAGGGCTGGGTCTTTGCCGCGGACCTCGGCCCGGTCCACGGCTGCTACGCCGTCCTGATGGAGCTGCCTGGGAAGAGCCACAGGGTAGCCGGAAAGCGCGCCACCTTTTGAGCAAACTTCATCCGTCGGCACTGGCAAGTACTGACGCGGCGAATTGAAGCCTCGCCCATTGAGGCTTGAACTCCGCTGTGGGTGCGGGTCGCTGCTTCTTCCACCCTGACGCGTTTCGAGGTAGGAATGCTCCTCCACCTGCAGGGAGGTTATATTCGGATGGACGCGACCTTCGACCCGAACGCGATGGCTGCGACGTTCGCGTGGGCGGCGCAGGCGGTCGGCGTGATCGGCGTTACCGAGGTAGTTAAGGAGACCACAAAGGACGCTTTCAAGGCGTTCAAGTCCAAGGTCTCCGAGATTTGGGGAAAGTCCGGTTCGAGCGCTGCCGAAAAGGTGGAAGCCGATCCGTCCTCGGTGGATGCGGTGGCCAAGCTCGAAGCGGCCATGATGAACGTCCCCGCGGAGGACGAGAAGGAGGTTGTTCTAGTCTACAAGGCGCTTCTCGATGCCCTCATGGACGATGAGTCGGCCAAGAAGGCCGGTGCTCAGGTCGCAAGCATCAAGCTCGACATCGAGAGCGGCAAGAACGTGCGTATCGGCACCTTGAAGAGCGCGAGGACCATCGACATCAAGTCGCGGTCCGAGGGAGACTTCGATCTCGGCAACGTCGAAATGGATCCGGGAGAGCGTCCGGGAAACTAGCTGGCGCAGCGCCCAAGGGGCCTGGCGATGCGCCCGACCTAGTCAAGCTCATCGAAGCTGCCCGAGCTGAGGGTGCGGGATCGTCCAATGCGACGATCAATGCTCAGACGCATTCCGGCGGCAACATTTCCATCAACTTCGTTCAACTCCTCCACGTGGATGCCGATGCGCTCGCCGGACTTTCGGCGAAGATGCGGATGGACTTCGCGCGCAGCATTGCGCCGGAGCTTGGGAGCTCGACGGAGTCATCGCGCGGCGAAGGGGCGATCGGGAGCCCCATGGACGCTCAGACCGACTTGGCGCGGGATCTTCTTCGCGCTGGCCAGCCGCGGCGCGCCATGGCCCTCCTCGAAGACCTGCTTCGTGCGCTTCCGCGCGATGCGACGTCCTTGGACGTGTTCAGAATCAAGGCAAACATCGGCTTCTGTCAGGTACAGCTCGGCGACCTCCACGCGGGCTTGATCTCCATCGACGATGCGATCACCTCGTCGCCCGAGGAACCGAAGGCGATCGCCGTCGCGGCCTTTGCGATGAGCCTTCGGGGTCGGCATGAGGATGCCGTTTCCTACGCGCGCGTCCAGCTCGCCCTCGATCCGGAGAACGTCGATCTGGCCGCCTATCTCATCGAGGGCAGCCTCTCTCTGGAGGATGCCGATCTCGATCAGGTCGTCGCTGCGGTGCCGCTCGCTCTCCGCGAGAAGGAGCGCGTCTGCGTCGCGCTCTGTCATCTTCACCGGACGCGCAACGATGCGTCGTGGTGGAACAAGGCGAAAGCGGCCTCGCGGCGTTTCCCCAAGAACGAGATCCTGAGCATCTTCGCTGCGGAGGCGGACGTCGACGAGCTGGCCGGGCTCACGCGGTCGGACAACCCTCGCCCGTTCACCGACGCGGAGCTGGTCCGCCTTCAAGCGTCTGCACGCTTTCTGTGTGATGTCTGGCGGCGGATGAAGGGCTCCGAGGTGCCTGGTCGCACCGACGGTCTTTCGGCGCTCGGATCGGCGATGATCGCCTGGGCCATCGTCGGTGATCGCATCGAGGCGCTCGCCCTGGCTCATGACTTGTTTCACGCCAGCGACCAAGTCGACGTTCTCCTGAACGTACTCCAGGTCGCTACCGTGTTCGATGATCCCCAACTTGCGGACGCGGTTTCCGCCAAGCTTCCAGCCGATGGCCGTGGTGGATTCGGCAAGGGGGTCCGCGCATTCAATGCCGGAGACTGGACGAGCGCCGTGCGTCTGTTCCGGTCGGCCGACGTGCCGCCGACGGAACGGACCTTCGTCGCCACGGTGTCGGCCCTCGAGTGGATCGTCGCGAAGGTCGGTCCGGCGGATCCGGATGAGGCGGCGACCCTTGAGCAGGCCAGGGTCGCGGCCGAGGGCGATCCCCGTTCCCTAGCGCTTGTCGCGCAATCTGCCAAGCGCCGATCAGAACCGGGGATCGCCGAAAGAGCGTTCGCCGATGCGCTGGCGCTGATCGAGGTCGAGAGTCGCTTCGCCGACAGAGCCGCGCTCTCGGCCTATGCCCAGGTCGTGGGAGACTATGACACCGTGATCTCGCTTCTCGATGGCGGTGTCGCGGAGGATGCTTTCTCGCCGGAGCTTCAGCGGCTCGCCGATGCGCACGCCAGCGAGCAACCCCCACGAGAACGGAACCTGCTGTTCTTTAAACGGCTTCGCGGCGACCTGCTCGTTCTGCCGTCGATCGCCCGTGCATACGGCGCCGTCCTAGTGAAGGCGGGGCTGCCGGGAGACGCCGTTCCATTGCTTCGGCGTGCCGTCGAGGCCATGCCGGAGGACACCTACTCGGTAATTGCCCTGGCGAACGCCCTGATACAGTCGGGATCGCCGGAAGGCGCCTCGGCATTGATCGCGCGCACGGACGAGGCCAAGTTGATCGGCGACATCGCCCACAAGGCGCAGTTCGTCTTCGCGCTGCGACAGGCGGGCGAGCATCGGCGGGCGCTCGATTTTGCCTATGGGCTCGTGAGGTTCAATCCGGGCAGCTCGACGGCGGCCCTCGCCTATATTCAGCAGCTCATTCCCGATCCCGGGGCCAAGGTCGTGGATGAGCCGGCGATCGTTGGAACGCGATGCTGGGTCTCGCTGCGCTCCGACGATGCGCAGCAGGATTCCTTCCTGATCGATGACGGCCCCTCGTTTCTCGGCATCGAGGTCTCTCCGCCCGACGGAGAGCGGGCGCGCCGGGTGATGGGAAGGCAGATCGGCGACACCTTCGAATCCGGGTCGGGCGCGTTCACGAAACGATGGTCCGTGGCCGAAGTAACAAGCCGGTATCGTCACGTCCTCCGCGTCATCTTGAACGGTTTTGAGGCTCGCTTCCCTACTGACCCGTCAGGGGTGCGGAGCTTGAGGCTTCAGGGGGAAAGCGTCCAACCCGTCCTCGATCTTCTGCGCGACCAGGAGAGCGCGAAGAGCGAGGCGGTGCGACGGCTCTACATCGAAGGCAGGCTGCCTCTCGGGATGGTGGCGAGGGCGACCGGTCAGGACGTGTCGAGCCTCGCGGCCTACATCCGTCTGATCGGAGAGGATGTCGAGGCGAGCTCGGGAGAGCAGGCGGCGAGGGCCGTAGGACGCGGCTTCGTCGCCGCCCACCGCTACGCCGGCGCCGTGCTCGACACCTTCACCGCCATCGCGTGCGCCGAAATCGGACTACTTCCTCTCGCCGCAGATTGGTTCGGCTCTCTAGTCGTAGCCGCGTCGACGATCAACGAGATCGATCGCATGGCGGCTCGCGTCTCCAGCTTGAAGGGCGCTTCTTCGATGTCGCTCGCCTGGATAAAGGGACAGGCGGTCAGGTTGCACCATGACGATGCGGCGCTTGACAGGCAGCTGGAGGCGATTAGCGAAGTCCGTGGCCTGATCAAGACGCATTGCGAAGTGATCCACGTCGTCTTGCCGGACGATGTGGAAGTCGAGCTTGCGACCCTCATGCGCGAGCATGCCAAGGACGCGCTCGACGCGATCTTCCTTGCTTCTTCGACGAGCAAGGCCTTGTTAAGCGACGATCTACACCTCCGGGAGATGGCCCGAGGGCTTCGGAGAGTAGAGGGAACGTCCCTGCAGCCGATGATCGAGGTCGCTCTCGATGCCGGCTCTGTCGGCCCGTCGGAGGCCGTCGGTTATCTCGCTGCCCTGGCAGCGCGGCGGCATGGTCACTTCTGGATCGACCAGAAGACATTCTGGCTGGTCTACGACCACGGTGACGAGCGTCAGTTCGCGGCGATCTGTACTTTCATCGGCGGGGCCAAGGCCAACCTTGTCGGTCACTGGCTGCTGGTCACGAGCTTCCTAGAAGCCCTGTGGTATCGTCCGTCGAAGGAGCCGAAGAGGATGGCCACGACGTCTCTGCTCGTCGCAGCCGTTTTACGCGGTCGTGTCAACGACTGGCCACTCTGGTTCGCCCTCGTGTGGCGACGATCTTCCGGTGAGCTCCGCGCCTACTTGATCAAGTGGCTGCGAGGACACTTCCTCTCTGAGGATGCCGTCGCGGGAGCCGTCCCCGAGGCCGATCGGATAGTGCGCGGAATGGCGATCCCCTTCGTGAGCCCGGCATCTTGGTCCGCGATGATGCTGGTTCAGCCGATCTGGAGTTTGCCTCGGGAACAGGCTGCGCCCTCGAAAAGACGTGATGGGCGGACTGGCGGCTCTTCACCCCGTCGCCCAAAGCGCAAACAGTAAGATCATAACGCATGACTGTCTCGCTCGCTCGACACCCAGTGACAGTCAACGAAACTCCAGGACCGAAGTAGGCAATTTGGCTTCGAATTCGAGGCAAGTCACCCGATTTCGCGTGATCACGGCATAATGCGGTAGACGCGTCCGCGACCCTCGATCGCCTCGGACCCGACCTGCAAGCCGAGCCTTTTCTTGAGCGCGCCGGCGATCGCTCCGCGGACCGTGTGGGGCTGCCAGCCTAAGGCGGCGACGATCTCGGCGGTGCTAGCACCATCCGGAGCCTCGAGCATTGCGACGAGCTGCGCCTGCTTCGTCCCGGCGCGGCCCTGCGTCGGCTTGGTCTCCGCCGAGGCTGGCGGCGTGATCTCGAGGCCGAGCGCTCGGCGACCCTCGTCGCCGATGACCAAACTTTGCTTGCCGGGTAGGCCGGCGCTGATGGCAAGGCCCTTGACCACCAGGGCGTCGCAGACCTTGCCGACGGCGCCGCCGCGGATATGCGCCGGGAGAGGCAGGATAGCGCCGTCAGGGCGCGCTGCAGCCGCGGTGAGAGCAGCGGTCTGGGTGTCGGTGATCTTCATCGTGGATCTCCAGACTCGCCCGCCAAGCGGCGGGTCACTGGCTGAAGGTTCGCAGTCGCGCGCCTGGCGGCTGGAACCTGCTTGCTCGCGGTCTCGAGGATTGCACCGCCGCATCACACACGCTCTTTCCGAGCAGCGATGCAAGCACCTGCGTACCCAAACCCCAAGTACATCGCTGCTCACCGCCAGACCACACGCACGCAGTTGGCCGCTCGGTTCAAGGCGCGCATGACGGTTTGCGGATGCAAACCTTCCAGCGATGGTTTCGCGACGCCCAGCGTCGCCAGCTCGGTCGCGATTTGCCCGGGATGACCAAGCCGAAGGAGCTGGCGTGGCCGAGCTGACGGCTAGAGCTGATCCCGATCATGTTGGATCGTAAGCATCGTATCCTGATGCGGCGATGTAGTTTCGACATTCTTGTTGTTTGAAGCCCGTGAAGGCCTTTCGGATGGTCTGCCACAGCGCGGGGATGGTGCGCGCGGCGGCGGTGCGCAGCAAGGCTTTCAGCTTGGCGAAGAGCTGCTCGATCGGGTTGAAGTCCGGCGAGTAGGACGGCAGGTAGAGCAGTCGGGCGCCGGCCCTTTCGATCGCCTCGCGCACGCCCGTCACCTTGTGGACGGAGAGATTGTCCATGATCACGACGTCGCCCGGTTCGAGCAGGGGCGCCAGCGTATCGGCGACGTAGCTGCGGAAGTGCGCGCCCGTCGTTGCGCCGTCCTTGAGGTCGATGGCCAGCGGCCCCGAGGCGCGCAGTGCAGCCGTGACGGTGGTGGTTTTGTAGTGGCCCTGCGGTACCGCGATGCGACAGCGTTGGCCGCGCGGGGCGCGGGCGTAGCGGCGCACCATGTTGGTGGCTGCGGCGGTCTCGTCGATGAAGACCAGACGCTCGGGATCGAGGTCGGGTTGGCCTTCGAACCAGGCCAGTCGCGCCGCCTTCACGTCCGGCCGGTCTTGCTCGGCGGCGTGAAGCGCCCCTTTTTACGGGTGATCCCGTGGCGGGCGAAGAACCGAGACAGGCCGCTGGTGCTGGTTTGCACGCCGCGCTCCCCGAGCAGATCGCGCAACTCGCGCAAGAAGATCTGCGGCTGCTCCTCACAGGTTTTCAGGATCAGGGCGGCCTGCGCCTCGACGCGATGCGAGGCGTGATCTCCGCCCGTCGGCTTGGCCGCAATGCGGCCGTCCCGCCGGACCTGGGCGTGCCAGCGGATCGCCGTCGCCACGCCGATGCCGAAGCGCTCGGCGGCTTTACGACAGGAGGCACCGGCCTCGATCGCCGCGATCACGCGGTGGCGCAGGTCGAGTGATAAGGCGGCTGCCATGGCGGCACTCCCTTGCGGACCAACGCAAGAGAATCAGAACTGCCGCCGCTAAGCCAGGCTGCGACTCGGCTCGCTGGAGAACGGCTCTAGGGCCGGCGCGAGTTCAATATGATGAAATCGGCGAGCGACAGGCCACTGGTGTAGAATGCCCGGAGGAAGATTACATCGCCACCATCTTGGTAGGCGCTACGGAGTGGCCCGCGGGCATCAAAGGTCAGCACTGTAGCGACCATCGCACGTGCTGCTAGAGACAGATCAGCTTCGTTTTTGTAGAGTCCAGTGCGACGAAGACGGCCGATTACAGGGACGAGCTTATCAAGGAAAGCGCTTCCCTCAGCTGAAATCCACCTGCCTTCGCCGAAGCCGCCGACGCGCTGATCCTCTGCGGCAAGATTAGGATCTGCAAAGCCAAAGAAGCAATCTGTGAGAACATTTGCCGCCGGACATTGCGCTATGATGAAAGCGAGCAGGCCTGCTTTGTCTGGCCGGTGAGCAAGAGCTCTGATCTCGAAACTTGCTTCCTTCGTGGCATGTAGGCTGAAGCGCTCACGCTGCAGCTCGGTTTTGAGATCGAGTTGGCGCTCGAACAACAAATCCCAAACGTTGTTGTCGATGAAGAGCTGCTTACGGCGGGGCATCGCATCCATAGATCAGACTCGCCGCGGCGAGAGCGACGGCAGCGTAAGCGCCGCCGCTCTCCGACTCTATGCAGCCCGTCGTGCTGCGGCTTCGCTGCCGAGGTGGATACGGCCTTTGAGCACGTCGTTTACCCGAGCTGGGTTGACGCGATAGGATGCAGCCATGTCATGCTGGTATTCGCCGCGCCAGCGGCGCAACCATATGTCCACAGCATCATCGAAGGTCAGGCGGTAGGAAGCGACTCGTTTCATTAGATGAGGTCCTATCCTGGACCTTGACCGGGCTTGACATGCCGAGTCGCGAGGGAGTCTAACGTCCCTTGTGTAGGCGCTCAGCCGCAAGCCAACCAAGGCTCTTGCGGTGTTTGCACGAAGGCCGGAGGTCGCAACCCTCCGGCTTTTTTCGTCATCGGCTTCGAATCAAACCGACCGCCAATCAAGACTCCCGATCAAAGAAGAGTCAAACTCCGCGTACGTTTCGCTGTGGATGGCAACAGTTCACGCACTATCAAAATACGCAACGTACTCACTGGCGCGCGATGAGTACGTTAATCTGGGTGTCTGTTGATCAGGTGGGGCTGGCTGGGTTCGCTCGAACTGACTTCACGCCTGTAGAGCAGGCACTAGTCCGGCCCGGCCCAAGGCACGTATGACCGTCTGCGGATGCCATCTCCCACCCGATGGTGTCGCGACGCCCAGCGTCGTCAGCTCGGTAGCGATCGCCCGCGAGGACATGCCGCGCACCTTCATGTCGGCGAGCAGCGGTGCCAGGCTCCTCGCCCGCTCCAGTGCTGCGGCCTTGTTCAGGACCGAGAGGTGCTCGGCGCCATGCCGCCCGAGCTTGACGCCGCGCGCCTTCGCCGCCCGCAGCGCATCCTTGGTGCGAGCCGAGATCATCCTGCGCTCCTTTTCCGCCAGGGCGGCGTAGAGATGCAGCATGAAAGGGTCGGCATCGGAGCCCAGTTCCGCTGCGATGAACGGCACCCTCGAGGCCATCAGCCCGGCGATGAAGGCGACGTCGCGGGAGAGCCGATCGAGCTTGGCGACGACGATGGAGCAGCGGACCTTCTTCGCAGCCGCCAGCGCCGCCGCGAGCTGCGGCCGGCGCTCCAGGGCATCGGCGCCCTTGCCAGTCTCGACCTCGACGAACTCGCCCGTGACGGCGAGACCCTCGCGCTCGCAGAACTCGGCGATGGCACGACGCTGCGCCTCGAGACCGAGCCCGGAGCGGCCTTGCCGAGCGGTCGACACACGGATGTAGGCAATTGCCGCTCCAGCCAATTGAAGCTCCCAACAGCGTTTCGAGATATTTCACCGGCCTTCGCTCACGCCCGCTAAGACACGCTCGTTTCAACGAGCGATGCAAGCGCCTGGGTAATCGAGCGCCAAATGCCGACAGGCGCCGACCGCTCCGGCCAATTGATCGCTCCCAATCGCGTTTCGAGATATTTCACGGGTTTTCGCTGATCGCCGCACAGGCACGCTCTACTCGATTGGCGATGCGAACTGGCGGGTAATCGACATCCTAAGACGTCAATTGGCCCGTTTAGGACCGCCTGATTGGAGGGCAAACCATGTTTACCGCTCAAATCATCCCCGCTCGAAGGTTGATTTGAGTTGATGTGACTTTCCGCGCAGAGGGGAAAACCCCCTTTGGGGTGTCAAATCAACCTGCGCGAAGGCCTCAAAATCAACCTGCGGGGGGGTGGGCGGGAGCAGACACTCGCGGACGCTCGTTTGCCAGTGACAGGCCGGGCGAGAAACGACAGCAAATCGGTCCTTTAGAAAGGAAGAGCGGCGGCTTCGGGCCGACGCCGCTCGTCAGCTTGATCATCCCACGATGCGATATACCCGGCCGCGGCCTTCGATCGCCTCTGACCCGACATGCAGGCCGAGCTTCTTCTTCAGCGCTCCAGCGATCGCGCCGCGGACGGTGTGAGGCTTCCAGCCGAACGCAACGACGATCTCGTCGATGCTGGCACCTTCCGGCGCTCCGAGCATCGCGATGAGCTGCGCCTGCTTGGTGCCGGTGCGCGGCTTGCGACCTCCGCCTTCGATCGCAGCGGGCTCCGAGTTGGCGATTGCCGGTAATTGGATCGGTAGCCCCAGCGCCTGGTGGCCGGCATCGCTGATCACGAGCCTCTCCTGGCCACCTTCACCGACCGCAACAGACAGGCCCTTCGCCACCAGGGCATCACAGACCTTGGCGATGGCGCCGCCGCGAAGGTGCGAGGGCAGCGGCAGGATCGCGCCGTCGGTGCGCGCCGCGGCGGCGGTGAGGACGGCGGCCTGCGTGTCGGTGAGCTTCATCGGAGATCTCCCAGCGGGCGGCCGAAGCGGCAGCCCCACTGGACGAAGGTTCGCAGACGCTATCCAGGCGGCTGGAACCGATTTGCCGATCGCAAGCCTTCGGCCGATCCGCTGATTGGACACACGCTCTTTAAGCGCTGCGATGCAAGCCCGCTTAGGCGCTATAGGTCCATCGCCTTGCCGATCTTCAGGCCGGGCTGGACGAAGGAGATCCGGTGTCGACGATACCCACTCTGCTGACCCACAGCGGGAAATTCCATTGTGACGATGCGCTCGCCTACGCGACCCTCAGGCTCGCGCTTGGTCTCGAGGCGGTCGGAGACGATCACTGGCTGGTCCGGACCCGCGACAAAGACAAGATCGCAGCCGCCGACATCGTGTTCGACGTTGGTGGCGTTCACGACGACGCGACGAGTCGATTCGACCATCATCAGCGCGGCGCCCCCGTCCGTGTCGACGACGCCGTCCCGTTCAGCGCCGCAGGTCTCGTATGGCAGATCCATGGCACTGCCGCCGTCCGGGCAATTCTCCCGCCCGAAAAGGCGGACGCTGCCGCGGCCGTTGCCAAGGTCATCGACGATACGCTGATCCGACGCATCGACATGCTCGACAACGGCGTCGGCGAACCCGGCAACACACTCGAGTTGTCGTCGCTTATCGAGGATTTCAACGGCACGTGGGACTCCGATTGGGACAGCGCTGCGGAGGATGCCGCGTTTATCGAGGCCGCCGACATGGCACGTGACGTCCTGAAGCGCCGCGTCACGCGCGTCCAAGCCCGCTTTGCGGCGGACGCGATCGTGCTCGAGGCGCATGCCCGATCCGCCGATCCCCGGATCCTGGAACTTGATCGAGGCATGCCTTGGCAGGAGCCGGTGTTTTCACACGGTCTCGACGTCCTCTATGCGGTCTACCCCGTGCCCGGCGGCAACTGGATGATCGGCGCCATGCCGCCGGAACGTAACTCTTTCGCGCAAAGGCTGCCTTTGCCGGCGGCGTGGGCCGGTCTGCAAGACGAGGCTCTCAGGGCAGCGTCAGGCATCGAGGATGCCGTCTTTGTACACGCCAAGCGGTTCGTCGCCTCTGCAAGGTCGCGGGCCGGTGCGATGGCTATGGCAAAGGCGGCGATCCAGTGTTCAGTCCGCGAGCTTAAACCTACAGACGACATCCCCGCTTTCGAAGCTGCGGCGCGAACATTGGCGTGACAGCGCGCCAGCCGGGCCTTGATCATTACTCAAGCTCACGTCGTTCAGCGCTACTAGCGGTAGCCCGACGCCTGCAGTTCAAATAGCGCCGCATAGCGTCCGCCGATCGACAGAGCTCAGCATGCGAACCGGCTTCCTCGACGCGCCCGTCTTCCAGAACCACGATGCGATCGGCCATGCGGACCGTCGAGAAGCGGTGCGAGATGATCAGACAGGTCCGCCCCTGGGACAGCTCACGGAACCTGAGGAAGACCTCGTACTCGGCCCGGGCGTCGAGCGCCGCCGTGGGTTCGTCGAGGACCAGCACGTCGCCGTCGCGCATGTAGGCGCGGGCGATCGCCATCTTCTGCCACTCGCCGCCCGACAGTTCGACGCCGTCCTTGAACCGCCGTCCCAGCGGCTGGGCGTAGCCTAACGGGAGGCGATCGATGACCCGATCGGCCAGGGCGCGCTCGGCGGCATCGACGACTTTCTCGCGTTCGTCGACGCGGGCGATCGAGCCGACGCCGATGTTCTCGGATGCCGAGAAGCTGTAGTGCACAAAATCCTGGAGGATGAGCGCGATACGCGAGCGCAATGTCTCGAGATCGAAGTGGCGGAGATCGATCCCGTCGATGGTGATGCGCCCCTCGGTGGGATCGTAGAGGGCGCGACAGCAGCTTCACGATCGTCGTCTTGCCGGCGCCGTTCTCGCCGACCAGCGCCACCACCTCTCCGGCGCGGATCTCGAGGTCGAGATGGCGCACGGCCCACCGTTCGGCGTCGTGGTAGCGAAAGCCCACGTTTTCAAAACGGATGCCAGAGCGGATCGGGGCGGGAAAAGCTGTTGCTCTGTCGGGCGAGCGGATGGCCGGCACGATGTCGAAGAAGGAGAAAAGGTCATCGAGATAGACGGCCTGGGAGGCGAGTTGCGAGAAGCCGAGCAGCAGGCCTTCCAGCAGTGAACGGAGCCGCAGGAGGGATCCGGCGAGGAAGCCGAGGTCGCCGATGGTGATCGAGCCGTCGAGCGTGCGCCAGAGGATCACGGCGTAGCCCGCGTAGTAGCTGAGCGCACTGATGGTCGCGAACAAGCCGCCCCACAAGGCGCGGCGCGCGGCCAGGCGCCGGGTCTCGCCGTACATGAGGTCGGAGAGGCTCGCGAAGCGATCGGACAGGAAGCTCTCGAGAGCGAAGAGCTTGATCTCCTTGGCCGTCTCGACGCTCGCCCCGAGGTAGCGAAGGTAGTCCACCTGGCGGCGCTCCGGCGTGCGCCCGAAGGCGAGACGATAGCCTTCACGATTGAAGTGGAGCTCGCCCAGCGCCGCCGGGACGAGCGCCAGTGCGAGGAGGACGAGCAGCCAAGGCGCATAGGCGGCGAAGCCAATCGCCAGCGCCACCACCGTCACGGCATCCTGGGCTTGTCCGAAGACGAGCTGCAGGATGGAGGATCGGCCCGTGACCTGGCGGCGGGCGCGGTCTAGCCGATCCTGCTGATCGGACGACTCGAACTGCTCGAGGTAGAGCGTGGCTGCGTGGCGCATCAGGGCGAGGCTGGCGGAGTCCGAGTAGCGTTGGCCGAGCAGGTCCCCAACGAAGGTGCTGGCTCGACCCAGGAGATCGGACAGGATGCCGAGAGCGGCTTCCGCCAGGACGAGCAGGGCGACGTGGGTGAGGCGGCCCGCGACCAACCAGTCGCTGAAGCCTGGCCCGGGATGGGGTAGGCGTGCTTGGGCCACGACGGCGTCGATGATGAGCTTGCCGACGTAAAGCGCCGCCGTTGGCAGGATGGCGCGTAGGAGGCGCAGGCCGACGGTCGCCAGGGTCAGGCCCGGGCTGGTGCTCCAGACCAGCCGAAACAGCCTCGGGAGGTTGCGCAGGGCACCGAAACGGTCGCGCAAAGCGGCCGCAGGGTTCACGCAGTGCTCGCGACGATCATGATGGCTCTATAGGGGATCCTCGTCATCGTTGTCGCGCATGCTCGGCGCATGGTCGGTAGGAAGCAGATCGTGACGCCAGCCACCATGAAGAAGCTGCGGAAGCTGGCGAACGGGCTGACGGCCGAGGATCTCCGCGCGCTTGCCATCGATTGCAAGATGCCGGAAGCGACCCATCGCCAGCTTCCCGGCTTGGTCGACGCGCTCGTTGCCGACCATCACGACGCGTTGCTCGACCGGCTCGAGCTGCGGATCAATGAGGTGGCGAAGGAAGCCGCGACCTAAACGCGCCTGACGGAACGCACCCGGCGCCGTAGCGATGAGCCGTCAGTCGCTATAGCGAGCGGCAGCAGGACAAGAACATGAAGACGACCATCATTGCCGCCACTTCGGCCGCTATCCTTCTCGCCGCGACCTCCGCTGTCTTTGCGCAACAGGGTACGACGCTCGCCGGACCTGCACAGGGCAGCAAGGCGAACGGCGAATCCTCGACGGCGCCTTCTGAGAGCGGAGCGAATAGCGGTTTGATGACCCGCGGCGGCGCGATGACCGGTAGAAGTGACAGCGCAGCGCCAGGCGCACCGTCCGGCACCGGCGGAACCGGCTTCGGCGCCACGACGACGCGTTGATCTGATTCTCAGCAGCAAGATCTTTGAAGAAGCCCTGCCTGCACGCTTGCGGCAGGGCTTGCCTGTTCACTCTCGCCCGTACACCTGCCCGTCCAGCACGTGTTCATCCGGCACAAGGATCCAGTGGCGCATCGCCTCGAGCTCGTCGGCCTTGTCACGCGCGGCGCCGTAGTCCGTCGCCAACACGTCGAGCTTGGCGATGCGCCAGTTCTGCGGACGAAATGGCCCGGGCAGCGGCTTGAGGTGGAGCCCGATACAGCTTGGCGCGTCCATGCGCACCAGCTCGATCATTATGGCGCGGAGGCGACCCGCGGCGACGTACTGCAGTCCCATGGCCACAGAGCCAAGCCGAGCGGCCCGGCGCGGACGGGCGATCATCCATGATGGCCGATGATGACTAGGCCTGCAAAGACGCCGGTAAAAACTGCCGATGCAACGATCGCGATCAAGAGCTTCGGCTCAATCGGCTTTGGCTTTGGTTGGATGCCCTTGCGCGGCTTCTTCATAAACGTCGACTCCGTGCATAGCGTTACGTTTTCGTGGCTCGTTCGAGTACGACAAAGTCGAGGCTCGCAAGGACTTGGCGGCGCAAGCGCCCCTATCTCTTGATGCCTCCGTCGACCAAGGCGGACCGTTCGCGCTGCGCTGCTGGCCGGTTCAAATACATGTCCCAAGCGAGAAGAGCCGGGATTGGGATCATGATGGCGAAGAAGATCCAGTCGAACATGTGCATGGTCAGGTCTTCCTCTTCAGGGCGTCCCGCGGCACAAGATGGCGGCCTGTTGAAAGTTCCGAAGCGCTCGATGTTACGGCCGATGAAGCTTGCGATAATCTCGACGCTGGCGTCCTGGCTTGTTTTCGCCGCGCCGGCCTATGGCGCCGACGGTCTAACCGGCGAGCACATGGTCGAAGTCGAGGCCTTCGCCCGCATCATGGCCGACGTCCGCACCGCGGCGGAACGCTGCCCGGAGCTCTCCGTCGACTGGTCCGCCGTCAACGCGCAGAAGGAGCGCCTGCACATCGCGGACGCCGACTACTTGGCTTTCCGGAAGAAGGCGCACGATCTTGCAAGCGGTATCGACGACAACCTTGGCGACGATCGCGCGGTGGCTCCTTGGTGCGTGGACGTGTTCGCCCGTTATGGGCCTCAGGGAAGCGCGAAGGCGGGGCTCCTGCGTCGATGAGCCGGCTTCTGAAGGCGTTCGCGGCTGCAGGCCTCTTGTGTGCCGCCGGCGCGGCGCACGGCCAGGAGCTGGCGCGCCCCGACCCGTTCATGACGCCGGGCGCCGTCGATCCAAGCGTCACCCTCGCCGACATCTGCACCGGCACGACGAAGACGCGCCGCCACGTCTCTCCGGCGACCCGGGCCAGGGTGCTGCGCGACTACAACGTGTCGGACACGGCGAGCGTTGGCATGGAGATGGACCACCTCATCCCGCTAGCTCTGGGCGGCGCCAACACGGCGGCCAACCTGTGGCCCGAACCGGCGCCCGACTACGAGATCAAGGATCACCTGGAGGTCGAGCTGCAGCGCCGCGTGTGCGTCGCTTATCGCACGTTGACGCCGGCGGAGGCGGAGCAGGTTCTCGCCCAAACGCGACGCGAGATCGCCGACGATTGGGTGAAGGCTGCAGCGACGTACCTGGACCAGCGTTAGCGGGTCTCGACTCAGGTTGCAGATGTTCGTTATTCGCTCGAGCTATGCCTGTCAGAATTCCTCACGTTGTGGTTCGGATCGGATGCTCGCGCTGCGCTCGGAAGGGGCAGTACCGGCTCGCACGGCTTGCCGATCGATACGGGGCCGAGATCGAGATGACGGCGCTACTCAGCCAGCTGGCGGGCGACTGCAGCTTCCGCGACGTCCGCCGTGGCTCGGCGGAGTTTTGCCGAGCGCTCTACCGGGATCTGTCCGGCCCACGGCCGCCTGATCGGCCGACGGGAACAATGCGGCCGAGGATCGCGGGAGGCCGAGCGGCCTGATGAGTGAGCCAAACGCGAGCGGGACGGTTGCCGCCTCATGGACACCCTGATCCGCTTCTTCCCATTCGTTTTTGCCTTGGTGGCCGTTGTCGCCTTCGTCTTCATATTTTGGGTGCTTGTTGGCCACGACGCCGGTAGGTTGGAGACGCGGCGTAGACGCGCTGTTCGTCATAGCGGCAAATAGGAATGAGGACACGACAGGAGCGGAGATGGCAAACCCGATCGATGTCGATGTCGGTGCGCGCCTGCGACGACGGCGGGAACAGCTTGGCATTCCGCGCGAGGGGCTGGGGACTATCTTGGCCTTGCCTGTCGCTAGGATCGATCGACTGGAGGCAGGCGCCGCCCGGATCTATCCAGCGACGATGATCACGCTCTGCAAAGCACTCGACGTCTCAGTCGCCTACTTCCTAGAGGGTCTGACGCTCGGCTGAGCGGCCTAGAAGTTCATGTCGAGCTCGCCTAGCCGGAGCGCCTGAACGACGGCGTAGGTTCGCCTGGTCGAGTTCAGCTTGACCTGTGCGCGAGCGAGCAGCGTCTTCACTGTCTGAAGCGCTATGCCGAGGATGTCGCCGATCTCATCGTTCGTTTTCCCGATCGCGACCCAGCGCATGATCTCGCGTTCGCGCGGTGTCAGCGGCTCGTGCGTCGCCACTTTGCGCGCTTCCTTCATCGCTTGCCTCTGCAACGCCTGATGCGCGTAGAGGCCGACCAGCTCGAGTGCCGAACGAGCCCGAGGTGAGAGATCGGGCTTCCAGCCGCATGGACTGAAGACGCCGACTGCCCCGTTTTCGCCAAGCACCGGGATCGTCAGGCCGTCCGTCGCGCCGAAGTCCTTGGCTTCCAAGATGGTGCCGCGCTCGGCCTTGGACAGCGAAAAGTCCCGCATGACATCTGCCCAGGTTAGCGGCGCCAGAGTCGCACGCATCGCGCTGATCACAGGATCGCGCCAGAGGAGGTTGTCTCTGACGTAGTGCTCCACATAGCTTGCCGGCCGCGTGTTGGCATCGAAGCACTCCAGAAACGTGGCGCTCTCGTGCGGCATGGACCAACTCGTCATGAAGGTCAGGCCGTACCAGGCGAGCTCGCCGATCACGAGATGGGTAATCTCGGCGCTGCTGGTGGCCTTCTGCACCGCTGCGACAAACTCCAGCGTCCGCTTTCCATATTCATCCCGTGTGTCCGCGCTCACAGCCGCGCTCCGCCCCTGACACGGCGTCAATCGACCAAGTGGCCGACAGACGCTCGCTCCCCTGGTGAGCTTTAACCATTACTGCAAATCAACTTGGGCGAAAGATGCTGAAGATCATCCAAGGTGACGAGGCCGTCGATCATCCCGACTTGCTGGATGCTTTGTTCCGGGCTCGCTACGAGACGTTCGTCAAGCGTCGAAACTGGCCGCTGCCGTGCCGTGCGGACCTCGACATCGACCAGTACGACGACGGAAGCGCCACCTATTTCATCATGCTCGACGACGATGGTCACCGCATCCTCGCCTCGTCGCGCATCAACCAGACGGTGCGATCGTCGCTGCTCGCCGATTTATTCCCTCATCTGATCGAGAGCGGAGACGCACCGCGCGCCCCTACGCTCTACGAGGGTACCCGCTTCATGCTCGATCCGAGCTTAGCGACGCACGAGCGCCGGCGGGAAATGCGAGCGCTCCTGTGCACCGCCATCTGCCGATGGATCCTGGATCAAGGAGGGACCCACCTCCAAGCCGTGGTCGAGCTAAGCGGCTTCCAATCCTTCCTCGAAATGTCGCTCAGGACGCGAGCCATGGGACTGCCCCATGACTACGGGGGAGGCCCCAAGGTAGCGGGAGGCGGCCGCTGCATCGCTTTCCGCTGGGAGCTGACGTCCGACCTGCTGGCGGATTTCGAGGCCTACGGGCGCGGTGAAATCGCCCCCGAACTTACACTAGTCCACTAGGAGCAAAGCCATGTTCAAGCTCGTGCGATCCATAACCCTAGACGAAGTAGCAACCTACCACGCCAACGGTGTCGTGCTGCTCCGTGGAGTGCTCGACCTCCAGAGCGTGAACCGGCTTCGGCGTCACATCGACGATGCCACCGACACGCTGCATGAGAGCCCCGCAGGATACGACCTCTCGTCGATCACACAGGCTTTCGAGAAGGCCGACCGGCATGCGCTTGGCGACATGAGCGCGGGTCAGCACGATATCGCCGGCATCTGCGACTTCCTGCAGGCCAGCGGCGAGCCGCTCCTCTTGGACGGAGGGACCTCTGCAAGCGGCACGTTCAAGATCGACACCGGCGTGGCGTCGCGCATCGACGGCTTTAAGCAGTTCTGCCTTCGCGGTGCCGTTCCCGAGATTGCCGCAGCGCTGCTTGCTTCCTCCAAGGTGAACTTCCTTGGTGACCAGATCTTCGTGAAGGAGCCGCAGACCCGAGAGAAGACTGCGTTTCACCAGGATGCCTCGTACTTCGAGATCGAGGGCGACCAGTGCTGCGTCTTCTGGATTCCGGTTGATCCGGTGACGAAGCGGAATGGCGGCATGGAATACGTGCGCGGCTCGCACCGCGGCCGGCTGTATGCGCCCAACGTGTTTGTCAGTCGCACACGCCTTCCCGGATCAGAAGGTGAGCTCTTGCCCGACATCGAAGCCAACCCGGCCAACTACGATATCGTCTCCTTCGACGTCGAACCTGGCGATATGCTCGTGCACAACTACAAGACCATCCACGGCGCGGGCGGGAACCTCAGCCGCTATCAGGTGCGCCGGGCAGCAAGCCTGCGCTACTGCGGCGACGACATACGCTTCAGGACACGCCCGGGCGCACCGGTGCAGCTCCACCATACGGGACGGCTTGAGGACGGGTCCCCGCTCGGCGGCCCCGACTACCCCGAGGTTTGGTGCCGCAAGCAACCCGAACCGCAGGCGGCCTGACACGCGAGAGATGCGGAAAATGCCGGACCTGGACGAAGAGAGCCCTCCCGGGCCGATCACGAGGGAGGATGCTCGCGGCTATCTCTTCGACATGCTTATGGAGCTAGCGAAGATCGCACATAATTCTGGCGACGTGCGAATAGCGATGTTGCTGACCACGATCGTGGCGGTTGCCGACGACAGGCCGGCAGCGCCAGCAGCGGCAGCGGCCTTCTAAGCTTGCTGCCATGCCGCTGATCTTCAAGGCTGGTCGCTGATCAAAGCGGTGATCAGCCCACTCGCTTACCGTCTCGCGGCAGCGTGGCGCGTCATGCCCAAGCTGCCGCGGCGCCCGCCACCTTGCACCAGGAAGACCAACGACGTCGCCGAGCGCGTCGTTGGCGCGCCGATCGTCGCCAAGCCGGCAGATCCGCGCCAGGCTAGGCTTTTCGACCTGCCGCTGCCGGGATGGAAGCGTCCTTGCTTGCCGACGCTCGTCGACAAGCCGCCAACCGGTGGGCATGGGTCCACGAGATCAAGTGGGACGGGTACCGCGTCTCGACTTACGTCGAGGCTGGCAAGGTCACGATCCGCACTCGCAACGGTCACGACTGGACCAAGCGCTTCCCTGCCATCGCGCGCGCCGCGGCGGCGCTGCCGGTGCGATCGGCTGTGCTCGACGGCGAGGCGGTGATCCTCGACGATCGTGGTCGCTCGTCCTTCGCTGAGCTGCAGGCCGAGCTAGACAAGCACGGGTCCAAGCGCGCCGTGCTGTACGCCTTCGACCTGCTCTTCCTCTGAGCGAGCTAAGCTTTGCTTCGCGAGAGCTGGCTAAAGAGCTTTGCAAGGACGCGGAGCGGAAAGCAGAGCATGCGGCGACGATGGCTGCCGCAGCTGCAGCACACGCCGCCGAGGAAGAGCGACTGTCGGCGATGAACGCCTAACCAGGGACGAGGCCGGGCGCCCGGTTCTCTGACTCGACTCTCGGCCGCCTTGTTCGTTATCTGTTCTCGCATGCGCTTGTCGGAATATCCCGCTGTCATCGTTCGGATCGCGTGCTCCCGATGCGCCCGCAAAGGCCAGTACCGCCTCGCGCGCCTCGCCGATAAGTACGGGTCGGAAATCGAGATGGCGGTGCTGCTCAGCCATTTGGCGGCCGACTGCACCTTCCGCGACGCGCGCCGCGGCTCGGCCGAGTTCTGCGGCGCGTTCTTCCCGGACCTGTCCGGGCCGCAGCCGACGGATTGGCCGGGCGGACCGATGAGGCCGCGCATCGTTGGAGGCAGGGCAGCTTAACCTGGCCCACTACCCACCACAGGCGCCGCCTTCAGCGCCCGCAACGCTACCGCATCCCCGACGATCTCTTCGGCGCAGTCCCTGCAGTCTTCGCCGATGCTGCGGCCATCGTGGGATGGGAACAGCACGTGGAAGCGGTTGTCGTGGAGGAGGTGCTCGACGACGTTGTCGCGCTTGATGCGCTTGCCGAGGAGCCGGCGGGCCTCGGCTACGGCCGAGAGGTAGAGCTTGGACTTCGGCCGAGGCACGGCGGCGTTGACAGACGCGACAGTCTCGAGATCCGTGCTCATGCGCTCTCCACCGCAGCGCCCTCTCACCTGGCTTCGCCCCGCAGCCAGTTGCGGGCCAATCCCGAGCATCAGGGAGATGATCGAGCAGGATGCGCTCAACGGGTTTGACTCTTAAGCTTTCCAGATCAAGATCGGAAACGTCGTTGCGTATGCGTTTGTGAGTACCTCGTGGCACCTCCTCGTCCGTACTGGAAGGGCTACCTCAAGCTCTCCCTCGTCTCCTGTCCCGTCGCCGTCTACAGCGCGGTCTCCTCCGGTGAGAGAGTCGCCTTCAAGCAGATCAACCGGCAGACCGGTCACCGCCTCAAGCAGCAGCTCGTCGACGAGCATACCGGCGACCCGGTCGAGTCCGCGGACAAGGCGCGGGGCTACGAGGTCGCCAAGGGCGACTACATGTTGGTCGAGGACGACGAGCTCGAGGCCGTCGCCATCGAGAGCCAGCATACGATCGACATCGATCGCTTCGTACCGCGCGGGCAGATCGACGAGCGCTACCTCGACGCGCCGTACTACCTCTTGCCCAACGATAAGGTCGGCCAGGACGCCTTCGCCGTGATCCGGGACGCGATGCGCGGCAAGGCCATGGTCGCGCTCGGCCGCGTGGTGCTGGCGAAGCGGGAACGCGTGATCATGCTGCAGCCGTGGGGCAAGGGGCTCATGGGCACCACGCTGCGCTACGCCTACGAGGTTCGCGACGCGACCGGCTATTTCGACGAGCTGCCGGAGATCAACGTGCCCAAGGACATGCTGCAGCTCGCCGAGCACATCCTGGAGAGCAAGGCCGGCGACTTTGAGCCGGCGACCTTCGCCGACCGCTACGAAGAGGCGGTGGTCGCCATGCTGCGCACCAAGCAGAGCGGCAGGGCCGTCAGCACGAGCGAGCCGCGCTTCAAGGACGAGAAGGTCTTCGACCTGATGGAGGCCTTGCGGCGCTCGATCGTTGGCACATCGAAGCCGGCCGAGGCGATCGGCAAGAAGGCCAAAGCCAAGCCGGCGAAGAAGAGGATCGAAGGCCAACGGGAAATGCTGCTGCCGATCGCGGGCAAGAAAGCGGCCGAGGCAAAGCCGGTGGCCAAGCCGACGAAGGTGCCTGCGAAGCGGAAGGTGGGATAGTCGACGGCGGGCGAGCTGCGGCACGCGAGCTTCCGCAGGTTTGCACTCTGAGCCGCAACGTGAAACGTACGGTCACTTGCGCTTGCTTCTTCGACGAATGACCTCAGGATGTTTCGAATAAAAGTCGTTCAGATCGAGAATAGCTCTGCGATACGAACGTGCGTCCTCTGCTGGCACCTCGAAGTCGATATCCTCACCGGAGCCTTCTAGAAGCAATCCGGTAGGGAACTTATCGGTATTAATGAGGTCTACGTAGAGCCCGTAATCGAGTTTGTACACAATAAATCTTTCGCCCGGACGATGGGCCGCCGACCTGTTTCTGTTCAAGATGTGCAAAGCTCTCCTATCGAAGAGTCGATCAATTATGAGATCTTCGGTTCCGACTGGAAGTAAGAACGCCTTCGTTCTTCTTCCTCCAATTACTTGATCTCTTATAAACTCTAACATAGAACGATTTTCAGGATTTGCTTGTATAGTATTGTATTTTTCCGATTGAAAGAAATTGTACGCGGCTGTGCGGACTACTGGCATCGAGATGAGCGTATTACCTGCTCTCTGCGCAGCGATTGCAAGTATATGCATAGCGTCACGAGGAACGCCTTCTGTCGCACGCACGAATTCAGTGAAGACATTGCTCTGCGTGAATGCATTAGCCACGATAGAAGAAGTAGGCCCGACCTCAACGCCTAGTTCAAGGGCTACTGACTGCGCATGATTAGCAATGAAATTCTTGAAGAAGCTTTTTGAACGTCCTTCATCATTATCTATGACGAGGTAATCATCCAGATTAATAGCTGCGCTGATATCCGCTCCTACCTCAAAACCGATATAACTTTCATTGTCTAAGTCAATTTTAAAAGTTGCCCTATGCTCTATGGCGGCTATTTTCACAGTCATATTTGGTATGCTAAACATAGATCGTCGAAGAAGATCGGCAAGATATGGCTGAAGCTCCGGCGGAATAGTTGTCCACTCGTCAATAAGAAGCCACACTCTCTTCTGCGCACCGACGTACTTAGCGAGCTTTCTAATAGTTCGGGAAAAGTAGGCGAAATCGATCCAGGACGTTTCATGTCCTGATTGTTTCTTTGACATCGTGTCTTCTGCGTTCGACGCCTTTTCGCTTCCCAACCCAAGCGCACCGGAAATAGACGAGGCTACGTTCAACGTCGCACTAGCGGTACTCTTTTTGGATCGGTCATGCTTCAGCGATAATTCTTTATCGACGTCACCGTCGACTCTAGTTTCTGTAAAAGCGCCGACAAAGCCGTCGAGTACCTCCGCAGCGTCAGCTAAATTCCATCCTTGCTGCGCCTCTGCAAAGATCTCAAGCAAACCATGGTGGATAGAAGAGCATATGTCTACAAGCAATCTCACTGCTCGTTCACTCAGGGGCAACGAGGCATCATTGTATATAGACCCGTTAGAACCAATGTTCGTTGCGTCAATGTACAACGCAACATCGCCGGCAGCATTCCGCAATGTCTGAAAATATCTCAAAGCGTGCGTTTTGCCGGTGCCTCTGCGACCATACATGATCTGATTATTGCTAGATTGCAGAAGATCCAGAAGTGGGCCGACCGCAACAAATGTTTCGGCTACTTGCTTAGCTGTGATCCGCTCGGCCCGATCCTGAAATTTCATGAAGCACCTATTGAAAGTCTCGGCATTCATGATCGCTGTGGCCTCGTTTGTTCCTACGCCAGCAATATGCACGCCGTGATAGGCTTGAGCTAGAAGCCCGTTCCGGGGATATGTATCTACGTCGGCCCTGATCGGCCTTGCTCGTTAGCACGAAATGCGGGCCTCGGCGTGCGCGGGCGCCGGAGCGGCCGAGCCTCGGCCGACACGAAGCCGAAGAAGACGACAACCTGGTTCGCGCCCGACGAGGTGGGCGCTCTTCGCCTTCGCCGGCATCTGGACGACGTGGAAGGGCGTGCGCGGCACGAAGGCCGCCCCGATCGACGGCGAGCACCGGCTCTACGGCTTCCTCACCACCGACGCGAACGGCGTGGTCGGCCCGGTGTACCCGAAGGCCATGCCGGTGCTGCTGACCACGAGCGAGGAGTTCGACATCTGGCTGCGGGCGCCTTGGAGCGAGGCGCAGGCGTTGCAGCGCCCCTTGGCCGACGCGGTGATGCGGGTCGTCGCGCGTGGCGAGAAGGAGGACCGGCACGATGGCGCGACGCCGGATGGCCCGTGCGTCGAACAGCCGAGCCTGTTCTGACTCCTAGGCGACGACCTTACCCACAAATAAAGCCTCGTCTCCGTCCGGCCGTACCGTTCCGGGAACATCGGACCGGAGCGGGCACGAACACGGTCGGAATCGGCTTCCGCGGCGGAATCCTGGTCCGTTCCCGAAACAGGGCGGTCGAGCATGGCGGATGACTTGAGGATCGACGTGGCGAGCGGGGGCGTTTCCGGCCTCTGGGATCGTCCGGACGACGCGACGGCCGGCCTCGTCCTCGCGCACGGCGCGGGCGCCGGCATGGCCCATCCCTTTATGGACGCCGTCGCACTCGGCCTCCGGAAGCGCCGGATCGCCACGCTGCGCTTCCAGTTCCCCTTCATGGAAGCGGGTTCGAGGCGTCCCGACAGCCCCGCCGTCGCGCAGGCGACGGTCCGTGCGGCCATTGAGGTGGGGACCAGGCTGGCGCCCGACCTGCCGCTGTTCGTCGGCGGCAGGTCGTTCGGCGGCCGCATGGCTTCGCAGGCGCAGGCCGCCGACGCCTTGCCCGGCGTGCGCGGCCTGATCTTTTTCGGCTTCCCGCTGCATCCGGCCAAGAAGCCGGCGATCGCGCGCGCCGCGCACCTCGAAGACGTCCGCGTGCCGATGCTGTTCCTGCAGGGCAACCGCGACGCGCTCGCTGCCCCCGAGCTGATCGCCGAGGTCGTCGGCCGGCTCGGCGCGGACGCGACCCTCGTCATGGTGGACGAGGCGGACCACGCCTTCCACGTGCCGAAGCGTAGCGGCCGCACCGACGCAGCAGTGCTGGCCGCGATGGTCGACGCGACGGCGGCGTGGATCGCCGCGGTACTCGCGCGGGCATGAAGATCGCGACCTTCAACGTCAACGACGTCAACAAGCGGCTGGCAAACTTGCTGGCATGGCTCGCCGAGGCGCAGCCCGACGTCGTCTGCCTGCAGGAGCTCAAGGCCGACCAGGACCGCTTTCCCGAGGCGGCGCTGCGCGACGCCGGCTACGCGGCGGCGTGGCGGGGTCAGCGGAGCTGGAACGGCGTCGCCATCCTCGCCAAGGGCACGGCTCCGATCGTGACGCGGACGGAACTGCCCGGCAATGCAGACGACCAACAGGCCCGCTACATCGAGGCGGCGGTCTCCGGCATCCTCGTCGCCTCGATCTACCTGCCCAACGGCAACCCGCGGCCGGGGCCGAAATTCGACTACAAGCTAGCCTGGTTCGAGCGCCTGATCGCGCACGCCGACGAGCTGCTCGCCGAAGGCGTGCCGGCCGTGCTCGCCGGCGACTACAACGTCGTCCCGACCGACCTCGACATCTATCCCTCGACGTCCTGGGGCGAGAACGCGCTCCTGCAGCCGGAGAGCCGCGCCGCCTTTGCGCGCCTGCTCGACCAAGGCTGGGTGGACGCCGTCAGAACGCGCCACCCGGACGAACGCCTCTACAGCTTCTGGGACTATAAGCGCGGACGCTGGGGTAGAGACGCTGGCTTGCGCCTCGATCACTTGCTGCTCAGCCCAGCCGTCGCCGATCGTCTCGCCGATGCCGGGGTTGATCGCGACGTCCGCGGCCGCGAGGGCGCCAGCGACCACGCTCCGACTTGGGTGAACCTGGTCGAGCCGAAGGTCCCGGCCACGAAGCGACCTCTGCGTCGTGGCACCAAGCGATAGAGTCTCGGTGCAGCGGCGGCATGGTGGCACGACTGACCATGCGTTAGCTACAGGAGCGAGAGACAGGAGAACACCTTCGCGATGATCGAGATGCGAAAGCTGGGACGGACGGGAGTCGACGTGTCCTCGATCTGCCTCGGCACGATGACCTTCGGCCAGCAGAACACCGAGGCCGAGGGCCACGCCCAGATGGACCGTGCGATCGAGGCCGGGATCAACTTCCTCGACACCGCCGAGATGTACTCGATCCCGCCCAAGGCGGAGACGCAGGGCTTGACCGAGCGCATCGTCGGCAGCTGGCTCGCCGCGCGGGGTCTTCGCGACAAGATCGTGCTGGCCACCAAGGTCAGCGGCCGCAGCAGCGCGAATTGGCTCCGCCCCGAAGGCAAGGGCGCGCGCCTCGACGAGGCCAACATCCGCTACGCCCTGGAGCGCTCGCTGGAGCGCCTGCGCACGGACTACGTCGATCTCTACCAGCTGCACTGGCCAGACCGGAAGGTCGGCCTGTTCGGCGACGGAGGCACGACCTACGCCGGCCTGCCCGCTGACGACGACGCGGTGCCGATCGAGGACACGCTGGGCGCGCTCGACAGGCTGGTCCAGGAGGGCAAGATCCGCCACGTCGGCCTCTCCAACGAGACCGCCTGGGGCATGTCCCGCTTCCTGCACCTCGCCGAGACCGGCCGCGGTCCGCGAATGGCCTCCATCCAGAACGTCTACAGTCTGGTGAGCCGAACCTTCGAGATCGGCCTCGCGGAGATGGCGCTGCGCGAGGACGTGGGCCTGCTGGCTTATTCGCCGCTGGGACAGGGCTATCTCACCGGTAAGTACCAGCGCGGCGCCCGCCCGCCGGGCGCGCGCACGACCCTGTTCGAGCGCGGGACGCGCTACGAGAAGCCGGGCGTCGAGGAGGCGGTCGATGCCTATCTCGCCATCGCCGCCGATTACGGCATAGACCCCGTGCACCTAGCGCTCGCCTTCGTGACCTCGCGGCCCTTCGTGACGTCCAACATCATAGGCGCGACCACCATGGAGCAGCTCGACGCCTGCCTGGCCTCGGTCGACGTGGCGATCACGCCCGAGATCGAGGCGGCAATCAACGCCGTGCATCAGGTCCACCAGAACCCGGCACCCTGATAGGTCGCGGGAGGATGAGGGACGATGACGCCGACTGTCCTGAAGAGGATGCGGTAGCTCGCGAAGGCCTGACCGCTGAGGATCTGCGGGACCTCGCCACCGCCTTTAAGGGCCAGGACGCGGCCTCGCGCCAACTACCCGGCTTGGTCGATGTGCTCGCGCTCGAGCGTCACGACGCGTTGCTCGACTGTCTTGAGTTGCGGATCAACGAGGTGGCGAAGGAGATCGGATCCTGAGCGGCCGGACTCGGCGTGCATCGCGTCCTATGCCTGTGCTCGCGCTCACCGTTGTGTCCCGATCATGACCATCAATCACCGCGATCTCGCCGGAGCCGACCTCAACCTCCTCGTCGCCCTCGACGCCCTCCTGACCGAGAGGAGCGTCACCCGCGCTGCGCGGCATCTGGGGATCGGGCAATCGGCGGTAGCAGCGCTCTCGCGCGGCTGCGCAAGCTGCTCGGCGACGAACTGCTGACACGCGTTCCCGAAGGCATGTCGCTCACGCCCCGCGCGATGGCGCTCGTCGAGCCGACGCGGGGGTCGCTGCGGCAGTTCCAGTCGATCGTGCTCAGAGAGGACTCGTTCGACCCGGAAACGGTCGTACGCACCTTCACTGTCGCCGTTCCGGGAAGCGTCGAGATGCTGTTCGGCCCGTGCCTGCTCGCGGCCATCCTGCGGCAGGCGCCCGGGGTCCGACTGACGTTCCGCGTCTTCGACTACGACACCGTGCTGAAGGAGCTCGACGCCGACCGGCTCGCCCTCGCCATCGGTCTGATCACGGAGGGCGGCCTGCAGCACAAAGTGCGGCCGCTCCACGGCTCCGAGACGATGCCTTCACCCGGCCGGCGCTGTGGACCGCGCCTTGCCGAAGTCCCGCCCGACCTCGCCCACTACCCCGCGCAGCCACCGGTGCGCGGGATCGCGGTCATAGGACGCGTGCCAGAGCATCGAGATCGTGAAGTCGTCGACGGCGACCGGCACGGGCTCGTGGTCAGTCCGAGGGTGTCGGCGACCACCATCGCGATCTCGGCGATCATCGTCGTGATCACCGGCGCCTTCTTCACGAGGAAGGGCACCGTCATGAAGCGTGGCGTGGTTGCCGCCAGCCTCCGGGATCGACCAATCCGCGCCAGGGCTTCGTCGACCGCGCCGCGCTCCGTTCCGGTCATGCTGGTCATGATTTGCGGGAAGCGCAGGTAGTCTCGAGCGAGATCGGCGTGTCGACGCGAAGGAGTTCGTCGCTGAACAGGCACATGTAGCCGAAGCCCGGCTACCGATTGTCTGCGTGATGCTCGATGCGCGCGGAGTCGGTCGAGGCCGGCGTCGTCGGCTGGGACTGTGAGTTCCGGCGGCGGTCAAGCTCATGCAGCGGGTGCGCACGCCGATCTCCTCCTGGAGCTGAAGGCGAAGCAAAAGGGCATCACGCTCGCCGAGATCAAGGCGGAGCTGGCCTCGCGCGGCATCGCCGTCTCGAATCGGCGATCTGGACGATGCTGGGCCGGCTCGGCCTGACGCATAGAAAAAAGTCGCTGAGGGCCGCCGAGCAAGACCGCCCCAACGTCGCCTCGCGTCGCACGCTTTGGAAGCTGCGGCAGCGCTTCATGAACTCCTCCGCCTTCGTCTTCCTCGACGAGACAGGCGCCTTGACCAACATGGTCCACCAGTACGGCTGGGGACCCAATAGCGACGCCTGGTCCACCGCCGCGCCGTCGAGATCTTCGAAGGCGACGTGGCGTAACGCCACCACTTTGAGGCCCAAAGGGCTTTATCTTCCTTCAAGAAGACGGATCGCGATTTGTTGCGCGCCTGGTAAAAAATTGGCCACCGGCGGCTCAGGAGATCGAGAGCGCACGGCGCCGATCTACCGCCATTGCTTCTCGTCCGAAATCCAGGTCTGACCCGGCAACCGGCCCTTCTTGGCGAAAGCATCAACGACGTTCTTCAGAAGGCGCGAGACGTTGTTGTCGAACTTGTTACAAGGCAGCGCCTGTCCGAAGGCAATTGAACCGGTCGACAACACGGCTCCGTCTTTCGGCGTGTTGAAATAGACGATGTCGGCGCGGATCCGATAATCCTGCGTGCCGTTCATGCCGGCGAATGCGTACAGCACCTCCTCCACCGACAGGACGTAATTGTCGGTGTGACCGCCCGAAGACGCGATGATCTTGGCGTGCGGCGGCGTGCCGAGCTTCAAATCGTAGCGATCGACCTCGAGCCCCGCCGCGCCCCCCTGTGCCAGGCCGAACTCGCCGATGATCTCGCCCTTGATCCCCTCGGTGATCCAGGCAACCGTGCGGTGATAGGAATCGGGCATCCGCCGAAAGCCGCGACCGCTCTCAAACCCCTCGCCGATGAAGCCGACGCCGAGGGTCTTTTGCGGTGCGCGCCCGCGATTTCGCCAGAGACCGCTCTTGTCCCCGGTGGTCTGCAGATAATGCTCGCCGGGCCGCGCGGCCCAGGCCCGCATCCCGGAGTCAAGTTTGCGGACCTCCATGATCCAAGGCTCGTCGTCGCGATAGGCAACGTTCCAGTAATAGCCGTTACCGCCCATGTAGATAAAACGGCCGCCTTCCGCGATGAAGTCTTCCGTCGCGTCGAGCACGCGTTCCGACACATATTCCGGATGCGTTCCCGAGAGTACGCAACTGTAGGGCATCAGCGCCGACAGCCCTTCGCGATGCACGTCCTCTTCAGTCAGCACTTCGTAGTCGTAGCCCTGGTTTTCGAGCCAGGCGATAACCGATAGATCGGCCGGGAACTGCCATGTCGTGCCCATACTCGACATGCGATACTTCGGCCGCATGTTGAGGATCGGGCGTCGGTAGGAGCTGAAGCAGACGCCGGCACCGTCTTCCCAGGCATCGTAGGTTGAGAGTCCGAAATCCGGGTTCTTGTACATTTCGATGTCGACCTCGTCGACGATCGGCGGCTGACCGGTCATCGGCTGGATGATCTGCGCATCGAAGCTCAAATGCTCATTGGCGTAGGCGAGGTAGCTGCCCGTCGGCACGAGGAACGCGATAGGTGCCTTCGGCACCTTGGCGCGCACGAAGAAGGTCACGTATTCCTCGGCGAGCCCGCGACCTGGGCCGGCCCGCAGGCGGAACGCGTAGGCGCCACTCTTCAGGGTCTCCGGCAGCGTGACCGTGCGCGTCAGCTCCCAATTCGAGTCGATCATCGTATCGACGTGGAACTCGACGCCGCCGTATTCCTCCGGCGCAAGACGGAAGCAGTCGTTGCGACCGTTCCAGTTGTAGCCTGTCTGGGCGCGGACGGGCCGATTGTAGCCCAGCGCGTTCAGGCGATGCGGCCCAGTGTCGACAACAGTGTCGCCGATACCGTGCTCGGTATAGCCTGACGTCGTATTCCAATAGGCGACCAGACCGTCGGATCGAGGCCGACCGCCGCCTTTCAGACCATCGAGTTCGGCCCGCGCCAGCGCACGATCGTAGATGCCAGGGCGGTCGAGCTTGCCGCAAAAACATTGCGCCACGAAATGACCGCGCGCCTCATGCCAATCCTGCGCGCCCGCCATGATGAAAGGCGTTTGAGGATCGTTCTTGACACGTAAACGAAGTACCTCAGCAACATGGGAGCGGTAGTCGATCGGCGCGACCTTACCGAGCAGGCTGTTGTACCGGTTCATCACCGGCTCCTGGTAGAGTACGGCGCGGCCGGTCTTGGCATCGAAGCTGACGGCGACGAAGTACCAGATCTTGGTCATTAACGGGACTTCGGCGGCGACATAGTCGACCTCGGCGCCGTCGCCGACCCAGAACTCGAGCAGGCCCTTGCGGTTTATCCCGAAGCCGTAGCCCTTGTTCGAGCGAATGTCCCAGCGCCCGATCAAGCTCTGGCGGACACCGACGGTGGGCAGTGTCGCCCAGACGTAGGTGAACAATGTGTAGCTGCCGTCGAGCGCGAGAATGGCGTCGGGATCGGCCACATTCAGGAACGAGCCGATTTGCGTATATTGCTTCTTGACCGTCCATGCCCCGTTTGCTTCGCAGTCAACCTCCTCCTCAATGAAGCCAGGGCCACTCGGATGCGCGTCGCCGTGAATGAGACGTACGAGCTGCGCATCGGCGCTGGTCGTGCCATCGGCGTTGACATGCACGGCGATGGCGTCACCGCACCGCACCGATATCTTGTCCGTGTAGCCGAATAGTTTGACTTGTGACATCGAAGGGTCCGTCTGAGCGGTGGATGAAGTGGAGCGCGATCAGGATTCCAGAAGATCCTGGACGCGACGCAGGAACACCGCGTGATAAGCATCCTGCTCGGACGGATAGGTCTTCTCCTCGACAAGGCGCGGCGCGACCCCACGATGGCCGGAGAGCGCGACCATTCGGTACGCCTTGAACGGCTCGACGACGGCGATCGCGTATTTGTCGACCTGCGGCGCACGGCGAAAATAGGTGAGCAGGCGTTCGAGCGGCTCGCTGTGCTGGCCCAGTGGACTGGCCCGATGTTCCTTGATCAAATTTTCGGATACGATCGTCTTGAGGAAATCGCGCTGCATCTTGTCGAACCGCATCGCGTAGATGAGGTCCTTGTCTCCTTCCTCGGTGGCCTCTTCGGGTAGCATCTCTCCACCTTTCTCCGCTCGGGTCGAACGGTTCTCGCTCTTCTTCTTGTTCCGCCAATCGCGGAACTGGTGCTTGATGCCGAACAGGCCGTTCTTGAGAAATAGGACGACGAGAAGCATGATCGTACCGACGAGGATCAGCCGCAGGGGGCCGAGCTGCAAAAAGACCTTGTCGATGCCGATGACGATGAAGGTGCCGAGCACGGCGCCCTCGGACTTGCCGAGGCCGCCGATCACCATCATCGCGATGCCGAGCAACACAGTGTCGAAGGAAAACAGCGACGGCGACGCACCGCGGAAATACGATGCGTAGAACCCGCCGATGACGCCCAGCGCGATGGACGACAGCACGAACACCTTGATGCGTGCGGCGCGAAAGTCGACGCCGACGGCCTCGGCGAAGGCCTCGCGTTTCTCCGGCGCCATCCGCAGCACGCGGCCCAGCCGCTTACCGTTGACGAGTCGGAAGAACAGCAGCGCCGCCAGCATGACGACGAGCGCGCCGAAATAGCCGAACAGAAGTTCGCCGTATTGGGACAGGCCCTGGGGAATGAAGGAATCCGCGCCGTAGACACCACCAGTGGCGGATCCGAAGGTCCGGGACTGGACGACATAGACGCGGCAGAGTTCGTTCAAACCGAGCGTCAGCAATGCGTAATAAAATCCATCGAGCCGCGTTGCCGGCAACGCGATGACGATGCCGAAGACGAGGCCCATGAGACCGCCGACAAAGGGCATGGTCCACCACGGCCAGCCGAAGAAGACCGACATGGACGCCGCCGCGTAGGCGCTGGAGCCGACGATCGCCATCGTGGCGAGCGAGAACACGCCCGCGGTACCCAGGATCAAGGTCCAGCACAGATTGATGGCCGCGTAGATCAGAAACACCGTGCCGGCGCTGATCAACGTTGAGCGGAGATTGGTCGGCACGATGAACGGCGCGACGAGCAGCGCGATAAAGCACATCGCCCACCAGATCGGCCTCTTGTCGACGATCGTCTTCTCGCGGCGCAGGATCTTGGGGTTGTATTCGCCGCGAATGTCGAGCATCCGGCGTCTCGTCGGCCAATAGCGCGGACGGCTCCAGGTCTTCGCGCCGTGGCCACGCCATTTCCAGTAATAGCGCAGGCGGCCGACCTTATGCATCTTGGCGTGCGAGGATCGTTTGTCGCGCCAGACCTGCGTGGGGTCGGTCCAGGGCTCGCTCGCCGCTTCGTGCGGCTCGGCGTCGCCGCGCCGGGTGGCGATGGGATTTTTCCAGATCTCCGCCACGTCAGGCCTCACGCGCTTTGTCCAGGATGCCCGCGATGCCGCGCGGACGCACCAGCAGCACGACGATGATCAGGACGAACTGGGTTATGAGATCGTACTGGCCCCCGAGGAAGGCCGAGGTCAGCGCCTCGTTGATCCCGAGGATGATGGCGGCGGCAACAGCGCCCGCGACGCTGCCAAGGCCGCCGAGCAACGCGACGCTGAGGCCCTTGATGAGGGGCGTCAGTCCGCTGAACGGGCTGATGAAGTACGTCTGAGACTGCAGCACCGAGGCGAGCCCCGCCATCGAGCCGGTAAGCGCCATGACGTAGAAGCCGGTCCGGCGCACGCCGATGCCAACAAGCGAGGCGGCGTGGGGGTTCATCATCATCGCCCTGATTTCGAGGCCGCGACGGCTGGATTTCATCCAGCGCAGCGCCAGGCCCAGCAGAACGACGGAGGCGATCATGGCGCCGCCCTTGTCGGCGGTGATCACGACATTGCCGATCGGCACCTGCCAATCTCCAAAAACGGGCGGGAGGTTCTTCGCGCGAGGGCCGAAGACCCAGAGGAGCGCCTGTGTGCCGATCAGGCTGACCGCCAGCGACGCGATTAGCCCGCGCACTGTGAAGTTCGGCTTGTCGTGGATTGGAATGAAGGTGATCGCGCAGACGACGACGCCGGCGATCGCACCGGTCAGGAGGCCGGAGAGCAGGACGATCGGCCCGACGATCAGCGTATTGTCGGCGATCGCGTCGATGCTCTGCAGCTGGTCGGCGACGAGCCACGCGCCATAGCCGGAGATCGCATAGGTGAAGCCGTAGGCCATGTTGATCAGGCCGAGGCTCGACCAGGTGATCGAGATACCGATCGCGAGCGTGCCGTAGATGCAGGCCAGCGTGACGGCGGAGACGATGATAAAGCCGAAATCCACGGTCAGGCCTCGCGCTTGGTTTGAGCGGACAGCGACGTCGACGCCTCGCCCTTCAGGGCTCCGACGTGCATGCCCAGGATGCGATCGACGCGGCCTTCGAGCAGCGCGACGTTCTGCTCGGCGATGATCATCGCGGAGGCGCCGAGTTCGATCGCCATGAGCGCGTCCATCACGGCCTTTCCAATCTTCGGCGCGAGGCCGAGCGAGGGTTCGTCGACGAGGAACAAAGCGGCGTCGACCATCAGTCCGCGCCCAATCGAGACCATTCGTCGTTCGCCGCCTGACAGGCGCCCGACCGGCACTTTCATGAGCTTGCGAAGCGGCGGAAAGATCTTCAGGATTCCTTCTTTGCGCTCCTTGCGTTCGCGCCAGGCCTTCGACGTGAAGGCGCCGCTGTCGAGGTGCTCTTCGACGGTCAGGCCGTGGAAGATCTCGTCACCCTGCGGCATGACCGCCAATCCTTGCCGAACGACGAGATGGGTGTAGCGGCCGGGGCCCTGGCTGCGCGAGCCGCCAACCTCCTTGCCGTTCAACTTGATCGAACCGCGCTGCCACCCCGTCAGTCCGGCGATGGCGAGAAACAAGGTTGATTTGCCGTGTCCATTCAGACCGACGATGCCGAGGCGCTCGCCGGGGCGGACGATGAGGTCGAGATCGTGGATGACGCGCATCGGCCCGTAGCCCGCCGAGAGGCCGCGGATGTCGAGGATGGCGGCGGTGGGATGGGCTGGGCCGGCGACGACGAACGTCTCGTTCATGCGAGTTCGCCTTCCTCGACGTTCTCGAAATAGGCGGCGTGGACGCGCGGGTCGGCCAGGACGATGTCGAGGTCGCCTTCAACGACCTTCTCGCCGGCATCCATCACCATGACGCGGTCGGCGATCGTCGCGAGCAGCTCGATGCGATGTTCGACGATGATGATCGACACGTTCATCTCCTTGGACAGGAGGCGGATGAGGTGATCGAGTTCGTCGACCTCGGCGTTGATGAGACCGGCAGCTGGTTCGTCGAGCAGGAGCACCTTCGGACGGCGCATCAGCAGACAGGCCAGCAGCAGCTTGCGGCGATTCAACGTCTCCAAGCGGCTGGCTGGCATCGCGTCGTCGACGTTCAGATGCACCAGTTCCAGTCCCCATTCGGCGTGGTGGCGGGTTAGGTAGGGCGGATAGGCCTGACGCGCGCCCTTGAGCACCTCCGCGACGGTTAGGTCCTCGGGCACCAGGGGCGTCTGGTAGGTGCGCCCGATGCCGAGCCGCGCGCGCTGGAACAGTTTGAGGCGCGTGATCTCGGCGCCTTCGTAGAGGACGCGTCCCGACTTCGGCGAGATGCGGCCGCAGAGAACTTCGAAGAGACTGGTCTTGCCGGCCCCGTTGGGCCCGATAATTCCGAGGACCTCGCTGCGCCCGACGGCCAGCGAGATCCCCTTGAGGATTTCGCGACCGCCGAGATCAAGCTTGATGTCGTCGCAGGAAAAAATCGGACCGTCGGGTCGGCCTGCGGCTGTCAGGCCCATGGCACGGTTTTAAATTCTGTCTGCTTCAGAGGGAACGGATAAAATATCTTACTCTCTTTATCCTGCACCTGGAAATAGAGCTGGCTCATGCCTTTGTTGAGATCGTTTGTACCAATGGGATACTGGACGCCCTCCTGGCGCTTGTCGTCCATGATAGACCATCCGCAAACACCGCGGAACGCACCTTTACGAAGGGCTTCGCAGTTGGCTTTGAAGTCCTCAGGTTTGGTAGTCTTTTCCCAAACGTTTTTGAGAATGTAAGTCGTGTCGTAGCCGCCGCCCGTGTAGCAAAGACCCATCACCTTGGCCGGGAAGCGCTTCTTGTACTTTTCGCGGAACTCTTTTCCCTTCGCGTCATCGTAGACGCCGAGCACGGTACTCCAAACGAACCCTTCGGCCGCCCGGCCGGCCAACTCGAGAAATTCCGGCTGCGAAGGGCCGTATTGCAGGTAGATCAACGTATCCTTGAGCGGATTCGACCGGAACTGCTTTACGAACGCGGCATATTCGGCGGCCACCCAATGGTCGACCATGACCGTGCCGGCGCCGATGCGCTTGATATCTTGGAGCACCGGGCCCCAGTCCTGCACCGGATACTGAATATCCGTGATGCCGCCCAGCTCGAAACTGCTTTTCTTCAGAGCTTCCTGGCACGAGCGAGAGATCGTCTGGCAGTAGGCGATCTGCTCCTGAATGATGTGGACCTTTCGGTTGCGAGGCTTCCAAGCGCCGCTCTTCTCGAGGTCTTCAAGAAACTTCGGGAATGTAAGCCCGTAGTAGACTTCGGACGGGTCCATCTGAAAGACGTTGCCGTACTTGTCGGGATGAGCGGCGACGAGATCCGCGGCCGCGCGCTGCGTGTTTCCGTTTATGTAAGGACAACCATACTGAATCGAGGCGTCCATGGCCGGGATGGGAACGAAGAGGAACGGTGACGAAATCGCGTGGACCTTCTGATCAACGAGGTTGCGGATCGCGGCCTGACAACTCTCTGCATTGAGAAGATCGACGTCGGTAATCGCGAACTTCAGCGGCCGCCCGAGAATGCCGCCAGCCGCATTGATCTCCTCCATCGCCAGCGTCGAGCCATTCAGGTAGTCGTGATGGTCGGCGACGCCCGCGGCCGCCGTCTGGGAGATGGTGAGGCCGATCACGATCGGCTCTCCGCTCGGCGCTGCCGACGCCATCGAATATTTGCCGAGACTTGTCGTAATGGCTGCGCCGGCGGCGAGGCCCTTCACCAGTTGGCGGCGATCGACGGATTTTTCGTTCATGCTCTTCACCCTTGTGTACGGCCGAGAAACGGCAATTCGCGTGAGATCGTGCGGAGCGCGCAATCGGGGAACGCGGGGATCGACCTCACCACGGAGATCGGTACGGGCCCGGACCTTTGGACGAGATCGCCATAGGAAAGCGCCAATGGCGAGATATGGAGCGTCGGGAAATGGGCTCCACGCTCGCTTGACATCACCACCTCTTGCTAGAGTTAATAGAAAGAGTTTTTCGTGAGAAGAAACTTGATATAACGTCTAGATGCAGTCAAGGTGTTTTTTGACAATTCGTCAAAGGGTATTTTTAGTAGTCCACCGCTGCGGGCGCGTCACCGCTCGAACCGGTCGCGGATTGTAGGAAAGGTAGCCTTCATTGGAGGCCTTCACGCTCGTGCCAGGACCCAGGCTTCGACTCATCCCTCTGCTACGGATCGCAGTGGCGGGGACGGCGGCATGAAGCTGCTGATCGCCGACGATCATTGGCTGATCCGTGCCTCGCTGAAGCAGGTCATCCGACGGCTCGACAGGGCGCATCAGCTGCTCGAGGCATCGGATTTCGAAGAGGCGCTCGAGATCCTGGCGCGGCATGACGACATTGACTTGTTGCTGGCCGACCTTGTGATGCCGGGGTTCGATGCCTTCGAAGGGCTTCAGCAGCTCCGCACGAAATTCCCGAACGTCCCAATCGCGGTCGTCTCGGTCTTCGAGGACCGGGCGCACGTCCTGCGAGCCGTCGAACTCGGCGTCATCGCCTACGTGCCCAAATCCTCAACCCCCGCCGAGATCGAGCGGGCCTTCGAACGAATCCTCGACGGCGAAGTGTATTTCCCGCGAAGGCTGCTCGATACATCCGCCGTAACTAGCGCAGCGTCCCCGACCGCTCCTGGTGCGAACTACCCGGATATCGCGACGCTCACCAATCGCGAGCGCGACGTGATCGAGCTCCTCGGCAAGGGACTGTCCGTACAAAAAATTGCGGCGGAGCTCGATGTCGCGGCACATACAGTGCGGGTCCACCTCGGGAGCCTGATGCGCAAGCTGGGCCTGCCCGACCGGGCGGCGACGATCCATTTCGCGATCCATCTCGCCGGCACCGCCGATGCGCAGAGCCTGCGGTAGAGATTGCGATCGTATGGCGCTGTTAGAGATCCCCGACGCGATACGGCAAGGACTCGACGAGGCGGTCGCAGGCGTCGGCATATGGGATCGCGACTGCCGTCTGATCTATGCCAACCGCCTTTTCCGGACCCTTTTCCAACTGGACCGCTCGTCGATAGTGGATCTCACCTACAGGCGATTCCTCGACCGTCTGGTCCAATCGCATGAACTCATCCTCGCAAATCAGGCGGATGAATGGGTGCAGGATCAACTGGCGGCCTTCGCCGGCGAGACGTGCTTCGAACAGCCCATGGCCGACGGGCGGACGCTGGAGATCAACCATCGCCCCACCGAGGGCGGCGGCATGACAACCGCCGTGTCCGACGTCTCGAACGTCCGCCGTATCGAATCCGCGCTTCGCAAGTCCAAGGCCGATGCCGAGACGTCGGACCAGGCGAAGTCTCGCTTCCTTCGCGCCGCAAACCACGATCTACGCCAGCCGCTCGCAACACTGAAAATCCTGATCTACAGCTGCATCGAGGAAGACGATCTTAAGCATCGTCGCGATCTCCTACACGCGATGGATATTTCCGTCTCGATCATGGAGGACCTGCTCGGGGCTCTCCTGCAGATCGGCCAGCTCGATGCCGGCCGGATCACCGCGCGGATTACGACGTTCCAACTCGATTCACTGGTCGACCGCTTGCGAATCCAGTTCGCGCATGTCGCGCGGGAGAAGGGGCTGGACCTGCGCATCGTGGCAACGCGGTTCGCCGTATTGTCCGACAAGGCGCTGCTGGAACGCATTCTGTCGAACATCGTCGCCAACGCGATACGCTACACCGACGTCGGAAGTGTCCTCGTCGTGTGCCGGCCGAAGGGCACGAACGTCGTCATCGAGGTGCGCGACAGCGGCCGTGGTATCGAGGCCGAACATTTGACGCACATCTTCGACGAGTTTTACCAAGTCCCGAACGCGAGACGCACTAAGCGGCCCGGGTTGGGTCTCGGCTTGAACATCGTCAAGCGGATCGCGGACATACTGGGGCATTCAATTCGCGTGCGATCCGAGCCGGGGCGCGGATCGATCTTCAGCGTGAGCATTCCGGCCGGCGACGTATGGCAAAGCGAGCTGGCGGAACCGGAGATCAGCGAAGCCAAGGGCGGGGAATTCGCGGGCCTGCCGGTGTTGCTGGTCGAGGACGATCCAGTCCTGCAACGCGCGACCCTCGAACTGCTGGAACGTTGGGGCATGCGGGTTCTCGCCTGCGCGTCCGTCGCGGAGGCGCTCGCGTCACTCGATGTCGCCTCACCACCACGTCTGATCATCGCAGACTATTCGCTCGGCCGGGAACTCGGCTCCGATGCCGTGAACCGCATCAGGACGGCCGCAGGGTGCGCGATCCCTGCTTTCATCATGACAGCTGAGGTCGATCCCACCGTGATCGCCAAAATCAAGGCCGACGGATTGGCCGTCCTGATCAAACCTGTGAGCCCGCCGCGCCTGCGGGTGATGATGCACAATCTCATCTTCGAGCTACCTGCCACGTCACCCATCCCGACCGAGAGCAGACGCTAATGTCGGACGGCCAAGCTCCCATTCCCATCGGAAGCCTTGTGCCTCTCACCGGACCGTCGGCCGCTGACGGGGCCGAGTTTCGCAAGGGCGTCATTCTTGCCTGCGAGGAGCGCAACGCCAGAGGAGGTATTCTGGGGCGGCCGCTTCGACCCGTCTTCATCGACACAGGCCGTCAGGATGCAGAAGAGGTGGTGCACGCGACCGCCCGCCTGATCGAGCTACACGCTGTTCATGCGATCATCAACGGCTACAATATCGGGCCACAAAATTCGGAATACGAGCCGATCGCCGATGCAGGCATCATCTATATCCACAGCAACACACTGCTGCAGCATCACGATACGGTCACGAGCAATCCGGATCGCTACTTTGGTTGTTTCATGGCCGATCCCGCCGAATATTGGTACGGTCAGGGCTTCATCAAGTTCATCTCCTGGCTCCGCGACACCGGTCAATGGCGCCCGCAAAGCCATCGTATCGCAATCATTTCTGGCTCGACGCCCTACAGTATCGTGATCGCCAATGCGATGGCCGGCGCGGCCTCACAATTCGGCTGGACCGTCGCCTTCGGCCCCAAGATCGTCTCGACGCCTACCAACGATTGGTCCAGCGTAATCGAAGAGGCGAAGGCGGCGCGGCCCGCGGCGATCGCCAACACGCATTTCTACGCGAGCGACCTCGCGAGTTTCCACAACCAGTTTATGGCCGCGCCAAGCAACAGCCTGCTGTATCTGCAATATGGCGCGCTGCATCAATCGTTTCTCGATCTTACGGGAGAACGGGCCAAGGGCGTCATCGTGAGCGCTGTCATCGGCCTCCTTCGTGACAAACTCGGGGAAAGCTTCTCGCACCGATACCTGTCGCGCTTCGGGCAGGGTTCGACACCAGAGATCGGGTGCCAGAGCTATGGGTCCGTGCATCATTACGCGGTCGCCGCCGCGATCGCGGGAGGCACCGGCGGTCCGACCGAGTTCACGCAAAACAAGAAGGTCGCCCGGGCGCTGCTGGAGACGCCTTATCGCACCGTGACGGGAACGATCTGCTACCATCCAACGTGGCAAGCCGCCATCCCCTATCCCGATCACACCAACGATCCGTCCCTCGGCATGCCGCACCTGTTCTATCAGGTGCAGAATCTGTCGCGGTCCCTCGCGCTTGTCGCGCCCGCGCCCTACAATGCCGACAAGTTCATCGTTCCCCCTTGGTGCGTGTCGTGACGATCTCGCTCGGCGATCTCGCCAAGGGTCGAGCGCCGCATCTACCGTTGCCTGATTTGCCGTTCTGGTGGCGAGATGCGCCGCCCGCGTCCGGACCCTGGGAGAGGCCATCGCCGACGGCTGATGTGGTCGTGATCGGCGCGGGCTTTACCGGTCTCTCGGCCGCGTTGGTTTTGGCTCGCGCCGGACGACGGGTCATGGTCGTGGATGCAGGTCCGCCCGGTTTCGGCGCCAGCACGCGCAACGGTGGCCAGGTGGGCAGCGGCAATCAGAAACTCCCCGTCAGGACGCTGGTCGCCACAAAAGGCGAGCGCTTAGCCATCGAGATGCTGCGCGAAGGGGTGCAGATGCTCGACGGCATCGAGGACCTTGTTCGACGCGAAAAGATCGACTGTTCCTTCGTTCGATGCGGTCGTTTCAGAGGCGCGATGCGTCCCGCCCATTATGATTTGATGGCACGCGAGATGGGCGACCTCGCGCGCTACACGGGTATCGAATACGCCATGGTACCCAAGAGCGAGCAACACCGCGAGATCGGCACGGAACTGTTTCACGGCGGATCGCTACTGCCGCGTGACGCGAGCCTTCATCCCGGTGCCTATCACGCAGGCCTCATGACACGTGTTTTCGAAGCCGACGCCGAGATCCGAGGCGAATTGCCCGTGCGGGGCATCACGACGGACGGCCAGAGCCATGTTGTGCACTTCGACGGCTTCGCGGTCCACGCACGCGACGTCTTGGTCGCCACCAATGGATATACGAAGGACGTCGGCGCATTCTTTCGCAAACGGATCGTGCCGGTGCAGTCGGCGCAGATCGCCACCGGGCCTATTTCGCCGGCGATTTTCGACGAGATCATACCGCAGCGGCGCGTCTTCGGAAATTCTAATCGCGTCTTCTTCTATTTTCGTCCCGCGCCGAAGGAACGGCGAATTATCTGGGGCGGTCGCGCAAGCGCGATCGCGCGTGATCCGAAAGGCGCGGCCTACGCGCACCTTGCACGCGATCTGATACGGACATTTCCGGTTCTGGCGGATGTCTCGGTCGACCACGCTTGGGGCGGTCGCATCGGCTATACGTTTGACGATTTTCCGCATCTTGGCCGCACACCCGAAGGGCTCTTCTACGCAATGGGATATTGCGGCACCGGCATTTCCCGCTCCACGCATTTCGGTCGAAAGATCGCGCTTCAGATCCTAGGCAAACCCGAAGGCCGGTCTGCCTTCGACAGCCTGCCGTTTCAGAGCCATTCGTTTCACGCATTTTCGCAAGCGGGAGTTCCCGTGGTCACGACGTGGTCTCGTCTACGTGACACTGTCGGGTTCTGATATTTAATCAGAGATGCTGCCACTGGCCCGCACGGCCTCCGCGATGCGACTACTGACCTTCGTACTTTCGGCGACTGGTTCGAGCGGTGGCCGACGGCGAACATCGGTCTTGAGCTAACATGGATAGTCTGCTTTCGAGAAGGCTAATTACTCTGCAGAACGACTGAAAATGGCGCGAAGCCGACCGGCTGCTCTCTGCCTCCAATCCTGGCTCAAGCGCACGCCTGCTGAAGCGGAAAGAGAGGGTTCCAGTACTACACACGAGTGCCATCGTGCGGCAGCGAAGCAAAAGGGGGTCCTGCGGGAGAATGTTGTGTTTCAGCGCCCTTCCCTCCGCCAGCGTTTAACAAGTAAGTGTATTCTCCGCTTTTCTATGAAGCTGAAAAAGCAAAGTATATACAGGCTTGTAGGCGAGTAGCTGTTTACCTCGCTTAGCGACTGCGAGCGCATTCCGTGCTCTTGACGACACTCGTTCTCTGAAGCTGTGTACTTTGCGCGTTTAGTACGGAGTTTAAAAACGAAGCGATATGAGAGCTTTACCTACGGTCCCGGGTTCCAGGTTTTTTCGATTTTTTGCCTCGAAAGTAGAAAGATTTGGACTTCAGACAACAGCTTTCGGCGTTTCGTTCGCGCACACCAGCGAGGTGACCGTCTTGCTGTTCGTTGCCTACCCCCACTCTGCAGCCAACGTCTCCGCCTGTTGGATAACTAGATCGACGGCGATCTTCTGGAGGTCGGGCGGGTACCCATAGCGAGCGAGCAGCTTGCGAACTTCGATCCGCATCTTTGCCCGCACACTCTCCTTGCGGGTCCAGTCGATGCTCATCGAGCCCCGGATCGTCCGCGTGAGCAGCTGCGCTAGTTTACGAAGGGCCTCATGAGCCATGAGCGCCTTAGCCGAACCATTCTCCGCGAGAGCGTCATAGAACGCCAACTCCTCTGGGCTGAGGCCCAGCTCGGTACTCCGCGCGTTGGCTAGGCTGATGTCCTTGGCGAGAGCGATCAACTCCTCGATGACTTGTACGCTATCGACGGCTCGGTTGTGATAGCGCCTCAGCGTCTCGTCTAGTCGTTCGCTCAGTTTGCTGGCCTCGACGAGGTTGGAGCGCGAACGGGCCTTGATCTCGTCGGCGAGCAGGCGACGCAGCATCTCGACCGCCAGGTTCTTCTCCTTTGTCCGTCCTACCTCCGCCAGGAACTCGTCGGAGAGGATGGACAGGTCGGGCTGGTCAAGGCCCGCTGACTTGAACACGTCCAAGATGCCGTCCGCCATGACGGCGCGGGACAGCAACTGGCGGATGTCCCGTTCGATGCTCGCTCGCCCCCGTCCAGCTCCGGCCGTGTACTTGACGAGGTTCGCCCGGATGGCGGCGATCAACGCGATCTCGTCTCGGCGTGCGGTGACGCGCTCGTCGCCTGCGCTCAGCGCGTAGGCCGTCTCAAGCTCCGCGGCAGTCTTGATGAATTCGTCTCGCCGCCCGCTCGCCAGCACACGTTCGAGGCACTGCTTCAGAAGCGTCAGGCGCGCCGCCGGACTTCCGGGAAAGAAGTCGCGCCAGGGGGCTCCCTCCAAATACGTTTGCGCGCTCTCAAGCCTCATCAAGGTCTGACGGACGACCTCATCGGGGTCCAGCCGGACCTGGTCCTGGTCGCGTGCGGTGTACTGCGCGAGAGCCGCCCTCATTTCCGCGCCGATGCCGAGGTAATCGACGACGAGGCCTCCCGGCTTGTCGCCCCAGACCCTGTTCACGCGCGCGATGGCCTGCATCAGGCCGTGCCCACGCATGGGCTTGTCGATGTAGAGGGTATGCAGCGAGGGTGCGTCGAACCCGGTCAGCCACATGCTCTGCACGATGACGAGGTCGAAGCCGGAGTCGGGTTTCTTGAACCGCTCGGCGAGCGTCTCCCGGGCCTTGCCGCTGCGCAAGTGCGGCTGAAGCGCCGCCGGCTCGTCGCTACCTCCGCCGGAGATAACGACCTTCAGCATCCCAGACGCGTCATCGCGCGAGTCGGCCGACACCCAGCCGGGCCGAAGAGCGGCGATGCGGTCGTAAAGGTCGACGGCGACGCGCCGGCTGATCGCGACGATCATGCCCTTGCCGCCCGCCATCGCCTCTCGCCGACGCTCGATGTGCTCGACGATGTCGGCCGCGACCTGGCCCACGCGGTCCGGGGAGCCCACGACTTCCTCAAACCGCGTGAGATTGCTCTTGCCGCGCTCGACCGCAGCTTCATCGCCCTCGATGAGTTCCTCGGCGAGCGCGTCGAGTTCGGCGCGTTCCTCGTCCGACAGGTTGAGCCGGACCTTGGCGAGCCTGGCCGTATAGTGGATCGGTACGGTTGCCTTGTCCGCCACGGCCTGCGTCATATCGTAGGTGTCGATCAGGTCGCCGAAGACGCCGACCGTCGAGCGATCTCGCGCGTCGATGGGTGTTCCGGTGAAGCCGACGAAGGTCGCGTTTGGCAGAGCCTGGCGGAGGTACTCGGCGAAGCCGACCTGCTCGCGCACACCGCCCGCACCGACCACGAAGCGTTTCTTGAAGCCGTACTGCGTCCGGTGCGCCTCGTCCGCGATGACAACCACGTTGCTGCGACGGGTGAGCAGCGGATGTTCGCCTTCATCGCCCCGGAACTTCTGGATCGAGGTGAAGACGAGGCCGCCGATGTCGACCGTGAGCAGACGGCGCATGTCGGCAGCGCTGTCGGCCTGGTCGGGGGTCTTCCTGAGCGCAGAGGCGTGCGCGTTGAAGGTCCCGGATAGCTGATCGTCGAGATCGCTGCGATCGGTGACAAGCACGACGGTCGGGTTCTTCAGCGCCTTCGCGAGCTGGAGCTGGCGCACGAAGAACAGCATGGTGAGGGACTTGCCCGACCCTTGCGTATGCCAGACCACGCCGCCCCTGCGCTGGCCGCCTTCAGCTGCCGCCTCGACCGTGGAGGCGAGCGCTTTGCGCACCGCGTGGAACTGGTGATAGCCGGCCAGCTTCTTCGACTTGACGACGCCATCAACCACCTCGAAGGCGATGTAGTCGACGATGAGGTCCAGGAATCGCTCGGGCGCGAACACGCCCCGGATCATCACCTCCAGCTCGGAGCGTCCGGTATCGTCGAGGTTCGTGCCGTCGATTGTGCGCCAGGGCGCGAAACGGTCCAGCCCCGCCGTCAGCGAGCCTATCCGAGCCTCCAAGCCATCCGAAATGATCAGCACTTGATTGAAGCGCAGTAGTTCGGGTGCCTTCGCCCGGTAGTTCTGAAGCTGCGTATGCGCTCGCTCCAGCGTCGCCTGCGCGTTGGTGGGGCTCTTCAACTCCATAAGGGCGAGCGGAAGGCCGTTGACGAACACGACCACGTCGGCGCGGACCGTGTCACGCTCGCCCTGAACGATGAACTGATTGGCAACGAGCAGGCGGTTCGCGGAAGGATCGGCGCGATCCAGAAGGCGAAGGCCGACAGTGCGCGTCTCCCCGCCCTGGTTCACCTCGACGGGCACGCCGGAGGCGAGAAGTGGGTGGAAGACGCGGTTGTTCTCGACGAGGTCTTGGCTCGACGCTGCCAGCACCGTGCGAACGGCGGCGTCGATCATCTCCCGCGTCGCGTCAGGATTTAGGGTCGCGAGGGCACTGCGTAACTCGGGTTCAAGCACCGCCTGCTTGTAGCTGGTGCGCGCACCCATCGGACCGTCAGGCGCAAGATAGTCGCCCGCGACTGTGCGCCAGCCGATCAGTTCGAACCAGGATAAAGCCGCGAGTTCAACGGCCTCTTCCCGGAAGCCGGAGGCGCTAGTAGACGACGAGACAGGATAAAAATCAGTCATGCGTCGGCCGCCTCACGCCACGAGCCGTTCACGGAACCGATCCCGCTGGCTCCAGGCAACCGGGGTAATTCCGTAGTTCGTCAGCGCGTCCGTCACGTTCCCGCCGATCACCTTGTCGTTGTCGTTCAAGAACGCATAGGGGCGAGCCTCGGCTGGACGACTGTCCCGCGTATCGTGCCAAGCCGTGATGAGGTTGAGCGCCGTCGTCCGGTTAGGGTTGTTGATCGCACGGATGATGCGCTCAGAGGCTGCCTTAGACTTCGGGATCACGAAGTCGAACATATGGTCGAAGCCGCTTTTGCCCGAGAACTTCACGCGCGGCGTAAAGCGGACGTCCTCGCTGTCCAACCACGCGGCCACGTCATCGAAGAACAGCGCCTCCACGGTCGAAGAGGCGAGATAGAACATGTCATGGACGGACAGGATCGCCTGAATGAGGTTGTGCTTGCGAACGGCGAAGTTGTCAGGCGTCGCGTGTACCTGAAGGTCATTGCCTTTCTGCTCCACACCAAACCCGTTCAGGATCGATCGAAGGATCGTCTGTCGCTTCAGGCTGTCCAGCAGACAGCCTGACTGTTCCAGGTCAAGCAAGGTCTCACCATCGTCTGTGAGCATGAAGCCTTGGTCGACCTTCCGTGCGTAGAGTTGAAGGTAGTCGTTATGCCGATCAAGGTAGGGGGTAGTGATCTCCGTCCAGTCATTCAGTTGCCGAAGGACGGTCTTGTCCCGCAGCCACCGCCAGTAGCCTTCAACGAGGGTGTCGATCTCGCTCACGTGAACAGCCCCCGATCGAAGTCGGGCGGTTGCGTGATGTTGCAGAACCGCATGAAGTCCATCAGCACCTGCCAATGGTCAGACGGCGCGCTGAAGACCTCGGGATCGATGGGAGACGCCCAACGATCGCCGAACCCCTCCCGATAGAGATGGACGTGCGGGCACGCGATTTCTTCGTCGTCTGGGTTGCGATGCGGCGCACCGCCGAAGTCGATGCGGGCGAGAACGACCGTCGTCCGGGCTCGGCTCTGGACCTTGCCTTTAGCGAGGTTGATGCGGCTCCGGCTGATGTCGAGGTGAAACGACTCGGAACCGTCGGCGGAGGTGAGGGGAACCGTCAGGCCGCCGCCGACATCCGGGAGCCGCAGACGCTCAGTGCTGGTACGGTGCTTCTTCACGGAGAGCAGTGCATCGGCTTCGGCCTGGGTCAGGATCACGCTCACGCGGCTGCCTCTTCATTGGAAGCATCGTCGCTAGCCTGCTCCGACTCCCATTCGAGGCGCGCAGCTTCATACTGGGTGGCGTCCAGCAGATAGAGCACTCGGCTGGGCTGAAAACTCGATCCCGCGATCTCGATGTCGCCATAGTCGTCATCCAGCGATGTGTTGAACGCTTCGAAGTGCTCATAGCGGCTGATTTCAGGTTCAGCAGACTCGGCTGTGGCTCTGGTCCAGGCTACGTCAAATAAGAAACTGATCAGTGTGTCACAAAGGCCGCCAAGCATGTGCGCGTGCTGGCGCTGAAGTGTACTCCAGTCGAGCGAGCCGCCATGACGCAGGCCTGGTATGTTGCTAAGTTCGGCCAGCGCGCCAATCGTGCCGTTAATGCTCCCGACCAGCTTCTTGATGGCTTTGTCGACACGCTCAGCATCGGAGTGGTCCTTGAGCGTGAAGTCGAGCGATTCGAAGACACGACGGTTCCGCGTTGAGAACTCGTCGCCATCGGTGAAGGCGAGTCCGAGCTGAGGCGCTATGGTCAACTGAGTGGCCTCGAACAACGCCCTGGCCCGTTCGAGGCAGCGGTCCGGCTCGCGGGTGATCGTGGCTTCCAACGCTTCAACATGCACCCGCAGGCGCGCCGCCCGGTCCGGGTGGCTCTCCATCAGAGTGTGGAGCATGTGAAGGCGGTAGGACATCGTCAGGCCGCCGCGATCCGGTTCTCGGCGTCAGCGATACGCAACTCGCCGGAGATCAATTTGGGGAGGAGAATGTCGCGGAGAGCAGCGAGGGTGTCGCTCTGGTTTCGAGCCGCTTCCGCGCGGGACAGCATCGGCGAGGCAATCTCGTCGAACGCGGCGAGAACCGACGCGGTCGGAACGATCCACGTTGACTCAAGGAGCGCCCCGGGTTGTACGCGTTGGTGACTCTTCGATGTACCAGTTACCATCCCGGCCGCCTTGTCTCGAAACGCGTTCGACGCGAGCAGCGAGGCTACGAACGACAGCGGGGCTCGATTCGGTCGTGGTCTAATTGCGAGAAACTCGGTTGAGGCGAGCATCGTCTCTCCCGTGCCGGCCAGCACAGGCCAGACGCGCGGGGTCTCTGGGTTGAGTTTCGAGAAGAGCACCAAGGGCGGCTTGATGCTTACCTTAAGGCTCTTGATGTCGCTTGCCGGTTCACGGACAGGGCGTTGTCCGGCATCGAACGCCGGCAGGCTGAAATGGTCGACCAGTGTTTTTCCCAGAACCATTGGGTCCTGGGTGGCACGCTCTATGGACACGAGGTTTCCGAGTGATACTCTGAACCATTCTGCAGGCACCCCGTCCGCTTCTAGACTGTCCGGGAAAAGAGCCGCGAGGTCTTCAAAGAGGCCGGGTTGCCCGCCCTGACCTCTTGCATTGACAGGGTCGAAGTCGACGAACCAGCTCTGGAACAGCGCCCGCGCCATTGCCTCCAGCGTCTCCGCCATGCGCCGGTTCAGCTCGATCTTGTCGTCCAGGGAGCCTAGGAGACGCGCGATTGCAACCTGCTCCGCAGGCGGCGGAACGCATACCTCGACAGGATGGATGAAGTTCCTGTTTAAGGAGGGTTGTGCGCTCCCCGAGTTGAATTTGCCGAAATCAAAGGTGTGGAGGAAGTAGTAAGAGAATTTAGGGTCGTTGCCGTGGAAGTCGATCACGTACAACGCGGTGTTTAGAGGCCAAAAGTCGATGGGTGAGTAGCTCACCACCCCAAAAGATGCGCCGCTCCGACCCACTGTGACACCGGGTCCGCGCGATCGAGCTTCATTGTGCCATCCCGTGATCCCGAATGATCCGATTACCGGAACTTCACCAGCAACTCTGCGCTCGTCGGGAAGATCGTGGCCCCTTTGCAGGGTAACGAAATCACCTAGCTTCTTGATTGGCCAATTACCAGGCATGCCCGATCCCAGCCAGCGCCTTGCGGATACGCTCATCGAGCCGCGTGCCTTCGGCCACCTGCTCTCGCAGTGTGGTAGACAGCCGCATCATACGCTCTTCAAACGGCTCTTCATCGTCAGCAACCTCTGCGGTTCCAGCATAGCGGCCCGGGGTGAGCACGTAGCCATTCACCGCGATCTCCGCTGTTGTCGCCGCCTTGCTGAAGCCAGCCTCGTCGGCGTAGCGGCCGTCCTTCTCGCGCCACGCATGATAGGTGTCCGCTATCTTGGCGACATCGACCTCTGTCAGCACCTTCAGCGTTCGGCTCTGCATCATGCCGAGGCCGCGCCCATTGATGAAGAGCGTCTGCTTACGACGATCGCGCAGCTTCAAGTCACGCACCAGCCCATTGGACTTGTCGCGCGCCAGGAACCACAGGCAGACGGGAATCTGCGTCGTGGCGAAGAGCTGACCAGGCAGGCTGACGATACAGTCCACGAGGTCGGCCTCGATGATGGCCTTCCTGATCTCGCCTTCGCCCGACTGCTGGCTGGAAAGCGAGCCGTTGGCCAGCACGAAGCCGGCGACCCCATGTGGCGCGAGGTGATGAATGAAGTGCTGGACCCAAGCGAAATTGGCGTTGCCGGCCGGGGGCACGCCATAGGTCCAGCGGTCGCCGGTGCGGAGCTTCTCACCGCCCCAGTCGCTGTCGTTGAACGGCGGGTTGGCCAGGACGAAGTCGGCCTTGAGACCCGGATGGAGGTCTTCGTGGAAGCTGTCGGCCCACTTGGAGCCGAGGTTCGCCTCGATGCCTCGGATAGCAAGGTTCATCTTGGCGAGCCGCCACGTTGTGGGGTTCGACTCCTGGCCGAAGATCGAAACGTCGTTGTGCTTGCCGTTATGCGCGTCGACGAACTGCTCCGACTGAACAAACATCCCGCCTGACCCGCAACAGGGATCGTACACCCGCCCCTTGAAGGGCTGCACCATCGCGACCAGCAGGCGGACGACGCAGCCGGCCGTGTAGAACTGGCCGCCGCGCTTTCCCTCGGCGATGGCGAACTGGCCGAGGAAGTACTCGTACACCCGCCCCAGCACGTCCTGACCGCCGTGCTCGTCTTGGAAGGCCAGATTGGTGAAGAGCCCGATGACCTCGCCGAGCTTCGTCTGGTCCAGCTCTAACCGGGCGTAGTTCTTGGTCAGCACGCTCTTGAGGCTCGCGTTTTCCGCCTCAAGGTCGAGCATGGCCCGGTCGATCAGCGCACCGATGGTAGGCTCGGTGCTGGTGGCGTTTGCCTTCAGGAAGTCCCACCGCGCATTCGCCGGCACCCAGAAGACGCTCTCGGCCATGTAGGCGTCGCGATCCTCGGCCAACTCCTCGGCCAGAGCGGCCGGCACGTCGGGCTCGGCCAGGATGTCAGCACGTCGCTCCTCGAACCGATCCGAGATATATTTGAGGAAGATTAGGCCGAGCGCGACATGCTTGTACTCGGACGCATCCATGTTGCCACGCAGCTTATCAGCCGCCGCCCAGAGCGTCGTTTCGAAGCCGGAGCTCGCCTTCGCGGGTTGCGCCGTCGCCATCTTCGTTCCTGACTTCCGTCCTCTTGGCACGTTTGCTTCTCCGACTACCGCTCGCCAGACGATATGCGAGGACGCTAATAAGAGGGACCTTTGCCAAAGTGGAGGATCCGAATTGCAAGCCGCGTCGCGTTAGCGCCACAACAATCGTCGCCGATCTGCGCTTCATCACGGGGCGTTGTTCAGCCCATCAGACCTTTCTTTGTGCGCTCGACGCTAACGAACGCCGCTGCTTGACCCAGCAAACCGAAAACGGCTTGAGCAATATATTCGCCTCGATGTCGTCCCCTTGCCATCCCTCGACGATCGCCTCGACGATATCCGGCGCGAGCAAGGTGATCCTCAAGACCCGACTGACGTAGGACGGGTTGATCTTCTCGGCTGCTGCGAGCTCTGCGGCGGATCCATAGCGGCCGCTCTCCAGCAGCCTGTTCCATCTGTGGGCGCGCGCGAGCGCCTTGACGAGCGTGCTGTCGATCCGTGGCCGGGGTGGCGCCAGGGTGCTGCCGTCGGCGGCGATGGCGAGCTTGCGGCCGCCCCGCTTGCGGATGGTGAACGGCACTCGCACGGTGAGGGGCTGCGCTGCCTCGTTCATGCGGCTTTCCGGGGCTGGGCCGCGCTCCCGGAGAGATCCCGCGCCAAGTGCGCGAGCCCGTCGACCCGCAGGCGGAGGTCGAACCCGTGCTCGCCGACGTCTATGCGCTCGACCAGCAGCTGGACGATGCGGGCCTGTTCAGCCGGGAACAGCTCGTCCCAAAGCGGATCGAGGTTTTGCAAGGCGCGTCGCACCTGCTCTTCGCTGAGATCCTCGACCTTCGGCCTGGACGCCCGCCAGGTGCCAACCACGATCTCCGGTGCGCGCAGCAGGCCGCGCACCTGGTCGATGACCGCCGCTTCGATCTCCGCCGCCGGCAGCCGCCCAACTGGGCAGGCATCCCGTCCCTGCTTCAGCACGGCCTGGCTGACGTAGTAGCGGTAGAGCCGGCCACCCTTGCGGGTGTGGGTCGGCGACATGGCGCAGCCCGTCGGGCCGAAGATCAGGCCCTTCAGCAACGCCGGCGTCGAGGTCCGCGTGTCGGCGGCGCGCTTGCGCGGGCTCTCCTGCAGGACGGCGTGCACCTTGTCCCAGAGCGCCCGCATGACGATCGCCTGATGCTCGCCAGGGTATGCCGTGCCTTTGTGAACCGCCTCTCCAACATAGACCCGGTTGGTGAGCAGCTTGTAGAGGAAGCCCTTGTCGATCGGCTTGCCGCGTGGGGTAAGGACGCCTTCCCTGGCGAGGGTACCGGCAAGCGTTGTGGCCGAGCCGACCTTGGCGAAGCGCTCGAAGATCATGCGGATCGCCGCCGCCTGCTCCTCGTGGATCACCAGCTTGCGGTCGTGCACGACGTAGCCGAAGGGCACGGTGCCGCCCATCCACATACCCTTGCGGCGCGAGGCGGCGAACTTGTCCCGGATCCGTTCGCCGATGACCTCGCGCTCGAACTGCGCGAAGGAGAGCAACACGTTGAGTGTGAGCCGTCCCATGGAGGTCGTGGTGTTGAAGGCCTGGGTCACCGACACGAAGGTTACCTGATGCCGGTCGAACACCTCGACGAGCCTGGCGAAGTCCATCAGGGCGCGGCTGAGGCGATCGATCTTGTAGACCACGATGACGTCGACCTTGCTGGCCTCGATGTCGGCTAGCAGGCGCCGCAGCGCAGGGCGCTCCAGCGTGCCGCCGGAGACGCCGCCGTCATCGTAGCGGTCCGGTACCAGAAGCCAGCCTTCCGCGCGCTGGCTCAGGACGTAGGCCTCGCAGGCCTCGCGCTGGGCATCGAGGCTGTTGAAGGCCTGCTCCAAGCCTTCCTCGCTGCTCTTGCGGGTGTAGACGGCGCAGCGCAGCTTGCGGGCCGCTGGCGGCGCTAGGGGAGCGTCTTGCCGGACCTTCATGCGGCAGCTCGCTGCTGGTTCTTGAGGCCGAAGAAAATCCAGCCATTCCAGCGCGTGCCGGTGATGGCGCGAGCCACCGCGGAGAGCGACTGATACGGCCGCCCTTGCCACTCGAATCCGTCAGCTGTGACCGTCACCGTCTGCACGGTGCCCTGCCACTCGCGCACCAACCGCGTGCCGGCGATCGGCTTGGCATCCATGCGCGGCTTGCGCTTGCCCAAGCGCTTGCCGTCGATCTGTTCGCTCAGCGCCTCGAGCTTCCTGGCAATGCCTGGTTTCAACCCGCCGTAGGTCAGCTCCTGAATGCGATAAGCAAGCCGGCTCTCCAGGAAGCGCCTGTTGTAGGGCGGCGGCTCGCTGCCATTCAGCTTGCGCCATTGCGTCTTCAGATCCGCCGTCGACGTCGTCTTCAGCGCCGCCAGCTGTGCCAACACCATCGTGCTCATGCCCCTGCCTCACCCGTGTACCTCGGTTCGGCACCACCGCTCTGCTGCAGGAACAAGTCGAGGCAACTGTCTCCCCGCGTTGGAGATAAAGCCCTTGACTGGCGGTTGTGGAGGCGAACTAGGCCGACTGCAAGAATCTCGCACAGGGCGGAGAGGCGTTCGTCGGGAGGCAAACAACGCGTACTTGCAACCATTCGAAGTTGATGCCTTCGCCCGAGCCGAAAAGACAGCGGAATCTGAGGCTTGAGCCTGCGCTTCGGGAAAGAAAGCAGGCGAGTGAATCGTAGCGAATTCGGCAATTTGTCAGAGAGGCACGAGACGGCGGCGGGGCCGACCAAAGAGCGAGTCGAAAGGACTCGACACCTGCGCAGAACTTAGAACATATGACGAACATCAAAGTGGACGAGAAACAGGTTCAGGAGACGGTCGCCATGAGTTCAGGCGCCTTTGTACACGAGCAGCAGCGCGCTCCGGCCGATGAGCCGAGATCGCCTATGCTCGTCTTGTCCTACCCGCACCTGCGCCCATCTCTGGAGCCGAAGCGGCTGCGACGCGAGGAGATCTGGGCGGTCGCTGAGGAGGCTCGACGCCAGCTCTGTCGCGGGCCCAGGTCGAAGGTCGACCTCATCGAGATTGCCAAGCGTGCGTCTCGCCTGCAGGTCAACGGCTTGGCATTCGAGGCGCGTTGGGATCTCGACCAGGCCGTCACCGACGATGCCGGTCAACCCGCGTTCGGCGCGCTCGAGCACGACCCCGCCTTTCCGCTTCGGGCTACGATCGCGCTGAACGGCACCTTCATAGGCGATCGAAACGATCTCGCTCGCAGCACAGCCGCGCACGAGCTCGGCCACGCCATCTTCGAGACACCCGCCTGGATCCAGCGCGCGCAGACGTCGGCAGACGCGCCGGCACGTCGCTATCGCTTGTCCGAGACGGCGGAGCATACGGCAGGTGCGGCTGTCGACTGGGTCGAGTGGCGCGCCAACGAGTTCATGGGCGGGTTCTTGGCACCACGTGGCTTGCTGCATCGACACATGCACAAGCGCGCCGCTGCGCTGGAAATACCCTTGATCGAAGGCCGCGACAGCCGAGGGCTGCCTGTGGTCTGCCCGCATGCCCCACCGCCGCTGGTCGACGAGCTGATCGGCGAGCTTGCCGACATGTTCGGACTTTCGGAATCCTTCATGCGGGTGCGCCTGCGCAGATACGACCTCGTACCCGAGCAGCTGCTCGGCTGACAGGAGGATTGCCGATGCTGATGTCGATCAAGAGGTACTTCCGCTTGGCGGAGCTTGCCGAACGCTGGGGCGTCCAGATGTCCGACCTGGCCTGCTACATCCTGCAGGGCGAGCTGGAAGCCTCGGTCCTGACGATCGCCCTGTCCGCCGAGATCGGCAGGTTCGAGGAAACGCCCAACGGCATCCTAGCCGTACCGGAAGAGACCATCACCTTGGTCGGTCCTCAGCCCGTGATCGGCTCCGACCTGCGCGCGATCCTTCATGGCGGCATCCGGCGTTTGACCAGGTTCAAGCCGCGGAGCGCCGACACCTACCTCACGATCGAGGACAGCGATGCGTTGCGAATCTCGCTCTCCGACGTCCTGGTGACACGGGCAGAACGCGACCGTTTCGAGACCGCCAACGGCTTGGTCTTCGACGAGCCCCCGACCCAAACGAGAGCCGTCGAGGGCTTCGTCCAGCGCAGCAATTACGCCGAGGTTTTCTTCAACGGCGAGCGCTTCCTTTTCGGCACGTTCCAGGCTCGGGTCGTGCGGCAGCTGCACGAGGCGGCGGGGACCGCGGATCCATGGCGCACCGGCAAGCTGCTCCTTGTCAACGCCGGCTCCGGATCGGACCGAATGGTCGATCTGTTCAAGTCGAAGCCGACGTGGCGAAGCCTGATCGCCTCCGACGGCCGCGGCTCCTACCGCCTCAACCTGCCCGACCCGAGCCTGGCACGAACCACGCAGCGGGTCTTCCGCAGGCTGCGGCTGGTCCATTCCGCATGAGGCAACAACCTCAGTAATTGCCTGATCCCACAGTATATCCCAGCCCTCATCCCACTGTGAGGGGGAAGACAGGCAGTAGTACTTGTGGTCTCCTCGTGCTGCGAAGTCATTCGCCTCCAGGAGCACATCATGTCAGCAGCACCAAAGCCTCAGCAGCGCTTGTCGGCAGACGACGCCGATCTCGCGCATGGGCCCAGGCACCTCGACCAGAACGATTTGTCCCGGCGCTGGACCATCAGCCCGCGGACACTCGAGCGCTGGCGCTGGCGTCATGAAGGACCCGCCTATCTCAAGATCGGAGGCCGCGTCGCCTATCGCCTCGAAGACGTCGAAGCCTACGAGGCCAAACGGATCCGCACGGTCGACGATCACTCGTAGGCTAAAAAGGCGGTACCGCGGGTGTAATCAGGATGACCAGATGGACGGCGCCTGTGAGGCGCTTCGAGCTGATCCCCTTCGACGAGATCCGGGTCGGCGGTGCGCCTTCCTATCTCGTCAGGGGGCTCATCCCTCGCCACGGATTGACCCTGGTGTTCGGGCCGATGAAGTCCGGAAAGACGTTTTTCATGATCGACGTCATGATGCACGTCGCGCTGAACCAGAATTATCGAGGCCACCGAGTGAAAGGTGGTCCTGTCGTGTACTGCGTGCTGGAGGGACCGCATGGCTTCCGCGGAAGGATCGAGGCCTTCCGGCGCCACAAGATGGCCGCTCCGGTCGAGGACGTGCCCTTCCACCTCGTCGCAGCAAGGATGTCCTTCATCGCCGATCATGGCGAGCTGATCGCGGATATCCGGGATGCGCTCGGTGACGATCGCCTGCCGGCGGTTATCGTGATCGACACGCTTCGTCGGTCTCTCGAAGGCTCCGAGAGCGACGACGAAGACATCGCGGCCTACGTCGGTGCCGCGGACCGCGTCCGCGAGGCCTTTGGATGTGCGATCGTGCTCGTGCATCATTCAGGGCTCGAGGCGGGCAGGCCACGAGGCCACACCAGCCTCGGCGCAGCCGTCGACGCGCAGCTCGCCTGCACCAAGGACAAGAGCGGCAAGGTCATGGTGGAGGTCCAGCTGATGCGCGACGGTCCCGAAGGCGAGACCCTGCACGGCCAGTTGCGGGAGGTTGACATCGGCTTCGACGATGACGGCCTGCCGATGACGAGCTGCGTTCTCGATGCGGAGGAAGATACTCCGACGACGAGCATGAGAAAACCCGCGGGGAAGAAGCTGTCGGCGAAACACATGCTCGCATTGCAGGCTCTGAACGAAGCCATCGCGGCTGTCGGCAGGTCTCCGCCACCGGAGATGGCCGAGATCCCCGCCAACGTCGAAAAGGTCGTCTCCAGGCGGCAGTGGGTCGCGCAGGCCGCAATGCGCGGGATCAGCGACTCCGACCGGGAAAGCGCTCCTCGCATGGCGGTGGGTCGAGCGCTGATCGAGCTGCAGACAGCCGGGAAGATCGGCGTGTGGGACGAGTACGTCTGGCCCACGATCCCAACCGGTGCTCAACCAACATTGAGGTGTCAGACCTGCTCGTGACCGCTTCGCACACACCGCACAGTCTTTAGGAGACTGTGTGCGGTGCGTGCGATCTGTGCGGCGCTGCACACGTCGCACAAAAGTGCGAGATGTGCGGTGTGTGCGGTCTGTGCGGGATGAAGGCTCGCGCTTCTGCGTTTGGCACGAGAGCAAACGATCGCAGCGCGGCGCAATTGCGTACGGTTTCGGCTGATCGTGCGATGTGAGACAATCGCGCATCGCCCTTCATCGAGCCCGGAATGTCGGACTTCAGCACCAGCAGCCCGAGGAGCAATGCCGGCAATCGCACCGACCGCCGCGGCCAAGGCAGGCTTCACGAGCCGACCGAGGCGTTGCGCAAGCAAGTCGAGGCGCTGGCGAGCTTCGGCGTGCCTCGAGGCGAAATCGCCAAGGTCACGGGGATCTGTCTCGGCACGCTGGTCAAGCACTACGGCGAGACGCTCGACATCGCGGCGACCAAGGCCAACTCGCTCGTGGCGCAGAGCTTGTTCAATCGCGCGGTGAAGGGAGACGGAGCGGCGGCGACGAGCGCTGCGATCTTCTGGCTGAAGGTCCGAGCCGGCTGGCGAGAGAAGGACGTCCACGAGGTCACAGGGCTGAACGGCGGGCCGATCCAGATGGTCGATTTGGGCGGGCTCTCGGATGAGCAGCTCGAAGCGCTTCAGCCGGTGCTTTCGTCGCTTGCTGTTTCGGAGGAAGGTCGATGATGAACGCTCACCAGGAGACGGCTTGGCCGGCCGACCGCGTCGAGCGGCGGGCCGTGGCGAGCCTCGTGCCGTACGCCAGGAACAGCCGCACGCATTCGCCTGCGCAGGTCGACCAGATCGCGGCGTCGATCCGCGAGTGGGGGTGGACGGTCCCGGTCCTGGTCGACGAGGACAGCGGCCTGATCGCCGGGCACGCCCGCGTCATGGCAGCCAAGCAGCTCGGTTTGGCGGAGATCCCCGTGATGGTGGCGAGCGGCTGGAGCGAGGCCCAGAAGCGCGCCTACGTCATCGCCGACAACAAGCTCGCCTTGAACGCCGGTTGGGACAAGGCGCTGCTCAGGATTGAACTCACCGAGCTGCAGGCGCTCGACTTCGACCTCGGCATGACCGGCTTCTCGCTCGACGAGATCGCCACGCTGACCATGGAGGGCTCGGCCGGGCTGACCGACCCCGATGACGCGCCGGAGCCGCCGGCAGAGCCGGTGAGCCGCCTGGGCGACGTGTGGATCCTCGGCAGCCACAGGCTGGTCTGCGGAGACGCCACGAGCGTCGAGGACGTGGCTCGGGCGCTGAACGGTGTAACCCCGGCCCTCATGGTCTGCGACCCGCCCTACGGCGTCGACTATGACCCGTCCTGGCGTGCCCGCGCCGGCGTGAACCTGAACCCGGGCAAGCTCGGCAAGCTAGATAACGACGACCAGGCGGACTGGTCCGCGGCCTGGGGGCTGTTCCCCGGCGACGTCGCCTACGTCTGGCACGCCGGCAAGTTCGCGGCGACGGTGCAGGCCAGCCTCGAGCAATGCGACTTCGAGGTTCGCTCGCAGATCATCTGGGCCAAGGACCGCTTCGCCCTCAGCCGCGGCGACTACCATTGGCAACACGAGCCGTGCTGGTATGCGGTGCGCCGCAAGGCGAAGGGTCACTGGGCGGGCGATCGCTCGCAATCGACCTTGTGGACGATCCCGTCGCGAGAAGACCAAGGCTTCGGGCACGGCACGCAGAAGCCGGTGGAGTGCATGCGGCGGCCGATCGCCAACAACTCCTCGCCCGGGCAGGGCGTCTACGATCCCTTCGTCGGCTCCGGCACCACGATCATCGCCGGCGAGATGACGGGACGCTCAGTTCACGCGCTCGAGCTCAACCCGGCCTACGTCGACGTGGCGGTGATCCGATGGCAGAGCTTCACGGGCAAGACGGCGGTGCTGGAGGCGACGGGCGAGAGCTTCCTGACGACGATGGCGGCGAGATCCGCTGGTTCCGCTTCGTCCGCCACGAACACCGCGCCGCCTACGAAGCGCAAGGCTGGGTCTTCGCCGCGGACCTCGGCCCGGTCCACGGCGGCTACAGCGTCCTAATTGAGCGGCTTGAGCGATGACGCCGCTCGACCCGAGGTTCTCGAAGGTCGTGGCGCTCATGCGCTCGACCCAGCACGCCGGCGAGCAGAAGGCCGCCAGAAGCCGGGCGGAGGCCATGGCGGTAGCGGCAGGCATGACGCTGGAGGAGGCGCTCGCCGTTGTTGCGGCGCCGACGTCCGAATGGTTCTTCGACGTCTTCGACAGGAAGGAGGATGCGGCCGACCGCAGCTGGAAAGCCGAGCAGGCTGCCCGCAGGCGAGCGAAGATAGCCGCCTGGACGATCCGGCGAGCTGCCCTCATTGCCAAGTACGGCAGCATCGACGCGGCAACGGCACCGTGCGAGCGCGAAAGACTGATCCTCGCTGCCGTCGCACGCTGGCGTACCGTCCGGGACAATCCACGGTGGACGCATGCACTGGACGGATGGACAGGTTGGGCGTTGGCCGCGCGGAAAGAGGTGCCTGCCCACGTCATCGAGGCGATCGAGCAGGCCTATCCTCTGCCGACCACCTTCGCGCAGGCCAAGGCCGAGCACGACTACTGGACAGATCGAAACCAGGAGCTCGAGGACGCTTTCTCGGACGACGGCGACTCGTTTGGCGACAACGAGCTGGATCTTCCGACGGCGATCCATGCCGAGCTCGTCCGAGCCCTTGCCGAGCACGAGCTTCCGGTCACCACCCTTGCCGACCTTCACGCCCGCTTTGCCATGTACCGCGAGAGCGAGTCGAACGATGACAGGGTCGAGGCCGCGCTCTTCCGCGACATCGGCGCCATGGCTCTTCGTGAGGCCCAGGTGTCCAACGTGACCACGACCTCAGCACCCTCACCCGTCCACGATGCTGGAGGGATCGAAGATCTTCTCGAGGCCCATCCGGAATGGTCCGATCGCCGGATCGCCCGGGCTGGCGGGTGCTCGCCAACGACGGTCGGCAGGATCCGGCGCGTGATCGGAGCCACGTGCCCAAACCGGTCTGTCCAGCGAGGTGGACAGGTTTACACGGCCCACGTCAGCCCGGCCGCTTCGCAACGCGCGGTTTTATAGGTGCGATGGTTGAAGGGCTGAGGCTGCGCCTTCTTACGAGCGAGAGATGAATCCAATTGAAATGATCTACTGCCTACGTCGGGAATGAGTGGCTTTCCGAAAGTTCGCTTCAAGGCTATCGCTTAACAAGCGGACGCTGAGATGCTTTGGGCAATTGTCGTAAGTGTCGACGTGTGACCGAAAAGCAAAGATAGCCGCCTATTAGGCCGCTATTCGTGAAGAAAATTTGCATATCATCACCTTCTGCCAGGTTGCAGCCAATTCATCTATCCCAGTCAACCAGATTGAAACTTTCGTATTGCTTTAAAGCGTAAGAAGGCTCAATCTGCTTTGCAAAGGATATTAGGCCGGAAATGTAAAGTCGCATCCCGATCTTTGACGAAAACTTCCGCCGAGCTTGGTGAGCGGAAGCGCCGATACGGGGGTGGAGAAGGGCATAGAGGTGGGTTTCGAGATCGTCCCGGAATTCACGCGTAAGTCTAGGCTTCGCACGGTCGATCAGTAAGCCCAACAAGACCTTGCGGGCCCCCGGCGGTGCAATCGTCGTTTTTGCTTCATTACAGGCGAGGCCGAACCTGCGTATTTCCTCGCCTACCGAACGAGCGATGCCGGTAGCATGCCGTCGGCAGGATTTTTCATCCGTGGAAAACGCGATGTCGTCGGCGTATCGGGAATAAATCCATCCCACGCTCTCGGCCAAACTTTCGAGACGCTCATCAAGATCGCGTACAGCCAAATTTGCAATCATCGGGCTCGTCGGGGCCCCTTGTGGCAGCACCCCCTCTATCATCACGCGGTATGGCAAGGCGCGAGGCGCGCTCCTCAATTGCTTTCCTTTCGCTTCCCGTGTGCAGAGACGTGCGAACTCGAATGATAGCAGGGCGCCGTACCCCAACCCTTCGAAGACCTTGTAGGCGCGGCGCTCCGAAATGCTCTCGAAGAAATTTCGTACATCGAGCTTCACGAGCCAGGAGCAGCCGGCGTGACGCTGAGCCGCGTCGAGCAGGGTCCTGCCCGGTGCGAATGCCGTGGCCGCCGGATGCGGTGGAACAGCGTTCAGGACGTTCTGTGCCAGCCAACGCTGGGCCTGCATTAGAGGCGCCGAAGGTACGCAGATCGTGCGATGGGCTCGCCTCGGAGCCGCATCCCATCCAGGGCGGGCACGTTTTGCGAGGTGAAAGGTTCGGTAGGGATCATCGACGCGGCTGACAACCTCGCGCAGCTGCTGCGGATGGACGCCGGCCAAGTGTCCGAGATGGTCCAGTGTGAGGATGACAGGCAAGTCGGTGTTCTGCCGCTTGATCCTACGCCCCGCGGCGATTGAAGCAGCTATAATAACTTCCTGAACCCCGGCCGCGCGGGCTTCGCCTGCAAATTTGTAAGGGCTCCACGGATGCTTCATCTACCTTCCACCCGGGACGGGTGTCTCCGCTGCGGCCGCAAGGAAGTCCCCGACCGATGTCCGTAGGACTGCGGCTGTAGCGGGGAAACCTGTAATCGGCAGCTCCGTCGTCGGCGACCGGAAGCCCGATCGCCCGGATGATCCGTCAGGCGGATCATCTCGACCGCCCGGAAGGGCGGCTTGTACTAGAAGAGGCCCGTGGAGCCCTCAGTTGCGATGGATAGTACGGTTCCGTGTTTGTGGGAACCCTAGGTCGCCGGATCTGCGGACGAGCCGCATCGCGTGCCAGGTGACCGGCATCGGTCAGGCGGCCGGTTGAGTCAATTAAGCCGTGCAGGACCGCACGGTCGAACGCGACGAGGATTTCTTGCTCGGTCAGGCCCGTCGCCTCCGCCATTGGGGTTACGGCAGCTTCCCTCCAGCGCCCTCGTACCGAGCTGAGGAAGATGACAAGCTTTGCATCGATGTCTGGGATGCCAGAACGCAGCTCCAGGCCGATCACCTCGGCAGCTTGGGCGATACGTACATCTGGGGGGCGTAGCCCGAACGCGGAACGGGCATCCTCAGGCGCAGCGCCCATGTAAAGTGGTCGCCAGGCCGGGCCCGCAGCGTGGAGGATTAGGGGGGTGTTGTTCGGAATGCCGTAGGTGAAGGCGACGAGCGCTCCGTTATCCTTGTAGCCGAGCCTTCCGGCACCTCCGGCCTCATCCGGTCCGTAGTTATAGATCAGCGGTTTCCACGGGCGCTGCAAGTTCCCATAGAGCGTCGGCACGATATGACGGATTCGAACATCCGGCTTCCTGTGATGATCCCGAACATTGCGCACCCCCGCGAGGGTCCCCGCCGCCGCGATCACCTTAAAGTCGATCCAGCCTCGCGAGGCCCAGGCGCGGATCGTGGGCGTCGCCCAGAACTTGTCGAGCATCTTCAGGACTCGGGTTCCCGATCCAACGAAGTCGGTGACGATGGCTAGGGTCTGCACACGCCGTTTCTTACGGAAGCCATCCGGGCCGGGGTGGTTGAGAAAGACGTTCGGAGCTGACTTCTTCGCCTGCGAGATGACGAAAGCGACCATGCCCTCGCTGCCGACCCGTGAGGAGCCACGGATGGGCTCGACGGGAGGTAGGCCGCGGGACCCGGTGGATCGTCGCCGGATCCGTCCATTGGCGTCGGCGACACGGTCGACCCGGAACATCGTTGAGCCGGCAAACTCACGCTCGGCATACAGCGCCACCCGTCCACGAACCGATACGCTCTGCGCTGCGACATCATCCAGCAACGAGAGCAACGCCCCATTCACTTCCACCTCATTCAGAAGAAGCATGCCGTCGAGGAGCGCCTTCGCCTTCGCGTAATCGTCGGGAGCGAACTGAGCGATCCAAGCCAATCCTGTCCGAGTGGTACTCAGCGGCGTAGGGCACATTGGCCGAACATATTCCAATGACATCGTGTTCCGCCACAGCTTGCCAGACATGATTGCAGCCGATGCCGCAACCGAAACGGCCTACGGCGAGGCTGGGTCGAGTGCCGGCGGCCTGCCTTCCGCGAGACAGCGATCGTCCTGATTGCGCGCGATCACGGCATAATGCGGTAGACGCGTCCGCGACCCTCGATCACCTCGGACGCGACCTGCAGGCCGAGCCTCTTCTTGAGCGCGCCGGCGATCGCTCCGCGGACCGTGTGGGGCTGCCAGCCGAAGGCGGCGACGATCTCGGCGGTGCTGGCACCTTCCGGCGCCTCGAGCATCGCGACGAGCTGCGCCTGCTTTGTCCCGGCGCGGCCCGGCGTCGGCTTGGTTTCCGCCGAGGCTGGCGGCGTGATCTCGAGGCCGAGCGCTCGGCGACCCTCGTCGCCGATGACGAGGGTCTGCTTGCCTGGCAGGCCGACGCTGATGGCAAGGCCCTTGGCCACCAGTGCGTCGCACACCTTACCGACCGCGCCGCCGCGGATATGCGCCGGCAGAGGCAGGATAGCGCCGTCAGGGCGTGCTGCAGCTGCGGCGAGAACAGCGGTCTGCGTGTCGGTGAGCTTCATCGTGAATCTCCAGCAAGTTGCCGCCAGGCGGCGGGTCACCGGCTGAAGGTTCGCAGTCGCGCACATGCGACTGGAACCTGCTCGCGGCGGTCTCGAGGATCGCGACGCCGCATCACACACGCTCTTTCCGCACAGCGATGCAAGCACCTGATCAAGCGTCTAGCTGTGCGGTTGATCCCACTGCCGCAGCATCGGCTCGAAAAGCGTGGGCAAAGGAGCTAAATTGTTGACGACGTTCAATTTTCGGCAACGGACTTCGGCAAGCAGATTGCGCCCTAAAGCCGTTGCGCCTTAGGTCGGCTTCAAACCCGCATGACCGTCTGCGGGTGCAACGTCCACTCAGCGGCCTCTCAAACCGCTGCATCGTCTCCGACCGTGAGGCAATCGAGCTAAATTACTGACGGTGTTCAATTTTCGGCTCTAGGCTTGGAAGCAGCTCACGTCTTTCAAGCCGTTGTGCCTTCGGCTCGGCTCAAGGCGCGCATGACCGTCTGCGGATGCCACCGTCCGCCGGACGGCGTCGCCACGCCCAGCGTCGTCAGCTCGGCCGCGATCGCTCGGGAGGATAGCCCGCGCAGCTTCATATCGGCGAGCAGCGGCGCCAAGCTTCTCGCCCGCTCCAGCGCTGCGGCCTTGTTCTGGGCCGACAGATGCTCGGCACCATATCGCCCGAGTTTCACGCCTCGCGCCTTTGCCGCTCGCAGCGCGTCCTTGGTGCGTGCCGAGATCATGCGACGCTCCTTTTCTGCCAGCGCTGCGTAGAGGTGCATCATGAAGGGATCGGCATCGGCGCCCAGCTCTGCGGCGATGAACGGCACCCTCGAGGCCATCAGCCCGGCGATGAAGGCGACGTCGCGCGAGAGACGATCGAGCTTGGCGACGATGATGGAGCAACGGGCCTTCTTTGCGGCCGCCAGGGCTGACGCGAGCTGCGGCCGGCGTTCCAGCGCATCGGCGCCCTTGCCAGTCTCGACCTCGACGAACTCGCCCGTGATGGCGAGACCCTCGCGTTCGCAGAACTCGGCGATGGCACGACGCTGCGCTTCCAGGCCCAAGCCGGAGCGGCCCTGCCGAGCCGTCGACACGCGGATGTAGCTGATTGCCGCTCCAGCCAATTGAAGCTCCCATAGCGTTTCGAGATATTTCACGGACCTTCGCTCACGCCCGCTAAGACACGCTCGTTTCAACGAGCGATGCAAGCGCCTGGGTAATCGAGCGCCAAATGCCGACAGGCGCCGACCGCTCCGGCCGATTAATCGCTCCCAATCGCGTTTCGAGATATTTCACGGATTTTCGCTGATCGCCGCAAGGGCACGCTCTACTCAATTGGCGGTGCGAACTGGCGGGTAATCGACATCCTAAGACGTCAATCGGCCCGATTAAGACCGCCTGATTGGAGGGCAAACCATGTTTATCGCTCAAATCATCCCCGCGCGCAGGTTGATTTGAGTTGATGTGACTTTCCGCGCAGAGGGGAAAACCCCCTTTGGGGTGTCAAATCAACCTGCGCGCGGACCCAAAATCAACCCGCGCGGCGGGCAGGCGGGAGCAGACACTCGCGGACGCTCGTTTGCCAGTGACACCGACGGCTTGCAGCCACCTTGGAGAGGTTTTTGACCACTACATTAAGACGTGAGCTCGACGGTAGGCCTTCGCCGAGCCTTCTACGGTGCAGGGGACCATCGCCGTGCTGGTCAGATTGATGATGGTCCTAAACAGCGCGGACGAAATCCGTAACTGTTTGCGTGAGGTCTCCGCCACGATCGATAAGACCGTCGAGCACGGAGAAGTGGTCGGCTCCCTGCAATGGCAGCAGCCAGGTAGGAGACGTGTTAGCGACACGCATATTGCGGTAAGCGAGCGATTGGCGGCAAAGCTCCGGCAATTCATCGGCTCCATAGGCGATCGCCAGGCTACCTGGATCATCTCGTCGTATCGGCGATAGTTTCGTCACCTCCGCCTCCGAGATATGCACCCGATCATCGATGAGCGTCCCGCATAGTGGCTCGAGATCGTAGATGCCGCTAATTGCGAGAACGCCACTCACCTCGGGTCTCCCGAGCATGAGCGCCGCGAGATGGCCGCCCGCCGACCAGCCCGAGACGATGACTCGGCCAGTGGCAAGGCCGGCGATGGTCGACAGCGCGGCATCGATCTCCGCGACGATCTCGGTCAGAGTCGCGTCCGGCGTCAGCGTGTAGCCGACCATGGCGACATCGAACCCTCGCGCGAGCGGGCCGATGCCCATGTGCGCGTTGGCCTGCTGGATGGATTCGTTTGGGTGACCCCCGAAGCGTGTCGGCACGTCCATTATTTACCGCCTCCGCCTTCTGAACCTACCGGGCCACCAATTCACTTACCGCATAATGCTGGTCGGTATCAAAGACGCGCTTTGACAAGCCAAGTCCTTTTAGGCTGGCCTGACAGTTCGTCCACGGTCATGTAGTCTTCGAGCAGCACGCTCAATCCAAGCCCCCGCGCCTCCTCGACCGTCGCGGGTGCGATGTCGGGAATGCGCGATGAGTTTCGCAGGAATGCCAGCCACATCGTTCCCTCAACATCACCGGCGCCGATTAGAGCGCCAAGCGGTCCATCGGCTTTGACTTTATCAATGATGGCCCGAAGCCAGGCATTGAGATCGTTCGCTTCTAATCTGGCATTCGCGAGCGAAGCATAGTGCCTAGGCGCTAACCGCCCAGCGAGGCGCCCTGTCGTCGTCATGGGTTGCCCACGAACATGGAGAGGTTTACCTTGCAAGCCTAGCCGATCAATAACCGGCGTAAGTGGAATATCGTCGCTCCAAAGGCGCAAGCTCGCTTCGAGCGGCAGGTTGATTTGCTCAATGTTCATTGCCTCAATCACCAAGGTTGCCGATCGACTCGCCATTGTGCAGTATGTCGCCGCTATTTAAATCGAAGATGCAGTTGTCGGCGCCGCCGAGGCCTGCAGCCTTCTTAGAGTCTGTCTGAGAGTGCCTCAATGGACGATGCGTCGCCACAGTACGCTTCCCATGGCGACGTGGATCATGGCGGTGGAGACGTCGATGCGGTTCTCGTAGTCGCGCACGAGGCGGCGCCAGCGGGTCATCCAGCCGAAGGTGCGCTCGACAACCCATCGCTTGGGCAGGACCTCGAAGCCTTTCTGCCCGTCGATGCGCCGGATCACCTCGACGACGAACTCCTTGGCGGCGGCCTTGTCCATGAGCGTGCGCCGGTCGAAAGCGCCATCGGCGAAGAGGTGCTTGATCCACGGCCAGCGCTTGCGGATCGCGTCGAGGATCATCTGCGCGCCGGCGCTGTCTGAGATGTCGGCCGTGGTCAGGTTGACCATCAGCAGGCGGCCGTCGGTGTCGACGGCGATGTGGCGCTTGCGCCCGACGATCTTCTTGCCGGCGTCGTACCCGCGGGCGGCGGCGCCCGGCGCCTTGACGCTCTGGCTGTCGAGGATGCCGGCCGAGGGACTGGCCTCGCGGCCCATCCGCTCGCGGTCGATCATCACCGCCATGTCGTGGATCGATTTGAACAGGAACCGTCGCACGAAGCGGCGGAACCACCAGTACACCGTCTGCCAGGGCGGGAAATCCTTCGGCAGCATGCGCCAGCCTCCACCCGAGCGCGCCATGTAGCGGATCGCGTTCAGGACCTCGCGGAGATCGGTGGCGGGCTTGCGTCCGCGCTTCCCGGGCTTGGGCAGGAACGGACGCATCCGCTCCCACTCCTCATCGGTAAGGTCGGTCGGATAACGCTTGGTCTTCTTGGCGATCTCGGTCATCCGACCGCGGCTTGCTGATGTCCACATCACAAGCTTGAATCACGCTACGAAAACCGCGGCAACGCCATTCTCAAACGGGCTCTAAGAACGCGTCTCGTTGTCCGCTTCCGTGGGGGTCATGACAGCGGTCCAAAGCGCTCCGTTACCATATTTGTCTGCGATGTTAGGGTTAGCACCATTCGCCATGATTTTACGAGCAATCTCGCTCTCACCACGTGCTACCGCATACTGTAATGCGGTTTGCCCGTTTTTGTCCTGATGATCGAGATCAACACCAGAACGAACAAGATCCTTTGCAAACTCTCTGCGTCGTACCAAAGATTCTTGAAGAAGTGTGGTGATCGTCATTTATAACAGCGAAATCTTCAATTTCGTCTAATGTGAAATCCTTTTTGGTTCTGAGATTTGAAAAAACGTCACCCATCTACGTCTCCTACTACGACGCGGCTGGAACCAATTTGCTAATCGCAAGGCCAGGATGTTGCACCAGACGCCTTTGTTTCCTCAATCGATAAGACGTCGATCATGAAGTAGTGACAGAGCGTCCAAAGCATCTTCGGCAAAAATGCCTTTTCCTGCGAGCATATATGCTCTTAGTAGGTACTCTACTCCTTGATCAGGTTTTCCGGCACCTACGAGAGTTTGACCGAGTCTTAAATTCACAAACGCATTTGCGTGCGCATCAGGGCAATTGAGTGCATTGAAAAGCATATCCTCGGCATCCTCATATCGGCCTTCTGCGCGCATTGTATCGCCAATAGAGGCATAAAGCCAAAGCGCAGCCTCCCACTCGACTTTCGGGTTAGGAAGCAACGCAAGTGCCTCCTTCCACGCTGCAATTGCGCCGGATTGATCGCCGAAACTCTCTAGGCGCAATTTGCCTTGCTGCGCCAGCTCATCGACACGATCTGCTAGAGGCACAGGTAGATCTATCACAAATGATCCTTTCGGCCTAAATAAAAATTAAGATACTTTTTGTCCAATTCTTGAAAAGGACGAGTCTTGAACGCCTTGTACTGCCGGTCGAACTCTTCAAACGCCTTATCGGTGTGACCCATTTCATAATACAGAGTTGCAGCAACGAATTCTATCACGTCATCACGATCGGGACCATAAGACTCTCTCGTAATATCAAGCCAATGAAGCGCCTTGTCAAATTGTCTTGTATCTCTATAAAAAAGAGTATTATTTCTTGGCATTGTATTAGAGAAGAACTCCCAAGAAAGTTTAGGCTCTGGAAGCTTGTCCCAGGCCCTAAGGGCGTATAGCTCTCTTCCACTATTGTCACCCGAACGACGCGCATCGCCAGCTTGTTTTAACAAAGCTACTATTTCGTCTTCTATTTCCTTGGGTAGCTTGCTGGAATGTTTCATCTTGAACTAACTCCCTGGTGGCCGATAGCTTTGCGTCTGACCTAAGATAGAACCTTGCGATCGATTGATGCTATTGAGCTCAAGCTCATAATTGTCAGAATTAAGCAGAAAGGATCGTGCTTCTGGGGATTGCGCACCGTACTGGTAGCCGGTGTTATTCCACCAAGTGACTGCGTCAGTCGTATGTGCCATGTCGGCCTGCGATAAGTCATACCAGTTTTCATTCGATGACTGGAACTGTGTGGCGCCGGTTTCAGGGTCTACACGAATCTTCCCTTCTTTGGTCATCCGGTCCATAACCTGCCGACCTGTTCTTGACGATTTTTCTGGGGTGCGGCCTAGATATTGTTCTCGCAGGCTTTTCTTTCTCGCGATCCTTACGCCACCTGCGCCATCGGCAGCCGCCTCCTCGGCGGCCTTCGCGTCCTTGGCCTCCTTGGCGTCTTTAGCGAGTTTCTCCAGCCGCTGCGCCTCGGACAGCTCCCGTCCGATCGTCGAGGCCTCGCTGGCGGCGCCACCGCCGCCACCAATCAACCCCTGGCCGGCGCCCACCGCCTCTTTCGTGGCCTCGACCGTCCCCTCCGAGGCGCCGAGCCCCTTGGCCACCGCGCCCGCGCCCATTTGGCCCAGCGTCTCCTGCGGCGTGCCGTACCAGAGCTCCCGCAATCCGGTCTGGACATTGTCCACCGCGTTGGCGCCCACCGCCACCGCGCCGACCTGCGCGGGGACGCCCACGACCGCGCCGACTCCGGTCGCATCGGCCGCCGTGCCGCCGGTGAAGACCGCCGCGGCACCCGCACCCTCGATGACGCCGCCGACCACGCGGGCGCCGCCCCAGACCCTGGTCCAGAAGTTCGGCTTGGGCGCCGCTTTCGCATCTGCCGGCCCGGGGTGCTGCGCCTTGGCGATGGTATTGGCGTTTTCGGGACTGCTGCCGTTGTGGTCGAACAGATCGCCCTTGCGCATCGCCGGCGACCCGTTGATGCGCACGTTGGTCGAATGGGTCTGCGGAAACGTCCGGTCCATGTAGGTGTCGGACTTGACGCCGCGGCCCGTTCCGGGCTGACCACCGTAGGTCTTCGACACGTCGGAGTTGAACCGCATCGCCCTGTCGCCCTCGTAGCGGACGTCGGGCGAATAGTGCTCGGGCTGGTCGTCGGTGAACGCACGCGTGATGAAGGGCGTCGGGTTCTGTCCCCGCGCGCCCACGAATTTCACGTCTGGCGCGATCGCGATGATCTTGCCCTTATGGGAATCCCGCAGGCCGATCGGCGGCGCGGGATCGGCGGTGGCGGGCGCAGGGCTGCCTGTTGCCGCATCCTCCTTGGCCTTTTGCGCGAAATAGCTCTGCGCGGTCGAGCTGCCGCCGGGACTGAGGGTGGGCGTGTCGGGCCCGCCGGGCGTGATCGTGAGATAGCCCGGAACGGGCGTTCCCTCAGCCACGCGCGCCTCCCTCGAGGTGGACGTCGCCGACGCCGTCGGGCCAGGGGAAACTGGCGCGCCACGTCAGCGCGACGGCGTCGGACCCATCGCGAAAATCGAAATGCACACCGTCGAGCATGGCCGGAGCGACCTCGTCCGGACGGCCGCGCCGGACCAGCGTCACCTTCAGCTCGACGCCCGGCAGGACGACGCGCAGCTGCGGATGCTCGCGGTGGAGGTTGGTGAGCGTGACGATCTCGCTGCCCGAGAGCCAGCGTTCGGTCACGCAATCGGGCGTGGCGCTCTGCCAGAAACGGAAATCGAAGTCTTCCGGCGAGAGCGGATGGCGCTCGGCGAGCCAGGCGTCGTCCATCGTTCCGGCGTACCGGCGGCGCACCTCCCAGAATGGGGGGATCGGCGCGAGGCCCTGCGGGACATGGTCCTCGCGGTTCCAGCCCGTAATCGGATCATCCGGATGCTCGATACGGGGTGCGGGCAGCAGTTCGGTGTCGAGGCTGCGCTCCTCATCGATCCAGCCAAACCCGATCCAGTTACGAAGTCGTCGTCTGCCTGGGCAGGCCGGTGAACGTCCGCTTCAACAGGTCGAGCGGGATCAGGATCCGTGTCCATGTCGTGCCGTCGTAGCGGTGAACGCCCTGTTTATAGTCGAAGTAAAACATCATGTCGCCGATCGCCTGGACCCTGAATGGGTTCGGCGGTGCCTTGCGCAGGCGTGGCTTCAACGGCGTAAGCCGATGGCCATCAAAGGTATGCAGTGCATAGTCCGAGGCGAGAACGTAGATATCGTTCAGCTTCGTGATTGAAAGAAACGTCGCGCTGAAGCCCGCAAGGTCAACGCGGCGAAACCCGGTGCGGGCATTGCCAACCAAAAGCGTTCCGCCCGTGCCGACGAGCCAGACCTTGTCAGGTGTCTCGATAAACGCGTCCTTGATGACGTCGCTGCCGGAAAGATCGACGTCGTGCCAGTTCGCGCCGTCGAAATGTGTGAGATGACCAACGTCGACAAGGCCGGCAAGGCCGCTGTTAGCCGCGAGTTCCGCATTTGCCTTGTTCCAGGCGTCCCAATCGCCGGCTTCCAGCAATTTTTTCTCGGTCGCTGGGTCGAGTTGTGCGGTCTTCGGCGCGGCGTAGCCAAGCAAATAGATATCATCTGCGGATGCGGCGACCACGTTGGTGAACGTAACGCGGCGAAAGCGCGCGTTCTGCTTCGTTGTCATGGACATCAAGTCCCAATGCGCATCACCCGTCCGTTTGAAAACCTGCTCTTCTTGACCTACGGCATAGAGTGTAGCGCCGGCGCAAACGAGGCTGAGCACCGCGCCCGCGCCGGTCGCATCGGGACTCCCGACACCAGCGCCGATGATCTTCTCTTGGAAAGTTTTATCTGCAATGAAATAGACGTCACCTTCGTTGCTTAGCGCGATAAAGCGTGCTTGACTTACTAACCCGATGCAGACTGGGGTAATCGCTTGTATCTCGCGCGCCACATCTATGCGCGCCCAAGGTTGCGTGAACCCTTCGTCATAATCCAGGATGGCGGTAAAGGGATTATCGTACTCAAGCTCACCATAGGCGACCGCGAACTGGTTTGCGCTGAATGCCCGAGCTGCGACGATCGTCGGGTTCCATCTGCCTCCGTAGCTCACCGTATGTTCCTTTTCCGAAATTGTTAGTCAATAATGGCCTTGGGTCAGAACGGTCGCCGCTTGCCCGCTTGGCGGTGGCTTTTCTTTGGTCCGGCCTGGTTGATTCAAACCGAGACGTTGCTTGAGAATCTGAGCATTAAGCTTCGCGGCCGTCAAGGCTTTGCACTGAGCCGGCAAGTTTGGGATAACGGCGATGGACGCGTTTGCTGCCGCAGTGATCTTGCCCATAGGGGCCGTTCCGGTAGGCGTATCTGGATCCCAAGAGTATTCAATTCTCCTCTCAGAGACTTGTGCAGCCCCGCATGCTGTTCTGTCGTCAAACAGATTGCCATTCCTTGATTAAAGGTCGGCGCGTTGGGTATCCGATCTGCAGTCGAACTCCTCTCTGCGGCAGTTTCTGGTCGCTCACCAAGCCGATAAACCATATCAGGCATAATTTGGTGAGCTTGGCCTCCGCAGATCTTTTTAGGATTTTGATATTCGTCCACCAAGCATTTCGTACCCTTGACCTGTACGTTCGTGTCGGCGTTCGTGCTATGCACCTCGTAACCGCAGCTCTTCTACGCGCCGACCAAGAAGATCGTACCTTAGTCTTGCGGCGTCACGCCTTCTGCCTGTATTTGCCTTTAAGATTCCGCAGGCAGCACCACGCCTTCACCAATCTTTTTCCCTCTTACAAGATCAAACCTCACCCCCGGAGCTAGGAACCGCAGCGAAAAGTCTGGATCGTTTAGGAAAACAGGTACTTTGTAAGAGGCCTTCTTATAAAGCGCGGGGATTTCGCGAAGGTCCAACACGCCTTCAAAATTGCGTCCATCTACAGAAAATATCACTCCAGCGAATTTGTCGGTAACGGGAGCGTCTCCGTTTTTTGCTAACTCATTTGAGGTGACAGTCACAGTGACGTCACAAGTGTTACGGTCGATCATTGGATTGGCCTTGGATCAAGAAATTCCGGAGTAAGCTGTGGAAGGTGTTCGTTTGGAACGGTTACAGTCGAAAGCTCACGATCAATGGTTGTAATCATATCGGGTATAATAGCTTTGGTCAACATTCGTGTCTGGACGATTATCGTTTGATTTTCACCTAACCTCTTTGCCATCTCTCCATACTGCCTGGCACCTGCCTCGGAAGTCGAAAAATACTTGCTCTCGAGGCCGCCTGGTGATGGCCTGATCTAACCGGATTGTGCAATGTCACTCGCTTCCGCCGGGCTATGCGAAGGGGTGGCGAAGGGATGAGCGAGGCCGTCGCCCTACAAAATCAAGGCTTACGGCTCTGGTGGAGCATTGCAGAAGTTCTGCGATTGCCCGGCAGGCCGGCAGGCGCGTTACTTCTGCAAGCAGATCGCGTCTTTGCTCATGGGAGATATAACAACTCTCGTGCATCCGTCAGATTGCGTGGAGCAACTGAAACAGCGTGCGCTCGGATCCAGCCTCGTTGCTATGGCGTTTGGCCACACCTCGACGAACTCGCCCGTGACGGCGAGACCCTCGCGCTCGCAGAACTCGACGATGGCACGATGCTGCGCCTCCAAGCCCAAGCCGGAGCGCCCCTGCCGAGCCGTCGACACGCGAATGTAACTGATTGCCGCTCCAGCCAATTGAACCCTCTTCTAGAGCGTGAGTATTCGATCCCACCGCGCGCCTGAGTAGCGATAGACGCGCCTTGCTGCAAAGCACCACAACACGTCGTCTATGCTTTGTAATGACACGACGTCGAAGGCGTTTGAGTCAACGTCGACCATAGTGCTCGAAAGCTTTCCTGAAGAGCCTAACTCCATAACGCCTCTGTCGGTACCGATAAATATGCGATCGCGAAAGCGACATATCGTGTAAATAGTGAGATCGCACTCTGTAATGTTCACTGTTTCAAATCCGCGCTTCGGGCTGCCATGGAGCAGTGTTGATTGCGCACCGGCGATATAGATTTCGTCGTCGCCGACGAATGCCATCTCGCCGATCGAGGCAGTCGTGTTCGTCTTGATTTCCTGCCATTTCGAGCCGTCGAAAAAATATAGGACGCCGGACAAACCATCGGACAAAATGTAATCAGATCGCAGTCCATCGACGTTCGAGAACCATCGTTCGTACGGATCGGTCGTACAGATTGCCTGCGATATCAGCTGCCATGAGCCTGGGCCGGAACGGGCGTAAACTTGGCCGCCCATGCCGCAGGCGTAAAGCTGATCTTCTATAAGGCGTATAGACATAAGGAAGCCGAACTTCGGCGCCGCCTTGACGGAGATGCTTCCCGTCACGTCCTCGCGACTAAGGCTTGCGCCGTCAAATGAAAGAACCTCGACTGCGCCCTCTCTTGAGAGCACAGCCACGTCATCGGCGGCTTTTGACACTCGGCTGAGCCTTATGTTTTCGCCCTTTCGCTGTACGATCAGCGGTTGATTTGGGACCTTGACGAAAAGTATATCGTGGCTCGGATCTTCGTCCTCCGGCTCGTCGTCCAGACAGAGAACGACGAATTTCTTCCGATCGATTGCGCAAGCGCTTTGAATAAATTTCATCGTTAATACCTTCGCTTAGCTGATAGTACATTTCAAGGGCGTACGCGCGTACTCTCAGGGAGATTGTGTGCCGCAGGGTAGGCGCGCAACTGCAGCTTGAAAGACACCGGGTTGCAGTTCCGCCCGTCAGCTTTGGCTCCTGCCGCTGCAGCTGCTGCGCCAAATATTTTCCGCGCTTCCTAGCGAAAGTTGGCCGTCGGAATTCGTGGCTGCGGCCGCGCGCGCCCCCAAGTCGTAACCGGATTGAGCAACCGCATGCCCTGTCAGCAAGGATCGAGGAAAGGCATTACCTTTGAGGCAAAGCGAGAGGCCGTCATCATTACTGAGAAGCCGGCCATTCGACGGATTCATGGAACGGTCGGCTACGACATGATGAGCTTGTGAGCCAGCAGAACATTTATTATTTTTTTTAGGAATGAGCTTGCAGTCGCCAGACACGCGAATGACGTCGTCCTTGGCCGTCGAAGTTGTCATGAGAAGGAGGAAGCCGCTCGCAAGTGCGGCGGTACCTGCCGCTGCCCCAAGACCAAGATCTTCTACACCTCCAGCAACCCACTTCCCACCGCTGACGATGCCTCGACCAACTTGACCAAGCGTTTCGCCGACTCCGCCGCCTGCGCCTGCAGCAGGTGCGCCGATTGCGCCAGCTGCTGAGGCGACCTGCGTCCTCGGCCCATCACCATTGCCCAGTGGTGGGATCCTCGACTTGATCAGTTCCACCTCGGCGATGCCGTAGTCGTTCGTATCTTTGGTGTAGTCCAACTTCCCAATGGTGTTCTTGTGGTTCATCCACCAGAGGTCAGTGTGGCGCACCATGTTGCGGCCTTCCGCCCGCACGCTGGAGGACCACGTCAGCGGCGTGCATTCGGCGTTGTGCGTGCCGGAGAGGATGCCGCCGCCGACCCCGGCCTCGTCGCCGTAGCAGTGCCGCACGATCGAACCCGCCACGTGCGAGCGGTCGTCGGTCTGGCGCACGCTGTTGGCAAGCGCCATGCCCTCGCGCTGGTAGGCCCAGATCCTATAGGGCACGATCGCGGTCGGGCTCTTGCACCAGTCCATCACCACGGACTTGATGCGCCCCTCGCCGATCACCCGCGAGCCCTCCTTCGGCAAGCCGGTCTCGCTGCCGCCGCCAGCACCCGAGGACGCCGCAGGTGTGCCCGAGAGCGCGGCGGGCGCGCCGACGTCGCCGCCGTCCTTCGGCAGGCTCACGCCGCCGCGTCCGCCAGGGTGAGGCCGTCTTCGCCGGAGCGCGGCAGGCCGGCCGCCTCGCGCATCGGCACCAAGCTGAGGCTGGCACCGTGATAAGCCGGGCATCGCGCTACCCACCCGCGCCAGGTCAAGTCGGCGCGCCACGGTCCGTCCGGCGCACGCAGGTTGAGATGCAGGCCGTCAAGGGTGAGACGAGCGTCGACCTCGCGGCCGTCGAACCAGACGTGGTGCGCTACCGGCACCAAGCCCGGTAGGACGAAAGCGAGCGCCCCGCCGCCGGGCGTCAGGCCGGCAAGCCGCACCGTCTCGTCGCCGACGAGGCGCGGCAGGATCAGGCTGGGATGCGCGGTCTGGAAAAAGCGGTAGGAGAGATCCGCCGGCATCTGCGGGCAACGCTCGCGCTGCCAGGCCTCGTCGCGCATGCCGAGGTGCTGCTCGCGCCAGCGCCAGAACGGCGGCACTGGGCCAAAGCCTTGCGGCTCCAAATAAGCAAGCCTTAATTGCAATCTTAATTTACCACTTACCAGCGAGTTACACCAAGATTGCGACAGCTCTCTTCCCAAGCAAGCTCGAATTGGTCTTTATCAATCAACACCGCTTCAAATTCTGGATCCGCATTTATCTCTTCAATCGAAGGGAGAGGCTCTAAACTCAAAGAAGTGTCGAAGGTAAACAAGTTTATACTTGTTACTTGAGCAGGCTTGCCCAAAAACCATTCGATTTTTCGAACCTCATCATTTTCTTCATTAACTTCAGACCAAATTTCAGTCACCTCATCAGAGTCTAGGACATTGCATTTAACTTTCATATAATACATCAGTTAACTCCGCTGCTAACAAGACGACCTTCGATAGGCAATGGAACCTCGTTTGGCACCACAAAAACGTGGGGTCTTCCTTGGATCAACGGCAGGCCCGCTACGTCAATACAAACGTAATGAGAAAATCTCTTACCTTGAAACCTGTTTCTGATAAAGCGTGATGAAAGTTGAGCATTCGACATCGTGCCCGGTTGAATATCTGTAAAATATTGTCCATCGCCGTATCTTGCATCCTGCGGATTTACAGCTTTAAGAGACGGAAGAATTGATTGCGACGCAACTATGCCAGCTTGACCCGCAGCGCTAGTATAATGGCAGAGTATCCTTTTTTCCTTGCCTCTTCTGCTGACTCGGACGATGGTATCATCCTTAGCGGTCGAGGTGGTCATGAGAAGGAGGAAGCCGCTCGCAAGTGCTCGGCGCGGCTGTCTGGAGAGGGTCGCTCGATCAGGGCGCGAAGCAGCGCATCGATTGCCTGTTCGATCTTCGCCATCTTGGGTGCTGCTGTGTCGGTCATCTGGCAGCGTTGCCAGGAAGGCAGGATGGGGTCCAGCCCACTATCGAGCTTAAGACGGTATGCCGCTGATTACCTTTGAGATCGTTCGTCCGGCGCTGCTTTTGGCGAGTATCCCGGCCATCATGGCGGTGAGTTCGCGTTGTAGTCGACGATCCGCGACCGCGTCTTCCGACTTGAACCTGCTTCGATTAGCGCGCGCTATAGGTCCATCGCCTTGCCGATCTTCAGGCCCGCCGCTGCTCACCGCCGCACGGCGCCGAGGCCCTCGTCGAGGTCTGGGGCGTTGTCTCCGGCAGCGTCAACCCGCGTCGCCGCGCGCAGGCGCCCTGCCGTCCCAGACCTAAAAGGAGCGCTCGCCGTCGACGTCCACCACCAAAACGTCGCCGTCCTGCGGCGTCAGCGAGCATCTCCCTGGGGGTGCCAAGATGGTCATTGACGACATGGAGCAATGTCCCGTCCGCCGAAGGGCGTTGAATTAAGTGAAGGTGCACGGCACTCCTGTATCGTTTTAGACACAATTTACCTCGAATGTCATGCAAACGAATTCATAGCAAGGCCCGCCGTCAAAAGTTATCATCAAATGGCGAGATGGATTTGTGCTCATATTACGATTTTCTTTTAAGCCTAGTAGCAAATCTGACTTACCCAGATCTACGATTTTACCGTATGCTAGCTCAAACATTTCTGGAGTGCACGAAGTCGAATACGTGCATCGAAATACCTCCACGTTTACGAACAACAATCTAATACGTTCTTCATCGCAATTTTCACCTTCAAAAGATAAATCAAGTGAGCATTTTCGTGGAGAAAAAACGTTAAATTTTGGATCATGAAAGAGCGCCGTTGCATGCACAGGCATTTGCCAAAGTTTCATCGTTCCACCTCACGGCTGGGGAGCGTTCCCGCTTCCAAGGTATGTACTCGCTCCACCGCCAGAACCAGTGATACGAAGCGTATCGGTTCCCCCTTCACCAAGACCATTGTTGGTCAGACGTTGGGAAATGTTTGCCATGGTCGATGGATCTCCCGTCTTATCTATCAGTGACCATTTACTCTGGTCGATACCAGCCTATTTTAATGCAAGCGAAGATCGGGTATTCAGGATTAGTCTCTTGCCATTGACTACAACAATTTCAACAGACACGTCAGCCGGCTAGAGGGCGCCACTACGCAAACGGCCTGCCACGTCACTTATCGTAGAACCACCAAATTTACCATCTTTGCTGAACCATGGACTTGCAGTCTTCTGAGAGAAAGCAAGAACTCAATCCCGATGGATCCACCCAAGCGGTAGGATTGGCCACATATCCTTGTGGTCGGTCGCCGCCGACCAATCCGATAGGATCAGTGCTCACATATTGCTGTGCAATGGGGTCATAATGTCTATAGCGATTATAATATAATCCTGTTTCACAATCTGCCTGCTGCCCTTGAAACCGAAGCGTACATTCGTTTGCTGGGTGTCCTTCAGTCTTCGACCCGAAATCTCCTCGCGCGGAGCGTCGCGGGTAAATCGCGGCCGCCGTAGAATACGTTTCTTCACGCGGTAGCTGGATACCGCGAATGACGCCCCACGTTGTGAAGCTTGCCGCCCAACGCAGGTGTCCGCCTTCGTCGAACATCTCGCGCGGGGTGCCGAGGTGGTCGTTGGCGATGTGCAACAGCGTGCCATTCGCCGCCTGCTTGGCGAGCGGTCGGAAGCCGCCCGGCTCGAAGTGCCAGCAGGTGGCGTAGGCCCAGTCCACCGCTCCGTCGAGCCGCAGCGGCGCTTCCTCCGCCACCACGTCGCCGTCCCAGGTGAAGTGCGTGCCCACCACCGGCGGGCGCGTGTCGCCAGGCGCGCCCGAGCCCCGCGGCGGCTCGGGCCACGTCCAGATCTTGGTGGCCTCCCGCGCCGCCGCCGGCAGCAGATGGGGGAACTTGCCTGCCGTCCAGGCCAGCTCCTTGTCGGCGAGCTTGCGCACCTTGGTCAGCCGCCGCCCGAACGGGTCGTAGCGGTAGAACCACGTCTCGCCCTCGGGATTGTCGCAGCGCACCAGGCGGTCGTGCGCGTCCCAGCCGTATTTCCATGTTTTGGGTCGGAACCCCTTGCGCTCGACCCGGCGCTCGACCACCCGGCCGCACACGTCGTGGGTCAGCGCGATGCTCTCGCCATTGGGGCCTTGTGCCAGCTGCACCACGCCGCCCGGCGTCGAGCGCCACGCCAGCAGCCCGCCGATGCCGGGTCCGACCTGCGGGCCCTCCACCTTGACGCCGACGACGTTCTTCGCCGCGTCGTAGTCGAAGCGCTCGCGGAAGCCGTCGCCGAAGCTCGCCTCCGCAACCTGGCCGTTGGCGTCGTAGCGGTAGCGCGTCTCGCCCGAGAGCGCGTCGTCGATGCCTGTCGGCGCGCCGGCCTTGTCCCAACGGTAGCGGCGATGCGCCCCGCTGTCGGGGGAGGGTGCCGCCATCGCCGCGTGCAGCTCATCGAGCGCGGACGCGCCGCGGCCGGCATCCTGGGTGACGAGCTGGCCGACGGCGTCCCAGCTCTGCTCCAGCCGGAAGCCCTTCGTCGAGGCGCGGCGGGTCTCGCGGCCGAGCGCGTCGCCTTGTTCTTCTATGGCCATCTTTCGTATGAAATGACTTCTCGGTTCAATCTGTAAACCTTCGATATAAAAAAGCTTAAACAGTCATTGATATTGACAAAGAAGCAGGGATCCAATCGTTTTCCCCTTTCAGAAAAATATGTACTCCAAAAAGGAGCTTGGAAATGCAGACACTGCATATCATCGATATCAAAATGCCCGATCACAAACGGGTTATGGATCTCTAAATTATTCTCTTGTCCATATTTTTTTATATAATTATCTAATTTGCGATAGATCGAAATCAAATCGCCAGATAGATCTGCAGGTTGCTCTTGAGGGATCTCGTAATTATCAGGCAGTTCAATCTTATGTCTCATTTTATCTCCTGAAGCGAGGGGGATGCTCCGGCAGACAGATCTCCAACGGATTTCGGAAGGAGATACTGAGTGCCTCCGTCTCGGCGAGCGCGATGCTGCGGGCACCATCAGCAATCCCCGCATGGCGATCCGCAAGGTCCGCGGCGGTCCGACCGGTGGCGAGATCCGCTTTACGCCCCGCGTCGCGCAGATCGGCGAAGACGGAGCTGAGACCACGATGGCGATCGGCCGCCGCATGCACTCCACCGGCTTTTGCGTGCCGTGTCCGAGCCCGCGATCTTCGCGCGAGGGGATGGTCCACAGCGTCGATTGCGAGCGGTCGCCGGACCAGCCGCCGCGAGCGTTTCGGCGCACCGCGTACCAGCAGGGCTCATGCTGCCAATGGTAATCGCCGCGGCTGAGCGCAAAGCGGTCCTTGGCCCAGATGATCTGCGAGCGCACATCGAACTCGCAGCTCTCCAGGCTGGCCTGGACTGTCGCCGCGAACTTGCCGGCGTGCCAGACGTAGGCGACATCACCAGGGAACAGCGCCCAGGCCGCGCTCCAGTCGGCACGGCGCCGGCGAGGTCTAGTCTAGCACGACGAAGGTCTTGTAGGTTCCCCATCGGTGCGGATTGTCGCAAGCGGCCCGCGAGAGGACCGTCACGATGCTGGAGAGACGGCCGAACCAGAACCTCGCCAGCTCGGCTTGCAATAGCCACAGCATTGGCCTCGATTTCTACCTGCTCTTATCGCAGCCGAAGCCGGGGTTCTTGATGTCGGCCTGCGAGCATCCAGGCGCCCTGGGGCGAGCGTCTCCGTCCGCCTTCTTTGCGGTTCCGGGAGTGTCCTCATCAGCAAAAACGGCCGCAGCAGGGCATTCGCTTCGATGCCATCGGCCTGCCGCCCGTCGATGATCGCCTCCTGCACCGGAGCGGTCATGCCGAACCGAAGTGCATGGATGAGGCAGGGGCATGAGCGAGATGGTGTTGGCGCAGCTGGCGGCGTTGAAGACGACGTCGACGGCGGACCTGAAGGTGTTGTGGCGTAAGCTCAACGACACGGAGCCGCCGCCCTACAACAGGCGCCCGTCGCAAAATCGGCGAAGACGCCTCGATGCGACACGTCGACCTGTCGTCGGCCGTCGCAATCGGAGTAAGAGGCTACGAAGAACGTGTCCGCCGCCGAGATCGCGGCAAGCGCCGCGTCGTCGAGAGCGGTGCTGTCCTCGACGTCGGTCGCAAAAGTCTCAAGGGGATTGCGAGCAAACTTGAAGTCACGCAGCTGAATGTACTGGGGGCAGTTGCCGAAGCTCTGGTCGACCTCGACGTGCCAACATCTCGGAGTCGTCGCCCGGATGGTCCCGTTGGCGCGGTTGCGGCGGCGCGTGTGCAACTCGATGCCGAGCAGCCCGATGGCGGCCCCCTCAACGCTGAAGCTCTTGAAGTCGTCGCTCGACGGCCACCCGGGCGAGGCGATCCGCTTCGGCGGAGAGGAGTTCGTGCTGTTCCTGCCCGAAGCCGGCCGCGCCGAGGCCGTCGCCTCGCTGACGAGGTCGTCCACGCCGTCCGCAAGGACGCGATGCCCACCCCGCCGGGAGACCGGGCGCCTGCGTCACGGTCAGCGTGGGCGTGTCGGTGGCCTACCGGCGGACCACCTCCTCTCAGGATCTTCTGAGGACGGCGGACCGCGCCCTCTACGCGGCCAAGGCGGCTGGCGGGGACCGCGTGCGGTTCGAGGCGGCGAGTGCCTCTGCGGCCGATGACGCTCGTCCCTGCTCGGCCTTCGCATCGCCCTCGACGGACTTCGGCCTCGCCGCGGCTTGATGGGCAGGCGCAATCACAGGTCCTCGCGCAGACGTTGTTGAAGCTTGTGACAAGGTCGGCCGAAGAGTGCCGAAGGGATCAGTGAGCCGGCGACGGCGTGGCGTTCCGAGCACGGCGCAACACCCTCGAGTATGGTCGGACCTGAAAGGCCTTGGGGCTCCGGCGTCGTTAGCCTGCGCCTCAACGGGCCGACACAATACGCCAGTCACGTGGTTCTCCGAGCCGGGCGATGAGGATACGGTCGAAGCCGACGAGACTTGAATTGAACCGGAGTTCGACGACTCGGCCGCCGGCCATGAAGTAGGAGACACGTCGATCTCCTGCCGCCAACTCGGACGGTGAGCCGCCGACGATGGACGGAGAGAGCTTGGCGCGCGCCGTATCGATGGTCTCGTCTGTGCGTTCGAGCCCGCGCGGCGGCGGCACTAACTCATTCCCTTCTGCAAGAGAGATGTAGAAGGCGTCGGCAGGGTCGGACGACTGCAGTGCGGACTCGAGGAACTCGATCTTCAAGAGAAGACCGGCGCTACGCGGCAGGGTGACGAAGGATCCGCCGTGCGCAGGCGCAGCGAGACCGATGTCGGCCAGCACTAGCGCCAGCCAGGTGCCGACCCCGTAGCAATTCACGCGCTCGATGATCTCGTCCATCGTCGCACTTGTCAGCGCCATTCGACCCTCCCGTCGTATCCGTCACTTTGGCATCGGTATTCGTTCCCACGTGCTGCCGTCGAAGCGCGCGATGTCGCGCGAGCCGATCACCCACAGCGCGCCCTCGACGGCGTCAACGGTGTGCACGTCGTCGAGTTCGGGTTGGAGGCCTGTGCGGACATGGCGGATGTTCTGCCCGTCGAAGGCGAACAGACCGCGCGGGCCGGCGTAGCTCGACATGTAGATCTTGCCCATGAAGCGGGTGATGGTAGAGAAGTTCGGCCCCTCCTCGCAGGGGATGAGGGTGAAGCCGGCTACGGCATTGCCGCGCAGCAGTGTGCCGTCGCGGCCGCAGACCCATATCGTCTCGGCATCATCCGCAAGGATGTCGAGGAGATAGACGTCGGTGGGCACTGCGATCTTCTCAGACGTCTGTCCGTTCCAGAAGTATAGGGATGCCTTGGCGCCACAAGTGTAAAGACGGGTGTCGCCGACCCCATTAATCGAGTGCAGCGAGAGATTTGCCAACTCGAGCCTTATACGACGTTTGTACTCCGCCTTCTGTTCCGGGTGTTTCTTCCAGAATTCTTGCTCCTCACGACCTGTAGAACCTTGCGGCTTCATCTCGTTCGTCCAGTTTGGATCGACTTTCGGATCGAACAGCGCGAGGTCTAGGGCCGTCCACTTGCGATCATTTCCGAGGCGGTAGGTCTGACCGCCGTCGCCGCAGGCTAGAAGACGCTGATCGACCTGCCTCAAGTCGGACAAGCGACCGAGCTTCCTCGTTTCACGCAGGCCACCGTCGATGATCGGATTACTCTGGAACGAGGGTTCGGGCGAGAACAGATTGCCGTCCGGCGACATGTAGACGGCGATCCGGCCACCTTCCGGCCGATGGTACAGAGCGATCTGCTGCGTAGCGTACGGGTACTCGCGATAGTCCCAACTGCCGTGGAAATACTGGTACGCTCGGGTGAGCGGTTCAGTGGCGTCGGCGTTGTCATCGGTGCCGGCAGTGTAGAGGACGTCCTTCGTGATGGCTCGCGCCCGCGTCATGACAAGATCGAACATGTCTTTCCCGGTTAATGAACGGTTTGATTCTGAAGCGCAGTCAAGGCGTTGCCTGTCGGCAAGCGGTCGACGGTCGTACGCCCCAGGGTCATCGGGTTGGTGGCAGCGAATTCGGTGTCGAGGCCGGCTTCGATTTGCGCCTCACACTGCGGACGAACACTGGCCGTCTGCTGTTCTGCACGCGCTCTGATCTCACCGATCGGCGCCGTGCCTTTCGGAAATAATGGCGTGTCGGGATGGTTGTTGCCGAGGGCTTCGATTTGCGAGTCTGCACCATGCGCCTCGTAGTGCTCCGACCCGTTGTCTTTTGCGTTACCCTGCAAGCAGATCGCCATGCCATCGTTATAGTTGGCGAGGCCAGAGATCCGGCCGTAAGTGCCCAGGCCATTGACGCGCGATACGTAGCGTTTGGTAAAGTCAGGGACGATATGATGTGCCTGCCCGTTTTTGCAGGCCGACGCGCAGAAGTTCTTGAGCATGACATATGGCTGGACTATGCAGGGACACTTGTCGGGCTTCTTCCTGGTGGTCCTGGACCCAGTGATTGTCGCACCGACGATCGCACCTAGCACGCCAGCGCCCACAGCCCCTGCAACCGCGCCGATAGGGCCGCCGATTGCGCCACCTACGCCACCACCCTCCTCGGCACCTTCCGCTCCGCCTGCAAGACCTCCCGCGAAACCTCCCGCAACACCGACAGCGCTCGCCTCAAAGAGTTCAGCCCCATCTGGCGCCGGCCTGATCAAGCGTGCGACGCTCATCGTCGGATCTATCTTTTCCGTCGACGGCGTCAGATATTTTTTTGGATCCTTAACGTAAGTCAGTCTCCCCCATGTGTTTTTGCGGTTCATCCACCATTCGTCGTCATGGCGGACTACATTGCGTCCTTGCGCGGTAACGCTCCCCGACCATGTCTTCGGCGTACATTCCGCGTTGTGAGTACCAGATAGCACGCCGCCTCCGACCCCCGGTTCGTCGCCGTAGCTCTTGAGGACAAGCGAGTCTTTCACGTGCGTGCGGTCGCTCGTCTGTTTGACGCTGTCGGCGAGGTCCATCGCCTCTTGTTGGTAAGCGTACAGCCGGTAGGGCACGATCGAAGTCGGGCTTTTGCACCAGTCCATCGGCTCGGAGATGATGATACCCTCGTCGATCTCGCGCGAGCCTTCCAGCGGCCAGGTCATGGCGAAGCCTTGCCGGACTGCGGCTCGGCGAGGCCGTACTCGCCGGAAACCAACAGGCCGCCGGCTTCGGCGAGCGGCACCATTTCAATTGTAGCTCCGCGGTAGGCCGGGCATCGCTCGATCCAGCCTCGCCAAGTAAGATCGGCCGTCCACGGACCTTCCGAGGCGCGCAGATCGAGATGTAGACCGTCGAGCGTCAGACGCGCGTCTGAGACGCGACCGTCCAACCAGACGTGGTGCGCGACGATTGTTGTTCCCGGCAATTCGAACGTGAGAGCGGTGCCGCCGGGGACCAGGCCCAGAAGTTTGACCGTCTCGTCGCCGACAAGGCGCGGCAGGATCAAGCCAGGGTGCGCCGTCTGGAAGAAACGGTAGGAGAGATCCTGAGGCATCTGCGGGCAGCGCTCGCGTTGCCAGACCTCGTCGCGGGTTCCGAGGTGCCGCTCGCGCCAGGTCCAGAACGGTGGAACGGGACCGAACCCTTGAGGCTCCGGCACTGCGAACGGATCGCCGACGGACGCGACGGTGCTATCGATCTGCGGCGCCCGTGATGGCTTGCCCCAAGGGCTCCAGTCTCGATGCATCAGGCCGGAGCCGATCGGATTGCGTTCATCCTGCATGCCGTCAGGATCGCCGGCGAACCGGCCACCCGACGCCAAACGATAGTCTAGCGGCACGGATGTCACCGGGTCTGGATCGCTCAGCTTCCAGCTTGGTCGGAGGGACTTCAGGGTCGGTTCCCATCGACGCGGTCCATGCACCCTGAGGGTTGCCTCATGGCGCCCGATGGTCGCGCTCACTTGCCAGTGCCGCGTCGGCTGACGATCGGGCGCATAGGCATTTCCAAGGATCGTGACGTCGGCAGCAGGCTTGTAGGGAACCAGGTCCCCCGTGCGAACCATCGGCGTCCGGAGTGGATCCCCTTCGTAGACGTCCGCCAACGCGATGTCCTGCTTGTCGGCTAGTCGGATCGTTCCTCTGTCGTTTACCTCGTAGCGCCCCCGTACCGCGACGACGCACATGCGCATGCCGTCGCGATGCAGATCGCCAAAGCCTTGTGCAGCCAGTTGCGTATCGTTACGGATCAGCATCGCATGCCTCAATTCGAAGGATTGAGGTCGATGACTTTGCCGAAATGGGTGACCTGGTCGGAGAACGTCGTCGTGAACGTCTTTCCGGTGATCGAGACGTTGCCCTTGCTGTCCATGGTCAAGGTCGCTGATCCGTTGCCAACAATGATTTGAAAAGTTTCACCGACGTTGATCTGCATTTGATTGCCAACGTTGACAATCATTTGCTTGCCAACGTCGTGGGTGTGGGCGTAGCCGATGTTCTCGAACTTGGTTTGGCCGATATTGATGGCCTGACTCGTCCCCACCTGCACCACGTGCGCCATGCCGATCGAATCGGTGCGCATCAGGCCGACCGTCGTGTTCATCACGCCGCCCATGGAGAACAGGCTGCCGGCGGCCTGGCCCAGCGAGGCGCCGGCCGAGGCGAGCGCGGTGCCGGCATCGGGGCGCGGGCTGGGGCCGTTGCCGACCTGGGATTGCGCCTGCTGACCCGAGCCGCCCAGGATGCCGATCAGCGAGGAGGCGAGTTGGGGCATTATCGTGCCGGCGATGCCGCCCATGCCGCCGCCCGCCGCGCCGACCGCGCCCATCGCCGTGCCGAGCAGGCCGTTGGCGAAGCCGCCGCCGCCGGAGCCGCCGGCGAGGCCCGTCAGCGCCGAGGCCACCGAACCGAGCCCGGCCGCGCTCGCCAGGTCGCCGAGGCCGGAGCCTACGCCCGCGCCGCTGCCGCTCGAGCCGCCGCCACCGGCCGCGCCCATAGCCCCCATCGCTGCCTGAAACGCCGAGCCGAGCATGCCCGCCGTCTGTCCCGCCATGTCGGCCAGCGGCGCCATCAGCGCGGCCGCGCCGGCGCCGGTGCCGCCGACCGTGAGGTTGGCCGAGCCGCCGATCTCCTGCGTCTGGTTTGCGCCCACCGTCAGCGCCTGATTCTGGCCGACCACGTTGGAATGGTTGGCGCCGACGCTGTTGGTCTGGTTGTTCTCGATCTTGGTGGTGTGGTCCTTCTGCGCGTGGAAAAACATGTTCTCGCCCGACGTCTTGTCCTCGAACGTCATCTCGTTGAAGCCGGTCGACTTGTAGGAATTGCTGCGGAAGGTCATTCTGGTCTTGTTGTCGGGCAGCGGGTACGGGGTGGGGTTGCTCGGGTCGGGCACCAGCGCCATGACGAATGGCCGGTCGGGATCGCCCTCCTGGTAGCTCACCAAGCACTCCATTCCACATCTGGGAATGACCTGATGACCCCAGGTGGTGCCGGCCCAGGGCTGGCCGACTCGGATCCACACCGTGTCGGTGCCGTCCTTCCTGGCGCGGCGGTCCCAGGGGAACCACACCTTCACCTGTCCGTACTGGTTGGTGAAGATCTCCTCGCCCTGCGGCCCCGCGATCAGCGCGATCTGCTGGCCGTTGATGCGCGGACGGCGCGTGGTGCGATGCGGCGTGGCGATGGTGATGGCCGGGATGACGGTGAAGGTGTTGTCGTACGAGGGCACGCCGCCGCCGGTCTCGTAGGTCGGGTCGGTCGCCACGTGCCGGATCGCGGTCACCACCTGCTTGGCGAACTTGTTGTCGGGCTTGGCAACGTCGATGGGCGTGAAGGTCTGGCCCGGGCCGAGCGTGCGCACGGTAGAGGCCGCCTCGACCGTCTCGAAGCCGGACTCCGTGGCCTGGATGCGCATCTTGGTGGCCTGCTCGGCGGAGACGCTGTCGTCGAAGCGGCCGGGGTACTCGTAGAGCTCGTGGTCGGCGTTGCCCGGCACTTCGGCGAAGGTGCGCTGCTCCGCGCCCGGCGCCTTCATGGAGAGCCAGCTCCAGTCGCGTGCCGCACGCTTGCCCGGGGTGAAGGCGAAGGACCGTCTCCAGGTGTTGATGTTGTCCATCGCCGCAGAGCCCTCGGCGTAGCGGACCTCCTCCTCCGGTGCCCTGTCGTAGGAGGAATAATGGTCGCCGAAGATCAGCGTGTGCTTGCCCTTGGCCTGATCGACCCAGAACGCGATACCGTCCTGCTCGAGACGACGGCGCAGGTAATCGAGGTCGGTCTCGTTCCACTGCACGCTGTAGTCGCGCGAGACGAGCTTTTGCGTGATGCGGATCTTGTAGTCCGTGATGCCATGCTCGGAGAGCAATGTCTCGATGATTTGTTCTGTCGTAGTCGACAGATGTATGCGGCAGTCGCTACGCTGCGAAAGTAACCACAGCTTCGGTCTGACTGTCATCGCGTAGGAGCGCGTGCCCCGCGTGGTGAGGCTGCCCTCATGCATCTCCGTGACGAAGCCGTTCCACCAGCGCTCGCCGCCGTCCTTCAGCTTGACCCGGAAATCCACGCTCGAGCCGATGAGGTCGCCGGCCTGAAGGTCGTCGCGCTGCGCCTTCACCGCCGCCTGGATCTCGAACAGCGCGTTGACCCGCTCGTCGATCTCGAGGTGGTGCAGCAGCAGCACGTCGGGGCCAAGCTTCGTCTCCACCGCCATCATGCGGCCCGACTGGCTGTAGACGACGCGATCGGAGGTCACGCAGGCTCCTTGCAATTGATGCGTGTCAAGACGGGCGGCTTTTCGATCTGCGACGGACGGAGCTAATCTCCTTTTGACAACAGGATCAAGACAGGATGGCAGGTGCCGTTAGTGTCGCCCCATCGAGCGGCCTGCCTCGACCATAACGGCCGGATCGCCTCCTTGCGACGAGAGCTCCTCATGTGCGGTTCTCGCTGCCATTCGAAGGACAGGCGCCGGCGAAGGCGTTGGATCGTCGGGTCCTCGGCAGGTCGCACCAGCCGTAAACGCTTCCAAACCCGACTTCGACGACATCGCCGATAGCAGTCACCGATGTCGCCTAAAGAGACAGCCGAATTCATCATGGATGGAAGACCCAATGCCTGCGCGCGTCGTTAGACGCTCTCGGCATCCTGCTGCTTCTTCCGCAGCAGGTAGCGCATCGAGCGGACATAGTGCGCCGACGTGCCGAGCGCCTCCGCGATCTCGCCATACGGCCGGTCGGAGAGGACGAGCGCCTGGAGGGTGGGATCGCTCCAGTCGCGACGCGGCGGGTGTTTGCCGCAATAGCGCAGGCGCGCGTTGGTGACCGTGCTCTTGTCGACGCCGTGGCGTTGCGCGAATTCCTTCGAGCTCAAGCGGCCCAGGTCATCCCGGCGGTCCAGCCACCAGGCCGTATTCTCGCGTGGCCAATCCTGGTCCAGCCTTCGGCGTAACTTGTTGATGACCGTCTGCCCTATGGGCAGCGCGAGATTGCGCGGCGCCAACCGATGTCGCTCGAAATGCGCGGCGAGCTCCGCGGTGAGGAGAATGGCCGGCGAGCTGTCGTGCTTGGCGTCCGGCACGCCGCGCAGGATGCCGAAGCCGTGCTCGGTCGCGGAAGCGTGGGTGACGCGCCATCGCGCACCGAAGACATCCTCGACGATCACGCGGGCCTGGACCGGACTCGGCCTCTCGAGCCGCGCCCAGTTGGCCGCGCCGCGCACGCGGCTCGCCTGCCGAACATCGCGCAAGTTGCATCCGGCTTTCCGCAGGAGCTTGCGGATGGTGGTGCGGCTAATCCCGTGCTCGATCTCGAGATCGACGGTGCTGGCACCGGCCTCGTAGGTCTCGCGCAAGGCAACGAGGTCGATGCCCTTTGCGACCGCCCGCCCTCGCACCTTGCTCGCGGCCGGCGGCTTTTCGCGCGGCGCCATGGTGCGCGTGACGGCGGTGGAGAACGGATCGGGAGGCAACGCCGACATGGAACACCGGTCTCCAATTCAAGGGCCAAACCCATGGTCAACGAGCCGCCGTGGAGGTCAATCCGCTCGTCCGAATGTCACCGTTAAGGCTACTGGCAAGGTGCCACTTGGGCCTTCTACGCGTGCCAGCGTACCGTCACGGGCTTCTGCGAGAGAATGTTGTGTCTCAGCGCCCTTCCCTCCGCCAGCGTTTTACTTGAGAGTATTGTCTCTCCTCTTTCAATAAGGCGAAAAGCTCAAGCAAACACAGGCTTGTAGACGAGTAGCTATTTACCTGGTTCGGTGCCGCTGGGCGGGTTTTATGCTTTTGAGGCCCTTTTTTCTCTGAAGCTGTGGACTTTGCGCTTTTGGTACGGACTTAAAAAGTCAAGCATAATGAGCGGCTTAGGTCACGTCGCGGTAGGACGGTTTTCGCCAGCATGTTGATCACCAAAATCACAGCGACCATGACGATCATTGGTATTTTTGTAATGGAAAGACTGCTGCCGGCAGCGACCCATCGAAGCGGACGTTGCAAGTTACGCCCGTCCCTGACCTAGAGCGCTTTTGCTGAACGTCGATTCGAGAGGGATTCCTTTGGATCTGTCTTCCTGGTTCCATCGCTTGCGATGAGTCGGGAGGTGACAGTGGTGCAAGCCTACAGCGATGACCTGCGCAGTCGCGTGATCAAGGCGGCAGTCGACGGCATGTCGGCACGGCAGGCGGCGGCTCGGTTTGGCGTCGGCGTGGCGACGGCGATTGTCTGGGTCCGGCGTTTCCGCGCGACCGGTGAGGCGATGCCGCGGCGCCAGGGCAAGCCGCGCGGCTCCCGGCTCGACGCGCATGCCGACTACATTCTCGCCCTCGTGGAGGCAGGCACCAAGGACATTTCGCTGGCGGAGATCGTCGCGCGGCTCGAGGCCGAACGCGGCGTTCGCGTCGGGATCACCAGCGTCTGGAAACTCCTCGACCGGCACGGCCTCACGTATAAAAAAAGACCGCCCACGCAGCCGAGCAGCAGCGCGAGGACGTTCGTCAGGCGCGGCAGGCCTGGTTCGACAGCCAACTCGATTTCGATCCCGACAAGCTGATCTTCGTCGACGAGACAGGCGCTTCGACCAAGATGGCGCGCCTGCGCGGTCGCTCGCGGCGCGGCGAGCGCTGCAGGGCCGCTGTGCCGCACGGCCACTGGAAGACCACCACCTTCACCGCCGGGCTGCGCCGCAGCGGCATGGACGCGCCGATGGTGCTCGACGGCGCAATGAACGGACCGGCGTTCCTCGCCTACATCGAGCAGGTGCTCGTGCCCACGCTGGCGACAGGCGACATCGTGGTCATGGACAATCTGCCGGCCCACAAGCCCGTTGGCGTGCGCATCGCCATCGAGGCCGCAGGCGCGAGCCTACGCTACCTCCCGCCCTACAGCCCCGACTTCAACCCCATCGAGATGGCCTTCGCCAAGCTGAAGGCGCTGCTGCGTAAGGCCTCAGCTCGGACCGTTACCGACCTGTGGCAGGCCATAAAGGAGGCGATTCCGCAATTCGAACCACGCGAGTGCGCAAACTACTTCGAGCATGCCGGATATGAGCCGGCGTAAGGTGAAAATGCTCTAGAGCGAAATGTCGGAGCGTCTGCTTCCGAGTTAAGCGGTATTACCGAGTAGCTGGATCCGGTTTGATGCGTCCGCTTGTGCGGCTTTGCGTAGGCGGGTCAACCTCGGCGCCTATTGTGGTCAATGCGCCACGCCGTTTCCGCGAGACAGGTAGATCCATTCTTGACGGATCCCGCGGGATGTTTCGGTTTCCTGTTTGTTCACACGGCGTCAGCCGGTATGGTGAACCAAGCATGAGAGCGAGCCGGCATGACCGCGATGAGTCGTCCGCTTGTCGAGCCGGCGACCCTTGGAGACTGGACGTCGGCTGGTCGAATTGCCCACGCCTGAAGAGTTCGAGAAGCAAGAACGCCGACAATGAATGACGATATCCTCCTGCAGTTTCTTGACCTCGGCCTCTTGGACGTCGGGTCGGACGGCGCCAAGCTCGAGAAGCTGCGTTTGACGGCCGGGCATCGATGCGCCGCGATCTTGGGCGCGCCCGAAGAGACCGTCCAGTGGACGCTTGTGGCTGCCGATCCCGAAATACCCGTAAGCGACCGTGTGATCGTCGAAACCTGGAACGCGTTGAAAGCCAACTGGGCAACTGTCGCCAACACGCACAGGGGCGTGCCGGTCCAGCTCCTTCGCGCAACGCTGCTCGACGCCCTCGTGCAGGCGTCAGAACGGTTCTGAGCGGATCAATCCGTCGTCTGTGTGTTAGTGGTTGACAGCGCTCCGAAATTCCATCTTGCCGTCACCCACCTAAGTCGTCTTTGCCCTATTGCTTTCGACGAACAGACTGTAGCACCGCAAGCCTGTAAGTGCACCTGTCGATCACGGGTTGCGAGGAGGTTCGACGTGAAGCTGGTTGGGGCGCACGCGCAACATTACCGGAACATCCTAAATTCCAACCCAGTCGAGATCGGCCAGATAACGTGCCTCGTCGGCAAGAACGAGGCCGGCAAGTCCGCCTGCCTTAAGGCGCTGGAGGGCATCAGGTCCACCGACGCGACCTTCAAGACCTACGACAAGGTCACCCACTATCCCCGTCGCGACCTCGCCGAGTACGGAAGCATGCACGGGGACGACGAGGCCACCGTCATGACGACCGAATGGCTCCTCGAGGACGCCGACGTCGCCGCGGTAAGAAAGGTACTCGGCGCGGGCGCCCTCACCAGCAACGTCGTGAAGGTCAGAAAAACATACGAGCAGGATGGCACCACCGGGACCGTTCCTGTCGATGACGGCGCTGTCCTCGCGCATCTGGTCTCTGACTGCGACCTGTCTCAGGACGACCGGGCGGTCCTGAGCGAGACACGCACCGTGGGAAGGGCGTACGCGGCACTGGAGGCGCTCAATAGCCGGACTCCGCCGCAGGAGGCTCTCTTCCAGCGGATCAGGGCTTTCCGGGACCAGAACGCCGTACTCGCGGCGCTCGACATCCTATCCGCGCGCATGCCGAGCTTCATGTACTTCTCCCACTGGGACCGCATGAGCGGCGAGCTTTCGATCAACAAGCTCCAGGCGGACAAGCAGAAAGGCGAGCCGATCGCAAGCGGCGGTGTTCTTGGACTTCCTCCAATACGCGGGAACCACCCTCGACGAGCTTGTCGCGACGACCCAATTCGAGGCGCTGAACGCGAAGTGCGAGGCGGCGGCCCTGCGCATCACCGACCAGATCTTCGACTACTGGACGCAGAACGACGAACTCAAGATCAGGGTCGTGCTCTCTGAGGGCAAGTCGGGCGACCCTGCCCCCTTCAACGCAGGTCCCGTGGCGAGGGCGCGCGTGGAAAACAACCTCCACGGCGTGACGGTCCCTTTCTCCGAGCGGTCCGCCGGCTTCATCTGGTTCTTCTCCTTCCTCGTGAAGTTCGCGCAGCTGCGCAAGAGCAAGGGGAACGTCATCCTCCTGCTCGACGAGCCAGGCCTCACGCTGCACGGGACGGCGCAGCTCGACCTCCTGCGGTACTTCGCCGAGAAGATCGCGCCGCATCACCAGCTGGTCTGGACGACCCACTCGCCCTTCATGGTGCCGCCCGACAACCTCGCGTGCGTGCGTACCGTCGAAGACGTCGTCGTGCCGGACTCGCGCGGACGCAAGAAGTCCATCGGTACGAAGATCAGGTCAGATGTCCTTACAACGGACCCGCAGACGAACTTCCCAATCTTCGGGGCGATGGGGTTCGAGGTCACCCAGACGCTCGTGATTGGCAAGAACACGCTGCTCGTTGAGGGGCCCAGCGACATCCTCTACCTGCAAGCGGTCTCGGCCATCCTCAAGGCGGCTGGGCGGCCGCACCTAGGGCCGCAATGGGCGGTCTGCCCGTCTGGAGGCATCGACAAGATCCTGCCGTTTGTCAGGCTCTTCTACGGCAACAAGCTCAACGTCGCGGTCTTGACCGACTTCGAGCGCGGGCAGAAGCGCAAGCTCGAGGACCTGCACAAGTCGGCCCTTCTCGACCGGGACCGGATCATTCTCGCCACCGAGGTGGCGGGAAAGGAGGAGGCGGACATCGAGGACTTCTTCGAACCCGAGGTGTTCGTCGACCTTGTCAACAAGACCTACAAGCTGGAAGGCGAGTACGTGGTCACCGTCGAGAAGCTGATGGCCGCCGACGATAAGACGGAGCGCCTCGTCAAGAAGGCGGAAGCCTACTTCCGTCTCCTGCCCGAGAGTGTTCCCGAATTCAGCCACTACGATCCCTCGCTCTACCTGCTTCAGCATCCCGAGGTCCTGAAGGGTAAGGGCAAGCACGTCGTCGCGACGCTGGACCGCTTCCAGGCCGCATTCGAGCGCATCGGGCGTTTCCTTCCAAAATAACATACTCGTCGATCCCGCGCCGCATCGTCGACAAGGGAGCACCTAGGTTTAGCGGGCGAAATCATTGGGCGTTTGCAATCGATTACGCGCCGGTCTGTGAGCGCGAGAGCGAAACGCAGGGAGGCGGAATGAATTGCGAGATCGAGTTCCTGGCCGTGGGCGAGGGGAGCAAGCCCGGCGATGCGATCGTCGTGCGTTATGGGACAGAGCAAGACTTCCGCCTGATGCTCGTCGACGGGGGCCACGCCGAAACTGGCGACAGGATCGTCGCGCACCTCAAGAAGCACTTCGGTCCTAGGCCCGTGCTCGAACACGTTCTGCTGACCCACCCAGACTTGGACCACGCATCGGGGCTGCGGAACGTCTTCAAGGAGGTGACGGTCAAGAACCTTTGGATGCACGTTCCCTGGATCGAGGCGCAACCGGCGCTCTTCGCCGACAAGCGGTGGACCGCTGATGGCCTGCGTCAGAGGATAGAAAACGAGTACGACGTCTTGGCCGAGATCTTCGACCTCGCGGATCAGGCAGGCTGTAGCATCTACCAACCATTCGCGGGCCACGATATTGGACCGTTCAGGATCCTCTCGCCTAGCCATCTTCATTACAGGCTGCTGGTGCCGCAATTCGACAGGACCCCGGCTGCTGACGAGGAAGTCATACGTGCTGCCGGGCTCTGGATTGGGAAAGGGAGCTTGATCGCCAAGGCGTTCGATGCTGCCAGGTCTGCTGTCCAGAGGTGGACCACAGAGACATGGGAGCGCGAGCGCCTGAGGGACGGAGGCGTGACGAGCCCTAACAACGAGTCGAGCGTCGTCCTCTATGGCGACTTCGGCGACGACCGACGAGTCTTGCTTACTGGGGACGCTGGGCTGAACGCCTTTAGGTGGGCTGCCGACGAGGCCGACAGCATGGGCCTTCCTCTCAGGCGCTTCAGCTTCGTCCAAGTCCCTCACCACGGCAGCCGCCGGAACGTGGGGCCGACCATACTTGACCGCCTGCTTGGAGACCGGGTGGCGGAAGGCACGCCCAGCACCTTCTCGGCTTACGTCTCCTCGCCAAGAGTCGAAGACAGCCATCCGAGGTTGATTGTGCTGAACGCCTTCACCAGGCGCGGCGGCACGGTCGTCAAGACGAACGGTTCGGGCAAAATCCACTATGGCGGCTTCGCCAGGCGGCAAGGCTACTCGTCCGCCAGGGCGGTCCCCTTCTCTACGCACGTCGAGGAATACGATTGACCGAAGCGCCTCCCGGCAAGTCGCTTAAGGAGCGGAACAGGCGACCGCTCTGGGCCGTCCTGGCGGTGAATGGCGCAGTGTTCTACGCCGTCGCGCAAGCCAACAGCTTCCGTGACCTTGGCTTCAAGGCCATCCTGGCAAGCGCCGCCGACCTCCTGCCCGTGGGCATCGCCATCGTCATCGTTTCTGTAACCAACGGCCTCGTCCCCGCGGACGTCAAGGCCAAGCTGGTCTTCCTGCGCCGGCGTCACGCGCTACCCGGTCACCGGGCGTTCACGCGCTACGCGCCCAGCGATCCGCGCACAGGCCTTGAGCGACTGAGGACCACCTTGGGCGGCGACCTGCCCACGCAACCGGAACGGCAGAACGACGTGTGGTACAACGAATGCTTCAAGAAGGTCGAGAACGACCCGGCGGTACTTGACGCCCATCGCGAGTTCCTCTTCACGCGGGATTACGCGACGCTCGCCCTCCTCATCCTTGCCACGTTCGGCGCGGCCTCGTTCCTCCTGATAAAGGACTGGAGGTTGCGCGCCGGCTACGACGGGTGGCTAATCGTCCAATTGCTCTTGGCAAGGCAGGCGGCGGTGACATACGGCGGCCGGTTTGTGTGCACCGTGTTAGCCCGAACAACGCCGACGCAGGTCAGGCGCGAGCATTGGCGGGATGGCGACTCGCACCATTAAGGGTTCGTCGGCGACAAGTGCATGTCGCGGTGGCAGCGGCATGACCCCGAGGCATACCATTCGGCCACGGGAGGCAGCATTGCATCAGAGAAGCGTCGGTGATCCTCGGGATGTCGGTCGCTTGCGCGGTGGCCGCGACGGCGGCGATCATGTTATCCGGGGCGCCTCCGCCCGGCTATCGGCCGAGCGACGGCGAACTCTTCAACTTCACTCACGCCCAGGCCTTGCGAAACCTCTGGATGCCTTACCGGTTCGGCGCAGACCAGGAGATGCGCCGGAAGGCCGACGACGTCTTTGAACGGCTCGAGGGTGCGGAGAGGCAAAGGATCCGGCCATGGCCGGCTATGTCGAGGCCGATTCCCGCCCCGGCGGGGGATGCTACGTGGACCCAGCGGAGGAGGCCCGCATTCTGGCCAAGCACCAGGAGGTCTTTGATGAGGCGTTGAAGGGGCCGAGGAGAGGTACCGAGACCCGGACTCATTTTCCGTCTTCGACCAGCCGTCGCGTTTGTTCCCGGTTTTCATCAATCTCGTGAATAACAGCATCTACTGGCTCGGGACCTCGATAAGGGGCGACAGGAAGGTCGTTCTCGACGTGGTCGACGGTGACATCGTGATCTCCGACAACGGCCCAGGTGTTGATCCCGAGGACGTGGCACGGCTCTTTAGTCTGTTCTTCACGCGCAAGGGGCGGGGAGGCCGCGGCGTCGGTCTCTATCTGGCCCGGGCCAACCTCGCCGCGGGCGGGCATCAAATCGGCTACGAGCTACCGTCCGAGCGCATGCCGATGGGCGGGGCGAACCTCATTATTTCATTCCAAGGGGCCGAATTTAGTGCCGGCTGACCATTATTCCGCGTTCATAGAGGAGGCCTTCATCGGTTCGATCCGATCCGTCCTCATCATCGATGACGATTATCCGACCTATGAGGAGGTTCTCGATCACAGCGCTCACCCGGAAGGAACGAAGAATACCGCCGACGCGAAGCAGTGGCGGAGAATCCCGAACCGATCCTGAAGGTCATTCGCGGTTTCAGGAGGTCGACCCCCCGCTTTTGGTAGATATCCACGACGGATCCAACGTCGGGGCGAATGCCGACGTCGCGGCTGCAGCGCACCTCCACCAGTCTGATTTTCTCGTCTTGGACTTCCAACTTGCCGCGGTCCCATCATGTCTTGCGCCCCTGTCTCTCAACAGAATTGAATCAGCGAAGACGGCGCCTTTCAACCGCCGAGTTTTTCAACAGAGTCGGCGCGAAGCAGACGATGAGAAGGTCGGTTTCCGGGCCTGTCAGATTATGGTCGATGGGTTGCGCGCCCTTCAGCATCGCTTTCTCGTTTTCCCTGCTTGCGGGCGAAACGCTTGGCATCTCCGCTGTGGCTGCCTTAACCAAAGGGCAGGTCGCGGAGGAGACTTATTTTGCTTACGGAACGTCACAAGGCCATTGCAGGAACGATCTGGGAGATCGCCAACCGACTGCGCGGGCCTTACCGGCCGCCCCAGTACCGCCTAGTAATGCTCCCGATGGTGGTGCTGCGCCGCCTCGATTGCGTGCTTGAACCGACCAAGACCGCTGTTCTCGCCGAGCATAAGCGCCTTATCGCCGCCAAGACGCCCGAGAACGCGATACCTCGCCTGCTCAGCCGCGTGGTCGACAAGCAGCGCCGGCAACCGCTCTACAACGTCAGCGCCTACACGTTTGCCAGGCTGCTGGACGATAGCGAGAACATCGCCCCCAACCTTGTCGCCTACATCAACGGCTTCTCCGACACGGCCCGCAAGATCTTCGAGCGGTTCAAGTTCGGCGAGCAGATCGAAAAGCTCGACGCCAGCAATCGCCTCTTCAACATCGTGAAAGCGATGGCGGGGCCGGAGGTAGATCTGCATCCGAACGTGATCAGCAATCTCGAGATGGGCTACGTGTTCGAGCACCTCGTGATGCGCTTCAATGAGCAGGCGAACGAAGAGGCGGGCGACCATTTCACCCCGCGCGAGGTCATTCGCTTAATGACACACCTCGTCTACACGGGCGAGGAGGAGGTCTACAGGCCGGGCGTCTACCGTGAGATTTACGATCCCGCCTGCGGCACGGGTGGCATGCTGTCTGTGTCCGAAGAGACCATCCGGGCTGGCAACAAGGCCGCCAATCTCGGTCTCTACGGCCAGGAATACAATGACGAGTCCTGGGCGATCTGCTGCTCGGACATGCTGATCAAGGACGAGGAAACGGACCACATCATCCTCGGCGACACGTTGGGTGACGGCAAGACGCGCGACGGCTTCCAGGGCGACAAGTTCCACTACATGTTGGCGAACCCGCCGTTCGGGGTGGAATGGAAGGATCAGCAGAAGGCCGTCACCAAGGAGCATGAGGAGCTGGGATTCGGCGGCCGGTTCGGCGCGGGCCTGCCGGCCATCAACGACGGCTCGTTTCTCTTCCTTCAGCACATGATTTCGAAGATGCATTTCTTCGAGGAGGGCAACGAGGACGAGCCCGGCTCCAAGATCGCCATTGTGTTCAACGGCTCGCCGCTGTTCAGCGGCGACGCCGGGTCCGGCCCCTCGAACATTCGGCGTTGGATTATCGAGAACGACTGGCTCGACGCCATCGTGGCCCTGCCAGACCAGCTCTTCTACAACACCGGCATTTTCACCTACGTCTGGCTCGTGACCAACCGCAAGCTGCCGGACCGGCGCGGCAAGGTGCAGCTCATCGACGGCACCCGCTTTTTCGCTAAGATGAAGAAGAGCCTCAACAACAAGCGCAACGAGCTGAGCGATGACCAAATCCGCCGGCTCACAGAGGTTTATGGGCACTTCCGCGATGGCGAGACGGAGCGGGTTCAGATCGACGGTGCGCCGGAAACCCGCGTTGTCTCCCGCATCTTCGAAAACCGGGAGTTCGGCTTACTCAAGGTAACGGTGGAGCGGCCTTTGCGCATGAACTTCGAGGCGACGCGGGAGCGCATCGCTCGGCTCGACGAGCAATCCGCTTTCGAAGGACTGGCGGTCTCCAAGAAGCGCAAGGATGCCAAGGTCGCGGCCGCAGAGGAGGCGGCTGGACGCGAGGAGCAGGAGGCGATCCGCACCCTCGTGGGGACGCTGGCCCGCAAGGGCCGCTACACCAACCGCGACGCGTTCGAGCGCGATCTCGATGCGGCGGCGAAGCGCAAGGGCATGAAGCTCCTCGGCCCGATCAAGAAAGCGATCTTCTCAGCACTTGGCGAGCGCGACCCGAACGCCGACATCTGCACGGACGGCAAGGGCCGGCCCGAGCCCGATAGCGAGCTGCGCGATACCGAGAACATCCCGCTTCCGAAGGGCACCACGCTACCCTTGCCCATGACCTTCGGGCCGGACGCGCCGAACGACAGCCTCGTGCGAGCGATGAAGGAGGCCATCGACGCCTATGTCGCGGCGGAGGTCCTGCCCCATGTACCCGATGCCTGGGTCGATTATGCCAAGACCAAGGTGGGTTACGAAATCCCCGTTACCCGGCATTTCTACGTCTACAAGCCGCCACGTCCGCTGCAAGAGATTGAGGCGGATATCACGCTGCTCGAAGGGGAGATTGCCGGCCTGCTTCAGGGATTAGTTGCATGAGCGCGGCGACCAAGTTTTTTCCACGGGGCTGGGACGCGAAGCGCCTGAAGTTTCTGTCCAGATTGCACATCAGGAACGGCATCGGTGAAGCGGCTAACGGTGACGACCCTGACGATCCACGATACATTCGGATCACTGACATTGCAGACGCGCGGTCCCTTAAGCAGGACACGTTTCGTAGCTTACCTGCGAAGATTGCTGACGAAGCCCGTGTCGAGAATGGAGACATTCTCCTCGCCGCCGTAGGCGCAACTTTTGGTAAAAGCGTTCTGATTACAGGGCTCGAGCAAGGTGCGTGCTTCGCTGGTTACCTAGTCAAATGGACGCCCAGTGATGTAGTTGACGAGTCCTACGCCGCATACTGGACCGAGAGCCAGCACTACTGGGACCAAGTTCGAGCCGAGGTCATACAAGCAACCATTCAAAACTTCAGCGCCGCCAAATACCGGAGTCTCAAAGCACCGGTTCCGCCGCTCGACACTCAGCGCCGTATCGCTGCCTTCCTTGACGAGAAGACGGCTCAGATCGACGCACTGATTGCAAAAAAGCGGGCGCTCCTGGATCGGTTGGCCGAAAAGCGGCAGGCGATCATCACGCAGGCCGTCACAAAGGGTTTCGACCCAACAGCCGAGCTGAAGGACAGCGGGATCGGCTGGCTCGGTCTCATTCCGACGCACTGGGAGGTAAAGCGGCTAAAATACGTTTCTCCCCGCGTAACTGTCGGCATTGTGGTCACGCCGGCGGCCTACTACGCCGATGAAGGCGTGCTCGCCTTGCGCGGCCTGAACGTCAGGACGATGAGCTTTGACCTCTCCGACACTCGCAATATCACCGAGGACGGGCACGAGCTGAACCGCAAGTCTGAGCTGCGCGAGGGTGACTTGGTCGCCGTCAGGACAGGCGCGCCTGGAACAACTGCAGTTGTTTCCTCCGAACTCGCAGGCTGCAACTGCATCGACCTTGTCATCATACGTAAACCGATCGACGCCGAACCACGCTATCTCGGCTGGTTTCTCAACAGTGATGTTGCGAAGATCCAGTACACGCTCGGCTCTGAGGGCGCGCTTCAACAACACTTCAATGTAGAGACATCAAAGAAAGTTGTTCTCACGTTGCCGCCCCTGACGGAGCAGCGGGAGATCGCCGCTCGTATCGACAGCGCGCTGGCTGTCCACGACCGACAATCCAGCTTGGTCGAGACTAGCATCGCTCGCTTGCAGGAGTACCGCGCTTCCCTGATCACAGCTGCCGTCACCGGACAGATTGCGGGGCTGCAATGAGTCTCGACGCAGCGACCTATTTTCAACATCTCAAAGCCTATGTGAACAGGCGATATATCGTCCACGATGGATCCGGCGGGCGCGTTTTTCTTGAAGAAAAGTACTTCCCTGAAGGCGCTCTCCGTGCTCGTACGAGGCGGATCACGCTCGGCCTGAATGCATTGGGGCTCGCTTTCAAGCTGGATCATGATCAGGTCGAGCTGCAAAGGAAAAAGCTGAAGCCGGCCCTTTTCCATTTCCTAGACGATAACGCGAAGCCCTGGTCGAAGCGCTGCGATTTCGTGATCTTCAGGACGGAGGGGAAAGCCTTTTACGCCGACTGTATCGAGTTCAAAAGCAAGAGTCTGACCGCCGACAAGATCGTGCCGCAGTTGAAGGCGGGCGTCTGCTGGTGCAGGAGCCTCAAGCACACTATCGAACACTACACCGGGGACAGTCGGCGCATTCGCGTACGCAAATTCGTGTTCGGGACGAACGACAACCCATCGCCATATGTCGACGCCAACGGTCACCTGAACGCTGATCCGTCGGTGCGCTATTACCATTTCAATGACGTCGATGGTCGACACCTGTCCGACCTCCCCAACGCCTCCGTTCAGGAGATTTGAGGCATGCCCGGCCACACCGAACGCGATTTCGAGCACGCCATCGAACAAGGTCTCGTCGGCGCCGGCGGGTTCAGGAAGGGGCTTCCCACGGGCTTTGACGCGACGACCGCGCTCTTTCCCGATGATGTGATCGCCTTCCTCCAAGCCAGCCAGCCCGCCCGCTGGGCCGAGCTGGAAGCGATGTTGAAGGACAGGACCAGGGCCACGGTGCTGGACAGCCTCGTCAAGGAGCTTGCCAGCAAGGGCACGCTCGGGGTGCTGCGCCACGGCTTCAAGTGTTATGGCAAGGCGCTTCGCCTCGGCTTCTTCCGACCCAACTCCAGCATGAACCCGGACGCGCAGGCGCGATACGCCGCCAATAGATTCACGATCACACGGCAGGTAGAATTCGTTTCCGATGTGCTGAAGCGACCGGATGGCCTCCCGCGCAAATGCATCATCGACGTGGTGCTGAGCATCAACGGTCTGCCCGTTGCCACCGTAGAGCTGAAGAACCCGCAGACGGGCCAGCGGGCCGAGGACGCCTGCAAGCAATACCGGGAGGCACGCGACGGGCGCGACCGGCTCTTCCGCTTCAAGGAGCGTGCCCTGGTGCATTTTGCGGTCGATCCCGACGAAGTCTGGATGACGACGCAATTGAAGGGGACGGAGACTTTCTTCCTCCCATTTAATCGAGGCCATCGGTTCGGTGCAGGCAATCCGCCGGTCGAGGGCAATTGGAAGACCCACTATCTCTGGGACGAGGTACTGCAGGCCGATAGCCTTCTCGATATCCTGCAGCGCTTCATGCATTTGGAGGTGACTGAACGGACGGTGGAGACCCCGACTGGGTTCAAGACCGTGCGCAAGGAAGCCATGATCTTCCCGCGCTATCACCAGCTCGACGCGGTGCGGAAGCTCGTTGGGCACGCCGGCAAATCCGGCTCGGGGCGCAACTACCTGGTGCAGCATTCGGCGGGGTCAGGCAAATCGAACACCATCGCTTGGCTCGCCCATCGCTTGTCGTCGCTCCACAACGCGAAGGACGAAAAGGTCTTCCATTCGGTGATCGTCATCACCGACCGACGCGTGCTCGATCAACAGCTTCAGAACACGATCTATCAGTTCGAGCACAAGACCGGCGTTGTCGAGAAGATCGACGAGAATACGCAGCAGCTCGCCAAGGCGCTCTCGAACGGCACGCCGATCATCATCTCGACGATCCAAAAATTTCCATTCATCAGTCAGGCCATCCGAACGCTGGACACGCGCGGTGAGGCGCTAGTGATCGATACGCGGAACCGCCGGTTCGCCGTGATCGTCGACGAGGCGCATGGCTCGCAATCCGGTGAGACTGTCGCGGCGCTCAAGGGCATCCTCAACAAGGACGGGATCGCCGACGCGATCGCGGCCCAGATGGACGGTGATGACGACGACGACCTGCCCGAGGAGGCAAAGGCCAACATCCGTCATCAGATGATGCAGCGAGCGCGGCAGCCAAACTTGAGCTTTTTTGCGTTCACCGCAACCCCGAAGTTCAAGACCAAGGCCGTATTCGACGAGCCGGGACCGTCCGGAGCGTCACCCTTCCACGAATACACGATGCGTCAGGCAATCGAGGAGGGCTTCATCCTCGACGTGCTGCAGAACTACGTCACCTACAAGCGCTTCTTCGGCCTCGTGAAGCAGATCGAGAACGATCCCGAGGTGCCGAGGAAGAAGGCTGCGAAAGTCTTGGGGCAGTTCCTGGAACTGCATCCGGTGAACATCGAGCAGGTCGTCGCCGTCATCATCGAGCACTTCAGGCTGCGGGTGATGCAGGAGCTTGGCGGACGCGCCAAGGCGATGGTGGTGACAGGATCGCGGCTCTCGGCCGTCAAATACAAGAGGGCCTTCGACCGCTACATTCTTGAGAACGGATATCAGGGCATCCGCGCCCTTGTGGCCTTTTCGGGCACGGTCGAAGACCCCGAAGAACCCGGCTCTGCCTTCACGGAAGTGGGCATGAACAACGGCCTTCCCGAGAAGGAGCTGCCGGAACGCTTCGCGGGAGACGGGTTCCGGGTGCTGATCGTGGCCGATAAATATCAGACCGGGTTCGACCAGCCACTCCTGCAGACGATGTATGTCGTGAAGCGCCTCGCGGGTGTACAGGCGGTGCAGACGCTCTCGCGCCTGAACCGAACCGCGCCCGGCAAGACGAAAACCTTCGTTCTCGATTTCAGAAACGAGGAAGGCGACATCTTCAAAGCGTTCAAGCCGTACTACGAGGCGACGCCGGTCGGAGAGAACGCCGATCCGCATAAGCTCAACGAGCTGAACCACAAGCTCCTTATGGCAGCCGTGTTTGCGCCTGCCGATGTGCAGGACTTTGCCGCCGTGTGGTTCAAAGGCAAACGCGACCCGAGCGGGAATGACCATCGCCTCATGAACGCGGTGCTCGATCGATGCGTGGAACGTTTCGAGACCATCGAAGAAGGGGTGCAGAACGAGTTCAAAGGGCAGCTGACGGCGTTCTGCAACCTCTATGCCTTCCTGTCGCAGATCATGCCGTATTTCGATGGCGAGCTGGAAAGGCTCTATGCCTTTCTCCGGAACCTGTCCCCCAAGCTGCCAAGCGCTGGGGACGGGTCCAAATTCACGTTGGATGACGATGTCGCCCTGAAGTTCTTCCGTCTCCAGCAGATGACCACTGGCGCGATCGACCTCGCCGAGGGCGAGTCGGAAATCTTGAAAGGCCCAACCGATCTCGGGACGGCTGGCGAAAAGGACATCACAGTCTCGCTCTCGACGCTGGTCGGGAAACTGAACGAGCGGTTCGGTACGGATTTCACCGAAGCGGATCAGCTTTTCTTCGATCAGGTTCGGGTCACTGCAGAGCTGAACGAGAACGTGGTGGCCGCCGCCAAGGCCAACAATTTCGAGAATTTCTCGGCCTTCTTCGCGCGAGTGCTTGAGGACCTGTTCATTGATCGCATGGAGGGCAACGAAGAGATATTCAGCAAGGTCATGAGCGATGCGCAATTTCGCAACATCGCCCAAGAGCAGCTTGCACGAGAGGTCTATGAACGGATCCGGCATGATTAAGGCCGCGGACAAGCTTCGACTTGAGTTAAGCGGCGTACCCTGGTGATAGCTCAGGCCGATGGTCTGGACGCGGACACGCGGACCTGGTGCGGAAAGGTCGTTCGACGTCAGACGTCAGGAGGACGAATGCCGAGCTTCGGTATGGACGTAACTGCTGGAGCTGTTCGACCTGTTGCATACGCTGTCCTGGGCGCCTTGGTACCCATGTAGCTTTTTGGGGAACCCATGGGTACGGCGGAGTGCCGACGTCGATGCGTTCGACCAGCAGCTGGACGATGCGCGCCTGCTCGGCCGGGAACAGCTCGTCCCAGAGCGGGTCGAGGTCCTGCAAGGCGCGGCGCACCTGCTCCTCGCTCAAGCCATCCACCTTCGTCTTCGACGCCCGCCAAGTGCCAACTACGATCTCCGGCGCGCGCAGCAATCCGCGCACCTGGTCGATCACCGCGGCCTCGATCTCTGCTGCTGGTAGCCGTCCGACCGGGCAGGCATCCCGACTCTGCTTCAGCACGGCCTGGCTTACGTAGTAGCGGTAGAGCCGGCCGCCTTTGCGGGTGTGGGTCGGCGACATGGCGCAGCCGGTCGGCCCGAAGATCAGCCCCTTCAGCAGAGCCGGGTTGAGGCTCGTGTCTGTGCGGCTCGCTCCCCTCCGTTGGCTCTTGAGCCCGAAGAAGGTCGTTCCACTGGGTGGACACGCCCCTTGTCAGACCAAAAGAGAAACGTAGCTTTTGCCGCGCGGTGTATCGGCCCAGGCAAGGGCGTCCGTCTTCGAGAATACCCTCACATGCGGAGGCGGCCCTTTTAAAATTCCGCCATAAGCGCAGAAGAATAAAACGCTGTCCTGTTCCAATGCGGCCAGCGCAAGAAAATTATCGTCAATGTTGATTGCGGCGGGCGATTTCTTGCACTGGGCATAAATGCGTTTTCCGTCGCGCTGTGAACGTCCGACCAGATCAAGGACGGCCAAAGTTCTGCCAGGAGAAAGGCCTGTCGGTAAAAACCCTTCTTCGGTGATGAGATAAGCCATGCAAAACGTTTCCCATCCCGATGCGCCGAGAAAATCCAGCAGGTCCGGAAGCTCCAGCTGCTTGAGATGGTCGACGAGGTCGTGAGACGTGTCATAACGGACTAAGGCCGCAACGTGTTGGTGCATTGATCGGAAATTGAAGACGTTGGCTTGACCCTGGGCCGCCAACAACTGGTAAGCATCCGGAAGCTCATCGATCTTAAATAATTTTTTGCTTGTAATTTTTCTGAATTTAAAAATTTCGCCGCTAAGATTTAGCTCGTGATCTTGACGGGATAGAAGAAGTTTTGACAATTGGGCAAGTCCGAGGCAACGTCTGCTTTTTAGATAGACAAGGACCCACTCCGTGGCGGCGATCTCACAAAAGCGATGTGCCGTATTGTAGTAACCGCCGGTGACATCCCATTCGAGACGCTGCTGTGCGGGTAAATCATTTAATTCGGCGAGACTGGCCCCTTTTTCGAGATCCTCTGCCGTCCACGCTCCATACCAGATGCCGAGTTCGCCGGCGTCCCAGCTTCGCTCCGTAAAATCGGAACCATGCGCGTTCATCCGCAGCCGCCAGACTTGGGTATTCAGGGATTCGGTCATTCGTTCCTCCGCAAAGTCTTTGCAGCGGATCGGCAGGGACATACCTCGCGATCCACCAAAATCTTGGCCACTGCGCTTGCGCGCGGCGCCGCGCTCGGATTTTATCCGGCCGAGTGTTTTAGAACCAGTCGGATTCCCTGCCCTGACCGGAGCCGCAGCGTCCCGCCCCGCGTTCCCGTCCGCCCGTCGATAACTGCTTCAATCGCGGTCGCTCGTTCGAAGGTCCGCTTGCCGGCTACAACGATGGTGCAAAGCGTCTCTCGTAAGGGTAATCAGAAGGTACGCCGCTGTTCATCCCATACAACCGGAAACGGCTTGAGCAGTACATCAATCTTAAGGCCATCCGTCTGGCGCCCTCCCACGATCGCCTCGACGATATCCGGAGCCAGCAGCGTGAGGCGCAGAACCCGGCTGACGTAGGACGGATTGATCTTTTCGGCCGCGGCAAGCTCGGCGGCCGAGCCGTAGCGTCCGCTCTCCAGGAACTTGTTCCACCGGTGTGCGCGAGCGATGGCCTTCACGAGCGTGTTGTTGATGTGAGGGCGAGGAGGCGCCCAGGCGCTACCGTCGGCACCGATAGCAACTTTGCGCCCACCACGCTTACGGAAGTTCAGCGGCACACGGACGGTGAACGTCTGCTGCGCCCTCGCCGCCGTCACGCCGCCCTCCGCAAGCTCGTGTCAGGCCGTGCCAGATCCCGCGCGAGTTGCGCAAGGCCGTCGACCCGCAGCCGGATGTCCAGCCCTCCGGTGCCAACGTCCACCCGCTCGACAAGCAGTTGGACGATGCGCGCCTGCTCGGCCGGGAACAGCTCGTCCCAGAGCGGGTCGAGATCCTGCAGGGCCCGCCGCACCTGATCCTCGCTGACGCCATCCACCTTCGTCTTCGACGCTCGCCAAGTGCCGACCACGATCTCCGGCGCGCGCAGTAGGCCTCGCACCTGGTCGATCACCGCGGCCTCGATCTCCGCCGCCGGTAGCAGTCCGACCGGGCAGGCATCCCGCCCTGCTTCAGCACGGCCTGGCTGCCGTAGTAGCGGTAGAGCCGACCACCCTTGCGGGTGTGGGTCTGCGACATGGCACAGCCCGTTGGACCGAAGATCAGCCCCTTCAGCAAGGCCGGCGCCGAGGACCGCGTGTCGGCAGCGCGCTTGCGCGGGCTCTCCCGAAGGATGCCGTGCACCTTGCCCCATAGCGCCCGCGTGGACGATCGCCTGGTGTTCGCCGGGTTACGCTGCGCTTCTTATCGACGCCTTGGGCACAAACTTTCAAGGAGGCGAATTTTACTCAGAGACTCAAGCTTCTCAAGCTAGCCTCAGCTCCGTGTCTACCCGGAAGTCTGCAGCGATGGCTTTACCTGAACGCTTTTGGCTTGAGAGCTTTGGCTTCACCAAAAAGAGGAACGTACCGGCTCAGAGCCGAGACACACTCACCAAGGCTACCGTAGCTCTGGTGATCGCGACCGCTGGTTTGATCGTTGTCGGCCTTCTCAGCTTCGGCGTGTCACTTTTGCAGTGGCAAGCAATCAGAGGTCAGCTTGATGCGATGCAAGCCGATCAGCGGCCATGGATCAAAATTCATCGCGTGATCAAGGGCGAGGCTATGGATCTATCTAGCCCTATTGCGATTTTTCCAGTTCGCTTCACAATCGAAAACGTCGGCAGATCACCTGCTTTTAATGTACAGTTCGATGTGCGCATGCAACCTTATGCCGATAACGTCGAGCAAAACGCAAATGCGCTTTGTTCTCAACTAAAGATGATGTCGACGCAAAATGGAAATTTCGGGCAGGTGCTTTTTCCAAATACTTCTGTTACTGACGATGAACTCGGTGGCTTTGGTGGGCACATGGCGGCAGCTGTCACCCACGAAAGCGTCCTCAATGCAGCAAGACCAAATCCTGTATTAAAGAACGACCTCAGCGTGCCGGTGTTTGTTTACGGCTGCGCGACCTATCGCGCCGGCTCAGAGAATAAGCAGCACCAGACCGGCTTCATCTTTATGTCGGCTCAGATCATCGGAGACCATTCCGATACTTTCGGCCTCGACGTGACCAAACCGATCGAGGCCGAAAAGCTGCTCCTTTTCGAAACCCAACAGGGCAGCGGTTTGACAGACTAGAGGGGCCAACGCGCGCGGCTGGTTTCCGGATGTAAAGAATGGTTTCGACCTCGACTTCAAGGCCGCAGCCTTCCTCGGCGCCCGGCGAAGTTTGAGCGAGGGTGTCATTGCCTCCTTACGATAGCGTCCGTCGCTGCTCATCCCATTCGCACGGAAACGGCCGCAGCAGCACATCTGTCTCGATGCCGTCCGCTTGCCGCCCTTCCACGATCGCCTCGACGATTTCAGGTGCCAGCAGGGTCAGCCGCAGCACACGGCTCACGTACGACGGGTTGATCTTCTCGGCGGCGGCAAGCTCCGCGGCGGAGCCGTAGCGGCCGCTCTCCAGCAGCCTGTTCCACCTGTGCGCTCGCGCGAGCGCCTTGACGAGCGTGTTGTCGATACGCGGCCGCGGCGGTGCCAGGGTGCTGCCGTCGGCGGCAATCGCAAGCTTGCGGCCGCCGCGCTTGCGGATGGTAAAGGGCACCCGCACGGTGAGGGTCTGCGCCGGCGCTGTCATGCTGCCTCCCGGTGGTTGGCGCCGCTTTCGGTGAGACCCCGAGTGAGGTGCGCCAGGCCGTCGATGCGCAGCCGCAGATCGAAGCCTTTCTCGCCGACGTCGATACGCTCGACCAAAAGCTGGACAATGCGCGCCTGCTCGGCCGGGAACAGCTCGTCCCAGAGCGGGTCAAGGTTTTGCAAGGCGCGTCGCACCTGCTCTTCGCTGAGATCCTCGACCTTCGGCCTGGACGCCCGCCAGGTGCCAACCACGATCTCCGGTGCGCGCAGCAGGCCGCGCACCTGGTCGATGACCGCCGCTTCGATCTCCGCCGCCGGCAGCCGCCCAACTGGGCAGGCATCCCGTCCCTGCTTCAGCACGGCCTGGCTGACGTAGTAGCGGTAGAGCCGGCCACCCTTGCGGGTGTGGGTCGGCGACATGGCGCAGCCCGTCGGGCCGAAGATCAGGCCCTTCAGCAACGCCGGCGTCGAGGTCCGCGTGTCGGCGGCGCGCTTGCGCGGGCTCTCCTGCAGGACGGCGTGCACCTTGTCCCAGAGCGCCCGCATGACGATCGCCTGATGCTCGCCAGGGTATGCCGTGCCTTTGTGAACCGCCTCTCCAACATAGACCCGGTTGGTGAGCAGCTTGTAGAGAAAGCCCTTGTCGATCGGCTTGCCGCGGGGCGTCAGCACGCCTTCCCTGGCCAGGGTGCCGGCCAGCGTCGTCGCCGAACCGACCTTGGCAAAGCGCTCGAAGATCATGCGCACCGTCGCCGCCTGCTCCTCGTGGATGACGAGCTTGCGGTCGCCGACGACGTAGCCGAATGGCACGGTGCCGCCCATCCACATGCCCTTGCGTCGGCTGGCGGCGAACTTGTCGCGGATGCGCTCGCCGATCACCTCGCGCTCGAACTGCGCGAAAGAAAGCAGGACGTTGAGGGTGAGCCGGCCCATCGACGTCGTGGTATTGAACGCCTGGGTCACCGAGACGAAGGTCACGGCATGCCGGTCGAACACCTCGACGAGCTTGGCGAAGTCCATGAGGGCGCGACTGAGCCGATCGATCTTGTAGACCACCACGACGTCGACGCGGCTGGCCTCGATGTCGGCGAGGAGGCGCCGCAGGGCAGGGCGCTCCAGCGTGCCGCCGGAGACGCCGCCGTCGTAGTAGCGGTCGGGAACGAGGAGCCAGCCTTCCGCGCGCTGGCTCAGGATGTAGGCCTCGCAAGCCTCCCGCTGGGCATCGAGGCTGTTGAAGGCCTGCTCCAGCCCCTCCTCGCTGGACTTGCGGGTGTAGACGGCGCAGCGCAGCTTGCGGGGTGCCGTCGGTGCCAGAGGAGCTGTGCCGTAGGCTTCCTGGCGAGCCTTCGAGCCGCGCCCGCTCATGCCGCGGCTCGCTGTTGATTTTTCAAGCCGAAGAAGATCCAGCCGTTCCAGCGCGTGCCGGTGATCGCGCGGGCCACCGCGGAGAGCGACTTGTACGGCCTGCCCTGCCACTCGAACCCGTCAGCCGTGACCGTCACCGTCTGCACCGTGCCCTGCCACTCGCGGACCAGCCGCGTCCCGGCGATCGGCTTGGCATCCATGCGGGGCTTGCGCTTGCCCGAGCGCCGACCATCGATCTGCTCGCCGAGCGCCTCGAGCTTCTTCACCGTCGCAGGCTTCAGACCGCCGAAGGCGAGCTCCTGGATCCTGTATGCGAGCCGGCTCTCGAGGAAGCGCCTGTTGTACGGCGGCGGCTCGGTGGCGTTGAGCTTGCGCCAGAGCGCCTTCAGGTCCGCGGTCGATGTCGTCTTCAGCGCCGCCAGCTGCGCCAGCACCATCTCGCTCATGCCCCTGCCCTACCCGTGCACTTCCGTTGCGCACCACCGCTCTGCTGCAGCGGCAAGTCGAGGCAACTGTCTCCGGGCGGCGAAGATAAACGACTTGACTGGCGGTGGTGGAGGCGGACCAGGCCGGCAGCGAGGATCTCGCAGAGGGCGGAGAGGCGTTCGTCCGGCGGTAGGCAACGTTGGCGAGCGGCCATCGCTTGGTGATGCAGTCGCTTGAGCGATCGCGAAAGCGAAAAGTCCGTCCTCAGGAACGAGTGCGGCGAAGAAAGCAGCCGAAGGAAAGTCAGGCCCTCACGTTCGCAGGCGTTCGTCATCCGCAACGGGACTCGACAACATCCCGAAAAGAGAACAAGACAGGAACAAAGGTGGCGATGGAGATTGGACCATGGCTTGGGGAGCTTGCCGACCGGGAGGTCGCTTACGACCGAATAGCTCGCTCGAAGTTGTCAGTGGAGGCGGTCATGCCTGAGCTGTCGTTCGAGTACGGAAAGCGCGGAGATCGTCGATCCGTTGAGGAGATCTCTTCGCTTTACCTGCGTGGGATCATGCTGTTCCCCAAGACGGAAGAAGGGGCTCGGAACTTCGTGCGCAGCGCATTCGCGTTTGGCTGTGCCGACTTCCTTCTGGATCCCTCTACGGGGGAGAGATCGACTGTCACCGAGATGATGGGCGCCGCGGATGATGCGGAGTCGTTCGCGCAGAAATACGCCGATGCTCAACAGCCCGCCGTCCGCTCATCCGACAAGGCCGACGGCAAGCGAGGGCTCCACGGAGGAATCGTAGCAGGTTTGGTTCTCTCGATCCCACTGTCGATCGCAGCCAAGACGAAGAGGATGGTTGGCCGTGGAGCTGCTTTTCGGGTTCTGGAGATGTGGCTATCCCGGGAACACCGAATGATCGGCGCCAAGGAGAGGAACCTGATCAAAATCTGGCAGCACTATCAAAGCGTCGCTCATTTCTGGGCTGCTCATATAGTGCAAGGCGGCTTCCCAGCGAACAGCGAGGAACTCGTGCGCTTTGTGGCCATGGCTGAATACATCAGGAATTGCGCCGAGGCGCATCGACCGGAGCGTGCGAGAGAGCCGCTGCTCGATCCGAAGATCACCTGGAAGCTCCCGCCCAGCGTCGATATCGAACCCGCCACCTACGATTTCGGCATGACCAACATGCCCGAGAGCTGGTTGAAGATGGCGCTGGAGGGGCCCGCCAACTAGCGTAAAAAACATCAAGCCATTGCTGCACTAGTGCACAATGGCGACCGCCTTCTTTGCGTCTGTTGTTATCTCCCAAGGGGTTCTAGCTAGAGCCGTTCCCCAGCGAGCCGAGTCGCAGGCTGGCTCAGCGGCGGCAGTTCTGATTCGCTTGCGTTGATTCGCAAGGGAGTGCCGCCATGGCCGCTGCTTTATCACTCGACCTGCGCCATCGCGTGATCGCGGCGATCGAGGCCGGTGCATCGTGTCGCAAGGCCGCCGAGCGCTTCGGCATCGGTGCGGCGACCGCGATCCGCTGGCAGGCCCAGGTCCGGCGGGATGGCCGCATCGCGGCCAGGCCGACTGGCGGCGATCATGCCTCGCATCGCGTCGAGGCGCAGGCCGCCCTGATCCTGAAGACCTGCGAGGAGCAGCCGCAGGTCTTCCTGCGCGAGTTGCGCGATCTGCTCGGGGAGCGCGGCGTGCAAACCAGCACCAGCGGTCTGTCGCGGTTCTTCGCCCGTCACGGCATCACCCGTAAAAAGGGGCGCTCCACGCCGCCGAGCAAGACCGGCCGGACGTGAAGGCGGCGCGGCTAGCCTGGTTCGAAGGTCAACCCGACCTCGACCCCGAGCGTCTGGTCTTCATCGACGAGACCGCCGCCGCCACCAACATGGTGCGCCGCTACGCCCGAGCCCCGCGCGGCCAACGCTGCCGCATCGCGGTGCCGCAGGGCCACTACAAAACTACAACTGTCACCGCCGCGCTGCGCGCCTCGGGGCCGCTGGCCATCGACCTCAAGGACGGCGCCACCACGGGCGCCCACTTCAGAAGCTACGTCGCCGACACGCTGGCGCCGCTGCTCGAACCGGGCGACGTCGTAATCATGGACAACCTCTCCGTCCACAAGGTGACGGGCTTGCGCGAGGCGCTCGAAAAGGTAGGCGCCCGATTGCTCTACCTGCCGTCCTACTCGCCGGACTTCAATCCGATCGAGCAGCTCTTCGCCAAGCTGAAAGCCTTGCTGCGCACCGCCGCCGCGCGCACCATCCCCGCATTGTGGCAGACCATCCGGGAAGCCTTCAAACGCTTCGGACCGCAAGAATGTCGGAACTACATCGCCGCGTCAGGCTACGACGCTTATGACCCGACATGATCGGGATCGGCTCTAGCCATCAGGTAACACTGGTGGCTGGTGAGGACATATGGGTAAAGAAGCAAACGATCTGGGCTTCGCGAGAGGTGCTGCGGAAGCGCGATCACCTGAGGGTGAGCGACCGATCCGGCACCTCAATCAGGTCGAGCTGTCACGTCGCTGGACGATCAGCCCACGGACTCTCGAGCGCTGGAGGTGGTGTGGTGAGGGCCCGCAGTACCTCAAGATCGGCGGTCGCGTCGCTTACCGCATCGAGGACATCGAGGCTTTCGAGCGAGACCGGTTGAAGCAAGCCGCCTCTGGTGCTGGTGCCAATCGATGAGCGGAAATGCAAATGACACAACGCTGCCGCCTCTCCAGCAACCTCGTCTTGGTTCCGAGCCACGCGAGCGCGGCCGACTGCACTGGCATGGCGAGGACGATGACGGGCCGATGCGCGAGTGGCTGGTCGACCAGCTCCTGCCGAAGGTCGGGACGGCGCTCGCCAGCGGCCGATGGGGCACCTACAAGACCTTCGTCGTGCTAGACCTCGCCGGCGCCGTGCTAAGCAGGGGAAGCTTCGCCGGCCGCGACGTCGAGCGACAAGGGGGCGTGCTCTTCGTCGCCGCCGAAGGCCAATCGGAGATGCGTATCCGGCTGACCGCGATGGTGCAGGAGAAGATCAGGCTCGATCTGGAGTCGTCCCTGCCTTTTGCCTGGGTCGAGGAATGCACCAAGCTCACCGCTCCGTCTGCACAGGGCGAGCTCGAGATCATCCTGGCGGAAGCGGCGAGGACGATGCTGGAGCGTTTCGACATGCCGCTCGCACTCGTCGTCTTCGACACGCTGTCCTCGTCCGCCGGCTTCAAGAACGCCGATGACACCGCCGAGAACCAACGAGTCATGGATGTGCTCAAGGCGCTGTCGCTGCGCTTCGATTGCCTCGTCCTGGTGGTCGATCATTTCGGCAAGAACGCCGAGAGTGGGACGCGCAACTCGAGTGTCAAAGAAGACAGCGTCGACGCCGTCCTGGCCCTTCTCGGCGAGCGCGATGCTGCGGGCACCATCAGCAATCCCCGCATGGCGATCCGCAAGGTCCGCGGCGGTCCGACCGGTGGCGAGATCCGCTTTACGCCCCGCGTCGCGCAGATCGGCGAAGACGGAGCCGAGACCACGATCGTCATCGATTGGCCCGAGCAGGAACAATCGTCGGCAGCTACCGCGTCCGGCTGGAGGCGCGATGGCCGCCAGCTTAGGGTGGCGCTCGAAAAAGCGCTGGAACGATCCGGCCGCACCATCGTGCCAAGGGCCGGTGAAGAGCCGGTACAAGCCGTCCTGCGCGATGAGCTGCGGGAGGAGTTCTACCATCTTCGAGCTGGCGACAACGTCGAGACCAGGCGGAAGGCGTTCTCCCGCCTTCTGCAGGCCGCCCGCAGCAACGGCCTCGTCGTCTGTCTCGAGGTCGACGGCAGCGACTGGGTCGGCTTTCCCGCCGCTTGCTTTCGTTCGAGGCGGAGGGACGGAACGGGACAGCTACTATAGTAGCTGTTCCCGTCCGTCCCACTCAGCATCGCAACACAGCGAAGCGCTGATGGTCGGAGCGGGCAATTTCGGCCGCTTCGAGCGAGAGCAAACGATAGAAGCCTAGCGTAGATGCGTACGGTTTCGGCCGATCGTGCGATGTGAGACAATCACGCATCGCCCTTCATCGAGCCCGGAATGTCGGACGTCAGGACCAGCAGCCCGAGGAGCAATGCCGGCAATCGCACGGACCGCCGCGGCCAAGGCAGGGTTCACCAGCCCACCGACGCGTCGCGCAAGCAGATCGAGGCGCTCGCGAGCTTCGGCGTGCCTCGAGGCGAGATCGCCAAGGTCGCGGGGATCTGCCTTGCCACGCTTGCGAAGCATTACGGCGAGACGCTCGACATCGCGGCGACCAAGGCGAACTCGCTCGTCGCGCAGAGCCTCTTCAATCGAGCGGTGAAAGGGGACGGAGCGGCGGCGACGAGCGCGGCGATCTTCTGGTTGAAGGTCCGAGCGGGCTGGCGGGAGAAGGACGTCCACGAGGTCACCGGGCCGAACGGCGGACCGATCCAGATGGTCGACGTGAGCGGGCTCTCGGATGCGCAGCTCGCGGCGCTTCAGCCGGTGCTCTCGTCGCTCGCTGTCCGAAGGGAAGATCACTAATGGATGCTCACCAGGAGACGGCCTGGCCGGCCGACCGCGTCGAGCGGCGGGCCGTGGCGAGCCTCGTGCCCTACGCCAGGAACAGCCGCACGCACTCGGCCGAGCAGATTGACCAGATCACGGCGTCCATTCGCGAGTGGGGATGGACGGTCCCGGTGCTGGTCGACGAGAACGACGGCCTCATCGCCGGGCACGCCCGCGTCATGGCGGCCAAGCAGCTCGGGCTGGCGGAGGTGCCCGTCATGGTGGCTACTGGCTGGACCGAGGCGCAGCGGCGCGCCTACGTCATCGCCGACAACAAGCTGGCGCTGAACGCCGGCTGGGATGACGCGCTGCTGAAGATCGAGCTCACCGAGCTGCAGGCGCTCGACTTCGACCTCGGCATGACCGGCTTCTCGCTCGACGAGATCGCCACGCTGACCATGGATGCGGCGGCCGGGTTGACCGACCCCGACGATGCGCCTGAGCCGCCGACAGAGCCGGTCAGCCGCTCGGGCGACGTGTGGATCCTCGGCAACCACAGGCTGGTCTGCGGGGACGCCACGAACGCCGCCGACGTGGCTCGGGCGCTGAATAGTGTCACCCCAGCGCTGATGGTCTCCGACCCGCCCTACGGCGTCGCCTACGACCCGTCCTGGCGTGCTCGCGCCGGCGTCAACCTCAACCCGGGCAAGCTCGGCAAGGTGGACAACGATGATGAGGCGGACTGGAGCGCGGCCTGGGCGCTGTTCCCCGGCGACGTCGCCTACGTGTGGCACGCCGGCAAGTTCGCCGCGACGGTCCAGGCCAGCTTGGAGCGATGCGACTTCGAGGTGCGCTCACAGATCATCTGGGCGAAGGACCGCTTTGCTCTCAGCCGCGGCGATTATCATTGGCAACATGAGCCGTGCTGGTACGCGGTGCGCCGCAACGCCCGCGGCGGCTGGTCAGGCGACCGTTCGCAGTCGACGCTGTGGACGATCCCCTCGCGCGAGGACCGCGGCCTCGGCCACGGCACGCAGAAGCCGGTGGAGTGCATGCGGCGGCCGATCGCCAACAACTCGTCGCCCGGGCAGGCCGTGTACGACCCCTTCGTCGGCTCCGGCACGACGATCATCGCCGGCGAGACGACCGGGCGCTGCGTTCACGCGCTCGAGCTCAACCCGACCTACGTCGACGTGGCGGTGATCCGATGGCAGAGCTTCACGGGCAAGACGGCGATCCTGGAGGCGACAGGCGAGAGCTTCATGACGACGATGGCGGCGAGATCCGCTGGTTCCGCTACGTGCGCCACGAAGACCGCGCCGCCTTCGAAGCGCAAGGCTGGATCTTCGCCGCGGACCTCGGCCCGGTCCACGGCTGCTACAGCGTCTTAATGGAGCTGCATGAGCGATGAAGCTGCGCGACCCGAGGTTCCCGAAGGTCGTAGCGCTCATGCGCTCGACCCAGCACGCCGGCGAGCAGAAGGCCGACAGAAGCCGTGCGGAGGCCATGGCGACAGCAGCAGGCATGACGCTCGAGGAGGCGCTCGCCGTCGGCTCGAGTGGAGCACAAGCTAATCGCAAGTAACGGGCGCTGGCTGTCATCGTGCGCGCACTCCACGTTCCTGTGTGGAGGCCCACCAGCTCAGCCGGACAGAGGCGGCGCCGCTTACCCCTTCCGCAGTAGCGCACGCGCCGCGTTCGCGTCGCGCCTGGGCGGCGCGCCGAACATCCGGGCGTACTCGCGGCTGAACTGGGACGGGCTCTCGTAACCGACGGTGAAGCACGCGGCCTCGACGTTGGCCGCGCCCGCGACCATCAGCCGGCGCGCCTCCAGCAAGCGGAGCCGCTTCTGGTACTGTAGCGGCGCAAGCCCGGTCAGCGTGCGGAAGCGCCGGTGGAACGCCGACGGGCTCAGCTGGGCGACCGCGGCCAATTCCTCCACGTGCACGGTGCGCCGGAAGCGTTCGCGCAGAGTCCGCAGCGCCTCCACCAGCGGCCGTGCCGGGCTTCCCGCGAGCGCAAGCCGCGCGACCTCGCCGCCTTGCGGGCCGGCGAGCAGCCAGTAGCAGATTTCGCGCATGATCAAGGGACGGAGTGCCGGGACCGCCTCGGGCGTGTCGAGCAGCCGCACCAGCCGCAGCGCGCAGTCCGCGAGTGGCCCGGCAAAGTTCGTGACGAGCACGCCGCGACCGCGCTCGCCGACGGGCTGCGGCGGCACAGGCAGCTCCTGGGCGACGCTTTCCAGCGTCGCGAGGTCGAGCGCGAAGGCGAGGACCAGGCACGGCTCGCCGGGACTCGCCTCCACCACGCGGCCGATCGACGGCGTGTCCACGCCGATGACGAGGGCCTGCCCCGCGCGGTACGTCAGCCGGTCGCCGCCGAACATCGCCCATTTCGCGCCCTGCGCGACGACGCACACCGAAGGCTGCTGGACGAGGTGGGAGGGCGGCTTGGGATGGTCCGACCGCATGATCATCATGCCCTCGACGGCGGTGGCGAACGGGCTCTCGCCCGACCGGCGCTCGGTGTGCCGCAGGAGCGCCCGCGCCAGCGCGGTCACGTCGGGGGTTGGCTGCTCCGTCATCGTCACGACTGTAGTTACGCGAGCAGGATCAGGCAAGAACGCGGCGGCTTCCGACATTCGGTTCCGTTTGAGCGTGGCCTATGTCCCGCGGGATCGGACACGCAAGGACATCGTCATGACGGACAAGATTGCCATCGTCACCGGAGGGAGCCGCGGGATCGGCCGCGACGCCGTACTGCGGCTTGCAGCGCGAGGCGAGCGATGCATTTTCACCTACAACGCCAACGGCCTGGAGGCGGAAAGGGTCGTCGCGCTGGCGCGGGAAACGGGCGCGACGTCGGTGGCGTTGCAGCTCGACGTCGGCAACGCGGGCAGCTTCGACGGCTTCGTCACCCGTGTGAGCCACGCGCTGGCCGAGATGGGCGCGGAGCGGTTCGACCATCTCGTCAACAACGCCGGCACCTCGTCGGCCAAGACCCTGGAGACGATCACCGAGGCGGAAATGGACGCGCTCTACGCCGTCCATTTCAAGGGTCCGATGTTCCTCACGCAGAAGCTCCTGCCGCTGATGAACGACGGCGGGCGGATCGTGAACGTCTCGTCGGGCCTGGCGCGGTTCGCCATGGCGGGCCGGATCGGCTACGGCCCCATAAAGGCGGCGGTGGAAGCGCTCAGCCGCAACATGGCCTTCGAGCTCGGCCCGCGCCGGATCACCGTCAATGTCGTCGCGCCCGGCGCGATCGCGACCGACTTCAGCGGCGGCATCGTCCGCGACAACCCGGAGGTGAACAGGGCGGTTGCCGCAGCCGCCGCGCTGGGTCGTGTCGGCCTGCCCGAGGACGTTGGACCGGTGATCGCCGCGCTGCTATCCGACGAGTTCGGCTGGGTCAACGCCCAGCGGATCGAGGCGTCGGGCGGCGCACACATCTGAAGCGCCATGGCCCTCGATCAATCCCATTGCCCTGGCTCAAAGCACCCGAGTTCGCGCGATCACGGCGTGATGCGGTAGACGTGTCCGCGCCCCTCCATCACCTCGGACCCGACCTGCAGGCCGAGCTTCTTCTTGAGCGCGCCGGCGATGGCGCCGCGGACGGTGTGGGGCTGCCAGCCGAAGGCGGCGACGATTTCGGCGGTGCTGGCTCCTTCCGGCGCCTTGAGCATCGCGACGAGCTTCGCCTGCTTTGTCCCCGCGCTGCTCTGTGGCGCCTTTATCTCCGTTACGGCTGTGGGCTTACCTCGAGACTGAGCGCTCGGCGACCATCGTCGCTGATCACAAGCGTCTGTGTGCTTGCCGGGCCGACGTTGATGACAAGGCCCTTGGCCACCAGAGCGTCGCATACCTTGCCGATGGCGCCGCCGCGGATCTGCGCCGGCAGCGGCAGGATCGCGCCGTCAGGGCGTGCTGCAGCCGCGGTGAGAGCAGCAATCTGGGTGTCGGTGAGCTTCATCGGAAATCTCCAGTGGATTGCCCGGCCAGGTGGCCGGCTCTCTGGATGAAGGTTCGCAGTCGCGCGCCCGCGGCTGGAACCTGCTTGCTCGCGATCAGCTTTAAGTGTGTCGCTCCATCACACACGCTCTTTACGAGGAGCGATGCAAGCACCTGATCAAGCGTCCCGCCGTGCGGCTAAAGTTCGATTGCTTCCGCATCGTGCCAAGACGTGTTGTAAATGAGCTAAATTACTGGCGGCGTTCAATTCTCGGCCACGGTCTTTGGCAAGCAGATCGCGCCCTCAAGCCGTTGTGCCTGCGGCTCGGCTCAGAGCCCGCATGACCGTCTGCGGATGCCACCGGCCGCCGGACGGTGTCGCGACGCCCAGCGTCGTCAGCTCGGCCGCGATCGCGCGGGAGGACAGCCCTCGCAGCTTCATGCCGGCGAGCAGTGGCGCCAGGCCCCTCGCACGCTCCAGCGCTGCGGCCTTGTTCTGGACCGAGAGGTGCTCAGCACCATGTCGCCCGAGCTTGACGCCTCGCGCCTTCGCGGCCTGCAGCGCATCCTTCGTGCGAGCCGAGATCATCCGGCGCTCCTTCTCCGCCAGCGCGGCATAGAGGTGCAGCATGAAAGGGTCAGCATCGGCGCCCAGCTCCGCGGCGATGAATAGCACTCTCGAGGCCATGAGCCCGGCGATGAAGGCGACGTCGCGGGACAGCCGATCGAGCTTGGCGACGATGATGGAGCAGCGAGCTTTCTTTGCGGTCGCCAGCGCCGCCGCAAGCTGCGGCCGGCGCTCCAGGGCGTCGGCGCCTTTGCCTGTCTCGACCTCGACGAACTCGCCCGTGATGGCGAGACCCTCGCGCTCGCAGAACTCGTCGATGGCACGACGCTGTGCCTCAAGGCCTAAGCCGGAGCGCTCCTGCCGAGCCGTCGACACGCGGATGTAGGCAATGCCGCTCCGGCCCATTGATCGCTCCCAATTGCAATTCGAGCCAATTCGCAGACCTTCGCTCGCGCTAAATCACACACGCTCGTCTCGAGGAGCGATGCAAGCACCTGCAAGAAAGAGCGCTGAAGGCCTACCGCGACCGTTCGCCTTACCGCAACCGATGTAGTTCATTCTGGTTTATGTCCAATCTGTTGCTGATCCTTCGCGGTTCCCACGGGCTTCCATTCCGCTTCGTATGTCAAAGGTGTGGGCGAGGGGCTATACGGATTGATACCGAAACCAATTGGAGCAGTCATTCCGGCACTATCAGAGAATATCCGCTTTCGTATCATCTCGCGAGTTTCCGCGTTCTTGATTGCGTCTATCTTCTTGGCAACATCGACAATAGCTAAAGCGCCCTTGATCTGGTTTTCCTGTGCCTTCGCCTGAACTTCTAGCTGCTTGAGCGCGGTGCCAGCCTTAACATTTCCCAGCAAAGCCTCCCGCCCCTCCTGGAACGGTATCGCACAGGCGTACTTGATCGCCGCTAAGGTTTGCTTCGATTTAGCTATGAAGGAAACGACTAGAGATCCTGTTACGGCTTCTTGAACAATCAGTTTCTCGCTTTCCGCAATCAGATCATGTTCGATATCCGCTCCAGGGTTGGACGAGAGCACATTGGCAAGTTCGTCTTCGCGTCCTGTCTCTATAATCAAGGCCGAAGCATACAGTTGGCGAAGATGATGCAGGCGCTTCTCAACCAACTCCGCGGTGACCGCCTCACCTGGGCCTACGAGCTCGACTCTAATCGGAGCGAACTCGTCAGGATTAAGCGTAGGCACGAGGGATATCTGAAGAGTGCCTCTCGCCGCCTGAATACGCAGATTGAAAGTTCTACTGAGGCCAAGCTCAATGAAATCGGGCCCCGTGCTGCCATCAGACGAGGCCGCCATGCTGCTGATCGACAGTCCAGTCGTAATTCCCATGAACTGGTCGAACTGCAGCTGATTCGGCCGAGCGGCAGGAGGGTTGATGATCGTGAAGGTGGGCAACGCCGCGCTCCATGTGGGAGGCTCAATGATACCTCGCTGTGTCATATGGTTCTAGGTCAGGACTCATTGGCGTCACAGCCAATCCTCATGGCGCAACCTCCTTGGCTTCCGCGCTTGCATCACCGGCCACAAAGAGCGTTTGTCCGATCCGCAGATCGGCCGGAGGCTTTGATCGGCAACTCGGTTCCAGCCACCTTGGAGCGTCTGCGAACCTTCATCCAGTGAGCCGCCGCTCGTGGCCGCCTGATCTGGAGACTGACGATGAAGCTCACCGACACGCAAGCCGCTGTCCTCGCGGCCGCCGTGGCGCGCACCGACGGCGCCATCCTGCCGCTGCCCTCGCACCTTCGCGGAGGCGCCATCGCCAAGGTCTGCGATGCCCTGAAGGCGAAAGGCCTGCTGTGAGTGATGCAGACGGCGAGGAGAGGCTCGTGATCAGCGATGCTGGTCGACAAGCGCTGAGGCTGCCGATCCAATTACCGGCAATCGCCAAATCGGAGCCCGCCGAGATCGAAGGCGAAGGGCGCAAGCCGCGCACCGGGACCAAGCAGGCGCAGCTCATCGCGATGCTCAAGGCTCACGAGGGCGCCAGCGTAGAAGAGATCGTCGCTGCCTTCGGCTGGCAGCCTCACACCGTGCGCGGGGCTGTTGCCGGAGCGCTCAAGAAGAAGCTCGGCCTGCAGGTCGGGTTCGAGGCGATCGAAGGGCGCGGACGCGTTTATCGCACCGCAGATTGAGCAAGACGGCCAACTAAACGATTGGCGCGGTTTTGGGCACGTTGCACGGCTGCTACAGCATCCTGATTGAACTAGAAGACCTTCCGCTAAAACGATGAGGGTGGCGATTGAACGACAAGGGTGGATTTCCGCTGATCCGCTTCGGGGCGGAAACTTCAGGAAGCGGTCGTGGTTTCCGCAACCACCCGCGATCCCGAACGCTCACGATAGCTTGGGCGCAAACATCGCGGCTACGCTGTGAGGCGCCTCCGCACCAAAGAACCGGGCAAGGTTGCGTCCAGAGGCGTCAGCGATTTCAGCGCTTCGGGGAAATAGGGTTCGCTCGTATGCGGTGAGCGCGGCGTTCATGTTGTCAGGTGAGGCAATCATCGCTCGCGCGAGTTCGGCACCGTCATAGAGTGCAAGGTTCGCTCCCTCCCCCGCGAACGGCGACATTAGGTGCGCCGCGTCGCCCAGGAGGGTCAGGCCCGGCACACGATCCCACCGGTAGCCAACGCGCATCGCGTAGATCGGACGAAGGACTGGGTCTGTGTCGCTGTTCGTGATTAGGGCGGTTAGGTGCGGTGCCCATCCCGCAAACTCGGCCGCAATGCTGGCTAGGGCCGCCCCTTTGTCGCCGAAGTCGATGGCGTCAAACCAAGGCTCCGGCCTGTTCAGAGCCGTGTACGTGTTGAGCTGCCCATCTGCATAACGGTGAGCGAGGATACCCATACCCGGCGCTACGGCCATGAGCGTACCCCTGCCAACGGCGTCCGCGCTGGCCTTGAGGCGTGCGTCACCCTCGCGAATGGTCGTCTCGACGAATGAGGTGCCTGTGTAGGCGGGCGCTGTCTCCGAGAGCAGGGGGCGGACCTTCGACCACGCCCCGTCCGCGCCCACAAGCACATCAGTCGTGACCGTCCGACCGTTCGTGAAGGTGACTGCGTGCCGCCCGTCCCCACATGCAGCGACCGCAACCGCCTTGTGGTCCCATCGGATCGTCCCCACGGGGAGCGAGGCGATCAGCATCCGACGCAGGTCACCACGAGCGACCTCGGGCCTAAGCCCCACGGGTGTACCGGGGCGGTCGAACAGCACAGTGCCGTTCAGATCGACCACACGCTTAGCGTCCTCGCCAGGGCGGACGAGACCGAGGAAGGCGTCGTAGAGGCCCGCGTCTCTCAAGGCTATCTGGCCGGTGTGTTCGTGAATGTCGAGCAGGCCGCCTTGTGTCCTCACATCGGCCGACGGTTCGCCCTCGTAAATTGCCGCTGCGATCCCGTGGACGTGGAGGATGCGGGCTAGCGCAAGACCGCCGGGACCTGCACCGAGGATTGTAATCGAATGTCGCATGGGTGCGATCCTGAGACCGCAGGCGCGCAGCACTCGCCGGTGCTGATCACTGCGGCTGCCCGTGCGTTGGGCATTTGCTTCGGAGACGCTGGCCGACCCACGCGCGCGGCGGAGGTGACGTGTATTCGACAGCCCGAGGCCGGGCGGTCGTTTTTCGCGACACAGCCTACGTTACCTTCAACCGCGCGGTCGAGCAATCTCCATACCCCATGGCGAAACCTACCAGTCACTTCCCGCTTCACGCTGCCTTTTTGCGGCAGCCGACGCGTGACCGCTTTTTAGAACCCTCATCGCCTCTCCGCATGCCCGACATGGGTCGAGAGCAGGCGGTCTGCTTCCCGAGACAGCGATTCGTCCTAATCGCGCGCGATCACGGCTTGATGCGGTAGACGCGTCCGCGGCCCTCGATCGTCTCGGACCCGACCTGCAAGCCCAGCCTTTTCTTGAGCGCGCCGGCGATGGCTCCGCGGACCGTGTGGGGCTGCCAGCCGAAGGCGGCGACGATCTCGGCGGTGCTGGCACCTTCGAGCGCCTCGAGCATCGCGACGAGCTGCGCCTGCTTCGTCCCGGCGTGGCCCCGCGTCGGCTTAGGCTCTGCTGAAGCCTTGGGTCTGACTTCAAGGCCGAGCGCCAGGCGACCCTCGTCGCCGATGACGAGGGTCTGCTTGCCTGGCAGGCCGACGTTGATGGCAAGGCCCTTGGCCACCAGAGCGTCGCACACCTTGCCGATGGCGCCGCCGCGGATATGCGCCGGCAGGGGCAGGATAGCGCCGTCAGGGCGTGCTGCCGCCGCGGTGAGAACAGCGGTCTGGGTGTCGGTGACCTTCATCGGAAATCTCCAGCGAATTGCCTTGCCAGGTGGCCGGCTCACTGGAGGAAGGTTCGCAGTCGCGCGCCCGCGGCTGGAACCTGCTCGCGGCGGTCTCGAGGATCGCGACGCTGCTTCACACACGCTCTTTCCGAGCAGCGATGCAAGCATCTGATCAAGCGTCTAGCCGTGCGGTTGATCCCACTGCCGCAGCATCGGCTCGAATAGCATGGGCAAAGGAGCTAAATTGTTGACGACGTTCAATTTTCGGCAACGGACTTCGGCAAGCGGATTGCGCCCTAAAGCCGTTGCGCCTTGGGCCGGCATCAAACCCGCATGATCGTCTGCGGGTGCAACGTCCACCCAGCGGCCTCTCAAACCGCCGCATCGTCTCCGACCGTCAAGGCAATCGAGCTAAATTACTGACGATGTTCAATTTTCGGCTCTAGGCTTGGAAGCAGCTCACGTCTTTCAAGCCGTTGTGCCTTCGGCTCGGCTAAGAGCCCGCATGACCGTCTGCGGATGCCACCGGCCGCCGGACGGCGTCGCCACGCCCAGCGTCGTCAGCTCGGCCGCGATCGCTCGGGAGGAGAGCCCTCGCAGCTTCATACCGGCGAGCAGCGGAGCCAGGCCCCTCGCCCGCTCCTGCGCGTTCGCCTTGTTCAGGACCGACAACTGCTCGGCGCCGTAGCGCCCGAGCTTCACGCCTCGCGCCTTCGCCGCCCGCAGCGCATCCTTGGTCCGAGCCGAGATCATCCGGCGCTCCTTCTCCGCCAGTGCGGCGTAGAGGTGCAGCATGAAGGGGTCGGCGTCGGCGCCCAGCTCCGCGGCGATGAACGGCACCTTCGAGGCCATCAGCCCGGCGATGAAGGCGACGTCGCGGGAGAGCCGATCGAGCTTGGCGACGACGATCGAGCAGCGGGCCTTCTTCGCAGCCGCCAGAGCCGCCGCGAGCTGCGGCCGGCGCTCCAAGGCATCCGCGCCCTTGCCGGTTTCGACCTCGACGAACTCGCCCGTTTTGGCGAGACCCTCGCGCTCGCAGAACTCGGCAATGGCACGATGCTGCGCTTCCAAGCCTAAGCCGGAGCGCCCTTGCCGAGCCGTCGACACGCGGATGTAGGCAATTGCGGCTGCAGCCAATTGAACGCTCCCAATAGCGTTTCGAGATATTTCACGGGCCTTCGCTCACGCCCGCAAAGACACGCTCGTTTCAACGAGCGATGCAAGCGCCTGGGTAATCGAGCGCCAAATGCCGACAGGCGCCGACCGCTCCGGCCGATTGACCGCTCCCAATCGCGTTTCGAGATATTTCACGGGTTTTCGCCGATCGCCGCAAGGGCACGCTCTACTCAATTGGCGATGCGAACTGGCGGGTAATCGACATCCTAAGACGTCAATTGGCCCGTTTAGGACCGCCTGATTGGAGGGCAAACCATGTTTACCGCTCAAAACATCCCCGCGCGCAGGTTGATTTGAGTTGATGTGACTTTCCCCGCAGAGGGGAAAACCCCCTTTGGGGTGTCAAATCAACCTGCGCGGAGGCCTCAAAATCAACCCGCGCGGGGGACGGGCGAGAGCAGACACTCGCGGACGCTCGTTTGCTTGTGACACTGAAGTAAATGTTAGGTCTAGATGATTAAAAAATTTGTAAAGACGCATCCGCGTCGCCGGATCAACGTGGATTGCGTCGCTGCCGGTTTGCTACGGCGGAACCACCAGTACACCGTCTGCCAGGGCGGGAAATCCTTCGGCAGCATGCGCCAGCCTCCGCCCGAGCGCGCCATGTATCGGATCGCGTTCAGGACCTCGCGGAGATCGGTGGCGGGCTTGCGTCCGCGCTTCCCGGGCTTGGGCAGGAACGGACGCATCCGCTCCCACTCCTCATCGGTAAGGTCGGTCGGATAACGCTTGGTCTTCTTGGCGATCTCGGCCATCCGACCGCGGCTTGCTGATGTCCACATCACAAGCTTGAATCACGCTACGAAAACCGCGGCAACGCCATTCTCAAACAGGCTCTCACGGACAAACAAACGCCTTCAGTTGAGGCAGGAATCGGTCCCACCGCCCCTCAGGAAAGACAGTCACCGCTGTTTGAGCAACATCACCATCATGGAACCCTGTCAGCGCCAAGCCAGCCGCTCGGCTCACGACGAAACCGACGTGGACCGCAAGAGAACCGTAGGTCGTTTGAATTAAGCGCAACGCGTCCATTCGGCCCCCAGAAAACAGGTCTCGCTCATCAAGCAAGAGTGGCCCCGCGACTGGTAAGTAACTTAATTCGACAAGCCGCCCGTCGGCGATCGAGACCCGCGGCAAAGACGTTGTTCTCGTCTCGCTCGATTCTCCGCGTGGAGTTCTTCGGACCATCTTCGGCGGTCCAAGCTTACGATCGATGTCTTCCTTGGACATCCCAAAGTGAAGATCGTCAACCGCGATCAAAGGCTGAATGATTGGCATGGTAATCCTTATATCAGCCCATGTGCTTCCAGGCATTTTCTGTATTTGAGCATCTCGAGCATGGCCGTATTGTATTTTCGTGGGTCGCCTTGCGCCCGCGCGATCTCACGAGCATCCTGCACATCCATTGCCGTAGCACTCCTGCTTTGACCCGAAGCGATAAGATCGCTCTGCGTCTGGCGATAATCCGCTCCGTCCAAGCCCTGCCAACCGTGACTTGCCGTTAGTTGGTGATCGCCCGTGTCCATTTGCATGGCCGGCTTCTGCCCGCTAGGAAGCGTGTCGTAGGCGCTGTCGGCCGGCGAATGATGAGATTGTATTTTCGCAGCGTCACTGCCGGGCGCACCGCTGTACGAACCACCTCGGTACTTGCCTTTGCCGTTGGGGTCACCCTTAGCCAGATGTTTGCAAGGATTCTTGAACCGCTTCTTCGCGACCCTAACGCCGCCGGAGCCGTCCTCCGCAACCTCCTCCGCCTTTTTCGCATCCCGAGCTTCCTTGGCGTCCTTGGCGAGTTTCTCCAGCCGCTGCGCCTCGGACAACTCCCGTCCGATCGTCGAGGCTTCGCTGGCGGCGCCGCCGCCGCCACCAATCAACCCCTGGCCGGCGCCCACCGCCTCTTTCGTGGCCTCGACCGTCCCCTGCGAGGCGCCGAGCCCCTTGGCCACCGCGCCCGCGCCCATCTGGCCCAGCGTCTCCTGTGGCGTGCCGTACCAGAGCTCCCGCAATCCGGTCTGGACATTGTCCACCGCATTGGCGCCCACCGCCACCGCGCCGATCTGCGCGGGGACGCCCACGACCGCGCCGACTCCGGTCGCATCAGCCGCCGTGCCGCCGGTGAAGACCGCCGCGGCACCCGCGCCCTCGATGACGCCGCCGACCACGCGGGCGCCGCCCCAGACCCTGGTCCAGAAGTTCGGCTTGGGCGCCGCTTTCGCATCTGCCGGCCCGGGATGCTGCGCCTTGGCGATGGTATTGGCGTTTTCGGGACTGCTGCCGTTGTGGTCGAACAGATCGCCCTTGCGCATCGCCGGCGACCCGTTGATGCGCACGTTGGTCGAATGGGTCTGCGGAAACGTCCGGTCCATGTAGGTGTCGGACTTGACGCCGCGGCCCGTTCCGGGCTGACCACCGTAGGTCTTCGACACGTCGGAGTTGAACCGCATCGCCCTGTCGCCCTCGTAGCGGACGTCGGGCGAATAGTGTTCGGGCTGGTCGTCGGTATAGGCGCGGGTGATGAACGGCGTCGGGTTCTGTCCCCGCGCGCCCACGAATTTCACGTCTGGCGCGATCGCGATGATCTTGCCCTTGTGGGAATCCCGCAGGCCGATCGGCGGCGCGGGATCGGCGGTGGCGGGCGCAGGGCTGCCTGTTGCCGCATCCTCCTTGGCCTTTTGCGCGAAATAGCTCTGCGCGGTCGAGCTGCCGCCGGGACCGAGGGTGGGCGTGTCGGGCCCGCCGGGCGTGATCGTGAGATAGCCCGGAACGGGCGTGCCCTCAGCCACGCGCGCCTCCCTTGAGGTGGACGTCGCCGACACCGTCGGGCCAGGGGAAACTGGCGCGCCACGTCAGCGCGACGGCGTCAGATCCATCGCGAAAATCGAAATGCACACCGTCGAGCACGGCCGGAGCGACCTCGTCCGGACGGCCGCGCCGGACCAGCGTCACCTTCAGCTCGACGCCCGGCAGAGCGACGCGCATGAGCGGATGCTCGCGGTGGAGGTTCGTCAGCGTGACGATCTCGCTGCCCGAGAGCCAGCGTTCGGTCACGCAATCGGGCGTGGCGCTCTGCCAGAAACGGAAGTCGAAGTCTTCGGGCGAGAGCGGATGGCGCTCGGCGAGCCAGACGTCGTCCATCGTCCCGGCGTGCCGGCGGCGCACCTCCCAGAACGGGGGGGATCGGCGCGAGGCCCTGCGGGACATGGTCCCCGCGGTTCCAGCCCGTGATCGGATCATCCGGATGCTCGATACGGGGTGCGGGCAGCGGTTCGGTGTCGAGGCTGCGCGCCTCATCGATCCAGCCGATCCCGATCCAATTACGGAGTCGTCGTCTGCCTGGGCAGACCGGTGAACGTCCGCTTCAACAGGTCGAGCGGGATCGGGATCGGTGTCCATGTCGTGCCGTCGTAGCGGTGGACGCCCTGTTTATAGTCGAAGTAAAACATCATGTCGCCGATCGCCTGGACCCTGAATGGGTTCGGCGGTGCCTTGCGCAGGCGTGGCTTCAACGGCGTAAGCCGATGGCCATCAAAGGTATGCAGTGCATAGTCCGAGGCGAGAACGTAGATATCGCTTATCTTCGTGATTGAAAGAAACGTCGCGCTGAAGCCCGCAAGGTCAACGCGACGAAACCCGGTGCGAGCATTACCAACCAAAAGCGTTCCGCCCGTGCCGACGAGCCAGACCTTGTCAGGTGTCTCGATAAACGCGTCTTTGATGACGTCGCTGCCGGGAAGATCAAGCCGCCGCCACGTACTACCATCGAAGTGAAAGACGCGGCCCTGATCGACCTTGTGGCGCGTTTCCGCTGTCAGATCATGCGCAGCGAAGATATCGTCCCAATCGCCAGCCTCCAGAAGCTTCTGCTCCCGATCCGGATCAAGCGTCTTGGCCTCGGGAGCCTCGAAACCCAGGATGTAGATGTCTTGTCCGGACGAAGCCCTGACTGCGGTGAACGCGTCAGGTTTAGATTTAGCGGCCGCCGGCCCACCGACGATCATACGATCCCAGTGCCCGAAACCGGTCCGTTGGTAGGCCTGCGCGCCTTGACCGGCGGCAATGAGGCCCGTATCAACCTGTTGGAGCGCGAGAATGCCGCCTAAGCCTGTCGCGTCTGGACTGGCGATTCCAGCCCCGTTGATTTTCTCTCGCACAGTGGCATCGCCGACGAAGTAGATGTCGCCTTCATCGCTCGCGACCGCATAGCGGCCCAAGGTGGTGGACACGGTGATAGCCTTGATCTCGCGTGCAATATCGGTCCGCGACCGCAGCTTCAAGGAATTGGGACCGGGGCGACCTGGTCTCGATGTGTCGTCCTCACGGGGACGGGGCGAGAGGTGAAGCCGGAATGACGGGTGTGCTGGCGCAAGCCAAGCCCGCTGTCGCATATAGGCTCGTCTCTCATCGGAACGCGATCATGTGGCGGCCCCGAGCCGACTACGGACAGAAGCCAAGAGCCCCGTGGGTACGAACAGGTTGCAGGAACGCCGTCACCATCGTGACGGTGCATGAAGTCGCTCGCCTCGTTGCGTCGGTCGGTCGAGAGTGGTCCGGCGGCTTATAGGCAGGTAGACGCACAAGCCACCTTTCGTGCTACGTTACTGACGTGCAAAGGCCAGGGTATTGTCTGATGGGTCGTTGGGTGCCAACACCAGGTACTATCTACAGACATATAGTAGATCGGTGCTTTGACGCATTTAGCATTAGTAGAGAGATGGCCAGAGAACCCATTTGTTACGGTGATCCAGTGGGTCGAAATTGCACCTGTAGCTTTGAAGCAGGAGATTACTGGTTTTGGATCAAGACGCCGCAGCAACTTGGACAACCGATCTCTCCGGCTTTCCAGGAGTTAAATAGTTGGCTATGGAGCGGGCGCTTTTGGACGCGTAAGACAGGTATCCTCCTGGTAGGTCGGTTGGTCGATAAGGACTTAGGTCATCTCGACTGGATCGAACCGAGAATTGTAGCGCGTGGGTTCGGTCTATATGTCTCTTCCTTACAGATCGACTATGCCACCAGGACGCTCCAAGCAGCGACGGCAGATGCCGATTGGTCGTCTCCCGAGTTGCAGTCTGACGGCTCTTTCAGGCTTGTTGAAACAACGTCGTCGGACCCACGGGCAGTTCGCTTCTACCGCCTATTTGAAACTAGCACGTCCAAGATCATTGCAGGTGAAGCTTCAAGCGTGATCGCCCTCTCAGTCTTCGATTACCCACGTGGCTACAGAAGCGATATCGCCATCTCCGCAATTAGAGACATGTCTGACCATCAGCGTTTTGAAAGTCTAGTTTACGAGTTTGATTTAAGTGGCAACAGTAGCTTCGACTTTCAGGTCGCTGGCCAATAACACAAGATCGAAGGTCACATGCATCCCGCCTCGTGCCGGAGGCGGCGGGAGAAAAGAGCTTGACGACGAAGGCCCGATTACAGAAGCCGTCGTTGTTGGACAGCACGATCACGGGCACGGTCTTGAGCCGTGGATCGAAGACGCGCTCGCAGGAGCAGTAGAAGCTGTTGCCGTCGATCAGCGCGAGCGACCTCGGCCTGTCGCCTTGACTCACCCCCGCACGGCGCGGCGGCGCGGGTTCACGCTGCCCGACACCACCCCCCAGACCTCGACGAGCGCCTCGGCATCGAGCCTGTAGGCTCGATAGCGCGGGTTGGCGAAGGACAGCGTCGCGCGGGCGCCCTGCCGGCCCCAGACCTTGAAGGAGCGCTCGCCGTCGACGTCGACGACCACCACGTCACCGTCCTGCGGCGTCAGCGAGCGGTCAACGATGGCGAGGTCGCCGTCGAAGAGGCCCTTGCCGACCATGCTGTCGCCGGCGACCCGCACCAGGAAGGTCGCGGCGCGGTTGGTGACCAGCAGGCGCTGGAGGTCGATCTCCTCCTCGACAAAGTCGTCGGCCGGCTCGGAAAGCCGGCGCGCACAGCACGTGCGAGCAGCGGCAAGGGCATGGGCGAGCTGAAGCTTATAGCGGCGATGTGCACGCGCCTCTCCGATCTGTCCTAATGCTGAAGGTCTGAAGCCGAAGGTCTGGCCGCGTCAGGCCGCGAGGGACTCGACCATGTCGGCGGGCACGTTGCCGATGGACCGCAGCAGGCGCGGCTCGGCGTAGATGTCCTGCTCCGGGTCAGAGCTTTCCTCCAGCACAACGAGGCCGGCGTAATGTCCGGCCATGCGCTCGGCAGCGGCAATGGCGCGCGTCGCGTCCTTCGCCTTCTGTGGTGACATGGCACCAGCTTGCCGCCGCGCTTGCCGACGACGAAGGGCAGGATGATGTAGGTCGTCACCATGGTCCGCTTCCCATCTTCGCTCGATGTTCGTAGAACATAGGCAGAACACGCTGCAGACCGCAAGCGCCAGCAGAAGCTTGAAACGAGGTGATCGCGATCGTGCAGGATGACGCGACACTGGAGCATTCCGAGCTCATCATTGCGGCCGAGCCGGAGCGCGTCCGCAAGATCATCCACGTCGACATGGACGCCTTCTTCGCCTCGGTGGAACAGCGCGACGATCCCGGCCTTCGCGGCCGGCCCGTGGCGGTCGGCGGCTCCCGCGAACGCGGCGTGGTCGCGGCGGCGAGCTACGAGGCGAGGGTCTTCGGCGTACGCTCGGCGATGCCCTCGGTCACGGCACGTCGGAAGTGCCCGGACCTCGTGTTCGTTAAGCCGCGATTCGAGGTCTACAAGGCGGTGTCGCTGCAGATCCGCGCCATCTTCGCCGAGCACACGCCGATCATCGAGCCGCTCTCGCTCGACGAGGCCTACCTCGATGTCACCGAGAACCTGCAGGGCATCGCGCTCGCCACCGACATCGCCAAGGCGATCAGGGCCAGGATCCGAGAGGCGACGGGGCTCACCGCCTCGGCCGGAGTGTCGTACAACAAATTCCTCGCCAAGCTCGCTTCCGACCAGCGCAAGCCCAACGGGCTATTCGTCATACCGCCGGACAGAGGCGCGGCCTTCGTGGAGGGCCTGCCGATCGGCCGCTTCCATGGCATCGGCCCGGCCACCGAGGCCAAGATGCTGCGCCTCGGCATCGCCACCGGCGCCGATCTGCGCGAGCGCTCGCTCACTTTCCTTCAGGAGCACTTCGGCAAGGCGGGCGCGTACTACTTCGGCATCGCCAGGGGCATCGACCATCGTCCGGTCCGGGCCAACCGCATCCGCAAGTCGGTGGGCGCCGAGAACACCTTCGCCGAAGACCTCTTCGACTACGAGCCGATGCGCGAGGCCCTGCAGCCGATCCTCGACAAGGTCTGGCGGCACTGCGAGGCCAACGGCACGCGCGGGCGCACCGTGACCCTGAAGGTCAAGTTCTCGGACTTCACGATCATCACGCGGTCGAGGTCGGTCTCAGCGACCATCGACGGCCGCGACGCGCTGGAGGCGGTCAGCCTCGCGCTGCTGCGGGCGGAGATGCCGGTGCGGCGCAGCGTCAGGTTGCTCGGCGTCAGCCTGTCGTCGCTGAGCCTGCCTCCGGACGGCAAACCGCAGATGACGTTCGACGTCTGGGGAGAAGGCCATGAAGGTGGCGGCGGACCTGTGCATCGTGCCGATGGGCGTAAGACCTTCGGTGTCGCGCTACGTGCGCGAGATCAAGGCGATCGTCGAGGCGAGCAATCTGTCCGCGACGATGCACGCCCGACGGCACCAGCATTGCGGGCGAATTGATCGACATCTGCCGGCTCGCGGAGCGGTGCGAGGACGTCCTCGCCGCCATGGGCGTCCAGCTCACGTTCTTGACGCTGATCTTCTCGAACCCCGCGATGAGGACCAGACCTTGACGGACAAGATCGCGGCGGTGTCGTGTACGCGCACGTCGACGGCGAGGCCCCATGATCCCCACCTACCTCGGCGCCACGCTCGGAGGCGTCCTGATCGGGCTATCGAGCGCGCTGTTCCTGCTCCTCGACGGGCGCGTCGCCGGCATCAGCGGCATCGTCGCCGGCCTCATGCGAGCGCCGTCGTCGCGCTGGCTCTCGAACCTGCTGTTCGTGGCGGGCCTTGTCCTGGGTCCGGTGCTGTTTCGCGCCGCGTTTCACGGCTGGCCGCTCGTGCGCACCCACGGCTCGCTCGCGCTCTTCGTCGCGGCCGGCCTGCTCGTCGGCTTCGGCACGCGGCTCGGCTCCGGTTGCACCAGCGGGCACGGCGTGTGCGGCCTCGCCCGCCTATCGCCGCGCTCCGCCGTCGCCGTCGCGACGTTCATGCTCGCGGCCATCGCCACCGTGGCGATCATGCGTGGCTTGGCCTGATGCTGCCGATGCTCCGGCCCGTCGCCGCGCTCGCCTGCGGCTCGCTCTTCGGTTTTGGCCTCGCGGTCTCCGGCATGCTCGACCCGACGCGAGTGCGCGCCTTCCTCGACGTGTTCGGACCCTGGGATCCGAGCCTCGCCTTCGTCCTGGCGGGAGCCGTGGTCGCGTCCTTCCTCGGCGTGAGGCTGGCGCGCCGCCTGAAGAGGCCGGTGCTGACAGACGCCTACGACCTGCCGACGAACCGCCGGATCAATGCCCGTCTCGTCGGGGGCGCGGCGATCTTCGGCGTCGGTTGGGGGCTGTCCGGGCTTTGCCCCGGTCCGGCGGTGGCGGACCTGGCCCTCGGCCTCGCGCCCACCCTCGCCTTCGTCGCGGCCATGGTCGTCGGCATGGCCGCGTTCCAGGTGTTGGAGCCGCGGTTCAAGGTTCGGCCTTGACGCGGGGTCGCCTTCTCGAGGAGAGCGCGGGCTTCCGCGGGATCGGTGACGTTCATGAGGAAGACGACGCCGCTCTGGTCCTGCTTGACGAACCACTGGTCGATCTTGCCGGCGAGGTAGAGGCGCACCGTCGCGCGCACCTCGGCGGGCAGGACCGGACGCCACGACGCAGGCGTTGTCTTGGCGGTGCAGCTGCCGATGGAAGACTTTCGTCGTCGGCACCGGCGCCAGGGCTGACGGAGCCTGCGGCCGGGCGGCGTCGGACGCGGCCTGGGCATGCAGGTCGCCGGGGGCGACCAGCATGAAGGCAGGATTGGCAGGCTCAGGACGGCGGCTCCGGCGCGGGACGCGATCCCACAATCGACGAGGCGCCTCACGACAGCATCTCCGCGGCCACCAGCGCTCTTGAGCCCCTGTCGATTTTTCGTGCGCATGACTTCGCGGAGGCTATAGGAAAGTCTAGCTTGTGATCTTACCAACCACCTTGTGCGACATAGTGAGATCAGCCTGTAGGCAGCTGCGTGAACAGACCGGGGGCAAAGACGGTGGCGCTCGAGAAGGCCGGGGCGAGACCGGCCCTGCGCAGCGCCGTTCCGGCGAGGCTGTTCGAGTTCTGGCTCGTCGGCGAATAGGTCAGGGCGAGCCGATCGACGTCGGCGTAGGTCCGAAGGATCGAAGCCCAGCTGGCCGAGAGGTCCTTGCCTCGCGTGACGAGGGAGTGGGGATAGGCCCGACCCTCGCGGTCCTTCGTGTAGTAATCCTCGGCGTGGCCTTCGATGAAGACGTGGTCGTTCGACGGATCCGCCACCAGCGTGCCGAAGCTGGAGGGCTGTTGGTCGGCCATGAAGACGATTGCCTTGAGGGCGTTGGCAGGCGTCTGCGGGCTGGCGTTGTCCGAAGGGCCCGAGCTTGCGCCGTAGCTGTTTCCGGCGCGGTCCGTGTAGACGATGGCCATGTGGTAGGCCATGCCGAAGCCGACCAGCCTCGTCACCTTCGTGGACTCGAGCGGTGAATAGTAGACGGCGATCGTCTCGATCGCGTTCGCGCGATCGTCCGTCACGACCGGGTGTACATGGAGTGTGATCGCGGGCTGAAGGCGCGAGGGATGATCGACCGGCGGATGGACCTGGACGGTCGCGGTGAACGTCATGGCGCTGAGGAGGGAGAAGGCTGCTGTCTTGATCATGTTGACCACCCGAGAGAAGCCAATCGCGCTTCCTTGGGTTGAAAAGTGATCCTAGTGGCGCTCGCCCGGTAGCCGAGGAATTTCGCTTTCTTCTATGTACGCCTCGCATCAATGCCGCCGTTTACGGGATGATCTGTATCGTTCTTAAGCTCATCGACGAGATAGTCGATGAAGGCCCTCGCCGCCGCCCGGGTCCCGCGCCCCATTGGGAAATAGGCGTGGACCGTGATGTCGGACATCGTCCAGGGAGCGAGGATCCGGACGAGCGAGCCATTGGTTGTCTCGCGACGGCACGACCATTCTGTAGTCGAGGTGATGCCGAGTCCGGCGACGGCCGCGGCGATCGCGCCTTCGTTGTCGCTGAACAACACATGCGGCTCGAGGTCGATCGTCTCGCTCGTGCCGTCGCGCTCGAACGTCCAGGCGTTCGCCGCCGCCGACGCAGGACCGCCGACGATCCGATGGGCGGTCAGATCGGCCGGGCGGGAGGGAGTTCCGAGGCGAGCGAGGTACCGGGGCGCCGCGATGACGATGCGATGCGTCACGGCGATCAGCCGGGCGGTCGCACTCGAGTCCGTCAGCTTGCCGACCCGGATGGCCACGTCGACGGCCTCGCGGACCAGGTCCTGCCGTTTGTCCTCCATCATTATCTGAAGCTGGATATGCGGATGCTTGTCGGTGAACGCCGGAAGACGCGGGATCACGTCGCGCAGGGCGAAGCTGGTCGGCATACCGACACGAAGTACACCTCGAAGCTCGCTTCCGCCGCGAATGCTTTGATCCGCCTCGTCGAGCGCATCGAGGATCGGCTCGATGCGCGCGAGGTAATCCGCTCCTGCGTCGTTCGGGACGACGGCCCGCGTCGTCCGTGACAGGAGGCGCGATCCGAGCTCCGCCTCGAGATCGGAGATGATGCGCGACGCCTGCGATTGGGACAGCCCGAGTTCGCGAGCGGCGGCGGAGAAGCTGCCGAGGCGAGCCACCCGCGTGTAGAGCTTCAAGGCAAGCAGGTCTCTCACCTGGAGATCGTTAGCGTGCCGACGCGGAGGGGGCCACCCGTCTGCATGGTTTCGGCTTGCTGATCGACTCGTGGTGGAGCTTTAGAACGCCGCTCGATTACCGCGATTGCAAAGACCGGTCAGCGCCAGCTTACGTCGTAGAGCGGTGGTCGGCACTGCGCCAAAGGCTGTCGTACAGCTCCTTCGTTCACTCTACCGATAGGGGACCTTCCAGGGTCAGTACTGGTGACGCAACTTCAGATTTATAATCTTTGCCGCTTTGCTCGACGCCTCACCCAATCGGGTGAGGCGTAAGTTCTCGTATGCAGGACAGGGTAGTCTTCACAGAGGAGGCGCTCATGCCCACCAACCTCCCAAGCCGTAACGCGACGGAAGCTCGCACCGGAGTGCCCAGACCGGTGCTGATCGCGCTTCTCCTGCTGTATATCGCTGCTGCGGCCGCCATGCTGCATGGCTTGGACATCGCGGCGCCGGACGTTCTCTTGGCATCCGCTCCGTAAGCTCAACGAAATCCCGTCAGCTTGACGATACATTCAGCTTGGTTGCCGGATTGCGTTTTGGCGAAGATCGCCTTGAGGTGAGAGCGCGCGGTCTCGTGGCTGATACCGACTGCCTTGCCAGCGGCCGCTAGATCGCAGCACGTGGCAAGCTCGAACGCCAGGCGCGCTTCGGCGGAGGTGAGTCCAAAGACGGATCGGAGAACGTCCGGAGTCGCGGGCTTCCGAACGAGCACATCAAGAACGATTACGGCCGCGGCACGCTTGAACAGGTCGTCGGCGTTGGCCGGCAGCGGGAGTCCGCGAACAACGATCTGGGTGCCCTGCGCCGAGGAAAGGAGCAATGGGTCCGGTATGCGCTCGACACCAGCTCCGACGTTCGTGAGCCGATGGAGGAACGCTTCCCAGACAGCGGCATATTTCTCCTCGACCGTTCGCAGACGGCCATGTCGTACCCTGAAGGCTTTCGGCATCAAGCTTTCTGCCGATGAATTGAGCTGCAGAAGCGTCGCGTGCCGATCGACGATCGCCGCGGCCGTTCCGCTACCTTCGAAGCCGTCCAGGAGGAACATGCTAAGCCGCTCGTCCATCGACGGAACGAGCGCCACCGCGCGCCGCATGCGCGCGAAGGCTCGATCAAGATCGCGAAGTTCGGAAGCCTCGAAGGCGCCGTCCGGCGCCGACCTCATTCATGCCGGCAAGCCGACGTTCGATGCGTCAGTGATCTCGGCAGGGGAACTGAGGTCAGGGCCTTATCTAAGACCCGACCGACGACGCAGTCACAAGTGGTCAGCTTCCCGGCGGAGCGACCATGTTGAGCGCGATCGGAGGTGGCATCCAATCCGGGACACACCGATCCAGCCCTGGCCGAGCTCGGCGCGGCGCAGGTAGGCGGCGACCGCGCCCTCCTTGTCGCCGGCGCCCCTGAGGATGCTGAGCGCGCCCGCCGGCAGGAACGTCCTTCGATCGAGCATCGCCCTGATCCTCTCGGCGTGCCTCGTCAGCCTGTAAGGCAGCCGCTACCACGTCGAGCCATTGACACTTAAGGAAAGCGAGCAAGTCGATGTCGTGAGCGACGCTATACGTTATCGCCGACAACAAATTGGCTCTCAACGCGGGCTGGGATGACGCGCTGCTCAAGATCGAGTTGGCGGAGCTGCAGGCGCTCGATTTCGACCTCGGCATGACCGGCTTCTCGCTCGACGAGATCGCCACGCTGACCATGGAGCCTCCGGCCGGGCTGACCGACCCGACGACGCGCCAGAAGCGCCGGCAGACCCTGTGAGCCGCCTGGGCGACGTGTGGATCCTCGGCGGCCATAGGCTCGTCTGCGGGAACGCCACGAGCGCCGAGGATGTCCGCATCGACCTGCTAGTGACCGACGTGGGACTACCCGGCGGCATGAACGGCCGACAGGTCGCCGATGCCGCGAGGATCGCGCGACCGAAGTTGAAGGTCCCCTTCATCACCGGCTACGCCGAGAACGCGGTCCTGAGCCACAGCCACCTCGATCCCGGCATGCACGTGCTGACCAAGCCGTTCGCGATGGAGACGTTGGCCAGCCGGATCAAGGACCTGATCTCCGGGTGATACTCGCCAGCTCGTCAGGGCCTACCTTGAAGGAGCAATCCATAAACGTCTGCTTCCTAGACGCGCGCCGCGGAGCTGCAAAAACCGTCCTGGCGCAGTGCCGACCGATAGCTTGGCTCGATCGACCTGCCCAATTCGCCATCGTTAGGCGCGTAGAGATCGGGCAGTTTCCCCACCTTCTTCAACCAACCCTTCCACGAACGCGGCGAGCGTTGGCGTCTTGTTCGCGTCGTTGGGCACGAGCGCGACATAGCCGGGCCGCGGGACGGTGATCGCCGGGAACGGCACGATGAGATGATGATCCGCCAGGTCGACGGCGAGCACCGGGAAGGGGCCGACCCCGACCCCGAGACCGTCCTTGACCGCCTGCAGGGTGACGAAGAAATGATCGAACAGGCGTCGACGTCCCGTTTGCTGCGGGAGGCCCGCCACCTCGAGCCAGTCGGTCCAATCTCCGGGCCGCGTTTCGCTCGCGAGCAGGACATGGCTGGCGAGGTCGCTCGGTTCGTGCAGGGGCCTGCGCGCCAAGAGGGCGGGACCGACGACGAGCGTGTCAGCTTCGTCGAGGAAACGCACGGCCCGGTACGGTCCCCACGCTTGACCCGCTCCGCCAAGTCTTGGTTCGCGCCGGACCGCGAGCTCGAAGCCGCCGCGCAGCTGGTCCTGCAGCGTGGTCGCCGTCGCAACGATCACCTCCGCTTCCGGCCGGGCGGCGTGAAAGCGGTCCAGGCGCGGGATCAGCCAGCGCATCGCGAAGGTCGTGGGTGCGCTTACCCGCAGCACGCGCTGCGCGTCGGAGCGACCGCAGGCGTCCGCGGCAAGGATCAACCGGTCGAAGGACAAGCTGACCTCCGCGGCGAACGCCTCCGCCGCGGGCGTCGGCACCATGCGCCGGCCCACTCGCACGAAAAGGCGCTGTCCAAGCCAGACTTCGAGCGCCGCGATCTGTCGGCTGATAGCACCATGGGTCAGGCCGAGCTCGGCCGCGGCGCCGACGTAGGTGCCGGTCCGAGCGGCGACCTCAAAGATGCGCAGGGCGTTGAGCGGAGGAAGAGCACGCATGCGACCTGTGAGGAAAACGAGCGATACCTGTGAGAAGAGCCGGTCTATTCGACGAGACCTGACGAGCATAGCGTGCGTTCAGGGAGGAACGGAAGCTGACGACGTCGAGCACGGCCATCGCGGATTGGGCACGGGACGAAGAGCGTGGTGCGTTGTCGCCGAAGCGGCGCAATCTCCTCGGCGCCTGCCTCGCCCATGTCCTGCACGACGGCTACACGGACCAGCTCTACGCTCTCCTGCCGATATGGCAGTCGGAGTTCGGCCTGTCCTATGCAGGCTTGGCGCTGGTGCGGGCGCTCTACTACGGCACAATGGGCGGCTTGCAGATCCCCGTCGACAGGCTCGCCGCGAAGCTCAGCCCCCGTGCCGCCTTGGCTCTCGCGACCTTCGTCGCTGCGGCCGGGTACCTCGTCATGGCTCTGCCACTTGGATTTTCGGGTCTCTGCTCCGGTCTCGTCCTGGCCGGGATCGGGTCGAGCGTTCAGCACCCGCGTGCCTCCCTTCTCGTCACCAGCACCTATGGGGCGCAATCGCGGGGGCCGCTCGGCATCTACAATTTCGCTGGCGATCTGGGGAAAGCGACCTTTCCGGCGATCGTCGCGCTGCTCCTGCCTTTCGTCGCTTGGCGGCCGGTCGTCGGGGCCATGGCGCTGGTCGGTCTGGCGACAGCCCTGGCGCTGCTTGCCCTCGTGCCGCGGCAGCCGGTCGTAGCCCCCTCCACGAAGGAGGCAGACGCCGAGGAACAGGACGGCCGCGGCTTCAACCTGCTCGTTGCGATCGGCGCCTTCGATACCGCCACGCGCATGGGCTACCTGCTCTTCCTCCCCTTCCTCATCCACGCCAAGGGTGGCCGGGAGGCGAGTGTCGGCCTTGCTCTCGCCCTCCTGTTCGCGGGAGGAGCGCTGGGCAAGGCAAGCTGCGGCTGGCTCGGTCAGCGTGTTGGCGTGGTCTGGAGCGTGATCGTCACGGAAGCGATGACGGCGCTGTTCATGGTGGCGACGCTGATGCTGCCCTTGGTGCCGGCGATGGTCCTCCTGCCGCTCCTCGGCGTCGTACTCAACGGCACGTCGTCCGTCCTCTACGGGACGGTCCCGGAACTGGCGCGCAAAGGCCAGATCGGACGGGCCTTCGCGCTGTTCTACACCGGCGTAATCGGGGCCGGAGGCTTGGCGCCGATCGGCTACGGCGTGATCGCCGACCATCTTGGTAGGCCGATCGGCGTCGAAGCCGCGGCACTCACCGCGGTTGCCATCATCCCGATGGTCTTGTTCTTGCGCCCTATTCTACGCGAGGGAGGCGCTGGCTCGGCCAAAGCGAAAACCACGCTGTAAGAAGATCGGGCTCGCAGGCGTTGCGTTTGCTCCCTGCTGAGCTCGTCAGAGTCGGTTTGCGTCTGGACCGATCCCTTAAATTTCAGAGCTACTCTTCGTTTGCGCGCCCAAATCGGCGAAGAGAAAGGCCGGTGCCAAAAAGGTCGAGATCGTCACCGATGTCATCAACTCGCCTCGATCTCGATGACTCCCGGCGTCGCGCGCAGTTTCGCCACGAGGTCGTCGGTGGCCTCGCGGGTCAGGCGCGTGAACGTCACCTCGATGGCGTCGTGCTCGTCGCCCGTGCCCTGGCGCAGGATGAACTGCTTCACCCGCGCCGCGCGGCCACCTAGGACATCGTTGAGGGTCGCCATCGACACCGTGTCGCGCCGGGCGGTGATCACGACCTGGCGCGTCTGCGTCCGGGCGGGAAGGGAATACGGCGTGCCGTCAGCCAGCGCGTCGGCGGATGGAATGCCTCTGCTCACGATCGTGGAGGACGAGCGGAAGTTGGCGGCGGTAGGCGTCGCGGGGGACACGCATGACGGCCCGCAACAGGCCATTCCGCAGCACTTGCCGTCGTGATGCGCCTTCGAACCGTGGTGGCCCGCACAGGGTGCCGACCCGTCTCCGACGTGAGTCGAAGCGACGTCTGCGTGACGATGATCGTGATGCTGGGCTGCGACGTGCATGGCATGGCCATGGTCGACAGTCGCCGACGCGGCAAAGCCCGCCATCGACAGTGTCGCCAGGATCATGATCAGGCAGCGTAGAAGCCGCATCGCGAAGCCCTTCTTCGGGTCGGAACGTGGCACGTCCGGAACGTATTCTCAAGGTGCGACGGCACCGGGCGCTCTGCGCCCTTCTCGGACTCAGGCTCCGTGTCCAAAGACCCAAGCCATGGACGCCTGTGGCTGGCAGCTTTGCCGGCGGCCTCGGCTTGAGCGACCTGGGCGCTGACGCTCGCGATGCTCGCTTGCGTGCTCGTCACACCGCCACCTGCCGGACGCCACGTAGAAAGGCGCGACAGGCTCGCTTCGTGATGGTTCACGGGCTGCGTCGTTTTTCGGCTACTCATTTCGCGTCGGCAACTGCCGGAATCGTGCCGGCGGCTGGCGTCACCGCAGGATCCCCGAGGACCTTGCCGTCCACGGTCTGGCCGTACATCGAAAAGGCGTTGTCATGAAACTTCTTGCGAGTCTCCGCGACGGTACCGGTGAAGCGCGGATCCTGTGGGCGCACCTGACTGTCGACATAGTCGGCGACGTCCCAGGCCTGCTGCGCCGTCAGCGAACCGGCGAGGCCGAGCGGCATGTTGGCCTTGATGAAACCGGCGGCGTTCTTGACCGAAGCCATGCCGGCTCCCCAATTGTAGGAACGCGCACCCCAGAGCGGCGGGAACACCACCTTGCCTTCGGACTTCTGACCCAGGCCGTCGGCGCCGTGGCAGGCGGCGCAATTCTGTGCGTAAACGCCCGCACCACGATGGTAGTCCGGGGCCATCTCCGGCTTCGGCACTTCGGGGAAACCCCGGCCGGCCGGCTTCTCTCCGACAGGCAGCCCCTTGGCCAAGAAGTACGAGTAGCTTTCCAAGGCGACGAGGACGGGATCGCCGAGCGGCGGCTCCTTGCCGTTCATGCTGTAGCGGAAGCAGCCCTGCAGGCGCTGCTGGAAGGAGTTCACCTGGTCGTTCTTCTTGCGGTAGGCCGGATAAGACACGTAGGCGGCCCACATCGGGGCGGAGCCGGCGAGGCGCCCGGCGTCGAGGTGGCAGTTGCTGCAGCGTAGGTCGTTGCCGACGAATATCCCGGCATGGGCGGCCGGCTCGCGGAAGACCTGCTCGCCAAGGCGGACCTCGTCGCCAAACTTACCGGTCGGGATCGCAGACTCGGCTGGTGGCTCGAAGGCCACCGGCGTCGGCCCGGCCGCGGCCAGGCTCTGACGTGACAAACCGACCGCCGCGACAGCGAGCACGACGAGAGCGGTGCTGAAAACGACATTCCTCGGCATCATGGCTTGGCTTCCTCTTTATGGTTATTTCGCTATTGCGCCTCCGCCGACGATCCTTTGGACTCGTACGGCTTGAATCCGTAGCTCTCGAAGATCTTCAGCGCCGTCGGAGAGACGATGAAGGCGAGCCAGGCCCTGGCCGCCTCGGGGTGAGCTGCACTCTTGACCATCGCGCCGCCGTAGATCGCGGTGGCGTTGTCCTTGGCCGGGATGTCGACGTGGGTGATCGGATGCCCGGCCTGTTCCTGGAACATAGCCTCCGACTGCCAGGTCACGCCGGCTTCGGCGATCCCCTGCATCAGGAACAGCGGTGTCTGGCGATGGTGGATGTGGGTGAGGATAGTCGAGCCGTCCTTCACCTTGGTCTCGTACACGGCGTTTGCCAACGAGGCGCCGCCGGCCTTCGTGAGGCTCATCTTGATCTGACGCACGATGCCCTCGAAGGCCGGGTTGGGCATGGCCAGCTTGATGCTGGGGTTGCCGAGATCCGCGAGGCTCTTGACGCCGGCGGGGTTGCCGGCTGGCACCATGATCGTCAGCGTGTTGGTAGCGTAGGGCATGGCCGGACCTTCCAGCTTGCCCTTCTTCACCAGCTCCTGGACCTTCTTGTAGCCGGCAAAGTAGGCATCGGGCTTCGCCGTGAAGGTCATGTTGCCGACCGTGATGGTGCCGCCAGCCTCCATCTGCTTGACGAGCAGTCCCGGCGGAATCGTCTCCCAGAACAGCTTGCCCTTATATTCGACGTGCTCGCTTTCGAACGCCTTCACCAGCGGCGCCATGGCGAAGAAGTAGTTGCCGCCGACGTAGAGCACGAGCTTGGGATCGTCGAGGCTGCCGTGGAAATCGGCCATGTCGTCGACTTCCGGCACGGTGAACTCGAAGCCACGGTCCAGCGCGTCGTTGTTGGCACCGTGCTGCCAAGGCGGAAGGAGGGTTTCATTGTAGGCTGGCGGCATCGCCTTACCTGTCTTCTCGGTTTCGCTCTGCGAGGCGGCGAGGGCCGGCATCGCGAGCAGCAGCAGCGTGGCGCTCGCCAGGAGCGCCCGGTCGAAGGTCTTTCGCATCTTCATCGTCCTTACTTGATGTAGTGGAAGCCGACCTGCTGCAGCTCGGGGATGGTGGCGACGGCACCCGGCGTGAGTACGACACTCGGCAGCAGGTGGTTGGACAGCTCGGCGGCGACCTGCTCGTGACTGAGCTTGTCGGGGTTGATGCCATCCTCGATCAGCTTGCCGGCCTGTTCCCAGATGGCGTTATGGCAGGACATGAACACCACGCCGCGCCGCATCAGCATCGGGATCGAATTGTCGTCCGGCGAGAAAACGCCTTTGGGATCCTCGTAGTCCTTCGTATTAGCCGAAGCAGCCTTCTTCTCCTCGACCAGCGTGTTGGTCTTGAACTTGTCGCCGGCGAGCTTGGTGAGCTTGTACTTGTCCCACGCGGCCTCGTCGTAGAGGGCGAGATGGGCCGAGCCGTGGGTCAGCGACACGGCGAGAAAGTCGGGGTGCTTGAACGACCAGATCTGCGCGTTGAGCGAGTTGCGCATGAGGTTCAGCCAGGGGCTCTCGATGGCAGTGTTGTCCCAGACCTGTTTCGGCACCGGCTTGTAGGCCATGACCTCCTTGATCGCTTCAGCGTCCCATTCGTCCTCCTTCGTGAGGATCATGGGAACGGTCTTGAAATCACGCCGCCGCGGCGCCTTCTCCAGCCGCTCCATGAGAGCCTTCAGCGTGCTGGCTCCCTCGGCGAGCACCGGCGCACCCATCGGCGTCGCCGCATCCGCCCGCGCGGCCAGGGCGGACCCGCCGATCGCCGCGAGCCCGAAGCCCATCGCCTGCAGAGCGGACCTTCGTTGTACGAATTGGACCATTGTCGTTACCTTCCAAGGACTGACGTGTGGAAGAAACATGGCGCGCTGGCCGGCCCTCGACCAAGCGCCATTCGACATCAAAACGATCAATTATGGAGATCGAATTGACGTGCAGCGACAGTCGCGCACGCCAGCTGGTGTACATGTCCAGCGATCGGCGTCCCATCTTCAGAACGCATCCTTTCACGGAACGGCGCTCAGACGGCCGGCCTCGAAATCGCTCGGGATCGATCAACCGGGAGCAGAACATGGGTAGGGTCAGCGTCTGCTTAGGCTCCAGGAACGACATAGTTTGGCGCGATGCGGAACGGCTGCTCTCTGTCTCCGAACCCAGCTGCAAGCGCATGTTGAGCCGAGCAGGATGTAACTCAGCTATGAGCGGACATAGCCAGCGCGAACGCCATCGTGCGGCAGCGAAGCGAAAGGTGATCCTGCCAGAGAACGTTGCGTTTCAGCGCCCTTCCCTCCGCCACGGATCGTCTATTAGGCGCATTCTCTATACTTGGTGTAAGGCGAATAAGCCAAGCAATCACAGGCTTGTAGCGTAGTCAGCTACGCACTGCCGTAAGAGCAAATCTGCTTGTTTGTCGCTCTCCGGGCCCTGCGTTCTCCGAACCTCTGTACTTTTGAATTTAGTACGCGTTATGGAAAAGCGAACAGCCAGAATGGGTTAGGTGATGCCGGCGCACGCGAAGTTGTGGTCAGCTTTTGGTCACCAAGACCGTGTGAGTTTGCTTGTCGACAGTCCTTCAACGCGTTTCGACGCTCCGCCGCAGCCGCGCGATGGCTCCGGGCAGGCCTCGGATGGTCAGCACGCGCCCGGTTTCGTCATAGGTCTCGGAGAGCACCCGCGCACTCTCGTACACCTCGCCGATCAGCTCCTGTCTGGCGTAGGGCAGGACCAGCACATCCTCCACCATCGCCTCTTCGAAGAAGGAGATGATGGTATCGCGCAACGCTTTTACGTCGATGGCTGAGTGCGCCGAGAGCAGGATTGCCTCGGGGTGCTTGGCGACAAGGTCGGTGCGATTCGCAGCATCCACCCGATCCATCTTGTTGAGTACCAGGCGAGAAGGCACCGCATCCGCCCCGATCTCGCGCAGCACGCCGCGGCTCACCTCCAGCTGTGCCTCCCAGGTCGGATCCGACGCGTCGACGACGAAGAGCAGCAGCGAGGCTTCCAGGGCCTCTGCGAGGGTGGAGCGGAACGAGGCGACGAGGTCGTGCGGCAGCTGCTTGATGAAGCCTACCGTATCGGACACGAGCACGCGGGGCTTGGTCTCCGGCTGCAGGGCACGCACGGTCGTGTCGAGCGTGGCGAACAGCTTGTCCTCCACCAGCACCTGGCTGCCGGTGAGGGCCCGCATCAGGGAGGACTTGCCGGCGTTGGTGTAGCCGACCAGCGCCACGCGAAGCTGGTCGCGGCGGGCGGAGCGGCGCTGGTCGCCATCGCGCTGCACCGCGTCCAGCTGCTCCTTGAGTTCTGCGAGCCGGTCGCGAACCTTACGGCGATCAAGGTCGAGGGCGGTCTCGCCGGCACCCGGACCCTGCTGACGCCCGCCGCCGGCCGAGGACTCCCGCATGCGGGGCGCCACGTACTTCAGGCGCGCCATTTCCACCTGCAGCCTGGCTTCGCGGGTGTTGGCGTGGCGATGGAAGATCTCGACGATGACACCGGTGCGATCCAGCACCTGGGCGCCGGTGGCCCGTTCCAGGTTGCGGATCTGGCTCGGCGAGAGTTCGTGGTCGACGATGACGAAGCCGGGCTTGATGGAGGCGTCCGGTTTGGGCTCCGTTGCGACGACGGTCTCCTCGGCACCGTCGAACCGCTGCCGGGCCTTCGCTTTCGGCGGCGGCGCCATCGAGCCGACCACGCCAGTACCGCCGGTCAAGGCCGCCAGCTCCTCCAGCTTGCCGCTGCCCAGCAGCGTGGCCGCGCCGGTCCCCTCGCGTTTCTGCACCACCCTGCCGACAACATCGTAGCCGAGCGTCCTCACCAGACGCTCCAGCTCCCTGAGACTGCCTTCGTGCGCGACGTCGGAGACGTCCGGCATTTGTATGCCCACGAGAACGGCGAGTGGGATCGGCGATTTGGTTTCCATGATCGGCTAGGTAACACGGAGCATAGAAAGACCGGCTCTCCGGCCATGCTCTTCGGCTCCCGCATCCCACCGAAGCTGGTCGAAGGCTCCAGGCTGCGGCCTCTAGCTGGGGCGCAGAAGCACCTGTCGGCGTCAGATGGTTGGAACCGCGGTGACGAGAAGATACGGCTGATCGAGGATAAACGCAGTGGCAGGTTTGAAAGATAAGCGCGGTTTCATCGACAAAGATCGGCTGGATCTTTCCGAGCGCAAAGCTGTCGAATACTGGATGAAGCGTTGGGGAGTGACGCGCGACCAGATCACCAGCGCACACCGCAAGGCAGGTCTCATGATCAAAGACATTGCCGCAGAGCTCGGAAAAAAGCGTTAGAGCGTCAAAAGGGACTGCTCGCCGACCGACGGCCTTTCGTGTCGCAAACCGTTCGGCCGCTCTTGGCCGGGAGCGGACTGACCGCTGTAGAGCAAGCGGGTCAAGATAACCGTCGTTCGTCCAGATGGGGGTACGCCGATCTCAGCTGCTTTCGGAAAACGGCAGGTAGCGCCGCTACGACGACGATGGTCCGATGCAGCTGCGGCATGGTCAATACCGGGCGGACAAGGGTGCCATAATCCCTTAATGACCTTCAACAATGCATCAGAAGCGAGCAGCCTCATCCATGACGTCCATCGACGACCGGGTTTTGTCCAAGACGGGACGGACGGACGACCCGCAGCTCGGGGTCATTGGCCAGGAGTTACATGCGTCCCGGCGCAAGCGGCAGCTCTCCCTCGAGCAATTGGCCGAGCTGTCCGGCGTCAGTCGCTCCATGATCTCCAAGATCGAGCGCGGCGAAGCGGTTCCGTCAACGACGGTCCTGGCGAAGCTCGCCGAGGCGTTGGGCGTGACGTTCTCGCAGCTGATGTCGCACCCCGTTGAGCGCGAGATCCTCTTGATCAAGGCGGATCGTCAGCCCGTCCTGCGCGACGAGGCGTCTGGCCTAACGCGGCGCTGCCTTTCGCCGGTCCTGCCGGGCCGGGGCATCGACTGGGTAATCAACACCCTGCCGCCGCGTGGCACCGCCGGGGACTTCGGCGCCCATCGCCGCGGCGTGGAGGAGTACATCTTCGTGCAGAGCGGGCGCCTGAAGGCGGTCATCGGCACCGAGGTCGTGACGTTGGAAACAGGCGATTCCTTGTACTTCCAAGCCGACGCCAATCATTGCTTCACCAACGTCGGTCGCGGCGACTGCGTCTACTTCCTCGTCATCGATAGTTCGCGGCTCCGGCGATAGCGCTTCGCCGCCGATCTATCTGCGGGGTCAACGAAGCTGGCATGACGCTTGCTCCTCTCAAGTGGAATTATTTCCCATCAATGGGAGATGATCGCCGTGAGGGACCCATGGCCATGACCGCCGCCACCCTGTTCGCACCTGCCATCCGCCCGCACTCCATGCGCTCCGTCGTCATGGCCGGTTCCATCGGCACCATCATCGAGTGGTACGATTTCCTGATCTACGCGACGTCGGCGGCGCTGGTGTTCAACAAGCTGTTCTTCCCGACCATCAATCCCACGGTCGGCACGCTCGCCGCCCTCGGGAGCTACGCCGTGGGCTTCGTCGCACGGCCGTTCGGGGCTGCGCTGTTCGGGCATTTCGGCGACCGCCTCGGCCGCAAGTCGATGCTGATGGCCACCCTCCTGATCATGGGCATGGCGACCTTCGTCATCGGTCTGCTGCCGACCTACGCCAGCATCGGCATCTGGGCGCCGATCCTACTCGTCACCTTGCGCATCGTGCAGGGGGTTGGGCTCGGCGGCGAATGGGGCGGCGCGGCGCTCATGGTTATCGAGCACGCGCCGCCGACGCGGCGCGGCTTTTACGGCAGCCTCGTCCAGATCGGCTTTCCGCTCGGTCTCGTCCTGTCGACCCTCGCCGTCTCGAGCGTGGCGAAGCTGCCGGAGGCGGACTTCCTGAGCTGGGGCTGGCGGCTGCCGTTCCTGCTGAGCGCGGTCCTCTTCCTGCTCGGCGCCTTCGTGCGGGCGAGAGTGGCGGAAACGCCGGTCTTCCTCGAGATGAAGCGAACGATGACGCTCGCGAAGAACCCTTTCGCGGATGCCGTCTTCAAGGCGCGCGGCAGCTTCCTCACCGCCGTCGGCCTCAAGCTCACGGAAGTCTCCTGGGTCTACATCCTCACCGTCTTCATCGTCGTCTACGCGACCACGAGCCTGAAACTCCCCAAGGCATTGATCCTCGACGGCGTCCTCTACGGCGCCTTGCTCGAACTCGCGACGATCCCGGCCTTCGGCTGGCTCTCCGATCGTGTCGGGCGCCGCCCATTCTACATCGCCGGCGCGCTGTTCACGATCGCCTTCGCCTTCCCGCTCTTCTGGATGCTCGACAGCAAGGCGCCGGGTCTGGTCACGCTGGCGATCATCATCGGGATGAACCTCGGTCACGGCATGATGTTCGGGCCCGAAGCCACCTACTTCCCCGAACTCTTCAAAGGCCCGGTCCGCTGCACCGGGGCCAGCTTCGGGTTCCAGGTCTCGGCCGTGATCGGCGGCGGATTTGCGCCACTGCTGGCGACCTGGCTGCTCGGCCGGACCGGCGGGACGCTGGGCGTCTCGATCATGCTGATCGGCCTGGCGGTCGTGACCCTGGTCGCGGCGCTGTGCGCCCGCGAGACCCTGCACGACCCTCTCGCCGAGTGAAACGATGCGCTTCGGTGTCTTCATCTACCCCGGCGTCGAGCCGATCGACCTCGCGACGTTCGGCGTGCTGTCCATGGCGCGACGCGTGGCGCCCGAGATCGAGATCGTCACCATCGCGCCCGAGGCTGGCGTCGTTGTGCTATCCAACGGCCTGAAGGTCGTCGCGGACCACGGCATCGACGATGCTCCGCCTTGCGCGGTCGTCATCGTCACCGGCGGCCCCGGATGGACTGAGCAGGTCTCGGCGGAGCCAACCCTGCGCTACCTCCGCGAGGTCGCGGCGCATGGCGTGATCGCCTCGGTCTGCACGGGCGCGATGATCTTGGCGGCCAGCGGCAACCTCGACGGTCTGCCGGCCACGACGAAGCGCAATGTCGTGGGCTCGGAAGAACCGCCCCTGGCAGTGCTGCGGCGCCACTACCCTGGTGTGCGGACGCACGAGGCGAACCTCGTCGACGCCGGAGCTGTCATCACCGGCGGCGGCGTATCGCTCTGCATCAATGCCACGCTTCACATCCTCGAACGTATGCTCGGCGCCGATGTCGCGCGCGAGACCACCCGCATCATCGAGTACGACCGGGCGCGAGCGGCCAACGGCACCCTGTTCCCCGCCGTCCTGGGCGGGTCCGCTTAGGACCAGCCGGAGGCGGGGCGTCCGTCTACATGTCGGCGACGAGCTTCGCAACCGCCTCGCGGGAGGCACCCTTGGTACGGGCGTTCGGGCGGTTGCCGGCGAGGAACGCCACCACGAGGAGGATCTCGTCGCGTCGCGGCGCGTCGGGTATCGAGATCGTCATGCAATCCATGGCGTCGAGGTCCCATTCCGTGTCGAGGCCGCCGAAGATCACGTCGATGGCGGTTCCCGGCGCACTGACCTTGGCGTTCCCCGGGATCAAGGCCGGGCCGCCTTTAATGCCCTTGCGCATCGCGAGACCGAGCCGGACGTGAATCATGCACAGGCCCTGTTCCAGGTCACCGTCGGTGCCGACGATGGCCGCCTTGCCGAAGCCGGTCGGCTTGAGCGGTCCGAGCGCGTCGAGCGCGCTTGGTCAGGAGATGCCCGATCTCAAGCGATAACTCGGCGATCGCGACCATGTCGTCCACGGCACCCTGGCCGGCGAGCGGGTTCTTGAAGACGGCGGCGGCCGCGACGCGGCGCGACGGCGTCGTCGCCGTACGGCCCGCTTCGCTCCTGACTTCCTGGTCGAAGAGGTAGACTTGTCTGAGATCCATCGTTCTTTCCTTACTCGCATCCGCGGGCGCGGTCCTGCATGATAGACAAACATCCATCATAGGGGACTTGGTAGACAAGCGTCATCGCGCGCGATGGCTCGAGCCGGCTTCAAAGATCCAGCGTGACGGCCACCCTGGCGCGGGACACGCAGGGCGCCAGGCGATCCTGGCGCTCCGCGAGCGGAATCACCGCGTCGCGGTGGATGACGGTGCCGTCGCGGTAGCCGCAAATGCACGATCCGCAGACGCCCATTTCGCACGATGACGGGACCGTGCGACCGCTCGAGCGAAGCACGTCGAGGATCGAGCGGTCGGCCGGGACATGCAGGACCTCGCCGGTGGAGGCGATGCGGACGTCGAACGGTTCGGTCTTGAAGTCCTCGTCCAGCGTCGCCTGGAACACCTCGGCATGGATCCGATCATCCGACCAACCCGAGGCGAGGGCGCCCTCCCTCACCGCGTCGAGCAGGGTGCGGGGCCCGCAGGCGTAGATGTGGGTGCCCTCGTCGGTAGCGCCCAGGATCGCGGGCTTGAAGCGACGACCTTCGGCCGAGAACCAGCGGACCAGGCGATCGCCGCAGACATGCTCGAGTTCGGCGAGCAGCGGAGCTTCCGCCGCCGAGCGCGCGCAGGCGTGGACGGTGAAATCCGCGCTTGACGCGATGAGGACCCGTGCCATCGCCATCAACGGCGTAATCCCGATCCCGCCCCCGATGAGAACATGGCGGTGCGCACCCTCGACGAGGGGGAAGTTGTTGCGGGGTGCCGAGACGTGGGCGATCGTGCCGGACCGCACCAAGGTGTCGTGCGCCCAGCGCGAGGCTCCGCGACCGGCGTCCTCGCGCTTGATGGCGATCTCGTATCGCGCGGGGTCGGCGGGGTCGCCGCACAGCGAATATTGCCTGACGCGGCCGTCCGGCAGCCGGAGGTCGACGTGCGCGCCGGCGGTCCACGCCGGCAGCGACGGGCGCAGCGGATGAGTGAACGTCAGGTGCAGCACGTCCGGCGTCGTCCAGGCCGCGTGTTCGACGCGCAGCTTCATGACGAGGCGCGCGGTCATTCTTCGAGCTCCAGCAAATCTATGATGTCACCAGGCCTGATGATGCCGCCCCGCTCGATGCCACAGTTCAGGCCGGACCTGTTGTAGAGCGGCAGGAACACCGGCAGGCCGAGGAGCTCCTCGAGGTACTTGCAGGGAAAGTTGAGCCGGCCACCGCGCAGCACCACGTCGCCGACGCGGAAGCGCCGACCCACGAGGTGGTTCAAGGGTACGCCGCGCACCGTGAGGTTGCGACGGTGGTCGCCGGGCGCGAGGCTGAGCTTGGCAGCCTGGAGCGGCGGATCATTACGCGCCAGGGCATCGAGCGCCTCCTGCTCGATCAGGGTGACCTCGCGCACGTCGGGCTTGGGCGAGTAGGTTCCGGTACCCTCGAAGTAGCGGTCCCCGACGATGCCGCGACCGGCCACGCATCGCGCCTCGCTCAGCTCCTCCATCTCGTAGCTCGCGGCGGGGGCGACATGGATGTTCAGCAGCGTGCCGCGCCAGCCGGCGGCGCCACCCGCGACGTGTCGAGCGATCGATCCAGCGGCATGGTCGAAGGCTTCAACCATTCGAGGATGGTTGCTCGTGGAAGTGAAGTGAAGACCCTCCAGGATTGGCTCGTTTGCCATTCCACTCCGCTGTTCGTGACGCTCGTCCATGGCGATCCTCCAGGCGACTCCTAGATGGACGCGATTCCACTAAAATGGAAGAGAAATCCACAAAAGGGTACTCCGAACAAATCTACGACGGGAATTTGGTACTGCGCAGCTGTTATCCATGTTCCCCTACAATCGAAAGATTTCTACATGCCTTATTCCGCCTCAATCGACCGTCGTGCAATCATATGACGGAAGGCAGACGTCTGCTTCCGAGTACACCTTCAAAAACTGGAAACACCCGAAGTTGGCGCGAAGCGGTCGTACCTTTGATTGAAGATTTGGCGCTGTTCGGCCCAAACGGCTGGGAATGGCTTCAGCATGAAATCTGCCTCGACGACATCCGCCTGCCGCCCGTCGACGATTGCTTCGATGATGTCCGGCGCTAGCAAAGTAAGCCGCAGGATCCGGCTGACGTAGGACGGGTTGATCTTCTCTGCCGCTGCCAGCTCTGCGGCGGAGCCGTAGCGACCGTCCTCCAGCAGCATGTTCCACCTGTGAGCTCGGGCGAGCGCCTTGACGAGGGTGCTGTCGATCCGCGGTCGCGGGGGCGCCAGGTTGCTGCCATCGGCGGCGATGGCAAGCTTGCGGCCGCCACGCTTGCGGATGGTGAACGGTATCCGCACCGTGAGGGTCTGCGCCAGCGTGTTCATGCTGCCTTCCGTATTTTAGTGGCGCTGTCGGAGAGATCCCGCGCGAGATGCGCGAGCCCTTTGACTCGCAGCCGCAGATCGAAGCCCTGCGTGCCGACGTCGATGCGCTCGACCAGCAGCTGGACGATGCGCGCCTGCTCGGCCGGGAACAGCTCGTCCCAGAGCGGGTCGAGGTCCCGCAAGGCCCGCCGCACCTGATCCTCGCTGATGCCATCGGCGACCTTCGGCTTCGACGCTCGCCAGGTGCCGACCACGATCTCCGGCGTGCGCAGCAGGCCGCGCACCTGGTCGATCACCGCAGCCTCGATCTCCGCCGCCGGCAGCCGTCCGACAGGGCAGGCGTCGCGTCCCTGCTTCAGCACGGCTTGGCTGACGTAGTAGCGGTAGAGCCGGCCGGCGTTGCGAGGGCGGGTCGGCGACATGGCGCGGCCGATTGGGCCGACTTCGCCCTTCAGCGAGGCCTGCGGCTTCGTCGCGCGCCAAGAACTACATCGCTTCGATCTTGCCGATCTCGCCCGCGCGCGACGGTTCGCCGGTCGTGACTGCTTTCAGGTATCCGAATGCGTAGACGATCGCGCTCGTTGGCGTGTCCCAATACTCGGCTTGCTCGGCATCGACGCGGATCAGCACGACGTTGTCGTCTCTGGCTCCGTCCGGAAACCAGGCGCGGTAGACTTCGCTCCACATAACCTCAACCTTCTGGCGTTCGGCCACGATCTCGGCACGACCCGCGATGGTCACAAAGTGCTGCTTCTTCGGATCGGCGAAGGTGACGAGCACCTGCGGGTTGATGGTCAGCTCCTTGGCTTTGCGCGAGTCCTTCTTGGAAAAGAACCAGAGGGTGCCGTCATCCTCGACATCGCGCAATGCCATCGGTCTTGCGTGGAGGGAATCGCCGGCGGTGCCCTGCGTCGTGAACAGCGCGTAGTCGATGCCCTTCACCAACTCCACCACCTTGCGGCGCCCGGCGTCCTCGTCTTGCCCACCCACGATCCGTCTCCCCGCCTTCCGCCGGCGTCCGAGAGACCGGGTGCAACGCGCGAAGGCTGCCGGACCGTAGCCGCTCGCCGTCGCCGGGCAATGCGACATAGGCGTGGCCGCGTACGATCTCGCACCAGAACCTGCTCGCGCTGATCGGCATGCGAACGGACGGCAGGTCCGAGGATCAGCCAATGCTCTCAAAGCAGATCAGAGAAGCTTCGCCTGGCGCGGGCTATCGTCAGCTTTCGTGGAAGAAGCTTTGCCGCGTCGGCGGAGTTCGGCTTCCGCACTGAAGCACACATCGATGTTGCGGTCGGCCGCGAAGGCCTGCAAGGCGCCCTCGTCGAGGTCGGCCCATGAACGGCCGCGCGAAGGTCCTGCCAGCACGCGCGGGAGCAACCCGGGTTCCTGGCTCCATACCAGAAGCTGCTCCACCGAGGCTTCGGCAAGCATGTCGCGAAGATGGTGGGCGGTCACGTAGGCGTCGGGTCCCGCGCGATGGGCGGGCAGTCCCGTCTCATGGACGAGACCTTCCGGCGTGCGGAGATAGCGGAGCATCTGATTGGAGAACCGGGGGAGATACGGCCAAAGGCGAAGGGCGCACTTCCACGTGCAGATCCAGCTTGTTCCGCCAGTCAGGCTCGGCCGACAGTAACGTTGTTCGAATTGGGCGCAATGCGCTCCGAACGCGACGACGCCGCCTTCGGGACGGAGCACGGCTGATGCGATCTCTTTCCAGAACGGCGCCTTCGCCACGTGCTCATCGAGAATGTGGTGAACGGCTATGGTGTCGGTCGCCATGGGCCGGCCTGGATTGACCAGAAGAGCGCCGGGCTCGCCCTCGAGCCGCCACACATGATCTCCGCCCCGGCGTAGATCCTGCCACCCAACTTCGCAGACATCATCGGAGCCGTTTCCGCCCGTCTCGAGATCGACAACGCGGATGCGGTCTTGGTCCAACTTCATGCAGCGATCATAGATGATGCGACACCGATCACCATGGAATGTGCACGTTGGTTATGGAAGCGTCTGGCGCTGTTTGGCCCATTCGGCGGGGAACGGCCGGAGCAGCATATCTGCCTCGATGCCATCGTTCTGCCGCCCGTCAACGATCGCCTCGACGATGTCCGGCGCGAGCAGAGTCAGCCGCAGGACGCGGCTGACATAGGACGGGTTGATCTTTTCGGCGGCGGCAAGCTCGGCGGCGGAGCCATATCGGCCGCTCTCGAGCAGCCTGTTCCACCTGTGAGCTCGGGCGAGCGCCTTGACGAGAGTGCTGTCGATCCGCGGTCGCGGAGGAGCCAGGGTGCTCCCGTCCGCGGCAATGGCGAGCTTGCGAGCGCCGCGCTTGCGAATGGAGAAGGGCACCCGCACTGTGAGGGTCTGTGGCGCCTCGGTCATGCTGCTGTCCGCTGTTGGGTGCCGCTTCCAGCAAGATCCCGCGCGAGACGTGCGAGCCCGTCGACACGCAGGCATAGGTCGAAACCCTCTGCTGCGACGTCTATGCGCTCGACCAGCAGTTGGACGATGCGCGCCTGCTCCGCCGGGAATAGCTCGTCCCAGAGCGGATCGAGGTCCTGCAAGGCCCGCCGCACCTGCTCCTCGCTCAAGCCGTCGACCTTCGTCTTCGACGCCCGCCAGGTGCCAACCACGATCTCCGGCGCCCGCAGCAGGCCGCGCACCTGGTCGATGACCGCAGCCTCGATCTCCGCCGCCGGCAGCCGTCCGACAGGGCAGGCATCCCGCCCCTGCTTCAGCACGGCCTGGCCCGAGGCGCCGGCAGACCCGGTGAGCCGCCTGGGCGACGTTTGGATCCTCGGCGGGCACAGGCTGGTCTGCGGCGACGCCACAAGCACCGAGGACGTGGCTCGGGCGCTGAACAGTGTCACCCCAGCCCTGATGGTGTCCGACCCGCCCTACGGGGTCGCCTACGACCCAGCATGGCGCGCTCGCGCCGGCGTCAACCTGAATCCTGGCAAGCTCGGCAAGGTCGACAACGACGACCAGGCGGACTGGTCCGCGGCATGGGCGCTGTTTTCCGGCGACGTGGCCTACGTCTGGCACGCCGGCAAGTTCGCCGCGACCGTCCAGGCCAGCCTGGAGAGCTGCGACTTCGAGGTGCGCTCGCAGCTGATCTGGGCCAAGGACCGCTTCGCCCTCAGCCGCGGCGATTACCATTGGCAACATGAGCCCTGTTGGTATGCGGTGCGCCGCAACGCCCGCGGTGGCTGGTCCGGCGATCGCTCGCAATCCACGCTGTGGACCATTCCGTCGCGCGAGGACCGCGGGCTTGGTCACGGCACGCAGAAGCCGGTGGAGTGCATGCGGCGTCCGATCACCAACAACTCCTCGCCCGGGCAGGCGGTGTACGACCCCTTCGTCGGCTCCGGCACGACGATCATCGCCGGCGAGATGACTGGGCGCTGCGTCCACGCTCTCGAGCTGAACCCGGCCTACGTCGACGTGGCGGTGATCCGATGGCAGAGCTTCACGGGCAAGACGGCGATCCTGGAGGCGAGAGGCGAGAGCTTCCTGACGACGGTGGCGGCGAGATCCGCTGGTTCCGCTTCGTGCGCCACGAAGACCGCGCCGCCTTCGAAGCGCAGGGCTGGATCTTCGCCGCGGACCTCGGCCCGGTCCACGGCCGCTACAGCGTCCTGATGGAGCTGCGGTAGGAGGCTGCTGCTTCCTGGTGGCTACCTCGGATTGATCCTCGCCCCCTTTGCCGCCTTGTCGAGCTGCTCTTGGTCCTCACCGTAGCGATCGATGAGCATCTGAGCTCGATCAGGCGAGATGCCATGCTTTTTCGCGAGTTCCCCCGCCTGGTCGAGCTTGGACGACACGACGTTGGTCGGCATATCCCATTTAGGCTTGTCGTCTGACACGAGGCGGCTCCAGTCATGACGCCCGCGCGCCAAGGGTCCTTGTGACTTATCCCTCGGCTAGCCGGCAGTCCGTTGCTTTTCACCATTGCGACTTGGCCCTTCGTCGCACCCCTCTTTTGCGCGCGACTATCCCGTCCGCCAGCTTCGCCGCACCGACGCCGCGGCCTAGCGCCATGGACGTCCTCCAAAGTATCGCCGCGACAGGTCAGCTGCGGAGATATGCGCCATGTGCGCCGTGGTGCTAGGCAGCCCGAAGCGTGGACTTGAGGTTGGCGGCATGTTCGAGGAATGGCGTTATCAGCGTCGTCTGAAGCAGCTTCATAGAGAACGGCGCGGTATCAGCGCCCGCTACAAGCCTTTGTTGGAAGATGCGCGTAAAAGAGGCCGCGACGCGCACGATAGCCTCATGGCTGACGTCATGAACGAGCTTGCGGAGATTGAAGGCATGATCGCTGAGGTTCGGCATCGCCGTACAATGGATCTCGCTCAGAGTTATGACGTGCCGACCAAGGCGTGGTCGAGTTCGTTGGCGGACGATGACGGTGACGGTGATGATAACTGGCAACGGTCGCGCTTCTCGGGACAATGGTTCATCACTGAAGCTGAGGCGGCAAGGCTTCGCGCCGCTGTTCGACAGGAAAGAAAAGAACGCTTTGAGGATGCGTCGCGGTGGTTGCCGCCTTTCGTCAGCGTTCTCAGCTTGGCGGTGGCGATCCTCGCGCTCTTGCACAAGCACTGACTATCCGGCGGACGCGCGTGAGGCTGCCGATTAGACGACGGGCGAGAGCTTCCTGACGACGATGGCGACGAGATCCGCTGGTTCCACTACGTCCGACACGACGACCGCGCCGCCTACGAAGCGCAGGGCTGGGTCTTCGCCGCGGACCTCGGCCCGGTCCACGGCTGCTACAGCGTCTTGATGGAGCTTCGCCACGATGGTGTGAGGCTGCCCCGACGAGTCCGGTGCGTCTCGAGACTCGCGCCTCGTGAGCATCCTCGACCCAGGAGATCGTCGCTTGCGATGTGGCCTTGATGCCAAACGTCCGTTGAGGCGAGCTTGGTGCACGCGAGATTGCGGCTGCCGGCATCTGCGGAGATGCCAGCGTGCTGTTAGCTTAGTAAGCAACCGCGCTCAGCTTCTGCTGAGCCTCCGGCACCTGGGTCCAGTGGACAACGCCAGCGGTGGCGAAGCCGCCTTGCGTGCGAACCTCGTTGGCGTTGGTCGCGAGGCCACGTGTTTCCAGGGCGAGGGCACCGACGCTGCCGCCGTAGCCGACGCCCGGCTCCGCCGCGAAGGCTGTCGAGGCGGTGAAAGCGAGAGCAAGGGTGAGAACGATCTTTGTCATTGTGTGAGATCCTTGATGTCGAGAGCCGAAGGGCCGGCAGCTCGTTGGGATCAATTTGCTGTCGCATGCCTCATGAATCAAATAGATCGAATGCATAATGCGTATCGACCATGTGCATCTGGCAAAGCTTGATCTCAACCTGCTCGTGGCGCTCGACGCGTTGCTGAGCGAGCGCAGCGTCACACGCGCCGCGCTAGTCATCGGCATCAGTCAGTCCGCGATGAGCCACGCCCTGTCGCGACTGCGCACCACCTTCGCTGACGAGCTGTTGACCCGCGTCCCGGACGGCATGCGACCGACGCCGCGCGCGCTGGGGCTGCTAGCGCCCGTGCGGGCAGCACTCGCGCAGATACAAGAGCTGACGGCGGCTCAAGCCACTTTCGATCCCGCAACGGCCGACGCCACGTTCTCTCTTGGCATTCCCGACTCGACGGAGGTGCTGCTCATGCCGCAGCTTGTCGCCCGCCTGCAGAGCGTCGCGCCGAGTGTGAAGCTGCTTCTGCACACAACGGATCGGCATCGCATCCTCGAAGATCTCGATAGCGGTCGCGTCGATCTTGGGATTGGTGTGTTTGATCAGGGTCAGACCCACCACAAGCGTCGCATTCTCAACAAGGAGAGTTACCTCTGCGTGTTCAACGCCGAGCTTGTCGGCGTGACGCCGCCGATCTCGCTCGACGACTACGTGCGGCTGCCGCACCTGCTCACCAGTCTCGTCGAGAGCGCTCACGGAGTGGTGGACGAAGCCTTGGCTAAGGTGGGGCGCACCCGCACCATCGCGTTGACCTCACCTCGCTTCAACGCCATGCCTTTCGTGGTCCGTCAAGCCCCGGTGATCGCCACGATGCATTCACGGCTCGCGCGCTTCTTCGGCGAGAGCATGGGCCTTGCCGTCAGCCCGGCTCCCGTCGACCTGCCGGACGTGTCCATCTCCATGATCTGGCACAGCTCGAACGATACCGTGCCCGGCCAACGTTGGTTGCGGGACACGATACTGGCGCTGCGTCGCGCGTAAGCTCAGATCCTGGAGGAGCGTAAGTAAAACGGCCCGTAGAGCAAGTCATAGCCGCGTGAAGGCCTTCTGAGCACGACTGCGCCGACGGCGCACCTGACTTGAAATTCCAGGCATCACCCGATTTCGTGCGATCACGACATGATGCGGTAGACACGTCCGCGGCCCTCGATCGCCTCGGAGCCTATCTGCAGACCCAGCCTCTTCTTCAGTGTGCCGGCGATGGCTCCGCGAACCGTGTGGGGCTGCCAGCCGAAAGCGGCGACGATCTCGGCGGTGCTGGCACCCTCTGGCGCCTCGAGCAGCGCGACGAGCTGCGCCTGCTTTGTCCCGGCGCGGCCCTGCGTTGGCTTGGTCTCCGCTGAGGCCACGGGCCTGATTGCGAGGCCGAGCGCCAGGCGACCATCGTCGCCGATTACGAGGGTCTGCTTGCCTGGCAGGCCGACGTTGATGGCAAGGCCCTTGGCCGCCAGAGCGTCGCAAACCTTACCGATGGCGCCGCCGCGGATATGCGCCGGCAAAGGCAGGATAGCGCCATCAGGGCGTGCTGCAGCCGCGATGAGAACAGCGGTCTGCGTGTCGGTGATCTTCATCGGTAATCTCCAGCGTTTCGCCCGCCGAGCGGCGGCTCACTGGCTGAAGGTTCGCAGTCGCGCGCCTGCGACTGGAACCTGCTTGCTCGCGATCAGCTTCTAGCGCATCGCCGCATCACACACGCTCTTTCCGAGCAGCGATGCAAGCACCTGATTAAGCGTCTAGCCGTGCGGTATCCCACTGCCGCAGCATCGGCTCGAATAGCATGGGCAAAGGAGCTAAATTGTTGACGGCATTCAATTTTCAGCACGGGCTTGGCAAGCAGATTGCGCCCTTAAGTCGTTGCGCCTTGGGTCGGCTTCAAACCCGCAGATCGTCTGCGGGTGCAACGCCCACTCAGCGGCCTCTCAAACCGCCGCATCGTCTCCGACCGTGAAGGCAATCGAGCTAAATTACTGACGGTGTTCAATTTTCGACTCTAGGCTTGGAAGCAGCTCATGTCTTTCAAGCCGTTGTGCCTTCGGCTCGGCTCAGAGCCCGCATGACCGTCTGCGGATGCCACCGTCCGCCGGACGGCGTCGCGATGCCCAGCGTCGTCAGCTCGGCCGCGATCGCTCGGGAGGACAGCCCGCGCAGCTTCATGTCGGCGAGCAGCGGTGCCAGGCTCCTCGCCCGCTCCAGCGCTGCGGCCTTGTTCAGGACCGATAGGTGCTCGGCGCCATGCCGCCCGAGCTTCACCCCTCGCGCCTTCGCCGCCCGCAGCGCATCCTTGGTGCGTGCCGAGATCATCCTGCGCTCCTTCTCCGCCAGGGCGGCGTAGAGGTGCAGCATGAAAGGGTCGGCATCGGAGCCCAACTCCGCGGCGATGAACGGAACCCTCGAGGCCATCAGCCCGGCGATGAAGGCGACGTCGCGCGAGAGGCGATCGAGCTTGGCAACGACGATGGAGCAGCGTGCCTTCTTCGCAGCTACCAGGGCCGCCGCGAGCTGCGGCCGGCGCTCCAGGGCATCGGCGCCCTTGCCGGTTTCGACCTCGACGAACTCGCCCGTGACGGCGAGACCCTCGCGCTCGCAGAACTCGGCGATGGCGCGACGCTGCGCCTCCAAGCCCAAGCCGGAGCGGCCCTGCCGAGCAGTCGAGACGCGGATGTAGGCAATCGCCGCTTTGGCCAATTGATCGCCCCCAATTCCAATTCGAGGCAATTCGCAGACATTCGCTTGCCGCTGCATCACACACGCTCTGTCCGAGGAGTGATGCAAGCGACTGCGATGGCGCACGTAGTACTCGGCGGACAAGCACAGCGACTTGCATCGCAGCGCGCGAAGAGCGTGTGTCCGTCCAGCGGATCGACGGAAGGCTTCCGGTCGGCAATCAGGTTCCAGCCGCCTCGCAGCGTCTGCAAACCCTCGTCCAGTGGGCCGCCGCTTGTGGCCGCCCGATCTGGAGACTGACGATGAATCTCACCGACACGCAAGCCGCTGCCCTCGCACCTTCGCGGAGGCGCCATCGCCCAAGGTCTGCGATGCCCTGATGGCAAAAGGCCTGGCTGTGAGTGATGCAGACGGCGAGGAGAGGCTCGTGATCAGCGATGCCGGTCGACAAGCGCTGGGGCTGCCGATCCAATTACCGGCAATTGCCAAACCGGAACCCGCCCCGATGACAGGTAAGCGCAAGCCGCACCGGGACCAAGCAGGCGCAGCTCATCGCGATCCTGAAGGCGCACGCGGGTGCCAGCGTCGAGGAGATCGTCATTGCGTTCGGCTGGCAGCCTCACACCGTGCGCGGAGCCATCGCCGGAGCGCTCAAGAAGGAGCTCGACCTGCAGGTCGCCTCCGAAGCGATCGAAGGGCGCGGACGCGTTTATCGCATCGCAGATCGAGCAAGACGGTCAATTGAACGAATGGTGCCGTTTTGGGCACGTTGCAATTGGAGCCAATCCTGGTTCGCGCTGGACGAGGAGCGCCCGCTGTTTGCTTTCGCCGGGATCTGGACGACATGGCGTGGCGTACGCGGGCCAAAGGCTAACCTTGTCGAAGGCGAGCACCGACTGTACGGCTTACAGACGACGAAGGCCAACGGGCATCGTCGGCCCGATCCATCCTAAAGCCATGCCGGTGCTGCTTACGACGACGGAAGAGTAGGACGTGTGGCTGAGAGCGTCTGGAGCGAAGCGGCGGCGCTGCAGCGGCCATTGCCTGACAATGCCGTGCGGATTGTCGCCAGCGGGCCGCGCGAGGACCGGCATGGTGCAGCGGTCGATGCCGAGCCGGAACCTCGCCAGCTCAGCCTGCTATAGCCACCGCGTTGGTTCGACCTCTACTTACTCTTGTCGCAGCCGAAGCCGGGATTTTTGATGTCAGCCTGCGAACAGCCAGGCGCCTTGGGGCGAGCGTCTCCGTCCGCCTTCTTTGCGGTCCCGAGAGTGTCCTCATCGGCAAGCGGTGAAGCGGACTTTGCCGCGTCTGATCTCGGAGCCTCAGCCTCAGCCGGCGCGGCGTAAGCTGGTGCGACGACGAGCGCCGAAGCGAACCCGACTGCTAAGAAACAAGCCTTGAGCCACATATTGATCGTTCTCCCGAGCTTCGCATTGCGCTGTCGACATAAGCCTAACGCAAATCCTCGAGCTTGGTCATGCGAGCCTCGAAATGCATGTCGGGGGCGGCCTTCGACGAACCCTCGACCGAGAAGTCCGGACCTTCCGGATGTCCTTTCAGCTGAACCACGGCACGATCAACGCCGAAAACGGAAGCGGCGGCCTCTCCTGTGGTGTGCTGATAGATCGAGACTTGCGCGTCGAAACCTCCGTCCGGCTCCTCGTACGTGCCGACCCAAGCATAGACCGCGTCTCCGCCTCTGAGGCTGCCGGCTTCGAGGACAACGATGCCCACTCCCTCGCCGAGTTGCGTCTTGAAGGCGACTTTATACAAGCCGGTTTGCAGAGGCATGTTGGACCTTCAGGAGAGCGGATGGCGCGACAAGCTATCCTAGCCAAGCTGGGAAAGCCTGCGGCAAGTCAGCTCGCGCTCAGCAGCTCATCCATGCTCAGCATTTCGCCGAAGCTACGCAGCACGAAGGCAATCGCGAACTCGCCTGTTCCGATGCACTTCGTAGCAACACATCCAACGGAGGGCTCAAGCGGGGCCGGTTAAGAACGAGACCTTCAACCTTCCTCGAAGTGCGCGTTAGCACCCTCCACCTTCCTGCCTGCCGCCCACCCTGCGCGGGCAGAGACGACCGCAAGGCTGGATGCCAGCACATACGGCTGGCACTAGCTGTCGGCTCGCAGGAGACAAATTAAAGGGGTCGGCCGCGCGGTTCCGGTCTAGGGTGGTTTGATGGATACCGCCTCGCTGCTCCGTGCAACCGCCGACACCTTGCCTGGTATGGTCGGCTATGTGGACGCACTGCATCGCGTCGGCTTCCTGAATGACGAGTTCTCATCCTGGTTCGATCTCCGGACGCAGGATGTCGCCAATTTATTCGGTCGCCCGCCCTCCGAGGTCTTCTCCCGAGATCCTTTTCCTGGGCTGGAACAGCTCGAGACGGCTCTGCAGGGAACGGAGACTCGATCGGAGCACCGCCTTTCCCCGGCACGGTTCCAAGCGCCGCGACGTCGAGGAGTTCTATCGACCACACAGGGGTGCAGACGGCAGCGTGCTCGGCGTCGTGGTGCTGCTGACCGACATCACCGAACGCAAGCGGATGGCCCGCCAGCTCGCCGATCAGGCAAGGAGTATGAGGCGCGCGAACGAAGAGCTGGAGCAGTTCGCCTACGTCGCCTCGCATGACCTGAAGGCGCCTTTGCGCGCCATCGAAAACCTGGTGGCCTGGATCGAAGAAGATCTAGTTTCCGTGCTGACCGCCGATACGCGCTAGAACATGGATTTGCTGAAAAGCAGGGTGCAGCGGCTCGAGAGCCTTCTCGACGATCTCCTTGGCTACTCTCGCGCGGGAAGGGACGACGCCCAGGTCGAAGATATCGACATCGGCCGCCTCATCGCTGACGTGTGGGCGTGACCTCGCCGCCGAGATCCACCATTCGGCCGGACAACCCAGCGGGCGAGGCTCCGAACGCTTTGGGCTCATGCAGCAACGCGTACGCGATCCTCAACTGCTTTGCTAAGCTGTCGTCGACGACGAGCCGACCCGTACGGATGCTCGTCACGGAGGTCCTCGCCAAACTGGCTACGCGGTAATTGAGGCGGCGGACGGCCCGTCCGGCCTGTGCGCACGACAACGAGGAGCTACGTTCTTCATAATGGATCGAGCGACATGGTCACGCCCTTCCAAGGGCCGAGCATGCGATGCATGCCATGCTGAAGTCCTAGGCTCTCAGGAAATCAATTGATAGGCTGCTACCAGCAGCTGGTTGCAGGCCTGCACACGAACGTCCCGACAGCTATAAGCTCTGGCAAACACGAGGGCAGCAGCTGTGGCGGCGGAGTTCAGCATGTTCAGTGATCGGAGCTTGGACCGGTCGCTTGCGGCGCAATTGCGTTGATCGCGCTCATGGCGATCTCGAGCGGGATTGTAGTCGTCTCCGCCTTGCATCGCTCGAACGTCGCGATCGAAGCACGTCGGCAAGCTTACGCTGCAGTTCGCGAGGTTGGTGCCTTTCGTGCCGCCATGCTCAACCAGGAGACGGGCCTGCGCGGGTATCTGCTCACCGGACGCGAGAGCAGCCTAGAGCTTTATCGAAGCGGAAGGGCTGACCTCGAGCCCGTCATCGTCAGCCTTCGCGCCGCGACTCGCGCTTCGCCGACGGAAGCCAAGCTCCTCGAGGAAGCCGTGCAGTCCGCACGATCCTGGCAGACCGACATCAGCGAAGCGGCCGCGCGTGGCATAGGCGATCCGGCAACGCAGGCGGCGACGAGAGCTATCGAGGGGACGGGCCAAGGCAAGCACTATTTCGATGCGTTCCGCGGCAAGCTGCAGGCGATCGAGGCGGCAGAAGATCGGGCGGTTGTGGCCCAGAACGCCATCGCGGCCGAGTGGCACCAGCGAGTCCAGCTGGCGATCTAGGCAGCGGCCGGAGCGACGCTGATCATCTGTGCACTTGCCGCCTGGGCTATCAGACGCCTCATCACAGTGCCCTTGACGGACCTTGCGAAAGTGATGCGTCGCCTCGTTGATCGCGATCTCGACGCCATCGTGCCGGGTACCAGGCAACGGGACGAGGTCGGCGCAATGGCGCGCGCCGTTCAGGTCTTCAAGGACAACCTCGTCGAACTCGACCGAACCTCCCTGCTGCGCGCGACGGCCGACACGCTGCCGGCCATGGTCGGTTATATCGACGCTCGTCGGCGCGTCGGTTTCCTAAACGAGGAGTTCTCTCGCTGGTTCGACCTGGGTACGGACGACGTTGCGCGCGTCTACGGACGACCGCTGGCGCAAGCCTTCTCGAGGAACCGCTTCCCCGGCGAGGGCAAGGAGCTGGAAGCGGCCTTCGCGGGGGCCGAGGCTCGCTTCGAGCACCAACTCGAACGACGCGGCGGCGGAAGCCGCGAGATCGAGGCGTACTTCCGTCCTCACCGCGGGCTTAACGGTACCATCCTCGGCGTGGTCACCCTGCTGACCGACATCACCGAGCGCAAGGCAGCGGAGGCCGCGCTCGCCGCCGCCAAGAAGGCCGCGGAGGATGCCAACAAGGCCAAGAGTTCCTTCCTCGCCAACATGAGCCACGAGCTCCGCACGCCGCTTTCCGCCGTGATCGGCGACCTCGGCAAGATCAAGTCCAACGCCAAGCATCTCTTGGGATTGATCAACGACGTGCTCGATCTGAGAAAGGTCGAGGCGAACAAGATGGAGATCGTCGCCGACGACATCGCAATCGCTCTCTTCGTCGATGACGCCGTAGGCACGGTCGAGCCGCTCATCCAACGCAAGTCGAACAGGCTGGTCGTCGACGTCGGCGCTGATGCCGGCAGCATGCACACCGACGCCGTAAAGCTCCGCCAGTGCCTCTTCAACCTCATCGGGAACGCGGCGAAGTTCACCGAAGATGGCACCATCACCCTTTCCGTGAGACGTGAGGCAGCCGCCACCGGCGACTGGATCTCGTTCGCGATCCGCGACACCGGTATCGGGATGACGGCCGAACAGCTCGCCCGCCTCTTCGAGCGCTTCACTCAGGCCGACGAGACGACGACACGCAAGTTCGGGGGCACCGGGCTCGGGCTCGCCTTGAGCCGCAGCTTCGCGCGCCTGCTCGGCGGCGACATCGACGTCACGAGCGTTGAGGGACAGGGGACGTGTTTCACAGTCCGGCTTCCTGCGCGCCTGCCGGAACCGGTCGAAGACCCGGTGCCGGTGGATGGAACGGGCGTCGAGCCCCAAAACGGGCATGGCGACCTCGTGCTCGTCATCGACGACAAAATGTCCCAGCGAGAGCTGATGACCCGCTTCCTCGAGCGTCAGGGCTTCGCCGTCCGCTCCGCAGCGGACGGACGAACAGGTCTGAAGCTCGCCCGCACGCTATCGCCCAGCGCGATTCTGCTCGACGTGATGATGCCGGACATGGACGGTTGGGCCATGCTCAAGGCGCTCAAGGCCGAGCCGCAAACGCCCGAGATCCCGGTCGTCATGGTCAGCTTCGTGGCGGATGCCGCGATCGGCGCCAGCTTCGGCGCCTCGAGGTCGGTGCTTAAGCCCGTCGACTGGGTCCGCCTCAAGAGCATCATGGACGGGTTCCGAGAGGAAGGAGGCGATGTGCTGGTGGTCGACGATGATGCCGACACCCGCAATCGTCTGCGCGTCGTGCTCGAGAAGAATGGCTGGAAAGTCAGGGAAGGTGCCAACGGCGTCGTAGCGCTCGAGCGCATAGCGGAAGCCGCACCCCACATCATCCTTCTCGATCTCACGATGCCGGTGATGGACGGGTTCTCGTTCCTACACAGGCTGCGTAAAACGCCCGGCTGCGCTGACATTCCTGTCGTCGTCCTGAGCGCACGCGACATCACGACCGCAGAGCGCGAACAGCTGAAGGATGCCGATAAGATCCTGAGCAAGGGCGAGACGAGCATGCGCGATCTCACGGCGGAGCTGAGGAAACTAGAAGCAAATAGGTGACAGTTGGACATCTATCTAAGCCGAATCTGCGGCGCTTCGAACGTCCGCTTCCAACAGCCACTTAAATCGCATTGAACGGTGAGGTTTGGCGCACAGCGGAACGTGCCGATGATGTCGACCCTGTCGATCGTCAAGCGTAGCGCCATGCTGCGACTCAGCTTGCGGCGCGCGTTGATGATCATCGCGATCTTCGTGTCCGTAATGGTGCTCGGCTTCAGACGCGGCTCAGGTCATTCGAGCGCACCAGGTTTCACGACCGTCCGAACGGGACGAGGAACCGCAACAGGCGGTGAACGCGACGGCGGCCTCGGCCCCGCCTGCGGCCAGAGTAGGTAGACGCCCGAACTGCCGATCGTCGCTCAGGCGCCTCGGTGTTCAGAACTGCCTTGGCACCAGCCGTAGCGAAAGACATCGAGGTAAGTGCCCCTTACACCGACGACGCGACTTTCGTTGACGGTCCTACGAAATCCGAGGTCGGGGCTCATCCTGGCGCCCGTGCACGCTGAGATCCTCGATGAGGCGACGTGTGAGTGCGCCGCGATGTCCGCTGCTCCAGTGATCGTCCACATCGTCATCCGGCAACCAGCCTGGTAGCGGCACGAGGAGGAAAGACGCCAAGCCCGCCAGCAGCGGCTCGTAGGTTCCCCGCAAGGCCGCCAGCGTTTCTCGCGAATCGTCACCAGCGGACCAGCCCACGTCCCCGGACAACAGCACCTGCTCAAGCGCGACGTAGCCGGTCGCATCCAGCCGCTCACCACCGCTGAAGGGTTCAGGCTGCATGGCGAAGGCTTCCGCCATCTGAACGAGGACCTGCCGGGCCATGGTGAAGGTCATGCGAGCCTGAAGCGGCGGAAGGACTTCGATGCCGACGAGCACGAGCGCGCAGGTGTCCATGATGCAGGCGAGCGCGGCGATCCAGGACTGGTTGTCGTGCTGTGAGCGGTAGAAAGCGAGCATGGGATACGACAGCTGGCTTTCGAGCAGTTCCGCGCCCCATCTTTCCCACTCGCTCAGCACAGCATCCAGCTGCGTGAGCCCGCCGCTGCGACCGTGCCGCAGGATCATGCCGCCGGCCGTGGGCGGCGAGCCGGCCCGGCCGTCGAGCAGGATCACGTGCGCCTCGCGACGCGCGAACAGCTGGTAGAGGACGGGAAGGTAGCTGATCACGACGGCGATGAAGCCGAGCCCTATGCCCGCTTCGCCGACGGCCAGCGCGCGGGCGAGCGCGGTGTGAGGGACCAGGTCGCCGTAGCCGAGCGTGAAGAAGGTGACGCCAGACAGGTACACGGCTTCAAGTAGCGCGAGGGACTTGTTGGTCCCGACGTGCAGCGCCCACTCGAACAGCCCGAAGGCGAGGATCAAGCCCAGGCTCCAGATACCGAACAGGAGCACCATGGCGAGCGGACCGTAGACGCTGAGCAGGCTTTCGCGTCGTGCGCCCTCCGGCAGGTTGCGAGCGAGCGCCGCGAACAGGCGCCAGGTTTGTCGGAAGTACAGGCGCACGAAGCGGAGCCGACGCTGGACGCGCCGGGGCAGCAGCATGACCTCGAAAGCGTCCTGCAGCACGATCAGGAGGAGCAGAAGGCCGACGAGGGCCGCGAGAGCAGGCATGACCATCCCGAGGTTGGCGATTGAGTTGACCCAACAGCCAAGTGGCAGGACATCTGAGGGTCGTTCGCGTCACGAATGATCCACACCACGCCGCCGCGTCAAATTTGCTGCTGGCAGAGTCTTCGCCTGAGACCGCGTGTTTCCCTGCCGTCCGTGAAGATGACCGCCTACGAGGCGTTGGATTGCTTCCCTGAGGTAGATGACCGGCCGACCCCGGTCGAGGTCGCAGGCGTTGGCCGTTGAGGCGATAGGCTTTTGGAATGATCAAGGCGTCCGATCCGCTACGAGGAACGGGTCGCGCGCGACATGGTCGCCTTGCTGGTCGGGCCGCGCGCCTGATCACGAGCCTCCACGGCTTGGCTGAGCGTCCTGGATAGGCTGAGGATGGCCTGAAACGGATTTCGGAGATCATGGGCGATGATCGAGAAGGACAGCGATCTTTGGCGATTGAGCATGTAGAGCGCCAAGCTCTTCTCCCCGGCCTCCAGCCGGGCGCCGCGCAGTTCGGCTATGAACTCCCTTCGAGCCTCCGCTTAGCGGATCGCTTCTGCGAGGCTCGGCGGCGTCACGTCGGCCTTCGTGAGATGATCGAGCGCGCCGGCTCCGATCAGCCTCAAGGCAACGTCAGGGTCGGCTGCGGTCGGAACCTAGCCGCCGACGAATGATTGAAGCACGGTTAATCGCGCACAAAGGAGCTTTCATGACCATCCAGATCACCGCCGCAACCGCCGCCGCCCTCTTGCTTGCCGCCGCACCGGCCTTCGCCCAGCAAGGTACCACGCTCGCCGGCCCGGCACAGGGGCAGAAGGCAGATGGTTCTAACTCGACACGGCCTTCTGCCCAGAGCGGCGCAAATGGCGGCGCCATGATGCAAGGCGGCGCGATGTCTGGGGCCAGCGGCGGCGCTTCCACCCGTACGATGAGCGGCGGTTCGACCGCAACCGGCGGCAATGTCGGCGGACCTGCCGGCCGAAACTGACACCCGCCAACATGATATTCAGGAGCCGCACGGCGAGAGCCGTGGCGGCTTCGTCATAATGCGGTCCTGTTCTCCTTCAGAGCCTTGAGGCGCTCAACAGTATCGTTCATGCGCAGGTCGCCCTTGTTCGGGATCTGCGTAGCGCCACGCAGTTTGCGACGGTCCTCGGCTGTGAGATCGAGGGTGGTCAGCACCAAGACCGGTATGGTGCTGCAGCCCGGCCGTCCACGTAGCTCCCTTAGGAACGTGAAGCCGTCTATCACCGGCATGGTCAGGTCGAGCAGGATCACGCGAGGGATCGAACGTTGAACCTGTTAGAGAGCCTCGACGCCGTTGGCAGCCTTGACGACCTTCCACCCGTTCCTCTCCAGAGCATGACGCGCGAGGACGGCGTAGGGTGTTAGTGCCCTGGTTTGCATGGACCGCGTCAGTGCACTAGGCGCCGCGCCGTGGAAGCAGCAGACGGCGCTGATAATCAGCGTATTGCTAAAACCTGGTTCCATGCGGCCGTGAGCTGAGCCCACCGCTCAAGTCGCGATCGGCGCGACGCTGGACCATCTCAACGCCACTCATAAGCTAGGAGGTAGCCAGATGTCGCGTCAAGCGCTTGCTCACGGAGAAATCATGCGTTGGAACAAGCCCCTCTCCGAGCGGGTCATCGTGGTGACCGGCGCATCCAGCGGCATCGGTATGGCCACGGCGATGTCTGCCGCGGCTTCCGGCGCCCGCGTCGTCATGGTAGCGCGTGGCGAGGCCGACATCACCCTCGTCCGCGCCTGCATCGAGAACGGCGGAGGCAAGGCCACCCACGTCGTCACGGACGTCGGTGACAGCGACGATGTGCGCAAAGTCGCAGCGCACGCCATCGAAACCTTCGGCGGCTTCGACACCTGGGTGAGTGTCGCCGGGCTGACGATCTATGGGACGCTCGCGCAGGTCTCTGAGGCCGATGACGTCAAACTGATGCAGACGAACTTCAGGGGCACCGTGCACGGTTCGCTCATCGCCGCCGAGCACCTGCGCCAGCACGGCGGCACGATCATCAACGTCGGCAGTGTGGCGTCCTACCTCGCGTTCACGCGCAAGGGGCATGTACGTCGCGAGCAAGCACGCGGTGAAAGGCTTCACCGATGCCTTACGCATGGATCTGCTTGAAGAGGGCGCGCCCATCAACGTCACGTTGCTCAAGCCAATTCGATCGACTCCCCTCTGCCGCAGCGCGCACGCAACTACATGGACAAAGAGCCGATGCTGCCGCCGCCGATCTACCCTCCGGAGGAGGTCGCCTACGCCATCCTAAAATGCGCATTCCACCCGCGACGCGAGCTCATCGTCGGAGGTGGCGGCGTGCCGCTCGTCGCCTTCCCGCGCCCCTACCGAGCCTCCTACGACCGCATCGGGCCTGCAATTACCTTCTTTGAGCGGCGCAGCGACCCGGCGGGCAATCCAGAAGGCGCTCTTCACGCGCCACAGCGCAGCGCACAGGTCTGTGGCGAACAACCGGGTTACGTGATGCGCACCAGCCTTTACACACGAGCGATCCTCAACCCGGGCCTGACGATCGCGACGACGACGGCGCTCGCGGGCGTGCTTGGTCTTGTCGCCGCCTCGATCAAAAGACGTGCCGCAAGATGCCTCCTCGGCCGGTGGGTCCGGGATTCCTTAGGGGAACGACTGATATCGTAGTCAATAACGTGGGTCAGGATCTGATCGCGTCGGCGCTGATGCCCGACGACTGTTTCCAATAAGCGATGGGCTGCGGACATATGCTGCATCACTTCGCCGGTACGCAGATCCTCGACGCTGCCCTGTCGCTGGCGTAACACGCCCACTCATTCGGAAGCAGCCCTTGCCGACAGATTTGATTGGTACAACAGCCGCAATGCGGTCTCGACCGTCGTGGTCATCCCTGTCCGCAACGAGCGGCAGCACATCCTTGCCTGCCTTCGCGCGTTGGACGGGCAGCGCGGTCTCGCTGCGGGCAGCTTCGGCGCTCTGCTCTTCCTCAACAACTGCACGGACGACACGGAAGAGCTGGTCGCCACCGCACGACTGCGGTTGTCGCTCCGTGTGGTCGTCGGCGACTCCGCCGACGCCTCCGCCGGCTGGGCGCGCCGCTGCGCGATGGAGGCTGCCGCCGAATGGCTCGACGAGAACCCGATAGCCGACGGCGTCCTGCTCACCACCGACGCGGACAGCCGGGTAGCGCCGGACTGGGTCGCCCGCAACATCGCCGCTCGATGCGGGCGTCGACGCCGTCGCGGGCCGGCTTTCGCTCGACGCCGAAGACGAGGCGTTGCTGCCGCCATCACTGCGCGCGCGGAAACCTTAGGCACGTTACGAAGCGCTGCTGATCGAGATTACGGCGTTCCTCGATCCGTGACCCGGCAACCCCTGGCCACACCACTGGTGCCGCTCCGGCGCCAGTTTGGCAGCGCGGCTGTCGACCTACCGCAGGATCGGCGGCATGCCAGCCATCCCGCTCGGCGAAGATCGGGCCTTCGTGGAGGCGATGCTCGCGCACGATCTCGTCGTGCGACACGATCCCAACCTCGTTGTCGTGACATCCGGGCGCCTTCAAGGACGCGCGAAGGGCGGCGTCGCGGATACGATACGGCTGCGCTGCGACCTGCCCGACAGCCTCTGCGACGACAGGCTGGAGCGGCTTGAGCGCGTGGTTGCCCGTTCCATGCTGCGTCGCCGCCTCCGCCGCCTCCACGGCAGGGGGGTGTCGCGCCGGTCTCGAGCGACGGGCTCGCGCACTTGCCCTCGACGCGGAGTCCGCGCGGCAGATTGTGGAAGAGCCCAGCTTTGGAAAGATGCATGCGGCCCTGGGAGCCTCCAGCCCGCGAAGGCTCTCGTTCGCTTTTTTAGGCTAGCGGGACGGTTCAAGAGACCAGACCCAAATGCCTGGGCATCCGAAGCTTCGCGGGGACAGGGCGCTGGCACGTACATGATCGTAGCTCCGCCCGACGTCTCCACCTGGGAAGCACGCCTCCGCGCTCCATAACCCTTGAGGCCGTAGGCAGCCGACTGCGGATGTCGCGTCCACGAGGATCGCTCATGTTCATGCGAGTCGACAAGCTTCAGGCTGAGTTGCCGAAGCCTAAGAAAGCCGATCCTGCCGCCGCCGCCGCGCTCCAGGAGCTGATCGGCGGCAAATATGGCGAGATGTCAACGCTCAACAACTACATGTTTCAGAGCTTCAACTTCCGCAGCAAGTCCAAGCTGCGGCCGTTCTACAACATCGTCGCCAGCATCACCGCCGAGGAGCTTGGCCACCTTGAGCTCGCCTGCAATGGCGTCGCTATGCTCGCCAATGGCCCGGACAAGCCGGCCAACGAGAAAGGCGGCGCTGACATCTCCGACGCACCCTGGGCAGCGATGCAGGACACGCCGCTGCCCTCCGCCTTTCTCTCGAACGGCGGCGGCGCGATGCCGATGAACGCCAACGGGGCATCCTGGAACATGGATTTCGTCACCACGACAGGCAATGTCATGGTCGATCTCTTGCACAACTTTCATCTCGAATGCGGCGCTCGCATCCACAAGCTGCGCGTCTACGAGACGATGAAGGACCCAACGGGCCGTGAGGTCTGCGCCTACCTGCTGGTTCGGGGCTCTGTCCACGCCCACGCCTACGCGCTGGCCATCAAGAAGCTTACCGGTGTCGAGCTCGAGAAGATGCTGCCGACGCCCAACATTGACCTGTCGAAGATCCCCGAGTGCCAGAAGTACCTCGACGAAGGCTCGCATCGCCGCCTCTACACGTGGAGCCCGAACGACTATAAGGAGATGTCGGGCATCTGGGGCAACGGCGAGCAGGCCCTGCCGGGCGATCCGCCGGGTGAGCTCGAGGTGATTGATGGCTTGCCGGAGGGTGGGAAGATCCACGACCTCACCGGTGTGGCATCGGCCTTCACGCCGGATTATGCGCCGGAAGAAATGTTCGAGATTGCAACCAAGCTCTATAAAGCTTCGAGGTAGGCTTTTACCATAACGAGTACAGAAAGAAGGGGTCGACAAGGCTCCCTTCTTTCAACGCGATATTTGGCTACTTCGTCGACGCGGGGTTTGAGCCGGGCGTCGTCTTCGTAGTGGTCGACACCTTGATCGGCCGGCCAGATGCATCGAAAATCACACCTGCAACGAGAGTAAGGGCGGGCGAGGTTGGAACCGCCGTCCACGTCTCTACACTTCCCGCATTACCAAGTGCGAGCGCTACACGCTCGATGGCAACTTGGGCTGAGCCCGCGAGCACGTAAAAACGATCGTCACTCGGCATGTTGCAAACCTCGTAAGGCACCATCGCCACTATAGTGTCCACCGGCCATGTCCTCGCGCTGGCACCAACGACCCTGCCCGTCGCCGGCTTGCCCCTGCAACAAGGGCCTATCAGACCGGCAGACGTGAAAGCCAGTTTTGCATAAGGCTTGCGTCAGTACGCACGACGATTGCGCCCCAGGTCCGGCCTTGCGCGTAGGACGACGTGAATTTCTCGGCGTCAAGCCATTGTTTTAGCTTGTCTTAGTCTAGCCACACCTGACCGAAGTTGGCGCAGTGCCGGCTGGCCGCTCCAACAAGCTTAAGCTGGCATGTAAGAAAACCGTCTGCGCTCGGCTGCCAAAATTAGCGGACGCAAGTGCGTTCACCTTGCATTTCCGACGGTCGCTAATCCCGTGGCTCCGCCAGTCCGGCCATAGCGCCACGTGCCAACTCCATCATGACCACGCGCTGACGCCTCATCAGTCGCTCAACATTTCGCGCACATGGGCGACGACGGTGTCGAGCACAAAAGGCTTGGTGAGGATGCTCATACCTGGAGCGAGAATGCCGGAGGGACACGCCGCGCCTTCGGCGTAGCCGGTGATGAAGATCACCTTGAGACAGGGTCGCGCCTCGCGACAGGCGTCGGCAAGCTGGCGGCCGTTAAGGCCCGGCAAGCCGACGTCGGTAAGAAGCAGGTCGAGGCGCGGCGCCGCCTGCGCGACGGCCAGTCCCTGAGTGCCGTCGATGGCGTGCAGAACGTGGTACCCGGCCTCTGCGAGGGCCTCCAGCAGCAGATCGCGGACGGCGCCCTCGTCCTCGACCACGAGGACGGTCTCGCCCCGACCTCCGCCGGCGAACGGCCCCACCAACTCATCGGCCGCCAGCACGGTCCCGTCACGTCGTGGCAGCAGGATGTCGATCGTAGTGCCCTCGCCAGCGGCGCTGGTGATACCCGCGTAGCCCTCGGATTGGCGGGCGAAGCCGTAGATCATAGACAGGCCGAGACCGGTGCCCTGGCCGATCGGCTTGGTGGTGAAAAAGGGATCGAAGGCCCTCGCCACCACCTCCGGCGGCATGCCGGTGCCGGTATCGGCGACGCTTACCGCCACGTATTCGCCGGGAGCGATGGCACCCGAGCCGGCGGGCACTGCATCGAGCGTGAGATTGCGCGTCGTCACTATGATCGCGCCGCCTTTCGGCATCGCGTCACGCGAGTTGATCACTAGGTTCAGGACGGCGTTCTCGAGCTGAAAGGGGTCGCATAGCGTCGTCCAAGCATCGTTGGCGAGGGCGAAGCGCAGGTCGATCTGCTCGTTGATCGAGCGCTTCAGCAGATCCGTCATGCCGCCGAGCAGCGCGTTGACGTTGACAAGCTTGGGATCGAGCGGCTGACGGCGGGCAAAGGCGAGCAGACGGTGGGTCAGCGCCGCTGCCCTGTTGGCAGAGGCCAGCGCCATTTCGATGTAGGTCTCTAGTTTGTCGTGCCGACCCTGCTTGAGGCGCCGCCCCATCAGATCGAGGGCGCCGATGACGCCCGTGAGCAGGTTGTTGAAATCGTGCGCGATGCCGCCGGTGAGTTGGCCGACCGCCTCCATCTTCTGCGACTGTCGCAAGTCGCCTTCAATGCATTCGCGCCGCTCAGCTTCGGCAAGCAAGCGTGCGTTTGCCTCGGCGAGCTCGCGGGTGCGTTCGGCGACCTGGCGCTCCAGAGTCTCGCCGGCACGGCGCAGCTCCTCGGCCTGCCGCTCGAGCTCGGCGTGGAGCGCGACGACGCCGCGATTGGTGTTCTCGAGTTCGGTGTTGAGGCGCTGGGCCTCCTCCTCCCGCTCGGCGAGGCTTGCGAGGCTCTCGATAAGGTCGCGGTTCTCGTCGCGCACGGCGTTGCCGGGATTGGTGAGGCGCAGGGCGCGCACCGCATCGGCGATCGCGGGAACCGCGGCTGCCGTCGGCGGTATCGAGCCGGGCACGACTTTGCCCAACGTGACCTCGGTACCGGTGGCGGACGTTTCGATGTGGAATCGATCCATCAGGCGCCGGGCGCCGGTGATTCCAAGGCCCATTCCGGTCGACGACTCGTAGCGGCCCTCGAGAATGCGCTCGAGATCGGCGATGCCGCCGCCTCGATCACGGACGCGCACGAGAAGGAGCCGCTGAGATCCGCCCAGGAGCGAGAAATGGATCTTGCCGCCGCGGGCGTAGCTCAGCGCATTGCGTGCGATCTCGGACAGCGCCGTGGCGATCCGGGTCTGATCCTGCCCGGCAAAGCCGAGATGCTGGGCCACGATCCGCGCGCATTGACGAGCATGAACGATATCGTCCTCCATCTCGAGCGGAAGGGTGACGATCGGCCATTGCGGATCGGCGTCGTTCCTCGTCACGTTACCGGGCCGCTTCTGACGACGATCACGGAGGCGTCGTCGCGAGCGCGCGAGTGATCGCGGAACAGGACGCCTGCGACGAGCGCGGGATGGGCGGCGGCTAGCCCGGGCATGGCGCCGAGGGACCAGGAGCCGGAGATACCGTCGGAATGCATGACGAGCAGACTGCCCGGCGCGAAGTCATACTCGAACGTCGTGATCTTGCGCGCGTTATGGCCGGCCGTGCCCGCCAGAGAGACGAGGTGGTGGTGCTTGCTACCCGTGACGATCGACCCGGCAATGTTCCCGATCCCGGTGAAGGCGAGGATGGCTCGCGCCTCGTCGTACCTCGCCGACGCGACCGCCGCGCCACGGGTATGACGGAGGCCGGCGTGGATGCGCTCGATGATCTCGCCTGGCGAGGCCTCTTCGACGTGCAGGAACTGTCGTACCGCCTCGACGGAGGCTTCCGCCGCCATAGGACCGTGGCCGAGGCCGTCAGCGACCAGAACGGTCCAGCCGCTCGCGTGCTTGCGCGCGCAGATCGCATCGCCGCAGCTTGCCTCGCCTTTGAGGGGAATCTCGAGCTTGCCCCAGGTCGGAAACGTCGGCGGTGCCGTCTTCCGCATGCCGACCCGCGCCATGACGGCAGTGCCGCTCGGCCAGGAGTCGATCGCGAAACTGTTGGCGAGCCGGCGCACCGCGCCGAGCCCCGTGCCAGCGCTGCCGGCGGTGGAGAAGCCATCCTCCAGGCAACGGGCGACGCTGCTCATACCAGGCCCTTTGTCGAGGGAAAGCACCTGGATGCCCTCTCCATCCGCATCTTCGTAGGTGTCGAGCAGCAACACGCCATCGCGCGCGAACTTAACGAGATTGGTCGCGAGCTCGGTGACGATGATCGAGAGCTGTCCCGTTGGCAATTCGCTCAAAGAGAGACTGTGCGCTCGGTCCACGGCGCGGCGGCGCGCGTCGGCGACCTGGCTCGCTTCGCGGATGGGCAGCACGGCGGTGATCATTTCCATCTCGCCAGCATGACGCGCGTCCCTAGCCTCGGGGTCGACGAGATCTCGAACTCGTTGCTGAGCCGCTTGGCTCCGCCCAAACCCAAGCCGAGACCGCCGCCGGTGGTGAAATGGTCGCCCATCGCGCGCTCGACGTCGACGATGCCGGGACCCTGGTCCTCGAAGGTCAGGCGCACGGCGCGACGCGCGCCGACCTGCTCCAGCTCGATGAGGACGGTGCCGCCACCGCCGTAGTCCAGCGTGTTGCGTGCGATCTCGCTCGCCGCCGTGACGATCTTTGTCTGATCGACGAGCCCCATGCCGATTTCGACCGCCCGTGCCCGCACCAGTTGGCGCACGCGGACGACGTCGTTGCCCGTGCGGATCTGGGCGGTCTCACTCCTGGTGATCGGCATGGATGCGCTCCATGCTCCGCTCGCCGCCCGGTCTGTCGTCCTCGTCCCGACTGATCGCAAGCAGGGCCAACCCACGTTCGACGTTGAGCGCGGTCTTGATGCCCGGCAGCGTCAGACCTAGCTCGACCAAGGTGATCGCGACGGCAGGGCGCATGCCGACCACGACAGTATCGGCATCGAGGACCCGCGACACCGCAGCGACGGTGTCGAGCATGCGGCCGATGAAGCTGTCGACGATATCGAGCGCCGAGATCTCGATAAGCACGCTACGAGCACCGGTCGCCACGATCCTCGCGGCGAGGTCCTCCTCCAGCTGCAGCGCAAGCCTGTCGTGCATGTCGACCTGGATGGTCACGACGAGCACGCTGCCGATCTTGAGGATGGGGATGTGGTCCATGATCAGGCGCGCTTCAGCGAGACGACACCCAATTCCATCCGCTTCAAGGCAAGCGCGAAGGCATCGGCCAGCGTCGCCTTTGAGGTTACGCTGAGGTCAACGCCGAGATGGACCATGGTCTGCGCGATCTGCGGGCGAATCCCGGAGATGAAGCATTCCGCGCCCATCAGCTTGGCCGCCGACACGGTCTTGAGCAGGTGTTGCGCTGTCAGCGTGTCGACGGTCGGCACACCGGTGATGTCGATGATGGCAATCGCCGCCTCCTCGTCGACGATGGCTTGAAGCAGGTTCTCCATGACGACGCTGGTGCGGGCGCTGTCGAGCGTGCCGATCAGCGGCAGGGCGACGATGCCGCGCCACAAGCGGACGACCGGGGACGACAGCTCCGAGATCTCCTGGCTCTGGCGACCTATTACGTCCTCGCGGCTCTTCAGGAAGACCTCCATCGTGTGAAGGCCGAGCCGGTCGATAAGCACCGTCGAGTTCCAGACACCTGCCGCCAGAGTGGCGGGCTGGGCTTCGTAAACAGCAGAAAGCGCCTTGAAGATCGGTTCCTTTAAAGAGAAGATGAACATCGCTGTGTCGGTCGGGGTGAATCCCTGCATCGCCCGCTCGTGCGACACCTCCGTCAGCACGTCCTCAAGCGAGCGAAACGCCTCCTCGCCATGGGCTCCGCCGGCGAGCGTCTCGTAGAGTCCGGCCATGACCGCCGTCGCCTGCCCCCTAAGCTCGCCTTCTCGAATGCGCCCGGTAACCGCGCCGTCGCTTTTCATCAAACGCGCCAGCCAATCTTGAATAATTGTCTGCTTATGATTGCCTATGACCTCGCGCAGGGCCTCATTGCCTTCAATTCCCACGCTTGTCACTCCTGCAGATCACGAAGCCTACACGCGGCCGGCTGTCGGGAGGTCGCTAGCATATCAATCGATGCGTTTCGCCTTTTGAATCGAGGTTCGATTTAGGAGCGACAAAACTCGCAAGCTGCTGTTCTTCGAACGCACGACCTTCAGGTTTCCCGCCTTGGCGCCGCTGTCCCTGCCGCTTAGCTGAGCCGTTACGCTGCTGATGCGGGTCGCTCTCTGTAATTTCGCCTTGCGTACTATACTACCGCTGTGGAGCGACACAACTGACCCTTTCGAATGCGAGGAGTGGCGCGAAGCTGCCCGGGTGGCTTCCTGACCGGGATCGGGAAGCTCGCTCGCTAAAGTTCAGTGCCTTCCGCCAGTGTCAGGGCGTCTTCGACGTCGACACCGAAATAGCGGACCGTGCTCTCGATCTTCGTATGCCCAAGCAGGATCTGGACTGCGCGTAAATAGCCCAGCAACCCGACCTCAGACGGATGCGGGAGGCGAGACCGGGGTCAAAAGCGTCCCAATTGAACTGAGACACTATTGTTATCGGCCTTACGCGCCGGCCTCGGCGAGGACGGCAATCCAGCCGCAGCGCGAGCCGCCCGACGGTCGTCGGCGAGCATCTGCAGGCCTTCGCAAGGCGCGCCCGTCCGGGTAACGTCGCGAATAGAGGGATCAGCGCAACCCAACCTTAATCGGGCCGGCGCATGGTGGATGCGGAGGGTGCCGATGCGCAGCGGCGGATTCGCGAGAAGCGGGAAGTTGACACCGCGCGGGACGTCCTCGATCGCCGACGACGCGCGCGCGACCTTTGCCGCCGAACGGGGACGTCAGCAACACCCTTGCCTTGCGACATCTGCAATGGCAGTTGCGCCTTCGACCGATCTCAAGGCCGGCGTAAGGTCAGGACTTGGCAGCAGACCGATCTACAAGGAACAAAACTCGCAGTGAGACCTCATTACGACACCTCATCCAAATCAGATACCAATATGGACGATCGTCTAATTCCTTCGCACCGTCGACGCCTCCGTATCGCGTAGCGTAAACGGCATGGCCCCGGGCTGACCGCCCGCGGTGTTTGGCGCTTGGACGCTGCCTTCGAACTATACCTCGCGACATAGATCGGAGATACTTAGTCCCGTCCGGACCTTTGGACGCGGTCAAGAATAACCTTTACTTAACGGCCTAAAATTTACATCTGTAATTAGCTCTTACGGGGGACAGACAATCGCATTCCTTCGAGGCTGAAATGCGCCGCCTCGAACCTATTTCGTCTCGCCGCGACGGCGCGATGCGCCGCGACGAGAGCGCCGGCCTCAAGCACGAGCGAATCCGACAGCAGGGCGCGACGGCCGGCCTCCGTGTCTTCGAGGGCCGTCGTCGCCCTCGCCTCGAACGCCGCCGACGCCTCGCCGCCGACGATCGTGGCCAGCTCCAAAAGGGCGGCGTCGATCCGCGCGAGCGCGGGGTCGGGTCGCTGCGGCCGCGACGCGAGCCAGTCTTCGAGGGACACCGGAGCGGCTCCAGCCCCTAGCCTGCCGGCGAGCGCGTCCGACGCCGCAGACCCGGAAGCGCGGCCACCCGTAGGGCGCAGCCTCGTCAGTCCGAACTCGACCGCCGCGCGCGCGGCCCCGAGGTCCCGCGCCGCGCCGCCCGCGCCCGACCCCCGGCGTCGGCGCCGCCCACGCAGGCGAGAAAGAAGGACGCATCGCCTGCACCCGCGACGTCCTCCAGCTGTGCCGCTCCGACATCCCCGACCCCTGCGCGATCATGAAGTGCATGGCCGCGAAGCATGGCCAGCTGAGCCGCGCCTGCGCGGTCGTCTTCGATGCGGGCATGCGAGAACGCCAGTGCGAAGCCCGCTGACAGCCCCGGACAATCCCTCCAACCTCAACCTCAAGCCGACCACGGTTCCAGCGCACGGTCGTCATCCGTCGACGGTACAGGCCGGCGACGCGGACGGTCGTTATCACCCGCTGACGCCTCCGCTCCCCGCCTCGCGCGCGCCGCGGGGAAGCGCCGTTGATCCGTTCCGCGACCCGAAAAGACCTAAGACCATGCCCAGCCTCATCGCCACGGTCGCGGGCGGGCTCGATGTAATCCTTGAAGATCTCAGGATTGCACGCCATGCCCCACCATGACCGACATTATCATATACTCCCAAATCGAAAATCTGGCTAGAGACCTGCCTTGCTTCCAAAGGCAATAAAAGCTAATATCTATCAGTAAGAAATTTCTATGTACGCGTAATCGCAGCGGATATATACTCTTATAAAGAATTCTTGTCGTCTGTACGGAACACATTGGCTGAAGCGGGCGAAGGGAGTCCGCTCAATTGACGTCAAAACCGTATTTCCTACAGTAGGTTAGGGCGCGTGTCTCGAGCTTTCGGATGCCCGAGTTGTTACCAGTTTTAATTAAACTTTTCGCATCGTGCGGCTCCAAGCTGCCGGTCTGCTCTGCGCCAAATCCGGTCGTTGCAGATCCGCAGCGCGCGTCTGGGAAGCAGACGTTTAACGTTTGCTCCTTTCAGGCAGGCTTCCTGCCGACGCAGACGCTGTCGGGCGCGGCCTACGCTCCCGACCTCGACTTCGTGAAGGTGGCGGTCGGCTCGACCTTCGAGCTCGGCCCGCGCTGGTACGGCACGGTCACAGCTTTTGGCCTGAAGGGACAGGGCAACGTGGCGGCCGGCGGCGGCAACGTGGGGCTCGCCTATCGCTTTTAGCAATCCTCGATTGTTCGGCCGAGCACCCAATCTTGCTCTTAAGGGTCGGCGTGCGTTTGGACGAGCCGGGTTGGACGCCTAAGAGGCCGATCACGCCGCAGCAAACATCCACGCTCTGCGCGACATCCGGCGGGCCACCAATGCGGTAAAATAGAAGTGCAGGACTACCGGAACGAAGTCCGAGTTGTCGGACGACGCCGCGCTCCGGTCGAAGGTGGCATCCACGAACGGCCAGGTCGGGGGGAATCTCGGCGACGCGCAAAAAGCCTACGCGTACCGCAGGAGCGCCCGACGCTTTTGCTCAGGCGGTTCTGGAGGTCGTTCAGTGAACATAGTGCAGGGCGTGCGGGTATAGGCGAAGGGTTGAGCCTACCGCTTGCCGTGGCAATGACGGGATCCTCGTCCCTCGCAAGGTACTCGCCGGTAAAGGGCCATGAAGATGTATGAAACCGAGGTTCAGGACCTCCTGCGTCTTGAGACATCCGGCGACAAGATCATCGCCAACCTTGCAGCGCGCCTGCTCGACCTCGTTGACGAGCTTCGAGACGCTCACTTGTGTATCGAACTGGCCGCGGCACATCGGGAGGCTGACCAAAGCAAGCTCAAATCGGTGTGCGCGATCCTTGATCAGGTGAGATCCGAGCCTTTGAGCCCTTCTGCCGCTCTCGCTGAAATTGCTCGACTCGTCGAAGGTGGGGCGATCGAGTCACCGGCTTAGAGTAGCCGCAGGCGAGTGCACAGCGCAGAGGCGCGCCGAGCGGAGGCTCGCTGGTTCAGCCCTCGACAAGCCCTCCGAAGCTCGCGTCCCGCAGCTCGCCGGCTGTCGTCGCGCCGCGGTAAGCGATTTCGGCCCGAAGGTCCGGCGCGACCCACGCGGCTCCTTCACCTTTCGCCCGGCAACCGAACGCCGTAGCGCAGCGATCCTGTCGAGCTTTTCAATCAGCATAACGGCTATCATCTCTCGCTGAAAGCGATGCCGGCCGCACCAGCCTAGCGCACCAGAGGCGATCAGCGACATAAACCCTAGCGAAAGCTTTTGAGCTTGTTGGCGAAATTATCTCGTATTGTAAGGCTGTCAGCGTGAGGCGGGCGTCGAGGTCGCGTGGTTCATTAGACGTGATCGGGTCTCTTGAATTTGGCCTGGGATCGTCGGGAGCCATCAGCGGCCCCCGGCCTGGCGCTCGCGCATCCCGGCATCGAAGACGACCGCACAGGCGTGGCTGAGCTGGTCGTGCTTGGCGGCCATGCACTTCGTGATCGCGCCCCGGTCGGGGATATCGGAGCGGCACAGCTGGAGGACGTCGCGGGTGCAGGCGATCCGTCCCTCCCTCTCGCCCGCATTGGCGGCGCCGACGACGAGCAGGAGCAGGGCGATGGACAGGGTCAGGGATCGTGTCGTGGGCATGGTTCTCTCCTTGCGTGGACCTCGCGGAGGATTTCCGTGCCGGTCCAGCGACGACGCATAGATTGCACTGGTAAGTGCATAAAACAAGCCTTACTAATGCAAGTTAGATCGCGGCGATCACCGTCGTGGGCGCGGCGGAGACATGGCAGCCATGCGGGTGGAGAGGAAGGACGGCGGGATTTCCGTGGATGGCGCGGCAGCCGGGCGCAATCGAAGCGGCCCGTCGCGGATGGCCATCGTCGAGGCCGCCAAGCGGCTGTTCCTCGATGGCGGATACGCCAGCGTGAGCATGGACGATCTGGCCGCGGCCGCCGGCATCGCGCGCCGGACGCTCTACTATCAGTTCGAGAGCAAGGAGGAGATCTTCCGCGAGGTCCTCGCGGACGCCTCGGTGCGACTCGCCGACGTCTTTCCGCCCGGCATCGAGACCCGCGGCGATGTCGAGACGGTGCTCGGCCTCATCGCCGACGCGGTGCTCGCCTATCAGCGCGACACGGATTACGTCGCGCTGATGCGCATGGTCATCTCGGACGGGCGCCAGTTCCCCTGGCTTGTCGCCGAGTTCGAGCGCGTCACCGGCCCCCAGATGGAGCGGTTCTCCCGGTACTTGGCGCATCTCGCCGACCTGGAGGTGCTCGACTGTCGAGATCCGAACTTGGCGGCCCACCAATTTTCGGGACTGCTTAACGAGGCCCTCTTCTGGCCGCGGGTGATCGGTCGCGGCGAGAGGTTCGACGATGACAAGGTCAAGCGCGAGGCGGTGACGATGTTCCTGCTGCGCTACCGGAAGGTTCGGAGCTCGTCGGCTGCGCCCTGACGAAGAAAGGGGTCCGCGAGGTCGTGCGACCACTATCCGCGCTCACATGCATGTCCGCCGAGCAGGCTCCGTAAGAAGCCCGGAGCCTTCGTGCCGGCGCGGCCGGTGCGAAGCGATGATGCGGGACGCGTTGACCGCCGCGTGCGCGTCGATACGCAATCGCGGGATCGTTCTACGGGTGGATCGCGTTCAGTTCGCCGACGTGGACGGCTGCCCGCCGGGCGAAGTCCTCGTCCGAGAGCCCCTGCAGGAACTTCCCCGCGGCGAATCGCGGCGAAGCACGCCGTCATGTTCCTCTCTATGGACGGCAAGGCAGAACGGTGCGTTGCCCCTCCCGCTGTCGACCGTCCGGTAGGCTCCCGCCCATTCGTAGACGTCCTGTAGGATGTGCTAGTTGATTGCGCGGTAGGTCGCCGCATCCCTTGGGAGGGTCAGGATGCGATCGGCCGACATGATCCGCTCGAGGCCCTCCAGGTCCGCCGCGTTAGTAATGCCTTCCTTGTTGATGAGCAACTTTGTGCCCTCTTAACAGTAGGAGTGCTGCGCAGGTGGCCTCATGCCACTGCAGCGGAGCGTCGACGTCTGCGATGACGGAGAAGCTCCGAACTCTTCAGCGAGACGGCGGAGGCGCGCAGGCAGGGGCACGGCCGGCCGACGAAGAGGGCGCTGCATCGAAGCATCGGCTCGGCGCGAGAGGGTCGGCCAGGACGATACCGTAGGAGTCGATCGCGCTCGAGCCGAGCGGACGGCGTGGCAAAAAGCCCTTAGCGGCTTAGAACACGAGCGAGAGGGTGCTCGACAGCACGAACACGGCGCGCCCGATCGGCGAGGAGGTGGCGTGATCGCCGTAAGTCACGCCGTTGACGAGGAAGACGCCCCGGAAAAGCTTCGCCGAGTAGGACGCGCTGAGGTTGTTGATAATGTCGAAGGCCGGCAGGCCCTTCGCCGTGAACAGGGCTTGCGAGCGGGCGCTGAAGTCGGTTGCGGTGTAGACGACGCTCACGAAGTCGGACGGTCGGCTCGGCACGAGGCCAACGCCGTAGACGCGTCCCTCGACGTACCGGTGCGTCGCGTCGACGTTCGGATTGCCGTCGATGAAGCTGAAGCCGCCGTACACGCCGCGTGCCGGGAACTCGCCGCTCGTCTTGATCAGTTGCGTGTCGACGAGGGCAAAGGCGGCGTAGTCCGACGACGTTCGTGGCGCCCCGAAGACGGGATAGGGGCTGGCGTTGTAGAACGCACCGGCCCGTATCCACAACGAGCGCTCGCCCGCGCTCGCCGGGCGCTTGTATCCGAACTCGCCGACGAACAACGCGCGGGTGTTCGGCGTCTCGAACGCGAAGCCGGTTGGTTGGCGTTGTGCTCGGCCTGCGCGCCGGCCGGATCGACGCTGCGCTGAACGGCCGATTTCACGTAGAAGCGGTCCGGCCCCTGAACGCGAACCTGAGCTTCCGGGGCACTGACGGGGATGCGCGCCTCGCCGGTTTGGAACGGGATCGAGGCCTTCGGACCGAGCGTGCCCGAGACGATGTTACCCCCGACGAAGGTGCCGAGGAACTCGACGGGCAGGGCGTTGTAGCCGATCTTGACCTCCAGCTTGTCGTTGAGGAAGCTTTGGAAGTACCAGAGCCTGATCAGGCTGGTTTCGCGCGGTCCCAGCGGTTTCCAGCTGGTCGCCACCGCGGCGCCGGCCGCCGTGACCTGCGCGTTCGGGATGCCGTACTGGGAGAGGTTGAGGCTGACGGAAAGCTGCGTCGTGCTGTTGAAGGTCGGGCGCTGTCCATTGTAGACTTGCGGCCCGTGCCGCTCGTGCAGCGCGTCGGCGGCGATGGTGTAGGCGCCAAGGCCGAGGAAGCCGATGCCGTAGCGGGCGAGCGCGCCGCGAACGCCTCCGACGTCGGCGGCGACCGAGTCCATCGTGCTTGGACGCGGCACATCCCAGCCTTTCTCGCCCAATGTTTCGAAGACGTCGAACTTGGCCTTGTCGGGCGGCTCCGCGACGCCGACCACGGGCTTCGCCGCCTCGGCGAGGCGGGGCGCAACAAAAGTCTTGCTCGATGAGCCAAAAAGGCTAGCAAAGTGAGGGCGCGGGAACGATCGTGTCGGCGCTGCTCGTCGCCTGCTGCGCCCGCGCCCCGACCGGGATGCTGTTCACCCACGCAGTGCAGACCAGCACCACGGCGACACGTCGACGTGCCGGAGGCGGAAATAGTAGATCACCACCTGATCGTCGCCCGCTGGCGGTGGGCCCTGGAGCGGGAACGCCTCGGGAATTCCGAAGGAACGTCGGCGCGATGCGAGCGGCTTGCCGAAGGAAGTCCAAGCGATCGTCGATGGCCGCCAGTATCGGTTCAGAGGGAAAGATCGAAAACGAGTGAAGCACCGGGAGGCTGTTCCATGAGGTAGTAAGGACGTTCTCCCGCCACGATGGCCCAGGCTATCCTGATGTCTTAAAGGCCCTTACTCGAACTTACACGAAGAGAATAACGAATCATTCTGCCGGCAGATTAGATTGAATGTATTCTACAAGCAGAAAGCAGCCGGCTCGGAGGTTTCGGACGAGGCGGACGGCTTCATCACGCCTTGCTCTTTGCTGTCGCCTTCGTCGTATGAGCTGCGAGCTTCGGCTCGGCTGTCTTCTTGCCGGCGATCGGCAACAGCATCTCGCGCTGTCGGTCGATCCTCTTGGGTGATCGCTTCGCTCGTCGTGACGGTTGGTGCCTCGGCTTGCTCGGGCGAGCCGGTGATGGAGCGTCGCAAGGCTCCATCAGGTCGAAGACCTTCTCGTCCCGGAACCGTGGCTCGGTGGTGCTGACCGCCCTCCCGCTCTGCTTGGCGCGGAGCATCGCCATAACCGCCTCCTCGTACCGGTCGGCGAACGTCGCCGGGTCGAAGTCGCCGGCCTTGCCGTCGAGGATGTGCTCGGCCAGCTTCAGCATGTCCTGGGGGACGGTGACGTCCGGGAGATCGTCGAAGTAGCTGGAGGCCTCGCGAACCTCGTAGGCATAGCGCAGCGTGGTGCCCATGAGCCCCTTGCCCCACGGCTGCAGCATGATCACGCGCTCCCGCTTCGCGAGCACTACGCGGCCGAGCGCGACCATGGCCTTGCCGCGCATGGCGTCCTGGATCACGGCGAAGGCATCCTGGCCGACCTTGTCGTTGGGCACGAGGTAGTACGGCGCGTCGAGGTAGCGCTCGTCGATCTGCGCGCGCGGCACGAAGCGGTCGTTGTCGATCGTATGCTGGCTCTCGATGGCGACGGCTTCGAGCGCGTCGTCCTCGACCAGCATGTAGTCGCCCTTGCCGACCTCGTAGCCGCGCGCCTTGTCCGCGGACTCGACCGGGTCGACCGTGTGCTCGTCGACGCTGAGATCGAGCGTGGCGAGTTCGCGACGGACGGTGAGGTCCGCGCCATAAGGGTGAGGCGCTGACCGAGTAAACGGACGCTCGTCACCGATCCTCAGACGGTCTTCCAGCAAAGTCGGGGCGCAACCCGGACGATCAAGCGGATACGCCATATAGCGCGCGCAAATCCGCAGGAGCCGCGAATTCGACGACGGTCGTTCGAGGGGCCGTTTCGTCCGGCGACGGGCACGAACGTTGCCTCATCTGTTACGGCGACCTAAGTCTGTTACCCACCGACACCGTGAGCCCCGACCACTTGGCCATATCCGCTGCCATCACGCACGTCACGCGCTACACCTACGACCACCCGATCTCGATCGGGGCGCAGACGATCCGGCTGCGCCCGGCGCCGCATTGCCGCACGCCGGTCACCGCCTATTCGCTGAAGGTCGAGCCGGCCGAGCATTTCTTGAATTGGCAGCAGGACCCGTTCGGCAACTGGGTCGCGCGTCTGGTCTTCCCAAAGAAGGCGAGCGAGCTGAAGATCACGGTGGACCTCGCCGTCGCGCTCGACGTCTACAATCCCTTCGACTTCTTCGTGGAAGATTACGCCACCGCCTTCCCGTTCCGCTACGAGTCGGAGCTGGCGAAGGAACTCGCGCCCTATCTCGAGACCGACCCGGCCGGCCCGAAGCTGCAGGCTTTTCTCGACGAGCTGCCCAAGGAATCGATGGGCACGGCCGACTTCCTCGTCGCGCTGAACACCCGCATCTCGCAGGCGATCACCTACGGCATTCGCCTCGAGACCGGTGTCTACCCGCCGGAGGAGACGCTGGAGAGGCGCGCCGGCTCGTGCCGCGACTCCGCCTGGCTACTGGTCCATGTGGCGCGCCATTTCGGCCTCGCTGCGCGTTTCGTCTCCGGCTACCTGATCCAGCTCAAGGCCGACATCGACCCTCTCGAGGGCCCGCTCGGCACCCGGCAGGACTTCACCGACCTCCACGCCTGGGCGGAGGTGTTCGTGCCCGGCGCCGGCTGGATCGGGCTCGATGCGACCTCCGGCCTGTTCTGCGGCGAGGGCCACCTGCCGGTCTGCGCCACGCCGCACTACAGCTCCGCCGCGCCGATCTCCGGCGGCGTCGAGCCAGCCAACGTCGACTTCGCCTTCTCCATGGAGGTGCGCCGCATTTCGGAGACGCCGCGGATCTCGCTGCCGTTCTCGGAAGACAGCTGGCAAGCGTTGGACGCGCTCGGCCACAAGGTCGATGCCGACCTTGCGGCGCAGGACGTGCGCCTCACCATGGGCGGGGAACCGACCTTCGTCTCGGTCGAGGATTTCGAGGCGGCGGAGTGGAACACCTCCGCTGTCGGCGAGACCAAGCGCACCTTTGCCGACAAGCTGATCCGCCGCCTGCGCGACCGTTTCGCGCCGGGCGCGATGCTGCACTACGGCCAGGGCAAGTGGTACCCGGGCGAGACGCTGCCGCGCTGGGCCTTCGCGCTTTACTGGCGCAAGGACGGCGAGCCGATCTGGAAGAACCCGGCGCTGATCGCGCCGGTGACCCTGACCAGGACGGCGGAGCAGAAGGTCAAGGCGCCGACTCCGCCCGACGTGGTCGAGGCGGCGCGGCAGCGAGCCGCGAGCGTCGCCCAGGGCATCGCCATCAACCTCGGCATCGACGCCGAGAACGTCATGCCGGCCTACGAGGACGCCGCCTCCTGGATCGTCAAGGAGGGCAACCTTCCCGGCAACGTCAGCCCGACCGACCCCAAGATCGACGATCCCGAAGAGCGCAATCGCATGATCCGCACCTTCGCCCAGGGGCTCGCGCAGCCCTCGGGCTTCGTGCTGCCGGTGCAGGCGTGGAACACCAAGGCCGAGCAGACCGCGCGCTGGGCCTCCGAGCGCTGGAAGACCCGGCGCGGCTCGCTGTTCCTGGTGCCGGGCGACTCGCCGGTCGGCTATCGCCTGCCGCTGTCCTCGCTGCCGCACGTGCCGCCGGCGGCCTATCCCTTCATCAACGACGCCGACCCGACCGCGCCGCGCGATCCGCTGCCATCAGCCGAGGCGCTCGCGCCCGGCCATGAGGCCGACCGTGACTTCGGCCACCAGCAGCCCGTGGAGCAGGGCGGCGAGGGGCGCGACGTCCAGGCCCAGGATCGCGTCGAGCAGCACATCATCGAGGGCGCGGTCCGCACCGCCATCTCGGTCGAGCCGCGCGACGGGGTGATCTGCGTGTTCATGCCGCCGACCAAGAAGCTCGAGGACTACCTCGAGTTGCTCGCTTCCGTCGAGGCGACGGCCGAGGCGACTCAGACGCCCGTGCATATCGAAGGCTACCCGCCGCCGGTCGATCCGCGGCTCGACGTCATCAAGGTCACGCCGGACCCCGGCGTGATCGAGGTCAACGTGCAGCCGGCCAAGAGCTGGGACGAGCAGGTCGCCATTACCCGCGGCCTCTACGAGGACGCGCGTCAGGTGAAGCTCGGCGCCGACAAGTTCATGACCGATGGGCGCCACACCGGCACCGGTGGCGGCAACCACGTCGTGCTCGGCGGCATCACGCCGGCCGATTCGCCGTTCCTGCGCCGGCCGGACCTGCTCAAGAGCTTCGTGCTGTACTGGCAGCGCCATCCCGCGTTGACCTACATGTTCTCCGGCCTGTTCATCGGCCCGACCAGCCAGGCGCCGCGCGTCGACGAGGCGCGCCACGACGGACTCTACGAGCTCGAGATCGCGCTGGAGCAGGTGCCCAGGCCCGGCGACACGTTCCCGCTGTGGCTGGTGGACCGGCTGTTCCGCAACATCCTCGTCGACGTCACCGGCAACACGCACCGCGCCGAGATCTGCATCGACAAGCTGTACTCGCCCGAGGGGTCCACCGGCCGGCTTGGGCTGATCGAGTTCCGCTCGTTCGAGATGCCGCCGGACGCGCGCATGAGCCTCGCCCAGCAGCTGCTGATCCGCGCCTGTGTCGCCTGGTTCTGGCGCGAGCCGCAGGAGGGCGGTTTCACGCGCTGGGGCACCACGCTGCATGATCGCTTCATGCTGCCGCATTTCGTCTGGGAGGATTTCTGCGGCGTGCTGGCCGACCTGCGCCGCGCCGGCTACGATTTCGATCCCGGCTGGTTCGTGGCGCAGCACGAGTTCCGCTTCCCGTTCTGCGGCAAGGTCGAGGCCGGCGGCGTGCAGCTCGAAATCCGGCAGGCGCTGGAGCCCTGGCACGTGCTCGGCGAGAGCGGCGCGCTCGGCGGCACCATCCGTTTCGTCGATTCCTCGATGGAGCGGCTGCAGGCCAAGGTGTCGGGCTTCAACCCGGACCGGCACGTCGTCACCTGCAACGGCCGCCCCATGCCGATGACACCGACCGGCACGTCGGGCGAAGCGGTCGCCGGCGTTCGCTTCAAGGCGTGGAAGCCGGCCGAAGGTCTGCATCCGACGATTCCGCCGCACGCGCCGCTCACCTTCGACGTCTACGACACCTGGTCGAAGCGCTCGCTCGGCGGCTGCGTGTATCATTCGACCCATCCCGGCGGGCGCAACTACGATACGTTTCCCGTCAACGCCTACGAGGCCGAAGCCCGCCGGCTGGCACGCTTCACCGAGCACGACCATACGCCGGGCACGTTCGACGTGACGGCCGAAACGCCTTCGCGGGAGTTCCCGACGACCCTCGACCTACGCCGCAAACCGCACAGCTAGGATGACCATGACTTCCGGTCAGGCCGTCAGGCCGCCGTTGCCGGGCTTCTCGGAGCTCGACGAGATCGTCGCACGCTACCGCAAACTGCCCGGCGTGCCCGACGAGTTCATCGGCGCCGACGGCAAGCCGCGACAGGCTTGGCTCACCTTCATCGCTCGCCTCATCGAGCTCGGCCCCGAGGAGACGGGTCGTCGCTTCGCGTCTTCGGACCGCCACATCCGCGATACCGGCGCCTCCTACCGCGCCTACGGCGACGCGGTCGAGAAGAGCTGGCCGATCGGCCACCTGCCGCTGCTGATCGATGCCGCCGAATGGAAGGGCATCGCCGCCGGCGTGACCCAGCGCGCCGAACTGCTCGAGGCGGTGCTGCAGGACATCTACGGCGCCGGCCGCCTGGTCGAGGAGGGCGCTCTGCCCGCCTCCGCCATCGCCGGCTGTCCGGACTACCTGCAGCCGCTCACCGGCGTGCTGCCGAAAGGCCAGCCCTACATTCAGCTTTACGCCGCCGATCTCGGCCGCGGACCGGACGGCAAATGGTGGGTGCTCGGCGACCGCATGCAGGCGCCTTCGGGCTCGGGCTACGCGCTCGCCAACCGTCTCGTGCTGTCACGCACCTGGCCCAACCTCTACCGCGATATGAATGTCGAGCGCCTCGCGCCGTTCTTCGACGCGTTTCGTGCCGGGCTTGCCGGGCGCGCCACACGTTCCGACCCGCGCATCTGCCTGCTGACGCCCGGGCCCTATAACGAGACCTATTTCGAACAGGCTTATCTCGCCCGCTATCTCGGACTGCTGCTCGTCGAGGGCGGCGACCTGACGGTGCGCGACGGCCACGTCCACGTTCGCACCATCGCCGGTCTCAAGCGCGCCGACGTCATTTTGCGCCGCATCGATTCCGATTTCGCCGATCCGCTCGAGCTCAACGCCCGCTCGCGGCTCGGCGTGGCCGGCCTCGTCGAGGTGTTGCGCGGCGGCGGCGTGACCTTGGCCAACGCGCTCGGCTCCGGGGTCATGGAGACGCCGGTGATGATGAGCTTCATGCCCAAGCTCTGCCGCCGGATCATGGGCGAGGAGCTGAAGCTCCCCAATATCGCGACGTGGTGGTGCGGCGGTGCCAAGGAACGCGCGGTAGTGACGTCGCGGCTCGACGAGTTGGCCATGTCGGGCGCCTACGGAAATCCCATTCCCGGCGGCTTCCGCTACCAGTCCGTGATCGGCGCCAACATGTCGGCCGAAGAGAAAACCGAGCTGCGCGGAGCCATCGCGCGACGCGGCATCGACTATGTCGGCCAGGAGATCGTGAAGCTCTCGACGACACCGGTGTGGATCGAGGGCCAGCTGCAGCCGCGCCCCTTCACCCTGCGCGTCTTCGTCGCCCGAACCCCGTCGGGCTGGAGCGTCATGCCGGGCGGGTTCTGCCGCGTGTCGCATCGTCTCGATGTGCGCGCCGTGACCATGGGCCAGGGCGCCGAATCCGCCGACGTCTGGGTACTCGGCACCGAGCCCGTGGACCAGCACACGCTGCTGCCGGGCGAGAACAACCTGCGCATCCGCCGCGTGCTGGGCAACCTGCCGAGCCGCGCCGCCGACAACCTGTTCTGGTTCGGCCGCTACCTCGAACGCGCCGAGGCGGTGCTGCGCCTGGTGCGAGCCTTCGGCGGCCGCCTCATCGAGGTTGGCACGCCGCTCGACGCCACCTGGACGTTGGGACGCCTCGGCGTGCTGCTCGAACGCGCCGGTTCGCTGCCCGAGAAGCATAAGCTCGCCGGCAGCCGCCTCGCCGCAACCGCGCTCTACTCCAAGGAGGACTTCGGCTCGGCCTTCCGCCTAATCGAGGATGCGCGGCGCGCCGCTTCCTTCGTGCGCGAACGGCTCTCGCCCGATACCTGGCGGTTGATCGAGGAGGTCTACGCCGGCCTCGACGGCGACGCCGCCGCGACGCTGGAAGAGGTCGACATCATTGACCGCTGCGAGGCGGGCCTGCGCGTGCTCGCCGCCATCTCCGGCTTGGCTCAGGAGAACATGAACCGCGGCGCCGGCTGGCACCTGCTCGACATGGGCCGGCGCATCGAGCGCGCCGTCAACGCCTGCCGCTACGCTCGCCGGCTGGCCTGCCCCGAGGGCAAGGCCGACGGGCTCGCCGTGCTCCTCGAGCTCATCGACTCGCAGATCACCTATCGCTCGCGTTACCTCGTCGGCCTGTCGCTGCCGCTGGTGCGCGACATGGTCTGCCTCGATCCCTTTAATCCGCGCTCGGCAGCCTGTCAGGTCGAGCGGCTGGTGGAGCATCTCGGCAAGCTGCCGAAGCTGTCGGACGACGGCATGCTCGAGGAGCCGCTGCGCCAGGCGCTCGCCATCCACCGGGACCTCGCCACCGAAATCGCGGCCGAGCTCGATAACGACGCGATCCTTAGCATCGAGAACCGGCTGCTCACGCTCGCCAACACGATCGGCACTCGCTACTTCCTGCATGGGCCGACGGCGGCCAAGGCCGAGAAGGCGATGGGTCTGGCGTGATCTACGACATCAAGCACGTCACGCTCTACGAGTACGGCTCCGACGTCACCTACTCGAATTGCGCCCTGCGGCTGCTGCCCCGCGACGAGCCTGGGCAGGTCGTCTACGCCTCGGCCATCGACATCGTGCCGGCTCCGGCCTCGACGCTGGAGCGCGAGTGCTTCTTTCGCAACCGGGTCACCTGGATGACCATCCAGCAGGCCCACCGCACGCTGACCGTCTCGACCAAGACCTCCGTCGAGATCCACCGCGAGCCGCCGCCCGACGCCGCCACCACAGAGGCCTGGGAGACGGTGCGCAACGCCGCCTTCGCCTCGACCTCGCTCGATCCCGACTCGCCGGCGCACTACCTGCACCCAAGCCGTTTCGTGCCGCACTACCAGCCGGCCACCGATTACGCCGGCGAGAGTTTTCAGCCCGGACGCCCGGTGCTCGAGGGCGCCAAGGAACTGATGCACCGCATCCGCACGCAGTTTCGCTACGATCCCAAGGCGACGGTGGTCTCGACGCCGCTGTCCGAGGCCTTCGAGAAACGCCACGGCGTGTGCCAGGACTTCGCCCACATCATGATCTCGGGGCTGCGCGGGCTCGGCCTGCCGGCGCGCTACATCTCGGGCTACATCCGCACGATCCCGCCGCCAGGCCAGAAGCGGCTCGAGGGCGCCGACGCCACCCACGCCTGGGTCGCGGTCTGGTGCGGCCACCGCCTCGGTTGGGTCGGGCTCGACCCGACCAACGACATCATGATCGGTAATGACCACATCATCCTCGCCAAAGGCCGCGACTACGCCGACATCTCGCCCGTCGCCGGCATCATCCTGGGCTCCAAGGAGCAGGATGTCGACGTCATGGTCGACGTGATCCCGCGGGAATAGGGCTCGAACAACTCCGCCCACGTGCGTCCGTGGCTGAAGGCCGCATGTTGATAAAAGTTAAAACGCATCATCCTGGATCAGCTACGTCCGATTAATTCGTCCCTCATTTGATGGTCGCCGGCGCGTATGAACGAAGATGACGGTGCGGTTCAGGAACCGCTCGCGACAGACACATTCGCATTCGTCGCTGCACGGCAAATCGGCTTGGACTGTCGCCGCATCGTCCAGAGCGCCGCCTACGCCGCGGAATGCGCGTTCGGCATTCTGCTCGTCGGTGCCGGAGACAACCTCCAGGTCTCGGAAGTCGTCGGGGCGAAGCGATCCGGCAGGCCGCCGGACGCCGCCTTGGTGGGCTGGATACGCAATCTTGCTGCGTCGCACATCCGGACGCTGGACGACGATGGTCCGGAGAACCCCTCCGTCAAGGCGCTCCTCGCAGAGGCCGGAACGATCGCGTTCCTGGCCGCCACCAAGGTCGTCGACGAGGCCGGCACGATCCTGGGAGCGATGATTATCGCCGATCGCTCGAAGCGGGTCGGGCTCAGCGCCGCGCAGACCTACGTCTTCCTGACCCAGGCGGCGCAATTGGCCGCGCTGCTCGACCCCACCGGCCCTCGCACGAGCGCGAAGCTTCATCATGTCGTGACCCCGCAAGGCGTGACCGAGCGGTTGCGCCTGCTCGAGTCGGTCGTCGTGCACGCCAACGATGCCGTGCTCATCACCGAGGCGGAACCCGTCGAGCTGCCGGGACCCCGGATCGTCTACGTCAATAAAGCCTTCGAGAACACCACCGGCTATCTGGAAGCCGAGGTCCTCGGAAAGACGCCTCGTATCCTTCAAGCTGACGCGATCGACCGAGGCGCCCTGCACAAGCTGAAGGCGGCTCTCCTCGCGTGGAAGCCTGTCGAGGTCGAGCTGCTCAATCGGCGCAAGGATGGCGTGGAATTCTGGGTCGAGCTCAGCATCGTGCCGGTCGCCAACGAGAAGGGGTGGTTCACGCATTGGGTCTCGGTGCAGCGCGACGTCAGCCATCGCAAGCGCACCGACGAGGTCGCCACCCGCGCCCGCGTCGCGGAGGCGGAAAATCAGGCCTTCGCCGCCGAGATCCAGGAGCGCAAGCGCATCGAGGCCCGCCTGCTCTACGAGGCCTACCACGACGACCTGACGACGCTGCGCAACCGATCCTTCTTTATGGACCGGCTGGCCTTCGTGCTCGCGCGCGCCGGGCAACATGCCGACGACCTCAACACCGTGATCTTCCTGGATCTCGACGGCTTCAAGCTCGTCAACGACAGCCTCGGTCACAACGCGGGCGACCTGCTGCTGCTGGAAGTTGCACAGCGCCTGCGCACCTGTGTCCGCTCTCACGACACGCTGGCACGCATCGGCGGCGACGAATTCGCCGTTCTGCTCGAAGGCGTCGGCGCACAGGCCGGCGTCGAGGTCGCCGAACGCATCATGCGCGCTCTGCGCGAACCCGTACGGCTGGCGAGCCAGCAGGTCTATTGTCTCTGCAGCATCGGGATCGCGCAATCGTCGGGGCAGCCGCTGCGTCCGGACGAATTCCTGCGCAACGCGGACATCGCGATGTACGAGGCCAAGAAGCAAGGCCTCGGCAGCTTCGTCCTCTACACCGAGACGATGCACGCCGATATCGCCGCATCGCTCGTCATGCGGACGGACTTGCGGCAGGCGGTCGAGCGCAACGAGTTCAAGCTGTTCTTCCAGCCGGTCTACAATCTCGCGACCTCGCGCGTGCGAGGACTCGAGACGCTGGTCCGCTGGCAGCATCCACAGCGCGGGCTCGTGTCGCCCCTGGAGTTCATCGAGATGGCCGAGGAACTCGGTCTCATCCGCGAGATCGGCCGCTGGATCCTGCGCGAGGCCTGCCTGCAGCTCGGCGCCTGGAGGCGCGACTTCGAGGATCTCGACCTCTGCCTCAGCGTCAACGTCTCGGGCAGCGAACTGCGCGATCCCGCCTATTTCGACGAACTCGCGCTCGTTCTCGCCGAAAGCGGGATCGAGCCGCGCAAGCTGCACCTGGAGATCACCGAGAGCGTCTTCCTGACCCAGCCCGACCTGATCGGGGACATTCTCGCCCGTATCCGTTCGCTCGGCGTGCGCATCGCGCTGGACGATTTCGGCACCGGCTTCTCGTCGCTGGGCTACATCGACCGCTATCCCGTCGATACGATCAAGATCGACCGCAGCTTCGTCGGCCGTATGCTATCGCAGCACCGGACGCTTGCGATCATGCAGACGATCATCAAGCTCGGTCACGTTCTCGACCTGCAGATCGTCGCCGAAGGCGTGGAGACGGAGGACCAGCTCTCCATGCTGCGATCGCTCGGCTGTCGCTACGCGCAGGGCTACTTCTTCGCCGAACCTATGCCGAGAAAAGCAACGACGGTTTGGCTCAAGACCATGGCCTGAAGCAATCGGACGATGATCCGGAGTTGCTTTGCGGCGCTTATGTGCCTGTCATAGCTATGTTTTCTTTGTCGGAGCAAGTCGCAACAGCGGACGTTGCTCTAGGCGGCTGCCCAGATCAGATCGGCCGCCCGCCCTGGATCAGGCGCAACGCCGGCCGGGTTCGCGTCGGAGCGCCGCCGAACAGCAGGGATCCCGTCGGCGACAGCGCCTGATCGACCGTCGGCTCAAGGCGCTCGCCCACCGCGATCCTTCGCGGGGGCTGCTCGAGAACTTCCGTTGCGGCATCCTCGACGATGCGCAGCGAGCGCAACGCCATCGGACCCGGCGGAAGCAGGCCGAGCCAAGCCGGCCCCCGCGCACCGGCGGGGGTCACGATGCCGAGGATGCGCGCATGCGTCTTGCCCTGGTGGCGCAGCGGCAGGAAGAGGAACTCGAAGCTGGCGCTCTCGCCCTGGCCGGCCGGCACGGCGACGCCGCCGGCCACCACCGGACAGGCGCCATCGGCGACGGTCATCAGTACTGCGGCGATGTTGCGACGCTCCTCGGCGCGCCAAAGCGCGAGAAAGGGCCGCCCTTTCTGTTCGGCGTCGAACAGCCCGTTGAATCGCGTCCCGGCGAGACGGATCGGGTAGTCGTGATCGGGATCGACCTCGAGCATGAAGGTGTCGGCGAGCACCTCGCGGATCGCGGTCGGTGCGATCTCCGCGCGATCCGGCGCTGCACGCCCGCGTCGCAGCCCGTTCCAATAGTCGAAGAGGTCCCGCGTGGCCTGATGTTTCATCGTTGCTCCCACCGGTCCCGTTCGACACCACCGGCCCGCCGGGTGGCTCAAAACGAAACCTTTTCGCTGCCGTTTGAGGAATTCGAAAGGATGGCAGCAGCCGTCGTGCCAGCGATGATCCTCGCGCCGCTTCGGCCGAAAACCGCCGCAAAGCGGGCGAAACATCAGCCCTCGGCCAGCGTGGCCTCAGGCGTGTGTCTCACTGTCCCGGAGCAGAGCGATGCGGTCCTCCAGCGAAGTGCGGTCTTCGATCGTTCTCGCCGACGTGCCATCCACGTTTCGATGGCGAACCATCGCCGCGGCGGCGGTACCGCTCATCTTCCTATTCGCCTGCGGCGCGGCGGCGCTCGCGATCCGCCGGACCGTCGAATCCGAGTGGCTCGACGACAAGACGAGCCTCGCCATCACCGCCGCAACCGGTCTCCTGCTCGGCGCCGCCGCGCTCGTCGCGCTTCGCCTCGCCCTGCGCCGTGCCGGCTGGCGCAGCCGCCTCGCCGCGTGCGTTCTGCCGGTCGGCCTTCTCGCCATCTGCGGCGGCTTCGTCGCCACCAGCCTGCCCGACGCCTCGGTGGAGATGGAGGCGCTCGTCGAGGCGCATGGACCGCAGACGCCGCCGGCCATCATCGAGCTCGGACCCAAGGGCGACGATGTCCGTCTGTCGGGCGAACTGCAGGAAGGCACGGCCAAGCGTCTCGCCGCTCTGCTCGACGCCCATCCGAAGGTCGGCCGGATCCACTTGACCAGCGAGGGCGGCCTTGCCGACGAGGGCCAGGCGCTCGGCAACATCATTGCCGCCCACCGGCTGACGACCTTCGTGCCCGACTATTGCGTCTCCGCCTGCACGCTCGCCTTCGTGCGCGGCACCGCGCGCCTGATGCTGGAGGATTCACGGGTCGGCTTCCATTCCCCATTCGAGGCGGGATTGTTCGGGGTGGTCTACCAGGGCGACAGCAGCGAGCAGCGCGCCGAATATCTCGCCGCCGGCATCGCCAGCGATTTCGTCGATGCGGCGCTCAAGGTGAAGCCCGACGACATCTGGTACCCTAAGCCGGCGCGGCTTATCGCGGCGCATGTCGCCACGGCCGTCGTCACGCGCGACCGCCTGCCCGACTCGAGTCTCGACGGCGCCGCGACTCTCGCAGGGGCTCGCGAGGCCATCCTGCGCGACTACCCCGTGCTCGACGCCTTCCGCGTCCGCTCGCCCGACGCGCTCGATACCGTGGCGCGGTGGTACCTGGACGCCTATCGCCGCGAGCGGCCGGAAGGCGAGAACAACGAGCACCTGCGCGCCATCGTCTCCAGCGCGGTGCTGGTGGCTTTGACCCGGGCCGACGACGCCGCGCTTGTCGAGGCTGGCCGTTTCCTGGCGCGCGGCATGGCCGCCGCAGCGGAGGATCCCGAAGCCTGCCTGCGCATCGGCACGGACGCCGACCTTGTGGAGGCCGAGTCCCACGTCGCCGGCATCGACACGGACGCCGATGTCCGCGTCAAGGCGATCGTTGCCGCCGCCGCGGCGGGGCACCGCGAGCTGCGCGCGGTCGGCACCGGCGGCCCGCTGGCCGCACTGGCCACCGACGGCGACGATGCCGACGACGCGCACTGCAAGGCCGCGCGCGAGGCCTACGGCGCCTTGTTGCGCCGACCCGTCCCCGAAGCGGCCGCCACGCTGCGCCGCCTCGCCGACGCCGCGGCGCTGCAATCGCTCGCCGAGCTGAAGACGATCATCGTCGTGCGTCGTTGAGCGGCCTTGCCGCCCGAGGTGTGCGCGCGACACAAGTTGCCGAACTAAGGAGACGCGCGTTGGCGAAGCCGAGCTTGATCGCATCCGACACGACGGTCCTGACGGCGGTAGGCGTGGTGCTGGCGATTACCGCGATGGCAGTCCCGGCCCTGCAGCCCAGGGCAGCGACGGCGCCGATCTGCCGGGCGCCGCATGGCGCCAGCACCGTCAGCTCGGGCTACGGCAGCGTGAGCTTCGCCAACACCTGCTCGGCGGCGGTGCAGCCGGCGCTACAGCTCGCGGTCGCCAAGCTGCATTCCTTCGAGGCCGACGCTTCGGACTTCACGAGCGTCGCCAAGCGCGACCCCGGCTGCGCCATCGCCTGGTGGGGCGCGGCGATGAGCGCGCGCGGCAACCCGCTCGGCGGCGCGCTCGACGCGCAGAGCCTCGCCACCGGCCGCCGCGACGTCGACAAGGCGCTGGCGGTGAAGACCGCCTCGCCGCGCGAGAAGGCGCTGATCGGCGCGATGGAAAGCTACTATCGCGCCTATCCCGACACGATCGCCCGCGGCCGCGCCTATTCCGACAGGATGGACGCTGTGCACGCCGCCTATCCGCAGGATCCCGATATCGCCGCGCTCGACGGCCTGGCGATCATCGAGGGCGTCGACCTCAACGATAAGACCTACGCTCGCCAGAAGCGCGCCGGCGCCATCCTGGAGGCGGTGATGCAGGCCCATCCCGAGAACCCGGGCGCGCCGCACTACCTGATCCACGCCTACGACTACACCGCGCTGGCGCCGCAGGCGGTGCACGCCGCAGAGGTCGAATCGAGGATCTCGCCGGCCTCGAGCCACGCCCAGCACATGCCTTCGCACATCTGGAGCATGCTCGGCCGCTGGGACGCCTCGATCGACGCCAACCGCCGCTCCGAATTCATCGCCGAGCCCGACAGCGCGCACGATCCGGTGAAGGGCGACATCGTGTTCGGCCACGCCTTCGACTTCATCGCCTACGCCCGGCTGCAGAAGGGCGAGGATCGCCACGTGGCGCAGGATCTCGTGGCGCTGCGCGGCAAGGGTGGCCAAGAGTTGGGCGGACCCGAGGGCGGCATGCCGACGATCGTGGTGGCGCGCTACGCGCTGGAGCGCGGCGACTGGGCCGATGCGGCACGCGTGCCGGTGCCGGTCAACGACCCGTTCGACGCGGTGCTGGCGCGCTTCGCCCGCGCCTACGGCGCCGCCCGCGTCGGCGACGTCGCGCTGGCCAGGACCGAGTTGGCCGCGCTGAAGGCGCTGCGCGGCCCGGTCGCGCGCGAGGCCGGCGAATATTGGGGCCAGTTCGTCGACATCTACGCCGATGCCGCCGACGCCTGGATCCTGAAGGACGAAGGCCAGGCCGACGCCGCGCTGGCGATGGCGCGCAAGGCGGCGGACGCCGACGACGGCCACGAAAAGCACATCTACCTCGAAAACAAGATCCTGCCGATGCGCGAGTCGCTCGGCGACTTGGAGGCCGAGCTCGGCCATCCGCGCGAGGCGCTCGCCGCCTACGAGGGCTCGCTGACGCTGGCGCCCGACCGTTACCGCTCGTTTTTGGGGGCGGCGCAGGCGGCGGAGACCGTCGGTGACAGGGCGGCGGCGAAGGCGTGGAGCGGGAAGCTGCTGGCGCTGGCCAAGGACGGGGACCACGCGCGGCCGGGATGGGGGATCGCCGAAGCCATTCACGCGAAGAGCGGCTGAGACGATCAGGCTGGATCGCATCCCGCCAAGAAGGATGTCCGGCAATCCAGCGCCCGTCTTTCCGGGGCGCCGAAGGCGAGCCTGGATCCCACGACAACGCCGTTGAGAGGGAGGCGGAACGATGCCGCTCGATCCTACACGCACGTTGTCATACACGCGGAACCGACTTCTCTCCCGGTCATCTTACCTATAAGCTGGCTTCGATCGCGACGCGCGACGCATCGCGACGCAAAATGCGGATGTGTGATCGCAAGGGGGTGTGTCCCCGACCTGGGATGTCGCCGTTCGGCGACGCGCCCGCCGGGCTAGACAGCAAGGGGTGACGCATGATGCCGCAAAACGGAGGTGTGTGATCGCGGCGGGGTGTGTCTGCCGACGCGGGCGCTGTGGCACAATCGTTCTGTCGTACTGTGCCACTAGCAAGGGCGCGACGTTCGCCAGGAGGCGCCCATGAAGATCGATATGCCGAACGTGCCACACCGCGCGGTGGCGGGCACGGCGGAAGGCAGGCGCCTCGCCGAGGCCGACAGCGCCGATGGCATGTCCTGGCGGCGCTTCGGGCCCTATGTCAGCGATCGGCAATGGGGCACGGTGCGCGAGGACTACAGCGCCGACGGCGAGGCCTGGACCTACCTGCCGCACGACCAGGCCCGCTCGAAAGCCTATCGCTGGGGCGAGGACGCCATCGCCGGCTTCGCCGACGACAAGCTCGCGATCTGCCTGGGCCTGGCGCTGTGGAACGGCCACGACGCCATCCTCAAGGAACGGCTGTTCGGACTCACCAACAGCCAGGGCAACCATGGCGAGGATGTCAAGGAGCTGTACTACTACCTCGACGGCACCCCGACGCACTCGTACATGCGCATGCTCTACAAGTATCCGCAGGCGGCCTTCCCCTACGAGGACCTGCTGGAGACCAACGCCAAGCGCTCGCTGGACGAGCGCGAATACGAGATCATCGACACCGGGCTGTTCGACCACGATCGCTACTTCGACGTCACCGTGGAATACGCCAAGGCCGCACCCGACAACATCCTCATGCTGGTCACCATCGCCAATCGCGGCGACGCCGAGGCCCCGCTCCACATCCTGCCGCAGCTGTGGTCGCGCAACACCTGGACCTGGAGCGGCGATGCCGCGAGACGGCCGAAGCTCGCCGCCGACGGCGCCCACGCCGTGAGCATCGCGCATCCCGACCTTGCTCCGATGCGGCTCGACTGCGACGGCGCTCCCGAACTGCTGTTTTGTGAGAACGAGACCAACCTGCCCCTGCTCTACGGCGTCGAAGCCAAGGGCTTCTTCAAGGACGGCATCAACGATCACGTCGTCGGCGGTGTCGCCGGCGCGGTGAACCCGGAGCGCACCGGCACCAAGGCGGCGGCGCACTACACGGTAACAGTGCCGGCTTGCGGCGATGTCACGCTGCGGCTGCGGCTGCGCCCGGCCACGTGCGTGCACAACGCTTTCGCCGATTTCGACGCCACGATGAAGGCGCGGCGCGACGAGTGCGACACCTTCTACGCCGCGCTACAGTCCGGCATCGACGATGCCGACAAGCGGCTGGTGCAGCGTCAGGCCTTCGCCGGCATGCTATGGAGCAAGCAGTACTACGGCTTCGACATCCGGCAATGGCTCAACGGCGACCCGGCCGAGCCGCGGCCGCCGCACGAGCGCCTGCTCGGCCGCGACGTCGAGTGGGGGCACCTTTTCTCCGACGACATCTTCTCGATGCCGGACGCGTGGGAATATCCCTGGTTCGCCGCCTGGGACCTTGCCTTCCATTGCGTGACCTTCGCGCTGATCGATCCGGCCTTCGCCAAGGCGCAGCTCGTGCTGCTGCTGCAGTCGCGCTTTCTCCACCCCAACGGGCAGATCCCGGCCTACGAGTGGAACTTCGGCGACACCAACCCACCGGTGCACGCGCTGGCGGCGCTGCAGATCTACGACATCGATCGCGAGCGCTCGGGCCATGCCGATCTCACGTTTCTGAGGCGCGTCTACCATAAGCTGACCCTGAACTTCACCTGGTGGGTCAACCGGCAGGACGAGCAGGATCGCAACATCTTCGAGGGCGGCTTCCTCGGGCTCGACAACATCTCGCTGTTCAACCGCTCCGGCCAGCTACCCGAGGGCGGCCACCTCGACCAGGCCGACGGCACCGCCTGGGCGGCGGTCTACGCGCTCAACCTCATGCGGCTCTCGATAGAGCTGGCGATGGACGACCACGTCTACGAGGACATGGCGATCAAGTTCTTCGAGCATTTCCTGCTCATCGCCGGAGCCGTGCACCGCCAGATCGGCGCGCACGGCGACGGCCTCTGGGACCAGGAGGACGGGTTCTACTACGACCTGCTCGAGATCCCCGGCCAGGAGGAGATGCCCCTCAAGGTCCGCTCGATGGTGGGGCTGATCCCGCTCTTTGCGGTGGAGCTTCTGAGCGGCGACATCTTCGAGAAGCTGCCTGACTTCGGCGAGCGGGTGAAATGGCTATTCGCCAACCGCCCCGACCTATCGAAGCTCGTCTCCCGCTGGAACGACGTGAACAGCGCCGATTATTCGATGCTCGCCCTGATGCGCAAGCAGCGCCTCAACCGCGTGCTGACGCGCATGCTCGACGAGAGCGAATTCCTCTCGCCGTACGGCATCCGCTCGGTGTCGAAGGTGCACGAGGCGCATCCCGCCGTCGTGACCATCCAGGGCGAGGAGCACCGCGTCGACTACGAGCCGGGCGAGGGCACGACGCGGCTCTTCGGCGGCAATTCGAACTGGCGGGGCCCGATCTGGATGCCGGTGAACTACCTCATCGTGGTCGCGCTGCACCGCTACCAGACCTTCTACGGCGACGATTTCGAGCTTGAGGTGCCGACCGGCTCGGGCCGCAAGATGAGGCTCGGCCAGATCGGCCACGAGATCGCGCGGCGCCTCACCTGCCTATTCCTGCGTGATGCCGACGGCCGCCGCGCCATCTACGACGGCAACGCCAAGATGCAGCAGGACCCGCACTTCCGCGACCACATCCTGTTCTACGAGCACTTCCACGGCGACAGCGGACGTGGTCTCGGCGCCTCGCACCAGACCGGCTGGACCGGCCTAGTGGCGCTTCTCCTACACCCGCCTCACGAAATGGACCCCGACCTGGGTGAGCGTGCGAGCTGACGTGAGACGAAAACCAAACCCTTGGAGGTTGGCGGTTGATTTTGGTGGTGGCCTGCGGCTCTGTCGAAATCATCTTGTCGCCTACATCGCGAACAACAGACTAGATCTGCCGGACGATCGGCGCGTGCTGTTCGTCGCGAGTCGGTCTTATCGAAAGCGAGACGATGCGCCGACGTTGATCTGGTCGACAGGTGACTTGAAGGTGTCGATCCACGACACTGTTCCAATGACCCAGCGTCTCTCATCTTGGCATGGAGTCACAATCTCGTTTCAAGACGCGCAGATTATGGCTCCTGCGCGATGAGTAGCAAGCGACCCCCTCAGGACGATACCGCTCCTGCGAGCGCTGAGCGTGCAACCCAAGCGGAGCCGCAGGGTTCTCGCGCCGCAGGAGACAAAGCATGACCGATCCCAAGAGCCCGACAGCCCCCCGCGCACCCGATACGGAGCCGTTGCCCAAGGTCGGCTACGACGAGATCCTGAAAGGGCAGCCGGCGATCGTGACCGGCGCCAATTCCGGCATCGGCGAGGCCGTCGCCATCGGTCTCGCCCGCGCCGGCGCCGACGTCTGCGTGAATTACGTCACGCATCCCGAGACGGCCGAGGAGGTCGCGCACAAGATAGAGGGCTACGGCCAAAAGGCGATCGTCGTGAAGGCCGACGTCTCGAAGGAGGATGAGGTCGAAGCCATGTACAAGAAGGCCATCGACACCTTCGGCACGATCCATATTTCGGTCAGCAACGCCGGGCTGCAGAAGGACTCGCCCTTCGTCGACATGACGATGGCGCAGTGGGAGACCGTCATCGGCGTCAACTTGACGGGACAGTTCCTGTGCCAGCGCGCCGCCGCCCGCGAGTTCCTCCGACGCGGCGTCGTGGAGAGCGTTTCCGTTGCCGCCGGCAAGATGATCTGCATGTCGTCCGTGCACCAGGCGATCCCGTGGGCCGGGCACGTGAACTATGCGACGTCCAAGGGCGGCATCAAGCTGATGATGGAGTCGATGGCGCAGGAGCTGGCGCCTCATCGGGTCCGCGTCAACGCGATCGGTCCCGGCGCCATCCGCACGCCAATCAACACTGAGGCGTGGAACACGGAGGAAGCCTACAAGTCGCTGATGACGCTGGTACCCTACAAGCGCATCGGCGAACCCGATGACATCGCCCAGGCCGCGGCGTGGCTCGCCTCCGACCACGCCGATTACATCACCGGCATCACACTCTTCGTCGATGGCGGCATGACGCTCTACCCGGGCTTCGCCACGGGCGGGTAGGCCTACACACGGTAGGCGCGGCGGAACTCCGTCTGGGAGAATCGCGCAGGATGCAAGGAGGTCGGCCGCGGCACTCGATGTTTGAACGGTCAGCCCACCAGGGCATCCTCCGTGGCAAGGGCCACGCTCGCAATTCCCTTGTTCGTCAGCGTCACCACCAACTCGCGCACGCCATCCTCGCCGCTGTCCCCGGGCCGCGCGGCGATGAGGCCGGAGGCTGCCATTCGCTTCACGGCGGCGAGCACGTCCTCGGCGCGGAAGCCTGCGGTATAGGGCACGCTGGTGCGGCCGAGACCGTCGCGGCGCAGGCGCAGCGACCTGTTGGCAAGATGGATATAGACGGCGAGCCGCGCGTCGAAGTCGGTCGCGGCGATAGCTTCGGGCCGCAGGGCGGCGCGGCGATCGCGGAAGCTGATGATTGTCGCGGCGGCGGCGGACCAGCTGTCGCCGACGCCGACGCTGAACAGGGCGTCGCCGATCTCGGCGTGGCCGGCGTCGAGCACGAGCAGCGGCTGCAGGAAAGCGGTGCCGCTGGCGCGAACGTTCTCGACTTCGGCGAGGCCGGCTTGGCGCAGCAGCACCAGGCAGTCGGCCTGCGACGGGGCGACCAGCCGGAAGCAATAATCGAGGCCTTCGCGCTCCTTCGCGCTCGGCGCCGGGAACACCGCGGCCATCGGCCGTTCGGCGAGGCCGCGCACGCGCCAAAGCACGTCTGCCGCGCTGTGGGCATCATCGGCTTCCGGCTCAGCAAGAAACTCGTCGATGTAGCTCGCGGGCGCGGCGGGATCCAGGAACTCGTCGCAGAAGGTGTAGAGCGCGTCGGGATCGATCGGCTTTGACAGAATGCGATCGAACAGGCAGTCGGCGCCGCGACGTGTCGCGAGCCCGAAATGGTCGGCGGTGATGGCGACCATGTTAAGGTTGGTGTTGGTCTTCTCGCCGAGGGTGCGCATTAGCCGGGCCAGCGCGTAGCCGTCCATCTCGGGCAGATGGTAGTCGATGAACACGAGGTCGTAGGCGTAATCCTGCACGCAGCGCAACGCGCCGAAACCGTCGCTCGCCTCGTCGACATCGTAGCCGCGGGCGCGAAGCAGCGCCGACAGCAGGTCGCGTGAGACGGGATCATCCTCGACGAGAAGGATACGGGCGGGCATGGGAGACCTGCGTTCAGTTGTGGATGGGGTGAAACGTCGAGCCGCTGGGTCCGGCCAAGGCCTCGGGAGGCAGGTCGCCGCCGAGCTTGGGTGCGGCCGAGGCGGCGGCCACGACCGGCAGGGTGGCACGCGCCGTCGCCGGCGCCACGGCGGAGGTGAGATAGCGCGGACCCTCCGGGGCCGGAGCCGGCGCGGTGATGGTGTCGCTCGGATCGTCATCGCGACGCGCGACATCGATCGGTCGACGATGGCGGTGGTGCTCGGCCAGCTGGTGGCGCGCGGCACGATGCGGCTTGGTCATCTCGGCCGGCGCCTCCGACACGGGCAGCACGAGCCCCGCGTCGCTGGTCGCAACCGACGCCTCCTGCGGACCGATCACCAGATGGTCGACCCAGCTCGCCATCTCGTCGAAGCTCGTACCGGCGCGGCACAGGCGCACGCGCACCGATGCGGGTCCGACGAGGCCGGCGTCGCGCGGCAGGCGGTTCGAGTCGATCCACTGCCACATGTAGAGGCAGCGAGTGTCCGGGCCGACGCGGCCCAGCGCCAGTCCGTAGGAACCGTAGTCGTTGCTGCGCTCGCGTTCGACGACCTGCATCGCGACATGAGGGAAGGCGGCGCCGATCTCGGAACGCACGGCGGCTTCGGTCGGGCGCTGAAGCGGCACGCGCTCCTCGAGAGTGTCGCGGGCGTCGGTTCGCACCAGCACGGTCATGCCGTTGGAGACCATCGGCACGCGGGCGCCGCCGAGCGCGATGTCCTGGCGGAAGCCGTCGATGTAATCGCGCGAACGCACTGTGCCGTACGCGGCGCCCGGCAGCGCGACGATGCGCGGATGATCCGAGACGGCGACGCGCTCGCGACGCGCGCTGCCCTCGGACGCCAGCGCCATCATTCGCGAGCGCGGCTGCACGCTGTCCTCGAGGCTCAAGCCGGCCTCGCCCGTCGCGTCGTGGGTGCAGGCGCCCACGAGCAGCGCCAGCGGCAGGCACGGCAGCCCGCGAAGGAGGGTGAACAACAGACTCATGAGGGCCGTCCGGGACGCGAGATGTCGGCGTCGACCTTCGCGGGAGCCGGCGTGGAAGACGCGGCGGCCGGTGCGGAGGCGGGCGGACGATTCTTTCTACCACCCTCTCGTAAAGAGAGTTCCAACGCCCATAGGCTTCCCGCCGGCGGATCCTTCTCCATCGCCGTCGGCGAGCTCGCCTCGGCTGTACCGTCCCAGCCCGGAAGCAGGGTGAAGCCCCAGCGCTCGTAGGGCATCGGGCCGACACCCGGCACGCGGCGCGCGACGAGCGGCCCGGCGAGTTCGCGACCGCGGATCCTGGTGCCGGCATCCGCCGTGGCGACGGTGTGCAACACCGTGAAGCGCAACGGATTGTCCGGCATGACGGCGACCGGGAACTCGGTGCGCTTCACCAGCGGCTGGCCGCCCGCCGCCGTCGCAGGATCAGCCGCGTCGTCGGGCGAGGGCACGCGGGCGCGGGCGAAGCCCGGCTGCTGCATGGCCAGCATGGCGCCCCGGCGTCCGGCGGAGGCCGCGGTCGCCGGGGCGCGGAGCGTGTCGGCCATGGTGCGGCCGGTCCAGTCCACGCCCGTCCCGCCGGCGGCCGGCGCAAGCATGGCGTCGCGCGGCGGCGCCGAAGGCTGGCGCGGATCGGCCTCGCAGGGCGGTGGCGGCGGCCTGCGACCATCGTCGAAGGCGAGCTCCACGACCTTCGGGAACAAACCGTCGTAGCGGTTGACCACGTCGCGGAATTCCTTGGCCTTGTGCATGCGCTGCAGGGACAGCGCGTAGCCGTAGACCGTGGCCTCCTTGGGCAGCCAGGCCACGGCGCGCTCGAACCAACGCAGCGCCAGCGGATATTGGCAGGTGTTGTAGGCGTACCAGGCGAGCGCCTGCGCGCCCTCGCCGGACTCGCTCTGCACCGTGACCTGGGCGTAGCGCTGCACCCGCTCCGCCTCGATGAAGGGCGGCTGCTCGCGCGTAAAGTCGCGCTCGAGCAGGTCGATGAACAGGATCGAATTGTTCACCAGCGGCGCGCGCCAGGCGTAGGCGACCTCTTCCGCCTCGCGCTTCATGCCGAGCATGCGCAGCGTGTGGGCGAGACCGTGGGCGATCATGGCGTCGCCGCCGTGGCTCAGGGACAGCTTGAACCAGTCGAGTGCCAACGCGTAGTCCGCGCGCTTGTAGCCGTACCAGGCGACGAGGCCGGGCTCGTCGGGGTTGGTAGCGTCGTGGACGTGTTCCTGAAAGCGCTTCAGCTCGTCGTCTGTGACCGCATTGGCCGGCTCGTCGTGGAGGTAGGCCGATATGCGGGCGCGGGTGATGTCGATGGCGATCGGCTCGAACTCGCTGCGACCGGCCGCATCGGTGTGGCCGGTGGCGATCAGCTTCTCGACCATGACCATGGGGATGAGCCGGATCGCGAATTCGATCGTGGCGCGGCGTTCGCCGGGGTCGTCGTGGCCGTCCATGATGGAGCGATAGACCACGTAGGCCTCCGAGCAGTCGTTCTCGTGGGCATAGGCCTCGGCGATCACCCACAAGGCCTCGGCGTCGCTCTTGGCCCAGCCGATGCCGCTGTCGTGGAAGCTCTCCACGATAGCGTGCCAGCGCTCGGCCTTGGCGAGCCCCATGACCTTGGCGCGCAGGATTTTGATGCGGATTTTAGACTGAAGGTCCTCGGATGGCTTCCAGCCGGGTTCTGCGGCCTGGCGCAGGGCCACCGCCCTGTCGATGTCGGCGAGCCGGTTCTGCTGATAGAGCGCCCACAGCGGACCCTCGTCGTCGCGGCCCTTGTGGGCGGCGTAGAGGTCCGGCGGCGCGCGCCAGCCCGGGTCGAGCTTGGCGAGGCGGCCGACCTCCGCCTCGACGCGGTCGCGGCGGCCGAGGGAGGCGTAGTAGCGCAGCGCGGTCTCGTCGACCCGCCGCGCCGGAGCGGGCGCAGTCGGCATGGATGCGGGCATCGGCTCGGCGGCAAGCACCGCGCCCGGCAGGGCGAGGAGGAGCGCCAGCGCGGTTAGTGGGCGAAGCACGTCGGGTACCTCATGTGGCCGGCGACGAGCGCGAGCAGGTTCAGGGTCACGGCGTAGTAGTTCTCCTCGGCGCGCACGCTGTGGTCGCCGCCGGCGGCCAGCGTCCCGCCGGAGGCGGCGCAGCCGGCGAGCGCGGCGACGGCGCCGTAGCCCTTCTCGACAAGCCAGTCGGCCGGCTGCCCGGTCGAGGTCTCGATGATCGGCAGCGCGCCGCGGGCGTTCTTCTGCCAGGCCCGAACGAAGGGCGCGTAGATCTCGCGCTGCCCGAGCCCCGCCCATGCGATGTAGAGCGGGATGCGAATCGAGTTGTAGGAGAAGCGCTGCGGGAAGCCGTCCGCCGGGCGCGGCATGGCGTCGTGGAGCGAGACCCAGTCGCTCGGCAGAGCGGCGGGACCGAAATGCGTCTGCTTGACGAGCTCGAGTCCGCTGCGGCTCAGGCCGGCCCAGTCGACGTCGGGCGCCACCAGCGGCAGCCGGGCGAAGGCCGGGAACACCCAATAGGAGAGGTTCACCACCGGGCCGTCGGGCCGGTCCTCGGCGGCGAAGCCGGCGACTCCCGGCAGCAGCAGCGCGCCGTCCTTGGTGTGCGGCAGGATGAGCTTGCGCCCGACCTCGACGGCGATGCGGCGCCCGGCGATCTTATAGGGCAGCACGCCCCAGGCGTCGGCCGCCTCGGCCAGCGCCCAGGCGACGAGCAGGTCGCCGTCCGACGCGTCGTTCATGTCGGCGACGGCCGGCCGCGCGCCCGGTTCCCAGCGCCAGGCGAGGAGCTCGTCGTCGCGCACCATCAGGTTGGCGCGGGTCCAGCCCCAGATCAGGTCGAAGCTGGCGCGGTCGTCGGCCGCGACGGCGAGCAGCATGCCGTAGCCCTGGCCCTCGGAATGGCTGATCATCGCGTTGGCCGTGTCGACGACGCGGCCCGCCGGCGTGACGAAGCGCGAGCGATAGAGCCGCCACGCCTCCGGCTCCTTCAGCGTGCCCAGCAGCGGCAGCGCGGAGTCGGCGCGGCGGGCCGGCAGCACGGGATCGGCCAGCGGCACCGGCTCGGCGGCGACGTCGAGGACCGCCGGCCTGGCCGGCACTACACGGGAGGCCGGCTCTTCGGCGCGGACGGCGCCGGAAGCGAGGGTGGCGGCGACGAAGAGGGCGAGCAGGCGTCTCATTCCGATCTCCGGCCGACGCCGCGCACGAACCACAGCGTGGTACCGCTCAGGCAGAGTGCCAGCAGGAGCGACATCGCGACGAAGGCGAGCGGATTGAGGGAAAACCATCCGGCGAGCACGAGACGGCCGTTGCCGAGCGAGGCGGCCTTGGCACCGCGATAGGTGAAGCGCGTCGCCTCGGTCGCGACGACCTTGCCGTTCGAGGCGTCGAGCGCTGCCAGGCGACCGTGGACCTTGCTCCAGACCTGCGGATCGAACAGGCAGCCGACGCCGGCCTTCAGCGTCGCCGCGTCGGGCGCGGTGACGATGGTGGTGACGTCGCCGTCGTCGGAGGTCACGCCCTGGGCGAGGAGCAGCGAGGCGTCGGCATCGACGCCGGCAACATTGGAGGTCGAGCCGACGCTCCGCAGGTGCGCCTGCATGCCCTCGACCTAGTCGCCGGCCCGCTCGCGCCATCCGCGCGTCCGCAACTCGTCCGCCGGCTGTGCGAGGAAGTCGTCGACCTTCGGAGCGACGTCGGCCGCGTTCGCCTTGCCCTTCATCGCCATTGCGGCGTGGGGCGGCAGCTTGCAGGCCGAAGGGCCGTCGGGGTTGCTCAGCCACCAGCGCGCCTGCACCGCGTCGGGCGCGGCCTCGGGCGCCGGCGTCGCGTCCGCAACGTCGTGCCAGGCGGCTTCGACCGCGGCGGGATCGAGCCCGACCCGCGTCAACGTGCCGGGATCGAGCGAGCGCGCCGGCGACACCACCAGCGTCGAGCCGTCGCTCTTCGCCGGCATCGTCGTGGCGAAGGCGAAGGGCACGACCCGGCCGGCGGCCACCGCCACGCGGGCGGTCAGCGACAGCGCCGCGCCCATCGTGTCGCGATCGGGCTTGGGCACGACGAGGCGGGCCTGGCCCTGCGTGAAGGGCAGCGCGCCGGCCGTCGCCAGCGCGAGGTCGGGCAGGCGCTCCACCCGCGCCAGCGTCGGCAGTCGCAGCTGCGACTTGTCGAGCAACAGGAAGCGCTTGGCGGCCGAGGCGGCGCAGCTGGCGTCGGCGGAGCGAGGCGTCTCCGCGTAGATGTCGATGCGGTTGACTCCCGGCCGCATCATGCCGAGCGGCAGGAACAGCTGGTTGTGCTTGAACACCTCGCCGTCGGCATAGGGCAGCTTGATGATCCCGGAATTGTGGCCGTTGACGTCGACGCGGACCTGCGCGCCCTGGGCGAGGCCCGACGCGTAGCCGCCGGCGAGGTCGAAGGTGCCGCGGCCGTAGTCGGCCGCGAGCGTGTCGGCCGGCAGGCTGAAGACGATGCTGCGCTTGAAGAAGCGGCCGTCGAAGTCCTGCGTGTCGAGGCCGAGATCGCGCAGCGTGATCGCCTCGTCGCCCTGCGTGGGACGCGCGGGGAAGTTCGCGGCGGCGACGAGGCCGGGCGCCGTGCCGGTGGGCTCCGGCAGGCGGGCGAGGCCGGCGATGGCGGCATCGACCTCGCGGTCGTCGGTGCCGCTGACGACCAGCGTCGGGCGCGCGCCTCCGGCACCGGGGATCAGGACAGCGAGCGGCCCGGCGCTGCCGAGCGCGCCGGCGAGCCGGGGCAGCTTGGCCAGTGCTTCGCGAGTGCCGAGCGCGACATCGATCCCGTAGGGCTCGCCGACGTTCTGCGAGAAATCGACGAGTGGCTGCTGCATGCGGCCGCGCAGTGCCAGCGTCTGCGTGGCGCGCACGAGGCGGCCGAGATGGGCCGGATTGGTGCGGCCGGAGAGCACCACGTGGATCGGGGTCGAGCCGTCGGGGCGCGAGGCCAGCGCCGGCAGGTCCGCGAGATCGGTGATCGCCGCCGCCTCCGTGGGGATCTCGAGCCCGGTCTCGCGCGGGTCGATGCGGGTCCATAATTCGTACGTGGCGGCCACCGAGCAGTCGACGCGATGACGCTGCTCGACGATCAAGGCGACCTCGTTGAAGCCGGGCTTGAGCAGGTCGGCGGGAATGGCAAACGCGATGCGGCGCAGGCCCTGCGGCGCGTCGATCGGATCGGAACCGACGAGGCGGCCGTTGACGCGCAGCCGCAACGACGAGGTCTCGGGCAGCACCGAGACGGCGGACATGTAGCCGATGCGCAGGCGCAGTGGGGTCGCCGCTTGGGCCTGCGTGAGGAACACCGGCCAGCGCAGCTCGCCGTTCTCGCCGGAGATGCGCCAGCCGTCGAGCGGCGCGGCGAGGTGGCGCAGCACCGGGCCGGTTGCGGTCCCGAGAGCCGGCAAGGCTGCGGCCCGTGCCGGACGCACCTCGGGTGTGGCGACAACGGGCACCGCAGCGCTGGGCACCGAAGCACCGGGCATGGCGACGCCACGCGGCCCGATGCCGGCCCACATCTGCGCCTGTGCCGGCACGCCGAACGCGAGGAGGGCGAGGACGGCCGCCGAGGCCCGGACGCTAGGCTGCAAGGGATGTCGCGGCATGCGCGGGCTCCACGGGCGAGAGGGCGCGCTGCATGTCGGCGGCGGCGAGGCGCAGCATCGCCTGCATCCAGTCGGCAGGGACGACCGCGGCCTCGACCGGCGCGACGGCGAGTGTGGCGGCGAGGGCGTCGAAATCCTCCTCGACCACCGGTGCCACGATCGTGTCCGTGTCCGCGATCGCGAGCAAAGCGGCATTCATCGCGACCACGGGTGCCGCCGCGGGCATCGCCGGCACGATGGCCGGCACCGTCTCGACGACGGCGGACATCTCGGACGTCGCTACCATGGGCTCGATCGCGACGATGGGTGTGGCGGTCGCGATGGCGACGACCGGTTTAGGGCGGAGATAGGAGAACGCGCGGACCGGCTCGGTGACGCCCCAGTACAGGAAGCGCAGGCTGCCGCTGACGAGGTTCTTGTGCGCCCGCCGCTTCTGCTGGAAGCGCAGCATGGCGTCGGGGTCGCCATACATGAGATCGGCGAGCGCGGCGTAGGCGGCCGGCCCCATCTTGCCGAAGGAGAAGCCGCAGGTCAGGCCGTCGGCGTCCGGCGTGGCGTGGACCAGGTCGAGGGTGAAGGGCGCGTGCGCCGCCTCGCCATCGAGCGGCAGCACCGACAACATGCAGGCGGCCTCGGCGGCGAAGGCCGGCACGGCCTCGCCCTCGGCGAAGCGCACGGCGCAACCGCCGGCCGAGACCGACTGGATCGAGACCGGCGTCGTCGCCGCGCCGCAGGTGAGCAAGCCGCGGCGGTCGATCGCGAGGCGAGGAAAGCGGTCCGGCTCGCGGCGCTCGGCGACTACGCCCATCGCGACGCCGGCGATGACGAGGTTGAAGGTGGTCCACAGGCCGACGATCAGCATCAGCTCGGCGCCGGGCTCGAAGACGTATCGGTAGAAGGCCGTCACGGCGCCGACGAGAAGTAGCGCGAAGATGACGAAGAACGGCTGCGCCAGTCCGGAAAGGTGGTTCTCTTCGAGCGAGATGCCCTTGGCGGTGACGTTGAAGGTCGGCTTGCGGGGCTTGGCCACGACCGAGACGATGGCCTTGGCGAGGTAGACGCCCTGCACGTATTCGTAGAGCTCGCTCATGAACGGCCAGCGCACGCGGCCGTAGAGGTAGTTCTGCAGCATCAGGTTCACGACCATGTAGGTCGCGCTGTAGGCCAAGGCCTCGTCCATCGAGGAGACGAAGATCTTCACGTCGAAGAAAATGTGCAGCAGCGGCGCGAAGGTGAACACCATGCGCGGCAGAGGGAAGAACCAGAAGGTCATCGACGACAGGTAGGCGAGCTTTTGGATGGGCTTCAAACCCTTCTTGAAGAGCGGGTTCTTCAAGAGAAGGATCTGGAACATGCCCTGGCACCAGCGCGAGCGCTGGCCGATGAAGCTCTCGAAGGTCTCGGGCTGCAGCCCGGCGATCAGCGGCTTGTCGACATAGGCCGAGTGCCAGCCCTTGGCGTGCAGCTCGAAGGCGGTCTCGCAATCCTCGGTGATGGTGATACCGGAAAAGCCGCCGGTGATGTCGAGCGCTTCCCGGCGCAGCAGGGCGGCGGAGCCGCAGAAGAACGAGGCGTCCCACTTGTCGAGCCCGCGCTGCGTCACCGAGTAGAACATCTCGTTCTCGGAGGGCATCACCTGGAAGGTGCGCAGGTTGCGCTCGATCGGGTCGGGGTTGAGGAAGACGTGCGGCGTCTGTACGAGGAACAGCTTGGCGTCCTGGGCGAAGTGGCCGATGGTCTCGCGCAGGAACGACTTGAACGGCGCGTGGTCGGCGTCGAACACCACGACGATCTCGCCCGTGGCGTGCTCGAGGCCGTTGTTCATGTTGCCGGCCTTGGCGTGCTCGTTCTTCTCGCGGGTGAGATAGCGCGCGCCCATCGCCTCGCAGAGCTTGCTCAGCGAGCGACGGCGCTCCCGCGCGGCCGCCGACTTCACCGGATTCGCTCCGTTGACCTTCTGCTCGGTGCCGCCGTCGTCGAGCAGCCAGACGGTGAGCTTCTCGCGCGGGTAGTCCATCGCCTTGGCGGCGGCGATGGTGGTGGCCAGGATGTACTCGTCCTCGTTGTAGGAGGGAATGAAGACGTCGACCGTCGGCAGCGCGTCGTCGTCCCCGCGCTCGAGCGGTTTGCGGACCAACGGATCGGCGTTGATGACCAGGCTGATGACGAGGATCAGCACGCAGTAGAGTTCGGCGAGGACGAGCAGCAGTCCGAGCGTGAAATTGACGGGTTGGTCGAGCGGCGGCAGCGTGTAGATGGCGCGCCAGAAGATATAGCGCAGCACCACGAGGCTGCCGAGCGCGAGGAACGCCCAGCGGGCATAGGAGCCGCGGCCCCACTTCCATGTCGCGCCCATCGCGGCGATGACGGTGACGGCGAGCGCGAGCTGCGCGCCGGTCGAGACCGGCTGCGTCAGGAAGACCAGGGCGAACAGCCCGGATGCGGCCCAGACGACGAGGCGGAGCGTCTTCAGCATGACGCGCCTCAGAAACCGGCGCGCGCGTCGACGGTGACGTAGCCACCGCTTTTGCGCACGCGATCGTAGAGGTAGCCGGCGGCGAAGGAGAACTGCAGCGGTCCGGTCCGCAGGCCGGAGAGCTGGGCGCCGACGCGCTCCTGGTTGAAGAACTGGTCGCCGAGTGCGGTGAATTCCGGGCCGATGTAGAGGTTGGGGCCGATCAGGTAGCCGCCGCGCAGCCGGGCAAAATAGGCGGTCTTGTTGGTGGCGAACGAGCCTTGCGCCGCGACCATCGTGTTGAGGCTCGGTTTGGTGTAGAACTCGAGCTGGGTCTTGGCGCCGACGCTGGTGCCGACCACCGGGTTTGCCGGGTCGGCGATCGACAGCGAATTGTTGCGCACGTCGACGCCGAGATAGGCGGAGAACACCGTCGAGGGTGAGATCCACTCGTAGCCGGCGAGCAGCGCACCACTCTCCTGGCGTCCGTGGACGGTCTGGTTGGTGTCGGTGGCATAGTAGCTGTAGACGCCGCCGAGCGCGTCGGCGCGGATGCGAAGCCCGCTCTGCGCCAGCGTGCCCACTGGAGCCCCCGTTATCAGAACGTCGCCGAAGTACGAGCCCTGCGTGGTGACGTCCGTCGAGACGTCGACAGCGACGATCCAGTCGTCCGAGGGCGCCTGAGGCTTGGCTCCAGTGTACCAGTCCGCGGCAAGCGCGGGAACCGGTACGGCGAGGAGGCCGGCCACGAGGAGACGAAGGAGCATGAACAACTCACCAACAGGAACGCAACATGCGTCGTGACCTTGTTGAGGTGCTCTAAACAAACACTAACGCGTTGACGTCGCGTCACGTCGGTGAATGGGACACGAGCCGAAGAGGGCGCGCGATTCCTCACCCAGGTCGCGGCTGTCGTCGTCCGACCTAAACCGCTGATAACGCGCGTTGATCGGCACACCAGTCCGGGGGCGCGGCATAGCACGAGGTGTGGCAACGTCGATCGACCGGGCGGCTTCCGCACGGCCGCGAGAGGCCTTGTTAAGCTTATCGAAAGCATCGGTTGCTTTCATCGCGGTGAAGAAAAGATGAAGGCGGACGACGGCGTGGATCAGATAGGTTGCGACCTCGGCTCGCCACGCAAGCCTGGATTGTCCTTCGTCGTGGGCACCGGCGCCGTGCTCGGCGTCCTCCAGGCGGGTACGATCGTCACGGTTCACCTCCTCGGCCTTCGCCTGACCACGATCATCGCCGACCTGGCCGCCACGGGCGCGTCACTCCTGCTCCTCTCCTCCATCGACAGGGCCAAGACGCGCCGCGACGAGCGCACCAGGGCGGAGCGCGCGCTCGAAGACGCGAGCCGGCGCCGGCAGGAGGCGACCGAGCTAGGCGAGGCGATCCTCGCAGCGCGCCGTGCCCAGGCCGAGGCGGACGAAGCCAACCGCGCCAAGACCGACTTCCTCGCCAGCATGAGCCACGAGATCCGCACGCCGCTCAACTCGGTGATCGGCTTCGCCTCGCTGCTGCTGCAGCAGCCCGTCCTCGCCCCGCAGGCGCGGCTCTTCGGCGAGCGCATCCAGGCCGGCGGCGCCGCGCTGCTGACAGTGGTCAACGACATCCTCGATTTCAGCCAGGTCGAGGCCGGCATGGTCGCGCTCGAACACGTGCCCTTCTCGCTGCACGGCCTCGTCGACGAGTGCGTGTCCATGGTGCAGCATGCGGCCGTCGCCAAGCACCTCTCGCTGCACGTCAGCCTGGTTGACCGGCTGCCGGCGGGCGTCTGCGGCGACGCGGCGCGGCTGCGGCAGATCCTGCTGAACCTGCTCAACAATGCGATCAAGTTCACCGAGGAAGGCGCGGTGACCCTCGACATCCGCCGCGACCGCGCCTCAGCCGACGGCGACCGCATCATCTTCTCGGTGATCGATACCGGCATCGGCATCGCGCGCGCGGACCAGGCCAGGCTGTTCCAGCGCTTCGCCCAGGTCGATGCCAGCGTTCGCCGCACCCACGGCGGCACCGGACTCGGCCTCGTCATAAGCCGGCAGCTGGTCGAGCTGATGGGCGGCGTCATCGGCGTCGACAGCCAGAAGAATGCCGGTGCCACCTTCTTCTTTAGCGTGCCGCTGCCGTCCGCCTCGCTGCCGGCCGACGACCTAGCGGTCATGCCGGCGTCGAGCTTCGCCCCGCGGCGGATCCTGCTGGTCGAGGACGTGACGACCAACCAGGACCTCGTGCGCCACATACTCGGCACGCGCGATTACATCGTCGACATCGTCTGCAACGGCACGGAGGGGGTGATGGCAGTTCAGGACATGGCCTACGACGTGGTGCTTATGGACGTGCAGATGCCCTATCTCGACGGGCTCGCAGCGACGCGGATGATCCGCGCCCTCGCGCACCCCTGCCGCGACGTGCCCATCGTCGCGATGACCGCCAACGTGTTGCCGGAACAGACCGCGGCGGCGCGCGAGGCGGGCATGGTCGACGTAATTCACAAGCCGTTCTCGGCCACGCAGATGTTCGCCGTGCTGGACCGCGTCATGGGCTTGAGCGCCTTCTGCGAGGACGAAGGCGACATCGTGCTCGAGGGCGAAGCATTTGACGACGCCGTCCTCGGCAAGCTCGCCGGGCTGCTGGGCGACGTCAAGATCCGCAGCCTGCTCCAGGGCCTCGCCGCCTCGCTCGCCGGGCGCTTCGCCGCCGATCCGACGACGGCGGACGGTCGCGCCGAGCTGCGCCGGCAGGCCCATGCCAGCGTCGCCGGCAGCGGCATGCTCGGCTTCACCGCCTTCTCTGTCGCCTGCAAGGTCTTCCAGACGTCGCCGGAAGACGACGGCTTCGCGGCCCGCTTCGCGGCGATGAAGCGGCAGGCTGGCCTGGTGCAAGAGGCCGCCACCCGGCTGGCGGAGCAGCACGGGAGCCTCGCGAAGGTGGCGTGACGAGCGCTAGCTATCGCGGGGCTGGCTAATGTCCCAGCCGCTCCAGCAGGTCGCGGACGTGGACCTGATCCGCCTTGTAGTTGCCGGTCAGCGTGTACATCACGAGATTGATGCCGCCGCGCAGCGCCATCTCGTGCTGGCGCGGATCCCCTGGCACGAGGGGATAGATCGCCTCGCCGTACTCGTCCCCGGCCCAGCCGGCGGCGAGGTCGTTGCTGGTCAGGACGATCGGCGAGACGCCGTCGCCGGAGCGGGCGGGGTGGCGCTGGTTGTCGCCGATCGGCGGCGGCAGCGCCTCGATCCAGGTCTGGCCCGAGGCGTAGCGGCCGATGAAATTGTCGATGAGGTAGAAGGTCTTCGTCACCACGTGGTCGGCCGGGATCGGCTCAAGCTCCGGCACGTCGACGCCGCCCGAGAGCAGCTGGCGCAGCCAGGCGGCGGCCGGCGTCGGCTCGGCCCCGGGCCGGGCGGTCAGGGCGTCGCGAGTGTCGAACACCACGGTGCCACCCTGGCGCATGTAGGCGGCAATCTTCTCGACGGCCTTCTGCGGCGGCTGCGGGTTCGAGGCGACGATCGGCCAGTAGATGATGGGATAGAAGGCGAGTTCGTCCTTGGCCGGATCGATCCCGATCGGATCGCCCGGGTCGAGCGAGGTGCGCGCCGCGAGGGTGGTGGAGAGCGAGGTGAGGCCTTGCTTGCTGATCTCGTCGACCTTGGCCTCGCCGCTGATCACGTAGGCGAGGCGTACCGAGAGGGCGGACGCGAGGTCCGAAGGCGAGATCTTGATCGGCGGCGGCGGCGGCGGCTTGGCCGGCACGCTCATGTCGACGGCGGCCGATGCGGCGAACGCAGGGCGCGGCACCGGCAGGCTGGCGAGGCCGAGGCCCAGCGCGAGGACGAGCGAGGCGGTCGCGGCGCGGCGCGCTTGGTGGCGCCCGAGCTTGCCGGCGAGCCACAGCGTGGCGAGGCCGTCGAGAAGAAACAGTAGGAAAGCGCCGGCCACGAGCCAGGGTCGCAGGTCGATGGGCTCGGCCGCCTTCAGCGCGGCGCTGCCGAGCTTGAGGCCGGAGAGGTCGGCGGCGGAGATCTTCTCAATGGGCAACAGGGTATTGACCGCCAGCAGCGCGTCGGCTGGGCCGTAGAAGCCTGGCGGATGCTCGGCGGTGGCAGAACCGGCGAAGCTCACCGGCACCGGCTTGGCGGTCGCCGGAGGGCTGCCGAGGACGCCGAAGCCGTCGAGGATGCGAGAGGGCGCTTCCGTCTCGACCTGGCGGCTGGCGACGGCGGCCTGCTGCTCGTCCACGCGCGCTTCCGTGTCCTTGACGGCACGCGCGGTCTCTCCCGACAGCGCCACGATCTTCTTCAGCATGTCGACGAAGAGCCCCGAGATCGGCAGGTTGGACCAGGTGGTGTCGGCGGTGACGTGAAACAGCACCACGCGGCCCTTTCCGCGAGACGCGGCGGTGACGAGAGGGGTGCCGTCGGAGAGCTGCGCCCAGGTCTTGGCCGGCAGGCCGGGCTCGGGTTCGGCCAGCACCTGGCGGGTCACGGTGACCTCCTTGGGCACCTTCAGCCCGACGAAGGGGCTCGGCGGCTCGAATGGTGCCAGCGCCTTGGGCTGCTCCCAGGAGAGCGAGCCGCCGAGCACGCGACCGCCGCGGCGCAGCGTGACCGGCACGAGGTCGTCGGCGGTGCCGGAGAGCCGCGTGCCGGCGAAGCGCACGAGCAGTCCGCCTTGGTCCACCCATCGGGAGAGCCGGTCGCGGATCGGCCCGGTGATGGTGCCGACGTCGGCCAGCACGAGCACGTTGACGCGATCGTCGAGCATGGCGCCGATGGGGTCGGCCGCGCCGGGCTTGGGCTCGTGCACGTCGGCGAACGGCGACAGCGCCTTCGAAAGATAATAGCCGGGCGCCAGCAGCGGCTGGTCGGTGTCGGCGGTGTCGCCCGAGACGATGCCGACGCTGCGCCGCTTCCAGCGCGAGTCGAGCAGGGTCACGGCGCCGGCGGAATGGCCGCCGACGAGCTCGAGCCGGGCGATGTCGTTGCGCAGCTCCCCCGGCAGGTCGAAGCGCGCATCGGCCTCGGTCCGGCCCGCGGGCAACGCGTAGGGCGCCTCCCCGATGGTGAGGCCCTTCAGGTCGAGCGCGCGAACGCGGCCGCGCACCTCCGCGGCAGGGCGCGAGCGCATCACGCGCACGGCGAGACTGCCGGCATCGTTGCGCGGGTCGACGATCGCCTCGACGGGCGTGTCGTCGGCGATCAGCGTGGTCTCGGCGGGCAGGGCGGCCAGCGCCTCGCCGAAAGCGCGCGCGCCGCCGCGCTCCAGGCCGTCGGCGATCCACACGATGGTCGTGCCGGGCGTCTTGCCAGCGAAGGCCTGGATGGCAGCGCCGGCAGCGGCGCGGTCCGGCTCGATCGGCTGCGGCTTGATCGCGCGCAGCCGCTCCAGCACCGCGGCGGCGTCGAGCGGGATGACGGTCTTGCCGCCGTCCGACATGGCGACCACGGCCACTGGCCGACCGACCTGCCGCGCCGCCTCGATGCGCTGGCCGGCGGCGACCACGCGCCTGTCCCAGGCGGGCGCCGCCGCCCAGCCGTCGTCGATCGCCACTACGAGAGGACCCCTGCCCCTGTCGCCGGCCCCGATCGGGTTCCAGATCGGCCCGGCCATGGCGAGAATCACCAGGCCCGCCAGCACTAGGCGCAGCAGCAGCAGCCACCACGGCGTGGACGCCGGCGTCTCATCCTTCGGCTTGAGGTCGAGGATCAGCTTCAGCGGCGGGAACGGGATCCGCTCCGGTCGCGGCGGCGTGACCTTGAGCAGAACGTAGAGCACCGGCAGCACGGCGAGGGCGACGAGCGCGAAGGGCACGGCGAAAGCAAGCGGCAGGCCCAGCATCTAGGCGACCCCTGCGGCGAAGACGTCGGCGCTCTGTTCGAGGCGCGTGCGAAGGTTCAGCAGCGCCTCGGAGGCCGGCCGATCGGTACGATGGATGGCGAGGCTCCAGCCCTTGCCGCGGCAGATCTCGCGAATGGCGTCGCGGTGCGCGGCAAGGCGGCGGACGTAATCGTCGCGGAAGCGCTCGGCCAAGCCGACACGCATGGTGGTGTTGGAATCGACGTCGCGAAACTCGGTCTGGCCGGCGAAGGGAAAGGTCTCCTCCACAGGGTCGGCGATCATCACGAGGTGGCCGCGGGCGCCGCGCGCCGCCAGCGCGCCGATGCGGGCCTCGATCTGGTCGGGCGGGGTAAGGAAGTCACTCAGCAGCACGGCGCGCACGCGCGGCGCCAGGGTGAGCGGCTGCGGCAGCTCGTCTTCGGCATCGGTGGCATGGATCAGCGCCTCGGCGAAGCGCTCGATGACGTTGCGGGTGGCGAGCGGCCGGGTCAGGCCGAGGAGGCCGACGCGCTCGCCGCCGCGCACCAGCAGGTCGGCGGCGGCGAGGCCGAGCACGACGGCGCGGTCGAGCTTGGGCTGCAGGGCCAGGCGCGACTCGAACGCCATCGAGGCGGAACGGTCGATCCACACCCAGACAGTGTGGGCCGATTCCCACTCGCGCTCGCGAACGAAGATCTTGTCGTCGCGCGCCGAGCGCCGCCAGTCGACGCGGGCGACTGATTCGCCGGCGACGAAGGGCCGGAACTGCCAGAACGTCTCGCCGATGCCCGCCCGGCGACGGCCGTGGACGCCGTGCATCACGCCCGACGCGATCTCCTTGGCGGCGACGACCAGGGCCGGCAGGCGGCGCGCGAGCGAGAGGGCGCCATGCTGCTGCACCGGCCCGAGCACGGTCTCGGAGGGGTCGAGGGTGCGGGCGCCGGTGGTCATGGGTGAGCACAACATTCGTCATTCCTGGGCGCCGAAGGCGAACCCGGAACCGGTGTGCTTCTGCGTTTCCGGCGGGCGCGAGGCTCACCGGTTCCGGATCTCCGCTGCGCTGCGTCCGGAATGACGTAGATCATGAAAACTTCCGCACCAGCTTGGCGACGGTACCCTCGATGGTCTCGCCCTCGGCACGGGCGGTGAAAGTCAGCGCCATGCGGTGCTTGAGAACCGGAAGCGCTAGCGTCACGACGTCGTCGAGCGAGGGCGAGAGCCGGCCCGAGACCAGCGCGCGGGCGCGGGCGGCGAGCATCAGCGCCTGCGCCGCGCGTGGGCCGGGGCCCCAGGCGATACCCTTGGTGAGGGCCGGATCGCTGCCCTCGCCCGGGCGGGCCGAGCGCACGATGTCGAGGATCGCCTCGACGATGGCTTCGCCAACGGGCAGGCGCCGCACCAGCCGCTGCGTGGCCTGCAGGTCCTCGGCGGTCATCGCCGCCTTGGCCTTGGCCTCGCTCTCGCCGGTGGTCTCGATGAGGATGCGCCGCTCCGCCGCACGATCGGGGTAGGTGACGTCGATCTGCATCAGGAAGCGGTCGAGCTGCGCCTCGGGCAGAGGATAGGTGCCCTCCTGCTCCAGCGGGTTCTGCGTGGCCAGCACGTGGAACGGCGCCGGCAGGTCGTAGCGCTCGCCCGCCACCGAGACATGATATTCCTGCATGGCCTGCAGCAGCGCCGACTGGGTCCGCGGGCTGGCGCGGTTGATCTCGTCGGCCATCAGCAGCTGCGCGAAGATCGGGCCCTTCATGAACTTGAAGGAGCGCTTGTGGTCGATGCTCTCCTCGAGGATCTCGGATCCGAGGATATCGGCCGGCATCAGGTCGGGCGTGAACTGCACGCGCCGCGCGTTGAGGCCCAGCACGATGCCGAGCGTGTCGACGAGCTTGGTCTTGGCGAGGCCGGGCACGCCGACGAGCAAGCCGTGGCCGCCGGCGAGCAGCGTGACCAGCACCTCTTCAACCACCTTCTCCTGGCCGAAGATCACGGTGGCCACGGCGGCGCGGGCGGCGGCGACGCGGTCGAGCGCGACCTCGGCGCTGCGCTGGACGGCGGTCTCGAGCGAGGTGGCGGCCGATGGGGTGGCGGCTTGAGCTTCGGCCATGGACGGGCGGCTTCCTCGGGCTTATTGCGGCGTCTTCTTCGGACTGCCGACCTTGGCGCCCAATGAGTTGCAATTATGACTGATGACGTCGCCTCGGAGAAGCTGCCGGATGGTCGCCTGCAATCGCTGATGGCGGCGGTCGGTGGGCTGGAGGCGCGCGGGCCGGCGCCGGTCCATCTCTGGCATCCGCCCTTCTGCGGCGACATCGCCATGCGCATCGCCGCCGACGGCACCTGGTTCTACCAGGGCACGCCGATCACGAGGGCACCGCTGGTGCGGCTGTTCGCCTCCGTGCTGCGCAAGGATGCCGAGCGCTTCGTGCTGGTGACCCCGGTCGAATGCCTTGGCATCGAGGTCGAGGATGCGCCCTTCGCCGCCGTCGCCATGGCCGAGCACGGGGGCAGGCTCAGCTTCGTCACCAACCTCGGCGACGAGGTCGAGGCCGGGGACGAGCATCCGCTGCGCTTCGAAACGGAAGACGACGGCGGCGTGAAGCCCTACGTGCAGGTGCGCGGCGGCCTCTGGGCGCGGCTGACGCGCTCCCTGGCGATCGATCTGCTCGACCGTGCCGAAGAGGAGGACGGAACGCTAACGATCCGTTCCGGCGCGGCGGTATTTTCCATCGCCAAGCCGGAATGAGCGGGATGATGCCGCGCGTATCCTCCCCCTTGCAACGGGGCGAAGATTTGACGGCCGAGGCCACCTTCGCCCGCGTCGCGGCGCGGGTCGAGCGCGACCTTGCGAAAGACGCGCTCGACGTCGCCGTGACCCCGCCCTTCGGCGACCATTCCCTCAATGACTGGGTGATCGAGCCTGCCTTCCTGAGTGGCGCGCGCGCGGCCGCCGTGCTGATCGGCCTAGTGCCGCGGCCAGAAGGCGTCGGCGTGATCCTGACCCAGCGCACCGCCGGCCTGCGCGACCATGCCGGGCAGGTCGCCTTTCCCGGCGGCAAGATCGATCCCGGCGACGCCACACCCGCCCACGCGGCGTGCCGCGAGGCCTATGAGGAGATCGGCCTCGATCCGGCCCGCATCACCGTCCTCGGCCACCTCGGCGGCTATCTCACACGCACCGGCTTCCGCATCATCCCGGTGGTGGCGCGCGTCGAACCGCCCTTCGCGCTCCGGCTCAATGCGGCGGAGGTGGTCGAAGCCTTCGAGGTGCCTCTCGCGTTCCTGATGGATCCGGCCAACCACCGGCTGGCGGAGCGCGAGTGGCAGGGAACGATACGCTTTTTCTACTCGATCGAGTTCGGCGAGCGCCGGATCTGGGGCGTCACCGCCGGCATCCTCCGCGTCTTCTACGAGAGGCTTCTCGGATGATCCGCGTGCTCCCCCGCCTGCTCCTCTTCTTCCTCGTGCCGTTCCTGCTCTACCTGCTGTGGCTGGCGGCACGGCTGCAGAACCCGCTCGTCTTCGATCGCTGGACGCGCAAGGTGCTGGTGCCGCTCTCGCTGGCCGGGCTCGGCTGCGTCCTCGCCGGCATGGTCCTGATCGGTGTCACCGCGCCGCGCTACGAGGGCGGCTACCTGCCGGCTCATGTCGAGAACGGCCGCATCGTGCCCGGCCGCATGCAGTGACGCCCACGCGCGTCCTGCTGGCCGATCCCGGCCTCGCCCGCGTCCTCGCGCTGCTGAACGGCGATGGCGAGCAGGCCCGCGTGGTGGGTGGTGCCGTGCGCAACGCGCTGATGGGCCGGCCGCACACCGACCACGACGTGACGACGACGGCGGTTCCCGACGTGGTGGTCGCCCGCGCCAGGGCGGCCGGGTTGCGCACCATCCCCACCGGTATCGCCCACGGCACCGTCACCGTGCTGGCCGAGGGTCGGCCTTTCGAGGTGACCACCTTGCGCGAGGACGTCGAGACCGACGGGCGCCACGCGGTGATCCGCTTCGGCCGCGACTTCGAGCAGGACGCGATGCGCCGCGACTTCACGATCAACGCGCTGAGCGTCGACCTCGCAGGCCGCATCCACGACTATACCGGAGGCCTCGACGACCTCGCGGCGGAACGCGTGCGTTTCATCGGTGATCCGGCCACGCGCATCCGCGAGGACTACCTGCGCACGCTGCGCTTCTTCCGCTTCTCCGCCGAATACGCCGGCGGCGCTCTCGATCCCGATGGGCTGGCGGCGACGGTGGTCGAGCGCGACGGGCTGGCCCGACTCTCGCGCGAGCGCGTGCGCCAGGAGTTGCTGAAGCTCGTCGCCGCGCGCCGTGCGCCCGAAGCGGTGGCGGCGATGAGCGAGGCAGGGCTGCTGGGGCCGCTGCTGACCGGCGTGCCGCAGCCGCGCCGTCTCGCCCGTCTCGTGGCGATCGCCCCGGAGGCCGGCGCGCTTCCGCGCCTCGCCGCACTCGGCGTGATTGTTCCCGAGGATGCCGAGCGCCTGCGCGAGATGCTGAAGCTCTCCAACGCAGAGGAGGCGCGGCTGGAAGCGGCGGCCGAGGTGCTGGCGCGGCTGCACGGCGGTGTCGAGCCGCCCTCGCCGCGCCTTCTGCGCGAACTCCTGTTCGACCGCGGCCGCACCGGCGCCGACGACGGCGTGCTCCTGGCCTGGACGGAAAGCGGCGCACCGGTCGACGACGCGGGCTGGGCGGCGGCGCGGCGCTTCCTCGCCGACACGCCGGAGCCGCGACTTCCCTTTTCCGGCTCGGACCTCATCGCCCGCGGCATTCCCGCCGGCAAGCCGCTCGGCGCGGCGTTGAAGCGCCTCCAGGCGGCCTGGATCCGCGCCGGCTTCCCGCAGGATCCGCACACGCTGGCCGAGTTGCTGGAGCGGGCGATGTCGGAAAGCTGATCCTTCATGCGCAGCGCAGGGGGGAATGCGCTTACCAAATCGCGCCGGGCAAGGCGTCGAGTGGAAGCACGAGAAAGCGCCGTCCCGCGGCGTCCTTCTCCGGCAGCCGGCCGGCATTGATGTTCACCTGCAGCGCGTGGAGGATCAGCCGGGGCATCGGGAGCGTCCCGTCGCGCGCCTCGCGCAGCGCGACGAAAGCCTCGACACCAATGCCGCCGCCCGCGTGGATGTTGCCGGCCTTCTGCTCGCCGACGGTGCTCTCCCAGCGCGGCTCCCGCCCGCCCTGACCGTAATCGTGGCCGACGAACAGTCGCGTCGTGTCGGGTAAAGCGAGAATGCGCTCGATCGAAGCGTGGAGCCTCGCAGCGCTACCGCCCGGGAAATCGGCGCGCGCGGTGCCGGTGTCCGGCATGAGCAGCGTGTCGTGGATGAAGGCCGCGTCCCCGACCACGAAGCTGATCGAGGCCAGCGTGTGGCCCGGCGAGTGCATCACGCGGACCGGCAGGTCACCGATGAAAAAGGTGTCTTCGTCCTCGAAGAGGCGATCCCATTGCGAGCCGTCGCAGCGAAAATCACGGAAGCCATAGATCTCGGCCCAGAGCGCCTGGACGTCGCGGATGCGGGCGCCGGTGGCAATAGGCGCCCCGGTGCGCTGCTTGAGGTAGGCGGCGGCGGAGAGATGGTCGGCATGGGGATGGGTGTCGAGGATCCAAGCAAGCGTCAGATCGTGGGCCTTGACGTGGGCGAGCAACGCGTCGGCCGACGTCGTGGCGACCGAGCCGGATTTCTCGTCGTAGTCGAGGATAGGGTCTATGATCGCGCAGCGCCCTGTGACGGGGCATGCGACGACGTATTGGACGCTGGAGGTGCGGGCGTCGTGAAAGCCCTGGACGATGGGGGTCCGCATGGCATGGTCCTAGACCGCGCTGCCGGCACGCACATGATGTGCCGAGCGGGCAAACCTGCGTCCGGAAACCGGGTCGAAGAGGAACCCGGCGTTTGTAATTGGCGCAATCTTTCGCCGCGACCATCAAAAGCGGGATGTGCTGCGCCTGGCAGCGCGGTTAAGTGGAGTCGACGCGGAGCCGCAGCGTCCGCGACCAACAAGAATACAACAGCCGGGAGACAAACGTGATCGAGACGTATCAGGTGCCAAAGGACGTCGCCGCCCAAGCCCTGATCGACAAGGGCCGCTACGACGCGATGTACAAGCGCTCGATCGACGATCCCGATGGCTTCTGGGGCGAGCACGGCAAGCGCATCGACTGGATCAAGCCCTACACGCGGGTGATGGACTGCTCCTACGATCCCGCGAACGTCTCCATCAAATGGTACGAGGACGGCACGACCAACGTCTCGATGAACTGCATCGACAGGCATCTCGCCAAGCGCGGCGACCAGGTCGCGATCATCTGGGAGGGCGACGACCCCAAGGATTCGAAGTCGATCACCTACCGGGAGCTGCACGAGCACGTCTGCAAGCTCGCCAACGTCCTGAAGGCGAAGGGCGTAAAGAAGGGCGACACCGTCACGATCTACATGCCGATGATCCCCGAGGCGGCCTACGCCATGCTCGCCTGCGCCCGGATCGGCGCGGTGCACTCGGTCGTCTTCGGCGGCTTCTCGCCGGATTCGCTCTCCAACCGCATCATCGGCTGCGAATCCAAGGTGATGATCACGGCGGACGAAGGCCTGCGCGGCTCGAAGAAGGTGCCGCTCAAGGGCAATGCCGACGCGGCCATCGAGAAGTCCGGCATCGTCGAGACCTTGATCGTGGTGAAGCGCACCGGCGGCCCCGTCTCGATGAAGGCCGGGCGCGACGTCTGGTACGACGACGAGATGGCTAAGGTGGACGCCGCCTGCGAGCCGGAGGAGATGGGCGCGGAGGATCCGCTGTTCATCCTCTTCACGTCGGGCTCGACCGGCGCGCCCAAGGGCGTGCTGCACACGACGGGCGGCTACCTCGTCTACGCCTCGATGACCCACGAGCTCGTCTTCGACTACCACGACGGCGACATATATTGGTGCACCGCCGATGTCGGCTGGGTCACCGGGCACAGCTATATCGTCTATGGCCCGCTCGCCAACGGCGCGACGACGCTGATGTTCGAGGGCGTGCCGAACTACCCCTCGATCTCGCGGATGTGGGAGGTCGTCGACAAGCACAAGGTGAACCTCTTCTACACGGCGCCGACCGCCGTGCGCTCGCTGATGGGTGCCGGCAACGGCCCCGTCGAGAAGACCAGCCGCAAGTCGCTGCGCGTGCTGGGCTCCGTCGGCGAGCCGATCAACCCCGAGGCGTGGAACTGGTACTACAAGGTGGTCGGCGAGAGCCGCTGCCCGATCGTCGACACCTGGTGGCAGACCGAGACCGGCGGCATCCTCATCACGCCGCTGCCCGGCGCCACGGCGCTGAAGCCCGGCTCGGCGACTCTGCCTTTCTTCGGCGTCGAGCCGCAGATCGTCGATGCCGGGGGCAAGGTGCAGGAGGGCGCCTGCGAGGGCAACCTCGTCATCGCCCGCTCCTGGCCCGGCCAGATGCGCACCATCTACGGCGACCACAAGCGCTTCGTGGAGACCTACTTCTCGGCCTACCCGCACAAGTATTTCACTGGCGACGGATGCCGACGCGACGACGACGGCTATTATTGGATCACCGGGCGCGTCGACGACGTCATCAACGTGTCCGGCCATCGCATGGGCACGGCCGAGGTCGAGAGCTCGCTGGTCGCCCACCAGAAGGTGTCCGAGGCGGCGGTCGTCGGCTACCCCCACGACATGAAAGGTCAAGGCATCTACGCCTACGTCACGCTGAATGAGGGCGTCGAGGGCTCGGACGAGCTGCGCAAGGAGCTGGTGACCTGGGTGCGCAAGGACATCGGGCCGATCGCCTCGCCCGACGTTATCCAGTTCGCGCCCGGCCTGCCCAAGACGCGCTCGGGCAAGATCATGCGCCGCATCCTGCGCAAGATCGCCGAGAACGAGGTCGACAAGCTCGGCGACACCTCGACTCTCGCCGACCCCGGCGTGGTCGACGACCTCGTCGCGAATCGTCCGCAGAGCGGCGGCGAGACGCGCAAATCGGCCTGATCTCGGCCCGCGACGCCCGAAGAAATTCTCGTCGTGTGGTGGAACCGCAAGATCTCCGGCGGAAATCGGGCCGAAGCGGGCGAAATCGTGGTGCCGCTGCAACAGCGCCCGGCCAACAGGTCGGGTGCCTAACGTTTTAACTCGGCCTGAAGGACTGGTTTGCTAGTCTCCCGTCACGGACTGGGGCGCGTTCACGCCGGCGTATCGGCTAAGTCCAACGGGGATAAAATGAGCAGGAACGTTTCGATCGGCCTTAAGGCCGGTGGCCTTTTTGCGTCCATCGCGATGGGCGTTTCTTTCGCCGCCATGGCGGCGTTCTCGCCGGCGCAGGCCCGCCAGTCGGTGTCGGTCCCGTCCGACTACCCGGGCGGCATGATCATCATCAAGCAGAGCGAGCGCACGCTATACTACACTAACGGCGACGGCACGGCGCTGCGCTATCCCGTAGCCATCGGCAAGACCGGCAAAGCCTGGCGCGGCAAGACCTACATCGAGGGCAAGTTCATCCGCCCGGACTGGTCGCCGCCCGAGGTCGTCTCGCGCGACCACCCCGAGCTGCCGGCCTTCATCCCGGGCGGCGCGCCCAACAACCCGATGGGCGCCGCGGCGCTGACGCTGCAACTCGACCAGGTCGCCATCCACGGCACCACGATGAAGATGCGCAAGTCGGTCGGCACCGCGGCCTCCTACGGCTGCATCCGCATGCTCAACGAGGACGTCACCGACCTCTACAGCCGCGTGCGGGTCGGCACGCCGGTCGTCTCGATCCCGTAAGCGACCTCACCACCTAGAAAGGCGAAGGGTCTCGGCCTTTCGCCTTTTTGTCGTCTGCGCCCTCCCCCGTCGCCTCATGATGAGGCCGAAGGCGCTTTCCTCATCAAGAGGGTCCGGGGACGGTCGCGCAGCGCGTCGCCGCCGCCGTTTGTGCCGCCGCGATTTGCGCCGGGTGCCGGCCCCTACTAAGGAACCGCGCACCAGCCGGGCGGCCATGAGCGCCCCCGAGCCTCGCTTGATGGAAGAAACAAGAGCTCGATGGCGCGCGACGTCTCCGACAGCACCCCGATCGCCGGGCGAGGCGATCTCGTGGCCTGGCTCGAGAGCGGCTGCAAGCCCGCGGCGCGCCACCGCATCGGTACCGAGCACGAGAAGATCGGCTTCTACCGTCATGACCTGATGCCGGTCCCCTACGAAGGGACGGCTGGCGGCGGCGGCATCCGCCAGCTGCTCGAGGAGATGGGCGCGAGCCTGGGCTGGACGCCGATCCTCGATGGCAGCCACATCATCGGCCTCGCCGACGAGACCAACGGCGGCGCCATCTCGATCGAGCCCGGCGGCCAGTTCGAGCTCTCCGGCGCGCCGCTGGCCAACGTCCACGAGACCCGCGACGAGCTCGACCGGCACTTCGCCGCGCTGCGCCCGATCGCCGAACGCCACGGCATCGGTTTTCTCACGCTCGGCATGAGCCCGAAATGGTCGCGGGACGAGACACCCGTGATGCCCAAGAGCCGCTACGTCATCATGGCGCGTTACATGCCCAAGGTCGGCACGCGCGGGCTCGACATGATGTTTCGCACCACCACCGTGCAGGCGAACTACGATTTCGCCAGCGAGGCGGACATGGTGAAGAAGCTGCGCGTCGCGGTGGCGCTGCAGCCCGTCGCCACCGCGCTCTTTGCCAACTCGCCGTTCCGCGACGGCCGACCCAACGGCTTCCTGTCGGATCGCTCGGAGGTCTGGCGCGACACCGACAACAACCGTGCCGGCATGCTGCCCTTCATGTTCGAGGAGGGCGCCGGCTTCGAATCCTACGTTGACTACGCGCTCGACGTGCCGATGTATTTTGTCAAGCGCGGCGACGTGTACATCGACGTCGCCGGCACCAGCTTCCGCGACCTGCTCGCCGGCCGTCACCCGGCCCTGCTCGCGGGCGACGCGCCGACGATGTCGGACTGGGCCAACCATCTCTCGACGATCTTCCCGGAGGTGCGGCTCAAAACCTTTCTCGAGATGCGCGGTGCCGATGCCGGGCCTGTGCCGTTCCTGCTGGCCCTGCCGGCGCTCTTCGCCGGGCTGCTCTACCATCCCGCCTCGCTCGACGCCGCCTGGGACCTCGTCAAGAACTGGTCGGCGGCCGAGCGCCAAGCGTTGCGCGATGCCGTGCCGCGCGAGGCGCTGGCGGCGAACATGGCGGGCCTTCCGCTGCGGGACGTCGCCGCCGAGGTCTTGCGCATCGCCCGGGCCGGGCTTGCCGCCAGGGGCCACAGGGATGCGGCGGGGCACGACGAGACCGGCTACCTCGACGTGCTCGACGAAGTGGTCGCCGCCGGCACCCAGGCCGAGCGGCTGCTCGAACGCTACGATGGCACCTGGGGCCGCAGCGTCGATCCGGCGTTCCGCGAGTGCGTGTATTAGTTTGGCCGAGGGTGCGTAGGCACGGTGCCAGAGCCGCATTCAAGCGAGTTGGACCATGGCAAGGATATCGGCGGCGAGCTTGTCCTAGCGGGTAGCGACTCGGCGGGATGCTCCCAGCTTGGAAAGCATTTGCCGGACGCGTGCGCGGCGCTCCCGGAAGCAGTCGTTCAGCGGCCTTCGGACCAAGCGATCGCGTCGGCTCCGGCTGGCAAGATTATCGGGCAGCCGGGATCGGTCGCCGCGCGGAAAACTGCCTTGGCGACATCCTGCGGCATCGTCACCTCGCCGCTTGCGCCATGCTGCTGCATCGCAGCCATCGTCTGTTGAGCGAAGCCGGCGTAGACGTCGGGAAAGCCGCCATTGGACGAGATCTGCGCCCGCGCGGTGCTGCCGAAGCTAGTCGCAGGCGCCGCGCCGGGCACGACCACCCGCGCTCGGATGCCGAATTCTGCGAGCTCCAAGGCAGCGGACTCGGTCAGCGCGGTCACTGCCGCCTTGCTGGCGCGGTAGATCGATAGAAGCGGCAGCGGCTTGAGGGTCGTGCTGGAGCTGACGTTGACGATCACGCCAGCCCTCCGCTCGCGCATGCCGGGTAGCACCGCCTGCATCATCGCGACCGTCGAGAACGTGTTGGTCTCGAAGATCCGGCGCACCGTCTTCAGCGAGGTGCCTTCACGGCGTTGAGCCAACCAATGCCGGCATTGTTGACCAGCACGTCGATTGCGCCCGCATCGGCCGTCGCGGCTGCAATGCTGTCCGCATCGGTCACGTCGAGCGCTAGCACGCGCAGCCCGTCCGACGCCGGCAACGTGCTTGCCGAGGGATCGCGCATCGTTGCCACGACCTTCCAGCCCTGTGCGAGGAAATACGCAGCGGTCTCGCGGCCGAAGCCGGTCGAGCAGCCGGTGATGAGGACGGTGTTCATGCGAAAACAGCTCCTGAAGGTGATAGCAGGGTCATAGGCTGCGTTCTTCGGACGTGCTACGTTTGGAAGTCCAAGAGTCATTTGTGATAGTCCGACTTTGAACGATCCGCTTGCCCAGGTGATCTGCCTCCTCCAGCCCAGCGCCTCCTTTTCCAAGATGGTGACCGCGTTCGGCCGCTGGGCCGTGCGCCCGCCCGGAACAGGACCGTTCTACGGTGCTATTCTCGAGGGCGACTGCGAGCTGTCCATCGCCGGGCGCGTACCGGTTAGGCTGGGCACGGGCGACTTCATGTTGATTCCTGCCGCTGCCGATTTCACGGTGAGCAGCCTGACACCGCCGCCGAGTGGACGCGTGACCGACCCGGTCGAGGTTCGCCCGGGCGTCTTCCACCTTGGAGAGCCGGGCGTGCCGGATGTGCGCCTGCTGGTCGGGTATTGCGCCTTCGGGTCGAACGATGCGTCGCTGCTGGTCTCGCTGCTGCCCGAACTGGTGGTTGTGCGCGGCGAGCGGCGGTTGACGAAGCTGGTCGAGCTGCTGAGCGACGAAGCCCGCGCCATCCGACCCGGCCGCGATGTGGTGCTTGCCCGCCTTCTTGAAGTGCTTCTGATCGAAGCGTTTCGCACAACGACAGGACCAACCGCCGCGCCCGGGCTGCTTCGCGGGCTTGCCGACGAGAGGCTCGCGGCGGCGCTACGGCGGATGCACGGCGAGCCGACCCGCCCCTGGACGGTTGGCGAACTGGCGAGGGAGGCTGGCCTGTCGCGCTCCACCTTCTTCGACCGGTTCCGTCGCGAGGTCGGCGTTTCCCCGATGGAATACCTGCTTGGCTGGCGAATGGCGATCGCCAAGGATCTATTGTGCGGCGACAGCGTCAGCGTGGGTGAGGTCGCGCAGCGGGTCGGCTACAGCTCGTCGAGTACGTTCAGCGTCGCGTTCGCGCGCCAGGTCGGGGCATCCCCGACGACTTATGCCCGCGGGTATGCGCGCCTCCATGGTGGCATGACGGGCGCGAGTTCCGCTCAGGCCTGAAGTGACCGGCAAGACCGATGATTGAACAACTCTTTCGATCTAAAGATTCATGGCCCAGGTTCCTTTCGCGAGTGCCACGCGTCACGCCTTTGCCTAGGCTTCGCCGCGCCTACATACCTGCCATGCCCGACCTGCCCGATTACCAACGCCGCTTCGACATCCGCGCCCTGGCCGCCGAGTTGCCCGAGCATGCCGACACGATGCTGGCCGACACCTACCTCACCGATCGCCCAAGCTCGAGCGCACGCATCTTTCGCGTCTACCGGCCGGTGCCGGCCCATTTCCACAAAACCTGCGACGAGTATCTCTACGTCGTCTCGGGCCGCGGTAGCTTCTGGATCGGCGAGGAGTCCGATGCCCAGGATTTCGCGCCGGGCCAGCTCATCTGTTTCGATCGGAAGACGGTGCATTCCATCTCGGCCCTGCACGAGGAGCCGGTGGTCTTCATGTCGATCGACGCACCCCGGCGCGAGCCCACCGACATTACCTTTGTCGATGCGGAGGCAGGCTCGGCGGCAACCTTCATGGCGCGCAACGCGGGAGGCTGAGCCGCTCACCGGCGGGAAACTCTTCCCGATCTGGCCGGAAAGCGTCGCATTCGATCCCGGGTGCGGAACAGCTGCAGCGACCAGGCTCTTGTCGGCAGGCTTCGTCGACGGGTCCGCCGACGACCGGCAGAGGATACTCGGCATGTCTCAAACTCGTCTCTCTTTCGCGGCCGGCGCCGCAACCATGGTGCTGCTGGGCCTCGGCGCCAGCGCGCAAGCCGCGGGTACGAGCGCGACAGCGTTCCTCAAGGCGGTAAACACCAATGCCGACAAGACGATCTCCAAGGACGAACTCGACGCCTACGCCAAGAAGCGTTTCGCCGAGCTAGAGACCGACAAGGACAAGACGCTCGATCAGAAAGAGCTGAAGGGTCGCCTTTCGAAGGCTGGCATGACCATGGCCGACACCGACAAGGACAAGACCGTCGACGAGGCCGAGTTCGTCGGCTACGCCGACAAGCTGTTCGACGAGGCCGACATCCACAAGAAGGACGGCGCCGATCACCCTTCGCTCACGGAGCGCGAACTCGAGAGCCCCGCCGGCAAGAAGCTCATCATGCTGCTGCGCTGAGCGCGGCTGGGGCGCCGCTTCTCATCGCGAGAGGATCAGCAGCGCTCCGAAACAGGATCCGCCGGCATCGAGGCGGATCGTCGTCGGCCGCACGTCGAGGATGGTGAAGCCGGTCGCGGCGGCGACCCTCTCGAGGTGCGGCATGCCGTGCGCGAAGCGGCCCGAGCTCAGGTGGACGATCTCGGGCCCGTCCGAGGACTCTATGGAGATGGCGAGGAGCCCATCAGGTTCGAGAACTCGTGCCACGCCCGCGAAGAGCGCGGTGAGGTCGCCGAAATAGATCAGGACGTCCGCCGCCACGACCAGATCATAGTGGTTCTTGTCAGTGGCCAGAAACGCGACGGCTTCGGCCTCTTCCAGTACCTCGTAGCAGCCCAGCAGCCTGGCCTTGTCGAGCATGCGGGGCGAGAGGTCGATGCCGTGCAGCACCCGTCCCGGCGCCGCGAGCATCGCCCCGGCGAGCCCCGTGCCGCAGCCCAGATCGAGCACGCGCGTCACCGGGCGGTTCCATTTGCGCGCGGTGTCCTGCACCAGCAGCGCCAGGTCCCGAGGCACGGCGTAGCCGAGAACGCCGACGAGCTGATCGTCGAATCCTGCCGCAAATCGATCGAAAAAGCTGACGATGTAGGCGTCGGGTGCGCGCTCGATCGCCTCGCCCTTGAGGGTTGCCAGCAGATAGGCCTGCATGGCGTCGCGGGGAGCGCTTGCCAGCCGCAGCGTGCCGAGGTCAATGGCGGCCGAACGGTGACCGTAGGCGCTCAGGAGATGGAAGCCCTCGTGGACGATCGTCTCGACCTCGGCCGCATCCTGGCGGCGACGCTTCAAGGCGGCGACAGCCTCCACCGCCGTGCCGCCGACGACATCGGTCAGGAATTGCGTGCGGGCCTGCTTCAGCTGCAGGGCATCGTTGCCGGGCTGAAGCCGCGAGGCGGTCGCGAAGCTGGAGGCCGCCTCCTCGAAATCACCGAGGGCGAGCAGGGCCTCGCCAAGGCAACCCTGGATCGCGGCGTCCTCGCTCCTGCCGCGACGGATAGCCTCGCGAAAGGCCAAGGCGGCATCGCCGAAGCGCTTCTCGCCGAGGCAGGCGAGGCCGCGCCCGATCCAGCCGTCGACCAGGCTGTCATCCAGGGCGAGCGCCCTCGCATAGGCGTCCGCGCTCTCGATCCTCCGGCCCGAGGCGCTATGGAGGCCGCCGAGCTGCAGCCAGAGGCCCGACTGGGATGGATCGTGCTCGAGCGCCTCCTCGAGGCAGGCCTTCGCCTCGTCGTGCCGGCCCACGCTCCCCAGCACGCCGGCGAGATCGCCCCAGGCTCGAGCCTCGCGAGGCGCGAGCGCCACCGCCGCCGTTAGCGCCTGCGCCGCAGCGGCCAGGTTCCCATCCTCCCACAACGTGAGCCCGTAGTGACGCAGCGCGGAGGCCGGCTGATCGTAGCGCGCCAGCAGAGCGCTCAGCCTTCCGTCCTCGGCCGACCACGCCTCGACCGCGCGCCCAACCTCCGCCGCGGGCGGCAACTGGATCGTCATCTGGATCGTCTCCCCGTCACCGCGGTCGCGCGTATTCTGGCGATTCGTCGTCGACGGTGCGAGAATTACACAGCATGACGCGAGAGCCGAAACGCCTGGAAGATATCGCCTGCCGCACATGGCGCAAAGCTGGGCCCCGCGGGAAGGCTCTTCACGGGGATCGCGCGTCTGCTATGCGATGCGACATGTCCGAGACCGACGCACCCGAGGCTGGTTCCGCGGCGCGTCTCATCGAGCGTGCGGTGCCGGCGTTGTTCGTGCTGCTGTGGGCCTCCGGCTTTGTGGTGGCGCGCCTCGTGCGTCCCTACGCCGAGCCGGAAAGCTTCGTCGCCCTGCGCTTCGCCCTCAGCGCCGCTGTCCTTTCCGGCATCGCCTTCGCTGGCGGGGCGCGCTGGCCGCGCAATGCGCGGGGCTGGCGCGACGGCCTGATCGCCGGCGCACTGATGCAGGGCATCTACGTCGGTGGCGTGTTCTGGGCGATCAAGCATGGGCTGCCCGCCGCCGTCGCGGCGCTGATCTCGGGGCTGCAGCCGCTGCTCACCGGAGCGCTGGCCGGACCGCTGCTCGGCGAGCGGGTCAGCGGCCGGCGCTGGCTCGGCATCGCCGTGGGCTTCGCCGGGGCATTGCTGGTGTTGGAGCCCAACCTGCGCGGCACGGGAGCGGTGCCGCCGGCCGCCGTGCTCTCCTGTACCGTCGCGATGATCGGGATCACGCTGGGCACGCTGTGGCAGAAGCGCTTCGGGGCGGCCACGGACCTGCGTTCGGGCGCCGCGGTACAGTTCATCGGCGGTTTCGCGCTGATCCTGCCGCTGGCACTGGCCACGGAGCGCCACCCTTTCGTGATCGATCCCGAGCTCTTCATCGGGCTCGCGTGGTCGGTGCTGGTTCTGTCCGTCGCCGCGGCGCTGCTGCTGCTGCGCCTGATCCGCGGCGGCGCCGTCGCCAAGGTCACGTCGCTGTTCTACCTGGTGCCACCGTTCACCGCGCTGATGGCGCTGGCCCTGTTCGGCGAGGCGCTCGTGCCGGTGCAGATCGTCGGGATGGCGGTGGCCGCCGCCGGTGTGGCGCTGGCCAACCGAGGCTGAGCAACCTCCGCTAACTTGATTGGGAAGGTGCGCTACTTGAAGGCGAACGCGCAGTCACCGTCGTCCTTGCCCTGGCAGGCGAGATAGCGCTTTAGGCGCCTCGCGCGCCTTTCCGGCTTACGCGCGGCAGCCGGCGATCACTATTGGCCGGATGCTGCCACCCGCGTTGGCCGTGGTCTCGAACTCGCAGGTGGCGTCGCGCGCCCTGTCGCTCGCCTCGGTGTCGCGTTGCGCGCAGATGTTCAGGGTGAGCTGGGTGGCGTTGCCCAAGGCCTCGGCCGAGCAGTCGACGTCGTCGGCCAGGCACGGTCCGCCGGCAAGCAACAGGACGAAGGTGAGAGCCGTCGGCTGTCGCATCGGTGCGAGCCCTCGAGCGCGTTGGTCTTCCGATCGTTGATCGAGGGGTCTATCGTGGCGCAATGGCACGCGTGTGACTACGGGTCGGCATGACGCATGACGCAGCCTGACGCAGTGAGGCACGAAATTGGGGGAATCCTGGAAAAATGTTGCGGCGTGACATCGACCGCGGCGGCTGACTTCGCGCCGCCGGCGCGCTAAGGGGCCGGCGAACCCGAGGCCTGCCGTGACCGCCATCTCTCCGCTCGCTCCCGCGACGATCCCCATCATCCCGCCGGTCGACGGGGTGAGCTTCGCTACCGGCGCGGCCGGCATCCGCTACAAGGGCCGCACCGACGTCCTGCTTGCGCTTTTCGACAAGGGCACGCAGGTGGCCGGCGTGTTCACCACCTCGAGATGCCCCTCGGCGCCGGTGGAATGGTGCCGCGCCAAGCTCGCCGGCGGCAAGGCGCGGGCGCTGGTGGTGAACTCCGGCAATGCCAACGCCTTCACCGGCAAGGCCGGCGCCCAGGCCAGCGCCGCGACCGCCAAGCTCGCCGCGACCGCGCTCGGGGTCTCGGCCAAGGAGATCTTCATCGCCTCGACCGGGGTGATCGGCGAGCCGCTCGACGCGACCAAGTTCGAGGGCGTCTTCGAGACGCTTCGGGGCGAGGCAACGGCGGAACGCATCGAGGACGCCGCCCGCGCGATCATGACCACCGACACCTTTCCCAAGCTCGCGACGGCGACCGTCTCGATCGAAGGCGTCGACGTGACGATCGCCGGCATCGCCAAAGGCGCCGGCATGATCGCGCCGGACATGGCCACCATGCTGTCGTTCGTCTTCACCGATGCGCCGATCGCCGCGCCGGCGCTGCAGGCGATGCTGGCCAAAGGCGTGAAGGCGAGCTTCAACGCCATCACGGTCGATAGCGACACCTCGACCTCCGACACGCTGATGCTGTTCGCCACCGGGGCGGCCGCCAGGCGCGGCGCGCCGGCGATCGAAAAGGCGACGGACCGCCGGCTCAAGGACTTCCGCGCCGCGCTCGACGGTGTGCTGCTCGACCTCGCCCACCAAGTGGTCAAAGACGGCGAGGGCGCGCGCAAGTTCATCGAGGTGACGGTGGAAGGCGCCGCCAGCGCGCGGGCGGCCAAGCGCATCGCCATGTCCATCGCGAACTCGCCGCTGGTCAAGACCGCGGTGGCCGGCGAAGACGCCAACTGGGGTCGCGTGGTGATGGCGGTGGGCAAGGCCGGCGAGAAGGCCGACCGCGACCGCCTCGCCATCTGGTTCGGCGGCACCCGCGTCGCCCACAAGGGCCTGCGCGACCCGTCCTACGACGAGGCGGCGGTATCGGCGCGGATGAAGGAACCAACCGTGCCGATCAAGGTCGATCTCGGAATCGGGGCGGGTCGCGCGACCGTGTGGACGTGCGACCTCACCAAGGACTACATCGCCATCAACGGCGACTATCGCTCCTGAACACCGGCAGAGACGAGCCGGTCAGTCCTCGTGGCCGTGCGCTTCCTCGTTGATGGTCAGCGTGCGCATCTGGGAGAAGTCGACGGCGATCGGCTGCTTGGCCTTGCCGGCGGCGAGCTGGAGCGTTTTGACGACGTGCTCCATGCGCCGGAACGCCTCCTTGAACGGCTCGGATGCTTCGTCGAGCTTCAGCGGCGCCAGGCAATAATTGATGATCTCCTTGGGCCGTTCGAACGTGCTCATGATCTGTCCTGCGCGGGATGAGGGTGGCGTTTGCCGCCCTTGCAATTAGCGTCATCGTATCGCGGCGGCAACAGAGGCAGGAGATCGAACCTTCCGGCTGTCTATTCGTTGCACCCTCACGTCACGAGTGTACTTTGCGGCTCAAGCGTGGCTCGATCCTGTTTTGGTCGTGTCCGCCGTAATCCGAAGGAGGATCCATGATCAAGAAGCTCATCGTCGCGACCGCTTTGACCGTTGCGACCACCGGTTTCGCCGTTGCCGGCCCGACCGATTTTTACGCCACCCCGATGAACTCGGGTGCCCCGACCAACTTGCCGGGCGAGACCATCATTCCGGGCATGACCCAGGCAATGCAAGTCGTGAATGGCGTCACCCAGCCGATCCTTCAGCCGATCCTGGCTCCGGGCGGCGGTCAGCCGGCGCCGATGATGGAGGCTCCGATGCGGCATCACCATCGCATGATGCGCCATCACATGTCCAAGAAGATGATGATGAAGAAGAAAATGATGGAGAAGTAGGCTTCTCGCTTACTGTCTCTCACGGAAAAGGCCCCGGTTTCCCGGGGCCTTTTTCTTTGCTCGCGCTACGTCGGCGTTCGGCGCGCCGCTCAGGCGGTGATGCGGCTTTCTTCCTCGTTGGGCTCGCGCAGCACGTAGCCGCGGCCCCATACCGTCTCGATGTAGTTGCGACCATGGCTGGCATTGGCGAGCTTCTTGCGCAGCTTGCAGATGAAGACGTCGATGATCTTGAGCTCGGGCTCATCCATGCCGCCATAGAGATGGTTGAGGAACATCTCCTTGGTCAAAGTGGTGCCCTTGCGCAGCGAGAGGAGCTCCAGCATCTGGTACTCCTTGCCGGTGAGGTGCACGCGGGCGCCGGAGACTTCGACGGTCTTCTGATCGAGGTTGACGACGAGGTCGCCTGTGGTGATGACCGACTGGGCATGGCCCTTGGAGCGGCGCACGATGGCATGGATGCGCGCCACCATCTCGTCCTTGTGGAAAGGCTTGGTGAGGTAGTCGTCGGCGCCGAAGCCGAGGCCCTTCACCTTGTCCTCGATGCCGGCGAGGCCGGAAAGGATGAGGATGGGCGTCTTGACCTTGGCGACGCGCAGTGTGCGCAGCACCTCGTAGCCCGACATGTCGGGCAGGTTCAGGTCGAGCAGGATGATGTCGTAATCGTAGAGCTTGCCGAGGTCGATGCCTTCCTCGCCGAGATCGGTCGTGTAGACATTGAAGTTTTCGGACTTCAGCATCAGCTCGATGCTTTGCGCCGTCGCGCTGTCATCCTCGATCAAAAGAACGCGCATTGCCGGCCCCCAGCTTGCCTGCGACGCCGGTCCAAAGACAGGCGGCGCGATGATTTCCTGCTTCCGTCGCCGGTCCCGTTCGGGGGAGCGTGGCGACGTAAGCGCTACGATTTCCGTAACCTTAACGGACACTGGTTAACGAAATGCCTCCGATCGCAGGCGGACCACGGCGAGCGTGGCGCTTCATCCTACTCGGACTGGCTGGGAACGCGGAACGCGGCACACCGGAGTGGTCACGGCCTTGAGCCGTCCGAATCACCGTTCCGCCAATATCGCATGCCGTCTGGCCACACGCACGGCAAAGCCAGCCACGGTAACAATCCCGCAACATCCTTTTGCCAGGATCGAACTGTCTCGCGGAAGCCCTGAATGGGACCCTGTCGGTCCTTTTGTGTCGCGGAGTTGCGTATGAAGTCGCGGGATTCGCTGGTGCGCCTCAAGCGCTTCCAGGTTGATGAGAAACGTCGACGGGTTGCCCAGATCGAGAGCATGGCCGCGGACTTCCTTCGGATCGCGGCCGATCTCGACCGGGAGATCGCCGGCGAGGAGCAGAAGGCCGGCATCGCCGACCCGTTGCATTTCGCCTATCCGACCTACGCGCGCGCCGCCAGGGCGCGCCGTGAGAACCTCGTGCGCTCGGCCGCCGAGCTCAAGGAGCAGCTCTCCGACGCTAAGAGCCTCCTTGAGGAAGCCAATGCGGAGTTGGCCAAGGCGCAAGGCCTCGAAGGACGGGAGAAGAGCGCCGACCGCACCGACTTTCCGGCGCCGGTGGCGATGATGGACGGCATGATGGGTCTGCGCGCCGCCGGCGCGTGATGCGCGATCGAAGGTGCCGCCGGCCTGCCAAGGTCGGCGCGCACCGTCGACGGATGGCCGGTCGAGCCCTTCAAAAGCGTCGAGCGACCCCGCTTTCGGTGCGTTGGCCCCTATGCTAGACACCGCGGCCCGCGGGCTCACGAGCCCCACAGCCGAAAGAACATCGTCCCGATGAGCGAACGTCGCTCCAGCTTCGACTACCAACAGTTGCTTGCCTGCGGGCGCGGCGATCTGTTCGGGCCCGGCAACGCCCAGCTGCCGCTGCCACCGATGCTGATGTTCGACAGCATCTCCGAACTATCGGAAGAGGGCGGACCCGCCGGCAAGGGTCACATCCGCGCCGAGTTCGAGATCAAGCCGGACCTCTGGTTCTTCGGCTGCCATTTCAAGAACGATCCGGTGATGCCGGGCTGCCTCGGCCTCGATGCGCTGTGGCAGCTGCTCGGCTTCTATCTCGGCTGGCTGGGTTTGCCCGGTCGCGGCCGCGCGCTCGGCGTGGGCGAGGTGAAGTTCACCGACCAGGTCCTGCCCTCCGTCAAGAGGGTGATCTACGGCGTCGACCTCAAGCGGGTCTTCCGCAGAAAGCTGACTCTGGGCATCGCCGACGGGTGGTTGGAAGCCGACGGCGCGCGCATATACGAGGCGAAGGACCTTAAGGTCGGCCTGTTCCAGGCCGATTCCGTCCCGGCTTGAGGCCGCGGACCCTTCGCCCCGTCGGCCGCCATCGCGGCGGCGCGCCGGCGGCAATCGAGCGGAGAACAGCATGAGGCGCGTCGTCGTGACCGGGATGGGGATCGTCTCCCCCATCGGCAACTCGACACAGGCCGTGCTCGCCTCCCTGCGCGAGGCCAAGTCGGGCATCTCAGCGGCGGAGAGGTTCAGGGAGCTCGGCTTCCGCAGCCAGGTGCAGGGCGCGCCTTCGGACGACGGGATGGCGACGGTCGACCGCCGCGCGATGCGCTTCCACGGCGGCGGCACCGCCTGGGCGCATCTGGCGATGGAGCAGGCCATCCGCGACTCCGGCCTGACGCCTGAGGAAGTATCCAACCCGCGCACCGGCATCCTGATGGGGTCGGGCGGCCCCTCGACGCGCACGATCGTGGAAGCCGCCGATATCGCTCGCGAGAAAGGACCCAAGCGCGTCGGCCCCTTCGCCGTGCCCAAGGCGATGTCCTCGACCGCCTCGGCGACGCTCGGCACCTGGTTCAAGATCAAGGGCGCGAGCTACTCGATCTCATCGGCCTGCGCGACCTCGAACCATTGCATCGGCAACGCCTACGAGATGATCCAGTACGGCAAGCAGGACATCATGTTCGCCGGCGGCTGCGAGGAGCTCGACTGGACGCTGGCCGTCCTTTTCGATGCGATGGGTGCGATGTCGTCCAACTTCAACGATACCCCGACCCGCGCCTCGCGCGCCTTCGACAAGAACCGCGATGGCTTCGTCATCGCCGGCGGCGCCGGCGTGCTCGTGCTCGAGGATCACGAGCACGCCAAGGCCCGCGGTGCGCGGATCTACGGCGAGATCGCCGGCTACGGGCTGACGTCGGACGGCCACGATATGGTCGCGCCTTCGGGCGAAGGCGCGGAACGCTGCATGCGCATGGCGATCGCCGGTCTCAAGGCGCCGATCGACTACATCAACCCACACGCCACCTCGACCCTGGTCGGCGACGCCCGTGAGATCGAGGCGGTCCGCCGCATCTTCGGCTCGGGCGAGACATGCCCGCCGATCTCCGCGACCAAGTCGCTGACCGGCCACTCGCAGGGCGCCACCGGTGTCCAGGAGGCCATCTACAGCCTGCTCATGATGAATTCGGGCTTCATCTGCCAGAGCGCCAACATCGACGAGATCGACCCCGATTTCGCCGACATGAACATCGTCCGCGAACGCCGCGAGGCGACGCTCGGCCACGTGCTCACGAACTCGTTCGGCTTCGGCGGCACCAACGCGGCGCTCGTGCTGAAGCATGTCGACGCCTGACCCCGGAGGCACGGGCATGATGGCCGGCGGCGGGCTCATGGCCGGCAAGCGCGGGCTGATCATGGGCGTCGCCAACGATCACTCCATCGCTTTCGGCATCGCTCGGACCTTACGGGAGCACGGCGCAGAGCTGGCCTTCTCCTATCAGGGCGAAGCCCTGGGCAAGCGTGTGCGCCCGCTGGCCGCAAGCCTCGGCTCGACGCGGGTCCTACCCTGCGACGTCGAGGATCTCGCCTCCGTCGATGCGCTGTTCGCGTCGCTCGCGGCGGATTGGGCCGAGATCGATTTCGTCGCTCATTGCATCGCCTACTCGGCCAAGGCCGAGCTCAAGGGGCGCTACGCCGACACGACCCGGGAGAATTTTTCGCGCACCATGCTGATCTCGGCCTTCTCCTTCACCGAGATCGCGCGGCGCGCGGCGCCGATGCTGCGGCCGGGCGGCAGCATGCTGACGCTCACCTTCGGCGGCGCCACCCGCGTCATGCCGAACTACAACGTCATGGGTATCGCCAAGGCGGCGCTGGAGGCCTCGGTGCGCTACCTTGCCGCCGACTACGGGCCGGAACGCATCCGTGTCAACGCGATCTCCGCCGGCCCGATCCGGACGCTGGCCGGCGCCGGCATCGCCGATTCGCGAGCGATGTACGCATATCAGCGCGATCACGCGCCCCTGCGCCGCTCGGTGACGATCGAGGACGTCGGCGGTGCCGCGCTCTATCTGCTGAGCGACCTGTCGAACGGCGTCACCGGCGAGGTGCACTACGTCGACGCCGGCTACAACATCATTTCCATGCCCCACCCCGACCGGCTGAAACCGGCAGCCTCGCCGCTCGTGAACGACGATGCGACGGAATAGGCGTCATAACCGCTGTGGAATGGTGACGAGGTCGTCCGTGGCGGCGCGGTAGAGTGCGGCGGGATGGTTGCGGCCGCTGCGCAGGCCGGAGCGATGGCTGCGAACTGGACCGGGTCATCGGCGCGTGGCCGACGCGTTACATGGCGGCCATCTTGCGGCTGCGCCGCGACAGATAGATCGAGACGATCAGCACCAGCACCAGGCCGCCCAGGACGCCGAGCTCGGTCATCGACTGCTGGAAGTGCACCGGATCCTTGGCGCCGGACTGGTTGGCGGTGTCGACGGTGACGATGAGAATGCGCCGGACGCAGGCGATGAGGCCGACGATGAGGAACGGCTCGACGGCGATCTGGTCCCGCGCGATCGACTGGCGCACCGTGTGGAGGATCTCAACCAGCATCAGCGTGAACAGCAGTTTGTCGACGATGAGGAAGATATTGTCGGTCACGGGCCAGTGCCGCACCGCATCCCACACGCCGGCCAGCGAGCCCGACAGCAGCAGCAGGGTCGCGACGGTGAGGATCGCGCCGATACCGATCGTGATCCAGTGCTCGACATGGGTGAAGAGCCGCGTCACGGTCTCGTTCTGCGGGTCTCCGACCTGTTCCTCGCCCACGGCTTTCTCGGACGCATGCGCATCCATCATCGCCCGCTGATCCATCGAGACCTCCGCCCGCGTCCCTGGACAGTCTCACAGGTCGCGGCGCCGAGCGAGCCGCTTTCCGGCACCATTCGAACGGCGCGCGTCGCCTGCGTTGCTATTGAGCCGGCTGCGACGCTAAGTGTTGCCCCTCAACGATAGAAGAATGCTGGAGGAACGAGCGATGGCCATCGACGTCGCGGAGCCGGCTGCCGCCGAGGCGATCGCGCATCCCGCCTCGGTGCCGGTCATGGAAGGCACGCCCGCGACCCGCTGGATCCAGCTCGGTGCCGGCGTCGTCTGCATGGCGATGATCGCCAATCTCCAATACGGCTGGACGCTGTTCGTCGATCCGATCGCCAAGACCAACCATTGGGACCGCGCGAGCGTGCAGCTCGCCTTCACCTTCTTCGTCATGACCGAGACGTGGATGGTGCCGCTCAAGGCCTGGTTCGGCGACCGTTACGGGCCGAGGCCGGTCATGATGGCCGGCGCGTGCCTGATCGCGGCCGCCTGGGTCATCAACGCCTATGCCGCCTCGCTGGGCATGCTCTACCTGGGTGCCCTGGTCGGCGGTCTCGGCGCGGCGGCGATCTACGGCACCTGCGTCGGCAACGCGCTGAAATGGTTTCCCGACAAGCGTGGCCTCGCCGCCGGCGCCACCGCCGCAGGTTTCGGCGCCGGCGCGGCGCTGACCGTGGTGCCGATCGGGAACATGATCGCCGCGCAGGGCTACAAGCATGCCTTCCTGGTGTTCGGCATCGGGCAGGGCCTCGTCGTGCTCGCGGTTGGCCTGATGCTGCACGCGCCCAAGATTTTGCACCCACCCATGGTGCGCCGCCTGTCCATCCCTCAAGCCAAGCGCAGCGTGAAGCCGAACGAGGCGGTGCGCACCCCGGTATTCTGGCTCCTCTACGTCATCTTCGTCCTGGTCGCCGCCGGCGGGCTGATGACGGCGGCGCAGCTGGCACCGATCGCCAGCGATTACGGGATCGCCAAGACTCCGGTGAGCCTTTTCGGGATCGGCGCGCTGGCATTGACCTTCGCGCTCTCCCTCGACCGTATCCTCGACGGCCTCGGACGCCCGCTGTTTGGCATGCTCTCCGACCGCATCGGGCGCGAGAACACGATGGCGATCGCCTTCTCGACCGCCGCCATCATGCTCCTGCTGCTCGGCCTCGCCGGACGCGATCCGTACGTGTTCATCTTCGCCTCGGCCTTCTACTTCCTGGTCTTCGGCGAGATCTACAGCCTGTTTCCGGCGACCTGCGGCGACACGTTCGGCTCGCGTTACGCCTCCACCAACGCAGGCATGCTCTACACTGCAAAAGGCTTCGGTGCCCTGCTGGTGCCGATCGCCAGCGTGATCGCCGCGCATTACGGCTGGCGCGCCGTGTTCATGGTCACCGTCGGCTTCAACGTCATCGCCGCGGTGCTGGCGTTGTTCGTGCTCGCTCCGGTGCGGCGGCGCTACATCGCCGAGAGCTTCATCATGCGCTGAGCGGGGACGCCCGAGTGAGCCTGGTCACGCAGCCTCGCCGGCTTCCATCGCTCGGCTACGGCACCGTAACGCTGGGCTTCCTCGGCCTGGCGCTCCTCGCCGGCCTGAGAGCCGATCTCCGTGTCAAGGCGCTTCATCCTTGGGACGACCTCGCGCGTTTCGTTGCCGGCTTCCTGCACCCGGACGTCGCCGCCATCGCACTGCGCGAGGTGGTGCTGACGGTCGCCTTCGCCGTGGTGGGCGTCGGCCTCGGCGCCGTCCTCGGTCTGGCACTGTCGCTGGTCTTCGCGCGGTCGCGCAGCGTGCGGGTCGTCGCCGCCTGCATGCGCTCGATCCACGAATTGTTCTGGGCGATGCTGCTGCTGCAGGTCACCGGCACCTCGGCGACGACCGGCGTGCTGGCGCTGGCGATCCCCTACACCGGCATCTTCGCCAAGGTCTACGCCGAGATCATGGAGGAGGCCGACCTTTCCGCCGAACGTGCCCTGCCGGTGCGCACCGGCGTCGTGTCGCGCTTCCTCTTCGTGCGCGGCCCGCTGCTGTCCCACGCCTTCCGCTCGTACCTGCTCTATCGGCTTGAATGCGGCATGCGCTCGACGCTGATCATCGGCTTCATCGGCGTGCCGACGATCGGCTTCAGCCTGGAGACCTTCTTCCAGCAGGGCGACTATCCTCAGGTCGCCGCGCTGCTTCTCGCCTTCTACCTGCTGATCGCCACGCGCGGGCTGTGGGCGCGACCGGCGACTCTGCCGTTCCTGGTCGCCGGCAGCCTCGTCGCGCTCTGGGTCCTGGTCGACGGCCTGACCGGCGATCCCGTCGGCGTGCGGCTCGCGCGCTTCTTCGCCGGCGTCGTTCCCGCCCCGATCCGCACCGGTCAAGGCACGCTCGCGGCGTGGTCCTGGCACGTTCTCGCCGGGGAAGTCGTCCCCGGACTCGTCGCGACGCTGGTCCTGTCGCAGCTCGCCGCGACGCTCTCCGCAGTAACCTCCGTTCTCCTCTTCCCCGCGATCAGCCGGCGCTTCACCGGCCGCTTCGGCCGCATCGGCGGCCGCGCCTTCCTCATCGTGCTGCGCGGCACGCCGGAATTCATTGCCGTCTACATCCTGCTGCAGCTGCTCGGCCCCTCGCTCTTGCCGGCGGTGATTGCGCTCGGACTGCACAACGGCGGCATCATCGGCTTCCTCATGGGACGTCACGCCGATGCCCTGACCTATCGCCCCGACGCGCCACCGCGGCGGATCGATCTCTACGCCTACGAGACGCTGCCGCGCCTCTACGGGCAATTCATGGCGCTGGTGCTCTACCGCTACGAGATCATCGTGCGCGAGAGCGCGATCGTTGGCATCCTCGGCATCAAGACGCTCGGCTACTACATCAATGCCGACTTCTACGAATTCAAATTCGACGAGGCCTTGGCGGTGCTGGTCGCCACGGCGGCGCTGTCCATCGCGGTCGACGCGACCTCAAGGGTCGTGCGCTGGCGTCTGCGCATCGAGACGCTGCCGACCCGGCTCGCCGCGACGCGGGATCAGTCCGCGGCCGTTGCCGCTGGATAGGCGTGCGTGCCGCCGCGCCAGTCGCGCACGCGGCCGTCCAGCGTCAGGTACGAAGGCCCGACCGGGACCTTGCCGTGCCCACCGGGGATGTCGAGCACGTAATGCGGCTGGCACAGGCCGGACACGCGGCCGCGCAGGGCGGCGACCAGCGCCTGGCCTTCGGCGAGGCTCAAGCGAAAGTGCGAGGTGCCCGGCGCCAGGTCGGGATGGTGCAGGTAGTACGGCTTGATGCCGGCCTCGACGAAGCCGCGCATGAGGGCTGCCAAGGTGTCGGCATCGTCGTTGACGCCGCGCAGCAGCACGCTCTGGCTGACTAGCACGCAGCCGGCGGCGGCGAGGCGCGCGCAGGCTGCGCGGGCGGCCAGCGTCAGCTCGCGCGGGTGATTGGCGTGCACCGCGACGTAGACCGTCTTGCCAGAACCAGTCAGCGTCGCGACAAGGTCGGAACGGACCTGTTCCGGCGCGGCGACCGGCAGCCTGGTGTGGACGCGGAGGATCTTCACGTGCGCGATGGCCGCGAGACGGTCCGCGACGTCGGCGAGGCGGCGCGGGGAGGCGGCGAGCGGGTCGCCGCCGGTCAGGATCACCTCCCAGATGCCAGGGCGCGCGGCGATATAGGCCATGGCCGCGGCCAGCGCAGCGGGCGAGAGCGCGCCGTCGCCGCCAGGGCCGACCATCTCGCGTCGGAAGCAGAAGCGGCAGTACACCGCGCAGACGTCGACGAGCTTCAGCAGCACGCGATCGGGATAGCGATGCACAAGACCCTCGCAGGGCGAATGTGCGGCGTCGCCGATCGGGTCAGCGCGCTCCTGCGGCGTCGTCGTCAACTCACGCGGATCGGGCAGGTATTGGCGCGCGATCGGGTCGGCGGCATCGACCGGGTCGATCAGGGCGGCGATGTCTTCGCTGACGCCGATGGCGTAGCGCGCGCCGACACGCGCGGCATCGGCCATTGCGGCCGGCGCGATGAGGCCGCGTGCGGCCAACCCTGCCGCGTCGCGGAACGCTCGCGTCATGCCGGTTCCGCCACTGGCGCCCACATCACATCGGCGACGCTGTCGGCGCCCGTGGCCAGCATAACGAGGCGGTCGAAGCCGAGCGCGATGCCGCATGCCTCGGGCATGATCGCCAGCGCGGCCAGAAAATCCTCGTCAAGCGCCAGCCGCTCGCCGTAGATGCGCTCGCGCTCATCTTCGGCTCGCACGAAGCGGCGGCGCTGCTCGGCGGCATCGGTCAGCTCGCCGAACGCGTTGGCGACCTCCACGCCGCAGCAGTAGAGCTCGAAACGCTCGGCGAAGCGGGGATCGTCGGGGCAGAGGCGCGCCAGAGCGGCCTCGCTCGCGGGATAACGGGTGAGGAACGTCGGCCGCCCGATGCCGAGCCGCGGCTCGACATATGCCGAGAGCAGTTTGCTGAAGAGGTCGGACCAGGTGTCGTCGGCGGCGACCCGCATGTCACGGTCGCGGGCGGCGGCGGCGAGGCGGGCGAAGCCGTCGGGCGTCGACGGCAGCATGGCGGCGAGGTCGATCCCGGCGTGGTGGCGGAAAGCCTCGACCACGGGCACGATCTCGGGAGCGAGATAGGGGTCGCACTCGCTGCCGCGGTGGCGCAGGCGATCGCTGCCGGCCATCGTCGCCGCGCTGCGGAGAAGAGCCGCCGCATCGCCGACGAGGGCCTCGAGCTCTCCGCCGGCGCGGTACCATTCCAGCATCAGGAACTCGGGATGGTGCAGCCGCCCGCGTTCGCGGTTGCGGTAGACCGGCGCGAGCGTGAACAGGCGCTCCACGCCAGCGGCGAGAAGCTTCTTGCAGGTCAGCTCGGGCGAGGTGTGAAGGGTTAGCGGTGTCGCGACGCCATCGGGCGCGACCGCCTGCGTGCGGAAGGCCGAGACGTGGGTTTCGTGCCCGGGCGACACTTGCAGCGCCGGCGTGTCGACCTCGATGAAGCCCTCGTCGAGGAAGTGGCGGCGGACCGCCTCCTTGATGCGTGCCCGCGACTTCAGCAAAGGAGCCCGCGCTGCGAAGACGTCCGGGCTCCACCATGGCTCCGGCCTCGTCGTGGCGGGGTTCGGAACAGCCCCCGGCGAAGGTCCATGCATCGTGATTTCGCTTGATCCGCGGCGCGCTCACCGGCTAGCGAAGGCCATCACGGCCGCGCGCAACACGCTTCGGCCGCCTCACCCGTTACGCGCCTTCATCCGCGGCGCTTCTACAAGGACGCTCCGTGAAAGTCATCGCCAGTTCGATCCGCAAGGGCAACATCATCGAGCGCGATGACGGCAACCTCTACGTCGTGCTCACCGCCGAGAGCTTTCATCCCGGAAAGGGCACGCCGACGACGCAGATCGACATGCGACGGCTGAGCGATGGGGTGAAGACCACCGACCGCTACAAGACCACCGAACAGGTCGAGCGCGCCTTCGTCGAGGATTCGAACTTCTCGTACCTCTACAAGGACGCCGACGGCTACACCTTCATGAACCAGGAAAACTACGACCAGGTCATTGTGCCCGACGAGGTGCTCGGCGATCAGGCGGTCTACCTGCAAGAAGGCATGGTCTGCGTGCTCTCGATGTTCAACGAAGTCCCTGTCGGCATCTCTCTCCCTGCGCGCGTGACGCTGGAGATCGTCGAGACCGAACCTGCGATGAAGGGCCAGACGGCATCCTCATCCTATAAGCCGGCAAAGCTATCGAACGGTGCCCGCATCATGGTGCCGCCTCATATCGCGACTGGCACCCGCGTTGTGGTTCAGACGGAAGACGGATCCTATGTCGAACGCGCGAAGGACTGAGGCTAAAGCTTCAGCGCGTCCCGTCTACCTTGCCGTCAAGGGTGCGTAGCAACGCGCCCATGTCTCTGGGCATGTCGGCCGCGACGTCGTAGACTCGGACGAGGCCCCGGCCGATCAGGCCGGTGTCGGACATGCCGCGGCGGTAACCAGCAACACGCGGTGTTTCGAGACGAGCCTCGCCCGTCTGGCGTGACGTATTCTGTTCCCGAAACCCAACCATCACCCGATCCCGAACCCACCGTATGGCATATGTCATGCACCCTATAGCTGCAGACAAATGCATGAAAAGACGGGATTGTTCCTGTCTTGACACGGCATTTGCACAGAATCGTCTTAAAGAATTCCGCTCGCAGCTCAGCCGAGCAGATCGACAATGGCCGGGATCAGGGGCGCGTCGGCAGGCGGCATCGCAAGGTCGCGCAGGGAGGCGGGGCGGATCCAGCGAAGCGCCTGGCCTTCCATGGGTTGCGGGATACCTTCCCAGCGCCGGCAGACGAACAGCGGCATCAAGAGATGCATGTCGGGATAGGCGTGGCTGGCGAAGGTGAGCGGCGCCAGGCAGGGCTCGGCGACCACGATGCCGAGCTCTTCGGAAAGTTCGCGGATCAGCGCCTCCTCCGGCCGCTCGCCCGGCTCGAGCTTGCCGCCCGGAAACTCCCACAAACCCGCAAGCGATCTGCCCTCCGGCCGTTGGCTCACCAGCACGCGACCATCGACGTCGACGAGTGCGACGGCGACGACGAGGAGGAGCTTGGACAAAGGCGATATCCGGAGCAGGAACGAGATGTCCCGCGTATGTCATGGTCCCGGCGTTGAGGGGAGTCGCCGGCGCTTGACGGGTAGCTCGGTGATAGCCTTCTTGATCGCCTGGCAGGCAGGGAAGAGGGCATGACATCGGGATCGACGATGGCCAACGACGAGGCCCGCTGGCGGATGCTGGCGTTGCTCGCAGCGATCCTGATCTTGTCCATGACCACGTGGTTCTCGGCGACCGCCGTGCTGCCCGACCTCGAGCGCGCCTTCTCGCTGACGAGCAGCGCGGCCTCCTGGCTGACGAACGCGGTGCAGGCAGGCTTCGTCGTCGCGGCGCTGACGCTCGGCATCAGCGGTCTCGCCGATGCCGTCCCCGCGCGCACCTTGCTGGCCGGCGCGGCGGCGCTCGCCGCCGTCTCCAACCTCGCCTTGCTCGCAGCGCCGGACGCCGCCGCGCTGTTCGCCGCCCGTGTGGTGACCGGCATCGCCCTGGCGGGCGTCTATCCCACCGCGTTGAAGCTCATCGCCACCTGGTTCGCGCGCGGCCGCGGCCTGGCGATGGGCGCCGCCGTCGGCGCGCTGACGCTCGGATCGTCGACGCCCTATCTCGTGCGCGCGGTGGGCGCCGCGCTCGACTGGCGCGCCGTGGTGGCCGCCTCGACTGTTACCGCCGTGATGTCGGTCGCGGCGGCGTTGCTGGTTCGACAGGGACCTTACGGTACCGCGCGGCGCGGCTTCGACCCATCGCGCCTCGGCGTGGTCGCCCGCGATCCGGCGCTCGTCCTGGCCAACCTCGGCTACTTCGGCCACATGTGGGAGCTCTACGCGATGTGGGGCTGGTTCCTGGCTTGGTCGACAGAGGCCGGAGCGGCGCGGCCCCTCGGCGTCTCGGCACCGCTGCTGACCTTCCTCGTCATCGCGATCGGCGCTGCCGGCTGCCTCGCCGGCGGCCTCGCCGCCGACCGCATCGGGCGCACGGCGCTCACCGCGTCCGCGATGGCGGTGTCTGGCCTTTGCTGCCTGGCGGCCGGCGCCGTGTGGGGCGGACCGCCGGCCTTGCTCGCAGCCGTGGCGCTGGTGTGGGGCTTCGCGGTCATCGCCGATTCGGCGCAGTTCTCGGCAATGGTGACCGAGCTGGCCGATCCCGCCTCCGCCGGCACCGCGCTCACCCTGCAGGTCGGAGGCGGCTTTGCGCTGACGATCGTCTCGATCCGGCTGCTGCCCCTGGTGGCCGGCGCTTTCGGCTGGCGCTGGAGCTTTCTCGTGCTCGCACCCGGTCCGCTGGTCGGCGCGCTCGCCATGCTGGCGCTTCGCGCGCATCCTCGCGCCGTGGCGATTGCCGGAGGGCGACGCTAGCCTAGAGCAACGTCCACTTTTGCGGACTTGCTCCAACTTCAAAAGCTTGGCGTCAATAGGCGCTTGAGTGTGGCGAAGCGAATCCGAAACACCGTCCGATGCTCTGAGAGGGCGCGCCGCGCGAGATGATGATAAGGCGGCTCGGCGCAACGAGAGGGACGACGTCGATTTGACCGGAGCGGGGACGGACCACACCAAGGTCGCGCTGATCGGCGGCCCCGCCGTGATCCTCGTGCGGCCGCAACTGGCGGTCAACATCGGGATGTGTGCCCGCGCCATGGCCAATTTCGGCCTCTCCGACCTTCGCCTGGTGGCGCCGCGCGACGGCTGGCCGCGCACCGACGAGCACGCCGAGACGGCGGTCGCCGCCGCCGCCGGAGCTTCCCACCTGCTCGAGTCGGCCAAGCTCTACCCCGACGTGCCCTCAGCCATCGCCGACCTCAACTTCGTCTGGGCCACCACGGCGCGCGAGCGCGGCCAGCAGAAACGCATCTGCACGCCGGCCGAGGCGATGCCGGAGACCGCGGCGGCCCTGGCGGTCGGCGAGCGCCACGGCATTCTGTTCGGACCCGAGCGCACCGGCATGGACAACGACGAGATCGGCGCCGCCGACGCCATCATGACCTTCCCGGTCAACCCCGCCTACGGCTCGCTCAACCTTGCACAGGCGGTGCTGCTGGTCGGCTACGAGTGGCTGCAGGCTGCCGAGGGCGATGTCGGCCGCTTCGCCATGCGGGAGCGCTCGCCGCCGGCCTCGCGCGAGATGGTGCAGAGCTTTTTCGGCTTCCTCGAGCACGAGCTGGAGTGGCGCGGCTTCTTCCGTCCGGTGACCAAGATGCCGGTCATGAAGCGAAACCTGCGCAACATCTTTCACCGCATCGGCTTGACCGAGCAGGACGTGAACACGCTGCGCGGGCTGATGGTGCGGCTGATCGAGGGGCCGCGCGGCCCGAAGGCGGCGGAGGGCGACGCGCCCGAGGAGCGCTAGATTCCGTTATCGATTTCAGCGAGCCGACGGGCTCCTGACGGTCCTGCTTTGCTCAGACGTCCATGGACGCTCGGTGCATCACGCTTGCGACGTTAAAGGCCCTGCCGGTGCATACCGATGCAAAGACGAAGTGAACTTCGATCCCGCTCCCACGGTCTGTCCATCCTCTTCAACCTCCGGGTTCGTAAGCTCTATCTGCACGCGAGGCTCGCGCATGCGACAGAGCGGAAGATTTTCCGACGGAGCTTGACCATTGCTTTCAAAAGGGTTCGAAGGCGCTACCCTGTGTTAAGGACCTTGAATGAAAGGCATCATCCTCGCCGGCGGCTCCGGCACGCGGCTCTACCCGCTGACCCTCGTGATCTCGAAGCAGCTGCTTCCTGTCTACGACAAGCCGATGATCTACTACCCGCTGGGCACGCTGATGATGGCGGGGATACGCGAGGTGCTCATCATCACCACGCCTCATGATCGGCCGCTCTTCGAGCAACTGCTGGGAACCGGGGAGGCTTTCGGCATCGAGATCTCCTACGCGGTGCAGCCGGCACCCAACGGCCTCGCCGAGGCCTTCCTCATCGGGCGCGCTTTCGTGGGTGACGACAACGTGGCTCTCGTGTTGGGCGACAACATCTTCTACGGCCACGGCCTGCCGGAGCTGTTCGACAGCGCCATGAAGCGCGTGACCGGCGCCAGCGTGTTCGGCTATACCGTCTCCGACCCCGAGCGCTACGGCGTCGTCGAGATGGATGGGGCGGGCAAGGCGATCTCCATCGAGGAGAAGCCATCCGAGCCGAAGTCCAACCTCGCCGTCACCGGTCTCTACTTCTATGACAATTCGGTGCTCGAGATCGCCGCCGCCCTGAAGCCGTCGCCGCGCGGGGAGCTCGAGATCACCGACGTCAACAAGGTCTACCTCGAGCGCGGCGACCTCCACGTCGAGATGATGGGCCGCGGCTTCGCCTGGCTCGACACCGGCACGCACGAGAGCCTGGCCGAGGCCGGACAGTTCGTCGAGATCCTCGAACGTCGCCAGGGGCTCAAGATCTCCTGCCTGGAAGAGATCGCCTACAACCAGGGCTTCATCGACCGCGAGGCCGTGCTGCGCAGCGCCGCGCGCTACGGCAAGTCGGGCTATGGCGCCTACCTCAAGCGCCAGATGGAGCTCGTCGCGCCATGACGCTGAGCGTCGAGCCCCTCTCCATTCCCGACGTGCTGCTGGTGACGCCGCGGCGCTTTGCCGACAGCCGCGGCTATTTCGTCGAGACCCACTCGCAACGCACCTTCGACCAGGCCGGGATCACGACGATGTTCCGGCAGGACAACCAGTCGCTGTCGACGCAGCGCGGCACCGTGCGCGGGCTGCACTTCCAGCTGGCGCCGACCCCGCAGACCAAGCTCGTGCGGGTGCTTGCCGGCTCGGTGTTCGACGTGGCGGTGGACCTGCGTCGCGGCAGCGCCACGTACGGGCGATGGTGCGGCGCGACGCTCACCGCCGCCGTCGGCGAGGAGCTGCTGATCCCGATCGGCTTCGCCCACGCCTTCTGCACGCTGGAGCCGGACACGATCGTCGCCTATAAGGTCGACGGCTTCTACGACAAGGCGGCCGAGGGCGGCCTGCGCTGGGACGACCCCGACATCGGGATCGTATGGCCGGTGCCGGCGTCGGAGATCAAGGTATCGGAGAAGGACGCGGCGCTGCCCTTCATGAAGGATGCCGCCACACCCTTCGAATTCGGGAACTGAGCCATGCGTTTCCTCGTGACCGGCGGCGCCGGCTTCATCGGCTCGGCCGTGGTGCGCCACCTCATCGCCGACACGCCGCATGAGGTCGTCAATCTCGACAAGCTGACCTACGCCGGCAACCTCGACAACCTCGCCGGCGTCGCCGACGATCCGCGCTACCGCTTCGAGCGGGCCGACATCTGCGACCCGTCCGCGATCCGCCGCATCTTCGAGGATCACAAGCCCGACGTCGTCATGCACCTCGCCGCCGAGAGCCACGTCGATCGCTCGATCGACGGCCCCGGCACCTTTCTCGAGACCAACGTCACCGGCACTTTCGTGCTGCTGGAGGCGGCGCGCCGGCACTGGGCGGCGCTGCAGAAGTTGGACGGCGGCGAGGCCATGGCGCGCTTTCGCTTCCACCACGTCTCGACCGACGAGGTGTTCGGCTCGCTCGGAGCGGAGGGGTTCTTCCACGAGGACAGCCCCTACCAGCCGAACTCGCCCTATTCCGCCACCAAGGCCGCGTCCGACCACCTGGCGCGCGCCTGGCATCACACCTACGGGCTGCCGACGGTGGCCTCGAACTGCTCCAACAACTACGGGCCCTACCACTTTCCCGAGAAGCTGATCCCGCTCGTCATCCTCAACGCGCTCGAGGGCAAGCCGCTGCCGGTCTACGGCACCGGCGCCAACGTACGCGACTGGCTCTACGTCGAGGATCACGCCCGCGCCCTGGTCGAGATCGCCACGCGCGGCGTGGTCGGCGAAAGCTACAACGTCGGCGGCTGGAACGAGCGGCGCAACATCGACGTGGTCGAGGCGATCTGCGACCTCGTCGACGAGATGGCACCCTCGAACACGACTGGTGCGCGCCGAAAGCTGATCACCTTCGTGACCGACCGCCCCGGCCACGACGGGCGCTACGCCATCGACGCCGGCAAGATCAAGCGCGAGCTCGGCTGGGAGCCGCGAGAGACCTTCGAGAGCGGGCTGCGCAAGACGGTGCGCTGGTACCTCGACAATCCCGCTTGGTGGGGCCGCATCCGCTCCGGCGTCTACCGCGGCGAGCGGCTCGGCGCCGCGCGGGACGCTTCTTGAGCGCCCAAGAGACCAGGACCGACGGGCCGCTCCTGATCTTCGGCGCCGCCGGGCAGGTCGGGCGCGAGCTCGTCGCGCTCGCCGCCGCCCGCGGCGTGCCGGCCGCGGGCATCACCCGGGCCGATGCCGACATCGCCGATGCCGACGCCGTCGCCGCTCTGATCGCGCGGCACCGGCCGCGGCTGGTGGTCAATGCCGCCGCCTACACCGCCGTCGACAAGGCGGAAAGCGAGCCGGACGCGGCCGCGCACGGCAACGTCGAGGGCCCGCGCGTGCTGGCCGCGGCCGCGGCGGCGGCAAGCGTGCCGATCCTCCACCTGTCCACGGACTACGTGTTCGACGGCAGCAAGCCCGGCGCCTACACCGAGGACGATCCGATCGCGCCGCTCGGCGTCTACGGCCGCACCAAGGCCGAGGGCGAGGCAGCGGTGCGCGGCGCCAACCCGCGCCACGTGATCCTGCGCACCGCCTGGGTCTACGGCACTTACGGCAGCAACTTCCTCAAGACGATGATGCGGCTCGCCGCCGAGCGCGACCGGCTGCGGGTGGTCGCCGACCAGCACGGTTGCCCGACGGCCACGGCCGACATCGCCGAGGCCATCCTCGCCGTCGACGCCGCGCTCGCGCGCGATGCGTCGCTCTCCGGAACCTTCCATTTCGCCGGCACCGGCTCGACCTCGTGGCACGGCTTCGCCGCGGCGATCGTCGCGGCGCAGGCGGCGCACACCGGCAAGCGTCCGCCCGTCGACACCATCGCCACCGCGGATTACCCGACCCCCGCCGCCCGTCCCGCCAATTCCGTGCTCGACTCGTCGCGCTTCGCCGCGACCTTTGCTTATCGGGCAAAGCCCTGGCAGGAGCGGATGGAGCAGGTCGTCGCGTCGTTGAGCGCCCCCGCCGTTACCGCGACCACCGTCACGGGTTGAAAGGCGGAGGCCGTTGCGGTCTCAAAGTAAGGAAAAGGATGCCCGCTGCGCCGCAGTGTCGGCGGCCTGCGCGCGATCCGCATCGAGAGTGGCGGGCTTGCTGCCGATGCCCATCTGCGCGAGTTGCACGAGAAGCGCGTAGCACACTTTCTGCACTTCATTCCGCGTCATCTCGTGTCCGGCGAGACCTTTCTCGGCGAGGAGAAGCATCTTCTCGTGGATCGGACGCCGACCCACCTGCGGCGGTTCTTCGAAAATGAAGTCGATATCTTTCTTGCAGCTGCGAACAAGCTTCAGCATGTCCATTGTCTCCGTCGATACAATGCTTGCATCGGGACGCATCGGCAAAGCGACTGAAGTGCTACATTGAGCGCTTTAGGTACTAACGAGAAAGAAGTTCCCGTGCATGCGCTCTGTTAAGAGCTTCTGAACGAGTATACGCGGCGGCACGCACCGAACCGCGCCGCGAGCTGAGCGAGCGGGGCTAGCGCGCGGAAGCCGCGAGATGCCCCGCTCACATCGATAGTCAGTCTCCTCCTCAAGTCGCCGGTGCGAGCTTGTCCTGCGTCCTGGTCGCGAAGTCGCCGGCGTCGTGGCGCTCGTGCAGCTGGGTCGAGGGCTCGCCGAAGGCGCGGTTGACCATGCGGCCGCGTCGCACCGCCGGCCGCTCGTAGATCGCCTCCGCCCAGCGCTGCAGGTTCTTGTATTCTGTCACCTGCAGGAACTCGGCCGCGTCGTAGAGCCAGCCTTTGGCCATGCCGCCGTACCAGGGCCAGACCGCGATGTCGGCGATCGTATAATTGCTACCGGCGAGGTACTCGTGCTCGGCCAAGCGCTTGTCGAGGACGTCGAGCTGGCGCTTCGCCTCCATCGCGAAACGGTCGATGGCATATTCGATCTTGATGGGCGCGTAGGCGTAGAAGTGGCCGAAGCCGCCGCCGAGGTAGGGTGCGCTGCCCATCTGCCAGAACAGCCACGACAGGCATTCCGCGCGGCCGGCCGGCTCGTCCGGCAGGAACATGCCGAACTTTTCCGCGAGGTGCATCAGGATCGCGCCGGACTCGAAGATGCGGATCGGCGTCGCGCCGCTGCGGTCCACCATCGCCGGGATCTTGGAATTGGGGTTCACGCCGACGAAGCCGCTGCCGAACTGGTCGCCTTCGTTGATCCTGATCAGCCAGGCGTCGTACTCGGCGCCGGCGTGACCGGCCGCCAGCAGCTCCTCCAGCATGATCGTGACCTTCACGCCGTTGGGCGTCGCCAGCGAGTAGAGCTGCAGCGGATGACGCCCGACGGGCAGCTCCTTGTCGTGCGTCGGCCCCGACACCGGACGGTTGATGTTGGCGAACCTGCCGCCGCTCGAAGCGGGCGGGCTCCAGACCTTCGGCGGCGTGTAGTCGGAGGTTTCGGTCAAGCGGATGCTCCTCGTGTCGCCGGGTCGTTCGTCGCGAGCGCGGCGGAACTCGGCGTGGCCGGTCAATCCGGGCCGACGCTCCGGGTTCGCGGCGCTTGCGATGCTAGCCGCGCATCGCTCACCTTCAGCGCGGCGGCGAGCGCCGCGTCGCCAGGCAATGCCCGGACGAGTTTGGCGAGCACCTCCAGGGCCACGTCGGGGTTCCAGCAGGCAAGGATCAGGTCGGCGTCTCCCTTCAGCGTCGAGACGGCATGGCCCGCGAGATCGGCGCGGTAGGGCGCCATCGCCGCGTCGTCGGTGACCAGCAGTCCGTCGTCGCCGAGCGTGCGGCGCAGCAGGCCGATGAGCGCGGGCAAGGCTGGGCGGGAGGGATCGAAATCGTCGATCGCGAGGTGACCGAGCATGACCCACGGCCGTGGACCGTCTGAAGCGACGAGGCGGCGGAACGGCTCGAGGCAGCGCGCCGACCGTGCCGCCGGGGCGAGGCGATACCAAGGAGTAACCATGGCCGCGATCCCGCTTGCACGCCGCGCCGCATCATGCTTACTTTGCATCACAAAGTAGGAGGGGGCATGCGGGAGCTCGACCGGGCGCTGGCCGACATTGGCGCCATACGCCAGCAGATCACGCGCGAGGACGGTTTCCGCAGCTACGGGCCGGCGACCGTCGCCGCGACGGGGCTGCTCGCGGCGGCGGTGGCCATGGCGCAGCACCTCTACGCCGGCGCCGACCAGCCGGTGCTGCCCTTCCTCGCGACCTGGATCGCGACGGCGGCTTTGTCCATGGGCCTCGTTGGCGCCGAGGCGGCCACGCGGTCGCGGCGCCTGCGCTCCAGGCTCGCCGACGCCATGATCCTCGCCGCAGCGGCGGACTTCGTGCCGGTGGGCATGGCCGGCACCGCGCTCTGCATCCTGCTGCTTCGCTACGAGCCGGCCGCCACCTGGATGCTGCCGGGCCTCTGGCAGATGCTGCTGGCGCTGGGCTTCTTCGCCGCCAGCCGCTCGCTGCCGCGCACAATGATGATCGTCGGCGGCTGGTACATGGCCGCGGGCTTCGCCACGCTGGCCGTCACCAGCGCGACCCACGCGCTGTCGCCCTGGGCGATGGGCGTGCCCTTCGCGATCGGCCAGATCCTCGCCGCCGCGCTGCTGCGCCGCGGGCTGGAGCTGCCGCGATGAGCGCCGAGGAGAGCGGCCGCTACGCCTTCGACGGGCTCGACCGCGCCATCCACGAGAAGGCACGGCTCGGCATCATGACCTCGCTCGTGGGCCATCCCAAGGGGCTGGCCTTCTCCGACCTCAAGCGGCTCTGCGACCTGACCGATGGCAACCTCGCCCGCCACCTGCAGGTGCTGCAGGAGGCCGAGCTCGTCACCGTCACCAAGGGCTTCGATCGCCGGCCGGTGACGACCTGCAAGCTGACGCCGCAGGGGCGCAAGCGCTTCGTCGAATACCTCGACGTGCTGGAGGCGCTCGTGCGCGACGCCCGCGAGGACGCGGCACCGTCGAGCCTGGGACGCCTCTCCGAAGCCTGACCTACGCCTTTTTATTTGACCGGGAGCTTTGTCATGCAAAGTAGCGCTAGCGGGTCGGGGGTGCACCTGGCCATCGTCATGGACGGCAACGGGCGCTGGGCGACGCGGCAGGGCCTGCCGCGGGCGGCCGGCCACGCCGCCGGCGTCGAGGCGCTGCGGCGCACGGTGGAGGCGGCGCCCGCCGCCGGCGTCGCGGTCCTGACCGTCTTCGCCTTTTCCGCCGACAACTGGCGCCGCCCGCGCGAGGAGGTCGAGGCGCTGATGGCGCTGCTCGGCACCTATCTCTTCCGCGACGCGGCGCGGCTGGCCGAGGCCGGCGTGCGCCTCAGCGTGTTCGGCCGCCGCGACCGGCTCGATCCGGGTCTCGTGAAGGCGATCGAGGCGGCGGAGCAGGCGACGCGGGCCGGCACGCGGCTGTGGCTGCGCGTCGCCGTCGATTATTCCTCGCGCGAGGCGATCCTCGCCGCTGCAGCCAGCCATGACGGCGGCGATTCCCGCAGGGGTTTCGCCGCGGCGCTGGCGCAGGGTGCGGGACATTCGCCCGACGTCGACCTGGTGATCCGCACGGGCGGCGAGAAGCGGCTCTCCGACTTCCTGCTCTGGGAATGCGCCTACGCCGAGCTGCGCTTCGTCGACATCGCCTGGCCGGACTTCGGCAAGGACGCGCTCGCTGACGCCATGGCCGACTTCGCCGCCCGCGAGCGCCGCTTCGGGACGCTGCCCGAGGCCCGCGCCGCTGCTTGAGACCTTCCTTCAACGTGCATGACGACCAGCCACGATGTCCAGCCGGCCGTGTCAGACGCATGACGGCGCTTGGCATCGCCGCCGGGCTGATCGCCGCCGGTCTCGCGCTGCGCTTGGGGCCGCCGCTCGTCGGCTGGCGCCTGCCGCTTGGCCTGCATCATTACGGCGGCGGGTTTCTCTGGGGCGGCATGGTCTACTCGCTGGTCGTCGCGGCGAGACCGTCCGAGTGGCGAGTCGGCGCCTGTTCGGCAGCCGCGCTGGCGATCATCGCCACGATCGAGAGCTTCCGCCTGGTCCATGCTCCGGCACTCGACGCGTTTCGCATCACGCTGCCAGGGCAATGGCTGCTCGGGCGCGTGTTCTCCCCGCTGAACATCGTCGCGGACGGGCTCGGCGCCGCAAGCGTTGCCGCGCTGGGTTGCTACTGCAACTGGTACGGGGACAGGCCACCGCCGGCGAAGCCGTAGCTGTCGAGGCCCGGCGTCTGAAAGCCGGGGAACCCGTCGCCGACGGAGAGGTCGGGGAGGACGTTGACGTCGGTCGTCCTGCCGTTCTGGCCGGTGAAGTTCGGCGCGTCGGCGAACAGCGGATCGGGCGGCACCGGCAGGCCGCGCGATCGGGTCACGTGCAGCACGCGAGTGTGCCGATGCACCGTCCGGGCCGACGCCGGAACCGTCAGCGCCGCGACACCCGCCGCAATACTCAACGTCAGAACCGCCAAACCCACCATCGAACGTGCCGACATCGCCAACCCTCCTGATCCTGGTACCGCAAACGTGCGGCGCGCCCAAAAGTGGCGGCCGGTGCGCGCGGCGCAGGGGCCTCATTGCGACCGCACTCGGCAGCGTATAGAGCGGCGGCGGCAAAACAACACCGCTGGAGAACGCGGCCCGGATGGACCAGCCCGTCACCCACCGCCCGGCCGGCCGCACCTTGCCGTTCGCTCCGTTCGAATGGATGATCGCGCTGCGCTACATGAGCGCTCGTCGCTCCAAGGGTTCGGTCTCCATCATCGCGCTGATTTCCGCCCTCGGCATCATGGCCGGCGTCACCGCGCTCATCGTCGTCCTGAGCGTCTTCAACGGCTTCCACAAGGATCTCTTCGACAAGCTGGTCGGGCTCAACGGCCACATCTTCGTGCAGGCGCCGGACGCCAACCTGTCGAACTACGATCAGGTCGCCGCCGATCTTCTGCACGTGCCGGGCGTGTCCAAGGCGGTCCCGCTGATCGAGGGCCAGGGGTATTTCACCTCGCAGTTCGGCCAGTCCGGCGGCTTCATTCGCGGCATCGAGGGCCGCGACCTCGCCCAACTGCCGGGCATCGAGGGTCATGTGAAAAGCGGCACGCTCGCCGACTTCGACACAGGCGACGGTGTGGTGGTGGGGCAGCGCCTCGCCGACACGCTCGGCATCCACGTCGGCGACATGATCACCCTCAACAGTCCCAAGGGCGTAATGACACCGCTGGGAATGGCGCCGCGACGCAAGAGCTATCCGGTGCGCGCGATCTTCCAGGTCGGCATGTCGGTCTTCGATTCGACCTACGTCTTCATGCCGCTCGCGGAGGCCCAGCTCTATTTCGACAAGGAAGGCCAGGTCACCCTCATCGAGCTGTTCCTGAAGCATCCCGAAGCTATCGACGAGGTGCGTGCCGCCATCGACCTCGATGCCAAGCAGTCCTTCATCATGACCGATTGGCGTGAGACCAACCGCACCTTCTTCGATGCCATACAGGTCGAGCGCAACGTCGTCTTCATCGTGGTCGGCATGGTGGTGATCGTCGCCGCGCTCAACATCGTCTCCGGCCTGATCATGCTGGTCAAGGACAAGGGGTCGGCCATCGCCATCCTGCGCACCGTCGGCGCGACGCGCGGCGCGATCATGCGCGTGTTCCTCATCGCCGGCATCTCGATCAGCGTCGTCGGGACGCTGGCGGGCGTCGTCCTCGGGCTGCTCATCGCGCTCAACGCCGACCACATCCGCGCCTTGCTGAACAGCACGATGCACCTCAACCTCTTCCCGCCCGAGATCTACTATCTCGCCAAGCTGCCGAGCGAAGTCGACGCCAGAGACGTCGTGTTCGTCGCGTTGGGGACCCTCGGTCTCTCGCTGCTTGCCACGCTCTATCCGTCCTGGCGCGCGGCGCGGCTCGATCCGGTCGAGGCGCTGCGCTACGAATGAACGACCTCTCCGCTCGACCGTCTTCGGTGCCTTCGCTGGTCCTGAAGAGCGTGGTGCGCACGTTCGAACAGGCGGGCGAACCGCTGCACATCCTCACCGGCGTGGATTTCACCCTGCAGCGCGGCCAGTCGGTGGCGTTGACCGCCCCTTCCGGCGCCGGCAAGTCGACCCTGCTGCACATCGCCGGCCTGCTCGAGCATCCCGACAGCGGCGACGTCATCGTGCGGGGACGCTCCACCGCAGGTCTGAACGATGCTGGCCTGACCGCACTGCGGCGCTCGGAGATCGGCTTCGTCTACCAGTTCCACCATCTCCTGCCGGAGTTCACGGCGATCGAGAACGTGATGCTGCCGCAGATGATCGCCGGCATGAAAAAGAGCGAGGCGCGCTCGCGCAGCGTCGAGCTTCTCGACTACCTCGGCCTGTCGGCGCGAGCCAAGCACCGGCCGCCGGAGCTTTCGGGCGGCGAGAAGCAGCGCGTCGCGATCGCCCGTGCCGTGGCCAACAGTCCCGGCGTCCTGCTCGCCGACGAACCCACCGGCAACCTCGATCCGAAGACGGCCGACGTCGTGTTCGCGGCCCTCGACACGCTGGTGCGCGCGACCGGGTTGGCCGCGCTCGTTGCCACGCACAACCACGATCTCGCCGCCCGCATGGACCGCCGCGTCACGCTCGCCGAAGGGCGCATCGTCGAGCGCTGACGCCGGCACCGGCCAAGACGTGATCGGGTCAGCCGAATTCTACGGCCTGGCCGAGGTCTTCGAGGCGCTTGGTCAGGAGCGCGACGCTGTTGCGCAACTTCCGGTTCTCGGTCTCGAGCCGCTGAATCGTGCCCTGCGCGTTCTCGGAGGTGCCGCCCTGTTCGACGAACTCGACGCCGATCGAGTCCGCGGCACGCCACATCATCTTGGCGCGATAGGTGCGCGCGCGTTGCGGCACCTCGAGGTCGAACTCGGAGGGCACCGAGAGCGAATGGACGATCTCGATCTTGGCACCGTGCGTCGAGATGTTCTTGATCGTGCAATCGATCGTCGATGCACCGTTGTTGAAAAGGATACGGGCGCGCAGCAGACTGCGGACACGCTCCGAGCGCCGGGCCTCGACCATCATCATCGCAGGTGTTCCGCTTTCCATGCTTCGACGGTGACACCCTCATGTTAAGAAGCGTGCCACAGCCTTCAAGTGGATATGGCGACAGGGGTTAATCGATTGGCGAGGATGTTGCTCACAATCGCGGCGGCAGCGCTCGCGGCACTGGTGTTGGCCGGCTGCGATAAATGCGGCAACCGGATCCAGATCCAGTCGCCTTCGGTGCAGCACGCCTGCGGTGACAACGCCCAAGGGCATTGAGGCCCGAAGTGCCGAAGGTAGTGCGGATCCAACTCGTTATCGACTCGTTGCGCGGCACGGCGGTTTTCCCGACTCGGGATTGAAGGGCCGGCAAGCAGCGGTTGCGTAGGGTCGGCTCAGTAGGAGCTGGCCATGACCGCATTTCTCTTCATCCCCTCGAACGCCGACGGCGGCGCCGCGCGGCGCGTCGACTTCGCCCACATCGCCGGCCTCTTCGCCGAACGGGACGAGCCGGCGCCCCGCCCGTGCGCCCCGCGGAAGCTGATCCGTGCGGCGGCAATCGTGCTGCTGCTCCTCATGGTGATCGGCGACGCTCTGATCGTGACGCGACCCGGCGCGATGACGGGCCTGCAGACAACCCGCGCCTGCGCTCGCTCTATGCTCTGACGAGAATGGCGACGAAGAAGCCGTCGGTGCCAGAGCGCAGGGGCGTCAGTCGCAGGCCGGTTCCCGAGGCATCGGCGAGCTCGGCCAAGGCTGGCAGCCCGGCCGCAACCGCCGCTTCGGTCGCGGGCACCAAGGCGAAATCGGGGTGGGCGGCGCGGAAGGCGTGGACGCGCGCCTCGTTCTCCTCCGCCAGCAGCGAGCACGTCACGTAGACGAGCCGCCCTCCGGGCTTGACCGCGCGCGCCGCCTGCGCCAGCACCGCGTCCTGCTCCCTGACGCGCTGCTCCAACGCGCCGGGCCGCACCCGCCACTTTGCATCCGGGTTGCGCCGCCAGGTGCCGCTGCCGGTGCAGGGCGCGTCGACCAGGACGAGGTCGCAGCGCCCGACGAGATCGGCGATCGGCGGCACGCCGCGGCGCGGCGCCCGGACCTGGATGTTGTGGGCGCCGGACTTGTCGAGCCGCGGGTGCAGTCCAGCGAGGCGGCGCCCGTCGGTGTCGGCGGCATAGACCTGGCCGCGGTTCTCCATCGCCGCCGCCAACGCCAGCGTCTTGCCGCCGGCTCCGGCGCAAAGGTCGAGCACCTGCTCGCCGGGGCGAGGGCGCGCCAGCGCGACCGCCAGCTGCGAGCCCTCGTCCTGCACCTCGACGAGCCCCTTGACGAAGGCCGGTTCGCCGACGAGTGCCGGACCGCGTCCGTCGGCAGCGAGCGGCAGCCGCAGCCCGTTGGGCGCGTGCGCGGAGAGTTCGGGCGAGAGATGCGCCAGCGACGCAAGGGCCTTCTCGCGCGTCGCCTTGAGGGTGTTGACGCGCAGGTCGACGGGCGCGCGCTCGGCCATGGCCTCCATCTCGGCGACGAGCGCATCGCCCAGCACCGCAGCGAGCGAGGGGGCGAGCCAAGCCTGAAAATCGCCGCGGACGTGGTCCGGCGCGCCTTCGAGCGTGCGGGTCGCGAGCGCCGCGTGCTCGGCCTCGCTCATCGCCTCGGGCGCGTGGGCGTCGCCGTCGCAGAGCGCCGCCACCGCGGCGGCATCGAGACCGCGCGCGCGGACCAGCGAGCCGAGCACGATGGCGCGCGGCGTGTCCGCATCCATCACCCAAGCCGAGGAGGCGCGGCGGCGCAGCGCATCGTAGACGTGCGCGGCGACGGCGGCACGATCCTTGGAGCCGGCGAAGCGGTGGGACAGTCCGTAGTCCTTCAGCGCGTCCGCCGCCGGCCGGTGCCGCGCCTCGATGTCCGTCAAGACCTCGATCGCGGCCGAGAGCCGCCCGCCGGGCGTCACGAGACCAACTTGCGATGGAAGGGGGAAGAGTTCGGCATCGGGGCACCCGGCATGAAGAGGTGCGCGTAGTCGGGCATGGGCGCGGGGATGTCAAAGCCGCAGCAGCACCTCGCCCGCCCTCCAGGCTGTCTCGCCCGAAGTCGTGCGATGGCGTTTCGAACTCGGCTCGTCGGAGCGCGGGTTTGCACGTAAGTGAGAGGAAGGGGGGGTGCGAGATGCGCCGCACGGCGCGGCATGCTTTCTGATCTCTGACAAAGCGAATTCGTTGTGCTACTTAATAGAACAACGAGGGGAAGACATGGCTCTTGTACACGTACGCAAGCAGGGCGGTGCCGCGATCATGACGATCCCGGTAGAGGCAGCGCGGGAACTCGGTCTCGTGGTCGGTGCGAAGCTGGACGTCATCGTGGCGGATGGTCGGCTCGTCGCCAAACCAGCCGCCGCAACACGGAAGCGCTATACGCTCGAGGAGCTTATGTGCGGATGCACTCCGCAAGCGATGGCTGATCTTGCCGAGGAGACCGCTTGGTTTCGTGAAGGCGATCCGGTTGGCCGCGAGATCTGATGGCGCGGCGTCTCGAACCCTCGCGAGGCGATGTCTTCTGGATCGATCCCAATCCGATCGCCGGCCGCGAGATGCGAGACCGACACCGCTTGTTGTCATCACACCAAGCGCGATCAACAAGTTGGGCGTTGCGATGACCGTACCAGTGACGACCGGTGGCGCCGCAGGGCGTGCGACCGGCATGACGGTGTTGATCCAAGGTCACGATACGACCGGAGTCGCCGTCTGCAACCAAGTCCGAGCCTTCGATATCCAGGCGCGCGTCGCAGCCGGCTCGGCGCATTACATCGAAACCCTCGATCCGGCGACGAGTGAGGAGATCGTGTCGCGCGTTCTCAGCATCATTGATCCTGCCTGACGAGCGACAGTGCCGGGCGACCGACGAGGTTACACGCGAATGCATGTCGGCGAACGGCAACGCGGAATCGGGGCATGTCGCGGTACGCGACAATGGCAGGGTTTTGTGTCGACGTTCCCTGACACCGTCCCGCTTCGTTGTCGCGGTACCGTGACTTTGGCAGGCCCAGATGTCAGGGGGTAGTGGCAGGCGGGTTCGCATTTTGCGAGGGTTTGCAGGGGTTTACTCGGCTCGCGCCTTCGGCTATATTACCTATATCGCCGATGTGGGGCGGGCAAGCGCCTGCCGGTTCATTTCGCGCGGAAAAGCCTCTAGACCCTTGCCATGACCGATACCATCGCCGTTCCGGATCCCGTGCACCAGGAGATCCTCGCCCACCACGACAAGGTGCTGATCGTCGATTTCGGCTCGCAGGTGACGCAGCTCATCGCGCGCCGCGTGCGCGAGGCCGGCGTCTATTGCGAGATCGTGCCGTTCCAGTCGGCGGAGGCCGCCTTCGCGGCGATGAAGCCCAAGGCGGTGATCCTGTCCGGCGGTCCGGCCTCGGTCACGGAGCCCGGCTCGCCGCGCGCGCCTCAGGCGATGTTCGAGGCCGGCATCCCGGTGCTCGGCATCTGCTACGGCCAACAGCTGATGGCGGTGCAGCTCGGCGGCGAGGTCGAGAGCGGACACCACAGCGAGTTCGGGCGCGCCGAGGTCGAGGCGAGCGGCACCTCGCCGCTGCTCGAGGGCGTCTGGTCCGCCGGCCGCCACCCCGTCTGGATGAGCCACGGCGACCGTGTCACGCGGATGCCGCCGGGGTTCGTGCGGGTCGGCACGTCGCCCAATGCGCCCGATTGCATTATCGCCGACGAGGCGCGCCGCCTCTACGGCTTGCAGTTCCACCCTGAGGTGCACCACACGCCCGACGGGCCGGCGCTGATCGCCAGCTTCCTGCACAGGATCGCCGGCTGCCGCCGCGACTGGACGATGAAGGCGTTCCGCGCCGAGGCCGTCGCCGCGATCCGCGCCAAGGTCGGCGAGGGCCGCGTGCTCTGCGGGCTCTCCGGCGGCGTCGATTCCGCCGTGGCCGCGGTGCTGATCCACGAGGCGATCGGCGATCGGCTCACCTGCGTCTACGTCGACCACGGCCTCATGCGCGAGGGCGAGACCGAGCAGATCCTCACGCTGTTTCGCGAGCACTACAACATTCCGCTCATTCACGTCGACGCGTCCGAGATCTTCCTCGCCTCGCTGCACGGCATCAAGGACCCCGAGCAGAAGCGCAAGATCATCGGCCGGCTCTTCGTCGCCACCTTCGAGGCCGAGGCCAAGAAGATCGCGCGGGACGGGTGCGGCGCGTTGGAATTCCTGGCGCAGGGCACGCTCTACCCCGACGTGATCGAGAGCGTCTCCTTTTCCGGCGGCCCGTCCGTCACCATCAAGTCGCACCACAACGTCGGCGGCCTGCCCGAGCGCATGAACATGACGCTGGTCGAGCCGCTGCGCGAGCTCTTCAAGGACGAGGTGCGCGCGCTCGGCCGCGAGCTTGGCCTGCCGGAGGCCTTCGTCGGCCGCCATCCCTTCCCCGGCCCCGGCCTCGCCATCCGCTGCCCCGGGCCGATCACGCCGGAGAAGCTCGCGATCCTGCGCAAAGCCGACACGATCTACCTCGACGAGATCCGCAAGGCCGGCCTCTACGACACGATTTGGCAGGCCTTCGCCGTGCTGCTGCCGGTGCAGAGCGTCGGTGTCATGGGCGATGGCCGCACCTACGACTTCGTCTGCGCGTTGCGGGCGGTGACGTCGGTGGACGGCATGACGGCCGACTTCTTCCCCTTCGACATGAACGTGCTCGGGCGCGCCGCGACGCGTATCATCAACGAGGTCAAGGGCATCAACCGCGTGGTCTACGACGTGACGTCGAAGCCGCCCGGCACGATCGAGTGGGAGTAGGCGATCCGGGGCGCATGGCCGTCTGTCGCCTTCGGGGTAAGGCGTTCGGCTGCTAGGCATCGGGCGACAATCCGGGATCGCTCCCTGTCCTCGCTGCGCTTTTCTTTGTCGGAGCCAGTCCGCGGGTGCGACTGGCTTTTCGGCGCGACGGCCATGCACCGGTGCCTGCCTCTGCCGCTCGATTGCCAGCGCCGACAAGCTCCCAGCCACGCGTCAAGCGTCCCGCCGCTTAACACATCCTTGGAGTTTGTGCCGCAGACTCGCCGGACCGGACTGAGTCGTGATTGATGCCGAAACTCTTGGACCTCTCGATCGCCGCGAAGATCTCTTTGATCAGCGCGCTCTTCGGCCTCGTCTCGGTCGCCTCGGTCCTGTTCGGCGCGTACCAGATGCGGGCGATCGATTCCCGCTACGCCGATGTCGTCCGTCATCAGGACAAAGCAGCGGTCTGGATGTCGCGCTCGACCAGCGCGCTCAAGAGCACCAAGAGCTTCCTCGGCGAGCTCGTGGCCGCTCGGACTTCGGCGGAGATCGAGGCCGCGGAGGCGGGGCTGAAGAGCCAGCGCCAGACGGTGTTCACGTATCTCGACGCCGTGAAGAAGGCCGATCCCTCTCGCATCGGCATCGTCGACGCGCTCGAGGCTGGCGTCGCGCATCTGATCGACAGCGCCTGCGCCAGGACGATCGCGCTCGCGCGTCAGGGCGGATCGGCGGCGAAAGCCGAGGCGCAGCAGCAGTTCGCCGCGTCGTGCGGCCCGCAATTCTCGCCGATGCTCGCCAAGATCCTCGCCCAGGTCGAAACGATGATGACCGAGCAGGACCGCAGGGCCGATGCGCTGGCCGCAATGACCTCGACCACAATCCTCGTCAGCGCTGTCCTTGCGATTGCTGTGGCGGCCCTCGTGGTGCTGCTCGGCTGGATGGCGCTGCGTGCCTGGATTTCGCGCCCGATCGGCACTCTCGCTGGAGCGATGAACCGAATTGCCGGCGGCGATCTCACGATCGCGATCATCGACGGCCGGCGCGCCGACGAGATCGGCGCGATGGCCCAGGCGTTGCGCACGTTCCGCGACAATGCCCTGAAGCACCGCGACAGCGAGGTGAAGTTCACGGCGGCACGTGAGGCGGCGGAGACCGACCGCCGCACCATCGAGCAGGCCACGAGCGACCAGCAACGCCACCTGGAAGCCGTCTTGGACGTTCTGGCGGCGGGACTCGCCCGCCTCGCCGGTGGCGATCTCGCGGTCCAGCTCGGCGAAATCTCCCCCGGCGCTTACCAGACTCTGCGTGAGGATTTCAACGCTACGGCCGATAGCCTGCGCCGGACGATGCGCGCCATCGCGGACGCGGCGGGTGGGATCGGAGCCGGCTCGGATAGGATCGCCAGCGCGACCGACGATCTCTCCCGCCGCACCGAGCAGCAGGCCGCCAGCCTCGAGGAGACGACGGTGGCGCTCGGTCAGATCTCGGACACCGTCACCAAGATGGCCGCAAGCGCCGGCGAAGCTGCCGAGGTGACGGAAACCACCAGGGATGCCGCCCATCACTCCGGGAAGGTCGTGGAGCAAGCAGTCGTCGCGATGCGACGGATCAAGGGCTCTTCGGACAAGATCGCCAGCATCATCGGCGTCATCGACGAGATCGCGTTCCAGACCAACCTGCTCGCGCTCAACGCGGGCGTCGAGGCGGCGCGGGCCGGCGAATCCGGACGCGGTTTCGCTGTCGTGGCCTCGGAGGTCCGCTCGCTCGCGCAGCGCTGCGCCGAGGCGGCGCGCGAGATCAAGACCCTGATCTCGACCGCGGCGCAGGAGGTCGAGGGCGGCGTCGATCTCGTGGACCGCACCGGCTCGGCGCTGCGGGCGATCACGACGAAGATCACGGCGGTGGACGCCCTCGTGCGCGGCATCTCCGCCTCGTCCCGCGATCAGGCGACGAGCCTCGTCGAGATCAATATCGCGATCCGGCAAATGGATCAGGTCGTGCAGCAAAACGCGGCGATGGTCGAGGAGACGACGGCCGCTGCTCACGCTCTCAAGAGCGAGACTCACGATCTTTCAACGATGATCCAGCGCTTCGAGGTTGGGGCGTCCGAGACGCCGCGGCCCGCCACCCGCGCGGTCCGGGGCAACCCCGTGCATCGGGCGCAGGCGGCAATCGCCGAGCGGTTCGCTCGCCCGCCGTTTCAGGGCGGCGTCCACCCGGTCAAGGCCACCTCGGCCACCCGCAAAAGCGTGGCCGTCGCGGCGGCGGAACCCGATTGGGAGAGGTTCTGAGAGCGGCCGCCCTCTTTCGTGGCGAATGATTGCGAGACTGGCCGTAGCTGCTCGGTGCCTTTCCCTCGCCCGATGCGCGGGCTGGAACCTGCCCCTCAGCCCGCCTCGGCCACCTTCGTCGCGTTCGCGATCCGCGCGTGCGGGTCGCCGCCGAAGGGTATGCCGATGAGCGTGCTGAAATGTTCGCAGGCGTCCGCCTCCATGTGGGTGTCGAGGCCGAAGACACATGCCTCCTGCTCGAGTTCCGCGAACGTGCCGAACAGGCGATCCCAGATCGAGAGGACGCCGCCAAAGTTCCGGTCGGTGTAGGGCAGAACGTAATGGTGGTGCACGTGATGGAGGTTCGGCGTCACGACAACGAAGCCGAGCCAGTGTGCGAGCCGGCCGGGCAAGCGAACCGCCGAATGCGCCAGCACAGCGGAAACCGTCTCCGCCGCCTGGCGCAGCAGCAGCACCTCATAGGAGGCGCCGAGCAGGAGCGTCCAGAACACCAGGAAGAGGCCGCGCACGATCGTCTCGCCGGGGTGTTCGCGCACGGTGGTGGAGGAATCCACCACTTGGTCGGTGTGGTGCACGAGGTGGAAGCGCCACAGCCAAGGCGTGTGATGCATGAAGCGGTGATAGATGTAGTCGCCGAGGTCGAGTAGCACGAAGACGAGGCCGTAGCGCAGCCACGGGTTCTCCGGCGCGGGGAACAGCCAGACCAGCCCGAAATGGTGCGAGGCCGACCAATGTGCTGCGCCCAGAGCCAAGACGCTCAGCACCAGCTCGATGGGCAAAGCGGTCAGGACAAACAGCGCATTGAGCGAGGTGTGCCGCAGCTTGGCACCCTCGGGCAGTGCGATGAGGACGTGCTCGATGGCCCACAGAAGCGAAACGCAACCGGCGAAGATCAGGATCTGCGCGGCATCGGAGTGCCGAAAGAAGAAATCTGCCATGAAGCTCGGGTTGGACGCCGCTCGCCGAGTGGGGCGATGATGGGCGGAAGGCTGGGCCTTTCACGCTACCACGACGAAAGCGCCGCCCTCACGACTATTTGATACACGGCTTTCACGAGCAGGACGCGAGACTTGCGCGCCACAGATTTGTCAGTGCCTTCGCGGAAGGTTGTTGGGCTGGGCGAAGCGCATGCTGATCTCCGGCCTGCGCGCCGATTCCGCGCCGACGCCGAGGATTGAGATGCGAAAAGCGGCGCTGCCGGCGATGGCGGCGACTCCCGCGGCCGTCGCCAACCAGCCGGGTTCGCGCTCGCGCAGCCGAGACGCCACCATTAGGCCGAGCGGCAGGATCACGCCGGCTCCCTCTGCGCCGAGCCGCTCGACTCGACCCCAAGAGCCGTCTCGGCCTTTCTCGATCCCGGCCTGCTTGTAGCGGGCATCGGTGGCGACGCTGGCGGCCAGCTCGGTCGTGAGCGAGGCGATGAGCAGGTTGCCGAGCGACCGGCGCTTCGACGCGCTCGTCTCGCCCAGCGCCAGCGCGCCGGCGGCAGTGGCCATCGAGGAGGAGCCGAAGCGCATGGCGAGCGCGCGCGGTGCCGCGGCCCAGAGCGGCGTCGAGGTCGCCGAGACGAGGGCGGCGGTGTAGGTGCACAGCCCCATGCCGGTGATCGCCGCCGGCACCTGGGCCGCGGTTGCCAGCGGGCGCGGCCAACGCCAGCGCGGCCGTAGGTCGGTTGCGATCTGGGCTAGGCCGGCAACACCGGCGAAGGCCGAGAAGCTCATCAGGATCCAGGTGCCGATCGACATCGGCGAGCGCCATTTGGCGATGCGCAGCATGTTGTAGAAACGCTGCGGCGTGTGCAGGTCATAGACGAGAAGTGCCGAGCCGATCGTCGGCGCCAGCAGCGACAGGTAGCGCGAGCGGCGCACCAGCGCCGGGGTCTCGGCCTGTCGCCCACGGCGCTGGCGACGACGCGGGGTGGTCGCCGCGACGAGCGCGCCGACCAAAGCCGAGGCGCCGCTGAGACCGGCGAGAAAGATGTAGCCGCCGACGACGTTGGGCTCGAACGGTGCCGGCTTGAGCTGCTGGCGGCCGTGATAGGTCTCGCTGCGCCACTCGGCCGCCGGACGCATGACCTGACGTTCCCTGCCGCTGGTCATCGGCGTTCGCTCGCGAAGAAGGTGAAAGCCATGGCGGCCAGGACGCCGACGGTGGCGAGCCCCGTCGCCAGACTTGGCACGACGCGATTGGAGGCGCGAGTCGGCGCCGACGGCAGGTTGTAGACTTCCGGCTTGTCGATCAGCAGGAAGAAGGCGTTGAGGTGCCCGAGGTCTCCGGTGGCGCCGGGCGAATCCGGTACGCCATAGAGATAGGCGGCCTCGACGCCGCGCTCGTGCAGGTCCACGACGCGCTCCCTGGCGCGGGCTTGGAGGATCTCAAGTTCGCCGAACTGGATCGACTCCGTCGGGCAGGCCTTGGCGCAGGCCGGCTCCAGCCCGCCCTTCAGGCGATCGTAACAGAGAGTGCACTTGTGGGCCTTGCCGTCCACAGGGTTGAGGTCGACCACTCCAAACGGGCAGGCCGGGACGCAATAGCCGCAACCGTTGCAGATGTCCTGCTGCACGACCACCGTGTCGAATTCGGTCTTGAACAGCGCGCCGGTGGGGCAGGCCTCCATGCAGGGCGCGTTGTGGCAATGCTTGCACACGTCGCTCATCATCAGCCAGCCGCTCTGGAACGGCGCCTGCTCGCGCTCGCGCACGCCGCCGGCGCCGGTCTTCTCGATGAAGTTGACGTGGCGCCAGCTGTTGGCGGAGAGCGCGCCGGTGTTGTCGAAGCTGTGGCCGGTCAGGCCGATGTTGTCGGCCGGCAGGTTGTTCCATTCCTTGCAGGCCACCTCGCAGGCCTTGCAGCCGATACAGACGGTGGTGTCGGTGAAGAACCCGTAGCTCTTGCCGGGCTTGATCAGCGTGCCGCAGGTCAGCTCCGACTCGTTGGGAATGACGTGGTCGAGGCTGGACTGCGCGTGGTCCTGGAGGCGGGGATGGAAGTTCATGGCCGGCCTTGGTCGTTCGGGAGCCTCAGGCGCAAAGCTCGATCCTCTTGGCGATGTTGGCGATCAGGTTCGCCGATTCCTTGTAGCGGACCGAGACGCGCGCTTGACGATGCTGCAGGTCGACAAGTTGCCAAGGTTCCGCGGACGCTCCGTGGGACACTATAAATAAATGAGCGATGCCGTGATCGTCGGTGAGCTGAAATCGACTCTCCTGCGCCAGCGTGACGACGCCCATCATTGTCCGCATACCATTGCCGCCCTAGTCTTCGGAACACCATCATCATAGGGCGGCGATGGAGCGCAACAACCAGGACCGTCCAGCGACATTGCGCGCTATATGAGCTCGCACCGGAGCGTTCAAATGCCAAAGAAGCTGAGACAGTCGCTCGGCGACCGCGCCCGACGATTCGTGGACGACTGGAGCCTGCCGCGACAGCTGGCCGGACAGAACGTCATGGCGGAGGCGGCCAAGAGCACGGTTTCGAAGACCCTGCGGCCACGCCTGGAGGAGGCCGACCGCGTCGGCACCAGCGTCTGCCCATACTGTGCGGTGGGCTGCGGTCAGCTGATCTACTCGAAAAACGGCAAGCCGATCCACATCGAGGGGGACCCACGCTCGCCCATCAACCAAGGGACGCTCTGCCCCAAGGGGTCGGGCACGCTCGGCATGCTGCTCTCCCCCAAGCGCATCAGCTCGGTGCTCTACAGGGCTCCCCATGCCAAGGAGTGGGAGGTCAAGCCCCTGGATTGGGCGGTGGAGCGCATCGCCCAACTCACCAAGAAGACCCGCGACGACACCTTCGCCGAGGCGCTGCCGGACGGTCGCGTGATCAACCAGACCATCGGTCTGGGCTCGCTCGGCGGCGCCACCATGGACAACGAGGAAAACTACCTCATCAAGAAGCTGTTCGGTGGCGGCTTGGGGATGGTCAACATCGAGAACCAGGCCCGCATCTGACACTCGTCGTCCGTCCCAAGTTTGGGCACGTCGTTTGGCAGAGGCGCCGCCACCATGGCTCTCTGGGACCTCGCGAACAGCGATGTCTGCGTGATCATGGGCTCCAATATGGCGGAGAACCACCCCATCGCGTTCCGCTTCGTCGTCGAGGCGCAGCGTCGCGGCGCCAAGGTGATCCATGTCGATCCGCGCTTCACGCGGACGTCGGCGCTGGCCGACCTCTACGCGCCGATCCGCTCGGGCTCGGACATTGCCTTCCTCGGCGGCATCATCCGCCACCTCATCGAGGGTGATCTCTGGTTCCGGGAGTTCGCGCTCGCCTACACCAACATCGCCCACATCATCGACGAGGGCTACGTCGATTCCGAGGACGGCGACGGCGTGTTCTCGGGGTTCGACCCGACGACGGGATCCTATTCGGAGGAGAGCTGGCAGTACGAGGGCAAGATCGTGCCCCCTTCCACCGCCGAGCACAACGTGCAGGGCCACGAGCCGCACGGCGATGCACCCTCCGGCATGGCCAAGAGCCCGCCGACCCAGGACAAGACTCTGCAGCACCCGCGCTGCGTCTACCAGATCCTGAAACGGCACTATGCCCGCTACACGCCGGAGTTCGTGGAGGAGGTGACGGGCTGCCCGCGCGACACCTTCCTGCGCGTCGCCGACCTGCTGGCGACGAACTCGGGGCGGGAGAAGACGGGCTCGTTCTGCTACGCCGTGGGCTGGACGCACCATTCGGTCGGCGTGCAGATCATCCGCGCCTGCTCGATCATCCAAGGCATGCTCGGCAACATCGGCAGGCCGGGCGGCGGCATCATGGCCTTGCGCGGCCACGTGTCGATCCAGGGCTCGACCGACATCCCGACGCTCTACAACATGCTGCCGACCTACCTGCCGCAGCCCAACGTGTTCCACAAGCACGCGACGCTGGCCGACTATCTCAAGACGGAAACGCCGGACACGGGTTGGTGGCACAACTTCCCGAAGTACATGGTAAGCCTGCTCAAGGCCTGGTACGGCGATGCCGCCACCAAGGACAACGAGTTCGGCTACCAGTTCCTGCCCAAGCTCGTCGGTGACTCCTCGCAGGAGCCGATGACGATGGCGATGGCCGACGGCATCGTGAAGGGGCAGTTCATCTTCGGGCAGAACCCGGTGGTCGGGGCGGTCAACTCGGACATGGTCGCGCGCGGCTTCTGCAAACTCGAGTGGATGGTGGTGCGCGACTTCGCGCTGACCGAAACCGCCAACTTCTGGAAGGACAGCCGGCTCCACGAGAAAGGCGAGCTCGCCGTCGAGGACATTGCCACAGAGGTCTTCTTCCTGCCGGTCGCGCTGCCCGGCGAGAAGGACGGCACGGTGACCAACACCAGCCGCATGGTGCAATGGCACGACAAGGTGTGCGAGGCGCCGGGCGACAGCCGCTCGGATCTCTCCTTCGTCTTCCACCTGGGACGGCGCCTGAAGCAGCTCTATGCCGACAGCATGGAGCCGCGCGACGAGGCCATACGCGCACTGACCTGGGATTATCCCACCTCCGGCCCAAAGGAGGAGCCCGAGGCCGAAGCCGTGCTGATGGAGATCAACGGCTACGAGGTCGCCACCGGCAAGCAGGTCGAGACCTACAAGAACCTGAAGGACGACGGCTCCACCGCCTGCGGCGGCTGGATGTATTGCGGCATCTATCCGCGCGAGGGCGAGAACAAGGCCCGCTCGCGCCGGCCCGACACGGCGGAGACCGAGACCAACCACCAGGATTGGGCCTTCGCCTGGCCCTCCAACCGGCGCACGCTCTACAATCGCGCCTCCGCCGATCCCGCAGGCAAGCCGTGGTCGGAAAAGAAGAAGCTGGTGTGGTGGGATGAGGCCGGGGCCAAGTGGACCGGCACCGACGTGCCCGACTTCGAGCCGACCAAGCGGCCCGACTACCGGCCGGACTTCTCCAAGCCACAATACGGCATGGACGCGCTCTGCGGCGACGCGCCCTTCATCATGGAGGCCGATGGCCAATGCATGCTGTTCGTGCCTTCGGGCTTGAAGGACGGTCCGCTGCCGACGCACTACGAGCCCATCGAGAGCCCGGTCGTCAACGCGCTGCATCCCAACCGGCAGAGCAATCCCGCCGCCAAGACTTGGCAGCGGGCGGGCAACGAGCTGCACGACATGGGCGACCCGCGTTTCCCTTACGTCTTCTCGACCTATCGGCTGACCGAGCTGCACTGCGGCGGCATCCCGACCCGGATCATGCCCCACACGGCCGAACTGCAGCCCGAAGCCTTCGTCGAGGTCTCGCCCGAGCTGGCCAAGCAGCTCGGCATCGCGCACCTGGGCTGGACCACGCTGACGACGCTGCGCGGCGAGATCGAGGTCAAGGCCATGGTGACCGAGCGAACGCGGCCGTTCACCATCGGCGGCAAGACGGTGCACCAGATCGGCATGCCCTACGTGTTCGGCTGGGAGGGCTACGCCAAGGGCGACATTGCCAACGTGCTGCTCGCCATCACGGGCGACCCCAACGTCTCGATCCACACGACCAAGGCGATCACCTGCAACATCAGGCCAGGCCGGCGAGTGATCGCGAACCGCAGGGAGCAGGTGCATGCCTGAGCCGCATCCCGGCCGTAAATCGCTCCGGCACCTGGCGCGCGTGCTGGAGCAGAAGCCTAGCAAGGACGATCACGAACTGTCCTCGCTCACACAGTGCCTCGCCGAATTCCGCGAGGATCTGATCCGGCGGAACATGGTCGAGGCGCCCTCGCACGGGAAGCGCGAGTGCCTCATGCACCTTAACGCGATCGTCAGCGTCGTCATGGGAATGCACTTCCCCATCGGCAATCCGCCTTGGGAGGAGTTTGAGAAGACGCAGGACTGGCTGAAGGACCTCGTCGCAAGCGTTGAGGGGTTGGCGACCGTCTGAACGATCGCCCGCAAGCGGCGTTTTGGTCGCGCTATTGGCCGCCAGGCTGCTGCGTCAGCAATTCGCTGCACCAGGGCGATTACAGTGCGCATCGCGGGGAGACGCTGAACATGGCCAAACATATCTGGCACGGGGTTGGGATGATCTCGAGCGGCGGGGTTCACGTCTACATGCTCGACGGCGGTGCCGACGGGCTGGTGCTGATCGACACCGGCTACGCCGACAAGCAGAACGCGATCTACGACGGCATCAGAAACCTTGGTCGGCAGGTCGACGAGGTGAAGCACATCGTGCTGACCCACGCCCATCCCGACCATATCGGCGGCCTCGCCGCACTGGTGAAGGCCACTGGCGCGCAAACCTGGATGCACGAGATCGACGCCCCCATCGCCGAGAAAGGCAGCGGCTTCCGCTACCTGAAGCGCGCGCCGGAGCTGCTGCCGAGCCTGCTCTACCGCGCCGTCTACAAGCCCGGCGGCAACGTGCCGCCGGCGAAGATCGACCACAGGGTCAAGGGCGGCGACGTGCTGCCGATCGCCGGCGGTCTGCGCGCGATCCACCTGCCCGGGCATTGCGCCGGCCAGATCGGGCTCTTGTGGGAGCCGCGCCGCGCGCTCTTCGCTGGCGACGTCTGCATCAACATCCTCGGCTTGAACTCGCCGGTCGGCTACGAAGACGAGGCGGAAGGCCGCCGCAGCCAGAAGACGATCAGCGGCTATGACTACGACCTCGCCTGCTTCGGTCACGGCAGCCCGTTGATCGGCGATGCCGCCAACAAGATGAAGCGGCACTGGCTCAAGGAAATGCCGACCGAGGACAGCGCCGTCCACGGCGCCGCTCATTAGTCCAGCGCTGTGGCGATCTTGGCCCAGCCTCTCGTGACAGCGCGCGGGACATCAACGACAGCTCCGCGCGATTCGGCGATTGAATAGGCCGCGAACGGCATCAGTCTATCGCGTGAGCGGTGCGCGTCGGATCGCCCCTCACTTAATATCGTTCCTGTTCCATTCTCACGTTCCACGTGAAACAGGTTGGTGAGCATAGGGCTCATGTCGGCGCTGATCAGACCTGCAACTTGGAAGGAAGTCTCAATGCCGCTTCTTCGCTTCGACCTTGTCGAAGGCCGAACCGACGCCGAACTCCAGACCCTGCTCGATGCCGCACACGAGGCAATGCTGGAGTCGTTGAAGGTCCCTGCTCGCGATCGCTACCAGATCGTCCACGAGCACAAGGCCTCGCGCATGATCATCCAGGACACCGGGCTCAACATCCCGCGTACCGATAAGATCGTCATGTTGCAGGTGACCAGCCGTCCGCGCAGTGAAGAAATGAAGACGACCTTCTATCGCCTGCTTTGCGAGAAGCTGGAAACCCGTTCCGGGATTAAGGCCACCGACGTCATGGTCAATTTCGTGATCAATAGCGATGCCGATTGGTCGTTCGGGCTTGGGCGCGCACAGTTCTTGGTGGGCGACCTATAGGCTTGATCCCGGCAGAGTGGAGCCGTTGGCGTGACGTCGTCTTTTCGGGGCGAGTGACGCAAGAGCCTGAGACACGACGCGCTTGCTCGATCGACCGGCATCGATCCGCCCCTTCTCAAGCGCGTTGGAATAGGTTCTGGGCTCGCCTTTGGCGCCCCGGAAAGACGGATGCGGCGTAGGCCGTGATGCTTCTTGCCAGGAAGCGCTCTAAGCCGCCGCCCCCAAGGCTGCGCAGACGTCGTCGACGACGCTCTCGACGAGATCGGCATCGTCGCCCTCGCCCATCACACGCACCACCGGCTCGGTGCCTGAGGGGCGAATGACCAGCCGTCCGCCGGCGCCGAGACGCGCCTTGCCGGCAGCCACCGCGGCGGCGACCTTGTCCTCCGGCATCTTGCGGCCGGGCTCGAAGCGCACGTTCTTCAGTACCTGCGGCACCGGCTCGAAGCGGCGGCAAACCTCCGAGACCGGGCGCCCACGGCGCTTGACCAGCGCCATCACCTGAAGCGCCGCGACGAGGCCGTCACCGGTGGTCACGTAGTCGGAGAGGATGATGTGGCCGGACTGCTCGCCGCCCAAGTTGTAGCCGTGCTGCCGCATGTGCTCGAGCACGTAGCGGTCGCCGACCGCGGTGCGAGCGAGGCTGAGGCCGATCGAGGCGAGGTAGCGTTCCAGCCCCAAGTTCGACATCAGCGTCGCCACGATTCCCGGTTGCGAAAGCTTGCCCTCTTCCTTCCAATATTCCGCGACCGCTGCCATCAGCTGATCGCCATCGACCACGCGGCCAGTCTCGTCGACGATCAGCACGCGGTCGGCATCGCCGTCGAGCGCGATACCGATGTCGGCGCGCATCTCGCGGACCTTCTTCACCAGCGCGTCCGGCGCGGTGGAGCCGACGCGGCGGTTGATGTTGAAGCCGTCCGGCTCGACGCCGATCGAGAAGACTTCGGCGCCAAGCTCCCAAAGGGCTTCGGGCGCGACCTTGTAGGCAGCGCCATTGGCGCAATCGATCACGACCCTCATACCGTCCAGGCTGAGGTGGCGCGGCAGCGTCATCTTGGCGAACTCGATGTAGCGCGAGATTGCGTCGTCGACACGCTTGGCGCGCCCGAGCATGTGCGACTTCGAAAGCTTGATCGGCAACTCGCCGTCCATGAGCTTCTCGATCTTGGTCTCGATCTCGTCGGACAGCTTGTAGCCATCCGGCCCGAATAGCTTGATGCCGTTGTCCTCATAGGCATTGTGCGAGGCCGAGATCATGATGCCGATGTCGGCGCGCATCGAGCGGGTCAGCATGGCGACAGCGGGCGTCGGCATCGGGCCGAGCAACAGAACATCCATGCCGACCGACGTGAAGCCGGCCACCATCGCGTACTCGATCATGTAACCGGAGAGCCGCGTGTCTTTTCCGATTACCGCGCGGTGGCGATGGTCGCCGCGCTGGAACAGGATGCCGGTCGCCTGCGCCGCCTTCATCGCCAGGTCTGGCGTGATGGTGCCGTTGGCTTTGCCGCGGATGCCGTCGGTGCCGAAATGCTTGCGTGTCATGGCAGGTCTATACCGGGAAAGCGCGAGCGTGACACCGGGTCGATCTCACGCCGGATCATCTCGCGACCTACTCGCTACGGCCCGCAACCGCAGCATCATCGCGAACGCCGCCGCCGCGAGACCGAAGAATACAAGCCCGGCGGCGGCAAGCAAGGCGCCTGCCCTGCTCGGTGCTAGCACGACGAGTGCCGCACACCCGGTCGTCGCGGCGAGGTTGAAGGCCAGTGCTAAGCGGGGCAGCCGGGACCGGCGCCGACGGGGCTGGCAGACGACGGAGCAAGGTTCAGACCTGAGGCGAGATATCACCAGCCTTTTTGGCAGCGTGCGAGCCAAGCTAATTCATCCTCCAAAACAGGATCGACCCGCCCGCTCGTGTGTTGCCGCAATGCAATTGAGGAGCGTGATGATGGGCAGATTGGGGCAGATTGGACTGTTGGCTCTTGCGCTGGCAGCGAGTGGTTCTTTGACCGCAAGCAACGCCTATGCGGCGATGGGGTCGGATGCGATGATGGATCGACTGCACCCCAAGAACAAGGGCAAGCTGACCTTGGACGAGGTTCGCAATTCGGCCGCGCATAATTACGACGTGATCGCGAAAGCCAATGGCGGCAAGGTCACCTTGCTGCAGCTCGGCGGCCGGATCACCGCTGCCGACCTCAAGGCGGCACGGCTTGGTGACGGCGAAGCCGACGAAGCGATCAGCAAGGCCGATTATCTGGCGATCGCCTCACGCTTCTTCGCCGAAGCGAACGTCTCCCGTAAGCAGGACGTCTCGCCCGCCGATGGCACGTTGAGCACCGGTGAACTGAGCACTCCCGCTGGCGAGAAGCTCATCCGACTGCTCGAATAGAGACTGTCTTGCTTCAGTCGGCTTGAGCCAGTGCAGGCTTGTGTACCAGAGCCTGGGCGAGCTGGTCGAAGGTGACCGGCTTGGCGACGAAAGCGTCAAGACCGGCCTGTTGCGCCGATCGCTTCTCGGCGTCGAAGAGATCGGCCGAAAGCGCGATAAGCCGGGCAGGCGGCATGTTGCGGGCGAGCTCAATAAGGCGGACCCGACGCGCGACCTCAAGCCCGTCGAGGCCAGGCATGCGAATGTCGAGCACCATGACGTCGAAGGGCTGGCCCATGTCGAGGGCCGCCTCGGCCAGCGCCAAAGCCGCGATGCCGTCCGGTGCATGCGTGACGGTGGCGCCGAGCTTCTGCAGATGCCGCGTCGCCAGCAGCGCGTTAATGGCGTTGTCCTCTGCCAGCAGCACGTTCATCGCTTTGCCCGGCGGCGGCGCTAGGGCGACCGGCGCAGGGTCGCGCGCGCGGCGTCGCTCGGCAAGCGCGGCGAACAGCGAGCCGTGACGAACGGGTTTGACCAGCCAGCCATCGAAGTCCTGGGTTGTGGTCTGCCCGAAGGCCCGACGCTCATAAGGCGAGAACAGCACCAGCGTTCGGCCGACGCCAGCCGCTCGGGCAGCGGCGCCAAGGATTCTGGTTGCTGTCTCGCCCAGCGCGCAATCGACCATCACGAGATCCAGAGCCGGGCCGTGAGCCAGCCTGGCGCGAGCAGCATCCGCATCGGCGAGGCAGGTGACCTCGACGCCGGCCTCGATCAATCGGGCGGCGAGAAATGGCGCCTCAAACGGAGAGTCGGCGACGAGAAGGGCGGTCGCGATCGGCGCTTGTCGGGGTGGGGCCTCGGCAGGCGCGGCCGCCCGTAACGGCAGCAGCATCGTAAAGCGCGCGCCGCGCCCGTTCTCGCCCTCGGCGAAGGATAACGAGCCGCCCATGCGCTCGGTAAGGCGCTTGGAGATGGCAAGGCCTAGTCCGGTGCCTTCGTGACGGCGCGTCGTGGAGCCGTCGGCCTGCTCGAAATCCTCGAAGATCGCGACGCGCCTGTCGTGCGGCACGCCCGGTCCGGTATCGATCACATCGAAACGCAGCTGCCGATCCGCGCAGACCGCAACTGCGATGCCGAGACCGCCAGCGTCGGTGAACTTGACCGCGTTGCCAGCGAGGTTGAGCAGGATCTGCCTCAGCCGGACAGCATCTCCTATGACGCGGCAGGGCACGTTCGCGGCGAAGGTGGCTGCGATCTCGAGTCCCTTGCCTTGTGCCCGCGGCGCCAGCAGTTCCGCGACGCCTTCGACAAGGTGGATAAGGTCGAATTCGTCGGCGGCGATCTCGAGCTTGCCGGCTTCGATCTTGGAGAAATCGAGGATCTCGTCGACGAGGCTCGCGAGAGCGCCCCCGGATGAGCGAATGGCGGCGACGTAGGTCTCCTGCTCGGCGTCGAGCGGCGTGCCGGCGAGCAGCTCGGCCATGCCGAGGATGCCGTTCAGCGGTGTGCGCACCTCGTGGCTGACGTTGGCGAGGAACCGCGACTTGGCCTCATTGGCTGCCTCGGCCCGCTCGCGTGCCGCCGAGGCCTCGCGCAGTTCCCATATTTCGTCGCGAAGGTCGTCGACCTCGGTCTGGAAACGCTGCGCGCGGCGGCTCCCGGCGACGACGAACAGCATCAGCGCGACGAGCGCGCAAGCGGCGCCTGCGGCGTCGAGCAGGAGGGCGAGAGGATCGGCCATGGAGCAAATGCTAGCGCCGGCGCGCTGCCAGAGCGTTCCAGCTTTGCGGCGATCCGCAGAGATCGCGGCAAGCTTTCGTTAAAGTTCCGCCGACGGAAGAACGTTTGAGCCTCGGCCAAGGCCGTTCAGTTGCGCAGTCGGTCGATCATCGGTTGGGTGATGAGGCAGATGCCTTTACTGGTCCGACGGAACCGTGCGGCGTCGTGCTCCGGATCCTCGCCGACGATCAGGCCTTCCGGGATGCGAACCCCACGATCGACGATCACGTTCTTGAGGCGCGCGCCGCGCCCGACATCGGCATAGGGCAGCACGACCGCGCCGTGGATGTTGCCGAACGAGTGAACGTGCACGCCGGTAAACAGCAGCGAGCAGCTCATCTCCGAGCCGGACACGATGCAGCCGCCCGATACGAGCGAGTTGGTGGCGCGACCGCGGCGGCCGTTGACGTCGTGGACGAACTTGGCCGGCGGCACGATTTCGCCATAGGTCCAGATAGGCCAATCGCGATCATAGAGATCGAGGCCTGGCACGATGTCGCAAAGGTCGAGATTGGATTCCCAGTACGAGTCGAGTGTACCCGCGTCACGCCAATAGGGTTCCCCCTCCTCGGAAGAGCGCACGCAGGATCGACTGAACGGGTGCGCGACCGCCCTGCCGTGCTTGACGATGAAGGGAACGATGTCTTTGCCGAAATCATGCGCAGACGTCGGATCGGCGGCATCGCGGCGCAGCTGATCGAAGAGGAACTCCGTCTCGAAGACGTAGATGCCCATCGAGGCCAGCGCGACCTCGGGCTTGCCGGGCATCGGCGGCGGATCCGAAGGCTTCTCCAGGAACGAGATGATACGATCGTGCTCGTCCACCGCCATGACGCCGAAGCCGGTAGCCTCCATGCGCGGCACTTCAAGGCAGCCGACCGTCACGTCGGCACCTGTGTCGACGTGCTGCTGCAGCATCAGCTCGTAATCCTGTTTGTAGACGTGGTCGCCGGCGAGCACGACGATGTAGCGTGGCCCGTAATCGCGGATGATCGCGATGTTCTGGTACACGGCATCGGCGGTGCCGGCGTACCAGAGGTTTTCCGAGACCTGCTGGCTGGCAGGCAGGATATCGAAGCTTTCGTTGCGTTCGGGACGGAAGAAGCTCCAGCCGCGCTGCAAGTGGCGTATCAGCGAATGCGCCTTGTACTGCGTGGCGACGCCAATCCGGCGGATGCCGGAGTTGAGCGCGTTCGACAGCGCGAAATCGATGATGCGCGATTTGCCGCCGAAATAGACCGCAGGTTTGGCGCGATGGTCGGTGAGCTCGAGGAGGCGGCTTCCGCGACCACCGGCGAGAACATAGGCCATGGCGTGCCGCGCCAGCGGTGCCTGTCTGCGGGCGTCCATGGTCTCTCCCGGGGCCTGTCATGCGTCTATAGACGGCCACGCCGGCGCTTGTCAGCCCAACTCTCGAGTGAAACCTTGCCAGGAGGCACGAGCTTTGTAAGGTTCGCCGCGTGATCGAAGTCAGTGCCTTCACCCGCCACGGCGGCGCCCTCGACACCGCCCGCCGCGCCTTTCCTCAGGCCCCGCAGCCGTGGCTCGATCTGTCCACCGGTATCAACCGGCGGTCCTACTCCGTGGGAGAGGTGACGGCGGCCGACTGGGCGCGCCTGCCGGAGGACGATGCGCTCGCTCGGCTCGAGAGGGCGGCAATGGCATGTTACGGGGCGCCACCGTGGATCGAAGCCGTCGCGGTACCGGGCACGCAGGCGGCCATCCAGCGGCTTCCAGGACTGCTCGGCGGCCCCGACGTTCGCTTGCTCGGCCGCACCTACGGCGAGTTCGCGCGCGTCTTTGCCGCAGCCGGCGCGAGGCCGTTGACAGTCTCGTCGGTCGATCGCCTCGCCGGAGCTGACGTCGCCATCGTCGTAAACCCAAATAACCCCGATGGTCGATGCATCGAGCCGGCCGACCTGCTGCCGCTCGCCGCGCGGGTCGGCACACTGGTCGTGGACGAGGCCTTCGCGGACGCGCTGCCGCCTTCGATCAGCGTCGTGCCCCAGCTGCCGGCTTCGCGTGTCGTGGTGCTGCGCTCGTTCGGCAAGATCTACGGGCTCGCTGGCCTGCGCCTCGGCTTTGCCCTTGCGCCGGCCTCGCTGGCCGGGACCTTGCGCCGCGCGCTCGGTCCCTGGGCGGTCAGCGGCCCGGCGATCACGATCGGCACGCGCGCACTCGCCGACAGTGCGTGGCTCGCCACCACGCGAGCGCGTCTGGAGGAGGATGGCGCGCGCCTCGGCTACCTGCTCCGCCAAGCCGGTGCCGAGCCGCTCGGCGCCACGCCGCTGTTCCGCCTCATCTCGCACCCCGCAGCACCGGCGTTGTTCGTCGCGCTGGCGCGGCGCGGCATCTTGGTTCGCCCTTTCGCCGGCGAGCCGGGCTGGCTGCGCTTCGGCCTGCCCGGTGCCGAGAGGGACTGGCGACGGCTGGAAGACGCGCTTCACGCCTTCGGTTGAGCATCGACCTCGCGGGCAAGATCGCCAGGCTCGGCGCACAGCATATGTTGGCGCCGCAGCGATATCGCGCGGAACTCGCCACGCTGCACGGGAGCGTCCCGCATTTCGATCCGGATGACGGTGGCGACGCCGCCCGCGTCCTGCTCATGCTGGAGACGCCAAGCCCGCGCGGCGGCCCGGATCGCTTCGTGTCTCGCGACAACTTGACCGGCACGGCTCGCAACATCGCGCGTTTCTGCGAGGCCGCCGGGCTGGCGCGAGGCGACACGGTGCTGTGGAACGTCGTGCCGTGGCTGATCCACGCGCCGGGCGCACGAAACCGCGCTCCGACGCGGGCCGAGACGACGGCGGGGCTGACGCTGGTGCCCGGCCTTCTGGCACTGCTGCCGCGTCTGCGCACCGTGGTGCTGTGTGGGCGCGCGGCCGGCTTTGCGGAGACGGTTGTCGCGACCCATGATCCTGCGTTGCACGTGCTGCGGATGCCGCATCCGAGCCCGATCTATGTTTGCACCGATCCCAAAATCGCCGAACGCATCGTCGGGGTCTTGGCTGAAGCAAAGCAGCTTGCCGCCTGACGCCCGCGCGACACGGTGCACGTCTATTCGTCCGCCGTAGGATTGCGCACCGCCGCGCCGCTTGACCGAGCCGAGCCCCGAGCCTTCGATAGAAGCGCGCGGCGAGACTCGCGCGATGCAGGGATCGAGGCTCGCGCAGATGGTCGACGAGGCGGCTCAATCGACGATCGGAGCGGCGCCGCCGGACGATGCGGCGCACCTGCTCATCGTCGACGACGACCGCCGCATCCGTGAATTGCTGCGGCGCTACCTCGTGGCCGAAGGCTACCGCGTGACCACCGCGAGCAGCGCCGCGGAGGCAACGACGGCGATGCGAAGCTTCAGCTTCGACCTCGTCGTCCTCGATGTGATGATGCCGGGCGAGGACGGGTTCTCCTTCGCCACGCGCGTGCGCGCCGACAAAGGCGCGAGCGCGAACGTGCCGATCCTGATGCTGACGGCCAAGACGGAGTTCGAGGAGCGCGTCCTCGGCTTCGAGATCGGGGTCGACGACTACCTCGGCAAACCGTTCGAGCCGCGCGAGCTGTCGCTGCGGATCGCCTCTATCCTGCGGCGCGCGAAGACCCTCGTCGATCCCGGCGTACAGCCGCCGGTGCACTTCGGCCCGTTCGTGTTCGACAGCGAGCGCGGCGAGCTGAAGCGCGACGGCGAGCCCGTGCGGCTGACCGAGCGCGAGCGCGAAATGCTGCGGATCCTCGGGCGCAGGCCCGGCGAGACGGTGTCGCGCGAAGAGCTCTCCGGGCCCGGCGCGGCGGGCAATGCCAACGAGCGCACCATCGACGTCCAGGTCAACAGGCTGCGGCGGAAGGTCGAGGTCGACCCCGCCAATCCGTTGTTCCTGCAGACTGTGCGTGGGATGGGCTACCGTCTGCTGGTCGACCGGTAGATCGCTCAGTCCTTGCTGAGATCGAGACGGTCTCGCGCGACCGTGTCGAACAGCGCGGGATGCCGCAGGGCGATCGTCGCCATGAGGGCATCGACACCGGGCGCGGTGAGGTGGTGGTAATCGAATTGCATCGGCACATCGCGCGCGGCGAAGAGGCGGCAGATGCCGTTTGGGCACATGGCGTCCCACGTTGAAATATAGGTTGCAGGCGGCGCGACCACGGCGCGTAACCGCGTGTCGAGCTGCGCCGTCTCAGGCAGACGGTGGCGCGCGACCTCGTCGAAATCGTCGTGCAGCACCGCCCTGGCGAGCAGCAGGGCCATCGGCATGTTGTAGCGCGGCAGCGGACCGAAGACGATCGCGCGCTGTCCTTCACGATCGAGCGCCTCGAGCGTGCGGCGCAGCGGCTCGACGTCGGCATCGCTCCAGAGCGCGGACAGGATCACCGCGTCAAGCTGGCGCTCAGGAATGAAGTGGTCGAACATCTCGCGCATCATCGTCGCGCAGCGGCGTTCGCCGCCTGCATCGAGCACCGGAGTGCAGCCCGAAGCCGTTGCCTGCAGGAAGTTCACGCCGGGCCAAGTCGCATGCAGCCCCGACCAGAGGTGCGCCGCATGACTGTCGCCCATCAGCAGCACGTTGGGCTGGGCGGAGGAGAGCGCCAGGCAGGTGTCGCGATCGAAGCCTTCGGCCTTATCCCGCGAGGTGATGAAACATTGGCCCTCGCGGAACGGCTTGCGGCTGCCGTAGTCGGCATAGGCAGCGAGCGCATCGACTTCCGGCCGGAACCGTCCTGGCAGTCCACCGAGCGTCAGCGCCAACACGCAGCACGTGGCGAGCACCGCGGCGCCGCCCGGCAGCAGCACCGGGGCGCGCTGGCGCCAGATCGAACTCGGCTGCCGAAAGGGGTGCTCGACGAAGCGGTACGAGGCGACCGACAGCGCCGCGAGAAGCACGCCTTCGCCGAGGCGCCACGGCAGCGTCTTCGGCAGGAAGGCGTAGCCAGCCAGCACCAGGATCGGCCAATGGTAGAGGTAGAGCGAGTAGGAGATGCGCCCGACGGCGACTGGCAGGCGCATCGAGAGCAGCGCCGCAGCGACGGTGCGCCTCGTGCCGCCCCCGGCACCGCAATGGATCAGCGCCGCCGTCGCAAGGCACGGCACGAGCGTTGGCCAGCCCGGATGCGGTATCGCCCCGGCGAAGGCGACGAAGCTGAAGAGCAGGCCGACGAGAGCCAACCCGGAGAGGCTCTCCGCCGCCCAGCGCTTTCGCAATCGCGGCAGCCACTCCTCGGCGACGACGGCACCCAGCAGGAACTCGAAGATTCGCGCGGGCATGAGGTAGAATGCCGCCGCCGGCGCCATGTGCTGCAGCACGAGCGTGAACAGGAATGCGAGCACGAAAGACGCCAGCATCGCCGCGGCGCGGCCACGTGGCGCCAGGGGTCGCAGCGCCAACGCGAGCAGCGGCGCGGCGAGATAGAACTGTTCCTCAACCCCGAGGCTCCAAGTGTGCAGCAGCGGCATGGTTGTCGCGTTGGCGTCGAAATAGCCAACCTGCGACAGGAAGAAGAGGTTGGGCACGCTGGCGAGCACGCTCAGCAGGCTACGCGCCAGCGTCTCGAGGTCGCTCGGCAGCAGGACGAAGAGGGATGCGACGACGCTCAGCAGCGCGGCGACGTAGAGCGCCGGAAGCGTGCGGCGCAAGCGACGACCGTAGAAGCTGAGAACCGAGAGGCGCCGCGCCGCGAGCCGGACGACGAGATCGCGGTGGATCAGGTAGCCCGAAATAACAAAGAAGACATCGACGCCGAGGAATCCGTCGGAGAAGCCCTTCGCCTGCGCGTGGCACAGGATCACGGCAACAACGGCGAGCGCCCTCAGACCGTCGATGTCGGGGCGGTAGCTCGAAGATCCAGGACTGCCCAGCTTCATCCTGTCCGGCTTCATCCTGTCCGGCTAGACAGCCGCGGCGGCGCTGGAAACGCCGAGAACGAGCGGCAGCGCGACAAGGCCACGCAGGCCGCTGGCCTGTCGCCAGCGCAGGGTCTCGCGTGGCACGGCGAGGCGGACATCGGGAAAGCGGCGCAACAGCTCGCTCAGGGCCAGCCCCGTTTCCATGCGTCCCAGCGCCGAACCAAGGCAGTAGTGCAGGCCGGCGCCGAAAGCGAGGTGTCGGCCCGTGTCGCGGCCGATGTCGAGCCTGTCAGGCTCGGCGAAAACGGCCTCGTCACGGTTGGCCGAGGCGCATAGCGCCATCACCATCTCGCCACGAGCGATCGGCGTGCCTGCCACCTCAAGGTCCTCCCGGGCGAAGCGCATGGTGCCGTACTCGACAGGGTTGGTGAAGCGCAGCATCTCTTCCACCGCTCGATCCATCAGGCCGAGGTCGGCGCGCAGCCGGGCCAACTCCGCGGGATGGTCGAGCAGGGCCACGAGGCCGTTGCCGATGAGGTTCACGCTGGTCTCATGGCCGGCGAACAGCAGCAGGAAGATCATGCCGGTGAGCTCGTCGTGGCTCAGGTGGTCGCCGTTCTCGTCGGCCTGGATCAGGCGCGAGATCAGCTTGCCATCGGGCTCGCGTCGCCGCAGTGCGATGAGCTTATCGAAGAACCGCGAGAGCAGGGGTAGGCCGGGCCCCCATCGCAAGGCACGGCGCACAGGCTTGTCGCTCACTTCCATGAGTCGAACGATGCGGTGATGGAAGTCCATCCGCCATTGCTCGGGAATGCCGAGCATCTCTGAGATGACCAGCAACGGCAGGGGAACGGCAAAATCCTGCATCAGGTCGATAGCGCCGCCGCGCCGCCCGAGGTCGTCGAGCATCTCGCTCACGACACGCGCGATCCAAGGCTCCATCTCGTCGATCGTGCGCGGGGTGAAGGCCTTGGCGACGAGGCGGCGAAGGCGTCCATGGGCGGGGTTGTCGACCGAGATCATCGCCTCGCCCATCTGTCGGATCAGCTTGGGCGCGAAGCGGCCGCCAAACCCAAACAGCGGCGGCGTCTTGGAATAGCGCGGGTCGGCGGAAAAGCGCGGATCCTTGAGAACCCGCATCACGTCGTCGTAGCGCGACACCACCCAGCCGGTGCCCCGGGTCGGGATGCGTGCGCGAACCACGGGCAAGTCGCGGCGAAGCCGTGCGTAATACACGAAACAATCGCCCTGGCCGGCCGGATCCCAATCGATGGCCTTCACGAATTCCCTTTCGGCATCCAAGGTGTTCCCGTTCCTTGTTGCGTCGCAACCGACAGTGCCGAAAACATGGCGGCTGGCAATCACGCTCTCGTGCCACGCGGCGTGCGAAGACGCCGTGTTAACAGGAACCTGCTACGTTTCCTCCCGATGCCGATCGATCTTGCGCCTCGTAGCGGCTATGACGCGCCTCCCGTCCTTGCGGACGCCCGCTCCCTTGTCGGCATGTCGCGCGCCCCCAAGATCCTCGTCTTCGATTCCGGCCTCGGCGGCCTCACCGTTCATGCGGAAGTGGCGGCGCTGCGGCCGGACGGCATCTACCTCTATGTCGCCGACGATGCCGCCTTCCCCTACGGGCGGTGGCCGGAGGCCGAACTCGTCGCCCATATCGTGACATTGATCGGCCGTTTCGCCGCGACCTTCGCCCCGGACCTCGTGGTGATCGCCTGCAACACGGCCTCCACCCTGGTGCTGCCGGACTTGCGCGTCGCGTTCCCGACGATCCCCTTCGTCGGCACGGTGCCAGCGATCAAGCCTGCCGCCGCGATGTCGCGCTCGAAGCTGATCTCCGTCCTCGCGACGCCAGGCACGGTGGCGCGGGACTACACCCGCGCGCTCGTCGAGAGCTTCGCAGCCGATTGTCGCGTCACCCTGGTCGGCTCGATCGCCCTGGCCGGTCTTGCCGAGGCAGCGATGGCCGGCGAGATGGTCGCGGACACCGCCATTTTAGCCGAGATCGCCCCTTGTTTCGTCATCGAGGACGCGGCGCGGACCGATGCCGTGGTGCTGGCCTGCACGCACTACCCTTTGCTGCGCGATCGTCTCGAGCGGCTGGCGCCCTGGCCGGTGACCTTCATCGACCCCGCTCCAGCGATCGCGCGACGGGTCGACGTGGTGCTTGCAGCGCTTGGTTTCGCGAAAGAAGAGAAACGCGACGTCGCCTGGACGGCGCAGTTTACCAGCGGCCGTCCCCCCGAACCATTTCTCAAAGCGACCGTGGCGCGTTTCGGCCTATCGCTCCCCATCGCCAGGATCGACTGACGGTCGTTCTCGGCTGCGAGATGGCCGCTTGGCTAGAAGCAATGCAAAGAATTGGAGGCATTCCCAATCGAGGCGCCCGTATCGATCTACTCGCCGTTGTTCTTTCTCGCGGTCTTGCTCGCCCTGCTGCTCCTAGTTGCCACGCCCCTGTTCGCGGCTGCGGATGGACCGCCGACCGGGGTTCATCTCGAACGGGTTCCATGCGCCTCGGCGACATGAGCTACTCGATCTATCTGCACGGCTTGGTGCTCGACGCCGCCTTTTCCTCGCCGACGATCGTGCAAGTGGCGCTGAGCTCGTCGGCCGCTTATTGGCTCGTGATCTTGGTCTTTGGAGCCGTACTCGTCTGCGTGTCCACGCTCTCCCTCGTCCTGATCGAGCGGCCGGGCGTCCTGCTTGGAAGACGGGTTGGTGCTCGCGCGACGATGAGGTCCGAGAAAGAGAGCGCGTCTATCGAGGTCAAGCTCGAAGCTGGTACCACCACCCCGGCTCGAACGGGGGACCTCTTGATCCACAATCAAGCGCTCTAACCAACTGAGCTATGGCGGCAACGCGGCCGGAACCTAGTTCCACGTCCCCACGAAAGCAAGGTGCGCGTTGGCGTTGGCGTTGACCTAGCCCGGCCCGGCCCTAAGCTCGAAGACTTTAGGCATAAGGGATTGTTGACATCGCCCTCGCGTTTCCGTGATGTTGCGGCCGGAAGGCGGTCCACGCGTTCCGGCACAACCGACGATCGGAAGATCGCGGCGCCGGGTGGTCGCCTTCGGGGGCAGTCGCGTGAAGAGCGGGAAGGCGATCCTCGTCGTCAGCGCGTCGCTTAAGCGGTGCGCACATATAGCCGCGCTCGTCGCCCAGGCGGGGCACGAGATCGCGGAATTGCACGATCTCGACTTGGCGCCGGAATGGGTGGCGGCGCAGTGTCCGCCGCTCGTGGTCATGGAGATCGGCGACGAGGCTGTCGCCCGGCATGTCTGCCGCCGCATCAGGGAGGCCTGCAACCATACCTTCATCCTGCGCGTCGCCGAGCGCATCAGCGACGAGGCGACGATCGATCCGGAAGCCGACGATCTCGTCGATGCCTTTCTGGCCGACCCGATCGATCCGCGCGAGATGGTGGCTCTGGTGCGCTCGCTGCTGCGGCTCCAGAGGGCCGAGGCGGAGCTCTCGGCCAGCGAAGAGCGGCTCCAGCTGGCGCAGGAATCGGCGGGGCTCGCCATTCTGGATTGGACGATTCCGACCAACAGCTTCGTCCATTCAGAAAACTTTGCCGAGTTGATCGACCTGCCGCCGCGCGCTGCCGGCGATCCGCTCGATGCCATGACCATCCTCGGACGCATCCATCCCGCCGATGTCGAAGCGCTCGTCCGCGACTTTTCGGCCGACAGTCGCGAGTCGGGCTCGTTCCACAAGGAGTTTCGCGTGCGTCGGCGCGATGGCGGCGTGCGCTGGATCGCCTCGCGCGGCCGCTTCTTCACCGACGCCGGCGGCAAGCCGCAGCGAATGCTGTCGCTCTCCTTCGACAACACCTCGCGCAAGACGGCGGAGCGCGCCAATGCCGAACTCGCCGCCATCGTCGCCTCCTCCGTCGACGCCATCGTCAGCGTCGACACGGCCGGCAATGTCACGAGCTGGAACGCCGGCGCCGAGCGTCTCTTCGAGATCGCGCCGGCGCAAATGATCGGCCGCCCGCTCGCCGCCGCGCTGTCGGGTACCACCGCCGAGGAGCGCGAGGCCTACGGCCGACAGTTGCTCGGCGGCGAGCCGAGCGAGATCGAGACGCGGCAAGTGCGCCGGGACGGCACGCCGATCGACATCTGGGTCACGAGTGCGCCGATCAGGGGCGACGAAGGCGCGGTGATCGGGGCCTCGCTGGTGATCCGCGACGTTTCACTGCACCGCAAGCGCGAGGATCACGTCCGCTTTCTGATGCGCGAGCTGACGCACCGCTCGAAGAACCTGCTGGCAGTGATCCAGGCCATGGCGCGTCAGTCCTTGGCCAAGGACCTGCCGCCGGAAGAATTCGTGCGGCGGTTCACCGACCGGCTCCAGGGCCTCGCCGGCTCCCACGATCTTCTCTCGGCCGTCGAGTACAAGGGCGCTTCACTGCTGGCCCTGATCCGCTCGCAGCTCAGCCATTACGAGGAGCTGTTCGGCACCCGCATCCGGCTCGCGGGCGACGACCTGATGCTGCGCCCCGAAGCGGCGCAGAACATCGGCGTCGCCCTGCACGAACTCTCGACGAACGCCGCGAAATACGGCGCGCTCAGCAACGATGATGGCGTGGTGACGATCGCGTGGGCTACGTCCGGCGACGATCCGCACAATCTCGCACTGAGCTGGCAGGAGAGCGGCGGACCGCTCGTGAAAGCGCCGACGCGCCGCGGCTTCGGCAGAGTCGTCATGGACCGGATCACCGGCCAGGCGCTCGACGGCAAGTCGGAGATTAATTTCGAGCCGGAAGGCGTGATCTGGTCGCTGGTCGTGCCGACCAGGTCCGCGGTGGTGGATTAGCGTCGTTGCGCTTCACGGCCGGCTGGTCCCGGGTCCACCTGCGGCGCACCGGAACGACACTGATCGTGCTCGCCGACTACAGGTCCAGGATGAGCCGCGCCGGATCCTCGAGCGCCTCCTTGACCCGCACGAGGAAGGTCACGGCTTCCTTGCCATCGACGATGCGATGATCGTAGCTGAGCGCCAGGTACATCATCGGCCGGATCTCGACCTTGCCGGCGACGGCCATAGGCCGCTCCTGGATCTTGTGCATGCCGAGGATGCCGGACTGCGGCGCGTTGAGGATGGGCGTCGACATCAGCGAGCCGTAGATGCCGCCGTTGGTGATCGTGAACGTGCCGCCCTGCATGTCCTCGATCTTGAGCTTTCCGTCTCGCGCGGCCTTGCCGAAGCCGGAGATCGCCTTCTCGATGCCGGCCAAGCCCAGCCGGTCGCAGTCGCGCACCACCGGCACGACGAGGCCCTTGTCGGTGCCGACCGCAATGCCAAGGTGGTAATAGTTCTTGTAGATGAGGTCGGTGCCATCGATCTCGGCGTTGACGGCCGGCACGTCCCTGAGCGCCTGCACGCAGGCCTTCACGAAGAAGCTCATGAAGCCGAGCTTGGCCCCGTGCTTCTTCTCGAACACGTCCTTGTACTTCGCGCGCAACGCCATGACCTCGCTCATGTCGACCTCGTTGAAGGTCGTGAGCATGGCGGCGGTGGACTGCGCGTCCTTGAGGCGGCGCGCGATGGTCTGCCGGAGCTTGGTCATCTTGACCCGCTCCTCGCGATCGGCGTCGGACGGAGCGGACGGCGCGCGCACTGGGGCGGGCTTCTCGGGCGCACGGGTCTCCGGCGCACGTGCCTCGCTTTGCGCCGGCGTGAAGGCCAGCACGTCGCCCTTGGTCACCTGGCCCCGGCGGCCGGTACCTTCGACATCCTCGACCTTGATGCCGCGGTCGGCGGCCTGCTTGGCGGCGGCGGGCGCCGGCGGCATCGGCTTCGGTCCCTTCGGATCGGCAGCACCGTTGCCGTCCGCCGCAGCGGCGGCGCGCGACGCGGCAGGCGCGGCCTTCGACGTTTCCGCCGGGCTCGTCCCCGTCGCCTCGACCTTAGCTGGCTTCGCCTCGGATGCACCGTTGGCAGCAGCGGCACCGCCCTCCGTGATCTGCCCGAGCAGCCCGCCCGGCTCGACGGTCTCGCCGTCCTTGGCGGTGATCTCGGCCAGCACGCCGGCGGCCGGCGCGTTGACCTCGAGGGTCACCTTGTCGGTCTCGAGCTCGAGGATCGGCTCGTCGGCCTTGACCGCGTCGCCGGCCTTCTTGAACCAGCGCCCGATCGTCGCCTCGCTGACGCTCTCGCCGAGGGTCGGCACGCGGATTTCAGTGCTCATTCGTTCTCGCCGCTAGGAGCGGCCTCCCGTCTTGAAAGATCAACCGAAGGCTTCGTCGGTGAAGGCCTTCATCTGCGCCAAGTGCTTCGACATCAGGCCCGTCGCCGTGGCGGCGGCCGCCGGACGGCCGATGTAGCGCGGGCGCGTCTGCCCGTAGTTCACCTGCGTCAGCACCCATTCGAGGTAGGGATCGATGAAGGCCCAGGCGCCCATGTTCTTGGGCTCTTCCTGCACCCAGGCGATTTGGGCACTGCCGAAGCGCGACAGCTCGTTGACCAGCGCCTTCAGCGGCATCGGGTAGAGCTGCTCGATGCGCAGCAGGTAGACATCGTCGATTTCGCGCTTCTCGCGCTCCTCGAAGAGATCGTAATAGACCTTGCCCGAGCACAGCAGCACGCGACGGATCTTGTCGTCGGCGACGAGTTGCACCTTGTGCTCGCCCGGCTTCTCGGCACCGTCGCGCAGGAGACGGTGGAAGCTCGTGCCCTCCTTCATGTCGTCGAGGGTCGAGACGGCGCGCTTGTGGCGCAGCAGGCTCTTCGGCGTCATCAGGATCAGCGGCTTGCGCACATCGCGCTTCAGCTGCCGGCGCAGGATGTGAAAGTAGTTCGCCGGGGTGGTGCAATTGGCGACCTGCATGTTGTCCTCGGCGCAGAGCTGCAGGTAACGCTCGAGGCGAGCCGACGAATGCTCCGGCCCCTGGCCCTCGTAACCGTGCGGCAGCAGGCAGACGAGGCCAGAGAGGCGCAGCCACTTGCGCTCGGCGCAGGAGATGAACTGGTCGAACACGACCTGCGCGCCGTTGGCGAAATCGCCGAACTGCGCCTCCCACAGGACCAGCGCGTCGGGTTCGGCGACGGAATAGCCGTACTCGAAGCCGAGCACCGCCTCCTCCGAGAGCATCGAGTTGATGACCTCGAAGCGCGCCTGCTCGTCGCGGATGTGGTTGAGCGGAATGTAGCGGGCCTCGTTCTCCTGGTCGATCAGCACGGAATGGCGCTGCGAAAAGGTTCCGCGCTCGGAATCCTGGCCGGACAGGCGGATGCGATAGCCCTCGTCGACGAGGCTGGCGAAGGCGAGCGACTCGCCCATCGCCCAGTCGATGTTCTCGCCCGTGTCGACCGCCTTGCGGCGATTGTCGAGCAGCCGCTGGATGGTCTTGTGGAGGTGGAAGGTCTTCGGCACCTCGGTGAGGCGATGCCCGAGTTCGACGAGGCGGGAGCGCTCCACACCGGTCTTGCCACGCAGGGCATCGTCGGCGCCGGTAGCGGCGCGCAGCCCGGCCCAGCGGCCGTCGAGCCAATCCGCCTTGTTGGGCTTGTAATGCTGGCCGGCCTCGAACTCGGTCTCGAGCTTGGCGCGCCACGCGGCCTTGTCCTCCGCGACGCGCTCCACGCTGATCACGCCTTCCGCGACGAGCTTCTCGGCGTAGAGATCCAGCACCGAGCGGTGCTTGCGGATCTTCTTGTACATCAGCGGCTGGGTGAAGGAGGGCTCGTCGCCCTCGTTGTGGCCGAAGCGTCGGTAGCAGAACATGTCGATGACGACCGGCTTGTGGAATTTCTGCCGGAACTCGACCGCGATCTTGGCGGCGTGGACCACCGCCTCCGGATCGTCGCCGTTGACGTGGAGGATCGGCGCCTCGATCATCTTGGCGACGTCCGAGGGGTAGGGCGACGAGCGCGAGTAGCGCGGGTAGGTCGTGAAGCCGATCTGGTTGTTGATGATGAAGTGGATCGAGCCGCCGGTGTTATGGCCCTTCAACCCGGACAGGCCGAAGCACTCGGCGATCACGCCCTGGCCGGCGAAGGCGGCGTCGCCGTGCAGCAGCAGCGGCAGCACCTTGGCGCGCTCGACCAGATCGTCCTTCTGGTCCTGCTTGGCGCGCACCTTTCCCAGCACCACGGGATCGACGATCTCGAGGTGCGACGGGTTTGCGGCGAGCGAGAGATGGACATGGTTCTCGTCGAACGTGCGGTCGGACGAGAAGCCGAGGTGGTACTTGACGTCGCCCGAGCCTTCGGTCTCCGCCGGCGAGTAGGAACCGCCCCTGAACTCGTGGAAGACCGCGCGATGCGGCTTGTTCATGACCTGGGTCAGCACGTTGAGGCGGCCGCGATGCGCCATGCCCAGCTCGATGTCCTCGACACCGAGCGCGCCGCCGCGCTTGATGATCTGCTCGAGCGCCGGCACCATGCTCTCGCCGCCGTCGAGCCCGAAACGCTTGGTCCCGGTGTACTTGACGTCGAGGAACTTCTCGAAGCCCTCGGCTTCCACCAGCTTGTTCAGGATGGCGCGCTTGCCCTCGGGCGTGAAAGTGATGGCCTTGTCCGGCCCTTCCACGCGAGACTGCATCCAGCCCTTCTCGAGCGGGTCGGACATGTGGATGAATTCGTAGCCGATCGTGTCGCAATAGGTGCGGCGCAGCAGCGGCATGATCTCGCGGATCGTGCCCCATTTCAGGCCGAGCACACCGTCGAGGAAGACGCGGCGGTCCCAATCCGCCTCGGTGAAGCCGTAGGACGAGGGGTGCAGTTCCTCCTGGTCCTTGGGGGGAGCCAAGCCCAGGGGGTCGAGCTTGGCGTGGAGATGACCGCGGGTGCGATAGGCGCGGATCATCATCAACGCGCGCACGGAGTCGCGTGTGGCCTGCGCGGCGACCTCGGGCGAGGCGAGATCCGCGCCTGCCGCAGGTTTCGTGCCCTTGGCAGCCTCGGCGACGATCTTGGCCGAGATCGCCTTCTCCACCGCCGGCCAGTTGCCGTCCAGCGCCGAGACGAGATCGCCGTTGGCGACGAGCGGCCAAGACGCCTTCTTCCAGGCCGGGCCGCTGGCGCTCCGCTCGACGGCGGCGGGGTCGTCGTTCAGCTCGGCGAAGAAATCCTGCCAATCCTGGTCGACGGAGCCGGGGTTCTCCCGGTAGCGCTCGTGGAGTTGTTCGATGTAGGCGGCGTTGGCGCCATCGAGGAACGCTGTGGCGGCAAAGCGGGCGTTGCCGGACGATCGCGGCGCCAAGCCGCCGGAGCTGCCGCCGTTCGCGGTGTCGGCGCCATCCTGTCGTGCCATCTGAGTTCTACCTCCGGCCCCGCGCCGATCTCCATCCGGCGGGGCATCGCTTGTGCCGTGCAATGACGGCGGAATGGGGTCGCGACGCCTAGTACCGCGGCTCGCGGCTGGTGACGTAGAGCGCCCAGATCGTCGCCGGGATCCAGCCGATGATCGTCAGATGCAGGATGATGAGCAGGATGCCTTGGCCGATGTGTCCGCGCAGGAACATCGCGAGCCACGGCGCCAGGAAGCAGATGACAATGTTGAGCACGCGTTCTCTCCCAATCGTGTCGTAGCCGGCCTCAGCCCTTCAGCACGTCGACCAGCGTCTTGCCCAGACGTGCCGGCGACGGCGACACGCGGATACCTGCCGCCTCCATGGCCGCCATCTTGGACTCGGCGCCGCCCTTGCCGCCGGCGATGATCGCGCCGGCATGCCCCATGCGACGGCCAGGAGGCGCGGTGCGACCGGCGATGAAGCCGACTGTCGGCTTCTTGCGGCCGCGCCTGGCCTCGTCGGCGAGGAACTGCGCCGCATCCTCCTCGGCCGAACCACCGATCTCGCCGATCATGATGATCGACGTGGTCGCCGCATCCGCGAGGAAGAGTTCGAGCACGTCGATGAACTCCGTGCCCTTGACCGGATCACCACCAATGCCGACGGCGGTGGTCTGGCCGAGGCCTTCGCGCGTCGTCTGTAAGACGGCCTCATACGTAAGCGTGCCGGACCGCGAAACGACCCCCACCGAGCCTTCCTTGAAGATGTTGCCCGGCATGATGCCGATCTTGCACGCCCCCGACGTCATCACGCCGGGGCAGTTCGGCCCGATCAGCCGCGACTTCGAGCCCGACAAAGCGCGCTTCACCTTGATCATGTCGGCCACCGGGATACCTTCGGTAATGCACACGATCAGCGGAACTTCGGCGTCGATCGCCTCGCAGATGGCATCGGCGGCGCCCGGCGGCGGCACGTAGATCACCGAGGCGTCGGCCTGCGTCTCGTGCACCGCCTCGGCGACCGTGTCGAACACCGGCAGGCCCAGATGGAAACCACCGCCTTTGCCCGGCGACACGCCGCCGACCATTGCCGTGCCGTAGGCGATCGCCTGCTCGGAGTGGAAGGTGCCGTTCTTGCCGGTGAAACCCTGGCAGATGACCTTGGTGTTCTTGTCGATGAGGATGGACACGTCGCTGTTCCGGACCACTGCGCGCGATGCGAGGTCCGCGCCAAGCGGCGCCCGCATCGGCGGCCGGTATAGAGAGAATTTCGGCTGCACCAAAGAAAACTATGGTTGCGGTTGACCGCATGAACCATGCGCAAGGCGCGGGCCTCGACTGCGGCCGGCGCGTTCGCACCCGTTGCCGCCTCGCCACCGGTGCTTAGCTTTGGTCCTACCGTGCGGACCAAGACGGCCGCGATGGGAGACAAGTCATGACCACGCCAGCGCGCCGCGGAATACGGCTACGTCCATGCCGAGGAACTGCGCTTCCTGGCCGTGCGCGAGGGCCTGCAAGCGGTGGCGCGCTGGGCCGCCGAGACGCTGGGCGAAAGCCCCGAGGCCGGCGCCGCCTACGCCGCCGCGCTGGTCGGGCGCCTGGTCGGGGGCGCCGACGCGGCCGAGCTTCTCGGCGTGGTCAGGCGCGACATGGAGGCCGCGCGCCGCCCGAACCTCATCGACGAGGTCGGCCCGCGCTTCTCGCAGGCGGTCGTCTCCGCTTCGGATCGGCTCCACGGCACGCTGCCGCCGCGCCGCGAGGCGGCGATCCATCGCGTGATGCAGGCCGCGCCGCATCCGCACGGCTTCTGGGGTTGGACGGTGTAAGTGACCGTGCGAACACTTGGGAGGCACCCAAGAAAAATGCGAACGGGTCGATTAGCGACTTAAGGAGAGCCATGCGCGATGCTCGCGCCCCTCCGCGGAGACCGGAAAAGCTGGACTGCCGACAGCCGGCGAACCTTCCACGCCTCCAAGGCGTTTTCTACCGATTGGGTATGCTGCCGTGAGATCGCCGCGCCGCATCGCGACGCAAAATGCGGATGTCCGATCGCAAGGGGGTGTGTCCCCCAGCGTGTCGCCGTACGGCGACATGCTGCACTGGACCGCCGCTGCAAGTGGGCTTACCCATCTTAGACAAGAGGATCAGAGCCGACCCATGACCCTGACGATGCCCAAGGCCGAGGCGGCCATCCTCGACAAGCGCGCCGAGATCGTCGCCGGGCTCGAAGCCATCGTGCGGCCCGGCAACGTGCTCGCCAACACCCGCGAGATGCGCCCCTACGAGTGCGACGCCGTCACCATGTACCGGCAGATGCCGATGGTCGTGGTGCTCCCGGAGACTGTCGCCGAGGTGTCGCAGATCATGGCGCTGGCTCGCGCCATGAATGTCAAGGTGGTGCCGCGCGGCGGCGGCACCTCGCTCTCCGGCGGCTCGCTGCCGCTCGAGGACGGCATCCTGCTCGCCATGGGCAAGTTCAACAGGATCCTCGAGGTCGACTATGGCAACCGCTGCGCCGTGGTGCAGCCGGGCGTCGCCAACCTCGCGATCTCCAAGGCGGTCGAGGACGAGGGCTTCTACTACGCGCCCGACCCGTCCTCGCAGATCGCCTGCTCGATCGGCGGCAACGTCGCCGAGAACTCCGGCGGCATCCATTGCCTCAAGTACGGGCTGACCACCAACAACATCCTCGGCATCGAGGTGGTGCTGATCGGCGGCGAAATCGTGCGGCTCGGCGGCAAGCACCTCGATTCCGAGGCGCTCGACCTGCTTGGCGTGATGACCGGCTCCGAGGGCCTGCTCGGCGTCGTCACCGAGGTCACGGTGCGCATCCTCAAGAAGCCGGCGGTCGCGCGAGGCCTGCTGCTCGGCTTCCCCACCGTCGAGGCCGGCTGCGACTGCGTCGCCGACATCATCGCCTCGGGCATCATCCCCGGCGGCATGGAGATGATGGACAACAAGACCATCGTCGCCACCGAGGACTTCCAGCCCTGCGGCTACCCGCGCGACGCCGGCAGCCTCGTCATCTGCGAGCTCGACGGTACGGCCTCCGAGGTCGATCACCTCATCGACAAGGTCTCGGCCCTGGCGACCAAGCACGCGGCCACCACCATCAAGGTCTCGACCTGCGACGAGGAACGCGTGCAGTTCTGGCAGGGCCGCAAGAACGCCTTTCCGGCCGTCGGCGCGATCGGCCCGGACTACCTGTGCATGGACGGCACGATCCCGCGCAGCAAGCTCGCCTACGTCCTCAAGCGCATGGACGAGCTCGGCGAGGGCCACGGCCTGCGCGTCGCCAACGTCTTCCACGCCGGCGACGGCAACCTGCATCCCCTGATCCTCTACGACGGCGCCAAGGACGGCGAGATCGAGCGCGCCGAGGCTTTCGGCGCCGACATCCTGCGCCTCTGCGTCGAGGTCGGCGGATGCCTCACCGGCGAGCACGGCGTCGGGGTCGAGAAGCGCGACCTCATGGGCGTACAGTTCAACGAGATCGACCTGAAGCAGCAGCAGCGCGTGAAATGCGCCTTCGATCCCGAGCACCGTCTCAACCCGGGCAAGATGTTCCCGCTGCTGCACCGCTGCGCGGAGCTGGGCAAGATGCACGTGCATCGCGGGCAGGTGGCGTTTCCGGAGCTGCCACGCTTCTGACACGGTATAACGAACCGGCTGCGCCGCCTCCGGATCAGGCGCCAGCGACGAGCCGGATGTCGTGACCGGCGGTCCAGGCGGAGAGGTCGCCGCGCTTCAGGGCCGTCGCCATCAGGTCCGGAAACATGTCGGGCGTGCAGGCGAACACCGGAGCGCCGAGGCCGGCAATGACCCGTGCGGCGTCGGCATCGTAGGCGGGCTTGCCGTCGTCGCTGAGCGCCAGAAGCACGACGAGGTTGACGCCGGCGGCGACGATCTCGGCGCAGCGCGCCAGCATGGCCGGGCGGTCGCCGCCCTCGTAAAGGTCGGTGATCAGCACGAGGTGCGTGCGCGAGGGCTCGGCGACCTGCCCCTGGCAATAGGCCAGCGCGGCATTGATGTCGGTGCCGCCGCCGAGCTGGATGCCGAACAGCACCTCGACGGGATCCGCGAGCTTGTCGGACAGGTCGGCGACCACCGTGTCGAAGACGACGAGCTTCGTCGCCAGAGCCGGGATGGAAGCCATCACCGCCGAGAAGATCGAGGCGTAGACCACCGAGGTCGCCATCGAGCCGGACTGGTCGACGCACATGATCACGGTGTCGAGGTCGGCGCGCCGCCCCTTGCGGCCGTAGCCCACCAGCTTCTCCGGGATCAGCGTGCGGCGCTCGGGATCGTAGCTGCGCATGTTGGCGCGGATGGTGCGGGGCCAGTCGATGTCGCCCTGCCGCGGTCGGCGCGTGCGCTGGCTGCGGTTGAGCGCGCCGCGCAGCGCCTGCACGGTCTGCGCGGCGAGCTTCTCCATCAGCTTGTCGACCACGCTCCTGATGACGCGGCGCGCCGTCTCCTTGGTGGCCTCGGGCATGGCGGCGCCGAGCCCGATGAGGTCGGCGACGAGGTGGACGTCGGCCTCCATGCCGGCGAGGAATTCAGGCTCGAGCAGCATGCGCTTCAGGCCGAGGCGCTCGAAGGCGTCCTTTTGCACCACCTGGACGACGGAGGCGGGGAAGAACTCGCGGATGTCGCCGAGCCAGCGGGCGACGCGCGGCGCCGAGCCGGCGAGCGAGCCGCGCTTCTTCTCGCCGTCGCCGTAGAGCGCGGTCATCGCCTTGTCGAGGCGGCGGTCGCGCAGGCTGAGCGCAGGGTCGTCGGGATCGCCGCCGAGCGCGAGGCGCCAGCGCCGCCACGCAAGCTCGTCGCTCTGCACCTCGCGCGAGTCCTCGCCCTCGTCGCTCATGACAATCCCAGGATCTGGCGCAGCAGCGGCGCCGCCGCGGCGAAGGCCGCCTCGTCGATCACGAGCTCGCCGTCCGTCGCCACCGCGCGGCCGCCACGGAGATTGCCGAGCAGGCGACGCCGCTCGGTGGCGTCGAGGCCGGAGAGCGAGCGGCGCAGCGCCGGCAGCAGGTTGGTGAAGCTCTCGTCGTCGAGGCCGCGCAGCCAGCCGTCGACGAGACCCAGAAAGCGGGCGTCGTGCATCAGCAGCTGCGCGCCGGCGGAGAGGAAGCCCTCGAGCCAATCGGCGGCTTCCTTGGTGGGCACGGCGGCCGACAGTGCACGGGTGAACCAGCCGGTGCCATCCTCGACCGGGAAGCGCTCGACGTCGTGGCAGCGGCGCGCCGCGAAGCCGCGCAGCGCCGGCATTGCCGCCGCATCGCGCGCCAAGCGCAGCAGCCCGTCATGCCAGGCCTCGCGCCGCCCGGCATCGTCGAGGATGGCGATGGCACCGTCGAAGTCGGCGAGCGCGGCGCGTACCGCAGCGGTGCCGCCCTCGTCGAGCTGGCGGCAGGCGTAGAGCAGGCCGGAGGTGACCTCGGCGCAGAGGCTCGCGACCAGCAGGCTCAGCGCCTCGCGCGGGATCTCGCGGGCCGTGCCGTAGCGCAGCACGGTGGCGAGCGGCGGCATCGCCCGCATCAGCTCGGTGACGTCGCCGGCGTCCACGGCGAGCGCCTGCAGCCGCGCGATGCAGCGCGTCGCGGCCTCGGGCAGCGCGGCGTCGAGGCAGCGCTCGACCACGCCGGCGACGATGCCGATGGCGTGGGTCTCTTCCGCCGCGTGCATCGCGGCGTTGCCGGCCGCCTCCTCGATGGTCGAGCCGAAGCGCAGCGCCTCGACGAGGCGCACCGAGAGCTCCGGCGCCCATTCGATCCGCCAGCGCTCGCGGAAGGTGCCGCGGCTGCCGCCGGCATCGACCTGCTGCGCCCAGGGCACGTCGATGAGGGCGAGGCGGTTGAACAGAGTCGACTTCATGAGCCCGGCCTCGCTGCGCAGGTCGAGCATGACCTCCTCGGCGAGCGCGGAGGGCTTGAGCCGCAGCTTCTTCTGCCAGCGGCCGAGGTCGGCCTGCAGCGGCATCAACGGCACCGCCTCGTCGGTCTCGCCGACGTCGCCGCCGATCACCAGGCGCTCGGATACCAGCCCGAGCAGCGTCGGCTCGCCGCTGCACAGCACCGCCAGCGTGGCGTCCTGCATCTCGGCGAGGCCGGGATGGCTGGTGCCGCGCAGCGCCCCGAGCGAGAGGCCGAGCCGCGTCGCCTCGATGACCGAGGCGGTGGAGGCCTGGATGCCCTCGGCCCGCAGCAGCTTGGCGACGCCGGCCTGCCAGCGGCCGGCCATGGCGGTGACGTCGCGGCCGCCGCGATGCGCCCAAAGGTGGCGGTACCAGCCGGGCGAGACGACGCCGGCGCCGTAGCCCGAACCGAAGGCGAGGCGGCGGTCGGTCCAGGCGATCCAGGTGGCAACGACCTTCACCTTGGGCAGGCCGCGCAGCAGGTCGCGGTCGCGCGCGGCCGGCACCTCGCGGCGCAGCGCCGGCACGTGCCAGGCGCCGCAGACGAAGGCGACGGGGCCCTCGTGCTCTTTCAGCGCGTCGCGGATAGCGAGCCGCATGCTGGCCTCGCGGCGGTCCTCCTCGAGCCTGTCGCCGGGATCGGACGCGCAGTCCGCCTCGATCGCCGCGCGCACCGCAGTCATTGCCGCCTCGATCGCGGCGAAGACCTCGAGCGAGCCTTCGTGCTGCTCGACCAGCGCGTTCCACCAGGTCTCGCCGTCGCTCTCGCCGGCGGCGGCGGCGAGAAGAGCCAGCGGGTCACGAGGCCGCGGCGGCGGCGCCGGAATTGGCTTCGCCGCAGCCCCGGCGTCCGCGTCGATTTCGGGAACCTCTGGCGGTGGCTGTCGCCGCAGCGCAATGCGATGGGCGGTGGAGAGATCGGCGAAGCGGACGGGCCGGCCGCGGGCGAGAGCCCAGCGCAGCGCCTGCCATTCCGGCGAATAGGCGGCGAAAGGGTCGAACACGCTGTCGGACGGGTTGTCCTCGGCGTGGATCAGCAGGGCCAGCGGCGGCCGCATGCCGGGCAGGGCGGCGAGCGGCAGGATCTCGGCGGCGTCGGGCGGCCCCTCGATCAGCACGATGGCCGGGTCGAGCGCCTCGAGCGCCGCCACCACGCTGGCGGCCGAGCCGGGGCCGTGGTGGCGGATGCCGAGCAGGTGCAGGCGGTCGCGAGGCAATTAGATCCTCCTCCGCGAAGCGGGGGAGGGGGACCACGCGGAGCATGGTGGAGGGGGCTGCCGCCGCCTCGATCTCGGAAGAGAGCGGAGAGCGCAACACCGCCCCAGCCGCGAAGCGGCGGCAGCCCCCTCCACCGCCTGCGGCGGTCCCCGTCCCCCGCCTGCGACGGGGGAGGATGCGCCCGGCATCCTCACGCCACCTCGCGGATCGCGTCGTAGAGGTCGCGCCAGCCAGGCCGGTCCTTGACCACGGTCTCGAGGTATTCGTGCAGCGCCAGCATGTCCTGGACCGGGTCCTTCACCACGGCACCGACGATGTTGGCCGAGAGCGCGATGGCGTCGATGCGGCCGCGCCCGAACCACGCCGCCTCGGACCAGGCCGACACCGACACCGAGATGGCCTCGGCGGTCGAGAGCGAGCCGGTGGAGGTCTTCAGCTTCAGCTTGCCGTTCAGCGTCTGCCCGTCGCGCAGCTCGCGGAAGATCGTGACGACGCGCATGATCTCCTTGTCGGCCGGCTCGATCGGCGGCAGCGCAAGGCCGCTGCCGATGTCTTTGACGCGCTTGACCACGATCGCCGCCTCCTCCTCGATATCGGAAGGCAACGGCAGCACCACCACGTTGAAGCGTCGCTTGAGGGCCGAGGAGAGGTCGTTGACGCCCTTGTCGCGGTTGTTGGCTGTAGCGATGACGTTGAAGCCGCGCGCGGCGTGCACCGCATCGTCCAGCTCGGGGATCGGCATCATCTTCTCCGAGAGCACGGTGATCAGCGTGTCCTGAACGTCGGAGCCCATGCGCGTCAGCTCTTCCAGCCGCAGGATCGAGCCCTCCTCCATGGCCCGGAACAGCGGCGTCGGCACCAGCGCCGCGCGCGATGGCCCCTTGGCCAGCAGCTCGGCGTAGTTCCAGCCGTAGCGCACCTGCGCCTCGTCGGTGCCCGCGGTGCACTGGATGATCCGCTCGGAGTTTCCCGAGATCGCGGCGGCGAGATGTTCGGAGACCCACGATTTGGCCGTGCCTGGCACGCCCATCAGCAGCAGCGCCCGGTCGGTCGCAAGCGTCGCCACCGCGGTCTCGATAAGGCGGCGATTGCCGACGTATTTCGGCACGATCGGCGTGCCGTCCTTGGCCTTTCCGCCGACGAGGTAGGTCACCACCGCCCTTGGCGCGAGCTTCCAGGAGGCCGGCCTGTCGCCGGCGAGCGCGGCGAGCTCGTGCTTGAAGAGATGCTCGGCCGAGCGGCGGAGCTGGGCATCGGCGGCGTGAGTCATGCGGAAACTCCGGGGCCGGCGGCGAGCGCGGCGAGGCTGTCGAAGAACAGACGCGGGCGGCGGACGAGATGCGACGGCAGGCCGGCCAGCGCGGTGAGGAAGGCCTGGGCCTGCGTCGGCGGCATCAGCGCCGCGACGGTTCCAGAGCATCCGCGGCGCCGCGATCCTCGTCGGCCTGCCACTTGCCCAGCGTCGCGTTCCAGGCGGCCGAACGCAACAGCGCGGCGGCGACCGGCTCCGGCAGCGGCCCGCCGACGGCCTCGAGCAGCGGCTCGAGGTGGAAGCGCGCCGGCAGCGCCGACCAGCGCAGCGGATGCAGCGCCGCCTCTACCATCGCGGCGCGGCGCGGAAGGGCGAGCGCGGGCAGCGTTGCGGCGAGCACGTCGAGCGTGCCGTCGGGGTCGATCGCCTCGTCGCCCTCGCTCAGCAGGGCGACGAGGTCCGGCCGGTCCTCGCGCACGGCACGCGCCAGCACTAGCCGCAGCAGCACCCATTCGCCGAGGCAGGCGCGCACGAACGCCTCGACCGGCAGCGCGAAGGGCTGGGCCATGTCGGCCAGGGTGACGCCTTCGAAGGCGGCGACGAGCATCGGCTCCCAACGTCCGTCCGGCAAGTTGGAGGTACGTTTGACCTTGATGGTCACGCTCTTGCGGATCAGGCCGGAGCTCTTGGCCTCGAGCCAGCGGGCGGCATCGCGGCGCCGCGCCTCGTAGGCCTCGCTGCCGGGCACGCGCGCGAGCATCGCGGTGGCGGCCTCGCGCACGGAGCCGGCGCGATCCTCGGTGAAAGACGCGAGCAGTTCGGCGTCGGCGGGGCCGAGACCGACATCGAGCACCCCGACGAAGCCGGCGCGCACGACCGCGCTTTCGCCCGCCATCTGCTCGGCGATGAATGCGCGGGCGGCGGCCGGGTCCGCCCCGCGGATCGCGCGCAGGAAGGCGAGCTTCGCCGGCCGGCTCGCGCCGGCGAAGGTTTCCGCGGTGAGCGGCTCGTCATGCTCGGCATCCTGCACCTCGGCCTGCGCCGGCCGCACGATCGCGAGCCAAGCCTGCGCATGCGCGCCGAGCCGACCAGCCTGGCGCGCGACGAAATCCTCCATGGCCTTGAGGTCGAAAGGATGGAGCCGCAGGCGGCAGCGCTGGAGCTCGGCGACGATGCGGCGGGCGTAGGGACCGTCGGCCCGCGCCTCCTTGCCCGTCAGCAGCGCGCGAAGGAGCGGGCGGGCCACCTCGGGGACGAGCGCGCGCGCATCGTTCGGCCACAGCGCCGCGTCGGCGAAGGCCGGCGCGGGTGGACGGGCGAAACGGTCGCGGGCGGCGAGCCAGGCCAGCATCGGCAGCCGCTCGGCGCTGTCAGCTCCGGTGCCAACGATGGCCTCCTGCCGGAAACGGGCTAGGGCCGCCGGATCGTCGAGCGCGCTCACGCGTGGAACCACGCGCCGAGCGGCGTCGCGGCGGCGAGCGCCCGGAACTGCCGCCCGTCCCACAGGCCGACCATGTCGACCGGCCCGCCGTCCGCCAGCGCGAGCAGGTCGTCGGAATCGGCCGGCGGCGTCGGCAGCGCCGCGGTCGATGCGCCCTCACCGTCGGCGATCCACAACGCACCGGCCGCGTCGCGCCGCACGGCCACCCCGCCGAGCGCGATCGGCCAGGCCGGCAGCCACGGATTGATCGCGAGGTCGCCGGCGTATTTGGCCAGCGTCGTCTCGAGCGGCGCGCCCGCTATCGCGCAGGCCGCCCGCTCCTCGCCGGCGCCGCGCGAGACCACGATGGCCCGCAGCGGCGTCGCCGCCGGGTAGAAGCACAGCTCCGCCTCGAAGCGCTCGCCGACGACGAAGGCGTTGCCGGGGGCGCTCGTGCTCATCGGCACGAAGTCCATGAGGACGGCGAAGCGCCGCGCGGCTTCGCCCATCGTCGTCTCGCCCTTGGTCCCCTCTCCCTCCGCCATCAGCCAGGTCTCGATGCGGCGCAGCCGATCGGGCTGGTTCTCGGTCCGGGTCGCGATCACCAGCCAGCGGCCGCTCGCCCGCGCGGCATCGGGTTGCGCCAGCAGCGCCGCGCGATCGAGGCTCCAGCCGACGAGCCGCCGCACCTCCGCCGCGAGCCCCGCAGGGAGCGTGTCGCGGCGGCGGTAGGCCTCGGCCAGCAGGTGCAAGCCGCCGAGCGCACCGAGCAGGGCGTCGGGCCGGCGGTTCTCCGGCAGCACCAGGATCTCGGAGGGCAGCGCGTCGAGCCTCGCTGCCAGCGCCGGCGCCTTGGCGTCGACGAGGCGCCTGGCGATGGTCGCGCACTGGGCACGCGCCTGCGCGGCGAAGGCGACCATGCCGCGCTCGAGCGCGTCGGCGATCCAGCGGTCGAGCGCGTCGAACCCGTCGGCGACGCTGGCCTCGCGCTCGGCGGCGAGCCGCTCGCGCTGCCGGGCGGCGCGTTCGACCGCCCTTGGATCGGCCGCCGCCGGCTCCGCCTCGCTGGCTTCGAGCGCCACGGCCAGGCTCGCCTTGTCGCCCGGCGCCTCGGCACCCTGCGGAGGCGGGCGGGAGGCGCGCGGCTTGCGCTTGGCGATCCAGTCGCCCGCCCAGCTCGGCGCGTCACCCTCGACGAGGGCCGGCTCGGCGTTGGCGATCAGCAACATGAGGCCGATCGCGTGCTTGCACGGGAACTTGCGGCTCGGGCAGGTGCACTTGGCGGCGCCGTCGTCCAGCCCGAGGATGACCTTGTAGGGCGAGGCACCGGACCCCTGGCACTCGCCCCAGGCGAAGCCGACGCCGCGACCGAGCACTGCCCAGGCCTTCGGCTTGGCGAGCTTCAAGCCCGCCGACAGGGAGGCCTGGTCGGGTGCGAGCGCCTCGATCCGCGCGAGGGTGAACGTCATGAGCGAAACCGCCGCGATTCTCCGCGCAATGAGATGGGGCGCAGGTCGGCCTCGCAAAGGGTGCGCGAAAGAGCATGGCCGGACCGGGAGATCATGGACACGCGAGGGTGCATGGCTATAGTCCGCGGCGTTCCCGGCGGCTCGACCACGCCCACCGGCACCCCCGGCGCACACCTCGGCATTTCGCGCCTCGCAGCGAGACCCGTTTGGCCTTCATTCTGGCACACCTCTCCGACGCCCACATCGGCCCGCTCCCGCACGCCCGGCGCCGCGACCTGATCGGCAAGCGGATCACCGGCTACATCAACTGGAAACGCGGCCGCTCCAGCTCGCACAACATGGAGGTGCTGGCCGCTGTCGTCACCGACCTGCGCGACCAGAAGCCCTCTCATGTCGCCATGACCGGCGACATCCTCAACCTCGCGCTGCCGGGGGAATATCCGCTGGCCGAGGCTTGGCTGCGCACCTTGGGCGAACCCGGCACGGAGGTGAGCTTCGTCGCCGGCAACCACGACGCCTACACACGCGGCTCGCTGCCGACCCTGGCGCGGACCTTCGCGCCCTGGACCCGTTCCGACGATACCGGACAGCCGGGTTACCCCTACATGAAGGTGCGTGACGGCGTGGCCCTCATCGGCGTCTGCTCCGGCGTGCCGCGCGCGCCCTTCATCGCCTCGGGCCGGCTCGGCCACATCCAGCGCGAGGCGCTGGAGCGCCGCCTTACCGAGGCCGGCGCCCTCGGACTGTTCCGCGTGGTGATGATCCACCATCCCCCGCGCATCACCGATCCTGGCGGCCACATCGGGCGCGGCCTCACCGATCATCTCGCCTTCGCCAAGATCATCCGCCGTCACGGCGCCGAACTGGTGATCCATGGCCACAACCACAAGCTCTTCGTCGACAGCCTGCCCGGCCCGACCCGGGCCGTTCCCGTCGTCGGCGTTCCCTCGGCCTCGGCCGTCAAGGGCAAGCCAGGAAACCGCGCCGGCTATCTCCTCTTCAAGATTGAGGGGCAGGGCGTCGACGCCTCCGTGACGGTGACAGCCCGCGGCCTTCTACCCGGCGAGGAGATGATCGGGGACCTTGGTCCGATCACTCTTGAGCACTGATGCAGGTCAAGACGTACGGCTGCGCAGTTCATCCTCTTTTTCGCCATAGGTGTCTGTGTCGGCGTAGAGCTTCCGCGTCGCCTCTTCGGTGATCGGCTCGTTGGCGCGATTGCGCCGATTGTAGGCCATCACGCCCCAAATGAAGGCTATGAGCAAGATCACCGCGCCGGCAAAGAACCCGATTTCCCAGAGTCCACCCAAGAGCCGCTCCTATTGTTACAAGGTAGCGGCCCAACAACGTGACTGCTAGCATGTTCCCGAGGCAAAACGCGCGTATGGCGCGTCAGACCACCTCGAGTGGCCGGTGCGGCTCCGGCGGCAGGGCAACCGAGATGGCATCACCGGGACGCAAGGCGCCGCCGCGGCGCACGACGCCCATGATCCCGGCCTTGCGCAGCACGCCGCCCTCCGGCGTCCGGCCGAACATAGTCTTCGCCAAGCCTTTGCCGAGCGCGTCGATCTTCTTGCAAGGATCGCGGATGCCGGAGATCTCGACGATCGCCGCGCCGATACGGAACGTCGTCCCGGTCGGCAGGCCGGCGAGGTCGAGTCCCCGCGTCAGGACGTTCTCCCCCATCGCGCCCGGCACCAGCGCGTAGCCAAGCGCGGCCATTTCGTCGAACAGCTCGACGGGCAGGAAATGCACCTGCGCCAGGTTCGGCGCGTGGCGATCGAGCCGGATGCGATAGAGGTGCTGCACCGTGACGCCGGCGTGCGCGTCGCCCTCTACGCCGAGACCTTCCAGCAGCGTGATCTCGGCCTGCGGCACCTTGGAGAAGCCGTGCGTCGGGCAGCGACTGACCGCCACCACCTTGCCAGTCTCGCGCCCGAAGCTCACCATTGCTCCTTGAAGGGGCGAGCCTCGACCTCGAAGCTCCAGGCCGAGCGGTCCTGCCGGACGAGGTCGGCAGCGATGGCGGCGACGCCGTCGGGCTGGATGAAGAAGTCGTCGGGCTTGTCCTTCATCATGCCGCGGGCGCGCGGCGTGTCGACGGCGCCGTCGACCACGATCAGCGCGACATGGATGCCGAGCGGCCACAGCGAGCGCGCCATGGATTGCGCCAGCGACCGCTGGGCCGCCTTGGCCGGCGCGAAGGCCGCCGTCCGCGGGCCGCCGCGCACCGAGGCGGTGGCGCCGGTGAAGACGATGGCGCCGGAGCCCTTGACCTTCATCGCCGGGATCACCGCCTGCGAGAGCAGAAACGACCCGAGCGCGTTGACCCGCCAGCTCTGCTCGAACTGCTCGGGCGTGATCGCCTCGATGTCGCCCCAGCTGCCGGAGCCGGCGTTGAACAGCAGCACGTCGGCCTCGCCGAGGTCGCGGCGGACGGCCTCCATGGCCAAGCCGACCGAGACGGCGTCGCCGACGTCGCAGGCGTAGGCTCGGGCGTCGCCGAGCTCCGCGGCCAGCTCGGTCCCGAACCCGATGCCGCGGGCGAGCAGCGCCAGACGATAGCCGTCGGCGTGGAAGCGCTTGGCCAGGGCGGCGCCAGTGCCGGGACCGACCCCGGCGACGATGGCGACCGGCGCCGCCATTACTCGGCGGCGATGCGCTGCAGCTGCAGACCGGCCAGCGCCTGGCGCAGGTCGTCGATGAGGTCGAGCGGATCCTCGAGACCGACCGAGAGCCGCAGCATGCCGTCGGAGATGCCGGCTCTGGCGCGGGCCTCGGGCGTGAGCCGCTGATGCGTGGTCGTCGCCGGGTGCGTGATGATGCTCTTGGCATCGCCGAGGTTGTTGGAGATCAGGATGATCTCAAGCGCGTTGGCGAAAGCGAAGGCGCCGTCCTTGCCGCCCTCGACCTCGAAGGTGACGAGCGTCGAGCCGCCGGACATCTGCCGCTTGATGATTTCGGCCTGCGGATGGTCGGCGCGGCCGGGATAGATCACGCGCGTCACCGCCGGCTCGCGCGCCAGCACGTCGGCGATCTTGCCCGCGCTCTCGCACTGGTGCTTGACCCTGACCGCCATGCTCTCGAGCGACTTCAGCAGCACCCAGGCGTTGAACGGCGACAGCGCCGGGCCGGTGTGGCGCAGGTAATTGTGCAGGTGCTCGTCGATAAAAGCCTTCGACGCGAGAATGATGCCGCCGAGGCAGCGGCCGTGGCCGTCGACGTGCTTGGTGGCGGAATACACCACCACGTCGGCGCCGAGCTCCAGCGGGCGCTGCAGCATCGGCGTCGAGAACACGTTGTCGACGACGCAGGTGGCGCCGCCCTCGTGCGCGATCTTGGCGATGGCGGCGATGTCGTAGACTTCCAGCGTCGGGTTGGTCGGCGTCTCGAGGAAAAGCACCTTGGTGTTGGGCCGCATCGCGGCGCGCCACTGCGCGAGGTCGCCGCCGTCGACCAGCGTGGTCTCGACGCCGAAACGCGGCAGCAGGTCCTCGATGATGTAGAGGCATGAGCCGAACAGCGCGCGGGCCGCCACGACGTGGTCGCCGGCGCGGACCTGGCCCATGACGGCCGCTGTGACCGCTGCCATGCCGCTCGCGGTGGTGCGGGCCGCCTCGGCGCCCTCGAGCAGCGCCATGCGCTCCTCGAACATCGCCGTCGTCGGGTTGGAGTAGCGCGCATAGATGAAGCCCGGCTCCAGCCCTTTGAAGCGGGCCTCGGCCTGCTCCATCGTGTCGTAGGCAAAGCCCTGGGTGAGGAAGATCGCTTCCGACATCTCGCCGTGCTCGGAGCGCGTGGTGCCGCCGTGCACGAGAGTCGTCGCCGGGCGCAGCTTGTTGGCCATGGTGTGTCTCTTTTTCGCTTTAAGGCGAGATGTGCCACAGCCTGCGCGCGATGTCATTGCGGCGTTACGAGTCCCATGATCGCGAAGGAGTTTGACCTGCTCGATCAAGCTTAACGCGCTTTCCATGTGGACACGCGGGCTAGGCCCATGGACGGAGTCGCGCGAATACGGGAGCTTGCGGCTACGGATCGCTGCGGTGCACGCCGGTTGATCGGACGGCGCGGTGGTGATTCAAGGCTTCGCGCGCTGCCAAACACGAATCGGCGCGCATCGCCAGGACGGCCCGGTGTGCCCGCGTTCCCTTTTCCGGTGTCGTGCCAGTTCTTGCCACGCGCGCCCGCATGAAAGCCCAGGAATGTCGCTGTCTCCCGTCGAAGCCACGATTACCCGCTCCGAGAATCCTGTCGACATCATCGAGCGCCTCGCCGCTCTCAACGAATGGTCCTTCGATCGGGACGACGATGACGAGATCTCGATCTCGGTCGCCGGCGGCTGGGCGGATTATTCCGTGGCTTTCACCTGGCTGCCCGAGATGGAGGCGCTCCACGTCGGCTGCGCCTTCGATCTCAAGGTCCCTGCGGTGCGCAAAACCGACATGCTCGGCTTGATCGCCATGATCAACGAGCAAATGTGGATCGGCCATTTCGACGTCTGGCCGACCGACGGGGTCATCATGTTCCGCCACGCGCTGCTATTGGCCGGCAACGCCGAGCTCAACGGCCGCCAATGCGAGAGCGCGCTTGCCGCCGCGGTAATGGCCTGCGAGCGCTATTACCAGGCCTTCCAGTTCGTGGTTTGGGCCGGCAAGACTGGCAAGGAAGCGCTCGAGACGGCCATGATCGAGACCCTCGGCGAGGCGTGATGTCGCGGGACTGGCCGGCCACGCTCGCGCTGGCGGGCTGCGGCAGGATGGGCGGCGCGCTGCTGCGCGGCTTGCTCGACGGCGGCCTGCCGGCGGCATCGGTACATGTGGTCGATCCGCATCTCGACGACGAGACCATCGAATTCTGCCGCGCGCGCGGCGTGTCGCTCGACCTGCCGGCCACCGCACCGCAGGCCCTTGTGCTTGCGGTGAAGCCGCAGACCTTCGCCGCCGCGCCCGGCGCCTTCGCCCTGCTCGCCCGGCCGGAGACGCTCGTGGTCTCGATCCTTGCCGGCAAGACGCTGGCGGACCTGCGTGCGGGTCTGCCCAATGCCGCCGCGATCGTGCGCGCCATGCCCAACCTGCCGGCGGCAGTCGGCCGCGGCGCGTCGGGCCTCGTCGGCGAGGCCGCCCTGACCCCGGCGCAGCGCGCAGTCGCGACCACGCTGATGGCCAGCGTCGGGCTGGTCGAATGGGTCGAAGAAAGCCTGATCGACGCCGTCACAGCACTCAGCGGCTCTGGGCCGGCCTACGTGTTCCTCATGGTCGAGGCGCTGGCCGCCGCCGGCGCGGCGGCTGGACTGCCGGAGGATGTGGCGCTGCGCCTCGCCCGATCCACAATCGAAGGCGCTGGCGCGCTGCTCCAGGCCGACGCCCGTTCACCGGCGGCGCTGCGCGAGGCGGTCACCTCGCCGGGTGGCACCACCGCCGCGGCACTCGACGTCCTGCGGGCGCCGGAGGGCCTCGAAGCGCTGATGACGCGCGCCGTAGCCGCAGCCCGGCGCCGGGCCGGCGAGCTCGCGGGCTAGAGTGTCCACCGGCCATCCTGGTTGAAAGTCAGACTAGCAGGATTGTATTTGCATCGTGCAGGTCTCAGAACGCCTTCATTCAAGGCAGGCGAGGGTTCACAATTGCGTTCGCCGGCCCCAGCTTTTATAGGAACCGCTTCCCGTTTTCCGCTCGCGAGAAGTGCCGGCACGTGCCGCACCGTCTCGTGCCGTCGTCGGCCACAATGGCCAAGGAGCATTTCCACATGAGCACCGCGCCGCTGATGCCCAAGGCGACCGCCGTATGGCTCGTCGAGAACACCTCTTTGACGTTCGATCAGATCGCCGACTTCTGCAAGTTGCACCCGCTCGAGGTTAAGGGCATCGCCGACGGCGAGGTTGCGGCCGGCATCAAGGGTCACGACCCGATCACCTCCAATCAGCTGACGCGCGACGAGATTGCCAAGGCCGAGAAGGATGTCGTACACCAGCTGCGCAACGCCCCGCCGAAGGTGCGTATGCCCGAGATCAAGCCACGCCGCGGCGCGCGCTACACGCCACTCTCGCGCCGACAGGATCGCCCCAATGCCATCCTCTGGCTGGTGCGCAACCATCCCGAATTGAAGGATGCGGCGATCATGCGCCTGGCTGGCACCACCAAGGTCACGCTGGAAGCAATCCGAAACCGCACCCACTGGAACTCGGCGCAGCTGCAGCCGCTCGATCCGGTAACGCTCGGCCTCTGCTCGCAGATCGACCTCGATTTTGAGGTCAACCGCGCTGCCAAGGACCGCCCGGCCGGCACCGAGGACCGTGGCCCGACGCTGATGCCGGCCGAAATCACGACCGGCCCGCGTGAGGCGCATCAGCCCGCACCCGTCTTCGCCGACACGCCGCAGCCGCGCGCCGATTACGACGAAGACATCGACGTGCGCTCGGTTTTCTCGGATGCGAAGGTCTCGCGCCATCGCGACGATTAAACGGCCTTTCAGCGCTCCTTAACCTCGGACGTCGATACTCGTTTGAGTTGCCCGCCATCCCGGGCCCCTACGGACATCGATGGACGAGCTTCTTAACGATTTCCTAGCGGAAACCTCCGAGCATCTTGAGGCGGCTTCGACGCAGCTCATGATGTTCGAGACCGATCCGTCGGACTCGGCGATCGTGTCCAGCATCTTCAGGCTGGTTCACACGATCAAGGGCACCTGCGGTTTTCTCGGGCTCACCCGGCTCGAGGCCCTCACCCATGCCGCCGAGGCCGTCATCAGCCGCCTCCGCGATGGCCGCGCGGCGACCCCCGAGATGGTGTCGCTCATCCTGGCGACGGTGGACCGCGTCAAGCTCATCCTCGCCGAGCTCGAGACCCATGCCGCCGAGCCGCCCGGCGACGACACCGCGCTGATCGGCGAGCTTGAGGCGCAGCTCGAGACGCTCGACGTCGGTGTGGCGGCCGAGCCCTACTCGATCGTCGCCCCGGTGTTACCGCCAGGTCCCGTCGCGCCCGGCGTTCCGGAGCGCAGCAAACGCGCCGACACCATACGGGTCGACGTCTCATCGCTCGAGCGCATCATGGTGCTCGTCTCGGAACTGGTCTTGACCCGCAACCAGCTCCTGGAGCTGCATCGCAAGCAGGAGGACGAAGCTGTCAAGGCCCCACTGCAGCGGCTCTCGTCACTGACATCGGATCTCCAGGATTCGGTGATGCGCGCCCGCATGCAGCCGCTGAGTCGTCTGTTCGCCCGCCTGCCCCGCCTGGTCCGCGAACTGGCTAACGAGACACGGAAGAAGTTCGCTCTCGTCATCGACGGCGGCGACACCGAACTCGACCGTCAGCTGATCGAGGTCGTCCGCGACCCGCTGACCCATATTCTGCGCAACGCCGCCGATCACGGCATCGAGCTGCCCGCCGACCGCATCATGGCCGGCAAGCCCGAACAGGGTACTATCCGCATCACCGCCTCTCATGAGGCCGGTTATATCGCGATCTCGATCGCCGACGACGGTCGCGGCCTCGATCTCGAGCGCATCAAGGCCAAGGCGCTGGCGCGCGGCCTCGTCGGCGCCGCCGACATCGACAACCTGTCGCCCGAGCATATCTACCGCTTCATCTTCTTGCCCGAGTTCTCGACCGCCACCAAAGTCACCAGCATCTCCGGGCGTGGCGTCGGGCTCGACGTGGTTCGCGAGAACATCGAGACCATCGGCGGCTCGATCGCCGTCAGCTCGACCTTCGGCAATGGCACGAGCTTCAACCTCAAGATTCCGCTCACGCTCGCCATCGCACCCGCGCTCATCGTCGAGACCGGCGGCCAGCGTTTCGCCCTGCCGCAGCAGTCGGTCATCGAGGCGATCGGTTTCAACGAGGGCAGCTCCCACCGCATCGAGCGCGTCCAGGGGGCCATGGTGCTGCGGCTACGCGACGAGGTCATTCCGCTGGTCGATCTGCGTATTGCCTTCAAGCTGCCCTACGACGCCGATGATCTCTCCAAGCTCGCGGTGGTGATGCGCTTTGGCCCGCATTCCTTCGCCGTGCTCGTCGACCACGTCGCTGACGTCCAGGAGATCGTTGTCAAGCCGCTCGGCGCCTCGCTAGCCCACCTCTTCATGTTTTCGGGCCATACCATACTCGGCGACGGCTCCGTGGTATTGATCCTCGATCCCGTGGGTCTCGCCCGCTCCATCGGCCTGACCCAGACGCTGCAACTAGGCGTTCAGCACAATGCCGAACGCTTTATCCCCCCGCGCGAGAAGACGCGGCTGGTCCTGTTTCGCGCCGGCGGCGGCGCGCTCAAGGTCGTGCCGCTGTCGCTGATCTCGCGTATCGAATCCGCCACCGGGGCCGTCGGCGTCTCGGACGGCATGATGGTGATGCAGCACCGCGGCTTCCTCATGCCGCTGCAGAAGCTGGATTGTAGCGCCGCGATCGACGAGTGCGAGAACCATCCCGTGCTCGTGCTCGGTATCGGCGGCGAGAGCGTCGGGCTGGTGGTCGACGAGATCCTCGACATTGTCGAGGACTTCCTCGACATCGAAATCGCCAGTGTCTCGCCGGGCATGATCGGCTCGGCGCGGATCGCCGGCGAGGTGGTTGAGGTCATCGATATCTCGCATTTCGTCAAAGCGGCGCGACCCGACGCCTACGCCCGCGGCATCGTCAGCCGCTTCTCGGTGCTTCTCATCGACGACAGGCTGTTCTTTCGCGACATGCTGGCGCCTCTTCTCGCCGCTGCCGGCTACCTCGTCACGACGGCGAGCTCGGGTCGAGACGCGCTGTTCCTGCTGTCGCGCGGCGCGGTCTTTCACGCCATCGTCACCGACACCGACATGCCCGACATGGACGGCTATAGTCTCGCCCGCGAGATCAAGCGCGACCCGCGCCACGCCGCGGTCCCGGTCATCGCGCTGGCCGCCAACACCGCTCCGATCGTCGACGAGGCGGCGGCGGCGAGCGGGATGTGCGGCGTCGTCGGCAAGTTCGATCGTGCCGCCCTGCTCGCCATGTTGCGCACCCATCTCGAGTCCCAGACGCTCGGGCCGCACGGCCTCGAGGAGCGCATCATACGGGAGTTCGCCGCATGATGGGCCAGGCCTCGTCCGAGCACGCCGCTCCGGTTCGCACTGCTTCCGAGATTGGCGGCGACCGTCGCTGTTTCACCGTTGTCCTGGCCGGCCGCACCTACGGACTCCCGGTCGAGCACATCCACACCGTCTTCGAGATGATGGCGGTGACGCCGGTGCCGCTGGCGCCCCCAGAGGTGCTCGGCCTGGTCAACCTGCGCGGCAAGATCGTCACGGCGGTGAGCCTGCGGCGCAGGCTGCGCTGCGAAGACGATTGGGTCCAAGGCTCCCGCATCGCCGTGGGCATCGATTATCGCCACGAGAGCTTCGCCCTCGTGGTCGACGAGGTCGGCGACGTGTTGACGCTGAACAGCGGCACTTTAATCGAGACCCCGCCGCATCTCGGCGTCGAGGGCATACCGATCGAATCGGTGCACCGGCTCGACGAGCTGATCCTGCCGATCCTCGATCTCGACTGGATCCTGACCTTCGGTGGCAGGGAATGACGACGGCAAACATGAGCAGCGGCGAGCAATGACAATGGACGCCTCCGCCGGCACGTCGATCCTGCTCAGGCAGGTGCTCATCGTCGATGATTCCCGATTGATCCGAAAGGTCGCGGGACGCATCGTGCAGTCGCTCGGGTTCGTCACCCGCGAAGCCGAGAACGGCCAGAAAGCCTGCGCGGCGTGCGCAGCGATGATGCCGGACGCAATCTTGCTCGATTGGAACATGCCGGTCATGGACGGGCTCGAGTTTCTGTTTCAGCTGCGCAAGATGCCGAGTGGCATGAAGCCCAAGGTGGTGTTCTGCACCACCGAGAACGAGATCGCGCAGATCACTCGGGCCCTCGCTGCCGGCGCGGACGAGTACATCATGAAGCCGTTCGACAAGGAGATCGTACGCTCAAAGCTCCAGGAAGTCGGGCTGCTGGAGCCTTGACCATCCGTATCGCGCCCCTCGTGGCGTCGCCGCGCCCCGCCAGGCGCGCGCAATCCTTGGGTCCCGGGGTTCTGGTGGTCGGCGCCTCGACAGGTGGTCCCCAAGCCCTAGTCGCGCTCATCACCGGCCTTGCGCCGCATGTCTCGCGATTGCCGATCTGCGTGACGCTGCACATGCCTTTCGACCTGATGCCGGTGATCGCCGGCTATGTGGCTCGTCGTTGCGACGTGGTGACGCGCGTGGTCACCGCGCCGTGCAGTCTGCTAGCAGGTGCGGTCTACTTCGCGCCCGGCGATCGTTATCTCGTGATCGGACGTACCAAAACAGGATGCGACCTGAGTTTGGCCGCAAGCGCCTCTCGCGATTTCTGCCAGCCGGCGGTGGACGTGATGTTCGCTTCAGCGGCGAACGCGTTCGGTCCGCGCACGCTCGCGGTGGTACTCTCGGGCATGGGCAAAGACGGGCTTGCCGGCGCCCTTGCCATCACCAAGGCGGGCGGCGCGATCCTGGTGCAGGACAACGCCTCCTGCGCGGTCTGGGGCATGCCCGGGGCTGTGGCCAAGGCTGGGCTTGCCGCCGCCGTGCTATCCCCCGATGCCATCGCCCACGAGGTGGTGTGCCGCCTCCGCCGCTCCGCGGTGCCGGGATGAGCGCCGGCTTCGCCCTGCTGCAACGCTTCCTTCGCGAGACCTCTGGCCTCTCCTTGGAGGGAGACAAGCTCTACCTGGTCGAGGATCGCCTGCAAGGCCTTTTGCAACAGCGCGGCATCGCCAACCTCGACGATCTCGCGCAAATGGTTCACATCAACCCTCGCTCGGACCTCGCGACCGCCGTCGCCGAGACGCTGACCATCAACGAGACATCATTCTTCCGCGACCGCAGCCTCTTCTCCGCCGTCTCCGAAAAGCTGCTGCCGCGGTTGCTGGAGACGCGGCGGGACAAGCGCCGACTACGCATCTGGTGTGCCGGCTGCTCGACCGGACAAGAACCGTACTCGCTCGCCATGGTCATCGACGACATGACGCGGCAGCTCTCGGGCTGGCAGGTCGAGATCATGGCGACGGACCTGTCGCGTCCCGTTCTCGATTTCGCCAAAGCCGGGGTCTACAGCCAGTTCGAGGTGCAGCGCGGGCTGCCAGTGACCATGCTGCTGCGCAACTTCAGCCGCGACGGCGAGGGCTGGCGGATTAGCGACTACCTGCGCGCCAAGGTGACGTTCCGCGTTCAGAACCTGCTCACGATCCCTCGGGATGCCGGCCCTTTCGATCTCGTATTCTGTCGCAACGTGCTGTTTTACTTCGATGCCGCCACCAAGCGACAGGTGATTTCCGGCCTGGTCGGCGCGCTGGCGCCCGACGGATTCATTGCGCTCGGCGGCGCTGAACGTGTGGGTTCCCTTTGCGCCGACCTGCTCACCGAGGGCGACACGCCGTTCGTCTTCCGTCGCGCCTCCGAGCGCCACGCGGTGGCCTGAAGGCCAGCTTTCTAACGTAACGCGAAGGCGCCTATCCATAGCGCCACGCCGGCGCCGCCCGACAGGATAAGCCTTAGCGTGCCGAACCACACCGGTGCCATGCCGCTTCGCACGAGGTCGAGATCGATCGGGCCGAGCGCCAGCGCGACGAGGCCGAGCCCGGCAAGTCGCCACGGCTCCGGCGCCGCGAGCAAGCCCCAGGCGGCAAGCGATGGCACGACCGAGATCGCATAGTGCCGGCCGGAATCGCCGGCGGGAACCGCCAGCCCCCAGCGGATCCCACCAAGGAAGGACACGATGATCGCGCCGTAGGTGGCCAGGGCGGCGTCGAGCTGCGGCGGTGACACGTTCAAGGCGCCGTGCAGCAGCAGGCCGACGGCCAGTGCCCAGAAGGGGATCAGTCCGGCGAGCCCAAGCAGCAGCGGCGCGGGCGGGATGGCGGTCTTGAACATGGCATGGCCCGATGTTGCGACGCACCAACGCGCCGCCACCTCGCAGGGTCGATGCGGCGTCATGCGACCGATCGCGCCGCAGACCGTTGCGTACGCGCTTGCAATGAGCCAAATAGGGCGTGGGAGGTTGGCGGTGGACGTTCCACTCGCCAACCGGGTCAGGTCCGGAAGGAAGCAGCCCTAACGAGACCGGGCGGGTCTCTGTCCAACCTCCCACCTCTGTTCCTCATGATGACCGACGATCCGTTCGATCTCGCCCGCTTCGTCGACGCGCAGGCGCCGGTCTACGAGCGCGTCCTGCAGGAATTGCGCGCCGGCATGAAGCGCAGTCACTGGATGTGGTTCGTCTTCCCGCAGGTCGCCGGCCTGGGATCCAGCCCGATGGCGCGGCGCTACGCGATCGTCACTATCGCCGAGGCGCGGGCCTATCTCGCCCATCCGGTGCTCGGCCCACGGCTGCGCGAAGTCACGATCGCGGTCCTGGCGACACGAAACCGTTCGCTCGGTGACATCTTCGGCACGCCCGACGACCTTAAGTTTTGTTCGTCGATGACGTTATTCGCCCGGGCGGGGGGCGCCGAAGAGCCCTTCGGCGAGGCGCTGCGGCGCATCTGCGGCGGGGCGTCGGACGAGGCTACCCTGCGCAGACTCGGCTAATGGCGCCTGCAACGTTTCGATATTGAAAGCAAGTGGAAAGCCTCGACTGCGGCAGTCAAGCAACAGCTATGGACTCGCTGCCTCCGGCGCTCCTCGCGAACCCAGGTTTTGCCTCATTTGCCCACGAGGTTCGCCCGCAATTCGCGGGGGCTGTCGGGGACAATCGATGCGCAAGTTCAGTCTGACAGTCTGTCACAGCGCCAGACACTACGCGCGGTTGGCTGCGCTCGCTGCTACGGTGGCGATCGTCGCTCCGCACGAGGGCTCGGCGCAGGTCATGGACCCTCTGCGCGGCTACAACCTCAATGGCGACAGCGTCGGCCCGCAGCCGCGCGAATCGCGTGCGCCGCGCCAGCGCGAGCCACAGGGCGAGCCGCAACAGCAGGCTGAGCGTCAGCGTCCCACCTTCGCCTCGACAGGCCGCATGCGCCGCGTCGCCGAGGAGCAAGGCCTGCGTCTCATGACGATGCCGCATCGCCGTGGCCGCGCCTTCTTCGCGATGGCGGAGAACGAGGCCGGGCACCGCATTCAACTGATGTTCAACCCCTACAACGGCTATATCGTCGGTCAGCGCGATCTCGGCGGTTCGACCACCGCCGTCGCCAAGGCGCCCGACGCCAAGGTCCCCGGCGCGAAGGAGGCCGAGGCGCCCGCGAGCGCCACCGCCACGGCTGAGCCGACCGCACCCATGGCGACGGCGGCGAGATCGGCCCCGAGCGATAGCGATCTCGCCGCCGCCAAAGAGACCGCCGACAAGGCCGTTGCCGCCGAGACCGAGGCCAAGCGCGCCGCAGAGATGGCGAGCGCCGAGGCACGCCGCGCCACGGCCAAGCTTGCCGAGGTCCAGGCGGCATCCCGCCGCGCCACCGAGGCCAAGGCTCAGGAGGCGCGTCGCCAGGAGCAGGTCGCCGCCGAGCAGCACCGCCAGGAGGCACGTGCCGCCGATACCAAGCGACGCGCGCTCGCCGCCGCCGAAGCCAAGCTGGCCCAGGCCAAGGCCGCCCAGGCCCGCGCCGCCGCCGAAGCCGCCAAGGCCGAAGCCGAGGCGGTCACCGCCCGCGCCGCGGTGCAGCCACCAGCCGAGATGAGCAAGGCCGGCGAGAAGCCCGCCGAACTGGCTCCTTCGATCAAGGCGCCGGCTGAAGCCGCTACGACATCCGAGCCGGCAAAGACCGACGCCGCGAAGACCGAGTCGCCCAAAACCGAGGACGCGGCCAAGACCGAGAACGCGGCCAAGGCAGACGCAGTCAAGACCGAGGCCGCCAAGACCGAAGCGGCCGAGGCAGAGGCGACCAAGACCGAAGCGGCCAAGGTAGAGGCGACCAAGACAGAGGCGGCCAAGGCAGAGGCGGCCAAGGCAGACCCAGCCAAGACCGATGCCGCAAGGATTGAGACACCGGTTCAAGCTCCCGTCGCCGCCGCCAAGCCGGAGAGCGACAACACCTCCGCCGTCGCCAAGAGCGCCGAGAAGACCGACAAGCCCGTGGACACGGCCGCAGCGCCGGTTACCCCGCAGAATGCCGACGCCTCCGCACCGGCTAAGACCGAAGGTGTCGACACGGCGCCGACCGGCTCGACCACGCCGGTGCCTGCCCCTGCGTCCGCTGCAGGCGCTGCGCCGGAGACCCATTGAACGTGCAATCGCCGCTCTTCGCGACCGGTGCTCGGCGGCGGCTTCCGACCCTCTCGCTTGCCCTCGTCGCGGCGGTTTCGGCCGCGATCGGCGGCGCCGCGATCGCACAGGAGCCGCCGCACTCGGCCGAGCTCGACGCGGCGATCGTCCGGGCGGCCAAGCGCCACGGCGTGCCCGAGCATCTGGTCCGCCGCATCGTGATGCGGGAGAGCCGCTACAACCCGCGGGCCCGCAACCATTCGTTTTGGGGGCTGATGCAGATCAGCTATCCCACCGCCCGCAGCATGGGCTTCAAGGGTACGCCCGAGCAGCTGCTAAACCCGGTCACCAACCTTGCCTACGCCGTGCCCTACCTCGCCAACGCCTTTGTGGCCGCCGGCAAGAGGGAGGACGCGGCGGTGCGCCTCTACGCGAGCGGCTACTACTCCACGGCCAAGAACCGCGGCGTCCTCGGCCTGCTGCGGACGGCGGATTCCAAGCCGCTGAACGGGGTGCCCGACGAGGCGATCGCCGGACCTGCCGCCATGGCCTCGGCTGACAGCGGCGGCTGGAGTCTTTTTGGTTCGAGCGCCCCTGCGCCGGCCCCTGACCAGGCCGCGCCTGCGCAGCAGCTCGCCTACGCCGCGACGCCCGACAGCGCCGGCACAGCGCCGGCGCAGGCGCAGATTGAGACCATCGCCCGTCTCGCTCCCCCCCACGGTTCCAAGACCGCCAAGGTGGCCGACAAGAACAGCGACGACGGCGTCGCTATGGTCGAGGCCCGCGACGGGACGATGGCCCCGCCCAAGCGCTGGCAGCGTGACGGCGGTACCTCCGTGATCGCCCGCGGCGAGCAGGGTCTCGAGCACGTCGCCGCCTACCGGCTCGGCGACCAGGCCGTCGCCACAGTCCGACGATCGCGCAAGACAGCGATGTTCGCGCAGCTCGACGCCTCCGGTGCCGCAGCTTCGGCGTCGTCGAACGCGACAGATGCGCAGCCGCAGCCGAGCTCGTTCTATGCTACCGCCTCGCAGGCGCCTGCGGTCGACCCCGCGCAGCAGACGGCGGCGCAGGTTGCCGCCAACGAGGCCGCTGGCGCAGCTGCACCGACAACGGCAACGGATGCCGGCGACAAGCCGAAGCACCGCCGCCACCGGCACAAGTCGAGCGACGAGTAGGCTCTGCGGCCGCGCTGAAATCCCGGCCGCGATCGTCCGACCGTTCAGGACTAAGGTTCGACGCGCGTCATCCCGCCGTCCGCTCTTCGCCGTCCCGGCGATGCAGCCAACTCGTGGATGCAGGCAATCGACCGGGACGAGGTTTCGAATACCGACGTCCGAGCAGCAAAATGCTCGCGATCGTGGCGTATCGGCCACGCCCGTTGATGGTCCCAGAAATATCATGATGAAGGGTTGACAGGCCGGAAACCTTTTGAGCCGAGCGACGTTCTTTGGACAACAGCGAGCAGGGGCTCGCAATCATCTTCCGGGGGCCGGTACCATGGTCAACACCAGCAAGCGTCTTCGCCGCACAATCATCAAGCTTTCGGTCGCCGCGTTCACTTTTGCCTCGATCGGCGCCGCCGTAGCCGCCCCGCTTTTCGTACAGAAGAACGTGATCGCCAAGACTGAAATTGGTCAGCTTCAGTCGCTCGCGAACGGCCCTGCCATTCAGCTTGCCAAGGCCGCCCCGGGCGAGGCCGAAGATTGCGTGCGTGTCACCAGGATGATCGGCCCTGACGGCAAGGAAGTTCCTACCTTCGGCATGGTTTGCGGTGGCGCTGAGTAAGCGTTGGATCTGCACGGTAGAGTAGTCTTATCGCCCGAGGGACTTTACTGTTCCTCGGGCGATTTTTATATCGACCCCGTAAGGCCAGTCGGTCGTGCTTTGATTACTCATGGCCACGCCGACCATGCTCGCGCCGGCCACGGTACCGTGCTCGCCACGTCGCAGACGCTGGCGATCATGGCGGTCCGTTACGGTGAACAGTTCTGTGGCACGGCGCAGGCGGTGGAGACCGGGGAAAGCTTGAGGCTGGGCGCGGCGACTGTAAGCTTCCACCCGGCGGGTCACGTGCTGGGATCGGCGCAGATCCGGCTGGCTTTCCCCGAATTCGTCATGGTGGTCTCGGGCGACTACAAGCGCGAGACAGACCCCACCTGCCGTCCCTTCGAGGTGGTATTGTGCGACGTCTTCGTCACCGAGGCGACGTTCGGCCTGCCGGTGTTCCGCCACTCGCGGACCGATCTCGAGATCGCCAAGCTGATCGCTTCACGCGACCTCTTTCCCGAGCGCGCCCACCTCGTGGGGGCTTACGCACTCGGCAAGGCGCAGCGCGTCATGGCCCTGTTGCGCGAGGCCGGCTACGACAGGCCGATCTACGTTCACGGTGCCATGGAGCGCCTGACCGCTTTCTATCAAAGCGAGGGCATCGCGCTCGGTGAGATCGTCCGCGTACACCCCAAAGAGCGCGGCAAGCTTGGCGGCGAGATCGTGATCTGCCCGCCCGGCGCGCTGCAGGACCTGTGGGCCCGCAAATTTCCCGATCCTGTCGTTGCCTTCGCCTCGGGCTGGATGCGCGTGCGCGCCCGCGCCCGCCAAAAGGGTATCGAGCTGCCCCTGGTCGTGTCGGACCATGCCGATTGGGAAGCGCTGCTGACCACGGTGGCGGAGACGGGCTGCTCGAAGCTGCTCGTGACGCACGGCGAGGCCGACGCGCTGGTGCACTGGGCGAGGGGGCAGGGGATCGAGGCCGAGCCGCTACACATTCTCGGCTATGGCGACGAGGATGATGCCGGCGCCGCTGAGGCGGCCTAGCATACGCTCCATCGAGCCGCACGCTAACCGCACTTGAATCCTAACTTCGAAGCGACAAGATCGTGCCGGCCGTTCAAGACTGCCGACGCAAGGGCTTTTCGCCGCGGGAAACTTTCACGACGACAACCTTTGTGCCGACAATGCCGGCGCGTCGTCCGGCATCCCACGGGAGATAGCATGATCAAGCTCGCCAGCGCCCTCCTTCTCGCCGCTACGCTCGTCGCTCCGATAAGCTCCGCCTACGCCGGCGATCCGGCGAAGGACAAGACCTCTAACGTCGACCCGAAGGCGACCGTCCCCGGCGGAAATAAGGCGTCGCCGGGCACCGTCGGTGCCATGAACAACAGCGCCGAGAGCGGCTCGTTCACGGCATCGAAGGCCGATCAGGAGAAAAACCTGACCAAGACCAAGTAGCCACGAGACACCGGCGACCGATTGAAAATCGACGTATGGTTCTACGCGCGGTTGAGGGGAAGAGCTGGAGATGGTGGTCGCATTCGGACCCGCCATCACCAGCGGAATGGCTGAGGATGTAGACCGCCGCTTCCTGATCGCTGGCGCCGGCGCGGTAGCCTTTACAACCTGCGCCCGATCGCTCGGGCGGCTGGACGGACGGCGCCGGAGTTCGTGGGCATCGATGGCTGGATCATTTCCGGGCCTCTCTCGATAAGGGGACTGCGCGGGCGCCCGGTGCTGGTGAACTTCTGGGGCGCGGCAATGCATCAACTGCATTCACGCGATGCCGGCATTGACGAGTTGGTCTGCGCGGTACGGCGGCCGCGGTCTCGTCGTTGTGGGCGTCCACACGCCGGAGTTCGATGTGGAGCGCTCGAGGCCGGCTTTGCAGGCCGCCGCGGCGCGGTACGGTCTGGCCTACCCCATCGCGCAGGACAACTCGTCGGCAACCTGGAACGCCTGGGGAACCGTTATTGGCCGGCCGAGTATGTCGTCGATCGGGAGGGTCGGATCGTTCATTGTTATTCTGGGGAAGGCGGATACGTCGAGACCGAGAATGTGATCGAAAGCCTGGTTGGCTGACCTGCCTTTGATCTCTCTACTCGTCGTCTCGGCCATCGTCACACGCGCCCGAAGGCAAGTTCGTGAGGTCGCCGCTTGATCAAGCATGTTGCCGCGTGCTCGAAGGAGTTCCACAGCAGGCACCGCTCCGTGTCCACGGGCCTGAACGCGGGCTGTTCCCGATCCCCCTGCCTCCTCCCGCCACAGCTTTCGGCCGCGTACATGACAGAAGGCTTCATCTGCGATGTCACACATGGCCCGACGAGCTCGTGGAAGGATTGTGCCGCACCTTTTGCAGTCGACGACGCCCTGCATTCGGGTCACCGGCAGATCGTCGTCGCGTCCTCCGGAAATCACGAACGTGCCATCGCCTATGCCTGCCGTGCTCTCGGGCTCGAGGCGGCTGTCATGGTCTACCAACGGACACCGGCCGATGTCGTCGGCAGCCTCATCGCACTCGGCGCCAAAGTATACCGCTACCCGGATCGTGCAGCGGTTTACGAAGCGCTTCGGGCGTTCAGGTCTGACGGTTGGTATGCCGCGACCTTGCTGGACGAGCTGCGAGAGGGCGCGCTGATGCCCGGTGCCATCGGCTATCGTCGCATTGCACGGTCGATCGCCGACGCGATTGCCGGCGACCCGATCGTGATCGTTCCGACGTGCAACGGCGACGGGGCAACGGCGATACACCAGCATCTCTCTTTCCTAGGGCGCCGCCCGACGATGTGCCTTGTGCAGGCTGCGGCCGGTGACGACGCCATCGCCGCTTCGATTGCCACGCTGACAGGCGCGCTCTACCCCCGCCTCGCTGAGATGAGCTGATCTGGGTTCTCACGGTGCAACGCCGCGCCGCGTGTCTATGCTACGGCTTCGATCGCTGCATCGACCGACCGCTCCGATCGCCGCACCGCGCCGTAACCTCCCCAACCCCCATGACGAAAAGACACGCGATGGATGCGCTCGCCGATGACAGTTCCGCGCCCGGCATAGCGTCCTGCGGGATCGCCGTCATGGCGAAGGCGTCGCGGGCGGGACGAACCAAGACGCGTCTGTCTCCGCCCTACTCTCCGGAGGAAGCTTCGGCCTTCAACACGGCTTTCCTTCAGGATGTCGCCGCCAATCTTTCGAGCGCTTCGAAGGAGGCCTCGATCTCCGGCTACATGGCCTACGGGCCGCCGGGCGAAGAGGACTTCTTCGATTTCCTGCCGGCCTCGATCGGCCTGTTCGAGGCGTGGTGCCCGACCTTCGGGGAGACGCTGTTCCTCGCGGTGTCACGGCTGCTCGCCCTCGGCCACGCTTCCGCCTGCGTCCTCAACGCCGACAGCCCAACGCTGCCGCCGGCCTTCCTTGTGGAGGCGGCGCGAAAACTGGCCGAGCCGGGAGACCGTGCCGTCCTCGGACCTGCCAGCGACGGCGGCTATTATCTTCTCGGGTTGAAACGAGCGCATTCTCGGATGTTCGAGGATATCGCCTGGTCGACCGCCGACGTGGCACGTCAGACGCGCGAGCGCGCGGCGGAGATCGGCCTGCCCGTGCACCTGCTGCCGATATGGTACGACGTCGACGATGTCGCCTCGCTGTCGCGCGTCCGCGACGGCTGGCCCGGGCATGAAGGACCGACACTAGGGGCGGCCTCGAACACCCGCACGCTGCTCGCGTCGTTGGACGCGGCGGATCGATCCTCGATCGCCATCTCGCCTCCATGAGCCGCTTCGGCCTGATGTGGCTCGTCGCGCTCGCGGTATCGCTCATCGCGGTCCAGGCCGTCCTCGCCAGCAGGCTCGGCGCGGACAGCGACGCCATCATCGACGGCTACATGTGGGTCGAGGTGCCGCTCTATCTCGCCGCCGTCGCGGTGGTGCTCTTCGACACCGGCCGCGAGCGTTCGTCCATGTCGCGCGCCATCGCCGGCATCCTCGTCGTCGCGGCGATCTTGCGGGCGATCGTGCTTCCGATCGCGCCGATCTCCACCGACATCAACCGCTACGTTTGGGACGGCCGCGTTCAGGCGGCGGGCATCAATCCCTACCGCTTCCTGCCCGCCGATCCGGCGCTGCAGTCTCTACGCGATGACGACATCTACCCAGAAATCAATCGCAAGACCTATGCGCGCACGATCTATCCGCCGCTCGACCAGGTCGTCTTCTACCTGGTGACCCGGGTCAGCGAGGACCTCACGGCCATGAAGGCGGCGATGCTGGCCTTCGACGCGCTGGCGATCTGGGCGCTGCTCCGTCTCCTCAAGTCGCGCGACGTGCCGGCGAGCCGCATCCTCATCTATGCGTGGCATCCGGTGCCGATCTGGGAGTTCGCGGGCGACGGCCACGTCGACGCGATCGCCGTCGCCGCGGTCTGCCTTGCGCTTCTGGCGGCGCAGACGAAACGTTACGGGCTCGCCGGCGTGGCGCTCGGCGGCGCACTGCTGGCCAAGCTCTACCCGGTGCTCGTCGCCCCGGCTCTCTATCGCCGCTGGGGGTGGCGAATGCCCGTGGCGGGCGTCGTCATCGTCGTCGCCTTCTACCTGCCCTATCTCTCGGCCGGCAAGTACGTCTTCGGCTTCCTATCCGGATACGGCGACGAAGAGGGGTATCGCGATGGCCACGGCGTCTACCTGTGGATCCTCCTCAAGCATCTCTGGCCGGGTGCGCCGCAGGGCCTCTTCCAGCTCTACGCGCCATTGGTCCTCCTCGGCCTCGCCGCGACAGCCGCCACGCGCCTTTTCCGCCGCGATGGTGCGGGCAGCGATCTCTTCGGCGCCTTCCTTCTGGCGACGATCTTCACCGCGATGACGTCGCCGCACTACATCTGGTACCTGGCGTGGCTCGTCCCTTTCCTTTGCTTCTATCCGTCCACCGCGGTGTTGTGGCTGACCTGCGCAGCCACCTTCATGAACAATCTCGACTGGCCGAACCTGGTCGGCGGCGGATCGATCGTCTTCCTGCCCTTCTTCGCGCTCGCCGCAGCCGAACTGACACTGCTCGTCCTGAACACGAGAAAGGACCGACATGGAAACGCTGTCGCCGTCGCTGCCGATTGATCCGCGCCGCTACTTCGAGACGGTGGCGCCGCAGCGCGAGCGTCGCTCCGAGCGCGCGCCGGTGTGCCTCTACCTGGAGGTCACGAACCGCTGCAACCTGCTGTGCACCACCTGCCCGCGCACCTACGTCGAGCTGGAACCGCCGGCCGACATGTCGTGGGAGCTGTTCACCAGCATCGTCGACCAGAGCCCCGGCCTGCAGCGCGCGGTGCTGCACGGCGTCGGCGAGCCGATGCTGGTCAAGGCGCTGCCGCAGATGGTGCGCTACCTCAAGGATCGCGGCGTCTACGTGCTCTTCAACACCAACGGCACGCTGCTGACCGAGCGCAACGGCCGCGCCCTCATCGAGGCCGGGCTCGACGAGCTGCGCGTCTCGCTCGATGCCTCCAACCCGTCGTCTTACCTGGCGGTGCGCGGCAAGAACTACTTCGCCCGCATCCTCCACAACGTCCGCCGCTTCCGCGAGATCCAGGAGCGCGAGGGCCATGCCCTGCCCAAGGTCTCGGCCTGGCTGACGGGGCTCAAGGAGACCATCGACGAGTTGCCCGAGTTCGTGCGCGTCGCCGCCGACATCGGCGTCAAGGAGGTCTACCTGCAGCGTCTCGTGTTCTTCGAGGACGAGTCGATCGGCTTGGCCCGGCCCGACCAGGCGCTCTACGAGCAGCTGGAGAGCCGGGAGAGCGCGCTGATCGCCCAGGCCGAGGCGCTGGCCGGCTCGCTCGGCCTGAGCTTCTCCGCCTCGGGCGCCGCCTCCGAGCCGGGCATGAGCCTGAAGCGGCAAGGTCCGGATAACCTGGACGACGGCTCGCCGTGGTCGCTGTGCCGGCGGCCGTGGAGCCTGATGTACTTCACCGCCAACGGCCGCGCGCTGCCCTGCTGCATCGCGCCGTTCTCGCAGCGCGGCTACGACAATTACACGCTGGGCGACGCCACCCAGCAGAGCCTGCGCGAGATCTGGACCGGCGACGCCTATGCCGACTTCCGCGACGCGCTGCTCTCCACCGCGCCGCCCAAGGCCTGCGCCAGCTGCGGGCTGCGCTGGAGCCTGTGAGCTGGGCTAGTCAAAGGCCGATCGTCCTCGTCGTCCCGACGCTGAACGAGGCCGGATCGATCGGGCCGCTGCTCGCCTCGCTGCCGGCGCTCGTCGATACCCGCATCGTGGTCGACGGCGGCAGCACCGACGCCACGCGAGAGGCGGCGGAGGCGGCGGGCGCGCTCGTGCTCGACGTCGGCCGCGGCTACGGCCGCGCCTGCCTCGCCGGTGCGCGGGCGGCGCCCGAAGGTGCGATCCTCGTCTACATGGACGGCGACGGCGCCGACGACCCCTCGCGCATCGCCGACCTCGTCGGCCCGATCACCGCCGGCACCCAGGACTTCGTCATCGGTTCGCGCGCCCGCGGCACCCGCGAGAAGGGCAGCATGGGCTGGCACCAGGTGCTGTCGGGCCGCATTTTCGGCGCCGCGGTGCGGCTTCGCTACGGCACCGGCTATACCGACATGTGCGCCTTCCGCGCGATCTCGCGCGAGACCCTGCTCGGCCTCGGCCTGCGCGAGATGACCTACGGCTGGAACCTCGAGATGCAGATGAAGGCTGCGCGCGCGCGCCTGCGCATCCTGGAGATCCCCGTCGACTGCCGCTGCCGCACCGCCGGCGTGTCGAAGGTCGCGGGATCGTTGCGCGGTACGCTCAGGGCCGGCACGCGCATCGTCGCGACCTTCGTGCGCGTCGCTCGCGAGAGAAGCGCGTGAAGGCGCCCGGTCGGCAGCGAGCCTCTAATGCGAAGGCTTCGCGAGGCCGACGCGTATGATCTCGTTCGGCTTCAGAGGTGTGATGCCCAGGGTATCGAACGTCGGGAACTTGTCGAGTTCGGCGGGCTCGAAGTCGACGATTTCCAGCTCGGGCGAGAGCAGTGCCATCGCGTTGATCGGGACGGCAATCAAACGTCCGCCAAAGCCCAAGAAGCCACCGTAGTCGACCACCGCCTCGATGCTCTCGTCCTTGGCACGCACGATCGCCTTGACGGTGCCGAGCACAGGTTGGCTTTACAACGGCTGGAGCACCTTGCGGTTCAGGAGCGTACCGACCGCGACCGGCTGCGGGAAACGCTGCGCCGCTTTCTGCGCGAGCGTCTCGTCGTCTTCGTCCTTCTCGGCAGCGCCGGCTTCCCGGACGACGCCCAGAGCGAGGCTCAGGCAAAGAATGCTGAGAAGTCGGCGCCCGCGATGGGGCGCCCAGTCGGGACACGACGATCGGGCAAGCCACTCAGATGCCAGCGAACCAGTTGAAGCCCGACGTCTCCCAGTAGCCGCCGGGATAGGTGTTGGTCACCTCGATCGCCGTGATCCACTTCGGGTTCTTGTAGCCGAGCTTGACGGCGGTGCGCAGCCGCATCGGAAAGCCGAAGGGGTCGGGCAGCGTCTCCCCGGCGTAGCGAGTGGCCAGCAAGGTTTGGGATGCAGCGCGGAGGGCATGTCGATGCTGCTGGGGTAGGTGTCGGCCGTCTTGAACGCGACGTATTTCGCCGAGAGGTCGGCGCCCACGCGTTCGAAAAAGGTCCGCAAGGTCGGTCCGGACCATTGCCCGATATAGTCCCAACCCTCCACGCAGACGTGGCGGATGATCTCCTCGCGCTGCGGGAGCGCTTCGAGGTTTCGCAGCGTCCAGGGCCGCTTGTCGGCGATCAGGCCGGACAGCTCGAGCTTCCAGGTCGAGCCGTCGACCGGCTTCACGTCCTCGATATCGTAATAGGCGTTGAAGCGCGGCGGCTTGAGGACCGACGAGGCCGGATAGGTCGGCGCGAGCTTGTTCGGGTCGAAGAGGAGCGCCTGGACGCCGTCGTTGAGGGAGGAGAACGCCCGGAGCGCCGCGCTGACGGAGGGCTGCGAGGCGCCGGCGAGGATTATCGCGGTGATGATAAGGGGCTTAGCCGAGACCTGACGGACGAGAGTCCGCGCCGTCACTGCCACGGCAAGCGGTAGATCCAACCCTTCGCGCGCATGCACCGCTGAACCTCCGCCGTATCGGCGACGGTGATGCCGCACTGCTCCCGCGCGGCTTCGAAAGATGCTTTCGTTCGATCTGATGCAGCCGGCGAGGATGCCGTCTCGTGCGCGCAACCGCACGTTTGAAGCGCGAGACAGACGCAGACCAAGGCGCGCGGATTTGCGATGAGACCCATGCCGCCTTTTGAGCGATCGGGCGGTGCCTGATCAAGCGCCGAATGGCGAGGGCTTCCCGGCTCTTCCCTTCACGGCATCGCGCGCGATCAGCCGCAGCTCGGCGGCATGATGCCCATGGTAGCGTCGAGGTGGAACGAAAGAGGTGGAACGATGCCCAGGTTGCTGATCACGATCATCCTGCTTTCGTCCTCCGCGATGATCACGCCTGCGTCCGCCTTGCAGGCTGACGACACGATGAATGCCTGGAAGCATTCCTCCGAGACGGAGCGTTCCGAGCTTCTCAAGCAGCTGCTTGGAGATCGGGATGCGGGAAACGCGGGATTGCTCAAGTGCATGGACGAGACATCGAAGACGCCGGGTCACATGGACCTCGCCATAGGCGACGTTGCGAAGGTATGCGCGTCAGCTGGCAACGCCGAACAGCCCGTTTAACCGGGCAGTTTTTGGAAAGCCGGCCCCAAGGGCAGTCGCAGAAGGTCGCGATAGCGTCGGACAGCGCCTCGGCGACGAGGCTCCGTCGGCCTTTCAAGGCCTACACCGTTTTCTCGTAGCGGTTGACGATGACAAGCCGTCTCAGGCCGACCGTTCGGTGACGACAACAGCTAGAGCAGATTCCTTTCAGGTAGCATCGTAGCCTGCTGCGGTGAACATGTTGGCGCATTCGGCTGGCGTGATCTGGTCGACGAGGCGGCCGATGGCGGCCCAGAGCGCGTCCTTGGACCGCTCGGCGGCCTTGCGCAGCAAGGCTTTGAGCTTGGCGAAGGCGTTCTCGATGGGGTTGAAGTCGGGGCTGTAGGGCGGCAGCAGGCGCAGTCTGGCGCCCGCCGCTGCAATCAGGGCTTCGACCCGCGTCCCCTTGTGGGCCGGCAGATTGTCCATGATCACGATGTCGCCGGGTCGCAGCTCGGGGACGAGCACGTGCTCGATGTAGGCCTCGAAGCAGGGTCGGTCGACGGCACCGTCGAGCACGAAGGGCGCCACGATGCCGCGCAGGCTCAGGCCGGCCACCAGCGTCGTCGTCTTCCAATGGCCGTGCGGCACGCCCATCCTCAGCCGCTCGCCGCGCGGGGCGCGTCCGTGCGTGCGGGCCATCTTGGTCGAGGTGCCGGTCTCGTCGATGAAGATCAGCCGGTCGGGATCGAGATCGAGCTGGCCCTCGAACCACTCCTGCCGCGCCTGGCGGACGTCGGGACGGTCCTGCTCGGTGGCGTGCGCGGTCTTTTTTTACGCGTGATGCCGTGGCGGCGGAAATAGCGCCAGAGCGCCGTGACGCTGACGAAAGCCCCCTCGCTGGCCAAGCGCTCCTTCACTTCCAGCAGCGTGATGTCGGGCACCTCCGCCAGTGCCGCCGCGATGAGGCCGGCGTGAGCCTCGGTACGGCGCGACAGGCGATCCCCGCCCTGCGGCTTGGCCCGGCCATCGCCGCCAGCGCGCCTAAGAGCGGCCCAGCGGATCGCGCTCGACGCACTGACGCCGAAGCGCGCCGCAGCCTCGCGGCAGGACAAGCCCTCCTCGACAGCCAAGAGGACGCGGGAGCGAAGGTCGTAGTGCAGCGATCGGGGCATCGGGCCTGGCCTCCTCGCCAGACCAGCCCTGAATCACAACGCGGCGCCGTGCGCTACCCCTCACGAGTCAACCGGCGAGGAAACTGCTCTAGTTGGCGGTTGTACTCCAGTTCGGTGACCCCGCGAGCGCTGATCGCGCCGGGCGCCTGCTTGGTGTGGCCGACCTCGAGCACGATGCGGAAGCGCGCACGATCGCAGGCCGCTGCCGCCGTGGCGACGAGGGCGAGCAGCGACGCGAGGGCGAGCGACCTCAGCGCGGATCCTCGCCGGGCGGTTCGCCGCCAGCGTCGTTCGCCCGCTCGTCCTTGCTCGGCAGTCGGTGTGAGCCCGGCACGATCGGCGGGCGCAAGTGCGCGATGATCCGCTCCGTCTCAGGTTCGCCTTCGATCGGTACCGTCAGCGGCGGTCGCGGCGCGCCTTTCGCGTAGATCACCTGCACCACGCGATACCCGCTGGCTTTCAATTCGGCCAGGAACGCCGGCAGCATCTCGGCCGTGGAGGGGCGGGTGTCGTGGAAAAGGATGATGCCGTTGTGGCGAGGCCGTTTCGCGAGCAGCGCCATGACCCGTTCGCGCTCGTGATCGGCCGACATGGCGATCCAGTCGCCGGCCCAGAGGTCGGAGCCAAACACGGCGATGCCGCGCCGGTCGAGATCGCTCAGCAGCTCGGGCGTGTCGGCGAAGCCGGGGAAACGGAAGAACGGCACGTGCGGACTGTCGGGCGTCGCCGCGCCGCCGTAGATCGCGTGCTCGTCCTCGGCGATGCCGTTCTGGATGTCGGTCTCTGCCGAGGGCGTATCGAAGCCGCGTAGGGTGAAGCTCGGATGCGTGTTCGAGTGGTGCCCGACGGTATGCCCCTGGGCAATCTCCTCGCGCGCCAGCTCGGGGTGCTCGCGCGTGCGCTTGCCGACGAGGAAGAAGGTGGCGTGGACGCCGGCCTTCTTCAGCGCCTGCAGGATCCGCGGGGTCGTCTCCGGCGAGGGTCCGTCGTCGAAGGTCAGGACCACCTCGTGGTCGCAGAGCATCAGGGTCTGGGGATAGCTCTGGATACCGAGGTGAAGCGGCGGCTTGCCGACGATCGGGGCTGGGTCGATCGCGACGACCTCGTCGCTGATGCAGCTGGGAAGCGCAGCGGCCGGCTGCCTCGACCTTGAAGGTCTAGTCGATTTGGCGGGGTTCATCGGCTTTGGCAACATGGTGCCGGCAGGAAACACGAGATTGCCGGTGTCGGTGAAGTCCTGGACGGCGACCCGGAGCGCCGGTCGGGTGTCGGCCGCCACGATCGTGCCGGAGAAGCCGAACAGGCGGAGCAGGTCGCGGTAGGCGAAGGCGTCCGACCGCGCCGGGGCGGCGGGCGCGTTCACCCTACCATCGAGGAAGGCGGGCGTCACGATGAGGGCTCGGCGGCTCGGCGTCGCCGGGCTGGTCATCACCGCCGAGAACGGGCCAACCGCCAGATCCGCCCGTGCACCGAGCGTCGTTAGCAGCAGCGATAGAGAAAGCACCGAAGCGAGGTGACGCATGGAATGTCGGTACTGCCTGGAAAGCGTTAGACTAGCGGGCGCCCGGCGAAGCGGCTAACGCGCGAGCGCAACCTGGACCGAGCGCCCGTCCCTCGCCGGAGCGAAGCTCGACCTGAAGCTTCGGTGTAGCCTCGCCGGCGGAGGCTTGCACGCCGGATCTTGGCAGCCGTCATCGGATGACTTAGGTAAGACAACCTAGGAAGCGCGGCATGTCGAGCCTCGACTTTCGCCCGGGCGGCGGCCGCATTCGAAGCCGAGGCCTGACATTCAGCCCTGCCAAAGTCAGGGTGCCGCGACAAAAACAGGGGCTGTGTCAGGGTTCGTCGACATCCAGCCCCGCCATCGGCGCGTTCGCCGACAAGAGGAGCAAAAGCGTCGGCGATCGGCAACATGACGTCGCCTCCCTCGGCCGGACTTGCGTACGCGAGACGGCAGCTAGAGTAGATTCCTTTCAGGTAGCATCGTAGCCTGCTGCGGTGAACATGTTGGCGCATTCGGCTGGCGTGATCTGGTCGACGAGGCGGCCGATGGCGGCCCAGAGCGCGTCCTTGGACCGCTCGGCGGCCTTGCGCAGCAAGGCTTTGAGCTTGGCGAAGGCGTTCTCGATGGGGTTGAAGTCGGGGCTGTAGGGCGGCAGCAGGCGCAGTCTGGCGCCCGCCGCTGCAATCAGGGCTTCGACCCGCGTCCCCTTGTGGGCCGGCAGATTGTCCATGATCACGATGTCGCCGGGTCGCAGCTCGGGGACGAGCACGTGCTCGATGTAGGCCTCGAAGCAGGGTCGGTCGACGGCACCGTCGAGCACGAAGGGCGCCACGATGCCGCGCAGGCTCAGGCCGGCCACCAGCGTCGTCGTCTTCCAATGGCCGTGCGGCACGCCCATCCTCAGCCGCTCGCCGCGCGGGGCGCGTCCGTGCGTGCGGGCCATCTTGGTCGAGGTGCCGGTCTCGTCGATGAAGATCAGCCGGTCGGGATCGAGATCGAGCTGGCCCTCGAACCACTCCTGCCGCGCCTGGCGGACGTCGGGACGGTCCTGCTCGGTGGCGTGCGCGGTCTTTTTTTACGCGTGATGGCGTGGCGGCGAAAGTAGCGCCAAAGCGCTGTGACGCTGACGAAGGCGCCCTCGCCAGCCAGGCGCGCCTTCAGCTCCACCAGCGTGATGTCGGGCACGTCGGCCAGTGCCGCCGCGATGAGGCCGGCGTGAGCCTCGGTACGGCGCGACAGGCGATCCCCGCCCTGCGGCTTGGCCCGGCCATCGCCGCCAGCGCGCCTAAGAGCGGCCCAGCGGATCGCGCTCGACGCACTGACGCCGAAGCGCGCCGCAGCCTCGCGGCAGGACAAGCCCTCCTCGACAGCCAAGAGGACGCGGGAGCGAAGGTCGTAGTGCAGCGATCGGGGCATCGGGCCTGGCCTCCTCGCCAGACCAGCCCTGAATCACAACGCGGCGCCGTGCGCTACCCCTCACGAGTCAACCGGCGAGGAAACTGCTCTAGGCCGCTCGGCCTTCGATCAAACGTTTGCCGAAATAGTCGTCGGCGTTCGCCACTCCGGGCAGCACGAAGAAATAGCCGCCGCCGAAAGGCTTGATGTATTCCTCCAGCGGCTCATTGTTGAGGCGCGCCTGCACCGTGCGAAATCCCGCGTCGAGGTCGGCCTGAAAGCAGATGAACGCCAGTCCCATGTCGAGCTGGCCGGATTTGGTGATCGCGTCGCGCGAGAAATTATAGGGGCGGCGCAGCATCAGGTTGGCTTCGCTGCCGGGGGTGCGCGGGTTGGCCAATCGGATATGGGCGTCGGTCCGCACCTTGTTATCGGCTGCCCCGTAATTCGGCAGGTCGCGCTCGCGGATCATGCCGACCGGCGCGCCCGAGGTCTTGTCGCGGCCGATGATCTCCTGCTGCTCGCCGAGTGGCGTGCGGTCCCAGCGTTCCACCAGCATGCGGATCAGCCGCACCGCGACATAGCTGCCGCCATGCGCCCAGTCCGGCTCGTCGTGGCTGTCGCCGACCCAGACCAACTCGTCCATCAGGCCGCAGTTCGCCGCGTCGATGTTGGCGGTGCCGTCCTTGAAGCCCATCAGGTTGCGGATCGTGTCGCGGCCGAGCTTCTTCAGCGTGTGCGGCGGCAGGAAGCCGTCCATCTTCCAGCGGATCGAGAGCAGGCCCGGCGTCGCGCGCAGGATCTCGCGCAGCGCGTGGATGTTGGTCTCCGCGGTGTTGGAGCAGAATTGCAGGAAAAGGTCGCCGTGGCAGAAGTCGGCCTCGAGCGCGTCGTTGGGGAACTGGTCCATCGCGATCAGGCGCTTGGGCTTCTGGTCGGCCAAGCCATACCGCTCGTCGAACAGCGAGGCGCCGAATGCCACGGTGACGGTGAGGTTGTCGGGCACGACGTCGGGGCCGAGCACGAGGTTGTCGGCCGGCGGCATCTTGGGATTGCCGGCCGGCACCTCGCCGCCCGTCGTCAGGAAGGCGACGCGCCGCGTCAGCTCCTGCATCAGCCGCTGCAGTTCGGTGCGGTCGGCCGCGAGCACGTCGAAGGCGGCGAGCACCGCAGCCGCCGGCTGCGGGTTGACCAAGCCGGACTGGTGCATCCCGTGAAACGGCTGTGCCTCGCGCGTGCCGTCGTTGTCGTAGTCGTGCGGGCGGGCGTCGTGGGCGTGGTCGGCGGCAAGACTGTCCGCCGAGACCTTGTGATCGTGGGTCGGCGGCTCGCTCGTGCCCTGCGCCGCGGCACCGCGCGCGCCGAGCAGCACCGCCGCAGAGGCGGTGCCGGCGCCCAGCAGCAGCGCGCGCCGCGACGCCAGCGCGCGGTGCGTCGCCGCGACCTCGTCGAAACCAAACGGACAGCGGCCCTGCTTCATTCGCTCTTCGCTCATGATGTCCTCAGTCGATCCCGAGGGTGCCGCGCAGCTTGGAGAGGTCCTCCGCCAGCACGGTGATCGGACCCTTGAGCATCTTCTGGTCTTCCGGCTTCAGCGTTTCGTAGCTGGCGAAGCCGCCGTCCTTCGCCCTGTACTTGGCCAGCCCCTTGTCGACCTTGCCGAAATTACTCTCGACGCGGGTCAGCAGCTCGGGGTTGCGGGCCTTCAGTTCGGGTCCGATCAGCGTCACGATCTTGCGGGCGCCATCCACATTGGCCTGGAAGTCCCAGAGGTCAGTGCGGGAATAACGATCCTCCTCGCCGGCGATCTTCTTGGAGGCGACCTCCTCCATGAGTTCAGCCGCGCCGCCGACCAGCACCTTGGGCGTGATGTCGAGCTTGGCGATGCGTCCCTTCAAGTCGAGGACATCCTTCATCAGGTGGTCGGCGTAGTCGTCGAGCCCGTCGGTGCTCTTCTTCTGAAACAGTCCGTACTCGATGCGATGGAAGCCGGAGAAGTTCACGTCAGCCTCCTTCTTCTCGTAATCGTCGGCGCGCGAATCCATGCTCTTGTCGAGGTCGTTAAAGACTTCGGCGATCGGCTCGATGCGCTCATAATACATGTGGGCGGGCGCGTAGGCCTTCTGCGCCTCGGCGAGCTTGCCGGCCTTCACCGCATCGACCAGCGTGCGGGTGTGCGAGACCAACGCGTCGACCTCGTCGGCGACGTAGGTCTTGTAGGTCGCGATGGCCCGGTTAAGATTGCTGGGCGCGTCGGTCGCGAGCGTCTCGGCCGCGGTCTTCACGAGCAGCTTGCCCTTGGGGTTGGAGAGCAGGCCGCAGGTCATCTCGTAGTCGGTCGGCTTCAGCGTGGCGGTCAGCGTCGCGGTGAAGCCCGGGATGATGTTCTCGCGCTCCTCGACGACCATGTTGTCCTTGAGGATCTCCCACTCGACGCCGCGCTTGGAGTCGTTCTTGATCTTGAAGGCAACCTTCTCCGGCGGCACCGTCAGCTGCGTCGGCTCGCAGCCCTTGTCGGTGATGGTGAGATTGATCGTCGCCGACCCCTCGGCGAGGGCCGGGGCGGCCGCCAGCAGGGCGGAAAGTGAAACGAACACGGCTGTGGCGCGGCGCATGGGCGAGGTCTTTCGGGATCGTCTCAGGAGTGGGAGGCGGGATGGAGCTGGGCGCGGGACGAAGGCAACGTCGTGCGCACGGGCATGAAGAACAGCACGAGCGCCGGGATCAGATAGGCGAAGTAGATCAGGCCTTCACCGAGCGTCGGCGTGTCGGTGTAGCCGAACATCCCGGAGAGCACGGTGCCGAGCGGCCCGTCCTTGGGCAGAACCTCGCTCCAGTCGGCGACGACCTGCTGCAGGCCGTTCCAAAGGCCGGCCTCGTGCGCCGTGCGCAGCGCGCCGGCGAGCAGGCCGGCGGCGACGATGATGATGAAGACGCCGGTGATGCGGAAGAAACGGCGCATGTCGAGCCGCACGCCGCCGGCGTAGATCGCCCAGCCAACCCCTACCGCCGCACCGAGCCCGGCCAGCGCACCCAGCGGCACGGCCCAGCCGGTGCTCTGCTGGAAGATGGCGAGAAGGAAGAACACGCTCTCGAGCCCTTCACGCCCGACGGCGAAGAAGGCCATCGCGACGAGCGCGACGGCGGCGCTGCGGCCGGTCGTCATCGAGGCGTCGATCTGGTCGTGCAGCTGACCCTTGATCGAGCGCGCCGCCGCCTTCATCCAGAACACCATGGAAGTCAGGATGCCGACGGCGACGAGCGCGACGATCGTCTCGAAAAGCTCTTGCTCTCTCTGCGGGAACTCGGCCGAGGCCATCGAGAGCGCGGCGCCCACGAGCACGCACAACACGGTGGCGATGCCGACGCCCGCCCAGACTGCGCCGAGGTACTGCTTCCGCCCGGTCTGCGCGAGATAGCTCGCGATGATGCCGACGATGAGGGAGGCCTCGATCCCCTCGCGGAGCATGATCAGGAAGGCAACCAGCATGGATTATCCGAGACAAGCGCCCGCTCCCGCCCGAGGACGGCACCGGCCGTGGTATGGTGGGTAACGAGACCTAGATTGTGTCTCGACAGCCGACAATCCCCCTTCCGGTTCTTTAGAGTCCTTCAAGGATCGGGGAAGCTTTCCGTAAGCTCCCATCGTCGATTAGACGCTTTCCATCACAAGAAAACGAGACGAGGGAAAAATGCCGCGGGTGAGGATCGCGTCTCTATCGATCGGGAGATGCTTGCATATCCGAGCTGTCATAGAGGTCTAGATATGAACGTGAATATCATCATCAGCATGGTGGGGCTTTTTGCCATCGCACTTTTGGCTGCCACGTATTTTCGGACGTTTGGCCTGAGTGGTCCAGTCTTCAAAGGAGAAATCAACAATAATTTTGATGCAGGCGGACGCAACTTGCGCCAGCGGCTGGACCAATCCGAGGCTTCATCCAGCTGGAAAGGTATCATTTACTAGCCTACCTATCGCTGATGCAATGTCCGCGGGCTGCGCCCCAAGCTGACGAACGTGGAGACGGCGGCGGCATCGCTGGTCAGACCACGCCGGCCGCAGCGCCTTCCGCGAAGTTTCGCAGGCGCGCAGCGACGAGGTTGCCGACGGCCTCGACAGCAGCCTTGCGCACGTAGTTCGCGCGCGAGGCGATGCGGATGGTGCGACCGGCGGCCTTCACCAGGGGCCGCAGCACCAGTCCGGTGTCGTGCGCCGCGCCGGCGGCAAGGGCGGGGATCAAGGTCGTCCCGTAGCCAGCGGCCACCATGTTGAGCAGCGTCGTAAGGCTGGACGCGCGCAGTGTGCCGCCCCAGGGTCCGCTATGTCCGCAGGCCGCCAGAGCCTGATCGCGCAGGCAATGGCCGTCGGCCAGGACGAGGATGTCACGCGCAAGATCGGTTTCGTCGACGCTCTGGCGGCCGGCGAGCGGATGGTCGGGCGGCAGTGCCGCCACGAAAGGCTCGACGAACAGCGTGCGGCTGGCGACATCGGTGCCGTCGACCTCGGTCGCCAGCAGCGCGGCGTCGAGATCGTGGGCGCGCAGGCGCTCCAGGAGCGCCGGGGTCTGGTCCTCCCAGGGCTCCACGTCGAGGTCGGGCAGGGCCTCGCGCAGCGGGTCGAAGATCAGCGGCAGGAGGTAGGGCGCCAGCGTCGGGATGATCCCGAGGCGGAAGCGCCCGGCCACTGGGTTGCCTAGGCTGCGGCCAATGGCGAGGATGGCCTCGACCTCCGATACGGCGATCCTGGCATGGCCGAGGATAAGCTCGCAGGCGGCGGTCGGCGTGACGCTCTTGCTGGTGCGCTCAAACAGCGAGACGCCGAGCAGGGCCTCAAGCTTGCGGATCTGCACCGACAGCGTCGGCTGGCTGACCCCGCAGGCCTTGGCGGCCCGGCCGAAGTTGCGGGTCTCGGCCAGGGCGAGAAGGTAGCTGAGATCCTGGAGGTTCATTCGCGGTCTGAAGTGATAGGCAGAACCTATAGCATCGATTGGCCGGCGACGTATTCCTTTCGGACCGGATCGCCGTTACATCTGTGACAGCGGCCTTGCCGACGAGCGAGTCCCTAGGCGCGCCCCAAACGTTTGAGCGGTCAGTCCTGGGACCAGTTGGCCCGGCCTTGAATGGAACGGAGATACGGATGACGAGCAATCGCGAACAGGGCGAAGGCGGCACGTGCCCCGTCATGCACGGGTCGGGCGGGTCGGATAAGAACGCCGTCGTCTTCAAGATGTCGAACCACCTGTGGTGGCCCAACCAGCTGAACCTCCGGGTGCTGCATCAGAACCAGCCCGCGACCGACCCGATGGGCCGGGACTTCAACTATGCCGAGGAGTTCAAGAAGCTCGATCTCGAGGCCCTGAAGCAGGACCTCTTCGCGCTGATGACCGAGTCGCAGGAATGGTGGCCGGCCGACTTCGGCCATTACGGCCCGTTCTTCATCCGCATGGCTTGGCACAGCGCCGGCACCTACCGCACCGCCGACGGCCGCGGCGGCTCGTCGGCCGGAACGCAGCGCTTCGCGCCGCTCAACAGCTGGCCGGACAACGCCAACCTCGACAAGGCGCGGCGCCTGCTGTGGCCGATCAAGCAGAAGTACGGCAACAAGATCTCGTGGGGCGATCTCATCGTCCTCACCGGCAATTGCGCGCTGGAATCGATGGGTTTCAAGACCTTCGGCTTTGCCGGCGGGCGCGTCGATACGTTCGAGCCTGAAGAGGACATCTGGTGGGGCCCGGAGGACACCTGGCTCGGCGACAGCCGCTACAGCGGCGATCGTGAGCTGGCCGATCCGCTGGCCGCCGTGCAGATGGGCCTGATCTACGTCAATCCGGAAGGCCCCAACGGCAAGCCGGACCCGCTGGGATCGGCGCGCGACATCCGCGAGACCTTCGGGCGCATGGCGATGAACGACGAAGAGACCGTGGCGCTCGCCGCCGGCGGCCACACCTTCGGCAAGGTGCACGGCGCTGCCAGCCCGGACGGCCATGTCGGCCCGGAGCCGGAAGGCGCCGGCATGGCCGAGCAGGGCTTCGGCTGGATGAGCAGCTACGGCAAGGGTAACGGCGACGACACCATCACCTCGGGCCTCGAGGGCGCCTGGAACGCCACGCCGACCCGGTGGGACCAGGGCTATTTCGACGCGCTGTTCGGCTTCGAATGGGAGCTGACCAAGAGCCCGGCCGGTGCCTGGCAGTGGACCCCGAAGGACCAGGGCGGTGCCGGTACGGTCCCGGACGCCCATGATCCGGCCAAGCGCCACGCGCCGATGATGCTCACCTCGGACCTCGCCCTGCGCGCCGACCCGATCTACGAGCCGATCTCGCGCCGCTACCACGAGGATCCGGCGCTCTTCGCCGACAGCTTCGCCCGCGCCTGGTTCAAGCTGACCCATCGCGACATGGGTCCGGTGTCGCGCTACCTCGGGCCCGAGGTGCCCCGGGAAGTGCTGCTATGGCAGGATCCGGTGCCGGCGCTCGACCATCTGCTGATCGACGAGGCCGATGTCGCCGCGCTCAAGGGCAAGATCCTGGAGGCGGGCCTTACGGTCTCGCAGCTGGTGTCGACGGCCTGGGCCTCGGCCTCGAGCTTCCGCGGCTCAGACAAGCGCGGCGGCGCCAACGGTGCGCGCCTGCGCCTCGCGCCGCAGAAGGACTGGGCGGTCAACGACCCGGCCGGCACGGCGGACGTGATCGCCAAGCTCGAGGAGATCAGGTCGGCCTTCAACGCCGCCCAGACCGGCGGCAAGAAGGTCTCGCTGGCCGATCTCATCGTCATCGGCGGTTCGGCCGGTGTCGAGCAGGCAGCCAAGGCGGCCGGCCACGAGGTCGAGGTGCCGGTCACGCTCGGCCGCACCGACGCCTCGCAGGAGCTGACGGATGTCCACTCGTTCTCGGTGATGGAGCCGGCCGCGGACGGCTTCCGCAACTACCTGAAGCAGCAGTACACCGTATCGCCGGAGGAGCTGCTGGTTGACAAGGCGCAGCTGCTGACGCTGACCGCGCCGCAGATGACGGTTCTACTGGGTGGCCTCCGCGTGCTCGACGTCAACTACCAGCACTCGAAAAACGGCGTCTTCACGCGGCGTCCCGGCGCGCTGACCAACGACTATTTCGTCAACCTGCTCGACATGGGCACGAAATGGGAATCGGCCGACGGCACCGAGAACCTGTTCCAGGGCCGCGATCGCAAGAGCGGCGAGGTCAAGTGGACCGGCACGCGCGTCGACCTGGTGTTCGGCTCGAACTCGCAGCTGCGCGCCATCTCCGAGGTCTACGCCCAGGACGATTCGGAGAAGACCTTCGTCGACGACTTCGTCGACGCCTGGGTCAAGGTGATGAACCTCGACCGCTTCGACATCGCCTGAACGCCTGTCGTCTCACTTATAGGGTACCGCTGCGAGGCCAGCGGTACCCATCGCTTTGTGCGAGCGGTCTTCCGCCGGTCACCATGGGCTTTCAAGTGCGCCTGGAGACGAGGTCGATGACAGCCGACACAGCTGCCCGAGGGGGCGATGAGCTGGCGCAGCATGGACCGCGCGACGCGCAGCGCGGCCTACGACAACGGCCGGGCGTTGGCCGACAGCGCGCCTGATCAGCTCTTCCATCCCAAGGATAAGCTGGTTCACGTTTGTAGGCTTGGGCGTGAGCGTTTGCCGGCGCGAGAAGGCAAGCAGGCGGTGCGTGAGCGCCGCTGCCCGCTTGGTCGCGCCTTGCGCCACCGTCATATAGCGGTCGAGGTCGACAAGGCGGCCCTGGCTCATGCGGGCTTGCATTAGCTCCAGGGAGCCGGAGACGCCGGCGAGCAGGTTGTTGAAGTCGTGAGCAAGTCCACCGGTCAACTGACCAACGGCCTCCATCTTCTGCGATTGTTGCATGGCCTCCTCGGCGCGCGTCAGCTTATTCGTGCATTCGGTGACGCGGCTCTCCAGCGTTTCGTTGAGGGCGCGCAGCTCGGCTTCCGCCCAATCGCGTTCCGCCTCTACGGCGCGCCGCTCCTCCACATCGATGAGAACACCCGGGAAGCTCTGCGGTGTGCCGTCCTGCGAATGTTCGACGCGGCCGTTGGCCTTCAGCCAGTAGAAATGTCCGTCGGCGCGGTTGGCAGATCCCAGAACCAAGTACCGATGATCGCGCCCGCCCTAGCGAAGCCATTGCCCGTGAGAACGTGCATCAGGTCGTCCGTCGACCTGCTCCGCCGTCCAGGAAACTGACGAGATGGAAGCGCGCTTCTCGCCACGAACAATCCGGAACAGCATGAATAAGCTAAGGCTTTTACCTATGGCGCGGTCGAAACCACGGGTGAGCGGGTTGGAGAGAAGCGGAAGCCGAGAAGATCGACACCGTCCGCATCTTGCACGCTAAGTGCGCAGGATAATCTCGCATCAGGCTTCCCGCGAGCCGGATCGCTTCGATCTTGGCTTCGTGGATCGTCGCTATTTCACGACCGATCTCGTCGATCAGGGCGCGGACTGCATCACCACGCGCGCGACCTCGTCTTGTCGGCCAACCGGAACGTGCTTCAAGGCGTCGATCGCCTGTTCCATCAAGCTCGTCATCGGCTCACCTCCGAAACACGCTCAGGCCCTGACCCGCACGTACTCGCCCGGTGCGTCACACAGCGCCGGCAGCTTGCCCGCGCCGGGCTCGCGCGCCGGCACCATGTCCGGCGCCTGCTCCTTGAGCCAGCTCATCCAGTCGATCCACCAGCTGCCGGGGTGGCGCATCGCCTGGGCGCTCCAGTCCTCCAGCGTGCCGAACGGCCGGCCGCCGGTCAGGTATCCGTACTTCTCCTTCGTCGGCGGATTGATGACGCCGGCGATATGGCCGGAGCCTCCGAGCACGTAGCGCACGTTGCCGCCGAACAGCAGCGCGCCGCGGAACACCGAGGCCGCCGGCGCGATATGGTCCTCCTTGGCCGCCAGGAAGTAGGTCGGCAGGGTCACGCGGCCGAGGTCGAGCCTCACGCCCGAAAATTCCATCATGCCCTTGGCGAGCTTGTTCTCGAGATAGAAGTTGCGCAGGTAGTAGGAGTGGTTGCGCGCCGGCACCCGTGTCGAATCCGAGTTCCAGTACAGCAGGTCGAACGCTGGCGGCTGCTTGCCCTTCATGTAGTTGTTGACGACATAGGACCACAGCAGGTCGGTGGGCCGGAGCATGTTGAAGACCGTCGCCATCTTGGCCCCGTCGAGATAGCCGGTCTCGGCCATCTGCCGGTCCAGCGCGGTCAGCTGATCCTCGTCGACGAAGACGCCGAGTTCGCCGGCGTCGCTGAAGTCGGCCTGGGCGGTGAAGAAGGTCGCGCTCGTGATGCGGGCGTCGTTGCGGTCCGCCATGTAGGCCAGCGCCGCCGCGAGCAACGTGCCGCCGATGCAATAGCCGATTACGTTGGCGTGGCGCTCGCCGGTCGCTATGCGCACGGCATCAAGGGCGGCAAAGATACCCTCGTGCATGTAGTCCTCGAAGGTCTTGTTGCGGAGGCGCCCGTCGGGGTTGACCCAGGAGATCAGGAACACCGTGACGCCCTGGCTCACCGCCCAGGCAACGAAGCTCTTCTCCTTGTTGAGATCGAGAATGTAGAACTTGTTGATCCAAGGCGGGATGATCAGCAGCGGACGCTTCAAGACGTCCGGCGTCGTCGGCGCGTACTGGATGAGCTCGAACAACGCGTTGCGGAAGATCACCTTGCCCGGCGAGACGGCGATGTTGCGCCCGACCTCGAAGGCCTCGGCGTCGGTCTGGCGCAGGCGCAGCGTGCCCCCGCCGCGTTCCATGTCCTCGGCGAGCAGCGCCGCGCCGCGCACCAGGTTCTCGCCGGAGCTCTCGAAGGTCGAGCGCATCAGCTCGGGGTTGGTGGCGAGGAAGTTTGCCGGCGAGGTCGCGCTGGCGATCTGGCGCAGGTAGAAACGCGCCTTGCCGCGCGTCTTGGCGTCGACCCCGGTGGCGCCGTCGACCAGGGCGTCGGCCCAGTTGGCGCCGAGCGCGTGGGCCTGGCGCAGGAACTCGAACAGCGGCAGGCTCGACCATTCCAGCGCGGCGAAGCGCTTGTCGCCCTTGGCCAGCGGCACCAGCGGCTCGACGGCCTCGCCCTGCATGCGGCGGTAGGTCTGCGCCCACAGCTGGAGGAACGGCGTGGAGATGGCCGCTTGCGCCTCCGCCATGCGTGCGGGATCGCTCATCCAATGCTCGGCCACCTTGCCGATGGCGCCCAGTGCGGCGATCATCGTGTCGGTGGAATCGTTGCGCTTGGCCTCGCCGGTCTCGTAGGGCTTGAGGTAGGCGTGGAGCGCCTTTCCGCTCTGCTCGACGAAGCGCGCGGCGTTGGCGCCGAGCCTCTCGAAGTCGGGCAGGCCGGTCGGCTGGGCTCCGGTCGGCGGAGGCGGCGGGATCAGCGGGTTCTTCACGTCAGGCAGCGGTCGCGAGGACGTCATCCGGCCCACTCCATTGTCTGTCCCGCTTCGGACATGTTCTCTTCATAGCACGGTGGCCGAAGACGCCGCGCGTCCAACCCGCCGAACGGGAGATCAATCCTGCGCCGCAGCCTCGTCCTTCTCGCGCCGCTCGTCTTCGCCTTCTGCGAAGGCGCTGCGCTGGCGCAGGCCGTTGCCCCCGTGGCTCCGGCCGAGACAGCCGCCTCGACGAAGAAACCCGCCTCGACGAAGAAACCCCATAGCGTATCGGGCTCGCCGCTCGATACCCTCCGCTCGACCCATCTTTGGACCAGTGTCGGGCCGGCCAAGGATTTTGTCACGGAGAGCCGGCCGAATGCCAAGACGCTCGACTATGCCCCGCTGACCGGCACGGATCCCGATCGGCCGAAGCCGCGCGACGCCGCCAACGTGCAGGCGCTCCAGGCCGAGCTCGAGCACGATCGAGGCCTCAACGAGGGCAGAGGCCACGCCGTGGGTGGCCAGGCGAAGAAGGCGCGACGCGCCTCGCAGACATCGCCTCGTCCAGCGACGGCCCAGCCGGAATAAGCGAACACAAGAGATCCGGAAGCTGAGCTTCCGGATTCCGTCTTCTTAAGCCGCGGTGCGTGTCTATCGCGGCAGGACGGTCTCGCCCATCAGAGCCTTGTCGACGGCATGCGCGGCCTGGCGGCCCTCGCGGATCGCCCAGACGACGAGGCTTTGGCCGCGTCGCATGTCCCCGCAGGCCCACACCTTGTCGATCGAGGAGGTGTAGCTCTTCTGATCGGCGACGACGTTGCCGCGCTTGTCGAGCGCCACGCCGAGCCCCATCAGCAGCCCCTCCGGGATCGGCGAGACGAAGCCCATCGCCAGCAGCACGAGGTCGGCGCGCAGCTCGAAGCCCGAGCCTTCCTGCTCCTGCATCTTGCCGTCGACGCGCACGCAGTTGAGCGCCTTGACGTTGCCGTCCTTGTCGCCGGCGAAGCTCTTGGTCAGCACCGCGAAGTCCCGGATCGCGCCCTCCTGGTGCGAGGACGAGGTCCGCAGCTTCAGCGGCCAGTCCGGCCACGTCAGCATCGTGTTCTCCTTCGTCGGCGGCTCGGGCATGATCTCGAGCTGGGTGACCGAGAGCGCGCCCTGGCGGATCGAGGTGCCGATGCAGTCGGAACCGGTGTCGCCGCCGCCGATGACCACGACGTGCTTGCCGGAGGCGAGGATGGCGTCGTTGGAAAGCACCGGCTCGTGGCCCACGCGGCGGTTCTGCTGCGGCAGGAAATCCATGGCGAAATGGACGCCGTGCAGCTCGCGGCCGGGGATCGCCAGGTCGCGCGGCTTCTCGGAACCGCCGGAGAGCACCACGGCGTCGTACTGGCCCACCAGCTCCTCGCCCGTCACGTCGACGCCGACGTTGACATTGCAGTGGAACATCACGCCCTCGGCCTCCATCTGCGCAACGCGCCGGTCGATGAGGTGCTTCTCCATCTTGAAGTCGGGGATGCCGTAGCGCAGCAGGCCGCCGGGCTTACCCTGCTTCTCGTAGACATGGACGGCATGGCCGGCGCGCGCGAGCTGCTGCGCGCAGGCGAGACCTGCGGGGCCAGAGCCGATCACGGCAATCTGCTTGCCGGTGTCCTTGCCGAAGCGCTCGGGCTTGACCCAGCCCTCCGCCCAGGCACGGTCGATAATCGAACATTCGATCGTCTTGATCGTCACCGAGGCGTCGTTGATGTTGAGCGTACAGGCCGCCTCGCAAGGCGCCGGGCAGATGCGGCCGGTGAATTCCGGGAAATTGTTCGTCGAATGCAGGTTGCGAGAGGCCTCCTCCCAGTTGCCACGATAGACGAGGTCGTTCCAGTCCGGGATCTGGTTGTTCACCGGGCAGCCATTGTGACAATAGGGAATGCCGCAATCCATGCAGCGGGCGCCCTGCTGGCGCAGTGCCTCCTCCGGTATCGGGAGCGTAAACTCCTTGTAGTTGCGGATCCGTTCGGCCGCCGGCGCATAGCGCCGCTCAAACCGGTCGATCTCGAGGAATCCCGTGATCTTGCCCATTGCGTTCCCAAACCCTGCCTAGTTCGTTTTGGCCGACCGGTACGCCTACGCGCCGGCCGGCTCGAGGATCTGGTCCTCGGTCAAAGCGAGCTTCTCCATCGCCTGACGATATTCCACCGGCATGACCTTGCGGAATTTGCCGAGTGCGGCCTGCCAATCGTCGAGCATGGCTTGGCCGAGGTTCGAGCCCGTCGCCTTGACGTGCTTCCCGATCAGGAAGCGCAGGCGCGCGGCGTCGAACTTGGTAAGATCGCCGACCACCTTGACTCGACCGTTGGCGAAGCACTCCAGAACCTGAGTGTAGGATTCATCGCCGGTCTCGTCAGGGATATTGGTCAGCTCGACCATGGCCATGTTGCAACGGCGCTCGAACGTATCGGCCGCGTCGTAGACGTAGGCGACGCCACCCGACATGCCGGCCGCGAAATTGCGCCCGGTCTCGCCGAGCACCACCACCACGCCGCCCGTCATGTACTCGCAGCCATGGTCGCCCGTGCCTTCGACGACCGACACCGAGCCGGAATTGCGCACAGCGAAGCGCTCGCCGGCGACACCGCGGAAGAAGCTCTCGCCTTCCGTGGCGCCGTAAAGCGCGGTGTTGCCGATGATGATCGAATGCTCCGGCACGATCTTGGTGTTGGCGGGCGGTCGCACGACGATGTGGCCGCCCGAGAGACCCTTGCCGACATAGTCGTTGGCGACGCCCTCGAGATCGAGCGTCACGCCCTTGGCGAGAAAGCCGCCGAAGCTCTGCCCGGCGGTGCCCTTGAGCTTGATCACGATCGAATCGTCGGGGAGACCGGCCTCGCCGTACCTCTTGGCGATCTCGCCCGAGAGCATGGCGCCGGTGGTCCGGTCGACGTTGACGATCGTCTCCTCGATGACGACCGTGTCGCCGCCTTCGATGGCCTTGGCCGCCTTCTCGATCAGGCGTCGGTCGAGCACGTGTTCGAGCTTGTGGTCCTGGCTGCCGGTGTGCCGGATGGAGTCGCCGTCGACCGGCTGCGGCTTGAGGAAGAGACGCGAGAAATCAAGCCCCTTGGCCTTCCAATGGTCGATGACCTTGGCGCGATCCAACATCTGAATCTGGCCGATCATGTCCTCGAAGCGACGGTAGCCCATTGCCGCCATCAGCTCGCGCACCTCTTCCGCCATGAAGAAGAAGAAGTTGATGACGTGCTCGGGCGTGCCGACGAACTTTTTCCGTAGCTCCGGATCCTGCGTCGCGACACCGACCGGGCAGGTGTTGAGGTGGCACTTGCGCATCATGATGCAGCCGGCCGCGATAAGCGGCGCGGTCGAGAAGCCGAACTCGTCGGCACCGAGCAGAGCGCCCACGACGATGTCGCGGCCGGTGCGCAGGCCACCGTCGACCTGCACGGCGATGCGTGAGCGCAGCCGGTTGAGCACCAGCGTCTGGTGCGTCTCGGCGAGACCGATCTCCCAAGGGGAGCCGGCGTGCTTGATGGAGGTCAGCGGCGAGGCGCCGGTGCCACCCTCGAAGCCCGAGATGGTGACGTGGTCGGCGCGACCCTTGGAAACGCCGGCCGCGACGGTGCCGACGCCGATCTCGGACACGAGCTTCACCGAGACCCACGCCTGCGGGTTGACGTTCTTCAGGTCGTAGATGAGCTGCGCCAAGTCCTCGATCGAGTAGATGTCGTGGTGCGGCGGCGGCGAGATCAGACCGACGCCCGGCGTCGAGTGCCGCACCTTGGCGATCACCGCGTCGACCTTGTCGCCGGGTAGCTGGCCGCCTTCGCCGGGCTTTGCGCCCTGAGCCATCTTGATCTGGATCATGTCGGCGTTGACGAGGTAGTCTGCGGTGACGCCGAAGCGCCCCGAGGCCACCTGCTTGATCGCCGAGCGCATGGAATCGCCGTTGGGCAGCGGCTTGAAGCGGTCGGTCTCCTCGCCGCCCTCGCCGGTGTTGGAACGGCCGCCGATGCGGTTCATCGCGATGGCGAGTGTGGTGTGCGCCTCGCGCGAGATCGAGCCGAAGCTCATCGCGCCCGTGGAGAAGCGCTTGACGATGGAGGCCGTGCTCTCGACCTCGTCGAGCGGCACCGGCTCGCGGCCATCCTCGTTGGCCGGCTTGATGCGGAACAGGCCGCGGATGGTCAGCAGCTTCTCGTCCTGCTCGTTGAGCAGGGCGGCGTACTCGCGGTAGCGCTCTAGCGCGTTGGCGCCCTCGCCGCGTACCGCGTGCTGCAGCAGCGACACCGATTGTGGCGACCAGGAATGCGCCTCGCCGCGCACGCGGTACTGATAGTTGCCGCCGACGTCGAGCGCCGAGCGGTAGACCGGCGAGTCGCCGAAGGCGTCGCGATGACGATGGGCGCTCTCCTGCGCCACCTCGGCCAGGCCGACGCCGCCGATGCGCGAGGCCGTACCGGTGAAGTATTGCCGCACGAAGTCCTCGGCGAGACCGACGGCGTCGAAGATCTGGGCGCCGCAGTAGGACTGGTAGGTCGAAATGCCCATCTTGGACATGACCTTGAGCAGGCCCTTGCCGATCGACTTGATGTACTGCTTGATCGCCTTCTCGGCATCGACCGACTCGGGGAAGGTCTTGCCCATGTCCGCCAGCGTCTCGAAGGCGAGATAGGGGTTGATCGCTTCGGCGCCGTAGCCGGCAAGCGTCGCGAAATGATGCACTTCGCGCGCCTCGCCGGTCTCCACGACGAGGCCGACCGACGTGCGCAGGCCGGTGCGGATGAGGTGATGGTGCACGGCCGCGGTGGCGAGCAGCGCCGGGATCGGGATGCGGTCGGCGCCGACGAGCCGGTCGGACAGGATGATGATGTTGTAGCCGCCCGAAACAGCCTGGTCGGCGCGCGAGCAGAGGCGGTCGAGAGCCGCCGCCATGCCTTCGGCGCCGCTCTTGGAGACATAGGTGATGTCTAGCGTCTTGGTGTCGAAACTGTCCTCGAACGAGCCGATCGAACGGATCTTTTCGAGATCGCCGTTGGTCAGGATCGGCTGTCGGACCTCGAGGCGCTTCTTCTTGGAATTGCCCTTGTGGTCGAGAATGTTCGGCCGCGGCCCGATGAAGCTCACGAGGCTCATGACGAGCTCCTCGCGAATCGGGTCGATCGGCGGGTTGGTGACCTGCGCGAAATTCTGCTGGAAGTAGGTGTAGAGCAGCTTCGACTTGGACGAGAGCGCCGAGATCGGCGTGTCCGTACCCATCGAGCCGATCGCCTCGGCGCCGTTCACCGCCATCGGCTTCATCAGGAGGTTCAAGTCCTCCTGCGTGTAGCCGAACGCCTGCTGGCGATCGAGCAGCGAGACGTCGCCGCGCGTCGCGCGTGGCTCGACGTTGCCGAGTTCCTCCAGCACCAGCTGGGTGCGGTCGACCCACTTGCCGTAGGGGTGCAGGCCGGAGAGGTGCTCCTTGATCTCGGCATCGGACACGATGCGGCCCTGCTCGAGATCGACCAGCAGCATCTTGCCTGGCTGCAGCCGCCACTTAGTGACGATCTTCTCTTCCGGGATCGGCAGCACGCCGGCTTCCGAGGCCATCACCACGAGGCCGTCGTCGGTGACGAGGTAGCGGGCCGGGCGCAGGCCGTTGCGGTCCAGCGTGGCGCCGATCTGGCGGCCGTCGGTGAAGGCCACGGCGGCGGGGCCGTCCCACGGCTCCATCATCGAGGCATGGTACTCGTAGAAGGAGCGGCGCTGCTCGTCCATGAGCGGGTTACCGGCCCATGCCTCGGGGATGAGCATCATCATGGCGTGGGCCAGCGAGTAGCCGCCCTGCACCAGGAACTCGAGCGCGTTGTCGAAGCAGGCGGTGTCGGACTGCCCTTCGTAGGAGATCGGCCAGAGCTTGGTGATGTCCTCGCCGAAGAGGTCCGAGGAGACCGACGCCTGGCGCGCGGCCATCCAGTTGACGTTGCCGCGCAGCGTGTTGATTTCGCCGTTATGGGCGACGAACCGGTAGGGGTGCGCCAGCTGCCACGACGGAAAGGTGTTGGTCGAGAAGCGCTGGTGCACGAGCGCGAGCGCGGAAATGAACGTCGGGTCGCCGAGGTCCTTGAAATAGTCGCCGAGCTGGCCGGCGAGCAGCAGGCCCTTGTAGACGATCGTCCGCGACGACATCGATACGGTGTAGTAGCCGGCGAACCGCTTGTCGCGGCGGCCGAACACCTTGTTCGAGATCGACTTGCGAAGAATGTAGAGACGGCGCTCGAACGTGTCCTGGTCGACGTCGGCCGCGCGAGCGATGAACACCTGCCGTGTGGTCGGCTCGCTCGGCTTGACGCTTTCGCCCAGGCCCGAAGGATCGACCGGCACGTCGCGCCAGCCGAGCAGCTTGCAACCTTCTTCCGCGATCGTCTCGGTGACGACCGCCTCGATATCGGCGCGCGCCGCCTCATCCTTGGGCAGGAACATCACGCCGATGGCGTATTCGCCTGGCGCGGGCAGCGCGAACCCGGCCTCTGCGGCCTTGGCGGCGAAGAATTCGTGCGGGATCTGAACCAGCATGCCGCAGCCGTCGCCGGCCTTGGGGTCGGCGCCCGTGGCGCCGCGGTGATCGAGGTTGAGCAGGATCTCCAGACCCATGCGCACGATGTCGTGGGACTTCGTGTTGTGCATGTTGGCGACGAAGCCGACGCCGCAGGCATCGTGCTCGTTGGCCGGATCATACAGGCCCTGCGCCTCCGGCAAACCGGGGTCGCGCATGACGATGTCGCGGCGAACGCTCGCATGCGTCGGCGCTTTGGCCGCCGGAGCCGGCACGATCTTGCCGAGCCCTTCCTCGCCGAACATGTCCTCGTAACGTGAAGCCATCGTCATCGCCAATCCCAGCGGCTCGGCCGAAGGCAGGATTGGTCAGCAATCCTGTACGGCGGCCTCGCAAAAGCGGCCTCGCCGCACGAGCCGTTCCAAAGTTCGTGCAAGGCCGATGCCGTCTTCGGGCCAGTTTGGGATCAAGTCAATGTGCCGCTGGCGCGACACAAGCGCGACGGTCAAGCCGCAATTGTGCGGAACCCGGCGTAGATGTCGCGTCGTTCAGCCGGGAAGTAGTTGCGGTACCGCGCATTGATCATCCGCGAGCGGGTGATCCAGGCGCCGCCGCGCAGCACCTTGGCCTTGCCGAAGGCGGGCACGGAATAGTCGGCGTAGATGTCGGGCGAGAAGCCGGGGTAGGGCAGGAAGTCGCTGCTCGTCCATTCCCACACGTTGCCGATCATCTGTCGGCAGCCGAAGGCGCTGTCGCCTTCGCAAAAGGCGGCGACATCGACCGGACCGAGGCGACGGCCGTCGAGGTTGGCGCGCTCTGCGATGCCGCTCGTTCCGGCCCAAGGCAGGTCGCGCTTGCCGCCGTCCATCGTCGCCGCCGCGGCGAACTCCCATTCCGCCTCGCTCGGCAGCCGCCGCCCCGCCCAGCGGCACCAAGCCGAGGCCTCGTGCCAGTTGACGTTCATCACCGGCTGGTGCGGTGCGAGCGGCCGTACCGCTTCGAAATGCTTCACGGCGAAGCCGCCGCCACCCTCGTCCAGCCAGTAGATCGGGCGCGACGCCTCGGCCGCGCCGCGCCAGGCCCAGCCCGCCTCGCTCCACCACTCGCGCCTGACGTAGCCACCGTCCGCCACGAAGGCGGCGTAGGCCTCGTTGGTCACCGGCGCCCGTGCCATGCGGAACGGCGCCACCTCGACCTCGTGCGCCCATTTCTCGTTGTCGAAGGCGAAGCCGGCGCCGGGCTCCGCGCCGAGCCGAAAGCGGCCGCCCGGCACCTCGACGTCGCCCGGCAGCGGGCCGGCTGCCGGCGCCTCGTCGACGCGAGCGGCGGCGAAGGCCGGCGTCGGCCAGCCGAGGCTCTGGCGCGAATAGGTGAAGGCCTCGCCGTGCATGTCCTCGTGGAAGCCGGTGAGGCGATAGAGGTAGAGCTCGTCCGACGAGGGTGTGCCCGCAAGCCGCTGTACCAGCCGATCTTCGACCGCGGCCATGTAGCCGAGCGTCGCCTCCAGAGAGGGCAGCGGCAGGTCCCAGCGCGTGTCGTGGGGCACGGCGGAGGAATCGTAGAGCCGGTCCGCGTCGGTGCGTAGCGGCGCGGCGCCGTCGAGGTGGCGCAGGATGAAATGCTCATGGAACCAGGCGAGATGGCCGATTTCCCACAGCAGCGGATTGACGATGCGCAGCTTGGGACCCAACAATTGCGAGGCTTCGAGGCCGGCCACAAGCTCGAGCGTGCGCGCGCGGGCATCCCGCAGCATGGCGACAAGGTCGCTTGCCGTGGGCTCGGAGGGCGTATCGAAGGCGCTCGAGGTCATAGGCGGGTCCGTTTGAAGATCATTCTCGTCACGCCGGCGCCGCCGACCTCGCGCGCCGGCAACCGCACGACCGCCCTGCGCTGGGCCGGGCTGCTGCGCGAACTCGGCCATGAGGTCGCCGTCACCACGCATTACCGCGACGAGCCGGTGGACGCCATGGTGGCGATCCACGCTTGGCGTAGTGCCGCCGCCATCGCGCGCTTCGCCGCGCTGCATCGGCGCCGCCCGCTGGTCGTGCTGCTGGCCGGCACCGACCTCTACGGCTTCATGCGAAGCGATCCCGAAACGGTGCTGGCCTCGCTCGATCGCGCCGACGTCGTCGTCGGGCTGCACGACCTCGTCGGTGGCGAGCTGCCGGAGCGCCTCCGCGACAAGCTCGCCGTGGTCTACCAGTCGGCGTCGGAGCCGGAGTCGCGGCCCGAGCCGCTCTCCGATCGCTTCGAGGTGCTCGTCGTCGGCCACCTGCGCGAGGAGAAGGACCCGCTCCGTACGGCGGCGGCGGCGCGCCTGCTGCCCTTCGGCTCGCGCGTCGTGGTGGAGCATTTCGGCCGGGCCTACGATCCCAGCTGGGCGGCGCGCGCCGAAGCCGAGATGGCGGAGAACCCGCGCTATCGTTGGCACGGCGAGGTCGGCGGGGAGGTCGTGCGGTCGCGGCTGGCACGGGCCCGCGTGATGGTGCTGTCGTCGCTCGACGAGGGCGGAGCCAACGTGGTCTCGGAGGCGATCGCCGCCGGCACGCCGGTGCTGGCCTCGGCGATCCCCGGTTCGATCGGCCTGCTCGGGCGCGACTACGCCGGCTATTTCCCGCTGGGCGACACGGCTGCGCTGTCCCAGCTGCTGTATCGGGCGGAGACCGAGCCGGAGTTCCTCGCCGGGCTCGCGGCGCAGGGCGCGGCGCGCCGGCCGCTGTTCACGCCGGAACGCGAGCGCGACGGCTTGCGCGCCGTGCTCGAGCAGGCGGTCGCGGTGCGGGCCTGAGCCTCAGAAATCCTCGAGGTCGTAGTCGAGAATCGCCATCTGCAGGGTGTAGGTCTTGCCCTTGGGATCGTCGGCCGAGATGATGCCGAGGAAGTCGTCGCCCATGTTCAGCTCGACGGAGTCGGTCTTCTTGGCGCGGGCCACGATCTTGAGCTTGTCGTTCTCGAAGAGCCGGCGCAGGTACTCCTGCAGCGTCGGCCGCTCGACCGGGATCCTCATGTCGAAGGCGAAGGAGCGGTCGCCGTCCTCGTCGTCGACGAGGATCGTGCCGATGGCGCGCTCGCCCAGGTGCACCTCGGCGTTGTCGGGGTCCTTGCGCGCAGGCGTGACCTTGAGGGCCTCGTTGCCGAAGGAGCGGCGCAGGAACTCCTGCAGCTTGCGCAGTTCGGTCTTGTCCAAGGGGTCGCTCCCGGCGTCGGCGTCGTAAGGGTGGTGCCAGAAAAGGCGGGTGGCGGCAAACGCCGCGTGGGGGAGCGAGAGCATGGACGCCGAACCCGGCGGCATCGTGGTGCTGGTCGATGCCGACGCCTGCCCGGTGAAGGACGAGGTGTATCGCGTCGCCGAGCGCCACGGCGTGCCGGTCGCCGTGGTCGCCAACGCGCCGCTGCTGGTTCCGAAGGTCGATTGGATACGGCGCGTTCACGTCGCCGCCGGGCCCGACGTCGCCGACGACTGGATCGCGGAACGCTCGCGTTCCGGCGTCATCGTCGTCACTGCCGACATCCCGCTGGCGAGCCGCGCGGTAAAGGCCGGGGCCAGCGTGATCGCGCCCGACGGCCGGCTGTTCACGCAGGCCTCGGTCGCCTCGGCGCTGGCCACGCGCGATCTCATGGACTCGTTGCGCTCGTCGGGCGAGATCACCGGCGGCCCGCGCCCGTTTACGCCGCGCGACCGCTCGGCCTTCCTGTCGGCGATGGAGACGGCGGTGCAGCGGCTGAAGCGTGCCGGGATGGTTGCTGGCGAGCTGCCGGACTAAGGCAATCCTCACCCCGCTTCGCGGACGAGGATGCCCGCCATCCCCGCGAGAAACCCGGCGGCGTGCTCGCGCGACGTGCCGGCCAGCGCCCGCTCCAGGCGGCCGCTCTGCACCCGCGCGACCTCGAGGATCAGCGCGTCACCCTGCGGCGTGGCGTGGAGCCGGCGCTGGCGCCGGTCCGCCTCGCCGTTGCGGCTCGTCACGTAGCCACGCTCGAGCAGGTCCTTCAGCACACGGTTGAGGCTCTGCTTGGTGATCTTGAGGATGTCGAGCAGCGCGGCGACGGTCAGGCCGGGGCGCCGCGACACGAAATAGAGCACGCGGTGGTGGGCGCGGCCGAAACCGTCGTCGGCGAGCAGGCGGTCGGCGTCGGCGACGAAGTCGCGGTAGGCGAAGAACAGGAGCTCGATCAGGGTGAAATCGGGCACGGCGCCCGCCGCCTCGTGATCCTCAATGCGCTCGCGCGTCATTCCGTCGGTCCGGGTTTAGGTCAGCATTATTGACTTATTTCGAGGCGGACGCTACCCCTCGCGCCCGTTCCGCACAAGCATAGGAAGCCCGCGCCATGGCCGTCCCCCCGTTCGACCAGCGAGACGGCGTGATCTGGATGAACGGCGCCATGGTGCCCTGGGCCGACGCCAGGCTCCACGTGCTGTCGCACGGCCTGCACTACGCCTCCTCCGTGTTCGAGGGCGAGCGCGCCTATGGCGGCGTGATCTTCAAGTCGACCGAGCATTCCGAGCGTCTGCTGAACTCGGGCCGGATCCTCGACATGGCGATCCCCTATTCCGTCGGGGAGCTCGACCGCATTAAGGCCGAGGTGGTCGCGGCCAACCATCAGACCGACTGCTACGTGCGCCCGGTGGCGTGGCGCGGCAGCGAGATGATGGCCGTGGCGGCGCAGAACTCGACCATCAACCTCGCCATCGCCTGCTGGGCCTGGCCCTCGATGTTCGACATGGCCACCAAGATGAATGGCATCAGGCTCGACATCGCCGAGTGGCGCCGCCCCGATCCGATGACCGCGCCGTGCCACGCCAAGGCGGCGGGGCTCTACATGATCTGCACGCTGTCCAAGCACGCCGCCGAGCGTCGCGGCTACGCCGACGCGATGATGCTCGACTGGCAGGGCCGCGTCGCCGAATGCACCGGCGCCAACATCTTCTTCACGGCCGCCGGCGCGATCCACACGCCGCTGGCCGACTGCTTCCTCGACGGCATCACCCGACGCACGGTGATCGAGCTGGCGCGGCGCCGCGGCCTCGAGGTGGTGGAGCGCCGCATCATGCCCGACGAGCTCGACGCCTTCGAGGAATGCTTCATCTGCGGCACCGGCGCCGAGGTGACCCCGGTGGCGGAGATCGGACCCCACACGTTCAAGCCCGGCACGATCTCGCGGAGAATGGTCGAGGACTATTCCGCCGAGGTGCAGCCGGCACGCGCCGCGGCCTGACAGGCGGCACGTGCCATGGTGTAAATCCGGGAAGCGCCGTCTTTCCGGGCGAGCGAAGTGAGAACCCGGAACCCACGACAACGTGCGCGGAGGACGAGACGGCATCGTCCCGCCTCTTCTTGCCACCGCGTTGTCATGGGTTCCGGGTTCGCCTTCGGCGCCCCGGAAAGACGGACGCTGCGGCTGCGTCGGGCCGCTGCCGTCACTGGACCTGGGTGGAAGCGTCGTCTTTTCGGGGCGGGGCGGAGCGAAAGCCCCGGAACCCATGACAACGTGTGCGCGGGACGAGACGGCATCGTCCCGCCTCTTCTTGCAGCCGCGTCGTCATGAATTCCGGGTTCGCCTTCGGCGTCCCGAAAAGACAAGCGCTTGGATCAGGGCTTGGCCGGATCCGAGGCTCCGGCCGGCTTGGCCTGATCGGCCCGCGCGTCGGCGACGATCTGCTTGAACTGCGGCAGGTCGAGCGGCGACGCCGTGATGAAGGGGCCGATCAGGTAGACCGGCGTGCCCTTGAGTTTCAGCGCGTCCGCCTCCTGGAAGTTGCGCTTCAGCAGGGCGACGATCTCGCCGTCGCGCTGGTCGAGATCCCTGTTCAGACGGGTGACGTCGACCCCGGCGGCGACCGCCGCCTGCGAGATGTCGGCGTCGTTGGCGGGATGAACCCTCATGCGCATGAGCGCCCGATGCATCTCCGCGTACTTGCCCTGCCACGTCGCGGCGATGGCGACCTTGGCGGCGGCGACCGAGGTCTTCGCCAGGATCGGCCAATCCTTGTAGATGACGCGCACCTGCGGGTCGTCCGCGAGCAACGCCTCGAGGTCGGCTTCGCTCTTCTTGCAGTAGGCGCAATTGTAATCGACGAAGGCGACGATGGTGACGTCACCTTGCGGGTTGCCGAGCATCGGCGAGGCGGCATCGTGGATGAGCGCGTCGTTGAGGCTGAGGACTGGCGGCTTTTCCGCCGCGATGGCCTTGGCCTTTCGGTCCGTGGCGCCGACTGTTGCGGCCTGTACCGCCGTCCCGGCGACAAGGCCCGCGGTCAAGAGGACGGCCGCCGACGCGGTGGCGCGCTTCAAGAGAGCGGAGGCCTCCGCTCGGCCGAATGCTTTGGGCCGTTCACGCGACATGAGCTTTTATGCGACCGGAGCCCCCGAAACGCAACTCGGCTGTCCGTAATGGGCGAGATAACGCTCCTTGATCTCGTTCATCGGCATCACCGCGAACACGTCGGTGGTTCCGAATTGGCGGTCGAGCACGGCGGAATGGCCGAAGCGGGCGCCGGTGCGCAGGTAGGCCTTGAGCAGCGGCGGCAAGGCGAGCAGCCCGCGCTTGGCATCGACGGCCCTGGCCTCGGCCGGCTCGAACGCGGCGCGGCAGTGCGGCCAGGCCGAGACCTGCCACGCCGGTTCGGCCTGAGCCAGCCGCAGCAGGAAGCTCAAGGGCAAACGATTGGCTTCGACATCGAGGCCGGGCAGGCTCGCGCAGCCGATCAGCACGTCCACCGCGTGGTGGCGCGCGTAGAGCCACAGCCCGCGCCACAACAATTCGATGACCCGCTTGGAGCGATAGTCGGCATGGACGCAGGAGCGGCCGAGCTCGAGGAAGCGCGTCTGCGGGTGGCGGCCGAGCAGCGGCGCGAGATCGAACTCGCCCTGGGAGTAGAAGCCGTCGTTGCGCTCGGCGACGTCGCGGCGCAACAGCCGGTAGGTGCCGACCAGCCGCGTCTTGGCCCGGCCGCGGGCGCTTCGCGCCTCGGTGTCGAGGACCACGAGGTGGTCGCAGACCTCGTCGAAGGGGCAGAAATCGAGGCGCTGCGCCTGCGACGAGGCGGCGGCGATCGCGCCGCCCTCTTCGTAGAACACGTTGAAGCGGAGCCGCTGCACCTGTCGCAACTCCTCGGCGTTCTCGACCAGCCGGACCTCGAAGGGACCGGCGCGCTCGAAGACCGGCGAGCCTTTGACCTTGATGGCCGAGCGGATCGCGTGCGCCAATGTCGCGTCGTCGCTGCGCGCGCCGACATCCGTTCCGATGATGGTCATGCCCGCCGTGCCCCGCCCGATGGCCACTCCCGCATAGGCAGCCATCATAAAGCTTTCATGACGCGGCGCCTTTGCCTTGTCACGCGGGCGAGATCAGCCGGTGGTAGGTACACTCGCACCGGGGAATCGTTTCATGGCCGTGTGCCGCTTCCTGCTCATCGTCACAGCACTGCTCGGTTTCTTCCTCGTGGGGACGCCGCTGCAGTGGCTGGTGGCGCGCGTGCGTCCCGCGTCGGCGCATCGCATCCCGCTCGTCTTTTGCCGATCGCTGTTGCGTCTCAGCAAGGTGACGCTCGAGGTGGAAGGCAGTTGGATCAAGCACGGGGCGGTGATGATCGCGCCCAACCATATCTCCTGGATCGACATCCTGGCGCTCGGCTCGCTCACGCCGTTCTGCTTCCTGGCCAAGAGCGACGTCGCGCGCTGGCCGATCGTGTCGGCGTTCGCCTCCGTGCAGGGCACGGTCTTCGTCGATCGCCGGCGCCGGCGATCGATCCCCGGGGCCAACCGCGAGCTGGCCGCCCGCATGCGCGAGGGACGACCCGTGCTGCTCTTCGCGGAGGGCACGACGCTCGCCGGAGCGATGCCCGCGCGCTTCCATTCCTCGCATTTCGCCGCCGCGCGCGACCTTCTTGCCACAGATCCCGCACGGGGCTCGGTTGCGGTGCAGCCTGTCGCCCTCGCCTATTCGCGCGCCGACGCGGCCTGGGTCGGGGACGAGGCCCTTGTGCCGCATGTCTGGCGCGTGCTGCGGCAGCCGCCGCTCACCTGCCGCATCCGTTTCGGCGCGCCGATCGACTATCGGCCCGGCAGCGACCGCAAGGTCGTGGCGCGCCAAGCTCGCGACGCTGTGGCGGGGCTGCTGGCGCTCGGTGCACCCGCCCGCGTCGCCGAGGCCGTGGCGGGGATCGTCGATCGATCTCCCGCGACGGCACGCGGCTGATCGTGGCGCGCCCGCTCCCCGTCGCCGCGACCGAGCTGCCTCACCAGCCGGCGCACGACCTCGCCGTCGTCGCCAAGATCCTCGCGGCGATCCCCGAGGCGGTCATGGCGGTGGGCGCCGACGATCGCATCCTCGACGCCAACGCGCCGGCCAAGGCGCTGATCCCCACCCTGCGCGCCGGCGTGCCGCTGGCGAGCCACATGCGCTCGCCCGACGTGCTCGACGCCGTCGCCGCCGCGCGGGCTGGCGAGACCACGGCGCGGGCGAGCTGGCTGGAGCGCGTGCCGGTGGAGCGGCTGTTCGAGGTCGCGGTGACGCCGGTCGACGGCCTCGACTGCGGGCCGATCGTCATCCTCTACCTGCACGAGGTGTCGGAGACCCGGCGTTTCGCGCGCATGCGCGTCGATTTCATCGCCAACGCCAGCCACGAGCTGCGCACGCCTTTGGCCTCGCTGCTCGGCTTCATCGAGACGTTGCAGGGGCCGGCGCGCAAGGACGACAAGGCCCGCGACCGCTTCCTCGGCATCATGCGCGAGCTGGCGCAGCGCATGGCGCGCCTCGTCGACGACCTTCTGTCGCTCTCGCGCGTCGAGCAGCACCTGCACCTGCAACCGCGCGACCGCGTCGACCTGGTCGCGCTGGTGCGCCACATCACCGACACGCTGACCCCGCTGGCGCAGGACAGCGAGGTCACGCTCGCGATCGAGGCCGGAGAGCCGGTGGCGGTCGCCGGCGACCGCGACGAGCTGATGCGCGTGGCCGAGAACCTCATCGAGAACGCCATCAAGTACGGCGCCTGGGAATCGGTCGACCGGCGCGTGGTCATCGGCGTCAGCCGCCAGCGCTCCGAGGCCGTGCTCACCGTGCGCGATTTCGGCATCGGCATCGCGCCCGAGCACCTGCCGCGCCTGACCGAGCGCTTCTACCGGGTCGACGCCGGCCAGAGCCGCGCCAAGGGCGGCACGGGGCTCGGTCTCGCCCTGGTCAAGCACGTGGTGGCGCGCCATCGCGGTCGCCTCGCCATCGACTCGACCCAGAACGAGGGTGCCACCTTCAAGGTCACGCTGCCGCTGTTCGTCGATGGGAGCTCCTGAAGGAGCGCAGCTGCTAGAGCCACTCCCGGCAAAGTGGAGCCGATGATGTCACGCCGTCTTCCCGGGACGAGCGAAGCGAGAGACCGGGACTCATGACAACGCGCTTGCCAGATCGAGCGGCATCACTCCGCCGCTCGTTCGACCGCTTTGTCATAGAGTCCGGGGCTCGCCTTCGGCGCCCCCGGAAAGACGGACGCTGCGTGGCCGCGAGTTTTTCCTGCCGGGATGAGCTCTGATCCAGGAGAGCGGCTCCCGAGCCCGAAAAAAAAGCCGCCAGCGCAGGACGCCGGCGGCCAAGTCAAGGGAGGAAACGCCCTCGAAAGGGCTACGAAAGGGTTGCTTCCGCTACGCCAGTTATGGCTCCCCCATTCGGCAGAGACAACGAAGACCGACACATGGCTGCGATGCACGTTCGGCGCGGCTTCCTCATCCGGCAAGGACAGCGGCCTTTGCCTCGTCCGGCAAGCCTCGCTCCGCGGCCATGAACTGCGCCCGCGCCAGCACCGCGAAGGTGCCGTCGCGCTCGACCAACTCGTCGAAGCTGCCGCTCTCGATCACGCGCCCGCTGTCCAGGACGAGGATGCGGGTGGCGTGGCGGACGGTGGCGAGCCTGTGGGCGATGACGAAGGTCGTGCGCCCCTGCGTCGCCGAGGCCAGCGCGGCCTGCAGCTTGCGCTCGGTCTCGGCATCGAGCGCCGCCGTGGCCTCGTCGAAGATCATGATCGGCGGGTCCTTGAGCAGGGCCCGCGCGATGGCGACGCGCTGGCGCTCGCCACCCGATAAGGCGCGGCCGCGCTCGCCGACCGACGTGGCGAGGCCGCGTGCCGAGCGGCCGACGAAATCGGCCGCCTGTGCCCGCTCCAGCGCGACCGCCACCTCGGCGCCGGTGGCATTCGGCTTGCCGATGCGCAGGTTATCCTCGATGGAGCGATCGAACAGCATCGGCTCCTGGAACACGACGCCGATGTTGCGGCGCAGGGCCTCGAGCGTCAGGTCGCGGATGTCGATGCCGTCGATGGTGATGCGCCCGCACTCGGGATCGAAGGCGCGGTGGAGCAGGCCCAGCGTGGTCGACTTGCCCGAGCCGGTGGCGCCGACGAGGGCGATCGTCTCGCCGGGCTCGGCCACGAAGCTGAGGTCGCGGACCGCGGGCTTGGACGCGTGCCCCGCGGCCGGCGGATAGGCGAAGGTCACGCCCTCGAAGGCGACGCGGCCCGCGAGCCGGCCGGGGTCGCGCGCGCCGGGCTTCTCGGCGACCTGCGGCGCCGTGTCGAGGACGACGAAGAAGTCGCGCACCTTGGAGGCTTGCAGGAACAACGTGTTGGAGAAGTTCACCAGCTGCTCCAGCCTGGCGATCAGCAGGCTGGCGAAGCTCATGAACATGACGATGCCGCCGATCGTGCCGATGCCGTGCAGGTACAGCGCCGTGCCGGTGACGAAGACCAGCAGCAGCGTGATCGTCGAGGCGGCACGCCCGAACACCACCGCCATCGCCCACCACGACAGCACCGGCATCTGCGCCTCGAGCAGCACCCGGCTCATGTCGCGCATGGCGCTGGTCTCGTCGCCGACGCGGGTGAAGCTCTGGATCACCGGCACGTTGCCGAGAACGTCCGACGCGCGTGCCGCGAGGCTGGAATTGTGTCCCTCGACCTCGTTCTGCAGCGCCTCGGTGCGGCGCCGCACGAAGGTGGCGGCGAGGCCGGAGAGGGCGACGAGGGCGGCCAGCAGCAGGCCGAGCCGCCAGTTGAGGTAGAGCGACAGCGGCAGGACGACGATCAGCGACAGGAAGGCCGAAAGGTTCTCGCGGAACAGGCTGAGGTAGACCACGAACATGCCGTTCGAGCTCTCGATCATGATCTTGAGCGAGCGACCGGAATGGGTCGCCGAGTGGAAGCTCATCGGCAGGTCGAGCGCGTGCTCGAAGAACAGCGCCATGGTGGCGAGCCGGCGGCGATGGGCGAGCCTGTCGGCGAGCAGCGACACCACCACCGCCGCGGCGATCGAGGCCAGGGCGAAACCGATCCAGGCGGCGATCGTGGGCAGCAGCTCGGCGAACTGCAAGCCGTGGCCGCGCTGCGCGCCCGTGAGCAGGTTGATCAGGCGGCCGAGCAGCACCGGCTCGGCGAATTGCGTCAGCACCAGCGCCACGGCGCCGCACACGAGCATCGCCACGGTGCGCCTCTCGCCGGCGAGGAGGCCGAGGACGCGGCGGTACAGCATGACAAACGACATGGACAAGCCTTGAGGCGACGGGGCGCCTTCGCTAGCGCTGAGGGTTCATCCGGAACATGACGTGGACGATCAAGAGGAAATGGCCCTTTCCGAGGGCGAGACGATGTCGCTCATCGCCGGGGAGGACGAGGCCGGGCAGCGGCTCGACGTCGCCGTCACCGCCGCCGCCAAGGCGCAGGACCTGGTGCTGTCGCGGACCCGCGCCAAAAGCCTGATCGAGGCCGGCTGCCTGACGATCGACGGTGTGGTGGCGATCGACGGCAACCGCAAGCTCAAGGCCGGCGAGACGGTCGCGCTGCTGGTTCCCCCGGCGGAGGACGCCGAGCCGCAGGGCGAGGACATCCCGCTCGCGATCGTCCACGAGGACGAATACCTCATCGTGATCGACAAGCCGGCCGGGCTCGTCGTGCATCCCGCGCCGGGCCACGGCACCGGCACGCTGGTCAACGCGCTCATTCACCATTGCGGGGAGAGCCTCTCGGGCATCGGCGGCGTGCGCCGGCCCGGCATCGTGCACCGGCTCGACAAGGACACCTCCGGCCTGCTGGTTGTGGCCAAGACCGATGCGGCGCACCACGGCCTCTCTCGCCTCTTCGCCGACCACGGCCGCACGCTGCCGCTGACGCGCAGCTACGTCGCCTTCCTGTGGAGCCGGCCGGAGCGGCTGTTCGGCAGCGTGGACGCGCCGCTCGGCCGCCACGCCACCGACAGGCTGCGCATGGCGGTGGTCCCCGAGGAGCGCGGCCGCACGGCGATCACGCACTGGCGGCTGGAGCAGGTGTTCGGACCGGCCGAGGCGCCGGTGGCGAGCCGTGTGGCCTGCCACCTCGAGACCGGGCGCACCCACCAGATCCGCGTGCACATGGCCCACCTCGGCCACCCCGTGCTGGCCGATCCGCTCTACGCCAAGGGTTTCAAGTCGAAGATGAGCCGGCTCGAGCCGGCCGCCCGCGCCGCGCTCGAGGCCCTGGGCCAGCGCCAGGCGTTGCACGCCGCCGTGCTCGGCTTCGAGCACCCGGTGACGGGCGAAATCCTCGAGTTCGAGAGCGAGCTGCCGCCGGACCTGGCGGCACTGGAGGCGGCGCTGGCGGGATAGGCAGGACCGGGCGGCGTGCTATCGTGCCGCCGACGAGGTGTCGTGATGGACGAGATCAGCGAGTTCGACGCGCAGAGTGACCTGAAGACCTTGCTGGATCAGGTCGAGCAGGGCCGTGAAGTCATCATCACGCGCGACGGCAGGCCGATGGCGAGGCTCGTCGCCGTCGATGAGGTCGCTCGCGCCCGCGAAGGCGCGGCGGAACTGCGTCAACTCAAAGCGGAGATTGCCGCGCGAGGCGGGTTGATGTCCTGGGCGGAGTTGAAAGCCTACAGGGATGAAGGTCGCTCGTGATCTGTTGCGTCCTCGATGCTTCGGCGGCTCTGTCGATGGTCGCCGTGGATGAGAGTTCCGAAGCCACCCGGCGGCTGTCCGACAGGATCACCGAAGCCGGTGCGCTCGTGCCCGAACTCTGGCATCTCGAGGTGGCCAACGGTCTCCTCGTGGCGGAGCGTCGAAAGCGGATTTCCGCAGAGGACAGAGGCCGCGCGATGCGGGGGCTCGCGAAATCAAAGATCGAAATCGATCCTTCGACCTCGCGTCTTGCCTGGCTGGCGACGCTCACTCTCGCCGAGACTTACAACCTCACCGTCTACGATGCGAGTTATCTCGAGCTGGCCCTTCGCAGGTCGCTACCTCTAGCCACTCTCGACGCCGATCTCATTCGTGCAGGACCACGCGCCGGAGCGACTTTGCTGCAGTGGTTGTAGCGGGGTCTCATCGACACTTCAGGCCGGTGCTATCTCGACGCAGCCTGCCGCCTCAGCAGTACCTCTGTCGGTGCTCCTTTAGCGCGGCGAGCCGCAATCTCGATTCTGATGCGTCACGCCGCGTTGCGCGATTCGAGATACGAGCACGCCAGGGCGATGTATCTTGGGATCGGTTGCCCGGATGCATAATAGCCGACGAGGCGACGGCTGATGCCGAACTGCGCGGCAGCGGCATCTCGCGTCATGTTCGTCCGCTTCAGAAAGGCCTGGAAGTCCTCGGTGGACATCACCTCGTCGGCGAGCCGTTCGATCGCTGTCGCCGGCATGTCGACCCGATCGTCGGCGCCCCAGCCGAGAGCAGCGCCGCCGTCGATCACATGCACCGTGCTGAAAAGCTCAGGATCGTCCCGCAGGGGTGCGTAGGTCTTGAACGTGAAGATGTCGGGTGCGAGATCGACGATCGCGCAAGGACGCATGCTCTCGGTCCAGGTGATGGACACGCTCAAACCTCCGCGCGCCTCGACGGACGCGATGTTCGGGAGCGGTTCTCCGACCGTGACGCGCGAGGCGTGTTCAATCCCGTCCATTGAGCCGATTCCATTCCACCTCGAGCAGGCGCCTGTTCTCCGGCTCGGTTGCCCACCGCAGCACCGCCGCAAGATCCTTCCGGTCGTACGTGCCGCGCATGACCTGCATCGTGCGAAGGTCGATGATCGCGTTGCTGTCTGGCGAGCGGAAGTGGAAATGCGGCGGCATGTGATCCGCGTAGACCCAGATCGACAACGCGTGCGTAAGGCTATGAACGCGGGTCACCCGCTATGGAATAGTGCACATCGTGCACCATCGCAAGCTGCTTGGGTTCAGCCGTGCCCCTGCCGGCGCTCGCTCAACGCGGCGGCCAGCCGCAGCCGCAGCTGCTCGGAGAGTTCCTTGGCGTCCTGGATCTCGGCGTCGCGCGCGGCGCGGATGTTGGCGAAGCGCTGGCTGGTGCGGTCGTAGCTCTTGAAGACGAAGGCCGTGCCCGAGGTGATCGGCAGCCCGGTGACGAAATCCTCGAGCTTGTAGGTGGCGTTGATCACCACCGTCGCCGAGCTGGCGCGGCCCGACACCGTGTCGATCAGCGGCGTCTGCACGCTCTCGTTCAGGGTCACGAACAAGCGATACTTGGGTGTCGGGTGCGAGCCGGTGCCGTTCAGGGCGAAGACGAGGTCGTCGCCGAGGTAATGGCCGATGCGCTCGGGGATCGGCTCGATGGCGATGCCCTGCAGGTCGGTTTGCAGGCCGGGGCCGCCTTCCGCGAACTGGCCGTACATCGGCGCGAGGCAGCCGCCGAGGGCGAGGCTCGAGGCCACCACCACCAATGCTCTAGACCACCACATTGACGATCCTCTTGGGCACCACGATGAACTTCTTCACCTGGCGTCCTTCCAGCGCGCGCTGCACCGCCTCGAGCGCCATCGTCGCCGCCTCGATCTCCGCGTTGGTCGCCTCGAGCGCTACGCTCACGTCAGCCCGCTTCTTGCCGTTCACCTGCACCGGCAGCACTAGCACGTCTTCCTTAACGAGCGACGGGTCGCCGATCGGCCAGGGCGAGAGCGCGACCAGTTCCTCGTGACCGATGGCTTTCCAGCAACTCTCGGCGAGATGCGGCATCATCGGCGCGAAGAGCTGCACCAGAACGTCGGCCGCCTCGCGGAAGGCAAAGCGCAGGTCGTCGCCGACCTCGGGCGTCTCGATGGCGCCGACGGCCTCCGAGAGCTTCTTGGCCAAGGTGTAGATGCGGGCGACGGCGCTGTTGAAATGCAGCGCCTCGATGTCGTCCTGCAGCTGCAGCAGCGCCTCGTGCGTGGCCTTGCGCAGCCCCGCCGCCACCGCGCCGACCGCGGCCGGCGCGGGCGTGCCGACCGGGGCGGCGAGGCCGGCGAGCTCGTGCACCAGCCGCCACAGCCGCTGCACGAACTGCGCGCGGGCCTGCACGCCCTCCTCGGTCCATTGCACGTCGCGCTCGGGCGGCGAATCCGACAGCATGAACCAGCGCGCGGTGTCGGCGCCGAAGCTCTGGATGATCTCGTCGGGGTCGACGACGTTGCGCTTCGACTTCGACATCTTCTCGACGGCGCCGATCGTGACCTCGCTGCCGTCGGCGAGCTTGTAGGCGCGGCGCGCGTCCGCCGGACCCTCGAAGCGCAGCGCGGCCGGCGGCACCCATTGGCCGGCGGCGTCCTTGTAGGTCTCGTGGTTGACCATGCCCTGGGTGAACAGCCCGGCGAAGGGCTCCGTCACCTCGCCCGCATGCCCCGTCGCCGCCATCGCCCGGGTGAAGAAGCGGGCGTAGAGCAGGTGCAGGATCGCGTGCTCGATGCCGCCGATGTACTGGTCCACCGGCATCCAGCGCACCACGGCCTCGGGAGAGGTCGGATCGGTGGCGTTCCACGGGTCGGTGAAGCGCAGGAAGTACCAGGACGAATCGACGAACGTGTCCATCGTGTCGGTCTCGCGTCGCGCCGGGGCATCGCACTTGGGGCAGGGCACGTCGCGCCAGGTCGCGTGACGGTCGAGCGGGTTGCCGGGCTGGTCGAAGCTGACATCCTCGGGCAGCACCACCGGCAAATCGGCGATCGGCACTGGAACGGTCCCGCATCGTTCGCAGTGGATCACCGGGATCGGGCAGCCCCAGTAGCGCTGGCGCGAAATGCCCCAGTCGCGCAGGCGAAAATTTGTCTGCCACTGACCGAGGCCTTTCGAAACTAGAAGATTTCCAATCAGTCGGCCAAATTCCTTATTGGTGTAAAGGCCGTCGAAGGGGCAATTGCCTATCTTCGGATAAACGTACAGGTCCTCGTCAATAGATCTATTGAAGGCCTCCGCAATTTTACAATATTCAAAGTAGAGGGACGAATTGTGCGATGGAAAAGGCAGAATTCTACGAACGAACGCTTTCTTTGTGACAAAAAATATCATTCGCTCGTCATTATCGAGGTATACTTCTGGCGAAGAGTCAAAGATTTTTCTAAATGCTAAGATTTGGTTACTATTCGCTATCGTTGCTTCTGGAGTATGGTAGACGATTGTTATATCACTGCCTATTGTATTTCCGAAATCCAGGTCGCGCTGGTCGTGCGCCGGGCAGCCGAAGATGGCGCCGGTGCCGTAGTCCATCAGCACGAAATTGGCGACGTAGACCGGCAGATGCCAGCCGGCGTCGAGCGGGTGCGTGACTGTGATCCCGGTGTCGTAGCCCTGCTTCTCCGCCGTCTCGATCGCCGCCACGGAAGTGCCGAGCGAGCGGATCTGCTGGATGAAGGCGGCCAGCTCGGGGTCGCGCTCGGCGCAGGCGCCAGCGAGAGGGTGGTCGGCCGCGATGGCCAGGAACTTGGCGCCAAACAGCGTGTCCGGCCGCGTCGTGTAGACCTCCACCTCGGAGAACGGCACCGTTCCGTCCTCGATGGCGAAGCGCACTTTGAGTCCTTCGGAGCGGCCGATCCAGTTGCGCTGCATCAGCTTGACCTTGTCCGGCCAGCGCTCGAGCGTGTCGAGCCCGGCCAGCAGGTCCTCGGCGAAGGCGCCGATGCGCAGGAACCATTGCGTCAGCTCGCGCTGCTCGACGACGGCGCCGGAGCGCCAGCCGCGGCCGTCGATGACCTGCTCGTTGGCGAGCACGGTCATGTCGACCGGGTCCCAGTTTACCTTGGCTTGCCTGCGGTCGACGAGGCCGGCGGCGAGGAAGTCGAGGAACAGCCGCTGCTGGTGCCTGTAGTAGGAGGGGTCGCAGGTCGCGACCTCGCGCGACCAGTCCAGCGAGAGCCCCATGCTCTTGAGCTGCGCCCGCATGGTGGCGATGTTCTTGTGGGTCCACGCGCCGGGCGAGGCGCCGCTGTCGCGCGCGGCATTCTCCGCCGGCAGGCCGAAGGCGTCCCAGCCCATCGGGTGCAGCACGTCGAAGCCGCGCGCGCGCTTGTAGCGCGCCACGACGTCGCCCATGGCGTAGTTGCGCACGTGGCCCATGTGGATGCGCCCCGAAGGATAGGGGAACATCTCCAGCACGTAGTATTTCGGCTTCGGTTCTTCCGAGCCTGCGACGCTCTGGGGCTGGTTGCCCGTCGCGAAGATCCCGCGCTCCTCCCAGACCCGCTGCCAATGCGGCTCCGCCTCGCGTGCGTTGTAGCGCTCGTTCGTCATGGTCCCGGTGGTGCTGCGGACAGGTGGCGGCACTGAGCATGGATCGGGGCGATGGGGCAACGGGGCCGGCACTTCGGGCTCCGGCGCTTCGGGCTCGGGCGGCATGGCCCGCGCGACGTCGAGCGTCGCCGCGCCGGGTTCCAGCTCGCTGGCGTGGTCCGCCTCCATCGGCGCTGGCTCCCCGGCGCCAACGAGCCGGCGGTAACGGCGGACGAGCTCGTCGCCGAGCGGCTGCAGCCGTGCCAGCCTGAAGATCGGCTGCAGGCAAGCGTCGGGGGCAAGGGTGCTGGCGATCATCGCGAGACTCCCTGGGATGGCCGCGCGCGTGCCCTGGATGGGCAGCGCGGGCTCGGAGAAGGATTGGGGTGGCCCGGCGGCGACGCAGGTCGGCCTCGGCACGCGCGCATTGGCGGTCAAAAGCGATCAAGCGTCAACGGAGCGAGAAACGAGCCCGTGCAAGGGCCTGCAGGGCGATGCGGTATCATGAAAGATGATAATTCTACTGGACTCTTACCCGACGGAGCTCGCCGCCATATGACCACGTCGTGGCCCGCGACGCTTACCGCCCGTCACGGGCGCGAACGGCCTGCCGGCGCTTTCGCTGTTGCGGGCGTCAGCGGGACGCCAGCGGGTTCGATGGCCTGCTTGCGAGCCGTGACAACCCCGCCGGCCCTCTCGATGCGCTCGGTCGCCTCGGTCTCCAGGGCATGCAGGACCACCTCGGGCGCCAACTTGATCGTCACCAACAACACTCGGTCGCTCGCGGCCGGCCGCGTGCGCTTCTGCTCCCAATCTCGGATCCGGGCCGGTCCAAAGCCGAAACGCTCGCCGAAGACCTGCTGCGTCATGTTGAGACCTTTGCGGATCGCCTTGACGTCGATCTCCGCCGGCGGCGCGTGGACCTCGTAGGTGTTCGGGTAAGCCTCGCCTTTGCAGAAGGCCAAGCCTTCTCTTGCGGCCTCGAGTAGTTGCTTGCCTGCCTCGCTCATCGATCTCGCCCCGTCGTCATCACGGCAGCCGCCGCAACCGCCATCTCGCGCGCTTTTGCCTTGGTGCTCGCCCTGTACGCCGCAACGTATTGCGACAGGATCGTGGCGAGGTCGTTCTTCTCCGCCTTGGTCAAGCTGGACTTCTGCCCCTTGCCGTAGAGGCCGAGCAGGAAGACCGGCACGTCGGACGGGCCGTAGAACGTGATGACTCGGTAACCGCCGCTCTTGCCGGTATTGTCCTCCGGCGCGACACGCACCTTGCGCGCGCCGCCTGTGCCGACGATCATTTCTCCCGCGTCGGGCTCTGCGGCCAGCATATTGATGATAGCCTGGCGTTCGGTCGCCGTCGCTCCGGCCTTCTTGGCCGAACGGTCGAAGGATGCCAGGACGACTACGGTCTGCACGCTCTATTGCATACGGTTAGAACGTAGAAGGTGCAATGCCGGATAGGGCCTCGAAGACCAGGCTGCAATCGCCGACGAAACGGCGATTGCGCGTGGGTCGGCGACGGTTCCGACATCGACTTGGCCCAGCGGCGGCACGTGGAAGGGCACGCCGAGCGCCCACAGGGCATTCGCATCGACAAAGACACGTGGCGCCGTCGCCACCACCACAAGGCAGCTACCGTCGAGGTCGGGCACCAACGAAGGCGACGACACTCGACGAGCAGGAGAAGCCCTGGTCGGTCTCATCCTGCCAGGATTATAATCCCGGATTCGACTTCAGGCCGGCGAGGTCGCCGATGATCTGGCCGTCGTCCGCGGCGGCCTCGAAGGACGCGAGGAGACGAGAGTCCGCGACGGCGCGGTCGTGACACGTCGCGACTAAGCAGGCGCCGAGCGTGAGCGCTGAAACGAAGAAGCCGCGCCTCTCGCGAGACGCGGCTTCTTTCCTATCGCTTCAATCGCGGCAGGTCAGTGCGCGACCAACCCCAGGCCGTCGTCCTCGCCGGCGACCACGCCGGCCTTCGCCGGCTTGATCACCTCTTCCCAAGTGATCGCGGTGGGCTGGCGCACCAAAGCGTGCTTCAGCACCTCGTCCATCCGCGATACCGGCACGATCTCCAGCGCGTTCTTCACGTTGTCGGGCAGCTCGGCGATGTCCTTGGCGTTGTCCTGCGGGATCAGCACCTTCTTAAGACCACCTCGAAGAGCTGCGAGCAGCTTCTCCTTCAAGCCGCCGATCGGCAGCACGCGGCCGCGCAGCGTGACTTCGCCGGTCATGGCGATGTCACGGTGCACCGGAATGCCCGTCATCGTCGAGATGATGGCGGTGGCCATCGCGATGCCGGCGGACGGGCCATCCTTCGGCGTCGCGCCTTCCGGCACGTGGACGTGGATGTCGCGCCGGTCGAACAGCGGCGGCTCGATGCCGAAGTCCACCGCACGCGACTTGACGTAGGACGCCGCCGCCGAGATCGACTCCTTCATCACGTCCTTGAGGTTGCCGGTCACGGTCATGCGACCCTTGCCCGGCATCATCGTCGACTCGATTGTCAGCAACTCGCCGCCGACCTCGGTCCAGGCGAGGCCGGTGACGGCGCCCACCTGATCCTCCTCCTCGGCCATGCCGAAGCGGTACTTGAACACGCCGAGATAGTCGGAGACGTTCTCTTTGGTGACGGTCACGCTCGTGGTCTTGCCGAGCAGGATGTCCTTCACCGCCTTGCGGGCGAGATTGGAGATCTCGCGCTCCAGGTTACGGACGCCGGCCTCCCGCGTGTAATAGCGGATCAGCGCGTATAGCCCGGACTCCTCGATCGTGAACTCGTTCTCGTTCAAGCCATGCTTCTTGATCGCCGCCGGCAGCAGGTGCCGCTTCGCGATCTCGACCTTCTCGTCCTCGGTGTAGCCGGCGATGCGGATGACCTCCATGCGGTCCATCAGCGGTGGCGAGATGTTGAGCGTGTTGGCGGTCGTCACGAACATCACGCTCGACAGGTCGTAGTCGACCTCGAGGTAATGGTCGGCAAAGGCCTTGTTCTGCTCGGGGTCGAGCACTTCCAGCAGCGCCGACGACGGGTCGCCACGAAAGTCCTGGCCCATCTTGTCGATCTCGTCGAGCAGGAACAGCGGGTTGGAGGTCTTGGCCTTGCGCATCGACTGGATGATCTTGCCGGGCATCGAGCCGATGTAGGTGCGGCGGTGGCCGCGGATCTCGGCTTCGTCGCGCACACCGCCCAAGGACATGCGCACGAACTCGCGGCCGGTCGCCTTGGCGATCGACTTGCCGAGAGAGGTCTTGCCGACGCCCGGAGGTCCAACGAGGCACAAGATGGGGCCGTTGAGCTTGTTCGCGCGGCTCTGCACCGCGAGGTACTCGACGATGCGCTCCTTCACCTTCTCCAGTCCAAAATGCTCGGTGTTCAAGAGCTCCTCGGCGATGTTGAGGTCCTTCTTGACCTTGGAGCGCTTGTTCCACGGGATCGAGAGCAGCCAGTCGAGGTAGTTGCGCACCACCGTCGCCTCGGCCGACATCGGCGACATCTGGCGCAGCTTCTTCAGCTCCGCCGTGGCCTTGTCCGAGGCTTCCTTGGAGAGCTTGGTGGTCTTGATGCGCTCCTCGAGCTCGCCGAGGTCGTCCTTGCCGTCCTCGTCGCCCAGCTCCTTCTGGATCGCCTTCATCTGCTCGTTGAGGTAGTACTCGCGCTGGGTCTTCTCCATCTGACGCTTCACGCGCGTGCGGATGCGCTTCTCGACCTGGAGGACCGAGATCTCGCTCTCCATAAGCGAGAGGCACTTCTCCAGCCGCTTGGCGATGGACGTCATTTCCAGCACCGCCTGCTTGTCGGCGATCTTCACCGCGAGGTGGGACGCGACCGTATCGGCGAGCTTGGAATAATCCTCGATCTGGGTGACGGCGGAGACGACCTCGGGCGAGATCTTCTTGTTGAGCTTGACGTAGCCCTCGAACTCGCCGGTGACCGACCGGGCCAGCGCCTCGACCTCGACCTCGTCGATGTCGGCATCGGCGAGGGTCTCGGCGTCGGCCTCGTAGAAGTCGTCGGTGTTGGTGTAGCCGTGCACCTTGGCGCGCGCCTGTCCCTCGACCAGCACCTTCACCGTGCCGTCAGGCAGCTTCAGCAGCTGCAGCACGCTGGCGAGCGTGCCGGTCTGGTAGATGGCGCCGACCGCGGGATCGTCGTCGGTGGCGTTCACCTGCGTGGCGAGCAGGATCAGCTTGTCGGCCTTCATCACCTCTTCGAGGGCGCGGATCGACTTCTCGCGACCGACGAAGAGCGGCACGATCATATGCGGAAACACGACGATGTCGCGCAGCGGAAGTACGGGATAGTTCTCGACCGTGCCGGGAGGAGAGGGTTCGCGCTTAGGACTAGCCATTATTCGTTTCCTATCTCCGGCGCAGCCCTTCAAAAGAAGCAGCGAAGGCCGGGAACTGGGTCAGCTTCAAACAGTGACATGGCGATGGAAGGGTGGGCGTACAAGCATCGGTGCAGGTCTCAAACCTGCGTCATTCCCGGCGCCGAAGGCGAACACGGAACCGGCGAGCTTCACGGTCGACAATGAAGCTCATCGGTTCCGGATCTCCGCTAAACTGCGTGCGGAATGACGCGCGCGGGTCACGTCCCCGTGTTCGACTTCTCACGCTCCGAGTAGATGTAGAGCGGGCGCGACTTGCCCTCGATCACCTCGGGACCGATCACCACCTGCTCGACCGAGTCGAGGCCGGGCAGGTCGAACATCGTGTCGAGCAGCACGCTCTCGAGGATCGAGCGCAGGCCGCGGGCGCCGGTGCGGCGCTCGATGGCGCGCTTGGCGACGACGTTCAGTGCCTCGTCCTGGAAGGTGAGCGAGGTGTTCTCCATCTCGAACAGCCGCTGGTACTGCTTGACCAGCGCGTTCTTGGGCTCGGTCAGGATCTTCTTCAGCGCCGGCTCGTCGAGATCCTCGAGCGTCGCCAGCACCGGCAGGCGGCCGACGAACTCGGGGATCAGGCCGAACTTCAAAAGGTCGTCGGGCTCGACCTTGCGCAGCATCTCACCCGTCCGGCGGTCGTCGGGCGACGACACCGTCGCCGAGAAGCCGATCGAGGTCGACTTGCCACGATTCGAGATGATCTTCTCGAGGCCCGAGAAGGCGCCGCCGCAGATGAACAGGATGTTCGTCGTGTCGACCTGCAGGAACTCCTGCTGCGGGTGCTTGCGGCCACCCTGAGGCGGGACGGACGCGACCGTGCCCTCCATGATCTTCAGCAGTGCCTGCTGCACACCTTCGCCCGAGACGTCGCGGGTGATCGAAGGATTGTCGGACTTGCGCGAGATCTTGTCGATCTCGTCGATGTAGACGATGCCGCGCTGCGCCCGCTCGACGTTGTAGTCGGAGGCCTGGAGCAGCTTCAGGATGATGTTCTCGACGTCCTCGCCGACGTAGCCAGCCTCGGTCAGGGTCGTCGCGTCGGCCATGGTGAACGGCACGTCGAGGATGCGAGCGAGGGTCTGGGCCAGCAGCGTCTTGCCGGAACCGGTCGGACCGATCAGCAGGATGTTGGATTTCGCCAGCTCGACGTCGCTGTGCTTCGTCGCGTGATTGAGGCGCTTGTAATGGTTGTGCACTGCCACAGAGAGCACGCGCTTGGCCTGGAACTGGCCGATGACGTAATCGTCGAGGACCTTGCAAATCTCCTTGGGTGTCGGGATGCCGTCGCGGTTCTTGACCAGCGCGGACTTGTTCTCTTCGCGGATGATGTCCATGCACAATTCGACGCATTCGTCGCAGATGAACACCGTCGGCCCGGCGATGAGCTTACGGACTTCGTGCTGGCTCTTGCCGCAGAACGAGCAGTAGAGCGTGTTCTTCGAGTCGCTGCCGCCGACCTTGGTCATGGCTCAATCTCCAGGCCGCCGACGCGTGCACGCCGACCAACCGATATGATCTGAAGGGTCCCGCCAACGCAAACCCGCCGAACCCGTCGGACGAGAGCGCTGCACGCACAATCGCCACTCCTGTCATCGCTGCTTCCGGAGCGCGACCTCCGGATATCGGCCAACAACCGCTCGAACCTGACACCCTCACGATGCTTCGAGAGGCGGCATGCAAGAGACGGTGCCAACTGGCGGTCGACGTCTCCCGAAACAGCCCGCGTCACATCGATGCAACAGAACGACGGTATGCTGGCGACTGTCACGGCAAATCAGTTAACCGGACCTTAACGAGCGCCCCGTCAGGGCGCAATCGTTCAGGTCCGCATCAGCGTCAAGCGACGCTCTTGACCTCGGCCTTGTCGTCCGGCCGCTTCTCGATGACGGTATCGACGATGCCGAAATCCTTGGCCTCCTCAGACGACATGAAATGATCGCGATCCAGCGTGCGCTCGATCTCGTCGTAGGTGCGGCCGCAGTGCTTCACGTAGATCTCGTTCAGCCGCTTCTTCACCTTCATGATGTCCTCGGCATGCCGGAGGATGTCGGAGGCCTGCCCCTGGAACCCGCCGGAGGGCTGGTGCACCATGATACGCGCGTGCGGCAGCGCGGCGCGCATGCCCGGCTCGCCGGCGCAGAGGAGGAGCGAGCCCATCGAGGCCGCCTGCCCCACGCAGAGGGTGCGGACCTTGGGCTTGATGAACTGCATCGTGTCGTAGATCGCCAGGCCCGCCGTGACGACGCCGCCCGGCGAGTTGATGTACATCTCGATGTCCTTCTTGGGGTTCTCGGCCTCCAGGAAGAGCAGCTGGGCGATGATCACCGAGGCCATGTGGTCCTCGACCGGCCCGGTCAGGAAGATGATGTGCTCGCGCAGGAGGCGCGAGTAGATGTCGAACCCGCGCTCGCCGCGGGTCGTGTTCTCGATGACCTGCGGGATCAAGTACTGGTAGGTGGTCTCGATCGGGCTGCGATCGCGCATGGGTCGGTCTCTCTCGCTCGTCGGGCTCCGAGTCGGCGGGGCGGCCGACCGGTCAGCAGCAATGTAGGATGCCGCGAGGCTCGGTGCAAAGGGGCTGGCTCGCCTCAGGCTTGCAGCGGCCTCTCCGCCTGCGGCGCCGTAGCCGGCTAGCGTCGCATGAGGCATGATCGCGCCACGCAGGAGAACACGCCATGGACAAGCAGCACGTCAAAGGCGCGGCCGATAAAGCCAAAGGATCGATCAAGGACGCCGTCGGCCGCGCCACGGGCAACACCCGCCTGCAGGCCGAAGGTCAGGCCGACAAGGCCAAGGGCGGGCTGCGTACCGCGCTGGGCGACATTAAGGACTTCTTTCGCGGGCGGCGCTAGCTCACGCGGTCAGGCCGGAATGCTGGACGAGACCTGCCTGCCGGAGGCCTGATCGACGTTCGGCATCGCCCGGAGCGAACGCCTCACGAAAACCAACGCAGCAGCGGCGGCAGGACGAGGGGCGTCAGCAGCGAGGTCAGCGCGCCGTTGAGGCCGAGCGCGATGCCGGCAAAGGCGCCGGCGAGCGGATCGACCTGGAAGGCGCGCGCCGTGCCGATGCCGTGGGCCGCCAGACCGGCGGCGAAGCCGCGCGCCGCCCAGTCGCGGATGTGCAGCGCGTTCATCAGCGGCGTCACGATCACCGCGCCGAAGACGCCGGTGATGATGACGAAGACGGCGGTCAGCGCCGGGATGCCGCCGTTGGCCTTGGCGAGACTCATGGCGATCGGCGTCGTCACCGACTTCGGTCCCAGCGAGGCGAGCAGTGCCAGCGGTAGGCCGAACAGGCCGCCGACGATCACGCCGCTCGCGATCGCGACGAGCGACCCCAGCGTGAGGGCGCAGAGCATCGGCACCAGCGTGGCGCGGACACGGCCGAGATTGCGGTAGAGCGGCACCGCCAGCGCCACCGTCGCCGGCCCGAGCAGGAAGTGCACGAACTGCGCGCCGGCGAAGAACGTGTCGTAGCTGGTCCTCGTGACGAGGAGCAGCGTGCCCAGGACGGCGGCCGAGATGGCGACGGTGTTGACGAGAGGGTGGCGCCCGCACAGCGCGGCGAGGCGATCGGCGAGGAGGTAGACCACGAGCAGCAGGGTCAGCCAGAGCAGCGGATTGGTGGAGAGGTAGACCCAGATCTCGCCGGCGCGCGCGGGCACGGTCTCGAGCCGGTTCATCGCGGCGGCTCCTGGCCGCCAAGCCCCGCGGCGCGCTCGATGTCCTCGACCAGCGGCTGGTGGCGGAAGGCGTAAAGCCGCGACACGAAGCGGAACGTTACGGCGGTGACGATCAGCGCGAGCGTCGTCGACACCGCGATCGCCAGCAGGATCGGCGCGGCACGCTCGCGCAGCACGTCGAGATATTTGATGACCCCCACGGAGGCCGGGATGAACAGCAGCGACAGGTTGCGCAGCAGCGCGTCGCTGACGCGGCCGAGCTCGACGGGGACGTCGCCGGCGGACTCCGCGGTGGGGCCGGCGCGACGTCCGCGCAGCAGCAAGGCGGCGAAGAGGAGGCCGAGCCCGGCGACCGGCCCCGGCAAGGGCAGGGCCAAGGCGCGCACCAACACTTCGCCGGCGAGCTGGCATCCGAGCAACGTGGCGAGCGCTGCGATCAAGCGCGCATCTCCCCGGGAAGTGCTCGAGTCCCCATGTGCCCCGACGACATCTCAGGGAGATCGCGAACCATGCTGCGCCTCGCTCTCGCCGCCTGCGGCGGCCTTGCCCTCGCCGGCCCGCTCGCCGCGCCGGCCTTCGCCTTCACCACGCCCTTCACCTTCCACTGCAGCGGCAACGCGTGCCGCGCCGTCGCCTTCGGCGACGAGGGCAACGGCTGCACCGTGCTGACCAACCATAGTCCTTACCCCGTGCACGTCACGCAGGGCACCAACCAGCTCGATTACGTCCTACAGCCCGGCGAGACCAAGGCGCCATTGAGCCAGGTGCAATGCTACGGCTATTACGACGGCGGCGAGACCGCCAACTTCGTCAGGTGACCAGGGCGCCGGCCGCATAGGTGGACAGCATCGCGTCCGCCCGCCATAAGCAACTCTCAAGACCTGAAGGGATCGAGCCTTGTCGAAGCTTGTCGACACATTGACCCGAATCTTCACCTGGTGGAACGGCCAGACCGTCGGCACCGCCGTCTGGACGGCGCGCAACGGCGAGCGTGTCGGCACCGACGAGTACGGCAACATCTACTATCGCGCGCTCGGCGGCCGTATCGATCCGGCCCTGGGCTTCGAGCGGCGCTGGGTGATCTACAATGGCTATTCGCAAGGGTCGAACGTGCCGAACGGCTGGTACGGCTGGCTGCACCACACCTCCGACGTGCCGCCTCCGGACGAGGCCTATATGGCCAAGGACTGGCAGTTGCCGCACCGCAAGAACATGACCGGCACGCCGGAGGCCTGGCGCCCGCCGGGCTCGACCTTGCGGGCCAACGCCCGCCCGCCCGCCACGGGCGATTACGAGGCCTGGTCGCCGGATTGAGGCGCTCGACCTCGCCCGCAGCATAGGCGCAAGGCGGTTGCTTGCTCTGCTCGAAAGCGGACCGGCGTCACGCTGAAGGCGCAGCAAGCGCTGATTTGCGGCGTCCGTACAACCCGCACTTGCCAGTCCGGCGCCCGCCATGTTTGGTGCGATGCGAAACTTGACCGGGCGATGCGCATCTCCGTGAAGGCGCGCGTTCCCTCATCCGCACGCATTCGAGCCTCAACACGATGTTCCTTGCCGATCCGACGCTGAGCCGACCCAGAGACGAAGTCGACGGACTGGAAGGCAGCATCGCGAGGGCGACCGAGGCTCTGCTCAAGCTGCAGCACCCCGACGGCCACTGGGTCTTCGACCTCGAGGCCGACACGGCGATCCCTGCCGAATACGTGATGATCCTGCACTTCCTCGGCGAGCCGAACCGCCGGGTGGAGCAGGGCACGGCCAACTACCTCCGCCGCCGCCAGGAGGCTCACGGCGGCTGGCCGATGCTGATCGGCGGCGCCCTCAACATGTCGGCGAGCGTGAAGGCCTATTTCGCGCTGAAGCTGGCGGGCGATTCCATCGATGCGCCGCACATGGAGCGGGCCCGCACCGCCATCCTGGCGGCCGGCGGCGCGATCAAGGTCAACGTCTTCACCCGCATCAGCCTCGCGCTCTACGGCATCGTGCCGTGGGAGGCGGTGCCGATGATGCCGGTCGAGATCATGCACGCGCCGTCGTGGTTCCCCTTCAACCTGTGGCGCTGCTCGTTCTGGGCGCGCGACACGCTGGTGCCGCTCATGGTGCTGATGTCGCGCAGGCCGCGCGCCGCCAACCCGCGCAACGTCGACATCGACGAGCTGTTCGTGGTGCCGCCCCAGCAGATCAAGCGCTGGCCGAAGACGGAGAGTCAGGTCGGGTTCTGGGGCGCCGTCTTCGGCGCTCTCGACAAGATCCTGCGCGCGGTCGACCCGCTGTTCCCGGGCAGGAGCCGGGCCTCGGCGATCGAGAAGGCGACGCGCTTCGCCCGCGAGCGTCTCAACGGCGAGGACGGTTTCGGCGCGATCTTCCCGTCGATCGTCTACACCGTCATGATGTTCAAGGTGCTCGGCGTGCCCGAGGACTCGGATGACATGATCCAGGCGCGCGCGGCCTTCCGCAAGCTCGTGGCCTGGAACGGCGACGAGTGCTTCTGCCAGCCGTGCCTGTCGCCGGTGTGGGACACGGTGCTCTCGGCGCATGCGCTGATGGAGGCGGCGCCGGCGCGCACGCGCGTCGAGACCACCCGCGCGCTCGAATGGCTGCTGCCGCTGCAGGTCCTCGACTTCGCCGGCGACTGGGTCGTCCAGCGGCCGGACCTGCGGCCGGGCGGCTGGGCCTTCATGTACGCCAACCCGCACTATCCCGATCTCGACGACACGGCGGCGGTGGTGATGGCGCTCGACAAGGCGCGTCGCGCCACCGGCACCAAGGCCTACGACAACGCGATCGCCCGCGCGGTCGAGTGGGTGCATGGCATGCAGAGCCGCAACGGCGGCTGGGCCTCCTACGATGCCGACAACACCTCCTACTACCTGAACGCCATCCCGTTCGCCGACCACGGCGCGCTGCTCGACCCGCCGACCGCCGACGTGACCTCGCGCTGCATCTCGATGCTGTCGCAACTCGGCGAGCGGGTCGGCACCAGCGAGCCTCTGCGCCGCGGCCTCGCCTACCTGCTCGCCGAGCAGCACCCGGAAGGCAGCTGGTTCGGCCGCTGGGGCGTCAACTACGTCTATGGGACGTGGTCGGCTTTGTGTGCGCTGGGCGCGGTGGGCCTCGACCGCGACCATCCCGCCATCCGCAAGGCCGTGGCCTGGCTCGAATCGGTGCAGAACCCCGATGGCGGCTGGGGTGAGGACGATACCGGATACGCGCGCGTCTACGACGGGCTGAAGCTGGCGCCGAGCACCGCCTCGCAGACCTCGTGGGCCTTGATGGGGCTGATGGCCGTCGGCCGTCTCGACAACGCGGCCGTCCGCCGCGGCATCGCCTTCCTGGAAGAGACCCAGGGCGTCGACGGGTTCTGGCCCGAGGACAGGCACACCGCAACCGGCTTTCCCCGCGTCTTCTACCTGCGCTACGATGGCTATCCCAAGTTCTTCCCGCTGCAGGCCCTGTCGCGCTATCGCAACCTGAAGAGCGGCGGCGCGCTCGGCCTCGGCATGTAGAGGCCGGGCGCGGCCCCGAGGGCCAACGATAAGCGCCGTGTTTTCGCCGGACGATCCCTTCTCCCCTTGCGGGAGAAGAGCCTGCCCAGGACTTGATCCGGGGTGCCCGAAGGGCGGATGAGGGGTCGGGCAACCTTTCCGGCTGGTCGTCTCGATGCAAAAGCCCACAATCGGGAGGGGTTTCCCGACCCCTCATCCGGCGCTTCGCGCCACCTTCTCCGCAAGGGGAGAAGGGCTTACCCCTCATCGTTTCGCCGGAGCGGAATTACGCCGCGTCGCGGAGCGTCCGCGTCTCTACCGCGAGTGCCGGCAGCACGCTGAGCACCCGCTCCGGCGGGAAATGCACCGTGACGGTGGTGCCTTCGCGGATGCGCGAGGTCAGCGTGAAGGTGCCGCCGTGCAGCTCGACCAGCCCCTTGACGATGGGCAGGCCGAGGCCGGAGCCCTCCTCCGCCGTCTTCTGCGCGAAGGAGCCGCGGCCGAACGACGACATGATCACCGGTATCTCCGAGTCGGGGATGCCCGGCCCGGTGTCGGCGACGGAGAAGAACTGCCGGCCATCTTCCGTGCAGCCGAACGACAGGCAGACGCTGCCGCCCTGGGGCGTGAACTTGATGGCGTTCGAGAGCAGGTTCAACGCCACCTGGCGCAGCGCGCGCGCGTCGGCCCAGAGCCGCGGCAGCTCGGCACCGAGGTCTTCCTGGATGATGATGCCCTTCTTCTTGGCGCGCAGCGCCAGGAGATGGCGGCACTCCTCGAGCACGGCGCGAAGGTCGACGGGCTCCTCGCGCAGCTCGTAGCGGCCGGCCTCCACCCGCGAAAGGTCCAGGATCTCGTTGATGAGGATCAGCAGGTGCTCGCCGCTCGAGTGGATGTCGCTGGCGTATTCCTTGTAGGCGGGGACGAGATGGGTGCCGAACAGCTCGGTCTTCATCACCTCGGAGAAGCCGAGGATGGCGTTGAGCGGCGTGCGCAGCTCGTGGCTCATGGTGGCGAGGAACCGCGACTTCGCGAGGTTCGATTCCTCGGCGCGGTGGCGGGCGAGGTCGCTGTTGGCCTTGGAGCGCTCGAGTTCGGCGATGAGGTCGTCCTTCTCGGCCTGGAAGCTCAGGGACTGCAGCGCCGCCACGCGCAGGTTGCGGGCGAGCACCACGAAATAGGCCAGCGTCACGAGCGCGAGCGCGGCGAGCAGCGCATCGGGTCCGGTGAGCCTGGCCGGGCGCAACACCGCGACGACCGCGACCGTCACCGGCAGCAGCGCCCCGTACACGGCCGCTGGAATGGAGGCGGTGACGGTGGCGTTGATGCCCGCGATCAGCACCAGCGCGACGAGAGAGAAGGTGCCGAGGCGAGGATCGCCGCCGCCGCAGGCCAGCACCACGACCATCGACCAGAGACCGCCCTGCGTGACTTCGGCGATGACGAAGATCCGCTCCCAGCGTCCGACATCGGTCGTCGTGGCGGGGCGGCGCAGGAAACGCTCGGCCAGCGCGCAGCTCGACAGGATGGCGGAGGCGTTGAAGGCGACGCAGATCAACGCCGCGGGTTTGGCGTGCCACTCGACCAGCACCAGCAGGAAGGCGGCGCCGAGCACCGCGAGCCACGGCATCGACGCCTTGCGGCGCGCGGCGTAGAGGCGCAGCAGCTCGAGATCGAAGGCGCGGTGTCCCCCCGAGGACGACGTGAGCTTCTCGCGCGCATCGCGGACGTCGCGGGCCCGCCGGCGCCGTTCCGCCGCGATCGCGGGGTCGGCGCCCCGGCCGCGCTCGATCATTTCCGCGGTGACTTCGGTCATGGACCAGGTCGCAGGTTGAAACGCACCAGGGACCATGACGATCAAAAGGTTAACGCGAGGCTGACCAAAAGGGTCAAATTAACGGCAAAGGCAGGGTTTCCCCAGCCGCGACGAGGCGCCCCTGGCGCGGCGGCGGGTGGTCACGTTAATGAGAGCGATGACTCGCCCGGCCCGCGTGCTCGCAGACCCACCGTCGATCGATGTCGACCCTGCCGCGGCCCTGGCCGACACGATCCGCGGCTGCCGCGTGTGTCGCGACGTCCCCCGTTACGGCGCGCGACTGCCGCAGGAGCCGAAACCGATCCTGAAGGTCAACACGCGCGCGCGACTGCTGATCGCCAGCCAGGCGCCGGGCATCCGCGCGCATAATTCGGGTCTGCCCTTCGACGATCCCTCCGGAGACCGCCTGCGCTTCTGGATGGGCGTCGACCGGCCCGCCTTCTACGACGAGCGCAACGTGCTGATCGGGCCGATGGGCTTCTGCTTCCCCGGCCACACGCCCGACAAGGGCGACCTGCCGCCACGCCGGGAATGTGCCGAGGAATGGCACGATCGCCTCTTCGCGCTGATGCCGCAGGTCGAGCTGATCCTCGCCATAGGTCGTTACGCGCAGCTCTACCATTTTCGTCGCCTCGGCCGCGCGCTGCCGGCGGGAATGAAGCTCGAGGACCTGGTGCGCGCCTGGCGCGACCATCTCGGCGACAAGCCGCGGGTGTTCGCCCTGCCGCATCCCTCCTGGCGGAACTCGGGCTGGCTGAAGAAGAATCCCTGGTTCGAGGCCGAGGTTCTGCCGGAGGTGCGCCGCGAGGTGGCGGCGCTGATCGCGGCGCCCCGCGTCGCGCTTTGCGCCGCGCCGCGGCCGAATTAAAGCGTCGGTCCGCCTTCCGCCCGCCGCGCTTTGCCGCGCAAGACAATGTTGGCGCGCCTGACCAAACGCTGTCAGTCTGCGCGAAACTCAAAGCACCGCGAGGGCCTCATGAAGAAACCGAAACGGGTCGGCCAAGGCAAGAACGTGATGAGCCAGCTGAACTTCTGGCTGGTCACGCTTGGGGTGGTCATCGCCGGCTACATGGCGGGCGAATGCCTGATCTGGGCGCGCGGCGGCCTATGAGCCTGCCGGCCGAAGGGCGCGCCCCCGGGCGCTGATCGCCTACAACGCCTTGCCGAGCGCCGCCTCGTCGCAGAACACGGTGAGGTCGCCCACGGAGGTGACCTGCCCCGCGGGGATGGAACGATCGCCGTCGAGCAGGCGGCCCAGCATCTCGCGCTTGCCGGCGCCGGCGACGAGGAACACCACGAATCGGCTCGAGCCCAGCACGGGGTAGGTCATGGTGATGCGAGGCTCGGGCTTGGCACCCACGACCGCGGTGACCCACAGGATGCGCTCGCTCAGCGCCGCAGTGCCGGGAAACAGCGACGCCGTGTGCCCATCGTCGCCCAGGCCGAGCAGCGTGACGGCGAAGAGCGGTCGCGGGATGTCGATCGTGTCCTTGCCGTAGAAGCGCTTCAGCGTCCGCTCGTATTCCGCCGCGCAGGCCGCGGGATCGTCGCCATGCGTCGGCACGGCGTGGACGTTCTCCTCCGGGATCGGCACCTTCGACAGCATCGCCTCGCGCGCCATGCGATAATTGCTGTCGGGATGATCGGGCGGCACGAAGCGCTCGTCGCCGAAGAAGACGTGGATGCGTTCCCAGTCGAACTTGCGCCGATAGGCCTCGCTCGCCAGCAGCGCGTAGATGGACTTCGGCGTCGAGCCGCCCGAGAGGTTGAGCGCGAAAGGCCCGGTCGAGGCCTCGTGGCGCGCGACCAGCCAGTCGGCGAAACACTCGGAGAGCGAGACCTTGTCCGGGCTGATCTCGACCTTGGCCTCGGGCAGCTTGGTCTGCGGCATCAACGCTTTCCTTTCGCTCGGGGCAGGATGTATGTCTCGACCGCTTCGGCGAAGCCCTCGCTGTCGCAATCGGCGACGACGACGTCGGCCTGCGCCCGGGTCTCGGCGTCGGCATTGCCCATGGCGATGGCGAAACCGCTCTTCCTGAACATCGAGGTGTCGTTCTCGCTGTCGCCGATCGTGGCGATCTCCTCGACAGGGATGCCGAGGCGCTTGGACAGGGCCAGCACCACGCCGCCCTTGTTGGCCTGGGGGTGCGTCACGTCGAGGTAGTAGGGTTGCGACAGCGCGGCGGTGACGCGGTCGCCGAAGGCCTCGTGCACCTTTTGAGTGCAGGCGTGGATCGCGTCGGGATCGTCGCTGACGCCGACGATCTTCACCACCTCGTCGTAACGGTCGGCATAGTCGGCCACCACCTGCGGCGGAAACTGCACCGTGCGCTGCTCGCGCGCGACGTGGGGCGCGTCCAGCTTGTGCACCAGCCAATCGTTGCCGGCGTAGAGCCAGGCGTCGAGCCCGGCCGCCTCGATCATCGCCACCACTTGCCTGGCGATGTCGGCCGGCACCTTGCGCTCCTCGATCGGCTTGAGCATCGCATCGGTGAAGAGGCCGCCGTTGAAGCCGGCGATCGGCGTATCGATGGCGAGCGGGCCGATGACCATCGCCATGCCCTTGGGGGGCCGGCCCGAGGTGATGGCGAAGCGGATGCCGGCCGCCTTCAGGGCCTCGACCGCCTGCCTGGCGCGCGCGGTCAGCACCTTCTCGTGGGTCACGAGCGTGCCGTCGACGTCGGCGAGGAACAGGGAAATGCGCTTGGGGTCGCGGGGCATGCGTCGTCCTCGGCCTATCGTGCGGCTGAGGCCGCACGCGGCAGGACATAGCGCTCGATCGCGACGGCCCAACCGTCGTGCTCGTTGCTATCAGTCACGAAGCTCGCCCGGCTCTTCAGCGCCTCGATGCCGTTGCCCATGGCGATCCGGTGCGGCGCGACGTCGAACATCGGCAGATCGTTGGACATGTCGCCGATGACGGCAACCTCGCCGATCGGCACGCCGAGGATGGCGGCGATGCGGGTGACGGCATAGCCCTTGTCGGACTTCGCCGGGGTGACGTCGAGATAGTAGGGCTGCGAGCGCCTGGCCGTCGTGTCCGTCCCGAGGCGCTGCGCCAACGCCGCCTCGCAGGCGGCGACGCGGTCGTGGTGTCGGGACGAGCCGACAAGCTTGCCGACCTCCCCGAGCAGCGGCGCGAAGGTCGGCACCGCCACGGGATCGTGGCAAATGGTGCGTGTCTCCTTCGACACCAGCGCGCCGTCGGGATCGGTGACGTACCAGCGCTCGAAGGAGAACACCCAGCCGTCGATCCCGAACTCGGTGAAGGCGTCGAGAGCGATCCGCGCGTCGGCGGCCGGCACGCTGAGCTTCTCGATGATGCTCAGGTCCGGCTCGAGGATCGCGCCGCCATTAAAGGCGCCGAGCGGCGCCTTCAGCCCGAGTTGCCGGCTGAGTTCGGCGAAACCCATCGGCGGCCGGCTCGACACCAAAGAAAGGTGCACGCCCGCCGGCTCGAGCTTCGCCGCCGCGACGGTGACGGCTTCGGTGACGCTCTTGTCGTTGGTGACGAGCGTACCGTCGATATCCGAGACCAGCAGCGAGATACGCCCGCCGCCGGCCTCTCCGGTCAAAGCTTCAGCCACTTGCGCCCGTCGCGGGCGAGCATGTCGTCGGCCTCGGTCGGCCCGGCCGAGCCGGCCTCGTACCAGTGCACCTGGTCCTGCCCGTCCGCCCAGGCGTCGAGCAGCGGCTGCACGACGGCCCAGCCGGCCTCGACGTTGTCGGCGCGCTGGAACAGCGTGGCATCGCCGATCAGGCAATCGTAGAGCAGCGTCTCGTAGCCGGTCGAGGGCGCCGACTTGAAGTAATCCGAGTAGCGGAAGTTCATGTTGACGTCGGAGAGCTTGATCTTGCGGCCGGGCTGCTTGGCCGAGAAGCGCATCTGGATGCCCTCGTCGGGCTGGATGCGGAAGACCATGCGCGAATTCGAGAGCTGCCCCTGGTCGACGTTGCGGAACAGCACGCCCGGCGCCTTCTTGAACTGGATCGCGATCTCGGTCTTGCGCGCCGTCATGCCCTTGCCGGTGCGGATGTAGAAGGGCACGTCGGCCCAGCGCCAATTGTCGATGAAGAGCTTCAGTGCGACATAGGTCTCGGTGCGGCTCTTGCTGTCGACGTCGGGCGACTGACGGTAAGCCTGCATCGGCTTCCCCTTGACCTCGCCGAACACGTACTGGCCGCGCACCGAGTTCTTCACCGCCTCTTCTGGCGTCATCCGCCGGATCGCCTCGATGACCTTGGCCTTCTCGGCGCGCACCGCGTCGGCATCGAACGAGTTCGGCGCCTCCATCGTCATCATCGCGAGCAGCTGAAACATGTGGTTGGGCAGCATGTCGCGCAACGCGCCGGTCTTGTCGTAGAATTTCCCGCGCGTCTCCACGCCGACGGTCTCGGCGGCGGTGATCTGGATGCTGTCGATGTGGTCGCGGTTCCAGATCGGCTCGAACATGAAGTTGGCGAAGCGCAGCACCATGATGTTCTGCACCGTCTCCTTGCCGAGGAAATGGTCGATGCGGAAGATCTGGCTCTCGTCGACGATGCCGAGGATCTGCTGGTCGAGTTCGCGCGCCGACTTGAGGTCGGTGCCGAAGGGCTTTTCGATGATGATGCGGCGGAACTGGTCCTCGCCCTGCTGCGTCAGCCCGACCTTGCCCAATCCCTCGACGATGGGCCCGAAGAACTGCGGCGCTGTTGCGAGATAGAAGACGACGTTCTTGTGCGTCTTGTCCTTGCTCAGCTCGTCGAGGCGCCGGCGCAGGTCGAGGAACATGCCCTCGTCGGTCACGTCGCCGCTGAGATGGTGGATGCGCTGCCCGAGCCAGGCGCGGGCCGGGACGTCCACCGTGATCCTGCCGGACTCGCCGTGGCCGGCCTCGATGATGTCGGTCATCTCCTTGAGGAGCTTGTCGCGAAACGCCACGTCGCCGGCTTCGCCGCGGTTGATGCCGACGATCTGGAAGTCCTCGTTGAGCAGCCCCTCGTTGACGAGGTTGTAGATGGCCGGCATCAACAGCCGTTTGGTGAGGTCGCCTGAGGCCCCGAAGATCACGAAGGTGCAGGGTGGCGCGACGGCGGTGCCGGTCGCCGTCTTTTGCGCCTTCTGGAATGGCATCTCGTTCATGGGGCCTCGCTTTCGGGCTTGGCGGTCAGGATTTCTCGGTCGTGTTGTTGTTGAGCTCCAGGTGACCACCGAACTGGAAGCGCATCGCGGAAAGAAGCTTCTCGCCGTAGGTGTGGACCTGACGGGAGCGGAACCGCGCGTAGAGCGCGGCGGACAGGACTTCGGCGGGCACCGCCTCCTCGATCGCCGCCTCGATCGTCCAGCGACCCTCGCCGGAATCGGACACGTTGCCGGTGTAGTTCGCCAGCGTCTGGTCTTCCGCCAGCGCGATCGCGGTGAGGTCCAGCAACCATGATGCCACGACGCTGCCGCGCCGCCAGACCTCGGCGATGTCGGCGGTGTTCAGCGTGAAGCGCTGGTCCTCCGGCAGGTCCTTGGACGCCTTGTTCTTGATGATGTCGAAGCCCTCGGCATAGGCCTGCATCATCCCGTACTCGATGCCGTTGTGGACCATCTTCACGAAGTGCCCGGAGCCGGCCGGGCCGCAATGCAGGTAGCCCTCCTCGGCGCGCGGATCGTGGTTGCCGCGCCCCCTGGTCGGCTCGATGTCGCCCTTGCCCGGCGCCAGCGCCTTGAGGATCGGGTCGATGCGCTCGACCGCCTCGTCGTCGCCGCCGATCATCATGCAATAGCCGCGCTCGAGGCCCCACACGCCGCCCGACGTCCCGACATCGACGTAGTGAATGTCCTTCTTCTGCAGCACCTGCGCGCGGCGGATGTCGTCCTTGTAGAAGGTGTTGCCTCCATCGATGATGGTGTCGCCGGCCTCGAGGTGCTCGCCGAGGTCCATGATCGTGTCCTCGGTGATCTTGCCCGAGGGCAGCATCACCCAGATCGAACGCGGCGCCGTCAGCTTCTCGCGCAGATCGTCGAGGCTCGACGAGCCGGTCATGCCCTCGCCCGAGAGCTTCTTCACGGCGTCCTGCGAAAGGTCGAAGACCACGATGTCGTGCCCGGCGCGTTTCAGCCGCCGCGCGATGTTCCCACCCATACGGCCCAAGCCGACGACACCGAGCTGCATCCTGATCTCCCTGTTTGCGCGACGCGGTCCTTGGCGACCGGCGCTACGAAGCCTTGTTGAGCTTCATCTGGTTGTGAGCCGCCTCGAGGACCTTGTCCGGTGTGAACCCGAACTTCTTGAGCAGGTCCTTCAGCGGCGCCGACGAGCCGAACGAATGCATGCCGATCATCTCGCCGGTGGCGCCGGTGTAGCGCTCCCAGCCCATGGTGGCGGCCTGCTCGACGCTGACGCGCGCCTTGATCTCCGGCGGAATGACGCTGTTGCGGTAGGCGTCGTCCTGCATCTCGAAGAGCTCCCAGCAGGGCATGGACACGACGCGGGCGCCGATGCCTTCCTTCTTGAGCGCCTCGTAGGCGCCGACGCAGAGCGTGAGTTCGGTGCCCGTGCCCATCAGGATCACCTGCGGCTTGCCGTCTTCGGCGTCGGCGAGCACGTAGGCGCCCTTGGCGACGCCCGCGGCCGACTTGTACTGGGTGCGATCGAGAGTGGGCATGTTCTGCCGGCTGAGGATCAGCACCGAGGGATGGTGCTCCTGCTCGAGGATGACGCGGTAGCTCTCCGCCACCTCGTTGGCGTCGCCGGGGCGGAACGTGAGCAGGCCGGGGATCGCGCGCAGGCTCGGCACCTGCTCGATGGGCTGGTGGGTCGGCCCGTCCTCGCCCACGCCGATCGAGTCGTGGGTGAAGACTGTGAAGTTGTGCAGCTCCATCAGCGCCGACAACCGGATCGGCGGCCGCATGTAGTCGGAGAAGACGAGGAAGGTGGAGCCGAAGGCGCGCAGACCGCATACGGCCATGCCGTTGCAGATCGCGCCCATGCCATGCTCGCGGATGCCGAAATGCATGTTGCGGCCGTCGGGCGTGTCGCGCTCGAGGCTCTTCATGCCGTCGATGTTGGTCTTGGTCGAGGGCGCGAGATCGGCCGAGCCGCCGATGAACCACGGTACGGCAGGGGCGACCGCATTGATCACCTTGCCGGACGCGATGCGCGAGGCCATGCCCTTCTCGTCGGCCGGGAACACCGGCAGCACCTTGTCCCAGCCCTTCGGCATGGTCTTGTTCAGGATGTGGTCGATCTCGCCGGCCAGTTCGCCATTGGCCTCGCGATAGCCGGAGAAGGTCTTCTTCCACTTCGCGTTGAGTTCGGCGCCGCGGCGGCCGATCCCGGCATCGAAATGCTCGTGCACGCCGTCGGGCACCAGGAACTGCGCATCCTCCGGCCAGCCGTAGCTCTTCTTGGCGCCGCGGATCTCCTCCTCGCCCGGCGCGTCGGAATGCGCCTTGTGCGTGCCGGCCTTGGTCGGGAAGCCGTAGCCGATGATCGAATGCACGATGATGATCGTCGGGCGCTTCGTCTCGGCCTTGAAGGCGTGCAGCGCCTTGAGGAAGCTGCCGGTGTCGTTGGCGTCGGAGACGTGGATGACATTCCACTGGTAGGCCTCGAAGCGCTTGCCGACGTCCTCGCTGAAGGCCAGCGGCGTGTCGCCCTCGATGGTGATCTTGTTGTCGTCGTAGATCCAGCAGAGGTTCGACAGGCCGAGATGGCCGCCGAGCGACGCCGCTTCGGAAGCCACGCCCTCCATCAGGTCGCCGTCCGAGCAGAAGTTGTAGACGTCGTAGTCGAAGACCGTGGCGCCGGGCTTGTTGTAGCGCGCGCCCATCCAGCGCGACGCCATCGCCATCCCGACGGAATTGCCGCAGCCCTGGCCGAGCGGCCCGGTGGTGGTCTCGACGCCGACGGTGAAGCCGTATTCCGGGTGTCCCGGCGTGCGGCTGTCGATCTGGCGGAACTTCTTGATGTCCTCGATCGTCACGGCCGCCTCGTTGCCGCCCGCCTTGGTCTTGACGCCGGCGAGGTTGAGCAGCGCGTAGAGCAGCATCGAGGCGTGGCCGACCGAGAGCACGAAGCGGTCGCGGTTGGGCCAGGTCGGGTCGGCCGGGTCGTAGCGCAGCACCTTGTTCCACAGGGTGAAGGCGACCGGCGCCAAGGCCATCGGCGTGCCGGGATGACCGCTCTCGGCCTTCTGCACGGCGTCCATCGCCAAGGTGCGGATGGTGTTGATCGCCAGCAGGTCGAGGTGGTCCTCGTCCATGTCCGGCTGATCGGTGCGGGCGATTGCTGCGTTGGCCATCGGCGACCTCCTTCGTGTTGACCCGTCGGCGTGACGGCGGTCCTTGGACCCTTTCGGGTCCTGCATGCGAGCTGTCGCCGTGCCGGCGCCCGGCAGGTAACTAGGTCAGGCCCGTTCGATGACCAACGGGATGTCGGCACGCAGCTCGAAACCTTTGGGCGAGTAGCTCGCGTCCACCTTGGCGCCGATCTGCTGGCTGAGGACGCGGGTGAGGATCATGGAGCCGAACCCCTGGCGGGCGGGCGGCGTCACCGTCGGGCCGCCCGTTTCCGTCCAGCGGCAGGTGAGGATGCGCTTGTCCTTCGATGGCGTGACGAACCAGGCCACCGTGACCCGCCCGTCCGGCGCGCTGAGGGCGCCGTGGCGAAAGGCATTGGTCGCCAGTTCGTGGATCGTCATGCCGAGCGGCACCGCCAGCTGCGACGGCAGCTCGACGTCCGGCCCTTCGAGGATCACGCGATCCGTCGAGCCTTCGGCATAGGCGCCGATCTCCTGCCGCAGCAGGTTCGGGAACGAGACGAATTGCTGGATCTCCTCGGTCAGCAACGAGTGCGTTCGCGCCAGAGACGAGATGCGGCCGGAGAACGCCCACTGGTAATCCTCGATCGTCTCGGCGGTCCGTGCCGTCGAGTTCATCACGCCCTGCACGGTTGCCAGCGTGTTGCGGACCCGATGGTGCAACTCCCGCACCAGAAGCGCCTGGGACCGTTCGGCGCGGACGTGATCGGTGACATCGTTGCCGTCGACGAAGATGGCACCGACCTTGCCGTCGTCGTCGAAAATCGGCTGGAACACGAACGAGATAAAGACCTCCCGCGGCCCCTCGCCCGGCACCTGCTCGAATTCGGCCCGCATCTGCTTGCCGACGAAGGCCTCGCCGGTGGCGTACACCTTGTCGAGCATGTCGAGGTAGAGCTGCCCGTCTGCCTCGGGGATGGCCTCGCGGAAGGTCCGCCCGATCAGTTCGCGCTGGCCGACCAGCGCGGTGAAGGCCGGGTTGACCAGCTCGAAACGGTAGTCCGGCTCCTTCAGCAGGCACATGAAGCTCGGCGAGCGCATGAAGAGGTTGCGCAGTTGCGCGCTCTCGGCGAGCAGCGACACGTTGAGGGCCTGCACCCGCTCGGCGCGGCCGAGCACGTCGGTCGCGATCTCCTCGGTGTCCAGGTTACCGCGGACCTTGCTGTGGATGTCGGTGACGTCCTGGCTCTGCTGCAGGATGAAGGCGAGCTTGCCTGCCGAACCGCGGATCGGCACGTGAGAGCAGCTCCAATAGCGTTCCACCAGCTCGGTGCGGTCGCCCGAGAGGAGAGGGTAGCGCAGCACCGGCAGCAGATCGACCGCTTCGGTCGCCAGGACGCGGTCCAGTGACTGGCGAAGCTGGCGCTTGCCGACGTCATCGCCGGCGAACGCCTCGAAGAGGTGACGCCCGACCAGCGCGTCACGGCTCTCGCCGACCAGGCTCGCGTAGCGCCCGTTCACCTCGACGATGGTGAAATCCGGAGCCAGCACCATCAGCGGCGTAGGCGCGGCATCGAACAGGACCTTGAAGTCGATCGCCACGTCTGCTGCCACAAAAGTCTCCGGTAGCGGTGGCGCGTCCCGTCGATCGCGATCCGCCATGTGTCGACTAAGACTCCTCCGCATCGAGAATTGCTCGCCGGCAGCTCCCGTCGGGGGGACGCCGCAAAAACCTTGCTTCGATGGGATCGTTCCCCCATTACGAACGCCAATGTTATGCGCAGTCCGAACCCGATCGCCGTGGCCTGATCCGCACCGCGCGGCCGTGATCTCCGCCTTGGCGCTCGTCTTGGCGCTCGCCCTGGCGGCGGCGGGCATTGTTCCCGCCGGCGCACAGGGCAAGCCGGGCGGCCCGCCGTCGGTCGGCGTCATCAAGGTCGAGATGAAGCCGATCACCGAGTCGACCGAATTCATCGGCCGCATCGAGGCGATCGGCAGGGTCTCGATCGTCGCCCGCGTCACCGCCTACCTGGAGAAGGTCGATTTCGCCGACGGTGCCGAGGTCAAGAAGGGCGCCCTGCTCTACGAGCTGGAGCGGCCGCCATTCCAGGCCGACCTCGATGCCAAGAAGGCGGTCGCCGACCAGTACGCGGCGCAGCTCACCAACGCCAACCTCGCCGAGGAGCGGGCGAGCGCGCTGCTCAAGACCAACGCCGGCGCGCAGTCGACGCTCGACGCCGCCACCGCGGCGGAGAAGGCGCTGGCGGCCCAATTGCTCGGCGCCAGGGCCAGCGTCCAGACCTCGCAGATCAACCTCGACTACACGCGCATCGCCGCGCCCATCGACGGCAAGCTCGGCTTCACCAGGATCACGCCCGGCAACGTGGTCTCGGGCTCGTCGGGCACGCTGGTGACGCTCGTCAGCCAGGATCCGATGTACGTCGCCTTTCCGGTGGCGGTGCGCACGCTGCTCCAGCTGCGCGACAAGTACGCCGGCAACGGCGGCTTCGACGCCGTGACGATCAAGGTGCGGCTGCCCAACGGCAAGGTCTACAAGCAGGCCGGCAAGCTGAACTTCGTCGACAACACGGTGGCGACCGGCACGGACACGATCGTGCTGCGCGGCGACATCCCCAACCCGACGTTGGACATCCCCGATTCCACAGGCCGCATCCGCGAGCTCTACGACAACGAGTTCGTCACCGTGATGCTCGAGGGCGTCAAGCCGGTCGAGGTGCTGGCGATCCCGCGCTCGGCGGTGCTGCTCGACCAGCAGGGCGACTACGTCTACGTCGTCGGCGCCGACAACAAGGCCACGCGCCGCGACGTCAAGCTCGGCACCTCGACGCCGGCCGTCGCCGCCGTCACCAGCGGCCTCAAGGTGGGCGAGCTGATCGTGAGCGAGGGCGTGCAGAGGGTGAAGAACGGCGCGGCGGTGACGCCGCAGCTGCCGACGCCGCAGCCGCCCGATCCCAAGTCGCCCGACTCCAAGTCGCCCGATCTCAAGTCGCCCGATCTCAAGTCGCCCTGAGGCGGAGGGGAGGGCGACAGCATGTTTTCTTCGATCTTCGTCGACCGCCCCCGCCTCGCCATCGTCATCGCGATCGTGATCACGCTCGCCGGCGCGCTGGCGCTGCGGGCGATCCCGCTGTCGCAGTTCCCCGACATCGTGCCGCCGCAGGTGCAGGTCTCGGCGAACTATCCCGGCGCCTCCGCCCAGGTCGTCGAGGAGGCGGTCGCCCAGCCTATCGAGGCGCAGGTCGTGGGCGTCGACCAGTCGATCTACATGAAATCCGTCTCGGGCAACGACGGCAGCTACACGCTGACCGTGTCGTTCGCGCTCGGCACCAACCCGGACATCGACACCGTCAACGTCAACAACCGCGTGCAGACGGCGCAGTCGCAGCTGCCGGCCCAGGTCACCCTGCAGGGGCTGACGGTGCAGAAGCGCTCGTCCGCCGTGCTGCAGTTCATGATGCTGTATTCCGAAAACGGCAAGCAGGACCCGCTGTTCATCACGAACTACGCGGTGATCAACGTGCTGGACGCGATCTCGCGGACGCCGGGCGTCGGCCAGGCGCTGCTGTTCGGCAAGCTCAATTATTCCATGCGCATCTGGTTCGACATCCAGCGCCTCACGGCGCTGAACCTCGCGCCCTCCGACATCACCGCCGCGATCCAGTCGCAGAACAACCAGGCCGCCATCGGCCGCATCGGCGCGCGCCCGGTGCCCGACAACCAGCAGTACCAGATCAACCTGCAGACCACCGGCCGGCTTACCACGGCGGCGCAGTTCGGCGAGATCGTGCTGCGCGCCAACCCGGACGGCTCCAACCTCAAGATCAAGGACGTCGCCCGCGTCGAGCTCGGCGCCCAGAACGAGGACACCGAGAGCTCGCTCTCCGGCAAGCCGGCGGTGGCCATCGGCATCTACCTCTCGCCCGGCGCCAACGCCGTCTCCACCGCCGCCGCCATGGACAAGACGCTGGACGGGCTCAAGACCCGTTTTCCCGAGGGCCTGAAGACCACCGTCGTCTACGACACCACGACCTTCGTGAAGGACACGATCGGCGAGGTCATCCGCACGCTCATCGAGGCCTTCGTGCTCGTCGTACTCGTGGTGTTCCTCTTCCTGGGTTCGCTGCGCGCCACCATCATCCCCGCCGTCGCGGTGCCGGTCAGCCTCATCGGCACCTTCGCCGTGCTGCTCACCATCGGCTATTCCGCCAACACCGTGTCGCTGCTCGCCCTGGTGCTGGCCATCGGTATCGTCGTCGACGACGCCATCGTGGTGGTCGAGAATGTCGAGCGCGTCATGGAGGAGGAGCCCGAGCTCTCCGTGGCGGACTGTACCAAGAAGGCGATGGGCGAGATCACCGCGCCGATCGTGGCGATCTCGCTGGTGCTGCTCTCGGTGTTCGTGCCGATCGCCTTCATCCCCGGCGTGTCCGGCCAGCTGTTCCGCCAGTTTGCCGTGACGATCTCCGTGGCGATGCTGATCTCGGCCTTGAACGCGCTGACGCTGTCGCCGGCGCTGTGCTCGATCTTCCTCCGACACGGCGGGCCGCGGCGCGGCATCATGGGCTACCTGATGCGCGGCATCGACCACGTGCGCGACGGCTTCGCCTGGACGGTGCGCCGGCTGGTCGCGGTGGCGGCGGTGTCCGTGCTCGTGGTGCTCGGCGTGGGCGCCGGCATCTACGTCCTGTCCTCGATCACCCCGGCGGGCTTCCTGCCGGAGGAGGACCAGGGCGCCTTCTTCGTGTCGATGCAGCTGCCTGACGGGGCCTCGGTGGCGCGCACCCAGGCCGTGGTGAAGAAGGTCGAGGCGCTGATGAAGACCTACCCGCAGGTCGACAAGACCTTCGCGGTGACCGGCTTCTCGCTGCTCGACGCCGCCAACGAGGCCAACAACGGCTTCATGGTGGTCAAGCTGAAGCCGTTCGCCGAGCGCACGGCGCCGGGCGACTCTGCCCAGGCGCTGATCCGCAAGGTCTTCGCCGACGCCTCGAGCATCCGCGAGGCCAACATCATCGCCTTCAACCTGCCGCCGATCATCGGCCTCTCGACCTCGGGCGGCTTCGAATACGTCCTCGAGGCGCTGGAGGGGCAGGATCCGGTACAGAACGCCAGCGTCATGCAGGGGCTGCTCGCCGCCTCCAACGCCAGCCCGCTGCTGACCCGGGTGTTCTCCACCTACACCGCGACGACGCCCTCGATCTTCCTCGACATCGATCGCGTCAAGGCGCAGGCGCTCGGCGTCAGCGTCGGTTCCATCTTCGACACGCTCGGGGCCACGCTGGGCGGCAGCTACATCAACAACTTCAACATCTTCGGCCGCGTCTGGCAGGTCAACATCGAGGGCGAGGCGCAGGACCGGCGGCAGGCTTCGGACATCGACCAGATCTATGTGCGCAACCGAACCAACGAGATGGTCCCGATGGCGTCGCTGGCGTCGAGCCGCATCGTGCTGGGGCCGCAGATCATCACGCGCTACAACAACTACCGGGCGATCTCGGTGCAGGGTTCGCCCGCCCCCGGAATCTCCTCCGGCACGGCGCTGCAGACCATGGCCGACATCTCGGCCAGGACGCTGCCTTCGGGCTACGGCTTCGAATGGACCGGTACCGCCTACCAGGAGCACGAGGCCGGCTCCAAGACCGGCACGATCCTGGCGCTCGCTTTGCTCTTCGCCTTCCTGTTCCTGGTCGCGCTCTACGAGAGCTGGATGATCCCGGTGCCGGTGCTGCTGTCGGTCTCGGTCGGCGTCGCCGGCTCCTACGCGATGATCCTTTTCGCCGGGCTCTCGCTCGACCTCTACGCGCAGATCGGCCTCGTGGTGCTGATCGCGCTGGCCGCCAAGAACGCCATCCTGATCGTCGAATTCGCCAAGGACGAGCGCGAGAAGGGCACCAGCATCGTCGAGGCGGCGATCCTCGGCTCGAAGATGCGGTTTCGCGCCGTGATGATGACCTCGATCGCCTTCATCGCCGGCCTCTACCCGCTGGTCGTCGCCCAGGGCGCGGCGCAGATCTCGCGTCGCGGCGTCGGCACGCCGGTGTTCGGCGGCATGATCGCCGCTTCGGCGCTCGGCATCTTCCTGATCCCGATGCTCTACGTCACCTTCCAGACCCTGCGCGAGCACCGCTGGCGCCGGCCCAAGGCGCCGAAGAGCGGTGAGCCCGCCTGAGCCCGGCGCGGCGGCTTCGGCCTGCGCGCGCAGCACCGCCCGGTATCGCTCCACGGCCTCGGGCCCGAGCGGATGCCGGACGAGGCGATCGAAGATCGGCTGCAGGCGCCCCTCGGGCGCGAAAGCGCGTGCGGTCATGGTGAGCTCCTTTAGCTTGGTGGCGCGAGGCGTCGGCTCTCGGGACACGAGGGGGCACGCCGCGGCTCGACGTCGTGAAGACGAAGCCCGGACCGATGCCGACGATGGTGGATGGTGGGTCCGGAGGCGAAGCTCGGGACGCGCGAAGACTTTAGCGGAAACGGCATCTTCGGCAAGAGTACCGAGACGTCCGGTGCCCGGCACGTGCAGGGCCGCAGAGCGGACACCTGTCCGATCGGAGAAGACAATTCTCCACGCGTCGCTTGATCGCCGTTGATCGCGGTCCTTCCCTTCTCCCCTTGCGGGAGAAGGTGGCGCGAAGCGCCGGATGAGGGGTCGGGTCACCTTTCCCGGTCGCCCGCGCAGACAGCGCCATCGAGATCGCCCGACCCCTCATCCGCCCTTCGGGCCCCTTCTCCCGCAAGGGGAGAAGGCAACCTTCCGTGAAGCGTCGCGGCCCTGCGGCTGCCGCCCCGCGCCGGGGCGCGATCTTGCTTTCCGTCGATCCTCGCGTATAAGCGACGGCTTCGAACCGCCCGGCCGTAAAGGGCTGCCGTGGCGGTTCTTTCGTTTCGTTCGCGAGACGCGGCGGCGCGCTGGTGCCGACCGGACACCAAGATGGGCCTCAGAAACCCACGGAGACCGAAATGCCCAAGCTGAAGACGAAGTCGGGCGCTGCCAAGCGCTTCAAGATTACCGGGACCGGCAAGGTCGTCTACACTCAGGCCGGCAAGCGCCACGGCATGATCAAGCGGAGCAACAAGCAGATCCGCAACCTGCGCGGCACCAACGTCCTGTTCAAGACCGACGGTGACAACGTGAAGAAGTACTTCCTGCCCAACGGCTGAAGCCGCTTCCTCCCTGACACCCTCATCTTGAAAGGATCGCCATCATGGCTCGCGTAAAGCGCGGCGTCGCCGCCCATGCCAAGCACAAGAAGACCCTGAGCGCGGCGAAAGGCTTCTATGGCCGCCGCAAGAACACCATCCGGACCGCCAAGGCCGCCGTCGACCGTTCGATGCAATATGCGACGCGCGACCGCAAGGTGCGCAAGCGCGAGTTCCGCTCGCTGTGGATCCAGCGCCTCAACGCCGCCGTGCGCGCGCTGGACCTGACCTATTCGCGCTTCATCGACGGCCTCAACCGCGCCGGCATCGAGATCGACCGCAAGGTGCTCTCCGACCTCGCCATCCGCGAGCCGGCGACCTTCACCGCGATCGTCGAGAAGGCCAAGGCCGCCCTGGCGGCCTAGGGCTTCTCCGGTTCGCCCGTCACTGTGAGCGAAGCAACCCGAAGCCGACGGAGTTCATCGTCGGCCCCTGGGTTGCCTGGCCTCCGGCTCGCAATGACCGAGGCTAATGATCGCGCTCTTCCCGACATCTCAAGGCCATCCGCCTCAGAAGTCGCAGGCCAATCCCTTGATTTCCCAGTCGCCGTAGCGCACCGGCTCCTTGCCGCCGCGGCCATGGATCTCGCGCGGACCTGCTTCGGCTTCCGTCGCCTCGCGCCGTCGCAGCTCCGCCTCGGCAAGGGCTCTTTGCGCCTCGGGCGTCAAGGATTTCTGCATCTCGTTCTCGCTCATCAGATCGCCTGCTGGTTCTTGTCTTCCTCGAGCGCGCAACCGGTGATGCGCCACTCGCCCTCGACCTTCTCGAAGGAATAGATCGCCGCCCACACTGTGCCGTCGGCCGCCACGATGGTCACCTTCTGCAACGGACCGTGGGGCGAGGATTCCACGCCCGTGAAGGTCCTGCTCTTCGGCTTGATCAGCGCCGCGTAATGATCCTTGACCATCGCGAAGAACTTGGCCGGATCGGGAAATTGATCGCGGATCGCCGGCGCGGCGAAGACTTCCGCCGCCGCACTATCGCCCCGGGCAAAGGCGTCCAGCTGCTTGGCGACGATGTCCTGCAGCGCCGTCTTGGTGCCAGGGTCGTAGTCCTCCGCCACAGCCGCACTCGCCAGCATCATCGCGGCCGCGAAGGCCAGAGCCACCGTTCTCGATCTCGCACCCATCATCCCGCCGTCTCCGACCTTGCTGTAACGTAAGGCGAGACGTGCGCGCTGGCGAGAGGCGCGGCGCCGCATCTTCTTCGCTCGGGCCCGGCGGGCGCCTGCCCCGGCGAAGCGCCGCAGGCGGGATCCAGGCTTACGGGCAAGGGAAGAACGTGCCGAAGCCGTCGTCGCCGACGCGGCGCAGGTAGGAGTGGAACAGGTCGTAGGCGGCCTTCTGCGAGGGCGACACCCGTCCGTACAGCGGCGGCGCATCGCCCAGCCGCGCCTCGGGCACCAGCGCGATGGGACAGGACGAGGGGGTGAGTTGGCCGCCACGCCCGACGTTGAGCGTCGTCAGCAGCCCATACATCTCGCCGTGGATGGTCGGCCTGCCCAGGATCGCGAGCCGATACTGGCCGAGGACGTCGGTGACGAGGTAGATCGTGCCCGACTGCGGCGGCACCGAGACGAAGCCGGTCTGGGCGAAGGGCGCGTCGAGCCGCTCGGCCTCCCGGAACACCAGGCGGTCCTCGGCTGCCTCCCAGGCGATCTCGATGGAATAGGCGAAGATCGAATCCGGCGCCCCGAAAGACGGGCGCAGCGTCAGGTAGCGTCCCTCGAGCCAAGCGGCGCCGTCGCGCGCGTACGCCGCGGAGGTGACGGCCTTGCCCGGCGGCGGCACCCGGTCGGCGGAACGCAGGCTCACGCCGAGCGCCTCCTCCAGCCGCACCGTGGTGGCCAGGGTGAACGGTCGCCGCCCGGCCAGGGCCTTCTCGAGGGTCGAGATCGAGATGCGGGCGGCATCGGCGAGGGCCTGTCGCGACTGGCGCCGGCGGGCGAGCGCCTCGCGGACGGCCTGCGCGATGGCGCGGCTCTGGTCTTCGGGCAGGTCGGTGTCGGCGGTCATCGCGCAGAATCCGCGTGGCGTCGCGGCCACCACGCACAAAACCTCACACGATGACAAGCGCCGGCGCGCATGGTCCGCGCCGGCGTTCGATGGAAGGTGCCCGCGTCAGCGCCGGACGAAGTTCATGATCAGCGACACCACGAGCAGGATGATCGCGACGTAGAAGATGATGGTGCCGACCTGCGAGGCCGCACCGGCGGCGCCGCCGAAGCCGAGGAAACCGGCGACGATGGCGATGACGAGAAAGACGAGAGCCCAATAGAGAAGATTGCCGACGCCCATGGCGCGTGCCTCCAGGTTTGTACCTCGCCTGGAACGGCGCCCCGAAGGCCGAGTTCCGCTAGTGCGAAGTTTCCAAAGGACTTTCTAGTCTAACATGCCGGTTGGCCAGGCGCTCTCAGCGCACCGGCGGCACGTCGATGTCACTGCTGCGGCAGCCGTCGCGCACCACCTCGGGGCAGGCCTGGAAGCCTTTGAGGTCCTTGCTGAAGCAGATCCGCACTTCGTCCAGCGTGCCGCCGCGGCAGATTGCGGCGAGCATGCCCGGCCGCAGCCGCGGATTGGCGTCGGTGAAGGCGCGCACGACGTCGCCTGGCGCGAGGTGCTGGTCGCCGTGCGGATCCTTGAAGCGGTCCGGCACGGTGACGGCGTCGCGCGCGCCCCTGACGGCGGCGAAATATTCGGACGGGCTCAGCCCGGAGCAGGTGCCGTGCTTGCGCCATTCGTAGCGCGCCAGGCCGTCGTCGGGGTAGACGCCGTCGGTCGCGGCCAGCGCCGCGCGCGGCAGGCTGGTGTTGCCGCGGCAGTCGGAAGGGAAGCCGTGATCGTATTGCGGCCACAGCCCATGCACGGTGAAGCCGGTGTCTGCGCCGCGGCGGCACTGGTCGCGGCCCTTCTCGTCGCCGCCGCCGACGGCGCAGAAGCCCGGCACCCAGGACAGCGAGAGCACGTAGAAGGCGAAGTCGCCCGGCCGGCTGGCGCCGCGCGGGCCTGAGCGATCGTCGCCGCCGAAGCGGTTCGGGCTGTAGCGGTCTGAGCCGCCGACGGGCGGTCGCTTGTCGGCGCAATTGTCGAGGATGCAATCCTGCGCGAGGACCGGGCCCGCCACGATCACGGCGACGAGCGCCAGCAGCGCGCGCTGCATCAGGGGCGGGCTTCCTGGCAGGCGGGGGCGAAGCTGTTGTCGCGGTCGAGGCCGGTGACGCACCACACCACGTTGTCGCTGAAGCCGATGCCGGCGCCGGCCTCGTCGATCGAGTAGGTGACGGGGCGCACCTTGTTGTCGCTCATGATCGCGCGCGCCTCGCAGTAGCGCCGCGGGATGTAGTCGAGCCCGTTGGAGCGCATGCCGATCTCGTGGACATTGTCAAAGCCGACGATGGAAAGGCCGGAGTGCCAGTATTCCGCCTCGCGGCTGACGAACTGGCCCTTAATGTAGCCGAGCGCGCCGGCGTCGGCGCAGGCGCGCAGGTTGCCGGAATAGGGCTGGTCGCGCTCCTCCGCCGGCACCAGCGGCCGCGCCGTGGCGGCCCCGGCGAGGACGAGAAGCGCGGCGAGGGCGCAGGCGACGCGGGTGGTGACGGCGCGGGTGGTGACGGACATGGCGGCGATCTCCCGGGAGGGACGATGGTCCGGGAGCGGGCGGGCATCAAGGCGGGACGACAATATCTTGGCTCTTTGCCTGTCCATGTGTCGGCACCGCCACGGGAATGACAAGCTTGACGATCAAGCGCAATCGCCCAAGAGTCAGGAATGAATCCATAGCTGCGATCATGGTGACGGTGACAGCCTGGATCGTCGATCGCGTGACGCTCGTCCGGCTGAACCCAGCGGCGCCCTACCCCAGATCCCAATCCGGCCGCGCCTGCGACAGGCGCCCGCCGATGCGCACCGGCGCCACCATCGTGGCCCGGCCCGAGGCATCCGTCTCCACCGCGACGCCGCACAACGTCGCCGGGCCGCTCGCCGGCTCGTAGCGGGCGCCGGGCGTCTTGTGGATCATCCGGCGCACCGGCTCCGCCTTGTCCATGCCGATGACGCTGTCGTAGTCGCCGGTCATGCCGGCGTCGCTCATGTAGGCGGTGCCGCCGGGCAGGATCTGGTGGTCGGCGGTGGGCACGTGGGTGTGGGTGCCGACGACGAGCGAGACGCGACCGTCGCAATGGTGGCCGAAGGCCATCTTCTCGCTGGTCGCCTCGGCGTGGAAATCGACGATCGCCGCGTCGCAGACCCTTCCCAGCGGGCAGGCGTCGAGTTCGCGGTCGATCGCGGCGAAGGGGTCGTCCATCGCGTCCATGAAGACGCGGCCCATGGCGTTGACGACGAGCACGCGGGCGCCGGACGCGGTCTCCACCAGCGCCGTCCCCGCGCCCGGCGTGCCGGGGGGGTAGTTCAGTGGCCGGATCAGCTTGGGCTGGCGCGCGATGAACACCAGCGCCTCGCGCTGGTCGAAGGAATGATTGCCGAGCGTGACGCAATCGGCGCCCTGGTCGAGGAACTCCTGACAAATCGCCTCGGTGATGCCGAAGCCGCCGGCGGAATTCTCGCCGTTGACCACCACGCAATCGAGCGCCCAGCGGCGACGCAGCTCTGGCAGGTGCTCCGCCACCGCCGCGCGCCCGGGGCGGCCGATGACGTCGCCGATGAAGAGGAGACGCATCAGCGCAGACCCATCACGCGATGCAAACGATCACGTCCTTCTCGGTGATCACCATGTCGAGCGGCTCGTCGTGGTCGTCGGCGGGGACGAACAGCACCTCCTGCGCGGCATAGGCGAGGCCGACGGCGGCGATCTCCTTCTCTGCGCGCAACGCCGCCAGCGTGCGATCGTAGAAGCCGGCGCCGTAGCCGATGCGGTGGCCGCGGCGGTCGAAGGCGGCGAGCGGGACGAACAGCAGGTCCGGCACCACCGCTTCGGCACCGGCCGGCGGCTCGGGGATGTCCATCCTGCCCGGCACCATCGAAGTGTCTGGCGTCCAGCGGCGGAACGTCAACGGCGTGCCCAGCCGCCCGGTCACGGGAAGACAGACGACATGGTCGGCGGCGTGGAGGGCGGCGCAGAGCGAGTGGGTCGGCAGCTCGTCCTTGATGGACCAGAACACCGACACCGCTCGCGCCCCATGACCGGCGGCGATCTCAGGGCCGAGCCGCGCGAGACGCGCAGCGAAGGCGTCGGCGAGGGCGGGATCCACGGTCGCGCGGACAGTAAGGGAGGCGGCGCGTATGGCCGCCTTGTCGAGCGTGCTCGTCATTCAAACTTGTCGAGCGTGCTCGTCATTCGAAACTCGGGTGCGGGCCACAGTGACCGTGGGACATCGACCCCGGGAACCTACAACGTAGGTGGGCGCCGTGTGCCCAAGTCCACGGACAAGGGCAGGGACAGCTCCCTAGAGATCGATAAGGCCCCGGGAATACAAATCCACACGTGTCCCGCAGCGCCGCGTCTCGGATATAGGGCATGTTCCAGGCCGCCGCCAGCGCGCCGGCGTTCAAAGTGAAAAGGCCCGCCGAAGCAGGCCTTCCAACGTCAGCGTATCAACCCTGCCTCAGAGGCGCCGCAGGCTCGCACGGCTTACGGTCACCGTGTCCCGGCCGGCCTGGATCAGGCACTGCGACGAGCCCGGCACCGGTTCGGCATCGACAACGATGAGTTGGAGGCCGACCATGCTCCAATCGTCCTCGAGAAGCGCGACATGGTCGCCGGCATGGAAGTCGTGGGTGCTGTCAATGTTATCCATAGAGGCCTCGGATTATGCCACACGCCCACGTCTCGGGCGGTCCGCTGTTGAGCGATCTATTAACGAACGTTCATTTTCGCAAGTTCCTATGCCGAAAGTCTCAAGATCCAATAGCATCGGTCCTCGCTGCACTGCAGCATGGCGAGCCCCTACTTCAGATGCGCTGAGAGAGTAGGCAGATGCGGTTGCAAGCGCTGTTGCAGAGCCGCGGCGCTCCGTGACAGCACGGCGACATGCAGCAGATCACCGGAAGAACACTCATGAGCTTGGGCTTAGAGGCCGGCCCCGCCTACAAGGACGCCGCAATGATGCGCCGGCAGATCGCGGAGTTCGGCCTGGCCGAGGTTCGCGACACGACCGAGCCCTACGGCAGCATCATGGCCGGCGACTGGCAGCGCGACGCGCCGTGGCGGCGCAAGAGGGCGGCGAAGCGGGCAGCGGCAGGCGCGACGACCGTGACGTAAGGCGCGCCAGCGCGACGCGGCGGCGTCACGGTCCTTTGTCCAACCGGGGCTTCCGGGCCGCGCGACTTGGCGCTAGGTCTAGTCGCTACGACTTGTCGCTAGGTCTAGTCGCAGGTCGGCGTCAGCTCACAGATCCAGGATGGCATGCCGCGATGATCGGTGACGGGGGGCGTGTGCGGATCGCGCTTTGTGGCCTGACGCTCCTGGTGGCGGGGTTCGCGGCTCTCGGCTGGGCGGCGCAGCTCGATGCCGCCAAGACCTTCCTGCCCGGCCTGACGACGATGAAGGCGAACACCGCGCTCGGGCTCGCCATCTCCGCCGCGGGCCTGCTGCTGGTGTCCCGTCCCCGCCTGGCCGCGGTCGCCGGGCTCGTGGCCGCGGCGATCGGTGCGGCGACCCTGCTGGAATATGCCTCCGGGCTGCGGCTCGGCCTCGACGAAGCGCTGGTGGCCGACCCCGCGACGACCTCGATGCCGTTCCCGGGCCGGATGTCGCCGGAGACGGCCGTCGCCCTGCTGGCGACCGGCTGCGGCATCCCACTCCTCGCGGGCGAGCGCGGCCGGACGCGGCTGAGCACGGCGCACGCCCTTGCCGTGGTCCCGGGTGCCCTCGGCTACCTGTCGATCATCGGCTACACCTACGGCGTCGAGCGGCTCTACAATTTCGGCCCCTACGTCTCGATCGCGCTGAACACGGCCGCCTGTCTCTGCATGCTCTCGGGAGCCATGCTGCTGACGCGCAGGGCCGAAGGCTGGAGCCATGGTTATCGGCACCGCCCGATCGCCTCGAAGGTGCTGGTGCGCCTGATCGTCATCGCGCTGGTGCTGCCGTTCGCGACCGGGCTGCTCATCGAGGCGGGTGCCGCGCTCGGCTTCTACCAGCCGGCCTTCGGGCCGGCACTGTTCGCCATGCTGGCGTCGCTCTCCCTGGTCGGGCTGGCGATGCGCGCCGCCAGCGCCGTCCGCGCGGCGGAAGACGAGATGATCGCCGCCCGCCGCGAGGCACGCGACAAGGGCCGCGCGCTCGACGCCAGCAACGCGCGCTATCGCTACGTGGTCGAGAACCTCTCCCAGCTGATCTGGACGGCGCGCGCGGACGGCGGGGTTGTCTTCTCCAACACGCGATGGCTCGCCTACACCGGTCAGACCCTGGAGCAGACCAAAGGCCATGGCTGGTCGCAGGCGGTCCATCCCGACGATTACGAGCGGGTGATCGCCCATTGGCACGGCGCGGTGGCGGGCCGGCATTCCTACGATCTCGAGTATCGCCTGCGCCGGCACGACGGTGCCTACCGCTGGTTCAAGGTCGTCGGCATGCCGATGATCGACGGCGAGGGCGACGACCTCTGGATCGGCTCCAACACGGACGTCCAGGAGATCGTCGACGCCCGCGAGGTCCTGGCCCGCTCGCGCGAGGAACTGGAGCGGCTCGTCGAAGATCGCACGGCGGCGCTGATGGCGGCGCAGGAGCAGCTGCGCCAGTCCCAGAAGATGGAGGCGGTGGGCCAGCTCACCGGCGGCATCGCACATGATTTCAACAACCTGCTCGCAGGCATCACCGGCAGCCTCGACCTGCTGCAGTCGCGCACGGCGAAGGGACGCTACGACGACGTTCCGCGCTTCGTCGCCGCCGCCCAGGGCGCGGCCAAGCGCGCGGCGTCGCTGACCCACCGCCTGCTGGCCTTCTCGCGGCGCCAGACCCTGGTGCCCAGGCCCACCGACATCAACCGCCTGGTCGCCGGCATGGAGGAGATGGTGCGCCGTACCGTGGGGCCGGCGATCGACGTCGAGATCGTCGCCGCCGGCGGCCTGTGGAACACGCTGATCGATGCCGGCCAGCTCGAGAACGCGCTGTTGAACCTCTGCATCAACGCGCGCGACGCGATGCCCTCCGGCGGCAAGCTGACGGTGGAGACGGCCAACCGCTGGTTCGACGGCCGCAGCGGGCGCGATCGCGACATCGCCGCCGGGCAGTACGTCTCGCTTTGCGTCAGCGACAACGGCACCGGCATGCCGCCCGACGTGGTCGAGCGCGCCTTCGATCCGTTCTTCACGACCAAGCCGATCGGCGCCGGCACCGGGCTTGGGCTGTCGATGATCTTCGGCTTCGTGCAGCAGTCCGGCGGCCAGGCGCGGATCTATTCCGAGGTCGGCCAGGGCACGAACGTCTGCCTCTACCTGCCGCGCGAACACGCCGACGCCGAGACCTCGCAGGAGGCGACCAGGGACGCCGCGCTGCCGCGCGCCGAACATGGCGAGCGCGTGCTCGTCGTCGACGACGAGCCCACGGTGCGCATGTTCATCGTCGAGATCCTGGAGGATCTCGGCTACCAGTCGCTCGAGGCGGCCGACGGCGCCGCCGGCCTGCGCGTCCTGCAGTCCAACGTCGCGATCGATCTCCTGATCACCGACGTCGGCCTGCCCGGCGGCATGAACGGCCGCCAGATGGCGGATGCCGCCCGAGTCGCCCGTCCCGACCTCAAGGTCCTGTTCATCACCGGCTATGCCGAGAACGCCGTGCTGAGCCACGGCCACCTCGATCCCGGCATGCACGTCATCACCAAGCCCTTCGCCATGGACGCGCTCGCCAGCCGGATCAAGGCGCTGCTGGCCGAGCGGGTGCGGGTGAAGGCGTGACGGCGGCGGCGCCTCGACAAGCCTTGACGAGCGTCGGGAACGTGCCGGGCTTCCTCGAAGCGCGTCGCGGGCGGATCGAGGCCGTGCTGCCGACGTTCCGCCGCCTGGTGGGGATAGCTTGTCGTGGGCGAGTGGATCGACCGAAAAGGCTACGGCTCCAGCTCGGAATCCCAATAGAGATAGTCCATCCAGCTCTCGTGCAGGTAGTTCGGCGGGAATGCCCGGCCGGCGGAATGCAGGTCGTTGATCGAGGGCGGGTAGGGCAGGGTCGCCGGATGCATCGCGACGTCGCGGCAGAGCTTGTCGCCCTTGCGCAGGTTGCATGGCGAGCAGGCGGCGACGACGTTCTCCCACGTGGTGGTGCCGCCCTTCGAGCGCGGCAGCACGTGGTCGAAGGTCAGCTCCTCGCGCGCGCCACAATACTGGCAGGTGAAACGGTCGCGCAGGAACACGTTGAACCGGGTGAAGGCGGGATGGCGCGACGGCTTGATGTAGGTCTTGAGCGAGACCACCGAGGGCAGCTGCATCTCGAAGGTCGGCGAGCGCACGAAGCGGTCGTAGTTCGAGACGATGTTCACGCGGTCGAGGAACACCGCCTTGATCGCGTCCTGCCAGGACCATAGCGACAACGGATAATAGCTCAGCGGCCGAAAATCGGCGTTGAGCACCAGCGCCGGACAGGCTTCCGGCGACACCAGCGGCTGGAAGTGGACCGTCAAACCGGACACCTCACTCAGTATGCCCCAACATCCATGGGGCCGACCCTTCGCACACCCACAGTCTATAGCTTCCGTGACACGGTTGTGAAGGGCGCGTTGTCGCGGAGCATCAATCGTCGCGTCGGATGGCTCCCGCCCAGGCGCGCGCGCGGTCCTCGGGGTCGTCGTTCAGGGTGATGTCGGTAACGACGGCGGCACTGTCGGCGCCGGCCGCCAGGACGCCGGGGGCACGGTCCAGGCTGATGCCGCCGATCCCGACCAGCGGGATCGCGCCCAGGCGCCGCTTCCATTGGGCCAGCCTGTCGAGGCCCTGCGGCGCGAAGCGCATCGCCTTCAGCCGCGTCGGGTAGATCGGCCCGAGTGCCACGTAGTCCGGGGACAGCGCCAGGGCGCGCTCGAGCTCGGCCTCGTCGTGGGTGGACACCCCGAGCTTCAGGCCGGCGCGGCGGATCGCCGTAAGATCGGCGGTGTCGAGGTCTTCCTGCCCGAGGTGCACCCAGCTGCAGCCGAGCGCGATCGCCTCCCGCCAATGATCGTTGACGACGAGATCGGCGCCGGCCGACCGGCACAGCGCCGCCGCGCGCGAGATTTCGCTGTGGACGATCGCGGGCGGCGCGTCCTTCACGCGCAATTGCACCAGCCTGACGCCGCAGGGCAGCAGGCGCGCGATCCAGTCGGCCGAATCGACGATGAGGTAGAAGGGACCAAGCGCCATGCTGCGGCGTGCGCCGGAGCGACCGTCGAGGTCAAGCCGAGCGCTCCAGCTTTTTCCTGGCTGCCAGGAACTTCTCCTTAGCAAGGCGGTTTTTATGCAGACGCCCGGTTGATCCCCCCTTGATCGAGCGATTATGAGACGGCCGCTTCCGCCCCCGGAGCGGCCGTTTCGCTGTCTGGGCGTATGACGCTCGCCGCGCCGCTGGGCAGGAACTTACAAGCTTCTCGCCGAATTGAGAATTTAGTAGTTAGGGGGCCAATCTATGCGCATGGTGCTTTTGGGAACGGCCTTCGCTGCGCTGTGTCTGGGGTCTTTGCCGTCCAGGGCCGCCTCGACCGAGACCGACGCGTTCGTCGCCAACGTCCGGCTCAACGCCTTCTTCCTCAGCAGGTCCAGCTCGCTGGCAAATGACCGTTCCGAGAACACGAGCCTGCGCGCTTTCGCCGATCAGGAAGCGAATGCCGAGGAGATCGTGGTCGAAACGATCGACAGGCGCACGGCTCCCGAGATCGCGCAGACCGCACCGGTGACCGTGGCCTCGAACGATCTCGTGACAGGGCGATCGGTTGCCGTAGACCAGGCGCCGCTCGACGACACCTTCGCGGCGCCGCCTGGAAGCGGCGCGCTGATGCCTGCGGCGATGATCACGTTGGACCGGCTCTCGGCGAGCAAGGGCCACGCGTTCGACACGCTCTACAAGGCGACCCAGGTCAACGCGTTGCGACAGCTCGCCGGTTTCTACGACGCCTACAGCATGACCGGCGACGACCCCGCGTTGAAGCAGATGGCGAGGAGCGAACTTGCCGCCACAAACGAGCGCATGGCGGAGCTTGCGCGCTTCTAGAGCAGCGTCTGCTGTTGTGGACTTGCTCCAACAAAGCAAAACGTAGCGAGGACAGGCACATAAGCGTCGCGAAATAATTCCGAACCATCGTCCGGTGCCCTAAAGCCGGGCATCGCTGCGCTCCTGTCGGTGGCAATGGTCTTCAGGAGTAGCGCGGCCCGCGCTTGGCGTCGTTCAAGGCTTTCATCAGACCGGAGGCGAGATCCGCCTTCGCATCGGCGCCAAGGAAGCCGCCGATTTCCACGCTGCGCCCGCGCGAGCGCAACGCGACGTGCATGACGCCGAATTCCTCGTGCTCCACCTTGTCGAGCCGGGTCCAGGCGGGGTGAAACCGGAAATCGCGCCGTGAGCCTTTGGCGCTGACCTTCGACAGCAGCAGCTCGAGCGGCGTCACCAGGATATGCTCGTAGGCGCGCGCAGCGTCGAAATTGACGCGAAAGGCGAGGTAGAGGATCGCCACGTCGAGGCCCATGAAGCCTGCGACCGGCCAGGCCCCCATGACGACGAAGGGCACGCTGGTGAACACCCCCGCGGCGGCGAAGACCACCATCAGGATGCGGAAGTTGCCGGCGGTGAGCGAGCGGTGCGGCACGAGGCGCACGTCGAAAAGGCGCTCCGACGACGGGTCGGGGGCCGGATCGGCGGCCATGTCGGACGCACCCTGGTCGAGATCGCTGTCCTGCGGCGGCGTCATGCTTCTCCCTTCGCGTGACGTCCTCTAGTGTTCCGCCAATGCGGGACAAAGGTAAAGCGTTGCCGAAGGTCGCAGCCCTTGCGGCGGAGGTGCCGAAGCGGCCGCCGGTCCGCCGCGCCCGGCCGGTCCCGCGCGCCACGGTCGCGATGATCTTCGAGCGTTTCCGCGACGCCGATCCCGAGCCCAAGGGCGAACTCGTCTCGCTGAACGCCTTCACGCTGCTGGTCGCGGTGGTGCTCTCTGCGCAGGCCACGGATGCCGGCGTCAACAAGGCGACGCCCGCCCTGTTCGCGCTGGCGGACACACCGCAGAAGATGCTCGACCTCGGCGAGGAGCGCGTGCGCGAGCTGATCAAGTCGATCGGCCTCTTTCGCACCAAGGCGCGCAACGTCGTGGCACTGTCGCAGCGGCTGGTCGAGGCTTTCGGCGGGCGGGTGCCCGAAACGCGCGAGGCGCTGGAGACGCTGCCCGGCGTCGGTCGCAAGACGGCCAACGTGGTGCTGAACAGCGCCTACGGCATCGCCGTGATCGCCGTCGACACGCACCTGTTCCGCGTGTCGAACCGCATTCCCTTGGCGCTCGGCAAGACGCCGCTGGATGTCGAGCTGGGACTGGAGCGGATCATCCCGGACACGTTCAAGCAGCACGCTCACCACTGGCTCATCCTGCACGGCCGCTACACCTGCAAGGCGCGCGCGCCGCTGTGCGGAACCTGTCTGATCTCAGACCTTTGCCGCTGGCCCGGCAAGATTGCCGCGATGCAACATTATGTAGAAAAATCAATGAATTGATACATGCGAGCTGCTGCGGCCAAGCTGGAACTTGCGCGCCGAATGGCAGGTTAGGCTTTTGCGTTCATCTTACGTACAGGAGTTTGCCATGGCGACGAGCGGGACCGGCGCGTCCTCGACACGGGGCTTCGCCTCGATGGATCGCGACAAGCAGCGGGAGATCGCACGCAAGGGCGGCCGTAGCGTGCCCAACGACAAGCGCAGCTTCTCGCAGGACCACCAGCTGGCGAGCGAGGCCGGGCGCAAGGGGGGTCATTCCTCCCACGGTCGCCGCGCACCTGTCGCCGCCGAGTAGGTCAGGCCGGCAGGGTTTCACCCTTCGTCTCGACGGCGAGCGGCAGCACGAGCAGGCCGACGGCGAAGGCCACCGCTGTAAGGGCCACCGGTGTGCCGATGGTGCCCATGCTCGCGACGAGCGCGCCCAGGCCGAAGTTGACGCCGGCGCCGATGAAGCGGCCGATCGAGGTCGACAGGGCAAAGGCCGTGGCACGGACGCGCGTCTCGTATTGCTCGGGAAGCCAGAGACTGAAGACGGCGAAGTTGCCGCCGCCGAAGCCGAGCACGAAGAGCACGGCGAGGAACGCGTAGAGCCCGTGCGGCAGGTAGAAGGCCCACTGGAACGCCGTCGGGATCGCGACGAGCATGATGACGAAGTAGACGCCCAGCGTGCGGCGACGACCGATCGCCTCCGCCATCGGCGGCAGGCAGAGGCACCCCAGGATCGTGCCGATCGAGAGGATCGCCGTGGCGATCGACACCATCTTGGCGGCATCGGCGCCGACGATGCCCTCGGCCTTAGCCAGAAGCGTCACGGCGGACGGCACGTAGACGGCGCCGGCCCACAGGCCGATGATCGCGATCGTCAGCAGCGCCATGTTGACCAGCGTGCGCTTGCGGTATTTCGCGCCGAACACCGTGGCGAAGGGCGAGGCCGCGCCCTCCTCCACCGGGTGCCAGCGCTTGGGCTCCTCCACGCTGAACAGCGTGAAGACGGAAACGACGACCGGTGCCAGGCCGCACAGGAACATCGCGCGCCAGCCGTAATGCGCGCCGACCGTGAAGTTCAGCGCCGCGGCCACGAAGAAACCGGCATAATAGCCCGTCTGCAGGTAGCCGGCGCCCATCTTGCGGCGATCCTCTGGCCAGGCCTCGGCGACGTAGGTGCCGGCCATGGCCCATTCGCCGCCGATGCCGATGCCGGCGAGGAAGCGGAACAGCGCGAGCTGCCAGACGGAGTCGGCGAAATAGCTGGCGCCGGTGAAGACCGCGTACATCAGGATCGTGAACGCCAGCGTCTTCACCCGGCCGAACCTGTCGGCGATCGGTCCCCAGATGAAGGAGAAGCCCCAGCCCACCAGGAACAGCGCGAACAGGATCGAGCCATAGGTCCCGATGTTGGGCTTGGTGGCGGCGATGCCGCTCTTGGGCAGCAGCTCGGTCAGGGCCGGGTTGAGCACCAGCGCGTAGATGAAGCTGTCCATGCCATCGAGCATCCAGCCGGCCCATGCACTCCAGAAGCCGACGATCTGGCTGCGGTTGAGCGGCGTCTTGGTGCGCCTGATCGCCGTGGCCGTGCTGCTCGTCATGGTGCCTCGCTCGCGCGGCCGGTTCGACCGCTTGCCCCGACCCATGCGCATTGTGAGCGGCGATGACAAGCGGCAGAAGTCTACGCCTTTCGTCGTGCGCTGTCCTATTTTGGCACAGCGCGAGCGAGGACGTGGTGAAATTTGCTTCATGAAATCTCGTTGGCCCGGCGGTTTTGCTTCCCATCTGCTTAAGGAACGTGGTTAAGCCTCGCTTAAACTTTATCCTTGATGGTTCCTTACAGGACGGAATGGGGCCTTGCCCCGTAACGGGACCTCGGGATTTCTCCATGCCGCTTCGCCTTTCGACATTCGGCCTGCTCACCGCCGCCTCTCTGCTGGTCACATCCATGACCGGCGCCCGCGCGGCCGACCTCGACGATAATTACGGCTACGCCGACGCGCCGCAGGATGTGCCGGTGGCGGCTATTCCGCAAACGAAGGTGGAGTTCGGGACGGGGTGGTATGTGCGGGGTGACATCGCCGCTACGCGACTGCCCGAAATGGGTTTGGCTAACTCGCCGAATTCGGCGCCCAACGTGACCCTCAAGGATGGTTCGCAGTACGGATACGACGCCTCCTTGGGCTTCGGCTACGAGTTCAACAAATGGTTTCGTTCCGATGTAGGCTTCGATTTTCATAAGCCCATCGGTATCCGTGCTCCCGGACTATCGTTTCCCGCTAGCAATAATTACAAAAACAGTGACGGTATCACGCCCGATGCTTCGCTCAATAATACGTCTGGCACTTGTCAAGTAGGATACATAACCCCGAGTCAAGTTTCTTATCCTTACTATAGCAACTGTAACTCTCAATATCAAGCAACAATTCAAAGCTTCGATGTTTTGGTCAATGGGTACGCCCAGCTTGGCCAATTTGGTATTGTTTCCCCATACGTCGGGGCTGGCGCGGGCCTAAGTTTTGGTCATTATGCTTCGGCAATTGCATACTATTTAAATGATGGTACTCATTATGACACGACTTTCCCTTTGCCGGGATCAAGCGTTTCAATTCATGGCTACGCCGACAAGCGGATCTCAGCCAACTATTATAACTTCGCTTTCGCCCTCATGGCGGGCGTCTCGTTCGATATTTACAATCACACCAAACTCGATGTTGGCTATCGCTATCTTAATCTAGGCCAAATCCTAGGATCGACTGTGCAGTACAACGAAATCCGCGCCGGCCTGCGCTACATGATCGACAACTGAGCCCGGCTTGACGGCGCGGGCCTCCTGCCCGCATGTCTCGCCCCTTTCGCGGCATCGCCGCGCGCATCCTCGGTTCGACCCCATGTCCCTCCCCAAGCCCAGCCGCCGGCCGGGCAACCCGCGCTTCTCCTCCGGGCCCTGCGCCAAGCGGCCGGGCTGGTCGCTCGCCGCCCTCGAGGGCGTGCTGACCGGGCGCTCGCACCGCTCCGCCGCCGGCAAGGCGCGCCTGAAGCAGGCTATCCAGCTCACCCGCGAGGTGCTGGAGGTTCCGGCGGGCCACCGCATCGCCATCGTGCCGGCCTCCGACACCGGCGCCGTCGAGATGGCGATGTGGTCGCTGCTGGGGCCACGCCCTGTCACCGTGCTGGCCTGGGAGGCGTTCGGCAAGGAATGGGTCACCGACGCCTGCGAGGAGCTGCCGCTCGAAGGCGCCCGCACCGTCGTGGCGCCCTACGGCGCGCTACCCGACCTCGCCGCCATCGACTGGTCCGGCGACCTCGTCTTCACCTGGAACGGCACCGCCGCCGGCGTGCGCGTGCCCTCGGCCGACTTCATCCCCGACGACCGCGCCGGCCTGACGATCTGCGACGCCACCTCCGCCGCCTTCGCGATGCCGCTGCCCTGGGACAAGCTCGACGTCGTGACCTTCTCCTGGCAGAAGGTGATGGGCGGCGAGGCGGCGCACGGCATGCTGATCCTGGGCCCGCGCGCGGTCGAGCGGCTGGAGAGCTACCGGCCGGCCTGGCCGCTGCCCAAGATCTTCCGCATGACCAAGGGCGGCAAGCTGATCGAGAGCCTGTTCGAGGGCGAGACGATCAACACGCCCTCCATGCTCTGCCTCGAGGATTACCTCGACGCGCTCTGCTGGGCGAAGCGCCTCGGCGGCCTGCCGGCGCTGCACGCCCGCGTCGCCGCCAATGCCGCCGCGCTCGAGCGCTGGGTCGCGCGCACGCCCTGGGTCGACTATCTCGCCGCCGATCCCGCCACGCGCTCGCCGACGGGCGTGTGTCTGCGGATCGTCGATCGCGAGATCGCCTGCCGCAGCGAGACCGAGCAGCGCGCCTTCGCCCAGGCGCTCGTCGACAAGCTCGAGGTCGAGGGCGTCGGCTTCGACTTCGGCGCCTACCGCGACGCCCCGCCCGGCCTGCGGGTCTGGTGCGGCGCCACCGTCGAGACCGCCGACATCGAGGCGCTGACCGAGTGGCTCGACTGGGGCTTCGCCGCGCTGCGGGTCCAGCTCGCGCGGGCCGCGTGAGCCCCGCGGCCGAGCGGCGGCTGCTGCAGCTGGCGATCGCGCTCGGCGGCTTCGTGCCGGTCGGCGCCGGGCTCGAGGGCGCCATCCTCGGCGCCAGCATGACCGGCGAGCACGGCGTCGGCGGCCCGATCGACAGCCACGTGCGCTATCTCTCCGGCCTGCTGCTCGGCATCGGGCTGGCCTATTGGCAGGCGATCCCCACCATCGAGAAGCGCACCAGCCGGGTGCGGCTGCTCACCGCCATCGTCGCACTCGGCGGGCTGATGCGGTTGATCGGCATCCTCCTCGTGGGTTCACCCGGCGGCGCAATGCTCTTCGGCCTCAGCATGGAGCTCGTGGTGACGCCGCTGCTCTGCCTATGGCAGACGCGCGTCGCCCGCCGCTGCGCCACGCTCGCTCGCCCGGCGGGCTGAGGAACAGGGCGATGCTCGGTCGCTACCCTACGCCTTTCCTATGCGCGCCGCCTCGCAGGCGTCTCGCTCCCCTATGGCCCAGCTTCTATTTCGGCTACCGGCGCCCTTGAGGCGTCGGATCAGAATCCAACTCATGCCAAGCGACCTATCCTCGAACGCCTCGACCCTGACCGACACCCCCCATTATCTCGTGGGACCCGACGCCGCCGGGCATTGGCTCGCCATCGAGACTCACGGCTCTAGCGGCGGCCTCTTCGTGAGCCTCGACGCCGCGCTGCACTACGCACGCAGCGAGACCGGCCGCCGCGAAGGCGCCGTCGACCTCGTCGAGCGGCTCGTCGCCTTCGCGATCGTCGTCCCGGATCGAGCGGCAGCGGCGATCCGGAGCCGGTGAGCCTCACCCCTCGCGGCCCCTCGCCGCCAGCGCCACGGTCCACAGCGCCCGCACCGCGATAGCCTGCGCGAGGCGCGGCTCACGGCGGGCGCGGCCAACGGCGTCGCCCAGCACCACGACCGCCTTGCCGAGGCGCGCCGCGTCCCACAGCCTGAGCTGCTGCTCGGCGGCGGCGCGGCGCGAGCCGTAGAAGCCGTCGTTGCCGCCACCGCCGGCATCCATCGCCACGCGCGCCTTGTGCAGCGCGGTGGCATGGCGCAGCGCCGCGCCGAGCAATTGGTTGACGTCGCCGTTCTCGCCGAAGGCGCGCTCGGTCGTCGTCTCGATGGCCGGAAAGGCGCCGGCGAAGGCGCCGTCAATGGCGTGGTCGAGCACCAGGGCGGAGGCGTCGGCGACCACGGCCTCGACGTGGGCGACGCTCACGCGGCCCTCGCCGTGCGCGTAGGTGGCGAGCTTGTCGAGTTCCGAGCGGGTGGTCAGCCGGTCCTGCCCGAGGAGGGTCAGGAGCAGCTCCTTTGCGTCGGGCTCGACGCTCAGGCCCGAGGCGGCGAGCTCGCTGTCGATCAGCTGGGCCACCTCGCGCGGCCCGTCGGGGAAGCATTCGATGGCGGCGGCGCAGCGCTCGCTTTCGCAAAGCTTGCGCAGCTGGTGGTCTCGCTTGAGCGCCCCGGCCTCGACGGCGATCACGCAATCGCGCGGCGGGGCGCGCAGCAGCGGCTCGATCGCCGGCAGCAGCGACTTGCCGGTGGCCTCGATGCCGATCGCCTTGCGGCCGCCGCCGAACATCGGCACGGCGTTGGCCTCGTCGGCGAGCTTGAGCGGGTCGGACGCCACCTCGTCTCCCGACATGCGGATCAGCTGGAACGCGTCCTTGGGATCGTCGACGGCCCTGACGAGGATGGTCCGCAGGCGTTCCGCCACCAGCCCCGGATCGCTGCCGAAGACCAGGTAGAGAAACACGCCCGGCGGCGGATGATTGATGAAACGATCGGCATCCGCCGACCTGACCGCCACCATCGCAACGCCTCGTCCTCGCCGCTCGGCATCGCAGAGCCGGCACATTACGGCAAGCGTCCTGCTCCCCATGCGACGCCTGCATGACAGACGCGACATGCAGCCTCGGCAACCGAAACGCTCGGTACGTATTTCAGATATTGATCGGACCGCGACCCGGCGCCCAGCCGTTGCCGGCCTGTACAATTTGTAACGCCGGCCCGGCTGCAAACGCCTTAAGAAGGGTGCCGGCTCTTACAATCTCGACGTGTTGCGTTGTCGATGCCCCGCATGATGGCGCATCGGGCCTGCCGTACCGGAGGCCCAAGGAGGAACATATGGCTGCCGCCCTACCGATGATCTCCGGAGAGAGTGGTCTCTCCCGCTACCTGAACGAAATCCGCAAGTTCCCGATGCTCCAGCCCGAGCAGGAATACATGCTCGCCAAGCGCTGGCGCGAGCACGAAGACCCCGACGCAGCCCATCAGCTCGTCACGTCGCACCTGCGTCTCGTCGCCAAGATCGCGATGGGTTATCGAGGCTATGGCCTGCCCATCGGCGAGGTTGTGTCGGAAGGCAACGTCGGCTTGATGCAGGCTGTGAAGCGCTTCGAGCCCGACAAGGGCTTCCGCTTGGCGACATACGCCATGTGGTGGATTCGCGCATCGATACAAGAGTACATCCTGCGCTCGTGGTCGCTGGTGAAGATGGGTACCACCGCCAGCCAGAAGAAGCTGTTCTTCAATCTCCGCAAGGCCAAGAGCCAGATCTCGGCCTTGGAGGAGGGTGATCTGCGCCCCGACCAGGTCGACATCATCGCGACCCGCCTCGGCGTCTCGAAGCAGGACGTCATCGACATGAACCGCCGCATGTCGGGTGACGCCTCGCTCAACGCGCCGTTGCGAGAGGAGGGTGAGGGCGAGTGGCAGGACTGGCTCGTGGACGATTCCGCCAGCCAGGAGCGCGTGCTCGCCGACCGGGAAGAGAAGGACAACCGGCTCGGTGCGCTGCACGGCGCGCTATCGGTTCTCAACGAGCGGGAGCGTCGCATCTTCGAGGCACGCCGGCTCTCCGACGATCCGATCACGCTCGAGGATCTCTCGGACGAGTTCGACATCTCTCGCGAGCGCGTGCGGCAGATCGAAGTGCGCGCCTTCGAGAAGGTGCAGGCCGCTGTGAAGAGCGGCCTGGCGGCGATCGAGGCGGCGCATCATCCGCGTCCGGGCATGATCACGCACGCTGTCCACTGAGCAGAGTATGACGGAAGAGAAGAGGCGTTCCGGTCCCTAGGGTCGGAACGTCTTTAATCGTTGCCGCCGAGGTGTGACGCATCCAGCGAGCGGCGAATCCGCCGGACGTGCCTCCGCCGCACGACACATTGCGGCTCCTTGGAAGCACACGTAGGCCTTGGCCGTTCGCCGGAGATCACGCATGCGCCACGTCCCCTCCATCGCCATCGCAGCTGCCTTATGCCTTGCCATGGCGTTGCCGGCCGCAGCTGCAACCGCATCCGCCGACGGCGTCTGGATGCGCTCCGATGGAATGGCCAAGGTGAGGTTCTCGCCCTGCGGCCAAGGCACGTGCGGCACCGTCGTCTGGCTGAAGCATCCGGAGGGGCCCGGCAAGGTCGGCGAGCAGGTGTTCTTCGGCATGGCGCAAACGGCGACCAACACCTGGACCGGCACTGCGCACAATCCCGAAGACGGCAACGACTACGACGGCTCCATGGCCCTTTCGGGCAATCGGCTGACCACCAAGGGTTGCGCGCTGGGCGGCGCGATCTGCAAGTCGCAATCCTGGTCGCGCGCGCGCTGACCCGACGACGCCACGCCCCTGACATGTTGATGTTTCAGAGGCGTTACGAGTCTTATCGTCCGGAGCGTTGCATGGCCCGTCGCCTCCTCACCGTCGCCGCCTTGGCATGTCTTCTCGGCGCGCCCGCCGTCGCCCAGCAGCCGCCCGCCGCCGCGCCCGTCGCCACCGGCCGTTGCGGTGGCCTGCTCTGCGACGCTTATTATGCCGGCAAGCCGCTGCCGGCTCCGGGGCAGCCCGATGTGCCCTCGCCGACGTCGCTGCCGTGCCGCGATTTTCTTTGCGCGGCCTTCGGTGGCCGCACGCCCGAAACGGCACCGCCCGTCGCGGAACAGGCCGCGCCGGAGCCCGTCGTCAAGCCGGTGAAGAGCGCCGGGCACAAACGCAAGGTACGCAAGGTCGTGGCGTCCGCCGACAGCGCCGGAAGCAAGGGTGACGCTGCCAGGGGTGGCGCTGCCAGGGATGACGCTGCCAAGAGCGAGGCAGGCAAATAGGTCTGCTGGAGTTGCCCTTGGACGGCAAAGACCAGGATGGTCATTTCGCTGGCGAGCGCGGAGGCGTTCGCCGCGCTTGGGGCTCCCGGTCTTTCGCGGACCGGTCTTTCGCGACCCTTGCGTCGCCTCCGGGCCTGGGCTACACGACACCCATCAATTCTCATCGCTGAGCCGTTTGAGAGTGGGTCCTCCCGGACCCGCTCTTTCTCGCTTTAGCCGGGACCGCCCGTTGAGCGACACCATCTCGCCTGCCGACCTCCTCGATGAGCCGCGCCTCTCCGAGGAGCACGGCGTCGCCCTGCAGGTCGCGCACGTCGCGGCACCGGTGCTGCGCGACCTCGGGTTCCGACTGGTGCGCGTGAAGCTCTCGTCGCAGGACGGTACCACGCTGCAGATCATGGCCGAGCGGCCGGACGGCACCATGGACGTCGCCGGCTGCGAGGCGATCAGCGAGGCACTGTCGCCGGTTCTCGACGTCGAGGACCCGGTCAAGAGCGAGTATCGGCTCGAGATCTCCTCGCCCGGGATCGACCGGCCGCTGATGCGGGTGTCCGATTTCCGCCGCGCCGTCGGCTACGAGGCCAAAGTCGAGATGAGCGTGGCCACGGAGGGCCGCAAGCGCTTCCGCGGGCGCCTCGACGGCGTCGACGACGAGGGCGGTGCGCCGGTCGTCACCTTGACACGGTTCGATGCCAAGCCGGGCGAGCCCGAGATCGTGCGGCTGCCGCTCGCCGACATCGAGGACGGGCGGCTGGTGCTGACCGACGATCTCATTCGCGAAAGCCTGCGTGCCGCCAAGCTCGCCGCGCAGGAGGCCGAGGCGGAGGGAGCCGAGCACGAGGACGGCGATGACGATGGCGTGGACGACGCCGCGCCCGAAGAGACCGAGGCTGCGCCCGCCAAGGGACCGGGGCGCTTCGCCCTGCGCAATGCCGCCAAGCAGGCCAAATCCAGACCCATCCTGCCCGCCGGCGTCCGCGCCGGCTTCAAAGCCAGTCCGCGCGCCAAGCCGCGCCAGCCATAGGAGACCAACGCCATGGCGATTGCCGCCAACAAGCTCGAGCTGCTGCAGATCGCCGACGCCGTCGCGCGCGAGAAATCCATTGATCGCCAGATCGTGCTCGAGTCGATGGAGGACGCCATGCAGAAGGCGGCCCGTTCGCGCTACGGCCAGGAAACCGAGGTGCGCGCCGAGATCAACCCGAAGACCGGGGAGGTGCGGTTCTCGCGCCTGCTCCTCGTCGTCGAGGAGATCGAGAACGACGCCACCCAGATCCTGTTGCCCGACGCCCACAAGAAGAACCCGGCGGCGCAGCTCGGCGATTGGATCGCCGAGACGCTGCCGCCGTTCGACTTCGGCCGCATCGCCGCGCAATCGGCCAAGCAGGTCATCGTGCAGAAGGTCCGCGATGCCGAGCGCGACCGCCAGTACGAGGAATACAAGGACCGCATCGGCGACATCGTCAACGGCGTCGTCAAGCGCGTCGAATACGGCAACACGATCATCGATCTCGGCCGCGGCGAGGCCACCATCCGCCGCGACGAGTCGATCCCGCGCGAGCTGTTCCGCCCGGGCGACCGCGCGCGGGCCTACGTCTACGACGTGCGCCGTGAGCCGCGCGGCCCGCAGATCTTCCTGTCGCGCACCCACCCGCAGTTCATGGCCAAGCTGTTCCGCCAGGAAGTGCCGGAGATCTACGACGGCGTGATCGAGGTCAAATCCGTGGCGCGTGATCCCGGCTCGCGCGCGAAGATCGCCGTGACGTCGCGCGATTCCTCGATCGACCCCGTCGGCGCCTGCGTCGGCATGCGCGGCTCGCGCGTGCAGGCCGTGGTGCAGGAGCTGCAGGGCGAGAAGATCGACATCATCCCATGGTCGCCCGACGAGGCGACCTTCATCGTCAACGCGCTGCAGCCGGCCGAGGTGGTCAAGGTGGTGCTCGACGAGGATTCCAACCGCATCGAGGTGGTGGTGCCCGACGACCAGCTGTCGCTGGCGATCGGCCGCCGCGGCCAGAACGTGCGCCTCGCCTCGCAGCTGACGGGCTGGGACATCGACATCCTGACCGAGGCAGAGGAGTCCGAGCGCCGGCAGAAGGAGTTCAACGAGCGAACGCAGGCCTTCATGGAATCGCTCGACCTCGACGAGGTCGTCGGCCAGCTGCTCGCCTCCGAAGGCTTCCGCTCCGTCGAGGAGCTCGCCTACGTCGAGCTCGCGGAGCTCGCCGCGATCGAAGGCTTCGACGAGGACACCGCCGGCGAGATCCAGCAGCGCGCGCTCGATCACCTCGCCAAGATCGACGCCGAATTCGACGCCAAGCGCACCGAGCTCGGCGTCGCCGACGAACTCAAGGAGATCGAGGGCATCACCCTGCCGATGCTGGTCAAGCTCGGCGAGAACGATGTGAAGTCGATCGAGGACCTCGCCGGCTGCGCCACCGACGACCTCACCGGCTGGACCGACCGGGTCAACGGCGAGCCGGTGAAGAACGCCGGGTTCTTCGACGGGCTGGACCTGTCGCGCGAGGATGCCGAAGCGCTGATCATGCGCGCCCGCCTCCATATCGGCTGGATCGACGCGATGCCCGAGCCTGCGGTGGAAGCGGTCGAGGAGCCGGTGGAAACGGCGGCGGAGTAGCCCACGCTAGTTATTCCGGGCGGCAAAGCCGAACCCGGAACCGGTAAGCACAAACCCTTTCGGATCATGCGAGGCGCACCGGCCGGCTCTTCGCTGCGCTCCGTCAGGAATGACGAGACCCATATGGACAAGGACGAGAGTGGCCCCGAGCGCACCTGCATCGTCACCCGCGCCAAGCTGTCGCCGGAGGCGATGATCCGCTTCGTGGTCGGGCCGGAAGGGGTCGTCGTGCCGGATATCCGCCGCCGCCTTCCCGGACGCGGCGTCTGGGTGACGGCCTCAAGCGCGCTGGTGACCAGGGCGGCGACCAAGGGCGCGTTCGCCCGCGGCTTCAAGGCCAAGGTCCGCGCCGATGCCGCGCTGGCCACTGAGGTCGACGCGCTCCTGGAGCGCGACGCGCTAGGCTCGCTCGCCATGGCCAACAAGGCCGGCGCGGTCACCACGGGTTTCGCCAAGGTCGAGTCCGCCCTGGGCGCGGGGCAGGTGGTGGCGATCCTTCACGCCAGCGAGGCGGCGGAGGACGGCTGCCGCAAGCTCGAAGCCGCAGCCCGACGTCGCGGCGGAGCCGAGCCGCCGCCGAGCGTCAAACTGTTTTGCGGCGAGCAATTGGATTTGGCTTTGGGACGCGTAAATGTCATACATGCCGCGCTTGCCGTGGGACCGGCGGGCAAAGCATTCCTGGGGCGCTGCCACCGCTTGACGGTCTTCCGGACCGCTGCGGGGCAAGACGAGGCTGACGCGAAGGCGGCGTCGGCCTAACGGCATTGCCGGCGAACCCTCGATTGCGCGAGCGCGCACCATACATTTGGCGTCAGGCCAAGGATCAGGACGAAAGCACATATGACTGAACAGAAGGCACCTTCCAAAACACTGTCGCTCAAGCGACCGGTCGAGGCGGGCGTCGTCAGGCAGAGCTTCTCCCACGGCCGTTCGAAAACGGTGGTGGTCGAGAAGGTCAAGACCCGCCCGATCCTTTCCAACAAGCCTGCCGGTGCCGCTGCGCCGAGGCCTGCCGCTCCGCAGCCGACCCCTGCCGCTCCGCCGCCGCCCGCGGCGCCGGCTGCACCGGTGGCGCCGCGCAGCGCGACCGTTGCCGCCGCGGCACCGGCGCGTCCGACGCCTCCGGCTCCCGTCCCCGCGCCGGTGCCGCCTCAGGCGGCCGCCTCGCCGGCTCCGCAGGTGGCGGCCCCGGTCGCCCCGCCGCCGACGGCCGCGGTCGCTCCGGTAGAGGTCGCTCCGCGCGCCGAGGCACCGCCGTCGCGTCCGGCACCCATCGCCGCAACGGCGCCCGCCGTCGTGATCCCCGTCTCCCCCGGGCCGCGGATGATCGCACCGGCGCCGGCGCACCCGACGCCGCGGGCTGCCGCTCCGGCGCCAGTGGCGCCAAGGGGCGCGACGCCGGCCGCATCGACGACGCCGCGCCCGACCCCGACCCGCGGCGTGGTGCTCCGCACCCTTACCGAGGAAGAGCGCGACGCGCGCACCCGTGCCCTTTCCGGCGCCAAGGAGCGTGAAGACGACGACCGTCGCCGCGCTATCGCCGAATCGGCGCTGCGTGCCGAACGCGACGAACGCGACCGCGTCGAGCGCGCCGCCGCCGAGGAGCGCAAGCGCGAGGAGGATGCCCGGCGCGCCACGGAGCAGGAGACCCGCCGCCGCACCGAGGCAGAGGCCTCGCGTCGCCTCGCTGGCGGCGAGCCCGCGCCGTCTTACCGGCCGGCCGCAGCCTCTCCGGTCGCGCGTCGCCCGATCTCCTCGCCCGCGCCGAGCGGCTTCGCCCCGGCCGGCCCGCGTCCGCTGACGCCCGTCGAAGGCAGCGAAGACGGCGAGAAGCGCATCATTCGCCGCCCAGGCATGCCGACCAAGGTCGTGATGCCGGCGCGCACGCCCACCCGCCCGAGCCCCGGAGGCCAGAAGGACCGTGGCCGCCTCACTGTGTCCACGGCCACCGGTGACAGCGCGGAGGACCGCACGCGCTCCGTGGCCTCGTTCCGCCGGCGCACACAGCGGCTCAAGGGCCACCAGGCCGAGCAGAAGGATAAGATCGCACGCCAGGTGCTGCTGCCCGAGACGATCACGATCCAGGAACTCGCCAACCGCATGTCGGAGCGCGCCGTCGATGTTATCAAGCTGCTTATGAAGCAGGGTCAGATGGCGACGATCAACGACGTCATCGATGCCGACACCGCGCAGATCATCGCCGAGGAGCTCGGCCACTCGGTCAAGCGCGTCGCCGAGGCCGACGTCGAGGAGGGCCTGTTCGACAGCCCCGACGACGACGATCACCTGCTGTCGCGCCCGCCCGTCGTGACCATCATGGGCCACGTCGACCACGGCAAGACCTCGCTGCTCGACGCTCTGCGCAACGCCCACGTCCAGTCCGGCGAGGCCGGCGGCATCACCCAGCACATCGGCGCCTACCAGATCACCGCCGAGGACGGCCGCAGCACGACCTTCATCGACACGCCCGGCCACGCCGCCTTCACCCAGATGCGCGCCCGCGGCGCCAAGGTGACGGACATCGTGGTGCTGGTGGTGGCGGCCGACGACAGCGTCATGCCGCAGACGGTGGAGGCGATCTCCCACGCCAAGGCGGCCGACGTGCCGATCATCGTGGCGATCAACAAGATCGACAAGCCGGATGCCAAGCCCGACCGCGTGCGCGGCGAGCTGGTGCAGCACGGCGTGCAGGTCGAGACCCTCGGCGGCGACGTCCTTGAGGTCGAGGTCTCGGCGCTCAAGCGGACCAATCTCGACGGGCTGCTCGAGCTGATCGCGCTGCAGGCCGAGATCCTCAATCTCAAGGCCAATCCCGAGCGCGCCGCCGAAGGCACCGTCATCGAGTCGCGGCTGGATCGCGGCCGCGGTCCGGTGGCGACCGTGCTGGTGCAGCGCGGCACGCTCAAGGTCGGCGACCTCGTGGTCGGCGGCACGCAATGGGGCAAGGTGCGCGCGCTGATCGACGATCAGGGCCGCAACGTGCATTCGGCCGGTCCCTCGATGCCGGTCGAGATCCTCGGCTTCTCCGGCTCGCCCGAGGCCGGCGACCGCGTCGGCGTGGTCGAGTCGGAGGCCCGCGCCCGCGAGATCACCGAGTATCGCGACCGCCAGAAGAAGGATGAGGCAGCCGCCCGCACCGGCACCGCCCGCTCGTCGCTGATGGAGATGATGACCCAGCTCAAGGCGACGGGCCGCAAGGAATTCCCGCTCGTCATCAAGGGCGACGTGCAAGGCTCGGTCGAGGCCATCGTCAAGACGTTGGAAGACCTCAACACCGACGAGGTCGCGGCCCGCATTCTCTCGGCCGGCGTCGGCGGCATCACCGAATCCGACGTGACGCTGGCGGACGCGTCCGACGCCATCATCATCGGTTTCAACGTGCGCGCCTTGAAGGAGGCGCGTGCCCTGGCCGAGCAGCAGGGCATCGAGATCCGCTACTACAACGTCATCTACAATCTCGTGGACGACGTGAAGGCGGCAATGTCGGGCATGCTCGATCCGACGCTGCGCGAGGACATGCTCGGCAACGCGCAGATCCTCGAAATCTTCAACATCACCAAGGTCGGCAAAATCGCCGGCTGCCGCATCACGGACGGCAAGGTCGAGCGCGGCGCGCACGTCCGCCTCATCCGCGATCAGGTAGTGGTGCACGAGGGCAAGCTGTCGACGCTCAAGCGCTTCAAGGACGAGGTCAAGGACGTCGTCTCCGGCCAGGAGTGCGGCATGGCCTTCGAGAACTACCAGGACATGCGCGTCGGCGACGTCATCGAGTGCTACAACGTGACGGCGATCAAGCGCTCGCTGTAGCGTTGGAGAGGCTGTATGAACGAGGCCTTGAAGGAGCGGCCCTCTTCTATCGACGAGGAAGCGGAGGCCGATTTCATCGACGCGCTGGAAGCCGAGTTGGACAGTCTCGATCCAAGGGCGCAGGACACTCGGACTCGCGACCAGCGTGACCGCTTATACCGCGAGCTTTTTGAGGCTCGCGGTAAACGGATCGAGCGTCGAAACGAGGAGAATTGGAACAAGCTGGAACAGCTTGTCGGCCACAAGTTGAGGCGATGAGCGGCGACGCTCCCGAACCTCCGAGGAGTCCAGCGCGACCATGGTCCGTACCGTCCTGGAGGCGGATTGGCGACTTTATATTTACTGTCGCGCAGCTCGAGCGTTCGTATCAGTCATTGAAGGCAACAAATGACCAGCTGAGAGACGAGCTGAAGCGTCTCCAGCGAGATGTCGATCGTCATTCTGGGCAGCTCGACGTCTTATGACCTTCGTACAGCAAGCGTTGGACAGACCGGAGCGGACCCAGGCAATCGCGAAGTCGGCCGACCCGTCTGACGAGGACCCTTAAAGGAGCCGTATACTCAACAATGTCCCGTACACACCAGCAGGGCGGCGAGCCGTCCCAGCGCATGTTGCGCGTCGGCGAGCTGATCCGCCATGCCTTGTCCGACCTGCTCTCGCGCGGCTCGATCGTCGATCCGGTGCTCGACGGCCACGTCATCACCGTGCCGATCGTGCGGATGAGCCCCGACCTGAAGCTCGCCACCGCCTACGTGATGCCGCTGGGCGGGCGAGACATGGCGCCGGTGATCGAGGCGCTCGACCGCCACCGCAAGGCTTTGCGCACCGAGGTGGCGCAGCGCATCAACATGAAGTTCGCGCCCGACCTGCGCTTCAAGGCCGACCAGAGCTTCGACTACGGCGCCAAGATCGATGCCATCCTCGACTCGCCCAAGGTCAAGCAGGACCTGGAGAGCGAGCGCCGCGACGACGACGCCGGCTGAAGCGCGAAGGTGCGCGCCGACGCCGGCCATGCAACGTCTCGGGGGCGAGATGATCATCTCCGATCAAATCGCTTCTTCCACAACGAGATAAGAGGTACAGCGGCAGTGGCGGTCACGAGGTCGTCACGAGGATGCCGCAGGCCGGTCGGCCCTCGTGAATGAGTGCCGTATTTTTGGTGAGTGTCATGACCAATGCCGCACTTGTCGAGCGCGATGTAGACGACGATCAGCTCAGCCTCGACAACCAGCTCTGCTTCTCGCTCTACGCCGCCGCGCACGCGATCAAGAAGGCCTATCGCCCGCTGCTCGACGAGCTCGGACTCACCTATCCGCAATATCTCGTGCTCATCGTGCTGTGGAAGACCGATGCGCTGAAGGTCTCCGACATCGGCCAACGGCTGTCGCTCGATTCCGGCACGCTGACGCCGGTCCTCAAGAGACTGGAGAGTGCCGGCCTGGTGACTCGGGCGCGCCGCGCCCACGACGAACGCGAGGTCGAGATCGCGCTGACGGACGCGGGACGGGCCTTGCGCGAGCGCGCGGTGGGCGTGCGCTGCCAGATCGTGAAGCAGCTCGGCATGAGCGACAGCGCGATCGCCAACCTCCGCGGCGAGCTCAACGCGGTGATCTCGACGCTCAGCGCACCCTGAGCGGCGTGGTGTCGGTCTCGCTCGCGCGCGTCGCCATCGAGCGCATGGGCGGCCGTGGCGAAGGCATCGCGCCTCTGGATGGGCGCCGGCTCTACGTCGCCTACGCGTTGCCGGGCGAGACCGTCACCGTCGACGATCCCGGCGGCGAGCGCGCGACGCTCGTTGGCGTGGTGAACTCGAGCCCCGATCGCATCCCGGCGATCTGTCCCTATTTCACCACCTGCGGCGGTTGTGCCGTCCAGGCCTGGGCCCGCGAGCCCTATGCAATGTGGAAGCGCGGCCTCGTGGTCGAGGCCTTGTCGCGCGCCGGTCTCGCGGCCGAGGTGGCGCCCCTCGTCGACGCCCATGGCGCCGGGCGGCGGCGCGCCACCTTTCACGCCGGCACGGCGGCCGACGGGCGCACCCGCACCGGCTTCAACGAGGCCCGCTCGCACGCCATCGTCGCGATCGAGGCCTGCCCGATCCTCGATCCCGGTCTCGCCGGCGCGCTGCCCGCCGCCCGCGCCCTCGTCGCCGCGCTGAACGACACCGGAGGCGGGCTGCGCAAGCCGCTCGACATCCTGGCGACCGCGTCGGACGAGGGCCTCGACATCGACCTGCGCGGGCACGGTCCGCTCGAGGAGGGCGAGCGCGCGCGGGTTGTCGCGGTGGCGGTCGCCCACGACCTGGCGCGGCTGTCCAACCACGGCACAATCGTGCTGGAGCGGCGCAAGCCGGCGGTGCGCTTCGGCGCCGCGCGGCTCGATCTGCCGCCGGGCGCCTTCCTGCAGGCGACCGCGGCGGGCGAGACCGAGCTCGCCGCCCGCATCCTGGAGGCGACGGCGGGCGCGAAGCGCGTCGCGGACCTGTTCTGCGGGGTCGGCACCTTTGCGCTGCGGCTCGCCGCCCGGGCCGAGGTCGCCGCTTTCGACAACGAGCCGGCGGGCCTCGCCGCGATCGATCGCGCCGCGCGGGAGACGCCGGGCCTGCGGGCGCTGAGCGTCAACGCGCGCGACCTGCAAGGGCGCCCGCTCAACGTCGACGAGCTGAAGCCCTTCGATTACGTGGTGCTCGATCCGCCGCGCGCCGGCGCCGAGGCGCAGATGCGCGCGATCGCCGCCTCGGCGGTGACGCTGGTGACGTCGGTGAGCTGCGATGCCGGAAGCTTCGCCCGCGACGCCGCGATCCTCGCCGCCGCCGGCTTCGCGCCCGACTGGATCGTGCCGGTCGACCAGTTCCGCTACGCCGCCCACGTCGAGATCGTCGCCGCCTTCCGCCGCAAGCCGGCCAAGCGGGTGCGCAAGCTGCTGGGGTGATCGGGGTGCTGCGTCCGATCGGTCTCATTGAGGGGACCGGTCACCATGTTTAGGTTGCGGTCGAGAAGGAGTTGCCCATGGCCGTCGAGACCCTGACCCGCCCGGCACCGGCGGCCGCCGATTTGATGTCCAAACTCCGCGCGATCGTTGGCGACGCGCACGTGCTGGAGGCCGAGGCCGACACGGTCTCCTTCCTCCGCGAGCGCCGCGATCTCTATCGCGGCGCGACGCGCGCCGTGGTGCGCCCGGGCACGCGCGACGAGGTCTCGGCCGTGCTGGCGCTCTGCCACGAGACCGGCACCGCGGTGGTGCCGCAAGGTGGCAACACCGGGCTCGTCGGCGGCCAGACGCCGATGCACGGCGAGATCGTGCTGTCGCTCACCAGGCTCGCCGCGGTGCGCGAGATCGACGTCGTCACCGGCACGATGATCGTCGAGGCCGGCATGACGCTCGACGCGGTGCGCGCCGCCGCCGACAGGGCGGGGCGGCTGTTCCCGCTGTGGTTCGCCTCGGCCGGCTCGTGCACGATCGGCGGCAACCTCGCCACCAATGCCGGCGGCGTCAACGTCATCGCCTTCGGCAACACTCGCGAGCTCGTCAACGGCATCGAGGTGGTGATGGCCGACGGCCGCGTGCTGTCGAACCTGTCCAAGCTGAAGAAGGACAACACCGGCTACGACCTGAAGAACCTTTTCATCGGCTCGGAGGGGACGCTCGGCATTATCACCGCGGCGGTGCTGAAGCTCTATCCCAAGCCGCGTACGGTCGAGACCGCCTTCGCCGGCGTCGCCAGCCCGGACAAGGCGCTGGCCCTGTTCCAGCGGCTGCGCGAGACCATGTCCGGCAAGATCCGCGCCTTCGAGTTGATCCCGCGCCTCGCGCTCGAGTTCGTTCTGGAGGCGGTTCCCGCGGCGCGCGATCCGTTTCAGGACCGGCACGGATGGTACGTGCTGATCGAGCTCGCCACGCAATCGGACGAGGCCCTGAACGACGAACTCTTCACCTTCCTGGAGAACGTCACCGAGCGCGGGCTGGTGGAGGACGCCACCGTCGCCTCCTCGCTGTCGCAGGCCGAGGCGCTCTGGGCGCTGCGCGAGAACATCTCGGAGGCCCAGAAGCATTTCGGCGGCTCGATCAAGCACGACGTCTCGGTGCCGGTGGCCAGCGTGCCGGCCTTTCTCTCCGCCGTCGAGCCGGCGGTGCTGGCGGCGGTGCCCGGCGCGCGGCTCTGCGCCTTCGGCCACCTCGGCGACGGCAACATCCACTGCAACGTCCAGCAGCCCGAAGGTGCCGACAAGGCCGCCTTCCTGGCGCGCTGGAACGAAGTCAACCGCATCGTCCACGGGCTTGTCGCCTCGTTCGGCGGCTCGATCTCGGCCGAGCACGGCATCGGCCAGCTCAAGCGCGACCTGCTGCCAGGCGTCAAGGATCCGGTCGCGCTCGACACCATGCGCGCAATCAAGCTGGCGCTCGACCCCAAGGGCATCCTCAACCCTGGCAAGGTGCTGTAGCAACGGAGGTCCCGCCAAGGCGGGAGAATGGGCTAAAGCTACGTTTTTTTGGAGCAAGTCCGCAACAGCGGATGTTTTTCTAGCTGGCGCGATCGACCACGAACCAGTCTTCCGCGACGAGGCCCGGCACGTCGACGCCGCCGCGCTTGGGGCAGCGGTGCAGTCGCCATTGCGTCTCTGCGACCCGCAGCGTCGCCCGGTCTGCTGCGATGTCCGTAATGGCGCCGGACCCGTGATCCGGGCAACAGACCCCGAAGCGGAGCACCACGGCATCGCCGGCCGCCAAGCGCGTCGGCGGTACCGCCGGCGTTTGGGAAAGGTCGCTGAGGCAGAGCCTGGCACCGGGCCGCAGGACGGGCGCGTGAACGATTGCCTGAAACATCCGAAGGCTGTCCATCATGGCTATATCGTAGAAGCTATAAAGCCACGCCTTGCAGACACCGACAAGACGACAGAAGCCGCATCAAGAAAAGGTGTTCGTGCGCTGCCGTAAGGCGAGGCGCGGGCTTGCACCTCACGTCAACGGCCGCCGTTGGCGTTGAGGGGATCCGTGTGCTTGCGGATCTGATTGTTGAAAGGAAGGTTGCCGGACACGCCGCCGTCGACGTCCTGCGGATAGAACATGGTGGGCTGCGGAGCCGCTTCGACCGGTGCGGGCGCCGAGGCCCGCATCATGACGTGATGGCGATGGCGGGGACGGGCATCAGCGGAAGAATTTGCGACCAACAGTAAAGCCGCGATGGCGGCGGCCGTCGAGATCAAAGCTTTCATCACGTGAACTCCTCGACCGCTATCGCTTGCGAGGTCGGCCGGGTTCCGCGACGCGGTCGCGAACCGCGCCCGGAGCAAGTCCGCGACAGCGGGCGCTGCTTTAGCCTTTGTGTCGGAGCAAGTCCGCGACAGCGGGCGTTGCTCTAACCCGCATCCGCCAGCGGGTGGAGGTCGCGCACCATGGCCTTCATGCGCTCGTCGAGCACGTGCGTGTAGATCTGCGTCGTGGCGATGTCGGCGTGTCCCAACAGCTCCTGGACGATGCGCAGGTCGGCGCCGTTCTGCAGCAGGTGGGAGGCGAAGGCGTGCCGCAGGACGTGCGGGCTGACGCGATGGCCGGCGATGCCGGCGATCCCGGCGACGGTCTTGAGGTCGCGGGCGAAGGCCTGGCGGGTGAGATGGCCGCTGTCGGAATCGGCGGGAAACAACCACGGACCGTCGGCTGCGCCGGGCAGGAGCGCCTTCAGCCTTTCGCGATAGGCGGCGACGGCGGCGCGGGCCGCCTCACCCACCACCACCAGGCGCTCGCGACCGCCCTTGCCCTTGATCGCGATCAGCGGGTCGCGCCCGCGCAGCGCGTGCCGCGGCAGGGCGACGAGTTCGGAGACGCGCAGGCCGGTGGCGTAGAGCAGCTCAAGCAGGGCTCGCATGCGCATCGCCCGCAGCCGCGCGCCGGGCGAGCGGGTCTCGTCGTCGTGGCCCTGCGCCGCGGCGGCGAGCAGCGTGTCGACCTCGGCCACGCTGAGGATCTTGGGCAGGCGCTGTCCCTGCCGCGGCCCCTCGAGGATCTGCGAGGGATCGTCGGCGCGCAGCGCCTCGGTGACGAGGAAGCGGTGGAACTGGCGTATGGCCGAGAGTTTCCGCGCCGCGGAGGTCGGCTTGTAGCCCGAGCTCTCCAGCGTGCCGAGATAGGCCCGCAGGTCGTCGGTCGAGGCCTCAAGCGGGCCGCGGCCCCTGGCGGAAAGACCCGCGCCATAGGCGAGAAGGTCGCGCTTGTAGGCCTCGAGCGTGTTGGCCGCGGCGCCGCGCTCGGCGGCGATCATGTCGAGGAAGAGATCGATCAGGCGGTAAGCGGAGAGGGTCATGCGGACACCATGGCAGCGGTGGACTTAACGCGGGCCTTCGCCGATCGCCCTTTCGAGGCCTCAGGGATGGTCCGTCGGCGGCGGCCCGACCCCGATCCGCGTGCGATACACGCTGACCGGCCATTGCACCTTGGATACGCCGCCGTTGAACGGCGCCATGCGGTCGAGCTGGGCGGCGGGCATGTAGAGGAAGCCGGCCGCATCGATCCACATGGCGTCGACCCACAGCAGCCGTGGGTCGTCGACCAGGACGCGCGTGTTGCCGTCGGGGTCGATCGCCAGCACCCGGTGCCGATCGACGTCGGAGGCGTAGATCGTGCCTTCGGCGTCGATCGCCGTGCCGCCGGCGGACGAGGTCTTGGCGAAGGTCGTGATGTGCTTGGCGAGTTGCGCGTTGGGCAGCGCCGGATCGTCGAGGTAGCGGGTGGCGATGCGCGACATCGGGCCTAGGGCCGGCTGGTAGTAGAAGAACTTGCCGTCGGGCGAGACTTCGAGCTGGTCGGCGTGGATCCTGACCGGCTTGCCGTCGGGGCCGCGCAACACGTGCATGTCGGCGGTGATCGGGCGCTGCGCCGTCATCGTGGGATCGCCGTCGAGCACGCGGCGCGTCGCCCCCGTGGCGAGGTCCACCACGATCACCCCGGGCGAGCCGGCGTCGGTGATGTAGGCCAGGCCGCCGTGGAAGCGGACGTCGTCGATGAAGCTCTTCGGGTTCGTGGCGGCTTCGAGCGGATACACGCGCGCGACCGTGTCGCTCGCCAGGTCCATCTTGATCAGCTTGGGGCCGCCCGGCACCGGCGCCTTGCCGAGCCCCGGCGCGCCGACATCGATGATCCACAGCGAGCCACGCGGCCCGATTCGCAGCGCGTTGACGCGCACGAAGGCTCGCGCTGCATCGTCGCCCGGCTTCCATCCGTTCCAGCGCTCGTCGGGAAAGGGCACCGGCTTGCCCTCCTTCCATTCGACGACCTGCGGCCCGGCGCTGCCGTCGATGTGCGAAAGCGGCAGGAACACCCGGCCCGCCGGGGTCGAGGCGTAGCCGCTGGCGACGCTGTCCAGCTGAAGGACCGTGGCGAGCGGGTCGGGCCCGGCACCCGCCGGCAGCGCGGCCGGCACGAGCAGGGCGGCGGCGAGGGCGAGGACGAGACGCATGGATCGGTGTCTTTCATCGGCGCGGCGCGAGGGCACCTTACATGGCGGGCGAGAACTCCGGCAAACAGCGGCGCGCCGGGTCTTTTCAACGGCGCGCGGACGACTTGGCCGTTGAAGCTAAGCTGTGTTCCTGCTATGTTCTTAAAGTCTTCAAGAGGCCCGATCCATGGCGCTGAGCACCACCTATATCGTCGTCCCCTTCCTCACCGGCGCCAAGGGCCGGCTGCACCCCGGCAACCCGCGTCGATCGTCGTCCCGCGCCAACGCCATCGCCATGGCCGATGGGCTGGCGCCCTCCTACGCCGGCGTCGTCGTGCTGCGCGACCGCGACGATCCCGCCGCCGGCTTGTACCTGGAGCCGCTGCTGATCTGCGCGATCGGCGACGTCCCGGGCGACCTGCTGGTGCAGCTGGCAGCCTGAAAGGCTGTTGCGGCGGGCGGCTCGTGACAACATCGTCACGCCGGCCCTGCGGGTTCGATCGGGCGGCGACGTGGCCGCCTCGCATCACCCGCCACGAATCGAAGCGCCGACAGGATTGACGCTTCGTTTACCGGCTCCACCCAAGGTCCAGGCCTTGCGGGTGCCTCAAAGACGAGGCGTTATAGTTGTGTTCGGGAGCGCGGACGCGCGGCCTCCCTGGAGAGAGTCGGTTCGTATGCGTCCTTCGCGCCTCGTCACCCGTCTCGCGTTCGTTGCCGCGGCGGCCATCGCTTCGGCATGCCTCGCCGGCTGCGAGGAGGCGGCGACGGGCGATCTCGGCATGGCCGGATCAGCGCGCGCCTCGCACGCGCTCAACCCCGACATGCTGGCGCTGATGGAGAAGAAGGGCGTCGCCCAGACCTCGCCCGTGCTGATCCGCACCTACAAGAAGGAAGCCGAGTTCGAGATCTGGAAGATGAAGGCGGACGGGCGCTACGTCCATTACAAGACCTTCCCGATGTGCCGCTGGTCGGGCCAGCTCGGTCCCAAGATGCGCGAGGGCGACCGCCAGGTGCCGGAAGGCTTCTACCGCATCACGCCCGGCCAGATGAACCCGACCTCGCAGTACTACCTGTCCTTCAACGTCGGCTATCCCAACGCCTACGACCGCGTCCACGGCGCCTCGGGCGGCTCGATCTTCGTGCACGGTGCCTGCTCCTCGGCCGGCTGCTTCTCGATGACGGACGCGCAGATCGACCAGATCTACGCCGTCGCTCGCGAGGCCTTCTCCGGCGGCCAGCAGGCCATCCAGATGCAGTCCTACCCGTTCCACATGACGGCGGAGAACATCGCCAAGTACCGCAACGACCCCAACATCGGCTTCTGGCGCAACCTCAAGGAAGGCGCCGACAATTTCGAGGTGTCGAAGCAGGACGTGACGGTCGGCGTCTGCGCCAGGCACTACGTGTTCAACACCACGGCGCGCAACCTCGACCCCTCCGCGCCGTGCCCGGCGCTGCAGCACGACGGGATCCAGAACGAGGTCGCCGCCCGGCAGGCCGAGGACGACACCAGGATCGCCAAGCTGGCCGAGACCACGCCGGCGGTGCGCACGATCTACGCCGACGGCGGCCAGAACCCGGAATTCGCCAAGGCCGGCCTCGCCGACGTCAGTCGCCCCGAGGCGCTCGCCGCCGGCGCCACCGACTGGGTGGTCGAGCCCGCCGCCGCCAAGGGCGCCTCGCCGGTGGTGAAGCTCGCCGCCAAGAAGGCCGCCGCCCGCACCAGCGTCGCCAAGGCCAAGGCGGCCAGCCCGGCGCTCGCCGACACCAGCGACCGCACCGCGACGATCAAGAAGTCGCAGGCCGCGCTCTGAGCTAGCCGCGAACGCCGCTCGGGACGCGCCGGCGGCGCTCTCCATAAGGAGCGACCGCGCCGCCGGCTACAGCGGCGGCGGTGCGATGGCCGTCGCCCCTAGGCACATCATGCCCGTGTCCAATCTTCCACGCGCACAATTCGCCAGCCACGAGCTGCTCAGTGCTCGCCCGGCCGGCCCGGGCCGCCGGGACCGCCCGGCCCGCCGTGAGGCTGGCCGCCACCCTGCGGCCGAGGCTGGCCCCCGCCGGGCGGTCCGGCGGGACGCGCTTGCTGCGGCGCCGGCTGCGCTCGCTGCATCTGCTGCGGCGGTGGGGCCTGGCGCTGCATCTGCTGCGGTGGCCTCGCCTCCTGTCGTTGGATCGGCTGCGGTCGCGGCTCGGCACGCGGCGGCTGCGGTCGAGGCGCAGCCTGCTGCCGTTCGGTTCGTGGCGGCTGGTCTCGTCGCTGCTGCGCGGCGCCAGCCGGGGCTTCGCGTCCGGCACGGTCGCCGCCGGTCGGCCGAACGGCCTGGGCCGGCGCGGGACCGGGCCGACCGGTCGACGGTGCCGGCCGAGCGGCATTCGGCGCGGCCGCGGCCGTGCCGGGACGCGCGGCAGACTGCGGCCGGCCGGGGGCCGCGGTTCCGGCGGGGCCCGGCGCGCCTGGTCGGCCGGCCCGAGCGGCGTTGGCCGCCGGCACGCCGTTCTGCCCGGGTCTCGGAAGCTCATGTCCCGGCAGGCCCGGCGCAGCGCCGGGCCCTCCGGCTCGGCCGGGACGCGCAGCGCCCGCGCCCGGCGCGGCGGCCACGTGCCCCTGCGGAATGGCCTGGCCGGCCGGGCGCGCACCCGCGGCCTGCGCCTGCACCACACCCGGTCCCTTGAAGGCGGTCGGCTGCGCCGTCGCCGCCACGGCCGGGCGCCCGTGGTTCTGCGCCTCGCGCAGCGCCGGATCCCCGCGCGCGATCTGCACGTGCTGTTGCTGCAAGGCGGTGGCCGCGACATGGGGCCCGCGCCCGATCGCGATCTGCTGAGGGGTCGGTCGCGCCTGCAACCCGCCCTGGCCCCCGTTGTAGCTGACGCGGTCCACCATCCGCTGGGTCGCGACCTGCTGGTTGTAGACGTTGGTGATGTTCGTCACGTTCGTGACGTTGGTGACCGAGCGATTGTAGAAGAAACTGCCGCCTCGCCACTCGCCGCCGTAGTAGCCCGAGCCGGTGTAGCCGAAGCCGTAGTCGACACCGCCGTAGAAGCCGACCCGCTCGCCCCAATAGCCGGCGTGCCAGCCGTAGGCGCCCTCGTCGTAGCCCCAATAGCCCGGGGTCCACAGCAGGCCGATGCGCGGCGGCTCGATCCACGTGCCCGGCACCCAGAAGTAGCCGTAATCGTCGTCGTAGTCCCAGTAGCCGGGCGACCAGAGGTAGCCGGGAGAGGGGATCGGCGGCTGCAGGTAGACCGGCAGGGGCGGTGGCGGGACGCCCACGGTGATGATCACCTGCGCGGCGGCGGGTGCCGCGACGAGAGCCGGAACGCTGCAGGCGCAAAGCCAGGAGAGGGTCAAGGCTACGGGAAGGCGGCGCATCGGTCTTCTCCTGTGATCCGCGTCATCGGCTGCATAAAAAGGGCCGAGCCGTTGAATACGACATGAACTTTCGAGCGCGGGACGGCTCTCGCTCGACGGCGCCGAGCGCCTGAGCCGCTTCTGTACCCCGGCAAACCCGCGTGATAAGCACCCCGCTTCGTGCCGGACCCTCCGGTCCCCCCTTGATGCGGCCACGCCCGCCCTCCGAGACCCAACGAATGACGAAGCCCGTAAGAGCCGATGGCCAGCCCGTTGCGGGCAAGACGACCAAGGCGCAGGACGGCGGTTTCTTCGAGCTCGTCAAGGTCGTACTCCAGGCCCTCCTGATCGCGCTGGTGGTTCGCACCTTCGCCTTCCAGCCCTTCAACATCCCGTCCGGCTCGATGATCCCGACGCTGCTCGTCGGCGACTTCCTCTTCGTGTCGAAATACGCCTACGGCTATTCGCATTTCTCGTTCCCGCTGAGCCCGGACTTCTTCAAGGGCCGCGTCCTCGCGACGCCGCCCAAGCGCGGCGACGTCGTCGTCTTCAAGCTCCCCCGCGACGGGACCACCGACTACATCAAGCGCGTGATCGGACTGCCCGGCGACACCATCCAGATGAAGCAGGGCCGCCTCTACATCAACGACGTCGAGGTGCCGCGCGAAGCCATCAAGAAGGTGCGCACGGAGGACTTCCAGCAGCAGGAGGCCGACGTGCCGACCTATAAGGAGACCCTGCCAGGCGGCGTCACCCACACGATCATCGAGATCCAGGGCGACAATGGATTCTACGACAACACCGATGTCTACAAGGTGCCGCCGAACTCCTATTTCATGATGGGCGACAACCGCGACAACTCGCAGGATAGTCGTGTCCCGCCCGACCAGCAGGGCGTCGGTTACGTCCCCTTCGAGAACCTGATCGGCCGCGCCGAGATCATCTTCTTCTCCGTATCCGGGCAATCGGCCTGGAAGGTCTGGGAATGGCCTTGGACCGTGCGCTGGAACCGCCTCGGCAAGACGATCCACTGACGGCGGACCGCGTGCGCGTTCTTTGCGATAGGGGCGGCGTCGGCTACGGTGACGGTCTCGTCGCACGCGTCCTCTACACTTTCGGCAAGACCGATCGCACGTCGAAGTCCGTTCCTCGTTGAAGTCCGTTCCTTGAAGGCGTCCCGCCCCAAACCGCAGCTCGCCGATCTCGAACGCACGCTGGGCTACAGCTTCCGGGATCCGGAGACGCTCGCCCTCGCCCTGACCCACGTCGGCGCCGCCACGTCCCGCGCGACGAGCTACCAGCGTCTCGAGTTCCTCGGCGACAGGGTGCTCGGGCTCATCGTCGCCGACATGCTCTACGAAGCCTTTCCCGAGGCGGAGGAAGGCGAGCTGTCGCGCCGGCTGGCCGGGCTGGTGCGCCGCGAAACCTGCGCCGCCGTGGCCGAGGGCTGGGGGATCGAGCCGCATATCCGGCTCGTCACCGGCGAGCGCAGCGCGCTGCGCCGCACCATCCTCGGCGACATCTGCGAGGCGGTGATCGGCGCCCTGTTCCTGGACGGCGGCCTCGCGGCGGCAACGGCGCTGGTGCGGCGCGATTTTAGCGGCCGCATGCAGGTGCCCGAACGCCCGCTGCGCGATCCCAAGACGGCGCTGCAGGAATGGGCGCAGGCCCGCAAGCTTGCCGCGCCGCTGTATCGCCAGGTCACGCGCAGCGGTCCCGACCATGCCCCGCGCTTCACCGTCGCCGTGATCGTCGAGGAGCACGAGCAGGCGCAGGCGCAGGGCGCCTCCAAGCGCCTCGCCGAGCAGGCCGCCGCCGCCGCCTTCATGATGCGGGAAGGCATCGGCGAGATCGCGACGGAAGCGGTGCCGGCTTGAGCGAGGGCGCGAAGATCGAAGCCGAAACGAACGAGACGCGCTGCGGCTTCGTCGCGTTGATCGGCGCGCCCAACGCCGGCAAGTCGACCCTGATCAACCAGGCCGTCGGCACCAAGGTGTCGATCGTCTCGCGCAAGGTGCAGACCACGCGGGCGCTGGTGCGCGGCATCGCGCTCGAAGGCGCGGCGCAGATCATCTTCGTCGACACGCCGGGCATCTTCGCGCCCAAGCGCCGGCTCGACCGCGCGATGGTGGCCAAGGCCTGGTCGGGCGCGGGCGACGCCGACGCTGTCGCGCTGCTGGTCGATGCCCGCAAGGGCGCCGACCCAGAGACCGCGGCCATCATCGCCGGGCTCGCCGGCGCGAAGGCGCCGAAGCTGCTGATCCTGAACAAGATCGACACCGTCGACACCGAGAAGCTTCTGGCCCTGGCGGCCGGCCTCAACGAGGGCGGGCTGTTCGCCGACACCTTCATGATCTCGGCCCTGCGCGGCCACGGCGTTCCCAAGCTGGTCGCGCATCTCGGTGCGCTGATGGCGCCTGGCCCCTGGCTCTACCCGGAGGACCAGGTCAGCGATGCCCCGCTGCGCTCGCTCGCCGCCGAGATCACCCGCGAGAAGCTGTTCGAGCGGCTGCACGACGAACTGCCCTACCAGTCCACCGTCGAGACGGAGAGCTGGACGCAGCAGCCCGATGGCTCGGCCCGCGTCGAGCAGACGATCTACGTGACCCGCGATAGCCACAAGAAGATCGTGATCGGCGAGGGCGGCCGCACCATCAAGTCGATCGGCTCGGCGGCGCGCAAGGAGATCATCGAGGCGGCGGAGCACAACGTGCACCTGTTCCTCTTCGTGAAGGTCCGGCCCGACTGGGGCGACGATCCGGAACGCTTCCGTGCGATGGGGCTGGACTTCACCAAGTGAGACGCGGGCGGGAGGCGAGGTTAGGCGCTGGCCTGCAGCACGAAGCCCCCGTCGGCGTTTTCCAGAACGTCCACGATACCGCGGAACGCCGCGACCAGGGTCGCGTCGAGCTTGCCGATCATGCCGACGAGGATGTCGTAGGCCTTGTCCGAGGAGAGCGGCGTGCGGTACGTCCGCCGCTCGATCAGCGCGGCGTGGATGTCGCAGATCGTCACGATGCGCACGATGTCGGAAATCCGCTCCTGGCGCAGCCCCTCGGGATAGCCGGTGCCGTCGAGCATCTCGTGATGGTGGAGCACGACGTCGAGGACGCCCTGCTCCAGGCCACCCTGCCGCGAGAGCATGTAATAGCCGTCCGACGGATGCCGGCGCATGATGGTCAATTCGGAGGCGTCCAACGGCCCGTTCTTGTTCAGGATCGCCAGCGGCACACGGGCCTTGCCGATATCGTGCAGCAGCGCAGCCTGAACCAGCATGCGCTGCTTGGAAATCGAAAGGCCGAGCTGCCCGGCGAAGGCGGCCGTGAGGCCGGCGACGAGCAGGCAATGCTGGTAGGTCGCGTCGTCGTAGAGTCGGACGATCTCGACCCAGCGCTCGATGCCGGTCTCTTTGGTCGAGCGCAGCAGGGCTGCCACGCCCTCGTCGAGGTCGATCACCGAGATCGGCGCACGAGTCACTGCCGCAGCGAAGATCCGCGACAGGCTCGCCGCGACGACGCCGACATCGTGTTCGATACCGGTAGGCACGGCCCGCGCAGGGCCATCGTTTACCCTGGCGGGATCAACGTGGCGGTCGGCGACGACGTCACAGCCGATGGAGATCGAGGTCGCCCCCAGCGCATTGGCGATCGCGCGAGCGACGATGCTGTCGTCGCGCAGGTTGAAGTGCACCGGCGTGTCCGGCCGGCGGCGATGGAACGCGAGCGCCTCGCGCAGCGACTGCAGCGCTCCGCCGTCGTCGAGAGCGACGTCGCAGACGATGGTCTCGTCGGACCGAGTGCGCGAAAGCGTGTCGCCCAGGCGGACGATCGTGCACCCCCGCAGCGCAGTGGCGCATCCTGGATCCCTGTCGGTGATCAGAAGCATGTGCCGAAGATAAATCGAGGGCCTTAGCTTCAGCTTAACGGCTGAGCCGGGGCGTAGCGTCCTTCCAGTCCTTCGCCCTCCACCCGCACCAGCCCGCGCGCGCAAAGGTCCTCGAGATGGGCGAGCACGGTGATGCCTGCGGCGCCGTGCAGCCGTGGATCAAGCGTCTCGTAGCACGTCGCCACCAGCTCCGGCACGGTCCTGTCCCCTGCGGCGAGGCGGGTGCGCAGCGCGTGCTCGCGCTGGCGACGATGGTGGATCAGCGCGCGCAGGAAACGCTGCGGGTCGCGCACGGGGCCGCCGTGGCCCGGCCAGTAGACGCGGTCGTCGCGCCCGCGGAGTTTCGCGAGCGAGGCCATGAACGCGCCCATCGAGCCGGTCGGGGGCGCGATCACCGTGGTCGACCAGGCCATCACGTGGTCTCCGGAGAACAGCGCCGTCTCCTCCGGCAGGGCGAAGGCGAGATGGTTCATCGTGTGGCCGGGCGTCGCCACCGCGACGAGCGTGTAGCCCTCGCCCTCGAGCGCCTCGTTGTCGGCGAGCACCCTGTCGGGCACGAAGTCGAGATCGTTCGAGGCGATCATAGCCGTGCGCTCGGTCTCGCGCGGCTGGCGCGCCGGGGCGTAGGGCGCGCAGCCGACGACCTGCGCACCGGTCAGCGCGGCGAGCGGCCGGGCGCCGGGCGAATGGTCGCGATGGGTGTGGGTCACCACGATGTGAGAGATCCTGGCGGCGCCCGCGACGCCGAGGATGGCGTCGCGGTGCGCCGGCAGGTCGGGTCCGGGATCGATCACCGCGACGGTCCCGCCGGCGCCGACGACGTAGGTGCAGGTGCCGGTGAAGGTCATCGGCCCCGGGTTGGGTGCCACCAGGCGGCGCACCAGCGGCGACAGTCGGACCGGGGCGCCCGGCGGCGCGTCGCGCTCCAAGGGCAGCGGCTCCTCGCTCAAGTCAGGTCGCTCAAGTCAGGTCGCTCATGTGGGCTCGAGAAGACCGCCGGGCTGCGGCTCGGGCTCGATGTCGCGCGGGAGAAACGGGTGCGCCAGCGTGTGGTAGAGCCCCTCCTTGCAGACGAGGCGCGAGACGCCGTCGGCGATCAGCGCCGCCACCATCAGCGGGATCACCATGGCGTGGTCCTGGGTCATCTCCGACACGATGACGAAAGAGGTGATCGGCGTCTGCACCACGCCGGCGAGGTAGGAGGCCATGCCGATCAGCGCGAGCGCGCCGAGCGGGATCGAGGTGAAGAGCGCGTGGAACTCGGCCCCGAGCCCGGCGCCGACCGAAAGCGACGGCGCGAAGATGCCGCCGGGGATGCCGCTGACCGAGGAGAACACGGTGGCGAGGAACTTCAGCGGCATGAACAGCAGCGTGAGGTCGGACCCTCCGTGGAGGATGTCGCGGGCCTCGGCGTAGCCGGTGCCGTACGAGGAATGGTGGCCGAGCAGGCCGCACGTCGCCACGCCCAGCCCGCAGAGGAAGGCGAAGACGATCGGGCGAGCCACCACGAAGCGGCGGATGCCGCGGGTGGCATCGGCGGCGAGGCACAGGATCAGGATTCGCGAGAACAGGCCGCCGAGAAGGCCGCCGGCCACGGCCATGACCGGCACCACCAGCCACACCCGGCCCAGCGGCATGGTGGCGGCGGTCGAGCCGAAATAGGTGTAGTCGCCCAGGATGGCGAGCGAGGTGACGCCAGCGGCGATGATGCAGCCGATGACGAGCCCCGAGGCCTTGGCCTCGAACGAGCGCGACAGCTCCTCGATGCCGAACACGATGCCGGCAAGCGGCGTGTTGAAGGCGGCAGCGATGCCGGCGGCGGCGCCCGCCAGCAGCAGGTTCTGCTGGTAGACCACGGGCGCCTTGCGGCCGATGAATCCCATGATCGAGGCGCCGACCTGCACCGTCGGCCCCTCGCGGCCGATCGAGGCGCCGCACAGCAGGCCGATCATCATCACCACGACCTTGCCGAAGGCGGTGCGCAACGACACCAGCGCGTAACGCCGCTTGGCGTCCTCGATCTGGCGGGCGGCGATGACCTGGGGGATGCCCGAGCCTTGCGAGTTCGGGAACACCGTGCGGGCGAGAAAGACGCAGAGCGCGAAGCCGAGCGGCGTCACGACGAGCGCGAGACCCTCGGCGTGGCCGATGATGAGGGCGAACAGCGCCTGGGCCCTGTCGGCCAGCAGCGCCATCAGCACGGCGGCGCCGCCGACGCACAAACCGCCGAGCAGGAAGACGCCGCGACGCAGCCATTGGTCCACCGCCAGGCGCGAGAAGCCGAGGCGGCGGATGAGGGAACGGCGCCTGGGCTTGCTGCGTATCGGAAGGGCGGTCATCGCGGATGGAAGGTCCGGCTCTGCGGGAACCTGCCTTATCCGGGTCGTGGGCGGGACGGGCAAGGGTCTTTTGACAGCCCCGCTTCGCGTTGCACGCGCGGCGCCCTCCGGCATGGCGCGTGCAGGTCGTGAGCGAGAGCGGCGACCCGGTTGCGGCGGCGCGGAAGGAGGATCATCGTTGGCGGAGGCGACGCTCACGATCAGCTCCAGGAACTACTCCTCCTGGTCGTTGCGCGGCTGGCTGATGGCGCGCTTCTCCGGTCTGCCCTTCACGGAGGTGATGATCTCGCCGAGCCAGCCGAGGATGCGCGCCGAGCTCCTGCTGCTCTCCTCCTCCATGGGCGTGCCGACGCTGCGCCATGACGGGCTCGCGATCTGGAGCAACCTCGCCATCGGCGAGTATCTCGCCGAGCTCAGGCCGCAGTCGGGATTGCTGCCGCCCGATCGCGCGAAGCGTGCGCATTGCCGCTCGATCTGCGGCGAAATGCACGCCGGCTTCGCCCCGTTGCGCTCGGCGCTGCCGATGAACCTGCGCGGCGACTTCCCCAACTTCCGCGTCTGGTCGCGGGCCCAGGCCGACATCGATCGCATCCTGGTCATCTGGCGCGAATGCCTCGAGGCCTACGGCGGCCCCTACCTCATGGGCACCGCACCCACGATGGCCGACGCGATGTATGCACCCGTCTGCACGCGCCTGCGCACCTACCACGTGCCGATGGATGCGGGCGGGCAGGCCTATTGCGGCACCATCCTGGCGATGCCCGAGATGAAGGAGTGGATCGCGGCGGCGCGTGCGGAGCCCGAGGATGTCGAGGAGCTCGAGATCGAAACCTGAAGCGTGAACTAAAACAAAGATGCATCGTCCTCGCGAGATGTGACAATTGCTATGGACGCGCGCGCCTGAGTATTTACACCTACTGACCATGTCACATGTTCAGCGCATGACGATTTCGACCATCGAAACGCCGCTTGCCGTCGGCGGCTACCTGCAGACGCTTCGAGATGCCGGTTCGATCGCCTGGGCGCAACGCGGGGACGCGCTCTGTCGGGAAGGCGAACGCTCGTCGCACGTCATGCTCATCGCGTCGGGCTACGTCGTCGCCGTCAAGCGCACCGCCTCCGGCCTGCAGCAGAACGTGGCGATCTACGTTCCGGGCGACCTCGTCGACCACGAGAGCTTCACGCTCGGCGCGACGCGTTGCGGCGCCGTGGCGCTGACCGCCGTGACCTTTCACAAGGTGTCGCACGCCCGCCTGCGCGACATGCTGGAGGCCAGCGCCGACCATTCCAAGTCGTTCTGGCAGTATATCGCGTTCCACGGGGCGCTCGCCCAGGAATGGCTGCTCAGCCTGGGTCGGCGCTCCGCCTACGCGCGCACCGCGCATTTCCTCTGCGAGATCATCCATCGCACCAGCAACCCGGGCAACGCGGCGCAGGTCACCTGCCCGATGCCGTTGACGCAGACCGAGCTTGCCGACACGCTGGGCCTTTCCGTCGTCCACGTGAACAGGACGCTGATGCGGCTGCGGCAGGAAGGGCTCATTCAGCTTCGTCGCGGCCAGATCGACGTCTTCGATTGGCCACGCTTCAAGACTGCCGCCGGCTTCGAGCCGACCTATCTAGAAGTCATGGGGTAGACATGCCGCGCTTCTACTTCAATTTCCTCGGCAGCGACGACAGCGCGGCCGACGAGTTCGGTTGCGAATTCAACAGCCTCGACCTCGCCTACCTCGATGCCTACCAGAGCATGGTGCGGATCGGTGCCGACCTCCTGCTGGAGCAGAAGGATCCGAGCAACCAGCGCATCGAGATCACCGACGATGGCGGCACCGTCCTTATGACCCTGCCCTTCGACGACGTGTTCCGGCGACGCTCGTCGCGGCATCAAGCAGGGCCCGAAAGCGACAGGCTGCGCACGCAGCTCGAAAGCAGCCGGCGCCTCGGCAACGACATCCGCGCCGCCTGCATCGAGGCTCGGGCATCGGTCGCCGCCGCACGTGCGACCCTAGACCGAGCCAGCGCCAGCGAGGCGCTCAAGGCGCGTCAAGGCTGGTGATGTCGACGAAGGTCACGGTGGCGCCCGCGAGCGAGCCTGAGCCCTCCTCGTAACGCTGTATGCGCACGAGGTAGCGCGTGTTGCCGTCGGCGTGCCGCACGCAGGTCTCGATCGGACGATCGTTGCGCAAGACGCTCGTGAGGTCGGCCAGTAAGTTCGGGTAATCCAGGCTGCTCGAGAACGTCGCCAGAGAACGCCCGCGATCGCTGGGCAGCAGGTTGAAGATCTGCGCCGCCAGCGGCGTGAAGTTGCGGATGCTGAGATCGCCGTTGACGAAGACCGAGGCGATCTTTGACGTGTCGAAGAGGTTGTGCAGATCGCCGTTGGCGTTGTCGAGTTCGTCGATTTTGTGCCCAAGCTCGGCGTTGACCGTCTGCAGCTCCTCGTTCAGCGATTGCAGCTCCTCCTTCGAGGCCTCGAGTTCCTCGTTGGTGGATTGCAGCTCCTCGTTGACCGAGACGAGCTCCTCGTTCGAGGATTTCAGCTCTTCCAGCGCGGTCTCGTATTCTTCGATTATGGATTGCAGGCGTTCGCGGGTCTCGGCGAGCTTGCGCTCGAGCGCCGCCATTGCGCTGTCCTCGTCGGAGGCGCGCAGCGCCCGCACCGCGAACCGCTCGCGGTCGAGCGTCGGACCGGTATCGGTGAGGACGATGATGAACAGCGGCTCGTCCGTGTCGTAATCGAGCGGCTCGACGATCAGGCTGAGGCTCTGGATGCGTCCGTCGTCTCCTTCGACGATGAGGCCGTGGCGCTCGATGCGCCGCTTCCCCGAGACGGAATCCTGGATGGCGCCGCGCAGCTCCAGGCGGATGCCCTTGCGGGCCATGCCGAGCAGCTGGCGCGACGGCGCGCCCGGCGCCGCCTCGAGATACTTTCCGGTCCGCCCCGAGTAGAGGACGACGTCGCTTTCCGCATTGATCACGACGTAGGCCGGCGCGAAACGCTCGAGCACGCGCGCCTCGATGTCCTGGCGCAGGTTCTGGATCGTCGACAGCCTTGGCCCACGCGCTGCGTCCGATGCGGGGCTGGAAGCGGTGCCGCGCAACAGCAGCGGCAGCCGCAGCGAGCTCACCGCGCTTTCCCGCGCCCTGAAGATGCGCTGCTTCTTGTCGATCGACGTGAACAGGTCGGAGAAGGTCCCGATGTTCTCCGAGGTGCCAAGGAACAGGAAACCGTTGGGCCGCAGCGAATAGTGGAACAGCGGGATCACGTCTCCCTGCAGGTCCGACGCGAGATAGATGAGGAGGTTGCGACAGGACACGAGGTCCATGCGCGAGAACGGCGGGTCGCGGATGAGGCTGTGGGGCGAGAACACGCAGAGCTCGCGCACGTCCTTGGTCACGACGAACGACGTGCCTTCCTGGACGAAGAAGCGGCGGCGGCGCTCCGGTGTCACGCTCTCCAGCAGCGGCTCGGGGTAGCGCGCGGAGCGGGCCGCCTCGAGCGAGCGATCGTCGATGTCGGTGGCGAAGATCTGCACGCGCGGGCGCGCGTCGAGCGTGTCCATGTGCTCGCGGATGAGGATGGCGATCGAGTAGACCTCCTCGCCGGTGGCGCAGCCCGGCACCCAGACGCGGACCGTGTCGTTGCGACCCTTGCCCTCGAAGAGGACCGGGATCACCTGCGCCTTGAGGGCGTCGAAGGCGTCCTTGTCGCGGAAGAAGTTGGTGACGTTGATCAGCAGGTCGCGATACAGCGCCGCGACCTCGCTGGAGTCCCGGCGCAGCCTGGCGACGTAGTCCTCGAGCGTCGCGATCTGGAGGAGCTGCTTGCGGCGCTGGATGCGGCGGTTGAAGGTCTTGGTCTTGTAGCCACTGAAATCGTGGCCGATCTGGCCGCGCAGCAGCGCGTAGATCTCGCCGCTGAACTCGTCGAAGCGCGGCGCCTCTCCGGTCTCGGGATCGAGCTGGTCGGGAGAGTCGAGCGCCTTGACGTAGGCGGCGATTAGAGCCGGCATGTCCTGCGCCGGCACGGCGAAATCGATCATGCCCGAGGCGATGGCGGTCTCGGGCATGCCGGGATATTTCGGCGCCGTGCCGTCGGCGACCTGGGCCAAGGTCAGGCCGCCGCGCTCCTTGACTATCTTGGCGCCGAGCGTGCCGTCGCCGTCGCTTCCCGAGAGAATCACGGCGATCGACCTGTCGCCCAGGTCCACCGCGAGCGAGCTGAGGAACAGGTCGATCGGCTTGTGCTCGCGGCGCGCCGGACGCGGCCGGTTCATCTGGAAACACCCGCCCTCGATCTGCAGCGTGGCGTTCTCGGGCATGACGTAGAGGTGGTCGGGCTCAGCGACCATGCCGTCCTCGATCACCTCGACCGGCATGTCGGTCCAGCGCTGCAGGATCGAGGCGAGCACGCTCTCGCGCTCGGGATTGAGGTGCGTGATGACGGCGAAGGCCGCTCCGATGGATTGCGGCACCGCCTTGAAGAAATGCTCCAGCGCCTCGATGCCGCCAGCCGACGCCCCGATGCCGACGATCGGAACGCGAGGCTCAAGAGTTTGGGACATGATGGATCCGCAGGGGTCGTCGAACGCGCCGGCCAAGCGTCGTTGTAGCGGACGCGATCGCTCGCGTCATTCACCATGGTCTAGTCCCGGTCTAGAGAGCAGCAGATGGAGAAGGAAAGGCTCGCAGAACGTCCCCTTCTCCCAAAAGGGGAGAAGGGCTCATCCGGCGAGCCTCAGGAGGCGGCGCCCATCCCGCGATAGAAGCCGGCAATGCGGTGGAACCACTCGTGGCGGGCCTGGAGGTGCGCCATGCCGCTGCCGCGCTCGGGCAGCTGCAGCGTGCCGACGAGCTCCTCGATCTCGCGGCGCGCCGATTGCTGAGAGGAGGACAGGGCGCCGGTCTTCATCGCCTCCTCGATCGGGTCGAGCGCGGTCAGGCCGATGGGGAACAGCTCGCGGAAGATGACGCGATCGTGCAGGCCCTCGGCCGGGCGGAACTTCAGCTCGCTCGCCATGCGGCCGAGGCTGACGGCGATCTGCCGGGCGTTGTTGGACTGCAGCGAAGCGATGCGGTTGCGCACGATGACCCAGTCGATCATGCCGTTGTCGACGAGGTGGCGCTTGCGCCGGGCCTCGATGACGAGGTCGGCGTAATGCGCCACCGCCCCGCGTTTGCTGCGATCGTGATGCACGCGGGAGAACACGTCGACGTCGATGTAGCTGTCGTTGACCGGCGACACGAGGGTATCGGCCAGCGAGTGCGCCAGGCGCATGAGGTAGGAATCCGACGCCGGCGTGTCGATCACCACGAACTCGAATTCGTGCTCGATCTGGGTGACGGCGTCGGCGAAGGCGGCGAACTCGACCGTCTCGTTGTCGCGCACGCTCTCCGAATTGCCGCGCTGCGGGGCGAAGTGCAGCGGCAGCTCGACGTCCCAGGGCGCGGATTGCGCCCAGGAGCGACGGTTCTCGAAGAAGCGGGTCAGGGTCTGCTGGCGCGTGTCGAGGTCGATCGTGGCGACGCGGAAGCCGGCCTTCATCAGGGCGACGGACAGGTGGATCGACAGCGTCGACTTGCCGGTGCCGCCCTTCTCATTGCCGACGACGATGACGTGCGCCGACCGCAGGTCGGGCGTCTCGACGTCCTCGTAATCCGCGTCGGCGGCCACGCCCATGGATCGGCAGCTCCGATTGTCAACAAGGTCCAAGTTAAGCCGTGGGGCGCCGTCCTGTCACCTGCGTTACGGTCACGGCTTCGACAGCGCCGCCGCCGTAGAGCCAATCGTAACGCTCGAGCAGCCGTCGCGAGCCGATGAGCCGCATGCCGGCATCGCGCGCCGCGGCGGCGGGACCGGCGAGATGGTAGATGCGGCCGAGCTCCTGCGAGGCCTTCTGCACGCGGGTGGCGCGGGCGACGCGGGCGGCCGAATACGCGGCCAGCGCAGCCGGCACGTCGCGCCCGGCGGCAAGTGCCATGGCCAGCGCCGCGGCATCCTCGATCGCCTGCGCCGCGCCCTGCGCGAGGAACGGCAGGATCGGGTGAGCCGCGTCGCCCACGAGCGCCACCGGCCCGGCGTTCCACGCCGGCAGCGGATTGCGCTCGAACAGCGGCCAGCCCGTCCACGACGGGGCGGCGGCGATCAACGCGCGCGCCGCCGGGTGCCACCTGGCGTAGCGGGTGCGGATGGCCGCGCAATCGCCGGGGCGCGCCCACAAGTCGCCCGGCGCGTCCGCGGTGCCGTCGCGGGTGATGGCGACGACGTTGATCGTGTCGCCCAACGCGTAATGCACGAGGTGCGCGTCGCGGCCGAGCCACAGCCCGGTCTCGGCGCCGCGCAGCTCGGGATCGAGGTCGGCGGCGGCGACGGTGGCGCGCCATGCCGTGCGCCCGGTGTCGCGCGGCGCGTCGGCGGCGGCTGCCACGAGCTTGCGCCGCACGCTCGAGCGCACGCCGTCGGCGCCGATCAGCGCGTCGGCGACGAAAGAGCGGCTGAGCTGGCCCTGCTTGGCGGTGACGGCGATACCCTCGGACGTCGTGCCGAAGCCGGCGAGCGCCGTGCCCAGGTGCAGGGTGATCGCCGGCTCGGCCAGCGCCGCCTCGTGGAGCACGCGCTGGAGCAGGGCGCGGCGGGCGACGAGGTAGGGCGAGCCCCAGCGGCGCTCGGAATCTTCGAGCGGCAGCAGCGACAGCGTGCGGCCGCCGGCGTTGCGCACGCGCACGGCGCTGGGACGCGGCGCCTCCCGCGCGAGGCGATCGAGCACGCCGAGCCGGGCGAGGATGCGCGTCGCATTGGGGGAGAGCTGCAGCCCGGCGCCGATCTCGGCCAGCGCCGGCGCCTGCTCCAGCACGCTCGAGGCGATGCCGACCCTGGCCAGCGCCAGCGCGCTGGCCAGCCCGGCGATGCCGGCGCCGGCGATCAGGACCGACGGCGCACGCATCGCCGCCTCAGGCGGCGCGCGTCGCCACGTTGACCGTCGCCGTGGCGGCGACCTTGGTCTCGGCCGCCTCGTCGGGCAGGTAGAGGCACTCCGCCGGCGCGACGATGCCTTTCAGCTCCGGCTCGAAGACGAAGCGCGTCGAGCAGTACGAGCACACGATGTCGGTCTCGCGGCCCATGTCGATGAAGATGTGGGGATGGTCGAACGGCGGCAGCGCGCCGATGCACATGAACTTGCGCACGCCCACCTTGAGGCTCGGCAAACCGGGCTGGTTGTGGAAATGCGGCGTGCCGTGCATGTCTGCCATGGCGTCGTTCCTTCTCGCAACCGCCCCGTCCTACGCGCCGCGGGCCGTCGCGGCAACGTCCCGGGTGTTTGTATGCCGCGTCCCCTGGTGATCGTCGCCGCCGCCGGCCGCAACGGCGCGATCGGCCGCGACAATGCGCTGCCCTGGACCATGCCGGGCGACCTCGCGCGCTTCAAGGCGCTCACCATGGGCTGCCCGATGATCATGGGCCGGCGCACCTGGGAGTCGATCGGCCGCAGCCTGCCGGGCCGCGAGAGCATCGTGGTGTCGCGCGGCGCGCTCGACCTGCCCGACGGCGCCCATGCCGCGGCCGACCCGGAGGCGGCGCTGGCGCTGGCCGCCGCGCGGGCCGAGGCGATGGCCGCGCCGTCGCTGGCGCTGATCGGCGGCGCCGCGCTGTTTGCCGCCTTGATGCCGCGGGTCGACCGCCTGGCGATGACCTTCGTCGACTTGGCGCCCGAGGCCGATACCTTCTTCCCGCCAATCGATCCTTCCCTCTGGCGCGAAGCCTCCCGCACCGTGCCGCCGCGCCATCCTCGCGACGAAGCGGCCTGCACCTTCGTGGATTACGTCCGCACGGACTGACGCGCGGCACCGCATCATTTGTCGTGCCGGCCCGCCTCCTATACACGACGTGGCGCGGGGCCTCGGCGGTCGCGCATAGCGGAGCGGACATGCCCTGGGGCACAGGCGGCAATTCGGGCAACGGCGGCGGCCCCTTCAAGCCGGGCAATCCGGGTCCATGGGGGCAGGGGCCGCGCAATCCCAGCCCGTGGGGTGCCGGCAGCGGCGGGAGGCAACCCGATCTCGGCGAAGTCTGGCAGCGCCTGCGCGATCGGTTCGGTGGCGGCGGTGGGGGCGGCGGCCCGAGCGGCGGCGCATCGCTCTTCGGCGGCGGCATCGGCGCGCCGGGCGTGCTCGTCCTCGTCGCCGTGGCGATCGGCCTCTGGCTGCTCTCGGGTTTCTACACCGTCGGTCCCAACCAGGTCGGCCTCAACCTCGTCTGGGGGGCCTATGCCGGGAAGACGTCGCCGGGCCTCAACTACAACTGGCCCTACCCGGTCGGGGAGGTCGAGAAGCTCGGGGTGACCGATCGCAACGCCGTCGACGTCGGCTTCCAGCGGCGGCAGGACCTGTCGCTGCCCAACAGCTTCGAGCAGGTCGGCGTGCCGGAAGAGAGCCTGATGCTGACCGGCGACGAGAACATCGCCGACGTCAAGTTCGTCGTGTTCTGGCAGATCGATCCGTCGCACCCGGAAAATTTCGCCTTCAACGTCGCCGATCCCAGGGAGACCGTGAAAGCCGTCGCCGAGAGCGCGATGCGCGAGATCGTCGGCGGTTCGCAGTTCCAGAAGATCCTGACCATCGAGCGTAAGGTCATCGAGCCCGCCGCCGAGCAGCTGATGCAGAAGGTCCTCGACCGCTACAAGGCGGGCGTGCAGGTCGTGCAGGTCCAGCTCCAGTCGGTCGATCCGCCGCCGCCGGTCATCGAATCCTATCGCGACGTGACGGCGGCGCAGCAGGACGAGGCGCGCTTCCGCAACCAGGGCGAGGCCTACGCCAACACCAAGGTGCCCGAGGCCAAGGGCCAGGCGGCGGCGATCGTGCAGGCGGCCGAGGGCTATCGCACGCAGACCGTGGCCCAGGCCGAGGGCGAGGCCTCGCGCTTCGACCAGGTCTACGCGCAGTACAAGAACGCTCCCGAGGTGACGCGCGAGCGCATCTATCTCGAGACCATCGAGAAGGTGCTGTCGCGCGCGCAGAAGGTCGTCGTCGACGACCCCTCGAGCAAGGGCGTGCAGACCTTCCTGCCGCTGCCGGCGATCGCCAACTCCGGAGGTCAATGATGCGCCAGTACACGACCTTCGCCATCGTCGTCGCCGTCGTCGCGGCGCTGATCGTGGCCTTCTCGGGCACCTTCATCGTGCACCAGACGCAGGAAGCGCTGTTGTTGCGCTTCGGCCAGCCGGTCGCCGGCCGTGGCCTCGTCACCGAGCCTGGCCTGCATTTCAAGCTGCCGCTGATCGAGAACGTCATCTATATCGACAAGCGCCTGCTCAACCTCGAGACGCCCAACGAGGAGATCCTGGCCGCCGACGGCACCCGCATCGAGGTCGATTCTTTCCTGCGCTACAGGATCGAAGATCCGTTGACCTTCTACCAGACGCTGCAGACCAAGCGGCAGGCCGACAGCCAGCTCGGCTACATCATGAACTCTGCGATCCGCCGCGTGCTCGGCGAGGCGACCATGCAGCAGATCGTCCGCGACGATCGCGCCAAGCTGATGGGCGACATCCGCGACCAGGTGAACGCCGAGACGCAGCGGCTGGGCATCCAGGCGGTGGACGTGCGCATCCGCCGCGCCGACCTGCCGCGCCAGATCTCCGAGCAGGTGTTCGCCCGCATGAGCTCGGAATACGCCCGTCAGGCGGCCGAGTACCGCGCCACCGGCCAGCAGCAGAAGCGCACCATCGAGGCCACCGCCGACCGCGACGCCGTGGTGCTGATCGGCGCCGCGCAGCAGAAGGCCGACACGATGCGCGGCGAGGGCGACGCGATCCGCAACAAGGTCTTCGCCGACGCCTACGGCAAGGACCGCGATTTCTTCGCGTTCTACCGCTCGATGGCGGCCTACGACACCGCCTTCGCCGGCAAGGACACCCGGCTGGTCGTTAGCCCGGTGGGCAACTTCTTCCGCTTCTTCAAGTCGCCCTCGGGCGAACCGGCGGCGAAGACCGAGGCTCCCGCGGTCGCGGGAGCGAAGCCGCAGGAGGCCTCGGCGAAGGCGCCCGAGGCCCAGCCCAAGGCACCGGACGCGAACCCGGCGACGCCGCAGTAGGGTTGGTCATCATAGCCGAAGAAAGCCGTCTTTGCTGTATTGATGGGGTTGCGCAAGCCGTCGTGTCGGATCGTTCTTCTCGCTAAAACTATAATGGCTAGTAGGCTGATGCGCTTAAACAAATTAAACGATGGCTTTAGTGCATGGATAGTGCTGTCGCCGGCTTCGATGCTTGTGAGAGTAGCATCGCTTCGTGCAGTCGATCACGCCATCCGACTGAGTGCGCGAACGTTCCCTTGCGACTGATTTTCACCATGCAGCGGTCACGCGTTTGGGTTACGGCTCCTACCTTGCAACTGCCGGTTACAGGTAGACTTCGCGCCGATGCCCGATTTGCACAACGAGGACTGTTAGGAGCTTGTCCTCGATTCTTGCGACGACGCGGTAGTCGCCCACTCGATAGCGCCAGAGTTCGCCCAGCCGAGATCCGGTGAGCGCATGACCGAGGGTTCGAGGATCATCGAGATTGGCGAGGCGCTCATCCATGAACCGGTCACACGCCGGGCGGGCTCGGATCCAAGCTGACCGAGGCTCTTTTCCGCCGAGGCGGACAGCTCAATCCGCCAGCCCATATCTCGCGACGATCTCTTCGAGAGGGATGGTCTTTTCGCCGGCCTCTATTCTTTGCAAAGCGGCTTCAGCGGCGGCGATGTCCTCAATGTCCTCGAGACGTTCCAGAATGGCGTCGAGTGCGAGAGCTTCGGCGCTAACCCCTCTCTGCCTCGCAGCCTCCGTCACGCGCTGCTCGATCTCGCTGGGCAGTTCAATTGTCAGCATCATCTCTCCCTCGCGGCTCCTAAGCCTCCCGCGCCATCCTCACCACGTTGTGCAGGCTCCCCTCCGCCGCATCCATCAGCTTGCGGAAGCCGCGCGCGGCCTGGCGGATGCGCTGCTCGTTCTCGACCAGCGCGAGGCGCACGTAGCCCTCGCCCTGCTCGCCGAAGCCCAGCCCGGGCGCCACCGCCACCTCGGCCTTCTCGATCATCAGCTTGGCGAAGCCGAGCGAGCCGAGATCGGCGAAGCGCTCGGGCACCGGTGCCCAGGCGAACATCGAGGCGCGCGGCGAGGGGATCGGCCAGCCGGCCTTGCCGAAGCTCTCGACCATCACGTCGCGGCGCTTCTTGTAGATCGCCCGCATCTCGTGGATGCAATCGTCGGGACCGTTGAGGGCGGCCGACGCCGCCACCTGGATCGGCGTGTAGGCACCGTAGTCGAGGTAGCTCTTCACCCGCGTCAGCGCCGAGATCAGACGCTCGTTGCCCACCGCGAAGCCCATGCGCCAGCCGGCCATGGAATAGGTCTTCGACATCGAGGTGAACTCGATCGTGCAGTCGATCGCACCATCGACCTGCAGCACGGAGGGCGGCGGGTCGTCGTCGTCGAAATACAATTCGGCGTAGGCGAGGTCGGAGAGGATGTAGATCTCGTGCTTCTTGGCGAAGCGCACGAGGTCCTTGTAGAAATCGAGGCTGGCGACGAGCGCGGTGGGGTTCGAGGGGTAGCACACCACCACCGCGATCGGCTTGGGCACCGAGTGCCGGATCGCCCGCTCCATCAGCGTGAAGAAGTTCGGCGTCGGGTCCGCCGAGATCGAGCGCGTGGCGCCGCCCGCCATGAGGAAGCCGAAGGCGTGGATCGGGTAGGACGGGTCGGGCACGATGATGACGTCGCCCGGCGCGGTGATCGCCTGGGCGACGTTGGCGAAGCCCTCCTTGGAGCCGAGCGTCGCCACGACCTGGGTGTCGGGGTTCAGCGTCACGCCGAAGCGTCGCTTGTAATAGGCCGCCTGCGCCCGCCGCAGGCCGGGGATGCCCTTGCTCGCGGAATAGCGGTCGATCCGCGTCTTGCCGAGCGTCTCGACGAGCTTGTCCTTGACGTGCTTGGGCGCGTCGAGATCGGGGTTGCCCATGCCGAGGTCGATGATGTCGGCACCGGCCTTGCGGGCCGTCGCCTTGAGGCGGTTGACCTCCTCGAAGACGTAGGGCGGCAGGCGCTGGATGCGATAGAATTGCGGATTCATGCGTGCGGCTTGCGGGTGAGCGGAAGCGTCATCGATACCGCACCGGCGCGGGGCACCCTAGGAAATTCGTCTTGCCGCACCGCACGCGCCATGCCGCTTGGCTCGGGCGGCGCTGCCGTCGCCGCACCGCATCGGCGACAATGGTTTCCTCTTTCCTCACACTTCTCGACCGATAATGCCGCATGCAGCCCGCGTCGCCATCATCGCCCGAAGTCCCGCTCGATGAGGCCGAGCGGCAGCGCCGTCTCGCGGACCTGGCGCTGCTGGACGAGCCGGCGCATCTGCAATTCTCCAAGATCTGCGACCTCGCCGCGACGATGTTCGCCGTGCCCTACGCCTTCGTCAGCCTGATCGACGCGACGCAGGCGCATGTCTTCGCGGACTGCGGGCTGGGGCCCGGGTCCATGCCGCGCGCGCAGGCGATGTGCGACGTTACCATCGCGCAGGGCCGGCCCCTGGTGATTTCCGAGCTCGCCGCCGACCCCCGCTTCCGCGACACGCCCCTGGTGACGGGCGAGGCGGCGATGCGCTTCTACGCCGGCGTCGCCATCGAGATCGCGCCCGGCGTGAGGCTCGGCGCCTTCTGCATCGCCGACCGGGTGGGACGCCACGTCAGCGAAGCGGAGCTTGCCGCGCTCGAAGGCCTCGCCGCGCTCGTCATCGAGCAGATCGACCACCACGCCAGGCGCCAGCGCCTGGAGCGCCTGGCGATCGAGCTCGCCGCGCGGCAGGCGATCCTCAGCCAGAGCGAGCAGCTCGCCAGGCTCGGCGGCTTCGAGCTGGAGCCGTCCTGCGGCGCCATGGTCTGGAGCGACGGCCTGCGCCGCCTGCTCGGTGTGCCGCCGGACGCGCGGCCCGGCCTGCAGGCCTTCCTCGCCTGTTTCGAAGCGCCCGAGCGTCTCGCCGCGGCCCTCGACGAGACCGGCGGATCGCCCCTCGACCTCGAGGCCGCGCTGGCATCCGCCCACCGCCGCCGTTTCGTGCACGTCCACGCCGAGCGGCTCGCCACCGGCGCGGGCGCGGCCAAGCTCGTCGGCATCGTGCAGGACGTCACCGAGCGCAAGCGGGCCAACGCCGAGCTCGAGTGGACCGCCGCCCACGACGGGTTGACAGGCCTCGTCAACCGCACCGCCTTTACCCGCGCGACGGAGGAGGCGATGCACTGCGCCGCCACATTCGGCGAGCGCGTCGCGCTGATGATGGTCGACATCGATCGCTTCAAGCGCGTCAACGACACGCTGGGCCACGATGTCGGCGACCAGGTGCTGCTCGCGGTCGCCGAGCGCCTGACCAGCGTCGCCGGCGCGCACGGGATCGTCGGGCGGATCGGCGGCGACGAGTTCGGCGTGCTCGTGGTGGGCCACGCCGCCGAAGGCGACGTCGTCGCCCTGGCGACGCGGCTGCTGCTGGCGCTGCGCCGGCCACTGCATCATCCCGGCGGCATGCTCGGCACGCGCGCGACGCTCGGCATCGCCGCCCGCGCCCCCGGCCTCGAGACCACCGGCGACCTGTTCAAGGCGGCCGATCTCGCCCTCTACCACGCCAAGGATGCCGGCCGCGACGGCTTCGCCCTCTTCCAGCCGAGCATGCGCGACGCGGTGGGGCGAAAGCCCGGCCGGTCGCGGAGGTCGCTGCGCCGGGCCGGCTGAGCCGGCGCCGGTGAGCGTGCGTTACGTCGGCTTCGATTCCGCCTGGGCCGACGACCCGCGCCGCCCCGGCTCGATCTGCGCGCTCGGCGCGGCCTTCGAGCCGCCCCGGCCAACCGGCTTCGACGCCGCGCTGGCCTTCGTGCGCGGCGTCCCCGCCGACCTCACCCTGCTCGCCATCGACCAGCCGACCCTCGTGCCCAACCTCGCCGGCGCGCGCCCGGCCGACCGCGTCGCCGCGGCGCTGATGAGCTGGAGCGGCGGCGGCGTGCAGCCGGCGTTCCGCGGCACGAGCAAGGCCGGGCTCTTCGGCGACGGCGCCCCGATCTGGCGCTTCCTATCGGCGCTGGGCTTCCGCGACGATCCCGAGGCGGCGGCCGGCGCCACCGCTGGCGGCTTCGTCATGGAAGTGTTCCCGGCGATGGCGCTGCTGGCGCTCGATCCCGCCTTCCTCGCCGCCCCTCGGAGCGGCCCGCGCTACAACCCCGCGCGCCAAACCTTCCGGCAGGAGGCGTGGCGCCTGGCCTGCCGCGCCGCCGAAGCCGAAGCCCGTCGCCTGGGTTTCCCAGAGGCCGCCGCCTGGTGCGAGGCGCTCGACCCCGACGCCAGGCCGCGCAAGCCGCTGCAGGATGACCTCGACGCGCTGCTCTGCGCGCTGGTGGCGGCGCGCTGGCACCGCGACAGCGCCAGCTGCGCGATGATCGGCGACACCGCCGGCGGCTACATCGTGGCGCCGGTCTCGCCCGCGGGGCGGGCCCGCCTCGCCGCCGCCGCCGCGCCGCGCGGCGTGCCGCTGCGATAAGGCCGGCGCCCGGCTTGACGAATCGCGAGGCTTGAGGAGGCTGCGGGCGCATCCCCGAGGCCGATCATGAGCGACGTCGCCCTTCCTCCCGCGCCGCGCCGCGCCCCGATCGGCGCGGCGATGCACCGGCCGGAGATCACCACCGCGCTCACTCGTGCGCTCATGGAGGAATGGGCACGCGTCGGCTATGCCGCGCTCAGCCTGGAGGCGGTGGCCCGGCGCGCCGGCGTCGGCAAGGCGGCGCTGTACCGGCGCTGGCCCTCCAAGTCTGCGATGGTCGCCGAGAGTTTCGCCACGCTGCGGCTCGCCGCCGGCCCGCTGTCCGACCGCGGCTCCTTCGAGGCCGACCTCGCCGCCGCGCTGCGCGACCTGCGCCGCCACCTGCGCCACCCGCTGGTGCGCCGCATCCTCCCCGACCTCCACGCCGAGATGCCGCGCTCGCCCGAGCTGGCGCGCCTGGTGCGCGAGCGCATCCAGGCACCGCGCCGCGCCCTGCTGGCCGAGCTCGTCGGCCGCGCCATCATCCGCCGCGAGCTGCCCGCCAGCTGCGACACCGAGGCCGCCGCCGACATGATCGTCGCCCTGCTGTACTGGCGCCTGGTGGCGCGCGGCGAAAGGGCGGACGACGCCTGGCTCGACGCGCTGGCGGCGACGATCATGGCCGCGCTGGGGGCACGGCGGTAGGGTTCGCGACGCGCCTCAGTTGTGCTATGACGCCTCTACAATCACGAGAGGGCGTCCGCTTTGCCCCAACCCGCTTCGATCGACCGGCCTTTTCCCAGTGCCTCGCTCCTCTCCGCCGGGGCGGCGATCGAGCGGCTGTCGACCCTGGGCTTCGGCCAGGCCGCGACCCTCATCGGTCTGTCCGGGGACACGCTGCTGGCTGCCGCCTCAGGTGACACGCTCGATGGGCGCAGCCTCCTGCTGGTGGAGCCCGGCGGCATCGGCGGCGCGGAAGCCGCCATCGCCCGCATCCTCGAGGATCTCGCCGAGCTCGCCCTGGCCGCCTGGCCCGATTGGCCGCCGCCGGCCGCGGCGTCCCTCGTCCCGGTGTCGTGGCGCCGCGCCGCCGACCGCCTCGCCGAGGCCGGCCGCCGCCCGCTGTTCCGCAGCGTCGCCGTCGCGACGCAGTTCAGCGCCCTCCACGGTGCGGCGGGTGCCCCCATCCTCGTCGTGCCGCTCGATCCGGCGCGCCCGGAACGCGCCGCGCCGCTGATCGCCGCCATGGAATGGTGCCGGCGGCGCGGCGCGGCGACGGTGGCGCTTCTGCCCGAAACTCCCGCGCCGGAACCGCCCTGGGACCGCATCCTCCACGGCGCGCTCGTCGTCGATGCGCCGCCCCCGGCCCCGGTGCTCGCGCGCGTCGCGCCGCCGCCCGGGGCCGGCGCCAAAGGCAGCGCCGTGGAGCGCCGCATGCGCGCTGCGCTCGCCGCCGATGCGGCCCTCGCCGGCCTTTCGCCGACGAGGTGACGCTGCGCCTCGGCCCCGCCTTCACCCCGCGCGTCGACCTGCTCTGGGCGGCGGGCAAGGTCGTCGTCGAGCTCGACGGCGCTGAGCACGAGCGCGACCCCAACTACGGCGCCGACCGTCATCGGGATTACGAACTTCTCGTGGCAGGCTACCTCGTGCTGCGCCTGACCAACGCCGAGGTCGAACTCGATCTCGCTCGCGCGCTGGAGAAGGTCCGTAGCGTCGTCAACCTGCGAAGAGGGTCTTCATGAGCTTCGAACCCACTCCCACCCAGGCGCTGCTGCTGTTCGGCCTGCTCGCCCGCCACGGCGAGTGCAAGCAGGCCGAGCTCATGCCGGCGATCCTCGCGAAGGACCGCGAGGCGCTGGTGGCGGTCAAGCTGATCGGGATGGTCAAGGAAGGCCGCACCTTCTGCCTCACCCTGACCGACGCCGGCTGGGGCTGGGCCGGCGACCACCTCGCCGCGGAGCTGCCGCCGGCGCACGGCACGCTGCACGACCTGCTCGCGCGGCTCGGCGACCATCTCGCGAAATCGGGCGAGACGCTCGCCGACTTCGTGGGCAACAAGCCGGAGGATGCGGAGACCGCCGCCAGGAGGAAGGCCGCCGAGGAGAAGCAGCGGGCGGCGGAAGAGAAGGAGCGGCTCGCGCGCGAGAAGCGGGAGGCGGCCGCCGGCAAGAAACGTGAGGCCGAGGAGAGGAAAGAGCAGGTCGCGCGGGAGAAGCAGGAGAAGGCCGAGGCGAAGGAAGCCAAGGACCGAGCGGCAAGCGAGAAGAAGGAGCGGCTTGCCCGCGAGAAGCAGGAGAAGGCCGAGGCGAAGGCGCGCGCGGCGGACGCCAAGCCGGCCACGAAGCGCAAGCCCGCCAAGCCCAAGGCACCCACGAACGCCGCGCTGCGCAAGCGCATCGGCGAGGCCTATCTTGCGATCACCGGCGGCAAGAAGAACGAAAGCGTCAAGCTGTCCCGTTTGAGAACCGAGCTTGCCGACCTCGATCGCGCCACGCTCGACGCCGCGCTCGGCCGCATCCTCCAAGGCGACAAGAAGGCCTCGCTGATGCGCCACGACGATCCCCGCCAGATCGACAAGGCCGATGCGGAGGCCGCTTTTCAAAGCGCTGCTGGCGACCCGTTTCACGTTCTTTGGATCGCATCATGACCGATGAATTGCAGGCCTTGCAGGACGTAGATTTCGGTTGGGTCGAGTCACTCGATAGTGTCTGGAGCGATGAAGGCGCGACCGACGCAGGACCCAATCAGCAGTTCGCCGACGCCATTATAGCCGACCTCAAGAAGCTCACGAAGACGCCGAGTCCACCCGGCCGTGCGCTGGTGGGACAGGCCGGTATCGGTAAGACCCACCTCGTTGGCGTGCTACGACGCCAGGCTTGGGCGAACGGCTGCTGGTTCGTGCTGCTTGACGTCGTCGGTATTACTGACTTCTGGAAAAGCGCTGCGCTCAGCTTTCTTACTTCGCTGCTGCAGGAGATGCCTGATGGACAGCGGCAATACGAGGCCGTGATCGGCGGCGTCGCTCGCCAATTCAAGATCGAGAAAGAGGTCAAAATCGCTTTCGAAAGCGCGACGATTGAACCCAAACGCATCGTTGATCTGCTTGTAGGCGGCCTCATCAAGAAGGATCCCTCCAATGCGTTGAAGTACCAGGATGTGTTTCGGGCCATCTCGCTGCTTCGTTCGCACGATCTCGCGACTGTGGGGATCGCGCATGCTTGGCTACAAGGCTACGACGCCGATGAGCCGTTGCGAAAAAATCTTGGTTTTCTGACACCCCCGCCAGCGGCAGTCGAGATCGTGCGTGGGCTATCCTGGGTTATGGGACTTGCAGGGCCGACGCTGATTGCCGTTGATCAGATAGATGGCGTTCTCGCTGTCGGTGGCGCTTCCGTCGGGTCCGACTTCGGCGACGGCGCGACCTTCGCTAGCTTGCTTGCCAGCGGCCTGCTCGATCTTACGACCGTGATCGGGCGTGGCATGATCGTGCTGACGACGCTGCTGAGTTCATGGGAGACGATCAAGACAAGCAGCCCGATGTCGCTGCTGCAGCGGTTCACGGCTCCCGTTCCACTCCGACCTATGCAGGGCGAGGCCATGGTGCGGACGCTCATCGCAAGTCGTTTGGTGCCGGCGTATGCCAAATCTGGGGTTGTGCCTTTACATCCCACTGGGCCGTTTTCCGATGCTGCCATCCGGAGCGTCTCAAGCGGAGAAACGCCCCGCACGCTCCTCATGCGTTGCGACGAGCACCGGAAGAAGTGCTTGGCTGAAGGTAAGGTTACGATTTGCGATGACCTTGGATCGGGCTCGATTGGACCTGTAATTACGCTCCCCTCCTATCCACTAGATAGCGAGCTTGCGAGACTCTCAAAGACGATCGACCTTTCTGGCTTTCTCGATGATAAAGACGACGGCAAACTTGGTATGCTGTTACGCAACGCCTTTGACCTCTATGCCAAGCAGATACCAGTGCATGAAGACTATGATGTCGTCTGCAAAGCCGATCCCGCGCAGAAGACACCGCCCCTACATGGTCGTTTGTCCTTTGTCGATCATCGCAATAATGACAGCGAAAAGCACTATTGCTTCCGCGCACTGCAGCACAGTAGCGCGGTTGCGCTTTGCGCGCGTTTCAAAGCAGCGCTCACCGCTTCTGGCATTGGAGCCAAGCTCAAAGATCGCTCGCTTATCATCGTGCGGCGTGGGCCTCAGCCGAGCGGGGCGAAGACAAAGGAGCTATTTGATTTCTTCCGCTCGGCCCGCGGCATCGAGATCGATCCTAGCGACGACGACTTGCGCACGTTTGCTTCTTTACAAACCATGCGCGATGCCGCGCTCGCCGACAGCCGCTTTGACGCCTTCGAGCGCTGGCTGATCGAGCGCAAGCCGCTCTGCGAGACCGCTTTCTTCAAGGCGGCGGGGCTGTGTCCGCCGCCGATCCCCGGCGAGACGCCGAAGCAGGGCGTCATGCCGCCGGTCGAGGCGGCGCCTTCCGAAACCCTCGTGGTTCAAGACGGCCTTCGGCCTCCTCACCTTGAGGGGATTGGAGACGCGGCTCCGGACGTGGCGGTCACGCCCGCCCCGGCGCTCGTTTCGGCGACGCCGCCGGCGGATGAGCCGCCAGCCACGACCCCTCCGACGCACGTTTCTCCGCCGACGTCACCCGACACCATCCCCGTCGGGCACCGCATCGCCGGCGATCAACCGGTCGACCTTCCCACCAATATGCTGCCGAAGCACACGGCGATCATCGCCGGGGCGGGTTCGGGCAAGACGGTGCTGCTGCGCCGCATCGTCGAGGAGGCGGCGCTCGCAGGTATTCCGGCGATCGTCATCGACCCCAACAACGACCTGTCGCGGCTGGGCGACTCTTGGCCGGAGCGGCCGGCCGGGTTCGACGACGCGGATGCCGCCAAGGCCAAGCGCTACGCTGCCACCGTCGAGGTGGTGGTGTGGACGCCGGGCATCCACGCCGGCAACCCGCTGTTTCTCTCCGTGCTGCCGGACTTTTCCGCGGTCGGCGACGACCCCGACGAGCGGGCGCAGGCCGTCACCATGGCTTTGGACACGCTGGGGCCGCTGGCCGACGCCAAGACCAACCTCAAGAAAGGCGTGCTCTCGGACGCGCTCCGCGCCTTCGCGACCAAAGGCGGCTCGCTGCAGGACATGATCGCCTTCCTTGAGGACCTGCCGGAAGGCGTCAGCGGCATCGGCAAGGCCGACAAGCTCGCAGCGGACATGGCCGATCAACTCAAGGCCTCGATCGCCACCAACCCTCTGCTGAAGGCGACGGGGCCGGTGCTCGACCCCAAGCTGCTGTTCTTCGGTCCCGACGCGACGCGCACCCGCGTCTCGGTCGTCAACCTCTCCGGTCTGGCCTCCAACGAGGCCAAGGAGGATTTCGTCAATCGGCTGCAGATGACGCTGTTCGGCTGGATCAAGAAGCACCCCTCGAAGACCGGCATGCTCTACGTCATCGACGAGGCGCAGACCTTCATCCCGTCGGGCGCCGGCGCGCTGTCGAAGACCAGCGGCGTGACGCTGGTGGCGCAGGCGCGCAAGTACGGGCTGGGCATGATCGTCGTGACGCAGGCGCCCAAGGGCATCGACAACAAGGTGGTCTCGAACTGCACCACGCAGTTCCTCGGCAAGCAGAACGCGCCGGCGACGATCGGGGCGGCGCAGGACCTCATCGCGGCCTCGGGCGGCAAGGCGGACGATCTCGGCAAGCTCAGGACGGGCGAGTTCTACTTCAAGACCGGCGACGGCGGGAAGCCGGTCAAGCTGCGCACGCCGCTGTGTCTCAGCTACCACCCGGCCAACCCGCCGACGCCGGAGGAGGTGGTGGCGCGGGCGAAGGCCTCGGCGATACACGTTTGATCCCGAACAGATGCATCCGGCGCGCAGAACGCGACCCCTTCTCCCCTTGCGGGAGAAGGTGCCCGAAGGGCGGATGAGGGGTCGGGTCATGTCGCCGATTTCCGCCGCGGCAGCTTCCAACCCCCAGGATCGAGCGACCCCTCATCCGGCGCTTCGCGCAACCTTCTCCCGCAGGGGGAGAAGGATGCACCGCGGCCCATCGACGAGCGCAATCGGGGCCTCGATGAGACCGTCACGCCTCCCCCGACAGATCGTTGTAGAACGCCTTGTCCGCTTCCAGGCCCGAGCGCGGTGGGAGCGGGTTCTCGGCGTGGAACGTGGCGACGCGCTCGGCGAAGCTTCGCCGTCCCGGCAGTCGATCCAGTTCGGCCTGCCGCACCGCCTCCTGCTTGGTCACGCCTCGGCGCCGGGCGAGCTCGTCGACCAGCGCGGTCGTGGCGGGATTCTTGATGTAGAGAGGCACCAGGATATCTCCTTCGTCGAAGAGGATATGCCTGTCGGATCGATCGGCAAGCTTCGGGAGGTCATGTCGCCGATCGGCCACCCGGATTCGGGCCTTGTCGCGGTACGCGTCGATGGCGGGGTTTTGTGTCGCCGTACCCTGACAGCGGCCCTTCGACTTGTCGCGGTACCCTGACTTTGGCGGGGTGACTTGTCAGGGCTCGCGGCCAGCGCCGTCGGCGATCCGCTTGGGTCGACAGGGGTTTACGCGGGCATCGCTTTCGGCTATGTTACCTATATGGCGAGGCCTTGGAGATCAAGCCGGCCGCGTGCCATGACAGGCTCATGAGCGACGGCCTCCTTCCCGACGATCCCGGCCCTTCCGAGGGGCTCGGCAAGCTCTTCGCCGACGAGGCGAAGGCGGCCAAGGACGCGACCAGGGACGCGACCAGGCCCGAGGCCTATCGCGTGCTGGCGCGAAAGTACCGGCCGGCGTCGTTCGACGACCTCATCGGGCAGGACGCCATGGTGCGGACCCTGTCCAACGCCTTCGACCTCGACCGCATCCACCAGGCCTACATGCTGACCGGCGTGCGCGGCGTGGGCAAGACCACCACGGCGCGCATCCTGGCGCGGGCCTTCAACTACCAGACCGACAGCGTCACCCGGCCGACGATCCACATGCCGGCGCACGGGATGCACTGCCAGGCCATCATCGAGAGCCGCCACGTCGACGTCATCGAGATGGACGCCGCCAGCCACACCGGCATCGACGACGTGCGCGAGATCATCGATTCCGCGCGCTACCGGCCGGTGATGGCGCGCACCAAGATCTACATCATCGACGAGGTGCACATGCTCTCGAAGCAGGCCTTCAACGGCCTGCTGAAGACGCTGGAAGAGCCGCCCGACCACGTCAAGTTCCTGTTCGCCACCACCGAGATCGAGAAGGTGCCGGTGACGGTGCGCTCGCGCACCCAGCGCTTCGACCTGCGCCGGGTCGAGCCGCAGGTGATGGTGGCCCACCTCGCCCGCATCTGCGCCAAGGAGGGCGTGCCGGTGGAGGAGGAGGCGCTGGCGGTGATCGCGCGCGCCGCCGAGGGCTCGGTGCGCGACGCGCTCAGCCTGCTCGACCAGGCCATCGCGCTGGGGGCCGGCGCGGGCGGCACGCTCGACGCGGCGACGCTGCGGCTGATGCTGGGGCTGGCCGACCGCACCCGGGTGATCGACCTTTTCGAGCAGACGATGAAGGGCGACATGGCCGGCGCGCTGGGCACGCTGAAGGAGCTGCACGACAGCGGCGGCGAGCCCGGGCAGATCCTGGTCGACCTCGCCGATTTCGTGCATTTCGTCACCCGGCTGAAGCTGGTGCCGGAGGCGGCCGACGACCCCTCGGCCTCGCCGGAGGAGCGGGTGCGCGGCAAGGTCTTCGCCAAGGCGCTCTCCATGGCGGTGCTGACGCGGGCCTGGCAGCTGCTGCTCAAGGGCCTGCAGGAGGTCAAGGAATCGCCGCGCCCTCTGGCCGCCGCCGACATGGTGCTGGTGCGCCCTGGCCTACGCCGCCGACCTGCCGCCGCCAGACGAGATCTTGCGCCGGCTGTCGAGCGCGCCCGTGGGACATACGCCCACGGCGCCCACGGCGTCGCGCGGCGGCGGCGGCGCTGGCGGCGGGTCGCGGGCGGCCCTTGCGGTGGTGCCGCGCAGCGCGCCGCCGCTGGCGCGTCCCGCTCCGGAGCCGAGGCCCGCCGCGACGGCCGCGCTGCCCTCGTCGGCTCCGGCTGCCACCCCCGCCATCCGGCTGGAGCGGCTCGAGGACGTGGTCGCGCTGGCCGCCGCCAAGCGCGACATCTCGCTGAAGACGGCGCTGGAGACCGACGTGCACCTCGTGCGCTTCGACGAGGGCTCGATCGAGTTCTCGCTGGCGCCCGAGGCCTCGCCGCAGCTGCCGCAGCTGCTCATGCGCAAGCTCGGCGAGTGGACCGGCCAGCGCTGGGTGGTGGCGCTCTCGCGCGATCCCGGCGCGCCCAGCCTGCGCCAGCAGGCCAAGGCCCGCGAGGGCGAGAGGCGCAGCGGCATCGAGGCCGACCCGCTGGTGCGCAGCGTGCTCGCCGCCTTTCCCGGCGCCCGGATCGTGACGGTGCGCCAACCCGATGCCGAGCCGGAAGCGCTGCCCGATCCCGGCGTGGCGCTCGCCGCCGAGCCCCTCGACGACGGCGGCGAGGACGTCGCGTTCGAGGACATGATCTTCACCGAGGACGATCTCTGACGCGGTAAGCCGCCGGTTAACCCTCCTACGGCACGCTCGCGGCCCAGGGAGGTCCCGCTTGCGCTTCGTCGAAATCCTCGCCTCCGGCTCCTGGCTGACCGCGGAGCGTGCGCGCGTCTATCCCGCGTTGATCCTCGCGGCGCTGGCGCTCGCCATCGTCGCGCTGGCCCTGACGGCGCATGGCGCGCTCGACGCCTTCGGCCGCCCGCTCGGGGTCGACTTCAGCGGCATCTGGGTCGCCGGCCGCGAGGTGCTGGCTGGCGCGCCAGCGCGGCCGTTCGACCATGCCGCGCATGCCGCCGCCCAGGCCGCAGCCTTCGGCACCGGCGACAGCTTCCTGCCCTGGCCCTACCCGCCGTACTTTTTCGCCGTCGCCGCCGCGCTCGCCGCGCTGCCCTATCTCGCGGCGCTGGCGCTGTGGCAGGGCGGCACCCTCGCGCTCTACGCCGGCACCGTGGGCCTCGCCGCGCGCGGCGCCGGCCTGCGCCGCCGCGACATGCAGCTCGCCGCGCTCGCCTTCCCCGCGGTGGCGATCAACGCGCTGCACGGCCAGAACGGCTTCCTCACCGCGGCGCTGCTCGGCGCTGGCGCGCTCCTGCTGCCGCGCCGCCCGCTGGCGGCCGGCGCGCTGCTCGGCCTCCTCGCCTACAAGCCGCAGTTCGCGCTGCTGTGGCCGCTCGCCCTGCTGGCCGGGCGGCACTGGCGCGCCGCCGCCGCCGCCGTTGCGACCGTGACGGCGATGACGGCGGCGACGTTGTGGGCGTACGGGCCCGGACCGTGGCGCGCCTTTTTCGCCAACCTGTCGTGGACGCGCGTCGTGATCCTCGAACGGGGCGGGCTCGAGAGCTATAAGCTCGAGAGCGCCTTCGCCGCGGTCCGCCTGCTCGGCGGCTCGGTGGCGCAGGCCTACGCCCTGCAGGCCTTGGTGGCGCTGGCGGCGGCGGCGACGATGGCCTGGATCTGGTGGCGCCCGTTCGACCAGCGCCTCACGCTCGCCGCCCTGGTCTCGGCGACGCTGCTCGCCACGCCCTATTGCGTCGACTACGACCTCGCCATGCTCGGCCCGGCGCTGGCCGGCCTCGCGGCGCTTGCCCTGGCGCGCGGCTTCGGCCCCTACGAGAAGAGCCTGCTGGCGCTCGCCTGGGCGATGCCGCTCGCCGCCCGGCCCGCGGCGATGGTGCTGCACCTGCCGCTCGGCTTCCTCTGCCTCGCCGCGCTGCACGCGATGATCGTCGCGCGGGCCTGGCGGGAGAAGGCGGGGAGCATCGGCGCGAGTGCCTTGCCTGCCGCAATGGCGCGATCGATCACGAACTGAACAATCAAGTGTTACGGGTCTACTTGTGTCGTAGCACTCAAGAGATCAGGACGAGCGACAGTCCTCGGCAGACTTTCAAGCAGATGCTGGCTTTGACTCGAAGGCTTGCCAAACTGTTCGCCGCATCTTGATAGTCCCCCGTGCCATGATTTCTAAAGGTTTGCCGGTCCATCATCGTCTCTTTCAGGCGCTCTCGCCTTGGCAACAAGTCCTCGCGAGATCGACTGTCCGAGCACTCTAAGGAGTGCCGGGGCAACTATAATCTTTACAAACAACGGCATCTTAAGGTAGGTAGGTTGACGGCACTGGAGAGTTCTGCCGTGTCCATCCTATCCCGCCCCTACTTTCACGACGAAGCCGCCGCCTTGTCGCACCTTGAAGCCAAGCTCTGGCCGGTCGCTCCGATCTGCCCTCATTGCGGTTTGGTGAACGAGAAGCACTACAATCTTGGCAAGACGCGCCTCGGGCTCCGCAAGTGCTGTGAGAAAGGCTGCCGCAAGCAGTTCACGGTAAGGTCGGCACGGTGTTCGAGCAGGCTCATAACCCGCTGAACAAGTGCCTCCAGGCCGTCGTTCGACGCGGCATTGACGAAGGTTGCGAAGCACCGATCTTCAAAGGTCACAACGGCTTGCGAGACTAACAACGATGACTAAGATTTTCGGCGAAACCGCTCCGAAACAGAAGGGCATTTTAGACGGGTTGGCAAGCACCTCGAGGCAAACGCTTAACCTAATTGCTTTAGTATGTTTTTTATTCATATTCGTGTTAGCAGCAATCGATATCTATGCTAAAGGCAGCATTGTGTTTTCTATTATGATAGCAATAGGTCTCCTATCTATATTTTCAGCGATGAGTAACGAGATACGCGGAAGCTATCGAGCAAAAGTCCGCATTGTCCGCAAAGAGGAGCAACCCGAAAAGTTTCGGCAACAAACTATAATGCTGTTGACAGTTGGCATTGCGATTCTCTCAATAGGTGCTGTTTCCCAATTAGTGGATTGGTGGCTAGCTTCTACTACTCATTAGGGCGGGCGGAAGGCGGCTTAGAGCCTGACCGCCCACCTCAGATTGCCGTGGTGCGCAAACAACGTACATGCCGGTGCCGGAGCATCGCCTCCCTGAAGGGGACCGCCGTGCCCGCGGGCGTGCTCCGGGATTGCGCCGCACCAAGCGGCGGGGCGACATCGACCATCGTCAGCCGGTGCGCGCAGGTCGTGCCCCGGCACGGCCGGGCTGCCCGACGGCCTCACGGGCGATCGCCGGCCGATGACCCACCTGCGCCTCGCTGCGACGATGTCCCATGGTCCAAGAGGTAGTCGCCACTGGAGCGCGTTCGATAGCGTAAAGGAGACATCCAGCCCTGCGACTGGCTGTGCAGGGACCTGGAGGAGCTCTTCACGAAACACGCGGCCGAAGCGCGCTCGCCACGGTGCCTATCTCGCGGTGTTGGCTGTGGCAGGGCGGCACTCTCGCGCTCTACGCCGGCACCGTGGGCCTCGCCGCGCGTGGCGTCGACCTACGCCGCCGCGGCGTGCTGCTCCCCGCACTCGCCTTACCCGCGGTGGCGATCAAGGGCGCCGCTCTCCATGCTGGGACAACGAAGCTGGAAGGCAGGCGTCGCGCGCGCCTATTGCGTGAGGTGCGCAGACCCGATGGCCTTGTTGAACAACGCCGTCATCGCCGCGCTGATGTCCCCGCCGGTGTTGACCTGGAAGAAGAGACCGGGCGAAGCGCATGATTGCAAGGCCGTCGGGACCTGCGGCTGAAAGGGCGAAACGTACTGGTTGTAGAAGCTGTTCGTCGGTAGGGGAAGGTAAGGAGTGTAAAGCACGGCGATGCGCACGCCGCGCGTCTTGAGGGGCGTGCAATAGTCGTTCTGATATCCAGCATAGGTTAGCGTCCGGCCGCCGGACGTCATGTTCGTCGGTCCGCTGGTGTACGGCTCGTCGACCACGCCGTCCGTGACGATGAACAAGATCTCCTGCGGCGTATCGCCTGAAGCATTCGTCCCCTTGCCCGGGTCAGGAATAGCCTTCGTATTCGACATTGCATTGTCGAATTGCGTATCCTCATCATGGTTGTTCTGATTGGCGGTCAAATTGCCTTCGTTGTAGACCTCCAACATCTGTATCTTGCTAAGGGCGTCATTCTGCGCGCTGCTTAGATTAGCGGTAAGATTAGTGACCGTATTGAAACTGGCATCGAATGTATAAGTCGCCACTCGGTATTGAGACTTGTTTTTCGTCTCGGTCGCCTGCGCGGTGCTATACAGGTTCGCTGTCGCCTGTTTGACGAGATCGATTCTCAGTGAGATCGCAGGGACGAGGTTACGAGCGAGTGTGTAGTTGTCTTCGCCGTTCGGATTACCTTTGACGTCGCCCGCCGTTGGATTTGTTTCATGGCAAGCGAAGGCGCAGCCGCCCTGTTGTTGCGTGGCCTGGACCATCGCGTCGATGCCGGCTTGGCTCGAAGGGATCCCCATCGAGGGCGAGGTGTCCAGGAGGATGTAGAAATCGATGTTCGGCGCTGTCGAACTCGAGACCTTCGAGTTCCCGCCGAGGCTCATCACCGGGATCTTCAAGAGTGCGGCGAACGCGTTTGTCGATTGGGCGGTGTAGCTGACCGTCGTGTTCCGCGTGACCGCTCCATTCGAAGCCACAGTGTCGGTGACCGTGACGTTGCCAAGGCCGAGCGGCGCGATCGTGATGCCGCTGACGAGAGCCGCCTGCGCGTTGAACATCGTGGTGGCCACGAGTTGCGCCTGCGCCGACGTCAGCGCCATGGAGGGCGGCGTGGTCGTGGACAGGGCAGCGGCATCGGCAATCGCGTTCAGTTGCGCCTCGCGCCGACCCGCCATCGTGTAATCGATGCCGAAGCCCACGAGGCTCGACATCGAGAGCATCGTCAAACACGTGATGATCGCGATGTTGCCGCGATCATCCGTCGAGAATCGCCCGGCGAGCGTCTTCAGGATCGCAGGTCGGGCCAAGGGAGAGTGCCTCATCTCATGAGCCTCACGTGCCGCTGTAGGTGATCGACTGAGTGGCGCGCGGACTCATGTAGATCTGACTGGACATGACGTAGGGCCCGGTGAGATTATAGGTGACGCCAGGCACGAAGTTGTAGCTGGTTGTCGCGAGCACCAGAGATGTACTGAGCTGGGCGACATTGGCCGGCAGGACCACGGTACTTCCCACGACCAAGGGGGTGCCATTGAGCGACTTGCTCCATGTTACCGTCGTCTTGCCCGTAACGTCTGTCGTGAATTCCGTCAGTATGATCGTCAGATTGGCCGTGTTGAACGGCGTCATCACCTGAGCGGAGGCGTTGAGCACGGTTGTCACGTCGGACGAGGCCATCGATGTATACTGGGTTGTCAGGTCGGCGACGGTGCGTGCCGTTAGCGTCACCTTCCTGTAGGCGGAAACGGCCTCGTTCATCTGATAGCCGCCGAAAACTAACAGCATCAGGACCGGCAAGACCATCGCGAACTCGATGGCCGATGTCGCGTCCCGGTTCGCCGCAAAGGAGAGCGCCCGCTTCGCTCGTGGATGATCATTCCGGCTCATTGATAGGGCTCGTTCTTGAACACAGCCGTCGCCATCAGCAGACGGTTGCCGTTGGACGTGTTGCCGATGCTGAAGCTGAGCGGCCCTGCCACGACCGGCAGGAGGTACATGACCCGGAGCACGACGATGTCGTTGGCGCCCCCGACATTATAGTTCCAAGTGTTGGCGACAGTGCCGTTGGGATTGTACGTGATCGTCGGAGCGGTCGTGTTGGCTCCGGAGAAGCTGGTGTAGACCTGCGCATCGACCATCAGGTTGGAGCAGTTGTTCAGGATCGAGGGGAGCTTTGAGCAGACCGTCGCCAGGAACTGCTGCTGCGTGGTCGCTTGCGATTGCACACTGCCGGTGAGGACGAGGCGCGCGGACTTTTCGGTGGCTACCTCCAGGGCGGATTGCGAGAAGAAGAACAGTCCAAGCTGGAGCGCCGATATGATCAGGGCGAGAAAAGGTAGAGCGACCAAGCCCATTTCGACGGCCGCAGCGCCTCCTTTGTCGGTCAGGAACCTGCGATGTGCGGCGGTCGCTGCCATGCGTGTCTCGAGGTCAAGTCGTTGCTCTCGTGTTTGACCGCCGCGGCTTAATAATGCGTCACCCGACGCGCTTGGCTCAAGATACGAGCCGCTCATCACTCGGCTTGGTTAAGAACGCATCGGTTCTCTCGCGGAAAATCGCGCGATCGCGACCGCGCGACGGGATCGCGCCGCGCGCGTTACGCTCGCATCGATGATCGCCTGCGAGGGGCGTGACCGACTTCGGGAGAGGCGCAGGATCTGGCGGACGCTCGATGGGTCGGCGGACGCCGCTACGCGTCCGTCGACAGGGTCAATGCAGCGCGCGCGAGCCCGGCTCGGCCGGCGTGCCTGGGAAAGGCGCCGGCAGGTCGTCGATGACGAGGCCGTCGGGGCCGGCGCCGATCGTCACCTCCGAGCCGTCGAGCACGGTGCCGGCAAGGATGCGCTCGGCGAGCGGGTCCTGCACCGCCTTCTGGATCACGCGCTTGAGCGGGCGCGCGCCGTAGGCCGGGTCGTAGCCCTTGTCGGCGAGCCAGGCGCGGGCCGCCGGCGACAGGTCGAGCGTGATCTTGCGGTCCTCCAGCAGGTGGCCGAGCCGAGCCAGCTGGATGTCGACGATGGCCGCCATGTCCTCGCGGGCCAGCCGGTGGAACAGGATGATCTCGTCGACGCGGTTGATGAACTCCGGCCGGAAATGCGCGCGCACGGCGTGCATCACCTCCTCGCGCACCGCCGCCGAATCCTCGCCCTCGGCCTGCAGCACCATCGTCTCGGCGCCGAGATTGGACGTCATGACGATCAGCGTGTTGCGGAAGTCCACCGTGCGGCCCTGGCCGTCGGTCAGCCGGCCCTCGTCGAGCACCTGCAGCAGCACGTTGAAGACGTCGGAATGCGCCTTCTCGATCTCGTCGAACAGCAGCACCTGGTAGGGCCGGCGCCGCACCGCCTCGGTCAGCGCGCCGCCCTCCTCGTAGCCGACATAGCCCGGAGGCGCGCCGATGAGCCGGGCGACCGAGTGCTTCTCCATGTATTCCGACATGTCGATGCGCAGCAGCGCCGTCTCGTCGTCGAACAGGAACCAGGCCAACGACTTCGTCAGCTCGGTCTTGCCGACGCCGGTCGGCCCCAGGAACATGAAGGAGCCGATGGGACGGTTCGGGTCCTGGATGCCGGCGCGGGCGCGGCGCACGGCGGTGGCCACGGCATGCACCGCCTCGGGCTGGCCGACGACGCGCTGCCCGATGACGTCTTCCATGCGCAGCAGCTTGTCGCGCTCGCCTTCGAGCATCTTGTCGACCGGCACGCCGGTCCAGCGCGACACCACGCCGGCGACCATGTCCGGCGTCACCGCCTCGGCGACCAGCACCTCGCCGGCCTTACCCTCGACCTCGGCGAGCTTCTTCTCCAGCTCGGGGATGATGCCGTAGGTCAGCTCGCCGGCGCGCTGGTATTCGCCGCGGCGCTGCGCCGTCGCGAGGTCGTTGCGCGCGGCGTCGAGCTGCTCCTTGAGCTTCTGCGCGTCGCCGAGCTTGCCCTTCTCCGCCTGCCAGCGCTGGGTCAGGGCGGCGGATTTCTCCTCGATGTTGCCGAGCTCGGTGCTGAGCCGCTCGAGCCTGTCCTTGGAGGCGGCGTCGGTCTCCCGCTTCAGCGCCTCCTGCTCGATGCGCAGCTGGAGGATGCGACGGTCGAGCTCGTCGAGCTCCTCCGGCTTGGAATCCACCTGCATGCGCAGGCGCGAGGCCGCCTCGTCGACGAGGTCGATCGCCTTGTCGGGCAGGAAACGGTCGGCGATGTAGCGGTTCGACAGCGTGGCGGCGGCGACGATCGCGGCATCCGTGATGCGGACGCCGTGGTGCACCTCGTACTTCTCCTTGAGGCCGCGCAGGATCGAGATCGTGTCGGCCACCGTCGGCTCGGAGACGAACACCGGCTGGAAACGCCGCGCCAGCGCCGCGTCCTTCTCGACGTGCTTGCGATATTCTTCGAGCGTGGTGGCGCCGATGCAGTGCAGCTCGCCGCGGGCCAGCGCCGGCTTCAGCAGGTTCGAGGCGTCCATCGCGCCCTCGCCCTTGCCGGCGCCCACCAGCGTGTGCATCTCGTCGATGAAGAGGATGATGCCGCCATCGGCCGCCGTGACCTCGTTGAGCACGCCCTTCAGCCGCTCCTCGAACTCGCCGCGGTACTTCGCGCCGGCGATGAGCGAGCCCATGTCGAGTGCGAGCAGGCGCTTGTCCTTGAGGCTCTCGGGCACGTCGCCGTTGACGATGCGCAGCGCGAGGCCCTCGGCGATGGCGGTCTTGCCGACGCCGGGCTCGCCGATCAGCACGGGGTTGTTCTTGGTGCGCCGCGACAGCACCTGCATGGCGCGGCGGATCTCCTCGTCGCGGCCGATGACGGGATCGAGCTTGCCCTTGCGCGCCGCGTCGGTGAGGTCGCGGGTGTATTTCTTGAGGGCGTCGTAGGCGTTCTCCGCGGAGGCGTTGTCGGCGGTGCGGCCCTTGCGCAGGTCCTCGATGGCGGCGTTGAGCGTCTGCGGCGTCACGCCGGCGTTGGCGAGGATCTTGGCGGCCTCGGTGCCCTTGTCCATGGCGAGCGCGAGCAGCATGCGCTCCACCGTGACGTAGCTGTCGCCGGCCTTCTGCGCGATCTGCTCGGCCTGGTCGAGCATGCGCGCCGTCGCCGGCGCCAGGTAGGTCTGGCCGGCCGATCCCTGCACCTTGGGCAGCTTGCCGAGCGCCAGCTCGGTGCCCTGCAGCGCCTCGCGCGAGCGGCCGCCCGCCTTGTCGATGAGGCCGGCAGCGAGGCCCTCCCCATCGTCGAGCAGCACCTTGAGCAGGTGCTCCGGCGTGAACTGCGGGTTGCCCTCGCGCATGGCGAGCGTCTGGGCGCTCTGGATGAAGCCGCGCGCGCGCTCGGTGTATTTCTCGATGTTCATCAAATCCTCCTGCCCGCACTCCGCCCCGAAGCGACGGCATGCATCACAAGTCAGGTCCCGCGGCTGCGGCGACCCCGTGCGACATGTGGGAGCTACGGTTCCTTGATGAAGAGCGGGCCTCGCTTTTTTCGCTATTGCGCCACGTCGGTCCCGCTCAGTGCGCCTCGACCGGCGCCGCCGTGCGCTGCGGCCGCTTGAGCAGCAGGAGGGCGGCGAGGCTGATGATCAAGCCGACGCCGACCAGCCAGAACGCGTCGGAATAGGCGATCACCGTCGCCTCGCGGCGCACCTGGGCGGCCAGCGTGGCCAGGGCACGGGCGCGCGCCATCGCCGGATCGAGCGCTCCGCCTAGGCCGGCGATCATGGCGTGCAGCCGCTCCTGCGTGCGCGTCGCGTTCTGTGTCATCGCCTCGGCGATGACCGAAAAATGCATGTGCTCGCGCCGCTCGATGATCGTCGACAGCGAGGCGATGCCGATCGAGCCGCCGAGGTTGCGCATCATGTTGGAGAGCGCCGAGGCATCCGCCGTGTCGCGCGGCGGCAGGCCGGCGGTGGAGAGCTGCGACAGCGGGATCGAGAACAGCGGCTGGCCGGCGGCGCGCAGCAGCTGCGGCAGGATCAGCTCGTTCATGCCGACGTCGTGGGTCAAGTTGACGTTGATGAAGCAGCTCCAGGCAAACAGCAGCGTGCCCGCCGCCACCAGTAACCGCGGGTCGACGCGGCGCAGCAGTACCGGCATCAGCGGAAACACGAACAGCTGCGGGATGCCGCTCCACATCACGACCCAGCCGATTTGCTGGGCGTTGTAGTGCTGGATCTGCGCGCAATAGAGCGGGATGACGTAGGTCGAGCCGTAGGACACGGCGCCCAGCACCACCATCAGCGTGGTCGAGCCGCCGATCGTCGGATTTTTGAGGACGCGGAGATTGATGAAGGGCCGCTCGGCCATGAGCTCGCGGGCGATGAACAGCGCGATGCCGATGGCCGCCGCGAAGCCGGCCTGGCGGATCAGGTCGTTCTCGAACCATTCCTTGCGCTGCCCCTCCTCCAGCACGAAGGTCAGGGACGACAGGCCGATGGCCATGCAGACCACGCCGAACCAGTCGCCCTTGGCGAGCTCCTGCCATTTCGTCTTCTGCCTGGGCAGGGCGTAGAGCTGCAGCGCCGCCGCCAGCGGGCCGGGGATCAGGTTCAGGTAGAAGATGTAGTGCCAGGAGAAGTTCTCGGTCAGCCAGCCGCCGATCGTGGGGCCGATCGCCGGCGCGAAGGTGGCCGTCAATCCGAAGATGGTGATGCCGATGCCCTGCTGGTGCTTGGGCAGCCGGGTGCGCAGGATGGTGATGGCGGTGGGGATCAGCACGCCGCCGGTGAAGCCCTGGCCGGCGCGGAAGAGGATGAGCTGGGGCAGGGACGTCGACAGCGCGCAGGCCACCGAGAAGCCGACGAAGAGCATGGTGTTGATGCTGAGGTAGCGGCGCAGGCCGAACACGCTGTTGCCGAGCCAGCCGGTCAGCGGGATCACGATGATCTCGGCCATGAGATAGGCGGTCGAGATCCACGAACCCTGGTCGGCCGAGGCGCCGATGCCGCCCTCGATGTTGGCCAGCGACGAGTTGGTGATCTGGATGTCGAGGATCGCCGTGAACGCGCCGAGGATGCCGCCGATCGTGGCGAGCCAGTCGGCGAGCGAGGCTTTCTGCAGGTGAGGCGTGCTCATGCCGCGCGCATCCTCCCCGCTTCGCGGAAGAGGATCATCGCTGGCTGACGCGCTGCGCGTCCGCCGGCCGACGCTGCGGCATGGACATGCCCTCGCCGCGGACGTCGACCATGGCGTCCGCCGAGAGGCCGGGCCGCAGCCGCGCGATCATCGGGTCGCCGGCGTCCAGCGCGATGCGCACCGGCACGCGCTGCACCACCTTGGTGAAATTGCCCGTGGCGTTCTCCGGCGGCAGCAGCGCGAACTGCGAGCCGGTGCCCGGCGAGAAGCTCTCGATGCGGCCGTGGAACACGTGGTCGCCGAAGGCGTCGAGCGTGAAGCTGGCGAGCTGGCCCTCCTTCATCGCGCCGACCTGCGTCTCCTTGAAGTTGGCGACGAGGAAGATGGCCTCGCCCATCGGCACGACCGTCAGCAGGTTGGTGCCCGGCTGCACCAGCTGTCCGCGGCGCACCGAACGGTCGCCGACGACGCCGTCGATCGGCGCGGTGATCGTCGCGTAGCCGATGTTGAGCTGCGCCTGCTGCAGATTGATCTGCGAGCGGCGCAGCGAGGCACGGGCGGCGGCCTCGAGTGAGCGCAGCCCGTCGATCTGCTTTTGCGCCGCGTCGTAGCCGGCGTTGGCCTTGTCGAGCGCGGCGGTCTTCATGTTCAGGTCGGAGACGGCCTGCTGGGTGCGCTGACTGGTGCCGGCGCCCCTGGCATAAAGCGCAGCGTAGCGCGCGTCCTCCTGCTTGGCGAAGGCCAGGGCGGCGCTCAAGTTGGCGACGTCGGCCTTGGCCTCGACGATGCGCGCCTGCTGCTGGATCAGCGCCGAGCCGACGCCCTCCAGGCTGGCCTTCGACTTCTCGAGGTCGGCCTCGTCCTGCGCCAGGACGACCTGGTAGTCCTTGTCGTCGATCCGGGCGAGCACGTCGCCGGCGTGGACGGTCTGGTTGTCGCCGACCAGCAGCTCGGCGACGAAGCCGCCGACCTTGGGTGCCACCACGACCTTGTCGGACTGCAGAAAGGCATCGTCGGTGCTCTCCTCGAAACGCCCGTCTGTCCACCAGTGCCAGCCCCAATTCGCGCCATAACCGGCGACCGCGAGGACGGCGAGGGACAGGACGAGCGGCTTGAGGCGGAGGCGGCGCTTCGGCGGCGGGTCGATCGTGGAAGGCGAAGAGCTCAACTTGATCTCTCAAAACAGAACGGTATTGTTCTAATATGCGATCGTGGCCGACGCAATCTTTTTGTCATGTCCGCTGGCGCGGAGCTTGCGCCGTTACCGTTTCCTGAAAAGCATGCGTCCATGACCGATCTCGCCTCCTCTCCCGTTCGACGCGGCGGCCGTCCGACCCGGGCGGCGGCGGCCGAGCGCGACGAGCGGCTGCTCGACATCGCCACGACCATGTTCATGGAGCAGGGCTTCGAGGCGACCTCGATGGACGGGCTGGCCGAGGCGGCGGCGGTGGGCAAGGCCACCATCTACGCCCGCTGGGCCGACAAGACGGCGCTCTTCACCGACGTGCTGCGACGCCGCATCCTGCAAGTCTACGGGCCGCTGGAGGAGGAGTTCCGCACCGCGCCACGTGGCGATCTCGCGGCGACGTTGCGGCGCGTCGCCGACCGGCTGCTCGAGAAGGGACTGTCTCCCGGCGCGGTGACGCTGGGTCGTATTCTCTCGGCGCAGGGGCCGCGCTTCCCGGATCTCGCCGCGCTCGCGGTGACGGAGGGTTTCGGGCGCCAGCAGCGCCTCGTCGCCGGCATCCTTGCCTCCCACGCCGACGATCCGGCCTGGACGATCGAGGACCCGATGCTGCTGGCCGAGCTGTTCCTGGCGCTGGTGCTGGGCCGCGCCGCGCGCTTCAAGATCTACGGGATCTCGACGCCGCCCGCCGAGCTTGCCCAACGCACCACCGCGGCGGTGACGCTCTTCATGAACGGTCTGCGCGCCTGAACGGCGCGCCGATCGTCTACTCCGATCCCTCGCCGCCGGGCGCCGGGATGGCGTTGTCCGCAGCCCCACCATCGGCACTGGCGAACTCCGGCTTCGGCCGTCGCCGGCGGCGCGGACGCATGAGGAAGCCTGCTTCATCGGTGGCCTCGGGCGCCGCGGCGGGCGGCTCGGCCTGCGCGATCACCGGCTGCTCGACCTCGACCGTTTCGGCGACCGGTACGCGGGTCGGCGCGGTGATGAAGGCGGGCAGGCCGACGATGGGCTGCTCGTCCAGCACGGGCTGACGCGGCTGCGTCTCCCGCGCCGGCTGGCCGTCGCGCGAACGCTCGTCGCGCCGGTTGCGGAAATTGCGGTTGTCGTAATCCCGGCTCGGCCGCTCGCCGCCGGCGGCATTGCCGCGATCCTGGCTGGGAACGAAGCGCTCTTGTGCTCGCTCTTGACCCTGCCGCTCTTGACCCTGCCGCTCTTGCCCCTGCCGATCTTGCCCGCCGCGGTCCTGGATGCCGTTGCGATCCTGGCCGCCACGGTCCTGGCCATTACGCTCTTGCTGGCCGCCGCGATCGTGCTGCTGCGCGTTCCGGTCCTGGCGCTCGGCGTAAGGCTGGCGTGGCCGGTCGTTCTGCTGAGAGCGATCCGCGTAATGGCCGTTCGAGGCCTGGCCGCCGTTGCGGGCTTCGTAGGGCTGCCGATCGTTGAAGGACCGCTCGTTGCGCGGCTCGTAGGGTTGGGGCTGCGCCTGCTGCGGGGGCTGCTGTGGCGCCGGAGCCACCTTCTCGCTCGGCGAGGCGAAGCGGTCGGGCAGGCTGTCGAAGTCGTCGTCGCCGTCGTCGTCGGACTCGACCTGTTCGCCGGGCTGGCGCTGGTAGCCGACCTGCGCCTGCTGCTGCGCCAGCTGCGCCGAGGCGATGAGCCGGAAGTAGTGCTCGGCGTGCTGGAGATAGCTTTCCGCCATCACCGGATCACCCGAGGATTGCGCGTCCCGGGCAAGCTGAAGGTACTTCTCGCCGACGTGGTGAGCCGTCCCCCTGATCTTCACGTCCGGCCCGTTCGACTCGTAGGACCGAGTCAGCGGATTGGGGCCTCGGCGATTGCCGCCGCCCGTGTTGTTGTTGCGACCGCGCATACGCTTGTTCTGGCCAGGTCTCATCGATGATCCTTGTCTGGCAACGGCGTGCTCTTGATGATCCTGGGACGCCGCGGGCGGGCGCACAGGTTTCTTCGGGACCGGACGGACAAAGCCCGAAAACAGGCGCCGATGCGCGCTGGCGGCTCTTGATCCAAAATCACTCGATGCAAACGATGAAGGCCGTCGCCGAATTCGGCGCGCGCTTCACGAATGGTAAGAGATCCTCAGATGTGGCAGTCCGTCTCTTGCGTCCGCTTCGTCGCGGAAAGCGAGATGTCCACTGTACCGGTCGCTGCTCGGCGTGTCTGTCTGAGACGCGGCATCGAATGGCGCTTGCAAGGTCTATCTACGCGTTTTCGTTGGGTTCGCCAAGAGGTTTCCTTGGCGACACCCGATATCGCGCGTCGAGGAGGAGCCGAGCACCACGCGCTGGTGCCCGGACATGTCGCGGTAGACCATCACGGTCGCCAGTCCCGCCTCGCGAAAAAGCGCGGCGACGGCGTCGCCCTGGTCCCAGCCGCACTCGACGGCACCGACGCCGCCGGGCGCGAGGCGGGCGCAGAGTCCGGGCAGGAGGGCGCGGTAGGCGTCAAGCCCGTCGGTGCCGCCGTCGAGCGCCTCGCGCGGATCATGGTCGCGGACGTCGGCGTCCAGCCCGGCGATCTCGTGCGACGCGATGTAGGGCGGGTTCGATACGATGGCGTCGAAGGTGCCGGTCAGCGCATCGCTCCACGATCCGCACAGCACCGCGGCGCGATCGCCGATGCCGAGCGCCTCGAAGTTGGCCGACGCCATCCGGCAGGCCGCTGGCGAACGATCGAGGCCGATGCCGAAGGCGTCGGGCAGCTCGTGGAGCAGTGCGGCGAGAACCGCACCGGAGCCGGTGCCAAGATCGAGCAGGCGCAGCGGCGCGGCACGGCGACCGCCGAGCGCGTCGATCACGGCGCCGACGAGACCTTCGGTATCGGGGCGCGGGTCGAGCACGTCGGGCGAGATCGCGAAGGACAGGCCCCAGAACTCGCGCGCGCCGAGGATGCGCGAGACCGGCTCGCGGGCGAGGCGCCGGGCGGCGTAGTCGGCCAAGGTGGTGGCGGCCTGGCCCAGCGGCACGTCGGGGTCGCGGATGAGGGCGAGGTGGTCGATCCCGCAGGCGGCGCAGAGCAGCACGCGCGCGTCGAGCGCCGCGCCCTCGAGGCCGGCGCGGCGGAAGCGCTCGGCGAGCTGCGCCTGGGCCCGCGCGCGCGACACGCCGGGTTGGGGATGGTCAATCCCTGTTGCGGATAGCGATTGCGTCATAGATCATGGTCTAACGCCGGGAGGTTCTCAGGAGCCAACGCGCCAAGCTCTTCATGCCGCGGCGGATCGAGGTGGTCCCTTGGGGGCGAGAAGCGGCGCGAGCCTATGGATCGCTCCGCGCTCGGCTTCAGCGTGCGGGCCCAGGGCTTGCGCCGCTTGACATGCTGATCGCGGCACAGGCGATCAGTCTCGACGCGACCTTTGTCACGGCCGACCGAGCGTTTCTCTCGATCACCGACCTCGCCGTCGAGAATTGGCGCGAGGTCGGTTGATCAAAGACGCGCGGGGAGCGTCGAGCCGGATCAAGCCGCCTGCGCGACCTTGGTCAGCACGCGCGTCAGCCTGGCGGAGAAGCCCGGCGCGTCGGCGGGCTTCTCGCCCTCCATCAGCCGCGCCTCGTCGAGCAGCAGCCACACGATGTCCTCGAAGCCGCTCTTGTCCGCCGCCTCGACATGCGCCTGCAGCGCGGCGATCAGCGGATGCGAAGGGTTGACCTCCAGCACCGGCTTGGTGGACTTGCTGCCGAGCTGGCCGTGCTCGGCCAGCATGCGCTCGAGCCGCAGGTCGAGGCCGCGATCCTGCGCGACGAGGCAGGCCGGGCTCTCCGACAGACGGTCGGAGGCGCGGACGTCCTCGACCTCGCCCTCCAGCGTCTGCTTCATCAGGGCGTAGAGCGAGGCCTGGTGGGCGCTGGCCTCGGCGTTGGCTTGGCTCTTGCCCTCTTCCAGCGCGATGTCCTTGATGTCGGCCGCGCCCTGCGAGATCGACTTGAACGGCTTGCCGTCGAAACCGACCGCGTTGCCGACCCAGAACGCATCGATCGGGTCGGGCAGCAGCAGCACCTCGATCCCGCGTGCGCGGAAGCCTTCGAGCTGCGGGCTGGCCTGAAGCCGCTTCACGTCCTCGCCGAGCACGTAGTAGATCGAGGTCTGGTTGGTCTTCAGGTCGGCGACGTATTCGGCCAGCGTGCGCTTGCCCTCGGGATGACTCGAGGTGGCGAAGCGCGCCATCTTGTAGATCGCGTCGCGGCGCTCGGGATCCTCGTAGAGGCCCTCCTTGATGACGCCGCCGAAGATCTCCCAGACGCTGTCGAAGGCCTCCTTGTCGCTCTCTGCGAACTTGGTCAGCTCCTGCACGATGCGGTTGGCGACGCCCTTCTTGATCGCCGCGAAGACCGAGCTCTCCTGGATCAGCTCGCGCGAGACGTTGAGCGGCAAGTCGGCCGAGTCGACGACGAGCTTCACGAAGCGCAGCCAGTTCGGCACGATCTCGGCGTCGGACGAGATCAGCACGCGGCGCACGTAGAGCTTGGCCTTACCCTTGCGCTGAGGGTCGAACAGGTCGAACGGCTTGGTCGAAGGCACGAAGGCGAGCACGGTGTATTCGTGGCGGCCTTCGGCGCGCCAATGCACCGTCAGCGCCGGCTCGTCGAAGGCGCCGAGCGTGTGGTAGAACTCCTTGTACTCCTCCGGCGTCACCGCGCTCTTGGGCCTGGTCCACAGTGCCACGCCTTCGGAGAGCTTGCGCGGCTCGTCGCCCGGCTTATCGAGCAGGTCGATCGGCACCGCGATGGCGCCGGAATGCTCGCGCACGATGCCCTCGATCTTGTAGGCCTCGAGGTAGTCCTGGCTCTCGGCGTTGAGGTGCAGCACCACGCGGGTGCCGCGCACCGGTGCATGGTCGAGGTCAAGCGGCGCGATGGCGTAGGCGCCCTTGCCGTCCGAGGTCCAGCGGTGCGCGAAGTCGGCGCCGGCGCGGCGGGTGTCGACCTCGACGTGGTCGGCGACCATGAAGGCCGAGTAGAAGCCGATGCCGAACTGCCCGATGAGATCCTGCGAGGTCTGCGGCTTCTCGGCGTCGCCCTTGGCGCTCAGCTTGTCGAGGAAGGCGCGGGTGCCGGAGCTCGCGATCGAGCCGAGCGCGCCGATCAGGTCCTCCTCGCTCATGCCGACGCCGTTGTCGGACACCGAGAGCGTCTTGGCGTCCTTGTCGATGGCGATGGTGATGCCGAAGGGCTGGCCGTCCTGCACCAGGCTCGGCTCGGCGATGGCCTCGTAGCGCAGCTTCTCGCAGGCGTCGGCGGCGTTCGAGATCAGCTCGCGCAGGAAGATGTCGCGCTCGGAATAGACCGAGTGCACCATGAGGTGCAGCAGGCGGGCGACATCGGCCTGGAAGGCGTGCTGGGTGCCCTCCGGCTGCGGTGTCGCGGTGATCGTCGCCTCCGGCGTCGCGCCGGTGGGCGCGTTGGCGGTATCGGCTTCGCCGGTCGTCATAGGGTGGAGCTCCTGAGAAGCGCAGCGTGGGCGCGGTAAAGCGCCGCTGATATCGCGGTCGATTTTGCCGATTTCAACCCACCGAATGCCGTCTCTCTGCGACGGACCTCAGCGAATGCGCCCGTGGAGCACGGCGCGCACGTCCTGCCGCTCACCCTGCCAGGTGACGCTGCGGGTGAACCAAGCCCGCGTCCAGGCCGCCAGCAGCACGCCGTCGCGACCAAGGAAGGCCGTCGGCGTCCAGGGGCTCAGCTCCCAGCGTTTCAGCGCGTTGACGGCGAGTTCGATCGCATACCAGCCGAGCAGCGTCGCCACGAAGCCCGTCGCGGCGCCGAGGCCGAGCAGCGGCGCGGCCAGGGCGCCGGCGAGCGCCGCCGGCAGCGGACAGGCGAGCGGCTCCAGCGCGAAGGTGGCGGGCTCCTCGTTGCGCCGGATCACCGCCCAGCGCGCCTGCCTGGCGTAGACGTCGCCGAGCGTGCGGGCGCCGATCTCCTGGTCCACCGTGTTCTCGGCGAAGACGCTGCGCAATCCCAGCCCTGCGAGCGCGCGCGACAGCGCGGAATCCTCGGCGATGGTGTAGCCGAGCGCGCTGATACCGCCGGCGCGGGCGAGGTCGGAGCGGCGGAACAGCATCACCTTGCCGACGCCGTAGCCCTTGCCGAAGGCCGAGGCGGTGAGCAGCAAGCGGGCGTCGCGATTGATGAGGACGGCCTCGATGCGGCCGCCTAGCGTCTCGGCTCGCACCGCCACCGGCACCGCGCACACCAGGCCGACGCCCGGGACCATGCTGCGCAACATCACCCGCACGGTGTCGGAAGAGAGCGAGATGTTGCTGTCCTTGGTGACGATCACGTCGTGGGCGGCGGCCTCGAGCGGCGCGCTGAGCGTCTCGAGCTTGGGGCTCATCGCGCCGAAGCCGGGCGAGTGCAGGATGCGCGCCGGCACCCGGCTGGCCGCGACCATTTCAGCCATCGCCTGCAACGCCGGCGAGTGCTCCTCGGCCGCGCCGACGAGCACCTCGTAGTCCGGCAGGTCCTGCGCGAAGGCTGAAGCCTGGGCCCGCGCGAAGCCGGGATTGACGACCTTGACCGGGCAGATCAGCGACAACGGCGGCACGGCCTTCGACAAGGCGCGGCGGCGCTGGTGACGTGGCTGCAACAGCGCTCCGAAAAGCGACGTGGCGAACACGGCAACGCCGGCGACCCACCAGGCTGCCGCGAGGCCCATGATCCACGTGCCCAAGTGCACCATTTCCCCCATTGCCGCCGCGTATTCCGGGATTGAGAGGCGGCCGGCGGCCCTCGTCGCGGAAACGAGCATCTCGGTCAAGCCTGCGCCACGATAGCGTGCGAGGCATTTAGGTCACAGCGCTCGCGTCCCGGCCGCCTTATTCTGAGACCCAGTTCAGAGAGACATCTCCACCATCGCCAGCCCGGTGACGATCAGGACCTTCGCCAGCGCGCTTCCGCGCGTCGCGGCCCCGCGGGCGGACGAGCGCTGGCGCCAGGGCCTCGGCGGCCCAAGGCTGTCGGCCTTCGCGGTCACGGTCGTCTTGGTGTCGCTGGTGCTGCATGCCGCCGTGCTGACAGTCGCCCTGCTCGGCGCGCATGCCGTGGCCGCTCCCCAGCAGGAAATCCCGGTCGAGGTGGTGCAGGAAGCGCCGCCGATCGAGGCGCCGGCTCCGAAGGCGGTGGCGGCGCCCGTGGCTCCCACGCCGCCCGCGGCCGCCAAGCCGCCCGAGCCCGTGGCCGCCAAGCCGCCCGCGGCCGCCAAGCCGCCCGAGCCCGTGGCTGCCAAGCCACCGCCGCAGCCCTCCGCGGCGGACAGGGAGCGGGCCGAACTGGAGCGCCAGCTGGACGCGCTCAAGGCCGAGCAGCAGGCTCTCAAGACGGACGACGCTGACCTCGGCCCGCTACGCGATTCGATCCGCGCCGTCGCGCTGCCCGGCGTCGGCGGCGACGACGGCGAGGTCGTCGGCTACCAGTCGCTGGTCTTCAGCCAGCTCGCCAAGGCCAAGGACGGCGCGCACGAGGCGGCCAAGCCCGCCACCGTCGGGGTGCGCTTCAGCGTGGACGACGCCGGCGGCCTCGTCGACGTCGAGGTCGCGGTGTCGAGCGGCGTCGCCGAGCTCGACGCGGAATCCCTAGCCATCGTGCGCCGCGCCGCGCCTTTCCCCAAGCCACCGGCCGGCGCCGAGCACACGTTCTCCGCCAATTTCGCCTACGCGGGGACGGAGCGATGATCGATCGCCCCGTCGCGCCGCAGCGGCCACCGCGCCGCGACTGGTTCGCGCCGGCCGTGATCGCCGGCTCGGTGGTGCTCCACGCCGGCCTCGTGGCGCCGCTGATCTGGGCGCCGCGCGCCGAAGCCGCGCGAGCGCCGGCCGAGATCCCGGTCGAGGTCGTGCAGCTGCCGCCCGAACCGGCCAAGCCGCCCGAAGCAGCCAAGCCGCCGGCCAAGACGCCCGAGCCGCCACGGCGACAGGCCCAGGCCAAACCGCCTGAACCAGCCAGGCCGCCGGCGCCCAAGCCTCCCGCTCCTCAGCCTGCTGCACCAAAGCCCCAGGCTCGCAAGGCGCTCGACAAGGCACGCTCGCCCGAGCCGGCCAAGGCGCCGGAGAAGAGCGTGGCGCAGCGCATGGAGCAGCTCATCGGGCCGATGCCGGCGACGGTGATGCCGGCGCTCACCTCGGGCGACAACCCGCTCGACGATACCATCTCCTACCGGCAGCTGGTCCTGAGCCGGGTCGCCAAGCAGAAGCGCGAGGATCGGCACGACGGGATCCCCACCCACGCGGTGATCGCCTTCACCATCGGCGACAAGGGCGAGGTCGTGACCTGCGAGGTGCGGGAGAAGAGCCTCGACCCCGACCTGGACGCCGAGGGTATGGCGATGGTCTACCGCGGCGCGCCCTATCCGCCACCGCCGTCCGGCGCGCCGCGAGGCTTCTCCTTCGGTCTCGCCTTCCACACGTCCTGAGCCTGGAGCAACGGACGGTGATCCGGACTCGCTTCGCGGCGCTCGAGCTCTCGGCCTCGCGTCCTCTGCTGGTGCTCGGCGTCGCCGCTGCGCTCGCCGGTTGCGGCCGCGACGCGCTGCCCTCGCCCGCCTGCGTCGCGCGCGGTATCGACGTCTCGCGCCACCAGGACGTCGTCGACTGGCAGGCCGTGGCGCGCGCGGGCGTCGCCTTCGCCTGGATCAAGGCGACGGAGGGCGGCGACTACCTCGATCCCGCCTTCCGCCGCAACTGGAGCCTCGCCGGCGCGGCCGGCGTGCGGCGCGGCGCCTATCATTTCATGTATTGGTGCCGGCCGGCGGCGGATCAGGCGCGCTGGTTCGTGATGAACGTTCCCGACGATCCCGACGCCCTGCCGCCCGTGCTCGACGTCGAATGGAACCCGGAGTCGAAGACCTGCCCCGGCACCGTGCCGGCGGCGAAGGCGCTTGCCGAAATGCGGACGATCCTCGCCGCGATGGAGCGCGCCACCGGCCGGCGGCCGATCATCTACGCGCCGCGCGACTTCTTCGGCGAGGTCATGGCGGGCGAATTGGCGGACTACCCGCTGTGGGTCCGCGGGCTCGGCCCCACGCTGCCGGCGGAGTACGGCGACCGGTCCTGGCAGGTCCGGCAATACAGCGAGACCGGGCGCGTGCCCGGCATCAGGGGCGCCGTCGACCTCGACTGCGCCGAGGCTCAGCCTCTATGAGTTCCTCAAACGAAAAAGCCGCTGTCGGCAACCGGCAGCGGCGTGTCGTGGCGTCGGTGGCAGTCTCGACGCCTAGTGCAGCGTCTCGTTGCGCAACTTGGTGATCTCGTCCTTCAAGACGAGCTTGCGACGCTTGAGTTCCGCGACCTTCACCGCGTCGGCGGCGGGGTGGATACGCTCCTTGTCGATCTCGCGCTCGAGATTGCCGTGACGACGCTCGAGCTCGGTGAGATGGTTCTGCAGCGACATGCCTACGTCCTTCTTCGCGTTGGGACGACGGCAGTGTGACACAGCCAATACGGCCCGCAAGCAGTTTTCATGGGCCGTTCATTTTCGTTGCTGCGTGCTTTCCGGGCAGATGGCCCGGAAGCAAGCTTTTGTTCTGTCGGTTCGTTCAGCCGCTGATGCCGGCAATCGCAGACAGCAGGCGCGCGATGTCCTGCGGGCGCGACAGGCGGTGGTCACCGTCCTTGATCAGGGTCAGCACCGCGGCATCGCCGGCGAGATGCTCGATCAGCGTCGTGGCGGTGCGCCAGGGCACGTCGGGGTCGTTCATGCCCTGCAGGATGTGCATCGGCGCGTGCGTGCGCACGATCCCATCGAGGACGAGGTGCCGGCGGCCGTCTTCCAGCAGCGCGCGCGTGATCGGCACCGGCGGCCCGTATTGCGAGGCCTGCAGGGTGACGCCCACCGTCTCGATCTCTCGCCGCGCCGCGACGTCGAGCCCGGGGCGGATCAGGCGCTCGGTGAAATCGGGCGCCGGGGCCAGCAGCACCAGCCCGGCCGCCGGCATGCCGGCCGCGGCGAGCGCGCGCGCCGCGAGCAGGGCCAGCCAGCCGCCCATGGACGAGCCGACCAGGATCGGCCCGGCGCCGCCAGCGGTTGCCGGCCGGGCCGCGATCGCCGCGAGGCTGTCCTCCAGCCAGCGCGAGATCGTGCCGTCCTCGAAGCGCCCGTCGGATTCGCCGTGTCCGGAATAGTCGAAGCGCAGGAAGGCGCGGCCGTGCTCCACCGCCCAGGCGTCGAGCGCGTTGGCCTTGGTGGCGAGCATGTCCGAGCGGAACCCGCCGAGCCAGATCACCACCGGCCCGCCACCCTCGCGGAAGCGCAACGCCAAGCGCCGCCGCTCGTCGCCGACCGCGATGAAGGAAGGCGCGCAATGTTCGCCCGCCGTTAACCTCGATGCTTCAACCTCTTCCATAGGCGCGATGCCGCCCTCCCAGCCTGCGGGCTTCCTTAGCGCATCGGTGCCATGAGCGACCAGGATTACGGCTTCTCCCTTCAGCGACGCGGCGCGCATCGTCTGGCGGGCCGCACGATCCTCCAGGTGGTGTCGGCCCTCGCCGATCCCGATCTCGATCGTCCGGCGATCGACATCGCCGCGGCGCTCGCCGAAGTCGGTGCCCGGCCGCTCGTGGCGGCGCCGCCCGGCCGCCTCGTCAGCGACCTCCAAGCCAAGGGCGGCGTGTGGCTCGACTTCCCCTCGGCCAGCAAGAACCCTTTTGCCATGGCGCTGGCGACGCGGCGGTTGCGGCGGCTTCTGGCGCAGGAACAGGTCGACCTGGTCCACGCCCGCTCGCGCCCGGGCGGCTGGATGAGCTACGCCGCCACGCGATCGGGCAAGGTGCCGCTGGCCACTAGCCTCGCGGGCATCGTGCCGGGGCAGTCGGTGCTGCGGCAGCGCTACAATTCGGTGATGGCCAAGGGCGACACCGTCTTCGCCGGATCCAGGTTCGCAGCGGCGACGATCTCTTCGCTCTATCCGGCGGCGGCCGGTCACATCACGCTGATCCGGCCCGGCGTCGACCTCAGACCCTACGCCGCCGCGACGATCGAGGCGTCGCGCGTTCAGGCGTTGCGCCGCGCCTGGGCCGTGGCCCCGGAGGAGCGCATCCTCCTGCTCGTCGCCCCAGCCAGCGTCTGGAAGGGTCACAAGGTGCTGATCGAGGCGGCCCGCCTGCTGGTCGAGCGCGGCACGACCGATCTGAAGCTCGTCTTCATCGGCGAGAGCCGCAGCGGCTTCGATCGCGAGATCGACGTGGCGGTGAAGAGCGCCAAGCTCGGGGCGCGTGTGCATCGGGAGGCGACCTGCCCGGACATGCCGGCGGCGCTGCTCGCCGCGAGTGCCGTCGTCGTACCCTCGATCGAGGCCGAGAGCTTCGGCCGCATCGCGGTGGAGGCCCAGGCGGTCGGAACGCCCGTCGTCGTCTCCGATCTCGGTGCGCTGCCGGAAACGGTGCTGGCGCCGCCCGACATCGAACCCGCCCGCCGCACCGGGTGGCGCATCTCGCCGAGCGATCCTGCCCTGCTTGCCGATGCGATCGGCGAGGCGTTGGCCCTGGGCGCGTCGGGCCGCGACGCGCTCGGATCGCGCGCGCGCCGGCAGGCCGAGGAGCGCTTCTCCATCGCGCGCATGGCCCGCGAAACACTCGATGCCTATGCCGCCTTGCTCGAGCGTCACGCCAATCGGTGACCCCCGGTTCGTGTCCGCGACACCTGTATCACCGTCGATCGTACGAACGGGCCGAACAAAGGGCGCGTCTTCATTGACTTTGCCGAGCTAACAACCGATCTTTTTGTTTAGTCCGCCGGCAGCGGTGCCCGAACTTCTGGCCGCCGGATCGTCCAATCACTTCAGGAGAACACCATTCGTCGTCCCATGAAAGCTCCGCCGGTCCCGCAAAAGGACGGACCGCGCACCAACCGGGAGATACGCGTCAGGGAAGTCCAGCTGATCGACGCCGAAGGTCTGAACCGCGGCGTCACCGAAATCGCGGCGGCGTTGCAGGTCGCAGAGGAGGCCGGCCTCGACTTGGTCGAGATCGTGCCCAATGCCACCCCGCCGGTCTGCAAGATCCTCGACTACGGCCGCCATCGTTTCGCCGAGCAGAAGAAGGCCGCCGAGGCCCGCAAGCGCCAGAAGACCGTCGAGCTCAAGGAGATCAAGCTCCGCCCCGGTATCGACGATCACGACTACGATACCAAGATGAAGGCGGTGAAGCGCTTCTTCGAGGACGGCGACAAGGTCAAGGTGACGCTCCGCTTCCGCGGCCGCGAGATGGCGCACCAGGACATCGGCTTCCGCCTGCTCGAGCGCGTCAAGCTTGAGACGACGACCTTCGCCAAGGTCGAGGCCGAGCCCTCGATGGAGGGGCGGCAGATGGTGATGGTGCTGGCGCCGCGTTAACCGTTGTTTTCTCTAGGATCGCGTTCGGCTGGCATTCAGCTGGGAAGCGGCTAAAAACGGTTGCGGACGATTGAACAAGCCAGGGTCTGGCGTGTTGTGCCGCCGACCACCCACAGATTTGGAGTTCACATGAAGATCAGCACCATTGCCGCCCTCACGTTCGCCGCCTTGATCGGCGGCACGTCGCTCTCTGTCGCGCAGACGACCGGCACCCCGCAGGTCCCCAACCCCGCCAACCCCGCGCCGGCCAACCCGACCGCCACGAACGGCGGCCCGACCGAGGCCCCCGCCAAGGCCGGCAACAAGATGGGTACCGGCGAGGCTGGCGCCATGGGTGGCGAGAAGATGTCCAGCGGCAAGATGATGTCGAAGAAGAAGTCCAAGAAGAAGATGATGGGTCACGTGAGCCACAAGCGCATGATGCACCACATGAGCCACGGCAAGATGCCCGGCCATCGCACGTTCTGATTGTCAGCGTTCTAGAGAGATGGCCGCCGCGGCAAATGCCCGGCGGCCTTTCTCATGGCCTCTGGTAGTAGACCGCTCAGAACGGCTTCACGATCACCAGGACGACGATGCCGATGAGCAGCAGCGTCGGCACCTCGTTGAGGATCCGGAAATCCCGCGAGCTGCGTTTCGACGTTCCGGCCGCGAGCTTCTTGCGCTCCACCGACAGATAGCCGTGGAGGCCGCTGAGGATCAGCACCAGCATGATCTTCCAGTGCAGCCAGCCGGCCTTCAACCAGCCGCCCTGGATCATCAGCGTGACGCCGGTGATCCAGACCACGATCATCGACGGCAGCATGATGGCCTTCATCAGCCGCCGCTCCATGACCTGGAAGGTCGCCGCCTGCAGAGAGCCGGCGCCGGCCTCGACGTGGTAGACGAAGAGCCGTGGCAGGTAGAGCAGGCCGACCATCCAGGCGATGATCGCCAGCACGTGCACCGCCTTCAGCCAGAGATAGCTATTGCCCATCGTGGATCCGCTCCCGCTCGTCTCGGGGCAGGGCTAAACGGTTTCGCCGGTGAAATCCACGCGCGGCTTGCCGATGCGGCGACACGGACGAACGGCCGGGACAGCTGCCGCTTGTCACGTCGTGGCCTGGGCCCAATTCTTCGGCGAGGGCGGATCGAGGACACAGGTCATGACGGACAAGGACGTCGGATCGAAGGCGCCTGAGCATGCCTACAGCGTCGACATCCTTCGACCACGGCATCAGATACCTCGTGAAGCACGAGATCCTCGGACAGTGAGTACGCCTCACCTGCAAAAGCCTCGGTCGGCGGACGCGTAGCACGTCAGGCAGCGATGATCCTCCCCCCGTTTCGCGGAGGAGGATGGGCGCGCCATGAGCGTCGGCGGCTCCCGCCTTTGCCTTGGCTACGGCGGCGCCCTATGAAGCGGCGCCATGACCCAGACGATTGAGCCGCGCGCGCGCGAGGCGGACCTGACCGCCTTGCGCCGTGAGATCGATGCGATCGATCTCGCCTTGCACGAAGGCCTGATCGCGCGCGGCGAGATCATCGACCGGCTGATCGCGGTCAAGGCGGCGGCGGGCGGCGGCTCGGCGTTCCGTCCGGCGCGTGAGGCTGCAATGATGCGCGCGCTCGTCGAGCGCCACCGGGGCATCCTGCCGCTCGACACGCTCGAGGGCATCTGGCGCATCATCATCTCGACCTTCACCTTCGTGCAGGCGCGCTACACCGTGCACGCGGATGATACGGGCGGCGATGCGCCGGTGCGCGACAGCGCCCGCTTCCATTTCGGTTTCACGGTGCCCCTCGTCACACATGGCTCGCCCGGCGACGTCGTCGCCGCGGTCGCCGGTGCGCCGGGCGACCTCGGGCTGCTGCGTGCCGCCGATTGCGACGTTGCCTGGTGGGACGCGTTGCGCGCGCCCGACGCCCCCAAGATCATCGCCCGGCTGCCCTTTGTCGAGCGGGTGGACCACGCCGCCGGCCTGCCGTTGTTCGTGGTGGCGAAGCCGCTCGCCGACGCCGCGCCGCACGACGTGGTGCTCCATGCGGTCACGCTGCTCGGCGCGCGCCCGCGGCCGGGCGGCCCCATGACGGTCGTCGCCGAGGCGCCTGCCGTTGCCGGCACCAGCTATCTCCTCGCCAGCCCCGGCGGCGTGACGCAGGAGGTCATCGCGAGGGCCCTGCAGGCGCCGGATGCGCTGCTGCCGGCCGTCGCCTTCGTCGGGTCGCATGCCGCGCGCTTCGAGGTCGACCGCGGCTTCGCCGCGACCGCCGGCATTCCCCCCGCCGCTTGAACCAGGATGACAGCCCATGAGCGATGGACGCGGCGACGGTCGCCCGGCCGAGATCGATCCCGTAGCCATGGCGCGTCGCGACCTCAAGAAGGCATTGCCGCGGCGCTTCTACGCCGAGGTCGCGATCGGCTCCACAACGAGCGGCCATTTCGCCGTGCTGCTCGACGGGCGCCCGGTACGCACCCCCGCCAAGGCCGCCCTCGCGGTGCCGGGCGAAGGCTTGGCGCAGGCCCTCGCCGCCGAGTGGCGCGCCCAGGGCGAGATCATCGAGCCGGACACGATGCCGATCACGCGTCTCGTCAACTCGGCGCTGGACGGCGTCGCGAAGGCGCGCGAGGCGACGCTCGACGAAGTGGCGAAGTTCGCCGAGACCGACCTCGTCTGCTACCGCGCGGGTGCGCCCGCCGCCCTCGTCGCCGCGCAGGCGGCGGCATGGGACCCGGTGCTCGCCTTCGCGCGCGACGCCCTCGACGCGCGCTTCATCGTCGCCGAAGGCGTGATGTACGTCGCTCAACCGGATGCGGCCGGCGTGGCGGTGCGACGTGCCTTGGAGGCGGAGGCGACGGGTCCCTCGGGCGTGCTTCGGCTCGCTGCGCTGAACATCATGACGAGCCTCACCGGCTCCGTCCTGCTGGCTCTCGCCATCGCTCGCGGCCGCATCGATGCGGCCGACGCTTGGCGCGCCGCCCACGTCGACGAAGACTATCAGAACGCGATCTGGGGGCATGATGCCGAGGCAATCGCGCGTCGCGCGCTGCGCTGGCGCGACATGCAGGCCGCCGTGGTGGTCGCAGTGCTGACCGCTACATGAGGAGGCGGGAACCGGCATACCCGCGTCTTCGTTCCTGCGTACATACTGGAGGCGGGTCATGCGTACGGCTTGGTTCATCGCGCTGCTTACCCTCGCGTGGCCCGCTGCCGCGACGGGACTGTGGGCGGGTCATTTCGATCCGGCTTGGAGTGCCCTGCCGAGCACGCATTTTTCGCCTTGGACCGTGGCGCCGACTGGCCGCGTCCTGTCCGTGCATGCGAGCTCGATTCCGTCTGGAGTCCTGAGCGAGGCGCTGGCATCGGCGGAGAAGACGATCGAGCGCCGCGATATCGCCGTGAACGAGATCGCGCAAGGCTGGGACCCGGCGCGCCGCTCGGCGCTGGAAGACTTACGCGACGCCCAGCGTGGCTTTGTCGCCGTCGCGGGTGGTGACGCCGAGGCGCGCGGCCAGCGTTTCATGGCCCTGCTCAAGCAAGTCGTCGATCACGACGGCCGCTCCGTCGCGCGGGAGCCTTCCGACGCAGATGCTGCTCTGGGCCAGACCTACGATCGCGTGATACGCGATGCCCCGGACGATCGTTTGGCGCCACTGCAGGCGTCCGAGTCGGCCTGGGAAGCCTATCGCGACGCCTTCGACCGCTTCGCCATCTCGATGGACCGGCCCGATGCGGCCAATACGATCCGCAAAGAACTTGCGCACCAGCGCGCGCAAGACCTCGACGCGGAAGTCGGTCATTAGAGCACCGACGTTCGACTTTTGTCAGTGACGACGGTCAGCGTGGGGACAACTCAGACCAGAAGACGCTTTACGGAAGCGGCCCGGTCAGCAAGGAATGTAAGAAGTATAGAAATGGAGCGGGCGAAGGGATTCGAACCCTCGACCCCAACCTTGGCAAGGTTGTGCTCTACCACTGAGCTACACCCGCATCCATGAACGGCGTCGCCGCCGGACCCGCTGTATGCCGTATCGCGGCGGCGGATGCAAACACGAAAATCGCGTCGCTGGCCGATCCGCATCGACGTGAATGAAGGCCTTGAAACCGTTCCGGCGAGGCGGTACAGATCCCTCCCTCGCGGCTAGTTCGCGAGCAGGAGCGAGCTTAAGCTCGCACCGCAATGGCGCCCGTAGCTCAGCTGGATAGAGCACCAGACTACGAATCTGGGGGTCAGGAGTTCGAATCTCTTCGGGCGCGCCAGTCTTACCGTCTACTTGCCCGACATTGGGCCCGCCCTCGCAGGACCGGCGACATGGCTGCCGTCCGACTTGGTCGAGCCTTGCGCATGGTCGCGACGACCTCTCACAAGTGCCGGCGACGGAATGTGCAAGGAACGGTGCTGTCGCACGACACCGCGATTTCTCACAGTGCGACCGGATGATCAGGCTTCTCCCGTCGACCAAGATCGCGACAAAGCGACCTTGTGCTCTCGACAAGGCACGAGCGACCACCTTAGAAGCTTAAGCATCTTCTTCATAGATGAAGCCGGAGGGGCAGCCACGCTGCCGATCTGCGACCTGGAGGCGGTTTGAACGTTCTGATCACCGGTGGCGCCGGTTTCATCGGCTGTCACCTGGCGCGCCGCCTCCTCGAGGCCGGCTACGAGGTGCGCGTCCTCGACTCCATGATCGAGCAGGTCCACCGCGGGGTCGCGCGCCCTGCCAACCTGCCGAGGGATGTCGAGCTGGTCCGGGCCGACATCCGCGACACGCAACGGCTCAGGGGCGCGCTCGCGGGCATCGACAAGGTGGTGCACCTCGCCGCCGAGGTCGGCGTCGGGCAGAGCATGTATGCGGTGGAGCACTACGTCTCGGTCAACGACGTCGGCACCGCCGCGCTGATGCAATGCCTGATCGAGACTCCAGTCGAGCGGCTCGTCACGGCCTCCTCCATGAGCGTCTACGGCGAGGGCCTCTACCGCAACGCCGACGGCGGCATCGAGGACGGCGTCGAGCGTATCGTCGACCCCGGAGGCCTCGGCACCGGCTCCTGGAACCCGCGCGACGCGCAGGGCAGGGACCTGCAGCCGGTGGCGACGCCGGAGTGGAAGCGCACCAATCTCGCCTCCGTCTACGCGCTGACCAAGTTCGTGCAGGAGCGCCTCACCCTCAACGTGACGGCCGCCTACGGCATGGAGGGCGTGGCGCTGCGGCTGTTCAACATCTACGGGCCGGGCCAGGCGCTCTCCAACCCCTACACCGGCGTGCTGGCGATCTTCGCCTCGCGCCTGCTCAACGGCAGCGCGACGATGCTCTTCGAGGACGGCCGCCAGCGTCGCGACTTCGTCCACGTCGAGGACGTCGCCGAGGCCTTCCTGCTGGCGCTGGAGGCGCCGCGCGCGAAGGGCGGCGTGTTCAACATCGGCAGCGGGGAGGAGCGCTCGATCCTCGACATCGCGACGACCTTCGCCTCCGCCATGGGCCGCCCGGACCTGCAACCCGAGATCCTCAACAAGGCCCGCATCGGCGACATCCGGCACTGTTTCGCCGACATCACCAAGGCGCGGCACGAGCTCGGCTTCTCGCCGAAGAAGGACTTCGCCGAGGGTCTCACGGAGCTGGCCGCCTTCGTCGCCAACGAGCAGGCCCACGATCATGTCGCCGAGGCGCGCCGCGAGCTCGAGTCGCGCGGGCTCGTGGCGTGAGCGGCGGCACGCGCGACACCCGCCCCGTTCTCGTCACCGGCGGCGCCGGCTTCGTCGGCTGCAACCTCGTTGACCGGCTGGCCCGCGAGGGGCACCGCGTCCACGTCTACGATTCGCTGGCGCGGCCCGGTGTCGAGGCCAACTTGGCCTGGCTGCGCGAGACGCACGGCGCGTCGGTGACCTGCGACGTCGCCGACATCCGCGACAGCGCCAGGCTCGAGGCCGCCGCCATCGCGGCCAAGGCCGTCTTCCACTTCGCCGCGCAGGTGGCGGTCACCACCAGCCTCGTCGATCCCGCCGCGGATTTCGCCGTCAATATCGCCGCCACCGTCGACCTGCTCGAGGCGCTGCGGCGCGGCAACCCGGAGGCGCCGGTCGTCTTCGCCTCGACCAACAAGGTCTACGGCAACCTCGCCGCGGTGACCCTGACCCACGAGGGCGAGGCCTACGCGCCGCACGATCCCGAGCTGCGGCGCGCCGGCGTGGGCGAGGCCATAGGCCTCTCCTTCCACACGCCCTACGGCTGCTCCAAGGGTGCCGCCGACCAGTACGTGCTCGACTACGCCCACAGCTTCGGCCTGCGCACCGCGGTCATGCGGATGAGCTGCATCTACGGGCCGCACCAGATGGGCACCGAGGACCAGGGCTGGGTGGCGCATTTCATCCGCCGCGCGCTCGCGGGCGAGACGATCACGCTGTTCGGCGACGGCCACCAGGTGCGCGACATCCTCCACGTCGACGATGCCGTCGAGGCCTATTGCGCCGCCTGGGCGGCGATCGATTCGGTGTCGGGCGAGGCCTTCAACCTCGGCGGCGGCCCGCACAACGCCGTCAGCCTGATCGAGCTGATCCGCCACATCGAGGCGGTGCTCGACACCAAGGCCAGCGTCGCCTTCGAGGATTGGCGCGCCGGCGACCAGCGCTGGTACGTCTCCGACCGCCGGCGCATCGACGCGCAGCTCGCCCTGCCGGCGCCGCGCGCCTGGCGGGACGGCGTCGCCGACCTCGTCGACTGGTGCAAGACCTCGCTCGCCGCCCGCTCGCCCGCCGAGGCGATGTGATGCGCGTCGCCCTCGTCAACCCGAGCTGGAGCTTCGAGGGCAGCATCTACTTCGGCTGTCGCGCCCCGCACCTGCCGCTCGAGCTCGGCTATGCCAGGACCTGGCTGGAGCGCGCCGGGCACGAGGTGCTGCTGCTCGACGGTCCTCTCTGCGGCCAGTCCAACGCCGAGCTGGCCGAGGCCGTCGCCGCCTTCGCCCCCGGCGTGACCGTGGTGACCACCGCACCGTCCTACCTGTTCTGGCGCTGCGCCCCGCCGGAGCTGCGCGTGCCGCGCGCCTTCCTCGATGCGCTCGGCCGGCGCGGCGGCCGCACGGTGGCGATCGGCCCGCACGGCTCGACGACGCCGGAGACCACGCTGCGCAAGCTCGGCTGCGACGTCATCGTGCGCGGCGAGCCCGAGGAGCTGCTGCCGCGCCTCGCCTCGGACGAGCCGCTCGCGACGATACCCGCGCTGGCCTATCTCTCCGGCGGCGAGGTCGCGGTGACGGGCGGCCCGCACGCCACCGCCTTCGTCGACGAGCCGGCGCTGACCTGGCCGAGCGAATGGATCGCGCGCCACCACCACCATCACCACCGCTTCGACCGCGAGCCCGACGGCCCCGGCGCCGAGGTCGAGGCCTCGCGCGGCTGCCCCTACCATTGCAGCTTCTGCGCGAAGATCGACTTCCGCGACGGCTATCGTCGTCGCGCGCTGGCGCCGCTGCTCGAGGAGATCGACGCGCTGGTCGCGCAGGGCGTCACCTACGTCTATTTCATTGACGAGATCTTCCTGCCCAACGCGCCGCTGCTCGAGGCCCTGTGCGAGCGCCGCCTGCAGTTCGGCATCCAGACCCGCATCGACCTGTGGAAGCCCGACATGCTCGACCTGCTGGGCCGGGCCGGCTGCGTCTCGATCGAGGCCGGTGTCGAGAGCCTGACCGAGGCCGGACGCGCCGCGCTCGACAAGCGCTGCCGCATGACGACCGACGAGCTGGCCGAGCGCCTCATCCAAGCCAAGCGCTCGGTGCCCTTCGTGCAGGCCAACCTCATCGAGACGCGCGAGGACGAGGCCGAGCTGGTTGCCGCCTGGCGCGCCCGGCTCCACGCGCATGGCGTATGGGCCAACGATCCCGTGCCGCTCTACCCCTATCCCAGCTCGCCGGACTACCGGCGGATGTGGGGCCTGCCCGACGAGCGCGCCTGGGAGCGCGCCCACGACTATTACCTGTCGCAGTTCGCCGACCTCAGCGACATCCAGGACGAGCGCCCGCTGCCGCTGCACCAGCTGGAAGCGTGCTGCGCGTGAGCGTGGACGGCGCCCGTATCCTCATCACCACCGACGCGGTGGGTGGGGTCTGGACCTACACGATGGATCTTGCCGGGGCGCTGGCCGAGGCCGGTGCCGTCGTGCGCGTCGTGACGCTGGGCCCGCGGCCCGGCCTCGAGCAGCGCGTCGAGGCCCGGCGCCGCAACCTCGACGTGGTCGAGACCGGCCACACGCTGGAATGGATGGCGCCGGGGCGCGATGCGATCCGCCTCGCCGGCAAGGCGGTGGCGCGCCTCGCCCGCGCCTTCGGGGCCGACGTCGTGCAGCTCAACACGCCCGCGCTCGCCGCCGAGGCGCGCTTTGCGGCTCGCGTGGTCGCGGTCAACCATTCCTGCGTCGCCACCTGGTGGGCGGCCGTTCACGGCTCCCGACTGCCGGAGCGCTACGCCTGGTGTGCCGCGATGACCGGCGAGGGCCTCGCCGCGGCGGACGTCGCGGTGACGCCGACGGCGGCCTTCGCCGCGGCGACGCGCGAGGTCCACGCCCTTCGCGGGCTGCCGCGCGCTGTGCACAACGGCCGCGTCGCGCCGAGGACCGCGCCCGGCGACGAGCTCGACGAGATCTTCGCGGCCGGCCGGCTCTGGGACCAGGGCAAGAACGTGCAGGCGCTGAACGGCGCGGCCGCCCACGTGCCGTGGCCGATCCGCGCCGCCGGCGACACGGCCAAACCCGAAGGCGGCCGCGTGCGCTTCGCCGCGCTCAAGTCGACGGGGCACTGGCCGGGCGAGCGTGTCCGGCAGCACCTGGCATTGCGGCCGATCTTCGTCTCGCCGGCGCGCTACGAGCCGTTCGGCCTCGCCATCCTCGAGGCGGCGCAGGCCGGCTGCGCGCTGGTGCTCAACGACATCCCCAGCCTGCGCGAACTGTGGGGTGACGCCGCGCTGTTCGTCGACGCCGACGATCCCGCCGACCTCGCCGGCGGGCTGCAGCGGCTGATCGACGACCGTGCGCGGCGTCGCGCGCTTGGGCTTGCGGCCCAGGAGCGTGCGCGCGCCTTTTCGGTGCGGGAGATGGCGGACGGCATGATCGCGATCTACGGCGGCATGCCGGCGCCAAGCGCCGCGCCCGCCCTGGTCGACGCATGAGGATCGTCACCTTCACGCATTCGCTGCGCTCCTGCTGGAACCACGGCAACGCGCATTTCCTCCGCGGCGTGATGCGCGAGCTGCAGGCGCAGGGACACGACGTCAGTTCGTTCGAGCCCGAGCAGTCGTGGAGCCTCGACAACCTGCTCCGCGACGGCGGCGAGGCCGGCCTCGAACCGTTCCGGCGGAACTATCCCGAGCTGCAGCCTCGCACCTATCCGGAGGGCGCCGACGTCGCCGCGCTCGTCGGCGACGCCGACCTCGTGCTGGTGCACGAATGGAACGAGCCGGAGCTGGTCGCCGCCGTCGGGCGCTTGCGCGGTCGCGGCCATCCCGCCCGCGTGCTGTTCCACGACACGCACCATCGCGCGGTCAGCGCGCCTGACGAGATCGACCGTTTCGACCTGCGGCACTACGACGGCGTGCTCGCCTTCGGCGTCACGCTCGCCGCGGCCTACGCCCGCCGGGGCTGGGACGGCCGCGTCCACGTCTGGCACGAGGCCGCCGACGTCAGGCTGTTCAAGCCGCCGGCGGTCGAGGCCGAGCGCCACGGCCTCGTCTGGATCGGCAACTGGGGCGACGGCGAGCGCACGCACGAGCTGGAGAGCTTCCTGCTCGGTGCCGCGCGCGACGCCGGCCTGCCGCTCGATATCTTCGGCGTACGCTATCCCGCGGAGGCTCTGGCCATGCTGGAGCGCCACGGCGCGCGCTACCGCGGTTGGCTGGCCAACGCCTCGGCCCCGGAGGTCTTCGCCCGCCATCTCGCCACCGTCCACGTGCCGCGGCGCTTCTACACGCAGCAGCTGCCGGGCATTCCGACCATCCGCGTCTTCGAGGCGCTGGCCTGCGGCATCCCGCTGGTGTCGGCGCCGTGGTCCGACAGCGAGCACCTGTTCACGCCCGGCGCCGACTACCTCGTCGCCGCCGACGGCGCGGCGATGACCGCGCACCTGCGCGCGCTCGCCGCCGAGCCGGCCCTGCGCGCCGCGCTCGTCGCCCACGGCCTCGCCACGATCCGTGCGCGCCACACCTGCGCGCATCGCGCCCGCGAGCTGCTCGCCATCGCCGCCAGCCTCGGCGTCTCCGACAAAATCCCAGCATGAGAATCGCGTTCTACGGCTCCTCGCTGCTGTCGTCGTACTGGAACGGCGCGGCGACCTACTATCGCGGCATGCTGAGCGAGCTGGCCAGGCACGGCCATGCCATCACCTTCTACGAGCCCGACGCCTACGACCGGCAGAGCCATCGCGACATCGAGCCGCCGGACTACGCCCGCAGCGTCGTCTACGCCGCGACCGACGAGGCCGTGCGCGGCGTGATCGCCGAGGCGGCGGCGGCCGACGTGGTGGTCAAGGCGAGCGGCGTCGGCGTCTACGACGACCTGCTCGTGACCGAGCTGCCGCGCGCCGCCCGCTCCGGCGCCATCACGATCTTCTGGGATGTCGACGCGCCCGCCACCCTGGCCGAGATGCGCCCCGCGCCCGACCACCCGGTGCGCCGCGCGCTGCCCGGCCTCGACCTGGTGCTGACCTACGGCGGCGGTCCGCCGGTCATCGCCGCCTACGAGGCGTTGGGTGCGCGGCGCTGCGTGCCTGTCTACAACGCGCTCGATCCCGCGACGCACTTCCGCACCGCGCCGGACCCTTCCTTCGCCACAGACCTCGCCTTCCTCGGCAACCGCCTGCCGGACCGCGAGGCGCGCGTGGAGCAATTCTTCCTGGAGCCGGCGGCGGCGACGCCGGAGCGCCGCTTCCTCATCGGCGGCTCGGGCTGGGGCGACAAGCCGATGCCGGGCAACGTGCGCCAGCTCGGCCACGTGCCGACGCGCGACCACAATGCGCTGAACTCCTCCGCCCACGCCGTGCTCAACATCTCGCGCGACTCCATGGCCGACATGGGCTACTCGCCCGCCACCCGCGTGTTCGAGGCGGCCGGCGCCGGCGCCTGCCTGGTCACCGATGCCTGGACCGGCGTCGAGCTGTTCCTCCAGCCCGACACCGAGGTGCTGGTGGCGCGCGATGGCCGCGACGTCGCCGAGCACCTGCGCGCGCTGACGCCGGAACGCGCCCATTCCATCGGCGAGGCGGCGCGGCGCCGGGTGCTGGCCGGGCACACCTACGCCCGCCGCGCGCTCGAGGTCGACGCGCTGCTGCGCGAGACCGCCCGCGCCCGCGCCGCGGCGGCCTGATGCACCTCGTCGTCCTCGGCCTGTCGCTGTCCTCGTCCTGGGGCAACGGCCACGCCACCACCTTCCGCGCCCTGCTCGAGGCCTTCGCCGCCCGCGGGCACCGCGTCACCTTCCTGGAGCGCGACAAGCCCTGGTATCGCGAGCACCGCGACTTCACGTCCGTGCCCTACGCCGATCTCGTGTTCTACGACTCGCTCGAGGCGCTGGACGCCGGCCACCGCCCGCTCATCGAAGCCGCCGACGCCGTGATGGTCGGCTCCTACGTGCCCGAGGGCGTGGCCGTTGGCGCCTACATCCAGCGCACCGCGCGCGGCCTCAGAACCTTCTACGACATCGACACGCCGGTGACGCTGGCCAAGCTACGCCGCGGCGATCACGAATACCTCTCGCCCGCGCTGATCCCCGGCTACGACGCCTACTTCTCCTTCACCGGCGGCCCGACGCTCGACCTGCTGGAGCGCGACTACGGCTCGCCCGCCGCGCGCGCGCTGTACTGCTCGGTCGATCCCTCGCGCTACCGGCCGACGGCCGCCGCCGCGCGCTACGACCTCGGCTATCTCGGCACCTACAGCGACGACCGCCAGCCGACGCTGGAGCGCCTGCTGCTCGAGCCGGCCAGGCGCCTGCCGCAGCTTCGCTTCGCCGTGGCCGGGCCGATGTACCCCGCCGGTATCGCTTGGCCAGCCAACGTGACCCGGCTCGACCACGTGCCGCCGCAGGATCACACCGCCTTCTACGGCAGCTGCCGCTGGACGCTGAACGTGACGCGCGCCGACATGATCGCCGCGGGGTGGTCGCCCTCCGTGCGGCTGTTCGAGGCGGCGGCCTGCGGCACGCCGATCGTGTCGGACCGCTGGGCCGGGCTGGAGACGCTGCTGACGCCGGGCGAGGAGATCGTGCTGGCCGACGATGCCGACGCGGTCGTGGCCCTGCTCACCGACATGCCCGAAGACGAGCGCCGCGCCATGGCCGGGCGGGCGCGGGCGCGGGTGCTGGCCGAGCATACCGCGGCGCATCGGGCGCAGGCGCTGGAGCGCGATCTTCTCGCGCTGCAGCGCCGGCGGGTCGGGCCGCTCGTCAAGGCCTGAGCACCAATTCGGCCATCCGACGACCGGCCGGACCGCCGCGGCATTTGGAGCCGCGTCGGCCCGAGAGCCGCCGTGCTATCGGGGCCTTCCAACAAGAGGATTATGCCCGCATGGACGCGCTCGCGTCGCCTGCCCTGTCGCGGCGTCGCGCGTCGCGCACGCCGATCCTGCGGCACCTCGCGCATTTCGGGCCGCTGCTGCTGCTCTCGTGCGCCGCCCTCGTGCTGGCGGCGGAGCGGCCCGCGCCCGGCACGCCGCTGGTGCTGCGGCTGCTGTACGGGCTCGTCGTCGGGCTGAACGTGGCGGCGCTGACGATGTCGTCGTGGAGCACGCTGATCGGCGCCTTGGTGGCGCCGTTCTCGCGCGGCGGCCGTATCAGCGGCAGCCCCCGCGTGCTGCCGCCGACCGGCCGGGCGCGCACCGCCGTGCTGCTGCCGATCTACGAGGAGGACGCGCCCCGCGTCTTCGCCGCCGCCCGGGCCATGGCCGCTTCGCTGGCAGAGGTAGCGATCGGCCACGTCGACCTCTTCGTCCTGAGCGACTCGCGCTCGACCGCTGCCGTCGCGGCCGAGGAGGCGATGGCGGCGCTGAGCCCGAGCCGCAAGGCTCCCGATATCTTCTATAGAAGGCGCGCGGAAAACACCGGCCGTAAGGCCGGCAACATCGCCGAGTTCTGCGAGCGCTGGGGCGCCGCCTACGACTTCATGGTGGTGCTCGATGCCGACAGCCTGATGACCGGCGAGGCCGTCGCCCGCCTCGTCGGCGCGATGGAGGCCAACCCGCGCGCCGGGCTGATCCAGGCGATGTGCTACCCCGTCGGCCGCCACAGCGCCTTCGCCCGGCTGCAGCAGTTCAACGCCCGCCTCTACGGGCCGCTGTTCCAGCGCGGCGTGTCGTTCTGGCAGGGCCCGCGCGGCAACTACTGGGGCCATAACGCCATCGTGCGCATCGCGCCGTTCGCCGCCGCCTGCGGCCTGCCGCTGCTGCCCGGCCGCGCGCCGTTCGGCGGCGAGATCCTCTCGCACGACACGGTCGAGGCGGCCCTCATGCTGCGCGCCGGATACGACGTGTGGATGCTGCCCGACGGTCCCGGCGGCCGCCACGACGGCTCATGGGAGGAGACGCCGACCAACCTCCTCGACCATCTCGATCGCGACCGCCGCTGGTGCCGCGGCAACCTCCAGCACGCGCTGTTGCTGCGCGCCAGCGGGCTGAAGCTGGCCTCGATCTATCATCTCACCCGCGGCCTGCTGCACTACCTCTACGCGCCGCTGGTGGTGCTGTGGCTGGCGCTCTACACGCTGGTCGATCGCCGCGCCGCCCCCGACGCGCTGCCGTGGCTGGTGGCTGGCCTGATCATCGTACCGCGATTGGTCTGCGTGCTGGCGGCGATGGCCGACGGCGAGCAGGCCCGCGGCTTCGGCGGCCGCGTCGCGCTCGCGACGAGTGCGCTGCTCGACCAGCTCGTCGTCGCGCTGACCTATCCGGCGACGCTGACCTTCCACCTCGTGTTCCTCTCCGGCACGCTGCTGGGAGGGGAGACCCGGTGGGATGCGCAGACGCGCGACGATTGCGGCCTCTCCTGGCGCCGGGCGACCGGCCGCCTCGGGCCGCCCCTTGCCATCGCCGCGGCGGTGCTCGTGCTGGTGGCGCCGTTCGCCCCGTGGCCGGCCGCTCTGCTGATGCCGGGCCTCGTCGCCGCGATCCCGCTCGCCGTGCTGACCAGCCGCCGGCTGTCGGCGTCCGGGCTGCTGACCACTCCGGACGACACGTGGCCTCATCCGATCCGCGCCGAGCGCGCCGCCCTCGAGGCGCAGCTGCGCTCGGGTGGGGGCCGTGGCGCCGGCGCGCCGCCGCTGCCGCCCGAGGCCGGCCTGCCGATCAGGCCACAGGTGCTGCGTCCGCGACGCTCGGCGTCGTGAGCCGCGGCGCCGGCGCACGCCGGGGATAGCGCTCGATCATGCCGGCGCAGAAGTCGGCGAACTCGTTGGGATCGATCGGCGCGCTGGAATGATGCGGCGCCAGCCCGCGGTGCTCGGGCGTGTAGCAGAACGTCACGGTCACGTCGAAATCGGCCAGGGCCTCCATCTGCCGGTCGAACCAGCCGAGCGCGTCGGGGCGGAAGGAATCGGCCCAGGAGAGCCCCGTGCGAATGTAGGTGACGCCGAGCCGCTTCAGCCAGGCGACGGCGTCGTCGAGGCGGTGGTCGTGGTAGTGGAACCACTGGCAGATGCCGAGCGCCGGCGTGTGCCGGGCGAAGCGCTCCAGCGAGGGCTTGGGCGTGCCATCCTGGCGCAGCAGGCCCATGGCGAAGTGCCGGTAGTACGACGAGCCCTCCGCCTCCTTGTGGCGGGTGGTGGCCTCCCACTCGCGCGGCAGGTCGTAGAGCGAGTACCAATGGATGCGCGGCGCCTTGCCGACGAGCAACTCGGCGGTGCGGTCGAAGCCGAACACCTGCACCTCGTCGGCGCCGAAGGTCGAGACGCCGACCTCGCTGACCCACACCGGCAGCGAGGTCACCGCCTTGATCTCGTCGATCTTGGCCGGCCACTCGTCGATCTTCCACAGGTTCCAGTCGAGCGGGAAGCCGTGTACCGCCACCGCGTCGATGTGGTCGAGCACGCCGTAGCCGGCGAGGCGGCTCACGAAGAGAGGGTCGATCGGCGACATGCCGCCGAGCACCTTGGGCAGGCCGGGATCGACGGCGGCGATGGCGTCGGCGGCGGCGATCGCCATGGCGGCGAACTTCGACCAGTCGGGATCGACCTCGGGGTCCCAGTGCGACTTGTTGTTGGGCTCGTTCCAGATCATCGCCGCCTCGATCATCGAGCGAGGGCCTTTCTCGGGTAGACGGCGGCATCGGCCGGAGCATCGACGACGCGGCACAGGTAGACCTCGGCCTCGGGCTGGTCGAGGATCGTGAAGCCGGCGGAGCGCAGCATGGCCTCCATGCCGGCGCGGTTGGGGATCCACCAGTTGGTGGGATCGTTCGAATAGCGCTTCTCTACGAAGTGCATGCGCGGGAAGCCGGCGCGGGCGAACGGCGCCTTGCGCTTGATGTCGTAGTCGTCCTCGATCGGCGTCACCGCCTTGGAGCCGCGCAGCATCGACTGGAACAGCAGGAGGTCGCCGGCGACGTGCTCGCGGACGAGGTCCAGCGCCAGCAGCGGGTGGCGCAGGTGGTAGAACACGCCCATGAAGATCACGAGGTCGAAGCGCTCGCCGAGCGCGCCGACGTCGTAGACGTCCAGCCGGGCGAACTCGATGTCGAGCGCGGCCACCTCGGCGGCGAAGCGGGCTTGGGCGAGGTAGCGCTCGTCGGAGTCGATGCCGAGCACGCGGGCGGCGCCGCGCCGCTTCATCTCCATGGCGTAGAAGCCGCCGTTGCAGCCGATGTCGAGAACGCTCTTGCCGGCGAGGTCGGCCGGCAGGGCGGCGGCGAAGCGCTGGAATTTGACGTTGGGATAGTCGAACAGGAAATGGTCGGGCGCGGTGCGGACGCCGCCGACGTCCATGTTGTGGAACCAGGGGCCGAGCGCCTCGACCCGCCGGCGAATCTCCTCCCGCGTCACTGCGCGGCCCGGACCGTCTCGGCGTCGACCGCGGCCTCGCCGGCGATGAAGCGCTCGGTCAGCACGCGTGCCTCGGCATCGGTGAACTGGCGCGGCGGCGACTTCATGAAGTAGCTCGAGGGCTCCACCAGCGCGCCTGACAGGCCACGGTCGAGCCCGAGCTTGACGCAGCGGATCGCGTCGATGACCACGCCGGCGGAATTGGGCGAGTCCCAGACCTCGAGCTTCATCTCGATCGACATCGGCGTGTCGCCGAACCCGGTGCCCTCGAGCCGGATGTAGGCCCATTTGCGGTCGCTCAGCCATTCCACGTAATCGCTGGGGCCAACGTGGACGTTCTCGGGGGCGAGCGGCACCGCCATCTGGCTCATGACGGACTGGGTCTTCGAGATCTTCTTCGAGGTCAGTCGCTCGCGCTCCAGCATGTTCTTGAAGTCGGTGTTGCCGCCGAAGTTGAGCTGGAAGGTGCGGTCGAGCCGCACGCCGCGCTCCTCGAAGAGATTGGCGAGCGCGCGATGGACGATGGTGGCGCCGACCTGACTCTTGATGTCGTCGCCGATGATCGGCACGCCTGCGGCGCAAAAGCGCGCTTCCCAGTCCGGCCGAGAGGCGAGGAACACCGGCATGCAGTTCACGAAGCCGCAGCCGGCCGCCATCGCCGCCTCGGCGTAGTATTCTCCTGCCAGCTGCGAACCCACCGGCAGGAAGGACACCAGCACCTCGGCGCCGGCCTGCCGCAGCTCGGCCGTAACGTCGCAGGGCGGCGCCTCGGCCTCGACGATCTCGTCGCGGAGGTAGCGGCCGAGGCCGTCGAGGGTCGGACCGCGCGCGACGATGGCGCCGGTGCGCGCCGCCTTGGCGAAACGCATCGTGTTGTTGGGCTCGGCGAAGATCGCGTCGGCGACGTCGCGGCCGACCTTGGTCGCGTTGACGTCGAAGGCGGCCACGACCTCGATGTCGCGGATCGCGTAGCCGCCGAGGACCGGATGCATCAGGCCGGGCACGATCTCACTGGGATCGGCGTCGGCGTAGAAGTTCAAACCCTGAACGAGAGACGACGCACAATTGCCGACACCCACGATCGCTAATCTTATCTTTTGTTGTGAGGCCGCTTTTGTCATCTCGGTCTTTATCGTTTCGCTGTCGAGCTTATCGCCAAACAGGGCGTCCTGTGCAAACGCCCACGCGAATTGCGGTCATTCGCAACATTTGATGCATAGGCTAAAGGTTCGGCGGGGTCATTGGCCGAATGTCTGCCGATCCGTTCGACGTCATCGGATTGAAGAGCCGGCAAAGCGGGCCACTTCACTAGGGAAACAAGACGAGGAGCGTCGTCGCGGCTTTTTTGCCGCTGCCGTCATATGCCGCAGCGTCTCGTAGGTCACTGCGATGTTAGACGAACCGCCGCTTTCGAGAGGAAAAGTCTAGATGCGAGTACCTGCAGACGCTCGGACGGTCGGCGATCGACGCGAGAAGCTCGGCGTTGCCGTGGTCGGGTTGGGTGGTGCTGTCGCGACCACCGCGATCGCCGGCATCGAGCTGATCAAGGCCGGCCGCAACGATCGCGGTGGCTTGCCTCTCGCGGATCTGGCGATCGCCGGTCTTGCCGACTATCGCGACATCGTCTTCACCGGCTGGGACGTCAATGGCGACGATCTCGGCGCTGCTGCCGAGAAGCATGGCGTCCTCGACGGCGAGCAGTCCCGCAGCGCGGCCTCGGCGCTCAACGGCATCCGCCCGATGGCGGCCGTCGGCTCCGCGGCCTTCTGCAAGAACATCGATGGCGAGAACAAGATCGTCGCCAAGACGCACCGCGAGGCGGTCGAGCGCATCAGCGCCGACATGGAGCGTTTCAAGCGCGAAAGCGGTGTCGACCGGGTGATCATGGTCAATCTCGCCTCGACCGAGCGCTACCCCGACCTCGACGCGCCGGCGCTGCAGGATCTGTCGGCTTTCGAGAAGGCGCTCGATGAATCCGATCCTATGATCGGGCCGGCCATGCTCTACGCCTACGCGGCCATCGCGAGCGGCAACCCTTACGCCAACTTCACGCCGTCGGTCGCCGCCGACGCCAAGCCGCTGGTGCAGTTCGCCCGCGAGCGCAACGTCGCCGTGGCCGGCAAGGACGGCAAGACCGGCCAGACCTTCATGAAGACGGTCATCGCGCCGGCCCTGCGCCAGCGCGCGCTCCACGTCGACGGCTGGTTCTCGACCAACATCCTCGGCAATCGCGACGGCTTGGCGCTCGACGATCCGGCTTCGCTGAAGTCGAAGCTCGGCACCAAGAAGAGCGTGCTCGACCAGATGCTCGGCTACCCCGTCGAGGACCACATCATCGACATCCGCTACTACCGCCCGCGCGGCGACGACAAGGAGGCCTGGGACAACATCGACATATCCGGCTTCATGGGCCAGCGCATGCAGATCAAGATCAACTTCCTCTGCAAGGACTCGATCCTGGCGGCACCGCTGGCAATCGAGATCGCGCGATGCCTTGGCCTCGCCGATCGCCGCGGCCAGGGCGGCGTGCAGGAGCAGCTCGGCGTCTTCTTCAAGGCGCCGATGACGAGCAACGGCCATCTGCCAGAGCACGCCTTCCACGCCCAGCAGGACGCTTTGTACGATTGGCTCGGCGTCGGCAACGCGGCGGACAACGCCGCGTGAGTGGATCGCTCGCGCTACCGGCCGGCGCCGCGCCGGCCTTGCTGCGCGAGCTCTTCGGTGAGCTCGGCGACCTCAAGCGCACGCGCTCGGCCGGCCGCCACGGCTCCATTGCCGAGCGGGGCTTCATGGCGGCTTGGGCTGCGCTTTGCTCGGGCGAGGATGCTGGGCAAGTGATGACGGTGTCGGTCGCCGACGCGCTGGCGGCGGCTCGCCTCGGTGACCTCGACAAGGCGAAGCTGACCGAGCTGGGCCTCGACAACGAGGGCGCCCTCGCCGTGCTCCGCTGCGCCTTCGACGCCGTGGCGCCCGAGGTCGACCCTGCACTGGCCGCGACCCTGAGGCCGATGCTCGGGACATCCCTGCGCCGAGGAGAGACCCCGCCGTTTGTCACCGCTCTGGCACAGCAGCCGCGCGCGGGTGCGACCTGCCCGGGCAAGCCGCGTATCCTGCTGGAGCCGCCGGAGAACCATGCCGAGCATTGCTGGTCGGTCGCGGTCTTCGGCGTGCTGTTGGCGCCGCGCTACGGCGCCGATCCGCGCACCGTCTTCCTCGCCGGCCTTGCCCACCACCTCCACAACGCCGCGATGCCCGACAGCGGCTTCACCGGCGAGATGCTGCTCGGCGACCGGCTCGACGCGGTCTGCGCCTGCGCCACCGAGCACGCGCTGGCGCAGCTGCCCGAGCCGTTGCGCGGCGAGATCGTCGCCGCCCGCGCCATCCTCCCCGACGCGGCGACGCCCGAGGGCCGCGCCTTCCACGCCGCCGACGTGATCGACCGCGTCACCCAGATGGCGCAGCACCTGCGCGTCGCCACCGTGACCATGCCGGTGATGCTCGACGAGTGGCACCTCGTGCACGACGGCCCGGTCAAGGCGTTCCACGAAGGCGTGCTGGCGGAGATGGGCCTGCCGTGAGCGAGCCGCTGCGCTCGCCGCTCTCCGGCCGATCGCTCGCGCCGGACACGCCGCATTCGCTTGCGGCGCAGGGCGAGCGCTGGCCGGTGATCGACGGCATCGCCTTCCTGCGCACCGGGCGCGACGCCCTCGTGGCCGACGCGCTCGCGAAGCTCGATGCCGGCGACCGCGACGCCGCCCTTGCTCTCCTGCTCGTGGAGCAGGACGATTGGTGGGGCGGGCCGCCTGCCGATCCCGCGCGCCTCGCCACCCTGGTGCGCGAACGCGACACGCTGACGTTCCGCCAGGCGATGGACCATCTCGGCTTCGGCCGCGTCGGCGACTACCTCGCCCACCGCTGGAGTGACCCGACCTACCTCGCCGGCCTCGCGCTGCTCGAGGCGCACTGGGCCGAGCCTGATCGCGTCTTCGAGCTCGCCTGCGGCACCGGCCCCTACCTGCGCGAGCTGACGCGCCGCGGCGTGCCCTGCACCGGCGGCGACGTGGTCTTCGCCAAGCTCTGGCTGGCCCGGCATTGGGTCGTGGGGCCGGACGTCGAGCTGATCTGCTTCGATGCCGGCTCGCCCTGGCCGATCGCCGGGCGCCGGCACGGCCTCGTGCTCTGCCACGACGCCTTCTACTTCCTCGAACCTAAGCAGGCGGTCGCCGACAGGCTGCGCGCCGTTACGGCAGAGGACGGCCTGCTCGCCGTGGCCCACGTGCACAATGCCGGCTACGCCAACCTCTCCTCGGGCGCCGCGATGTCGGCGGCGGCGCTCGCCGCGCTGTTCCCGGAGGGCACGTTCTACGACGATGCCGAGCTGACGCTGGCCCTGGCGGAGGCGCGCACGCCGCGGCCGCAGCCCGCCGCTGCCCTGAGCGAGGTGGAGGCCTTCTCGCTGGCGCTCGGCGATTCGCTGCCGCCGCGCCCCGTCTTGGCCGGGCTGGCGCTGCCCATGCCGGGCGCGGCGCTGCGGAAGAACCCGCTCTACGGCGACGACGACCGCATCGCCTGGCCCTCCGAGCGCTACCGTGAGGAATACGCGGCCCGCGCCACCTATCCCGAGCACTCGCAGGTGCCGCGCACCGCGCGCCGCGTGCCCGCCACCGAGACCGGCGCGCGCTCGCGCGAGCTGGTCGACCTGCCGGAGCGCTGGTGATGCTGCGCTGGGGCATCGTCGGCTTCGGCTGGGTCGCGCGCGACTTCATGGCGCCGGGCATCCTCGCCGCGGGTGACCGCGTCGCCGCGGTCTGCGACCGGCACGCGGATGCGCGCGACGCCGGCGAGCGCCTCGGCGCGACGTCCCACGCCGACCTCGACGGCCTGCTCGGTCAGGCGCTCGACGCCGTCTACGTCGCCACCCCCAACCACCTCCACCGCGGCGCCGTGGAGGCGTGCCTCGCCGCCGGCGTGCCGGTGCTGTGCGAGAAGCCGATGGCGGCGACGCTCGCCGACGCCTCGGCCATGGTCGCGGCGGCGCGCAGCACCGGCACCCTGCTCGGCCTCGCCTTCGACCAGCGCCGCCACCCGGCTCATGTCGCCATCCGCGACGCCATTGCGGCCGGCTTGATCGGGACGCCGACGGCGATCCGCATCGTCTACGGCTGCTGGCTCGACCGCGGCTGGAGCGCGCAGCGGCGAAACCCTGACGACTCCCACGATGACAACTGGCGCATCGATGCCGCCCAGGCGGGTGGCGGCGCGGTCATCGACCTGGCGCCGCACGGTCTCGACCTCGCCGACATGCTGCTCGGCGAGCCGGTCGTCGACCTCGCCGGGCTGCTGCAGCGGCGGGTGCAGGGCTACGCCGTCGACGATGGCGGCGTGCTGGTCGGCCGCACCGCCGGTGGCGTGCTGGTCGGCCTGCACAACAGCTACAACACGCCCGAGACGCTGCCGCGGCGCCGGCTCGAGGTCGTCGGCACGCGCGGCCAGATCGTCGCCACCGACACCATGGGCCAGGATCCCGGCGGCGCCGCGGTCTTCATCGATGCCGCCAGCGGCGAGACCCGGCCCATCGCCTTCGACGCCGCGCTGTCGCCCTTCACCGCGCAGGCCCGCGCCTTCGCCGCCGCCGTGCGCGGCGGCCCCCACGATTTCGACCCCGCGCGCGATCTCGCGGCGCTGCGCCTGCTCCTGTCGCTCGAGGCGCAGGCGCCCCGCGAGCTGGCGCCCGCCGCGTGATGCGCTTACCCTCGAAGAGGATCCCGAATTGACCGGCCTACCCTCCAACCTCGGTGACGCGGCCCGCGCCTATGTCGCCGGCATGCCGAAGGGCGAGATCGTCGCCTTCCCGATCACCGGCCTCGACGTCGTCGGCCTTCCGGTGTGGATCGTCGCCTTGTTCCCCGAGGATCCGCGCCTCGCCGACGTCATGCCCTACGGCGTCGGCTACGGCACCAGCGACGAGCAGGCGGTGCTCGGCGGCCTCGGCGAATGCATGGAGATGATCTATTCCGTGCTGACGCTGCCCGGCACGAAGCGCACGCGCGCCAGCTGGAGCGATCTCGCCGCCGCGCTCGGCGCCGACGCCGTCGCCGACCCGCTGACGCTCGGCCTTCCCGCCGGCTCGCCCGTCGGCCGCGACACGGTGCTCGACTGGATCGAGAGCCGCCGCCTGCGCGACGGTGCCACCGTGCTGGTGCCCATCGACCTCGTCGCCCTCAACCAGAAGGAGCTCGCCGAGGGCTACACGCCATTCACGACGCTGATCACCAACGGCATGGGCGCCGGGCCGGACGTCGAATGGGCGGTCGGGCACGGCCTGCTCGAGCTGCTGCAGCGCGACGGCAACGGCCTCAACTTCAAGGCGCTCGACCGCGGCGTGGCGCTCGACCTGCCCGCCACGCTTTCGCCCGCCGTCGCCGCCATCCGCGAGCGCTTCGAGCGCGCCGGCATCCGCGCCATCCCGAAGTTCGCCACCGACGAGTTCGGCCTCGCCAACGTCTATTGCGTCGGGCTCGAGGAGGACGGTCGCGAGCCGCCGCTGCCGATCATGGTGACCGGCTGCGGCGAGGCCTGCCACCCAGATCGCGAGCGCGCGCTCGCCAAGGCGATGTGCGAGTTCGCCGCCTCGCGCGTGCGCAAGGCCTTCACCCAAGGGCCGCAAGGCTTCGTCCGCGGCGCCGGCCCGCGCGATTACGTCGAGCGCTTCCTGCGGCAGGCCGGTTCCGGCGTAACGTCGCAGGAAGGCCGCGCCTTCCAGACGATGCGGGACTGGACGACGCGGCGGCCGGCGGAGATCCGGGCCTGGCTCGCCGACACGGTGCATTCGGTGCGCGAGCACAAGGCTTTCAGCGAGCTGCCGCAAACCCCGGCGGACGGCTCGCGCGAGGCCGGCCGCATTGCCCGCGAGCGCGTCGAGGCCGCCGGCATCGACGTGCTCTACGTCGATCTCACGCCGCCGGGGGCGCCCGTCAGCGTCGTCAAGGTGATCGCACCGGGCCTCGAGGTCGAGACCATGAGCTACGGCCGCATCGGCGAGCGCAACACCCGCAAGCTGATCGAGCGCGGCGACGCGCTCATCAAGTTCGGCACGGCGTCGGCCACGCTGAAGCCGGTGCGGCTCACGCCCGAGGCCATCGCGCGCTTCGGCGGCCAGCCTTTGTTCGACAGCGCCCTAGCCGAGCGCATCGTCGGCCCGCTCTACCCGCTCTACCGCGAGCCGGAGGCCCACCACGTCGCCGCCGCCGAGCGCCTGGCCGCCGAATGAGCCTGCGCTTCGCCTACAACACCAACGGCTGCGGCAGCCATCGCTTGTCGGACGCGCTCGACCTCATGGCCGAGGCCGGCTACGCCGGCGTTGCGCTGACGCTCGACCACCATCATCTCGATCCGTTCGCCGAAGGCTGGGAGCGCCACGCCACCGCGCTGCGCCGACGCCTCGACGCGCTCGGCTTCGGCTCGGTCATCGAGACCGGCGCGCGCTTCCTGCTCGACCCGCGGGCCAAGCACGAGCCGACGCTCGTCACCGCCGATCCCGCCGGCCGCGCCCTGCGCGTGGCCTTCCTGCAGCGCGCCGTCGACATCGCTGCCATCCTCGGCTCGGAGGCGGTGTCGTTCTGGGCCGGCGTGCCGAAGCCGGGCGTCGACCGCCACGAGGCCCGCGGCTGGCTGCTCGACGGCCTCGCTTCCGTCGCCGCCTATGCCAAGCGTCAGGGCGTCGTCGCGGCGTTCGAGCCGGAACCGGGCATGCTGATCGAGACGGCGGCGGAATGGGAGGCGCTCGGCGTGCCGGACCTCGCGCTGGCGCTCGACACCGGGCACTGTCTCGTGACGCAGGACATCGACCCCGCTGCCGCCGTGCGACGCTGGGGCTCCCGCCTTGGCACCGTGTCGCTCGAGGACATGAAGCGCGGCGTGCACCTGCACCTGCCCTTCGGCGAAGGCGACATGGACGTGCTGGCCGTGCTCGACGCGCTGGATGCCGTGGGCTTCGACAAGCTCGTCTGCGTGGAGCTGTCGCGCGAGAGCCCGCAGGCCGACAAGGCCATCCCGCGTTCGATCGAGTGGCTGCGGACCTGCCGCGCGGCGAGGGCGGCGTGAGGATCTGCTTCGTCTCGCGCCGCTTCTTCCCGGCGATCAGTGGGATGAGCATCTACGCCGTCAACCTGCTGCGCGAGCTCGTCGCCGGCGGCCACGACGTGACGATGATCAGCCAGTACTACGACGGCGACCACGCCACGGTGTACGGTGGCGGCCCGCCGCCGGCGGTGCCTGGCGTCAAGGTCGTCGGCCTGCCCGCGCTGGGCGAGCAGGACCACGGCGACTTCGAGCGCGACATCGAGACGATGATCTCGGCGGTCAAGCGCGAGCACGCGCGCAAACCGTTCGACATCCTCCACGCGCAATACGGCTATCCCACCGGCTGGGCTGTGCTGCTCGCCGCGGCCGAGATCGGCGTGCCCTGCGTGGTCTCGATCCAGGGCGGCGACGGGCACTGGGTCGGCTCGTGCTGTCAGACGCACTACCAGGCCTTCGGCCGCGTGCTCGACCACGCCGGCGCGCTGCTGATCGGCGGCGAGAGCTTCATCGCGGAAGTCTCCGAGCGCATGAGCGTGCCGCGCGCGCGCTTCACCCGCGTGCCGGGCGCCGTCGACACCGCGAGCTTCAAGCCCGGCCACGAGGTCGGCACGCTCGGCGCGCCGCCGCGGCTGCTCTATCACGGCCGGGTCGACCGCCGGAAAGGCGTGCTCGATTTCATCGAGGCTTTGGCCTTGCTGCGCGAATGGGGAGTGCCCTTCGAGGGCACCATCTCCGGCATCGGGCCGGATGACGCACCGGCGAGGGCGCTCGGGGCGGAGCGGCGCTTCACGCCCGAGGCGCTGCGCTTCACCGGCGGCGCCGATTACTCGGTGGCGCCCGCCGTCTACGCCGCCGCCGACATCTTCGCGTCCCCGACCTATTCGGAAGGCTTCTCCAACACGATCCTCGAGGCAATGGCCTCCGGGCTCCCGGTGGCCAGCTGCGCCGTCGTCGGCGTGACCGACTGCCTGCGCGACGACGACAACGGTTTGCTGACGGAGGCGGGCGACGTGCGCGCCCACGCCGAGGCCCTGCGCCGGCTCATCGAGGACGAGGCCCTGCGCCGGCGCATCGCCACGCGCGGGCTGGAGGATTGCCGCGCCAACTACTCCTGGTCGGTCGTCGGCCGACGCGTGGTCGAGGTCTACGAGGAGCTGCGCGGCACGGCACCGGTCGGCGATTTCCGCCGCGACCTGGTGGCGAGCCCGTGCCGCTTCCGCGTCCACCCGCACCTGCTCTGACGTGCCGACCGCGCTCGCGATCTCGCCGCACCTCGACGACGCCGCGTTCTCCGCCGGCGGCACGCTGGCGCGGCTGGCGCGCGAGGGCTGGCGCGTGATCGTCGCGACCGTCTTCACCGCCAGCGTGCCCGAGCCGCAGGGCTTCGCGCTGGCGTGCCAGCTCGACAAGGGGCTGGGTGCCGAGATCGACTACATGGCGCTGCGGCGCGGCGAGGACACCGCCGCCTGCGCCCACCTCGGCGCCGAGCCGCGCTGGCTGCCCTTCGCCGAGGCGCCGCACCGCGGCTATGGCTCGGCGGCCGAGCTGTTCGGCGGCCTGCTGCCGGCCGACGACATCGTCGCGCGGATCGAGCCGGCGCTGGGCGACCTGATCGACGAGGTCGCGCCGCACACCGTGCTCGCACCTCAGGCCGTCGGCGCCCATGTCGACCACGTCGCCGTGGTCATGGCCCTGGCCGGCTGCGGCAGGCCGATCCATTGGTGGACCGACTATCCCTACGCGGCGAGGCCAACGCCGCGACCGAGCCCTTTTACGCAGCGTTTCGGATCGTTCAGAAACGAACGGATCGAGCTGAGCAATGCGGAGCTCGCCGCCAAAAGCGACGCGACGGAGGCCTACGCGAGCCAGCTCGGGTTCCAGTTCGGCGGGGCCGCCGCCGCGCGCGAACAGATCGCTGCGACGGGGCGCATCGAGAGCTTCCTGGTCGGCGGCACGTAGAACGAGTCCGCCGTCACGTGGTACCAATCCAAACCATCTATGCCGAGGCGCCGGCTCTCCCTTCTCCCGCAGGGGGAGAAGGGAGAGTTCTGCACGTTCGTCGCCGACCGCCGTGCGGCAGGATGGCCAGAAGACTATCGCGAAGCGCGCTTCAGTAGCGCGCGCGAATCGGCTCCATCGGCGCGGCAGGCGCAGCCGGAGCCACGTAGAGCGGCACGATCACGCGCATCCAGCCGCGCGTCTCCTTGCCGACGTAGTTGTGAACGGTGACATCGCGGGTCACCATGGCCTGCAGCGTGAACTTCTCGAAACCGTAGCCGACGAGCCCGCCGGCCGCGATCTGCCCGACGCGCTTGTAGGCCGGACCCGTCGGCGAGTTCAGGTCGGACGAGCCGAAGGCGACGCCGCCGATCTCGAACTTGTTGAACTTTTTGGTCGCTGTGATGTCGACGTTGATCCAATTCGCGTAGATGGTCCGCGACGTGTAGAGGCCGTTTATGGCGTCGACGGTGAGGTTGAAGCCGTTGGCGGTGTAGCTCAGCGCGCCGCGCTGCTCGAACGAGCTTTGCTTGAATATCGGCGATGCGGATTCCGCGGCGCGCACGCCGGCGAAGTAGCTGCCTCCGAAGCCGCCACCGAAATCGTGCGCGAGGTAGGCGCCCAGAAGCTGCGGGTTGACGACGAACGAGTCGGCCTTCGTGTTCGTCGTGCCGACGGTCGGCACCAGATAGAGGAATTCAAGTCGCGTTTTGTAGAAGCTGAACGGTGTCGACCAGACGATCGCGGTCAGGTTGATCTCGGTCTTGGCGAGCGCGCTGTCGCGGTTGCCGTATGAGGAAATGTCGTTGAAGAACACGCCCTCCGGCAACGGCGCGCCGGCGGCGACTCCCAACGTTCCGCCGGGTTGGAGCACGCTCGCGGCCTGGGAACCGTAGACTGCCATCGAGAGCAGCGCGGCGGTGGCGAGAAGCAGGCGTTTCATGACGAACTCCGTGGGTCGGTCATGAAAGGGTCATCGGACACGCATTTGGACAATGCCAATCCATAAGCAGAAGTGCCGAAATCGTGAATGAATTAGGCAATGCTGCCTAAGCCGCCGTCATTGGGAAGACTTGACTGGCGATTGTTGCAATGGAACCACAATTGGCGCGGCGACGTGGCTCGCGTGTCGAGGCTGCCGCTTGCACATCGGCTTCGAAGCCGCCACATGCCGCCATGGCCGAGCCTCGGCCCCTCAGGAGCGTTCCATGCCCCAGCCCGGCGGCCGCATCTTCGACGATTTCTCACGCCTGATGACCGATGCCTCTGGGCTCGCCTCCGGCGTACGCCGCGAGGTCGAGACGGTGGTGCGCGGCCAGGTCGAGCGCCTGCTCGCCGCCATGGACGTCGTCTCGCGCGACGAGCACGAGGCGGTGAAGAGCATGGCCGCCTTGGCCCGCGACGAGAACGAGCGCCTCGAGCGCCGCATCTCCGAGCTCGAGCGCAAGCTCGGCACCGCGCCGATCGAGCCGCCCGGCGCCGGTCCCATCGACATCTGACGGGATCGTCCTACCGGTCCGGATGGTCCTCCAGGATCCACGCGACCGCCGCCGCCAGGTCGTCCTTCACCGTCGTTGGCCCGGGGTCGATCCGGCCCTCGTCGCCCGGCTTGAACTTGCCGGTGCGCACCAGCACCCCGGCGAGGCCCGCATCGAGCGCGCCGCCGACGTCGCCCTCCACGTCGTCGCCGATCATCACCGTCTCCGCCCGCTGCGTGCCGAGGCTCGCGCAGGCCGCGTCGAAGAAGGCCTGGGCCGGCTTGCCGATCACCTCGGCCTGCTGGCCGCTGGCATATTCCAGCGCGGCGACGAAGGGTCCGGCATCAAGGCTGGGACGGCCGTCGCCGTCCTGGAACACCCGGTTGTTGGCCAGCGCGAACAGCGCGGCGCCGTTCTCCAGCGCCCGTAGCGCGGCGTTCAGCGCGGCATAGGTGAAGGCCTCGCCGGCGTCGCCGACGAGGACGACGTCGGCGCCGCCTGCCTCGTCGTGGTCGGCGAAATCCTCGACGAGGTCGGGATGCACCAGCAGGTGCGGCACGCGGCCCGCGAGCACGTGGCGCGCGGCGAAGGCCGGCGTGAAGATCGCGTCGGGCTCCGCCGCGATGCCGAGCCGCGTCAGCCTGGCGACCAGCGCGCGGCGCGGCTTGCGGGTGGTGTTGGTAAGGAAGCGCACCGCGACACCGGCCTCGCGCAGCCGTGCCACGGCCTCGACCGAGCCGGCGATCGCCGCGTCACCGGTGAACACCACCCCGCCCAGGTCGAGCAGGACGCCCGCGTATCGCGCCATCACGTCTCCTTTGAGTTGCCGTGCCCACCGCCGTCATCGCCCGCAACCCGCGATGACGGAAGCCCATCCGCCCGGAGCCGATCCCGGCAAAGTGGAGCCGATAACGCCACGTCGTCTCCCCGGGGCGAGCGAAGCAAGAGCCCGCGACCCATGACAACGCGCTTGCTGGATTGAGTGGCATCTTTCCGCTCGTTCCAGCAGCCGCGTTGTCATGGGTTCCGGGCTCGCCTTCGGCGCCCCGGAAAGCCCCCCCCCGGGGGGATGCGCTCTAATCGGCCGAGAACCGCTCGCGCAGGCGGTGCTTGAAGATCTTGCCCGTGTCGGCGCGGGGCAGGTCGGCGACGATCTCGATCCGTCCGGGCATGGGCCCCGTGCCAAGAGCCTCGCGGATCGCTTCCGGCGTCAGCGCGGCGCCGGGCAGCGGCTCGACGCAGGCGCAGGCGACCTCGCCGCCCTCGGCCGGGAGGCCGAACACCGCGCAGTCCGCCACGCCCGGCAGTCCGAGGATCGCGGCCTCGATCTCCGCCGGCACCACGGTCGCGTCGCCGATGCGGATCAAGTCGCGGCCGCGGTCGTGCAGGAAGAGGTAGCCGTCTCCGTCGAGGTGGCCGACATCGCCGGCGGTGACGCGGTCGCCGCGCCCGATGGCGGCGCGCTCGGCCTCGCGGCCGGGATAGGTGAAGCGGTGCAGGTTGTCCGAGGCGGCGTAGATCGTGCCGGCCGCGCCGGGCGGCACGGGGCGCCCGTCCGCGTCGAGCACGGCGAGCGCGATGCCCGGCAGCGCGCGACCGACGCTGCCGGGGTGGCTGCGCGCATCCCCGCTGTCGGCCAGCGTGAGGAGTCCCGTCTCCGTCGACCCGTAATATTCGTGCACGATCGGCCCCCAGGCCGAGATCGCCTCGGCCTTCAGCGCCGGCGGGCACGGCGCGGCGCCGTGGACGACGTGGCACAGCGAGCCGGTGTCGTGGCGTCGCCGCACCGCCTCCGGCAGTCGCAGCAGGCGCAGCATCATCGCCGGCGAGAGATGCACGTGCGTGACCCCGTGGCGGGCGATCAGCGCCAGCGCCTCCGCCGCCTCGAAGCGGGCCATCAGCACGATGTCGGCGCCGGCACCCAGCGCGAGCCGGGCGAAGGCCCGCGGCACCGAATGCGACAGCGGCCCGGTGACCAGCGCCACCGCGCGCCCGGGCTTGTCGAAGCCGTAGACCCGCCTGGCCTTGGCCGAGCCCTCCGAGCGCGAGCCGGTGCGGCGCACGGCCTTGGGCCGGCCCGTCGAACCCGAAGTGTAGGCGAGCGACGGCGCGGCGGCGGCCGGCTCGCCGGCAAAAGGCGGCTGCGTCGCGAGCCAGACCTCCCACGCGGGATCGTCGCCGTGCGGCACCGCGTCGGGCGCGCCGCCGATGAAGGCAGGAAACGGCACGACGATCGTCGCAAGGCCCGCCGGCAGCCGCCCGCGCAGCGGCGCCAGCAGGTCGGCGTGGGCGACCAGCACCCGCGCGGCGCAATCCTCGAGGATGAAGAGGAGGTCGTCCGCCGCCATGTGGCGGTCGAGCGGCACCGCGGTCGCGCCGAGCAGCGTCGCCGCCCTTTGCGCCTCGAAGAACACGGCATCGTTGTGCAGCAGCAGCGCCGCGGTCGCGCCGGGCGCGAGGCCGAGCGCGGCGAGGCCGGTGGCGGCGCGGCGCGCCCGCACCTCGATCTCGGCGTGGCTCCGCGACGTTGCACCGGCGCAAATCCGCGGCTCGTGTGGCGTCATGCCCTCGATCGGGTGCAAGGCTTGCGCCGGGATACACCCGCCGCCAAGCTCTGATATGGGGAACGGCGGCACGGAGTGGGCATGAGTTCTCAGGACAACGCGGACGCCACGCCTCTCGCGCTGCTGCGCCCGCATGCCAAGCTCGTCCTCGCCTGCTTCCTCGGCTGGTTCCTCGACGCGTTCGACCAGGTCGCCCTGATCCTGGTGCTGCCGGTCGTCGGCCAGCATTTCGGCGTGTCGCTCTCCATGATGGGGCTGGTCCTCGCCGCCCAGAGCATCGGGCGCATCGCCGGCAACATCGGCTGGGGCTGGCTCGCCGACCGCTACGGCCGCAAGCTCACCTTCATGATCGGCGTGATCTGGTTCGCCGCCTTCTCCGGCATGACCGGGCTGGCCTGGTCCTACGCCGCGCTGATGGTGATCCAGTTCTTCTTCGGCATCGGCTTCGGCGGCGAGTGGACGGCCTCGGCCGCGCTGCTGATGGAGAGCGTGCCCGAGCGCGCCAAGAAGGTGGCGTCCTCGCTGATGATGGCCGGCTACGAATTCGGCTTCTTCGCCGCCTCCGCCGCCAACGCGCTGCTGGTGCCGCATTTCGGCTGGCGCTCGCTGTTCTTCGTGGGCGTGGTGCCGGCGGTGCTCGCCATCTTCATCCGCCGCGGCATCGACGAGAGCCCGGTATGGCTGCGCGACCAGGAGCGCAAGAGCCGCGAGACCCCGGCCGACCGCCGCGACACGCCGCGCTTCCGCATGGACTTCGCCGCCTGGCAGGCCTGCCTGTTCATGGCGGCGCTGCAGTTCCAGACCGCGTCGCTGTACTCCTTCTACCCGACGCTGCTGAAAACGGTGCACGGCTTCGGCGACACCGGCGTGTTCTACGCCGTCGCGATCTACTCGCTGGGCTCGATCATCGGCAAGCTGACGATCGGGCAGGTCGCCACGCGCATCGGCGAGCGCGCCACCATCTACGGCTGCCTCGCCATCACGCTGCTGGGCATCGTGCCCTTCGCCGCCTCCGCGGCGCTGCCGGCGGTGCTCGCCACCGCCTTCGTGGTCGGCGGCTCGTCCTCGGGCGTCTTCGCCCTCGTGCCAGCCTACCTGTCGCCGCGCTTCGCCGACGCGGTGCGCTCGTTCGGCATGGGGCTGGCCTACGCGGTGGCCGCCGGCTGCCAGGCGGTCGCCGTCTACGTGGTGCCCAGGAGCGCCGACGCCGGCCTCGGCCTGCCGGCGGCGATCGAGATCTTCGTCGCCATCAGCTCGGTCGGCGTCGCCGCCGCCATCCTGCGCCAGCCCCGCCACCTGCCGGGCACCGTCGAGGTGGGGGTCTGAGCGCGGCGCCTCGTGCGCGCGCAGCAGGGTTTCGTAGCGCGCGACGAGGGTCGGCCCGAACGGCTGGCGTGCCGCCATCGCGAAGATCGGCTGCAGGCGGGCGTCCTGAACAGGTGAGGATGCGAACATGGTGAACTCCATGCGAGGCTCCGGCCGACGCGCGCGAAGGCGCGGGCGAGGCCGTCGAGGTCCGAAGTTTGGGAGGGGGTGCGGCGGGGCCGAAGCTCGGGCCGCGCGAGGACTTTAGCCGTTACGAGCGGGTGCGCAAGAGGGGCGCCGCCGCTGGCGGTTTGGCGTCGGACAAGGTTGCGAGTCGCAGCTGTCTTTTGGGGGGGCGGGAGAATCTTGGTTCGGGCTTGATCGCGTTTGATCATGCGGGAAGAAATAAGCTCTTGAAGACGCGCCTTATGGTCCGTTCACGCGAGTTTCGGACAAAGGAGGTGAGCATGACAGAGGCAGACGCCATCCATGAGTGCCTGAGGGGCCTGATACGAACTCCTGATTACGACGAGCTGCAAGACGCCTGCGATGAGATCGAGCGACGGGCCGACCGCCTCGAGTTCGTGCCGGATCTTCTCGCGATCATGGAGGCCCATCCAGATTTCGACTTCGGAACGCCTGGGCCTGTCGTACATACGATGGAGAAATGCGCCGGCTACACCAAATATCTGATCGATTCGATCGAAAGAATGCCGATGTTCTACACGATCTGGATGGTCAATAGACTAGCTAATGGAACAAGCGGCCGAGAGCGCATGATGTACATAGACCTGCTCCGACAGGTAAGTTCAAATGAGAAGTGGGACCTTGAGACACGCGACAGCGCGAAAGAGCTTTTGATCCATCAGGAAAGCTTCGAATAGCGCATCTCGGCAAGCGCGGACATGCATGCATCGGGAGGAAGCCATGAAAGTCACCATCCGGTCCCTCTCCACACATGGCGTGAGGCGCGGCCTCGCCGGGGGCGAAGCCGTCGGTCTGAAAGGTTTGGGGAGCGGCAGGGCCAAAGCTCGAGCCGCGAGGAATTTGGCCGTTACGAGGGAAGGCGCAAGGGGGTCGGTGCGGGCGATGGTTCCGGGTCGGACAGATCCGCGAGGCGCGGCTGTCTTTTCGAAGGTGAAAAACAAGTGGATCGAGCTTGATCACTTTTGATCAGCGGATCTCCTGTTCGAGGAGTTTTCACCACGACTTGCTCTTTTGTATCGGTTTCGATACATTTGTGGTGTGAAGCCTGTGACGTTCCTCGGTGATAGTCGGAAAATTCTACAATCCTTTCCTGATGCACCCCGTTATCGGGCTGGCGTCGAGCTGCGCGCGGTACAACTCGGCTTTGATCCTGACGACTGGAAGCCCATGAAAACAGTAGGGCCAGGCGTTCGGGACATAAGGATCAGGGACAGTTCGGGCGCCTTTCGGATCATCTACTTAGCGACGCTGCCGAACCGGGTTTTGGTCCTTCATGCGTTCCAAAAAAAGGCCCAGCAAACAGCGCAACGCGACATAGACCTTGCGGTGAAGCGTCTAAGAGAGTGGAAGGCCGAACAATGAACGTCGAAACCTTCGAGAGCGTGTTTGAGGCTTTGGCCGATACCTCGGCGGAAGCTGCCAACATGACCGCGCGCGCCGACCTCCTGATTGCCATTCGCGAGCGAGTGAAGGCGTGGGAAACGCCGCAGGATGAGGCCGCTGCAAGGCTGGGCCTGACGCGTCCCCGTCTTAACGACTTGTTGCGGGGCAAGGTAGACAAGTTCTCCCTGGACGCGCTCGTCAACATCGCTAGCGCGGCCGGGTTCGTGCTGCGAATCCAGCTAAGCGAGGCCGCGTAGTCGCCTCTGATCCTTGCACCGTGCAACCCTTCCGGGGAGGGAGCAGTGGAAAGGGCGCCCGAAGGCCGATGCCATGAAGGTCCCGGTGAAAATTAAGCGTGGGGGCGGCACGCCGCTACCCAATTGCCGGGTCACGCCCGAATATCTTAGGATGCCCGCATGGGCGTGGTTCCGAACACTCGCATGACGGTGAACGATTATCTCACCTGGGCCGAAGGGCGGCAGGGTCGCTTTGAGCTGATCGACGGGGCCGTATACGCGATGAGTCCCGGGCGAGCGGTCCACGCCGAAGTGAAGGCCGCCGTCTACACGGCGCTGGCGGCGCGGATCAAGCAGCGGCGTTTTCCATGCCACGTCTTGCCGGACGGCATGACCGTGCGGGTCGATGCCGCGTCGGCCTACGAACCCGATGCACTCGTCTATTGCGGCGACAAGCTGCCACCGTCGGCGCTGGACGTGCCCGAGCCGGTCATCGTGGTGGAGGTGCTGTCGACGCGCCACGTCGACCTCGGGCGCAAGCTGGCGGGCTATTTCACCTTGCCGAGCATCGTGCATTACCTGATCGTCGACCCGGACCAGCCCCTCATCATCCATCACGCCCGTCGCGACGGCGACACGATAGCGACCCGTATCGTGCGCGACGGCACGATCTCGCTCGACCCGCCGGGACTGGAGCTGACGCTTACGGAGATCTACGCGGGCGGGAGCTAGAGCAATGTCCGCCGTTGCGGACTTGCTCCAACACAGAATAAACGTAGCAAGGACAGGCAGATAAGTGTCGCGAAGCGACTTCGAATCATCGTCCGATGCTTTAGCGCGGTGCCATCACTTACGGACCGCCGCTGGCGATGGATGACCTGACCGCCCGCATCGCGGCCCTCGAGATGCGCGTCGCGCACCAGGACGCCACGATCGAGGAGCTGAACGCGACGATCACGGCGCAATGGCGCACGATCGACGCGCTGGGGCGCGAGATGGCGATGCTGAGCGAGCGCCTGCACGACATCGGCCGCCGCGAGCCCGGCGCGGCGGAGCCGCCGCCGCCGCACTACTGAACCCGGGCTTCAGTGCCGCCACAGCACGATCTGGCCGATCGTCAGCAGGATCTCGGCGGTGATCAGCACCACCACCAGGATCTCCAGCCGGTGGGCGCGGTCGGCGTCGATGATGTCGGTCATGGCGCGCGCGGTCTCGGCGATGACGTCGAGCTTGCGCTTCAACGTGCCGGCGCGTTCCTTGAGCTCGTACTCGTCCTCGAGCCGGGCGTAGAGCCGCTCGAGGTCGGGCCGGTCCCACAGCACGTCGGGCTTCTCCTCCACCGCGACGCGGCCGGAGACGCGGTGCTGCACCAGCAGGGTCTGGCCGATGAGCTTCAGCATCGACCGGCGATTGCGCGGCGTGCGCCCGTGCGCGAACAGCCGGCCGGCGAAGGGCTCGATCACGTCGAACACCGCGTTGACCTCGCGCTCGTCGCGGCCGAGCGAGACGCTCTTGGCCAGGGCGTCGGCGACCACCAGCAGGCGCGGCGGCGTCAGGTCGCGCAGCGCGATGGCGCCGCCGGGCGGGATGCGGTCCTCGCCCTCGGGGGCGACCTCGAGCACGGCGGTCTCGTCGTCGACGTGGGCGTGCGGGCCGGTGAGGCGGGCGCGCAGCTGCTGCAACACCTCCTCCTCCTCGAGCGGCGACAACCCCACGGCGACGGCGACGCCGAAGCGGTAGAGCACGACGAAGCCCGACGCCCCGGCCTGGAAGGCCAGCGGATTGACCGAGATCATGTCGGCCCGCTCCAGCCCGGACGCGTCGATGCGGTCGCCCAGGAGGAGCGCGCGGGCCGTCGTGCGGGTGGTGGGCGGGGCGGAGGACGTCATGGCGCGTCCCTATTATCCTGCCGAGGCCTGCCAGTCTCCCTCAAGTCCGCCGCGTGACGTCCGCGAGCTTGACGAGATCGAGCGCCAGCAGGGGAGCCTCTACCGGAAGCCTCGTGAAGCCGTGATGCAGATAGAAGGCTTCCGCGGCCGGTGAAATCGCGTGCACCAGGACCAGGCGGGCCGAGACCTGCGTGGCCGCAAGCTGCGAGCGGTGGACTGCGTCGGCGAGCAGGACGCGCCCAAGACCTTTCGCCTGCCAGCGTCGATCGATAGCCAGGCGGCCGAGCACGACGGCGGGTATCTGCCGGGGCATGTTGCGGCGCATCGCACCCGGGACTTCCTGCGCCAGGATCTGCCCCATGCTGAGAGCATGGAAACCGATCACTCTGGGCGTGCCGGCCTTGCACGCGACATAAGTCCGGCTGGCGCCGGTCTCTGCGTTCTGCAGGGCGCGCTTGCGAAGCCAATCGTCCAACACCGCTTCACCGGAGTCGAAGGTCTCGAGGACGTGAGTGTCACGCAGAAGGACCGGGGCTTCGAAGCCCGATGGTTCAGCCATCCCGATCGTGCGATGCGCCGAGCAGCCGCTTCATGCCGGCGATTTCCTCGGGTGCCGCATCGGCGTCCATCCAGTCCATCACCTTACGGAATGCCTCGGCCTCGACGTGGATCGTCGTCTGGTCGAGCAACACCGCCTTCGCCTCGCGCAAGGCCGACGCCATCATGAATTGCGACCGGTTGGCCCCGACGATTTCCGCCGCCTGATCGATGAGCCGGCGATCCTGCGCCCGGGCGCGGAGATGGATGTGAACTTCGGCCATCGTGTCGCTCATACGTGAAGCGTCCACCCATTGTGTTGCCGATGTCAACACAAACCTGTCTGCGTGTACCAGGCTTAATAAAGCAGGATCTTTCCTTCTCCGCCTACGAGACCCGCAAGGGGAGAAGGGATGTGCTGATGTCGATACGCGCTCACCCCCACACGTCTCTCCAGCTCTCCTGCGCGCCGGGGAACGGCAGGGCTGTCGCCTCGTAGATTCCGCGGGCGATGGCGCGGGCGACGCAGTCAGCGGCGAGGGTGCCGAGCTCGACGAGGTCGGCGGCGTCCGGCGCACGATCGGCCCGCGCGGTGGCGGCGGCGAAGAGCGTATCGCCATCCATAGCGGCGTGCACCGGGCGCAAGGCGCGGGCGAGGCCGTCCTGCGCCATGATCGCGAGGCGGTGGCACTCGGCCCTGGTCAGCGCCGCGTCGGTGGCGACGATGCCGATCGTCGTGGCCGGCTCGGCGGCGCCCTTGAGGCGGATGGCGAGCGCGTCGGCCGGCAGCGGGCTGGGCCAGCCGAGGCCGCCAAACTCGCCGTCGCGCTCGCAGGGCGCCGCCCAGAAGTGCGGCCCGCCGCCGACCGTGGCTGAGCCCAGCGCGTTCACCGCCACCACGGCGCCCACCGTGAAGCCGGCCCGCGTCACGGCGCTCGCCGAGCCCAGCCCGCCCTTGGCGGTCGCGGTGGTGGCGCCGAGGCCGGCGCCGACGCTGCCCAGCGCCACCTCGAGGCCGGCGGCCTGCGCCGCGGCATGCCCGAGGTGCCAGTACGCCGGCGTCCCGCCCCATTCCTTGTCGCCGCCGTTAAGCAGGTCGAAGAGGATGGCGCCGGGCACGATCGGAACGGTGGCGTTCCGCACGCGGAAGCCGCGGCCCTGGCGTCGCAGCACCGCCTGCACCCCGCCCGGCGCGTCGAGCCCGAAGGCCGAGCCGCCCGACAGCACCAGTGCGTCGACCTTCTCGACACTCATGCCCGGCGCGAGCAGCGCCGCGTCGCGCAGCCCCGGCGCGCCGCCCGAGACGGCGATCGAGGCCATGGCCGGCTCGTCGAAGACCACCACGGTGACGCCCGAGGCCAGCCGCGCGTTGCCGGCCTGGCCGACGCGCAGGCCGGCGACGTCGGTGATGGCGTTGCGGCGGGTCACGCCGCGAACTCCTCGCGCGAAAAACCCTGGAGGTAGAGCAGGGCGGTGAGGTCGGCATGGTCGACCCGCGCGGGGATGGCGGCGGCGACCACCGGCTTGGCGCGGAAGGCGACGCCGAGGCCGGCCGCGCGCAGCATCGGGATGTCGTTGGCACCGTCGCCAACCGCGATCGCCTCGGCCGCGGCGAGGCCGAGCTCGGCGCCGAGCGCCAGCAGCGTGTCGCGCTTGGACTCCGGCGCGAACAGCGGCGGTCGCATCGTGCCGGTGAGGCGGCCGTCGGCGGTGTCGAGTGTGTTGGCATGGTGCCGGTCGAAGCCGAGCCGGGCGGCGACTGGGCCAGTGACCAGCGTGAAGCCGCCCGAGGTGATGACCGTGACGGCGCCGTGCGCGCGCATCGTCGCCGCGAGCACGCGAGCGCCGGGCATCGGCGTCGCGCGGGCGGCGATCGCCGCAACCGTGGCGACCTCGAGCCCGCGCAGCAGGGCGACGCGCTCGACGAGCGAGGCGGCGAAATCGACGGCGCCGCGGGTCGAGCGCGCGGTGATCGCCGCCACCTCGGCGCCGCGGCCGATCGCGGCGGCCATCTCGTCGATGCACTCCTCGGCGATCAGCGTCGAGTCCATGTCGGCGACGAGGAGGCGCTTGCGCCGGTCCGCCGCCGGCTGCACCACCACGTCGACCGGCGCGCCGCCGAGCGCCGCCCGCGCGGCTGCGCACCACAGCGAATTGTCGAAGGGTGGCGGAGGTGCGAAGGGGATGTCGGCGGCGGTGGCGGGGCCGAGCCAGCGCGGCGGCCCGGTGCCGGGCAGGGCGGCGGCGACGCGTCCGACGAGATCGGCGGCGAGCCCGCCGGGCGCCGAGACGAGGGTCGCGACCCAGTGCGACGAGGTGTCGGGGATCATGGAGGGCGCCGGTTCCAGGCGATCCTCATCGCAGGGCCGACCGCCAGCGGCAAGTCGGCGCTGGCGCTGCGCCTCGCCGAGCGCCTCGGCGGCACCATCGTCAACGCCGATTCCATGCAGGTCTACCGCGACCTGCGGGTGCTGACGGCGCGGCCGAGCCCCGTCGAGGAGGCACGCGCGCCGCACCGCCTCTACGGAATGGTGGACGGCGCCGACGCCTATTCCGTCAGCCGCTGGCTCGCCGACGTGGCGGACGCGCTGGCGGCGGTGAGAAAAGAGGGCTCTCTGCCGATCGTGGTCGGCGGCACCGGGCTGTACTTCAAGGCGCTGACGCAGGGGCTCTCCGCCATCCCGCCGGTTCCCGAGGCAGTGCGGGCGGAGGTGCGGGCCTGGGCGGCGGAGCGGACGCCGGCGGAGTTGCACGCCATGCTCGCCGAGAGCGATCCGGCGACGGCGGCGCGGCTCAAGCCGAGCGACCCGCAGCGCATCGTGCGTGCCCTGGAGGTGCATCGGGCGACAGGCCGAAGCCTGGCGACGTTTCAGAAGGTGCGCGAGCCGCCGATGGTTGATGTCGAGGCCAGCGTGGCGGTGACGCTCACGCCCGACCGTACCGCGCTTCGAGCGCGAGGCGATGCTCGGTTCGCTGGGATGATGGCGGCAGGCGCGCTGGGCGAGGTCGAAGCGCTTCGAGACCGGCACATACCGGCAAGCCTGCCGGTCATGCGCGCGCTTGGTGTGCCGCCGCTCTTGAAGCACCTTTGGGGCGAGCTCGCTCTAGATGACGCCGTCACCCAGGCGCAGCTCGACACGCGGCAATACCTCAAGCGGCAGGAGACCTTCGCCCGGCACCAGCTCACAGGCTTCCACCCGGTCGAGCCGGGCCGGGCGGACGCGTTCATCCTGGATCAGTTGGCGTAGGCGTGGCCGAGCGGGCCGAGGTCGGCACCGTCGCCGGGGCCGTAATAGCCGGCGAAATAGGGCGAGCCGTAGCCGTCGGGGTAGCTGAAGACGCCGCGGTGGCCGTAGCCGCCGACCCCGAAGCCGCCCTCTCCGGCGAGGCCGTCGCCGAAGGCGCCATAGGATTCCACCGCGTCGTCGATGACGGCGGAGTGGATGGCGGCGCGCTGGCTATCCTCCTGACGGCCGCGCGCGGCGGCGGCGGCGACGCGGTAGCCGCCGGGCAGGCGATGGAAACCGAACCCGGTTCCGGGGCCGTCGCTGACCATCGCCTGGTAGCCGCCGCGCTGGGCGTGGCCGCTCCGCTCGTAGCTGACGCCGGCCGCGGCGGTGTGGCGGGCGTGGTGGCGCGGGGCGGCAGAGGCGGGCACGGCCAGCGCCAGGCACGTGGTGCCGGCAAGGGCCGTCGTCAGAAAGCGCGATCCGAAGGTCGCCATGGTGGTCTCCTCTCCCGCGAGGCGGGCAATTGTGACGCTTGAGTGGCAAACGAGCGGGCGAGAGGCCCAGTTCCCCGCGCCCCAACCTTTGTCGCCCGGCGTCTTCTTCATGGTTGGCGGTACGCTCACGCCGCGTTGCCGGCCGCGCGCGCGGAGCGTAGAAGCGATCCGTCCCGGACACGCCCTTGCGACACGCCCTCGCCCTCATCCCGCTGGTCGCGGCCGCCACCCTGCTAGGCTGCGCGCCGATCGAGGCGGCGCTGACCCGTGGCGAGCTGAAGGACGTCGGCTTCCACCTCCAGCCCGGGGCCGAGCTGCCCAAGGCGGCGGTGCTGCACGGGCCGCGGGGCGACCTCACGCTGGGCCAGGCGCTGGCCGGCAAGCCGGCGCTGGTGACCTTCACCGACTATCGCTGCGAGTCGCTCTGCGGCGTCATCCTCGATCAGCTCGCCGGCACCCTGCCCAAGGTGCCCCTCGCGATGGGCCGGGACTACAACGTGATCTCGCTGGCGCTCAGCGGCGTCCAGACCCAGGCCGACGCCGCGGGCTTTCGCGACGCCCACACCGGCGGCAGCGCGCTGCACGATGCCGCGCTGTTCCTCACCAACGATGCCGGCGCGCTCGAGGCGATGAAGGCCAGCGTGGGGCTGGTGGCGCCGTTCGACGAGGAGCACCATCAGTTCGCCCACCCGGCCGGGCTGATGCTGGTGGACGCGCAAGGCAAAGTGCAGCGCATCCTCAGTCCGTTCGCGATGGATCCGCTCGACCTCAAGCTGGCGCTCACGGAATCGGGCGCCGCTCCGACCTCGTTGACCAGCCACCTGCTGCTGCTGTGCTACGGCTTCAACCCCGCCGCCGGCGTCTACACGCTGCGCATCGAGCGGGTGATGGCGATCGCCGCGGCGGTGACCATCGTGCTGATCGTCGCCGGCGTCGGCACCCTTCTCCTGGTCGAGCGCCGGCGCCGGCGCGCGACGCCGCTGGTTTGAGGCCTCTGTTCTCATGACGACTTACGATGCGAGCCTTGGCCAAGCACCCGGCGGCGAGGACGTCGGGCTGGTGCGGCTCGGCAACGGCACCCTGCGGGTGGTGCTGACGAACTACGGCGCGCGCCTGCTGGCGATCGAGGCGCCGGACCGCGACGGCGGCATGGACCACGTGCTGCTCGGCTTCGACCGTCTCGATCAGGTGCTCAAGGCGGGATCGTTCGGCGCGGTGCTCGGGCGCTACGCCAACCGCATCGCCCACGGACGCTTCACGCTGGACGGCAACGACTACCATCTCTCGGTCAACGATGCGCCGAACACGCTGCACGGCGGCGCGCAGGCCTTCTCCAAGAAGTTCTGGACCCTGGCCGAGCGCTCGGCCACGTCCGCCACCTGGACGCTGGAAAGCCTCGACGACGACCAGGGTTTCCCCGGCGCGCTGTCGGCCCGCGCCACCTACGCGCTGGAGGATGCGGCGCTGCGGCTGGTGCTGGAGGCCACTGTCGACCAGCCCTGCCCGGTGAATCTCAGCGCGCACCCCTACTTCAACCTCGCCGGCCCCCACGCGCTCGACTGCAACGACCACGAGTTGGAGGTGTATGCGGAGACCTTCCTGCCGACCGACGCGACGCAGATCCCCACGGGCGAGCTGCAGCCGGTGGCAGGCACGCCGTTCGACTTCCGCCGGCCGGTGCGTATCGGCGACCGCATCCGCGACAGCGACCCGCAGATGAGGCCGGCGCGCGGCTTCGACCATTGCTTCGTGCTCGACGGCGCGGCGGGCACGATGCGGCGCGCGGCGCGGGTGACGCATCCCGGAACCGGCCGCGTGCTTGAGGTGGAGACCGACCTGCCGGGGCTGCAGGTCTACACCGGCAACAGCCTCGACGGCTCGCTGATCGGGCACGGCGGCACCTACAGGCAGACCGCCGGCCTCGCCCTGGAAGCCCAGCATTTCCCGGATGCGCCGAACCAGCCGGCCTTTCCCTCGACCGTGCTGCGGCCCGGCGAGACCTTCCGCGCGACGATCCTGTACCGTTTCGGGGTAGCCTAGGGCCTTGCTTCTCCAAGTGTCGTCATGCCGGACGAGCGAAGCGAAGATCCGGAACCGGTGCGCTTCGCTTACTCCGGAAGACGGAAGCGCACTGGTTCCGGGTTCGCCTTCGGCGCCCCGGAATGACGATCCCTGGTCGAGTGAGATCAAAACGGCAGGTTGAACACCCGCGCCGGCACCAGCTCGCCGTTCTCGATGGCGCCGATCGCGATGACCACGCCGGAGCAGGCGGCGTAGGCCTCGCCCTCGGGCGGGGCTTCGGCGCCGCGCAGCAGCATGGACTGTCCCCGGCGCAGGCGGGCGGCGTCGTTGCGGTCGACGAGGATGCGGGTCAGCTCGCCGAGCCCGGCCTCGACCCGGCGCAGCGCGGTGATCGCCGTCTCCGCCTCCTCCAGCGCCGCGAGCGCCACGCTGTCGGCCTCGACGAAGGGGCCGACGCGGGTGCGCCGCAGCGCGACGACGTGGCCGTAGCAGCCGAGCGCTCGGCCGAGGTCGCGGGCGATGGCGCGCACGTAGGTGCCCTTGCCGCAGCGCGTCTCGAAAGTGGTCCGCGTGCCCTCGTGCGCGGAGATCGCCAGCTCGTGGATGGTCACGGCGCGCGGCGGGATGTCGACGATCTCGCCCTCGCGCGCCAGGTCGTAGGCGCGCTCGCCGGCGATCTTGATGGCGGAGAAGGCCGGCGGCCGCTGCTCGATGGTGCCGGTGAAGCGCGGCAGCAGCGCCTCGATGGCGGCGCGCTCGGGCACGATCTCCGAGCTGGCGACGATGGTGCCGTCGGCGTCGTCGGTGTTGGTCTCGGCGCCCCACAGCACGGTGAAGCGGTAGCCCTTTTCGCCGTCCTGCACGTAGGGCACGGTCTTCGTCGCCTCGCCGAAGGCGATCGGCAGGATGCCCGAGGCCAGCGGGTCGAGCGTGCCGGCGTGCCCGGCCTTCTTGCCGTTGTAGATGCGCTTCAGGCACGCCACGGCATGCGTCGAGGTGATGCCGACCGGCTTGTCGAGCACGACCCAGCCGTTGACGTCGACGCGCTTGGAGCGGTGCTGCTTGCCCGGCGCGTCGCTCACAGCCGGGCGCTCCGGCGCTCGCCCTGGCTCGACGTAAGTCTCTCTGTTGCGTCGAAGGTCAGCCATATCGTCCAGATGTCTGAGGCGCGCCCGGCTCCCATGGAGCGGAAGCAGGTCGCGGCCTTGGGTTCGAAGGTGCAGGCGAAGCCGTTGGCGGCGAGGCGCTTCAGCGCCGCCGTCTCCGGCATGCCGGCGGGAAGCAGGCCATCAAGGCCGGCCACGCCCTGCGACGCTGCGGCCCGGGAGACGAGGAAGGCATGGCTGATCTCGCCCGGCGGCTCCCGCTCCAGCCGCACGCGCAGCACCAGGCTGTTGTAGACGAGCGAGGCGGCCAGCGCGAACGTTATCAGCGCGACCGCGCCGAGAGCGAGCGGCACGACGCGCGCCTGGCTCACAGGTTTTTGACGCGGCTCTCGCCCGATCTCGATGCGAGACGACCGGCCTCGTCGAAGCGCAGGGTGACGGTCCAGTCCTCGCTCGCCGAGGCGTGGGGCAGGGTGCGCCGGCAGACCGCGCCGCGCTCCTTGGGCAAACAGTCGAAGCCTTCCTTGTGGAGGTCGCGCAGGGCGGCGTCCTGCGGCATGCCCACGGGCAGGAGGCCGTCGATCGCCGGCACCGGCTCCGCCTTGCCGTCGGCGTCGGCCTCAACGCCGAGGAACGCCCGGCTGATCGGGCCGTCGACGTTCGCCGGCGGCTTGTCCACCGCCTTCATGCCGAAGACGGCGAAGGCGATGGGCACCACGACGATGCCGACCGCGACCGCCCCGAAGCCGAGGAAGACCCCGGTGGATTCTTTCATGTGGGGTTCTGACGGCCTTCGGGCGGCTGCGTCTCGCTTCGGGTGACTGCAACGACGCGACTGTTTAAATCGACGTGATAGCTCGGGTGGCAGATGTTGTCGATGCGACGGAGACGAGGCGCAGCACGGGGCGGAATTGCACCATCCAGCCAAGCCATGCCTATCTGTTGCCTATCGCGCTCAGTGGGAGCCTTACATGAACGTCACCGTGTCGCTGGCCGGCGAATTTGCGGCTTATGTCGAAGCCAAAGTGAACACCGGCCGCTTCAGTTCATCGAGCGACGTCGTGCAGGAGGCGCTGCGGCTGATGGAGCGAACCGAGCAGCAGAGCGCCGGAAGGCTCGCCGACCTCCGTAAAGCATGGCAGGACGGCATCGACAGCGGCGAGGCGAAGGACTTGAATTTCGAGGCCTTGAAGGCCGAAGGTCGAGCGAGGCTCGCGGCCTCGAAAGCGTGAGTGGGTGGGACGACTTAGTTTCATCCCGGCGGCCTGCGATGATCTGCTCGAATTATGGGTGACGATCGCCTCGAACAATCCCGCAGCTGCTGATCGGACCATCGATCGCATCGAGGGAGCCTGCAGCCATCTTCGCCAACACCCCAACCTTGGGCCGGCGCGGCCCGAAATCGGTGTCGGCGCGCGTGCGCTGATCATCGATCGCTGGCTGGCGCTCTATAAGGTCGAGCTGGGGGTGTTCAGATCGTGCGCGTCGTCGATGGCGCTCGCGATCTCGACGATCTCTTATGGACTCCTGAATAAACCTATGCAGCTGGCCTAGTCACGTCCAGCCGCCGCAACTCCCCCGAACTGCGCCAAAAAACCCCGCCTCGTCCTCCAGCGTCCTCAAGTCGAGGAGAAACGCATTGTCGGCGATGCGGCCGATCACCGGCATCGGCAGGCCGCGGAAGCGTTCGGACGTGGCCTTGAGCCAGCGGCCGTCGCCCTTGCCGGGCTGGGGCGGGGTCAGCGCGAGCGCGGCCGAGGGCAGCGTCTCGACCGGCAGGGCGCCGCTGCCGATCTGGCTGGAGCAATCGACCACGGCCACCCGCGCGGTATCGCCCAGCGCGGCGGCGAGGAGCGGCGCCAGGCGCTCGGCCTGGGCGCGGATGTCGGTCTGGCGGCGGGTCAGCAGGCGCAGCGTCGGCAGGCGCTCGGCGAGGCGGTCCGGGTCGAGGTAGAGCCGCAGCACCGCCTCCATCGCCGCGAACACCTCCTTGCCGACGCGCAGCGCGCGCTTCAGCGGGTGCTTGCGGATCTTGGCGATGAGATCCTTGCGCCCGGCGATGAGGCCGCACTGCACGCCGCCGAGCAGCTTGTCGCCGGAGAAGGTAACGACGTCGGCGTGCTTCACCGCCTCCATGACGGTGGGCTCGCGCGGCAGGCCGTAGGCGGAGAAGTCGACGAGATTGCCGCTGCCGAGGTCGTCGAGCATGATGATGCCGCGCTCGCGGCACAGCCGGCCCAGGTCGGCATCCGACACTTCGGCGGTGAAGCCCTTGATCTCGTAGTTCGACTGGTGGACCTTCATCGCCGCCACGGTGCGCGGGCCGATGGCGTCGGCGTAGTCGCTGATGTGCGTGCGGTTGGTGGTGCCGACCTCGACCATGCGGCAGCCGGCGCGCGCCATGACGTCGGGCACGCGGAAGGCGCCGCCGATCTCGACGAGCTCGCCGCGCGAGACCAGCACCTCCTTCTTCGGCGCCAGGGCCGCCAGCACCAGCAGCACGGCGGCGGCGTTGTTGTTGACGATGGTCGCCGCCTCGGCGCCGGTCAGCTTGCAGATGAGCGGCTCGACATGATCGTCGCGCTCGCCGCGGCGGCCGGCGGCGACGTCGTATTCGAGGTTGGAGGCCTGGCTCAGCACGCGGGCCACCGAGGCAGCGGCCTCGGGCGGCAGCAGCGCGCGGCCGAGATTGGTGTGCAGCACCGTGCCGGTGAGATTGAAGACCGGGCGCAGCGAGTGGGCGAACAGCCGCTCCAGTGAGGCGGCGGCGGCGTCGACCAGCGCGGCCTCGTCCGGCACCGGGCCGCCGGCGGCGCGCACGGCGGCGAGGCTGCCGCGCACCGCCTCCAGCGCCGGCTGCCGGCCGTAGCGCTCGACCAGTGCGGCCGCATCGTCGCGCCCGAGCAGGCGGTCGACCGAGGGCGGCCGGCCGCGCTCGGGGAGCTGGTGCACGTTCGCCGACGAGGTCATGCGTGAAAGCCTCGCATCATGGCGCAGGATCGGCCCAGAATTCCGGATCCATGACCTGGGCCAGGGTGAACGGCAGGGTCGCGGGAAAGCGTGCCAGCGGAAGATCGGTCTCCAGCGCCGCCTCTGCGCGAGCGTCGGAATAGGCTTCGGTGAGCAGCGCCTCGCGATGCGGCTTCAGGCCCGGGTTTTGGCGCAACAGCCGCGCCGCGCGCAGTCGTTCGCGCCCGATGATGACGATCCAGCTGCGCCCGGCTCGCTCGGGCTGCACCATGCGCTTCAGCTGGTGGCGGCAGATCAGGCGATAGGCGGACTCGAGGCTGGCTGACTGCAAACGTCCCAGGTCGGCGATCTCCTCGGCGATGTTTTCGAGATCAAGCGCCCCGAACCGACCCTGCCGGATCAATTCGGCCTGCCGCTCGGCCCAGGTGAAGAAATCCTGCTCGTAGAGGCCGGTGTCGATCGTGAGGGTTTCCATACGAACGCCTCCGCTTCGCGAGCATGCCGTGGATTTTGGCGGAAGAGAGTGGGAGTCGAACCCACCAAAGACCGCCTGGCGGCCCCTCCCGGATTTGAAGTCCGGACGCCCCACCGGGGAACGCATCTCCTCCGCCGGGCACCAAAGCCCAGCGGGCGGGGTTTCGCAAGGCCGTCAAGCGCGCAGCTCGCCGACGCGGGCCCCGGAATGACGAGGCGTCAGCGCGCCTGCAGCACCGGCCGCGCGTCGGGCAGTATCGGATTTTCCAGAACGCCGAAATCGGTGGCGCGCTCGGTCAGCGAGCGCTCGTGCAGCTTCTGTTCGCGGCAGATCGCGTAATCCTTGGTGCCGGGCGTGAGGCGGTAGCTGCGGCACACCGCATCGTCCTGCGGGAACATCGCCACCGGCGAGCCGACGGGCGCGCAGTCGCGGTTGGCGATGCCGAGCAGGCAATCGCGCGGGTCGCAGCCGCCGAGCCCGAGCGGGGCCAGCAGCGCGGCGACGACCTTGAGGGAGCGCGTGGACATGGTTCGACCTACCATGCGGCTCGGAGCGCGCAAAGCTGTCGCGGCGCACGATCAGGAGACAGGCTCGCGGCGTGTCTCCAGCGCCGCGGCGATGGCCCGGAGCGCGCGGGTCTTGCGGGCGTGGAAGGTCTGCGGCGTCCAGCCGCGCTCGCGACAGAGCGCGCGCAGCGAGCGGCCCCGGGCCACGCGGTGCGCCCACAGCGTGGCGATCAGCGCCAGCTCTGGATTGTCCGCGCGCAACAGGCGCAGCCAGTCCAGCGCGCGGTCCATGCGGTCGATGTCGAGGCCGCTGGGGCGCAGCGCCAGCTCGCCGAGGCGGGCGCCGGCGCGCTCGCGGCGCTCGGCCTCGGGCAGCTCGGCCTGTGCCAGCTCGTCGGCCCATTCGAGCCGGTGCTGCGGCCAATGGTTGCCGGGCGCGCGCGGTCCCCGCGGACGCGGCAAGCGGTCCAGCGTGCGCATGGCGTCGACGAGCCGGCGCCCGACGTGCTCGGGTGTCCAGGTCGACGGCAGGACGGTCGCTGCGTCGAGATCGGGCGCGTCGGAACAGTCGAGGAGGTCAGGCATCGTCGTCCAGGATGTTGTCGATGAGCGCGGCATTGGAGCCGGCGGCGATGACGAGCGAGCGGATCAGCCGCTCGCGGCTGAGGCCGCGGCGGGCGGCGGCGTGGTCGAGGCGCAGGCCGACCTCGGGCGGCAAGCGGCGACCCGCCGCGTCGCGGAGCGCGAGGCCGAAGCGGTTGGCCTGGCGGCGGACGTTGCCGGGCGAGGTGGCGACGGCGGGATCGCGGGCGACCTCTTCGGTGTCGAGCCCGCGGCCGACCAGGAAGCCGAGGCGGGCGACCCTGTCGCGGGTCCAGGGGCGCTGAGGGCAGGGCTTGGGGAGGCGAGGCATAGCCGCATGATCGGTACTTAAACCGAGGACGTCAAGGCCATCTTACCGGGTGCGGCGCGCGACAAATCGGCTATTGTACCGTTATGCAGCTGAAAGATGTCCTCGAACGCGTCGAGAGCCGGCTCAAGGCGCTGAACCTCTCGGCGCATGCCGCCTCGATGGCGGCCAAGAAGCCCGACGCGGTGCGCAACCTGCGCCGCGCCGTGCAGAACGGCGAGCGCCGCGGCATCACCACCGACACGCTCTCGGCGCTGGCGCCGGTGCTGCAGACCACCGCCTCCTGGCTGATGGAGGGCACGTCGGAGGCGCCACCCTCCTCGACCAGCCTGCGCATCGTCGGCCGCATCGGCGCCGGCGCCGAGATCCTGCCCGAGTTCGAGCAGATGCCGCCCGATGGCCTCTACGAGATGGACGTCGCGCTGCCGCTGGCGCCCGACACCATCGCCTTCGTCGTCGAGGGCGACAGCATGTGGCCGCGCTACAACGCCGGCGACGTCGTGGTGTGCTCCGACGCCGAGCACGATCCCGCGCTGATCACCGGGCGCGAGGCGGCGGTGCGCACCGGCGACGGCAAGCGCTTCCTCAAGACGATCCGGCGCGGATCATCCAACAACACCTACGATCTCGAGAGCCACAACGCCCCGCCGATCCGCGACGTCATGATCGCCTGGGCCTCGCCGATCCTGATGATGCTGCCCAACCCGAAACTCGGCGGCCGTGGATTTTTACGGTAGAATGACCTTGTCGTAGGTCATAGTACCTGTATGCTGGTGGCTTCTCTCGGAGGCCACCATGACCCCAGGCACGCCTACCTTCGCTCCTGATCTTGCCGCGGCGGCGCGGCGCTCCGTCATCCACATGGTCAAGTGCCGCGCGCGGCACTACGGCCGCCGGCCGCAGGCGCTTGAGGCCCTGTTCCCCGGCCTCGCGTGCGCACCGCCGGACACGCTGGTCGCCGTCGCGCGCCATCTCGTCGAGCGCGAGGCCGGCTCGCCCCGGCGCTGGTTCGGCTTCGGCGGCGAGGTCTCTCTCCTCAACGCCCGCGCCGCGCTGCTGCTCGGGCGCACGATGCGACGATCCGCTCGCGCCCCGCTATGATCGTTCTACGTCGAGCCATAGTTCTCGAGCCACGGTTCTTCGGCCATGCGGATTGAGCGTATGTCAGCGCTTCAGGTTTATTTGAAGAGCTGGCACACGAATGCGGGTTCGCCAGAATAGGGTGGACTTGGCTTGGTCGCGGACAAGCGACGGAAAAAATTCGGGACGGCCGTACTCTCGGATATCTTCTAACTTCTCCGTCATCGCTCCTTGCCGCCGGCGGTCTTCCGGACGGTTGGCCGAAGTGCCGCTTCGGCCTCGTTCGACAGGGCGGCCGCCCTCTGTCTCGTCACGTCTCGGCCCTTGGCCATGGCCTGGTCGAGGATGATGTCCGCGGACTGGATCCGTCCCAATTCCTCGAGGACACGCAGGTACCCGCCCGTGCTGAGGGGCATGACGCGTTCGGGTAAGGTGCTGATGAACTTCCGGCGGTTGACGTCGGAGTCCTCGAACAGGAGGATCGCCGACAGGCCGTCGTCGGAGGCGATGACGTCGCCCAGCACCTCGCTCGCCGAGCGTTCGCCGCGATGCGTGGTTTTGGTCTTAGGGTCGATTTCAACGAGGGTGAGGTATTCGGCGAAGACGTCGGTCGGTTCTATCGTGACGAGCGGTCGCGCCTTCCTGACCCAGTCGACGATGGCGGAGGCGCCAAGCTTCGCGATGTACTTCGTGGTCTCGTGATAGACCATGTCCGGGATCATGACCGGCAGTCCCGGCATGGTCAGCAGGTGAAGGCTGTCGGCGGCAGCCAGCGTGATCAGCGGCGAGGAGTCGGTCACGATGAGACCAACGGTCTCCTTCATCGGGTCGCCGACCGCGATATTGTCGAGGCGTCACGAAGTATGCCGCGCAATCGGCCCTGCGCGCCAAGCTGCAGTCCGTCGGGTGCCGTGGGCGGCCTGAGATCCAGCTCGTTCAGCTTGGCAAGCACGTCGATATAGTTGGTATATCCCTTCGTCCGCAAGACGCTCCAAGACGTTCTGCCGGCCGCATAGTCCCTTACGAGCGTTTCAAACGTCGTGCTCATCTCAGTCATCCCTCGCCTGGTTCGCCGCTTCGAGGGCGATCGTCGACGTTCGTAGTCTTTGGTCCAGGCAAATGGCCGGACCCTGTTCTTCTAGTGGACGGTAGCATCTCGGCCGCCGCACGGCGATGTCGCCTTATCCAGCTCGATTCGTTCGGGCTTGTGGTTGAACACGTGAGCTTCGAAGCGCCGCATTTGCTTGGCGGCGATGGCGCGACGTCCATGAAAGTCGCCACGAAGCACTTTCTTGGCGATGTACTCCGCGAGACGCGCGCTCGTCATGCGGCGCTCGTGCAGCGATGAGATGCGCTAGAACCCAATGGTCGTTCTTTGTGCGCAGGAACCAACCACGGCACGTCCTGTTTTGCCGATCCTTGAGGAGAGGGTACGATCATGACCGCAGGCCTTCGCCCTTGGACGGAGGATGCCACTCATCTTGTGGCCCTGGCGAGCCGGCTACGCGCGACGCGGCGGTACTCGCTCGATCTCGCCGCGCCGCTGTCGCCCGAGGACCAGGTCGTCCAGGCCAGCGACGATGCCAGCCCCACCAAGTGGCACCTCGCCCACGTCACATGGTTCTTCGAGACGTTCCTGTTGAAGCCCTACCTGCCGGGCTACCGACTGTTCGACGGGCGCTTCCCCTATTGCTTCAACTCCTACTACGAGGCGGAAGGCCCGCGGCACCCCCGCGGCGCCCGCGGCCTGCTGACACGGCCGCGCCACGACGAGGTGATGGCCTATCGCGCTGCCGTGGACGCCGGGCTCGACACGCTCTTGGCCGACGATGCGGCGATGGACGATCCGCGCGTCGTCGAACTGGTCGAGATCGGCATCCACCACGAGCAGCAGCACCAGGAGCTGCTGCTCACAGACGCGCTCAGCCTGTTTGCCAACCAGCCGCTGCTCCCGGCCTACGCCGAGGCGCCGACGCCGGGCGACACGTCCGTCTTGCCGCTGACCTTCACCGCCTACGACGGCGGCATCCACGAGGTCGGCCACGCCGGCGCCGGCTTCTTCTTCGACAACGAGGGCCCGCGCCATCGCGCCCTGCTGCAACCCTTTGAACTAGCGAATCGGCTCGTCACCAATGGCGAATGGCTCGACTTCATGCGCGCCGGCGGCTATCGCACCGCCGCGCTTTGGCTGGCCGACGGCTGGGGCACGGTCAGGACCCAGGGCTGGGAGGCGCCGCTCTACTGGCAGGAGCGCGACGGCGCCTGGTGGCAGATGAGCCTGCACGGCCTTCGCCCCGTCGAAGTGGCCGCGCCGGTCGATCACGTCAGCTTCTACGAGGCCGACGCCTACGCGCGCTGGGCGGGATACCGCCTGCCGACGGAGTTCGAGTGGGAGCACGCCGCGGTCGCCGATGCGGACTCGACGGAGCGGCCGCGCCGCCTGGCACCGGAGCCGGCGCAGCCCGGCGACCGGCAGATGTTCGGCGACGTCTGGCAATGGACGCAGTCGGCCTACCTCCCCTATCCCGGCTACAGGGCGGCACCCGGCGCGATCGGCGAGTACAACGGCAAGTTCATGTGCTCGCAGCAGGTGCTGCGCGGCTCGTCCTGCGCCACGCCGCCCGGCCACGCGCGCGCCACCTACCGCAACTTCTTCTATCCCCACCAGCGCTGGCAGTTCACCGGCCTGCGCCTGGCCAGCGACCGGTAGGTTCATGACCCATACGAGTTTCGACGACGACGTCTCCGGCTTCGCCGCAGATGTCCTGCAGGGTCTCGACGCGGCGCAGAAGACGCTGCCCTGCCAATACCTCTATGACGCCCGCGGCAGCGAGCTCTTCGAGGCGATCACCGACCTGCCGGAATATTATCCCACACGCACCGAGATCGGCATCCTCGAGGCCAGCGTCGTCGACATCGTGGCGGAGACGCCTTCGGGTTCGGTGCTCGTCGAGTTCGGCTCGGGCTCGTCGCGCAAGACCGAGATCCTGCTCGCCGCGCTGGACAAGCTCGCCGCCTACGTGCCCATCGACGTCTCCGCGAGCGCTCTGGCCGACGCCCGCTCCCGCCTCGCCCAGCGTTTCCCGCAGCTGCGGGTCGAGCCGGTCATCGGCGATTTCCGCGACCCGCTGGTGCTGCCGGCCGATCTCGCGGTGCGGCCGCGCATGGGCTTCTTCCCGGGCTCGACCATCGGCAACTTCCGCCCGGGCGAGGCGGCGTTGCTGCTCGGCGGCATGGCCGCCGCGCTCGGCGCCGGCGGCCGGCTCATCATCGGTGTCGACCTGCGCAAGGCAACGGCCAGGCTGCTGCCGGCCTACGACGATGCCGCCGGCGTCACCGCCGCCTTCAACAAGAACCTGCTGACCCGCGCCAACCGCGAGCTCGGTGCCGACTTCGACCTCGACGGCTTCCGCCACGAGGCCCGCTTCAACGGCACCGAGAGCCGCATCGAGATGCACCTGGTGAGCGAGCGCGCCCAGACCGTGCGCCTGCTCGGCCGCAGCTTCGCCTTTCGCCCCGGCGAGAGCATTCATACCGAGAACTCGCACAAGTACACGGTGGACGCGTTTCAGGCGCTGGCGAGGGGCGCGGGCTGGATCCCGCGGCGCGTGTGGATGGATGCGGCCGGGCTGTTCAGCGTGCACGAGATCGTGGTGGCGCGTGAGCCCGGCAGCCAAGCAAAGCTTATCAGCGGCAACGATAATTGAAGACACGCACCCGATGTGTCGGAGGGAACACGCGGTCACGTCCTTATAACTCAAGTCCGAACGACCGCTTGCCGCCATCGGCTTCGCTTGCTTGAAGCACCCTCTGCCGAAAGAAGGCATCGGGGGCGGGCGTAAAGATGTTGTGGCAACAGACCTATAACCCGCTCGGGAGCGCGGTGCTCTCGACGCTGGTGGCGGCGATCCCGATCGTCGTGCTGCTCGGCCTCATCGCCGCCGGCAAGATCCAGGCCCACATCGCCGCCATCCTCGCGCTGATCGCCGCCTTCGTCGTCGTCGTCTTCGTCTTCGGCATGCCGGTCGACAAGGCTGCCAAGGCCACCGTCTTCGGCATCATGACCGGCCTGTTCCCGATCGGCTGGATCATCCTCAACGTCATCTTCCTCTACCGGCTGGCGGTGGAGAACGGCTCCTTCGCGGTGCTGCAGGGCTCCATCGCCGGCATCACCGCGGATCGTCGCCTGCAGGTCCTGCTGGTGGCCTTCGCCTTCGGTGCCTTCTTCGAGGGCGCGGCCGGCTTCGGCACGCCGGTGGCCGTCACCGGCGCCATCCTCATCGGGCTCGGCTTCTCGCCGCTCGCCGCCTCCGGCCTGTCGCTCATCGCCAACACCGCGCCCGTCGCCTACGGCGCGCTCGGCACGCCCATCGTGGTGCTGGGCCAGACCACCGGCATCGATGCCTCCGTGCTCGGCGCCATGGTCGGGCGCCAGCTGCCGTTCTTCTCGCTTCTGGTGCCGTTCTGGGTCATCTGGGCCTTCGTCGGCTTCCGCCCGATGCTGCAGATCTGGCCGGCGATCCTCGTCACCGGCGCCAGCTTCGCCGCCGCGCAGTTCGCCGTCTCGAACTATCACGGCCCCTGGCTCGTCGACGTCGTCGCCGCGCTGGTGTCGATGAGCTGCCTCTACGCGTTCCTCAAGGTGTGGCAGCCCCGCGAGATCTGGACCAGCGCCGCGCTCGGCACCGGCGCCAAGGACACCAGCGCCACGGGCTACACAGGCGGCGCCGGCCAGCGCACCCACAACGCCCGCGCCAACACCGCCCCCGGCCACGAGGTGCCGAGCGAGGCCGAGATCCTGGCCGCGCCGCGCGGCGACATCAGCGTCATGCAGGCGTGGCTACCCTGGATCATCCTGTGCGTGACGGTCTTCGTGTGGGGCACGGATACGTTCAAGAAGACGGTCGACGCGCTGTGGCTGCCGAAATACGTCGTGCCGGGGCTCGACAAGCTCATCCAGAAGATGCCGCCGGCGGTGCCCAAGCCGACGCTCGAGGCGGCGGTCTACAAGTTCAACATCCTGTCGATGACCGGCACCGGCATCCTCGTCGCCGCGCTCATCGCCGGCCTCGTCATCGGCTACAATCCCGGACAGCTGGTGCGCGCCTACGGGCGTACGCTGCGATTGGTGTCGAAGTCGCTGATCACTATCGCTGCCATGCTCGGGCTCGGCACGCTGACGCGCTATTCCGGCCTCGACGCGACGCTCGGCCTGGCCTTCGCTCAGACCGGCGTGGTCTACCCGTTCTTCGCCGCGCTGCTCGGCTGGCTCGGCGTGGCGCTGACGGGGTCGGACACCGCCTCCAACGTGCTCTTCGGCGGACTGCAGACGGTCACCGCCAACCAGCTCGGCCTGTCGCCGATCCTGATGGCGGCGTCGAACTCGTCCGGCGGCGTCATGGGCAAGATGATCGACGCGCAATCGATCGTCGTCGCCTCCACCGCCACCAACTGGTTCGGCCACGAGGGCACCATCCTGCGCTTCGTGTTCAAGCACTCGATCGCGCTGGCCTGCCTCGTCGGCGTGCTGGTCATGCTCCAGGCCTACGTGGCGCCGTTCACCCACATGGTGCTGACGAAGTAGCGGGGATCCATCCACGGCTTTCGCGTTGTAGGGCCATGGACATCTATCGCTGGCTCTTCGAAGACCGCCGCACCGGGCGCATCGTGATCGGGCAATCGCCCAACCTCTTGATGCTGGTGTTCCTCGCCGCTACGGCGTCGCGGCTGGTCGAGGGGCGCCGCGGCGCCGCCGGCTCGGCGATCCGCGGGGCGCAGGCCGGCAGCCTGTTCCTGTGGGCGCTCGACGAGGCGCTGCGCGGGGTCAACCCGTTCCGCCGCCTCGGCGGGCTGGCCGTGGTCGCCGCCGTGCCGTTCCGCCGCATGCTGAAGTGAGCGGCGTCGCGCTGCCGCACGGCTGCCGCATCACGCATGGCAGCGGTGCCGCGGTGAAGACGCCGTTCGCCGACATGCCGCTGACCATGCACGAGCTATCGGCCGGCACCGGTACCGCCTTCGGCGGGCCCTACGGCTTCATCCCATTCACCACCGCGGTCCGGCTGCCGCGTCACGTCCATCTCGGCGCGCCAGTGGCGGAGGGGACGCGGGCGATGCTCGCCGAACGCATCCTGGTGCTGAACGGCTGCGGCCTCGTCGAGCTGGCCGGCGCGCTCCACGTCGTCGCGCCGGGCTCGCTGGTCGAGATCGGCCCCGGCGTGCCGCACAGCTGGACGGCGTGCCCGGCCGGCATCCGAATGCCCGACGGCACGAGCGCCGACGGCAGCTTCCTCATGGTCTACGAGTACGAGGCGCCCACGGGGTTCTTCCCGATCGCAACGACCGACCCGCTTGCAACGGCCGCCGCCTACGCTCCTCACGAGGGCGACGACGAGGCGATCCGCATCCCGGTGCTCGACGCCGCCGAAGCGGCAGCGCGCACCACGTTGGTATGGAACGAGCGGGTGCTGCGGCCGGAGGCGTGACAGCGAGCAGCATGTGACGGCTATCTCACCGATGCCGCCGCGGCCATGCCACCAAGCTCCGAGACGGCGATCTCCAAAGCTTGCCGAGACGACGGCGTTGCGGTATCTTTACCGACAGAAAGCACATTGTCTTTTGGCATGACGCATGACGCAGGCTGACGCAGTCATGCAGGTTCTGACGAGAAGCGAAATCAAGCAGGTCGCCGTTCGGCCACCCCGCTCCAACCGGCATCGGCGTCAGGCCACAATATCGGAATATCCAAGATGGCGTCAGCCGACCCCGTGCCGATGCGGTGCCGGCGTCTGGCGACTTCGGGTCGGCGTCCGGCCGCAGGAACCCTCATGACCGCCCAGCACCCGCCCGCTCCGCCAACGCTTCCGCTGCGCGTCATCTACGAGGGCTGGACCACCTTCGGCATCGCCACCGTCACCCAGCCCGACGGCACGCCGGTCGGCCGCTGCCTCGAGCACCACGGCGACGCGGCGGTGGTGCTGCCCTACGATCCCGCACGGCGCACCGCCCTGCTGGTGCGGCAGGTGCGTGTCGGACCGGCCTGGCGGGGCGGCGACGGCCAGCTCGACGAGGCGCCGGCCGGTGGGCTCGACGGCGGCGCGCCGGAGGCGACGGCACGGCGCGAGGCGCTGGAGGAGGCCGGCGTGCGGCTCGACCTGCTGGAGCCGGTCGGCTGCCTCTACCCCATGCCCAGCGTCTCGACCGAGCGCATCCACCTCTTCCTCGCGCCCTACGCGGCGGGCGACCGCATCGCTGAAGGCGGCGGCCTCGCCGCCGAGGGCGAGCAGGTCGTCGTCAAGGAGGTGACCCTGGCCGAACTCGCCGCCGGCGCCGCCGACGGCAGTCTCTGCGACATGAAGACGATCGTGCTGCTGCAGGCGCTGCAGCTGCGCCGGCCCGAGCTGTTCTGATGCAAGGCGCGCCGCCGGTCGCCTAGATCCGGCGCGTGCGTCGCAAGTCCTTCTAAAACAAGCCGCTGCCTGCGTCGAAGTGCCTAATGATGAAGGGATTAGCCCGGCAAAGGTCACGAACGGACGCCCAAGTCGATTTCGGACAAAGGCTTAGATTTCGCCGCCGCTGGACCAGAGGGGAGGGCAACGGTCTATTATCCGCTGGCCCATTTCCCATGAGCGATCTACGAGAGACCGACGCACGGCCAGGTGGCTTGCGCTGTGAGCAGGCCTCTTGAAACATCCCGCGCATCTCCTCGCCGTCGCGACCGCGTCGCCGCCCCACGTCATCACCCAGGCCGAAGTCTCGAAGGTCGCCGGCGAGATCTTCGCCGCGCGCTACGAGGACTTCGGCCGGCTGTCGCGCGTTTTCGGCACCAGCAGCGGGATCGTGACGCGTCAGGCGGTGCGCCCGCTGGAATGGTACGCTCAGCCGCTGGGCTGGCCCGAGCGCACCGCCGCCTTCGTCGAGGGCGGCAAGGCGCTGTTTCTCGACGCCGCCCGCAAGGCGCTGGCCGCCGCCGGCATCGCCGCCTCTGAGGTCGACACCGTGGTGTCGGTGAGTTCCACCGGCATCGCGACGCCCAGCATCGAGGCCCTCGTCATGGGCGAGATCGGCTTCCGTTCCGACATCACCCGCGTGCCGCTGTTCGGGCTGGGCTGCGCCGGCGGCGTCACCGGCTTCTCGATCGCCTCGCGGCTCGCCGAGGCCCGCCCCGGCTCCAACGTGCTCCTCGTGGTGGTCGAGCTCTGCACCACCGCCTTCCGGCTCGACACGCTGACCCCGGCGAACATCGTCGCCACCGCCCTCTTCGGCGACGGCGCGGCCGCCTGCGTGCTGCGCGCCGGCGATGCCGGCGGCCTTGCCTACGTCGAGGCCACCGGCGAGCACACCTGGCCCGACACGCTCGACATCATGGGCTGGAACGTCGAGCCCGAGGGCCTCGGCGTCATTTTCGCCCAGGCCATCCCGCCCTTCGCCCACGAGCACGTCGGGCCGGCGATCAGCGGCATCCTCGCTCGCTCCGGTCACACCATGGCCGACGTCGACCGCTTCGTCTGCCACCCCGGCGGCAAGCGCGTGGTGCTGGCGCTGGAAGGCGCGCTGGAGCTGGCGCCCGGCACGCTCGACCACGAGCGCGACGTGCTCGCCGCCCACGGCAACATGTCCTCCCCCACCGTCCTCTTCGTGCTCGAGCGTGTGCTGCAGCGCGGCCTGCCGGACCGCTCCGTCCTCAACGCGATGGGACCGGGCTTCACCTCGAGCTGCGTGACGCTGAGGCAGGCGGCGTGACGCTCGCGCCGGCGATCCTGGCGCTGGTGACGATGCAGCGCCTCGGCGAACTGGTGCTGGCGCGCCGCAACACGCGCGGGCTGCTCGCCCGCGGCGGCGTCGAGATCGCGCCGGGGCATTATCCCGCTGTCATCGCCTGCCACAGCCTCTGGCTCGCCACGCTGTGGCTGCTCGGCTTCGACCGGCCGGTGCAGCTCGGCTGGCTGGTCGTATTCGTCGTGCTGCAGGCGATGCGCGTCTGGATCCTCGCCACGCTCGGGTCGCGCTGGACCACCCGCATCATCGTCGTGCCCGGCGAGACCCTGGTGGCGCGCGGTCCCTACCGCTGGATTCGGCACCCGAACTACGCGGTCGTCGTCGGCGAGATCGCGGTGCTGCCGATGGTGTTCGGCCTGCCGCTGGTCGCGCTCGCCTACACGCTCTTCAACGCCGCCGTGCTGTACGTCCGAATTCGCGCGGAGAACCGCGCGCTCGGCGGCGGGACCCTCGATGCACGGGTCGCCTAGCAGCGGGTCCGCCGGTCAGGCGGACCGGCCCGGGCAAGACGATAGCGCCCTGACGCTGCGTACGACGCTCGGCTTCGTCGTGATGTGCGTGGGCATGTTCATGGCGATCCTCGACGTGCAGGTCGTGGCGACCTCGCTGCCGACGATCCGCACCGCGCTCGACATCGGCGATTCCGCGATGAGCTGGATCCAGACCGCCTACCTCGTGGCCGAGGTCGTCGCGATCCCGCTGACCGGCGTGCTGACGCGCGTGATGACCATGCGCTGGCTGTTCGTCGTCGCCGTCGCCTTCTTCACCGCCGCCTCGCTGGGCTGCGCGACGAGCTCGAGCTTCGGCACGCTCATCGCCTGGCGCGTGCTGCAGGGCTTTTCCGGCGGCACGCTGATCCCCGCCGTGTTCGCGGCCGTGTTCCTGCTGTTCCCGCTTCGCCACCAGGCACTGGCGACGACGCTCGCCGGCGTGCTGGCGGTGCTCGCCCCCACCGTCGGCCCGATCGTCGGCGGCTGGATTACCGACACCTTCGAGTGGAACTGGCTGTTCCTCATCAACGTCGGCCCGGGGCTCGTCGCCGCGCTCGCTGCCGCCGCGCTGCTGCCGCGGCAGAAGCCCGATCTCGCCCACCTGCGCACGCTCGACATCGCCGCGCTGGCGGCGATGTCCGTTGCCCTCTCGGCCCTCGAGATCGCACTGACTGAGGCGCCGCGGCTCGGCTGGGGCTCTTCCGCGATCCTCGGCCTGCTGGCGCTGAGCGCCGCTGGCGGCTGGTTCTTCGTGCGCCGCACGCTGCGGGCGGCCGACCCGATCGTCGACCTGACGCTGTTCCGTGAGCGCTGCTTCGCGGTGGGCTGCGCGCTCTCCTTCACGCTGGGCATCGGCCTCTTCGGCACGATCTACCTGATGCCGGTCTTCCTCGGCCTGGTGCGGCAGCACTCCTCGCTCGAGATCGGCGAGGTCATGCTCGTCACCGGCCTGGCGCAATTGGTGGCGGCGCCGCTTGCGGTGGTGCTGGAGCAGCGCGTCGACTCGCGGCTGCTCTCGGTCGCCGGCTTCGTGCTCTTCGGCCTCGGCCTCGGCCTCAGCGCCACCCAGACCATCACCACGGATTTCTCCGGCATGTTCTGGCCGCAGGTGGTGCGCGGCCCGGCGATCATGATCTGCCTGCTGGCGCCGACCAACCTGGCGCTGGGCCGCCTCGCGCCCCACCGCGTCGCCGACGCCAGCGGCCTCTTCAACCTGATGCGCAACCTCGGCGGCGCTGTCGGCCTGGCGGCGATCGACTCGCTCATCTACGGCCGTGTCCCCGCGCTGGCGGCGGCGCTCGCGGCGCGGCTCAAGGCCGGTGACGTCACCGCGGCCCGGGCGATCGGCCTTCCGGTCGACTACTACCTCGCCCACCTGACGCAGCCGCTCTCCGGCGCCGATCAGGCCGGCCTCGCCGAGCTCGTCCAGCGCGCCGCGCTCTCGCAGGCGATCGACGAGGCCTGGGCGCTCACCGCACTCCTGACGCTCGCCGCCATCGCCTCGCTGCTCTTCGTGCGTTCGCTGCGGCTGGCCGTCGTGCACCCCGAACCCGTGGCGGGCTGACCGCGCTCGCGGCGGCTTGCCAAGGCGCCGCACCAAGGCGCCGTACCTAGGTCCCGCTCCAGATCACCGAGGCGCGCCCCCCGTCCGTGCCGGGCGCGGCGACGAAGCGGATGCGCAAGACCTGGCCGGCTACGATGGCACTCAATGGCCACGATAGGGCGATGGGGGTGCAGGCGCGCACGGCGTCGAGGATCGAGGTGCGCAGGGCGTCGGCGGAGGCGCCCGGGCGGAGGTAGGTCACGCGCGGGGCGGCGATGACGCTGCCGTCGCGGCGCAGGCTGAGGGCGAGGGTGATCTCGCCGCCGCCGGCGGGCGGGTGCCAGCACGGCAGGATGGCGTCGGCGATGTCGCCGGCGCGGCGGGCTGGGGACGCTTCCGCTCCGAGGCTCGGCGCCGCCACCGCGGCCAGGATGGAGGCGACGAGGGCGAGGCGGACGGCGCTTATCACCGCTCCTCCGCACCTCCGGCCCGCGCGTGGCCCATGTACAGGACCGCGCGCGTCGCGAGGCGGCCGAAGCAGAAATCGAGGTCGCGGTCGAGGCCTCGCGGCCCGAAGCCGACGAAGGGCGGGGCGGCGAAGCCGAGCGCGACGAGCCGCGCCCGAAAACCCGCCGCGGCGACGAAGCGCGTCGGCTCGTGGGTGCCCGGAGGCAGCAGGCGCAGCACCCGCTCGGCCATCGTCACCAGCACGAAGGCGGCGAGGCGGGTGGCGGCGACCGTGTCGAACAGCAGCAAGCCGCCCGGCCGCAACACGCGGGCGACCTCCGCCAGTACCGCGTCGATGTCGTCGACGTGCTCCAGCACGTCGACGCAGACGACGACGTCGACCGCGGCATCGGCGAGCGGCAGGGCTTCGCCCGCTCCGACCCGATAGTCGATGTCGAGCCCGGTGCCCCGCGCGTGCCGCGCCGCCGCCGCGACCGCCTGCGGGCATGGGTCGACGCCGATCACGGCGGCGCCGCGCCGTGCCAGCGGCTCGGCCATGAAGCCGCCGCCGCAGCCGAGATCCAGCACGTCGAGCCCGCGCCAGTCGGGCACGATGCGATCGAAATAGGCGAAGCGCGCCGGCACCAGCTTGCGCAGCTGCCGCAGCCCGCGCACCGGGCCGTCCCACCAGTCCTCCGCCTGGTAGAGGGACGCCTGGGCCGAGGCTGGGAGAAGCTCCCGACTGGACGTCACGGCGGCGAGCGCTCCGCCGCCCGGCGTGGCCAAGGCAGCCAGTAGGGCACGGCGCGCTGGTAGCGGGCGAACTCGGCGCCGAACACGCGGCGGAACCGCGCCTCCTTGAACAGCGGCCCAATAAGGCAGTAGCCCGTCAGCACGAGGGCCACCACAAGCTGGTCCGGCGTCCACCACGGCACGCTCCAGGTGGTGAGCGCGAAGGCGACGTAGATCGGCTGGCGGCACAGGCGAAACAGGCCGCGCCGCGGCATCGGCGGATACACCGGTTTTCTGCCGCGCGCCACGGCCCACCATCCCAGCAGGCCCACTTGCAGCGGCATGCCGGCATCGTGGATCGATTTCAGCAGCAGCAGCCAGGCGGCGGCGTAGAGCGTGCCGGTCAGGGCCAGCCACGGCCCGGCGGGGCGCCACCACACGATGCCGCTCGGGCTCCACAGCAGGAACAGCAGCCCGACCTGCACGGAGGCGATCGCCGCGTAGGTGGTGGTCGAGAGCCGGCCGCCGAGTTCGAGCGGCGCCAGCCGGCTCAGCAGCCGGCGGCCGCGGCGCGACAGCAGAAACGAATGCGCCAGGGGGAACTGCAGCAGCAACAGCCCGTCGACGATCTCGCGCCAGGGCGTCGGCAGCACGCCCCGGCTGCGGCTCATGCCGAACGCCATCTCGTAGATCATGATGCCGACGCCGAGCGCGAACAGCGCATGGCAACAGGCGCCGTAGGCGATGGCGACGATCTGCTCGCGTCGGAGATTCGGCACGTCGGCGCGGGGTTCGCAGGAGGCGGAATGCTGCTTTAGCATATGTTCCGGATCTCGCGAGCCGTCACGCCGCCCGGTCGGCGCGATGGGACGTCATGACCCTGGGCTCGACGACCCTGGGCTCGACGATCTTGGGCTCGACGATGTCGTCGTCGCTGTGGGCGATGTGCAGCGCGACGAGGCGCGCGAGCAGCGTGGCTGGGAACAGGTGTCCGAACACGGATTCGAGGTTGGCGAGGCTGCGCGCGGCGGCGTGCACCGGCACGAGGTCGCCGAACCCCGTGGTCGTGATCGTTGTAAGGCTAAAATAGGTCAGGGCGGCGATCTTCGCGCCGAGGCTCGAGGGCAGCATGCCGCCGCCGCTCGGCGCGATCGCTCCCGGCGCGAACGTGTCGAGCCCGCTGTAGGCGATCGCGAAAAGCGCCGCCACGTTGAGGTAGAGGAGCACCGCGCCCTGCACGCGGTGCACGGTAACGCGCCCGGCGGCAAACACGTGCCGCGCCACGACGGCGGTGACGAGGGCGTTGAAGGCGAAGGCGATGACGCTGACGAGTTCGAACACGCCGGCCGGCCCGACCCATCGCCCCACCGAGGATTGCGCGTCGAGCAGGGGCCAGCCCGCCAACAGGACCATGCCGAGGATCAGCGCGCCCTGGACGAGGCGGTGGCGGGCGAGGACGGTGACGCTGACGGCGGCGAAGACGAGGTGGCAGACGTCGAGAAGCATGTGCCCGCCCGCGTGGCTGGCGCCCCAGGGGATCACCACGAAGACGGTGAGCGCCTGCACGGCGAGCAGGATGCTGAGGGCGGCGTCGATCTTCTCCTCGGAGCGATCGAACAGGTTGCGCCCGCGGCGAAGGAGAGACCTCAAGAATTATGCGCCATCGATCGAGTCCGGGAGACATGCCATATCATCGTTCCGCTGCGCCGCCTCTGTCTGCGTGATGCTTGGGCAGCTGCCGCGCATGGAGGGGGACGATTGCGCGGGGGCCGCGTTCTCCGTCGGCTCACGCGGGGAGGAGACGAGATGCACATCCAGAGGATCGGCACGCAGCCCTCGGCGAAAGGGCCGGCGGATTGGTTCACCGGCACGGTGCGCATCGATCCGCTGTTCGGGCCCGATCCCGCCCGCGTCGGCGGAGCGCTGGTGACCTTCGAGCCCGGCGCGCGCACGGCGTGGCACACCCACCCGCTGGGGCAGACCCTGGTAGTGACGGCGGGCTGCGGGCTGGTGCAGCGCGAGGGCGGGCCGATCGAAACGATCCGGCCCGGCGACGTGGTGTGGTTCTCGCCCGGGGAGAAGCACTGGCATGGCGCCGCGCCGGCTATCGCGATGAGCCACATCGCAATTCAGGAGAAGCAGGACGGCAAGGTGGTCGACTGGCTGGAGCACGTCAGCGACGCGCAATACGCGGGTTAGTCCCGCGGATTGTACGGCGGCAGCGGCGCTCCTCGACATCCGTGGAGCGCGTCTCGCGACCCGTCGAGATCCGCCTACGCCACCTTCTGCTGCGGCGGGCGCGACAGGTCGGCCGTCCAAAAGCGCTTGCCGATCTGCTCGACGACGTGGCCGGCATCCTCGGCGATGCCGGAGAAGCGGCCCGAGCCCCAGGTCCACAGCCAGCCCAGGCCCAGGAAGTAGAGACCGGGCACGGTGGTGACCCCGCGATGATGGCCGGGGTAGCCGCGGCCGTCGAACACCGGGATGTCGACCATCGAGAAGTCCGAGCGGAAGCCGGTGGACCAGATCACCGAGGTGATGTTCTCGCCCTTCAGGCTGAGGCTTTTCGGCTCCTCGCTGACAATCCACGGCGCCACGTAGGGGGTGGCCGGCGGCGCGTCGATGCCGGCCTTGGCGATGTGATCGTCGATCATCTTGCGGATGCGTAGGTAGACCTTGTCGGCGTCCTCGAGGTGCTTGGCGAGGTCGGGACGGAACGTGATCGTATCGTCGTCGATCGTGTCGAGCATTCCATAGAGCTTGACGCCCTCCGCCGCGAACTGGCGCAGGTCGATCTCGTGGCCGCCGTCGCGCCCGGTGAAATAATGGTTGGCTTTCTTGCGCACATCGGTGCCGAGCGGATGCGTCTCGACCGTCGTCCCATAGTAGCCGATCTCGTCGAGCCAGCGGATCGTGTCCTTGCCGCGGTAGGCGCGCGGTGAGCGCGGCGCGTCGCCGACCGCGATGTGAACCTTGCGGCCGGCGAGGTGCAGGTCCTCGGCAAGCTGGCAGCCGGATTGTCCGGTACCGACGATGAGCGTCTCGCCCTCGGGCAGCTGCTCAGGGTTGCGGTAGGCGGAGGAATGCATCTGGTGGATGTCGCGCGGCAGCCGCTCGCCGACCCGCGGCACTGCCGGCACGTGGTAGCCCGAGATCGCCATGACGACGTTGTCGGCGCTCCAGTCGCCCATCGTGCTCTCGACGCGGAAAAGGCCGTCGGCGTCGCGCGAGACGCGGGTCACGGTGACGCCTTCATGGATCGGCGGATCCACCATGCGGGCGAAGCCCTCGACGTATTCGACGATCTGGTCCTTGACCATGAAGCCATCGGGATCCGGTCCCTGGTAGGGATAGTCCGGCAGGGTGCATTGCCAGTTCGGCGTCACCAGGCAGAAGGTGTCCCAGCGCTCGTTGCGCCAGGCGTGGCCGACGCGGTTCTTCTCCAGCACCACGTGCGCGATGCCGCGTTTCTTCAGGAGCCAGCTCGTCGACAGGCCGGCTTGGCCGCCGCCGACGATCACGACCGGCACGTGGCCGTTGTGCCGGTCCGCGTCGCCCCTCGTGTCGACGCCGTCGACGTTCACTTTCGCGTCGGTGATCTCGTCCACCATGCTCAGCTCCTCATCCTATGAAGCCCTCGACCGTCACGGCCGCGCTCGCGTCCAAAGTTTTCGCCCGGTGCTCGATGGCCGCCAGCTGCGCCATCGCGCGCGAACAGCCGGAACCGTAGCGCATCCGCACCCGCTCGCTGGCGGCGTGCAGTCCGTCCCGCGACGCGGTGAGGAACTCGGCCGGCGTATAGCTGCGGCCGACCTCGTAGAAGTCGCGGATGATCGTGGAGGGCGAGTAGCAGGTCTCGGTGGCGCCGTCGGGCCAGCGGACGTGGAACAGGGTCTCGGGCATCAGGCCTCTCCCGCGAGGGCGACAGTCGGCCCACAGCCGATGAAGGGGCGCGCGAGGTCCCACACCTCGACCTCTTCGTCGTCGCGCCACAGCCGGACCTTGCGCGAGGCGTCGATGCTGCCCACCGCGGCGCAGGCGATGTCGCGCGCGGCAAAGCGCGAGAGCACGGCGCCGACCTTGTCGGGCGCGACCGAGAGCACGAAGCCGAAGCTCGGGAAGGCGAGCAGGAAGCGGGTGAGATCCACCCCGGCCGGGCAGGGCACGGCATCGACCTCGATGCGCGCGCCGACGCCCGAGGCTTCGCACAGCATCGTCGCCGTGCCGACGAGGCCGGCCATGCTGATGTCCTTGCCGGCCGCCACGAGGCCGGCCTCGGCGAGATCGGGGAGCAGGGCGAGATCGGCGCGCAGCCGCTCCGCCGGGGCGCCGCTCGCCGCGTCCCAGTTGAAGGACGTGCCGCGGAAGCCGCCGCGCAGGTCGACGGCGGCGACAAGCACGTCGCCGGGCCTGGCATCGAAGCTGGTGATCAGCCGTTCGGCGCGGCCGAGCACAGCCACCGCCAGCGAGCCCGCGGCGGTGCGATGATTGGTATGGCCGCCCACCACCGGCACGCCGTAGGCCTGCGACGCCTCGCGCAAGCCGGCCAGCACCGGCTCGGCCTGGGCGCGGTCCCTCGCCCAAATCGCGTCGACCACGGCGACGGCGCGGCCACCCATCGCGGCGATGTCGCTGAGGTTGACCATCACACCGCACCACCCGGCGAAGCGCGGGTCCGCCTCGACGAAATCGTGAACGAAGCCTTCGATGGCGAAGAGCAGCCAGCCGTCGCCGTCGGGAAGGGCGGCGCAATCGTCGCCGATACGGATCGCGGAAGAGGCATCGACGCCCAAGGCGGCGACCGCGTCGGCGATGTCGGTCTTGTGCGCTGTGCCGCGCGCCGCCAGCACGGTGTCGGCCAGCTCGCGAAGAGACGCGCCCCTCACGCCGCCGCCTTGGTGGAGAGGGCGTGAAAACCTTCCGGCGCGTTGGCAAGCGGCGGATAGGCGGCGAGATCGGCCTGCATGGAGACGTGAGGCTGGCCGTGCAGCTCTACCTCGGAGATGCGGTGCCAGCTCAGGCGGCGGAACATCAGCTCGTTCTGCGCCTGGACGTTGGCGTAGAAGCGCACGCAGCCCGACGCGTTGGCGCTGGAGACCGCGAGCCGGATCAGCGCCGCGCCGAGCGCGCCGACGCGGCGGTAGCGCCGGTCGACGGCGAGCCGCGAGCCGTGCCAGATGCCCGGCTCGCTCTGGTGGATGCGCACCGTGCCGACGACCTCGTCGGCGAGCACGGCCATGGTCGAAAGCGCGACGAGGTGGATCGCGGACTCGTCGATCGCGTCCCGGTCGTGCCCGCGGAAGATGCCCTGCTCGGCACAGAACACCTGGTGGCGCAGCGCGGCCGCACCCTCCTGCTCCCACCGCTCGGTGGCGGCCTTGAGCCTGAAATGGCAAGCGGCGAAGGGACCGAAATCGTCGGCGATCATGCCCGCACGCCCTCGAGCACGAGGTCGGGCGGCGACGGCAGGGACCAGGGCGCGCCGGCGGCGGTCTCCGGCTCAACGGCATTCGGCAAGGCGGCGTCGCCGGCCTTCTCGTAGGTCGAGAGTGCCGAACAGGCGCCGCATTTGGCGCAACCGGCCTTGGCCTGCCCGCTGGACATGCCGGCGGCGCGCAGCATCGCGGCGAGCGGCTCCAGGATCGCGTGCATGAAGGCCGGAGAGGGCGTCGGATGATCCTCGAGCGGCGTGCCGGAGATCGGCACGAAGGGCACCACGAAGGGGTAGACGCCGCGCGCCACCAGCTGCGCCGCCATCGCGAGGATCGCCTCGGGCGTGTCGCCGAGGCCGGCGAGGATGTAGGTCGAGACTTGGCCGCGGCCGAACACCGGCACCGCCGCCTCGAAGGCCTTCATGTAGCGCTCGAGCGGCACCGAGGCCTTGCCCGGCATGATGCGCTCGCGCACCGCCGGCGTCACCGCCTCGATGTGCATGCCCAGCGTGTCGATGCCCGAGGCCTTCATGCGCTCGAACCAGCGATCGCTGTCCGGCGGTTCGCATTGCGCCTGGATCGGCAGGTCGACGCGCGCCTTGATGGCGAAGGCGCTCTCGCACAGCACGGCGGCGCCGCGGTCGGTGGCGTTGGGCGTGCCCGTCGTCATCACCATGTGCTTGACGCCGTCGAGCAGCACGGCGGCGCGGGCGACCTCGGCGAGCTGCTCCGGCGTCTTGTGGGCGATGGTGCGGCCCGCCGCGAGCGACTGCCCGATGGCGCAGAACTGGCAGGTCTTGGTGCGGCTCTGGTAGCGGATGCAGGTCTGCAGCACCGTCGTCGCCAGCACGTCCTTGGAATGCAGCACGGCGATCTTCGAATAGGGAATGCCATCGAAGGTCTGCAGCGCGTAGAAGCGCGGCTGCCGCGGGAAGGTCATGCGGCCAACCACTTCGCCGTCGCGCTCGATCAGGGCAACGCCGTCGGCATCGGGACGGGACGCCGCGTAGGGCGACTCGTGCGAAGCGGCGGTGTGGATCGGCACCATCACGGTCCGACCGGCGATGGTCACGGCCTTGTGGTCGGAGGGGCCGGCGCCGCCGCGGCGGCCGGGCGCGCCGACCCGGCTGTCAGCCAGTCGCACTCCGTAGGACTGCAACTCGTTGATCAGCCGTTCCGTCGGGAGCTCTGCCATGGTCCTCTTTCGGGATTGCCGCGGCGGACAGCGCCGTCGGGAGTTGCGGGACAAAGGCCGGCAGCGCCGGCGCCGGCTCGACGCCATGCTGCACCATCGCCGCCGTGGGCCGGGCGTCGTGGTGGAGCTGCAGCAGCTCGGGGCGGGCGTAATGGCCGACGGAATCCATCATGCGCTTGCGCTTGGTGATGAGCGCCATGTCGCAATCGGCGATCAGCAGCCCCTCGCCCTCCAGCATCGGCGGCACGAGGTGCTTGCCTTCGGGCGAGACGATCGCGGTGCAATTGCCGCCGCGCAGGCCCTTCTGCATCTTCGGATCGGTCGAGATCGACGTTATCTGCTCGTCGGTGAGCCAGCCCGTGGCGTTGACGACGAAGCAGCCGGCCTCCAGCGCGTGGTGGCGGATCGTCACCTCCATCTGGTCGGCGAAGACCTGGCCGACGAGCGAGCCCGGAAACTGCGCGGCGTGGATCTCCTCGCCCTGCGCCATCAAGGCGTAGCGGGCAAGCGGGTTGTAATGCTCCCAGCAGGCCAGCGCGCCGACGCGACCGACGGCGGTGTCGACGACCTTGAGGCCCGCGCCGTCGCCTTGGCCCCAGATCATGCGCTCGTGATAGGTCGGCGTGATCTTGCGGCGCTTCAGCGCCAGTGTGCCATCGGCATCGAAGATCAACTGCGCGTTGTAGAGCGTGCCGCCGTCGCGCTCGTTGACACCGACGACCAGCACCATCGCGTGGCGCTTGGCGGCCGCCGACAGCGCCTGTGTCACCGGGCCGGGCACGACGACCGCCTCTTCGTAGAGGCGAAGGTGCGCCGGCCCTTGCGCGATCGGCGGCTCGACGAAGGAGAAATACGGATAGTAGGGGAGGAAGGTCTCGGGGAACACAGCAAAGGCCACGCCGCGGGCGGCGGCCTCGTCGATCGCCTGCAGGACCCTCTCCAGCGTGCCGCCCGGCCTGTCGAGAACCGGAGAGATCTGGGCGGCGGCGACGCGGACGATGCGTTTTTCCATTTAATACGTCTCCTTGGAGGAGAGCTCCTTGATAGGGTCGGCCCCACCGCGCATTGAGGGCGGGGCCGGTCGATGGCAGACGCTATCAGAGCGTCCAGGTGTTGAGCATGAATGCGTTGTCGCGGCGGTGCAGGAGGATGAGGTCGAGCACGTCGAGCGGGCTGATGGGGATGATGCCGGGGATCAGCGAGGGCTCGCCGTGGCCGTACAGCGCCTGGAGCGCGAAGCGGCAGGCGTAGACCTTGCCGCCCTCGGACATGAACTTCTCGACCTGCTTGTTCATCGCGAGATGACCCGGGAACGCTTCGTCGCCGAGCGTCGGGAAGCCGCGCTGCAGGCCGAGCGTCACGCCGGGGCCATAGAGCAGCACGCTCGTCTCGAAGCCCTTGCGCAGGATGCGGGTGGCCTGGAGCAGGTTGACGAGGCCGATCGAGCCCTCGAAGGCGACTGTGTGGAAGGTGATGAGCGCCTTCTCGCCCGGGAGGGCTTTGACGTCCTCGAACTTCTTGTCCTCGTAGTCGACCAGGAAATCGCCCTTCTTGTGGGCGGGCATCGTAACGGCGGGCATGGGCAAAATCCTTCTTTGCAAGGTCCCGACGACGTGTGGGATGAGACAGCTGTCGCAACTGATGTGCCAACCGCGCTGCGCCGCGTCGGCCGCTGCGAAGGCCCAGCCTCTGCATTCAATTGTAAGGTCAATCAGAAATTGATGCTTGATGGGCAAATTGCCTGCGACTTGTGCGCGGCGCCGCTATTTCGATCGTCGAGACGGGCCGAGACCGTAGCGGCCGCCGACCTGAGTCAGCGCTCGGCTGCAGCTTGCTTGCAACAATGTCCAGTCAATCGTTGGATTGGCTTTTGCAGGCGTGGGTGGTGAAGGGTACCTCATGAACGCTTGGACTCCCGATCTCTCCCGCAGCGCCAAGCCGCGCTACCTCGCCATTGCCGACATCATCGCCGACGACGTGAGGAGCGGGCGGCTGTCGGGCGGCGACCGGCTGCCGCCGCAGCGCACGCTCGCCAAGCTGCTGTCGATTGATTTCACCACGGTGGCGCGCGGCTACGTCGAGGCGCAGCGCCGCGGCCTCATCGAGTCGCGCGTCGGCCAGGGCACGTTCGTGCGCGGCGGCAAGGCCGTCCCCGCGGCGCGCGGCGGCAAGGAGGGCGACATTGTCGACCTCTCGATGAACCTGCCGCCCGAGCCGTCGGATGCCGACCTCGTCATACGCATGCGCGACGGCCTCGCCGACGTCGCCCGCGACCTCGTCGGGCTGCTGCGCTACCAGGGGTTCGGCGGCAGCCGCGCCGACAAGGAGGCGGCGTCGGCCTGGCTCGGCCGGCGCGCCCTGGTGCCCAAGCAGGAGCGCGTCTTCGTGACGCCCGGCGCCCATCCCGCGATCCACGCCATCCTGTCGATGCTGGCGCGCGGCGGCGAGTGCGTGGTGTGCGAGGCGATCACCTATCCCGGCGTCCGCTCCATCGCCGCGCAGCTCGGGATCGAACTCGTCGGCCTGTCGATGGACGCCGGCGGCATCGACCCCGACGCGCTCGACGCGGCGTGCCGGACGCGGGCGCCCAAGGCGCTCTACCTCAATCCGACGCTGCAGAACCCGACCACGCTGACCATGCCCCAGGCGCGTCGCGAGGCGGTCGCCGCCGTGGCCCGGCACCACGGGCTGCCGATCGTCGAGGACGACGCCTACGGCTTCATCCCGGCCGGCGGCGTGCATCCGCTCGCCACCTTCGCGCCCGAGCTCACCTGGCACATCGCCGGCCTTGCCAAATGCATCGGTGCCGGCTTGCGCGCCGCCTACGTGGTGGCGCCGGACGCGCGCGCGGGCTGGCCCTTCGCCGCGGCGCTGCGGGCGGCCAACGTCATGGCCTCGCCGCTGACGGTGGCTCTGGCGACGCGCTGGATCGAGGACGGCACCGCCGACATGATCCTGCGCTTCATCCGCGCCGAGACCGGCGCGCGGCAGAAGCTCGCCGCGTCGATCCTGCCGGCCGGCTCCTTCCGCGCCGATCCGCTCTCGTTCCATCTCTGGGTGCCGCTGCCAAGGCCTTGGACGCGCTCGGCCTTCATCGGCCACATGCGCGCGACCGGCATCGGCGTCGTGGCCAGCGACGCCTTCGTCGTGGCGGGCGAGCCGGACGAGCACGTGCGCGTGTGCCTCGGCGGCCCGGCCTCGCGCGAGCGGGTGCGCACGGCGCTGGAGTTCATGGCGCACACGCTCAAGGCCGAGCCGGCGATGAGCTCGAGCTATCTTTGACGGGCATATCCTCCGCCGTGAAACGGGGAAGGATATGCCCCGCCTCAGGCCCCGCGCTGGCGCAGCAGCAGGGCCACGGCGGCGCGCAGTTCGGGGATGCCCTCGCCGGTCTCCGACGAGGTGAACAGCAGCTCGGGATAGGCGGCGACGCGCTGGCGCAGCTCGGCCAGCGTCGTCGCGACCACTGCGTCGCGCGCGGACAGCTTCACCTCGTCCTTCTTGGTCAGCACGACCTGGTAGGACACCGCCGCCTTGTCGAGGATCTCGAACATCTCGCGGTCGAGCGCCTTGAGCCCGTGGCGGCCGTCGACCAGCACGAACACTCTCGCCAGCGTCGGGCGCCCGCGCAGGTAGTCGTGCATCACCCCCGTCCAGTTCGAGATCTTCTCCTTGGAGACGGCGGCGTAGCCGTAGCCCGGCATGTCGACGACGCGCAGCCGCACCGGCTGAGCGCCAATCTCGAAGAAGTTCAGCTCCTGGGTGCGGCCCGGCGTGTGCGAGGTGCGCGCCAGCGCCTTGCGGCCGGTCAGCGCGTTGAGCAGCGACGACTTGCCGACGTTTGAGCGTCCGGCGAAGGCGATCTCCGCCGGACCCAACGGCGGCAGCGCGTCGGACTTGGCCCCCGCCCAGATGAAGGTGCACTCGCCGGCGAAGAGCTTGCGGCCAGCCTCGGCAAGCTCCGCAGCCTCCGCAGCGGCGTCGACCTCCGCGAGATCGGTCGGAACCGGATCGAGGGTCACGTTCCGTCCTCCGCCGCGAAATGGGCGGCGATATCGCGGTGACGCTCGATGATGTTCACCACTTCGACCTGATCCTTCTGGTAGCGAAAGAAGATGACGTAATTGCCGAAAGGTGAGCTGCGGAGGTCTGGACGAGGTTGCCCGACCATCGTTTCGTGGCCCGCGAGTTCGTGGCATCGCGATCGAAGTCTGATCACGAAAGACTTCGCGGTCTCTGCTTCCGCTCGACTCGGCGACGAAGTCGAGGATGGACAAGAGGTCTTCGCGGACGGACGCGAGGAAACTCGCACGTCTCACCCGGCGAGACCTCTCAACTCGCTCACCCGCGAGGCGATCGCTTCGTCAAGGTCGCCGTCCGTCACCTCGCCACCCCGAGCGATCGACGTGTCGAGGAGGTGACGAAGCTCGCGACGCCCGGTTTCGCGAGCCTCGACGAGCTTCGAGCCCTCCTCGACGACCTCACTGGCCGAACCGAACCGACCTTCCTTGACGATCTTTCGACGAGGCCGCGCCAACGGTCTTCAAGCTCGAGGTTCACCGCCGCCTCCCTGTCACCCCCAGCGTAGACCCATGAGGCGAGACGTCCACGGCTTTCTTCGCGCGCTACTCCGCCGGCGCCTTGCTCTCTTTGTCGGGCCGGTTGCTGGCGATCTTCGCGGGCTTCACCGCGGCGGGCGCCTTGCGCCTGAACATGCCGCGCAGGTTGGCGAACAGCTCGTTCTTCACCCCGGCGCGCTTCATGATCAGCGATTGCTGGAGTATTGTCAGCGTGTTGTTGGTGGTCCAGTAGACCACCAGGCCGCAGGGAAACGTGCCGAGCATGAAGGTGAAGAGCACCGGCATCCAGGCGAACATCGTCTTCTGCACGGGATCGGTCGGCTCCGGGTTCATCTTCATTTGAAGGAACATCGAGAAGCCCATGATGAGCGGCAGGATGCCGATCGCCAGGTAGTGACCGAGCGCGATGGTGCCGCCGAACGGCGAGGGCAGCAGCAAGCCCGTTGGATTGAAGGGCAGCAGGCCGAAGAGGTTGAAGATGTTGGTCGGGTCGGGCTGCGAGAGGTCCTTGATCCACAGCGCGAAAGGCGCCTGGCGCATCTCGATGGTGACGAACAGCACCTTGTACAGCGCGAAGAAGACCGGGATCTGGATCAGCATCGGCAGGCAGCCGGCGACCGGATTGATCTTCTCCGCCTTGTAGATCTTCATCATCTCCTGCTGCTGGCGCGCCTTGTCTTCGGGAAAGCGCTCCTTCAGCGCGGCAAGCTGCGGCTGAGCCTGCTTCATCTTGGCCATCGACAGATAGGAGCGGTTGGCCAGCGGGAAGAACGCCAGCTTGATCAGGAAGGTAAGCGCGATGATCGCCACGCCCATGTTGCCGAGCAGGTGCTTGAGGATGCCGAGCAGTGCCGCCATCGGTTGGGTCAGCCACCACAGGTAGGTGCCCCAATCGATCATCAGGTTGAACTTCTTGACGCCGTCGGCCTCGTAGCGGCCGAGCAGCTTCGAGACCTTCGCGCCGGCGAACACGCGGGACGCGACGTCGACGTGGCCGCCGGGCGGCACGGTCACGGTCGCATCGCCGGTGGTCGCCAGATAGGTCTTCCGGCCGGTGTCCTCGGAGAAGCCGGCATCGAAACGCTGGGTCTGGTCGGGGATCAGCGCCGTCGCCCAGTATTTGTCGGTGAAGCCGACCCAGCCGCCCATGCCGCCGAAATCGGATCGTGCGCCGGGCTCCTTCTCGATGCCGGGGTAGGTCTGGGTCTTCTCGGCGTCGCCGACATAGCCGATGTAGCCTTCGTGCAGCACAGAGTAGCCCGAGGTCGGCGGCGTGCCTTCGCGCTTGATCAGCGAATAGGCGGCGAGCGTGATCGGCGCCGCCCCGGAATTGGCGACGCCCTGCGTCACGGTGAACATGTAGTCCTTGTCGACAGCGTATTTGCGGGTGAACACCAGACCTTTGCCGTTATCCCAACTGAGGGTCACCGGCGTGGTCGGCGTCAGCTCGTTGCCCTCGCTCTTCGTCCACTGGGTCGTTGCCGTGGGCGTCGGGGCGTCGCTGCCGCGGGGCACGAAACCAGACTCGACGTAGTAGGCGGCAGGAGCGCCGGGTGGCGACAGCAGCACGATCAGCGGGCTGTTCTTGTCGGGGGTCTCGCGATAATCCTTGAGCGAGAGATCGTCGAGCCGGGCGCCGGTCAGCGCAATCGAGCCCTGCAGCGCCGGTGTGTCGATCGTCACGCGCTGGCCCTCGGCGATCACGTCGCGCCGGGCGCGACGCGCCGCCGGGCCCTCGGGCGCAACGCCGCCCTGCGGCGGCGCGTTCACCGTCTGCGGCGGCAGCGAGCCGGGCGTTCCGGTCGCCCGGGCATCCTCGCCGTGAGCCCGCTGTTGCGCCAGGACTTGGCGCTGCTTGTCGATCTGCGGCTTGGCGAAGAACGCCTGCCAGCCGAACACCACCATGACCGAGAGCACGATCGCCCAGATGTAGTTGTTGGTCTCGGGCTTCATGGCTTGGGCCTGATCCTCTCGGGCGAACGGCGCCCAGGTGTTGTGGCGCGTCCAGGTTTCGTGGCGCGCACGACCTCCGCACCAGGTTGCGGCCGGGCCTTCTCGCGTCGCTTACCGCGCTCGTGGACAGCGACGAGGCCGCGGGCGAGTTCGCGACAGAGCGCCTCGAAGGGCAGCCTCGTCGCTTCGAGGCGACCAACGATCACGTAATCATGCCCGGGCTTCACCGGAAGGTCGGGCGGCGCCAACCGCACCGCCTCGCGTAGGCGCCGGCGCGCGCGATTGCGCACAACGGCGTTGCCGACCTTCTTGGTGAGGGTGAAGCCGAAGCGTGGCGCCTGGTCCGGCACATCCTCGTTTGCGCCGCCATCGGCACACGCCTCGGCCTGGATGGTCATCGCGGTGCCGTGCCAGCGTCGACCCTGACCCACGCGCAGGAACTCCGCGCGCCGCTTCAGCCGCGCGGGGGCCGCGGGCCGACAGCTGCCATCGTCATGAGCCCGCATTGCGCACCCTCTCAGGCTCGCCCCTCTGCCGGCGCCGAGCGGCGCCGGAAGCGTCTCGGTCAGGCCGACAGCCGCTTGCGCCCGCGCGCCCGACGAGCGGCGATGACCTTGCGGCCGCCGACGGTCGCCATGCGGGCGCGAAAGCCGTGGCGCCGCTTGCGGACGATCTTCGAGGGCTGGTAAGTCCGTTTCACGGGTGGTCTCTCCAACGCGGACGGCCGCCACGCGCGAGGCGGCAAGCCCAGGTCCACGCAAATCTTGATCGCAGGTCGCTGGCGGCGAGGTTGGCGCCGCTCGAACGTCGGCGGGCTTATGGGCGAAGGCCGCCGCGAAGTCAATTTCCGTCGCCCGTCCGGCGCTTGTCCGGGCCGTGGCCCCGTGCTAGGTGCCCTCGACCACGCGCGGGGGGCGGCATGCCGCTCCGCGACCCTCCGGAGAGGTGGCAGAGTGGTCGAATGCACCGCACTCGAAATGCGGCATGGGTGCAAGCCCATCGGGGGTTCGAATCCCTCCCTCTCCGCCAGAGACCCTCTCTAAGTAGTCGTCGTCGCTCGCGTTTCTCGAGTTTTAAAAGTCTTCGCCCACACTGAGCCCCACATTTTAAGTGGGCTTAAGTCGGACCGATCCGGACTACATCGGACAGATACAGTGACCTTTTCAGGTGTGAAACGACACACACTCACGGTTCGGCCCACTTCGCCGCGCATAGCCAGGCGTGCTTCGGCCGCCCATGATCGCCGCTAAGGTTCGGCTCTTCGTCGCCATCACTGACCGGGATTGGTTTGACGCCCTGGCCCACCATGCGCCGGACGAGGTCAAATCTTGGCACACAGCCTTTCTTCTGGCCATCGACGCAGTGGCTACCGTCGCCGGCCAGCGTCGCCAGATCCATCGTAACAGGAAAAGGCTACAGCACAGAGGAGTCGGATGGCCGCGCGCTGTGGGACGCCGTCTCGGAACGTTTCGCGGCCGCGCCGTCTAGATCCGCTTCACCGAATCTCGAGCTGCCCGGCATGGCGGCAACTATGTAGCTTGCAAACTAGCTGATATCCCTGTCCGACGACAGGCCCGTCGCGACTATCGCAGGCTTAGCCTTCGCAGACCAAAGGAACCCGTCCGGTGTCTTAGCTGCGTAGCCCGCCTGGGATAGCGCCTCCATCGCCGCCGCCATTTCCGGACGCTTTGGTTTGAACGGCGCTGTGAAAGACGTATCAAAGCCCCAATAGCCAGTTCCGAACTCAGAAAACAGGTCAATAAACGCATACAGAAGATCATCAAACGATGGTCCGTTTGCCCGATTTGCGTGGATAAGCTCACGCTCTTGGCGGGGGTCACACACGATTGCTGAGCAACACCGATCTAACGCGCGCGTTATCCCAAGACGTTGTAGAATGCCATCAACGGCCTCGAAAGTGCTCATAAAATCGTTAGAATAGATCGCTTCGCTGATAGCTAAGTCGGGATAGTACGCCCGATGTTGGGCGTCGTCATTCTGCGCCGACTTGCTGCGGGCATGAGCTGAAAGGGCAGCAGCTAGTGAGTAGTACGCATTCAGCGCTTTCTCATCCATGATTCGCTGTCGGCTTCGCTAGCTTCCGCAGCACATCCTTGAACCGATATTCGTCGGGATCGCAGCCCAGCTCGCGCGCGGCGGCTTCGAACTTCTCGGCTTGGGGTGCGGGTGTCTTCTCTTTCAACCGGCTTCTTGACGGGTTGCTGTGCACCGCCAGATTGACTCGTGATTGTGCCTTGCGTCTTGTCCATGGATGAGCCCGCCAGAAGCGCCAGAGCCCTTTTCCATAGTATGTATCGATGCGCTTTGCCCCGCTTGGGTCGACGACGAGGTATAGGCCGTTACCGTCAGCGTAGCGACCGGGTTCGGCAACCTGCCGGACCTTCACTGCCGTTAGTGCTCGGTCGGGGTGTCTCCCAGCCATGCAAAGTGTCCGTCGAACTCAGCCCCCACAATACTTCCCACACTGTTTGTGGGATGGCAACGGATTTTCTCGGATCAAGCCGGACAAGCGCTTGTAGCCAAGCCATTGCTAACAAGTGATATTCTGGATCAAGCTGGACAATCTCGGACACCAGCAGGGCGGACTCCCTCTCCGCCAAATCCTGGATGAGCCGGTCTTCGCGTCGATGTGGGCGCCGCGAGTGACTCGACCGACGATCCGCATGAGTGCGCCCGAGCCTGGGATCACGACGCAGGGCCAGCATCGAGACGGCTGACAAAGGCCTCGGCGCCGGTGATCGCGTCGATGTCGAAGCTGAGGGCGGCGAGAATGTCGCTAGAGTATAGGACAGTGATTCAGAGTCGCTTCGCGACGCTTATGCACCTGTCCTCGCTACGCTTTCTTGTTGGAGCAAGTCCGCAAAAGCGGACGTCGCTCTAGGTCGGGATCGGCCGCCTCGCCGATGAGCAGCCCATGTCCGCCGTCCCGCGAGCAACCCGCGTGAAAACGGCGAGGCGTGAACTCGTTTACCGTCCCGGCGAAGATGCCGGCGGCGGCCTAACGTCGTTAAGCGATCCTCAGTGCGATCGTTCGACCATGCATGCATCTCTTGGATGCCGTCGCATGCCCCGCAAACCGCCTTTCGGCGCCGCTTCGCTCTACGTCCACTTCCAGCCGGTGATGACGCGCACCTTTCCCGTCCTCGACAGTATTCCCAAGGCGATGCAGGACCGTCTCGATCAGCTCGCGCAACCATCGGACGTCTCGGTGGCCGCGCGGCTCGCGGGCCTGAAGCGGCTGATCGACGATGAGACCGGCCGATCCGATCGCGCCAACTGAGTCCGGGCGAGCGGGAGCGACGGCCGCCGCAATTAGCTTCATCATGTTCCGCTTGCAATGACGGCAGCGCCTAAGCCTCCATCGCCTCCAGCTCGCCGATCATGCCCTCGATCATGCCGAGCCCGATCTGCCAGAAGCCGGGATCGGTGGCATCGAGACCGAAGGGTGCCAGCAACTCGGAATGATGCTTGGTGCCGCCGGCCGAGAGCATGGCGAGGTAGCGCTCGGCGAAACCCTCCTGCGCGCGCTGGAACACGCCATAGAGCGAGTTCACCAGGCAATCTCCGAAGGCGTACGCGTAGACGTAGAACGGCGAATGGATGAAGTGTGGGATGTAGGCCCAATAGGTCTCGTAGCCCGGCATCAGCTTGATCGCCGGGCCCAGGCTCTCGGCCTGCACGCTCATCCAGATCTCGGAGATCCTGTCCGCCGTCAGCTCGCCCTCGCGCCGCGCGGCGTGGAGCCGGCGCTCGAAGCTGTAGAAGGCGATCTGGCGCACCACCGTGTTGATCATGTCCTCGACCTTGCCGGCGAGCATGACACGGCGCTCGGCCTTGGAGGTCGTCTTGTCGAGCAGGGCGCGGAAGGTCAGCATCTCGCCGAAGACGCTCGCCGTCTCGGCCAGCGTGAGCGGCGTCGGCGCCATCAGCGCGCCCTGCGGTCCCGCCAGCACCTGGTGCACGCCGTGGCCGAGCTCGTGGGCCAAGGTCATCACGTCACGCGGCTTGCCCTGGTAGTTCAGCAGCACGTAGGGGTGGGCCGAGGGCACGGTGGGGTGGGCGAAGGCGCCCGGCGCCTTGCCCGGCCGCGTCGGCGCGTCAATCCAGCGCTCGTCGAAGAAGCGGCGGGCGATGCCGGCCATCTCCGGCGAGAAGCCGGCGTAGGCCTCGAGCACGGTGCGCTGCGCCTCCGGCCAGGGGACCGTGCGGGTGGGCACGTTGGGCAGCGGCGCGTTGCGGTCCCAGTGCGGCATGCTCTCGACGCCGAACCACTTCGCCTTGAGCCTGTAATAGCGGTGCGACAGGCGCGGATAGGCCGCCGTGACCGCCGCGACCAGCGCGTCCACCACCTCGCGCTCGACGCGGTTCGACAGGTGGCGCGAGTCGGCGATGTCGGCGAAGCCGCGCCAGCGGTCGGAGATCTCCTTGTCCTTGGCCAGCACGTTGGTGACCAGGGCGAAGGTGCGCAGGTTGGTCTTGAGCCCGGCGGCGAGCGCCTTGGCTGCTTTCTCGCGGGTCCTGGCGTGCTCGTCCTGCAGCAGCGACAGGGTCGGCTCCAGCGCCAGCTCCTGGCCGTCGACGGTGAAGCGCAGCGCCGCCAGCGTCTCGTCGAACAGGCGGTTCCAGGCCGAGGCGCCGGTAGCCGACTTCTCGAGGAACAGCTGCTCGAGCTTGTCGTCGAGCTGGAACGGCTTGTCCTTGCGGATGTCGTCGAGCCAGGGCTTGTAGTGCGCGAGCTCGCCGGCGGCAATGGCGTCGAGCGCGGCATCCTCGATGCGGTTCAGCTCGAGCTGGAAGAACAAGAGGTCGGTGGCCGCCGCCGTGACCCTGTCCTGCGCGTCGCCGTAGAATTTGGCGTTGGCCGGGTCCGTGGTGTCGCCGGAATAGATGAGGCCAGCATAGCTCATGATGCGGCCGAGCCGGTCGTCGAGCGCCTCGTAGCGCGTCACCGCCGCCATGATGCCGCCGTTGCGGACAAGGCCCTCGAGCCGCCCCTTGTAGTCGGCGGAGAAGGCCTTGCAGTCCCGCGCGATGCCGGCGAGGTCGTCGGCGTAGGCCGGCGAGTCCATGCCGGGGTAGAGGTCGGCGAGGTTCCACTCGGGCAGGGCGCCGAGCGTCGCGTCGACATGCGCGGCGGCTTCGGCGGGCGAGGCGGGGACGCGCATGCGGGACCTTTCAGGCAGCGGAGGCATGGGCGCTCGTAGCCGCGCCGCCGGGGGCGATCAAGGGCGCGGCGTGTCGCGTGCCGATGCGAGCCTAGCGAGGGCGGCGCCGATGTCGAAGTCAGCCAGCAGCAAATCATCCACGCTGAACGGGCTGGAGGTCGGGGCTCTTGGCACCCCTTCGACGTCGCGAAGGAAGCGCCCTGCCGCCTTGCACCCCTTCGTCCAGATCCGGTCGGCATCCAACAGCTGGCGCATTCCAGGCGTGAATGCGGCCACCGCCGAACTCTGGAGATGGCTGGCTTCGGACCACCAATGGGCGCCGTCGCGTGACGATCGGCAGGCGTCGAGCTTCAGCAGGTGCTCGATCAGGCGCTCGAGGAACGAGCCGACTTCGCGCAGGTCGCGTTTGCCCAAGTCCTCGATCTCCTCGGCGAGATGCTCGACATCCACGCTTGCACCGATGACGTCGCGGGTCAGGCGCAAGGCCGCGGCCTGCTGCTGGGTCCAGGTGTAGAAGTCGCCATCGTAGGTCGCGGGAACAGAAGGCTGTTCGCTACGGGTCATGAGAAGTGCTCTCCTCAGAGCTTGGACAAGGCGGCCTTTATATCGAAGTCTTCCGACAGGAGCTCATCCAGAGCGAAGGGGCATGTCACCGGCGGCAAGAACGCCACGTCTACTTCTCCGAGATAGAGCCGCGCCTCTCTGCACCCCCTCTTCCAGATCTTTTCCAGAACTAGCAGCTGCCGCATGCCTGACGTGAAGGCGTCGACGGCCGAGCTTTGGAAATGTCCGGCCTCGGAGAGCCAATGCGGGCGGTCACGCGAGTCGGGGCATGCCTCGATCTTCAAGAGATGCTCGATCAGGCGCGTCAGTAACGAGCCGACTTCGCGCAGGTCGCGTTTGCCCAAGTCCTCGATCTCCTCGGCGAGATGCTCGACATCCACGCTTGCGCCGATGACGTCGCGGGTCAGGCGCAGGGCCGCGGCCTGCTGCTGGGTCCACAGGTAGAAGTCGCCGTCGTAGGTTGCGGGACTGGAAATCCGTTCGTTGCGGGTCATGGGAGGCGCCTGCCGTTTGCATGTCGTCGGCCAGCCGAAGACTAAGCGACGGCGGCGGCGATGTCGAAAGTTCGGGTGACGCGCGGCGGATCGCGGCGCGTGCGAGGTCAACCCGTTCTCGAAGAACGCGGACCCTTATGGCCAGCCACTCATCATGGGGGAGAAGGTGCTGAACGAGGCGCCTCGTTGAGGTCGTTGCGGCGAGCCTGTCCTCCCCCAAGATGGAGATCGAGAACGTGCGGCCGCTCCAGGAGCGCATGCTCGCGGGTTCGTCGACCACACCGAAGGACATATTCCCCATGAACACACGCATCAGCCTCGTCGCTGGCACGATGCTCGCGGCGCTGGCCGCCCAGCCCGCGCTAGCGCAGATCAAGCCGGCGAGTTCGGGCGATCCCAGCTTCCGTGAACCTAAAATGCGCCGGCACGGCAGCGGCTTCGTCCATCCCAACCGGCCGCACCGGCATACACGCCACAACATGTTCTTCCGCTAGCGTCGTTGCTCCTATAAGGCCGATCCCCGAATCCGGAGACCGGCCATGCGCCTGACACCCCCGACCTTCCCCGTGTTCCTGATCGCCGTGGCGGTGGCGGCGGTGAACGTCGTCGACATCTACACTCACGTGCCCTTCGTGCATCACGTGCTGGCCAGCCACCGCTTTGGCGTCTTGGTCGCCGCCTTCGTGATCCTCGCGGCGGGCGTGGTCTTCCCCGGCCTTTGACGGCAGCGCGCGAATGGCCCAGCGTGGCCTGTGACCGGGCGAGACAGCAGGAGACGTGACCCATGAAGGACCTGATGGGCCTGATGAAGCAGGCGCAGGCCATGCAGACCAAGATGGCCGAGGCCCAGGCCGAGCTGGAGCAGCTCGAGGTCGAAGGCCGGGCCGGCGGCGGCCTCGTCAAGGTGACGCTCTCGGCCAAGGGCGCGATGAAGCACGTCGCCATCGACGCGAGCCTGTTGAAGGCCGAGGAGAAGGAGATCCTGGAGGATCTCATCGTCACCGCCCACGAGGACGCGCGCCGCAAGGCCGAGGGCCTCGCCGAGGAAAAGATGCGCGACGTCACCGCCGGCCTGCCGCTGCCGCCCGGGATGAAGCTGCCGTTCTGATGCTGTCCCTTCATGGCTGAGCGGGTTGCCGGCCCCGAGATCGAGCGGCTGATCCAGCTGCTGGCGCGCCTGCCGGGCCTGGGGCCGCGCTCGGCGCGCCGCGCCGCGCTGCACCTCATCCGCAAGCGCGAGGAGCTGCTCGGGCCGTTAGCCGATGCCATGGCGCGGGCGCGCGACACCATCCGCACCTGCTCGCGCTGCGGCAACGTCGACACGATCGATCCCTGCTCGGTGTGCCAGGACCCGCGGCGCGACCCGGCTGTGCTGGTGGTGGTGGAGACGGTGGCCGACCTTTGGGCGCTGGAGCGGGCGGCGGCGCTGCGCGCGCGCTACCACGTGCTCGGCGGCACGCTGTCCCCGCTCGACGGGGTCGGCCCCGGCGACCTCAACCTCGCCACCCTCGCCGGCCGCGTGCAGGAGGACGGCGTCACCGAGGTCATCCTCGCCGTCAACGCCACCGTCGATGGGCAGACCACCGCGCATTACGTCACCGACCTCATCGCGCACCTCGGCGTGCGCACCACCCGCCTCGCCCACGGCGTGCCCGTCGGCGGCGAGCTCGACTACCTCGACGAAGGCACGCTCTCGGCGGCGCTCAGGAGCAGGACGGTGTTTTGAGAGGAGGCATCCCAGGGTCTGGGCATCATGGGCCGCTTCGCGCCAAGCCTCGCCGTGCCAAGCGTCATGATGTCAGGAAAGCTGGGCTTATCGCCTCTGTTCTGGCTTAAACCCAGCACAGCAATGGAACATGCAGGCCGTACAGACGAAAAGATAGACACTAAAGCCTGCAACAAAAGCGATCATTTCAGTTTTTCCTGATGTTTCGCGGGATGATACGAGACGAGTGACGAATAGATCGCCCTACTGCCCAGGTCTTCGTCATCTTTGTCGCAATGACAGTATCAGTTCGACCAGCTGCATCTCCTGCCGCGATATCTTTTGAACCTGGGTGATTTCGTCCAAGCGCTGACCAGAACGTCTCGTAGAATCCGACCGGCACGGTTCTCTTGCCCAGAAGGATCGCAAGCTAACCGTTCGGGCCCTCAAGTCCGCCGGCTTGCGGCGTTCTTGACAGCGACGCGAAACCTCGTGGCCCGATCCAATCCACCTCAATTGATCTGGCACAATCCACCACAAGACGTCGCACCGAAGCGGGGGTAGGCGTCAGGCCACACGGTCGCGAGGCGGTGTGGTCTGACGCCGATTGAGCGGAGTTTCGGGAAGGACGGACGCCGATTTCGGAAACGACGGTCGGGACGGTCGCCGACGCCGGATGGTCGTCGAAAGCTCAGCCATTGGCCGGCCGATGAGTAGATCAGCGTCGGCATCAACCCGTCGCGAGGGCCGTCTGCAATCTCGCGGGATCGTGGACCGGGAGCGAGCAGGCCCCGCTGCGGCAGATGAAAGCGGCGCCGGAGCCGGCGGTGGCGACCTGGGCCCGCGCCGGATGAGCCGGGGGCAGGGCGCCGGCTGCGGCGAGGTCGAGCACCGTGCGCGCCAACCAGGGTGTGGCCAGGGCGACGCCGCGCAGCGCCGCGCAATCGGTGCCGGCCACCACGATCTCCGCGCCGCGCAATCGAAGATCGAGCGCATTCAACGTGCCAACGTGGCCGATCGCGTTGGCCCGCACCGTCCCGGCGAGGGCGGCGAAGAGGCCATCCGCCGCCTCGCGCCAACGAGCCTCGCCGGTCAGCGCGGCGAGGCGGAGCATGGCGTCGAGCGCCACCGGGTGGGCGTTGGGGATGGCGTCGTCGGCGGTGGGCTTGAGGCGGAGGATGACGTCGCCGGCGTCCGTCGCCGCCATGGCGAGCAGGCCGGAGGCAGGGTTGCGGTGAAAGGCCAGCAGGCTGTCGAGCAGTGCCGCCGCCTCACCGGCGTAGTCGCGCTCCGCCAACGCGCCGCGCGCCTCGGCCAGCGCGAGGGCGGCGCGGGTCATGGCGGCGTAGTCGAGCGCGAAGGCTGGGCGGACGCTGGCCGTGCCGCGGCGGCTATGGGCAAGGCGCAGGTTCTCGCCCTCGTGGTAGGCCATCGTGTCCATCACCGCGGCGTAGGCGCGGGCCGCAGCGTCGACCCAGCCGGGCTCGCCGAGCGCCGTACCGGCGCGGGCCAGGGCCGCAATCATCAGCCCGTTCCAGTCGGCGAGGATCTTGTCGTCGAGGCCGGGGCGCATCCGCCCGGCGCGGTGCGCCAGCAGGCGCTCGCGCATCGCCGCGAGCCGCGCCTCGGTCGCGGCGTCGCCGGGCGCGCGGCGCAGGCGGTTGAGCACGTTGGCCGCGCCGCCGCCGTGCGGGTCCTCGAAATTGCCCGCGGTCGTCACGTCGTAGGCGGCGGCGAAGACGGCGGCGTCCTCGGCGCCCAGCATGGCCTCGATCTCGGCGGCCTGCCAGACGTAGAACTTGCCCTCCTGCCCCTCGCTGTCGGCGTCGAGGCTGGCGCAGAAGGTGCCGCCGGCGGCCGTCATCTCGCGGCGCAGCCAGCCGACCGTCTCGCGCGCCCTCTGCGCGAACAAAGCGTCGCCGGTCTCGAGCCACGCCAGCGCTAACAATTCGAGGAGCTGGGCGTTGTCGTAGAGCATCTTCTCGAAATGCGGCACGAGCCAGCGCTCGTCGACGGAATAGCGGGCGTAGCCGCCGCCGAGGTGATCGTAGATGCCGCCCTGGCTCATGCGGTCGAGGGTGCGCAGGACCTGCTCGCGGCAGCCCGCCACGCCCCTGTCGGCGGCGCGCCACAAGAACTCGAGGATCTGCGGGTTGGGGAACTTCGGCGCGCCCTGCATGCCGCCGTTGACCGGATCCATGTGGCGGGTGAGCTGGCCGGCGATGCCGTCCATCTCGGCGGCGGTGAAGTCGGTGCCCGCGCCTTCCTCGTCCGCGCCGACGTGGGAAAGAAGCGCACGCGTGTTCTCGGCGACCTCGTCGGGCTTGGTGCGGAAGGCGTGTTCGACGCTCTTCAGCACCGTGACGAAGGCCGGCTGGCCGTAGCGCGCCGTCTTGGGAAAATAGGTGCCGCCCCAGAACGGCGCGGCGTCGGGCGTCAGGAACATGGTGAGCGGCCAGCCCCCGCGCTGCCCCAGCGCGTGCAGCGCCGCCATGTAGAGCCCGTCGACGTCGGGCCGCTCCTCGCGGTCGACCTTGATGTTCACGAAGAGCGCGTTCATCACGTCGGCGGTGGCCCGGTCCTCGAAGCTCTCGTGCGCCATGACGTGGCACCAGTGGCAGGCGGCGTAGCCCACCGAGAGCAGGATCGGCTTGTCGTCGCGCCTGGCCTCGGCAAGCGCCTGCGGCGTCCACTGCCGCCAGTGCACGGGATTGTCGGCGTGCTGCTGCAGGTAGGGCGAGGCTGCGTGCTTCAGCTCGTTCGTCGTCTGGTCTGGCATGGTGTAGTAATGTGCGAGGACGCGAAAGGTGCGAGGCGCGCAATATGACCCGCCAGACATGACTCGAAACGAGCATCCCGGCTCCGATCCGGCCCTCTACGACGCCGATTTCTTCACCTGGACCCAGCGGCAGGCAGCGGCGCTGCGCGCCATGCCGCGCGACGCATCCGTCGATGTCGACCGCGTCGCCGAGGAGATCGAGGACTTGGGCAAGAGCGAGCTCCACCGCGTGATGTCCTTCCTCGTTCTCGTCCTCCAGCACTTGATCAAACTGCAGGTTGCGCCGGCCTCGCGAGATACGGCGCACTGGTGTCAAGAGACGAGCAACTTCCAGGCATCGGCGCGCAGGTCGTTCTCTCCCCCGGCATGCGACAGCTGATCGACGTCGAGGAGGTTTGGGCGGATGCCTGGCAGGGCGTGCGGCGCTTCCTGGACGACATCGGCTTCGATGAAGATCGCGCCGGCGAGGCTTGCCCGTTCACGCTCGAGGAGCTGCTGGCCAAGCCCTTCGACATCGACGTCGCCGCCGTCAAGCTCGCAGCGTCCCGCGGCGCTCCAAATCGTGGGACTGACAGGACAGTATAGCTGGGAAATGTGGCGTGGCCTCGGCTCGGGTCGTGCGCTCGCGATCATGCCGCCCGTTCACCCGGCACCCGGCGCCGATTGCGACGATGCCGAGAACGCTGTAGCCGGGTGTCGACGAACCCTATGGCGCACGACCCCGCGCGCCGCACGGCTCGATCGGTCGAGGTCGCGCCGCCATTATCGAGGCTTAACCCCCATGTCCTGGCACGTGCGCTTCTTCAGCCCCTCGCTCCAGCAGGACCTGTTGTCGCCCGAGCTGGCGACCAAGGAGGACGCCATGCGCGAAGCCTGGACGCTGGCCGAGCGCGGCGAGGACATCACCGCCGTCGAGGGGCCGGACGGCGAGCTTGTCTCGGCCGAGGAGATCGAGGTCTGGGCCGAGGATCGTGCCGAGCCTCCGGCGCCGTCGCCCTGACGTCTCAGGTCAGGGAGAGCCCCGCTCGAGCCGCAGCCACTTCGCCAGCGCGACCAGCGACCACACGCCTTCGACGAGGCCGAAGGGCCAGGCGCCCTGGAGGAAGCCGTAGATGGACCCGAGCGCGCAGGAGGCGGCGAAGGCCAGCGTGAACCAGGGACTGCGCGCTTCGAGCGCGTAGGTCACGAGCATCAGGGTGACGGCGACGAGGCCAAAGAGCGTGACGGCGTCCACCGACTCTACCTCTGAAGAGAAGGCCCCCGCCCGAGGGCAAGTCCTAGGCATCCCGGCAGAAAAGACCTTCGGCGACGCCGCGTCCGTCTTTCCGGGGCGCCAAAGGCGAGCCCATAATCCATCACAACGCGGCTGAAAGAGGTGCGGAACGATGCCGCTCAATTCAGCAAGCGCGTTGTCATGGGCCCCGGGCTCTCGCTTCGCTCGCCCCGGGAGGACGAGATTACGTCATCGGCCCGACTTCGCCGGATGACGACGAACTACGAGCGTAGGACTACTCCAGGTTCTTCAAGATGCTCTCGACGGTCTTCTTGGCGTCGCCGAACAGCATCATCGTGTTGTCGCGGAAGAACAGCTCGTTCTCGACGCCGGCGTAGCCCGAGCCCATGCCGCGCTTGAGGAACAGCACGGTCTTGGCCTTCTCGACGTCGAGGATCGGCATGCCGTAGATGGCCGAGGACTTGTCGGTCTTGGCGGCTGGGTTGGTGACGTCGTTGGCGCCGATGACGAAGGCGACGTCGGCCTGGCCGAAGTCGTTGTTGATGTCCTCGAGCTCGAAAACCTCGTCGTAGGGCACGTTGGCCTCGGCGAGCAGCACGTTCATGTGGCCGGGCATGCGGCCAGCGACGGGATGAATGGCGTATTTCACGTCGACACCACTATTCTTCAGCACGTCGCCCATCTCGCGCAAGGCGTGCTGGGCCTGCGCCACCGCCATGCCGTAGCCCGGCACGATGATGACCGAGCCGGCGTTCTGCATGACGTAGGCGGCGTCCTCCGCCGAGCCCTGCTTGACCGGGCGCGTCTCCTTGTGGCCGTCGCCGCTGGCGGCTGCGGTCTCGCCGCCCCAACCGCCCAGGATCACCGAGACGAAGGAGCGGTTCATGCCCTTGCACATGATGTAGGACAGGATCGCGCCCGAGGAGCCGACCAGCGCGCCGGTGATGATCAGCGCTAGGTTGCCGAGCGTGAAGCCGATGCCGGCGGCGGCCCAGCCGGAGTAGGAGTTCAGCATCGACACGACGACGGGCATGTCGGCGCCGCCGATCGGCACGATGATGAGGAAGCCGAGCGCGAACGACGCCAGCGCGATCAGCCAGAACACGATCAGGCTTTGGGTGAAGATGAACACGACCACCATCGAGATGATCGAGAGCCCCAGCGTGATGTTGATGAAGTGGCGCTGCGGCAGGATGATCGGCTTGCCGGACATGCGCCCGTCGAGCTTCAGGAAGGCGATGACCGAGCCCGAGAAGGTGATGGCGCCGATGGCGAGGCCAATCGACATCTCGATGGTCGAGGCGCCGTGGATGTTGCCGGGCTCGCCGATGCCGAAGGCCTGCGGCGCGTAGGCGGCGCCGGCCGCGACGAAGACGGCGGAGAGGCCGACCAGCGCGTGGAACAGCGCCACGAGCTGCGGCATGTCCGTCATCTTGATGGTGCGGGCGCGCCAGGCGCCGATCGCGCCGCCGATGCCGATGCCGGCGATGACCAGCACCCACGAGATTACGCCCGAGGGGGGGCTCAGCGCCAGCGTGGTCAGCACCGCGAGGCCCATGCCGGCCATGCCGTAGCGGTTGCCCTGGCGCGAGGTGGCGGGCGACGACAGCCCGCGCAACGCCAGGATGAAGAGGATGCCGGCTATAAGGTAGAAGAAAGCCGCGACGTTGACGTTCACGAGGGTCAGCCCTTCTTCTTGTACATGCCGAGCATGCGCTCGGTGACGAGGAAGCCGCCGAAGATGTTCACGGAGGCCAGCACGAGGGCGATGAAGCCGAAGATCTTGGCCCAGATCGGCCCGTCGTTGCCGAAGGCCGAGGCGTCCACGCCGACCGAGAGCAGCGCGCCGACCACAATGACGGAGGAGATGGCGTTGGTGACCGACATCAGCGGCGTGTGCAGCGCCGGGGTCACCGACCACACGACGTAATAGCCGACGAAGCAGCCGAGCGCGAGAATGGCGAGTCGGAAGATGAAGGGGTCGACGGCGCCGCCGGTGGCGGCATGGGCGACGACACCGCAGGCATGGCCGATCTGGTCGGCGTAGCCCTGCGCCGCCTCGGCGGCGTGGCGGGCGGCATCGGCCGCAGCCTGCGCTTTCTCGAGCAGCTGCTGCTGCGTGGTGGGGTCGGTCACGATGGCCATGGATGGATGTTCCGGCAATGGGGCTGGCTTGGGATCAAGCGGCGGCTTGCGACTTGGTGAGGCTGGGATGGACGACGTGCCCGTCCTTCGTCAGCAACGTCGCTTTCACGAGCTCGTCGTCCCACGGAATGCGGAAGGCCTTGCTGTCCTTGTCGAAGAAGGTCTCGACGAAGGCATAGAGGTTCTTGGCGTAGAGGAAGGACGAGGTCGAGGGCACCTTGCCGGCGAGGTTCAGCGTGCCGACGATCTTGACGCCGTTGTCCGTCGTGTAGATCTCGCCGGGCTTGGTCAGCTCGCAATTGCCGCCGCGCTCGGCGGCAAGGTCGACGATCACCGAGCCGGGCTTCATCGACTCGACCATCTTGGCCGAGACCAGCCGCGGCGCAGGGCGGCCCGGGATCAGCGCGGTGGTGATGACGATGTCCTGCTTGGCGATGTGTTCGGCGACGAGCTCGTCCTGCTGGCGCTGGTAATCCTGCGACATCTCCTTTGCGTAGCCGCCGGACGTCTCGGCCTCCTTGAACTCGGCGTTCTGGACGGCGACGAACTTGGCGCCGAGCGATTCCACCTGCTCCTTGGTGGCGGGGCGCACGTCGGTGGCGGTGACGATGCCGCCGAGCCGGCGCGCGGTGGCGATGGCCTGCAGTCCGGCGACGCCGACGCCCATGATGAACATCTTGGCCGCGGGCACGGTGCCGGCCGCCGTCATCATCATCGGCATGGCGCGGCCATACTCGCTGGCGGCGTCGACCACGGCGCGGTAGCCGGCGATGTTGGCCTGCGAGGACAGCACGTCCATCACCTGGGCGCGGGTGATGCGCGGCATGAACTCCATGGCGAAAGCGGCGGCGCCTTTCTCGGCGAGCGAGCGGATCGCGTCCTCGTGGCCGTAGGGGTCCATCACCGAGACGACGGCGGCGTTCTGTTTGAGGCCGTTGAGGTCGTCGGCGCTGGGGCGGCGCACGCGCAGCACCACGTCGGCGTCGCGCACGGCCTCCTCGGCGCTGTGGGCGATGGTGGCGCCGGCGGCCTCGTAGGCGGCATCGAGGAAGCCCGCGGCGCGGCCGGCGTTCGACTGCACGACGACGTCGGCGTTGAGCGCCTTGAAGCGCTTCACCGTGTCCGGCACGGCGGCGACGCGGTGTTCGGACGGGTCGTTTTCCGCGGGAACGGCGATACGCATGTCAATCTCCGGAAAGGGCGGGTGCCGGTCCGCAGCGGGACCGGGACGCGGCGCGGGACGAGGCGGCGGTGGCGCTCAGCCCCACATCCAGGCGAGGAAGATGATGATCACCACGACGGCGATGGCGATGTACTTGAGAAGGTTCAGGAAGAGCGCGTAGGTGGCCTCGTGCTCGGCATAGTCCATGTCCGGATGCCCGGCATCGTTCGTCGTCTCGGCCATGTCGCCTCTCGATGTCCTCGCGCGCGGGTCTTGAAGCCCGGTCTGTTCCTAAACGCGCGCGTCGACGGAGGCGTTCAGCTCTCGAACTTCCCCCGACGGACGCAAGCGAGCGCAGCCATTGCAACCTTCGCGCGGCAACGCAAGAGGCCTGTCGCGGGAGGAAGGCGCAATTTCTCGCGCACATGGTCAACACGCCGCGCTTCTTCGAACCGGATCGAGCCGGATCCGCCAAGCTTGGTTCTTGGATGCTCGGCAGTCACGACAAGCGCGCGCCGTCGTCGATGTCGGCCGACGAACTCGACAAGGTTTTGTTTTGTTCTCTTGACAGCAAGTCAAAACTCGACGAAACTTCGTCGGGTTGGAGGGACGCTTGACGTTGATCGAACTCTGCCAGGCGGTCGACATGCCGGCGCGGCAGATCCGCTACCTGATCGCCGAAGAGGCATTGCCGCCGGCCACGGGCACCGGGCGCGGCGCGGACGCCTATACGCCGACGCATCTGCGGCTGGCGCGCGACTGCAAGCGCCTGCTCGACGCCGGCGTCGCCGTCCGCGCGCTCACCGCGGTGCTCGCCGCCGAGGAACGGAGCGTCGTGTTTCGCGACGCGCGCTTCGAGCTGCGCTCGCACGGGGACGACGCTCTCGAGGGCCTCGAGGACGAAGACGTCCGCTCGCTTCTCGAAGGCATCGAGCGGGCGCTGAAGACATGCCTGAAGCCGCGGAAAGGACCCTGATCATGCCGAATGCAGCCAAGCTCCCAGACCCTCTCGCGCAATACAGAGCAGGCGTGGTCGGCGGCCGTCGGCGTCAGCCCATCCCGCTGACCGCGACCACCATCAACGTCGCAGTCACCTCCGCCTTCGCCACCGTGCGCATCCGGCGCACCTTTCGCAACGTGGAGGACGCTCCGATCGAGGCGACGATGACATTCCCAGTCCCCGTGGACGCTGTCGCCCACGGCCTGCGCGTCGAGCTGGACGGGCGCGCGCTCGTCGGCGTCGCCGAGGCCAAAGTTCGGGCTCGGGCCGCCTACGAGGCGGCGATCGACACCGGCAAGACTGCGATCCTGCACGAGGAGGCTCTCAAGGGCGTCCACGTGCTGGCGATCGGGCACATCCCGGCCGGCAAGGAGGTGGCGGTCGAGATCGCCTGGTCGAAGCCGCTGACCTTCGCCGGCGCGATGCCGACGCTGCGCCTGCCCACGACGGTGGCCGAGATCTACGGGCGGCTGCCGCTGCTGCCGGCCGACGACCTCGTCGTGCACGACAAACTCGTCTTTGAGGCGGACCTGTCCGTAAATGTGAGCGACGGGGTGGCCCGGTTGCGCGGCGACGTGCTGGGGAGCGCCGCGCCGGTTCGGGTCCGGCTTGACCGGCCGATCGACCTCGCGTTCGCCGGCCTGAGCCGACGCGACGTCGCGGGCCTTGCTGCCGATGGCCGCGCCGTGACCCTCGCTGTCGAGCCCGACCATGCCGGCGACGCCGCGCTGCGCCTGGGCATCCTGTTTGATCGCTCCGGTTCGACCGGATCGGCGATCGACGGCACCGGCGACGGACCGAACGTCTGGACCGCCGCCCGCGATGGCCTGCACGCAGCGCTGTCGATGCACCTGCGCGCCGAGGACCACCTTGAGGTCTGGCAGTTCGACGGCGTGGTGGAGCACGTCGGCACGGCGAGGGGATCTGCGGCGCCCGCGTTGCTGCGCCGGATCGGCCAGCCGCGCGGCGGCACCGAGGCCGGCGAGGCGCTGCGCGTCGCTACCGCCTGCGATGCCATCGACGACACCGTCTTCCTCACCGACGGCCGCTCGGCCGCGATCCCCGTGCAGGCCTTCGCCGCCTGCGGAAAGCGGGTCTCGGCCGTGCTATGCGGCGCCAACAGCCTCGACGCGCTGATCGGCCACCTCTGCGCGCTGACCGGCGGACAGATCATCGTGGCGGCGAGCGACAACGTCGCGGACGCGATCGCGACGGTCGTCGCCGGCGCGCGGCGAACTTCGATGCCTTTGCCGAGGGCGCAGGCGGCCGACCTGCCGGCCGCCGTCTCGACCGTGCGAGGCGGCGCCGCCGTCACCGCGCGCTGGGGCAGTGCCGCCGGCGAGGCGGGCGGGCCCGATGCAATCGGCGCCTACGCCGCCGCTCTCGCCCTGCCGGGCCTGACCGAAGAGGCGGCGACGCGCGTCGCGATCGAGCACGGGCTCTGCACCCATCTCACCTCGCTCGTGGTGATCGACGAGGCCGGCGCACGGCAGCAGGGCGTCCCCAACCAGCGCAAGGTGTCGCTCTCCCGTCCGATCGAGGCCGGGATGACCTCTGCACGACAATCTTTTATCCATGGCCGTGCAGCGAGCGCGCCCGCGCCCGTCGCCGCTGGTGCTTCCGCCTCCTTTCCGGCTCGCGTATCTCTGGGGCGAAGCCCGCGAGCGCCCGACCTGGAGGAGCGAGGCGGTGGCTACGCCCCAATACCGGAGACCCCCGTCGACCTGTCGCCGGTGGCGAGGGTCATCGACTGGGACGCGCAGGCCAACGCGCTGTCTCGGGGCAACCTGTCGAGCCTGTCCGACGCTCATCGCAAGCTGGTCGAGCGAGCGGCCGCCCTCGAAAGCATCGGGAAGCATGCGCGGACAGCGGGCATGACGCCGCTGGCCATAGTGATCGCCGTGCTGGCGGAGGCGGCGAAGGAACGCAGCCATACGGCGCAGCGGATTGCCGAGAAGCTGCTGGCCGTTTTCTTCGACGGCCATGTCGCGCAGATCCGGTCGCTGCTCAGTCTCTGAGGCGCCGCCTCAGGCGGCGGGCACGGCCAGGCCGGCGCGCTGCAGCGCGCCGCGCTGGCGCTCGGCGAGGGCGTCGACGTCGAAGCCCTCGATCAGCGCCTCGTACATGCGGTGGAAGTTCAGCTTGGCGTCGAGGTGCAGGAACACGCTGCCGAGCCCGATCGCCGCCCGGTCCATGAACACGAACTCGCGCGGCACCGTCACCGGGCCCTTCTCCTTGAGCGCCTGGTGCAGCTGGAACGCCTCGCGACGCCCGTACTGCCCCGGCGCGATGCCGTCGGCCACGGTGCGGACGCGATCGGTGAGCAGCGGCGCGTAGATGAAGCGCGCCCAGATGTTCATCGTCTCGATGAGGTCCTTCGAGAGGTTCTGGAAGCCCCACAGCTCGTAGGCGTGGACCACCTGCGCGTCGTTGCCGTGGAGGAAGCCGCGGTAGAGCTCGACGACGCCGGCGGCGAAGCGCGGCGGGAAGACGCGGATGCAGCCGTAGTCGAGCAGGTTGATGCCGGCGGGCGCGCCGGCCTCGTCCGCGTAGACGGTGTAGTTGCCGGGGTGCGGGTCGCCGTGGATGACGGCAAAGCGCGCCATCGGCCGCCACCAGGCGGTGAACATGGCCTCGGCAAGCCGGTTGCGGGTGTCCTGATCGGCGCCCTTGTAGGCGAGCAGCTTGGTGCCTTCGAGCCAGCCGAGCGTGAGCAGGCGCTTGGTCGAGAGCTCGCGGTGGACCTTGGGCACGCGCACCGCCGAGCCCTCCAGGATCTCGCCGTAGAGCGCGGCGTTGCGGGCCTCGTGCTCGTAGTCCAGCTCCTCGCGCAGGCGCTGGCCGATCTCCTCCGCGATCTCGCGGGTGTCGATCGACCCCGCAAACTGTCGTTGCAGGCCAAACAACCAGTCGAGCTGGTGGAGGTCGGCCTCCACGGCGGATTGCATGTCAGGGTATTGCAGCTTGCAGGCGAGCTGCGTGCCGTCCTTGGCGGTGGCCTTCTGCACCTGGCCGAGCGAAGCGGCGGCGGCGGGCCGCAGGTCGAACGAGCCGAACCTCTGCTGCCAGTCCGGCCCCAGCTCCGCCTGCATGCGGCGCTTGACGAAGGCGGCACCCATCGGCGGCGCGTCGCTCTGCAGCTTCTGCAGTTCGTCGACGTATTCCGGCGGCAGCAGGTCGGGGATGGTCGCCATCATCTGCGCGACCTTCATCAACGGTCCCTTGAGGCCGCCGAGCGCCTGGGTCAGCGCCGCCGCGTTGGTGATCTGCCCGTTAGCGCCGAACAGCTTGCCCGACGCCATGCGCGCCGCCACCCCGCTCATGTTGGCGCCGACGCGGGCGTAACGTGCCGCACGGGCAGTGAAACGATTGGCTTCGGTGTCGCGCATGGGTGCTTTCGAGCCCGGCCCAAGGCTGGACCAAGGCGCATGGATTAGAGGTTTGCCTTCACCCAGCGGGCGAAGCCCTCTTCATCGAGTTCTCCAGCCGCGAGCGCAAGGATGCTTGCCGTCGCATGCGCGGGTTCGACCCGAAAGCTGATGCCGTTCAGGCCGAGGAAGACCAGGAAGCTGGCGAAGGCCACGCGCTTGTTGCCATCGATGAAAGGATGGTTGCGCGCGATCCCGAAGGCGTAGCTGGCGGCCAGCGCTGCGAGCTCCGTCTCGCCGTAGGCGTGCTTGTTGACCGGCCGCGCCAATGCCGATTCCAGCAGGCCACGGTCGCGCAGCCCGTCGGGGCCGCCGAAGAGCGCGAGCTGCTCGCTGTGGATGTCGAGGACGAGATCGATGCCGAGCCAGAGCGGCTCGGTCATTTCGCGAGTGCCTTGAACGTGTCCGCGTAGTCGCGGAACGCCTGGCGTGCGAGCTCCATCCCGCGGGCATGCGAGGGATCGTAGGGGCTCAGCTTGAAGCCGCGCTCGGTCAGTTCGGTGAGGTAGAGCTTGTCGCCTTCGCTCAGCCTCAGGCGCGCCAGCATGTCCTTGGGCAGGATGAAGCCGACGGAATTGCCGATCTTGCGGATCTGGAGGACCGACGCGCTCGCGTCCTCGTCGTGCTCCGACTTCGTCATGGCGACACCTCGAACGCTCGTTGTACGTTCTGTATAACGCCAAACGTGGGCAGGCGCTATCCCGCCACGATGGCCGAGATCAGCCGGCCGTAGTCCGGTTCGGCGCGGTGCGTCGTGCGCCGGTAGGAGAAGAAGCGGGTCTCGTCGGCGTAGGTGTCGAGGGCGAGGTTCTCGAAGCGGCCGACGCCGGCGACGCGCAGCCGGTAGCCGATGAAGCCCGGCAGGTCGAACAGCGAGTGGCCCTCCCGCGGCGAGGGCGTGAAGAAGCCGGCGTAGGCGGGGTCGCGCTCGCGGAAACGGGCGGAGAACTCCGGGCCGACCTCGTAGCTCGCCGGGCCGATGGTCGGGCCGAGCACCGCGATCACGTCCGCCCGACGCGCGCCGAGCGTCTCCATCGTGTCGAGCGTCGCCTCCAGCACGCCGCCGAAGGCGCCCTGCCAGCCGGCATGGGCCGCGCCGACCACGCCGGCAGACCGGTCGGCGAAGAGGATCATCCCGCAATCGGCGCCGGTGACGCCGATCGCCAGGCCGGGCGTGGCGGTGGCGAGGGCGTCCGCACGCGGGCGCTCGTCCCAGGGTCCGGAGACGGCGAGGCAGCTCGGCGAGTGGATCTGGTAGGGCACCAGCAGCCTCGCGGCGCCGAGATGGGCGGCCATGCGCCGGCGGTTCTCCGCCACCGCCTCGGGCGCGTCGCGCGAGCCGACGCCGCCGTTGAAGCTGGCGTAGAAACCGGTGGAGACGCCGCCGTCCCGCGTGAAGAAGGCGTGGCGGAACGGGTCAAGGGCCGGCGCGGTGATCGCGGGCACGGAGGCATCGTGGGTCATGCGGGCTCCTCGAAGCCGGGCGGTGCGGGAGCGCCGGGCGTGGTCACGGCCAGCGCCTTGAACAGGGTCGCCATGCTCGACTCCGGCGCGGCGAGGCGAGCGAGCGCGGCGTCCACCGCCGCCGCCTGTTCGGGCGTGGCGCTGTGCTTCAACGTCGCGGCACGCGCGAAGATGCCGAGGCGGGTGAGGAAGCGGCCCTGCTCGACCGGGCCGAAGGCGCGCGCGCCGGCCATCGTGGCGGCCCTGGCGAGCGCGAAAAAATCGACGTGGGCGGTGAGGTCGGCCTCGCCCGGCGCGGCGAGCACGTCGGCGTAGCGATGGTCGCGCACCGCCTGCAGCGTCTCGCCGAGCCCGCTCTCGGCGTGGCCGTAGTCGAGCGCGAGCAGCGCGCCGCCCTGCCGCGCGATGCGCCCGGCGAGCGTCGTCATGGTAGCGATCGCGGCGTGCCCCACCTCCAGGATGTCGCCGGGGCGGCCGGCCGGTCCGGCGACGACGACGGGCTCGGCGGAGGCACCGAACACCAGGGCGCCGTGCGCGTCGAGCCCGACCACGCGCTCGTGCCAGCCGCTCGCGCCGCGCAGGTAGTGGCGCACCGGCAGGGCGTCGAAAAACTCGTTGGCCAGCACGATGGCCGGGCCGGCCGGCACCTCTTCGAGGGCGGCGTGCCACGCGACCGGCACGCCGGCGCGCTCAAGCCTGTCGGCCTGCGCCGCGCGCAGCCGCGGGCTGGTCTCGACGAGGTGCACGCGCGCGGCCTGATGGAAGCCCGGCACGATGCGGGTCGCGCGCAGCGCGTCGGCCATCAGCGTGCCGCGCCCCGGCCCCAGCTCGACGAGACGCAGCGGCGCGGGCGACCCCATGTCGAGCCACATCTGCGCCGCCCACAGGCCGACGAGCTCGCCGAACATCTGGTGGACCTCGGGGGCGGTTATGAAGTCGCGCCCGATCGCCTCGCGCGTCGTGTAATAGCCGTGGCGTGGGTGCTGCAGGCAGAGCGTCATGTAGCGATCGACGCCGATCGGCCCCTCGGCCTCGATCATCGCGCGGATCTCCTCGCCGAGCGGGGTCATGAGCATGCGCGCTTTGCTTTCTCGGAGAACGGTGGCACGCTTCCTTTGACCCTCTCGTTCGGACCAGGCGAATGTCGCTGCGCGTCGTGATCTTCCATGAACAGGAGACCTGGGTCGCGCAGTGCCTCGAGCACGACCTGTGCACCCAGGCCGCCGACCTGACGGCTCTTCAGAGGCGCCTGCGCGCCACCCTTCATGCCGCGGCCGGACGCGACCTCGCGAGCCTCCCGGCCGCGCCGGCGCATTTCCTCGCGATGTGGGAGCGGCGAGCCTCGACCTTCGATACCACGATGAAGGCCGACGGGATCGCCTACGACCTCGCTCTCGTGGCCTGACGCTTCGTTGGCGGCACAGCCTCGCCCGGCTCACCCGCGTCCGGCACCTCGACCCGCTCCCCCGCCCTCGGCCGCCGATAGGCGCGCACCAGCAGCAGCACGCCGATGACGAGCAGGGGCAGCGAGAGCAGCATGCCCATGGTGGTCTGGTCGAAGAAATAGCCGAGCTGGACGTCCGGTTGGCGGAAGGTCTCCGAGACGATGCGGGCGAGTGCGTAGCCGATGCAGAACAAGGCGGTGACGAGGCCGTCGCGGCGCAGGCCGCCGCGCAGGATCACGATCCACAGCAGCGCGAACAGGGCGAGGCCCTCGAGACCGGCCTCGTAGAGCTGCGAGGGGTGCCGCGGCTGCCCGTCGGAGCCCGGGAAGACCATCGCCCACGGCACGTCGGTCGGGCGGCCCCACAGCTCCGGCTTGATGAAGTTGGCGACGCGGCCGAGGAACAGGCCGATCGGCACCACCGCGGCGACGGCGTCGGTGACGCCGTCGAGTGCCACGCCGTAGCGGCGGGCGAAGACCACCATCGCCAGCGCCGCGCCGAGCAGGCCGCCGTGGAACGACATGCCGCCGTTCCACACGGCCGGGATCTCGAGCGGGTGCGCGAGGAAGAAAGGCAGGTTGTAGAACAGCACGTAGCCGAGCCGGCCGCCGCCGATGATGCCGACGGCGATGTAGACCACGAGGTCGTCGATCGACATGACGCTGGTGTGGCCGCGCGTGCCCCACAGCTTCGGGCGGGCGACGAGAGTGCGGGCACCGGCCCAGCCGCCGATCAGCCCGCCGATATAGGCCAGCGCGTACCAGCGGATCGGCAGCCCGAAGACGTGCACAAGCACCGGATCGAAGACGGGATAGGGGATCAGAAGGGGCGGCACGGCTACTCCGGCGTCGGGCGCAGACGGTCTGCACCGGCACGATGGCGGCGTGATGACGTGCGACCATTCCGTTCGGTCGGGTGCGGCGCGGCCGGCACGCAAAGAGATGCTTTTCGCAAAGGCATGGCTCGTTGTCGTCGCTGCTCACGGCCATCGCATGTGCCAGGTGGCGAGGCCGGAGCCGGCGTTGCGGCCCTCGCCGGTGCGGCGGAAGCCTTCCCGCAGGTAGAAGCGCACCGCGCGCGGATTGTCCTGGTTGACCTCCAGCGCCAGCCCTCCGGGCGCTTGGGCCTTCACCGCGGCGACGAGCGCGACGGCCACGCCGCTGCCCTTGGCGGCGCGCGCGACGACGAGCTGATGGAGCAGCGTGCCTTCCAAGATCGCGAAACCGAGCGCCGAGCCGTCGCGCTCGAAGACCAGCGTCGTGTTGGCGGGGTTGGCGAGCACCGCCGAGATCCAGGCCCAGCGGGCGGCGAAGTCGATCGCCGGCATCGCCTCCTGCCAGGAGGCGACCCAGAGGTCGGCGAGCGGCGCGAGCTCGTCCGCTCGCATCCCGCGGATTGCCGGGTGATCGCTCGCCTCAGAATAGTCGGACTGGGGCACGAAGGCTCGGGCGCTGTGGCATCGGCCCCGCAGCTAGGCGGAATCATACCCTGCGGCAAGCTGAGCCGCGCTTTTCCGCTGGCATCCGCCGGCCGGCTGTTGTGACGATCCGAGTATGGCGAGCGACGACCCGCAGCCCATTGATCCGCCGGAGGTGGACACCGATTTCACGGCTGCTGCCGATGAGCGCATCGCCGACACGCGGCCTCGCGTCGGGCTGTCCGCGCGCGCCCGTTTCACACTCGTCCTCGTCGCCGTCCTGCTGGTGCACGCGGTCCTCGTCACCGCCTTCCTGCTTCGCGACCGCGACACGCCGATGCAGGTGGCCGCGAGCGAGGAGATCCCGGTCGAGGTGATCGTGGAGAAGCCGCCGGAAGCCCCTCTGCCGCCCTTGCCTCCGCCGCCGCCTCCGCCGCCGCCCGAGAAGAAGCCGCCTCCGCCGCCTCCTCCTCCGCCGAAGGAGGACCTGAGCCCGGCCTATTCCGCGCCGCGCAAGGAGAACCAGGAGACGCTGAAGACCGACAAGCTCCAGGAAAAGACCAGCGTGCCCAAGGCGCCGCAGCCGCCGCAGGAGGGCACGCCGAGCCCCAAGGCCGCCGCCGCGCCGCCCAAGGAGGCGGCGCCGCCGGCCGACACCAAGGAGGAGACGGCCGGCAAGGAGGAGGACAAGTCGAAGCCCGACGCCGAGGCGCTGGACAAGGCGAGCCCGAAGAGCCCCAAGGCGCCGAGCCCGAAGCCGCCGAAGACGAAGGCCGCCAAGGCGATGCCGAAGCCCAACCAGAAGACGAAGGAGCTGTTCGCCAGCCTGTCGGGCTCGGACGCCCTGCCGCAGATGACCTTCGCCAAGCCGTCGGCCAAGACCAAGATCTACGGCGGCACCGAGGACGTGCGCTGGATGTCGACGGTCGAGGGCATGCTGGAGGAGAAGGTCGGCAAGCTGCCGCGCACCCCGCACTGGCAGGCCGGCGGCCAGGTCGTGATCTGCTTCCACGTCGACGAGAACGGCCGCGTGACGATCACGGACTTTTGCCACAGGAGCGGCTACCCCGACGTCGACCAGATCGCTATGCGCGCTTTGATGGCCGCCCAGCCGTTCCCGCCGCCGCCGCGCGGCGTCGAGCACGGTCTCGCCTGGTCCTCGGTCTTCGATGGCCAGCTTCCGACGACGCACATCAGCCGGCGCTAACGGTCAGGCCGAGGCCTTTGCCGGCTTCGGCCCAGCGGGCGACGAACCTGGCGATCATCGGCCCGAAGGCGAGGATGACCAGGAAGCGCGACACCTGCAGCGCCATGATGAGGGACACGTCGACCTTCGGCGAGGAGGCCGCAATGATGGCGACACTGTCGGCGCCGCCGGGGCTCATCGCCAGAACTACGCCTCGCGCTGACGCTCTACCTCGCGGACGTGCTGGCGTGAGCGGCGCGCCGCCTAGTAGTAGCTGCCGTAGAGATTGTCGCCGGGCGCGCGGGCATAGCCGTCGGTAGGCCGGAGGCGGCGCGGCGCGCGCTCTCGGCTCCTGGTAGCCGTAGAAATCGTCGGCGCCGTCGGCCGCCTGCGTCGCCCGGTGGTGCGGGCGCTCGGCCATCGCGACGGGCTCGTCGGGCGTGCCGCCGGTGATGCTGATCTCGGCGCCCTCGATCTTCACCAGGTCCCACAGGACCGCCGATTTGGCCACCGGCAGGCGAATGCAGCCGTGCGAGGCCGGGTGGCCCCAGTTCGACTTGTAGGCGCCGTGGATGGCGAAGCCCGGCTTGAAGAAGATGGCGTTGGGCATCGGCGCACCATCGTATTCGTCGGACTTATGGTCCTTGTCGGTCCACAGCACGCCGTAGCTGCCGGACGGCGTGTCGTAGCCGGGCGCCCCGCTCGAGACCTTCCAGTCGTAGGTCTTGTCCTTGGCCTCGACGTGCATGGTCTGGCTGTCGAGATCCACGAGGATCTTGACCTTGGCCTGCGCGAGCGAGGGCAGGCACGCCGCGAAAGCTGTCGCGACGGCGAGGCTGGCAAGAAGACGCATGAGTGGGAACTCCTTTGATGCCTTCAACGTAGAAGCTGGCGTCGGGGTTCATTCGGTCGCGGACGTGGCGAGGCTGGGGCCGCGCGTGCGCCGGAGCGGCTGCTGGGAAAAAAGCCGGAGCGGTGTTGCCGCGCTGCACCCCGTGTCGGCTGGCCGGGCGACGGTGACGGCATCGATCAAGCCGTGCCTCAGCCCCCGTCCGCCGCCAGCAGCGCCAGACCCGAGGCGACCGACTGGAAGGCGTCGCCCTGGTGCAGGCGCTCGGCCGGGAAGCGCCGGGCGAAGAGCGCGCGCACCGCCGGCACGAAGGAGGTGCCGCCGGTGAGGAACACCGCGTCGATGCCGCCCTCGTCGAGCCCGGCGCGGGCCAGCGCCTCGTCCACCGCGGCGTCGATGGCGGCGAGGTCGCGCGCGATCCATCCCTCGAAGTCGGCCCGCGCGATCTCGGCCTCGACCGCGACGCCCCAGCCGGCGAAGCGCAGCGTGGCGCGCTCGCTTGCCGACAGCGCGGCCTTGGCCTCGCCGACGGCGCGGTAGAGCGCCAGCCCCATGTCCATCTCGACGACGGTGGCCAGCGCCTCGAGCTCGTCGCCGCGCGCGCTCGTCGCCGCCAGCTTGCGCAGGTCGGCCAGGATGGTGCCGGACTTCAGCCACGAGAGCTGGTGCCATTGCGAGAAGGCCGAGTGGATGTAGGCCGGCACCGGCAGCTCCTTCTCGAAGGAGCGGAAGGTCGCGCCCTTGCCGAGCCGTGGCGCCACGGCGTGCTCGACGATGCGTGTGTCGAACGTGTCGCCGGCGAGGCCGACGCCGCTGTGCGCCAGCGGCTCGGCGTGGAGCCGGCCGTCGGGACCGCCGCCGCGGGAGAAGCGCAGCACGGAGAAGTCGCTGGTGCCGCCGCCGAAATCGGCGACGAGCACGGTCTCGTCGCGCCGCAGGTCGCGGGCGTACCAGTAGGCGGCGCCCAGCGGCTCGTAGGCGAGGGTGGCGCCGGGCAGCCCGGCGGCGGCGTAGGCGGTGTGGAGCCGCGCGATGGCCAGCGCCTCGTCCGGCACGTGGCCGGCGAAGACCACCGGCCGCCCCGCCGCGACCGGCGCCGCGACCGGCTCCTCGCCGAGCAGGTCGCGGAGGAACAGCGCGACCAGCTCCTCCACGGTGAAGCGCTTGCCGAAGAGCCGCGTCTCGGAGAAGGCGCGGCTGGCGAGATGGGTCTTCAGCGACTGGATGAAGCGCCCTTCGCCCGGCGCCTCGGCCCGGACCAGAGCCTGCGGCCCGGCGGCGTGGGCCACGTTGCGGCCCTCGCGCCAGAAGGCCAGCGCCGTGCGGAACGTCGAGGTTGGGCCGGCCGCGCTGGGCCAATGGCGCGTGGCGACGCTGCCGTCGGCGCGGGCCAGCGCGACCACGCTGTTGGTGGTGCCGAAATCGATACCGACGCCGGTGATGGCGGCCAGGGGAGCGGTGATGGGGAGCTCGAAGGTTGCGCTGGGGGCCGCCGCTATACAGTCTCCGGCGGGCAGGGGCCATAGGCGCCGTTCTCCGAAGAGCAGGGGCTTGCGCGGCCGATGGCCGGGTGATTGGGTCGGGGCGGAAGTGAGGATCCCGATGATGGATGCCGACGCGAGAACCCGTCCTGCCAGGTTTGCGCTCGCCAGGATCGCGCTGGTCGTGGCGTTGACCTTCGGCTTCGCCGCGGTTGGCATGGCCCAGGACGTTCCCGAGGGCCAGAGCTGCGGCGGCCTGGTCTGCGACCTCGGCCTGTTCGGCCACAAGACCGCGCCGAAGCCGGTGGCCGCCGTGCCGAGCCCGGTCGCGGCTTCGCCGGCGCCGACGCGCACTGCGGCGGCGCCCGAACCGGCAGCCGAGCCGAAGCGGCCGGCCCGAAAGAAGGCGCGCGTGGCCAAGGTCCCGGTATTGAAGGCCTCGGTGTCGAAAGTCGCGGTCGCCAAGCCGCCGGTCTCTAAGCCCTCGGTCGCCGAGCCCTCCTCGCCGACGACCTTCGGGGCGCCGCCCGTGGCCGCCACCTTGACGCCGGTGGCTCCCGCGCCTGCGCCCGTCGCGGCGGCCCTGGCGCCGCCGCCTTCCCTCGCCATGGTGCCGCCGTCCCCGCCGCCGATTCCGGTGACCGCGACGCCCGCGCGCGACGAGCCGGTCGTGCTCGCCAATCCCTACGTCTACAACAAGCCCTTGAAGTTCATGTTCCAGTCCGTCGACCCGACGCAGGGCGCGCAGTGAACCGAAGGCTGGATCGCCGCGCCGCCTGAGCCGATCGTTGAACCTAAACCGCGGCGCGCGGCCGCAAGATAACGCTTTGGCCCCCTGCGACTTGCGCTACACTCACGAGTCTCCGGCGCGCATCGGGCGCGTCCGGGCCCGGGAGTTGGAGCCATGGCCAAAGGTCAGGTGCGCGGCAACAAGGAAGCCAAGAAGCCCAAGAAAGAGAAGGTCAAGAGCATCGCCGCCGCGCCGTCGCTGAAGATCGGCGCCGCCGCGGACAAGAAGAAGTAGGGCTCGCGACCCACCCGGCGGTCGGCTCGGCGCCCATCGGTTTGCAACCAGCGTCCTCGCAGCCAGCGGCCTTGACACCAGCGTCCTCCGCCGGCGCGCGCGCGCGGGTTTTCGTCTTGTTCGCGCTCGGCTACTTCGTCTCCTACCTCTACCGTGGCGTGAACATCGGCTTCGCGCCGTTCATCACGCGTGACGTCGGGCTCGGGTCCGGCGACCTCGGGCTGCTCACCAGCCTCTATTTCCTCGGTTTCGCCGCGGCGCAGATCCCCGCCGGCGTCCTGCTCGATCGCTATGGCGCGCGCCGCACCAACGCCGCGCTGCTCGTCGTGGCGGCTCTCGGCATCGCGATCTTCGGCAGCGCCGGCGGTCTGCCGGCGATGATGCTGGGCCGGCTGCTGATCGGGGTCGGCGTCTCGGTGTGTTTCGGCGGGGCCTGCAAGGCCATCGCGGCGCAGTTTCCGGTGGCGCGGCTGCCGTTGCTCTACAGCCTGGTGCTGGCGATCGGCGGGCTCGGCGGCGTGCTTGTCGGCACGCCGCTGCGCTGGATCCTCGTCGAGGCGACGTGGCGGAGCGTCTGCGTCGGTCTCGCATTGCTGACCCTGGCCGCGGCGGCGCTGCTCATGCTCGGCACGCCGGAGGTGCCGGAAGCCGAGCGCCGCAGCAGCCTCGCCGCGCAGCTGCGCGGCACCGGCGCGGTGCTCGGCTCGCGCTTCTTCTGGCGGGTGGCGCCGTTCTCCGCCGCCACCCAGGGCGTGTTCTACGCGGCGCAATCGCTCTGGGTCGGCGCCTACATGCGCGACGTCGGCCATCTCGACGCCGCCCGCGCCGCCACGCTGGTGTCGGTGCTCGGCCTGGCGATGATGGCCGGCAGCCTCGTCTTCGGTCTCGCAGCGCGGCGGGTGGAGCGGCTCGGGCTGAGCCTGACCCGCTTCAGCGGGATCGGCATGGCGCTGTTCGTGCTCGACCAGATCGTCATCGTCGCCGGCGCGCCGCTGCCGCCGGCGCTGCTGTGGAGCGCCTACGGCTTCTTCGGCGGCACTGGCGTCCTCACCTACAGCGTGCTGGTCGAGGCCGCGCCGCCTGCGATGGTCGGGCGCGTCAACACCAGCCTCACGCTGCTGCTGTTCGGCGCGATCTTCGCGATCCAGGCCGGCATCGGCATCGCGCTGGGCTTTTGGCCGAGCACATCCGGCGGCCATCCGGCGGCGGCGCATCGCGCGGTCTGGGGCGCGCTGATCCTGGTCCAGCTCGCCACCGCGATGCCCTACCTGCGCAAGGGGCGCACCGCCGGCGCGCTGGTCCAGGCTTGAGGCAGGCGAGGCTTTGCGGATAAGCCCACCTCGCCGCATCGCATCATGGTGCAGCCTCCAAGGAGTGTCCCATGCGGATCGTGCCGCTCTTGCTTGCCGTCTCCTTGGCCTTGGCTCCGGCGCTCGGCGCGTCGGCGGAGGAGACGCCCGAACCCGCGCTCGAGATCTTCACCATCGCGCCGCACACCGACGTGATCCACAGCTGTCCCCCGGGCCGTCAGGTCTACTTCGTCCAGGCGATCATCGAGCACCAGACCATCCCGGTCACCCTGCTCGATGCGGCGGGCAAGCCGATCCGGGAAGAGGTGTTTACCAGCGCCAGCGGCTTCCGGCTGGACCGCGCCCACGAGCACCCGGTCAGGGTCATGCTGACCTGCGGGAAGTAGGTGGCCGCGTAGGGCCACCGTCTCGGCGACGTTTCCCGCCCGTTCGCGCGCCCGCCATCGAAACTCCCCGTCGGGCTCAGACCAGCGTGGCGACGGCCTTGGCGAAGGCCGGCCGCGCGCCGACGCGCCCGGCCAGCGCCTCGATGGCGGCGGGCATCGGCACCTTGGTCAGCCTGGCCCAGCGCGTCGTGTAGAAGATCGTGGCGTCGGCGATCGAGAAGGCCTCGCCGGCGGCGTAGGGCGCATCGCCGAGCTGCTCGGCGAGAACCTCGAAGCCCTCCGTCGCCATGGCCTTGCCGTCGGCCTTCACCGCGGGCAGGTGCACTTCGTCCTTGCAGAACTCCTTGGGAAAGAAGAGGCGGCGGAAGGCCTGCCCGTGAAGCGTGTCGATGGTGTAGAACATCATCTGCGCCGCCCGCGCCTCGGCCTCGGGGTCGCGCGGCCAAAGCGCGGCCTGGGGATGGGTGTGGGCGATCCACAGCGCGATCGCCGGGTACTCGGTGAGGGTTGAGCCGTCGTCGCGCACCAGCACCGGGATCTTGCCCTTGGGGTTGATCGCCTTGAAGGCGGCGCCGTGCTGCTCGCCCGCGCCGGTGTCCACCTTCACCGCCTCGTAGGAGGCGCCCGCCTCGTCGAGCAGCGCCGCGATCTCGATCGCGCAGGTGTACTGTCCCCAATAGAGCTTCATGGTGCGTCCTTCTCCAGCACGGGTCTCGGCCAAGGCCTCTCCGCGATCTAGGTAACTTAACCGAAGCCGCACGCCATGTCCATCCCTCTCGCTGCTCTCGGCGCCGGTGGGTTGGCGTGTCGGTAACCCCGACATGTGGCCCCGCCAAAGTCAGGGTACCGCGACAAGGAAGCGGCCCCCTGTCGCGGTACGTCGACATGTAAGCGTGCCACCGGCGCGTTCCCCGACAAACGATCCTCGCGCGACGTTTCGTGGGGCCGTATGCCGACACGGCTGATTTACGGCCGAAGCTCGCGCACAGCGATTCCTGCTTGAAAAAGCATCCTGCATCCAAAGTGGCCTCTTGCGGAAAATTGATAGCTTGTGCGAAGGTGGAGCAGGAGTACGGCACGTCGCAACGGGGCGATCGGCGGTTCTCTTTTCCCCATCCCCTCGAACTGCCGTAGCGCCTGTGCGAAACACGGGCGGAAGGACTCCCGTCATGGTCCGCCTCCCTCTCATCGCGCTGGCCGTCATGGCTGCCGTAGTCTGCACCTCGTCGCGCCTGTCGGATGCGGGCGCGACGCGGTCCGGCGCCTATCGCACGCTCAGGATCGTCGCCTTCGGCTCGTCCTCGACGCAAGGCGTGGGCGCCTCCAGCCCCGCCGCCGCCTATCCCGCGCAACTCGAGACCATGCTGCGCGCGGTGCTGCCGGCCGGAGCGCGCGTCGCCAACCGCGGCATCGGCGGGGAGGATGCCGACGACATGATGGTCCGCCTCGACAGGGACGTCGTCGCGGCACGGCCGGACATCGCGATCTGGCAGACCGGCAGCAACGACGCGCTGCGCCACGTGCCGCTCGCGCGCTTCGAGGCCGAGACCCGCGCCGGCATCGCCGCCATCCGCCGCGCCGGCATCGCGGTGGTGCTGATGGAGCCGCAATGGTGCCCGGCGCTGGAGAAGACCGGCGACGGCTTCCGCGACGCGGTGCGCCGGATCGGCGCCGACATGGGCGTGCCGGTCATCCGCCGCTCCGACCTTATGCACGACTGGGTCCGCTCGGGCCAGGTGACCATGACCGACATGCTCTCGCCCGACGGCCTGCACATGCGCGACGCCGGCTATCGCCTGCTCGCCACCCGCGTCGCCGCCGAGGTGCTGCACCTGGACATCGCGCGGGCCGCGCCCGCCGCCAGGATCGCCACGGCGCGGCTCTGAGGCGTGACGCCGGCGCTCAGCCCTTGAGGAAGTCCGGGTCGCGGTAGCGCGGGTTGGGGTAGGTGTAGACGCCTTCGCCGGTCTCGACGCCGAGCTTGCCGGAATCGAGGAAGCGCTCCTTGAGCCAGGCGGCGACGCGCGCCGAATTGGCGTCGCCCGCCGCGGCGTGGCCGGCGGCGATCATGTGGGCGGTGCGCATCCCGATCACGTCCAGCGCCGCGAACGGTCCGGTCGGCGCCCCGGAGGCGATCATCCAGGTCTTGTCGATCGTCTCGGGCGCGGCAATGTCGTTGGCCGCCAGGTACATCGCGCTCGACAGCAGCGGCACCAGCAGCGTGTTGAGGATGTAGCCCGGCTGCTCCTTGTGCAGCGGCAGCGCCACCATGCCGATCGAGGTGGCGAAGGCCAGCGTCGCCGCGAACACCGCGGGATCGGTGCCGGGGTGGCCCATCACCTCGGCGGTGTTGTGCCGCCAGATCTGGTTGGCGAAATGCAGCGCGATGAAGCGTGCCGGCCGGCCGGTGAAGCCGGCGAGGTCGCTCGGCCGGAAGGTCGAGGAATTGGTCGCGAAGATCGTGTCGGCCGGCGCCACGCCGGCCAGCTCGCGGTAGAAGGCCTCCTTGAGGCCCATGTGCTCGGGCACCGCCTCGATCACCAGCTCGGCCCCGCGCACGGCGTCGCCGAGGACCGTCGTCGCCGTGATCCGCCCGCGCGCCGCCGCCAGCGCCTCGGCCGAGGCGCCGAGGTCATGGACGTAGGCTTCTGCCAGCCTGTCGAACACGCCACCGAGCTTGTCGAGCTGGCCCTGCGCCACGTCGTAGATCGTGACGTCGCAGCCGTGGAAGGCGCTCTGGAACGCGATCTGGGAGCCGAGCACGCCGGAGCCGGCGACGACGATGGTCTTCATGGTCATGGAGGATCCGTGAGGTGGAAGGCGGAGGCGCGGCGCCCTTGATCGCCGGCCTCGATTGATCTAGGTAACATAACCTAAACATCGCGCCGCGTCCACCGGTCTTTCGCCCCGGGGGACAGCCGGCGCCACGCCCCGGGGCTTTTGACATCTGGCCCCGCCAAAGTCAGGGTACCGCGACAAGAGAGCGGGCCGCTGTCAGGGTACGGCGACAAAGACGCCGGCCATCGGCGCGAACCGCGACAACGTCCGATTTCGCGTCGCCGTTCGCCGACACGCCTCGCGGGGGCGCCGCCGCCAGGCCTCGGCGGCTGGCCTCGGCGCAGCTGATGGATGCCGCCAAGATACCGCGGCGCGACCGATGAATCGTTCGATCGCAACGACGCTTCACCCCGCGGCAACGATGCGCCCCGGCGTCGGGAATGGCCGGCGCCCACGCCCAGTCATCGGGCGTGCGTCCGCACGACCTCATGCCCGTCAGGCGCTCCGGCCGGACCCGGGGCGAGCCCCGGCCTCCGCCTCGACCCGCGCGGCCGAGCCCGAGTCTTCCGCGCCGGCGAGCCGGGCCACCGCCGCCTCGAAGGCGGGGTCGCGGGGCAGCCAGGCGAAGCGGCGGGTGCCGGCGGCCGTGGTGAGGCGCAGCGCCATATGGCCGGCGCCGGCCTCGAGGGCGAGGTCGAGGATCGCCTCGGGCGCGAGCGTCTCGTGCGTGGCGCGCCCGCCCTCGTCGCGATAGACGGCGAGCCCGTCCGCGCCGACGGCGATCACGGTGTCGCGCAACGCCCGGCGGCGCGCCGCCAGCCGCTTATCGTAGCGCTTGACGCGGGCCTTGAGGAACCACGTCGCGGCGTCGCTGCCCTCCCAGCCGCGCACCTCCGAGAGCAGGCTCCAGGCCGCCGCGGCCACGAAGACGATCGCCGTGCCGTAGCGGACCCAGGTGTCCGCCGTGTCGATGCCGACCGAGGGCGGCGCCCAGGCCAGCGCGCCATCGACGAGGAATGCGGCCACGGCCATCCAGCCCAGCACCTTGTAGGTGCGGCGCGCCGGCAGGCCGGGGATCCAGCGCTCGATGTCGCGCCGCGCCACCGCCGCCGCCGCCGCCTCCGAGCCCCAGCCCTCCGCCCGCTCCCACGCCGCGACGTCGGCCGCGGCGACCGCGCGCCCCGGCCCGTCGCGCCGGGCCATGTCGAGCAGGGTCACATCGCGCAGGGTCACATCGCGCAGGGTCACATCGCGCAAGGTCTTCTGGATGCCGTGCCCCGCTGCCATCGCCCTCTCCGTGCCCGGACGTTCATGCTGCAACGCGGGCGCCGGGGATACACCCCCTCGCGATCACACATCCCCATTTTGCGGCGCGATGCGGCGCGCTGCGTCACCGGCCCCATCCCGAACCAGGCTTGTTGGTAGAATGACCGAGAGGGCGGCCGGTTCCTGTCCGGCCAGGCTGGGCCGGCGACTGTGTCGGCTCCCTGACGATGGTGATATCGTCGGTCCACGCAGCGAGGCAAGGCCGGATCGGCCAGCGAGACCCATGATGACCCGCAACGAGCGGCCGGGCTTCGAATCCGGCCTCTACGACGAGGATTTCTTTCGCTGGACACAGCGGCAGGCGGCGGCGTTGCGCGCCCTGCCGGGGCAACCGGCGGTCGATCTGGCGCCTGTCGACATCACGCATCTGGCGGAGGAGATCGAGGATTTGGGCAAGCGCGACCTGCGCGAGTTGATGTCGTATCTCGGCCTCGTCATCCAGCATCTCGTCAAGCTGCACGCCGCCCCGGCCTCGCGCGACGCCGCCCCTTGGCATGCCGAAGTCGTCAACTTCCAGCTCGCGGCACGTCGCGCCGTCTCGCCCGGTATGCGTCGCCTCCTTGACGTCGACGACATCTGGACCGGCGGCTGCCGCGCGTCCCAGCGCTTCCTGAAGGACCACGGCGCCCGCGCGCGCGACGCCTGCCCCTTCACGCTCGACGCCCTGCTGGCGGCCGATTTCGACGTGGAGGCGGCGACGGCCAAGATCGCGGCAGGGTAAGCGCCGTCATTGCGAGCCAAGCTGGGGGCAATCCTTCTCCCGCTTCGCGCTACGGCATGCACACATCCGGGTCCGCCCCTGGTGAAACCAAGCGGGGGACGCCTTCTCCCCTTGTGGGAGAAGGTGGCGCGAAGCGCCGGATGAGGGGTCGGGTCACCTCTCCTCGTCGGAGCCCTTCGCGTCGAGGCGACCTGCCGGACAGGTCGCCCGACCCCTCATCCGCCCTTCGGGCACCTTCTCCCGCAAGAGGGAGAAGGGGACAGTCCGGCGACAGCGCGGCCCTTTCCGCCGGTTTGCCCCTGGCGAGGTTTTCCGCTGGCGAGCTGCATGAGAAAGGGATCTGCCCCCCTTTCTCCACTACGGCCTGCAGCATTTCAAAGCCATCGTCGAAGGATGGGCTTTGCGAGATGTGTGCATGCCGTAGCGGCGACCGGGAGAAGGAAGAGCCGCCCCGCCGTTGCCGAGCAACGGCGGAGCCGTCCTTCGAAGGAACGGCTGACCCGAAGCCATCCGGATGGCCTGCTCGCCGTGCCCACAAGGCTGGGCCCGCGCGACGGCTGGCGCCTACACGAAACGCTCCAGACCGTCCCACGTCGAGCGGACAGGTTCGCGTTCGCGCGGGTCGCTCACGCCGACCTCGAGAAGCGTGAGGTTCGACCGCCCGTAGTTGCATGGCGCGCAGGTGACCAGAATGTTCTCAAGCGCGTTGCTGCCCCCGCGAGCGTGCGGGACGAGGTGGTCGTATTGCAGCCAGAGAGCCTGGAAGGCCGCATGCTGCGACGCGTTGGTGCTGCCCCACGGCAGCTGTTGCGGATAAGCGGCGTGCATCCGCTCGCGGATCTCTTTGCGGACCAGGGGAACACCGCAGAACCGGCAGTGACAGCCGTCGCGATCGATCAGCGCGCGCTTTTCCAGCTCCGTCGGCATGCGGAGCGCCACGCGTTCCGCCTTCGGGATCGAAGGGAGGTTGTCGTCGAGGCAGAGCGGTCGGCTCCAGGGGCCGCCTTTGCCCCAGAGCGCTTCGGCCCAGTCGCGCACGGCCGGCTTATTCGCGAGATCGATCAATTCCGCCGCCAGTTCGAAACGACCGTTCAGATGGGCCGTCACCGCGGCATCAAGCAGGCGCGCCGCGTCGTAAACGGCGGGGACGGGGGCGAGCAGACAGGTCTTCAGTTGTGTCATCGAAAGCCCGCTCTGCCGTCGCCGAGCCTCGGCGAAGCCATCCTTCGAAGGAACCGCCGATCCGAACCCATCCGGATTGTCTTGTCTAGGCTCCGCGAGCGCCGGAGACGGCGCGGGCTTCACCCGCGTCATTGACAACAAAATCCAAATGGGTCGCCCTGCCAGCCGCGCATTCAAGGTTGGGTTCGCGCGAGCCGCGCGACAGGTCGCGCATCCTGGGCGGCGGTTTCGACGAGAGGAAGCGACATAACGCGCGAGACAGCTTACAAGCCTTTTTTCCAACGCGAACCAATCCTATTGAAGTTGCACTCTGGCCTGTGTGCTCGTTAAAATTGGACGATGCCAAAAATACCTTACCCCCAGCTTTTTACCGGACCTCCTATTCCGCCAGCTGCAAGAGTGCAGTTGATGGACGATGGAGCGTTCGAGACAATGGTGCTTCATTGGATGAGTCGTATCAAGGGTCGCTTCCACGGCGTCGAACGCTTTGGTGGCCCCGGCGACATGGGCCGGGACGTGATCTGCTGGGAAAGCAAAGATAAATGTCTCGGAATTTGGCATAACATACAATGTAAGCGTTACGGGAGAGTGCTTGCCCCATCGGATCTTTGGCCTGAAATTGGAAAAGTTTTCTGGCACGCCTCAAATGGCGACTACGCTCTTCCACACTCGATGAGATTTCTATGCTCGAACGGCATCGGAACCTCAGCGAAGCATCTTTTGACAAATCCTACGCTCCTGAAGCAAGGTCTCATCGATCGTTGGGATAAAAACGTCCGTAACAATATATCGACACAAGAGGTAGATTTCGACGGCGTGCTGAAGGAGCTTATTGAAAAGACCCATTTTGGTATTTTCGGTCCCTTGTCGATTGAGGAGACTCTCAGAGACCTTGAGGGCACAGCATATTACGTCACCACCTTCGGCGGCGGCCTGCCGTCTAGACCGACGTCAGAGCAACCGCCGGTGAGTCTAAATCCAACGGAAGCTCGTTACACGACACAGCTATTTGCTGTCTATGCCGAGCGCCGCGGCGCCGCGTCTGTTGACCTCGCTAGCCTTGACAAGGAGCCTGCTGAGCGACGACATTTTGATCGATGCCGAGTGCAGTTCTATTGCGCGGAGTCACTCAGAGAGTTTGCCCGAGACCCTACACAGCCAGGTACGTTTGAAGGCATACAAGAAGATGTCCTTCAAACTGTCACGCCTGATCTCGACGGCACCTACGCGAATTCCTTCGAGCGCGTAAACAACGTTCTGAAAACGGCTGCGCTGATGCCTGCTGCTAGCAATGCGCTTTACTCGGTAATGGATGTAGCCGACAAGCAGGGTATCTGCCACCAACTCGTCAACGGAAATATTTTCGATTGGGCGCTGAAATGAGTATCGCGCCACGTATTTTTAATACTCCATTAGAAGCAGGAGTGCGCCTACTAATATTGCTGACCACTTCCTATCCGCGGAGGTTGTCGCTTGATTACCTTGTCATGCTCGACCATGTTTTGGTGCACACAGATGACTTCGGCGGGCCCCCGAGCGTTCATCCAGCTTCCCCATATCGAATTGCGGAACCGTTTGTGCGTCGTAACTTGATACAGCAAGCGCTTTTGCTTTTCCAGAGCAGGGGACTTGTCAGCGAGCGTATGACGGACGATGGCTTTCTCTGGGAGGCCGGGGAAACGGCTGCGCCTTTCGTGAGTAGTCTTACCACGGACTATCACCAAGCTCTTTCGGCGCGCGCGTCGTGGACGATCGAGCATTTTGGCGATGGATCGGAAATATCGCTGGCCGCGACAATGGGCGAGCGGGTGGTAGCGGCGATGGGCGTAGGTGAAGACGGATGAGTAGGGCTAGGCTACGCGTGGATCAACTCGCCTACCACGGCCCTGACAAACCAGCCGCGCGACTCACGTTGAAGGCCGGCCTGAACGTAATCTGTGGGTCCAGCGACACCGGCAAATCATTTGTAATCGATACAATCGACTTCATGCTGGGCAGTTCGACTGAGTTACGCCAGCTACCTGAGCGTGCCGGTTACGACCGCGTAGTGATGCACGCGTCGCTCACCGATGGTAAAACGTTCACGGTACAACGATCCACTGAGGGGGGTGCCTATCTCTGGCGCGCGGGCCATCACGACGAACTCACAAAGGAAGGCGATGTTCTCAAGCCGTCACATTCTAGTGAGCGAGAGGACAATCTATCGCGACGCCTACTTGTGCTTCTTGGTCTTGATGCTTGCCGGCTTCGACGTGACCGCGATTTTGCAACGGTGTCTTTGTCACTTCGCCACCTTGTCTTATTATCGCTAGTAAATGAAACACGCATCTTTGAAACTATCTCGCCAGTGCTCACGCAAAATAAAGTTAATAATACTATCGAAAAGTCGGCCTTCAAATTTTTCTTGACTGGCGTTGATGATTCGGCATTAGTCGCTATTCGCGAAGCGCGCGATAGCCATGCTAGATCACGGTCAAGCCGCGATGCTCTCGCCACGCTCGTAGAACAACGTCAAAGTAAGCTTCCAACTGCCGACGAGATCGACCGCCGTCGGAGACAGCTCGCGCAGTTGCAGCAGCAAATGGCTGATATTGGTCAAGATGTTGCAGAAGATGAGCGACGGCATAAAGACACCGTCAATCGATCGCGCGTTCTTGATCGCTTTGTCTACGTGGCGCGCCGGCGCCAGACAGAAGTCGACGGCTTGCTTCAGCGCTTTGCACTTCTGGACGAACATTACGAGTCCGATCTTGGGCGGCTTGAAGCGATCCGAGAGTCAGGCGCGATCTTCCAAGCTTTGCATCCCGGTCCTTGCCCCTTTTGCGGCGCGCTGCCAGAGGCGCAAACACATCTTAGGGAATGCGAAGTCGATCCGGAATCGATTATTGTTGCGGCTGGCGCCGAGATTGATCGAATCACACTGTTGCGCTCAGGACTGGTGGAGACCAGAGAGCAACTTAGTGCCGAAGGAGGCCAACTCAGAGAACGGACTGACAGAGCAATCACTGATTACGAGAGCGCTTTCCGTCACGCCTCAAACTTAAATTCTGTCCTGCGCGAGAAGCGCAGAGGTGTCGGAGACCTTGATCGCGAAGCCCGAGAACTTCGCAAGCAGCTTCTCGACGCAGATATCGTCGCGTCGCTGCGGACAGACCTAGAGGCTACAGATCAAGTGCTTGCGGAGGCAGAGGCGCAAATCAGCGCTGTACCGGGAGCCACCATTCCTACCGCAGAGACGGTTTCTTTCGCTCAAGAGATCGAAGCGGTGCTTTCGGCTTGGGACTTTCCCGGAGAACACGCGGGAGCGCGCGTTGCGTGGGATGCCCCGCGCACAGATGTAATAATTGGCAATCGAAGGCGGAGCGACCAAGGCAAAGGATTACGCGCGATCACGTGCGCCGCATTTCTACTTACACTGATGAAACGGTGCTTGGAAAAGGCAAATCCACATCTTGGATTGCTCGCTCTGGACTCACCTTTGCTCGCGTACTGGAAACCAGAGGGGCAAGCCGACGATCTGCGGGGAACGCAGGTCGATGACTGTTTTTACCGGTGGACAATAGCTAGACTTCCCGCTGATTGCCAGGTCATCATAATCGAGAACAGACCGTTACCAAAATGGTTACCTGATCAGTCTCATGTTGTCCAATTCACAAAGAACAAAAAAGTCGGACGATATGGTTTATTTCCCTTAGTAGATTAAGACAGCGTAGGTGAGGCAGAAGTCGACGCGGCCCCTACCGCGCAAACTTCTTATGCTTCATCCGGTGCGGCACCAGCTCGTCCACGCCCAACCTCCGCTTCTTGTCCTCCTCGTAATCGGCGAAGTTCCCCTCGAACCACTCGACGTGGGCGTCGCCTTCAAAGGCCAGCATGTGGGTGGCGATGCGGTCGAGGAAGAAGCGGTCATGCGAGATGATGACGGCGCAGCCGGCGTAGTCGGTGAGGGCGTCCTCCAGGGCGCGTAGCGTCTCGACGTCGAGGTCGTTGGTGGGTTCGTCGAGGAGCAGCAGGTTGGCGCCGGTCTTCAGCATCTTGGCGAGGTGGACGCGGTTGCGCTCGCCGCCGGAGAGCTGGCCCACCTTCTTTTGCTGGTCGGCCCCCTTGAAGTTGAAGGCGCCGGTGTAGGCGCGCGAGTTGATCTCGCGCTTGCCGAGATAGATGATGTCCTGCCCATCCGAGATCTCCTCCCAGACGTTCTTCTTGCCGTCGAGCTTGTCGCGGGACTGGTCGACGTAGCCGAGCTTGACGCTCTCGCCGACCTGGATCTTGCCGTCGTCGGGCGTCTCCTGGCCGGTGATCATGCGAAACAGCGTGGTCTTGCCGGCGCCGTTGGGGCCGATGACGCCGACGATGCCGCCGGGCGGCAGCTTGAAGGTGAGATTGTCGATGAGCTGCTTGTCGCCGAAGCTCTTCGACAGGCCGGTGAAGTCGACGACGTTGGTGCCGAGGCGCTCGCCGACGGGGATGACGATCTGCGTCGAGGAGGGGATGCGGTTGGCCTGCTGGTCGACGAGATCCTGGTAGCGCTGGATGCGGGCCTTGGACTTGGCCTGGCGCGCCTTGGGCGAGGAGCCCATCCACTCCGCCTCCATCTCGATCTGCTTCTGGCGCGAGGTGTCCTCGCTCTTCTCGAGGCTGAGGCGGCGGGCCTTCTGCTTGAGGTAGGAGGTGTAGTTGCCCTCGTGCGGGATGCCGCGGCCGCGGTCGAGCTCGAGGATCCAGCCGGTGACGTTGTCGAGGAAGTAGCGATCGTGGGTCACGATCAGGATGGCGCCTGGGTAGTCGCGCAGGTGGCCCTCGAGCCAGTTGACGGTCTCGGCGTCGAGATGGTTGGTCGGCTCGTCGAGCAGCAGCAGCTCGGGCTTCTCGAGCAGCAGCTTGCACAGCGCCACGCGGCGCTTCTCGCCGCCGGAGAGCTGCTCCACGCCCCAGTCGTCGGGCGGGCAGCCCAGCGCATCCATCGCCTGCTCGACCTGGGAGTCGAGGTCCCAGAGGTTCTGCGCCTCGATCTCGTCCTGCAGGCGGGTCATCTCGTCCGCCCCCTCGTCCGAGTAGTTCATGGCAAGCTCGTTGTAGCGGTCGAGGATGTCCTGCTTGGCCTTGACGCCGAGCATGACGTTCTCGCGCACGTTGAGCTCGGCCACGAGCGGCGGCTCCTGCGGCAGGTAGCCCACGCGGGCGCCCTCGGCCACGAAGCCCTCGCCCTGGTACTCGGTGTCCATGCCGGCCATGATCTTGAGCAGCGTGGACTTGCCCGAGCCGTTGATGCCGAGCACGCCGATCTTGGCATCGGGGTAGAACGAGAGGTGCACGTTATCGAGCACCTTCTTGCCCGTCGGGTAGACCTTGGTGAGGCCCTGCATGTGATAGATGAACTGCCGCGCCATGTGTTGTCCTGGCCGCTGCCGGCCCTTTGGGGGCTCGCAATCTCGGTCTTCGAGGAATGGGGTTGGGCGGGTTCTAGCGGGGGACGCGGGTGGGGTCCAGCGGGTGTGCTAAGATCGAGCTTTGCGAGGAGGGTTTGCGATGCTCGACACCGCCATGGCGCGGAAGAGGCCGGGATCATCCGGGCCGATCTCAAGAAGAACGGCACCCCCATCGGGCCCTACGACGTGCTGATCGCGGCGCAGGCGCGGCGGCGCGGCGCGGTGCTGGTCACCGCCAACACCCGCGAGTTCGAGCGCGTGCCCGGCCTGACGCTACAGGACTGGACCGCGGCCTGAGCCGCCTCAGAACTTGAAGCTGACCTGGAGCACGCCGGCATCGACCGCCCGGCCGCCGGCGAGCAGGATCGCCGGGCCGGGCAGCTCGTGCAGGTACTCGGCGAAGACGGATATGTTGCGCGTCGCCCGCCATTGCGCGGTGGCGATGAGGTTGGTGCCGATGAAGCGCGCCTTGTCGCGCGCCGCCATGGTCGCCGCCAGCGGCGTCGTGCGCGAGATGTAGACGGCGTCGTTGACGTCGGCGCGCCACACGAACTCGGGGCCCAAGCGCAGCGCCAGGTCGTCGCGCGGATTGAGGACGAGGGCGGGATAGGCCTCGATCAGGTTCTCCAGCGTGTCGATGCCGACGTAGTTCAGCAGCGTCGGCCGCGGGAACGGCGCGGAGAAGGTGCGGATCGTGCCCGTGCCGGTGCCGCCGCCGCCGCTGAAATAGCTGGCCTGCAGCTGCAGGCCCGGCTGCCAGGTCCCCTGGTCGAAGGTGTAGAGCGCGCGCGCCGAGCCGCCGAAGGCCGAGATGGCGCGCCCGTTGAAGCTGCCGAACTGGAAGGCGCCGTCGGCATCGTAGAGCCAGGTGCCGCCCGGCCGCGCCAAGGTGCCCCACACCCGGCCGCCGAGCGTCGAGCGGTCCTCGTTGCCGGTCAGGCCGGAATACTGGCCGCCGAGGTTGCGGCGATAGAAATAGTATTCGTCGACGTGGAGGACGTTCGGCAGCAGGCTCTCGCTGAGGTAGGCCGCGCCGAAGACGCCGGCATGGCTGTCGAAATCGGCGAAGGGATCGAGCACCGGGGTGACGGGGCGCGTATAGACAAGGTCCAGCGTGGTGCCGTCGGCGAAGGCGGCGTGGGCGCGCCCGCCGTCGTGCGTGGTGCGCACGTTGGAGCTGTCGTTGACCCAGACGAAGCGGCCGGAGCCGAGCGTCACCTCCTGTCGGCCGCCGCGCATCGTGACGTCGGCGGCGCCGACCCGCTGCTTCAGCTCGACGAAGCCCTGCTGCACCCGCCCCTCCTCGCGCTCGGTGGTGCTCGGAGCGATGCGGGAGAAGGAATCGAAGCGCCCGAGCTGGGCGAAGACCGCGAGGTGCGGATCGAAATGGACGTAGGCGCTCGCGACCAGGCGCTGCAGGTCGTAGCTGTTCTGGATCGGCGTGCGCAACGCGTAGGACGCGTTGTTGAGCGTCCACGCCTGTTCGCGCAGCTCGCCGTCGAAGGTCACGTAGGAGCCGAAGCCGAGCGGCACGTAGTGCAGCTTGTCCTCGAAGGTCACGCGGCGCGCCGGATCGGCGAGGCCGCCGTAGTCGACGTCGTAGGGCTCGAGCGGCGCCGAGCCCTTGCCCAGCGCGAAGAACTGCGCCTGCGCTGGCACGGCCGACACGATGGCGAGGACCGCGAGCGCAAGGAGGGCGAGGCGGCGGGGAATGGGCAGACGGGCCATGGGGCGCGGGCACTCGTGAAGAGCGCGAGCTTAGGAGGGCCGGCCCCTCGCGGGAAGACGCGCCGTCCGGTCGCGATCCCATCCGGGCGCGGAGCGCTTGCCTCGCGTAGTCGAACGATGCTTCGAGACGATGATGCGTGGAACGAAGATATCGTCCGGCGCGGGGCGGGAGCGCATGCACGATCGAGTGTTGCCGCAGCGCCGCGGGTCCGTTTTTGCGCGTGCGCCTCAGGCCTGCCGGTACACGCCGAACACCCCATCGAAGCCCGCGCGGCGAGGTCGTCCGTAAGATGAGGAAGTACACCGTGCCCTCGTTGAAGTTGACCAAGCAGCACGCGCCATTCCGCGGCTCAGGTCTCGAGCTCGCCGGGCTGCAGCTCCGGCCTTCGCCGTCGAGGCTGTTCAAGGACGGCAGGCGCGACATCGGGGCGAGCGTGGCGCCGCGCGCGGGCGCCGCGGAGACGCTTCCGGGCAAGAAGGCCGAAAAGTGCCGGCTACCGCACCGGTGCGCCCATCTGGGCCAGCGCCGCGCGCGTCTGCGCGTCATGCTTCGCCTCGTCGGCACGCGCGGCGGCGGGGCTCCAGCGGCCGCGCATCGTGAAGATCGAGGCGAGGAACACCACGATCCCGGCGGTGCAGATCCAGTACCAGGTGGCCCATTGGCTTGGCGAGGCGGCGGCAGCGGCCTTGATCACGCCGAGCTCGTGCAGCAGCTCCGGGCTCGGCGTGCCGTGGGCGGCCTGCACCTTGGCGAAGGCGGCGAGCACGGGGCCGGCGCTGACCAGCGGCGTCACCGTGTCGATCACGTAGGGGATCGCGACGAAGGAGGCGGTCACGATCAGGCGCAGCAGCCAGCCCCAGATCGCCAGGCCCGTGGCGGTGGCGGCGGGGTCGTGGGCCTCCACCGTCTCGGTGAAGCTCGCCATCCAGGTGGCGTAGGCGAAGGCCACGCAAATCGATTGGCCGCTGCTCAGCAGCACCAGCGACATCCAGCTGGGGTGGGCCTCGGCCTGCAGCGCCCAGGCGACGGTCAGGACCAGCGCGCCGAGGCCGCCGGCCAGCATGAAGGGCTTGCGCACCTTGAGCCTGTCCGATGCGATGCCGGCGACGATGAGCGCGACGGCGTTGGTGCCCCAGGCCCAGTTGCCGACCGCGTTGGCCGAGGCCACCGAGAGGTGCGCGACGGTGACGAGGTAGATCGTGCCGAAGGCGACCGAGGTATAGTAGAACAGCAGCAGCACCGAGACGCCGAGCGCCGAGCCGATCACGTCGAGACGGAACAGCCGCTTGAACGGCGCCGCCATGCCCTCGCGTGCCGCCGCCTCCGCCGCGCCGGCGGCGCGGGCCTCGACCAGGGCGCGATCGTGCTCGTTGACCATGACCTGGTCGCGCAGCCCCGGCGACAGCTCGCGCAGGAACACCGCGGCGGCCACGAACACCGCGAGGCAGAACACGCCGCAGATGTAGAACTGGCTCTGCCAGGTGCCGAAGACCGGCAGCGTCAGGGTGGTGAGCAGGCTGACCATGAGGCTGCCGAGCACCGGGCCGACGGTCCAGAAGCCCATCGCGGTGGCACGCCCGACCTGGGGCGAGAAATCGCGGATCAGCGCCGGCGTGGCGACCAGGATGACGCCCTCGACCAACGCCACGAACGAGGCCTCGACGGCGAAGGTCAGGGCGTTGGTCGCAAGCGGCAGGGCAACGAGCGTCATCAGGGCGACGATCAGCAGCCCCCAGACGACGAGGTTGGCGCGGCCGAAGCGGTCGCACAGGCCGGCGCCGAGCGAGGCGAAGGCGCCGAGCGCGCTGCCGACGGCGAGGATGCCGACGAAGACGGGGAACGGCATCTTCAAGGCCGGCAGCATCAGCGTGGCGACGCCGCCGTTGACGTAGAGCGCGTAGTACAAAGCGACGGTGATCAGCACCGTCAGGCCGAGGTGGAAGCGGCGCACGCCGCGCGAGGGATAGGCGGTCAGCTGCCGGCCGGTACGCGCGACGGCGAGCGGCGGCGCGGCATCGTAGGTGCTCGTCGACATAGTTGGTTCCCGGTACGGCTCTGCGCTTGGCTCAAGCTCTCGCAACCGGGGCGAAAGGTCCAGACCTTCGAAAGTACGGTATGGCGTTCGGGGGAGGCGGGCCGCGGCAGCTCGAGACGGGAAATGGCGACGGGAAAGGTCACGTGGCGACACGGCACGCGAGTGAAGACGGCCTTTCGGGTCAGCATCGTCCCGGCTTGGCGCTCGCCCGCCTCATGACATTGCCGTCCCACCGAACTGAGCCGGTGCTCAGTTCGGCAAGAAGCCCGAGACGACGCTGACGAGGAGGAAGACGCCCAGCAGCAGGCGGTAGGCGACGAAGGGCCAGGCCGAGAAGCGCTCCAGCACCCGCATCAGGCCCCAGATCGCGGCGAAGGCCGAGATCGAGGCGACGACGAGCCCGAACGCGAGGATCGCCCAGCCCTCCAAGCCGATACCGGCCTTGCGCAGCGCCCACAGCTCGGCGAGGCCGGCCAGCGCGATGGCCGGGATGCCGAGCAGGAACGAGAAGCGCGCCGCCTCGTCGCGCTGCAGCCCCAGGAACAGCGCCGCCGTCAGTGTCGAGCCCGAGCGCGACACGCCGGGGATCAGCGCGCCCATCTGCGCCAGCCCGACCCACAACGCGTCCTTCAGGGACACGTTGTCGATCGTGCGGGTATGGCGCGCGGCGCGCTCGGCATAGGCCAGCAGCGCACCCATGACGAGGCAGGCGATCCCGATGACTGCCAGCGTGCGCAGCGGCGAGTTGCAGGCGTTGAGCTTGGACTTGAGCGCGAGGCCGCCGACCGCGAGCGGCACCGTGGCGAGCAGGATCCACACGAAGAAGCGAAAGTTCCAGTCGGCGAAGTCGCGGCGTCGGACCGCGGCGACCACGCCCTCGGCCAGGCCGCGCACGTCGGCCCAGAAGTAGGACACGACGGCGGCGAGCGCGGCGAGCTGCATGGCGGCGGAGAAGGCCGAGCCCGGATCCCGCCAGCCCAGCAGCGCCGGCACTATTCGCATGTGCGCGGTGGAGGAGATCGGCAGCAGCTCGGTGATGCCCTGGACAATGCCGAGAAAGCCGACCTTCAGAAAGCCGAGCCCCACGAAACCGGTATCGAGCCCCGACGTGCAGGCATCCGACATCGCCACCCCATGGATCTTCGCGCGGGCCGATCCGCGCCGAGCCTTTGCATCTCAGGTTCGCGGTGGGAGCGCAACGCGGGGCGTGGCGGCATGGTGGTTTACCCACCGCAGGAGAGAGGGAGCCTTTCGCGAAAGCCATGCGACGCGACCCTCGGCCACCCGTCACGAGACGAGGCGTGTCGTTTCGGCACAAGCGCTCGGCGCCATCTTCACGCTTCGAACGGCCCCGGAACGAACCGCGCCCGAATCGCTGCGTGCGAGACCTCCCGGTTTGTTCGCATTCGTACCGTTCCGGGTCAGCGGTGCCGACGATCTTAACGCGGCGAACAACGCCGGAACGAACCCTGCTCGAATCAGCGTAGGGAGCGTACTCCGGCTTTGTTCACGCCAATTGTGGTGGCCGCAGGTCAACAAAACACAAGGAATCGCACCAAAGCATCGAATAGGATGGCCTGCGGGCGTGCAAGTCCTAACGACCGCGGTGATCGACGCGGGCTCCGACCATTCGGCAGCTTGTATTTCCGGCGCGACGCTGCTTCGTGGCTCGGCAGGACGGGGCAGACACGATGACGGCGATCGCGGACCATCAGAAGCCCCGAGCGCGACGCGGCTTCGTCGCGCTGTCGGTGTCGCTGTTCGAGCGCTGGATGCCCGATCCGTTCGTGATCGCCATCGCGCTCACCTTCGCCACGGGCCTCGGAGCCTGGGCCCTGGCGCCGACGGGGCGGCCCGACGTCATCGTCGCCTCCTGGTACGCCGGCACCTTCGACATCCTCGCCTTCGCCTTCCAGATGGTGCTGATCCTGGTCACCGGGCACGCGCTCGCCAGCGCGCCGCCGGTGCTGCGCGGGTTGCGCGGCCTGATCTCGCTCGCCAAGACGGCCAACCAGGCGGTCGTGCTCACCTTCCTCGTCTGCGCCTTCGCCTCGTTCCTGAACTGGGGCTTCGGGCTCGTCGTCGCCGCGATCCTGTCGCGCGAGGTGGCGCGGCGCATGAAGGTCGATTTCGGCTGGATCGTCGCCGCCGCCTATTCCGGCTGGGTGGTGTGGGCGACGGGCTTCTCCTCCTCGATCGCGCTGACCCAGGCCTCCAAGGGCAACAAGCTCAACATCATCGAGAAGGTGACCGGCAAGGTGACGCCCTTCGCCGACATGGTGTTCCAGCCCTACAACCTCGTCGCCACGCTGCTCATCGTGGTCTGCGTGCCGATCGCCTTCATCCTGATCCGCCCGCGCGACGAGGACGCCGTGGTCTTCGAGCCGCCGCCGGAGGCGCCGGCCGCCCCGAAGATCCTGCGCGGCGGCACCGACGCGCCCGCGCGCCGACTGGAACGCTGGCCGCTGTGGGCCTGGGCCTTCAGCCTCGCCGGCCTGGCGACGCTCGGCGCGGCCTGGTTCGCCAAGGGCCCGACGATCGACGTCAACACCGTCATCTGGGTGTTCCTGATGCTCGGCGTCGGCCTGCACGGCTCGGCGGTGGCCTATTTCGGCGCGATCAACGAGGCGGCCAAGCAGGTCGGCTCGATGATCCTGCTCTATCCCATCTACGGCGGCATCATGGGAATCCTCAACGGCACCGGGCTCGCCGGCGTCATCTCCAAGGCCTTCGTCGTCGTCGCCAGCGCCCACACCCTGCCGATCTGGTCGTTCGCCTGCTCGCTCTTCATCACCTTCCTGGTGCCCTCGGGCGGCGGCCATTGGGCGGTGCAGGGACCCTTCGTGATCCCGGCGGCGGTGCAGCTCGGCGCCTCGCCGGCCTCGACCGCGATGGCGGTGGCCGCCGGCGAGAACGTCGCCTACATGCTGCAGCCGTTCTTCGCGCTGCCGGTCGTGGCCATCGCCGGCATCGGCATCCAGCGCGTCATGGGCTTCACCGCCGTGACCTTCCTGATCTCCGCCGCGATCTGGATCGGCGCGATCGTCTTCCTGATGTGATCCTCCCCCGTGGAACGGGCGGGATTCGCCCGCGTCGTGCTAAGGCGCGGCGATGAGCACACCGCCTTTTCCCGCGATCTTCGGTCACCCGCCCGCCGCCCTCGCCCCGACGTCCGGAGGCGCCACGCAGCTGTCGCCCCTCGTTCCGGGCGCCACCGCGCTGGCGGATCTCGCGCCGGGCGCGCTCGCCAGCCTCGCCATGCTCGCCGTTCCCGGCACGATCGAGCGTCGCCACGACCTCGCGCTGGCGCTGCGCGCGCTGGCGCCCGGCGCGGCGTTCACGATCCTCGCCCCCAAGGACGCCGGCGGCTCGCGCCTCGCCGGCGAGCTCGCGGCCTTCGGCTGCAGCGTCGACGATCGGCCCAAGGCGCACCACCGCATCTGCAGCGGCGTGCGGCCCGATGCGCTGGACGGCATCGACGCCGCGATCGAGGCCGGCGCGCCCCGGCTCGAGACGGAGCTCGGCCTGTGGACGCAGCCCGGCGTGTTCAGCTGGGACAGGCTCGATCCCGGCACGGCGCTGCTGATGGAGACGCTGCCGCGCCTCTCCGGCAAAGGCGCGGACCTCGGCTGCGGCATCGGCGTGCTGGCCCATCCCGTGCTCGCCTCCGACAAGGTGACGGCGCTGGCGCTCATCGACATCGATCGCCGGGCCATCGATGCGGCCCGCCGCAACGCCGCCGATCCCCGCGCCACGCACCTGTGGGCGGACATCCGCAGCGTGGTCCTGGAGCGCCTCGACTTCGTGGTGATGAACCCGCCGTTCCACGCCGCCGGCGAGGAGGACAAGGGGCTGGGCATCGCCTTTGTCCAGAAGGCGGCCGCCGGCCTGCGCACCGGCGGCCATCTGTGGATGGTCGCCAACAAGCACCTGCCCTACGAGGCCACGCTGAAGGCCGCCTTCAAACGCGTGAACCCGCTCGCCGAGGCGAACGGGTTCAAGGTGCTGTCGGCGGTGAAGTAGGAGCGCTACTTCAGCGAGGTCCTACTTCAGCGAGGTCTTGGCCTCGAGCTCGCCGATGTGGCGCTGCACGATCTTGAAGGTCTCGGCGGCGAAGCTCTTCAGCATCGGGTTCGAGCCCTCCTTCGATTCCTTGAGGAAGGCGGCGCCGTCGCCGGCGTGGACCTTCTTCATGTCGGAGAGGTACTTGGAATCGAAGGCGGCACCCGACAGCGTGCTGATCTTGTCGTACTGCGCCTGGAACTCGGACGTCAGCTTGTCGGGCACCGGGATGCCGGCATCCTTGGCGGCGGCGGCGAGCTTGTCGCCGACGAGCTGGTGGTCATGGGCCTCGGTGTTGCCCTGGTCCTTGATGTCCTGCGACGAGCCCTTGGTCTCGGCGAGCTTGCCCAGCATGACCTCGTACATGCCGCCGGGGCCGACGGTGTCGACGAACGTCTTGTCCTGCGCCGACGGGGCGGCGGCCTGTGCCGGCAGCATGGCGGCGAGGCCGGTCGAGGCGAGGACGGCGGATAAAGTGAAAGCGGGGATCTTCATGGTGCGGACTCCTGTGGTCGCGTGGCGTCAATGCCGCAGGCTACCTTGGGATGCATCGCACAAGATCGTGTCACGTAAGATCAGTCGGCGCCGGCCCCGCCCTCGGCGCTCGCCTTGTCCTCGGCGGCGTCCGCGGTACGGAAATAGGGCTCGACCTTGCCCTTGAGCTTGATCGTCATCTGCTCGCCCTTGCGGGTCTTGGCGTTGCCGGCGGCGAGGCGCACCCAGCCTTCGCTCACGCAATATTCCTCGACGTTGGTCTTCTCGGCGCCGTCGAAGCGCACGCCGATGCCGCGCTCGAGCATGGCCTCGTCGTAGAACGGGCTTTTGGGGCTCGAGGCGAGGCGGTTGGGGGGCATGTCGGTCATGGGTCTTGCGATGTCGAGGGAGACGAGGACGCGGTCTCCTAGGCGAAGGCCGCCCGGCGCGCAATCGTTTGGCACGGCCCGGCGTCGAGCACCCTTGTCGGAACGGCCCGCGATCCTGTACATAGATTATGTGATCAAGCGGTGGGCGGTCCCCTCCGCGACTGCGGCTGGGCTCTCGCGTGCCCGAAGAAGGACGTGATGACCGAATTCGCCAAGTTGGAGACCGTGAAGATTGAGCGCCGCGCCGAGAAGCGCGTCGACGCCTTCATGGCCGGCTGCCCCGTGCATGCGCTTCGCGGCAAGCTGAAGGACGCCGGCTTGCGCCCGACTCGCCAGCGCATGGCGCTGGGCCTGCTGCTGTTCGCCAAGGGCGACCGCCACCTGACGGCGGAAAAGCTCTACGAGGAGGCGCAGGAGCTGCGCGTGCCGGTGTCGCTGGCGACGGTCTACAACGGCCTGCACGTCTTCACCGAAGCCGGGCTGCTGCGCGAGGTCGCGGTCGACGGCACGAAGGTCTACTACGACACCAACGTCAGCGATCACCATCACTTCCTGCTCGAGGGCACGAACATGCTGATCGACATCCCGGCGCTGTCGATCGACCGCAGCGTGGTGCCCGACCTGCCCGAAGGCATGGAGATCGCCGCCATCGACGTCGTGGTGCGGCTGCGCCCGACCAAGGCCGGCAAGAAGGCCAGCTGACGGCTCGGCGCCTTTCCCGCACGCGGCGCCGCCCTGTCAAAGGCGCCGTCCTTGCAAAAGCGCCGTCCTTGCACAGTCGCCTGGAATGACCGACGCCGCCACTCCTGACGCTTCGTCTCGACCTCCGCTCTCGACATCGCTGCGCGGACGCCACGTCTCGATGATCGCGCTCGGCGGCGTCATCGGCGCCGGGCTGTTCGTCGGCAGCGGCGCCGCGATCCTCTCCGCCGGCCCGATCGTCGTGGCGAGCTACGCCATTGCCGGCACGCTCGCCGTGCTGGTCATGCGCATGCTGGGCGAGATGGCGGTGGCGCGGCCGGGGCTCGGCTCCTTCAACGCCTACATCCGTCAGGGCCTCGGTCCGCGCGCCGCCTTCGTCTCCGGCTGGCTGTACTGGTACTTCTGGATCATCGCGGTCGGTGCCGAGACCATCGCCGGCGCCACGCTGCTGGCCGAATGGGTCCACCTGCCCGTCCCCGTCCTCGGCCTGGGACTGGTCGCGCTGCTCACCGCCTCCAACCTCTTCTCGGTGCGCTCCTACGGCGAGTTCGAGTTCTGGTTCTCGGCCCTCAAGGTCGTGGCCATCGTCGCCTTCGTCCTCGTCGCCGGCACCCACGTGGCGCTCCATGCCGGCGCCGCCTCGCAAACCCTGTTCGGCCACGGCGGTCTCGCGCCAAAAGGCTGGCTCGCGGTGCTCGGTGCCATCCCGACGGTGATCTTCTCGCTGACCGGGACCGAGATCGCCTCCATCGCCGCCGCGGAGTCGGACGATCCCGCCGGCAACGTGGCCAAGGCCTCGCGCACCGTGGCCCTGCGCATCACGATGTTCTACGTGCTCTCCGTCGCGCTGATCGTGGCGATTGTGCCGTGGTCCTCGCTGCAGTCCGGCCACTCGCCCTTCGTCGCGGCGATGGCCGCCGTGGGCATCCCCGACGCCGCCGGGCTGATGCAGGCAATCATCCTCGTGGCCGTGCTGTCCTGCCTCAACTCCGGGATCTACGTGACCTCCCGCGTGCTGCGCGAACTGGCGGAGAACGGCGACGCGCCGCGCGCGCTGGTGGCCCTCGACGCCCGCCAGGTGCCGACGCGCGCCATCCTGCTCGCTGCCGCCGCGGGCTTCGCCGCGGCGATCGCCTCGATGGTCTCGCCCGGCGTCATCTTCGCCTTCCTGCTCGCGACGTCCGGCGCGGTGGTGCTCGTCGTCTATCTCCTCATCGCGCTGGCGCAGATCCGCTCGCGCGCCGGCAGCGACCGCCCTCTGGCCTTCCGCATGTGGCTGTTCCCATGGCTCAGCTGGGCCACGATCGCCGGCATCGCGCTCGTCTTCATCGCCATGGCGGCGCTGCCCGAGTCCCGCCTGCAACTCCTCGCCAGCGCCCTCAGCGTGGCAGTGGCGGGCGGCGCGGCCCTGCTCGCCTACCGCGGACGTCAAGCCGGCTCTTCGGCGGCGATTGTACGTCGTGCCGGACGCGCGTAGGCTCCTAAAAAGAAGTGTTGGAGGAGATGCCATGACAGCCGACAGTGCCATACGCCTTCCCCGCGAGCGTTCCAGCGAGGTCCGGGCGACCGGCCCCGCCAATCTCATGCCGACGCAGCACCAAGAGTCGCCCGCCGCCGGCGCCCATGCTGCGAGCCATCTGATCAACGAGGATGCCACGCCCGGCGCCGGCGCGCTGCCGAGCCGCGCGCACAGCTCCGGCAAGGAGGTCGACGGCGGCGCCGGCTAGAGCAACCTCTGCTTCTGCGGACTTGCTCCAGCAAGAAAAGTAAAGCAGGGACAGATACTTAAGTGTCGCGAAGCGACTCCGGATCACCGTCCAATGCTCCAGGTCAGGCGTCGGGGAGAACGCCGGACCGTGCACCAGCGGAGCCGGCCCGCAGCTTGTACCAACGTCCTGACCTCATTCAGCAACGCAGAGCCCCCATGTCCGCCGCGATCGTGAAAGCCGCCGCCCTCGCTGTCCTCTGCCTCGTTCCCCTCGCGGTGGCGGCGCAGACGGGCGGCGGCAAATCGGAGCGGGGCATGCCTCCCGACAAGGCCGAGACAAGCCAATCCAAGAGCGAGCGCGCCTTGCCGACGCAGTCGAGTCCCGCCCGCACGCCGCCGGCGGCCAACGAGCGGGCGATGCCGTCGGACAAGAAGTAGGCAGCCATAGCATCGGATGGTGATTTGGAGTCGCTTCGCGACACTTGTGTGCCTGTCCTCGCGACGTTCTAATCTGTTGGAGCAAGTCCGCAACAGCGGACGTTGCTCTATTCGACCTGCACCTGGCAGGTGTCGCAGCAGAACACCTTGCGCGTCGCCAGGGCGAGCTGCCGGATCGGCCCGCCGCAGCGCGGGCAGGTCTTCTTCTTGAAGATGTTGGTGCGGGCGCCGTAGCGGCCCTTGCCGCGCTTGGTGCCCTCGCCCGCCCCCTCGACCGTGATGATCGCGCGTTCGGCCACGCCGATGCGCAGCAGCGCCGCGGAATCCGCCCAGAAGGCATCGAACTGCTCGCGGGTGAGCGCCTTGCCCGGCGTCAGCGGGTGGATGCCCTGCCGCCACAGGATCTCGGTACGGTAGATGTTGCCGAGCCCGGCCATGACCGCCTGGTCCATGACCAGCTGGCCGATCGGTGCGCGGCTCCTGGCGATCTTGGCCCAGGCGCGCTCGGATTCCGCATCGTCGCGCAGCACGTCGGGGCCGATTCGGCCCATCAGCGCGTCGACCTCGGCCTTGTCGAGCACCTCGCATTGGTTGGGGCCGTTGCAGTCGACGCAGTGGGTGTCGCTCTCGAGGCGCACCCGCACCAGCCCGCGCGGCTCGGCCGCCGGCAGCTTCACGCTGCGGAACTTGCCGAACAGGCCGAGGTGGATGTGCAGCGTGTCGCCGCCGGCGAAGCGGTAGAAGAGATGCTTGCCGCAGGCCTCGACGCTCATGCAGCGGCGCCCGTCGAGCAGCGCCGCGCCCTCCAGGAAGCGCCCCTGCGGCGAGGACACCTTGAGCAGCTTGCGCTTGAGCATCGGCGTCTGGTCGAGCGCCTGACGGTGGATGGAATGACCTTCGGGCAATGGCGGTCTCGTTGGCGAACGGAGCGGCGCGCCATGTCACGAAAGCGGGGCCCGAGCCAGCGGCGAAGGTGACGCGGGCGAATTGTCGGGCCGGCCGCGCCTATGGCATCCATGAATTATTGGCCGCCACTCCATTTGTTGCCCTCCCAAGACTTGAGCGCCCCTTGCGTCTTGTCGGATGTGCGACGTGTTGACCTCCTGCGAAGCGCGGGACGGCTCTTGCATGATGCCGGCGTGAAGGAGACGCGAATGGCGGACGATTGGAGCTTCGGGATCGAGGAGGAATACTTTCTCGCCGACGCGGAAACGGGATGCGCGCCGGTCGAGCAGGCGGCGGAACGGTTCCACGAGGAGGCCGCCAAAAAGGTCGAGATGGTCTCCCACGAGCTGCTCAAGGGTCAGGTGGAGGTGCAGAGCGAGCCCGGCGTCAGCCTCGACAAGGCGCACGACGCCCTAGTGGGCATGCGGAGCCGCCTCAAGGTCATCGCCGCCGATCAAGGGATGAAACTCTTCGCCGCCGGCAGCCATCCGCTCGCCGAGGAACGCCACCAGAGCACCACGGAGGAGGACCGCTACCGCAAGCTCGAGCGCGAGTTCGGCATCATCAGCTCGCGCTCGATGGTGTGCGCCATGCACGTCCACGTGTCGGTGCCCGAGCCGGACCGGCGCATCGACCTTATGAACCGCGTGCTGCCGTTCCTGCCGTTGTTCTACGCGCTCTCGACCGGCTCACCGTTCTGGCAGGGGCGCGACACCCGCCTCAAGGGCTTCCGCCTCGCCGCTTTCTCGGAATGGCCGCGCATGGGCCTGCCCGAGATCTTTGTCGACGACGCGCAGTACGATCGCTTCGTCGAGCGGCTGGTCAAGTCCGAAGCCATCACCGACGCCAGCTTCGTATGGTGGTTGATCCGTCCTTCGACCAAGTACCCAACCCTGGAAATGCGCGTCTGCGACAGCTGCACGCGCGTCGAGGACGCCGTGGCGATCGCCGCCCTGTACCGCTGCCTGCTCCACGCGGTGTGGCGCCGGCCCGAGCTCAACGCCGGCTTCGGGCCGATCGAGCACGGCGTCTGCGCCGAGAACGTGTGGCAGGCGCAGCAGGGCGGCACCGCCGCGTGTTTCGTCGATGCGGCGACCGGCGCGCGCGTGCCGATGCGCGAGGTGTTGGAGGCGGCGCTCGACCTCTGCGCGGAGGACGCGGTGGCGCTCGACTGCGTCGGCTGGGTCGCGCGCACCCGCGACATCGTGGAGCGCGGCTCCTCGGCCGACCGGCAGCTCGCGAGTTATGCGCAGGCCGGGGGCGACGGGGCGGACGCGCTGCGCCACGTGGTCGAGAGGCTGGCGGCGGAAACGGCGCCGGCATGAAAGCGCGCGAAAGCCGAGCGGCGCAGCAACCTGGCCGATGGCTTGGGGTTGCGCGAACAAGGAGACGCCAATGTCCAAATCAATGCTCTCGCTCGCCGCGCTGGCTGCACTCACACTGAGCGCGCAAGCTCAGGCTCCCGCGAACCCGCCCGCGGCGGCCGCTCCGCCCTCTGCCGACGCGAAGTCGGCGCCTCAAGCCACGGCGACGCCGTCTCCGAGCGGCGCGGCGGCGCAGGCCAAGCCTGCCGGCAGCGACACCGCCACCGAATGGACCTATAAGACGAAGGACGGCCAGATGTACCAGCCGCCGGAGCAGCGTCCGGACTCGCCTGCGATGGAGACGAAGACCTACGGGCGGACCTGAGTTTTCACGGCCGGGTCGGGCAGCTGTGGCCGGCAAACATCTCCAGCTTCGAGCAATTGTTCCAGCAGCTGTAGCCCTTGATCCGGTCGCGGATTTCAGGGTCTACGGCAGCTTTGGCTCGCGCGATGCAGTCCTCCGCGCAAGTCCGGATGCGATCCGCGAGCACCCTCCGACAGGCATCGTCGTCCGCCCGGGCAACCGTACCCGCGGCCATCGTAACGATGACGGCCGCGATGGTGGCCGCGCGGGTCAGGAAGGCTGCTGGTTGGGAGCGCCGCCGGTCTTGGCGATCTCGGCCATACGGGCCTGGTAGAGCGCAGCGAAATCGATCGGGTCGACGTAGAGCGGCGGGAAGCCGCCACCGCGCACCGCCTCGGCGATGATCTGGCGGGCGAACGGGAACAGCAGGCGCGGACACTCGATCATCACGATCGGATGCTTCTGGTCCTCGGGAATATTAAGCAGACGGAAGATGCCGGCATAGTCGAGTTCGAACTTGAACAGTGTGTTGGCGCCTTCGCCGGCCGACCCTTCCAGCATGATGTTCACCTCGAACTCCGTCTCGGCCAGCTGCTTGGCATTGACGTTGACGTTGATCGAAATGTTGGGCGCATTCTCCTGCGGTCCTAGCGAGCGCGGCGCGTTGGGGTTCTCGAAGGAGAAGTCCTTGATGTACTGGACAAGGGCGTTGAGCGAGGGCTGCCCGTTCGGCGCCGTCGTCTGTTGCGCGCCGTTGCCATTCGCCTCAGCCATCGTCCCGTTCCTTCACGCTCGTCGCAGCGGGCCCGGCTAACATGCTCGACTGCCCGCCACAAGGCGAGGTCGGTTCCTTCGCCGGACCGCTCTAGCACTTCCATGCAGCAGATCCGCAGCAGCAGACCACGTCAGCGCAGCAGCTCACCGCCTTCACTCGGCGAACGCGTTCGGTTCCATTCATCCTTATCGAGGTCGATCGTCCGCGGACCGGAGCGAGCGCCGCCCTCCTTGAAGCGGATGCCCAGCCCCCCGCCACGCACCCAGCGGGCCGCGCGAGTGCGGACGACCGGGATCGCAAGCGTTAGTCCGACGGCATCCGAGAGGAAGCCGGGAAGAATCAGCGCCGCCGCCGCGAAGGCCGCCATCGTCCCGTCGAGCACGTCGTCGGGCCGGCCGTCGTGACGTCCTTGCAGCGCGCCGCGCAGCCGCATCATGGCCGCGGCGCCGGTTCGCTTGAGCAGCCAGGCCCCCAGCAGCGTGCTGGCCAGACCGGCGAGAAGGGTCCAGCCGAGCCCGACCAGCTCCGCCACACCGACGAAGACGAGAACCTCGGCCACGATCCAGATCGTGACCAGGAGCTTGAGGCGGGTCGAGAGCAGCCGGATGATCAGCATGGTCGGGCTCGAAGGTTTGATGCACGGTCGCCCGGCGGAGGTCGGCCGGAAGTCTAGCGACGAAAATCTGGCACATTGCGTCGCGCAGGCCCATCTGGGAAGATGTGTCTCGCGCCTGCCTTTGCAACGCGCCTCCTCCTGCCGGCAGGTGAAAAGCCCTTGGATCCCCTGACGATCGTCTTCGCCCTGGTGGCGGTGCTCGTGATCTGGAAGCTCAATTCCGTGCTCGGCCAGAACACCGGCTTGCAGGGACCCCGGGCCAAGGCACGCGATCCTTCGCGGCCCGATCCGGCGCCGCGCACCGACAACGTGGTGCGCCTGCCGGGGCCGCAGGCCATCGCGCCGGTGCCTCACGATCCGGAGCGCTGGGCGGCGAGCCTCGACCCTGCTGCCGAGCCCGGCGCCACTGCCGGGCTCGACGCAATCGCCGCCGCCGATCCGAGCTTCTCCGCCGCGCCGTTTCTTGACGGGTCGCGCACCGCCTACGAGGCGATCGTCACCGCCTTCGCCGCCGGCGAACGGCGCACCCTGCAGTCGCTTCTCGCGCGCGACGTCTACGACGGCTTCGACACGGCCATCCGAGACCGCGAGAAACGACGCGAAACGCTCGTCACCACCTTCGTGTCGATCGCCGACGCCAAGGTCAGCACTGCGGCTCTGGAAGGGCGCTCCGCCCGCATCGGCGTGCGCTTCCGCTCCAAGCAGATTTCCGCGACGCACGCTGCCGACGGGCAACTCGCCAGCGGCAGCCCGGATCGCGTCGTCGACATGAACGACGTCTGGACCTTCGCCCGCGACACCGGTTCGCGCGACCCGAACTGGAAGCTGGTCGCCACGCAATCCGGCGATTGATGCGCGCGCCGCTATGTCTACTGGCGCTGGCGCTGCTTTCGGCCGGCGCAACGACTCCCGCTGCGAGCCAACCGCCAATCGGCGAGCCGGTGGCGTTCTCCGCTTTGCCCGGCTTCGCGGACGACGATCTCGCCGCGGGCTTTGCCACGTTCCGCGCCTCCTGTATCGCGATGATCAACGGCGCGGCAAAGTCGGCCCTGCCGCCGTCCGCCAGCCTGCGCTGTGCCTGCTCGCAGGCGGTGCTGCTGCCCGAGCCGGTCGACGCCTCCGCCGCCCGCGCCTTCCTGATTGCGCATTTCACGCCGCGGCGCCTGGCGCCGGAAGCCTTCCTCACCGGCTACTACGAGCCGGTGGTCGAGGGCTCGCTCACCCATAGCGCCGTCTTCACCGCCCCGCTGCTCGCCGCCCCGGCGGCGGCGCACGGACTGCCTGATCGCGCGGCGATCGAGGCCGGTGCGCTCGGCGCCGCCGCCCCGCCGCTGGTCTGGCTGCGCGCCCCGGTCGACGCCTTCTTCGTGGCGATCCAGGGCTCGGCGCGAGTGCGGCTCCCCGACGGCACCCAGAAGCGCGTCGCCTATGCTGGCCGCAACGGCAAGCCATACACCGCGATCGGCAAGCTGCTGGTGCAGCGCCTCGGCATACCGCCGGCGGACATGGGCATGGCGCAGCTGCGCGGCTGGATCGAGACGCACGGCCAGGCGCCGGGGGAGGCCGGCCGCGCGCTGATGGACGAGAACCGCTCCTTCATCTTCTTCCGCTTCGACGACACGCTGCCGGCCGCGTCCGGCCCCTCGGGTGCTGCGGGTGTCGGCCTGACGCCTCTGCGCTCGCTCGCCGTCGACCGCACGCGCTGGACCTACGGGCTGCCGGTCTACGTCGATGCCACCTTGCCGTGGCGACGCGAGGAGCCGGAGCCTTTCCGCCGCCTGATGGTGGCGCAGGACACCGGCGCGGCCATCGTCGGGCCGGCACGGGCGGACATCTTCTTCGGCACCGGCCCCGAGGCCGCCACCCGCGCCGGGCCGATCCGCCATCCGGGAACGCTGTGGGTGCTCTGGCCGAAGGATCCGGCGGAGCAGGCGGAGCAGGCGGAGCAGGCGGAGCGTGGCGCCGAGCCGCCCGCCACACGACCATGAACGAAACGAAGCCGCGCTCGACGCGCCTGCGGCGGCTCACCGACGACGAGATCGAGCTGTGGCTCACGGTGGTCTCGACGGTGGCGCGGCGTCCCGGCAGCGTGCTGCCGCCACCGACCGCGGCCGCGATCGCGCCGCGCGCACTCGCCACGGCGATGCCGGTGCCCAGCCTGCCTCCGCCTCCGGCGCCGCGCCCGACCCTGCCACCGCTGGCGCCGCTCGAGCGCAAGCTGAAGCAGAAGCTGTCGCGCGGACGCATGACCGCCGACGCCGCCATCGACCTTCACGGGCTGCGCCAGGGCGAGGCGCATTCCGCGCTGTTGCGCTTCCTCGATCGCGCGCAGCGGCAGGGCTCCAAGGTCGTGCTGGTGGTCACCGGCAAGGGTGGCCGGGTGCGCGAGGACGAGTGGGGCTTCGGCGAAGGCACCACCGGCGTGCTGCGCCGGCAGGTGCCGCTGTGGCTCGGCCTGCCCGAGTTCCGCGCGCTGGTCCTGGGCTGGGAAGAGGCCGGGCGACCGCACGGCGGCGCCGGTGCGCTCTACGTCAGGCTGCGCCGCGGGACACACACGTCGCATGAATTCGTTTAGCGCCGCGCGCCTGCTTCGCGCCGCCGCCGATCCGGCCTATGCTGAACATCTTCGCCGCCGGAGCGGCTCGAGCGGGGTGATGCGATGAAGGCGGCAAGCGTGTTCCTGGTCACGGCGGTGCTGGCGTCGGCTTTGGCCGCCCCGTGCCGGGCCGATCCGCCGCTCGCCGGCCAGTACCTCATCGCCTCGTCGGCGCACCAGCCGTTCTGCTCGAGCCCGCGCGAGCTCGCCGCCTACACGGCGGCGACGATCGACCACGACGCGCTGCCCCTCGCCGGCTTTCCCGGCTGCGTCACGGTCAACCGCGGTACGCCGATCCAGGTGATGCAGGATCTCGGCCCGAGCGGGCACGCCATGCACGTCGTGCGGGCCCACGCGTCGCTGAGCTTCCCGTTCCGCTCGCTCGACGCCTATACCTACAGCGCCGGGCTCTACCCGCTGTACTACAATCCGCTCACCGAGCAGTTCCGCAACTTTCCCTAGGGCGCATGCCGGTCGTGCGACCGGGATAGGCACGGTGCAATGCGCGCTGGCGCAACGAACGGACTCGCTCGCGACGATACCATGCCTACCTCCACTGCAAAGCCTACTTTCGCAGAGGTTGCTCTAGAGTATCGGACGATGATCCGCAGTCGCTTTGCGAAACTTGTTTGTATCACCCGCTATGTCTTTCTTTGCTGGAGCAAGGTCCGCAACAGCGGAGATGGCTCTAGCGCCGCGGGATCGAGGAGGTGACGTCCCAATCCTGAGAGGCGCCCTCGGGAGCGCGGTAGCGCGAGCCGGGGACAGGCGAGTAGGCAGCCGCGCGCGACGGCATGCCCTCTCCGGCACGGGCAGGCGGCGCGCCGACATCGAGGCCGCGGCGGGCGTCGCGGTCGGACGGGACCGCGCTCGAGGCGACGTCCTGCTCCTCTTCCACCTGTGGGATCTCGGACGGGCTGCCCGGAGCAGGGCCGGGGCGGCTCGCCTCCGGCGTCGGCTTGCAATAGTGCCGCCCGCCGCCGTGCATCGCCAGATCGACGTGAATGTGGTTGTAGTGAAAAGCATTGGAGCCCGGCCCCAGCACCGTCGTGAAGGTCTCGCAGGCGCCGGCGTGGACGTCGCGCAGGAAGGCCTGCGACTGCTCGTCGCCCCGCGTCCAGTCGTGGACCACGGTGATCCGGCGCCCGTCGGCGAGCCGAAAGCCGCCGACATCGAGTGCGTTGCCGAAGGCGTGCTCCGAAATCTTGGCCCCGGCCTGCCCGTTCATGCCGCGGCACGAGTACGACCCCATCGTGTCGATCTGCGCCACGCTCTGGCCGAAGCGCGCCTGGGCGACCGGCTGCACCACTTTGGTGACCCACTCGTCGAGCGCCGCGATCATCGAGCAGTCGAGCGTCGCCACGTTGTCGAGCTGGACGCTGTCGCCAGCGACGGCGCCCACCATGAAAGGCTCGGTGAGCCCGCAGATTCCCGGGCCGTCGATCTCGCGGCCTCGCGGCTGCACGTAGCGGGAGAGTTGCACGCGATGCTCGGCGATGCAGGCCTTCTCCGCCTGCTCGCGCCAGGCCGGGCGCTGCGGCCGTTCGACGGTCGAACAACCGCCTGCCGCGAGGCACGCGACGACGACGACGAGGGAAGATGGCAGAACGCGACGCGCCATGACGCAACCCTGCCGAAGCCGCCTTACCCCGCGTTTAAAAGGTTTGATTAACCGAAGCTTAGCTTCGCTGTTGCCCTGACGACACGAGCGCCGACGAACCGCATCTTTCTCCCGCGAATGGACGGCGCCGGCCTTGACTCAAGCATAGCGGACAGCCGTCAATCTGCGTTAACACGTATGAGTCAAGCGTTAATGGAGTGAAGCGCGATGAGCGGACGAGACCACGAGCCAGTGTCGGCTTTCTTCCCTTCGATCGACCGCAACTTGATCCTCGACCTGGATCGTCACTTGCGCGGATCGCAGGCGGCTTCGAGCGCAAGCCTGCCGGTGGCGATGGATCCGATCCCGATCCCCGCCCGCCCCGGTCTTCGCCCGGACGTCGCCCACGTGGTCGAGGCTGTCGAACAAGCCGCCCACTCGATCTCGACGATGGCGGCGCGGATCGAGGATCTCGAGAGCCATATCGCGAACCTGGAGTCGAGCAACGGCAAGCTCAACGAGAAGCTCGCGTCCTCGCAGCGGCACAACGTCGACCTGGAAGCGCGGCTGAAGGCCGAGAACGAGCGAGCCGGACGCATTGAAGCGGTCGCCGCTCAGCAAGCCGGCCGCGCCGCAGCGTTGGATCGCGAACTCAATGCGGCCCATGGCGACCTTGCCCGGATCACGGACGCGATTGCCGCCACTCTCGGCTTTCCGCATAAAAGCTGAAGTGATATCCGCTTTTGTCGACTTGCTCCGACATGAAAGCGTAGAGAAGACAGGCACATAAGCGCCGCGAAGCGACACCTATTTATCGTCCAATGCCCTAGAGTAACGCACCAGCCCCGACTATGAAGTAGGTGCGGGGCCGGGCAATCAGCCAGCAAACGGCTCCGAAACGCATGCGATCTTTAGTCCAATGTCCTGTTTGTTTACGCTGCCGATGACAGTCTTGCTTCGAGGTGTACGCTTTCGGTGGTGATCTCTTGCAGGTCATGACTAGAGCGGCAGCTTGCCACCGCTCTGACATGCGCCAGCGCGAGCGTTACTCCGCCGCGACGGCTTTCTTTCGCCCGCGGGTCTTGGGAGCCTCGGGCTCGGCCGCGGTTGGTGCCGGCGCTGTCGACGGAGCCTCGGCCGACTCGGAACGCTGCTGCCCAAGCCCGATATCCTTGGCGAGCTTCGACCGGATCTCCGAATAACCCGGCGCGACCATCGGGTAGTCCTTAGGCAGACCCCATTTCGTACGGTATTCATCCGGGGTCATGTTGTAGACGGTACCCAGGTGGCGCTTTAGCGAGCGGAACTTCTTGCCGTCTTCCAGGCAGATGATGTGGTCCTGGGTCAGCGACTTCTTGATCGGCACGGCGGGAACCGGCGGGGGGGCCGGCGGCGTCTCGACCTGTCCGGCGGCGAGCTGCTGGATCGAGGCGTGAATCGAGGCGATGAAGTCGGGAAGGTCCGAAGCGCGCATCGAATTGTTGCTGACGTAAGCCGAAACGAGATCGGCAACGACCTCGATGTAGTTGCTCGCCGGCGCGGGCTTCGATGATGTTTCTGCTAAATCCACTTGGATGACCTTCAGGTTGATGCCACCGTAGCGGCTGAGGATTGAGTCCACGCTCTACTCGGAGCAACCGGATCACGCGCCGACAATGGGAGATAGAGCCCACCTAGGAGGCACTCACCGAGACGTCAAGTAGAGCGATCCGCCTTTTCGCAAAGATCACGCGGTCAGATGGATTTCATTCTGCTTAGAGTGTCCGGGTGATTTGCGCCAGCATAAAACCACGTCGTCAACCCGCTTGCCTGTGCATGACCTGTTGGTGGGCTGGCGAAGCCGGTCAATCGTACGCGCCGGGATGCAAATCTCGGCCTGCAGCGGCAGCGACCGCCGAAGCCTCTCAACAGCACAGCTGGCGCTGTTTGACGTTCAAGCCGTCGCGCGGGAGCGGCCCTATTGCGCGTCTACCAACGATCTTCGGCGCAATGGACGGCAATGACGCCAGTCGCGATGCGGCCGGAGCGGTAACGTGTGGAAAAACGGGAATCAATCGCCGCCATCGGTCACGCCGCCGATTAGATTGCTTCCGATTAGCCTGTCGGCGGAAGGGATGCGCCGCAGCGGCGCGAGGCGTCGCGGCACGCCGACCAGGGCGGCGTCGAGGGTGAGCAGCGCGCATCGCGCCTCCTCGGGCGTCTGCGAAGCGAATCGGCAGGGTTGCCCCGGGCGCAGCTGCGCCAGCCGGCCGATGTCGGCACGACCGACGTGGGCGATCTTGGGATAGCCTCCGGTCGGCTGCCGATCGGCCATCAGCACCAGCGGCTTGCCGTCGCCGGCGACTTGGATCGCCCCCAGCGCCACGCCGTCGGAGACGATGTTGAAGTCGCGGGCGTGCTCGAGGGCCGGCCCCTCGAGCTTGTAGGCCATGCGATCCGCCGCTGCCGTTAAGCTCCACTCGGCGTCGAGGAAGGAGGCGACGGCTTGCGCCGTGAAATGATCGTCCTGCGGCCCGAGCACGACCCGGATCGGCGCCTCCGCCGACTCGAGCCAATCGGCCTCGATCTCGACGTCGTCGAGTTCGCTCGGAGCGCGCGCGAGGGCTCCGAGCCGGTCGCCGGCGGCGAGCATGCGGCCCTCGAGACCGCCCAACCCCGATCGCGCGTGCGTGGACCGGCTGCCCATGACCGGCGGCACGTCGATCCCGCCCGGCACGGCGAGGTAGCTCCACTGGCCCCACGCCCCCGCCCTCGCGCGCAGCGTCTCGCCGTGATGCAGCGTCACTCGGGCGGCCGACGGCAACACCTGATCGTCGCGTGTCCAACGAAAGCCGCCGCCGGCGAATGCCAAGGGCAGCGCGGGATTGCAGGTCAGCGTGATGCCGCCGGGTCCGACCTCGATCACCGCCGCGCCGGGCGGATTGCCGAGCGCGAGGTTGGCCGTCGCCATTGCGAAGGGATCCATCGGCCCGGACGGAGTCACGCCGAAGCGCAGCAGGCCGAAGCGGCCGGTGTCCTGGATCGTCGCGCCCGGCCCGACGGCGCGAAGCGTGATCGCCGCCCGCTCGCTCAAGACGCCTCCGGCACCAGGACCAGCTCGCCCCGCTCGGCCGCGCCGGTCAGGGCTTCGAAACGCGCAGCATCGACCCGCTCGAAAGCGATCTCGTCGCCGATCGCGAGAGGGAACACCGGGTCGCCGCGAGGATCAAAGGTCCGTGCCGGCGTGCGGCCGAGCACGTACCAGCCCGTCGGCATCGCCACGGAGGCGATCAGCGCTTGGCCGTTGGCGATCGTCAGCGCACCGGGCTTCGCCGGCGGACGCGGAGTGCGCCGCCGCGACACCCGCAGCGCGTCGGGAAGGCCGGAAAGGAAGACGAAGCCCGGCGCGAAACCGTACATGACGATGCGGTAGCTGGCGCCGGCGTGAAGCGCCGCGACGCGCTCCGGCGCCAAACCAAGAAGGCCGGCGACCTCGGCGAGATCCTCGCCATGCGGGTTGTCGTAGCAGGCCGGGACGCGCCAGCGCCGCGCCGGCGGGCGCTCGGTCGCGCCGAGATCAAGGCCGGCGACGTGTGCCACCAGTGCCGCATGGGTGAGAACGCGTGCATCGAGATGAATCATCAGGGAGCGGTAGGTCGGCACCGTCTCGAGGATGCCTTCGAGCGGCGCCGCCGCCAGCGCGGCGTCGAGGGCGAGCACCGCGTCGTGGTGGGCCTGCTCGGCGCAATCGCCGTACTCGACGATCAGCGCGCTCTCGCCCGCCGGCAGGAAGCGTGGCGCCGGTCTGGCGTTTTCGCCCGGCATCAGGCGGCGGCCCGGCGCGGCTCCGCGAAGGCGACGACGGCGATGCCGGCCGCCTCGAGCGCGTCGCGCACCGCCCGCGCCATCGCAACGGCACCGGGCGTGTCGCCGTGCACGCAGATCGAGTCGATGCCGACGGGGACGCGGCGGCCGGAGAGCGACGTCACGGCGCCGTCGGCCACCATGCGCGCCGCGCGTGTCGCCGCCTCGGTACAATCGTGCAGCACCGCGCCGGGGGCACCGCGCGGCGCGAGGTGGCCGGCATCGGTGTAGCCGCGGTCGGCGTAGATCTCGCGCAGCGTGCGCAGTCCCGCCGCCTCTCCGGCACGCTGCAGCTGCGTGCCGGCGACGGCGAGGAAGGCGAGCTCGGGGTCGACCGCGCGGGTCGCCCGTGCCAGCGCGGCGGCGAGGCCGGCATCGGCCATCGCGAGGTTGCTCAGCGCGCCGTGCGGCTTGACGTGGGTCAGGCGATGGCCGGCGTAGGCGGCGAGCGCGGCGGCGGCTCCGACCTGGTAGGCGACCAGCCGCTCGGCCTCGGCCTCGCTCACCGGCAGCGGGCGGCGGCCGAAGCCGGCACGATCGGAGAAGCCGGGATGGGCGCCAACCGCCACGCCGCGCTCGCGCGCCAAGGCAAAGGTCTCGGCCATGATGTCGGGATCGCCGGCGTGGAAGCCGCAGGCGACGTTGCAGCTGGTGACGATGTCGAGCATCGCGCGGTCGTCGCCCATGGCGTAGACGCCGAAGCCCTCCCCGCAATCGCAGTTGAGATCGACTGCGGCCATCGCGCGCCTAGCGGCGCTCGGCAGTGGGCGTCAGGCGCGGCTCAGGAGGCTTGCGGTTATACCCGAACAGCGCGCGCACCCTGTCGGACATCCGGCGCATCGCCACGCGGGCCTTGTCCTTGATCGCGACCGCCGCGCGCCAGATAGCGGTCTGCTTGAACCAGCCGAACACCGCGTCGCGCAACGCCATGACCCAGTTGTAGCACCAGGCGAACCACGGGATCGTCAGCAGCTGCGCCTTGCCGGCGTGGAGGATGCGCTCGCATACGAAGATCGAGATGATGTAGGCACCGATGAAGATCGTCATGCCGGTGCGGAAATGGCCCTCGGCCATCCAGTACACGGCGAAGACCTTGGCGAGCTCAGCGATGATGAAGGGCACCACCATCACGACCAGGATCACGTAGGGCGGCAGCGACTGGATCCAGCGCTCGATCCGCTGCACGACGCGCAGGCCCGATAGCCAGCGCACCACCGGTCGGAACAAGGCGAAGACGATCGAGTCCACGACGACGTAGACCGCGACCACGATCTCGGCGAACAGACGGAGCGCGCGCTGCAGCGGGTTAAGCTTGTGGTCGGACACCAATCACCTCGAGCGGTTAGCGCAATGAGTCGGACAGCGCCACGCTTCGTCAAGCGCCGACGTCCGCCTCCTTGGCAGGCAAGAAAGGCAATTTCGCGCCAATGACGATGTCTCACGTAAGAGTGGCAATCCGTCATTAACCAAATCTAGGTTCATTGAGTCATCGCGATTTTCTTGGCGTGAGACGACAATCCTGCTTCCCATCCGAAACCTTTTCAGGCCAGTCCGCGCGATCGTCGCGGCCTGCATGGTCGCCACCTTCGGCTCCGGGGTGGCGCTTGGGGCGCCGCGTACCCTCAAGCTCGCCTTCATCCTACCGGTCGACTCCCAGCTCGGTGCCGGAGCTGAGGTCTTTGCGGCGCAGGTCGCCGCACGCACCGGCGGCCGCTTCGAAATCGAGGCTTACCCCAATGCCATGCTCGGAGGCGAGGTCGCGGTGCTCGACGCCGTCAAGGTGGACGCCATCGAGCTCGCCTTCGTCACCGGCGCGCCGCTCCCGACCGTCGTGCCCGATGTCGGCGTCTTCAACATACCCTTCCTGTTCGAAGACGCTGCCGCCGCGCGCCGCGTGCTCGACGGGCCGATCGGCGAAGCCGCCCTCCGCGAGTTCGACGCCAAAGGGCTTCACGCGCTGGCGTGGGGCGAGAACGGCATGCGCCAGCTCACCAACTCGAGGCGGCCGGTGCGCATCCCAGCCGACCTCAAGGGCCTCAAACTGCGCCTGCCGCAGTCGGAGGTGATGATGGCGGGATTCCAGGCGCTCGGTGCCGAGCCCAGGCCGATCCCCTTCCCGCAGGTGTACGCGGCCCTGCAAAGCGGCCGCGTCGACGCGCAGGAGAACCCCATCGCCACGATCGTGAGCTCGCGCTTCTACGAGGTTCAGAAACACCTCACGCTCACGTCTCACGTCTACGATCCCGCGGTCATCCTGATGTCCGGCGACGCGTGGAACGAGCTTTCGGCCGAGGACAAGGCCGCGTTCACCGTGGCGGCTCGGGCGGCGGCGGCGGCATCGCGCGATTACGCGACCAGGGCGGAGACGACGGGGCTCGCCACGATGCGGGCCACGGGCGTGGCAATCGTCGACACGATCGATCGCGCTGCGTTCGCCAGACAGGCTGCGGCAGCCTTGCCGTTCTACGAGAAGCAGTTCGGCCGGGCCACGATCGAGCGCATCAAGGCCTACCAGCCGCCCGCGAGCGCTGCCCTCGGCCAAAGAGCGTCGCCATGACGATCGGCTTCCGGGTCGTCGGCGCCTTCACGCTCGTGCTGGTCCTGCTGCTGGCGGTCGGTATTAACGCCTTTGTGGCGATCCGACTCGTCGCCAGCGAGGCTCGCCGCGTCGAGACTGGTGCTTACGGCTTATCCGCTCAAGCCGATTTCAACATCCAGCTGCGGGCTACGGTGGCGCGCGCTAGGCTCTACGCGGCAACGGAGGACAGCAACGACCTCGTCGCGCTCAATGGCACGATCGACGCGTTGAATGTCGCCGATGCCAAACTCGCTGAACGGGCCGTCGAGAACGGCATCTCGCAAGCGATGTTGCACTCGCAAACAAAGGACTACCTGCGCATCCTCGATACGATTGTCGGTATGATCGGCGCCCGGCAGAAGAACTCCATCGATCTGCGGGACGCGCTCACCGCCTCGCAGGTCAACGCTGCGGCCATCGAGCAACGGATCGACGGCGATTCGACGCGGCGGCAGGCGGCAGTCGCCCTGCTCCAAGGCGTCGGAGCCTCCGGCATCTCGTCTCTACGCTACCGCATCTCGCGCGACCCTTCCGACGCGGAAGCTGCGAAGCGATGGGCTGCGTCGGTGCGCAAGGCCCTGCACGAGCTCGTCGGGTCGAGCGACGAGGGCGATCCTCGCCTTGGCAAGCTCTGCGATGCCTTGTCCGCTTCGATGACACGCTACGACGCGGCACTCTCCGGCGTCGAAGAAGCGACCAAGAAGATCGCGATGGCCGCCGTGGAATGGGAAGCCAACGCTCAGCATCTGCTCGACAGCGGCATCAAGTTGCGTCTCGCCGGTTTCGACGCCCAGACCGGCGCGGCGCAGCGCATGTTGATCGTCATCGGCAAGGCCGGCGTCTTCGACCTCATAGCCACGGCTCTGGCTCTCGCGTCCGGTGCGATCCTGGCCCTCGCGCTCGTGCGCACCATCGCCCGCCCGCTGGCGGCGATCACCGAGGCGATGCAAGGGCTCGCCGCAGGCGCGCTCGAAACCGCGATCCCCTCGGCGGCACGACGCGACGAGGTCGGGGCGATGGCCAAGGCGGTGAAAGTCTTTCAGGACGGGCTGATCAAAATCGGGGTGCTGGACGCGGAGAAGGAGGCCGAACGCCTGGAGCGGCGCGCCAGGACGACGGCGATGGAGGCGCTGAACCGCTCGTTCGAACACGAGGTCGGTGCTCACACCGCATCCTTCGCCGAGGCAGCGAGGGCGATGACCACGTCGGCGAAGGCTCTGCTGGATACCGCCGCTCGCACCAGCCGCAAATGCGGGCTGGTCGGGGCCGCCGCGGGCGAGGCATCGTCCGGCGTGCGGCACGTCGCCGCCGGAACGCAGGAGGTCGCGATCTCGGTGGACGAGGTCGGCCGGCGCGTGTCGGCCTCGGCGCGGGCCGCGAGCGAGGCCGTGATGCGAGCGCGCGAAGCCGACGCCACAGTGCGGGACCTGCAGATCGGCGCACGACGCATCGGCGAGATCGTCGGCGTGATCGGCGCCATCGCTCAGGAGACGAACCTTCTGGCGCTCAACGCGACCATCGAGGCGGCACGGGCCGGCCAGGCCGGGCGCGGCTTCGCCGTGGTCGCCGGCGAGGTCAAGCAGCTCTCCGTCGCCACGTCTCGCGCCACCAACGAGATCGGCACCTACATCAAGGACGTGCAGAGCGCCATGCAGACGGCCGCGTCGACCCTGAAGGACATCGGCGTCTCGGTGCACGGGATGGGCGAGAACGCCGTGATGATCGCCAACGCGGTCGAGGAGCAATCGGCGGGCGTGGCGCGGATCACGACCAACGCGGGCCTGGCCGCCGCCGGCGCCGAGAACGTCAAGCTCAACATCGCCGATGTCGAAGCCGACGCCGTCCGCACCGACGAGGCGGCGCGCAAGGTGCTGGCTGCGGCCGAGCTCGTCGCCGGGCGGGCCGAGGCGATGCGCGCGCGCGTCGCCGTCTACCTCGAGCAGACGCGTCGCGCCTGAGCGTCGAGGTAGCAGTGGCGACGAAGAGCGCTATCTCCCTGGGCCGGAGGACTCGCGAATGCCGCTGCCCGCCCGCATGATGCAGATACGCTACGACGGCGCGGGAGGCGCGGAGGTCGTCCGCGTCGGCGAGGCCGAGGTACCGCGTCCCGGCGAGGGCCAAGTGCTGATCGAGGTCGTCGCCGCCGGAGTCAACCGCCCCGACCTGATCCAGCGCGCCGGCAAGTACCCGCCGCCCAAGGGCGAGAGCGACATCCCCGGCCTCGAGGTCTCCGGCCGCATCGCCGCGCTGGGTACCGGAGTGAAGGGCCGGAAGGAGGGCGACGAGGTCTGCGCGCTGCTCGGCTCCGGAGGCTACGCCGAATACGCCGTGGCCGCCGCACCGCTGTGCCTGCCGCGCCCCCGGGCGCTCGGCCTGGTCGAGGCCGGCGGCGTGCCGGAGACCTATTTCACCGTCTTCGACAACGTCTTTACGCGCGGGCACCTCGTCGAGGGCGAGCGCTTCCTGGTGCACGGCGGCTCGAGCGGCATCGGCTCGACCGCCATCCAGCTCGCCAAGGCCTTCGGCGCCGAGGTCTTCGCCACTGCCGGCTCGCCCCAGAAATGCGCCTTTTGCCGCACGCTGGGCGCCGACCACGCGATCGACTACAGGACCCAGGATTTCGTCGCGGTCGTCAAGGAGGCGACCGCCGGGGCGGGTGTCGACCTGATCCTCGACATGGTCGGCGGCGACTATCTCCCGCGCAACATCGCCTGCCTCGCGGTCGAAGGCCGGCTGGTGCAGATCGCCTTCCTAGGCTCGCCGGTGAGCAAGGAGGTCGATTTCATGCCCGTGATGCTGAAGCGCCTTGTGTTGACCGGGTCGACGCTGAGGGCGCGCACGATCGCCAAGAAGGCCGAGGTGGCGGACGGCCTGCGCGCCCACGTGTGGCCGCTGCTCGATGCCGGCCGGGTCAAGCCGATCGTCCACGCCACCTTCCCGCTCCCTGAGGCGCGGCAGGCGCAGGAGCTGATGGAGAGCTCGACCCATCTCGGCAAGATCCTGCTGGTGACCGGCCGATGACCGGGCCGGCGGAGCCGGTGACGCTAGAGCAAAGTCCGCTGTTGCGGACTTGCTCCAAAAAAGGTCCAGCTTAAGCGTCTTCGCCGCCTCGCGGAGGATGCGCGGCGATCACCCGCGCCGGGTTGCCCACCACCGTCGCGCCGGCGGGTACATCGCGGGTGACGATGCTGCCGGCGCCGACGATGGCGTCGTCGCCCACGATGATGCCGGGCAGGATCATCGCGCCGGCGCCGATCCAGACGTTGGTGCCGATGACGACGGGCTTGCCGCTCTCCAGCATCGCGCGGCGCTGCTGCGGGTCGCGCGGATGGTTGGCGGCGAGGATCTGCACGCCCGGCCCGATCTGCGTCAGCGCGCCGATCGTCACGGCGCAGACGTCGAGGACGACGCAGCCGAAGTTCATGAACACGCCCTCGCCGAGCGTCAGGTTGAAGCCGTAGTCGAGGCAGAACGGCGGCCGGATGTTCACGCCCGCGCCGACGACGCCGACGATCTCGCGCAGCAGGGTCTCGCGCTCGAGCAGGGTGGCGGCGAAGCTCGCGTTGTAGCGCCCGCACCAGGCGATCGCCTTGGCCGACAGCGCGGCGAGCTCGGGATCGTCGGCGCAGTAGAGCTCGCCGGCGAGCATGCGCTGCTTCTGGGTCGAAGACATCAGCGGCTCTCGCGAAACCCCAGCTCCACCACGGTCCACACGACGATCACCGCCAGCACGACGTCGAGCGCGATCACGTAAGGCAGCACGATCACGTCGGGCGTCTGGTCGCGCATGAAATGCAACGAGGCGGCGAGAAGGACGAAGAGCGGCACCAGACCGGCGAGGCCGGTGGGTCGGCCGATGTCGCGCAGCCGCTTGGTCGACAGCATCGTGTAGCAGATCGCCATCAGGATCAGCGCAAAGGCGTAGACGATCACGTAGGTGAAGGCCGCCACCGTGCTCCAGCGGATGAAGGCCTCGGTGGCGAGGTCGTGGTGCGCGTAGGGGCGAAGCAGCAGCCAGCCGATCGTGAGCGCCACCGCCAGCGCCGCGAGCCAGCCGGCGTGCACGCGCCAGGTCGCGGCGTCGATCCGGCCATCCTCCTGCCGGAACAGGAAGCGCGCGCGGGACACCGGCTGGGCCTCGCCCTCGAGGCTCACGTGCGCAGCAGGTCGTTGATCGCGGTCTTCTCGCGGGTGCGGGCGTCCACCGTCTTGACGATGACGGCGCAGTAGAGCGAGGGGCCGGGCGTGCCGTCGGGCAGCGGCTTGCCGGCCAGGTTGCCGGAGACCACCACGGAATAGGGCGGCACGTAGCCCACGTGCACCTGGCCGGTCTCGCGATCGACGATCTTGGTCGAGGCGGAGAGGAAGGTGCCCATCGCGACCACCGCGCCGCGGCCGACCACCACGCCCTCGACGACCTCGGAGCGGGCGCCGATGAAGCAATCGTCCTCGATGATGGTCGGGTTGGCCTGCAGCGGCTCCAGCACGCCGCCGATGCCGACGCCGCCGGAGAGGTGCACGTTCTTCCCGATCTGGGCGCAGGAGCCGACCGTCGACCAGGTATCGACCATGGTGCCGGTGTCGACGTAGGCGCCGAGGTTCACGAACGAGGGCATCAGGATCACGTTGGGCGCGATGTAGGCGGAGCGGCGCACCACGCAATTGGGCACGGCGCGGAAGCCCGCCTTGCCGAACTCCGCCGCGCCCCAGCCCTCGAACTTCGAGGGCACCTTGTCCCACCAGCTCGAGCCGCCGGGTCCGCCCGAGATCGTCGCCATGTCGTTGAGGCGGAACGAGAGCAGCACCGCCTTCTTCAGCCATTGCTCGACGTGCCAGGCGCCGGGGCCCTCGCCGTCGGGCGCGCGGGTCGCCACGCGGAGCGCGCCGGTGTCGAGCAGGCCCAGCGCCTCGTCGACGGCCGCCCGCACGCTGCCGCCGGTGCCGCTGTCGATCGAGGCGCGGTCGCGGAAGGCCGCCTCGATGGTCTCGGCGAGGTGTTCGTGGGGCATGGTACGGCTTAGGCCTAAGTCGCGACGGTCGGGCGCGACGATGTCGGCTGCGAGGTCGGCGGTGTCAACCGCTCAGGCCGGGAGCAGCACGGCCTCAAGCGTCTGGGCAGGAGCGGCCTCCACCACCTCGTCGGTCCAGACCTTGAACTCGGTCAGGTCGTGCGGCCCGAAGGAGAACACCAGCGGGATGTCTGCGGCGTCGCGGCCCCGCGCCACGGTGATGCGGCCGATGCGCGGCACGTTGTGGCGGGCATCGAAGATATACCAGCGATGGTCGAGGTAGGCCTCGAACCAGGCGTTGTAATCCTCGTGCAGCGGGTCGGAAGGACGGCCGATGTTGCCCATGAAGCCGTTGGCGTAGCGAGCTGGAATGTTCATCGCCCGGCACAAGGCGACGGCGAGGTGGGCGAAATCGCGGCACACGCCGACGCGCTCCTCGAAGGCCTCGCAGGCGGTGCGCGTGGTGCGGGCGAACTCGTAACCAAAGGTCATATGACGCTCGACGAAATCGCAGATCGCCTGGACTCGGGGCCAGCCGCGCGGCGTGTGGCCGAACAGCTGCCAGGCGGTGGAGGAGAGCCGATCGACTTCACAGTAGCGGCTGCCGACGAGGAAGGTGAAGTATTCCGAAGGCAGCTCCTCCAGCGGAACTTCGCAGGCGTCCGGAGCGACTTCCTGCGGGGAGCCGTCGCATTCATAGATGCAGTCGCGTGTCATGCGGGTGATGCCGCTCGGCGCCAGGAAGCGCCGTACCTCGTTGCCGAACGCGTCCACGAAGGTCGTGGTCTCCAGTGCCGGCACGGTCTGCAGCGCACCCGCGCTGGCGACGCGGTGCGCCACCTCGGGATGCGCGTCGAGCTGGGTTAGCACCACGACGGGCGCGGCACAGAAGAACGCGAGGTCGTAGCCGTAGCGTATGTGCATCGCCGAAGCCGAATATCTGGGGTCGTTCCTCCGTATGGCAAAAAATTGGCCGCCGACAGAGCGGCGCTGCCACAGCGCGGACGTAAAAGCAGCGGCTTGACTTCAGCGGCGCGAGCGCACCCGGACCGGGATCGGCTGCAGCTGCGGTGTGGCGCCTCGACCGGCCAGAGCCGCAAGCGCTGCGAGGCCTAGGAGCGTAACGAGCGTGATCATGACGTAATTCTCGATTGTGGAAAGGCTCTGGTATCCAGCTAAGCACGATCGCGAAGCGTCCAACGTGACATCGCGTCGTTGCGAAGCCGTCACCTTGCGGACAAGGACAGATGCCCTGCACCAAGGGGCGATCTTCTGGCCCAAGCCTCTCGTGCTTTTTCTTTGGTCCTCGGACGCGGATCGAACGGGCCTGACAGCAGCAGAACTTGCGTCCTTGCACTTATGCCAGAATGGTCTATATCGGAATGATCGATCAGGCCGGTGCTTTGGCCCCGCGCGCTTCGGCGTGCTTGCTAATGATGCTTCCTCGAATTCGACAGTATCGATTGATGCGGCACTTCGCCGTGCAAAACGGTGCGCTTCTAGGGACGTCATCATGGCCCAAGGTACAGTCAAATGGTTCAACGCGCAGAAGGGCTTCGGCTTCATCGCGCCTGAGGACGGCGGCAACGACGTCTTCGTGCACATCAGCGCTGTCGAGCGCGCAGGTCTCAACGGTCTGCAGGATGGGCAGAAGATCGGCTATGAGATGGTCAACGACCGTCGCACCGGCCGTGCATCCGCCGACAACCTACAGGTTGTCTGAACCGTCACCGACTTGGACGACCGCGCCGGACCCACGGATGTAATGGGACGGATCGGAATAGACCAAGGCCGGCCAGGTCGAAGGAGGCCAGATCGCGGGATCTGGCCTTTTTCATTTCTTGTCTCCTGAAAGGACGCTTCTTTTGCAGGTTCTCGTTCGCGACAACAATGTCGATCAGGCCCTCAAGGTTCTGAAGAAGAAGATGCAGCGCGAGGGCGTGTTCCGCGAGATGCGGCGGCGTAAGGCCTACGAGAAGCCGTCCGAGCGCAAGGCGCGCGAGCATGCCGAGAGCATCCGCCGCGCCCGCAAGCTCGCTCGCAAGCAGATGCAGCGCGAAGGTCTTCTCCCGGCCCCCAAGCCGCGCGTGCCGCGCCCCGGCGCCGCCCCGGCCCGCCCCACGGGCGCGTAAGTTTCTTCGATTTCATATCGACGCCGGCGATCACGAGGTCGTCGGTTTTTTCGCGTTTGCCGCGCTCTAAGGAGACCCGCGTCCGCTCAGGCGGCATCCTAGCAGGTGGCGCCCGAGCAGCGGTTGACGCCGAGATGTTCCGTTCCCGAGCGGGAGCGAGGCTACCCCGCCGCGCGCTCGGCCGAGCGCAACGTGTTGGACATCAGCATGGCGATGGTCATCGGGCCGACGCCGCCGGGCACGGGCGTGATGGCGGCGGCGTTCCTGGCGCAGCCGGCGTAGTCGACGTCGCCGACGAGCCGGGTCTTGGGCTTGCCCTGGGCGTTCAGGCCCTCGCCGGGGATGCGGTTGATGCCGACGTCGATCACGATGGCGCCGGGCTTGATCCAGTCGCCCTTGACCATCTCGGGCCGGCCTACCGCCGCCACCACGAGGTCGGCGGCGCGAACCACGCCTTCGAGGTCCTTGGTGCGCGAATGCGCCACTGTCACCGTCATGTTCTTGAACAGCAGTAGCTGCACCATCGGCTTGCCGACGATGTTGGAACGGCCGACGATCACCGCGTTCATGCCGTCGAGCTTCAGGCCGAGCGCCGCCGCCGCCTTCTCGACGAGCACCAGCGAGCCGGCCGGGGTGCACGGCACCAGCGCGCGCTCCATCGAGCCGATCGCCAGCAGGCCGACGTTGACGGGGTGGAAGCCGTCGGCATCCTTCTCCGGGTTGATCGATTCCAGCACCTTGGTCGAATTGACGTGCTCGGGCAGCGGCAGCTGCACCAGGATACCGTGGATCGCGGGATCGTTGTTGAGCTCGTCGACGAGCTTGAGAATGTCGGCCTCCGACGTCGTCGCCGGCAGGTCGTGCTGCACGGAATGGAAGCCGGCTTCCTTGGCCGCCTTGCCCTTGGCCTTGACGTAGACCTGGGACGCGGGGTTCTCGCCAACGAGCACCACGGCGAGGCCTGGCTTCACGCCCTTCTCGAGGAGCTTTTTCGCGCGTGCTGTCACCTCGAGCAGCACCTGCGCCGCCGCCACCTTGCCGTCGATGATCATGCCGCCGCCTTCGCCCTCGCGTATCACCTCGGCGGGGTTCTCGGAGACTGTCATCGCGGCGGACCTTTCGCAGGAGCGGATCGGGAAAGCGCGCCTTGTGTCAGCTTTGCCGGGAGCTGCCAAGCCGGCCGCACGTCTAGAAAAGCTGAGGAGAAACCAAGGAAATTTGAATTCGTCCGCGCGCTCCCACCCACCATCGTTTCGCCGGTTGCCTGCGGGTATGCTAGCCTCACGGGAGATGCGGCGAGGTTGATTTGACGAATGAGCGGCGAACCGGCGCGAAGCCGGCTGCGAGGCGGCAGGGTTCAGCCGGCAATGCCGCGGCGCAGGCGGCGGCCGAACGGGCCGAGGCGGAGAAGCACCCCGGGCTGATGACCCGCGTCGCGGCGGCGCTGATCCTGCAGGACATCGTCGCCAAGGGGCACCTGCTCGAGGAGCGGTTCTCCCACGTTTCCGTACCGAGCCGCCTGGCGGCGCTGGACGACCGCGACCGGGCGCTGGCGCGATCCATCGTCACCGCCGCGCTGCGGCGCCTCGGCACGATCCGCAACGCCGTCGCCGGCTTCCTCGACAAGGGGCTGCCCAAGGGTCTGCCCGAGCTGGAATGGACGCTGATCGTCGGCGCCACGCAGATCCTCCTGCTCGGCATCCCTGATCACGCCGCCGTCGACCTCGCCGTGCGTGCCGTGCGGCTCGATCGCAAGAGCGCCGGTTTCGCCGGCGTGGCGAACGCCGTGCTCCGCAACATCGCGCGCGGACGCGACGCGATCCTCGCCGCGAGCGATCCGCTCGAGCACGACGTGCCGTCGTGGCTCGCCACGCGCTGGCGCAAGAGCTACGGCGAGGCCGCGGCCAGGGCCATCGCCGCCGCGATTCGCGAAGAGCCGACGCTCGACCTCACCGTCAAGGGCGACGCCGCCGGCTGGGCCGCAAAGCTCGGCGCCCGCGTGCTGCCGACGGGCTCGCTGCGGCTGGAGCCGCACACCGCCATCGAGGAGCTTGAGGGCTATGCCGAGGGCGAGTGGTGGGTGCAGGACGCCGCCGCCGCGCTGCCGGCGACCTTCCTGCGCGTGACGCCCGGGCAGCGCGTCGCCGATCTCTGCGCGGCGCCGGGCGGCAAGGCGGCGCAGCTCGCCGCCGCCGGCGCGCAGCTCGTCGCGGTGGATCGCTCCGCCGAGCGGCTGAAGCGGCTCTCCGTCAATCTCTCCCGGCTCGGGCTCGAGGCCGAGCTGCTGGTCTCGGACGCCACCAGCCTGAAGCTGCCGCCGTTCGACGCCGTGTTGCTCGACGCCCCGTGCCTGGGCACCGGCACGCTGCGCCGCCACCCCGACATCGCCTGGACCAAGAAGCCGGGCGATCTCGTCGCGCTGACCACGCTGCAGGGCAAGCTCCTCGACAATGCCGTGAACCTGCTGCGGCCCGGCGGCACGCTGGTTTATTGCACCTGCTCGATCGAGCCGGAGGAGGGCGAGGCGCAGATCGCCTCGCTGTTGCGCCGCAACCCCGACGTGATGCGCTGGCCCATCGAGGCCGAGGAGGTCGGCGGCGTGGCCGAGATCCTCAACGCTCAGGGCGAGATGCGCTCGCTGCCCTGCCACATGGCCGATCCCGAGCCCCGCTTCGCCGGGATCGACGGTTTCTTCGCCGCCAGGCTGAAGCGCCGGGAGTGAGGGCTATCCTCCCTCGCGCAGTGGGGGAGTGGACCATGTGAAGCATGGTGGAGGGGGCGCCGTGCCTCGTGATCTGTCGTAAGTTGGAGAAGCCAACACGTCGGAAAAACAGAAGCGTCGGCAGCCACTCCCCCGCTTGCGGCGGTCGCTCTCCCCCGTATTACGGGGAAGGACCAGCCTACTCCGCCGGCGCCGCGACCGCGCGACGGCGCCAGCGCGGCAGCCGCACGCGGCGCAGCTTGTCGAGGTAGAGGTAGATCACCGGCGTCGTGTAAAGCGTCAGCACTTGGGAGACGATGAGGCCGCCGGCGATGGTGATGCCGAGCGGGCGGCGGAACGCCGAGCCGGGACCCGACGAGACGATCAGCGGCACGGCGCCCAGGAGCGCGGCCAGCGTCGTCATGAGAATCGGGCGGAAGCGCTCGATGCAGGCCTCGTAGATGGCCTCGGCCGCCGCCAAGCCGCGCTCGCGCTCGGCGTGGAGCGCGAAGTCGACCAGCATGATGCCGTTCTTCTTGACGATGCCGATGAGCAGCACGATGCCAATGAAGGCGATCAGCGACAGCTCCGTGCCGGTGATGTTGAGCGCGATCAGCGCGCCGAGGCCGGCCGAAGGCAGCGTCGAAATGATCGTCAACGGATGCACCAGGCTCTCGTAGAGCACGCCCAGCACGATGTAGACCGAGATCAGCGCCGCGTAGAGCAGCAGCGCCTGCGAGCCGGCGCTCTGCTGGAACAGCTTGGTGTCGCCCGAGAACTCGGCGTGCAGCGTGTCGGGCAGGTGCATGTCGGCCACCGCCTTGAGCACGGCGGCGTTGGCCTCTTCCTTCACCGTGCCGGGCTTCAGATTGTAGCTGACCGTCACCTCGGGGAACTGGCCCTGGTGGTTGACCGTCAGCGGCGCGAAGCCGATCCCGACCTTGGCCATCGAATCGAGCCGCACCTGGCCCGTCGCCGTCGCCGACTGGGTCGAGGATTGCGCGTTGGCGGACGAGGAGATGACGGCACCGGCGGTGAGCCCGCTGACCGTGGTGCTGCCGCTGGAGGTAGCGCCGCTGGACGCGCTGGCGGTGGTCGCCGTGCCCGTGGAGGCCGTGCCGGAGCTGCCGCTCGTCGAGGATTGCCCGCTGCCCGTGGTGGCCTGCGCCGACGTCCCGGGATTGAGCGCGGTCTGTACGCCGCCGCCACCGAGGCCGGTGGAGTTCTGCAGGCTGACGCCGGCCGGCACGTAGATGTTCAGGAGGTCGTTCGGCTGGCGCGTCTCGCGCGCGCGGTTCTCGAGCACCACGCGGTACTGGTTGCGCGGCGAGTAGATCGTCGAGATCTGGCGCTGCGAGAAGCTGTCGTTGAGGGAATTGTCGACGTTGGCCATGGTGACGCCGACCCGGGACATGACCGTGCGGTCGACCTGCACATTGGCCTGCAGACCGCTGGCCTCGTGATCGGTGGTGACGTCGACGAGCATCGGCAGGGTCTTCAGCTTGTCCACGACCTGCGGATAGAACCGCGTCAGTTCGGGGTAGTCGTTGTCCGACAGCGTGAACTGCTCGGTCGATTTCGAGTCGCGACCGCCGAAGCGCAGGTCCTGCTGGGCCACCATGTAGGAATCCATGCCGATCACGCGCTTGAACGCCTTGCGCAGGCGGGCGATCACGCCCTCGGCCGTGAGGTCGCCACGCTCGTCCAGAGGTTTCAGCGAGATGAACAGCTTGCCCTCGTTGGTCGAGGTCGAGTTCGGGCCGCCGCCGGGGTTGCCGAGCGACGAGCCGACGTTGGCCACCGCGGGGTCGTCCAGCGCGATCTTCGCCATCTGGTTCTGCAGCGGCACCATGGCCTGGTACGACGTCTCCGGCGGCGCCTCGGTGGTGGCGATGATGAGGTCGGTATCGTCGGCCGGGAACGCGGCCTTGGGCGTGACGGCGAACATGTAGACCGTGAGGCCGATGGTGCCGAAGAAAGTCAGCAGTGTCAGGATGCGATGACGCAGCACGATGCGCAGCGTCGCCGCGTAGAAGCGCGCGTTGCGCTCGAGCACGGCCTCGACGGCACGATCGAACAGGTTGGGCGCTCGCACCACGTGGCGCCCGCCGAAATTGGCCGAGACCATCGGTGTGATCGTGAGCGAGGCCACCGTCGAGATGACGATGGCGAAGGCGAGCGTGATCGAGAACTCGCGGAACAGCCGCCCGGCCAGCCCGCCGAGCAGCAGCAGCGGAATGAAGGCGGCCAGCAGCGACACCGAAATGGAGATGACGGTGAAGCCGATCTGCTTCGAGCCGGCCAGCGCCGCCTGCATCGGGCTCATGCCGAGTTCGCGGTTCTTGTCGATCACCTCGATCATGACGATGGCGTCGTCGACCACGAAGCCGACGGAGGTGGCGAGCGCCATCAGCGAGATGTTGTCGATCGAGAAGCCGGCGACGTACATGCAGGCGCAGGTGCCGGCGAGAGCGAGAGGCACCGTCACGCCCGCCGCCGCGGTGGCGGCGACCCGGCGGAGAAAGACGAACACGACCATCATCACCAGCACGACCGTGGCGAGCAGCGTGCCCTCCATGTGGTTGACGCTGGAGCGGATGGTGGCGGTGCGATCGTTCAGCACCGAGACCTTGAGCCCCGCCGGCAGGAAGCGGGTGGTCTCCGGGATCAGCGCCTTGATCTTGTCGACCGTCTGGATGACGTTGGCGCTGGCCTGCTTGCGCACGTAGATCAGCACTGCCGGGACGCCGTTGAAGGTCGCCTCGGAGCGCGAGTTGCGCGTCGCCTGGCTGACGCTGGCGACGTCGCCCAGGACGACGCTGGTGCCGTTGGCGTTCTTGACGACGAGGCTGCGATAGTCCGCCAGGGTCTGCAGCTGGTCGTTGGTCGAGATGGCGCGGCCGAACCTGTCGCCGTCGATGATGCCCGTCGGCGAGATCGCGTTGGCGTTGACGATCGTGGTGCGCAGATCGTCCATGGAGAGGCCCATGTTCGAGAGCTTCAGCGGATCGGCGGAGATGCGGATCGCCGGCTGGTCGGCACCGGCGACGCTGACCTCGGCGACGCCGTCGATCTGCGAGATGCGCTGCACCAGCACCGAGTCGGCGGCGTCGTAGACGGCCGAGGCCGGCAACTCGTCCGAGGTGAGCGCGAGGATCAGCACCGGCGCGTTGTTGGGGTTGGCCTTGCGGAAGATCGGGACGTTGGGCAGGCCGGCGGGCAGGTCGACCGCGGCTGCGTTCAGCGCCGCCTGCACGTCGCGCGCGGAGCCGTCGACGTTCCTGTTGATGTCGAAGAGCGCGATGATGATCGAATTGCCGAGCGAGCTCACGGAGGTGAGCTCGGTGAGGCCGGGGATCTCGCCGACGTGCCGCTCGATCGGCGCCGCCACCGTCGCCGCCATCACCTCGGGCGAGGCGCCGGGATATTGCGTCGAGATGAACACCGCGGGGAAGTCGACCGACGGCAACGCCGCGACCGGAAGCTGGAGGTAGGCCACCACGCCGACCAGGAACACGCCGACCGCCAGCAGGATCGTGCCGATCGGCCGGCGGATGAAGAGGGCGGAGACGTTCATCGCTTGCTGTTCTGCGGGCTCATTCGGCCGCTCGCCTGTGCTCGAACTCCTCCGGCGCCTCGGCGGCTTCCAGCTCGGCGGTGACGCGGCCGAAGAAGCGGGCGCGCAGGTTCTCCAGGGCGACGTAGATCACCGGCGTCGTGTAGAGCGTGATGAGCTGCGACAACAACAGGCCGCCCACGATCGAGATGCCGAGCGGGTTGCGCAGCTCCGAGCCGGTGCCGGTGGCAAACGCCAGAGGCAGCGCGCCGAATAGGGCGGCCAGCGTCGTCATCATGATCGGGCGGAAGCGCAGCACCGAGGCCTGCACGATCGCGTCGTGCGGGCTCATGTGCTGCTCGCGCTCGGCCTCAAGCGCGAAGTCGATGATCATGATCGCGTTCTTCTTGACGATGCCCATCAGCAGCACGATGCCGATGAGCGCGATCAGCGACAGGTCCATGCCGAACAGCTTGAGCGCCAACAACGCGCCGACGCCGGCCGAGGGTAGGGTCGAGAGGATCGTGATGGGGTGGATCGCGCTCTCGTAGAGCACGCCCAACACGATGTAGATGGTGATGGCCGCGGCCAGAATCAGCCAGGGCTCGTTGGCGAGCGACGAGGAGAATTCCGCCGCATCGCCGGCGAAGACGCCGGTGATCGAGTCCGGCATGCCGATGGTGCGGCTGGCCGTATCGATCGCCTTGACCGCGTCGCCGAGCGCCTCGCCCTCGGGCACATTGAACGAGATCGTCACCGCCGGGAACTGCTCGGTATGCTGGACCGAGAGCGGCGCGGTGTCGTTCCTGATGCCGGTGAAAGTGGAGAGCGGCACCTGCGCCGCCGTTGTCGACGACACGTAGAGGTGCTTGAGCGAATCGGCATCTGCGAGGTAGTGCGGCTCGGCCTCGAGGATGACGCGGTACTGGTTGGTCTGGCCGTAGATCGTCGAGACCTGGCGCTGGCCGAAGGCGTCGTAGAGCGTGTCGTTGACGGTCTGAACCGAGATGCCGAGACGTCCCGCCAGCTCTCGGTCGATGTTGACGTAGAGCCGCAAGCCGCCATCCTGGGCCTCCGACGTCACGTCGCGCAGGGCCGGCGACTTTCGCATCTGCGCCACCAGCCTGTTCGACCAGTCCGACACTTCGGCGGTGTTCGTGCCGTTCAGCGTGTACTGGTACTGCGCGCGCGAGGATTGCGCGGTGATCTGGATATCCTGGACGCTTTGGAACGCGGTCGTGATCTTGGGGATGGCCGCCAGCTTTTCGCTTAGCCGCGAGATGATTTCCTTGACGCCGGCGCGGCCGCTGTCGCGCGGCTTCAGCACGATCGAGAGACGGCCAGCGTTGGGCGTGGCGTTGACGGTGCCGACGCCGACCACCGATGTGACACCCTCGACGGCGGGATCGGCACGGATGTCGGCGGCCACGCGCTGCTGCAGCTTCGACATCTCGTCGAAGGAGACGGAGGTGTCGGCGTCGGTGACGGCCGAGATCAGGCCGGTGTCCTGCGGCGGCAGGAAGCCTTTGGGACTCTCGATGTAGAGCGCGATGGTCGCCGCCAGCGTGCCGGCGGTCACGAGCAACATCAGCGACTGGTGGCGCAGCACCCATTCGAGGCTGTGGCGGTAGCGCAGGCTGAAGCCTTCGCCGATCCGCGCCAACCGGCTCGGCGGTTTCGACAGGTCCTCGCGGCGATGGCGCAGCAGCTGTCCGCACATCATCGGCGTCAGGGTCAGCGACACGATGGCGGAGGCGACGACGGCGAGCGTCAGCACCAGCGCAAACTCGCGGAACATGCGGCCGACGATGCCGGTCATGAACAAGAGCGGGATGAAGACGGCGATGAGCGAGACCGTAAGCGAGATCACGGTGAAGCCGATCTCGCGGGCGCCCGAGAGCGCCGCCTGCAGCGGCTTCTCGCCCATCTCGAGGTGGCGCACGATGTTCTCGATCATGACGATGGCGTCGTCGACCACGAAGCCAGTGCCGATCGTCAGCGCCATCAGGCTGAGGTTGTCGAGGCTGAAGCCGCAGAAATACATCGCGCCGAAGGTGGCGATCAGCGACAGCGGCAGCGCCACGCCGGCAATGATCGTCGCGCGGATCGAGCGTAGGAACACCAGCACCACCAGCGTCACCAGCACGACCGATAGAACCAGGGTGAACTGCACGTCGGAGATCGAGGCCTTGATGGTGCCGGTGCGGTCGGAGACGACCGTCATGTCGATGCCGGCCGGCAGCGAGGTCTTGAGCTTGGCGAGCTCGGCACGGACGCGATCGACGGTGGCGACGACGTTGGCGCCGGGCTGGCGCTGCACGTCGATGATGACGCCGGGCTTGCCCTGGTACCAGCCGGCGACGTGGGTGTTCTCAAGACCATCGACGACGGTGGCGATGTCGCTCATCATCACCGGCGCGTTGTTGCGGTAGGTCACGACCACGTTCTTGTACGCCGCCGCGGAGTCGAGCTGGTCGTTGGCCCCGATCGCATAGGCCTGCTTGGAGCCGTCGAGCGACCCCTTGGCCCCGTTGACGTTGGCGTTGGAAATGGCGTTGCGCATGTCCTCCATGCCGATCCCGTAATCGGCAAGGCGCTGGAGATCGGCCTGCACGCGCACCGCCGGCTTGAGCCCGCCGAGGATGCCGACGTGGCCGACGCCGCTGACCTCGGAGAGGCGCTGACCGATCAGCGAGTCGGCGAGGTCCGACATCTCGCGGATCGTGTGCGTCTTCGAGGTCAGCGCCAGCTCGATCACCGCCGTGTCGGCCGGGTTCACCTTGGAATAGACCGGCGGGTACGGCAGGTTCTTGGGCAGGGTCGAGGCGGCGGCGTTGATCGCCGCCTGCACGTCCTGCGCGGCGCCATCGATGTCGCGATCGAGCGAGAACTGCAGCGTGACCTCGCTCAGCCCGAAGGCCGAGGACGAGGTCATCGAGTTCAGCGACGGGATCTGACCGAGCTGGCGCTCCAGCGGCGCGGTGACGAGCGCCGCCATCGTGTCGGGGTTGGCACCCGGCAGCTGCGTCGTGACCTGGATCGTCGGAAAATCGACCTGCGGCAGCGCCGACACCGGCAGGAAGGAATAGCCGAGCACGCCCCCGAGCAGCACCGCGACCGCGAGCAGGAAGGTCGCGACAGGGCGCCGTATGAAGAGCGACGATACATTCATTCGCCGGCGCTGCTCTGGCGCTGGCCGCCGTGCCGGCGCGGATTGCGCGGCGGCCCGGTGACGGTGTCAGACGGCGGTGAGACGCCACCCTGGTGGATGCCGACCGATCCCTTGTCCTTGGCGGCCTCCGCCGGGTCGACCGAGGGCTGTACCTTGGCCCCGTCCGTCAGCTTGGCGAAGCCCGAGGTGATCAGCGTCTCACCGGCCTTGAGCCCGCTGGTCACCACGGCCTCGTTGTCATCCTGCTGGCCGATCATGACCTGGACCATCTTGGCCTTGACGTCGACCACGGTAAACACGAACGGCCCCTTCGGCCCGCGCTGCAGCGCAGCGACGGGGATGACGACCGCGTCCTTCAGCACCTGCACTTTGAGGCGGACGTTGGTGAAGATGCCGGGCCAGAGCTGCAGCTCCTTGTTCTCGAAATCGGCCTTGAGCTTCACAGTGCCGGTCGTCGCGTCGATGGTGTTGTTCACCACGGCCAGCACGCCGTGGTCGACGATGTCGCGGCCGTTGGCGTCGAGCGCCTGGACGTCGAGCTGGTTCAGCAGCGAGGCCTTGTTGATGCGCGGCAGCTCCTGCTGCGGCACGTTGAAGATGACGCTGATCGGCTGGATCTGCGACACGGTGACGATGCCGGTCGTGTCGGCGGCATGGAGCAGGTTTCCGACGTCGACGTTGCGGATGCCGGTGCGCCCTGCGATCGGCGAGGTGATGTCGGTGTAGCTCAGCGTGGTGCGGGCGCTGTCGATCATCGCCTGGTCGATGGCGATCTGCGCCTTGGTCTGCGCCACGGTCGCGACCTGGGTGTCGTACTGCTGCTGCGTCACCGCCTTGGTGGCGGAGAGCTGCTTGTAGCGGTCGAGGTCGCGGATGTTGTTGGCGAGCGTCGCCTCATCGAGCTGCTTCTTGGCGACGTCGGAGTCGAGCGTCGCCTGGTAGAGCCGCGGGTCGATCTTGGCGATCGTGTCGCCGGCCTTGACCTGCTGGCCCTCGGTGAAGTTCAGGCTCATCAGCGTGCCGTCGACCTGGGTGCGGATCAGTACCGAGTTCAGCGCCTGTCCGGTGCCGACGCCCTCGACATAGACGGGCACGTCGGCCTGTCGCGACGGTGCGGTCAGCACCGGCGTCGGGCCGTCGGCACCACCGCCGTGCTTGCCGTGGCCGTGACCGCCAGCGGCGGTCTTGTCATTCTTGGGCTTGTTCAGCAGGCTGGTCGACAGGAACGGGGTGACGAGCGCGACCACCACGGCCAGCCCTGCAATCCAGGCGACGAAGCGCCACAGCCTCTTCACGACGGCTCATCCCCGTTTGTTGCCTGCGCCCGCGGCGTCGCACGCGCCCCGACGCTGCGGCCAAGGTCCGCGAAGGGAGTGTCGCCCACAGCAGCGTCTCGCAAGTTCGAGATAGTCTCTGCTCCCAATGCAGCAAAGTTGCGTCGCGACGCAGGCCGCGCGACCGATAGCTGCGGAGGCCGACGCGCGCTCGCAAGGAGGCACCAAGTCAACTCTTGTTGTTGGGCAGACGAGTGAAAGCGGGATGAGGCGCGAGGCGAGGGGCGTCAGCCGAGCCGCTTCATGTCTTTCCAAGGATTCATGAGGTCGACGCCCGCGTCCTCGAAATGTCTTACGTTGCGCGTCGCGAATGTTGCGCGATGGACTTTTATGATGCCTTCGACAAGGTCGTCGTTGCGGTCGACCGGTCGCCGAAGTTCCTCGCGGGGTTTCAGACCAATGCCCTTGAAAAGCGACATAATCCTCGTTCCCAGACCGACCGAGTCGTCGTGTTCATTCGCGAGAGCGGCACGCAGGATGTCGCGGACCTCGGCTTTCCATGCTCTGCCCGTGTCGGGCAGCCCGCACCTGCAGGCGTCGCTCTACGTCGTCCTGGACGCTTCTGACGATCAGCTGCGCCATACACGCCTCCCAACGCCATTACGATAGCATAGCGTCCATGCTGACGATCGAGTAATTGCCGCCTTCGCCCGCCCCTGTACGCCGGCGCCGCCTTGTGCCATACCCCGACGGGGCCTAGGCCCACGCATCGCCGGCGGCATGGGGCTGCCGGTTTCCACACAGGGCGATCTTCGTGTCGCCCGCACCTGCGCAACCGCAGGGGTTTCATAGAAGCCGCTTCGGCAGGATCGCCAGGCGCTGTCGCTTTTCCGGTACCTCGAGCCAAGAGCCGCGCGGCGGTCTCGAGCCCGAGGCGGGACCATCGGTCCCAAAGGCTCTCGCCCCTCCGCGCCCAACGAGATTTTCTCGTCCAGGCGATGTCCGAGCGGCGAAGCTCGTTCCGACAGCTCCTCGCAATCTTGTTGTGGCGACCGACCACCCCCCGCGGGCTGCGCGTCAGAGAAAGACACGCATGTTCGACATCCACCGTGAAGTCATCGACTGGGCCGGGCGCAAGCTCGTGCTTGAGACCGGCCGCATCGCCCGCCAGGCCGACGGCGCCGTGCTCGCCTCCTACGGCGAGACCACCGTGCTCGCCACCGTCGTCGGCATGAAGTCGCCCAAGCCCGGGCAGGATTTCTTCCCGCTCACCGTCAACTACCAGGAAAAGGCTTTCGCCGCCGGCCGCATCCCCGGCGGCTATTTCAAGCGCGAGGGGCGCCCCTCCGAGAAGGAGACGCTGGTCTCCCGCCTGATCGACCGCCCGATCCGGCCCTTGTTCCCCGAGGGCTACCGCAACGACACCCAGGTCGTGGTCACCGTGCTGGCGCATGACCTCGAGAACGATCCCGACATCCTCGCCATGGTCGCCACGTCGGCGGCGCTCACGATCTCGGGCATCCCCTTCATGGGCCCGATCGGCGCCGCCCGCGTCGGCATGGTCGGCGGCGAGCTGAAGCTCAACCCCAACATCGACGAGATCAAGGAGAGCGCGCTCGACCTCGTCGTCGCCGGCACCGGCGACGCCGTGCTGATGGTCGAGTCCGAGGCCAAGGAGCTGTCGGAAGACGTGATGCTCAAGGCCGTCATGATGGGCCACGCCGGCTTCCAGCCGGTGATCGAGGCCATCATCCGCCTCGCCGAGAAGGCCGCCAAGGAGCCGCGCGAGTTCGAGCCGGCCGACAATGCCGCCGTCGAGAAGGCCGTCGCCGAGGTCGCCGAGCACGACCTGCGCGACGCCTACAAGATCACCGCCAAGGCCGAGCGCTACAAGGCCGTCGACGTCGTGAAGACCAAGGTCAACACCGCGCTCAACGCCGAGGGCTACGAGCCGAAGTTCACCAAGGAGCAGATCGGCGGCGCCTTCCACGACCTGCAGGCCAAGGTCGTGCGCAACACCATCCTCGACGAAGGCGTCCGCATCGACGGCCGCGACGTCAAGACGGTGCGCCCGATCGTCAGCGAGGCCGGCTTCCTGCCTCGCGCCCACGGCTCAGCCCTGTTCACCCGCGGCGAGACCCAGGCCATGGTCGTCGCGACCTTGGGCACCGGCGAGGACGAGCAGTTCATCGACAGCCTGGAAGGCACCTACAAGGAGCGCTTCCTGCTGCACTACAACTTTCCTCCCTACAGCGTCGGCGAGACCGGCCGCATGGGCTCCCCCGGCCGCCGCGAGATCGGCCACGGCAAGCTCGCCTGGCGCGCCATCCGCCCGATGCTGCCGACGGCGGCGGAGTTCCCCTACACGATCCGCGTCGTGTCGGAGATCACCGAGTCCAACGGCTCCTCCTCCATGGCCACGGTGTGCGGCGCCTCGCTCGCGCTGATGGACGCCGGCGTGCCGCTGAAGCGCCCCACCGCCGGCATCGCCATGGGCCTCATCCTGGAAGGCGAGCGCTTCGCCGTGCTCTCCGACATTTTGGGCGACGAGGACCATCTCGGCGACATGGACTTCAAGGTGGCCGGCACGGAGGAGGGCATCACCTCGCTCCAGATGGACATCAAGATCGCCGGCATCACCGAGGAGATCATGCGCGTGGCCCTGGGCCAGGCCAAGGACGGGCGCATCCACATCCTCGGCGAGATGGCCAAGGCCCTCACCGGCGCCCGTGCCGAACTCGGCGAGTTCGCCCCGCGCATCGAGACGCTGAAGATCCCCACCGACAAGATCCGCGAGGTGATCGGCACCGGCGGCAAGGTCATCCGCGAGATCGTCGAGAAGACCGGCGCCAAGGTCAACATCGAGGACGACGGCACCGTGAAGGTGGCCTCCAGCGACGGTAACGCCATCAAGGCGGCCATCGCCTGGATCAAGTCGATCGCCACCGACCCCGAAGTCGGCCTGATCTACGAAGGCACGGTCGTCAAGGTCGTCGACTTCGGCGCCTTCGTGAACTTCTACGGCAGCAAGGACGGCCTGGTCCACGTCTCCCAGCTCGCCAAGGGCCGCGTGAACAAGCCCTCCGACGTCGTCAAGGAAGGCCAGAAGGTGAAGGTCAAGCTGATGGGCTTCGACGATAGGGGCAAGGTGCGGTTGTCCATGCGGGTGGTCGACCAGGAGACCGGCGCCGACCTCGAAGGCAAGGAAGAGACGGCGGCGGCAGAGTAGGGCTTCTCTTTATCTGCTTCAATGAAACCGAAGGCGCCGCATTCCGCGCGGCGCCTTTTTCGCGAGAGGCGACCATCGGCAGCGGTGGCTCTTGCAGCACTGTTGTTGAAAAGAAGGTCGGGAGGTCTTCACGTCGCCGTCGCATCGGCATTGATGAGTGTAGCTAACGCGCGCTCTACAATTTCAGCATTCCTCGACAGCCAAGTCTTGCTTCAGAGCCTCATGGTAAGGAGACCCGAAGGGTCGTCGCGAACCAATCCTTGCAAACAGATTGGCGGCCCGGCGATCTCGTCGGCTGGAGCCCTCTTGGTTCGAGACGCGCCTGCGGCGCTCCTCACCATGAGGAGGGGGGTAAGAGCGGGAGGGCGCCGGAGGCGGCTGCCTTGTGGCCCGCCGGTCACAGCCCGCTTCGTTGCACCGCGTCTCACGCCCTCGTGAACGAAACATTTGATGATCGTCCCGTACATCTCGCGACAGGGAGGACACCAATCATGAGACGAGCCGTTCTTGCCGGCGCGCTGGGCGTCTTCGCCATCGGCGGTGCCTGCGCCGCCGATCTGCCCGCCCGGCGCGCCCCGCCGGTCTACGTGCCGGTCCCGCCGGTGTTTAGCTGGACCGGGTTCTATGCCGGCGCCAACGCGGGCTATGCCTTTGACGGCAACACTTCCTACGGCCTCACCGGCACCAATGCCGTGACGAGCAACGGTCTCGTGACGGGCGCGCGAGCCGCCAACTTCGAGACACGCTCGGGCGGGTTCACGGGCGGCGGACAGATCGGTTACAACTACCAGCTCGGCGGCGCGGGGCTTCCGGGCTTCGGCGGGGTCGGCCCCAACGGTGGCGTGGTGATCGGCGTCGAGGCCGACGCGGTCTACACCGACCTGCGCGGCGCCGGCGCCTACACCGGCTATAACGGCGACGTGTCGCTCTACCGCTCGCGCACCGACTTCGTCGGGACGGTCCGCGGCCGCGTCGGCTACGCGTTCGGCACCGTGCTGGTCTACGGCACCGGCGGCTTCGCCTACGGCGGCGTGAATGCCAGCGCCAACTTCCTCACGCCGGCCGGCGTGACCAACAGGGCCGGCAGCGGCAGTTCGCTCCAGACCGGCTACGCCTACGGCGGCGGCGTCGAGTTCGCACTCCCGACGGCCACTGTCCTCAACCCGTTCCACGCCGGCGCCGTAACGCTGAAGGGCGAGTTCATCCACTACGACCTCGGCAACCAGAGCATCGCGATCCAGTACCCGCTGCCGGCCGCCTATGAGGCACGCGTCCACACGAGCGGCAACCTCGTGCGGGTCGGCATCAACTACAAGTTCGGAAGTGTCGCCGCTCCCGTCGTCGCGAGGTACTGAGGGCCTTGATGCTCGCGGGCAGGACCTATGGACAACACTGAGTGTAGCTGACGCGCCCCTAACGTTTTCGAGATCTCTCAACAGCCAAGTCTTGCTTCAGTAGCCTCATGGTGAGGAGACCCGAAGAGTCGTCTCACCATGAGAGGGTGGGTGCGAGCGGGAGGACGCCGAAGGCTGGCCGTGCTAGCCTGCCGGCATGCAGCTGGCTGACGCGCAAACCGAGTTCCCGCCGGGCGAGGTCACGTTCGAGATGTCCAACCTGTCGCCGCGCGAGACAGGCCTGGATTTCGTCGTGTTCGTCGCGCCGCGGATGGCGTCTCACGCCGCGCGCATCAAGGTCACGCTGCCGCCGTGGGGATCGAAGCCGGAGGCCGTCTACACTCTCTCGCCTTTCGGCCTCGTCGCCGGCGAGCCCTGGCTCGCGAAGCACCAGGAGGACAGGCTTCGCTTCTGGGTCGACGCCAACCTGGCCGTCCTGCTCGCTTTCTGGGACGGCGACATCCTCTACGATGAGGATTTGCGGGCGCGGCTGGTCACGGTCGGCACGCTTTAAGTTCGCGCCGCTCGAGCGCCTGCGTTTCCGTCATTGCGAGCCGCAGGCGAAGCAAGCCAGGAGCCGACGAGGGGGACAAAGCCGGGCGGCCCCTGGGTTGCTTCGCTCCGCTCGCAATGATGCACCTGCGAGTTTTTCATGTCTCGCGGACGAGCGAGATGCTCTGCGAGATCGCGCCGGGCACGGTGGTGGCGATGGGCGCGCGGGCGGAGACGCCCTAATCTTGGAGGGGTGGCACACCGCCTGCTGCCGCCCGGCGCCGCGGGTTGTGGATCATCGCGCGACGATGCGGTCGGCGTATGTCGAAGCCGACGTGCACTCCGTGCGAGGACAAACCTGTCCGACCCCGCTGTCCGGTACTCTTGCCTAATCTGACCTTCGCCCCTAAGTTCGGTATCGCAACCGGAACATGACGATGAGCGACGGAAACTGGAGAGCGCCCGACGGGATGATGATGCCGGCCTGCCTGCACCCCGACGTGCTCGCCCTGACGGCGCCGCGCAGGCCGACGCCGGACGGCGTGGCCAAGTGCTTCGGCCAGCAGCAGGCGGGCAAGCTGCGCTACTGCCACGAGAGCCAGGCCTGGTTCGTGTGGGACGGCGTGGTCTGGCGGCGCGATCGCACCGGCCTCGTTCTGCAGCGCGTGCGCGAGGTCGCCCGCGAGATGTCCACCAACCCCGCCGGCGAGGTGTTCCGGGCGGCGGGACAGAAAGGCTTCGTCGCCGACGTCGAGAACCTCGCCCGCAGCGATCCCGCCCTCGCGGTCGGCGCCGAGGCCTGGCCGGACGACCCCTTCCGCCTCGGCACGCCCGAGGGGCCGGTCGACCTCAGGAGCGGCACCAGGATCGAGGCCGATCCGATCCAAGGCCTGCGCCGGTCCACGGCGGTCTCACCCTCCCGCCACGCCGAGTGCCCGACCTGGCGCCGCTTCCTCTACGACGCCTGCGGTCAGGACGGCGTCACCGCCGCGTTCCTCCGCGGCTTCCTCGGCTACGCGCTGACCGGCTCGGTCGCCGAGCAGGCCATGCTGTTCCTCTGCGGGCCGGGCGGCACCGGCAAGTCGGTGCTCGTCAACACGCTGCTCCACGTCATGGGCGATTACGCCCGCGCCGCGCCGGTCGACCTTCTCGCAGTCGGCGCCCGCGGATGCGACGCCGACCTCGCCGCCTTTCGCGGCGACAGGCTGCTCGTGGTCGCCGAGGGCGACGACGGCCGGCGCTGGGACGAGCGTCGCCTCCGGCTGCTGACCGGCGGCGATCCCGTCGCGACCGGCGGCGGAAGCTTCCGTCCCAGCTTCAAACTGATCGTGACGGGCCACCGGCCGCCGCGCCTCGCCATCGTCGACCCGGCGGTGCGGCGGCGCTTCTGCATCGTGCCGTTCCGCCACCTGCCACTACAGCCCGATCGCCATCTCGAGACGAGGCTGCGGGAGGAGGCGCCGGCGATCCTGCGCTGGTTGATCGAGGCCGCCCGCGACTGGAGCCGATGCGACCTCGGCCTCGGTGGCTGCCCGGCGGTGGACGCGGCGACGACGGCCTGCTTCGCCGCGCAGGACCCGCTCGGGCGTTTCCTCGCCGAATGCTGCGACGGCTCGCCCGACGACTGGACCAAGAGCGCCGCGTCCGGGGCGCTTTTCGCGGCCTGGACCGCCTGGGCCGACGAGACCGGCGAGGAGCGCGGCACGCAGCGCGCCTTCGCCGAGGCGCTCGCCGCCCGCGGCTACCCGCGCGACCGCAGCGAGGGCGTGCGCTTCTACCGCGGCTTGGCGCTCAAGGAGGGCGGAAACTGGCATGACGCCTGACGCAGGCTGACGCAGCCGATGCGTGAATCGGCCGATTGTGATTCGTGCGGACGTGCCAGCCGTAACCGCTCCTTAACCCTGATCGGCGCTTAACTCGGCGACGCGAAAGCCACGGGTCCCCCAGGTCTCGCCGCCGCCCGGCGTAGGCCTACAAAACGGCGGATTCGCCAGCAAGGACAAAGGGGCGACGCGAGGCTCGGCCGGCTTGTGCCAGAGCCGGCTTCAACCGAAGGACGAGTGCGATGGATCCCGCCCAAGTAGCCAACGCCGCCGCCGCGGCACCATCGGTGGCCGAGGTCACGGTGCTCGGCATGTTCCTGCAGGCCTCGCTGCTGGTGAAGATCGTCATGCTGGCGCTGCTCGGCGCCTCGATCTGGTCGTGGGCGATCATCGTCAACAAGTCGATCATGTACGCCCGCTTCCAGCGCGCCATGGACAAGTTCGAGACCGTGTTCTGGTCCGGCACCTCGCTGGAGGAGCTCTATGCCACGCTGTCGGCGCGTCCGGCGCAGGGCATGGCCAGCCTCTTCGTCGCCGCGATGCGCGAGTGGAAGCGCTCGGTGCAGAACGTCGGCTCGTCGTTCATGGGCCTGCAGGCGCGCATCGACAAGGTGCTCGACGTCTCCATCGCCCGCGAGGTCGAGCGGCTCGAGGCCAACCTGCTGTTCCTCGCCACCGTAGCCTCGGCCGGCCCGTTCGTCGGCCTGTTCGGCACAGTGTGGGGCATCATGACGGCGTTCCGCGGCATCGCCGCCAGCAAGAACACCTCGCTCGCCGTGGTGGCGCCCGGCATCGCCGAGGCGCTGCTCGCCACCGCGCTCGGCCTCTTCGCCGCCATCCCCGCGCTCGTCGCCTACAATAAGCTGCAGGGCGAGGTGGCCAAGAAGCAGGCGCGCATGGAGGGCTTCGCCGACGAGTTCTCGTCGATCCTGTCGCGCCAGATCGACCAGCATTCGTCCACCCAGCAGCGCGACCGCGCCGCGGCCTGAGGAACAACGATCATGGCAGGCGGAGTCGCGGCAGGCGGCGGAGGCGGCAGGCGTCGCGGGCGGGGGCAGCCGCGCTACCGTGCGATGGCCGACATCAACATGACGCCGTTCATCGACGTCATGCTGGTGCTTCTCATCATCTTCATGGTGGCGGCGCCGCTGCTTGCCACCGGAGTGCCGATCGACCTGCCGCAGACCAAGGCGGCGGCCCTCAACATCGACCAGAAGCCGCTCTCGGTGTCGATCGACACCAAGGGCGAGATCACCATCAACGACCAGCCGGTGCTCGAGGACCAGCTCGGCGCCAAGCTGAAGGAGCTCGCCAAGGGCGCCGACGATCGCGTCTACGTGCGCGGCTCGCACGACGTGCAGTACGGCCGCATCGCCGAGGTGATGGCGATCATCACGTCGTCGGGCTTCAAGCGCGTGGCGCTCGTCACCGATCCGTCGAAGTCGTGATCACGTGAGGACCTGAGGCTCGTGAGCGGGGGGGCTATGGATCGGCGCGAGCCTCTGTCGGCGGGCTACTACGTCTCGGGCGGCGCGCACGCGCTCGTGTTCGCGGGCCTCGTTTGGGGGTTTTGGTCGCCGCCGAAGCTCGAGCCGCCGATTGAGACGGTGCCCATCGAGATGATCACGACGAGCGACCTCAACGAGATCATGAACGGCGAGAAGAACGCCAAGCAGATGCCGGTGTCGCAGCGCCGCGTCGACAAGGTGGCCGAGCTCGAAGACCACAAGGACGCGCCGCCGACTCCGAACGCCGCCAAGGACACGCCGCCCGAGCCGACGCCCGACAAGCTCGTCGTCGATCCCGGCCAGGCCGAGCCCAAGCCGCTCGAGCCGACCCCGCCGGAGCCCGTCGCCGCGGCCCCGCCGCCGCCCGCGGCATCGGCCCCACCACCGCCGGCCCCGGTTCCGCCCGAGCGTCCCGTCGAGAAGGTCGAGACGCCGCCCCCGCCCACGCCACCGACCCCTCCGGAGCGTCCGGTGGAGAAGGCCGAGGCGCCGCCGCCCGAGGACAAGCCGCCGCCGCTCGACGCCGAGCCGGTAATGCCGCCGCCGCGCCCGAAGGTCGAGCCGCCGAAGGAGACGCCGAAACACGTCGAGGCTAAGCCGAAGAAGGAAGCCAAGAAGTCGGTGCCCAAGCCGCCGACGCGACCGGTCAAGCTCGCCAAGCTGGAGCCGGTCCCGACGCCCCCGCCGGCGCCGCTGCCGCAACCCAAGCCCGAGCCCAAGCTGCTCGATCGCGTCTCCAGCCTGCTCGACCGGATGAAGCCGGACAAGCCGCTCGACAAGGTCGCCTCCCTGCTCGACCATCTCCGGCCGGACCCGTCGAAGCCGGAGCCGCGGCCGGTCGCCCGCGTCGAGCCGCCCAAGCCCGAGCCGCCGAAAGCGGTGCCGGTTGAGCGCCCGCGCTCCGGCAACGAGGTCAAGGAGGCCAAGCCGCGCGACGACTTCAGCCCGGACAAGATCGCCGCGATGCTGAGCCACGAGGCACCGCAACGGAAGGCCTCGACCGGCCGCTCGCTGGCGCAGGTGGCCTCGCTGGGCTCGCCGACGGCGCAAGCCGAGCACATGTCGCCCTCGATGGCGGCGCAGCTTGACGGCTGGCTGATCGACCATTACCGCGGCTGCTGGAGCTATTTCGGGCTGGGCGGCACGCAGGACTACGTGCCGACCGTGCGCATCCACATGGCGCAGGACGGTTCGCTGATCGGTGAACCCTCGATCATCAACCCGCCGCACGACCCCAACCTGAAGAGCCTCGCCGACAGCGCGCTGCGGGCCGTGAACAAGTGCAACCCGCTGCCGATCCCCGAACGCTTCCGTCCCTACTACGACCAGGGCTATCGCCAGCGCGTCGTGCGCTTCGATCCCAAGGAGATGTCGTGATTGCTGGGCCATCCTCCTCCGCGAAGCGGTGGAGGGGGACCGCCGAAGGCGGTGGAGGGGGCGGCCACCTCTCCGGCGCTGCCGCTCCGACTGCGCGCTGCCTAACCATCTGAGAACGAGGCCCGGCCGCTCCTCCACCATGCTGCGCATGGTCCCCCTCCCCCGCTGCGCGGAGGAGGAAGCGCCAACCATCAGGATCAGCCTCCATGCCCCTACGCTTCGATCGCCGCATGCTCCTCGCCGGCCTCGCCGCCGCGCCGGTGCTGGCGACGCCGCTTGGGCGCTCCTTCGCGCAGGACCGCGCGCTCGACGTGCGTGGCGGCGGCTCGTTCCGGCCGATCCCGGTGGCGGTCACGCGCTTCCTCGGGGAGGGCGGCGACAAGGTCTCGAGCGTGCTGGGCAACGACTTCAAGCACGCCGTCTTCCTTACGCCAGTCGGCGGCACGCCGGACATCGGCAACCCCGACGTCGCGCCGGCGATGGACCAGTTCAAAAATCTCGGCGCGCAGTTCGCCATCACCGGCCGCGTCGAGCGTGGCGGCGACGGGCTGCAGACGCAGTTCCGGATGTGGGACGTCGACAACGGTCGCCAGGTCGCCGGCGAGCAGTATTCGACCAACGGCGGCAACCTGCGCCGCGTCGCCCACCTCGTCGCCGACGCGGTCTTTTCTCAGGCCACCGGCGAGAAGGGCTTCTTCGACACTCGCATCGTCTTCATCGACGAGAGCGGGCCGGCGACGCGGCGGCGCAAGCGCCTCGCCATCATGGACCAGGACGGTGCCGGCGTGCGCTACCTCACCAACGGCGGCGACCTCGTGGTGACGCCGCGCTTCTCGCCCAGCGAGCAGGAGATCACCTACATGGCCTTCGGCGGCGAGGAGCCGAAGGTCATGCTGATGAACATCGAGACGGGGCAGCGCGAGGCCGTCGGCAGCTTCCCCGGCATGACCTTCGCCCCGCGCTTCGGGCCGCAGGGCCGCAAGATCGTGATGTCGATGTCGGAGAACGGCGCCTCCAACCTCTACGCCATGGATGTCGGTTCGAAGCAGACGACGCGGCTGACCGACGACCAGGCCATCGACACCTCGCCGTCCTACTCGCCCGACGGCGCGCAGATCTGCTTCGAGTCAGACCGCGGCGGCACCCAGCAGGTCTACGTGATGAGCGCGGGCGGCGGCTCCGCCCACCGCATCTCCTTCGGCGAGGGCCGCTACTCGACGCCGGTGTGGAGCCCCAAGGGCGACTTCATCGCCTTCACCAAGCAGACCAAAGGCGGTTTCGCCATCGGCGTGATGAAGCCCGACGGCTCGGGCGAGCGCCTGCTGACCGAGGGTTTCCACAACGAGGGCCCGACCTGGGCGCCCAACGGGCTGTTCCTGATGTTCTTCCGCGACCCCGGCGGCGGCGGCGGCGCCAAGATCTTCATGACCGACGTGTTCGGCCGCCAGGAGTTCGCGGTGCCGACGCCAGCCTACGCCAGCGACCCGGCGTGGAGCCCGCTGCTGGGGACTTAGGCGCGACGGCGCGTTGGAGGACGGGCGGAGAGATGTTACGCTGACAACATGAGGCGCGTCGAAGCCATCGAAGAGCTCAAACCGTTCGAGGCCCGTTTCAAGGCCTTGGGCGCGACGTCGCTTTATCTCTTCGGCTCGACAGCCCGTGACGTGGCCAATCTCGCATCGGACCTCGACCTATTCGTCGAATGCGATCCGTCAACACGTTTCGACCTGATCGATCTCGTCACTGCTAAATACATGATTGAGGACGAACTTGGGGTGCCTGCTGATCTCGCGACCCGCGACGGTCTTCACCCGCGCTACAAGAACGCGATCGAGCGCGACGCTGTGCGAATATTCTGAGCATGCCCGACGTGTTGGGCCGACTTGACGACATGATTGCTGCCATCGAGGTGTCCGAGTCTTTCCTGCAACCCGCCGGGCGGTCGTAGAGATGGCTCTCGAGCGTGCCATCGAGATCGTCTCGGAAGCCAGTCGGTACATACCGGAGTCGATGAAGGCTCGTTTTGCCGACACGCCCTAGCGACAGATTGCCAGGATCGGGAATGTGCGTCGTCATGACTATCGTCAAATCAGTAGTGCTATAATCGTTAAGGTGGCAATTGAAGATTTCCGGCGCTCAAGGGCGTCCTGATGAATCAGAGACGCTATAGAACGTGATCGTTCAAGCTAACGGTGCTTGCATTTACTAGAAATAAATATATCGGCGCTTTGCTAGGTGTGAAAAATATCGAAAACGAATGTCTAGTGAGCGCGCAACGAAGCCCACGCGCTGACGTTCGCCCGGGCCACCCAAGAGTCCCTATGATACGCCGCTTCCGCCGCAGGACGTCGCCGTCCGCCTCCAGCCTGCTCCCGCTGCTCGCCGCCGTGCCGCTCGCGGCCGCAGCCGGCTGGGTCGCCTACAGCGCCTACGCCATCGATCACGAGCGGCCGCTGCCGCCGCCGGTACCCGGCAAGCCGCTCGCGCTCGACGGCATCGCCGGGCGCTTGGCGCTGCACGTCGCCGGTCCGGCGCAGGGCGTGCCGCTGCTCCTGCTGCACAGCATCAACGCGGCGGCGAGCGCCTTCGAGGTCCGGCCCCTCTTCGATCATTACGCTGCGCAGCGACCGGTCTACGCGCTCGACCTGCCCGGCTTCGGCTTCTCGTCGCGCGAAGAGCGCGCCTACACGCCGCGTTTGATGACGGATGCGATCCACGCGGCCGCCGCTTCGATCCGGGCACGCCACGCGGGCACGCGCGTCGACGCCATCGGCCTCTCGCTCACCTGCGAGTATCTCGCGCGCGCCGCCTTGGAGCGACCCGAGGATTATCGCTCGCTGGGGCTGATCAGCCCCACGGGGTTCGACCGTGTGCTCTCGGGCGAGGGCAGGGCGCAAACGAACCGCCGCAATTCCGTCGTGGCCGCGGTGCTGTCGGTGCCGTGGATCGGCGGGCCGCTGTTCGACCTCTTCGTCTCCAAGCCGAGCATGCGCCAGTTCCTGGAGCGGACCTGGGGATCCAAGCGCATCGACGAAGCTCTGTTCCACTACGACCAGCTGACGGCGCACCAGCCCGGCGCCCGTCACGTCGTCATGGCGTTCATCGCCGGCACCCTGTTCCCGGACGACGCCACGCGCGTCTACAAGCTGCTGGAGCTGCCGATCTGGACCTGCCATGGCACCCGCGGCGTCTTCACCGACTTCTGCCGCGAGGCGGAGATCGCCGACCGTCCGAACTGGCATTTCGCGTCCTACGACACCGGCGCCTTTCCGCAGTTCGAGCGTCTCGACGACGTCATCGGCGATTGCGACGCCTTCGCGGCGACGCTGCCGCATTAGTCTCGATCGGCGGACGAGGTTAACCCTCGCTTACGATCTTCCCGGCATAATCAGTTCACATCCGCCGGTGCGGGCCCGGAGTTCATAGCCGTGACCGGCGCCACGATCAGAGATCGGCTGCACGTCGCGGCGCTCCTCCTGCGGCAGGGACGCCGGTCGGCGCTCGACCTCGCCGCCATGCCGGCGCGCGCCCTGCGTCGCATCGGTGCCCGCGCGCCGGAGCGGCTGCTCATCGCTCCGCAGGACATCCGCACCGCCGACCCTACGGTGGCCGCCGACATCGGCGCCGGCTATTTCGCGTTCGGGGGCAAGATCGTCAACGCCATGGGCCGCTCGCCCTTCGCGCTCGAGCCGGGCTCAGACACCTGGGCGCGCGCGCTCGCCGGCTTCGGCTGGCTGCGCCACCTGCGCGCCACCGACAATGTCGCGATCCGCGTGCGAGCCAGGGGGCTGGTGGGCGACTTCCTCGACGTCCACGCGAGGCCTGGACCCGCGCTGGCCTGGGAACCGAGGGTGGCCGCCCGCCGCATGCTGGCTTGGCTGTCGCAATCGCCGGTGATCCTCGCCGGTGCCGATCGCATCTTCTACAGCCGCTTCACGGCGGCCCTGGAGACGCACCGCGCCTTCCTCGAGCGCCAGCTCGGCGGCGCGCTCGCGGGTGACGACCGGCTGCTCGTCGCGCTGACGCTGGCCGAATATGGCTTGTGCGTGGACGGCGCCGCCACGCTGCAGCGGCGCGGCACCGATGCGCTCGCCGCCGAAATCGCGACGCAGGTCACCCAAGACGGTGCCCCGGTCAGCCGCAACCCTCAGGTGCTGGTCGACGTGCTGCTCGACCTGCTGCCGCTGCGCCAGGCCTATGCCGCGCGCAGCGTGCCGGCACCGCAGCCGCTTCTCAATGCCATCGACCGCATGATGCCGATGCTGCGGCTGTTTCGCCACGGAGACGGCTCGTTGGCGCTCTTCAACGGCATGGGCCAGACCGCGCCCGAGCTCCTCGCCACCATCCTCGCCTACGACGACGCCCGCGCCCGCCCGCTCGGCAACGCGCCCCACGCCGGCTACCAGCGCCTGGAGGCGGAAGGCTCCATCCTCGTCGTCGACGCCGGCGCGCCGCCGCCGCGCGCCTTCTCCGGCGCGGCTCATGCCGGCTGCCTGTCGTTCGAGCTGTCGTCGGGCGCGCGCAAGGTCGTCATCAATTGCGGCACCTGCGAGGGCGGGCGAGCCAGCGCGCGCGAGGCGGGGCGCTCGACCGCGGCGCATTCGACGCTGGTGATCGGCGACACCTCGTCGTGCCGCTTCGCGTCGGGCGGCGCGCTCGGGCGCTGGCTCGGCGATCAGATCCTCGCCGGCCCGTCCGCCGTCGTCGCCGAGCGCGAGGAGCGCCACGGGACCACCACTCTGACCCTGTCCCACGACGGCTACGTCCCACGCTTCGGTATGGTTCACCACCGTGAGCTGTCGCTCGCCGCGGCTGGCGACCGGCTCGACGGACACGACCGCCTCGTCGAGGCGTCGCGTAGGCCAGCCGGTGCGATGCCCTACGCGCTGCGCTTCCACCTGCATCCAAGCTTCAAGGCGCGGGCGATGCCGGACGGCGCTTCAGTGCGTCTCGATGCCCCCGACGGCGAGAGCTGGCTCTTCGAGAGCGATGCCGAGGCCTTCGTGGAGCCCTCGATCCTGTTTGCCGCGCCGGGAGGCCCGCGTCCGACGCTGCAGATCAAGGTGCCCGCCGAAGCCGGCACGCGGACCGAGATCCGCTGGAGTTTTCGCCGGCTGGCGAAGGGCGACGCCCGGCGCTGAGACTTCTTGATCGCTCGATCATCCATGATCGTCGGGCGCGAGCGCTGCCAGATCCACGAGGATTTTCGCGACAGTCTCCGACGCATCATCGCCGCCTTCGTCGACGATCAGGCGGCCGTTCTTCCAACGCCCGGCCTTTGCCTCGGGCAGGCTTCTCACCCGTTCCGCATGTTTCGGCGTGAAGCTCAGCGCGGTCGCCTTAGGCCCGGCGGCTACCGCGGTGACGCCGGCCCGCTCGGCCAAGACGGCGAGCCGTCGCGCGGCGAGAAGGCGGAACGTTTCCTCGGGGATATCGCCGAAGCGATCCTGAAGCTCGTCGCGCAGATCATCGATCGCATCCTCGTCCGCCGCGGCGGCGAGATGCGCGTAGAGCTCGAGACGAATGACCTCGTCGGGGACGTAGGCGACCGGGATGGAGGCCGACCCCGCGAGCTTCATCTCCGGCGGGCGCCGGTCCCCGACGCGCTCGCCCTTGGCGGCGCGCACCGCGTCCTGCAGCAGGTGCTGGTAGAGCGAAGCGCCGATGAGACGCATGTGCCCGGCCTGCTCGTCACCGACGAGATCGCCGCCGCCGCGCAAGTCCAGGTCGCGTGCGCTGAGCGTGAAGCCCGCCCCGAGCCGGTCGGCGGCGAGCAGCGCCGCCAGCCGGTCCGCCGTGGTCTTGGCGAGGTTGTCGTCGGCGGGAGCGAAGAGCGTGACGACACCTTGCGCGCGGCCGCGCCCGACCCGGCCGCGCAGCTGGTGCAACTGTGCGAGGCCGAACAGCTCGGCGTTCCACACCAGCATCGTATTGGCGCGCGGCACGTCGAGCCCGCTCTCGATCAGGCTCGTCGCCAGGAGGACGTCGACGTCGCCGCCGGCGAAGCCGACCATCGCCTCGTCGATCTCGTTGGCAGGTAAATCGCCGTGCGCCACGGCGACCGTCAGGTCCGGCACCTGCCTGGCAAGCAGGTCCCGCACCCCGGCGACGTCGTCGATGCGCGGCACCACGACGAAGCTCTGGCCGCCGCGGCGCTTCTCCTTGACCAGGGCGCTCTGCACCACAGCGGGATCGAAGGGAGACAGGACGGTGCGCACCGCCCGCCGGCGCGCGGGCGGCGCCGCCAGGAGGCTGACGTCCTGCACGCCGACAAGCGCGCCCTGCAGGGTGCGCGGGATAGGTGTTGCGGAGAGCGCCAGATGGTGCGGCGCCATCGCGCGAATGGCATCCTTCAACTTGGCGCCGAGCCGATGCTCCTCGTCGACAATGACAAGGGCGAGATCGGCGAAGGCGACGCCTTCGGAGACCACGGCCTGCGTCCCCACCACGATGCTTGCTTCGCCGCCGGCGAGCCTGCGCTTGGCGTCTTTGGCCTCGTCGGCGGAGGCGAAACGGGAGAGGTGCACGACTTCGATGCCGCTGCCGGCGAAGCGCTTGCGGAACGTCTCGGCATGCTGGCGTGCGAGCACGGTGGTCGGTGCCACCAGCGCGACCTGACGGCCGCTCAGCGCCACCGCCGCGGCGGCGCGCAGGGCGACCTCCGTCTTGCCGAAGCCGACGTCGCCGCAGATCAGCCGGTTCATCGGCGTGCCGGAGGCGAGATCGGCCAGCACGTCGGCGATGGCGGCGCGCTGGTCGACCGTCTCGGGGTAGACGAACCCAGTGCCAAAGCGCGCCATCTCGCACTTCGGCGGTTTGACAGGTGCCGTCTTCGCCTCGGCACGCTCGCGCGCCATCGCCACGAGCCGGGCGGCCGCGTCCTCGACGTAGCCGCTCACCTTGACGCGACGCTTGTTCCACCCGTCGGTGTGCAGACGATCGAGCGAGACGCTATCGGCCTCCGAACTGTAGCGCCAGAGCCTGTCGAACTCCTCGACGGGGGCGAGCAGTATGTCGCCGCCATTGTACTCCAAAGCCAGCATATCGCGCTCGCCGCCTTCGACCGCCACGGTCTGCAGCCCGCGAAGGATCGCCACGCCGTGGTCCTCGTGGACCACGATATCGCCGGGCTGCGAGACCTGATGAAGGCCGGGTAGCGCGCGAGAGCCATCGTCTTCGGCGAGGCGCGCCCCGAAAACGTCGGTCACGGTAACGACGGCGAGTTTGGCCTCGTGGTCAATCACGCCGCCGTCGAAGTCTCCCGAGAGCAGGCATACCTCTTCGCGGCCGGGATCGACGTCGGCGAGGTCGCCGATCTCGCGAAGCGGGCTTTTCAGCTTCTTCAGCATGCGTCGGAAGCGCTCTTGCTCGTGCGGCAAACCGACGAGAACGACGCTGTGGCCGCTCGCGGCTTGGTCGCGCAAGAAAGCGAAAAGCGCTCGCGAGGACTCGGCCGCGACCGCGAAGTTCGGCACCGGATCGCAGCCGGACACGGGGCAGGACAGACGCTGCTTCGAGAAGGCCGCCTCGAGGTCGTCCGTCGCTCCATAGAGATGAGCCGGCGCGATCGTAGCGGGCTCGCCTCTCGCGGCCAAGAGGCATCGCGTCGCGTGAGCCTCCTCGAGCCTGGTCTGAAACCGTCGGCAGCCCGCGAGAGCGTCCTCCTCCGCGGCCAACAGCGCGTCGGGCAGGAGTTCGAGCAGGGAGACGAGATCGTGTCGGAAGTCTGGAAGCCGATGCTCGATGCCCGGCTCGCGCGCCGCGTCCTCCGGCAGCGTCACTTCCGATGCGGGATTCAGCGTCAAGGCGTCGATCTCGGCCTCGGTGCGCTGGCTCGCCGGATCGTAGATCTTGATGTGCTCCACGCGATCGTCGTCGCCCAGCATGAGGCGCACCGGGCGATCGGCGCCGGCGGGAAACACGTCCACGGTCTGACCCTGCAGCGCGATCTCGCCGGGATCGTCGACGCGGTGCTCGACGAGATAGCCGGTGCGGACAGCGAAGACTCGCAGGGCGTCGCGATCCAGCACGGTGCCTCTCGCGATCGCGAAACACTCCTGCGGCGGCGCCACCTTCTGCAGGATCGCTTCGGGGCTGGTCACCACGAGCCGCGGGCTTTCACCCGGAGCGGCAAGCGCCTGCAGCACGGCGAGCCGGCCGCCCATCACCTCACGCGAGGGCGACACGCGATCGTAGGGAAGGCAATCCCAAGGCTGGAACAGCATGATCGCGTGCGAGCCGACCAGCGGGCGCAGGGCCCGGGCGATCTCCTCCGCACGCCGCTCGTCGGCGGCCAGGAAGAGGGCGTCGCCGGTCTGCCCGGCCAATGCCTGTGCGAGGCGCAGCGCCACCGCCAGCGGGCGGACGGCGGCCACGCCCTGTTCAGGCTTGGGAGCACCGCCTGGTACGAGCTCGCGCTCCTGCCGTGCCGTCTTCGCCGATCCACGCATGACAACCCTCACTCACCCGAGCACTTAAATCTTGCCAAGCGCCGGGTGGTTTCAGCGCGAGCCGGGATGGATCGCCGCAGCTGCCGATCGGCAGGCGGCGCCTCCGCGCCAAATCCGCTTCGATCCCCGGCGCGGCTCGTGTAAGCCGTTCGTCGAGCTTGAGAGATCTCGATCATGAGCCTGGTGCACCCGGGCGATACGACCATGACAGCGGACGCTTTCCTCGCTTGGAGCGAGCGGCAGACCGGCGACGCGCGTCACGAGCTTCTCGACGGGCACGTCCACGTCATGGCGGCCGAGCGTGCCGTCCATGCCCGCACGAAACTCGCCATGACGCGTCTGCTGCAAGCCGGGATCGCGCGCGCCGGCCTCGCCTGCGAAGCGTTCGTCGACGGCATGGCGGTTCGGGTCGACGACGACACCGTCTTCGAGCCCGACGCCCTCGTGCGATGCGGTGCGCCGCTGCCGGACGACGCTGTCGTCATCGTCGATCCGATCATCGTCGTCGAAGTCGCCTCACCCTCGACCCAGCGCGTGGACGCCCTGCTCAAGCTGACGCGCTACTTTCGCAACGTATCGATCGTGCACTACCTCGTCGTCTTGCCGAGCGAGCGGATCGTGCTTCATCACCGACGCGGCACGGGCGACGGGATCGAGACCACGATCCACGCGGCGGGCGTCTTGCGCCTCGATCCGCCGGGGATCGACCTCGATCTTGCAGCGCTGTTCCCGACGGCGTCCGGTCCCGCGGCCTGATCTCGGATCGGCGGGGTTGGCAACGCCGCCCGGTTCGGGTCATGTTGACCGCAACCGTCGCACGGCTCGGAGCGCGTCATGAGCGAGATCGGACGCATCACGTTGGACCCGGATCATTGCGGGGGGCGTCCGTGCCTGCGCGGGCTCAGGATACGCATCAAGGACGTGCTCGACCTGCTCGCCGCCGGCGCTTCGAGGGAGGAGATCCTGGCCGATTACCCGCTGCTGGAGGCGGGTGACATCACCGCGTCGCTCGAATACGCGGCGCGACAGAGCGATCATCCGGTTCTGCATTTCGCCTGATGCGATTCGTCGTCGATGCGCAGTTGCCTCCAGCACTCGCACGATGGCTGGCGAGCCGGAACCACGATGCTGAGCATGTCGCCGACGTAGGTCTTGCGAGCGCATCTGACAAAGCGATTTGGACCTACGCCGGCGACGTAGGCGCCTCAATCGTGACGAAGGACGAAGACTTCGCCCATCGTCGGATACGATCTCGCTTTGGACCAAATGTCGTCTGGTTAAGGCTGCGTAACACGAGAAAGGGCGACACTGCTCGCCTGGTTCGAACAGGCACTGCCCAGTATTGAAGCAGCGCTTCAACGAGGCGAGACAGTCATCGAAGTCGTGTGACAAGTCTGCGAAGACGCCTCAGTTCTTCTCCTTGTCCACCAGCTTATTGGCGCCGATCCACGGCATCATGCCGCGCAGCTTGGCGCCGATCTCCTCGATAGGGTGGGCGGCGGCCTTGGCGCGGGTGGCCTTGAACGAGGTCTGGTTGACCTTGTTCTCGAGCATCCAGTCGCGGGTGAACTTGCCGCTCTGGATGTCGGTGAGCACGCGCTTCATCTCGGCCTTGGTCTCGGCGGTGATGATGCGCGGGCCGGTGACGTACTCGCCGTATTCGGCGGTGTTGGAGATCGAGTAGTTCATGTTGGCGATGCCGCCCTCATAGATGAGGTCGACGATCAGCTTGGTCTCGTGCAGGCACTCGAAATAGGCCATCTCCGGCGCGTAGCCGGCCTCGACCAGCGTCTCGAACCCGGCGCGGATCAGCTCGACGAGGCCGCCGCAGAGCACCGCCTGCTCGCCGAAGAGGTCGGTCTCGCACTCCTCCTTGAAGCTCGTCTCGATGATGCCCGCGCGCCCTCCCCCGATGGCGGACGCATACGACAGCGCCAGGTCGTGGGCGTTGCCCGAGGCGTCCTTGGCGATGGCGATGAGGCAGGGCACGCCGCCGCCGCGCTTGTACTCGGAGCGCACGGTGTGGCCGGGGCCCTTGGGCGCGATCATGATGACGTCGAGGTCGGGGCGCGGCTCGATCAGGTTGAAGTGGATGTTGAGGCCGTGGGCGAAGGCCAAGGCCGCGCCCTGTTTCATGTTGGCCTGGAGGTCGGCGGCGTAGATGTCGCCCTGCAACTCGTCGGGCGTCAGCATCATCACGAGGTCGGCCCATTCGGCCGCGGCGGCGACGCTCATGACCTTGATGCCTTCGGCCTCGGCCTTCTTCGCCGAACTGGAGCCGGGCCGCAGCGCCACGGCGATCTCCTTGCAGCCGGAATCGCGCATGTTGAGCAGGTGGGCATGGCCCTGGCTGCCATAGCCGACGACGGCGACCTTCTTGCCCTTGACGAGATTTAGGTCGGCGTCCCGGTCGTAATACACGCGCATGATGAGGCTGGTCCTTGAGACTTGATCTTGGAGAGGGTGGCGGCGTTCTAGGGGGCGAGGGGCGGCAGGTAAAGCGTCGCAGGTTGGGACGCCGCCTTTACGTCCTGGCAACCCTCTCGTGATCAAGATCCACCGACCTACAACTCCCGGCACGACGATGGGCGACATGGATCTCCGTCCGCATCAATATCGAGCCCGCATCCTGCTCGTGGACGATACCGAGCTGAATCGCGACCTCGTAGAGGCCATCCTGACGCGCGCCGGCTTTGCAGTGGACGTCGCCGCTGACGGCGAGAGCGCCTGGGAGCTGACCTGGAGCCGCCATTACGACCTCGTGCTCATGGACCTCGTGATGCCGGGCATGAGCGGCTTCGAGGCGGCGGCGCGCATCCGCGCCCGCGAGGGCGTGATGTCGGGCGTGCCGATCGCCGCGTTGACCGCGAGCCACGAGCCCGACGCGGAGCAGTACTCGTTGTGGTCGGGCATCGATGAATTCATCGGCAAGCCGATCGGGCCCGAGGCTCTCGTATCGCGCATCGAGGCCATCCTCGCCGACCGTCGTCCCGCACAGGACGACTGGACCCCGGTGTGGCGCCTGCACGCCTTCGCCGACTGGACGCGCCACCTCGACGGGGACGCCGCGGGCGATTGCCTGGACGAGCTCGACCTGCTGCTGGGAGAAGCCGCCGCCGCCATCCACGTCCACGCCACCGGCTCCGAGCGGTTCCTGCGCACCGCCGCCAACCTCCAGGACCTCGCGGGTCGCTACGGCTTCGACGAGATCGCCGGCATCTGCGCCCTCTACCGGGAGGCGCAGCCGCGCCCGGCGCGCTCGCGCGACCCCAACCTGCTCGGCGCCATCGGACGCGCCCGCTACGCCATCAAGGTGTGGCGACAGGATCACGCGCCGCCGCCGCCACCCGGCCGGTTCGCCCGCACCCTGATCAGCGTAAGCAGCCTGTTCGGTGGCCGGCAGGCGGCGTAGATCGCCCTCAGTGATGGGGCAGGCGACTGAGTGGTCGCGAGGGCGCCACGCCGCTTTTACCGCCCGGCCGCCCTGTCCAGCGCCTCGTTCATGCGGACCTGCCAGCCAGGGCCGCCTGCCTTGAAATGCTCGAGGGTGGCGGGATCGACCCGCAGGTTGATCTGCACCTTTATCGGCACCTTCTGCGGACCGCGACCGTGCCGCATCGTGGCGGCGAACTCGGGGAAGACCTTGGCGAACGGCCGCGCGGCGGCGAGCTGCTCGTCGCCCGCTTCAGGGTTTTCGAAAACCTCGATCATGTCCTCGTCATGAGGCGATCAGGATCGTCTTCGGTGATTTCAAGAATGTTCAGGAGCGGCGTGACAGGTTGTTGGTGACGCGAGCAGGTAGACGTGGAACGGCAAGGCTCGAGCTCCGTCTTTCCGGGGCGCCGCAGGCGAGCCCGGAACCCATGACAACGCGGATGCAGGATAAGGGGAACGTTGCGGCTTGTTCTGCGCACACGGTGTCATGGGTTCCGGGCTCGCGCTGTCGCGCGCCCCGGAAAGACGGGTGTTGCAGCGCGTCGAAGTGCGGCGCTGGGGTTGGTGCACTAAGGCTAACGTCCCTGCGACGACCTTGCCACAGAGTATATGAAGATTCGCGGCCTGTTCAGTGGAATCATTGACTTGCCGACATCATGCCGACCTGACTAGGGCATCTTCTCCGGCCCGCGCGTGATCGCGGCGATGCCGGTGCGCGAGACTTCCACCAGCCCGATCGGCCGCATCAGGTCGACGAAATGGTCGATCTTGCTCGCCGCGCCGGTCATCTCGAAGACGAAGCTGTCGATCGAGGCGTCGATGACGCGACCGCGAAAAGCCTCGGCGAGGCGCAGCGCCTCCTGGCGATCCTCGCCGCGGCCGGCGACCTTGATCATCGCCAATTCGCGCTCGATCGCGTTGCCGCGCAGCGTCAGGTCGGTGATCGAGTGCACCGGCACCAGGCGGTCGAGCTGCAGCGTGACCTGCTCGATCTCCTCCGGCGTGCCGGTCGTGACGATGGTGATGCGCGAGAGCTGGTCGGAATGCGCCACCTCGGCGACCGTCAGGCTGGCGATGTTGTAGCCGCGGCCCGAGAACATGCCGACGACGCGGGCCAGCACGCCGGGCTCGTTGTCGACCAGCACGGAGAGCGTGTGTGTCTCCAGCGCGTGCGGCCGGGGCGGCGCGGTGTAGGGCGAGGGCGGCTGCGGGGTCAGGGCGTTCATGGTGGTCTCTCGGTCGACGTCATTCCGGGGCGTCGAAGGCGAACCCGGAACCGGTGCTCTTGCATGATCCGGTGAAAGACACCGGTTCCGGGTTCTCGCCTCTGGCTAGCCCCGGAATGACGGAGGTCGCTAAACCAGCTCGCGGCCCTTGGCGTCGATCATGGCTTCCATCTCGACGTCGGCGTCCATGGCCAGGATCATCTGGTTGTGCGCCTTGCCCGACGGGATCATCGGGAAGCAATTCTCCATCTTGTCGACCCTGCAATCGACGATGACGGCCTTGGGCGTCTCGATCATCTCCATGATCGCGGCGTCGAGGTCGGCGGGATCCGAAACGCGGATGCCGTGCGCGCCGTAGGCCTCGGCGAGCTTCACGAAGTCCGGCAGCGAGTGCGAATAGCTCTCGGAATAGCGCTTCTCGTGCAGCAGCTCCTGCCACTGCCGCACCATGCCGAGGTACTCGTTGTTCAGGATGAAGATCTTGACCGGCAAGTTGTACTGCGCCGCCGTCGACATCTCCTGCATGTTCATGAGGATCGAGCCCTCGCCGGCGACGTCGATCACCAACGCCTCGGGGTGCGCCATCTGCACGCCGATGGCGGCGGGCAGGCCGTAGCCCATCGTGCCGAGGCCGCCCGAGGTCATCCAGCGGTTCGGCTCCTCGAAGTTGTAGTGCTGGGCCGCCCACATCTGGTGTTGGCCGACCTCAGTCGTGATGTAGGTGTCGCGGTCGCGGGTCAGGGCGTCCAGCCTTTGCACGGCGTGCTGCGGCTTGATCACCGAGGTCGAGTTGCGGAAGCCGAGCGACTTCTTCGCGCGCCAGGTCTCGATGGACGTCCACCAGCCCTTCATCGCCTCGGGATCGGCCTTGAGCTTGCGCGCCTTCCACAGGTCGAGCATGGCGCGCAGCACGCGCGTGCAATCGCCGATCACCGGCACCTCGACGCGCACCGTCTTGTTGATGGAGGTCGGATCGATGTCGACGTGGATCTTGCGCGATCCGGGCGAGAAGGCGTCGAGCTTTCCGGTGATGCGGTCGTCGAAGCGCGCGCCGATATTGATCATCACGTCGCAATCGTGCATCGCGTGATTGGCCTCGTAGGTCCCGTGCATGCCGAGCATGCCGAGCCAGGCCGGTCCCGAGGCCGGGTAGCAGCCGAGCCCCATCAGCGTCGAGGTGATCGGGAAGCCGGTCAGGGCCACCAGCTCGCGCAGCAGCGCCGAGGCTTCCGGCCCCGAGTTGATGACGCCGCCGCCGGTGTAGAACACCGGGCGCCTGGCCGAGGCCATCAGCATCACCGCCTGCTCGACGCGCGCCATGTCGGGGTCGAGCTGCGGCCGGTAGGTCTTGTGCTCGGGCACCTTCGGCTTCTCGACATAGAGGCCGCGGGCGAACTGCACGTCCTTCGGAATGTCGACGACCACCGGGCCGGGGCGACCGCTGCGGGCGACGTGGAAGGCCTCGTGCAGGATGCGCGGCAGGTCGGCGATCGAGCGCACGAGGTAATTGTGCTTGGTGCAGTGCCGGGTGATGCCGACCGTGTCGCACTCCTGGAAGGCGTCGGTGCCGATGAGGTGCGTCGGCACCTGCCCGGTGATGCAGACCAGCGGAATCGAGTCGAGCAGCGCGTCGGTCAGGCCGGTGATGGCGTTGGTGGCGCCGGGGCCGGAGGTGACCAGCAGCACGCCGACTTTGCCCGACGAGCGGGCGTAGCCTTCGGCGGCGTGCGCCGCGCCCTGCTCGTGGCGCACCAGGATATGCTTCACGTCGGTCTGGCCGTAAAGCTGGTCGTAGATCGGCAGCACGGCGCCGCCGGGATAGCCGAACAGCGTGGTGACGCCCTGGTCCTTGAGCGCCTGTACGACCATCTGCGCGCCGCTCATCTCGCGGATTGCGCCATGCGCGGTGGTCTGCTGGGACGACGGATGCGACGGCTGGGAAGTCACGTGGGAAGACATGGCCCTGTTCCGTTGGGGTTTGTTCGGCACGAGGTGGGGGGGGATGGCTGAAAGCAATAAAAAAGGCCCGCAAGGGGCCTGGATACGCGCTATCGACGGGATTGCGAAGCCTCAGCCTCGACCCGTCTCCAGCGCGCAACGTACGATAAGCTTAAGGGTCAAGACCAAACCTCGTTTGAATAGACCCTACCTAGACAAAGACGGGTGAAAGTGTCAAGCAATTCGGGCCGGCGGCAAAGCGCCGCCGGCTCATCTTTCGTGGAGAGCGGGCGATCGCAGCGACTCCTCCGACGAAAAGCGGCAGGCTAGCTGCCCTTCCAATCGACCTCGTAGCGCGGCGACAGTCGCAACCCAGCCGGCGGAACGCATGTCGGCGGCGGAGCGCGTACGCCGTCGTGCAGGTAGGTCAAAGCGGCAAGTACAGCGCTGGACGAATACGGCTTGGCCATGATGCCGATGGCGCCATGCATGTCCACGGCGACACGCTTGGCATTGGCGGTCATGAAAACGACCTCGACATTGTTTTGCCGAAGCGCCACCGCCACCTCGAGCCCGGAAGGTCCCTCGCCCAGATTGACATCGACGAATGCCAGGTCGGGCATCTGCGGGAGGGCGGCGACCAGATCACTGGCCTCCTTGAAGCTCATCGCCCAACCGGCGGACACGTGGCCGGCTTCCTCGATGATGGCTTCGAGCTCCATCGCGACGAGCGCGTGATCCTCGACAACCAGGATGGAGAGCGGAAGATGGCTCAAAAGCTCACTCCCGCCACCGGAACATCGATCGTAACCCTGGTTCCGGGATGATTGTCGGCCCAGGTCACGGTCGCCTTCAACTGGCGGCCGAGGGTGCGCACCAGCGAGGTCCCGAATGAAGCCTTGGACATCCCCGTCACGCCTTCACCCACCCCGTTGTCGCAGATCCCGATGCGCATCAGATCATCGATCACTTGCAGGGCTACACGCAAGGTCCCTTTTCGCCCGTCCGGAAAAGCATGCTTCAAGGCGTTGGTCACCACCTCGTTCACGATGAGCGCGACAGGGGCGGCGTGCTCGGCGGCGATCTCCACAGCGCTTAAGGCGTAATCCACCACGATGCGGTCACGGGCTTCGATGCCGACCAGATCGTGGACGAGATCGCGCAGGAACGCACCGACGTCGAAGCGGGTCACGTCGTCCGATTGGTACAGCCGGCGGTGCACCGTCCCCAGCGCCTCGATGCGCGACAGCATCTCGCGCAGGGAGCGGCGCGTGCCCTCGTCCGCGATCGTCCGGCTCTGCAGCAGGATCAGCGCCGACACCATCTGCAGGTTGTTCTTGACGCGATGATCGACCTCGTGGAGCAGCGCCGTCTTCGTTTCCACCGCCTGCTCGAGTTTGGCGTTGGTCTCGCGCAGATCGCGCAACGTGGACTCCAGGTCGCGCGAACGCTCCTGGAAGACGCGCTCAAAATGGTCCTTGGCCGCCTGGACGCTGCGCTCCGCGTCTTTGCGTTCGGACACGTCGACCTGGGACGCGAAGAAGAATAGGACGTCTCCCCGCTCGTCGATGACGGGACTGACATACAACGCTGTCCAGAAGCGCGAGCCATCCTTGCGGTAGTTGAGAAGATCGATGCTGATGTCACGACTCTGAAGAACGGCCTCGCGGACCTTGTCCACCGCCGCGCGATCGGTGTCTGGACCTTGCAGGAAGCGACAATTACGACCCAGGCATTCAGCGCGGCTGTACCCGGTTAATTTCAAGAAGGCGTCGTTGCTGAAGACAATCGGATTGTCGGGCTGCCGCGGGTCTGTCACGATCATTGGCATCCGGGTGGCGCGGATTGCCGCCGCGAACGGATCACCCTTGCCTGTACCCGCATGAAGGCGCTCGGTCTGGTGCCAAGCGTCGCTGCTTTCCATTCGAGACCTTTTTGTCTACCAAAGCGCAAGTCAAAGGGATAATGCCGCGCTGCGTACAGGGTTCAGCGCGCTCGGCAAAACCAATTCGGCCGCGAACACCAGCTCGACCTGTGACCTCGTGGCCCGGAACCGGACAGGACACCTCCGATTTCAAACGCGCCACAAGGGCCCCGCGCGCTCGGCGCGTCGCGTCCGCTTCCAGGGATAAACCATATGAAGTTCAAGACGATCCCCACGCTTGCCGCAGCCCTGCTCGCCGTCGCCGCGCCGGCCTTGGCCAAGGAGGACGCCCTCGGCCAGGCCGACAAGCAGTTCCTCAAGGAGGCGGCAATGGGCAACACGGCTGAGGTTCACCTCGGCGCGCTTGCCGTGGCCCAGGGAAGCACGCCGGCGATCCGCGAGTTCGGTCGCTGGATGATCTCGACCCACAGCTTCGCCAACCGTGAATTGACGACGATCGTCGAGCGCATGCATGGCGACAAGACATTGCCGAAGCTCGAGACCAAGACCGAGGATCTCGTGAGCAAGCTGCAGAGCTTGAAAGGCAAGGACTTCGACAAGGCCTACCTCGAGGCCATGCAGCAGGATCACGAGCAAGACGCCAAGACTGTCGCGGCGGAGACCAGGGACGGCAAGGATTACCTGGTCAAGACCTTTGCCGCCAACCTTGAGCCGACGATCAAGGAGCATCTGGCGCAGGTCAAAGTGCTGCTCGCCGATGCCGACGGCGAGGACAGCAGCGGCGCCGAGCGGGGTGCGAACATGAAGGCGGCGGTCGGCGGCATGAGCGGCACCCCGAAAGGCCACACGGACCCGGCCAAGACAATCGAGGAGCAGCACGAGTAAGGGACCAACGTCTGGCGGGGCGGTCCGGTCCGGAGTGCTCCGCCTCTCAGGTCCCGCTCTCGCCATCAGGCCGAAAGCACCAGGCCGATGCCGACAATGGTGACGAGAATCATGCCGAGCGGCTGGGCTGGTAGAAATGCGGCGATCCCGGCCGTGGACGTACTGCATCCGCGCGCGCGCCGATAAAGGCGACCGTGTCGGCGAGGCTCGGCGCGCTCAGGCGCAGCAGAGGCGAGAAGGCGCCTATGATGGTGCTATGATTGGCGCGGCGGTAGACGCGGGTTTCGGCCTGACCGCCGAGTGCGCGGATGCGCGCGGCCAGCTTGCGGCTGTTGTCGGGGCTCACGACCTTGTCGACGGCGCCGGTCGACAGCAGCATCGGTGCCGCATCGCCGCGCGCAAAAGCGATCGGCTGGCTGGTCCTGAGGTCGCCGCCAGCCGGCGTGAAGATGCGCTTCAGGGTCGGGCTACCCAAAGGCAGGAAATCATAGGGGCCGGCAAGGCCGACCGTTCCGCAGAGCGCGGCCATGCTGTCCTTGTCGAGCCAGCGCCGCTCGAGCGTCAGCATGGCGGCGATATAGGCGCCGGCGGAATGCCCGACGAGGAAGAGCAGCCCGGGGTCGGCGCCGAACTCGATGGCGTTGCGGCGCGCCCAGCGAACCGCGCGGGCGCCGTCGGAGACGAAGTCGGGGAAGCGCACGTCGGGGTAGAGCCTGTAGTCCGGCACCATCGTGACGATGCCGCGCCGGGCCAGTGCCATGGCGGCGAACCGATAGTCGGCACGGGCGCCGTCCTCCCAGCCACCGCCGTAGAAGAAGATCGCGAGCGGCGCGTCGCGGGCTGCCTTCGGCATGTAGACGTCGAGCAGACCGCGCCGCCCATCGGCGAAACGGTTGTCGCGCACCACCTCGACGTCGCGGCTTCGGGCCAGCGCGTTGACGAGATTGACGCCCTTGACGGGCCAGGGCCAAGCCATGGGCCTAGATCTCCCTTCGGCGCTTCGGGGGCAAGCGCCGTTTTGCGATAAAGCCTAGCAGCCGTGCACCCGCCCTCTATTGCAGTATATAGACCGGACGGGGCGGCGGCGCATGTCCGCGGTCGGGCAAAAAGACGGCCAAATTTTCTCGGAAGGCCTTTTTCGACAAAAGCTCGAAGTCGCGGCGATCTGAAGCATGGCTATGATGGGCTATTCGCCCGGCGGTGGCGCGTAACGCTCTACGATGTGACGTCTCTGCATGATGGCAATAGCCTACACCTTAAACGGGGAAGATCAGACCGGCACCGCCCCGAACTCGGTCTTTATGCGCTCGGCTTCCTGCTGGATCGCCTCGCGGTCGGCCGGCTTGAAGCGCGACAGCGTGCGGTAGGGCATCGCCATGCGCATGTTGCCGCCGAGCGTCTTCTCGTTGCGGATCATGAAATCCCAGTACAGCGCGTTGTAGGGGCAGGCATCCGGCCCGACGCGCTGCTTGACGTCGTAGCGGCAGCGGCCGCAATAGTCGCTCATGCGGTTGATGTAGGCGCCGGAGCCGGCGTAGGGCTTGGAGCCGATGATGCCGCCATCGGCGAAGGTCGCCATGCCGTGGACGTTGGGCAGCTCGACCCATTCGTAGGCGTCGGCGTAGACGACCATGTACCAGTCGTTGATCTCGTCGGGATGCACGCCCAGCAGCATCGCCAGGTTGCCGGTCACCATTAGGCGCTGGATGTGGTGGGCGTAGGCGTGGTCGCGCGTCGCCGTCACGGCCTCCCTCACGCAGGTCATGTCGGTCTCGGCCGACCAGTAGAACCACGGCAGCTTGCGGTCGGCGCCGAGCGCGTTGAGCGCCTTGAAGGCCGGCATCTTCAGCCAGTAGATGCCGCGCATGTACTCGCGCCAGCCGATGATCTGGCGGATGAAGCCCTCGACGGCGTTGAGCGGTGCCCGCCCGGCGCGGTACTCGGCCTCGGCGCGGCGGCAGACGTCGAGCGGATCGATCAGGCCGAGGTTCATCGCCGCCGAAATGACCGCGTGCCACATCCACGGCGCGCCGGCGACCATGGCGTCCTGGTAGTCGCCGAAGCCAGGTAGCATGTCGGCGACGAACCCGCTGACGATGGTCTCGGCCTCGTCCGGTGTCGTGGCGTAGCCGAAGCTTTCCAGCGTGCCGAAATGCTCGGGAAACAGCCGCGCCACGTCGGCGATTGCGCCCTTGGTCTCCTTGTTGGGTGCGACGAAGTGATGGTCCGGCGGGGACAGCCGTTTGGGCATCGCCTTGCGGTTCTCCTTGTCGAGGTTCCAGGCGCCGCCTTCGGGCTTGCCGTCGACGTCCATCAGAAGGGCGTAGCGCTTGCGCATCTCGCGATAGAAGAACTCCATGCGGAGTTCCTTGCGACCCTCGGCCCAGGCGGCGAACTCGGCCGGCGTGCACAGGTAGCGATCGTCCTCGCGGATCTCGAAGGGCACGTTGGATTGCGAGGCAAACTCCTCGAACGCCTCCATCAGCCGGAACTCGCCGGGTGCCGTCACCACCACGCGGTCGTACCGGCCTTCGCCCAGGGCGCGCCGCACTTCGCCCAGCAGGGAGCCGCTGTTGCGCTCGTCCTCGAACCCGACGTAGCGCACCTCCGTCTTGGCCTGGCGCAGCCGCTTGGCGAAGCCGCGCATGCCGGCGAAGATCAGCGCGATCTTCTGCTTGTGGTGCTTGACGTAGCCAGTCTCGGCGCCGACCTCGGCCATCAGCACGGTGTCGCGCTTGACATCGATGTCGCGCAGCGAGGACAGGCGACCATCGGAGATGTGGTCGCCGAGGACGAGACGTAGGACGCCGGGCACGCGAACTCCTTCAAGACGATCCGAACCGCAATGCCGGCTGTATGGCCGAGGTTGCCGCCCTGCAGGTGCGGCTCCTCGGCTCAGCTTCGAGCCGGCTCGGCCCAGAAACCTTCGTCCATGACCTGCGCGAGCAAGAATGGCGCGGCGCCGGGGATCGTGTCCAGGGGCAGCCCGGTCTCGCCGGCCGCCTCCTTGCGGGCGTCCGCGTAGGCGCACTGGAACAGCTCCGCTTGCCTCGGCTTCAGGCCGGGATTGGCGCGCACTACCCTGGCGGCGTGCAGGCGCTCCCGGATGATCGTGTCCGTCCAGCCCCGGCTCGCCGCCCGCTCCGGCTGGATGATGCGCTTGAGCTGATGCAGGCAGATCAGGCGGTAGGCCGACTCGAGGGCGGCGGCTTCGGAGCGTCCCAGGGTTTCGAGCTCCTCGATGACGTTCTCGAGGTCGACGGCGTCGAACAGGCCGGCGCGCAGCAGCTCCGCCTGGCGCCGCGTCCAACTGTAGAAGTCGCCGACGTAGAGATCGCCGGCGGCCTGCGGGCGGGGATCATCCGCGGTCTTCATGACGGGCCTTCGCTGCGAGGGTCGAAGCTACGGCGAACGCGCTGTCTCGTCCATCGCGTCGCATGTGGCGCCGGAAACACGTGCCCCGGCATACGTTTCCGTGATCCCGCCCGGCCACGGTTCCGCCGTATGCGCCGCCTGAAAAGGCTCCTATGAACAGGGACATGCGCCGTCGAGCGGCACGACGGCCGGTGGCGCTGGCGGCGGGGGCGTGCGTGCGTGCGACGGGGATGATGGTTCGGCGGCGGACGTCGCGTCTGACGGGGCTGCTCGGCGCCGCGCTCGCGCTCGCGCTCGCGGCCTGCGTGCCCGACGCCACCGTGCCCGACCCCAAGCTCGACGTCCCCACGACCTACCGCTACTCCGACGCCACCGGCGGGCTGCGCGACCACGCCGTCGACTGGTGGACGCAGTTCCATTCGCCCGAGCTCAACCAGTTCATGGAGGAGACCGAGGTCTCCAATCTCACCATCGCGGCGGCCATCGGGGCACTCGAGCAGGCCGACGCAGCGGCGCGGATCACCGGATCGACGCTGTTCCCGCTGATCAGCGCCAGCAACACGGTCAGCACCAACGGTTCGGGGGCGGGTGGTTCGACGGCGGGCACGCTGATTGGCGCCGGATCGACCGGAACGACAGGTACGGGGACCGGAACGGGGGCGACGACCGTCGGCGGAGGAGGCTCGGGCACCAGCTCTGTCGCCTCTTCTGGTAGTTCCGGAACGGTCGGCAACGGCACCACGACAAGCCCTGGAACGATCGGGACGAGCAACTCGGGAGGCACGACCGGGGTCGTCGGCACCGGCACCGGTGGCACCACCACCGGATCGACCGGCACCACGACCGGGACGACGGGCACGACCGGGACCACCGCCAGCTCGGGCACAACGGCCTCGTCCGTGGTGACGACCTCCGGTACGACCAATTTCGTCTCGTCCTTCGCCGCGAGCTACCAGCTCGACCTCTGGGGCAAGAACCGCGCGGCCTACAAGGCGGCGCAGGACAGTGCCACGGCGAGCCGCTGGAACCGGCAGACGGTGCAGCTCACCGAGCTTGCCACCGTCGCAAACACCTATTTCAACGTGCTCGCCGCGCGCGAACGGGTGCGCTTCGCCCGGCAGGACGTCGTCGATTCCGATCGCATCCTCAAGCTGATCCAGGACCGCGAGAAGGCCGGCACGGCGACCGCGCTCAACGTCGCGCAACAGGCGGCACTGGTCGCCAACCTGAGAGCCTCGATCCCGCCGCTCGAGGTCATCGCCGACCAGGACGTGATCGCGCTCGGCATCCTTCTCGGACGCACGCCGCAGCGCGTGTTCGTCAAAGGCGGCAGCGTGCTCGACGGCACCGTGCCGCGGCCTCAGCCGGGTATTCCCTCGGAGGTGCTGACGCAGCGCCCCGACATCGAATACGCCGAGTCAAACCTCTCCGCGGCCCACGCCAACCTCGTCTCGGCGCGCGCCGCCTTCTTCCCGCAGCTCAATCTCACCGCGCAGGGCGGCTTTTCGAGCACGGCACTGTCGACGCTGTTCACTCCGTCCTCGTCGTTCTATTCCGTGGCGCTCGGCGTCACCCAGCCGATCTTCGACGCCGGGCTGCTGCGCGGCCAGTTCGACGAGACCAAGGGGCAGCAGGACATCCTGCTCGCCAACTACCGCCTGGCCGTGATCACCGCCTTCTCCGACGTCGACCGGGCGTTGACCGGCCTCAAGAAGTATGCCGAGGAGGAGAAATACACGCGTGACTCGCTGACGGCCTCGCGCCTGGCGCTGAAGCTTTCTGAGGATCAGCTGAAGAGCGGTATCCTCGACGTCGTGTCGCTGCTGCAGGTTGAGCAGACGCTGTTCACCACACAGGACACGCTGGTGCAGGTGCGACTGCTGCGCCTGACCGAAGCGATCGCGCTCTACCAGGCGCTCGGCGGCGCCTACGCTGGCAAGGGTGGGGCGTCGCACAAGGGCAAGCGGACGATTTGAGGGCCGGCGCACCCTCCCCCGCGACGCTGTGCTGCGCGGGAGAGGAGAAGCGTCTACCGGCGAATGCCGAGGCGCTCGATCAGGGCCTTGTAGCGCGGCTCGTCCTTGCGCTTGACGTAGTCGAGCAGCTGGCGGCGCTGCGACACGAGCTTGAGCAGCCCGCGGCGCGAATGGTTGTCCTTGGTGTGGGTCTTGAAGTGCTCGGTCAGGTTGGTGATGCGCTCGGTGAGGATCGCCACCTGGACCTCGGGAGAACCGGTATCGCCGGTCTTCAAGGCGTAATCGGAGATGACCGTCTGCTTGCGCTCTGGCGTAATCGACATCGGGTGTCCTTTCGGGTTGGAACGAGGCATGGCCTCGGGAGCCGCCCGGCCGGGATGTCGTCCAGCGGGGTGGCGGAAGGCGCGGTGGTTCGCACGGTTGGAGCGCGATGGCAAGCGCGCCGCCGATGTCGATCCTAACGAGTAGGCGGGGTCGGTCGATCTCCCGAAGCACCTCGTCTTCAGACGGGTGCGACGAGCCGGCGGTACAGGTGCCACGTGGCGTGACCGAGTACCGGCAGCGCGACGGCCAGGCCGACGAACAGCGGCAGCATGGCGGCGGCGAGGATGCTGGCCACGATCAAGCCCCAGGCCAGGATCACGAGAGGGTTGGTGGCGACGCACCGGGCCGAGGTGGCGATCGCCTTCGCCAAGCCGACGTCGCGGTCGAGGAGGAGGGGAACGGAGACGAGGCCGATCGAGAGCGCGACCAGCGCGAACCCGAAGCCTGCGGCGTTGCCGACGGCGGTGAGGATCCAGCCCGAGTGCGTTGTGGCGATCTGCCTAGCGAAACCCGCCAGCGATTGGGCCGGAGCGGGTCCCAAGGTTGCGCGGTAGAGAAGGTCCGCCGTCCCGATCCACAGGCCGAACAGGCTCACCAGCACGACGGCGAGGCCGCAGATCGGGAGAAATGATGGAGAGCGGACGATTTCGAGCACCTGTCTCAGCGAGCGGTCAGAATTCCTCTCGCGCAGGCGGCTCATCTCGACCGCACCGATCGACGCCAGCGGCCCCACCAGCGCGAAACCCGCAATCAGCGGATAGGAGGACGGAAGCAGGCCCGTTCCCGCGCTCGCGGCCGCGATGAGGAGGCCGGCGATGGGATAGATGATGCAGAGAAAGATCATGTGCGTCGGTCGCGCCATGAAATTCTCCAGGCCGTCCGACAGCGAGCCTGTCAGATCGGACACCTTGATGCGGCGCACCGTGATGGCTTTCCGGTCCCATCGCACGCGCAAATCGCCGTGAGCGGCGCGTTCGCGCGGATCGAGGGCATGCGCCGAGTTGATGGTCATAATTCTCTCCTGAACCGGCTTGTCCCGCCCTGTCGGACGGCATCGGGGCGAGGCTCGCAAAAGAGGGTGCCGTCAGCGAGCTTGTACCCGGCGGCGAAGGCGGGGCGGAGCCATGCCTCACTGATGAGGCTCCAGGCCAGTGCTGTCCGCCGGGTCGGCTTTGCTTGGCTGCTGCTGGACGCGCAAGCTCTCTGCGTTCAGGTCCTGCGCAGATTGTTTCGGCTGGGCGGAGTCATTCGCAACCTCTCGATTGCCGCTTGCCGCGCATAGTTAACGGCACCATCGGATGGTCCGCCCATTCTAGAGCCTTGTCAAATCAAGTTACTTGAGTGCGGCGCAGCATCTATTTGACGCCTACAGGGATTGAGGTGGTCGAAGCCCCTGTCGGCTTCACCCCGGCGCCTTGAGCCGGTAGCCCACGCCCGTCTCCGTCACCACGAAGCTCGGCTGCTCGGGCACGCGCTCGATCTTCTGGCGCAGCTGGCGGACGTAGACGCGCAACTGCTGCGGATCGGTCGAGGGACCCCAGATCGCGCGCAGGATGAAGGCGTGGGTCAGCACCTTGCCGGCATTCTGCACGAAGAGCCGCAGCAGGTCGTATTCCTTGGGCGACAGCTTCACCTCGGCGCCGTCGCGGCGCACGAGGCGGCGCACCAGGTCGACGCTCAAACCATCGAGCTCGAACAGCGCCGGCGCGCCCTCGCCCTGCAGGCGGTGGCGCAGCGCGGTGCGCACGCGCGCGACGAGCTCGTTCATGCCGAAGGGTTTGGTCACGTAATCGTCGGCGCCGAGGTCGAGCGCCTGCACCTTGCCGGCCTCGTCGCCGCGGCTGGAGAGCACCAGCACCGGCGTGAGGTCGCCGCGCCCGCGGGTGGCGCGCAGCACGTCGAGGCCGTTCACGTCGGGCAGGCCGAGGTCGAGGATCACGAGGTCGAGGTGGCCTTGGCCGAGCGCCGCCAGCGCCGCGGTGCCGTCGGCGGCCTCGATGACGTCGTAGTCCTGCGTGGCGAGCCCGGTGCGCAGCAGTCGGCGGATCGCCGGCTCGTCGTCGACCACCAGGATACGGGTCCGTCCCGTGCTCAAATCGGCACCGGCAGCCGGATCGTCAGGAGCGCTCCGCTGCAGTGCCCGTCGATCTTGGCCGCGCTGCCGGCGGTGACGGTGCCGCCCATGGCCTCGATGAAGCCGCGCGAGATGGCGAGGCCGAGCCCGGTGCCGGGACGCACGTGGTCGCCTTTGCGAACGCGGTGAAACTTCTCGAAGATCGCCTCGCAATCCTCGCTCGGGATGCCGGGACCGCTGTCGGCCACCGTGAGGCACAGCGTGGGGCCGTCCCGGCGCAGGCGCACGGTGACCGTGCCGTCGACGCCGGCGTATTTGGCGGCGTTGTCGAGGATGTTGAAGAGCGCCTGCTCGAACAGTACGGGGTCGAGCCCCAGCGGCGGCAGGCCCGGCTCGATCTCGACCGCCACCGTCGCCGCGGCGAGGATGGGAGCCGCCCGCCGCATCGCCGCGCCGACGATCTCGCTGACATCGACCTCCGAGACGTTGGGCGCCACCGCGCCGGCTTCGAGCCGCGTCATGTCGAGGAGGTTGGCGATGAAACGGTTGAGGCGCTCGGCCTCCTCGACGATGGTGCTGACGAGCGCCGCGCGGCCCTCGTCGTCGAGTGCGCCGCCGAAGTCGCGGATGGTGGTGGCGGCGCCGAGCACGGAGGCCAGCGGCGTGCGCAGATCGTGCGAGATCGAGGTCAGCAGGGCGGCGCGCAGCTTCTCCGTCTCGGCAAGGCGCCGCGCGCGGTCGAGGTCGCCCGCCAGCGAGACGCGCTCGACCGCCAGCGCGCCCTGGTCGAGCAGCGCATCGAAGAGGCGGTGCTGCTCCGGGCTCAGCAGCGGCCCGGTCTTGTCGCTGTCGAGCCCGACCACGCCGACGGGACCGCTGGAGGTGCGCAGCGGCGCGAAATAGCGCGGCGCGCCGGGCAGCGTGTCGGCGCCGCGCCCTGCCGGCGTGTTGCGCTCCCACGACCATTGCGCGGCGGCGAGGTCCTTGTCGGCCAGCTCGTCCTCCGGCGGGTAGCCGGCGCGCACCGCGAGACGGCCGGCCTCGGGCAGCAGCACCACGACGCGCACCTTCAGCATGGAGGCGATCTGATAGGCCATGGCCCAGAGCACGTCGTCGGTGCCGACGCAGGCCGCGAGCTTGCGCGAGAACGAGTATAGCGACTCCGTGGTGCGGGCGCGCGCGCCCGCGATCGTAGCCTGGCTGCGCACCCGCGCGGTGAGGTTGGACACCAGCACCGCCACCAGCGTGAAGAAGAACAGCGCCGCGACGTTCGAGGGATCGGCGATGGTGAAGGTGTAGAGCGGCGCCAGGAAGAAGAAGTTGAAGGCGAGCGTCGACAGCACCACGGCGAAGAGCGACGGGTATAGCCCGGACGAGATGGCGGTGCCGACCACCGCCGTGAGAAACACGAGGTCGATGTTGGTGCCGCCGAGCAGCGGCTTGATCAGCTCGGCGACGCCGAGCGCGCCAGCCACCATCGCCGCGGCGCCGGCGTAGGGCGAGAGCTGGAAGCTGGGAGGCGCCACGCCGCGCGGGCCGCGTGCCGTCTCGTCGTCGGCCTTCACGGCGATGACGTGGACGCTGATGTCGCCGGCGCGACGCACCAGGTCGAACACGACGGAGCCGTTAAGCCACTCGAACCAGCGCGGCCGCTTGGCCTTCCCGATCAGGATCTGCGTGACGTTGTGCTCGCGCGCGTAGGCCAGCACGTCGTCGGCGACGCGGCGGCCGCCGGTAGGCACCGTCACCGTCTCCATGCCCAGCCGGCCGGCGAGGCGCAGCGCCTCGGCGATGCCGTCGCGGCTCTTGTCGTCGAGCGCAGCGGTGCTGCCGGTCTCGACGTGCAGCGCCACGGCAGGGGCGTGCAGCCGGTCGGCGACGCGCTTGGCATGTCGCACCAGGCCGGCGGTGTCGCCGCCGGCTCCCACGCACACCAGCACGCGCTCGCCCGCCGCCCAGGGGCCGGCGATGGCGTGGGACTGCATGTGGGCGAGCAATTGGTCATCGACGCGCTGGGCGGTGCGGCGCAAGGCGAGCTCGCGCAGGGCCGTAAGGTTGCCCGGCGAAAAGAAGTGGCGCAGCGCCCGCTCGGCCTGGCGCGGCACGTAGACCTTGCCCTCGCGCAGCCGCTGGATCAGGTCCTCCGGCGAGAGGTCGATCACCTCGATGTCGTCGGCGCGATCGAGGATCGCGTCCGGCACCGTCTCGCGCACGCGCACGCGGGTGATCTGCGCCACGACGGTGTTGAGGCTCTCGACGTGCTGGACGTTGAGCGTCGTGTAGACGTCGATACCGGCGGCCAGCAACTCCTCGACGTCGTTGCTGCGCTTGGGGTGGCGGCTGCCCTCGGCGTTGCTGTGGGCGAGTTCATCGACGAGCGCCAGCTGCGGGTGGCGGGCGAGCAGCGCGTCAAGGTCCATCTCGTCGAGCACGCGCTCGCGGTAGTCGATGAGCCGGCGCGGAACCACCTCGATGCCGGCCAGCATGGCCTGGGTCTCGGAGCGGCCGTGGGTCTCGACCACGCCGGCGACGACATCGCAGCCCTCGGCGAGGCGGCGCCGCGCCGCCTCCAGCATGGCGTAGGTCTTGCCGACCCCCGGCGCCGCGCCGAGGAAGATCTTCAGCTTGCCGATACGGGCCTCGTGGGCGTGGCCGAGGTCGTGGTGCGGAGCGCCGGTCACGTCAGCCCCTCCGTCGCGATGCGACGACAAGCGCAGGTCGGACGGGCCTGGCTACGGCTCAGGCGACAAGCGATGTCGCCGTACGCCGACGTCCGGCTTTCGACACACCCCGTTGCGATCACACACCCCCATTTTGCGTCACCATGCGTCGCGCGCCTCGATACGGCACATGCGCTGCTTGGTAAAATGACCGGGGTGGCGGCCGGTTCCACCCGCGCCGCGGTCTCGATGACGACGCGGGGCCTGCGCGCCCGCGGGGAGAGGATGCCGGCGGCATCACGCCTTCGGCAGGGCGTCGAGCGCGAGGTTGAGTTCGAGCACGTTGACGCGCGGCTCGCCGAAGAGGCCGAGCGTACGCCCTTCGGTATGCTGCGTCACCAGCTCGACGACCTTCCCGACGGGCAGGTTGCGGGCCTTGGCGACGCGGGGCGCCTGGAACAGGGCGGCCTCGGGGCTGACGTCGGGGTCGAGGCCGGAGGCCGAGGTGGTGACGAGGTCGGGCGGCACCGGCGCGCCGGGGTTCTCGGCGTGCAGCTTGTCGGCGTCGGCCTTGACGCGGTCGACCAGCGCCTTCGAAGTCGGGCCGTAGTTCGAGGCGCCGGAGTTCTGGGCGTTGTAGGGCGCCGGCACGGTCTTGCTGGCGTCCTTGGGGTCGGGGGCGACCGTCGCCGAGGGGCGCGGGTGGAAGTAGCCGTCGGTCGAGAAGCCCTGGGCGATGAGGCTGGAGCCGATGACCTTGCCGTCCTTCTCGACCAGGCTGCCCTGGGCCTGGTGCGGGAAGATCACGCCGGCGATGCCGGTGATGGCGAGCGGGTAGGCGAGACCCGTGAGCAGGGTCAGGCCGGTGACGACGACGAAGGCGGGGCGGAGCTGGTTGAGCATGGGGACGGGTCTCAGGCGAGATGGAGGAAGGTGACGGCGAGGTCGATGACCTTGATGCCGACGAAGGGCAGGGCGATGCCGCCGAGCCCGTAGACGGCCAGGTTGCGGCCGAGCAGCGCGGCGGCGCCAACCGCGCGGTACTTCACGCCCTTGAGCGCCAGCGGGATCAGCGTGACGATGATCAGCGCGTTGAAGATGATCGCCGAGAGGATCGCGCTCTCGGGCGAATGCAGGTGCATGATGTTGAGCGCGCCGAGCTGCGGGTAGAAGGCGAGGAACATCGCCGGGATGATCGCGAAGTACTTGGCAACGTCGTTGGCGATGGAGAACGTCGTCAGCGCGCCGCGGGTCATCAGCAGCTGCTTGCCGATTTCGACGATCTCGATGAGCTTGGTCGGGTCGCTGTCGAGGTCGATCATGTTGCCGGCCTCGCGGGCGGCGACGGTGCCGGTGTTCATCGCCACGCCGACGTCGGCCTGGGCCAGCGCGGGGGCGTCGTTGGTGCCGTCGCCGCACATGGCGACGAGCTTGCCCTTGGCCTGCTCGTCGCGGATCAGCTTGAGCTTGTCCTCGGGCGTGGCCTGGGCGAGGAAGTCGTCGACGCCGGCCTCGGCGGCAATGGCGGCGGCGGTCATCGGGTTGTCGCCGGTGATCATCACCGTGCGGATGCCCATGCGGCGCAGCTCCCCGAAGCGCTCGCGGATGCCGCCCTTGACGATGTCCTTCAGGTGGATGACGCCGAGCAGGCGGCCGTCGCGGGCCACCGCCAGCGGGGTGCCGCCGGCCTTGGCGATGGTCTCGCTGATGCGGCTGATCTCGTCGCGCGCCGCGATGTTGGTGCGCGGCAGGGCCAGCGTGCCGCCGCCGTTGTCGTGCGGCACGGTCTCGACGTACTTCAGGATCGAGTCGACGGCGCCCTTGCGGATCACCATGCCGTCGCCGTCGATGCCGCTCATGCGGGTCTGCGCGGTGAAGGGGACGAAGGTGGCGCCCAGGCTCGCCATGTCGCGCTCGCGCAGGCCGTACTTCTCCTTGGCCAGCACCACGATGGAGCGGCCCTCGGGCGTCTCGTCGGCGAGCGAGGCGAGCTGGGCGGCGTCCGCCAGCTCTTTCTGGTCGATGCCGGTGACCGGCACGAAGTCCGAGGCCTGGCGGTTGCCCAGCGTGATCGTGCCGGTCTTGTCGAGCAGCAGCGTGTCGACGTCGCCGGCGGCTTCCACCGCGCGGCCGGACATGGCGAGCACGTTGAAGCGCACGAGCCGGTCCATGCCGGCGATGCCGATGGCCGAGAGCAGGGCGCCGATGGTGGTGGGGATCAGCGTCACGAAGAGCGCGACGATGACCAGCACGGGGATGTGGCCGCCGGCGTAGGACACGAAGGAGGGGATCGTCGCGGTGGCGAAGACGAAGATGATCGTCATGCCGGCGAGCAGGATGTTGAGCGCGATCTCGTTGGGGGTCTTCTGGCGCGAGGCGCCTTCGACCAGCGCAATCATGCGGTCGATGAAGGTCGAGCCGGCCGCCGCGGTGATGCGCACGCGGATCCAGTCCGACAGCACCTGCGTGCCGCCGGTGACGGCCGAGCGGTCGCCGCCGGACTCGCGGATGACGGGGGCGGACTCGCCGGTGATGGCGGCCTCGTTGACGCTGGCGATGCCCTCGATCACCTCGCCGTCCGAGGGGATGATGTCGCCGGTCTCGACCAGCACGACGTCGCCGACGGCCAGCGTGTTGCCGGGCACGGTGTCGTAGTCGGTGCGGCTCTTGCCCCTAAGGCGCTTGGCCATGGTCTCGGTGCGCGTGCGGCGCAGCGTGTCGGCCTGCGCCTTGCCGCGGCCTTCGGCGACGGCCTCGGCGAAGTTGGCGAAGAGCACGGTGAACCACAGCCAGACGATGATCTGGGCGGAGAACAGCAGGTGCGGCGCACCGGTGGCGAGGTCGCGCACGAAGAGCACGGTGACGAGCGCCGCCACCACCTCGACGACGAACATCACGGGGTTGGTCCAGAGCGCGCGCGGATCGAGCTTCTTGAAGGCGCCGCCGATGGCGGAAACGACCAGGGCGGGATCGAGGATGGAGGAGCTGGGGCGGGACATGGGGTGCGAGTCCGTTGAAAGGTTGGGATCTCCCTTCTCCCCTTGCGGGAGAAGGTGGCCTCGCGAAGCGAGGGTCGGATGAAGGGTTGGGTCGTCATTCCGGGGCGCCGCAGGCGAACCCGGAACCGGTGTGCTTCACGGGTGACGAAGGAAGCTCACCGGCTCAAGATCTCCGCTTCGCTACGTCCGGAATGACGTCGTGGTTGCCAGAACGCTTGCTTGTTGGAGCAAGGCCGCAAAAGCGGACGTTGCTCTAGAACGTCTGCTTGGCGACCATCGCGAAGTGCTCGACGATCGGCCCGAGCGCCAGCGCCGGGAAGAAGGTGAGGCCACCCACGATCAGGATGACGCCCACCAAGAGGCCGACGAACAAGGGCCCGGTGGTCGGGAACGTGCCCAGCGAGGCCGGCACGGTCTTCTTGGCGGCGAGCGAGCCGGCGATCGCCAGGGCCGGGACGAGCACGAAGAAGCGGCCGATCAGCATGCCGAGCCCGAGCGTCACGTTGTAGAACATCGTGTTGCCCGAGAGGCCGGCGAAGGCCGAGCCGTTGTTGGCCGCCACCGAGGAATAGGCGTAGAGCACCTCGGAGAAGCCGTGCGGCCCCGAATTGTTCATCGCCGACACCGCCGAGGGCACGGCCAGCGCCACCGCGGTGCCGCCGAGCATCACCAGCGGCAGGCAGAGGATGGCCAGCATCGCCATCTTGACCTCCCGGGCCTCGATCTTCTTGCCGAGGTATTCGGGCGTGCGTCCCACCATCAGGCCGGCGACGAAGATGGCGATGATGACGAAGACGATCATGCCGTAGAGGCCCGAGCCGACACCGCCGAAGATGATCTCGCCCAGCTGCATGTTGATCATCGGGATCATGCCGCCGAGCGCGGTCAGGCTGTCGTGCATCGCGTTGACCGCGCCGCACGAGGCATCGGTGGTGATCGTGGCGAAGAGCGCGGCACCGGGGATGCCGAAGCGCAGCTCCTTGCCTTCCCAGTTGCCGCCGCCGACGCCGAGCGCGTGCAGCATCGGGTTGCCGGCGGCCTCCGCCGGGTACAGCACCGCGACGCCGGCGAGGAACAGCACCGACATGGCAGCGAAGATCGCCCAGCCCTGTCGCTCGTTGCCGACGGCGCGGCCGAACATGTTGGTCAGCGCCGCGCCGATGGCGAAGATCGAGACCATCTGCACGAAGTTGCACAGCGCCGTCGGGTTCTCGAACGGATGCGCGGCGTTGGCGTTGAAGAAGCCGCCGCCGTTGGTGCCGAACATCTTGATCGCCACCTGGCTCGCCACCGGGCCGAGCGCGATGGTCTGCTTGGCCCCTTCCAGCGTCGTGGCGTCGACGTAGGCGCCCAGCGTTTGCGGGATGCCCGACCACACGAGGTAGAGCGCGTAGACGAGGCAGACCGGCAGCAGCACGTAGAGCGTGCAACGGGTGACATCGACCCAGAACGAGCCGACCGTGCGCGCCGAGGCGCGGGAGAACCCGCGGATCACCGCCACCGCCACCGCGATGCCGGTCGCGGCCGAGAGGAAGTTCTGGTGCGTCAGCCCCAGCATCTGGGTGAGGTAGGACAGCGTCGACTCGCCGCCGTAGTTCTGCCAGTTGGTGTTGGTGATGAAGCTCGCCGCCGTGTTGAAGGCGAGGCCCTGCTCCACCGCGGCCTGGCCGGCGGGGTTGAAGGGCAGCACGCCCTGCAGCCGCAGGATCGCGTAGAGGATCACGAAGCCGAAGACGTGGAACAGCACCACGGCGGCGGTGTAGCCGAGCCAGTGCTGCTCCTGGTCGGCGCGGATGCCGGCGACGCGGTAGAAGCCGCGCTCCACCGGCGCCAGGACCGGCGACAGCAGGGTGCGCTGCCCCGAGAAGACGCGGGTCATGTAGCCGCCGAGCGGGCGGGTGAGGAGCGCGACGACGACGCAGAAGACCAGGATCTGCGCCCAGCCGTTGAAGGTCATGCTTTCCAGCAGCATCGGGGGCCCCTCAGAACCGTTCGGCGCGCACGAGCGCGAAGGTCAGGTAGACGAGCAGCGCGGCCGTCACGACCGCGCCGAGGATGTAATCGAAGGTCATTGCGGCAGCTCCTGAAGGTGTGCGCAGCCGACGGCGTAGAGCTGCAGCAGGCCGAAGAAGCCGATACCGGTGACGAGGAAGACGATGTCGAGCATGGGACGCCTCGCGGACGCGCATTGCGTCCAGAGGGCCGATATCCTCCCAAAAGCATAGGCTTTCGAGAGGGGTCTCGCTGCCACCCTATAGGAAAGTCATAGGAACGCGGCGTGCGAGAAGGTCGCCTCAGTCGACGACTGGTGGAGCCGGCGCCTCGCGTCGCTTGACGCGCGTCTGTTCTGGAAGCCGCCCTGTCGGCAATTTCTGGCGGCGGGGATTGTCGGACGCCCGGTCGAAGCCGGCGATCAGAACCAGCCGCTCGCCATGTCGAGCGCGCTGCGGTCCAGGCTGCGCAGCGCTTCCATCTGGGTCGCCGCCTTGGGCAGCTCCCAACGGTAGAAGTAGCGGCAGGCCTGGCGCTTGCCGTGCGCGAACGCGTCCTCGCGATGGCCGAGCGCCAGCACCTGCTCCAGCCAGATCCAGGCGATCGCGACGTGGCCGAAGGCCTCGAGATAGGCCGAGGCGTTGGCGAGCGTCAGCACGGTGTCGCCGGCGCCGTGCAGCGCCACCGTGGTCTCGTCGAGCGCGGCCATGGCCTTGGCCAGCGCAGCACCGTGCTCGGCCGTGCCGTTGGCCTGCGAGGCCGCCACCGTGTGACCGACGCGGCCGCGGAACAGCTCGAGTCCCTCGCCGCCGTTCTGCGTGACCTTGCGGCCGAGCAGGTCGAGCGCCTGGATGCCGTGGGTGCCCTCGTGGATGGGGTTCAAACGATTGTCGCGATACAGCTGCTCGACGTCGTAGTCGCGGGTGTAGCCGTAGCCGCCATGGACCTGGATCGCGATATCGTTGGCCGCGAGGCACCATTGCGAGGGCCAGCTCTTGGCGATCGGCGTCAGCAGGTCGAGCAGCGCCTTGGCCTCGTGCTTGGCGGCGTCGTCGCCGGTGCGCTCCTCGTCGACGAGGCGGGCGCAGTACAGCGCGAAGGCGAGCGCGCCCTCGACGTAGCTCTTGGCGGCCAGCAGCATGCGGCGCACGTCGGTGTGCTCGATGATGGCGCATTGCTTGGATTTGGGATCGCGCGCGCCGAGCGGGCGCCCCTGCGGCCGGCCCTTGGCGTAATCCACGGCCTTGAGGTAGCCGCTGTAGCCGAGCGCCACCGCGCCGAGGCCGACGCCGATGCGCGCCTCGTTCATCATGTGGAACATCGCGGGCAGGCCCTGGTGCTCGCCGCCGACGAGCCAGCCGATTGCGCCGGCCTTGCCGCCGGGCGTGTGCTTGCCCTCGCCGAAGTTCAGCAGCGCGTTGGTGGTGCCGCGATAGCCCATCTTGTGGTTGAGGCCGGCGAGCACGACGTCGTTGCGCTCGCCCAATGTGCCGTCATCCTCGACGAGGTGCTTGGGCACGACGAAGAGCGAGATGCCCTTCACGCCGGCCGGGCCGCCGGGGATCTTGGCCAGCACCATGTGCACGATGGTCTCGGAGAGCTCGTGCTCGCCGCCGGAGATCCACATCTTGGTGCCGGTTAGCCGGAAAGAGCCGTCGCCTTGCGGCTCGGCGCGGGTGGTGATGTCGGCGAGCGAGGAGCCGGCCTGCGGCTCGCTGAGGCACATCGTGCCGAAGAAGCGGCCGGCGCACATCGGCTCGACGTAGCGGGCGACCTGCTCGGGCGTGCCGTGGGTGCGCAGCAGGTTGGCGGCGGCGCTGGTCAGCATGGCGTAGGCGGCGGTGCCGACGTTGGCCGCCTTGAAGAAGGCGAAGCCGGCGCTGCCCACGGCAGCCGGAAGCTGCATGCCGCCCTGGTCGTAATCGGCCTGCGAGGCGAAGAGGCCGGCCCGCGCATATTGCTTCAGGGCAGCGCCGACCTCTGGGATCATGACGACCTTGCCGTTCTCGAAGCGCGGCTCGTTGGCGTCGGCCTTCTTGTTGTGGGGCGCGAAATGATCGGTCGCGATCTGCTCGCAGAGGTCGAGCGCGGCGTCGAAGGTCTCGCGCGAATGGTCGGCGTAGCGCTCGCGGGCGGTCAGCTGCTCGACCTTCAGCCAGTCGTACAGCAGGAAGGCGAGGTGCTCGCGTGACAGCAGCGTGCCGGTCATGGCTGGACTCCGATCATGCGTAGGCTCCGATGGCGGGATCGCGGGCGCGCGCAAAGGGGTCGGCGGCGAGCTGGGCGATGGCGGCGCGGTAGCCCTCGGTCAGCTGACGGCACAGCTCGGCCGTGGTGGGGACGTCGACGACCGAGCCGACGCCGTGGCCGGCCGACCACACGGTCTTCCAGGCGCGGGCCTCGTCGCTCATGTTCATGCCGCCGTGCGGGGGAAGGTTGTCCGGGTCGAGCCCGTTGGCGAGGATGCTCTGGCGCATGAAGTTCGCCGGCACGCCGCTGATCTCCTTGGTATAGACGACGTCGCCGGCGCGGGCGCCGACCTGCATCTGCTTTTGCGCCTCGCTCGCCATGCTCTCCTTCGTGGAGATGAAGCGCGTGCCGAAATAGGCGAAGTCCGCGCCCATGGCGCGGGCGGCGGCGATGTCGCGGCCGGTGTTCATCGCGCCCGAGAGGATGAGCAGGCCGGAGAAGACCTCGCGGATCTCGGCGAGCAGCGCGAAAGGGCTGAGCGTGCCGGCATGGCCGCCGGCGCCCGCCGCCACGGCGATGATGCCGTCGACGCCGGCCTGCGCCGCCTTCTCGGCGTGGCGGCGGTTGACGACGTCGTGGAACACCAGCCCGCCGTAGGAATGCACCGCGTCGACGAGGTCGCGCACGGCGCCGAGCGAGGTGATGATGATGGGCACGCGGCGCTTGACGCAGATGGCGAGGTCGGCCTGCACGCGCGGGTTGGTCTTGTGGACGATGAGGTTGACGCCGTAGGGCGCGCCGTGGCCGTCGAGCCGCTCCTCGATCTCGCCGCACCAGCCATCGAAACCCTCGGTCGTGCGCTGGTTCAGCGCCGGAAAGGTGCCGACGATGCCGCCGCGGCAGGTCTCCACCACGAGGTCGGGACCCGACACCAGGAACATCGGTGCGGCGATGGCGGGGACGGCGAGCCGCTCGGCGATATGGGCGGGAATGGTCATGGCTTCGCTCCCGACGGTCGATCGATGACGGCCACGGTGCAGCGCGAGATGCACACGGGCTTGTCGGCCTCGTCGCAGATGCGGATGTCCCAGACCTGCGTGGTCCGGCCGATGTGGATCGGGCGCGCCGTCCCGATGACCCAGCCCGAGCGGACGCCGCGCAGGTGGTTGGCGTTGATCTCGAGGCCCACGCAGGCCTTGGTTGCGGGGTCGACGCAGGCGTAGGCGGCGTAGGAGGCCAGGGTCTCGGCCAGCACCACGGACGCACCGCCGTGCAGCAGGCCGAACGGTTGATGCGTACGCTCGTCGACCGGCATGCGGCCTTCGAGCCAGTCGTCGCCCACCGCCGTGAGTTCGATGCCGAGATGCTGCACCAGTCCGCGGGCGCCGAACTCCCTGGTTTCGAGGGAAAGCGGCGCGAACCAGATCGGCTTCGTCGACCCGCCGCTCACAGCGTGGCCGCCTCGGCCGAGACTTCGCAGAGCAGCTTGCCCTTGTTGCCGCCGGTGTAAAGCAGCTCCAGAGACTCCAGCGCCTTGTCGAGGCCCGGCCGCACGTCCTGCGTCGTCTTGATCCTGCCCTGCGTGATCCACGCGCCGAGCTCGCGCATCATCTCCGGGTACTTCCTGGCGAAGTCGAAGACGATGAAGCCCTGCACCTTGATGCGCTGCATCAGGATCAGCGGGAAGGTGCGCGGGCCGCCGCCCGGCGTCTCGTCGTTGTAGCCCGAGATCATGCCGCAAAGCGGCATGCGGCTGAAGAGCTTCATCCGGGTCATGACGGTCTCCATGATCGTGCCGCCGACCTGCTCGAAGTTGATGTCGACGCCCTTGGGGGCGAGCGCGTCGAGCCGCTTGCCGATATCCTCGTTCTTGTAGTCGATGGCCGCGTCGAACCCGTAATCCTCGACGAGCGAGCGGCACTTCTCCGGCCCGCCGGCGATGCCGATGACGCGGCAGCCCTTGATCTTGCCGATCTGCCCTACGATCTGGCCGACGCCGCCCGAGGCGGCCGAGACCACCAGCACGTCGCCCTCCTTGGGCTGGCCGACCTCGAGCAGGCCGAAATAGGCGGTGGGGCCGACGAGGCCGAACACGCCGTAGGCGACCGAGAGCGGCAGGCCCGCCGGGATCTGCGCCTTGGTGTAGCCGGAGCCGTCGGTGACGATGTGGTCGGCCCATTCGCCGAGCCCGAACCAGATCTCGCCCTCCGACACGCCCTGCTTGCGGCTCGCCACCACCCGCCCGGCGACGCCGCCGCGCATCGGTGCGTCCAGCGGCACCGGCGGCATGTACTGGCGCATGTCGCTCATCCAGATCCGGTTGGTCGGATCGAGCGAAAGGTAGAGCACCTCGAGCAGGAACTGCCCATCTGCGAGTTCCGGCAGCGGCTCGGAGAGGAACTCGAGGTCGCCCTCGCGGATCGCGCCCTGCGGACGGCGGCGAAGGCGCCAGAGTTTGCGTTCGGTGACCATGGTAACTCCTTCGGTCAGGCGGCGGCGGTGCCGCCGTCGACCTTCAACTCGCTCGCCGTGGTGAAACGGCTCTCGTCGCTCGCCAGATAGAGCACCGCGTGGGCGACGTCGTCGGGCTGTCCCAGCCGCTTCATCGGGATCGACTTCGTCAGCTTGCGCGTCGCCTCGGCCTCGCCGTGCTTCTCGAAATAGCGCTCGATGATCGCCGTGCGGATGAAGCCCGGATGCACCGAGTTGCAGCGCACGTCGACGCCGGAGCGGGCGCAATCGAGCGCCACCGACTTGGTCAGCATCATGACGGCAGCCTTCGACGTGTTGTAGGCGGCGTATTGTCCGTCGGCGACGATGGCCGCGATCGACGAGATGTTGACGATCGAGGCCGGCTGATCGTCGCGCAGGTAGGCCAGCGCGTGCTTGCAGCCGAGGAACACGCTGTCGACGTTGATCGCCATCATGCGGTGCCAGGCCTCCAGCGAAACCTCCTCGACCCGGCCCTGCTCGCCGATGCCGGCATTGTTGACGAGCACCGAGAGCCCGCCCATCGCGGCTACGGCCTCGGCGAGCACCGCCTGCCAGCGCGCCTCGTCGCGCACGTCGTGGCAAGCGGCGAAGGCGGTGCCAAGGCCGTGCTCCTCGTTCAGGGAGCTGGCGACGACGCACACCGTCGGCTCGTCGATGTCGGTGAGGAACACCTTCGCGCCGTGTCGCGCCAGCATGCGCGCGATGGCCTCGCCGAGGCCGCGCGCGGCGCCGGTGACGAAAGCCTTCTTGCCGGCGCAGCGCAGAGGGAGCGGGGCGACCATGGCGTGATCCTAGCGGAAGGTAACCAGCGCGGGGTCGCCGGTCTCGTCGAGGTGGGGATGGCTGTTGAAGGTCGCGAGCGTCACCGTGCCGTCCTTGACGCTGAAGCGCAGCCGCGTGATGCCGGCGTTGACCAGCGGCCAGTTCAGCTCGAACGCGTCGCCATCGGGCAGGCCGATAAGGTGCTGGCAAATCGCGGTGATCGGGCCGCCGGAGGTGAAGGCCCAGACCGATCGCGCCTCGAGGCGCGCCAGCTGCCGCAAGCCGCCGACGACGCGCTCGCGAAAGGCGCTCCACGGTTCGGCGTAATCGGCATCGTGCGCGCCGCCGGTCCAGCGCGCGACGGCCTGGACGTATAGGGCGTGGAAGGTGCGGCGCGGGTCGGGACTGCGCGCGAGGTCGGCGTTCAGGACCGCCTTGTCGGCGTAGTCCGGCCGGTACTTCGCCAAGACGGATTCGTGATCGTACTCGCCGAGCCCGTCGAGGCTGAGCCAGTCCGCACGCGTCGGCCCGCCGCACTCCGCTACGCAGATCTCCGCCGTGCCGACCTGGCGCTTCATCGTGCCCGAGGCGACCGCGTCCGGCACGATGCCGCATCGCTTCAGCCAGCGACCGAGGAGGCGCGATTGCTCCTCGCCGAGCGCGGACAGCTTGTCGTAGTCGGCGGCCCCGAAGCTCGCTTGCCCGTGACGCACCAGGAAGAGATCGGCCACGCCTAGAGATCTGCCATCGTCAAAGACCGGAGCTGGCGATGCCGGCGCGGCAACGGGCGGCGAGCTGATTCACCACTCCGCCGTAATGCGCGAATCGCGGGTTGGTGGTTTGCCCCAGCACGAAGCGTCGATAGAGCTGCTGGATGATCGCGGCGAGGCGGAACAGGCCGAAGCATTCGTAGAAGTCGAAGCTGCCGACGTCGAGGCCGGTGCGCTCGGCGTAATACGCGACGACCTCGCGCCGCGTCAGCATGCCCGGCGCGTCGGTGGGCTGGCGGCGGTTGGCGCGGAAGGCCGCGTCGTCGTCGGCCTGCACCAATAGGCCATGGAGCCGCCGAGATCCATCAGCGGGTCTCCCAGCGTCGCCATCTCCCAGTCGAGCACGCCGATGACGTCGAGCGGGTTGGTGGGGGATAAGACGACATTGTCGAAGCGGTAATCGTTGTGGATGACGCAAATGCGGCTCTCGCCCGCCGGCATGGTGCGGGCGAGCCAGTCCAGCACGTCCGACATGGAATCGATCCCCTCGGTCACCGCCTGGCGCCAGCGCTCGCTCCAGCCCTCGACCTGACGGCGAACGTAGCCGGCGCCCTTGCCGAGGCTTCCCAGACCGGCGGCCTCGACGTCGACGGCATGCAGCTCGACGAGCTTGTCGAGCACGTTCCGGCAGAGCCTACGCGTGCCGTCGACGTCCAGCCCCAGCTCAGGCGGCAGGTCGCGGCGCGGTATGATGCCTTCGAGCCGCTCCATGACGTAGAAGTCGCTCCCGATCACGCTTGGATCGTCGCAGATCGCGACGACAGCCGGCACGTGGGGGTAGTGCGGCTGCAGTGCCGCCATGATGCGCGCCTCACGCAGCACGTCATGGGCGCCCTTGGCCTTGGTGCCCGACGGCGGCCGCCGCAGGATCAGGTCGCGGTCGGCGAAGGACAGCCGGTAGGTGAGGTTCGACGCGCCGCCGGGGAATTGCCCGACGGCCGGCATGCCCTCGACCCGATCGCCGAGGTAGCGGACCACCGCGGCGACGTCGATCGCGTCTTCTTCGCGGACCGAACCGGGCTGGTCGATCAGACCTTCGTGCGTCATCAAGCCTCCATCAGCTCGCGTGTCGCCGCGAGCGTGCGCCCGCGGATCATGTCGGCGGCTTTTTCCGCGATCATGATCGTGGGCGCGTTGGTGTTGCCGCTGACGAGGCGCGGCATGATCGAGGCGTCGATGACGCGCAGCCCCTCGACGCCGACGACGCGCAGCTCCGGGTCGACCACCGCCTCGGGGTCCGAGCCCATGCGGCAGGTGCCGACGGGATGGTAGATCGTGGTGCCGGCGGCGCGGGCGTAGCGCAGCAGCGCCTCGTCGTCGGCCGCCTTGGGGCCGGGCTGCAGCTCGTGGTCGATGAGCGCGGCCAGCGCAGGCTGCGCGGCGATGCGGCGCGCCCAGCGCAGACCTGCCACGGTAGCCTCCTCGTCGAAGGCGCTCGACAGGTAGTTGGCGGTGATCGCCGGGTGCCTGTCGGGATCGGGCGAGACGATGCGCACGTGGCCGCGCGATTCCGGCCGCAGCTGGCACGGCGCCAGCGTCAGGCCGGGCTCGTGCTCCAGCACCATCTTCTGGGCCCTGGCGAGCTGGGCGAGATCCAGGGTAGCCGGCAGGATGTGGAACTGGATGTCGGGGGTGGCGAGGCCCGCCCGCGACTTCACGAAGGCGCCGACGTGGGCGGCCGAGAGCGTGAGCATGCCGCGCCGGCTGACGGCATAGGCGGCGACCTCGCGCGCGAAGCGCCAGCCGCGCGTCAGCTCGTTGACGCTCAGCGTGCCCCGCTTGAGGCGGAAGCGCATGCCGGTGACGTAATGGTCCTGCAGGCCCTCGCCGACCTGCCTGCGGTCGGCCACGAAGGCGATGCCATGCCGGGACAGCAACGCGCCCGGCCCAATGCCCGACAGCTGCAGGAGCTGCGGCGAGCCGATCGCGCCGGTTGCGAGGATCACCTCGCGGCGCGCCTTCACGACGTGGCGCTCGCCCGCGCGGGCATAGGCGACGCCCACGGCGCGGCGGCCCTCGAACACGACGCACTCGGCCCGGGCCTGCGTGATCACGCGCAGGTTCGGCCGCTTCATCGCCGGATGCAGGTAGGCTGCCGCGGCCGACCAGCGGACGCCGCGCTTCTGCGTCACCTGGAACCAGCCGGCGCCTTCCTGGTCGGCGCCGTTGAGGTCGGCGAGGCGCGGCAGGCCGGCCTGGATGCAGGCCTCGATCGCCGCCTCGGAGACGGCATGCGGCTCCATGTCGGCCACGTTGAGCGGACCGCCGGTGCCGTGCCGCTCGGCGTCCTGCGTGAGGCTGACGCGCTCCTGGTTCTGCGCGCGACGGAAATAGGGGGCGACGGCGTCCCACGACCAGCCGGTGGCGCCGAGCTGGCGCCAGCCGTCGTAATCCTCGGCCTGGCCGCGGACGTAGAGCATGGCGTTGATGGAGGACGAGCCGCCGAGCACTTTTCCGCGCGGCCACAGGTGAACCCGGTTCTTGGTGCCGGGGTCGGGCTCGGTGCGGTAGAGCCAGTTGACCTTGGGATCCTTCAACGTGCGGGCGTAGCCGACCGGCACGTGGATCATCAGGTTCGACAAAAATTGTCGCGGGTTGCGCAAGGGTCGGTCGTCGCCGCCTGCCTCCAGCAGGACCACGCGGCACCGCGGATCCTCCGACAGGCGAGCCGCCAGCACGCAGCCCGCCGAGCCGGCGCCCACGATCACGTAATCGGCTTCAAGGCTGTCGGAAGACATACGCGATGTTCGAAATCCCTGTCGCCGGCGCTCCATGGAGCAGCCTCGGCACACACCTTTTGAGGCGACCAATGGTTCGGCTGCCTTCCACAAGGACAGCACTTGGGCAAGTCGTGGTCAATCCGGCAAGCGGAGAGGGGTAGGACGCGATAGCAGACACTGTGCCTAAATGTGACGCATCTGCCACAAGACCCAGCTGTTCGCTGAACTTCTGTCGAAGGACCAGTGGCATACCTTTGCTTCGAAAGAGATGATCGTCCAGACTTGGTTCGAAGGTCGCAACCGGGGGACGGCAGCAATGCCGGCGGCATCGCGACATCAACATTCGGGGGAACAGGTGATGAAGCGTATCTCGGCAACCAATCGACTGGTCGTTGCGGCAGGTGTAGCGCTCGGCGCGTGGTCGATGTCCGCAACGGCGTCGCACGCCGTGCTCGGCTTCACCGCCGGCGAGACGGTCGGCACGGCTTTCGGATCGCCGCTCCCCGAGGGCATCTTCGCCTTGGACCTCGAGAGCTACGGCCAGCGCGACATCGATGCCAACCACAACTTCAACACGATCCTGGGACCGGTGCCCGGTGGCAACGCCAACGCCAGCCCCGGACCGGGGCCGAACGTCAACATCAACATCCCGGACATCGTCTGGTCGACGCCTTTCTCGTTCTACAATACTCGTCTCGAGATCCTCTATTCGGCGCCGGTGATCTCGACGATCGGCGGCGAGCGCAACGGCATCCCGCCGAGCCTGACCAACCGCACCGACGTCTTCAACCAGGCGTTCGGCCCGATCCTCGCGCACAGCTTCGGCAACGGCTTCTCCGCTTCCGTCTCGGCCTGGGTTCGTCCGCCGGCTCCATTCGTTGGCTTCATCAATCACACCTACGCCGACCTCCGTACCGGCTTGAGCTACACGCGCGACGGCTATGACCTGACCCTGATGTTCGGCTACACTGGAACGTTCGGCGGCCGTCAGGGCGGTTTGCAGGGGACATTGTCGCCGTTGGTCGGTAACTCGGACGCGGTCGACATCGATTTCACCGCAACGAAGAAGTTCGGAAAAATCGAGCTCGGCGTCGTCGGCTACGCCTTCACCGACACCAACACGCGCGGCGACAACTCGACCATCCTCCTGAACGGGCAGACTGTAAGCCTGCGCGGTGGCGCGATCGCGGTCGGCGGTCTCGTGGGCTACGATTTCGGGCGTTTCACCGTGCAGGCCTACGCGTTGAGGCAGGTCGCCAGCCGCAACGAGGAGATCATCCCCGGCGTTGGCGGCTTCAGCAACAAGGAGACGCGCGGCTTCCTCCGCGTGATCCTGCCGCTCTACGTCGCGCCGGCCCCGCCGGTCGCGTCGATCCTGCGGGCGAAATACTGATCGGTCTGCTCGCGACCAAGCTGGCTTGAGCGGACGAAGCTCGGCCGGAGCCGCTTCCCCTCTCCCCGGGCGGCTCCGGCATACTCGACTGCAGCGATCACGCCCTGCTTGCAGGCCGCCTTCCCAAAGGCGGCCTTTTCATTGCGCCTCGGGATCCGGCCATCCGACACTTTCCTTGATCCACCCGTCGGCATCGAGGCCGGGCGCGCCGTGCGCCGCGACCTGCGCGACGCCATCGATCACGATCGGCGAGCGGAGCGCCGGCGTTCGACCGCGCGGGCCAGCCTGCGTCGACAAGTTGACGGCCATGCCCCTGTGCACGACCTGAGGGTCTTCGAACGTTTCGGGAAGCGTGTTGATCGGTCCGGCCGGGACCTTGACGCCTTCGAGCGCCGAGAGCAGCGCCGCCTTGTGCCATGTCGCGAGGCATGACGAGATGAGCGGCACCAGTTCGTCGCGCCCGGCGACGCGTCCGGGATTGCTGGCGAAGCGGATGTCGTCGCACCAGGGCCGGCCGACGACGCCGCAGAAGCGCCGGAACTGCTCGTCGTTGCCGCAGGCGACGATCACGTGGCCGTCGGCGACGGCGAACACCTGGTAGGGTACGATCGCGGAATGGGCGTTGCCGAGCCGCGGCGGCACGCTGCCCGAGACGAGATAGTGCATGGCCTGGTTGCCGAGCACCGCGACCTGCGTGTCGAGCAGCGCCATATCGATGTGGCAGCCGAGCCCCGTGCGCTCCCGCCCGTGCAGGGCGGCGAGGATGGCGCTGGACGCATAGAGCCCGGTGAACACGTCGGCGTAGGCGACGGCGCTCTTCATCGGCTCGCCCCGCGGCTCGCCGGTGAGCGCCATGGCGCCCCCCATGCCCTGCACGAGGAAGTCGTAGCCGGCGCGCGCGGCGTAGGGGCCGGTCTGCCCGAAGCCGGTGATGGAGCAGTAGACGAGGCGGGGATGACGCTCGCGCAGCGCGGCATGATCGAGCCCGTGACGGGCGAGCGCGCCGACCTTGAAGTTCTCGATCAGCACGTCCGCTTCCGCGGCCAGGCTTTTGACACGTGCGAGGTCGTGGGCATTGTGGAGATCGAGCGCGATCGAGCGTTTGCCGCGGTTGGTCGATTCGAAATAGCTGGAGGCGCCGTCGGCCGGCTGCGTGCCGGAGAGGAACGGTGGCCCCCAGTGGCGCGTGTCGTCGCCCTGTCCCGGGCGTTCCACCTTGATCACGTTGGCCCCCATGTCGGCCAGGAGCTGGCCGGCCCAGGGTCCGGCCAGGATGCGGGCCAGTTCGAGGACGCGCAGGCCGGCGAGCGGCTTGGTCGGGGTCGGCGTCACGGGGTGGCTCCTGTGGTAAGGTCGTGCGAGGACTGTCGGGCGACGCTCGCGCGGGCAAGCCGTTCGGTCGAAAGAGGGATGTCGGGTCACGCTTTCGAACAACCGCCATGCTTCCGGCCCGCCGCCGATCCGGCTAGAAAGATGGCAATCAAGATGAGATGGACTTCCAGCTGCGGCTGACCGGCCGCGTTTTCGATTGAACGGTATGGACATGAAGATACTGGTGCCCGTGAAACGGGTGGTCGACTACAACGTCAAGATCAGGGTCAAGCCGGACGGCTCCGGCGTCGATCTCGCCGGCGTGAAGATGTCGATGAACCCCTTCGACGAGATCGCCGTCGAGGAGGCGCTGCGCCTGAAGGAAGCAGGCAAGGCGACGGAGATCGTTGTCGTCTCCATCGGGCCGCAGGGCGCGACCGAGACGTTGCGCAACGCGCTCGCGCTCGGGGCCGACCGCGGCATCCTGGTCAAGACCGACGAAAACGTCGAGCCGCTGGCAGTGGCCAAGATCCTCAAGGCGGTGGCCGAGGCCGAGCAGCCCGGCCTGATCATCCTGGGCAAACAGGCCATCGACGACGATTCCAATCAGACCGGTCAGATGCTGGCGGCGCTGCTGCGCTGGGGCCAGGGCACCTTCGCCTCCAAGGTGGTGGTCGAGGGCGACCGTGTCGAGGTGACACGCGAGGTCGACGGCGGCGCGCAGACATTGAGCCTAAAGATGCCGGCCGTGATCACGACCGACCTGCGCCTGAACGAGCCGCGCTATGCCTCGCTGCCCAACATCATGAAGGCCAAGAAGAAGCCGATCGCCGAGTCCACTCCGGCCGACCACGGCGTCGACCTGACGCCGCGCCTCAAGGTGCTCAAGACGAGCCAGCCGGCCACCCGGTCGGCCGGCATCAAGGTCACCGACGTGCCGGATCTCGTCACCAAGCTGACCGCCGCGGGAGCCATTTCATGACGACCCTTCTCCTTGCCGAACTCAACGGCACGGCGCTCGCCGACGTCACGGGCAAGGCGCTCACCGCCGCGCTCGCCCTGGGTGCCCCCGTGCACGTGCTCGTCGCCGGCAAGGGCGTCGGGGGCGCGGCCGAACAGGCCGCCGCGCTCTCGGGCATCGAGAAGGTGCTGGTGCTCGACGCCGAGGCTTTCGCCAACCAGCTCGCCGAGCCGCTCGCCGACGCCCTCGTCGTCTTGGCGCCCAACTACGATGCCCTCGTGGCGCCCTCGACGGCCGTCGCCAAGAACGTGATGCCGCGGGTCGCCGCGCTGCTCGACGTCATGCAGGTGTCCGATATCGTCAAGGTGGTGTCGCCCGACACGTTCGAGCGCCCGATCTACGCCGGCAACGCGATGCAGACGGTGCAGGCGATGGACGCCAAGAAGGTGATCACGGTGCGCACCGCCTCGTTCGCGGCGACCGAGATTGGCGACGCCAAGGCGCCGATCGAGGCAGCGATCTCGGCCGCGACGGCGAGCGAACTCTCGCGCTTCGAGAGCGACGTTTTGGCGAAGAACGATCGACCCGAGCTGACTGGCGCCAAGATCGTCGTCTCAGGCGGCCGCGCCGTCGGCAATGCCGAAAACTTCGACAAGCTGATCGTGCCGCTCGCTGACACGCTGCACGCCGCCGTCGGCGCCTCACGCGCCGCGGTCGATGCCGGCTACGCGCCCAACGACTGGCAGGTCGGGCAGACCGGCAAGATCGTCGCCCCCGAACTCTACGTGGCCGTCGGCATCTCCGGCGCCATCCAGCACCTCGCGGGCATGAAGGATTCCAAGATCATCGTCGCCATCAACAAGGACGAGGAAGCGGCCATCTTCCAGGTCGCCGATTACGGACTGGTGGGTGACCTCTTCACCGTAGTGCCGGAGCTCACCAAGGCTTTGGCGAAATCTTAGGTGACGCCGTGACCATCCTGCTCGTCGTCCTGGGGGTCATCGTCGGCTTGGCCCTCCTCCTCGTCGCCGGCCTCGCGGGTTTCGCTTGGCTGGCGGCTCGCAAGGCGGAGCAGGAGGTGCCGCGGGTCGGCCGCTTCGCCACCGTGGATGGCGTGCGCTTGAACTACGTCGACGAGGGCTCGGGGCCGCCCATCGTGATGATCCACGGGCTCGCCTCTCAGTTGCAGAGCTACACCTACGCTCTCGCCGAGCGGCTGCGGGGCACGCATCGCCTGGTCATGATCGACCGTCCGGGCTCCGGCTATTCCGCGACGGCGAGCGCGGCCACGCTCGAAGAGCAGGCCCGTCTCATGGCCGGGCTCATGGATCAGCTCGGCGTCGATCGGGCGCTGGTGGTCGGTCATTCGCTCGGCGGCGCGCTTGCGCTGGCGCTGGCCGTGGATCACCCGGAGCGGGTCGCCGGCCTCGCGCTGCTGGCGCCGGCGACCCAGGCCGCAAAGGAGGCGCCCGCGGCGCTGAGCTTCCTCGCGATCGAGTCTGACCTGAAGCGCTGGATCATCGGCTGGACCTTGGCCGTGCCGTTCGGCCTTCGCAATCGTGACAAGACGCTGGCGGCCCTGTTCCATCCCGATCCGGCGCTCGCGGATTTCGGCACGCGCGGGGGCGGTCTGCTCACCGCGCGGCCTTGGACCTTCCGCGCGGCTTGCCGCGACCTGGTCGAGGCCGGTGGCGAGCTCGGCGTCTACGCCGCGCGTCATGGGGAGATCCGCGCGCCCGTCGGCGTGCTGTTCGGCGACGGCGATCGCATCGTCGATCCGAAGGTCCACGGCGAGGGGCTGCGTCGGAGCCTGCCCGCAATGGAGCTCGTAATGCTCCCGCAGGGCGGGCACATGATCCCGCTCACCCGTCCGGACGAGACCGCGGCCTTCATTGAGCGCATGGCCGTCAAGGCCGGGCTCGGCGCCCAGCCTAGCGCAATGGCCTGATGAGTCCGCACGTCCGACAGGAGCGCATCGAAGCCGTGCTGCGCCTCACCATCGATCGGCCGGACAAGAAGAACGCGCTCACCGACGCGATGTATGCGGCGCTGGCTACGGGCCTCGCCGAGGCCGCAGTCGATCCCGAGATCCGGGCCGTGCTGCTGACCGGCGCCGGCGGCGCCTTCACGGCCGGCAACGACATCGCCGATTTCATGGCGGTGGCAACCGGCGACGCCGCTCAGGCCGAGCGCAGCGTGCACCGCTTCCTCGAGCAGCTCGCGATCTTCCCCAAGGCGCTGGTTGCGGCCGTGCAGGGCGTCGCGATCGGCGTCGGCACCACCATGCTGCTGCACTGCGACTACGTCATGCTGGGCGAAAGCGCCCGCCTCGCCGCGCCTTTCGTCGGCCTCGGCGTGGTGCCGGAGGCCGGCTCCAGCCTGCTGCTGCCGGCCTGCGTCGGCCACCAGCGCGCCTTCGCCTTGTTCGCGCTTGGCGAGGTGCTGGCCGCCGAGACCGCCCACGTGTGGGGCTTGGCGAACCGCGTCGTCGCTGACGGCGTGCTCGCCGCCGCAGCCCTGGCGGTGGCGACGAAGCTCGCGGCGCAATCGGCGGGCGCGGTGACCATGACCAAGCGGCTGATGCGCGACCGGTCGGCGCTGGAGACGCGCATGGCGGCGGAGGCGGAGTGCTTCGCCGAGTGTCTCGCCTCGCCGGAAGCGAAGGCCGCCTTCGCCGCTTTCGCGCAGCGCAAGAAGGGCTGATCAGCCGTGCGCATCCTCCCCCCGCTACGCGGAGGAGGTTTGACGCTGGTCAGAACGCCGCGATGCCGGTGATCGCGCGGCCGAGGATCAACGCGTGGACGTCGGAGGCGCCCTCGTAGGTGTTCACCGTCTCGAGGTTGATCGAGTGCCGCATTACGTGCATCTCACCGGTGATGCCGGCGCCGCCGTGCATGTCGCGGGCCTCGCGGGCGATCGCCAGCGCGCGGGTGCAGTTCTCGCGCTTCATCATGGAGATCGCCTCTGGCACGAAGCCCTCGCCGTCGAGCAGCCGGCCGAGCGCTAGGCAGCCCTCGAGGCCGAGCGCGATCGACGTCATCATCTCGGCGAGCTTCTTCTGGACGAGCTGGCGGCCGGAGAGGGGCTTGCCGAACAGCGAGCGCTCGGCGACGTAGCTGCGTGTGGCATGGAAGCAGAACTCCGCCGCCCCCATCACGCCCCAGGCGATGCCGTAGCGCGCCTTGTTGAGGCAGGAGAACGGGCCGCGCAGGCCGCGCACGTTGGGCAGGCGGTTCTCCTCCGGCACGAAGACGTCGGAGAGCCCGATGTCGCCGGTGATCGAAGCGCGCAGCGAAAGCTTGTCGCCGATCTTGTTGGTCGAGAAGCCCTCGAAGGCGCGCTCCACGATGAAGCCGGTGATGTCGCCCTCGAGCTTGGCCCAGACGACCGCAAGGTCGGCGATGGGCGAGTTCGAGATCCAATACTTGGCGCCGTTCAGCTTGTAGCCGCCGTCGACCTTCTCGGCCTTGGTGCGCATCGAGGCGGGATCGGAGCCGCCCTCGGCCTCGGTGAGGCCGAAGCAGCCGATGAGCTCGCCCTTTGCCATCCTGGGCAGGAAGCGCTGCTTCTGCTCCTCGGTGCCGAAGGCGTAGATCGGGTACATCGCGAGCGAGGATTGCACCGAAAGCGCGGATCGATAGCCGGAGTCGATCGCTTCGATCTCGCGCGTCACCAACCCGTAGGCGACGTGGCTGGCGCCGGCGCCGCCGTACTGCTCCGGCAGGGTGACGCCGAGCAGGCCGAGCTCGCCCATCTCGGTCATGATCTCGCGATCGAAGCGCTCGTCGCGGAAGGCCGACACGACGCGGGGCAGTAGCTTCTCGCGGGCGTAATCGCGTGCCACCTGCGAGATCATCCGCTCCTCCTCGGTCAGGCGCGAGGCCAGATCGAGCGGGTCGGTCCAATCGAAGGTCTTGGCGATCTGCGTGCCTGAGGTCATGAGAGCGTCTCCTGTCACCGATCATAGGCCCACCGCCGGGCGGCGTCGACCGGCGAAAGCCGCTTTTCCTACGAACGGTATGGTGCTTTCGACGCGGGGCTCAGCCCGCCGGCGTGAACACGCCGAGCAGGCTTGGCCGCACGAAGGAGGTGATCGCGGCGTCCTTGGTGACTCCGTGGACCCAGTGATGAAGCTCCGCCGCCGCGTTGATCATCCCGACCACGAAGAGCGCGGCGATCGTGGGATCGAGCGGCCGGATCGAACCGTCGGCGATGCCGTCGACGACCACGCCAGCGGTGCGCTGCGCTAGGCGATCGTAGTCCATCATCAGCGCCGGGCGCACGAGGGCCGGCATCGCCGATAGCGCCGAATAGCGCAGGAGCGGGCCGTGCTCGGAGCGTTGGAAGCGCACCAGCCGCTCGGCGATGGCGCCGAGCCGCGCCCAGCCCGAGCCGGACCCGCGCGGCACCACGCGGTGGGCGAGCCGCATGACCTCGAACGAGCGCTGGAAACACTCTTCGACGAGATCGTCCTTGGTGTCGTTGTGATGATAGAAGGAGCCCTTGGTCACACGAAGCTTGGCCGAGATGCGGTCGACCGAGGCACCGCGGTAGCCCTGCTCGTTGATGAGCTCGGTGGCGGCGCGCAAGAAGGCCTCGCGCGGGTTCTCCGGCGGCTGCAGGTCGACAGGCAGCGCCTCGTCGATCATCGACCATGTCGATCCGGCGCCGGCGAGGCCGGTGATCAGGACGTCCGCGAACTGCGTGGCGATGCGCTCGTAATCCTCCGCCTCGAAACGCGAGATCCATTCCTTGGCTGCGAGCAGCGCGGAGAAGACGAGGTGGGTGCGGGCGTTCTGCTCGGCGCGCGACAGCACCGGGCCATCCGGGTCGGCGAACCATTGCCGGAACTGGCGGAACAGGTCGGAGAAGCCGGCCCCCGCGGCTTCCGCGCCGGGTCCGGTGATGGCGCGCAGATCCCAGAAGTTGATGAGCGGCGGCCGCAAGCCCGCCGTCACCTCCCTCTGCATGGCCAGGTAGAGAACGACGAAGCGCGTCAGCCGCGCCACCGGTGTCGCCTCCTCGTTGGCCTGGGCCAGGAGGTCGCTCATGCATTCGATGGCCTGCATCACGCAGGCGGCGGCGAGATCCTCCTTGCGCCGATAGTAGTAGGTGACGCTGGTGGTCGTGAGATCGACCTGCTGGGCGACATCAGCCAAGGTCGCGCCGCCGAGCCCGCGCGCGTTGAAGAGTTGTGCGGCGGCATCGAGGATCGCCTCGCGCTTGCGTTCGTAGCGGGCGGTCTGCCGCGGAGCCGTCAGGGTCATGCTTGCAGAGCTGCGATCATCCTTTCAGCTCTAACTCGCAAATCGCATCCGGCCCAATCATTTACGGCCCGGCACGGCGCCCTCCGCCGTTCGACCGAGCCCGCCGCGCTTGATTCGAAGATTGCGTATGGTCCAGAAGCAAGCTCTTCCAAACGCGGCATCCGCAGAACCGAGGCTGGAGTATGGATTTGGGTACGCAGATGGTCCGGGTCGAACGGCATGGCAGCGTCAGCGTCGCCACCCTCGATTCACCGCCCGTCAATGCGCTCTCGATCGCGCTTCGCAGCGCCCTCGTCGCGGCCATCGAGGCCTTCGACAAGGAGGAGGAGGCGCAGGCCCTGGTGCTGGTGGGCGCCGGGCGCGGCTTCTGCGGCGGCGCCGACATCAAGGAGTTCGGCAAGCCGCCGCAATCGCCGAGCCTGCACGACGTCATCGACGCCGTCGAGGGCTCGAAGAAGCCGATCGTCGCCGCGCTGCACGGCATGACGCTTGGCGGCGGCCTCGAGCTGGCGCTCGCCTGTCACGCCCGCGTCGCCGTGCGCGACGCCAAGATGGGCCTGCCCGAGGTGAAGCTCGGCCTGCTGCCGGGCGCCGGCGGCACCCAACGCCTGCCGCGCCTGCTCGGCCCGGAGAAGGCGCTCGAAATGATCACCTCGGGCTCGCCGATCGGCGCGAAGGCGGCCTTGGCCGAGGGTCTCGTCGACGCGCTCGTCGAGGGCGACTTGACTGAAGGCGCCATCGCCTTCGCAGAAAAGCTCGCCGCCGGCCCGCGGCCTGTGCCGGTGCGCGACCGCGACGACAAGATCGCGCCGCTGCGCGGCAAGCCGGAGGTGTTCGCGGCCTTCCGCAAGGCCAACGCGCGCAAGTTCCGCGGCTTCGAGGCGCCGGAGAAGTGCATCGAGGCGGTGCAGGCTTCCGTCGACATGCCGTTCGACGCCGGCATCAAGCATGAGCGCGACCTCTTCATGAAGCTGATGATGGGCGCGCAATCGGCCGCCCAGCGCCACGTCTTCTTCTCCGAGCGCCAGGCCGCCCGCATCCCCGACGTGCCGGACGACACCGAGACGCTGCCCGTCAAGAGCGTCGGCGTGATCGGCGCCGGCACGATGGGTGGCGGCATCTCGATGAACTTCCTCAACGCCGGCATCGCGGTTACGATGGTCGAGACCAAGGCCGAAGCCTTGGAGCGCGGCCTCAAGACTATCCGCAAGAACTACGAGGCGACGGCCAAGAAGGGCCGTATGACGCAGGACGACGTCGAGAAGCGCATGGCGCTGCTCACCGGCTCGCTCGAGCTCGGCGACCTTAGAGATTGCGACCTCGTCATCGAGGCGGTGTTCGAGCTGATGGCGGTGAAGAAGGAGATCTTCGCCAAGCTCGACGGTATCTGCAAGCAGGGCGCGATCCTCGCCTCCAATACTTCCTACCTCGATATCAACGAGATCGCCGCCTCGACCAAGCGCCCGGACCACGTCATCGGCATGCATTTCTTCTCGCCGGCCAACGTCATGCGCCTGCTGGAAGTGGTGCGCGGCGCCAAGACCTCGAAAGCCGTGATCGCCACCGCGATGAAGCTCGGCAAGACCATCGGCAAGGTCGCCGTGCTTGTCGGCGTGTCGCACGGCTTCGTCGGCAACCGCATGCTGGAGCAGCGCCAGCGCGAGGCCAACAAGCTGATCCTCGAAGGCGCCATGCCCTGGGATGTCGACCGCGTGCTGTACGACTTCGGCCTTCCCATGGGCCCCTTCGCCATGGCCGACCTCGCCGGCCTCGACCTCGGCTGGGAGAAGGAGAAGTCGAAGGGCTCCACCATTCGTGAGCTACTCTGCGAGATGGACCGGCGCGGGCAGAAGAACGGCCGCGGCTTCTACGACTACGACGAGACCCGCAAGGCGACGCCTTCGCCCGAGGTCGAGAAGGTCATCCTCGACTTCTCGAAGAAGCAGGGCCTCGAGCGCCGTCAGATCGCCGACCAGGAGATCCTGGAGCGCTGCCTCTACCCGATGATCAACGAGGGCGCGAAGATCCTCGACGAGGGTATCGCGCTGCGCGCCTCCGACATCGATATCGTCTGGATCAACGGCTACGGTTGGCCGGTCTATCGCGGCGGCCCGATGCACTACGCCAACGAGGTCGGGCTCGACCACGTCCTCGATCGTCTCAAGGCCTATCAGGCCGAGCACGGCAAGGCCTTCGAGCCCTCGCCGATGCTCGAGAAGCTGGCCTCGTCCGGCAAGGGCTTCGACGACGCGGCCTGATCGGTCAAGGAGCGGCCGCAATGCGCCGCAGCGGGAGGAAGGCATGAGCGAAGCGGCGCGCGCGCGAACGAAATGGCCCGCCATGTCGATCGCCCAGGCGCACGCCCTGCTGACGGCGCCCGGTGCGACCTTCGAGATGGAGGAGATCACATACGCCGGGCACGCGACGCGCGCCTGGAAGAACGGTCCCAGGTCGCTCGTCGACATCTGGCAGGCGGCCGAGGCCCACGCGACGCGCACCTTCATCGTCTCCGGCAAGGATCGCGTCACCTTCGATGGTTTCAGGCGCGCGGCGCAGGCCTTCGCGCAGGCGCTGATCGACGTCGGCGTGGCCAAGGGGGATCGCGTCGCGATCCTGATGCGCAACCAGCCGGAATGGATCGTCGCCTTCTACGGCGCGGCGCTGGCCGGCGCGATCGCGACGCCGCTCAACGCCTGGTGGTCGCCGGCCGAGCTGACCTACGCGGTCAACCAGTCGGGCGCGACGGTCGCCGTTTTCGACGAAGAGCGCTTCACGCGGATGGGCAAGGCCATCGTGGATTGCTCCGGCCTGCGCCGCGGCTTCGTGTCCGGCCTCGCCGCCGAGGCCGCGCTGCCCCATGGCTTCGCGCGCCTCGAAACCGTGCTTGGCCCGGTCTCCGCCTGGGCGGAGCTGCCGGCCGCCGGCGCCCCTCCCGCGGACGTGAAGCCGGAAGACGGCGCGACGCTGTTCTACACGTCCGGCACGTCGGGCAAGCCGAAGGGCGCCCTCGCCAACCATCGCGCCGTCACCACGCCGGTCCTCGCCTCGCTGCTGTCCCAGGCTCGTGCCTATCTGCGCCGAGGCGACTCGCCGCCTGTTCGCGGACCCGACGATCCGCAGAAGGTCTATCTGCTGGCGATCCCCATGTTTCACGTCACCGGCTGCTTCTCGGTGCTCAGCGTCTCGATCTGCATCGGCGCCCGGCTGGTCATCCTCCGCAAGTGGGATGCGCTCGAGGCGCTCAGGCTCGTCGAGAAAGAGCGCGTGACCTCGATGGGCGGCGTGCCCACGATCGCCTGGCAGATCCTGGAGCATCCCCAGCGCACCAAGTACGACCTGTCCAGCGTCGATGTCATCAACTACGGCGGCGCGCCGGCCGCGCCGGAACTGGTGCGGCGGCTCGCGAACAGCTTCCCCGCGGCGGCGATCGGCTCCGGCTGGGGCATGACGGAAACCTGCGCCACCTTCACCCACCACTTGGGCGAGGACTACCTCGAACGTCCCGACAGCTGCGGCCCGGCAACACCGGTCGGCGAGATGAAGATCGTCAATCCCCACGGCCACACTTTGCCGCCGGGCGCCGTCGGCGAACTGCTGGTACGCGGCCCCCACGTCGTCGAGGGCTACTGGAACATGCCGGAGGAGACGGCGGCGACCTTCGCCGACGGCTGGCTCAGAACCGGCGACCTGGCCAAGATCGACGCCGAGGGCTTCTGCCACATCGTCGACCGCGCCAAGGATGTCATTATCCGCGGCGGCGAGAATATCTATTCCGTCGAGGTCGAGGACGTGCTGTACCGTCACCCGGCCATCATGGACGCCGCGCTGGTGCCGATTCCGCACCAGATGCTCGGTGAGGAGGCCGGCGCGGTGGTGACGCTGAAGCCGGGCATTGAGGCGAGCGAGGACGAGCTGAAGGCGCATGTCGCCGCCCATCTCGCGCCCTTCAAGATTCCCGCCCGCGTGATCACATATCACGAGCCCTTGCCGCGCAACGCCAACGGCAAGATCCTGAAGAAGGAGCTGCGCGCGCTCTTCACAAGCGGCGCGGCCGACAGGAAGGTTTGACCATGAACCTCGATTTCTCCCCCGAAGACGTCGCCTTCCGCCAGGAGGTTCGCGACTTCATTGCCGCGGGCTATCCCGCCGAATTGCGCGAGAAGCAGGAGAGCGGCGCCGAGCTCGACAAGGAGGATTTCCTCTCTTGGCACCGAATCCTCGGGCGGAAAGGCTGGGTCGCGCCAGCCTGGCCGAAGGAGTACGGCGGACCCGGCTGGAGCCCGATCCAGCGCTTCATCTTCTCAGAGGAGCTGGCCGCCGCCGGCACCATACCGATCCTGCCCTTCGGCGTCGCCATGGTGGCGCCGGTGATCCAGGCCTTCGGCACGCCGGAGCAGAAGGCGAAGTTCCTGCCGCCGATCCTCTCCGGCGACGCCTGGTGGTGCCAGGGTTATTCCGAGCCCGGTTCCGGTTCGGATCTCGCCTCTCTTTCCACTCGCGCCCAGCGCGACGGCGACCACTACATCGTCAGCGGTCAGAAGACCTGGACGACGCTGGCGCAATACGCCGACTGGGGCTTCTTCCTGGTGCGCACCAATCCGACGGCCAAGAAGCAGGCCGGCATCAGCTTCCTGCTGATCGACATGAAGACGCCGGGCGTCACTGTGCGCCCGATCATCACGCTGGACGGTGCCCACGAGGTCAACGAGGTCTGGCTCGAGGACGTGCGCGTGCCGGTCGAGAACCGCGTCTTCGAGGAGAACGAGGGCTGGACCTGTGCCAAATACCTGCTGGCGCACGAGCGCACCGGAATCGCCGGCGTGGCGCGCTCCAAGCGCGGGCTGGAGAAGCTGCGCCGCGCCGTCGCGACGCCGGTCGACCAGGGCGGCGGCCTGGGCGAGGACCCGTTCTTCAAGCGCAAGATGACCGAACTCGAGATCGACCTGCTGGCGCTCGAGTTCACCGAGCTGCGCACGCTGGCGCGCCAGGGCGCCGGCAAGGGCCCGGGGCCGGAATCCTCGCTGCTCAAGATCAAGGGCACCGAGTGTCAGCAGCGCGCCAGCGAGTTGGTGCTGGAGGCCGCGGGCCAGTACGGCGCGCCGCATCTCGACGGCGTCGCGCTGCCGCTGCAGAACGCCATGCCCGTCGGGCCGCAGAGCGCGCGCGGGGCGGCCGACACCTACTTCAACATGCGCAAGGCCTCGATCTACGGCGGCTCCAACGAGATCCAGCGCAACATCATCGCCAAGGCCATCCTCGGCCTCTGACCTTTCCGCAACACTAGGCGCATCCCCTTGGACTTCAGCCTCAACCACGAGCAACGCCAGCTGCGCGAAACTCTCTCCCGCTTCCTGGCGTCGCGCTACGATTTCGACACGCGGCAGAAGATCCTGCGCTCCGAGGCGGGTTGGAGCCCAGCGGTGTGGAAGGCGCTGGCCGAGGAGCTCGGCATCCTCGGCGCCGCCTTGCCGGAAGAGATCGGCGGCTTCGGCGGCGGACCCGTCGACACCATGCTGATCATGGAGGAGCTGGGACGCGCGCTGGTGGTCGAGCCCTATTTTGAGACGGTGGTGGTCGGCACCGGCCTGCTGCGCCACGCCGGCGGCGAGGCGGCGGCCGAGCGTATCGGCGCGATCATCGAGGGCACGATGATCACGGCTTTCGCCTGGAGCGAGCCCAACAGCCGCTTCGATCCCGCCTCCTGCGCCACCACGGCCACGCGCGACGGCAAGGGCTGGCGCCTCGAGGGACGCAAGGCGGTGGTCGTCGCCGCGCCCTTCGCCACGCACCTGATCGTCACCGCGCGCACGTCGGGCGAGCCCGGCTCGCGCGAGGGTCTCTCGCTCTTACTGGTGGAGCGCGGCGCCGGCGGGCTGTCGGCGACCGACTACACCACGGTCGACGGCCGCCGCGCCTCGGAACTCGTGCTGGAAGGCGTGCGCGTCGGCGCCGACGCGCTGCTGGGTGCGGAGGGCCAGGCCCTGCCGATCGTCGAGCAGGTGCTGGACGAGGCGCGCGCGGCGCTCTGCGCCGAGGCGCTCGGCGTCCTGTCCGAGCTGCACCGGCGCACGCTCGACTTCGTCAAGGAGCGCAAGCAGTTCGGTGTCGCCATCGGGCAGTTTCAGGTGTTGCAGCATCGCCTGGTCGACATGTTCATGGAGGTCGAGCAGGCCCGCTCCATGACCATGATGGCGACGCTCAAGCTTTCAGAGGATCCCAAGCATCGCGCCCGGGCGGTGTCGGCCGCCAAGGCCTACATCGGCAAGGCCTGCCGTTTCGTCGGCCAGCAGGCTGTGCAGACCCACGGCGGCATCGGCCTCACCGAGGAGCTGGCGCTGAGCCACTACTTCAAGCGAGCGGCGATGATCGAGAGCCAGCTGGGCTCGGTGGACTACCACCTCGCTCGTTATGAGGCGCTGGCGGCTGCATAGAGGCCGCTTCCCCTCAAAGGCTTTCGGCAGGCCGGCATTCTTGAGCACGGCATTCGCCGTGTGCCTCATCACCGTGTTGCGCGGCACGGTAAACAAACAGTTCGAGCGCGGGCTGAACCAGATCTCGTGGGAGGCCTTCGCCTGACGGACGAGGCGGCATTGATCCGCTTCCAATCGCCGCCGGAGCTCGTGGTAAAGATTACCGCCTATCAGGCGGCGAGTACGAGGTCATGCTGGAAGCGGATAGACGCACCCGTAACTTTGTGAGCGACAAGATCGGGCGCTAGGTCACGGGTGATGTCCACGAAATCTACGAAAGACCTCGCCTCGACATTCAAGCCGGGTATGTCGGACGAAAGGACATAGTAAACGCCCTGCTCGACATCGTGCTCGACGTGGACGACGTAGCTCAAGACAACCTCCCCAGCTTGCCGAGCGACTATGTCACCGCAGGACGCGGATGAGAAGCGCTCGCCGCTCAGGCCGCCTTCGCCATCGTTGCGGCCTTGCGGAAGTGCAGCGTGCCGTCGTCGATCTTGCCGTATTTGAGTTCCATCGTGTCTAGCAGGTAGTTCTGGTTGAGCCGCCACGGCTTGCGATCGCCCTGCTTGGGGAACGCGTCGATCGAGCGCTGGACGTAGCCCGATTTGAAGTCAAGCAGCGGCATGGCGACTACAGCCTCGTCGCTCACCGGCACGCAAGCGGCGTAGCCGCGCTTGTCCATGTGCTCGATGACGCGGCACATCCAGGCGCTGGTCAGGTCGCATTTCAGCGTCCATGACGCGTTGGTGTAGCCGATCGCGTAGGCGAGATTGGGCACGCCCGAGAACATCGAACCCTTGTAGCTCGTCGATTTCGAGAGATCGACGGGCTGGCCGTCGAGGGCGAGCTGAATGCCGCCGATGAGCTTTAGCTTCAACCCCGTCGCCGTCACCACGACATCGGCCGGCAGCTCGCGGCCGGACTTCAGGCGTACGCCAGTCGCGGTAAAGGTCTCGACCTCGTCGGTGACGATCTCGGCAGCCTTGCGCTTCACCACCTCGAACAGGTCGGCATCCGGCACCAGGCACATACGCTGATCCCACGGATTGTAGCGTGGGCTGAAATGAGTGCTGATGTCATAGTCGACGCCAAGGTCCTTTTGCGCCAGCGCGAGGATGCGCTTGCGCGCCTTCTCCGGGTTCTTGCGGGCGTAGTCGTAGAAGTAGAGGCTCATGAGGACGTTGCGCCAACGCACCAGGCTGTAGGCCAGCTTGGCCGGCAAGGTCTTCTGCAGCCGCGCCGCCAGCGCATCCTTGGCCGGACGCGAGACCACGTAGCTCGGCGAGCGCTGCAGCATGGTCACGTGGGCGCCGTGCTCGGCGAGCGCTGGCACCAGGGTCACGGCGGTGGCGCCGCTGCCGATTACCACGACGCGCTTGCCGCGACTGTCGAGCTCCTCAGGCCAGAACTGCGGATGCACCAGCTGCCCGGCGTAGTCCTTCACCCCGGAAAAGTCGGGCGTGTAGCCGTTCTCGTAATCGTAGTAGCCGGCGCAGAGATAGAGGAACTTGCAGGTCAAACGGGCAGGTGCGCCGCCGTGCTCGACCTCGACGGTCCAGAGCGCGTCGGCGCTCGACCAGTCCGCGCGCAGAACCTTGCGCCCGTAGCGCACGTGGCGATCAATGCCGAACTCGCGCGCCGTGTCTCTGACGTAGTCGCGGATGGAGGACCCATCGACGATCGCCTTGTCGCCGAGCCACGGCTTGAAGGGAAAACCCAGCGTGTACATGTCGGAATCGGAGCGGATGCCGGGGTAGCGGAACAGGTCCCATGTGCCGCCGATGGCCTCGCGCCCTTCCAGGATCGCGTAGCTCTTCTTTGGTAGGCTCTTGCCCAGGTGATAGCCGGCGTCGATGCCCGATAGGCCGGCGCCGACGACGATGACGTCGAGATGCTCGCTGCTCATGCGTTGGCTCCAATACTCTTGGAAGGTTCTTTGGCACGGCCTGAGCGCCCGCTGAGGCGCGAGAGGATCGGCCAGTAGCCGGTGGCGCTCAAACGCTCGATGGCGGCCGCGATCTTGGCATCGTTGCCGACGATGATGCGGGACCTGTTCTTCTCCAGGCCGGCGACGATGGTGGCCGCCGCCTTGTCGGGCGGCAGTGTCAGCGCGGCGGCGAAGCTCGCCTTCTCGCGTTCCACCTCCTCCGCCGACCGCCCCGCTGGAGTCCGCGCGCTCGCCGCGATCGACGTGGCGACGCCGCCGGGGTGCACGGTGGTAACGCCGACCGACGAGCCGGCGAGCTCGTGCCTGAGCGACTCGGAGAACCCGCGCACGGCGAACTTGCTCGACACGTAGGCCGTCTGGCCCGGCGGCGCGATGATGCCGAAGATGCTCGACATGTTGACGACGCGCGACTCGGTGGAGCGGCGCAGCAGCGGTAGGAACGCGCGCGTCATCCGCACCACGCCGAAGAAGTTAATCGAGATCAGCCACTCGAAATCGTGCTCGGACACCTCCTCGAAGGTGCCACCCAGCGCGACGCCGGCGTTGTTGACGAGAAGGTCGAGGCCGCCGTGCGCCTCGCGAACGACCGCCGGAAAAGCAGCCACCGCGTCGCGGTCGGCGACATCGAGCTTGTGTGTGGTCACGCGTTTGCCGGACCTGACGAGGCTCGCGGTTTCAACGAGGCCGGCCTCGTTGATGTCAGCCAACGCGAGGTGCATGCCGCGCCCGCCCAGCACGATGGCCAGCGCCCGCCCGATACCGCTGCCGGCACCCGTGATCAGCGCGACTTGGTCCTGCAGACGCATGGCCGCCTCCTATCCTAGAACGCCGCCGGAGATCGTCACGCCGCCGTCGACGACGATGGTCTGCCCGGTCATGTAGAGCCCGGCGTCGGAGGCGAGGAACACCGCCGCGCCGGCGATGTCGTCGGGGTCGCCGATGCGCCGCAGCGGCGTGTTCCTCTCTACCGCCTTGGCCATGTCCGGATTCTCCCACAGCGCGCGGGCGAAGTCCGTCTTGATGAGGCCGGGCGCGATGCAGTTCACGCGGATGTTGTGCTCGCCCCACTCGACGGCGAGGTTGCGGGCGAGCTGCATGTCGGCCGCCTTGGAGACGTTGTAGGCGCCGATGACAGGCGAGCCCTTGAGGCCGCCGATCGAAGAGACGATGATGATCGAGCCGCTCTTGCGCTCGATCATGCCGGGCGCCACGAGTTGTGACAGCCAGTGGTTGGAGACGATGTTGTTGTCGAGGATCTTACGGAACTGCTCGTCGGAGATCCCGCCCATCGGGCCGTAATACGGGTTGGACGCGGCGTTGCAGACGAGCACGTCGACCGGGCCGAACCGAGCCTGCGTATCGGCGATCAGACGTTCAAGGTCGGGCTTGGACGAAATCGACGCGGCGATGGCCAGGGCCTTGCCGGTGCCGTGCGCGGCCTCGATCTCCTTCACCACCGTTTCGCAGGCATCGATCTTGCGCGAGGATACCACCACGTGGGCGCCCTGCTCGGCCATGCGCATGGCGATCGCCCTGCCGATGCCGCGCGACGAGCCGGTGACGACGGCGATCTTTCCGGTGAGATCGAAGAGAGACAAACGTTCAGCTCCGTACCTAGGTCAACCCGCTATCGCTCCAGTAGCCTATGGTGAGGAGCCCCGCAGGCACGTCTCGATCCACGATGCGATCCGCTCCTTTCGACCCTCTGGAACCATATCGGTGAAGGCGGTGCTTCAGCCCTCACCGCAGGGATTGTTCGTCTACTCCGCCGCCTGCGCGTTGGTGTAGCGACGCAGCTCCAGCTTCGCGATGGTGCGGTTGTGCACCTCGTCCGGGCCGTCGGCGAGGCGCAGCGTGCGTACGTGCGCGTAGCTCTTGGCGAGGTCGAAGTCGTCGCAGACGCCGCCGCCGCCGTGGGCCTGGATGGCGTCGTCGAGCAGCTTCAGCGCCATGCGCGGGGCCGCGACCTTAATCATCGAGATCTCGAGACGGCCTGCCTTGGCACCGACCTTGTCCATCACGTCGGCCGCCTTGAGGCACAAGAGGCGCGTCATCTCGATGTCGATGCGCGCCTCGGCGATCCTCTGCTCCCACACTGAATGGTCGGCGATGCGCTTGCCGAAGGCGGTGCGCATCAGCAAGCGCTTGGCCATGGCCTCGAGGCCAGCCTCGGCGACGCCGATGGTGCGCATGCAATGATGGATGCGCCCGGGCCCGAGCCGGCCTTGCGCGATTTCGAAGCCGCGGCCTTCGCCCAGGACGAGGTTCTCGGCCGGCACGCGAACCTCGTCGAGGACGACCTCGCCGTGGCCGTGCGGTGCGTCGTCGTAACCGAACACCGGAAGCATCCGCTTGATATCGACGCCCTTGCTGTCGAGCGGCACCAGGATCTGCGACTGCTGCCTGTGCGGCTCGGCCGAGGGGTCGGTCTTGCCCATCACGATCGCCACGGCGCAGCGCGGGTCGCCGACACCGGACGACCACCATTTGCGGCCCGAGATCACGTACTCGTCGCCCTCGCGGCGGATCAAGGTCTCGATGTTGGTGGCGTCCGAGGAGGCGACGTCGGGCTCGGTCATGAGGAAGGCGGAACGGATCTCGCCGTTGAGCAACGGCTTCATCCAGCGCTCCTTCTGCGCCGGGCTGCCGTAGCGGTGCAACACCTCCATGTTGCCGGTGTCGGGCGCCGAGCAGTTGAACGCCTCGGAAGCCCAGCCGATGCGGCCCATCTCCTCGGCGCAGAGCGCGTAGTCGAGGTTGGTCAGGCCGGCGCCATGATACTCGTTGGTGTCGTGCTCGGGCGAGGGCGGCAGGAAGAGGTTCCACAGCCCCTCGGCGTGCGCCTTGACCTTGAGGTCCTCGATGACCTGCGGGTGGTGCCAGCGCGCGGCGCCGGTGCCGCCGGTCTGCTCACGGTAGGTGTCGACCGCCGGCCGTACCACACTGTCCATAAAGGCGCGGACGCGATCGCGCCAATGCTTCTGCGTTGCCGAAAGCGAAAAATCCAAGCGTCCACCCTGGGGCCTAAGGGATACCGTTGCTTCGATAAACGCTGTTCGTGGCGGTTTCCAGTGCGCCGAAAGACCCATCCGCGCGGGCAGTTGCCGCCACACTCGTTCGCGGATAATCAGGTCGCGCCGCTGCCACGGCCACCATACTCCCTTTAGGAAGCCGCAGGAGCGGCGCTCGCGGATCTTCAAGATGGCCTTGGATCAGGAGACACGCGACGGCCTGCTCGAGGCGCTGCGCCGCTTCGTCAGCGAACGGTTGCGTCCGCTCGAGGCCAAGGTGGCGGAGGAGGACGCCATCCCCGATGCCCTGATCGGGGAGATGCGCGAGCTCGGCCTCTTCGGCCTCTCCATCCCCGAGGACTACGACGGTCTCGGCCTGTGCATGGAGGAGGAGTGCCTGGCGGCCCTCGAGCTGGGACGAGCCAGCCCGGCGTTCCGCTCGATGTTCGGCACCAATGTCGGCATCGGCAGCCAGGGCCTCGTCATGTACGGCACCGAGGCGCAGAAGCGCGAGTGGCTGCCCAGGATCGCCTCGGGCGAGATCATCACCTCGTTCTGCCTGACCGAGGCCGAGTCCGGGTCGGACAGCGCCTCGGTCCGCACCAGGGCGCGGCGCGACGGCGACCACTACGTGCTCGACGGTGCCAAGCGCTACATCACCAACGCCGACAAGGCCTCGCTCTTCACGGTCATGGCCCGCACCGACGCGAACGAGCCCGGCGCCAAGGGCGTCTCCGCCTTCCTCGTGCCGGCCGACAGCGCCGGCCTCTCGATCGGCAAGCCAGAGCGCAAGATGGGGCAGCAAGGCGCCCACGTCTGCGACGTCAACTTCGACGGCGTCCGCGTGCCGGCCGACAACCGTCTCGGCGCGGAAGGCGAAGGTTTCAAGTTGGCCATGCGCGTGCTCGACCGCGGCCGCCTGCACATCTCCGCCGTCTGCACCGGCCTGGCCGACCGCATCCTCGACGACACCCTCGTCTACGCCGAGGGGCGCAAGCAGTTCGGCCAGCCGCTGACGGGCTTCCAGCTCGTGCAGGCGATGATCGCGGACTCGAAGACGGAGATCCTCGCCTCGCGCGCGCTGGTGCTGGAGACCGCGCGCAAGCGCGACCGCGGCGAGAACACCACGCTTGAGGCGGCCAGCGCCAAGCTGTTCGCCTCCGAGATGGTCGGACGCGTCGCCGACCGCGCCGTGCAGATTCTCGGCGGCGCCGGCTACATCGCCGATTACGGCATCGAGCGGCTCTACCGCGACGTGCGCCTATTCCGCATCTACGAGGGCTCCTCGGAGATTCAAAAGCTCGTGATCGCGCGCGAGACCCTCAAGCGGAGCCGCGCGTGAAGCCGCCCGCGGAGCGCCTGCAGCTCTCGACCTATCCCTTCACGACCGAGATCGAGCCGCGCTTCGGCGACATGGACTCGCTGCGCCACCTCAACAACGTCGCGCTCGCCGGCATCCATGAGGAGACGCGGCTGCGCTTCACGCGCACCTTCCGCCACACGCCGGAGGGCGAGGACGGTCAGCGCCCGGTGCTGGCCCAGATCACGATCCGCTACCTCGCGGAAGGCATCTATCCCGGCACGCTGACAGCCGGCATCGGCGCGCTTCACATCGGACGCACCTCCTACACGGTGGGGCAGGCCCTGTTCCAGGATGGCCGATGCATCGGCACGGCCGACACGGTGATCGTGTGGACCTCCGCCGGACGCCCGCATCCGATCCCGGATCGTTTCCGCGCCGCCCTCGAGGCGGCGCTCATCGAGCAGCCCGCTCCAGCCGACGCCTGAAGGAGAAGACCATGCGCGAAGCCGTGATCGTGTCCACCGCCCGCACGCCGATCGGCAAGGCCTTTCGCGGCGCCTTCAACAACACGCAGAGCCAGACCCTGGCCGGCTTCGCGCTGGAGCACGCGGTGAAGCGCGCCGGCCTGGAAGGCGGCGAGATCGAGGACGTCGTGATGGGCTGCGGGCGCCAGCAGGGTTCGCAGGCGACCAACATCGCGCGACAGGCGGCGCTGCGCGCGGGGCTGCCGACGACGGTGCCCGGCATGAGCATCGACCGGCAATGCGCCTCCGGCCTGATGGCGGTGGCCACCGCTGCCAAGCAGATCCTGTTCGATGGCCAGCAGATCGCCGTGGGTGCCGGCGTCGAGTCGATCACCCTGGTGCAGAACGAGCACTCCAACCTATTCCGCACGCAGGACCCCTGGCTCGTGGAGCACCTGCCGCAGACCTACATGACGATGCTGGAGACGGCCGAGATCGTCGCCGACCGCTACGGCATCAGCCGAGAGGCGCAGGACGAATATTCGCTGAAGTCGCAGCAGCGCACCGCGCAGGCACAGTCCGATGGTCTTTTCGACGACGAGATCGTGCCGATGAGCACGACCAAGCTTGTCACCGACAAGGCGACAGGCGAGACCCGCGAGGAGGCGGTGACGCTCTCCCTCGACGAGGGCAATCGCTCGCAGACGACGCTCGCCGACCTCGCCAAGCTGAAGCCGGTCTTCAAGAACGGCCAGGTGATCAAGGAGGGCGGCTACATCACCGCCGGCAACGCCTCACAGCTGTCGGACGGCGCCGCGGCGCTGGTGCTGATGGAGGCCAAGGAGGCGGAGCGCCGCGGCCTGCATCCACTCGGCGCCTACCGCGGCATGGCGGTGGCCGGCTGCGACCCCGATGAGATGGGCATCGGCCCGGTGTTCGCGATTCCCAAGCTGCTCAAGGCGCACGGTCTCGGCGTTGAGGACATCGATGTGTGGCAGCTCAACGAGGCCTTCGCCGTGCAGGTGATCTACTGCCGCGACAAGCTCGGCATCCCCGACGAGAAGCTCAACGTGCGCGGCGGCGCCATCGCCATCGGCCACCCCTACGGCATGACCGGAGCCCGCTTGGTCGGTCACACCCTGCTCGAGGGCCGTCGCGCCAAGGCCAAGGACCCGAAGGTCAAGTACGGCATCGTCACCATGTGCGTCGGCGGCGGGCAGGGCGCGGCCGGGTTGTTCGAGATCTACTGAGGCTCGGGGCCTCGCCGCGCACGCCTTCCCAGACCGCCCGAGATCGCGATAGGTTCGATCTTGCTGTGGCTGGGACTCACATGACGACTTACGCCAGCACTTTCGACGGAGAACGGCACGTGTTCCCGGATCTGCGCGCCCTGTTGGCCGCGGCCTCGCCGCAGCGCTCTGGCGACGAACTCGCCGGGATCGCGGCCGAGAGCGCGGCGCAGCGCGTGGCGGCGCAATCCGTGCTGGCCGACACGCCGCTTACGACCTTCCTCGACGAGGTGCTCGTGCCCTATGAGGACGACGAGGTGACGCGCCTCATCATCGACACGCACGACGCCGCGTCCTTCGCCGCCATCTCGCACCTGACCGTCGGCGGCTTTCGCGAATGGCTGCTGTCCTACGCCTGTGACGCGGCGGCGCTGGCCGGCATCGCGCCGGGGGTGACGCCGGAGATGGCGGCGGCCGTCTGCAAGCTGATGCGCAACCAGGACCTCATCGCGGTGGCGCGCAAGTGTCGGGTGGTGACGGCCTTCCGCAACACGCTCGGCTTGCCGGGGCGGCTCTCGACGCGGCTGCAGCCCAACCATCCGACGGATGACCTCGAGGGCATCGCCGCCTCGACGCTGGACGGGCTTCTCTACGGGACGGGCGACGCCGTGATCGGGGTCAATCCGGCCGGCGACAACGTGGCCAACGCCATGGCGCTGCTCGCCATGATGGAGGAACTGCGGCTGCGCTACGCGATCCCGACGCAGACTTGCGTGCTCACGCACGTGACGAACGCCATCGTCGCGATGGAGCGCGGCGCCCCCGTGGACCTCGTGTTTCAGTCGATCGCCGGCACGCAGGCGGCCAATGCCGGATTCGGCGTGACGCTGGAGATCCTGCGCGAGGCGCGCGAGGCGGCGCTGGCGCTGAAGCGCGGCACGCTCGGCGACAACGTGATGTATTTCGAGACGGGGCAGGGCGCGGCACTCTCGGCCGACGCGCACCACGGCATCGACCAGCAGACGGTCGAGGCGCGCGCCTACGCGGTCGCGCGCGCCTTCAAGCCGCTGATCGTCAACACGGTCGTGGGCTTCATCGGGCCGGAGTACCTCTACGACGGCAAGCAGATCGTCCGCGCCGGGCTCGAGGACCATTTCTGCGCCAAGCTGATGGGCCTGCCGATGGGGGTGGACGTCTGCTACACCAACCATGCCGAGGCCGACCAGGACGACATGGACGGACTGATGACCCTGCTCGCCGTCGCCGGGACGACCTTCCTGATCACCGTGCCCGGCGCCGACGACGTGATGCTGAACTACCAGAGCCTGTCGTTCCACGACGCGCTCTACCTGCGTTCGGTGCTGGGCGTGCGGGCCGCGCCGGAGTTCGAGGATTGGCTCGCTCGCATGGCCATGAAGGACACCGAAGATCGCATCCTGCCGGCGCCGGACAACCCGCGCCTGACGCGCCTGATCGAGGCGGCCCATGGGTGAACCGCCGGTGCGCGATGCGGCGACGCGGGACCCGTGGGCGCGGCTTCGCGCCGCTACGAGCGCGCGCATCGGCCTGGGCCGCGCCGGCGATGCCATGCGCACGCGCGACGTGCTCGCGTTCCAGCTCGCCCACGGGCGGGCGCGCGACGCCGTGCACAAGCCGCTCGACGTCGAGGCGCTGGCCGCGACGCTGCCGGAGATGCCGGTGGTCGTGCGCAGCCGCGCGTCGGACCGGCTCACCTATCTGCGGCGTCCCGATCTCGGGCGGCGGCTCGATCCCGCCTGCGAAGGCGCGCTGTCGCCCGGCGACCATGACGCGGTGTTCGTGATCGCCGACGGTCTCTCGGCGACGGGCGTGCAGCAGTACGCCGCGCCGCTGCTCCGGGCCTGCATGGCGCGGCTCGAGGGATGGCGGCTGGCGCCGACCGTGGTGGCGACGCAGGCGCGGGTGGCGCTCGGCGACGAGATCGGCGAGCGCCTCGGCGCACGGATCTGCGCGGTGCTGATCGGCGAGCGCCCCGGCCTCAGCGTCGCCGACAGCCTCGGCGTCTACCTGACCTTCTCTCCCCGCTTCGGGCGGCGGGACTCCGAGCGCAACTGCATCTCCAATATCCATCCCGCCGGGCTCGGCTACGAGGCGGCGGCGGAGAAGCTGGCGTGGCTGATGCGCGAGGCGCGGGTCCGCGGGCTGACCGGGGTCGGGCTCAAGGACGACAGCGTCCTGCTGCCGAGGGGCGAGACGGGATCGTAGACCAAGACCGGCAGTCCCGAAACGGCGGGTCTCGCCATCGAGCTGGACGTCGCCGGCACTTCGAGCCTGACGCCGGAACAAGCGACCCGGCTTAGAGATCGATCGCGACCCGCGACCCTTTCGACTCGACCTTCGAAAGGGTACGAGAGACCATGGCGTCTTCCCCCAACGGTCCCCTGCGCGTCGGCATCGGCGGCCCCGTCGGCTCGGGCAAGACGGCGCTGATGGAGCAGCTCTGCCGGCGCTTCCGCGGCAGCTTCGAGCTCGCCGCCATCACCAACGACATCTACACCAAGGAGGACGCGCGCATCCTTACGGAGGCGGGCGCGCTCGAGCAGGAGCGCATCATGGGCGTCGAGACCGGCGGCTGCCCGCACACCGCGATCCGCGAGGACGCCTCGATGAACCTCGCCGCCATCGCCACGATGCGGCGCCGGTTTCCCGCGCTCGACCTGGTGCTCATCGAATCCGGTGGCGACAACCTCGCGGCGACCTTCTCGCCCGAGCTGGCCGACCTCACGATCTACGTGATCGATGTCTCGGGCGGCGAGAAGATCCCGCGCAAAGGCGGCCCCGGCATCACCCGCTCCGACCTGCTGGTCATCAACAAGATCGACCTCGCGCCCCACGTCGGCGCCTCGCTCGAGGTGATGGAGCGCGACGCGCGGCGCATGCGCGGCGACAAGCCGTTCGTGTTCACCAACATGCGCGAGGGCACCGGCGTCGATGTCGTCGCGCGTTTCGTCGAGACCGCCGGCGGCCTCGTCGCCGCCTGAGTTTTCAGGAGCGGAACAGGCGCGAGTACTGGGTCTCGTGGCGCATGGCGGCGATGTCGGAGCGCCAGGCGCAGGTGCCGAGGTCATCGAGCGTCGTAGCCTCGGCCCAGGCGGCGAGGTCGAGCACGGCCGGCGCCAGGCCGGCGATGATGGCCTGCCCCTCGCTCTGGCCGATCGCGCCGAGCCGCAGCGCGGCCGAGACGAGGTTGCTCACGGTGGCCTGTGCGAACGTCTCGAGCGTAGCGCGCAATCCGATCGCGTGAGCGGCCGCGGCGGCGCCGACGGCGACGGGATAGGCCAGGTCCCGGCCCTCCAAGGTGCGCGCCATGCGGACGAGCGCCGGCGCCGGCCATGCCGCCGTGACGGCGGCGAGGAAGGCCGTGCCCTGCGCCGCGGTCTCCAGGTGCCGCTCGGACGAGGGCGCCAGCGCCAGCGCCAGCTCGTTGACGGCCGCGAGGCCGTCCGGCTCGCGCCAGACGGCGGCGAGGAGCACGGCGTCGGCCCGTACGGCGCCGTGTTGCAGCAGGTCTTCGAGCCACGCCCGCAGATCGGCCACCCCACGGACGTCGCCGCACTCGATGGCCCATTCGAGCCCGTGCGAGAAGGCGAAGCCGCCGACGGGAAAGGCCGGCGACAGCCAAGCGAACAGCGCGAGGCGCGCCGCGCCCTCAGCCATGCGAATGAGCGTGGCTGCCGTGGTCGTGGCCGCCGTTTTCGTGGTCACCGTGGTCATGGCTGGCGTGCCCGCCGGCATAGGCGCCGCCCTCCGGGTCGAACGGCGCCTCGATCGGCCGCAGCCGCCCGCCGAGCCCTTCCACCATCGCCTCGATCACGTGGTCGCGGCGGATGCGCAGGCGTCGGCCGGCGAGCTGCACGGGAAGGTGGCGGTTGCCGAGATGCCAGGCGATGCGCACGATCGCCGCCTCGCTCGCGCCGGTGATCTCGACCAGCGGCTCGGGCGCTGCCACCACCTCGACGAGGCCGCCATCCTCCAGCACGAGCGCGTCGCCGCCGCGCAACGCGACCGCCTCGGGAAGGTCGAGGAGGAAGGCGGTGCCGTGCACGCCGCGCATCGAAAGGCGCCGTCGGTGCCGATCGTCGAAGCCGAGCACGACCACGTCGCGCGGCTTGTCCGACCAGGAGCCGAGCGGCGCGACGGCCGAGGCGCGCATCGGGCCGCGGGTCGGCTCCGAAGATGTCGTCATGTTGATCGATCCGTATTCATTCATCGCCGACAACCTAGAGCAGATTCCTTTCAGGTAGCATCGTAGCCTGCTGCGGTGAACATGTTGGCGCATTCGGCTGGCGTGATCTGGTCGACGAGGCGGCCGATGGCGGCCCAGAGCGCGTCCTTGGACCGCTCGGCGGCCTTGCGCAGCAAGGCTTTGAGCTTGGCGAAGGCGTTCTCGATGGGGTTGAAGTCGGGGCTGTAGGGCGGCAGCAGGCGCAGTCTGGCGCCCGCCGCTGCAATCAGGGCTTCAACCCGCGTCCCCTTGTGGGCCGGCAGATTGTCCATGATCACGATGTCGCCGGATCGCAGCTCGGGGACGAGCACGTGCTCGATGTAGGCCTCGAAGCAGGGTCGGTCGACGGCACCGTCGAGCACGAAGGGCGCCACGATGCCGCGCAGGCTCAGGCCGGCCACCAGCGTCGTCGTCTTCCAATGGCCGTGCGGCACGCCCATCCTCAGCCGCTCGCCGCGCGGGGCGCGTCCGTGCGTGCGGGCCATCTTGGTCGAGGTGCCGGTCTCGTCGATGAAGATCAGCCGGTCGGGATCGAGATCGAGCTGGCCCTCGAACCACTCCTGCCGCGCCTGGCGGACGTCGGGACGGTCCTGCTCGGTGGCGTGCGCGGTCTTTTTTTACGCGTGATGGCGTGGCGGCGAAAGTAGCGCCAAAGCGCTGTGACGCTGACGAAGGCGCCCTCGCCAGCCAGGCGCGCCTTCAGCTCCACCAGCGTGATGTCGGGCACGTCGGCCAGTGCCGCCGCGATGAGGCCGGCGTGAGCCTCGGTACGGCGCGACAGGCGATCCCCGCCCTGCGGCTTGGCCCGGCCATCGCCGCCAGCGCGCCTAAGAGCGGCCCAGCGGATCGCGCTCGACGCACTGACGCCGAAGCGCGCCGCAGCCTCGCGGCAGGACAAGCCCTCCTCGACAGCCAAGAGGACGCGGGAGCGAAGGTCGTAGTGCAGCGATCGGGGCATCGGGCCTGGCCTCCTCGCCAGACCAGCCCTGAATCACAACGCGGCGCCGTGCGCTACCCCTCACGAGTCAACCGGCGAGGAAACTGCTCTAGCTTGCCGGGCGAGCCGGCGCCGCATCGATCACGCCATCGTCGGGAAGGATCGCCTTCTTAACGATGGCCTGGACGCTCAAAGGATCTTGACCCGTTGCGCCGCGCCGAAGTCCACCGCCACCGACATCAGCGAGATCGGCTCTTCCTGACGCGTTTCGGCAGCAAGGACGAGGCCGAACGATGCTGGTCACGTCCAGGTGCGCGGGAGCGGACCGGGGCGCAGCACGCGGAGCGCTTCGACCACGCAGAGGCGCAGCCGCTCGGGCGAGCGCGACAGCAGTCGCGCGGTGAGCACGCCGTCGCGCAGGCTGGCGCCGCCTTTCACCGCCTCGTCGCCGGCGGCGAAGGCCTCCAGCACGGCGCGCAGCGGGTCGAGCAGCGCCTCGATCCCATCGGCCGCCGCCAGGACCAGCGACACCGCGCTGGCGCCGCCGCCGAGCGCCGGCCGTGCCAGCGTGGCGTCCATCGGCGTCGCCAAGAGGCTCTCATCGGCGAAGACGAGTCGGCCATCGCGCCGCACCCGCCAGCCGTCGCGCAGCTCGCCCGTCGCGACCCGTTCGCCGTGGGCGGTGCGTCCGAACACGATCGTCTCGATGCCGACGAAGCGAGCGCCTACGGCGAGATCCAGCGCCAGCGAGCGGCGCAGCCGCGTGCCGTCGAAGAGGATCGTCTCCCGCGGCAGCCAGTGCAGCGTCGCGCCCACGCCCACCGCGAGCGTGGTCTCGACCGAGGCGCCGGCATCGGCCGCGCGGTAGAGCTTCTCGGCCGCCACCGTGCTCAGCGTCACCGCGGCGCCTGCGCCGCTCACGGACACGTTCACGCTCAAGCGGTCGCCCCCGACGATACCGCCGCCGGTGTTGACCATGACGGCTTCGCAGCCGGCGCCGCGCAAGACGCGTAGCCGGAGGTGGCCGGCCTCGCCCAGGCGCTCCAGCCTCGTGCCGGAGGCATCGGCGACGAACACCGCGTCGATGCGGCTGACGCGCGCCGCGCCCTCCCGCGTCACCTCAGAAGAGGAAGTAGCGTTGCGCCATCGGCAGCGTCGTCGCCGGCTCGCAGGTTAGGTGCTCGCCGTCGGCCTCGACGCGGTAGAGCTCCGGGTCGACGGTCAGCTTCGGCAGCGCGTCGTTGAGCACCATGGAGCGCTTGCCGATGCCGCCGCGCGTGTTCTCCACCGCGACGAGCCGGCGCTGCGTGCGCAGCCTCGAGGCTAGCCCCTTGTCCAGCGAGGTGCGCGACACGAAGGTCAGCGACGTCGCCGTCAGCGCGCCGCCGTAGCCGCCGAACATCGGGCGATAATGCACCGGCTGCGGCGTCGGGATCGACGCGTTGGGGTCGCCCATCAGCGCCGCCGCGATGACGCCGCCCTTGATGACGAGGTCCGGCTTCACCCCGAAGAACGCGGGCGTCCACAGCACGAGGTCGGCGAGCTTACCGACCTCGACCGAGCCGACGTGGCGCGACACGCCGTGGGCGATGGCCGGGTTGATCGTGTATTTCGCCACGTAGCGCTTCACCCGCGCGTTATCGCTCTCGGCGGTGTCGCCGGCGAGCGGCCCGCGCTGACGCTTCATCTTGTCGGCGGTCTGCCAGGTGCGGATGATCACCTCGCCGACCCGCCCCATCGCCTGCGAATCGGAACTCATCATCGAGAGCGCGCCGATATCCTGCAGGATGTCCTCGGCGGCGATGGTCTCGCCGCGGATGCGGCTCTCGGCGAAGGCGAGGTCCTCGGGAATGCCGGGATCGAGATGGTGGCACACCATCAGCATGTCGAGGTGCTCGTCGAGCGTGTTCACCGTGTAGGGCCGCGTCGGGTTGGTCGAGGACGGCAACACGTTGGGCAGGCCGGCCACGGTGATGATGTCAGGCGCGTGGCCGCCGCCGGCGCCCTCGGTGTGGAAGGCGTGGATCGTGCGGCCCTTGAAGGCGGCGACCGTGTCCTCGACGAAGCCCGATTCATTCAGCGTGTCGGTGTGGATCATGACCTGGATGTCGTGGTCGTCGGCGACGCTCAGGCAGCAGTCGATCGCAGCCGGCGTGGTGCCCCAGTCCTCGTGGAGCTTGAGCGCGCAGGCGCCGCCCTCGACCTGCTCGACGAGGCCGCCCGGCGTCGAGGCATTGCCCTTGCCGGCGAAGCCGAGGTTCATCGGGAAGGCGTCGGCCGCCTCGATCATCCGGCCGATGTGCCAAGCGCCGGGCGTGCACGTCGTGGCAAAGGTGCCGGTCGCCGGCCCGGTGCCGCCGCCGAGCATCGTGGTGATGCCCGAGTGCAGCGCCTCGTCGATCTGCTGCGGGCAGATGAAGTGGATGTGAGCATCCATGCCCCCCGCGGTGAGGATGCGGCCCTCGCCGGCGATGATCTCCGTGCCCGGCCCAATCGGGATGGTGACGCCGTTCTGGATCGCCGGGTTGCCGGCCTTGCCGATGGCCGCGATAAGCCCGTCGCGCAGGGCGACATCGGCCTTCACGATGCCCCACCAGTCGAGGATCAGCGCGTTGGTGATGACCGTGTCCGGCGCGCCCTCGGCCCGCGTGGTCTGGCCCTGGCCCATGCCGTCGCGAATGACCTTGCCGCCGCCGAACTTCACCTCCTCGCCGTAGGTGGTGAGGTCGCGCTCGACCTGGACGAAGAGCGAGGTGTCGGCGAGGCGCACGCGGTCGCCGGTCGTGGGGCCGAACATGTCGGCGTAGGCGGCGCGGGGGAGCGTGATGGGCATGAAGCTCGTCTCCGATCTCCCATGCCTGGCAAGGGAGAGACCAGCGGAGGGTGCCTTGCGATCCGGCGGTCTGCGGGTAATTTAACCTGTAAGCCCGACGCTGTCCACCCCCGCCGCCGCGCCCCGGGCATCCGGCTCGGCATGTCGACCGGCCGTGGCGTCGAAGCAGACGCGGGCTTGGCGGATCGCCCCATAATTGCGCTCGGCCCACGCGACGAGCCCGGCGAGCGGATCCAGCACCGATCGTCCGAGCGCCGACAAACGGTATTCCACGCTCGGCGGCTTGGTCGGAAACACGTGGCGGGTCGCCAGGCCGTCGCGCTCCAACCCGCGCAGCGTCTGCGTCAGCATCCGTTTGGAGATGTCGGGCATGATCCTATGGAGCTCGCTGAAGCGGCGCGGCGCGGCGGCGAGCGCGACCAGGGTCAGCATGGTCCACTTGTCGCCGACGCGATCGAGGACGTTGCGCACCGGGCACGCGTCCGCGTCGAAGCCCGTGGCCTGCCAGTCGCCGAAGCTGGCGGCGAGCGGACCGGAGTCGAGGGCGCTGGTTACGCGATCGGTCATGGACGGTTCCCTCCAGGTGCCCTGGGCACGAAAAACCGCCTCCTTACATGCCACCTTAATGGTCTCTATACAAGACCTCGTCTTGCTCCGAGACCGATGGGATCGATCGATGTCCAATCAACCAACGTCCATCAAACCGCGCCTCCTCGTCACCGGCGCCAGCGGCCAGCTCGGCCGGCTCGTCGTCGAACATCTGCTGCTCACCGTGCGCGCCGATACGGTTGCGGCGATGGTGCGCAGCCCCGAGGCGGGCGAGCCGCTGGCGGCGCGCGGCGTCGCCGTCCGCGTCGCCGACTACGATCATCCCGAGACGCTCGACGCGGCGCTGGACGGCATCGAGCGCGTCCTGCTGATCTCCTCCAGCGCGGTCGGCGCGCGCGTCACCCAGCACCGCAACGTCATCGAGGCGGCCAAGCGCGCCGGCGTCGGTCTGCTGGCCTACACCAGCCTACTGCACGCCGACGCCTCGCCGCTCGGCCTCGCCGGCGAGCACCGCGAGACCGAGGCGCTGCTGCGCGCGTCCGGCGTGCCCTTCGTGCTGCTGCGCAACGGCTGGTACACGGAAAACTACATGGCCGCGCTTCCCTCCGCCCTGGCGCACCATGCCCTGCTCGGCTGCGCGGGACAGGGCCGCATCGCCTCCGCCGCCCGGGCGGACTACGCCGCGGCCGCGGCCGCCGTGCTGACCAGCGACGAGGATACGAGGGGTCGAGTCCTCGAACTGGCGGGCGATGACGCCTACACCCTGACCGAGCTGGCGGCCGAGGTCGCGCGGCAATCGGGCGAGGACGTCGCCTACAAGGACCTGCCGCCGGCGGACTACGAGGCGGCGCTGCTCGGCGCGGGTCTGCCAGGGTACCTGGCGGCGCTTCTTGCCGACAGCGACGCCGGGGCGGCCCGCGCCGCCCTGTTCGACGAGGGTCGCCAGCTCAGCCGGCTGATCGGGCGCCCGACGACTCCGCTCGCCGCGAGCGTCGCCGCCGCGCTTTAGGCGCGCTGATCCGCCCCTTCTCATCGTATTTTCAACAGTAAGGACCCACCATGACGAACCCTATCCTGCACTACTACCATGATCCCCTTTGCGGTTGGTGCTACGCGGCCGAGCCGCTCGTGCGAGCCGCCGCGGCGACGATGCAAGTCGTGCTGCACGGCGGCGGCCTCTGGGACCCGGCGGGCCGGGTGCCGGACGCCAAGCGCGCGCAGATCAAGGTCACCGACCGCCGCATCCACGACATGACCGGCCAGCTGTTCGGCGCCGCCTACCTCGACGGCCTGCTGGACGATCCCGCTACGATCTTCCACTCGCGCCCGACGATCGCCGCGATCCTCGCCGCCGAGCAGGTCAGGGGCGACGCGGGCCTGCCAATGCTGGCCGCGATCCAGCGGGCGCACTACGTCGACGGGCGCAGGGTCATCGACACTTCGGTCCTCGTCGACTTGGCACAGGCGATCGGTCTCGATCCCGCGCCCTTCAACGCCGCGCTCAATGCCGTGCCTGTGGACTCGCACATCCGGGATACGCGTGCTGCGATGCAAGGGCACGGGCTGCACGGCTTCCCGAGCTTCCTGCTGGAGCGCGACGGCATCGTCCAACGACTGGCGCACGAAAGCTGCTACGGCGACCCGCGCGGGTTCCTCGCACAGGTCACAAGCGCGTTTCCGAACGGGCAGCTTCGCGCCCATGGGTGAGAAGCATCCCTTGATCCCGCATGCCCAAATCAGCACGCCGAAAGGACCATCGGCGTCACTCCAGATCGAACACGGCGCCCAGGATACGAGACCATGCACAGACGACAGGTGGTAACGGGCGCGGCTATCGCCGGAACCGGCCTGGTCGCGCCCGGCATGGTCGCGGCCGCATGGGCGTCAGGTGGCGTGAGCATTGGGCATGGGCGACATCGCCGGCATCCTGGCCCAGCTGCGCCGCTGAGACCGGCGCCGCACCTTCCCCCCATGTCCGCTTCCGAGAAGCAACGCGGCGCGGGGGACCGACCGCCATGGGTTTTCCCAGCACCTCGCGAGCCATCGACCGCCGCCCCACTCAAACCGCCCCCATCACCTCGCCCCTGAACCCGTAAACCTCCCTCGCCCCGCCCAGCGGCACCAGCCTGACGCTCCGCGTCTGCCCCGGCTCGAAGCGCACCGCGGTGCCGGCGACGATGTCGAGGCGACGGCCGCGCGCGGCGGTACGGTCGAAGGCGAGCGCCGGGTTGGTCTCGGCGAAATGGTAGTGCGAGCCGACCTGGATTGGGCGGTCGCCGGTGTTGGCGACGCTGAGCTCGATCGCCTCGGCGCCGGCGTTCATCGTGATTTCGCCGGCGGCGGCCGCGACCTCGCCGGGGATCATCTCGCCCGTCGAGGCGCCGCGGATCGGATGGTGCACGGTGACGAGCTTGGTGCCGTCCGGAAACGTGGCCTCGACCTGCACGTCGGCGATCATCGAGGCGATGCCCTCCATCACCTGGTCGGCGGAGACGACGTGGGCGCCGGCCTCCATCAGCTCCGCCACCGACCGCCCGTCGCGCGCGCCTTCCACGACGAAGTCGGTGATCAGCGCCACCGCCTCGGGATAGTTCAGCTTCACGCCCCGGGCGAGCCGCTTGCGCGCGACCTCCGCGGCGAGGGCCACGAGCAGCTTGTCCTTCTCGCGGGCGGTCAGGTGCATCGGCTCTCCTTGATCGGACGCTAGCTCGCAGACCCCGACTTGAAGCGCGAACGCGGGTCCGCCGCAACCACGCCGTAGATGATCTTGACCAGCGTCGACTTGCCGGCGACGACATTTCTAGAATCGCCTGGCCGCGTTCCGCAAAGGCGCTGGCGCTCGACGCGGCAGTCAAGCTCCTTGCCACGGGTGGGCCTCGACCGCGCGCGCATGGTACTGGAGCGACGCCGCGGGATCGTGCGGCGAGGTCTCGAGAAGTCCGCTGATGGCCGGCCTGACCACGCACGTGCTCGATCTCGTCACCGGCCGTCCGGCCGCCGGCGTGCGCGTCGTGGTCGCGCGCGTGGAGCACGATGGCGCGCGCATCCTCGCCGAGATCCGCACCAACGCGGATGGCCGCTGCGATGCGCCGCTCGTCGCCGCTGATGCGCTGGCGATTGGCGTCTACGAGCTGCTCTTCCACGTCGGCGACTATTTCGGCAGGGGCGCGCCCGGCGATCCGCCGCCGTTCCTCGACGTGGTGCCTTTGCGCTTCGGCGTCGCCGATCCGACGCTGCACTACCACGTGCCGCTCCTCGTCACGCCCTGGGCCTACTCGACCTATCGCGGCAGCTGATCGGCCCCCAGGGGGAGGGGGGAGGCGGCCCGGAAGTTGATGGGCCTTCCGCGACGCACGATCGAGGAGGCGGAAGCATGGCTTTGCTCAGCAACCGATACGGCAAGGGGCGCGTCCGCATCATGCGGGTGAAGCGCGACACCGCTCGCCACGAGGTCCGCGAGCTCACCGTCGAGGCCATGCTGGAGGGCGATTTCGCCGGAGCCTACGTCGCCGCCGACAATCGCACCACGATTTCGACCGACACGATCAAGAACGTCGTCAACGTCGTCGCCCACGCTCACCTCGACCTGCCGAACGAGCTGTTTGCCAAGGCGGTGGCAGAGCGCTTCCTCGCCGACTACCCGCAGGTCGAGACGGTCTCCGTCCACGCGATCGAGACGAAATGGTCGCGCCTGGTGAGCGAGGGTTCGGAACACCCCCATAGCTTCGTGCTCGATGGCAACGGCAAGCCCTTCGCAAGCGTGACAGCCACGCGCTCGGGCCTCGCCGCGACGTCCGGGATCGACGGCTTCACCTTCCTCAAGACGACCAACTCGGGCTGGGCCGACTTCCACATCGACCCCCTTACCACGCTGAAGCCGACGCACGACCGCCTGTGCGCGACGAGCCTGCGTGCCGCCTGGACCTGGGCCGGCGCGCCGGTCGACTATCCCAAATTCAACGCCGTCGTGCTCGACACCATGCTTGCCGTGTTCGCGACCACCTACTCGAACAGCGTGCAGGACAGCCTCTACCGCATGGGCATGGCCGCGCTCGCCGCCGTCCCCGAAGTGGCGACGATCAGCATGGCGGCGCCCAACAAGCACTACATCCCGATGAACCTCGAACCCTTCGGCCTTGCCTTCGAGGGCACCTTGTTCCTGCCCACCGACGAGCCGCACGGGCAGATCGAATGCACCGTCGGGAGGGGCTGAGGCACCGATGACCGCAGCCGAGCTCGCCGGCCTCGACGCGGCGGCCTTCGTCGCGGCCTTCGGCGGCGTCTACGAGCATTCGCCCTGGATCGCGCGGCAGGCCTTCGCGCAGGCGCCATTCTCCTCCTTCGCCGCTCTGGAGGCGGTGATGGCGGCCGCGCTCGACGCCGCCGGACCGGAGGCGGCGATCACCCTGGTGCGCGCGCATCCCGATCTCGCCGGCAAGGCGGCGCTCGCCGGCACGCTGACCGGCGACTCACGTGCCGAGCAGCGAGCCTCGGGCCTGTCCGACCTGACAGCGGAGGAGCTGGCGCGGTTCACCCGGCTCAACGAGGCCTATCGGGCGAAGTTCGGCTTCCCCTTCGTGATGGCGGTGCGCCGCAACGACAAGCACGCCATCCTCGCCGCCTTCGCCGAGCGGCTCGACAACGACGCCGCGGCCGAACTCGCGCGGGCGATCGCCGAGATCAAGATCATCGCCCGCCTGCGCCTCGAGGCGATCGCCGCGGGTTAGAGCGCATCCCGGCAGAGAAGACCCACGGCCACGCCGCGTCCGTCTTTCCGGGGCGCCAAAGGCGAGCCCGGAATCCATGACAACGCGGTTGCAAGAGGGGCGGGAATGATGCCGCTCGATCCAGCAAGCGCGTTGTCATGGGTCTCGGGCTCTCGCTTCGCTCGTCCTGAGAAGACGACGCGACGTCATCGGCTCCATTTTGCCGGGACGCCTTTAAGGCGAAGGCGACGGTCGCATCCTCACCCGCTTCGCAGGGGAGGAAGCACGCCTCAGCCATCCACATCGATGAAGAACGGCGTCTCCGCGAAGCCGACCTCCTCGCAGTTCGCCCCGGGACCGTCGCGGTCGACGACGAGGAACTCTTGGGGGCGGCGCAGCACCAGCAGCGGGTGGTGCCAGGCGCCGGGCGCGTACTGGACACCCTGGTCGCCGCCGGCGCGGAAGCAGCGCAGCAGGGGCGCGCCGCCCGGCGGCAGCGTGCCGACGACGACGAGCCAGTCCCGGGGCTGCAGCGGGAAGAAGCTCTGCGAGCCGAGCGGATGGCGCTCGAGCATGGCAATGCGCAACGGCGTCGGTCGCGGCCGCCCGGCGAAGATCGAGAGGATCGCGCGCCCGCCCCCGAAGTCGGCCGTCGCCAGCGCGTGCAGGCGGTCGGTCGTGTCCTCGTTGATCGAGCGGACGTCGGCCCCGGCGCGCTCGATCACTGTGCCCCAAGGCGCGAAGGCGGTCTTGCTCAGCGGCTCGACGGCGAGGCGGCGGCCCCCTTCGCCGCTCATCGGTCGGCGGGCCGGCCGAAGGCGCGGAAGCGCGAGATGCCGCCGTCGGGGTGCATGTTGAGGCGTACGTGGGTGACCTCGCCGAGCGCGGCCAGCGTCGCGCCTTCGAAGACGTGGACGCTGTCGGCCCGCGCCGGCTGCGGCGCCATGAGGTCGGGCCAGAACATCGATTGCCCGACGATGGCCGCGTCGGCGTTCGGCGCCATGCGCCAGGCCTGCACCGAGACCTTGTCGGGGAAGTTGCCCTTGAAATGCGCCGTGTCGACCTCGAGCCGCGCGATCGTGCCGGGCAGGCCCAAAGCGATGACCATCCAGTCGTGGCCTGGCTCACGGCGCCGGCGCGTCTCCCAGCCGTCGCCCATGTTGCGGCCGCGGCCCTTGGTCAGGATCACCCAGGGGTCGCCGTAATGGGCGTCGCTGTAGCCCAGGATGCGGCCGCCGAGGCGCAGGGCGGACAGCTCCACCTCGCCCTCCCCGAGCGCGGTGCGGTCCAGCACCGGCGTGCCGTAGGCACGCAGCCGCGCCACGCCGCCGTCCGGGAAGATCGAGAGGCGCAGCCAGCGTACCGGCTCGGGATCGCTCACCGGCAGGACATGGCGCGCGCCCGGGCCGAGCGCGCTCGCCGGCAGCAGCGTGCGCCAGTGCGTGGCCTCGGTCGGAGGCGCCTCGTCCGCGCAGCCTTCGAGCGACGCGCCGGGCGGGTAGTTGCCGGTGAAGAAGCGGGTGTCGACGTCGACGAAGGCGAGCGTGCCGGGCACGCCGAGCTGCAACACGCACCAGTCGTGGCCGAGGCCGCGACGGCGGCGGGTCTCCCAGCCGTCCATCCACTTGCCGTTGTCGTCGTACCTGTCGGCGAGGAAGACCGGCTCGGAATCCTGGATGAGCCGCTCCTTGGCGCCGAAGAACTCGTCGGAGGCCGAGTGGACGATCGTGCCGAGGCGCGGCGAGGCGAGGTTCACGTACTTTTTCAGCGCCTCGGGATCGATCATGGTTGGTCGTCGTCCTCGTGCGAGCCGGACTGCCTCTACAATGGGCGTGCCATGCGCGTGGCACGCTCTTGCTTGGCTCGGCAGCGAGGGTCTAGGCAGGCGGCGCCGGCCTCGCCGCGAGGCGCGGAGGATCGCATGATACCAACGAGCCCGCTCGCCCGCGACTTCACCGGCTACGGGCGCGACGTGCCGCAAGCGGACTGGCCCGGCGGCGCGCGTATCGCGATCATGTTCGTCCTCAACTACGAGGAAGGCGGCGAGCGCTCGATCCTGCTGGGCGACGCCACCTCCGAAGCCTTCCTGTCGGAGATCGTGAGCGCCGAGCCCTGGCCCGGGCAGCGGCACATGAACATGGAATCGCTCTACGAGTACGGCTCGCGCGCCGGCTTCTGGCGGCTGTGGCGCCTGTTCACGGATCGCAAGATCCCGGTGACGGTGAACGCGGTGACCGCCGCGATCGCCACCGCGCCGGAGCAGACGCGGGCGATGGTCGAGGCCGGCTGGGAGATGGCCAGCCACGCGCTGCGCTGGATCGACTACCGCGACTCCACCCGCGAGGAGGAGCAGCGCCACCTGGTCGAGGCGATCTCCCTGCACACCGAGCTCGTCGGCGAGCGGCCGCTCGGCTGGTATACCGGCCGCTCCAGCCTCCACACGCTCGACCTCGTCGCGGCCGAGGGCGGCTTCGTCTATTCGTCCGATAGCTACGCCGACGACCTGCCGTACTGGGTGCGCCCGGCCGGCGGCGCGCCGCACCTCGTCGTGCCCTACGCCCTGGACACCAACGACATGCGTTTCCTGCAGGTGCAGGGCTACCAGACCGCCGACGAGTTCTTCCACTACCTCAAGGACACGTTCGACGTGCTCTACGCCGAGGGCGCGGAGCGGCCGAAGATGATGTCCGTCGGCCTGCACTGCCGCATCATCGGGCATCCCGGCCGCGCCGCCGCGCTGATCCGCTTCCTCGACTACATCGCCGCCAAGGAACGGGTATGGATCACGCGCCGGCTCGATCTCGCCCGGCACTGGCACGCGCGCCACCCGGCGTCGTAGCTATTTGAAAAGATAGCGCATCCTCCTCCGCGAAGCGGGGGAGGATCAGCGACGGGGTTGCAGCGCCTCGAAGATGCGGTCCGCCGCCAGCGGCAGGTGCGTGAAGCGCACGCCCGTGGCGTCGCGCACCGCGTTGGCCAGCGCCGCCGCGACGGGATTGAAGGGCGCCTCGCTCATCGATTTGGCGCCGAACGGTCCGTTGGCATCGTAGGTGTCGGCGAAGAAGATCTCCGTCGCCGGTACGTCGGCGATCGTCGGAATGTGGTAGTTGCGGAACATCGAAGTCTCGACCCGGCCGGTCGCGTCGATGCGCAATTCCTCGAACAGCGCCGCTCCGAGCGCCTGGGCGATGCCCCCTTCGATCTGGCCGCGGCACTGCATCGGGTTCATCACCACGCCGGCATCGGCGCCGTGGACGCTCTGCAGGATGGCGATCTCTCCCGTCGCCCGGTTCACCGCGACACGGAAGCCGTGGACGTTGAAGCTGACGGAGCGGTCGAGGCCGTCGCAGAAGCCGCTCGCGGCGAGCGGCGCCAGCCGCCGCAGCTCGATTCGCGTGTCGCCGCAGACGACGTGGTCCTCGGCGAGCCGGCACGCCGAGACCGGGCAGCCGCTCGCCGTCGCCGCGGCGGCCAGGATCGCATCGCGCAAGGCCTCCGCCGCCCGCGCCGTGGCACGGCCCGAGACCACCACGCCGGCCGAGCCGTAGGCACCGGTGTCATGGCCGCCGTTCGCCGTGTCGGACTGCAGCACGGCGATGCGCGCGGGCGCCGTCGCCAGCACGGCGGCGGCGATCTGCGTGTGCACGGTGGTGGTGCCGTTGCCGAACTCCGAGGTGCCGACCACCACCTCGTAGCCGCCGTCCTCGTCGAGGCGCAGGATGACGTCGGCGTAGTGGCCGCCGGGCGGGATCGTCTCCGCCATCGACATCGCGACGCCGCGGCCTACCGCCCATTCCGCGCCTCCGGGCGCAGCCTTGCCGCGGCCACTCGCCAACGCCTCGTCGACGAATGTCAGGCACTGGTCGAGGCCGTAGCTGTCGACGACCACGCCGCCCGGCGCGTCGTCGCCGTGGTCGAGGTGGTGGCCCTTGGCGATCATGTTGCGGGCGCGGAACGCCACCGGGTCCATGCCGATGCCGCGCGCCAGTTCGTCCAGGGCTGACTCGACCGCAAAGCCGGTCTGCGCCGCGCCGTAGCCGCGGAACGCGCCGGCCGGCAGCGTGGTGGTGTAGACGGCGTGGCCGTCGACCTCGACGTTGGCGCAGGCGTAGAGCCCCACCGCCGCGCTGCAGGCGTGGTGCAGCACCGCCGGTCCGTGATTGCCGTAGGCGCCGGTGTTCGACAGCACGTCGAGCTTCAGCGCGCTCAGCGTGCCGTCGCGGCGTGCGCCCGCGCGGATGCGCACGCGCATGGGGTGGCGCGTGGTCGTGGCGGTGAACTGCTCCTCGCGCGTCAGCTCGAGCTTGACGGGGCGCCCGGTCGCCAGCACGGCGGCGGCGACCACGTCCTCCGTCAGCATCTCCTGCTTGCCGCCGAAGCCGCCGCCCACGCGCGCCGCGAACACCCGAACCTGGTCCTGGGGCAGGCTGAAGATCGCGCACAGGGCGCGGCGGGCGAGGAAGGGCACCTGCGTGCTGGAGCGGATCACGAGGCGGCCGTCGCCGTCGCGCCAGCCGATCGCGCCGTGCGTCTCGATGGCGGTGTGCTGCGTGCGCTGGCTGAAGAAGGTCGCCTCGTAGACGAATTCGGCCGCCGCGAGCGCCGCCTCGGTGTCGCCGTGGCGGATGTGCACCTCGCCGACGAGGTTGCGCGCGGGATCGGAGATGCGGCAGGCGGCGCCATCCTTGTCGTGGACGCGCACCGGCGAGGCCAGCGCCTGCTCCGGGTCGAGCAACGGCGGCAGCACCTCCCAGTCGACGTCGAGGCGGCGCACGCCTTCCTCCGCCGCGCCCTCGGTCTCGGCGAGCACTGCCGCGAAGCGCTGGCCGACGAAGCGCATCGTGTCGTCGAGCACGCGGGTGTCGTCGGGATCGGTGGCGTCGACTTCGTGGCGCGCGGTCGAGAACAGTGTCGCCGGCACGTCGCGATGGGTGAGCACGCGGTGCACGCCCGGCACGGCCAGCGTCGCCTGCGTGCCGATCGCGCGGATGCGGGCGTGGGGGTGGGGCGAGCGCGCCAGCTTCATGTGCAGCAGGCCGGCAAGGTCTTCGCTCGGCGATAGGTCGAACGTGTAGCGCGCCGCGCCGGCCACGACGGCCGCTCCAGCCGGCGCCGGCACGTTGCGCGACAGCGTCGCGCCGCCGGCGCAGGTCTCGAACTCGGCGAGGCCGGCCACGGCGTCGGCGATAGAGCGGTAGCCGGTGCAGCGGCAGAGATTACCCTTCAGCGCCACGGCCAAGTCGGCGCGCTGGGCCTGGTTGAGGCTCGCCGCCGTCATGATCATGCCGGCGGTGCAGAAACCGCACTGGTAGGCCTGCGCGTCGAGGAAGCGCTGCTGCATCGGGTGGCGCGCGCCGTTGCCGAGGCCCTCGATGGTGATGATTTCGCGGCCGGCGGCGCGCAGCGCCGGGAAGATGCAGCTGTGCACCGGCACGCCGTCGACGTGGACGGTGCAGGCGCCGCAATCGCCGGCGTCGCAGCCCGTCTTCACGCCGAACCATTCGAGCTCCCGCAGCAGCGTGCGCAGGCACTGCCCCGGCCGTGGATCGGCCTCGGTCTCGCGTCCGTTCACCACGAGCTGCATTCAGGCGTCCACCAGCTCGGCGCGAAGCTCCTGAGCCAGGCGATGCGTCATCGCGCGGCGCCAGGCCGGTCGGCCGTGCACGTCGTCGTAATAGGCGGCGAGCGTCGGCAGCGCCGCGTCGATCGCCTCGCGCAGCCCGTGCTCCGACACGTCGCGCGGCAGGCATAGTCGCAAAGGCCGCGGGGAGGACGCGGTGATGGTCAGGGCGAAGGCGTCGTCGTCGGCCGTGCCGATCAGCAGCGCGGCCGAACGGCCGCCCGGAGTCAGCGACGCGCGGCGTACGGCGGCGCGGCGGCGCAGTGCCACCGCCGGTAGCTCGAGCGAGCGCATCACCTCGCCCGCGGCGAGAGCCGTGCGCCCGGGGCCGACGACGAGTTGCTCCACCGGCACGCGTCGCTCGCCGCCGCCGTGCAGCCACAGGCGGGCGACGCCCTCCATTGCCGTGGCCAACGCCACCATGGGGGCGGCGGGCAGGGCGAGGCAGATGTTGCCGCCCACCGTCGCCATCGCCCAGACCTTGAAGGAGCCGAGCAGCGCGTGGCAGCAGGCTTCCACGATGCTCAGGGCGCGGTGCTCCGGGGCCCAGATCGTGGCATAGAGCGTCGCGAAGCTACAGGTCGCAGCTATGGCGACACCGCCGTCGGACACCGGCTCGATCGGCGCCCATTGGAGTGTCGCGAGGTCGAGGAGAGTGTCGACGCCGGGCTGCGGCTCGGAGAACAACCAGGTCCCGCCCGCGAGCCATGCGCCGCCCGGCCGCCAAGCCTCGAGGTCGGATCGAGTGAGCAGGGGAATGTGGTCGCGGACGGTGTTGAGATTCAAGAGTCTACGCTATCCCAGCCTGATCCGTGTCGCCCAACCGCTGCAAGTTCGAGACCGACGGCCTCGGCGCCCCTCAGCGAGGCCGATGGTAGCGGTGGAGATGCATGCGCCTCTGGACCCGGAACTGCTTGCCGCGTGGGTCGATCGGCAGCGTCTGCGCCAAAGTCCCGTCCTCCGGTACCGTGCGCGACTGAGCATAGGAATTGCTCGCGGTGCCGCACAGGAGAAGTCCGAGGCTGAAGGCCGCGATGAAGAAGCTGAAGGAACGCTCCGCATGACCGAGGGGTCGCACGGCCAACGGAGCAACACAGGTAAAGGTGCGTTCTCGTACCATCGCTTCGGCATCGATGCCGCCTTCGTGGGCGCGTGAGGGGTGGCGCAGCGTCTGTGGATCCGTGATCCCCTCGCGATCTTCGCCGAGGGGGCCGAGGGCGGCCTCGTCGTCGAGGACGGCCGCATCGTCGAGCTGGTCGCGCGCGGCGCCGCGCCCGTCGCGGCCTGCGATGGCGTCTTCGACGCCGGCCGGCACGTCGTCGTCCCCGGCCTCGTCAACGCCCACCATCATTTCTACCAGACCCTGACCCGCGCCCATCCGAAGGCGCTCGACAAGGAGCTGTTCGGCTGGCTGCAAGCGCTCTATCCCATCTGGGCGCGGCTCACGCCCGAGGGTTTTCGCGTCGCGGTGCGGCTCGCCCTGGCCGAACTGCTGCTGTCGGGCTGCACCACGGCGGCCGACCACCACTACCTGTTCCCGGCGCGGCTCGAGCACGCCATCGATATCGAGGTCGAGGAGGCGCTGGCGCTCGGCCTTCGCATGACGGTGACGCGCGGCTCGATGAACCGCTCGCAGAAGGACGGCGGCCTGCCGCCCGACGGCGTGGTGCAGGACGAGGAGACCATCCTCCTCGATAGCGAGCGCGTGCTGTCGCGCTACCACGATCCCGCCGCCGGCAGCCGCATCCAGATCGGGCTGGCGCCTTGCTCGCCGTTTTCGGTCACGCCGAGCCTGATGCGGCGCACGGCCGAGCTCGCCGCGAGATTCGACGCGCCGCTGCACACCCATCTCGGCGAGACGCGCGACGAGGAGGACTTCTGCCGCTCGATCTACCAGTGCCGCCCGGTCGACCTGCTCGAGGAGACCGGCTGGCTGCACGGCCGCACCTGGCTCGCGCACGGCATCCATTTCGACGCCGGCGAGATCGGCCGCCTCGGCCGGCACGGCGTCGGAATCTGCCATTGCGCGACATCCAACATGGTGTTGGCCTCGGGCATTTGCGCCACGCGCGACCTCGAGGCGGCCGGCAGCCCCGTCGGCCTCGGCGTCGACGGTTCGGCCTCGAACGATTCCTCCAACATGATGGAGGCGCTGCGCCATGCGCTTATGATCGGGCGGCTGCGCTACGGTGCGGCGGCGCTGTCGCACAAAGACGTGCTGCGCTGGGGCACGCAGGGCTCGGCGCACTGCCTCGGGCGCTCCGACATCGGCGTCATTGCGCCGGGCTACGAGGCCGACCTCGCGCTGTTCACGCTCGACCAGCCGCGCTTCTCCGGCCACCACGACCCGCTCGCCGCGCTCGTGCTGTGCGGCGCGCACCGCGCCGACTGGGTGATGGTGGGTGGGCAGTGGCGGGTGACCAACGGCGCGGTGGTCGGGCTCGACCTCGGCGCGCTTATGGCGGAGCACGGCGCGGCCGCGCGGATGTTCGAGTAGAATCCCGGGAAGGCGGGCGCAGGACTCGGCGGCGGAATAGAGCGTCGCGCCGGCGCAATGAAGGAAGCGGGCACGAAGGCGGTGCCGCCGTGATAACGCCAAGTGATGTAATCTGCTTCGACCGTGCGTTCCTTGCGGTCATCGAAGTCGATGCCTCGCGGCTCAATCCGATCGCGCGCGGCCGACGAGGTTGAAGCGCCATCGTGGAAAGCGCAAAGTGGCCTTTGCAGGAGGCGAGCATGGCCGAGATCGATTTCGAAAACGAAGAGCAGGCTCGCTCGCTTGCCGAGAGGCTCGATGCGATCGTCGCGGGATTATAAGATCAATTATAAGATTAAAGGAACGGCCTCGCGCGAGCGGGCCAAGGTCTTGCAGAAGCACCAGTCTCTTATCGACCCTTCGCTCGCCGCGCCGGGCAACCGGTAGGACGTCGAGGGTGCGGTCACCGGGAGCTGATGGGACGACCTACACTTCCGCGCGATTATCTGCCAGGAAACCTCACGGACCAAGCACTTCAGGATCTCGATGATCTTTTGGCGATCGGCAGGGCCAACTGGCCGGCCAGATGCGACGCATCGAGAGATGCGCTTTTATGGAACTTCTACCTCATCGAGCAAGGGGTCTCTCTCAAACATCGGTGGGCGGACATCAAGACGAAGGCGAACGTGAAGTTCGTCGTCGACCGCTAGTCGTCGCCTCTGACGAGACCGCGAAGATCGTGCTGACCATTCTCCACGGGCGTCGCGACCTTCCGAAGCTTTTCCCTTGAGGGTTCGCCGAAGCGTGGGGCTTGCCGCCTTGTCACCCTGCGCCGCCGCCCCTAAGGACCGGGCACCGCCCTTGCTTCGCCGCCCTTGCGCTCTTGCGCCCACCGCCATGCCACCAGAGACCCCAAGCATGCCCCAAGAGAAGATCAAGCGCGTCGTCCTCGCCTATTCGGGAGGGCTCGACACCTCGATCATCCTCAAGTGGCTGCAGACGACCTACGGCTGCGAGGTGGTGACCTTCACCGCCGATCTCGGCCAGGGCGAGGAGCTGGGGCCGGCGCGTGACAAGGCGATCCTGCTCGGCGTCAAGCCGGAGAACATCTTCATCGAGGATTTGCGCGAAGAATTCGTGCGCGACTACGTGTTCCCGATGTTCCGGGCCAACGCGCAATACGAGGGCTGCTACCTGCTCGGCACCTCGATCGCGCGGCCGCTCATCGCCAAGAAGCAGATCGAGATCGCGCGGAAGGTGGGCGCCGACGCCGTCTGCCACGGCGCCACCGGCAAGGGCAACGACCAGGTCCGCTTCGAGCTCGGCTATTACGCGCTGGAGCCGGAGATCAAGGTCATCGCGCCCTGGCGCGAGTGGGACCTGACCTCCCGCACCGCGCTGCTCGACTTCGCCGAGAAGAACCAGATCCCGATCTCCAAGGACAAGCGCGGCGAGGCGCCGTTCTCGGTCGATGCCAACCTGCTGCACGCCTCCTCCGAGGGCAAGGTGCTGGAGGACCCCGCGCAGGAGGTGCCGGACTACGTCTATTCCCGCACCATCTCGCCGGAGGACGCACCGGACAAGGCCACCTACATCACCATAGACTTCGAGCGCGGCGACCCCACCGCGGTCGACGGCGTCAAGCTCTCGCCGGCCTCGCTTCTCGCCAAGCTGAACGACCTCGCGCACGCCAACGGCATCGGCCGGCTCGACCTCGTCGAGAACCGCTTCGTCGGCATGAAGAGCCGCGGCATGTACGAGACGCCGGGCGGCACCATCCTGGCGGTGGCCCATCGCGGCATCGAGCAGATCACGCTCGATCGCGGCGCGGCCCACCTCAAGGACGAGCTGATGCCGAAATACGCCGAGATGATCTACAACGGCTTCTGGTTCGCACCCGAGCGCGAGATGCTGCAGGCGCTGATCGACAAGAGCCAGGAGCCGGTGTCGGGCCAGGTCCGGCTCAAGCTCTACAAGGGCAACACCATCCTCGTCGGACGCTCCTCGCCGAACTCGCTCTACGACCAGGACCTCGTCACCTTCGAGGAAGGCGCGGTGGTCTACGACCATCGCGACGCCGCCGGCTTCATCAAGCTGAATGCCCTGCGCCTGCGCACGCTCGCCAAGCGCGACCAGAAGCTCGGGCGCTGACCTGACCTCGGGCCTCACCTTCCCGGCCTACCGGCTCGTCATCCTCGACTTCGACGGCACGCTGGCCGACAGCGGCGAGTGGTTCGCGCGCGTCCTCAACCCGGTCGCGCGGCGCTACCGCTTCCGCCAGATCTCGCGCGAGGAGCTGGAGGCGATGCGCGGCGAGCCGCCGGCCGCCATGCTGCGGCGCCTGCGCGTGGCGCGCTGGAAGCTGCCGCTCATCGCCCGCCACATGCGCGGGCTGATGGCGCGCGACATCGCCGAGATCGCGCTGTTCCCCGGCGTCGGCGCGCTGCTGGAGGCGCTGAGCCGGGCCGGCGTGGCGCTGGCGATCGTCAGCTCCAACGCCGAGGCCAACGTGCGCGGCGTGCTCGGGGCCGACCTCAGCGCCCGCATCGACCATTTCGCCTGCGGCTCCTCGCTGTTCGGCAAGGCGCCCAAGATCCGCCAGCTGGTGCAGCGCTGCGGGCTGCCGCCCTCGGCCGTGCTGGCGATCGGCGACGAGATCCGCGACATCGACGCCGCCGCGGCGGCGGGCGTCGCCTCCGGCGCCGTGGCGTGGGGCTACGCCCATCCCGACGCCCTGCGCGCGCGCCGGCCGACGTGGATATTCGAGCAGGCCGGCGACATCATCGACGCGGTGCTCGCGCGGGACCTGGCCGCGGCCGTCCGGTGAGGCTCTTCCTTCTCCCGCGAGCGGACCCGGAAGCGTGAATGCCATAGCCTTCCGGGATAAGGTGGCGCGAAGCGCTCGATGAACTCTTTCGAGGTCAAGATACGGGTGTGGGCCGTGCGCTTGGCGTTCCGAATGGCAGCCCGCGCCGCGGATCGGCCTCGGCGAGTCGGCCTCACGCTTCGCGCAGCAGGCGCTCCGTGCGCGCGGTCTCGATGCGGTTGATGAAGCGGCCGGCTTCGTGGACGTCGCGCAGGTTCTTGGCGAGCGCGAAGCACGACTGGACGAGCAGCACGACGCCCATCGCGAAATAGCCGCGCACCCACCAGTCCATCGGCAGCAGCAGAATGCCGGCGCCGACCATGACGATCGAGAGCGCGAAGGAGGCGTAGCCGAACACGAGCCAGGCGGAGGTGGGGCGTTCGACGGCGGGCAGGTCGTTGTCCATGATGGCGTTCCTTTGTGGCGAGGGGCGGGATCAGGCTTGGGGTTGGATCAGGCTCGAGTGGGATCAGGCTCGGGTTGGATCAGGCTTGCGGCGTCGCCGGCTTGAGCAGGGCGAACGTGGTGCGGGCGCGCAGACGCGCCAGCACGTCGCTCGCCAGGGTGCGGGTGGCCCGGCCGAAGCCGGCCTCCGCCATGTCGTCCGCCAGCGTGTCTGCCGACGGCGCGAACTCTCGGACGACGGCCTCGTCGCCGGCCTGCGCGGCTTCCAGCGCGGTCAGCGCGGCCTCGGCGCGCGACAGCAGCGGGAGGCCGTCGGGCGCGGGGCCGGCGGCGTGGAGCGCGGCGCCGACCTTGGCGAGCCGCCGGCCGCGGTCGAGGTCGGCGAGGCGGCGGCGCTGCGTGTCGACCTCGCGACGGGCCGCGGTCACCTTGGCGGCGAAGCGGGAGGCCGCCGCTGCGGAGGCCGCCACCTCCGTTTCCAGGACGGCGATGCTCTCGGCGGCTCGCGCGGCGAGATCCTCGCGGCCTGCGATGAGCGCCTCCAGGGCGCGGCCCTCGAGATCGGCGGCACGGTCGACGAGTGTGTCGCGCCGCGCCGCCTCGCGATGTTCCTCGGCCATCGCGAGCGCCAAGCCACGGCGAGCCGCCAAATGCGACAAGCCGGCGGCGGCGATCAGCTGGTCGAGTTCGGACAGCTGCCGGGCTCGTGGAAGAAAGAGCTCGCAAAGGCGTCGGTTCAGATCATCCAGCATGTTGGCTCCATGAACATTGTTCATAATTTGTTGATACGACAACGTAAGCGGCAAGGCAAGCACTATTTGAACCGCGTTCAAAGACAAGCCTTGGATCATCGATCCGTGCCATTTTCGATAGACCGGCCAACTTCGTGGGCGGCGGCGACGCAAACGACCTTCTCGCGCGGCGTGCGGTCGAACCGCCTCGCCCGGCGCCGCCGCTTTGTTCGCGGCGGTGTTCCCGCTAAGACGCGGGCCATGTCCGTGAGCCCCTCCTCCCCGCCACCGAACCGCGGCGCCCAGGCCGACGGCCTGCCGGTGCCGCGCCGCTACTGGTCGATGCTCGCGATCGCCATCGGCATCACCATGGCCGTGCTCGACTCCTCGGTGGCCAATGTCGCGCTGCCCACCATCGCGCACGAGCTCGGCGCCACGCCGGCCCAGGCGACCTGGGTGATCAACGCCTACCAGCTCGCCACGGTGGTGACGCTGCTGCCGCTGGCGGCGCTGGGCGAGAAGCTCGGCTACCGCCGCGTCTACCTCTTCGGGCTGGTGATCTTCACCGTGGGCTCGCTCGCCTGCGCGCTGTCGCACAGCCTCACCGCGCTGGTGCTCTCTCGCGTGCTGCAGGGCGTCGGCGCCTCGGGCATCATGAGCATGAACGGGGCGCTGGTGCGCTACACCTATCCGCAGGCCAAGCTCGGCCGCGGCGTCGGGCTCAACGCGCTGGTGGTCTCCTTCGCCGCGGCGATCGGGCCGACGGTGGCCTCGGGCATCCTCGCGATCGGCTCGTGGGAATGGCTGTTCGCCGTCAACGTGCCGCTCGGCCTCGTCAACCTGATGCTGGCCGCCCGCGCGCTGCCGGATTCGCCGCTGGCCGACCGCCCGCTGGACTGGCTCAGCGCCGCGCTCAACGCGCTGCTCTTCGGCCTCGTCTTCATCGGTGCCGACGGCTTCGCCCACAGCCGAACCGGCGACGTCATTGCGGCGCTCGAGATCGCCGTGGCGCTGGCGGCCGGCATCGGGCTGTGGCGGCGGGAACGCCGGGCGCGTCAGCCGCTGATCCCGCTCGACCTCTTCAGGGATCCCGTCTTCAGCCTCTCGGTCGCGACCTCGATCTGCTCGTTCACCGCCTACATGCTGGCCTACGTGTCGCTGCCGTTCTACTTCGAGACGACGCTCGGCCGCGACGCGGTGCAGACCGGCCTGCTCATGACCGCCTGGCCGGTGGCGCTGGGGGTCGCGGCGCCGCTCGCGGGTTGGCTGTCGGACCGCTGGCCGGCGGCGGTGCTATGCGCGCTCGGCCTCACCGCGCTGGCGGCCGGGCTCACCCTGCTCGCCACCATGCCGCTGCACGCCACCTCCACCGAGATCGTCTGGCGCATGGCGCTGTGCGGCTTCGGGTTCGGCTTCTTCCAGGCGCCCAACAACCGCGCCATGCTGTCGAGCGCGCCGCGGGCGCGGGCCGGGGCGGCTGGCGGCATGCTCGCCGTCGCCCGCCTGCTCGGCTTCACCCTCGGCACCACCCTGGCGGCCAGCGTGTTCCGGCTGCTGCCGGCGCGGGCCGAGACGGTCGACCTTGCGCTCGCCGCCGGCTTCAGCCTCGTCGCCGCGCTCGCCAGCCTGTCGCGGCTCTCGCCGGGCCGGCTGGCGTCGAAGACGGCGTGAACCGGCCCGGGAGGATCAGGGCAGCAGGACGCCGTTGACGACCTGGATGACGCCGTTCGACTGCTCGACGTTGGCGATGGTGATCGTGGCGTGCGAGCCCTTGGCCCCCTCGAGCTCGATCTTGCCATCCTTGTCCCGGGCGATCAGGTCGCTGCCCTCGACGGTCTTCAGCATGGCCTTGCCGTGGCCTTCCTTGATCTTCTCCTGGATAGCCTTGGTGCTCATGTTGCCGGCAAGCACGTGGTAGGTCAGCACGCCGTCGAGCTTGGACTTGTTCTCGGGCTTCAGCAGCGTGTCGACCGTCCCGCCGGGCAGCGCGGCGAAGGCCTCGTTGGTCGGCGCGAACACGGTGAACGGGCCCTTGCCCTCCAGCGTGTCGACGAGGCCGCCGGCCTTCACGGCGGCGACGAGGGTGGTGTGGTCCTTCGAGTTCACCGCGTTCTGCACGATGTTCTTGCTGGTGGACATGGGCGAGCCGCCCACCATCGGGTTCTCGGCGAAGGCCGGGCCGGCCAGGGCGGTCGAGCCGGCGAGCAGGATCGCCAGGGCAAAAGTCTTGTTCAAGGTCATGAAGTCGTCTCCGTTCACGTCGGCGGTCCGAGCGACCGACATCGGGATGTACGAAGCAAGGTCAGAGAAGTTTGACCATGGGCAAATCGTAATATTGGTTTATCGAAGATCGAGCAGCATCAATCTCTTAGTGCGAGGTTCCAGCTAAGCGGATTAAAACTTCAAGACGCTGGCATGTTAATGCCGTGGCAGATCTGGGTCGAGTGCTTGTTCCGAGCCTGCGAGGAGCGCCGCCGCGCGTCGAGGCTTGCCGCTTGCGATGCCTTCCGTGCTGCCGCCGCACGCTTCACCCTGGCAGCGCGATCCGCTATGAAGCGTCATGACCGACCGCCTGGTTCTCTACGAAACGCCCGTGGCCTCGCGGTTGATCTGCGGCACGGCGCTGTACCCTTCTCCCAAGACCATGGCCGAGAGCGTGCGCGCCGCCGGCGCTGCGGTCGTCACGGTGTCGCTGCGCCGCGAATCCGGTGCCGGCCGCTCCGGCGAGAGCTTCTGGGCGCTGATCCGCGAACTGGGCGTCATGGTGCTGCCCAACACCGCAGGCTGCCGCACGGCCAAGGAGGCGATCACCACGGCGCAGATGGCGCGCGAGGTGTTCGGCACGCCCTGGATCAAGCTCGAGGTCATCGGCGAGGACGACACGCTGCACCCCGACCCTTTCGGCCTCGTCGAGGCGGCGGCGACGCTGTCGCGCGACGGCTTCCAGGTCTTTCCTTATTGCACCGAGGACCTCGTGGTGGCCGAGCGGCTGCTCGGCGCCGGCTGCGAGGTGCTGATGCCCTGGGGCGCGCCGATCGGTTCGGCGCGTGGCCTCAACAACCGCTACGGGCTCAAGGCGCTGCGCGGGCATTTCCCCGGCGTGCCGCTGGTGGTCGACGCCGGGCTCGGAACGCCGTCGCATGCCGCCGAGGCGATGGAGCTCGGCTACGACGCGGTGCTGCTCAACACCGCCATTGCCAAGGCGGTCGACCCCGTCGCCATGGCGCGGGCCTTCGCGCTGGCGGTCGAGGCCGGGCGGCTCGGCTATGTCGCCGGTGCGATGGAGCCGCGCGACATGGCTTCGCCCTCGACGCCGGTGATCGGCCGCGCCTTCGGCGACGCCGCCGGTTGAGGGCGCTCTTCGTCGCCACCGTGGCCACCCTGGTTGCCGGCGTCGCCGCGATCCTGGCCGGAACGCCTGCGCTGGCCGAACCCGAGGGTATCGTCGTCAAGCGCGACATCTCCTACGGGCCGCTTCCCGAGCAGACGCTGACGACCTGCGTTCCCGGCGAAAAGGCCGCCCTCGGCAAGGCGGACGACGTCAAGCCGAGGGCGGGTGTCGTGCTGATCCACGGCGGTGCCTGGATCGCTTTCGACAAGAACAGCCTGATGCCCGTCTGCGAGGCGCTGGCGCGCGACGGCCTCTTCGCCGCGACGATCGACTATCGCCTGGCCAGGAAGAACGTGATCAGCACGCGCTGGCCGGCCCAACTCGCGGACACGCAGCTCGCCGTCCGCTGGCTGCGCGCCAACGCCGTCTCGCTCGGCCTCGACGGGTCGCGGCTCTGCGCCTACGGCGAATCGGCCGGTGCCCATCTCGCCGTGTTCCTCGCCGCCAAGAAGACGATCGAGCCCTCCGACATGGCGAGCCGTCTTGCCGAGCAGCCGGTCTCGGTCGTCTGTGCGGTCGATAATTTCGGCCCCGTCGACCTGACGGAACCCGGCGCGTCGCTCAGGGACACGGTGCAGCTGCTGCTCGGCAAGCCGTTGCGCTCCGCCACCCTGGCCGCCTTCCGCGGCGCCTCGCCGTTGTTCCTCGTCGGCCGGGACACGGCCCCGATCTTCATCGAGCATGCCGTGGGCGATTCCGTCGTGGAGGTGATGCAGTCGTTCAAGCTGTTCGCCGCCTTGACCAATGCCAAGGTGCAGGCGCGTTTCACCATGTATCGCGGCGGCCACCAGTGGAAGAACGTGCCCGGCCCCGAGCAGGGCTTCCTGGCCGCGGAGGAGCGGCAGTTCCTGCGCCTCTTCCTCGCCGATGCGCCGCATCTGCCTTGATAGCGATCCTCCCCCGCTTCGCGCTACGGCATGTCCACATCCGGATCCGCCCTGGGGAAACCAAGCTCCCCTCGTCGGAGAAGGTTGGCGCGAAGCGCCGGATGAGGTCGGGTCACCTCTCCTCGTCGGAGCCCTTCGCATCGAGGCGACCTGCCGGACAGGTCGCCCGACCCCTCATCCCCCCTTCGGGCCCCTTCTCCCGCAAGAGGGAGAAGGGAACAGTTCGGCGACAGCGCGGCCCTTTCCGCCGGCTTTCCCCTGGCGAGCTGCATGAGAAGGGGATCTGCCCCCTTTCTCCAGATAAGTGTGCAGCCCGTAGCCGCTTCGCGGAGGAGGATCGCCCGGCAGTTCCACCGTCGCGGGACAGACCTCAGGCTGGCCCAGCACATCCTCCCCTGCGTAGCGGTTGGTGCCATCGACGTCGCGCCCTCTGGAAAGTGGGCGAACGGTCACGCCGAAACGCGTCGTAAACCGTCATGTCGGCGCACGCGCCGATGGCAGGCTTCGATGTCGCGGTTCGCTGACACCGTCCCGCGTTCGTGTCGCGGTACCCTGACTTTGGCAGGGCCACTTGTCAGGGCTCGCGACATGGGCGATCTGCGGTATCGCAGCCGGATCAACGACTTGACCTAGGTTTCCGTACCGCATAGTCTGCGTGTTGGCAACAGGCCTCGGCGGCTTGCCTCGGGGCGGGCGAGGGGCTACGCGTCGGCGGCAAGAGGCCCCCGTGCGTTGCACCGGGGCCTTTCTCGTTTGGGCAGTCGGGTCGGGTCTATGGCGAACGTGGTGGTGGTCGGCGCCCAGTGGGGCGACGAGGGCAAGGGCAAGATCGTCGACTGGCTGTCGCACGAGGCCGACGTGGTGGTGCGCTTCCAGGGCGGGCACAACGCCGGGCACACGCTGGTCATCGACGGCAGGGTCTTCAAGCTGGCCCTGCTGCCCTCGGGCATCGTGCGGCCGGGCAAGCTCTCGGTGATCGGCAACGGCGTGGTGGTCGACCCCGTCCACCTCATCGACGAGATCGCCAAGATCGAGGCGCAGGGCGTGTCGGTGACGCCGGCGAACCTGCTGATTGCCGAAAACGTGACGCTGATCCTCGGGCTGCACCGCGAGCTCGACGCCCACCGCGAGGGTGCGATGGCGGCGGCCGGCACCTCGATCGGCACCACCAAGCGCGGCATCGGCCCGGCCTACGAGGACAAGGTCGGGCGCCGCGCCATCCGCCTCTCCGACCTCGCCGAGCCCGACACGCTCGACGAGAAGATCGCCCGGCTGCTGGCCCACCACGAGCCGCTGCGCCGCGGCCTGGGGCTGGAGCCGGTGACGGCGGCCACGATCCGCGACGAGCTGCTGGCGGTGGCGCCCAAGGTGCTGCCGTTCATGGGGCCGACGTGGGACCGGCTGGAGGCGCTGCGCCGCGAGGGCAAGCGCATCCTCTTCGAGGGCGCCCAGGGCGCGCTGCTCGATGTCGACCACGGCACCTACCCGTTCGTCACCTCCTCCAACACGGTGGCCGGCAACGCCGCAACGGGCTCGGGGCTCGGCCCCAAGGCCATCGGCTACGTGCTGGGCATCGCCAAGGCCTACACGACGCGGGTCGGCGGGGGACCTTTTCCCACGGAGCTGCACGATGCGATCGGGGCCTCGATCGCCACGCGCGGCAAGGAGGTCGGGGTCAACACCGGGCGGCCGCGGCGCTGCGGCTGGTTCGACGCCGTGCTGGTGCGCCAGACGGTGAAGACGTCGGGCATCGACGGCATCGCCCTGACCAAGCTCGACATCCTCGACGGGTTCGAGACGATCGAGGTGTGCACGCACTACCTGCTCGACGGCCGGCGCATCGACCGGCTGCCGGCGAGCCAGGCGGCGCAGGCGCGGGTCGAGCCGGTCTACGAGACGATCGAGGGCTGGACCGGCACCACCGCCGGCGCCCGTTCCTGGGCCGAGCTGCCGGCGCAGGCGATCAAGTACGTGCGCCGCGTCGAGGAGCTGATCGGGGCGCCGGTGGCCCTGCTGTCAACGAGCCCGGAACGCGAGGATACCATCCTCGTCCACGACCCGTTCCGCGACTGATGTCACAGCCAGCTTGACAAGGGCGTGACGCCACCCGAGGCGCATTGACAGGGTCTTAAGGCTGCGCTCTGAAGCGCGCATGGCCGAATACTATCCGCTGCTGGCGAAAGCCGTCGGGAGCCTTCCCAACTCGACGCCCGAATCGCGGCGCGTCGTGTACGAGCGCGCCCGCAAGGCGCTGATCGGCCAGCTGCGAACCCTGCACCCGCCGGTGCCCGAGGAGGACATCGACCGCGAGTCCCTCGCGCTCGACCAGGCCGTGCAGCGGCTGGAAGCCGAGCTCGCCGGCGGCGGCCCGCCCGCATCGGCGGCGCAGGCCGTCACGCCGATCCCGTCATCGCCTCGCCCATCGCCACCGCTGGAGCCGCGGCCTCGCCCGGCATCCTTGTTGCCCGAAGCGGCTCTGGCGGGCGCCGCCGAGAGGCCGGCGCCGCTGCTGCGCACGCGCCTGCCGACGCCGCGCCGACCGGCCGCCGCGCCCGACCCATCCGACAAGGAGCCCGCGACCGTCGGCGATCCCGGCACCGCGCCGGCGGCCATCTCTCCGCCCGCCCCCTTGATCGCGCCGAACACCGACCCGGATCCAGGCCTGCCCGCCGGCGGTCGCGCCAGCGTCGATCCCGCCGGGCCGCCTCGGGTCCGCGGCGACGTGCAGCGCCCGATCGCGCCGCAGCCGCAGGGGTCCGGCGCGCCCAAGCGGCGCCTGTGGATCATGTTCGCCGGCATCGGCATCGTCGTGGTCCTGGTGGCCGCTGCGGCTTTCCAGCTGCGCCAGAGCCGCCAGACGGTGGCGCGGCGCCCGGTCGCTGAGAAGGCGGCGCCCACCGACAGCGGCAAGATCGCCGAGCGGGTCGGCGGCACCGACGACGCGACGCAGCCCGCGGGCGGGTCGTCCCCGAAGGCGGCGGTCCCTGCCACCGGCGAGCTGCCCGCGGCCAACACCGCCGCGCCGACCAACCCGGAGGTGCCGGTCGCCTACCGCGCCGCGCTGCTTGTCGAGGCGCCGAGCGAGGCCAACAAGGTCAAGACGTTCCTGGGCACCGTGACCTGGAAGCTGATCAACGTCGGCAACGGGCCGGGCGAAGCCGTCGGCACCGCCGTCGAGGCCGACATCGAGCTGCCCGACGACAAGATGAAGGCCACCGTCACCTTCGAGAAGAACACCGACGCCTCGCTGCCGGCCTCGCACACGGTGCGGGTGCGCTTCACGATGCAGCCCGCCAGCTTCACCGGCGACGTCCAGCAGATCAGCGTGCCGCAGCTGCGCCAGGAGGACAGCCCCAGCGGCGACGCGCTGGCCGGCGTGACCGTGCCGGTGCTGCCGAACTCCTTCCTCATCGGCCTCTCGCCCGGCACGGCCGAGGCGATCAACCTGAAGCAGCTCAAGGATCAGCAGTGGATCGACATCCCGATGCTTCTCGCCAGCGGCAAGATCGCCAAGCTGACCTTCGAGAAGGGTGAAGCCGGGACCCGTGACCTCGCCGAGGCAATGGCCGCGTGGAGCAAGTCGTAGTCGGCGGCGAAGCTGCGAGGGTGGCCGAAAAGCATCGTCCGCGCGTAGCACCGCTGGCGCCTCCGACGTGAAAGGCAGCCCGTATGCTCGAACGGCAATGGCTGCTTCCGATCCAAACGCGACATGGGTGATGGTACCAGTGAATGGCTGCACGTGGCCGGAGTCGGACAAGCTGCTTTGCTGAGCTAGCCGATCAACAGATGCTCCGAGCATTTGAACGCGCGCTGATAACCGGTCATCACTGCCCGACCCACTCCGCGTCAACCGCGTGCAGCTGGAACGGTGATCCAACGGATAACCCTATGTTCAGAGCAGTTTTTCCAGCGCGGCGATCAAGGTTGGCTGGTCGTAGGGTTTCTGGAGCATGGGAACAACGCGGAAGTGATCGGGCATTGTGTCCTTGCTGTAGCCAGTCGAGAACATAAAGGGGACGTCACATCTCTTTAGCGCCTCGGCCACCGGGTAGCTTTTCTCACCGTTCAGGTTAACGTCAAGCACGGCTAAGTCGAGAACCTCTGCTTCGATAATCGTAATAGCCTGCTCAACGCGGGCGGCTGGACCGACGACGGTGCACCCAAGTTCGGCTAGCATGTCTTCCAGAATCCATGAGACCAGGACTTCGTCCTCGACGACAAGGACACGGCAGCCTAACAGCCGGTTATTCATTGCGGCTCCATCCGTCGCTCGTCGGTAACGGCATGGCGATCTCGCACGAGACGCCAGACGGGCGGTATTCAAGGCGCACCTCGCCGTTCAACTCCTGGGCGAGACCGCGCTCGATCAGCCGCGAACCGAAGCCCTTGCGGGTGGGCGGCACGACAGGAGGACCGCCGCTTTCCTTCCAGAGAAGCCTCATTCGCTGGCAGCTGTTGGAGGTCTCGACATCCCAGGTGATAGCGATCCGGCCAGTGTCGACCGAGAGAGCGCCGTACTTCCCCGAGTTGGTCGCTAGCTCATGGAAGACCATTGCCAGCGATAAGGCCGCCTTCGGCTGGAGGCGGACATCAGCCCCTTCGAGTGGAAGACGGTCCTTCCGCTGATCGTGTAGGCCGAAGGGGTCCAGGATACGGTCGAGCACATGGTGCAAGCCCACCCGGTCCCAACTGGTACGTCCAAGTAGGCTTTGAGTTTTGGATAAGGCCAGAATACGGCCTTGAAATACATCGACGATATGCTTGTCGGCAATACCGCCCAAGGTCTGCCTGGCGATCGCCAGCACCGTAGCCAGCGTATTCTGGGTGCGATGATTGAGTTCATCCAGAAGGAAGCGAAGCCGAGCCTCTTCTTTCTTGTGGCGGGTGGTGTCCATGAAAGAGGCGAAATGCTGGATGATCTCGCCAGCCTTGTTGCGGACCGGGCTGATGAAGATCGTTCCCCAGAAGATGCTGTCGTCCTTGCGGCGGTAGCGAATTTCCGGATCCTCGCCGACATTGCCGTCGAACGCACGTTCTATGGCCGCCAGCCCGTCAGGGTCCGCGCCGCGGGCCATCAGGAAGTTGAAGCTTTGACCGAGCACTTCCTCACGGGAATATCCGGTCAGTTTAAGGAAGCTGTCGTTCGCGAAGATCATAGGGTTGCCCGTCGCCTTGGCGTCGGTGAACACCATGGCCATTCGCGTCTTCTCGGCGGCAACGACGAAGGGGCCCAGGTCTCTCGAGAATTCCTCGACGGCAGCTTCGGCCGACTTCTGCTCGCCGGTTTTTGTGACTTCGTCGGCCATGATGACCCCGTTTCAACCTATTGCAGGTCGGGGTCGGAGGAGAGGCTGGTCCTTGTCCTGCTTCTCCAGCAATCTCAGATCGGCATCGTTCGATTCTCTACCGAAGTCCCGCCTGTGTCAAAGGCCCCATAAGGGGCAGTCGTCGCTCACGGTCGAACCTGACTTGGCCGGCACGCCTGCCGCGGCTTCAGCGCTTCCTAGCGCACCGACCTTCCGCCGAGCGTTTCTGCAGGCCTGTGCCGCTGGCTGCTAGCAGGCCCCGGATAGGTAGGGCGATGAAGGTGATCAACACTACCAGCCAGTAGCCGCGCCGGTCGGCCATGCGCATGTCGACGAGGGAGGCCAGCTTCAGGTCGAAAAAATCTCCCTGAGGCGCCGATACTGCTCCGGTTCACCCTCGTTGGCGTTGACCTCGGGCAAACAGACGAAGTCGACGCCGCCCAACGCGAGTTCCTCACCGCACCCTTCGAGCAGCTTTGCGGAGACGCTCCATGCCCAGCCAGCGGTCTTTATCGCGCGTGCAGGTCACCGATATGCAGCCACGAGAGGCTTCGCTGCGGCATGTCGGACCCAACTCCTGCCCAACTTCTCAGGCGGCGCTTGCTGAGAAGCTTCGAGAAGCGGACAGGATCGTCGGCTTTTTAGAACGCTATCCCCAAGCCTCACAGCCGGACAAACGCGTCGGCGCGTCAATGGCGCCTGATATGAGATTGATCCGCAGCAGGACCATCGATGCCGAAGTCGCTTCGCGATCGCGCCACGCGCTCGAAGGACCAGACGTAGGGTTAACTTCCGGTCTGCCGCCATTCGATCAAGAACGGGTCGCCAGAAGCTCCTCTGCCATGGTGCCGATAAGCGATCGCAGCCAGCGATGGGCCGGATCGTGGCGATAGCGCACGTGCCACGCCATCTCGACAGGGAAGGTCCCCAAGTCGACGGGTGCGGGTACGACCCGCAACCTTGGATCATGGGCAAGACGGTGGCAGATCAGGCGCGGCAGCGTCGCGCAATAGTCGGTGACCGCGACCATTTCGGGAACCGCCAGGAAGTTCGTAACCGAAACCGCGACCTCGCGCCGGAGGCCCTGCCGTTCAAGAGCCTTGAAAAGGCCGGCGCGCAGCCGACCAGGCGGCAGCACGTTGACGTGCCTCAGTCGTTCGAACTGCTCCCGCGAGAGAGTCTCGCCGACGCTTGGATGGTTCGCCCGCACCACGCAGGCAAAGCCGTCGTCCATGAGGTGCTGAACGACGAGATTGTCCGGCGGATCGACGATACGTCCCAGGACCATGGCGGTCGTGCCGGATATGACGCCGGTTTCGATCAGGTCGTTGCCGTAAGGCACGAGGCGAAGCTGGATGCCGGGAGCGACATCGCCGAGCCTGGCAACGATTGCCGGTGCCAGCACAAATTCGGCATAACCATTCGGCGCGATGGTCATCAGCCGTTCGACCGTGGCCGGATCGAAGTCCTGCTGGCCGAGCACCGCGTCGTCAATCCTTGCCAACGCCTCGACGATCACCGGCGCAAGCTCCAGCGCGATCGGCGTCGGCTGTATTCCATAGCGTGCGCGGATGAAGAGCTGATCCTGCATGGTCGTCCGCAGCCGCGCCAGGGCGTTCGAAAGCGCCGGTTGCGTCATCCCCAAACGTTCGGCCGCGCGGGTGACACTTCGCTCTTCCATGAGAGCGACGAAGATCGGCATTAGATTGAGATCATACCGCACGAGTTATCATCCCGCAAAATATCTTGAATTCAAATGATCAATTTTCAAAATAAGCTGAGATGACGCATGTTGGGTTCGTCCGCGGCGCGGGCTTTCACCGTGGAAGAGGGCCGCGACGCCGGTGACGCGCCGGCGAACGGCCGTGCGAACCCGCCAACCAGCGAGGCGCCCTGCCGCCCTTCCAGATCTCGAAGATTAGGAAATGCAACGATGAAAATCCTGATGGTACTGACCTCGCACGACACGCTCGGACATACAGGCCGCAAGACCGGGTTCTGGCTGGAGGAGCTTGCCGCTCCCTACTACGTGTTCAAGGACGCCGGTGCGGAGGTCGTCCTGGCGTCGCCCCGGGGAGGCAAGCCGCCGCTGGACCCCAAGAGCAACGAGCCGAGCTTCCAGACGGACACGACCCGCCGCTTCGAGGCTGATGGTGAGGCGATGTCCGCGCTGTCGGACACGGCCCGGCTCGATGCCGTCACCCCCGGTGATTTCAGCGCCGTGTTCTATCCCGGCGGACATGGGCCGCTCTGGGACCTCGCCGAAGACCCGACCTCGATTGGCTTGATCGAGGCGACGCTTGGGGCGGGCAAGCCAGTCGCCCTCGTCTGCCACGCACCTGGGGTGCTACGCCATGCGAAGGCACCTGACGGGAAGCCGCTCGTCGCGGGCCGGAACGTCGCCGGCTTCACGAACACCGAGGAGGAAGCAATGGGCCTCACCCAGGTGGTGCCCTTCCTCGTCGAGGACGACCTCAAGCGAAACGGCGGCCGGTTTTCAAAGGTCGATGATTTCAAGCCGCACGTCGTGAGCGATGGCCTGCTGATCACAGGCCAGAACCCGGCCTCGTCCGGACCCGCGGCGAAGGCCCTGATCGAGCAGCTGGTTGTGACGGCAGCCTGACCGAACACGCGTGGGAGGTGGTCCTCCGCCTCCCTCGCACGGCCGGGAGTGATGGGACGCTGACAGTGCTTTCCGATGCGGTGGTCCGCCGCATGGCGTCGCGTCCAAGCCCCCGAAGGATGAGGGTCAGCATGCGGTGGGCACCCCGGGTATGGCGCGCAACAGGGCGTTGACCGCCCAACGGGCCAAGAGCTTGAGCGGCTGTCGGCCTGGCGCGGTTCGATCGAGGTGGCGCAACGGGAGTACGACGCGGTTCACGAGGTCGAGGCGTGATCGTTCGCTGGAGACCAGCTGAACGAAGGTCCGCTTCGAAGCACCGGGTCAAGGTCAAGGGACGGCGGCAGTTGGCGCAGTGCAGTCCGCCCGCTCTACCGCGTCAGCTGGCCGGAAGCGGAAGGGCTGCTTTGGGCGAGGATCATAAGAAAACGAACCTTACCCGCCCGCCGCGCCCGTTGCGGTACATCGGATTGTGTTGGAGTCGGTCCAAATTCGCTAGCTCGGCGTCTTGCAGTGCTACCGGCTTAGCGAAGTAAAATCCCTGGCCACAGGCAATCCTCGTCGACGAGAGGAGATAGGCCAACTCTTCGTAGCTCTCTACTCCTTCCGCTACCACCCTCATTCCGAGCGGGAGAGCAAGGGAGTCTATGACCTTCACGATCGCCTGATTGCGCGGCTTTTTGTGAATATCCGAAATAAAGCAACGGTCAATTTTCAGCTCGTCCGCTGCGATTTCCGCCAACGTCGCGAGCGAGGAATAGCCCGCGCCAAAATCGTCGATAGAGATCTTGATACCTTCGGCACGCAGCATCGGTAGGACGCTGGTCTTGAAGGCCTCGGCCGCAAGGAGAGCCTCTTCCGTCAATTCCAGCATTATGCGGTGGGAAAGCCTGGCCGCTCGGATGGCTGCAGCGAAACGGGTCATGAAAGCCGTGTTGGCCGCTTGGCTCGCCGCCACGTTGAGGCTGATAGCGGCGCTGGAACCGAACGCGTGGTCGACAAGGTCGATCTCCGCAACAACGCGATCGAGAATCGTCATGGTCAGCTCGTCGAGAAGTCCAAGCTCGATTGCAAGTCGGATGAAATCGCCGGGAGGATTCATGATGCCGTGCTCGTCGCGCCAGCGCAGCAGCACTTCCACGCCGACGATCGTGTCAGAACGAAAATCGACTTTCTTCTGGTACGCACAGGCGATCCGTCCGTCCCTCATGGCCTGACGCAGACGCTGCTCGCTCTCCATGCGGCGGGTCGCGGCGCGGCTCATCGCGACATCGAAGACGCGCACGTCGCCCTTGCCATCGGCCTTGCAGCCGTACATCGCCATGTCCGCCTTGGCGCGTAGCGTCACGTAGTCGTCGCCGTCGGCTGGGTAGAGGCTCACACCGATCGACGTCGAAGCGAAGATCTCGAACCCGTCGATCGAGAAGGGCTCGCGAATACGTGCTGACAGGCGCCGCACCGCCGCCCTGCTTCGGCCGGCGCCATCGGCGAGAGCACGATCACGAACTCGTCGCCACCCACCCGCGCGAGGATGTCAGTGTCGCGGATCGTCTCGGCCATGCGGTCAGAGACCTTGACCAGCAGGCGATCGCCGACCGCATGCCCATAGCAGTCGTTGACGAACTTGAAGTTGTCGAGATCGATGAACGCGACGGCGAACGCGCCTGAGCCTTCCCCGATCATGTTGTTCACCGCGGCATCGACGAGCTGGGTCTTCGGCAGACCCGTCAATTCGTCGTAGAAGGCGCGACGCGCGAGATCCTCCTCGCCGCTGCAGGCTGGCGAGAGCTCGACACTCGTGACCATGACGTAAGTATCGTCTCCCGCCGTGAAGCGGACGACATGGTCCTTAGGACGAGCCGCCGCCGCGAGCGGACCGATCACGCGACTTTCCGATCCAAGGCGGGAGCGCATCACGTCGTTTGCGAAGAGGATGGCACCATCGCTGTCGCGGCAGAGCGCCACGCCGAACGGCGCGGCACCGAACGCGGACATGAGCAGGTCCAAACCCGACGCGAGATCAAAAGGCCTTGCCACCAAGGTGTCGCGCATCGGTCGACTCAGCGCTTCAGGAGCTGCATACGGGCCTGATCGAGACGAAGGCTCGCGCTCACGACGCTCGTCGCCGCGATTTCGTCCGGCGCAGGAAGCTCTTGCGTCTCACTGACCTGCTCCTTCTCGGTGGAGCAGCGGCGCCAGCGATTGACGACCCCCTGGACGAAGTCGAGCGTGTTCTTGTCAGCGCCGTTCTGAGTGAAAGGCCGCGCGTGATCGCTTTGAGGCAGCGCCTCTGGCGGCAGACAGCTGAACGTCATGCGCGAAGGGAGCGCGACGGCTTCGCCGAACGCGATGGCTTCGCGAGTGCCGAGCGTCGGGAGAAAGGCCAGGAGATCCGCCCCTCCGTCGCTGACGGCGGAGCGAAGCAGCGCCTGATCGCGCTCGTTGGCGGTGCGCATCGCGAGGATCGTCGCGCATTGCGAGAGGATGGTGGGATCAAGCTCCGCCGGGCGCTGCGTGACCAGACCTAGATACACCCCGTACTTGCGGCCTTCCTTGGCGATGCGCGCAAGGGCGCGCCGGGTTGGCCCGAAAGCCACGGCATGATCCGCCGACGCGTAGCGGTGTGCCTCCTCGCAGACGAAAAGCAGCGGCACTGCGCCATCGCTCCACATCCCGAAATCGAAGGCCAAACGGCAGAGCACAGAGACCACGGCGTCGGTGACCTCGGCCGGCAATCCGGCGATCTGCATCACGGTGATGGGTTTGCCGCGCGCGTCGATCCGGAAGAGATGGCTGAGAAGTTCGGCCATGGTGTCGCCGCCGACGTTGGCGTTGCCGAACATGAATTCATAGCGGATATCGCCGCTGATGGTCTCCAGGCGACTGGTGAGCCGGTGGTGGTGCATGCGCAAGGCGCGGTTTTCGAGCTTGCCCATCCGCTCGTCGATGAGAGCGATGAGATCCTGCAGAAGGTAAGGGACTGGTGTGTCGACGGTGTAGCCGACAGACCGGCGATCTGCGCGCCGCAGGGCGAGCCGGTCGGAGGCACTTTTGTATTGAAGGTATCGGGCTTTGGCGAGCGGGATGAGCTCGGCCAAGATCTCGGTCTCCTCTTCGGACCCTCCACGGCCGCCGAAGATCACGTCGACGATTTCCTCGAAGTTGAACAGCCAGAACGGCAGGCGAGAGGAGCGCGGCGAAATCACATTGGCGAGTTCACCGAAGCAGCGGCCGTACTCGTTATGGCAGTCGATCGTGAACACGCGCAGGTCGTCGCGGGCTGCGAGGATCTCGCGCAGCAGCACCGCCACAGCGCTTGATTTGCCGACGCCGGTTGAGCCGAGAATGGCGAAGTGGCGCTGGATAAGTCGGTTCACGTCGAGGCGCGCCTCGATCGTCGCATCCTGGTAAAGATGCCCGATTCCGATCGTCGCGGACGTCGGCATTTCGAAGATCGATCGGATCTCCGCGTGGCTCAGCAGGCTCGTCTCGTCGCCGAGCGACGGGTAGGTTGCAAGGCCACGCATGAAGGAAGGCGGCGATCCGGCGCCCTCGCGCAATTCGCCGATGAGGTCAACAGCCGCGGAACGTAGCCTCGCAACGCCGTCCTCGACGATGCTCGTCACTTCGGTGATCATGCCTACGAGACGGCTGTGCGTAGTGCTGACTGCTAGGAAGGTTCCGACTGTGGTCCGAGGCGATGACCCGCTTACGGGCGCTTCGGAAGCATGGAGCCTGACCATGGCCCTTGACCCCTTGACTGAAGCCACCCAACCGATCACCGCATTAAGCGTCTGTCCGCTGTTCAGATCCACATCCGTCTCCCATTCCCTTCAAGCGTGGACCGTTCTCCTTGCCGTTGCGTAAATCAAACGGAGCCATTGCTTAAAGCCTTAATTTTCGGTTGGGAGCGTGACGCAAATTTCTCACACTCGTTTGCGATAACTGCTGTAAAAGCACATGGTTGATGTGGCGCTAGTGCACTGACTCTGACGGATGGTTCACAGCGAGCTTTGTCTTGATCGCCTTCGCGGTGGCTATCCAAACGAAGGGCTTGGGGCTTTTGTTGGTTGCGGCGATGTAGCGGGTGATGGTCTTTTCGAGGTCGTCGACGGAGCGGAAGACGCCGCGCTTCAGGCTTTGTCGGGTGAGCCTGGAGAAGAAGCCCTCGACAGCGTTGAGCCACGAGCACGAGGTCGGTGTGAAGTGGAATGTCCATCGCGGATGCGCCGCGAGCCAAGCCAGCACCTCGGGGTGCTTGTGGGCGGCGTAGTTGTCGAGGATGGCGTGGATGACCTTGCCTGGCGGCACGGATCGCTCGACGGTCGCGAGGAAGCCGATGAATTCCTGGTGCCGGTGGCGAGGCACGCAGCGGCCAATGACCTTGCCTTCGAGCACGCTGAGCGCCGCGAACAGGGTCGTGGTGCCATTGCGCTTGTAGTCGTGAGTGAAGGTCGCGCACTTGCCCCGCTTCATCGGCAAGCCGGGCTGGGTACGGTCGAGCGCTTGGATCTGACTCTTTTCGTCGATGGAGACCACCACGGCATGGCGCGGCGGGTTCATGTAGAGGCCGACGACATCGTCGAGCTTGGCGGCGAAGTCGGGATCGGTCGAGCGCTTGAAGGTCCTGATGCGATGCGGCTGCAGCCCGTGAGCGGACCAGATGCGTTGGACGGTTCGCAGCGACAGGTCCATCGCCTTGGCCATGGCGCGGCCGGTCCAGTGCGTGACGGCACCGGGCGGCGCCTGCAAGGTGCGCTCGACGACGGCGTGGACCTTGGCCTGCGGCACCGGCGGGATGCCGGGCGGCCGTGTCTTGTCGCGCAGCAGACCTTCCAGGCCTTCCTCGGCGTAGCGCTGCTGCCAGCGCCACACCATGGGTCGGCTGACGCCGACCCGGTTGGCAATCTTCAAAACCGGCAGATGATCTGCCGAGGCAAGAACGATCTGCGCCCGTTGCACATGCTTCACGGGGCGGCGGCGATCCTCGATGACATCGCGCAACCCAGCACGATCTCGAGCCGACAGGAGAAGCGAGACGGTCTGTGCCATCTCCGATGACTCGCACGGATCAAACGACACGTGAATCCTATGATCGCGTCAGTGCACTAGAAAGCTTAGGATTTTCGGATCAAGTCCGGGCCGGCAATCAAGCTCGCCTGCGGGCGGCTGCCGGACAGTGGCGATTACCTCTGCTTGCAGTCGACTCTGTCGCGGCTCGAGAACGCACCGGGCCTGCGTGACGTGATCCGCCTGACCTACGCGATCGTCGAGGCCTGGCTCGACTCCTAACCAGCACGGAAGAACCTGAATCGTTGGATGCGACCGCAACGTCGCCCGGCGAACTTCCCGTTCGGCCTGCTCGGCGCCCGCGCCAGCGTCGTCCAGACGCCGAAGGGCGTCATCGGTATCGTCTCGCCCTGGAACGCGCCCTATACGCTGGCGATCGGCCCGGCCGCCGCGGCGATCGCGGCCGGGAACCGCGTCATGCTCAAGACATCCGAGTTCGCGCCGGCAACCGGAGAGTTGATCCATCAGCTCGTCGTCAAGTCCTTCGACACGCTCGAACTCGGCGTTTTCTCGGGAGGGCCCGACGTCGGCGCGGCCTTCACCAAGCTCAGGTTCGACCATCTCTTCTTCACCGGCAACGGCCGCATCGGGCGCGAGGTCGCCATCGCAGCGGCCGCCAACCTGGTGCCGGTCACGCTCGAACTCGGCGGCAAGTCGCCCGTCATCGTGGGGCGGTCGGCGAACCTCGACCGGGCCTGCGAGAAGATCGTCTTCGGCAAGATGGTCAACGCCGGCCAGATCTGCATCGCGCCCGATTACGTCCTCGTGCCGAGGGAGCTCGAGGCGGCCTTTGTCGAAGGCTGCGTCTCCGCCGCGCGCCGCCTGTTCCCCAAGCCGACCTCGAACGTCGACTACACGCCGATCATCAGCAAGCCGAGGTACGAACGGCTGCAGTCGCTCGTCGCGGACGCGAAGCGAAGCGGCGCCAAGGTCACGGTCGTCGACGACCCGCAGCCCTCGCCCGGATCGCTGCGCATGCCGCTCCACATCGTGCAGGACGCGGGCAAGAACATGGTCGCCATGCAGGAGGAGATCTTCGGGCCCATCCTGCCCGTGCTGCCCTACGACACGCTGGAGGAGGCGATTTCGATCATCAATGCGGGGACCGAGCCCCTGGCCTTGTACTACTTCGGGAGCGACGTGGCGGAGAAGTCCCACGTGCTGGCGCATACGAGGAGCGGCGGCGTGACGTTCAACGACACGCACCAGCACTACCTCCAGGAGGAACTGCCGTTCGGCGGCGTGGGGACGTCCGGCACCGGCAGCTACCACGGCCACGACGGCTTCCTGGAATTCAGCCATCCGCGCGCGGTCTTCGACCAGACCTCGGTCGACGTCTTCAAGATGATCGGCCTCAAGCCGCCCTACGGCAAGCGCCTGGACCGCTTCCTGGCGTCCCAGATCAAGGCTTGACCGGTCCGCTTCGGCGGCGGTGAGCCCGACGGTGCGCAACTCGCCGAGATCGGCGCGATCATCGATGCCGCCGGCATCCGCGCGACCGTCACCTCGACCTACGCGCTCGACGCCGTCGCGTCGGCCTACGACGCGCTCGGCGGCGGCCACACGCGAGGCAAGCTCGTCGTGACGACCGGATCGCTGATCTCCGCAAGGGTCTGGCGAGACATCGGGAGCATCGAGCGGCGGCTCTGGCGGCTTGAAGCGTAGAACCACCATGGAGTTTAAAATGTCGGCTTACTTCATACTCGATATGACCGTCGTGGATCCGGACAAACTTCAGGAGTACGGCAACCGCGTCCTAGCGCTGGCGCAGAAGCACGGCGGAGAGTTCATCGTCCAGAGTACCGACAACGAGGCGGTCGAAGGGCAATGGCGACCGCAGGTCCTTGCCATCGTGCGCTATCCCAACCGGCAGGCGATCCACGACCTGTACGACGATCCCGACTACGCTCCCCTGAAGAAGTTGCGGCACGAAGGCGCCGTCACGAACGCGCTCATCGTCGACGGGTTGTAGCCGATAGACGAGGCTGCCCTCCACGCGAACCGGTCACTCATCACGCCCGTAAGCCGAGCCGTCCCCGACGGACCGTCCTCCCTCCGCCGCGGCGACCACCCGCGTGCGCAAAAACCTCATGGACGGCGGCGGCGCCGTCGGCGAAGACGGCGGCGTGACGACCTTCTTCACCGCCGACACCCATTTCGGTCACGCCAAGCTGCTGCGGACGCGGCCGGCTTTCGCCACGATCGAGGAGCACGACGCGACGATCCTGGCGCGCTGGAACGCGGTCGTGCGCCCCGACGATGTTGTGTGGCACCTCGGCGACGTCGTGCACGGGCCGAGCCGCGAGCGCTGCGCCGAGCTGTTCGCCATGCTCAACGGCCGCAAGCGGCTCGTCGCCGGCAACCACGACACCAACCGCGTGCTGCACCTGCCGTGGGACGGCCCGGTGGTCGAGAGCGAGCGGCTGATGCTGAAGGACGACGCCGGACGCGAGCACCGGCTCTACCTCGCCCATTACGCCCATCGCGCCTGGCCCGGCGTATGGCGCGGCGTGCGCCACCTCTTCGGCCACACCCACGCCTCGCTGCCCGGCACCAGCCAGTCCTGCGACGTCGGCGTCGACGCCTGGGATTTCACCCCCGCCAGCCTGGAGCAGGTGATCGCACGCCAGGAGGCCACCGCCGAGGCGCCGGAGGAGGTGACGCGCTGGGAGGCGCGCAAGGCGGCGCAGGCGAGGGTCTCGGCGCCGGTGTAAGCTCCATCGGATCGCGACCGCGGTCAGCATGAGGAAAGCCGATGAGCGCGAGCAGGAGCGATAGGGCTGACGAGCGCGTCAGGAACGACCTGGTCAGGATCGGCGCCCACGCGAACACCGCGGAGGACTACGACGAGGTGCCGGGGGTGACGGCCGAGCAGTTCGCCCGTGCCGTGCCGCATCGGGACGGCAAGCCGGCGCGTGGGCGCCCGCCGGTCGGCGATAGGTAGTCTCGCGCGATGCTCGGCATCCCTCTCGCGCGCTTGGCCTCAGGCCTCCATCATCGCCTCTGGCTGACACGCGCGGTGACGCTCGGTGTCCGTGCGGTGGTGATCGACGCGCGCGGAATTTTCCTCGTGCGCCACACCTACGTGCTGGGCTGGTACCTGCCCGGCGGCGGGGTCGATCGTGGCGAGAGCGCCGAGGCGGCGGCGATCCGCGAGCTGCAGGAAGAGGGCGGCATCCGCTGCCTGGAGCGGCCGGTGCTGCACGGCTTCTACCGCAACGGCCGCCGCGACCACGTCGCCTGCTATGTCGTGCGCGCGTTCGAGACGGGGGTCCAGCCCAAGGACGGCTGGGAGATCGCCGAGACCGGCTGGTTCGCGCCCGACGCGCTGCCCGAGAACACGACGCCGGCGACGCGGGCGCGAATCGTCGAGGTGCTGGAGAACCGCGAGGTCGCCCAGGACTGGTAGTTACGCGGGGGCGAGCCGCGTGCTACGCGCCGGCCATGGCTCAAACGCCCTTCACGCTGCGGCCGCAGACCGCGGCCGACCAGCCGGCCATCGATCGCCTCAACGCCCGCGCCTTCGGTCCCGGGCGTTACGCCCGCTCGGCCTATCGGCTGCGCGAGGGCGTGCCGCCCGAGGCCTCGCTGTCTTTCGTCGCCTGCGTCGGCACCTTGTTGGTTGGCTCCAACATCATGACGCGAATCCGCTGCGGGGACGCTCCGGCGTTGCTACTCGGGCCGCTGACGGTCGACCCGGCGTTCCAGAAGGGCGGTATCGGCGAGGCCCTGATGAACCGCTCGCTGCAGGCGGCGCAGGAGTCCGGGCATGGGCTGGTGCTCTTGGTCGGCGATCTTCTGTATTACGGCCGTAGCGGCTTCAACCGAGTGCCCGACGGTCACGTCAGCTTTACCGGGCCGGTCGATCCGGGCCGGCTGCTGTACCGGGAGTTGGCTCCTGGTGCGCTGGAGCGCGCCGCAGGACGCGTGCGACGCTCATTTCCCGATTGAAGATGTCGTTCCGGGTTTGCGCCGAGGCGAGATCCGGAACGACAGAGATCCGGCCTACTTGCGCGCGTCCGGTCCACCGGCCTTATCGAGGCCGCCCTCCTTGTTGGTCCCGTTCATCGTGTCGCCCTCGATGGTCGTGTCGGCGAGCGACTCTTCGAGGTCGTCCGGCGATTGGCCGGAGCGTGTGACGCCCTTGCTGCCGCCGATCATCGGGTTGCCCTTGAGATCGGCGTCTGTCGGCACGGTGGTCTTCGGCTGCTTGCTGCTCACGGCGGGCTCCTCTCGGTGGAACCTGTCAATGGCACCTCGGCGGCAGCGTTCCGGCGCGCGGCGCTACGCCGCCTTCTTCTCCGGCTGAGCCGCCGCCGGCACCAGCGCCGAGGTCGAGAGCTTGGCGTGGTCGAGAACGCTCTGGCTGGCGTAGCTCATGGCAAAGGCTGCCAGCGCCTCGTCGAGCACCTCCGACTTGCCGATATAGCCGTTGATCATCTGCGGGTCGCCGGTGCGGGCGTGCGCGCGCGCCAGGGTGCGACCGCAGAGCGTCGCATAGGCCGGCAGCGCCTTGCCCTGGATCGCCTCGGCGATGGAGCCGAGCCGGCGGTTCTTCAGCTGCCGGATGTAGAACTGGCGGCCGCTCTCGTCCCCGGTCCAGCCGAGGAACACGTCGCTCGCCGCCTGCATCGCGCGCTGGCCGTCGACGACGCGCTTGCCGCCGTGGCTCGCCGGCGCGACGCCCTGCGCCAGCTTGGCGACGGCGCTCTCGCCGGCCTGTTTGAGCTGCAGGATGAGCTGGTCGCCGTCGGCGCTCAGCATCAGGCCGATCGCGCAGAACGTGCCGACGCTGCCGACCCCGACCACCTTGAAGGCGGTGTCGGCGAGCTTGTAATGATCGAGCAGCATGGCGCGCTCGGGCAGGAGCGTGGCCTTGTACTTCTCATAAGTGTCGTTCGAGAGCACGTGACCCACGGGCTTGCCGTCGGGCAGCACGTGGAAGATCGTCGGCGGCTTGTCGGCGAAGCGCAGCGCGCCGTTGTCGTCCGTCTCCTGCTTGGGCGCCTCGCTCGACGCCTTGCCCTTCTTCTCGGCCTTGAGCATCGTCTCGATGATCTCGGTCTCGAGCGAGGCATCGCCGAGCCCCTCGACTTGTGCCTGCAGGTCCATGCGCGCCTGCCAGACCTCGATCGGCGAGCGCTCGGCGAGGTCGCTCATGAAGTCGCGGTAGGCCTTCGAGGTGGCGGCGGCGATGGCGTGGGCCTTCTTGTCCGGCATCCCCTCGTTCTGCGCGGCGACGACCACCGAGGCGACGAGGCGCTTGAGGTCGACGATGAAGTCGACGCCGGGGCAGGTCTCGTCGAAATCGTTGATGTCGAACAGCACGTTGCCCTCGGGCGAGGAGAACGCGCCGAAGTTCATGAGGTGGGCGTCGCCGCAGACCTGCACCGGCAGTCCGATGCGCGGCGACGATTGGAGATCGTGCGCCATCAGCGCCGCGGCCCCGCGATAGAAGGTGAAGGGCGACACGCTCATGCGCTTGTAGCGCTCGGGCACCAGCGCCGGCACGCGGTCGGCGTCGTCGGCGGTCAGGATCGGCAGCGGGTCGCGATGCGGATCGACGGTGAAATCGGCGTGGCTCTCGCGCGAGACGACTGCCCGCAACGCCTTGCCCGCGGCCTGGCGCTGCTCGCGGGTCATCAGGTGAGAGGCGTTGGCAAGAGACGTTTCGGTCATCGCGTTCTCCATCGTATGGCTTCTCGTGTCATCGAAGCGTCATGCAAGCGTTGTGAGAATGCAACCCGTTCGCGCCCTGTTTGATCCTCCCGCGCGTTAGAGCAATTGTCGGCGGAGTGGTGCCGATGACGTTACGTCGTCTTTCCAGGGCGAGCGAAGCGAGATCCCGGTATCCATGACAACGCGCTTGCTGGATCGAGCGGCATCGTTTGGTCCCCCCCTTGCAACCGCGTTGTCATGGGTTCCGGGCTCGCCTTCGGCGCCTCGGAAAGACGAACGCAGCATGGCCATGAGTCTTCTCTTCCAGGATGCGCTCTAGACCTCGTCGCAAGCGACGTTCGCTTGGTACTCGTCCAAGTCGATGACGCCCTCGCTCGCCGCCCGCGACTTGTACATCGGAGCGTTGAAGTATCAGGCGGTGTTCACGGCAGGCACCCTGCCGTTTGGCGACGCGGTGGCGGTCGCGTCGGCAGGCGCGCCGCTACGGCGTGAGGCTGGCCTCGTGATCGAGCGGCTTCAGGCTCGCGGCCGGCGACACCGGCTTCGACGTTTGCGCCACGGCCGGGTGGCTCGACACGATGGCGGCACGCTCGATGGCGCGGAACGAGGCCATGGCGGCCTTCTGCACGTCGCGGCTCTGCGCCAGCCGCACGAAATCGGCCTGGCGATAGGGATAGTGCCCGCCGCCGTGGAACACCTTGACCCCGGTGTTGGTCACCACGGCGTCGCCCCGTCTCAGGGTGAAGTCGTGCAGCAGCGAGGCGACGCGATTGCCGTCCCTGGGATGGCAGGAGCAGGATTCGTCGAGATAGGTCGTGTAGTGGAAGCCCGACGCCTTTTGCGAATAGGAGCGGCCGGTGCGCGCCTCCACCGCCTCGTCGATCGACGACGAACCGTTAGGCAGCACGTAGAGCGAGGTCTGCGCGCCGGGGCATTCGGAGCGACAGGTCGCCTCGTGCGCTGCGAGGTCGTCACCGCCGTGGAATTCGCCGACGGGAAACGCGAAGCCGTCGCAGGTCCGCACGCAGATGGAGGCGCGACCGAGCCGCATCGGCGTGTGGTCGGAGACGAGTCGGCGATGTCCGCCGCGCTGCTCGGCGACACGCGGCCGGTACGAACGCCGCGAAGCGTAGCCGTGAGAGCGGGGCGCCCGCTCGCGCGAGACGTATCCGCTCTGCTGCGGGGCCGCTGCCTGCGGAGCCGAGAAGAGGCTGCCGAAGGCGCTGAAAAAATCCTGGGCCTGGCCGCTCTGGCCGGTCACGACGGTGGCCATGCCGACGCTGGCGATGACGAAGCCGCTCGAGACGGCCAATTTGAAGCGCGCCGAAGCCGTGACCATCCGATGGTGCAGGAAGGAGCGGGCGCAATCGAGGAGAGACTTCGGGTTGGCCATGATGCTTTCCAGCCTCGACTTCTGCGGCTCGTAGAGCACGGTCAAGTCGCCATAGGCAACGGATCGGCGGCGATTTTGAGATCTAAGCTTAACCCGCCGACCAGGCCGAAGAGCGGCGCGCGTCAGGGCCGAGGCGGAGACCGCCCACCACCAAGTCTGCCATTGGGTCGTGTCATCTTCGTAGGCTTACGACTACGGCGTTGTTCTCGCGGCGGAACGGGTCCGAAGCTTGAGCATTTGCGCGCTGCAACACAGGAGGTTTCCCATGCTCAAGGTCGTGATCATCGCCGCCACCATGCTCGTCACCGGCAATGCTTTCGCCGACGAGGTCGTTATCCACCGCGACGACGCTCCGCCGCCGTCAAGCACCTCCACCACCGTCGAGCACCATGAGTCGTCCGACGGTTGTTCGTCGAAGACAGTGCATAAAGAGAACGACATGGGCGACTCGAAGACGGTGTCCAAGTCCGACTGCTGAGCGTCCTACGCTCGATATAGCCAACTTTGTGCAGGCTCTTCGCGCCTTGGTCGGCGACGGTCTTCAGACTGTTGCCGCTGAGGCGTTTTCGCATCGGAGGCGCAGGCGATTAGTTTGTTACAAGGTAACAAACGCTTCGCGTGAACAAAGATTTGGCGTGTCTGCGCCCAAGTAAATTTTGCCCCTGCGCGCCTAGCCCCGTCGGGCAAACCTGTGTAGGGACCTGCCAAATCCGCACAGGGAGAATGCTCGATGAAGACCCGCGCCGCCGTCGCTTTCGAGGCCCAGAAGCCGCTCGAGATCGTCGAGGTGGACCTGGAGGGGCCCAAGCACGGCGAGGTCCTCGTCGAGATCAAGGCCACCGGTCTCTGCCACACCGACGCCTACACGATGTCGGGCCAGGATTCGGAGGGGCTGTTTCCCTCCATCCTCGGCCATGAGGGCGCGGGCGTCGTCGTCGAGGTCGGCCCGGGCGTGACCTCGCTGAAGAAGGGCGACCACGTCATCCCGCTCTACACCGCCGAGTGCCGCGAGTGCGACTACTGCCTCTCGCAGAAGACCAACCTCTGCCAGAAGGTCCGCGTCACCCAGGGCAAGGGCGTCATGCCCGACGGCACCAGCCGCTTCAGCTACAAGGGCCAGACGCTCTACCACTATATGGGCTGCTCGACCTTCTCGAACTACACGGTACTGCCCGAGATCTCGCTCGCCAAGGTGCGCGAGGACGCGCCCTTCGAGAAGATCTGCTACATCGGCTGCGGCGTCACCACCGGGATCGGCGCCGTGATCTTCACCGCCAAGGCCGAGTACGGCTGCCGCGCGGTGGTGTTCGGCCTCGGCGGCATTGGCCTCAATGTCATCCAGGGCCTCAAGATGATCGGGGCCGAGCAGATCGTCGGCGTCGACCTCAACAATGCCAAGCGCAACATCGCGGCGCAGTTCGGCATGACCGACTTCGTCAATCCCAAGGAACTGCCGGCCGGCACCAACATCGTCAACCATTTGGTCGAGCTGACCAAGGGCGGCGCCGACTACACGTTCGACTGCACCGGCAACGTCACCGTGATGCGCCAGGCGCTCGAGTGCTGCCACAAGGGCTGGGGCACCTCGATCATCATCGGCGTGGCCCCGGCCGGCGCCGAGATCTCGACCCGACCGTTCCAGCTGGTGACCGGCCGCAATTGGCGCGGCTCGGCCTTCGGCGGCGCCCGCGGCCGCACCGACGTGCCCAAGATCGTCGACTGGTACATGGACAAGCGCATCAACATCGACGACCTGATCACCGACGTGATCCCGCTCGACAAGATCAACGACGGCTTCCACGACATGCACGAGGGCAAGGGCATCCGCACCGTGGTGAAGTATTGATGGCCGAGCCTTCCAAGACCGGCGCCCCGGAGAAGACCGGCTCCCACGTCGCCTTCGGCGGCGAGAACACCTTCTACAAGCATCAGTCCGCCGCCATTGGCGGATCGATGAACTTCACGGTGTACCTGCCGCCCCAGGCCAAGGAAGCGACGAAGGACGGCAAGAAGCTCCCGGCGTTGATGTACCTCGCCGGCCTCACCTGCGATAACACCACCTTCATCATCAAGGGCGGTGCGCAGCGCCTCGCGGCCGAGCATGGCATCATCCTGATCGCGCCGGACACCAGCCCGCGTGACAAGCCGCACCCCGGCGACCACGACAAGTACGACTTCGGGATTGGCGCCGGCTTCTACGTGAACGCCACGCAGGAGCCCTGGAAGGATGGCTACCAGATGGGCACCTACGTCGGGCACGAGCTGCCTGACCTGGTGGCCGAGCACTTTCCCGTCAACACGGCGAAATTCGGCATCTTCGGCCACTCGATGGGCGGCCACGGCGCGCTCGTCCACGCGCTGCGCCAGCCCGAGCGCTTCAAGTCGGTCTCGGCCTTTGCCCCGATCGTGGCGCCGTCCTCCTGCCCCTGGGGCGAGAAGGCGCTCGGCAACTATCTTGGGCCGGACAAGGCGAGCTGGAAGGAGTGGGACGCGACCGAGTTGGTGAAATCCGGCAAGCGCACCTCCCACATTCTGATCGACCAGGGCACGGGCGACCAGTTCCTGAAGGGCGAGCTGCACCCGCACCTCTTCGAGGAGGCCTGCAAGGCCGCCGGCCAGCCGTTGAACCTGCGCATGCAGGAGGGCTACGACCATTCCTATTACACGATGATGACCTTCATGGAGGATCACGTCACCCATCATGCCAAGGTGCTGGAGATCGGTTAGCTTTACTTCTTTCCGTGACCTACAAGGCGTCTTTGCTAAATGCAGAGGCGCCTTCGGCTACATGAGACAAGGAACCATCCGAAGCGATCGCGCGACCCAAGAGCACCGAGCCCGCAATGCGGGGAGACGGGAGCGTTGGTGCTCTTCCTCTTCGTCTCCACGGCGAGAAATCAAGGAAGTAAGGGGGAGCGATATCGACGTTGTCCCGACATCGAGCTCGCGCATTGTTTCAGGCTCATTGATCTGGCGGCCGCGCAGCGGCTCCTTTGCGAAAGGCTTTCGATCCGCACCGAAATCACGACCCTGGAAGCCCTTATCCAAAATCGAGCGACGATATCCTCCGCGAAGCCTTGCAGATCTTTAAGGGGTAAAATGGATTTTATTGCAACGAGATCTCGCGGGTCATAGCTTCGTCGATGTGTCTCAACGCATCTTCGGCGCTGAGCATCAGATGGCAATTCCAATTAAATTCTATTTCGCTTTCATTTTGCTGGGGGCACCTAATCTCGATGAGGCTCTGGCCTTTTAATTGCGATAGTACTCGGTAGAAAACATCGGGCATCCCTGCTGGCAAAAAGGATATGACTAAAATGCCTCTTCGCGCGAAAGCCATATTCGTCAGTCCGGCACCATTCACTCCCGCTATACAGCTCGCATTTTTGAACAAGGCTATCTGGTCGCGCAAACACATCTCCTCGGGATACGCAATCACCCATCCGCGCTTGGCAAGCTCACAGCAGACCTTTTCTTCCTCTGCGAGCCTTCGAGAAGATGTTGTTCGAGCTACCCAGACTTTCGCGGTGGCAGATCCTCTGACCTGTGAAGTCATCCAGTCAAAAGCGGCGATTGCATGCGGCGAATAATGAGCGCCGTGCTGACTCATGCCTACAGCAACGACTAGGTTTGCGTACCGCTGCGGTAGGCCGCTGCTTTTCTTTACTTGAGCAGGTCCGATACCAATTAAAGCCAGCGAATCGTCTAACACGACATTCATTCTGGACTCAACAGGGAACGACGGGGCAAGCACGAACCATCCTTGTTCTATGAACTTTCTACAGACAAACGCTATCGGTAACAGTTCCAGTAGCCAGTGACCGTAGTTTTGAGCTCCCGACATGTTGCACAACAGCCCCGTACCATCCGTGATCGCATTCGGTTGCTGGCTTTTCAGAAAGGTTCTTACGAGATTGGAAGCCACCTCGATATCAAGCGTCTTGTTCTGGTGGACCGTCTCTAGGAAAAGGTGCCCCCTGGCGTCGAATACGAGTCCCCGTCCAGCCACGATCACGTCGTGCAAAAGAAAAAAACTCACATCCTGTACTTTATTGTCCGACTTCGCTGCCGGATCGAAGGACGTAACAGTCGGGTTTCTTGGAATCCTGTGTATGACATCAACCGGATTCATTAATCTTTCAGGCACTATGCCGATCTTCAAGCCGACTCGCCCTTCGAAAAAGCCCATCCGGAAAAAATGATCGTAGCCTGAGGTGAAGAGCTTCCTCTCGACCGACCGTGCAGCGTCCGGGTAACGGCGAAGGTAGGCGGCTTCATCGAATTGGTCGATATCTGGGTGGGCAGGAGCCGTCCAGCTGCGACCCTCCTTGATGCCGTGCTTCTGGAAGTGAGAACGACCGGAAGGAAAGGTCCCGTTCTTGACGGCCAGCGCCACATCCGGATAACGCATCAAGTAAGAAGTTTCCTCGACGCATTTTTCTTTTGACAGAAACAGGAAGCTCTTGACGCGATACCTTACTTTGCGAACCGCTGAGATCGAAAGCGAGACGATGGAAAGTGGATTGTTCACGTCGCGCTCCTACGATGATACTTCAGGATTTTAACGCTGGCGACTCTGGCTTGTGGTTCTCGATCTTGCATCTTTGCGTAAAGCACGGAACAGCGAACCTGAAAGAGCCGGAACCTGCGTCTAGAGCAGATTCCTTTCAGGTAGCATCGTAGCCTGCTGCGGTGAACATGTTGGCGCATTCGGCTGGCGTGATCTGGTCGACGAGGCGGCCGATGGCGGCCCAGAGCGCGTCCTTGGACCGCTCGGCGGCCTTGCGCAGCAAGGCTTTGAGCTTGGCGAAGGCGTTCTCGATGGGGTTGAAGTCGGGGCTGTAGGGCGGCAGCAGGCGCAGTCTGGCGCCCGCCGCTGCAATCAGGGCTTCAACCCGCGTCCCCTTGTGGGCCGGCAGATTGTCCATGATCACGATGTCGCCGGATCGCAGCTCGGGGACGAGCACGTGCTCGATGTAGGCCTCGAAGCAGGGTCGGTCGACGGCACCGTCGAGCACGAAGGGCGCCACGATGCCGCGCAGGCTCAGGCCGGCCACCAGCGTCGTCGTCTTCCAATGGCCGTGCGGCACGCCCATCCTCAGCCGCTCGCCGTGCGGGGCGCGTCCGTGCGTGCGGGCCATCTTGGTCGAGGTGCCGGTCTCGTCGATGAAGATCAGCCGGTCGGGATCGAGATCGAGCTGGCCCTCGAACCACTCCTGCCGCGCCTGGCGGACGTCGGGACGGTCCTGCTCGGTGGCGTGCGCGGTCTTTTTTTACGCGTGATGGCGTGGCGGCGAAAGTAGCGCCAAAGCGCTGTGACGCTGACGAAGGCGCCCTCGCCAGCCAGGCGCGCCTTCAGCTCCACCAGCGTGATGTCGGGCACGTCGGCCAGTGCCGCCGCGATGAGGCCGGCGTGAGCCTCGGTACGGCGCGACAGGCGATCCCCGCCCTGCGGCTTGGCCCGGCCATCGCCGCCAGCGCGCCTAAGAGCGGCCCAGCGGATCGCGCTCGACGCACTGACGCTGAAGCGCGCCGCAGCCTCGCGGCAGGACAAGCCCTCCTCGACAGCCAAGAGGACGCGGGAGCGAAGGTCGTAGTGCAGCGATCGGGGCATCGGGCCTGGCCTCCTCGCCAGACCAGCCCTGAATCACAACGCGGCGCCAAGCGCTACCCCTCACGAGTCAACCGGCGAGGAAACTGCTCTAGATCCTGGTAAAGTAGTGACCTTATCATAGTAGTGCGACTAACAGGATTGGCATGCCCGCTCTCTCGGACAACCTGCTCGGGACCTACCTACGAGACCGCCGCCATCGGCTCGATCCGGCCGCCTTCGGCCTCGCCGGTTCGCGCCGACGCACGCCGGGATTGCGACGGGAGGAGGTGGCTCAGCGCGCCAACATCAGCCCCACATGGTACACGTGGCTGGAGCAAGGGCGCGGCGGTGCGCCATCGGCGGACGTGCTGAACCGCATTGCCGGTGGTCTGATGTTGACCGAACCCGAGCGCGAGCATCTCTTCATGCTGGCTCTCGGGCGTCCACCGCAGGTTCGCTATAAGCCCGTCGAGGGGATCACGCCCCGCCTCCAGCGCCTGCTCGACACTTTGGAAGTCAGTCCGGCCCTGATCAAGACGGCGACCTGGGATGTCATCGCCTGGAACCGAGCCGCCGCCGTGGTGCTGACCGACTACGGCACGCTGCCGCCGGGTGAGCGCAACATCTTGCGTCGCATATTCAGCGATCCGCGCGTGCGCACCGCCCAGCATGATTGGAAGAGTTTGGCCCGCTTCGTGGTCGGGGCGTTCCGGGCTGATGCCGCCCGGGCTGGTGCGGTGTCCGAAGTGAGCCAGCTTGTGGACGAATTGTGCCGGACGAGCGCGGAGTTTGCGGCGGTATGGCGAGAGAACGATGTCTACGTCCATGGAGAAGGGGTCAAGCGTCTGAGCCATCCAGTCCTTGGCGCCCTTGAACTGGAACATTCCGCCTTTGCCGTCGATGGTCGGCCTGACCTTGGCATGATCGTCTACAATCCGACAACGCAGGCGATTGCCGACCAGATACGCGGACTCGCCAACGAGCATCAGGAAGAAGCGCAGCGGTGAACGTCGGCTTTCGAGTTCGATGATGGAGAGCTGGGGCGGCCGATTTTGGCTGTAGAACGAACCCGCTGCGCGGGAGGGCTGCGGCTGCGTTGAGATAGGAGATCGTTCGGCTGGCGCCGCTTGAGCGACGTCGGAAGCAAACAGAGCATCTCGGCTCCTTCATCCAGGGAGCCATCCGATGAACGATCTTGAGCCCGCTGCTCCAATCAGCCCTTTACGCCAACGACTGATCGACGACATGACCATGCGCCGGTTCTCGCGAGAGACGCAGCGCAATTACATCCGCGTTGTCGGGCGGCTCGCCACTTTCCTGGGGCGCTCGCCCGGTACGGCCACGGCGAAGGACCTGCGCTGCTTCCAGGTCGAGCAGCGCGAGGCCGGCGTTCCTGTTCCAACGATGAACAGCATCGTGGCGGCGCTGCGGTTCTTCTTCACGCACACGCTCGATCGGCCGGATCTCGCGCGCAAGCTGGTCCGACTGTCCCATCCGCGCAAGCTGCCCGTGGTGCTGAGCCGCGACGAGGTCGCCCGCCTGCTCGACGCGACCACCTGCCTCAAGCACCAGGCGGCGCTGTCGGTCGCCTATGGCGCGGGGCTTCGCGTCGCCGAGGTCTCGATGTTGAAGGTCGCCGACATCGACAGCGAGCGCATGCTGCTCAGGGTCGAGCGCGGTAAGGGAGGCCAGTACCGCAACGCCTTGCTCTCGGCAGGTCTGCTGAGCCTGCTGCGCCAGTGGTGGACGCTCGGGCGCCAGCAAGGCGTGATGCATCGGGACGGCTGGCTGTTCCCGGGGCAGCACGCGCTGAAGCCGATCAGCACGCGCCAGCTCCATCGCATCGTGGCCGAGGCGGCGCACGCGGCGGACATCGCCAGCCAAGTCGGCCCGCACACGCTACGCCACAGCTTCGCGACCCACCTCCTCGAGGATGGCGTCGACATCCGGGTGATCCAAGTTTTGCTAAAGGATGGCGCTGCTCGGCCACGCCAAGCTGGACAACACCGCCTTCTACACCCGGGTCGCGACGCGCATGGTCCGCGCCGTCACCAGCCCGCTCGACAAGCTCGGCACGCTCAGGATCGGAGAGCACGCGCCGGGCGGTTGACGCCTTGCGCGCCTCTCTCGAGGTCGCGGACATCTTCCGTGCCGCAGGTCCGGCGTACCGGAGTGCTCATACCGGGCACCTGAGCCTGCACCAGCTCAAGGTCATGGCGGCGATCGAGACCTGTCGCACCGCAGCTCTCGGCGGCCACGTCGACGCTTGTGACGAATGTGGCTTCGTTCGCATCGCCTACAACAGCTGCCGCAATCGGCACTGCCCCAAGTGCCAGGGCGCGGCGGCGCGTACCTGGTTGGCCGAGCGCCAAGCGGACCTTCTTCCGGTCGGCTACTTTCATGTCGTCTTCACGCTGCCGGCCGAGGTCGCCGCCATCGCCTTCGGCAACAAGGCGGTCGTCTACGACCTCCTCTTCAAGGCGGCGTCGGAGACCATGCTCACCATAGCCGCCGACCCGAAGCATCTGGGTGCCCGCATCGGCATCACGGCCGTGCTGCACACCTGGGGCGGAGCTGGCTTGAGGCTCCGGCGAGCGTAGCTCGTTGGAGAAGCCAGCGGAGGGTCGGCGCTGACCCACCACCCCCACATCCACATGATCGTGCCCGGCGGCGGCCTCTCGCTCGACGGCCAGCGCTGGGTCTCGTCGCGGCCGGCCTTCCTGCTGCCGGTGCGGGTTCTCGGCAAGCTGTTCCGACGGCTGTTCCTGACGCGCCTGCTCGAGCTGCATGCTGCAGGCCGCCTACAGTTCTTCGGCGATCAGCTTGGTCTCGCCGACCGGCGCGCGTTCCTGCGCCATCTGGCGCCCGTTCGAAAGCAGCGCTGGGTCGTCTATGCCAAGGCGCCGTTCGCCGGGCCCAAGGCCGTGCTCGCCTACCTGTCGCGCTACACGCACCGCGTCGCCATTGCGAACCGCCGACTGATCTCGCTCGACGAGTCCGGTATCACCTTCCGCTACAAGGACTATCGTCGCGACGGCGCCGAGCGCCACCGCACCATGAGGCTTCGCACCGACGAGTTCATCCGCCGCTTTCTGCTGCACGTCCTGCCCAAAGGCTTCCACCGCATCCGGCACTACGGCCTGCTCGCCAGCACCGGCCGCAAGGCCAATCTCGCCAAGGCCAGGGACCTGCTCGCCGTGCCTGCGCCAAGCGCGACGGAGGAGCCTACCGCACCGCCGGACCATCAGCCGCCGTGCCCATGCTGCGGCGGCCGCATGACGATCATCAAGACCTTCGAGCGCGGGAGGCAAGCGCGAGCGCCGCCAAATACCGCCGTGCCGACCCGGACGGTGTCATTGTGATCCGGCACGACCCACACCTCCCTCGCGTCTCGGCCCGGCGGCCTCGACGATCGCTCCCACGCGTCTTCCTGCGCCTGATCGTGCGATTGTATCCGCGGATCTGCCCCGATCGTCCGGCCTCGAACCTTCAGCATCCTCGAAGCGATCACCCAGCGGAGACCTCGAACTGCTTCCTTGCCTTCGCCAGCGACATTGATCGAAACTGTCCTCGCGCTCGCCGGCACAAGTCGTTCCTCAAAAACCCATAGACCTTCACCGGCGGCCCGCGGGTTCGTTCTTCGGCCACTTCCGTACGCCTAACGGCGCCCGAAACTCTTCACGAAAGCAGCCCTCACGCTATCAAGCGAACCGCGACGGTAGAGAAGCTCTTCGCGGTTGCGTGAGCAACGTTCGTCTTTCAACGGACGGCCCGACAGAGCCAAATGCTGGCAAGCTTTACAGTTCGAGGATCCGCTCGGGGCGCGAGCGTCCCCGCACGACGTCGACGAGGCCGAACCAATTGCCCAGGAGGCGTCCGCGGCGGTCGATGTAAGGCTCGGGCCGGATCGAGCGGCGCAGGTTGGCGAGGACGTTGCGAGCACCGTAGATCAGGGCGAGCTTGCCGGTGATCGTGCCCTTGCGGGCGAGGTAGAGCTGGTTGGCGATTTGCGAGTAGCCGAAGCGCGTGCCCTTGGTGCGGCCGTTCTTCACGGCACGATGCACGCCCACGAGCCGGTTGCTCTTGACGATGCGGCCGAACGGTGCCGCCTGACGGGAGAAGTCGACGTCCTCGGCCCAGCTGTAGAGCGGCAGCCGCTCGTCGAAGGCGATATCTTGCGCTGCGAGCCGCGACCAGCGCACCGCCATGTTGCAGCCGTAGCCGTTGAAGACCTCCGTCGTCGTCTCCCTCTCCGGTGCGACATACGCCTCGATCAGCGCCTTGGTCTGGCCGAGCGTCAACCCTGGCCCGTTGACGTCGTCGGCGAGCAGGGTGCCGGTCGCTATCACGACCTCAGGCTGGTCGAGGAACAGCCGCTCCAGCTCGGCGAGGTAGTCGCGCGCCATGACGAAATCGTCGTCCAGGATCATGACGAGGTCGGCATCGGCGCCGACGTCGCGGAGGATGGCATTGCGCTGCGCCGAAGCGCCGCGCGAGCCCCGGCTGTAGCGGATCGGCAGGCCGAGCCTGGCGATGGCGTCGCCATCGACGTCATGGGGATCGGCCGGACAGATGAAGATGGCGTCGGCCGGCCGCTCCTGGTCGCGCAGCTCGCGCAGCGTTTCGAGAAGGACCGTCGCTCGCCCCGTCGTGGCGATCGCGACGAAGATCCGCATTTGCTCGCCCATATTTCCTTCCGGAGGCTGCGCCTAGCCGGAGCCTAGTCAAAAGCACGCGCCGCGTCAGGCGCGATCGGTTTCGTCGTAAACCGATCGTCAACGCGATATCGAACGGCCAAGCCGCCGGATCAGCGCTTCTCGGCGATCCGCACCTTCTCGCCCGAGATTGTGGTCTCGAGCGGGTTGTCGATCAGCTCGTCGGCCGCAGCGAGGCCCTTCACGATCTCGACGTCGGTGCCGAGATTGCGGCCGACGACGACCGGGCGCAGCGTGACGATGCGGTCCTTGCTGACGGCGGCGACCTCCATGCCCGCGCGACCGAACACCAGCGTGGTGGCCGGCACCACCAGCGTGCCGGGCTGCGCCGGGATGTGGAACGACACCTCCGTGAAGGCGCCGGGCCAGAGCTTGTCGTCGGCATTGTCGGCCTGGAGCTCGACCAGGGCGGTGCGCGAGCCCTCGCCCAGCGCGTTGGCGGTTGAGGAGATTGTCGCGCCGAAGGTGTCGGTCCTGCCGGGGATCGTCAGCGTCGCCTTCACGCCGGCCATCATCCCGCCAAGAAAGGCCTGGGGTACGTCGACGTAGACACGGACGCGGTGGATGTCGGAGACCTGGAACAGCGGCTTGCCCGAGGTGCCGTTGGCGGTGACGAGGTCGCCGACGTCGACGTTGCGCTGGGTGACGACGCCGTCGAAGGGCGAGGTGATCTTCTCGAAGGAGGCCAGCTCCTCGAGGCGCTGCACGGCGGCCTGCTGGGCGGCGATGTTGGCCTTAGCCACCGCCACGGCCGCGGCGCTGGAGGCGGCGCCGTAACGGTCGGTGTCGCCCTTCAGCTCGCTCGACCAGCCCTGTTTGACGAGCTGTGTGGTGCGCAGGTTGACCGCCTTGCCGAGGTCTGCGTTGGCCTGGGCCTGCTCGACGCCGGCCTGCAGCTGGATCAGCTGGGCTCTACCCTGGGCGAGCTGCTGGTCGAGGTCGGGCGCGGAAATGTCGGCGAGCACGTCGCCCTTCTTCACGCGGGCGCCGATGTCCTTGTGCCAGGCGGTGACGTAGCCGCTGGCCCGCGCGTAGAGCGCGCCAGCGGTGAAGGCGCGCACCGTGCCGGGCAGCTCGAGGTCGTCCGACGTCGGGCCGGCACGCGGCGTCACGAGGCGCACGGCCTGGACGGCCTGGGTGTCGGCCCAGCGGCCGGCTTCCTGCATGCTCTTGGCGCGATCGTCGACGCCGACCGCCACCATTGCGGCGGCGAGCACGATGCTGCCGCCGAGCACGAGAATGCCACGGCGCCGGGATGGCCTGCTGCGGATGACATCGTTCACGGTCGTCGATCCTCTTAAGCGGCGGGAAGTTGGACAGGCGGGTGGCGCCGGCGAGCCTTACTATCACGGCCACCATGAACAATGCTGAAAACCACCGGCACGAAGAGCAACGTGGCGACAGTGGCGAAGAGCAGGCCGCCGATCACGGCGCGGCCGAGCGGCGCGTTCTGCCCGGGCTCGATCGCCATCGGCGCCATGCCGATGATCATTGCGAGCGCCGTCATGGTCACGGGGCGCAGGCGCGCCGCACCGGCCGCCAGCGCCGCGGTCAGCGCATCCTTGCCCTCGGCGAGCTGCTCGCGGGCGAAGGCGATGACCAGGATCGAGTTGGCGGTGGCGACCCCCATGCACATAATCGCGCCCGTCAACGCCGGCACCGACAACCTCGTGTGCGACAGGAACAGCATCCAGGCAATGCCGGCGAGCGCGGCGGGCAAGGCCATGACGATCACGAAGGGGTCGAGCCACGACTGAAAGTTGACGACGATGAGCAGGTAGATGAGCACAATCGAGAAGGCGAGGCCGACGATGAGCTGCGTGTAGGCGCTGCCCATGGTGACGGCCTGGCCGCGGATCTCTACCGTCGAGCCCCGGGGCAGATGCGGCTTGGCCTGAGCGATGAGCGTCTCGACGTCGCCGATGACGCCGCCCAGGTCGCGATCCTGCGTGGCGGCGTAGATGTTGATCGTGTTCTTGACGTCGTAGTGCGAGACCAGGGCCGGCAGCGACTCCGGCGAGAAGGAGGCCATCGCGCCGAGTAGCTGCGTCGACCGCGCCGCGGTCAGCGGCAGCGTCTTGAGGTCGCCGATCGTGTCGATGGCGTATTGCGGCGTCTGGACCGAGACGGGATAGGACACGCCGCTCTTGGGATCGAGCCAGTAGGTCGGCGCGGTCTGCGTCGAGCCTGACAGCGTCGCCTGGAGGCTGGCGGCGGCGTCGGATTCGGTCAGGCCCACGAGGCCGGCGAGCTCGCGATTGAAGTCGACCTTGAGCGCGGGATTGCCGAAGCGCTCCTGGATGCGCGGGTCGGCGATGCCGGGCACGTGGCGCATCTTCGTCAGCAGGGCATCGGCCCATTCGCGGTTGCCGGCGACGTTGGCGCCGATCACCTGCACGTCGAGCGGTGCCGGCGACCCAAAGTTCAGGATCTGGCTAACCATGTCGGCCGGAAGGAACGAGAAGGTCACGCCGGGGAAGTCCGCCGGCAGCCGCTCGCGCAGCATCTTGACGTATTCATCCGGGCTCTCGTTGCCCTCGTTCAGCGTGACCAGCATGTCGTCGTCGAAGACGCCGATCGTGCCGGTGTTGCCGTAGGTGATGTTGATGCCGCTGCCCGGCAGGCCGATGTTGTTGACGATGCTGGCGACGCGCTTCTGCGGCAGTAGCCGCCGCACTTCGCGCTCGACCTCGGCGGTGATGCGGCTGGTGTCCTCGACGCGCGTGCCGGTGGGCGCGCGCAGGTGGATGCGGATGGCGTCGGATTCCACGGCGGGGAAGAAGTCGCGACCGAGGAACGGCACGAGCAGGAGCGACAGCAATGCCACGCAGAGGAAGGCGCCGGCGAAAGGCTTGGGCCGCGCCAGCGCCCGGCCGAGCAGGCCGACGTAGCCCTGCCGCAGCGCCTCGAAGCGACGCTCGAAGCCGAGCTGAAAGCGCTTGAAGAATCCGGGCGGCTTGGCGGCGGGGCTGTCCTCGTGGACGCCGTGGTGGTGACCCTGGTTACGCAGCAGCGTGTGCGCCATCGTCGGCACCAGCGTGTAGGTCAGGATGTACGAGGCGATCATGGCGAAGACCACCGCCTCCGCCAGCGGCCGGAACAGGAAACCGGCGACACCGCCCAGCGCCAGCAGCGGGACGAAGGCGATGCAGATGCAGAACAGCGCGATCGTCGCCGGCGGCATGATCTCCTTGGCGCCGAGCGTGATGGCGGTGAGGATGTCCTCGCCCAATTCCTCCATGTGCCGGTTGATGTTCTCGATCGTCACCGTGGCGTCGTCGACGAGGATGCCGACGGCCAGCGCCAGGCCGCCCAGGGTCATCACGTTGATGGTCTGGCCCAGCACCGACAGCATCGTGATCGAGACGAGAATGGCGAGCGGAATAGAAACGGTGATGATCACCGTCGAGCGCCAGGAGCCGAGGAACAGCAGGATCATCGTGGCGGTCAGCGCCGCGGCGATGACGCCCTCGCGCACCACGGAGGTGATGGAGGAGCTCACGAAGCCGGACTGGTCGGCGACGTATTTGAGGTCGACGCCGGGCGGCAGCGTGTCGCGGATCGCCGGCAGGCGTGCCTTGACGGCAGCGATGATGTCGAGCGTCGAATTCGACCCGTTCTTCAGGATCGACATCAGCACGCCCTTGCGGCCGTCGAGCTGAACCATGTTGGTCTGCGGCGGCGAGCCGTTGTGGACGTGCGCGAGGTCGCGCATGAAGACGACGACGCCGTCGACCACCTTGACGGGAAGATTGTTGAAGTCGTCGATCACCTTGGGCGAATCGTTGAGGTCGATCGTCCACTCGTAGGCCCCGATCTTCTGCGTACCGACGGGCGTGATCAGGTTCTGCTTGGCAAGCGCGGCACCGACGTCGGCGGCGGAGATGCCGTGGGCGCGCAGGGCGCTCTGATCGAGGTCGATCTGTACCTGGCGCACCTTGCCGCCGTAGGGATAGGGCAGCTGGGCGCCGGGGATCGTGCTGAGGGCAGGGCGCACGAAGTTCTGCGCCAAGTCCTGCAGCGCCGTTTCTGACAGCGTCGGGCTGGACAGCGCGAGCTGGATGATCGGCACGCTGGAGGCGTTGTAGACGATCATCTGCGGCGGGGTGATGCCGGCCGGCAGCTGCTTCAGGATGGTCTGCGAGATCGAGACGACCTGGCTCTGCGCGGCGGCGATGTTCACCGAGGGTTGGAAATAGATCTTGACGATGCCGTAGCCCGGCACCGACTGCGACTCGATGTGCTCGATGTCGTTGACGGTGGTGGTCAGCACGCGCTCGTAGACGGAGACGATGCGCCCCGACATGTCGGCCGGCGGCAGGCCTGTGTAGGACCAAACCACCGAGATGACCGGGATGCCGATTTCGGGAAAGATGTCCGTCGGCGTGCGCAGGATCGACAGCACGCCGAAGATCAGGATCAGGATCGCCATCACCACGAAGGTGTAGGGGCGAACGAGAGCGAGACGGACGATGCCGGTCATAGCGTGACGATCATGCGGACGCGAACTTGCGCTGGGAAGGTTCGGAGCTCCCCCTAAAGATGGAACTTGGCAGCAACGTGTCGGCGACGTTCCCGTCGGAGCCCACCACGGGACGAGCGCCTATTCGCGCGACTGCGTCATGCCGGCAACAGGCCTTGGCGTCACTGCAGCCTGCGAGTGCGACCGCCGGGCTCAGCCCGCCGCATTGCAGTCGAGCAGCGCCTGCAGCCCGTCGAGCGTGACCCAGGGCTGCGGGAATTCGGCGCCGGCGAGGTGCTGGAACGGGCGGTCGGGCTCGCCGAGGTTGGACACCACCGCCGCCGCGCCGGAGAAATCCTCCGAGGCCAGGTAGAGGCTCGGCGTCGCCACTACCGCGATGCCGGCGCGGCGGGCGGCGCGGAGCCCGTTGGCGGAATCCTCGAAGGCCACGGTGTTGGCCGGGCCGACGCCGAGCGCCTCAAGCGCCTCGAAATAGACCGCCGGATCGGGCTTCTTGCGGTCGACCACGTCGCCGGCGGCGATGGCGAACCAGTTCGGCGCGTCCTCGCCGAGCGTCGAGCGCAGCAGCGCCTTGACGTTGAGCGGCGTCGACGTCGTGGCGATGGCGAGCCTGACGCCACGCTCCTGCGCCTCGTCGATGAGCCGCTCGACGCCCGGCCGGAGCTTCAGCGCGCCCTTGGCGAGCAGGTCGAGGTAGCAGCGCGTCTTGGTGCGGTGCAGCGCCGGCAGCTGCCGGAGCACGTCGCGCTCCTGCGGCCGGTAGTGCTCGACGTAGCGGATCATCCGCTCTTTGCCGCCGGTGGTCTGCAGCAGCGCGGCGTAGAGCTCGGGGTCCCAGTACCAGCCGAGCTTGAACTGCTGAAAGGTCAGGTTGAAGGACTGGCGATGCAGCTCCTCGGTCTCGGCCAGCGTGCCGTCGACGTCGAAGATGAGCGCTTCCAGCCTCACGCCACCAGCCTCCGCCGCCGCTCGACCAGCTTCATGATGAAGGGCGTGAGGATGAGCTGCATCGCCAGATCCAGCTTGGCGCCGGGGATCACGATCGAGTTCGCCCGGCTCATGAAGCTGTCGTGCACCATGTTGAGAAGGTAGCGGAAGTCGATGCCGTGCGGGTTGGCGAAGCGGATGATGACCATGCTCTCGTCCGCCGTCGGCACCCAGCGCGCGGCGAAGGGGTTCGACGTGTCGACCGTCGGCACGCGCTGGAAGTTGATGTCGGTTTCGGTAAACTGCGGGCAGATGTAGCGGGCGTAGTCCGGCATGCGGCCGAGGATGACGTCGATCACGGCTTCGGTGGAATAGCCGCGGATGGCGCGGTCGCGGTGGATTTTCTGGATCCACTCGAGATTGATGACCGGCACCACCCCGATCTTGAGGTCGGCGTACCGGGCCGTGTTGATCGTGTCCGTCACGACCGCGCCGTGCAGCCCCTCGTAGAGGAGCATGTCGGAGGGCTCGGTCATGGTCTCCCAATCGGTGAAATTGCCCGGGGCGATGCGGTACCTCTCGGCCTCGACGATGTCGTGGACGTAGTGGCGCATCGTCACCTCGCCGCGCTCGCCGTAGGCCTGGAATACCTCGCAGAGCTTGTCGAGCAGGTTGGCCTCGGGCCCGAAATGGCTGAACTGGTGGTTGCCCTGCTCGGCCCGCGCCTTCATCTCGTCGCGCATCTCGACGCGATCGTAGCGGTGGAAGGCGTCGCCCTCGATGTAAAGCGCCTTGACCTGCTCGCGCCGGAAGATCTGCTCGAACGTGTCGCGCACCGACGTCGTACCCGAGCCCGACGAGCCGGTGACGGAGATGATCGGGTGCTTGGCACTCACCGAGCGCCCTCGACACCGTCATTCCGGACGGAGCGAAGCGGAGATCCGGAACCGGTGCTCTTCACTCTTGCCGGAGAGGCCGAGGCGCACCGGTTCCGGGTTCGGCTGCGCCGCCCCGGATTGACGCGCGTTTCCATCACAAAGCGTCCGTCACCCCGTCATGAGCCCGCGCGACTGGAACAGCGGTGAGCGGTTCTGCACGAGCTTGGGATCGATGTGGTACTGCGCGATGGTGTCGACGACCTGCGCTGAGCCGAACACCAGCGGGCAGCGCTGGTGCACGTCGTCGGCGACGATGTCGAGTATGCGGCGGGCGCCGTCGGTGGCCTTGCCGCCGGCGTGCTCGACCAGGAAGGCGATCGGGCTGACCTCGTAGAGCAGGCGCAGCCGGCCGAGGTTGTAGCCCTTGCGGCTGTCGCCGGGGTAGAGGAACACGCCACCGCGGGTGAAGATGCGATAGGCGTCGGCTACCATCGAGGCGATCCAGCGCATGTTGTGGTTGCGCGAGAGCCGGCCCTCCTCCCCAAGATGCGCGTCGTCGATGAAAGCGCGCACCGCCGGGTCCCAGTGCCGGTAGTTCGAGGTGTTGATCGCGTATTCGTGACTGTCGGGCTTGATCGCCATCGCTGGGTTCATCACGGCGAAACTGCCGGAGCGCGGATCGAGGATGAACGAGGCGGTCGGGCCGCCGACGGACAGCACGATGAGCGTCTGCGGCCCGTAGACCACGAAGCCGGCGCCGAGCTGGTTGGCGCCCGGCTGCTTGAAGTGCGCGGCGGGATCTACAGCGCCGGGGATCGCCGGCAGAATCGAGAAGATGGTGCCGACCGAGACGTTGGTCTCGATGTTCGAGGAGCCGTCGAGCGGGTCGATCGCCACCACGAGTGGCGCGCCGTCGTTGAGCACCTTGGGCGCGTCGAGCTCTTCCGAGACCAGCACCGCGACCGGCGCGCCTTGCAGCGCCTGCGTGAACAGCCTGTCCGTCAGCAGGTCCAGCGCCTTCTGCACGTCGCCACCGGCGTTCTGGTGGCCGCCTTCGGGCATGGCCTCGCCGCCGAGCGGTCCCAGCGCGATCTGACCGGCGGTCTCGATGGCGGCCGCGGCCACGGCGCGGACCACCGCGGCGACCGGCGCCAGCTTCGGATCGGCAGCGACGGCGGCATCGAGGAAGCCACCGAGCCCGTCCGCCGATGCCATCCCGTTCAGATCCAGCATTCCCTCGTCCCACTCTTCGCCGATCCTTCCCATGGCGCAAAGCCCATGAAAAATGAAGAGCATTGAGGCCGCCTTCAAAATTTTTTAAGAGAAGGAATGCGCCGTCTCACACTCAAGCAGCTGCAGACCGTCCGCGCCGTGGCGCAGAGCGGCACCATCGCGACCGCGGCCGACATCCTCAAGGTGACGCCGGCGGCGCTCACCGCTCGCATCAAGCTGCTGGAGGGCGACGTCGGACTGGCCTTTTTCGACCGTGCGGCCGGGCGGCTGCGCCTGACCGACGCTGGCCAGGAGGTCGTCAACACGACGATCCGCATGGAGATGCTGCTGGTCGAGCTCGGCAATACGCTGGGCGCGCTGAAGGGCAAGCACGCCGGCCACGTCTCGGTGGGCGTGGTCTCCACCGCCAAGTATTTCGCACCCCGGCTCATCGCCGGCTTCTCCCGGAGCAATCCGAAGATCGACATCTCGCTCTCCATCGGTAACCGGCAGGAGACGGTGAAGCTGCTGCGCGACTACGCCATCGACATCGCGCTGATGGGTCAGCCGCCGGTCGACTTCCCGGTGATCAGCCAGGAGATCGGCGAGCATCCGCAGGTGGTGATCGCGCCGCTCGACCACCCGATGGTCGGGCGCGTGGGGATCACCAAGGCCGATCTCGCCAAGGAGGTCTTCATCCTGCGCGAGGAAGGCTCGGGCACGCGCGGCGTGTTCGACTATTTCTTCGGCGACGTGCCGACCGGCCGGCCGCGGATCAAGTTCGAGATCGGTTCCGACGAATCGATCAAGCAGGCGGTCATGGCCGGGCTCGGGCTGTCGCTGATCTCGGCGCACACGATCGAGGCGGAGGTTGAGTCGCACCGCGTCGCCGTGCTCGACGTCGTCGGCCTGCCGATCATCCGACACTGGTTCCTGGTGCGCCGCGCCAACTGGAACCCGACGCCGGTTGGCGAGTCGATCTGGGATTTCACCATCAAGCACGCCGGCGAGTTCATGCCCGACGTGCTCGGCCGCAACGCGCCGGCGCTCGTGCCGGCCTGACCTGAGGCCGCAAGCGCGCAGCACCCCTCCTCTCCAGCCTTGAACACGCGGCGATTGCAGCCCAAGCTCGCAGCCGTCAAAGCATTGGTTCGGCGGGCGCTTCACGCCTCGGCCGTGGGAGTTTGAATGAGCAAGCTGACCGAATGGTTCGGACCCAAGCGCGAGAGCAACGGCGGGGGCGCGCCGCCGCGCCAGGAGCCTGAGCCGCACCGCGACGGCGGCCCTATGGGTCCGCCAGAGGATGCCTCGCGCGGCCAATGGCACTTCGCCGCCCGACTCGCGCTCTCGCTGGCCCTGCTCGGCCTGGGGCTCTACGTCCTGGAGAACTACCTGCGCGCGCTGGTCTGGGCGCTCGTGCTGGGGATCGCGCTGTGGCCGCTCTTCACGCGCACTGCCGCTCGCGTCCCGGCGTGGATGCGCAAGGAGATGCTGCCGGGGATCTTCGCGCTGCTGGTGCTGCTGATCTTCCTGGTCCCACTCCTCGCTGTCGGCATCGAGGCGGCGCGCGAGGCTCATACCGTCCTCGACTACGGCAAGCAGGCCGAGCAGAACGGCATCCCGGTGCCCGACGCGGTCAACAAGCTGCCGCCCAAGGTGGCCGGTCCGGTCACCAATTGGTGGAACGAGAACCTCTCGCATTCCGGCTTCGCCAAGGAATGGGCGGAGAAGATCGACACGACGTCGAATCGCGAGCTCGGGCGCAATGTCGGCAAGGACGCGCTCCATCGCATCGTGCTGTTCGGCTTCGCGCTGCTCGCGCTTTTCATCTTCTTCAGCGAGGGCGAGGCGGTGCACCGGCAGTGCCTGACGGCCTCCAACCGCCTGTTCGGCCCGCGCGGCGAGAAGATCGGGCGGCAGATGGTGGCCTCGGTGCACGGCACGGTGAACGGCCTCGTGCTCGTCGGCCTGGGCGAGGGCGTGGTGCTCGGCGTGATCTATCTCTTCACCGGCGTGCCGCACCCGATCCTGTTCGGCGCGCTGAGCGCGGTGGCGGCGATGGTGCCCTTCGCCGCCGGTATCGCCATCGTGGTCGCCGCCCTCGCCCTGCTCGCCGCCGGCAAGACGGCGATGGCGATCGTGGTCATCGGCGGCGGCTTCCTCACGACCTTCCTCGCCGACCATTTCGTGCGGCCCAAGCTGATCGGCGGCGCCACGAAGCTGCCGTTCCTGTGGGTGCTGCTCGGCATCCTCGGCGGGGTCGAGACCTTCGGCCTGCTCGGGCTCTTCGTCGGCCCGGCCGTAATGGCCGCGCTGATCCTGCTTTGGCGCGAGCTGTCGGGAGAGACGGCCGAGGCGTGAAGGTCTCGGGCTGGACGACCAAGACGGCGAGGCTGGCTTGCCGTCAACAAATGGGATCAGAGATCGTGACTAAGATCATCTTGGGCCTGGCCACTTGCGCCCTGGCCATCGCCCTCGCCGGGACTCCGGCGGAGGCCGCGCGGCCCGGTTCGCACCGCGTAGGCGGGCATGGGCCGCAGGGCAAAGGCAGCCACTACGTCGGCGGCCACAAGAGCACGGCGGTAGGGCGCTTCATGCACCGCCACCTCTGAAGATATCGGGCGTTGCCCTGTCTCAGGTGAAGAGGCCGGCGATGCCTGAGTAGAGGCCTAGCACCACCGTCACGATCATCAGCACCGCCGTCACCGTCGCGGCCGTGCCCTGCAGCCGATAGGGCGCCGGCAGGCGACGCGCCAGCAGGTAGAGGAAGCCGAGCACGATCGGCAGCAGCATCGCGTTCATGACCTGGACGTAGACCGACAGCTGCACCATGCTCGCGCCCGACAGCACGACCAGCGCGCCGACGACAAGCGCCAGCGTGTAGACGGCGTAGAACCACGGCGCCTCGCCCACCGGCTTATCGAGCTTGTGCTCGTAGCCGACGATCTCGCCCAGCGTGCGCGCCGCCGTCAGCGTCACGACGATGGCGGCCACCATCGCCGCGCCGGCGACGCCCAGGCCGAAGCACAGCCGCCCGGCGGTGGCGCCGATCACACCCGTCAGCGCGTCGGCGATCTGCTGCACCGTGTCGAGCGACTTGGCCGGGCCGTGCGACAGCGCCGCCGCGGTGGCGACCAGCACCGCCGCCATGATGAGCTGGGTCACGATCGAACCGATGGCGGTATCGGCGCGCGCGGACGGCAGGTCGGCCGTTGTCAGGCCTTTCTCGATGACCGCCGACTGCTGGTAGAACACCATCCACGGCATGATCACCGCGCCGATGTTGGCCGAGACCAGCAGCAGGTACTTGGGATCGGCGATCGGTATCGAGACGGCGTCGCGCACGAGCTCGCTCATCGTGGGGTGGGCGATCACGGCGACGACGAGGAAGGCCAGTTCGAACAGGCCGATGGCCAGTGCGATTCGTTCGACGCTGCGGTACGAGCCCGTGACCGCCATGAGCACCAGCGTGGCGACGGCCAAGCCCATGGTGAGCGCGGTCGGCACGCCGATCATGTCGCCGATGCCGGCGAGCCCGGCGAACTCGGTGAGCAGCGCCCCGATGCAGGCGACCATCAGCGTCGTCACCGACACCCAGGCCCAGGCCTTGCCGAAGTGGTGCTGGATCAGCGCGGCGTGGCCCTGGCCGGTGACGATGCCGAGCCGCACCGTCAGCTCCTGCACGAGGTAGAGGATCGGAATCAGGATGAACTGGAAGGCGAGGAGCTTGTAGCCCCATTGCGCGCCGCTCTGCGCGGCTGTCACCACCGATCCGGCGTCGGTATCGGCGAGCATGACCACGATGCCCGGGCCGGCCACGGCGAGGAAGCGGCGCAGGCTGAACCTGGAACGAGTGGGGAGGTGCAGAACGTCGGTCATCGCTGGGTCTGATCCTGTTCAGACCGGTCCGGTAATGCTGTCATCACCACCTCGCCAAAGGCGTTCGGCCGCAGCCGTCGTAGAATAGAGTTGTTCTTATTCAAGGCTCGCGCATGAAACGAAGCTCGATCAGGGGCTTGGCCTACTTAGCATTGCCGGTGATGCCGGCGTAGAGCCCGAGGATTGTCGTCACCAGCATGAGGCCGCCGACGAGCCACGCGTACCAGCCCCGGAGCCGGTGTTCCTCAGGGAGCTTGCGCGCCAGCAGGAACAGGAAGCCCAGCACGATGGGCAGCAGCATCGCATTCATGACCTGCACGCCGACGGACAGCGTGACGAGGTTGGCGCCGGCCAGCACGACCCCCGCCGCGGCCAGCAGCACGACGATGTAGATCGAGTAGAACCACGGTGCCTGCGAGGGCGAACGATCGAGCGAGTGCTTGAAGCCGCTCAGCTCGCCGATAGTACGCGCCGCGGTCAGCGTCACCACCACGGCCGCGACGAAGGAGGCACCGAGGACGCCGAGGCCGAAGCAGAGGTTTCCGGCGATCGGCCCGAGCGTATGGGTCAGCGCGCCGGCCACCTGGCCGACGCTCTCGAGCGACTTGCTGTCGCCCTTGCCGGCCAGCGCCGATGCCGCAGCGACGAGCACCGCCGCCATGATGAGCTGGGTCACCACCGAGCCGATCGCCGTGTCGAGCCGCGCGGAGCCGAGCTGCTCCTTCGTCAGGCCTTTCTCGATGACGGACGATTGCTGGTAGAACACCATCCACGGCATGATCACCGCGCCGATGTTGGCCGAGACCAGCATCAGGTACTTCGGGTCGGCGATCGGGATGTTGGTCATTTCCGCGACGAACTGCGACCAGCTGGGATGGGCGATCATCGCCACCCCGATGAAGGCCACCTCGAAGGCGCCGATCGCCAGCGCGATCCGCTCCACGCTCTTGTACGACCCCGTGACCGCCATGGCCGCCAGCGCGCCCACCGCGAGCAGCAGGCTGAGCCACACCGGCAGATGCACCATCGATCCCACGGCGGCGATGCCGCCAAATTCGGTGAGCAGCGCGCCGGCGCAGGCCACGACCAGCGTCGTGGTCGAGACCCAGGCCCAGACCGCGCCGTAATGCTCGCGGATCAACACCGCGTGGCCCTTGCCGGTGACGATCCCGAGCCGCGCGGCCAGTTCCTGCACAATGTAGAGGATGGGGATCAGAATGAACTGGAACACGAGGAGCTTGTAGCCCCATTGCGCCCCGCTCTGCGCCGACGTGACGATGGACCCAGCGTCGGTATCGGCCAGCATCACCAGGATGCCGGGCCCGAACAGGGTTACGAGATGCCAGACACGTGAGCCCAGCCCGCCCTTAGGCTGATCGCGACGATGCTCTTCGACCGCGGTGGATGTCATGGCGCCCTCGCTTCCGATGCCGCCAATCGTCGCCGTCCGCGAAGGTTCTCGACCGCGCGAGTTTGCCGCCTCCGCTACTGCGGGAGAGCGAACACCATGAGCGCGTCGCCTTGCGGGTAACCCCAGATGGCGCTGCCGCCGGCCGCCACCGCCACGTACTGACGGCCGTCGATGGCGTAGGTGATGGGTGGGGCGTTGACGCCGGCGCCGCATGCGAAGCGCCACAACTTCCTGCCGGTGGCCGCGTCGTAGGCGTCGAAGTCGCCGCCGCCCTCGCCGGTGAACACCAGGCCGCCCGCTGTCGCCACAACGCCGCCGACCAGCGGCTGCGGAGTCTTGACCTGCCACAGCACCTTGCCCTGGTGCTGCAGGTCGAGCGCCGTCAGCGTGCCGAAGCGCGGCACGTCGGCCGGCTCGGCGGTGGTGTAGTCGACCGGCGGCTTGCCGTCGGCGGCCGGGAGGGTCGCCGTCTTGAAGGTCGTCGGCAGGTGCAACGCCGCGACGTAGGCGACGCCCTTCCTGCTATCGACCGACACCGGCGACCACGAGGCGCCGCCGCCGACCCCGGGCGAAGTCGTGACGCCCTCGGGCGAAGGCTTGGCGAAGAGGTTCTCCTGCGGGACGAAAGGCTCGGACTTGAAGAGCAGCTTGCCGTCGCGGCGGTCGTTGACGAAGTACCAGCCGATCTTCGAGGCCTCGCCCACGGCCGGGATGCTCCGCCCCTCCACTGTCACGTCGAAGAGCGAGGCGGGACTGGCGACATCGTAACCCCACAGGTCGTGCGGCACCTGCTGAAAGCCCCACTTGAGCTTGCCGGTCTTCACGTCGAGCGCGACGAGCGACACGCTCCACAGGTTATCGCCGGGGCGCCCGGTGCCGGTGGCCTGCGGTGAAGGATTGCCGGTGCCGAAGTACAGCAGGCCGAGCTTGGGATCGACCGCCGGCGTGTTCCACATCGAGCCGCCGCCGTATTTCCAGGCGTCCTTGTCGCGCAAATCCTCGGCCTTCTCGTGAGCGATGTCGCGCGGCAGCGGCACGCCGTAGGCGGTCTTCTCGACGTAGTCGCCCTCCCAGCCGGGCTGCGTCGTGTCCCACTGCCATACGCGCTTGCCGGTCTGCGCATCGAAAGCGGCGAGGAAGCCCGACGCGCCGTATTTGCCGGCGATGCCGACCACGGTGCCGAGCGGCGCGCCGGGCCGCTCGGCCTCGAGGTGGAGCCCATAGCCGACGCCGACGACGCCGGCGAAGACCTTGCCGTCGTAGACCAGCGGTGCCGAATTGGCGCCGAAGCCGCTTTGCCCGGAGGCCTGACGCGAGACATCGTTGCCGACGCCCTTCATCATGGCGTTGCTCTCGGCCGTGTCGGCCTGCGGCGTCGCCAGCACCACGTCCCACGCGAGCTTGCCGGTCTTGGCGTCGAGCGCCACGAGGTGGGCGTCGACGGTGGCGATGTAGACCTTGCCGTAGCCGAGCCCGACGCCACGGTTGGCCGGGCCGCAGCAGAGCTTCTTGGCCGGCACGGTCACCTTGTACTCGTAGTGCCAGAGCCTGGCGCCGGTCCGGGCGTCGAGCGCGGTGACGGACGACATCGGCTCGCTGAGGTAGAGCATGCCGTCGGCGACGAGCGGCGTCGCTTGGAAGGTCGCCGGCTTGCCGGTCTGGTAGATCCATGCCGGCGCGAGCTTCGCCACGTTGCCGGTGTCGATCTGGTCGAGCGGAGAGAAGCGGTCGGCCGCGTAGGTGCGGCCGTTCATCAGCCATTCGCTCTTGTCGGATCCGGCGTCGAGCAGGCGCTCGTCGGTGATCTCGGCAGCGCGGACGGGAAAGGCCAGCAACAGGCCGAGCGAGGCGGCGGCGAAGCGGAAGACGGAAGAAACCATGTGGATCTCGCGGCGAAAGCGTCTTGCGACCCTAACCCGTGAGTGCCGCGCCATGCCAGCTTTCGCCCGGGGGCGTGACCTTTCCCATATCTTTTTACAATGTCCACGGCTGGACCAAGCCGATGTAACTGCAACCGGCGTCTCTGACCTTCTCCCCCCTATTTCGCCGCGATTTTAAGCATCTGGCCGAGCAGAGCCTTGACAAATCTTCAGGCGTAAATGGAAATCCCCGCCAATTCCTACGAGGCACTTTTTTCCATGTCGCCGCCCCTGGACCCAATCGACCAGAGTTTGGCGATCTACATGCCGGGCGTCAGCCGCTCCCTTCTCGAGGAGCTGGCGGGCCATCTTCGTGGCTGCTTCCACGGTACTTCTGCCACGAGCATGGATCTGACCGAGGTTCCGGACGTCCTGGCAGCCAGCGCGGGCGTGCGCGCCGCGCCCTCACCGGCCGAACTCGCCGACGCCCTCGCGACGATCAAACGGGCCGCCGCTTTGGTGAGCCCCCTTGTCGAACACGAGCAACTCAAGCGGAGTTTTATTTCGCTCGAACAGCAGGTCAGCCAATACGAGCGGAGCTTCGACTCCGTTACCGAGAAGCTTCAGCACGTCAAGGCCGAGGCCGCGGAGTACAAGCGACGGTTCCTCGCCGCGGAAGAGAAGCTCGACGTCCTCATGGGCGCGCTCTCACGAGCTGTGGGCCTCCTGCCACCCCAATTGTGCCGACAACCCACCGAGGGCTGGGTCATGCTACAGTCACTTCCTCTGGAATAGGCAAGGCGTCTCGCATGACCGGCAACAGAACTGGCTTCCTCCAGCGGATGTTCGGAGGAGAGATCGACGCCCGCCCGCCGGACCGCGTCGCCGCGCCGGCCGTTGTCGTCACCCAGCCCAAGGCGCTGACATCGCCGTTCGGCGAGTTCGGCGAGAAGGGCGAGCGGGTCGGCGAGCAGATCGCCTATTTTATCAGCCGCCTCGACGAGCTCTACAGCCTGCGTCAAGAGTTCGCCTCGGTCGCCAAGCCGATGCAGGATTTCATCGTGTCCCATGCGGAGGCGCAGACCCGCCTCGCCGAGACGACGGCTCTGCTCGCTCGCGAGAAGACCGACGCGCAGACGATCCGTTCCGAAGCGCACGCGCTCAGGGCCGCGAATTCGCGGCTGGAGAACGCGCTGGCGGAGGCGCACAACCAGATCAAGCTGCACGAGGATGTCGTAGAGAACAGGTCGGGCCAGCTGAGAAACCTGCAGATCGCCCACGACGACGTCACCTCCAAGCTCGACTGGACGATGCGCCAGCTCGCGACGGAAACGCAGGCCAACGCGGACCACGGCGAGGCGCGCCGCAGCCTCGCCGAGGAGCTCAACCAGGTCGAGCAGGAACTGGCCAACGAGCGAGCGCGCTTCCTCGAGCTGCGCGATCAGCACGAGGCCAGCGGTGGGGAGATGCGTCGCCTGCAAGGGATCGCCGACCGGCTGCAACCGTCTCTTACTTCAGCCAAGCGGCGCGTCGCGGAACTCGAGAACGATGCCGCCGCCGCGAGCGCGACGGTCAGCACGCTGGAACTGAAGATCGCGACCGAGCAGGAACTCCGCCGCGCCGCCGAGCACGCCCGCTCTCAGGAGAAGGTCGCGTACGACAACGAGATCGCGGCGTTGCTGTCGCAGGTCGAGGCGCTCGAAAGTCGTCACACGACGACGACCAAGATCTTCGAGCAGTCCCGCGCCCTCGTGAACGACAAGATCGAGCAGGTTCGGCAGCTGGAGCGGGCGGCCAAGGACGCACAGGCCGACAGGCTGGTCGCCGAGCGCAAGCAGAGCAATGCGCAGGAGGAAATCCGCCGGCTGGCCGAGCAGGCCGCGTCACTTGGAACGCGGCACCAAGAAGCCCACGAGCGCAGCAGCATGCTCGCCAACGCGGTTTCGGCCAAGGATGCTCAAATCGAGCAGCTCGACAGCCGCTGTATCGCGTTGAAGAACCAGCTCGAAGACGCGGTCGCGCGTCACGAGCAGGAACGTATCGCCATCGAGAGCACCAACCGCAAGCTGATCGAAGAGGTGCAAAGCGAAAGGGCCGAACGCGCCTTGGCGCAGGGCGCGTTGTCGATCGCCCGAAACAGCCGTGAGAAGCTTCTGACGCAGCTCGAGGAGCTGAAGCGGCAGCGGTTGACGCGCAGCGTCGGGCCGCATGACCTCGCCGAAGAGGTTCACGAACAGGAAGGACAGACCAACATCCACAAGTTCCGAGGACCCGAGTTTGCCGGAGACGGCGCTTGATCGAGAACTGTTCCGCACGCCCTGTTCGACGAAGGATACGACCATGGAGATCAAGAAGGTGATGCTCGACGAGGACAAGCCCGAGAACGACGCGGCGCCCAGCGCCCGCGAGAAGGTCTTCCAATTTCAGGCTCGCACCGAGCTTGCTGCCGCCGACGTGCCGCCTCCGGCCGAACGGCGGGATTGGGGTGCGGCAATCGATCTGATCAACGAGGCCTCCAACGCCGTGCGCTGGGCCGAAGAGCGGGCACAGACGGCCGAGGACTATTCCAAGCAGCTCGCCGCATTCCACAAAGAGCAGCTGAAGGCGGCCGAGCAGCGTGCGGCGACTGCCGAGAAGCGTACCGAGGCGGCGCTTCTCCGCGCCGCGGAGGCTGAGGCTTGGCTCACGCGCTTCCATGACGCAATCGTCGAGGGCTTCGGCAAGGGCATGAACGAACCGGTCTCGGCGCGTTCCTAAGCGCGATCTGAAGGATCAACGCGCTCGGTAATCGCGAGGCCGAGTGACGGCCTCGGGACAACATGAACCGACGCTTCGTCCAGTCGGGGACAGTTTTGACAACCATCCGAGGATAGCGCACATCGGCGTTGTGGCGGCGCAGCGCGCTGCGTCCCGGACGATCACGAGATCCGTCGCTGGTTTCCTGATCGCCAAGCAGTTCTCTTGGTTTTTCTGGAAGATAAAGAGGATCGAGACTGTGGCCGCACGTGGGGCGATCAACCCTTTGAAGCTGTCGACCCTTATCGCCGTGGCGATCCTGGTCGGTACAGAGGTCGTAGGCGCGTCCTGGGCGGCGGGCTGGGCGCTCGGCGGCATTTTATCGTTGCCACCGCTGATCAGCCGCGGCCTCGAGGTGATCTTTGGTCTGTCCGGCTTCGTGCTGCTCTACCTCTTCATGCGCGTTGCGTTGCGCCATGAGCCGGTCCGCGACTGACGCGGGGCTGCAGGATTTCACAACCTTCAAGGTTGGAAATGCCCGAGATGGGACCATCTGCCTCTCGGCACGACATTTTGGAATTGCTATAGATCCAAACCGGAGTATGAAGAGGGTGTCAGCTTAGGTTGACAGTCGCCGCAGTTGACACTTCGACAGCGGCCAGTCCGAAGTCGCAGCGCATAGGGTTCAGGATGAGCTATCGCCATCACTTCGCCAACGCCATCGGCAAGCTGGAAGCGGAACGCCGTTACCGGGTGTTCGCCGATCTCGAGCGTAGTGCGGAACATTTTCCCACCGCCCTCTGGCACCGCAGCAGCGGCCACGCCGAGGACGTCACCATCTGGTGCTCGAACGACTACCTCGGCATGGGTCGTCATCCCGAAGTCATTTCGGCGATGACTGAGACTGCCGCCAAGCACGGCGTCGGCGCCGGCGGCACCCGCAACATCGCCGGCACCAGCCATCCGCTGGTAAAGCTCGAGGCCGAGCTGGCCGATCTGCATGGCAAGGACGGCGCGTTGGTCTTCACCTCGGGCTGGATCTCGAATCTCGCATCAATCGCGACGATCGCCGACCTCATTCCCGACTGCCTGATCCTTTCGGACGCGCTGAACCATAATTCGATGATCGAGGGTGTGCGCCGCTCGTCGGCGCAGCGCATGATCTTCCGCCACAACGACGTGGCCCACCTCGAGGAGCTGCTGCGCGCAGCCGGTCCCGAGCGCAACAAGCTGATCGTGTTCGAGAGCCTCTACTCGATGGACGGCGACATCGCGCCCATCAAGGAGATCTGCGATCTTGCCGAGAAGTACAACGCGATGACCTACATGGACGAGGTCCACGCGGTCGGCCTCTACGGCAATCGCGGCGGCGGCATTGCCGACCGCGAGGGCCTGATGCACCGGGTCGACGTCATCGAGGGCACGCTGGCGAAGGGCTTCGGCACGCTGGGCGGCTACATTGCCGCCGACAAAGCGATCGTCGATGCCGTGCGCTCCTACGCCGGATCGTTCATCTTCACGACCGCGCTGCCGCCGGCGATCGCCGCCGCCGCCAACAAGGCCGTCGAGATCCTCAAGAAGGGTAACGAGCTGCGCGCCCGTCACCAGCGCCAAGCACTGCTGACCAAGCACGCGCTCTCGGCGGCCGGCCTGCCGGTCATGGCCAACCCCTCGCATATCGTGCCGGTCTTCGTCGGCGACGCCGAGCTGTGCAAGGCGGCCTCCGACATGCTGCTCGAGCGCCACAACGTCTACATCCAGCCGATCAACTACCCGACGGTCGCCAAGGGCACCGAGCGCCTGCGCATTACGCCGACGCCGTTCCATACCGATGCCCACGTCGCTGAGCTTGTCGACGCGCTGGTCGATGTGTGGAAGACGTTGGGGCTGGCCTTCGAGGAGCCCAAGATCGTGGCATTCCGCTCCAAGGCAAAGGTCGCGAACGAGCTCAAGGTCGATGCCGCCTGCTCGTTCCCCGACTTCAAGATCGCCGCCGAATAAGCCTGCGGCAGACGCAACCGAAGTTTGCAAATGGTACCAGCAGGTGCCGTTTCTTTTTAGCTTCGCTCAGCCTACCTGCCCGCGGTGACGCAGGAAGTGGTCGGCCAGCACGCAGGCCATCGTCGCCTCGCCCACTGGCACGGCGCGGATGCCGACGCAGGGGTCGTGGCGGCCCTTGGTGACCACCTGTGTAGCCTCGCCGCTTCGCATGACGCTCTGGCGCGGTGTCAGGATCGACGACGTCGGCTTCACGGCGAAGCGCAGCACGATCTGCTGGCCCGTCGAGAGGCCACCGAGGATGCCGCCGGCATGGTTGGCGGAGAACTCCGGCCGGCCGTCGAAGCCGGGCCGCATCTCGTCGGCGTTGTCCTCGCCGCGTAGGCTGGCGGCGGCGAAGCCGTCGCCGATCTCGACGCCCTTGACCGCGTTGATCGACATGAAGGCACCGGCGAGGTCGGCGTCGAGCTTGGCGTAGAGCGGCGCGCCCCAGCCGGCCGGCACGCCGTCGGCTACGACCTCGAGCACGGCGCCGACCGACGACCCAGCCTTGCGGATGCCGTCGAGGTAGGTCTCGAATGCCTTGGCGGCCTCGGCATCGGGGCAGAAGAACGGGTTTCGGGCAATCTCGTCCCAGTTCCATCGCGCGCGATCAACGGCGTGCTCGCCCATCCGCACCAGCGCGCCGCGGATCGTCACGCCGGGCACCACCTTGCGTGCGATCGCGCCCGCTGCCACCCGGCATGCCGTCTCGCGCGCGGAGGAGCGTCCGCCACCGCGGTGGTCGCGGACGCCGTATTTGGCCTCGTAGGTGAAGTCGGCGTGGCCTGGCCGATAGGTATCGCGCAGCGCGTTGTAGTCCTTGGAGCGCTGGTCCTCGTTCTCGATGACGAGCGCGATCGGCGTGCCGGTGGTGACCTGGCGACCGTCGCTGTCGGGCACCACCCCCGAGAGGATGCGCACCGTGTCGCTCTCCCGTCGCTGCGTGGTGAAGCGCGACTGTCCCGGCTTTCGCTTGTCGAGGAAGACCTGGATGTCGGCCTCTTCCAGCGAGATCAGGGGCGGGCAGCCGTCGACCACGCAGCCGATCGCGCGCCCGTGGCTCTCGCCAAAGGTGGTGACGCGGAAGAGGTGGCCGAAGGTGTTGTGGGACATGGGCGGGTCCTTCTCTTCTCTCCCTGCGGGAGAAGGAAGGCCTACTCCTTGACCAGCGCGCCGATGTCGGGTGCCGCCGGGTTCTTCATGCCGACGATGTGGTAGCCGGCATCGACGTGCAGCACCTCGCCGGTAATGCCGCGCGAGAAGTCGGACAGCAGGAAGGCCGCGGTCTCCCCGACCTCGTCGGTGGTTACGGTGCGCCGCAGCGGGGCGTTGTACTCGTTCCACTTGAGGATATAGCGGAAATCGCCGATGCCTGAGGCCGCCAGCGTTTTGATCGGGCCGGCGGAGATCGCGTTGACGCGGATCGCCTTCTCGCCGAGGTCGGCGGCGAGGTACATCACGCTGGCCTCGAGTGCGGCCTTGGCGACGCCCATGACGTTGTAGTGCGGCATCCATTTTTCGGCGCCGAAATAGGTCAGGGTCAGCATCGAGCCGCCGTTCTTCATCAGCTTCTCGGCGCGCTGCGCCACAGCGGTGAAGGAGAAGCAAGAGATCATCATCGTCATCGCGAAATTGTCGGCCGTGGTGTCGACGTAGCGGCCGGTCAGCTGGCGATGGTCGGAGAAGGCGATGCAGTGGACGAGGAAGTCGAGCTCGCCCCATTCCTCCTCGACGACCTTGAACACGGCGTCGATCGAGGCCGGGTCGGTGACGTCGCAATGGCCGACCACTTTGGCGCCGAGTCCCTCGGCGAGCGGGCGCACGCGCTTGCCCAGGGCCTCGCCCTGGTAGGTGAATGCGAGTTCGGCGCCCTGCGCCGCGGCCTGCTTGGCGATGCCCCAGGCGATCGAGCGGTTGTTGGCGACGCCGAGCACCAGCCCGCGTTTGCCTGCGAGCAGCCCCGTCTTCGTGGTGGTCGCTCTCAAAGCCGCTTCGGTCATCCTGGTCCCGCAAGAACGACGGTGCCCCGCCGATGAACAGCCGCGTGTAAGCGCAGCGCATGACGGTTGCAAGCCGACGGACGAATGCTGCGACCTTAAAGAATAGCGTAGGCAGCCGCCCCGAAGTTGGTTACTTTTTGGTTAACGCGCGTTCGCGAATGATTCCGCGCGTCAGGAGCGTTGAGGGCAGGGCGTGCGGGACGAACTCAGGGTCATGACGCCGCGGCTTCGCCGCTACGCCCGCGCTCTCGTTTCGGGCAGCGCCGAGCCGTGCGAAGTGTCCGATACGCTGGTGCACGCGACCTTGATGCGTGCCATCGGCGCGCGCGCGCTCGGCAGCGCTGCCGACCTGCCGATCCGCCTCTTCGCCACGGTGACCCAGTTGCATCGCGACCTCGCTCCAGCCGAGCGGTCCGAGATTGCCGCCGGCGCAGGGCATCGGTCGACGTCGAGCGGCGCATCGGCGCCTGCTCCTTTGGATCGACTCACCGCCGCGCTGTTGCACCTGTCATTGGAAGAGCGCGAAGCCTTGCTCCTGGTAACGATCGAGAAATTCGAGCACGCTGTGGCGGCGCGGATCCTGCGCATTTCGCTGCCGGTGCTGTTCGAGCGACTGACACGCGCCCGCACCGCTCTCGGCCACGCGCTTGACGCACCGGCACCGGTCCGCGCGCCGGAAGCGGCACACGTCCCCTATCTGCGTCTTGTCGTCGGCTGACATGGGTTCCGCATTGCTCCTCAGCGACGCCGATCTCCACAGCCTCGTCGACGGCCATCTCGATCCCGACCGTCGCGCCGATGTCCTGAGGCGTGCCGCAGCCTCCCCGCGCGACCGCGCGCTGGTGGAAGCCTGGCAGGACCAGAACGACCAGATTCGCGCCCTCTTCGCCGGCGTGGAGCGGGAGCCTCTGCCACGCGCTCTCGATCTGCGCACGCCGCCCCAGCTTCACGCGATCCCGCTCGACGAGGCTGTGCCGGCCGCCGCGGCGAAGCCGGCGAGATGGCGACGCGTCGTGATGGGGGCGGTGACGATGTCGTTCGTGACCGTTGGGCTTGCAGGTCCCTGGTACGTCTCCGGGTTGCCGTCCGAAGGCATGCGGACTTCGGCCGTTCGCGCGTCGGGCGGGGAGCGAATGCTGGCCGACCGCACCGTCGCCGCGCTCGCGTTCGGCGAGTTGGATGCGACTTCGACGGCCGCGATCGCCGAACCGCCGCCGACGGCTGTCATCCCGGACCTTTCGGGCGCCGGCTTCACCTTCACCGGCGCGGAAGCGCGCGGCGTCTCGCCGAGGACAGTGATCTTCCGCTACCGTAATGCCGAGGACGAGCGCGTCGCCATCGGGACGACCCGCAGCGCAGCGGACGACAGCGAGCCGGCGCAACGCGAAGGCGGCTTCACCTGGCGCAGCCGGCGCGTGGCCTATGCCATCTACGGGACGGTGGCGCCGGAACGGCTCCGCGCCATGGCCCTGTCGCTGAACGCCAGGCTTCATCCGGAGTAGGCACGGCTCAGCGGTCGGGCAGCGCCTCCGCGAAAGGTACCGGCTTGCCCTGGGAGGCAGCCGCAAGTTCGCCCTCCCACATCACGCGTCGGCCGCGCACGATCGTGCCGATGGGCCAGCCCGTCACGGCCTTGCCGTCGTAGGGCGTCCATCGCGAGCGCGACGCGATCCACTCGTCCGTGACGATCGTCCGGCGCCTGAGGTCGACGATCGTCAGGTCGGCGTCGTAGCCGGCGGCGATGCGCCCCTTCGCGGCGATCCCGAAGAGCCGGGCCGGGCCGGCGCTGGTCATGTCGACGAAGCGCTCGAGCGACAGCCGCCCGGCGGCGACGTGGTCGAGCATCACCGGCACCAGGGTCTGTACACCGGTCATGCCCGAGGGGCTATCCGGATAGGTCTTGGCTTTCTCCTCGGCCGTGTGTGGGGCGTGGTCGGAGCCCAGGATGTCCAGCACGCCCTGCTCCAATCCCTGCCAGAGCTGCGCCCGATGCGACGCGTCTCGCACCGGCGGGTTCATCTGCAGCTTGGTGCCGAGGCGCGCGTAATCCTCCGCCGCCAAGGTCAGATGGTGCGGCGTCACCTCGCAGCTGGCGAGATCCTTGTTGTCGCGCAGGAGCGCGATCTCGTCGCCGGTGGAAATATGCAGCACGTGGACGCGCGACCGGGTCTCGCGGGCGATGCGCAGCAGCCGTCGCGTGCAGAGCAGCGCCGCCTCGGCATCGCGCCATACCGGGTGGCTTGAAGGATCGCCCGCGACGCGCATCGGCTTTCGCTCCTCCAGCCGGAACTCGTCCTCGGAGTGGAAAGCGGCACGGCGGCGCGTGTTGCGCAGGATGGATGCGACGCCGGCGTCGTCGGCGACGAGCAGGGAGCCGGTCGAGGAGCCCATGAAGACTTTGATACCGGCAGCGCCCGGCAGTCGCTCCAGCTCGGCGACATCGGCGGCATTGTCCCGGGTGCCGCCGACCCAGAAGGCGAAGTCGCAGTGCATGCGGCGCGTCGCGCGGGAGACTTTGTCGGAGAGCTCGGCCTCGCCGGTGGTCAGCGGGTTGGTGTTGGGCATCTCGAACACGGCGGTGACGCCGCCCAGCACCGCCGCACGCGATCCCGTCTCCAGGTCCTCCTTGTGGGTCAGGCCGGGCTCGCGGAAATGCACCTGCGTGTCGATCACGCCCGGCAGGACGTGGAGACCCGTCGCGTCGATCGTCTCTCCGGCGCTGGCGTGACCCAGCCACCCGATGGCGCGGATGCGGCCGCCCACGATACCGATGTCGCGCGGACCTATGCCGTCGTGATTGACGAGCGTTCCACCCTTGATCAGCACGTCGTAGGTCTCGGCCATCTGATAAGACGTTCTCTTCCGGGTCGGCGCGGCACTCCTAGATCAACGTCGAGAGGAAGAGAAATGCCGCATTGCCTGCTACCCGATCGCGCCATCGTCGCCGTCACCGGCGAGGAAGCCGAAGGCCTGCTGAACCGCGTCCTGACGAAATCCGTCCTTCAAATGGCTTCCAACGAGGCGCGCTACGCGGCGCTGCTCTCGCCCCAGGGCAAGCTGTTGTTCGACTTCCTCGTATACCGCCGGCCGCAGGGGTTCTGGCTCGACGCGCCCGTCGACCTCGCGGCGGAGCTCGCGCGCAAGCTGACCCTGTTCAAACTGCGGGCTAAAGCGACGATCTCGGTGGACGCGGAACTGGCGGTGGCGGCGAGCTGGGGCGGGGTCCTGATGGAAGCGCCGGGGCCGGCGTTCCGCGACCCGCGCCATGACAAGCTCGGGTATCGTATCGTCGCCGCTTCCCAGAAGCTCGCCTGGATGGGCGACGACACCGCCGCCTACGAGGCTCATCGGATCGCGTTCGGCGTGCCGCGCGGCGGCATCGACTGGCCTTATGGCGACACCTTCGTGCATGATGCCAACCTCGACCTGCTGCACGGCGTCGACTTCGACAAGGGCTGCTACGTCGGGCAGGAGGTCGTGTCGCGCGTGCACCACCGCAACTCGGCTCGCAAACGGATCGTCAAGCTGCACTTCTACGGGACGCCGCCAGCCGCCGGCACATCGCTTGCCGCCGGCGAGGCGGCGTTGGGAACGGTGACCTCCATCAATGAGGGCGAGGGCCTCGCCACCGCGCGCATCGATCGGCTCGCAGAGGCGGAGCTGACCAAGGTGCCGGTGATGGCCGGCGAGACGCTGGTCGGCGTCACCCTGCCGGCGGCGAGCGCCGTCACCCCAGCCGACTACGCGGAGGACCTGTTCTGACGCCTGCCTGGTAAATCCTTCCCCGCTGCGCAGGGAAGGATCCTCTTCTATGCATCCACCTCCATGCCCAGCTGCCGCAGCTTCTCGGCGAGCTTGCTGAGGCGCAAGTCGCCCTTGTGCAGAACCTGGTTGGCGCCTCGCAAGCGGCGGCGATCGTCGACGGAGAGATCGAGCGCGGTCAGCACCACCACCGGCACGCTCTCGCAGCTGGGGCGTGCCCGCAGTTCGTGGAGGAAGGTGAAGCCGTCCATGACCGGCATGTTGAGATCGAGCAGAATGACGTGCGGCACCGAGCGGCCGACCTGCGCCAGGGCCTCCTCGCCGTTGCCGGCCTCGACGACGGTCCAGCCGTTCTTCTCCAGGGCGTGTCGCGCGATCATGCGCATCTCAGGCTCGTCGTCGACCACGAGCACGTCGCCCACGGCTTCGCGCAGGCCGTTGAGGACGATGCGTAGCCGGTCCCAATCTACCGGCTTCATGACGTAATCGGCAGCGCCGAGGGAGGCGGCGAGCGCACGCTCGGAATGGAACGTGACCATGACCACCGGGATGTCGGCCAGGTCGGGGTCGGCCTTGAGACGGCTCAGCACCGACCAGCCGTCCATGCCGGGCATGGTGACGTCGAGCAGGATGGCGCGCGGCTTCAATCGTCTGGCCAAGGCCAGTCCCGTCGCGCCGTCGCTCGCGGTGCGCGCAGCGAAGCCCTCGCGCAGCAGGAAGCGGCTGGTGAGGTCACGCTGCGTGGCGTCGTCGTCGATCACCAGGACCACGTCGTGCTCGGCCTGATGCTCCTCGTGCGCCTCGACCTCGGCGATCGTCCCCGCCGGCATCTCCGCCGTCGCGAGCCGGTCGGGCAGCGTTACGGCGAAGGTGCTGCCCTGTCCGACCGCGGAGGTGACGGTCACCTCGCCGCCGAGCATCGTCGCGAAGGCGCGGGTCAGGGCAAGCCCGAGGCCGGTGCCGCCGAACTGCCGGGTCGTCGAGGCGTCCGCCTGCTGGAAGCGCTGGAACAGCTTGGCGAGCTGCTCCTCGTTCATGCCGATGCCGGTGTCGCTCACGGCGAAGCGCAGGCTGTCCCCGCTGCGCGAGACCGCGAGCGTGACGGTCCCGTTTTCGGTGAACTTGGCGGCGTTCGACAGGAGGTTAAGCAGGATCTGGCGCACCCGCGTGATGTCGGAATGCATGGTGGCGAGCCCCGCGCCTTCGTCCGGGCCGAGGTCGAGCAGGAAGTGGTTGCTCTTCTTGTCCATGAGCGCGCCCACCGTGGCGCCGATGTCGCCCACCATGGCGCGCACGTCGAAGCTCTCGGCGAAGGCCTCCATCTTGCCCGCCTCGACCTTGCTGAGGTCGAGCACGTCGTTGATGAGCCCGAGCAGGTGGCGGGCGTTGGTCTCGATGCGGCCGACATCGCTGCCGAGATCCTGCGCCTCGATTCCATCCTCGATCTCCTCCGAGATCATCTCGGCGTAGCCGATGATCGCGGAGAGCGGGGTGCGCAGCTCGTGGCTCATGTTGGCGATGAACGTCGACTTGGCGCGGTTGGCGGCCTCGGCCTCGACAGTTCGCCGGCCGAGCTCCTCGCTGAGCCGGTCGCGGACGCGGATCTGCTCCTCGAGCCGGCCGTTGATCGCGCGCATCGATTCCGCGGCATCGACCAGATCGGTGACGTCGCTGACGAAGAGGTAGATGCCGTCGACCAAGCCCGAGGCGGTGTGGCGCGGCAGGTAGCGGATGTCGGCGATGCGCGCGCGCCCGTCGGCGTGAGGCCACGGCAGCTCGAAACGCACGTCTTCGCCGCCGAGCGCCCGGTCGAGATAGCCGCGGCGCAGCTCGAATTCGTCGTCGCCGGTGAGCTCGGGAATGGCGCGGCCGACCACCTGCTCGGCGGTGAGATAGAACCAGTCCTCGTAGGCGCGGTTGGCGAACTGGTAGCGATAGTCGCGGTCGACGAAGGCGATCAGCACCGGCAGCGCGTCGGTGATGAGACGGATGTCGCGGGTCTGGCGGACGACGCGATCTTCCAGCTCTGCGTTGAGACGCTGCAGCGCGGCGTGGGCGTCAGCGCGCCGGGTCGCGTCCCAGGCCAGTGCGGCGACCTCCTCGACGAGGCCGATCTCCTCGGGCCGCCACGTCCGCGGTGCGGCCTGATGGCAATAGAAACCACCGCGCCAATGCGCGTGCTCCATCAGCGGCACGCCAATTGCGGTCGAAGCTCCGCCTCCCGCCCGCAGGATGGAAACGGCTTCTCCGGGAGCATGCGCGGCATGCGCGCGCGTATGGTTCACCGGCATCGGCGCGGCGCCGAAGGCTGACGCCGCGATCTGGCCGGATAGAGGCGGCAGCGCCTGCCCCCAGCACGCTCCGGCTTCGAACTCGAGAACGTCGTCGCGAACACGGTAGAAGCCGGCGCGGTCGGCGCCGATGAAACGCGCCAGAGCTTCGGCCGTCTCCGCCATGATCGTCGCGGACTCGTCGAGGACGCGCATGCGGTCGCCCAGTCGCAACAGCAGCGATTGCCGATCGTAGGCGATGCGCAGGTCGCCCTGGAGGCGCGTTTGCGTATCGGCGTAGCGGCGATCGAACATCGCGGCCAAAAGCGCCAGGGTCAGGATCAGGAAGGCCGAGCCGGCGACGCCGACGGCGAGCTTGGACTGGCCCAGGCTCGCCATGCCATGCGCCATGTCGATGCCTGGCTGCATGCGGAACACCGAGCCGCGTATCGCCGCATAATGCATGCCGGCGACAGCAACGCCCATCACGACGGACGCAGCCAAGCGTTCCGACAGCCGATTATTGCGGCTCGACAGATTGAGCGCGACCGTGGCCGCCCCGATCGCGATGAAGAGCGAGACCACCACCCAGAGCCGATCATAGGCAAGATCGGCTTTCATGCGCATCGCCTCCATGCCCATGTAATGCATGGCCGCGATGCCGACGCCCGTGACGAGCCCGCTTAACAGCAGCACGGCGAGGCGTAGGCGCTCCGCCAAAGCCACGATGAGAAAGCCGGCGCCGGTCGCGAGGATCGCCACCGCCAGGGACAGGAGCGTGAGACCGACCTCGTAGCTCACCTCCATGCCGGGCATGTTGAAGGCGAGCATCCCGATGAAGTGCATCGACCAAATGCCGCCGCCCATCGCCACGGCCGCCGCCGCGAGCCAGCCGAGGCGCGTCGCGCCCTGCGCAACACGTGCCCGCCCGGCGAGATCGAGCGCCGTGAAGGCGGCGACGACCGCGACGAGGATGGAGAGCAGGACGAGGACGGTGTCGTGGGTGCCGGCGATGATCATGCCGGCCATCTAAACGGGCAAGGCGACATGCGCCAATGCGGCGGATGCATGAAGCACCGGCTTAGGCTGGACGTGCGAACGGCGGCCTAAAGCCGCCGTTCGTCTCTCGTGTAACGCGCTTCAGGCTGTCCTTGCGCCAGCGGCGCCGACACCTCAGCCCTTTAGCGGGAAATTCGGTACGCTGCTGCCGGACTTGGCATGCTCATCCTGCGTCTCGTCGACAACAGCATCGTCGCCATCATCGCCATCGATGGGCTCGAGGCCATCGTCGTCATCCGATCCAGCTTCGCCTTCCTTGAGCTTGCGGGCCTTGGCGCGGCGAACCTCGGGCTCGGAGCGGACGCGCTTTTTGCCGGCTTCGACGATGTCGCGCTCGGGGCGCGGCAGCACCGGACCTTCGGGATAGACGAAGCCAAGCTTCTTCACTCCGTCCTCGTCGGTCGTGACCATCACGCGGACCGTGCCGCCGTTCTTCAGCCGCCCGAACAGAACCTCGTCGGCGAGCGGCGTCTTGATGTGGGTCTGGATCACGCGCGCCATCGGGCGGGCACCCATGGCCTCGTCGTAGCCGTTCTCAACAAGCCAGCGGCGCGCCTCGTCCGTCAGCTCAATCGACACGTTGCGGTCTGCAAGCTGGGCCTCCAGCTGCATGATGAACTTGTCGACGACCTTGACGATCACCTCCGGCGGAAGGTGACCAAAGGAGACGATCGCGTCGAGCCGGTTGCGAAATTCCGGCGTAAACAGCTTCTTGATCGCCTCGGTGTCCTCACCGACGCGCTTGCTCTGCGTGAAGCCGAACGACGCCCGCGCCATGTCGGCGGCACCGGCATTGGTCGTCATGATCAGGATCACGTTGCGAAAATCGATCTGCTTCCCACTGTGATCGGTCAGCTTGCCGTGATCCATAACCTGCAGGAGGATGTTGTACAGGTCGGGATGGGCCTTCTCGATCTCGTCGAGCAGGAGTACGCAATGGGGGTGCTGATCGATGGCGTCGGTCAGCAGGCCGCCCTGGTCAAAGCCGACGTAGCCGGGAGGGGCGCCGATCAGTCGCGAAATCGTGTGCCGCTCCATGTACTCCGACATGTCGAACCGGGTCAGTTCGACGCCAAGCGAAGTGGCGAGTTGGCGCGCGACCTCCGTCTTGCCGACGCCGGTGGGGCCGGAAAACAGGTAGGAGCCGATCGGCTTCTCGCCGTCGCGCAGGCCGGCGCGCGCCAGCTTGATCGCCGACGTCAACGCCTCGATCGCCGAGTTCTGGCCGTAAACAACGCGCTCGAGGGTCTCGGTCAGGTGCTGCAGCACCTCGGCATCGTCCTTCGACACGGTCTTGGGAGGAATGCGCGCCATCGTGGCGATCGTCATCTCGATCTCCTTAATGCCGATCGTCTTCTTGCGCTTGGGCTCGGGCAGCAGCATTTGGCTCGCGCCGGTCTCGTCGATCACGTCGATCGCCTTGTCCGGCAACTTGCGGTCGTGAATGTAGCGCGCCGAAAGCTCCACCGCCGCCTGCACGGCCTCGCTCGTGTATTTCACCTTGTGAAAATCTTCGAAGTAGGGCTTCAACCCCTTCATGATCTCGATAGCGTCCGGGATCGACGGCTCGTTGACATCGATCTTCTGGAAACGACGGACCAGCGCGCGGTCCTTCTCGAAGTACTGGCGGTACTCTTTGTAAGTGGTCGAGCCAATGCAGCGCAGCGACCCCTGGGCCAGCGCCGGTTTCAGCAGGTTGGACGCGTCCATCGCGCCCCCCGACGTCGCGCCGGCGCCGATCACGGTGTGAATCTCGTCGATGAAGAGGATCGCCTTCTTGTGGTTCTCGATCTCCTTCATGACCTGCTTAAGGCGTTCCTCGAAGTCGCCGCGGTAGCGCGTACCGGCGAGCAACGTCCCCATGTCGAGCGCGAACACCGTCGCCTCGGCTAGCACCTCGGGCACTTCGTTCTTGATGATCTTGCGCGCCAAGCCTTCGGCGATCGCCGTCTTGCCGACGCCGGGATCGCCGACCAGCAGCGGGTTGTTCTTCGAGCGGCGACACAGCACCTGGATGGTGCGTTGAACTTCGGTTTCGCGTCCGATCAGCGGATCGATCTTGCCGTCGCGCGCCTTCTTATTGAGGTTGACGCAATAAGCCTCGAGCGCGCCCTCCTTCTTTTTGGATTCGGTCGACTCCTTGCCGTCCTTGTCGTCGCGATCCTCGTCGGCGCCGCGCGGTCCCTTGGATGGGTCACCGAGGCCGGGACGCTTGGCGATGCCATGGCTGATGTAGTTGACCGCGTCGTAGCGGGTCATGTCCTGCTCCTGCAGGAAATAGGCGGCGTGGCTCTCGCGCTCGGCGAAGATCGCGACGAGCACGTTGGCGCCGGTCACTTCCTCGCGGCCGGAGGACTGGACGTGGATGACGGCGCGCTGGATGACGCGGTTGAAGCCGGTGGTCGGCTTGGCATCCTCGCGGCCATCTGAGACAAGGTTCTCGAGTTCGCGATCGATGTAGTCGCGCAAGTTCTTTTTCAGGAGATCGAGATCGATCGAACAGGCCCTCAGCACCGCGGAAGCTTCCGCATCGTCAGTCAGGCTCAAGAGCAGGTGCTCGAGGGTCGCGTACTCGTGGTTGCGCTCATTGGCGATCGCGAGCGCCCGATGCAGCGACTGTTCGAGATTTCGAGAGAATGAGGGCATCGTCGGCCTCTATTTCTTTTCCATGATGCATTGCAGCGGATGCTGATGCTTGCGGGCATAGTCCATGACTTGCGTGACTTTGGTCTCGGCCACTTCGTAGGTGAACACACCACATTCGCCGACGCCGTGCTGGTGCACGTGCAGCATGATACGCGTCGCTTCCTCCGCACCCTTGGAGAAATACTTCCGAAGCACCGACACGACGAACTCCATGGGAGTATAATCGTCGTTGAGCAGCAGAACGCGGTACATTCCAGGGCGCCGCGTCTGCGTTCGGGTACGGGTGATGACCGCCGTCCCGGAGCCGCGCCCGTCTTCGTTGCCTCCACCACCCTCTTTTTGAGGCTCCTTAGCCGCACGTGGAGGCCACGGTGTCGCGATCCAAGCCGATCCGAGGATCTCGTTCGTCAACAATCGCTGCGCCAATGCCGCCCAATCCCCTACATCGAGGAAAATATGCGGAGGCAAAGGCGGCTTTGCTAGGGCCACCGGGCATTTTCGAATTGGGGTCCCACGTGACATGTTCGCGCCCGTCGTCCGACCGAACCTCGTTCGCCATACTGCAAGAACCAAGCCCGCAGACGAGAAAAAGGCCCGACTGACGTCGAGCCTTTCAAAATGCCGAAGCGATGTAAAGCGGCTTGCCGACCGAGCGGCAAAACCGCTCCGGCTTACGCCTTGTGAACGGCCTGCTGGCCCTTGTTCATCGCGGCTTCCAACGGGCGGAAAGCCTCCTTGGCCATGTCGCGATAGATCTCGCCGATCTTGGTGGCCTGGGCAACGAGGCCTTCGACCTGCGCCTTGGCGAATTCCGACTGCAGCTGGATGGCGGTGTCGAGAGAGCGGACGCCGAGCAGCTTCTCCATGAACGAGGACGTGTGCTCGAGCGACCGCTTCGAATAGTCGGTGGTCTCGGTGACGATGGCCTGAAGTCCGCGGGTGACGCTAGCGGCGCTGCTCGACACGTGTTCCATTTGATCCTTGCTGAGCTTCTGCATTTCTTCGAGATTGTTGGCCATGCTGATGCTCCTGCGGCGTGAGGTGCACTTCGCCGAAAGGCCGGGAAGAGCAGTGCGACGATCGCACGCGATGCAAATAATGCAGCGCAAAAAGACGCGCAAGACCAGCATGCTGCACCGCAGCATATGTCGTTCGACGGAGCCGCGGCGTGTCGTGTTGGCACGCTCGCCTCGAAGGCGGCGTTCGCACTTAACGGTGAAGTAACCCGGCCCTCGTAGCGTGGTTTCTGGATCACTCATGAGCTGCAGAGCCGCAGCTCACGATGCGGCGGGTGCGGGGGTTGCGGAGTATGGTTGAGTCTGCGTGGCGTGTCCGGTTTCGCAAGACGACCTCGTCGGGCCTGATCCTGGCGCTCGTCGCCGGCGGCCTGTCGGCGCAGCCGGCCGAGGCCCATCACCGTCACAGCCACCGCGGCCGCGCTCTTCTCACGCATGCGATCGGCCGTGTCCGCGTGGTCCATAATCGGCCCGGCTCATACACCCCGCCCTTCGCGAGCTACGCGGTCGACGCCAATTCCGGTCGCGTTCTCCACGCCCAGGAAGAGAACGCGCTCCGCCATCCCGCTTCCATTACCAAGGTGATGACGCTCTATATGCTGTTCGAGGCGCTCGAGAAGGGCCGCCTCACGCTCGACACGCGCATCCAGATTTCGGTCCACGCCGCCTCGATGGCGCCGACCAAGCTCGGCCTGCGCCCGGGCTCGACCATCCGCGTCGCCGACGCCATCGGCTCCATCGTGACCAAATCGGCCAACGACATGGCCGTCGCCGTGGCCGAGGCGGTCGGGGGCGACGAGCCGACGTTCGCCCGCCTGATGACGCGCAAGGCGCACATGCTGGGCATGTCGCGTTCGAACTTCGTCAACGCCTCCGGCCTGCCGGCGGAGCAGCAGTTGACGACGGCGCACGACCTCGCCGTGCTCGGCCGCGCGATCCACGACCGCTACCCGCACTATTTCCACTATTTTTCGATCCCCTCGTTCCACTACGCCGGCCAAACCATGCCTAACCACAACCACCTGATGGAGCAGGTGGAGGGCATGGACGGCATCAAGACTGGCTACACGCGCGATTCTGGCTTCAACCTGCTGGCGTCCGTCGATCGCGACGGGCACTGGCTGATCGCCGTCGTGCTCGGCGGCCGCACCCGGCTCGGGCGTGATCGCATCATGGCCGACATCATCGCCGCCGAGATCGACAAGTGCGCGACCCACCGCACGGCGCCGATGGTCTCCGAGAACCCGGCACTGGAGCAGGTCGCCGAGGCGATCCCGGTGGTCGAGCACGAGGGTGACGCCGCGCCGCCCGTCGAGACCGTTGACGAGGAAGCTGCCGAGACGATGCCGGGACCCGACAGCAGGGCGGCAAGCCATGGGGTCGCGACCGCCTCGGGCGGAGGCGAGACTATCCAGCCCGCCCCTGCGGCCGAGATCGCCGACACCGAGGCTCCCGACAGCAAGACTCCCGACGCCAAGGACGACGCCGAGCCGCAGCCGGCGCGACGCGGCAAACCGGCGCGCGCACGCACGGCGGTCCAGATCGCGAGCCTCGCGCCGCCGCAGCCGCGCCCGCGTCCGGCCTTCGTGCCCGGCCTGCCCAGGGGCGAACGCGACATGACGGCGACCGGCTCGATCCCGCCTCGCGGCGGCCGTGCTGACGGATCGACCTCCCGCTACACCGGTGTCTCGACCGCAACGCCGTCGGCGCTGCGCCATTCGGCCACGGCGCGCCGCGATCGCGCCGGGACGGAGGTCGCTGCACTCGAGGCGCCTTCGACCGCCCGTCCGGCGGCCCGCGGCGGCGTGATGATCCAAATCGGCGCGACCCCCACGATCGAAGAGGCCAACGGCCTCCTCGCGCGGGCGAAAAGCCAGAGCCGCGGCATGCTGAGTGCAGCCAGGCCCTTTACCGAGAAGTTGCAGAAGGGCCACGGATCCCTGTTCCGCGCCCGCTTCGCCGGCCTGACGCCCGATGCCGCGGCCGCTGCCTGCCACGCCCTAAAGCGCTCCGGCATCTCCTGCTTCGCCACCAAGAACTAGCCCGCCCCGGCAGCGTCCGGTCCTGGTCGCGCCAAGTCCAAGTCACGTCCAATCCACATCCAGTCCAGTCGCGTCCGCGTTCCCGGAGTTCAGCCATGTTGGCGCAGCAGCACTTCCTTGGCCTCGTTGGCCCGCGCAGCAAGCTCGGCCGTGCCGCCCTGGTCGGGGTGCCACTTCTTCATGAGCGATCTATGCGCGCTCACGACCGCATCGCGCGGCGCCCCGCGGCCAAGGCCCAGCAGCTGATAAGCCTGCTCCTCGGTCATGCCGCCCGTGGCTCGCGCGCGGCGCGGCCCCGGGTCGTGATCAGCATTGGGTGCTGCACGCCAGCCGGCGGACCGGCCGTCGAGATAAGCTTCTAGCAGCTGCGCACCGGCCGGATCGGTCTCGCGGCACGCCGCCAGGATGGCCCGACAGCCATCGAGACCGAGGCCGTCGAGCAAGGCGCCGGCGTGCGGGCCGCCGATCATCCGTGCGTGACGTCGGCCGCTGCCGGGATCGGTCGACAGCTCCACCGTGTGGGAGCGCCGGATCGTCGAGGCCGCCGGGCGCGGGCTGCGACCGCCGGAGCGGCCGAGCATCCACAAGGATAGGCCGAAAAGGCAAACCGCCGCCCAGACGTTGCCGTGGATCAGCACGACGAGCGCCGCCGCGACGATCGCCACGGAGACCGCCTTGTCGACGCGCGCCTGGCTCCACGCCGGCAGCCGCCAACGCTTCGACCACGGACGCGACAGCGCCGGCCGGAGCAGCAGGTAGGCGAGAAAGGCGATTGCGGCGATCGGGAGCAACATGGGACGTCCGGGCGAAGGAACCTAGATCGTCCTGCGCGCTGCCGAGCGCAAGAACGGCTCGGGTCTAGAGCAACGTCCGCTCTTGCGGACTTGCTCCAACAAAGAAAAATGTAGTGAGGACAGGCATGTAAGCGTCGCGAAGCGACTCGCGATTTTGTCCGATGCTTAGAGAAGGCCGAGCTCGCGGAGATCGTGGCGCAGGTGCTCGGGCATCTCGAGCGCGCCATCGAGGCCGGCGAGATCAGCCGGTCGGGTGGCATCGGCGAGGTAGCGCCAACCCTGGAACGGCCGGCAGGGCCGCGGCAGCACCGGCACCACGGCCGGATCGAGAACCAGGTGGCAACGACCGATGCCATCGGCATCGGTGAACGGTCGGATGGCGCGGAGAGCCTGCCGCGCCGTGATATGGCCGCGAATCACCCAGTACAGCGAGCCGCCGGCGAGGATCTCGCCCGCGCGCGTCGGCACCATTCGCGTCGTGTGGGTGATCTCCGCCGACTCTCCGGCGCGGCGGCTTCGCAATCGCCCGTCGACGTGCGTTTCGAGGTCGCTGATCGTCGCGGCACCGACGCAGAGTTTCAGGAGGTGGAGCGGCATCGGGGCAGAGTAGCGCGGCGATCGGCCGGCGACGAGGCCGCGGCACCGTTTCTCCCCAGCTCGTCAGCCGGCGTCGGCGCGCAGGAGCCGCCATTGGCTGAGCAGCGAGCGGAGCGCGGCGGGTTTCAGCGGCTTCATCAGCACGCGCACGTCGGCCTCGCCCGCAAGCGTGCGGACGCCGGCCGAACGATCCGCGGTGATGAGCACCGCCGGCAGCGCCCCGTAGCGCCGGCGCAGGTGGGCGATCACGCCCAGACCATCGATCTCGTCGATGTGATAGTCGGCGACGATCACGTCGGGCGGCGCACCGATCGCATCCAGCGCCGCCTGCACTTCGGCGAGCCCGGTCCCGGTCGCCACCACGCAATCCCAGCCCCGCAGCAGGCTCTCCATGCCGCGCAGGATCGGCAGCTCGTTGTCTATGGCGGCGACCACCAGCCCGTCGAGCGAGCGTTGCCGCACCGCTGGCGGCGTCGGCGGCGACGTGTAAGACGTATCGGCGCTGGCGCGCGGCACGGTAACGGAGAAGCGGCTCCCGCTGCCGGCTGTCGAGGCCAAGGTGACCTCGTGGCCGAGTACCAGGCTGAGACGATCGACGATGGACAAGCCGAGACCCGCCCCCGGTGTCTCGCCAAACGGATTGTGGAGGCGCTCGAACTCGCGGAAGATCAGGCGCTGCTTGGTCAAGGGGATGCCGCACCCGGTGTCGACGACATCGAGGCGGACCTCCGTGTCGCCCATGCGCCTGACGCCCACGACCACACCGCCATCCGTCGTGTACTTGAGCGCGTTGGAGATGAGGTTCTGCAGAAGGCGCCGCAGCAGCCGGCGGTCCGACATGACAACGAGCGAGGACGGCACGACACTGAGCGCTAGCCGCCGCTTCGCCGCCGTCGGCGCGAAGTCGACGCTGAGCTGCCGGAGCAGGTCGCCGAGGTCCACGGCCGTGATCTCGACCCGCATGGCGCCAGCGTCGAGCTGCGTGATCTCGAGAAGCGCGCCGAGGATGTCCTCCACCGCCTCGAGCGACGCGTCGACGTTGCCGGCGAGCCGCACCGACTCGCGCCGCGGCCCGTCTGCGCGCAGATGCTCGCAAAGAGACGTCGTGTAGAGCCGCGCCGCGTTGAGTGGCTGGAGCAGGTCATGGCTCGCCGCCGCGAGGAAGCGGGTCTTCGAAATGTTGGCGTCCTCCGCCTCGGCCTTGGCCTGCGCCAGTTCCAGGTTGAGGTGCTCGAGTTCCTCGGTGCGCTCGCGTACACGCCGCTCCAACGTCTGCTTTTCGGCCTTGAGCTCCTCCTCCGATTTCGCCTGGGCGGTCGCGTCGGTATAGGTGAAGAACAGGCCGCCGCCGCGGAGCAGGACGGAGCGCATCTCGAGCACGCGCCCGAACGGCGCGTGCTCCATGCGCATCCCCTCGTTGGGCTGCTGCAGCACGTCAAGCCGCGCGACGAGGATCTCGTCGAGCGGTCCCGTCCCGTAGAGGCCGCGCTCGGCATTGCACCGTGCCAGCTCTTCCAGCGTGACGCCGACGCGGAGCAGGCCGTCGGGAAACTGGAAGAGGTCGCGGTAGGCGTGGTTCCAGGCGACGAGACGAAGCTGGCGATCAAAGATCGCCATGCCGTCACGGGCGACGTCGATGGCGTGCTGGAGGACGTCGTATCGATCCTCGAGCGCGGTCGTGGGATCGGCGGCCGACGTCGGCGCGAACGGCGCCGCCAGGTCGCGAAAGCCTGTGCGCCGAGCGAGCGTTGGCAGCCATGCCGTGAGCATCCTGCATTGTTAACACGGAACTTTCGCGGCGCCACCGTTGCGAAACGTTGAAGCTTGCCAAGCTCGATCGCATCGCGGAGGTTCGAGGACCGATCTGGGGGGGATACCCGATGTTGAAAGACTTCAAGGATTTCATCATGCGCGGCAACGTCGTCGACCTCGCGGTCGCCGTCGTCATCGGCGCCGCCTTCGGTGCCATCGTGCAGTCTATGGTCAACGACCTTATCATGCCGATCGTGGGCGCCATCACCGGCGGCGTCGACTTCACCAATGACTTCACGCCGCTCTCGTCCAAGGTGACCGCGACCGGGCTGGCCGAGGCCAAAAAGCAGGGCGCGGTGCTGGCCTGGGGCAATTTTCTCCAAGTGACGGTCAACTTCCTGATCATCGCCCTCGTGCTGTTCCTCGTCGTCAGGGCAATGAACGCGGCGAAGGCTCGTGTGGCGCCCGCGGAGCCGGCGGGCGCACCGCCGAAGCCGGCCGACGTCGTGCTCCTCGAGGAAATTCGCGATCTCCTGGCCCGGCGCGCGCAGGGCGTGCCGCAGGCGACGCGGCTGGCCTAGCAGGTTGTGCTGAGCTTGAAAGGACCGGCATGAAGCGCGTCGTCCTCGCCGACCAGACCGACTTTCCCGGCTGGCGCACCGCGGCTCGGTCCGCCGTGCTGGCCGAGGTCGCGCCGGAGCATATCGTCTGGGCGGTCGAGGGCGAGGGCGGCGACCTGTTCGCCGGCGACGCGCCGGTCGAGGAGGTCGCCGCGATCGATCGGCCGCAGTTCAACGTGCCCAAGGCCTTCGTCGCGTTGGCGCGCGAAATCATCGTCCATTCCGATCGCGAGCGCTTCGCCCTGCTCTATCGGCTGCTGTGGCGCCTGCGCACCGCGCCGCGCCTGCTTGAGGATCCGTCCGACCCCGACGTCCACATCGCCCGCGCTATGGCCAAGGCGATCCATCGCGACATTCACAAAATGCACGCCTTCGTGCGCTTCAAGGAGGTGGTGGCGCCCGACGGCGAGCCGGCCTTCATCGCCTGGTTCGAGCCCGACCATTACATCGTCGAGGCCGTCGGCGAGTTCTTCGTGCGCCGTTTCGCCGGCATGCGCTGGTCGATCCTGACGCCGTACCGCTCGGCCTTCTGGGACGGCACCACGCTCTCCTACGGTCCCGGCGCCGCCAAGAGCGACGTGCCCGACGAGGATCGGCTCGAGGAGCACTGGCGCACTTACTACGCGTCGATCTTTAACCCGGCGCGGCTGAAGATCGACGCGATGCAGAAGGAGATGCCCAAGAAGTACTGGAAGAACCTGCCGGAGGCGCGGCTGATCGACGGTCTCATCCGCGACGCCGCGACGCGCGAGCGCGGCATGATTGCGGCGGAACCGACCGAGCCGTCGCGCCTTGCCAGGGCTCTTGAACGGCAGGGCCTCGCCAAGGAGGGTCCGTCGCAGGAGGATACGATGGCCGCCGACCTGCTCAGCCCCGAAGCGCTCGACCCTGATTTCCCGAAGACGCTTGAGGAGGCCCGTGCCGCGGCGGCGAGGTGCACGCGATGCGACTTGCATGGGCCTGCCACCCAGGTGGTCTTCGGCGAGGGTCCGCAGAGCGCCGAAATCCTCTTCGTCGGCGAGCAGCCCGGCGACAAGGAGGACCTCGCCGGCCATCCCTTCGTCGGGCCAGCAGGCCAGGTGCTCAACAAGGCGTTGCGCGAGGCCGGCATCGAGCGCGACAAGGCCTATGTCACCAACGCGGTGAAACACTTCAAATACGAGCCGCGCGGCAAGTTCAGGCTGCACAAGACGCCCGAGACGAAGGAGATCGCCGCCTGCCGCTATTGGCTCGACGTCGAGAAGAGCCTGCTCGAGCCCAAGATCATCGTGGCGCTCGGCGCCTCCGCCGGCAAGGCGCTGCTCGGGCGCACGGTGCGCATCGGCGCCGAGCGCGGCAAGCCGATCCCGCAGGGCAACGACGCGCCGGTGTTCGTCACCGTCCACCCCTCCTACCTGCTGCGCCTGCCCGACCAGGAGGCCAAGGATCGCGAATACGCCCGCTTCGTCGAAGACCTTGCCGCCGTCAAGGTCGCCGCGGGGCTTTGACCCTCTCTGTTATTCCGGGGCGCTGCAGGCGAACCCGGAACACATCATCCTCGACGAAGCGGCTTGCGGTCAGCGTGATGGATCCGGGGGTCTCGCTGCGCGAGCTTGGCAAAGATAGGGCTAGTAGCGGTCGCGCAACGAGCGGCGTTCGCTACCGGCATAATGAAGCTCAAAGATGCCGAGGCCGGCGGCGACGTTGAGGCCGGTCGAATCGGGAGCGTAGAACGACGACGGGGTGAACGGGACCAGTGCGACGTGCCCCGTCGCGCCACCGACCAGCGCCTCGCTGGAGGCACCGAACCCGATGTCGATCCCGGCCTGCGCGCCGACGAATTTGCCGTCGAGCTCGCCGGGCTTCTCCACCAGCGCGCCCTTGACCACGAAATTGAGCTTCTGGGCGTTGGCCGGTCCGAGATCGATGCCGAGCTTGTCGGACGAGCCGGTGTAGAACTCGACCCGGTCGTCGGGCCGATAGTAGGTGCAGGTGATGGCGCGGCGTCCGGCGACGAAGAAGCCGAAGCCGCCGGCAACGCGGCAACGCAGCTGCGAGGGTAGCTCGCGAGCCTGTGCCGGGAGCGCCGAACCCGCCGCCATCAGAACCATTAGAAGCAGAGCTTTCGTCCTCGTATCGCGCATCTGTCCCACTCCCACACCTCGGGCCAGTGCTACACGTCCGCAAGCCGCCTCGCCAGCGCAAGCGGTTTATGCCGCTTCTAGACGGAAGCGGCGATTGCCTCTGTTGCTGGATTATCCCTCGAGGCTTGCGGCGTCCGGGACGAGTTCATCGCCAAGCAGTAGGAACGCCAGTTGAGCAGCGTCCCCTTTTGCGGACTTGCTCCAAAGGAAAGAAGCGCAGCGGGGACACACACAAAAGCGTCGCGAAGCGGCTCCGAATTATCGTTCGATCCTCTAAGCCGCGCGGCGAGCCAACCTTCGCGCACGCCGGGCCGCCAAGTCCATGGCGCCGGTCGCCCGCACGAGGCCCTTGGCATCGGCGAGCGCGTCCGGCACCAGCTCGAGGCCGAGGAGACGCTCCTCTTCCACCGGTCCCGGCATGCGCAGGTCGAGCGCGTGCCGCCGCTCGAAGCCGAAGCGCGCGTAGTACGGCGCGTCGCCCACCAGCACGATGGCCGCGTGGCCGAGCACGCTGGCGCGGGCGACCGCCGCCTCCATGAGGCGGCCCCCAACGCGGTGGCAGCGCCATCCAGCGTCGACTGCCAGCGGCCCGAGCATCAGCGCCAGGACGCCGCCGACCTCGACGTGCCACAGCCGGACCGTGCCGACCACCTCACCCGGATCGATATCGCGACCCACGTCCGCGCCGCCGCTAAACCGGGCGGTTCTCGCGACGAGGGACAGGCCGGCGGCCGGCACCCTGCCGACGCGCAGGCGCTCGCAGGTCTTGGCGAACCGGGCCGGGCCGAAGGCGCGGTCGAGCAGCGACTCGCGGGCTTCGGCATCCTCCGGCCGCTCGACGTCGACCACGGCTACGCTCGCCTCGACGAGGCGCGCACGGGACGAGTCGGCGAAAGCCGCTGCCCTGAAAATGGGCGCCGGCACGAAGGCGGCGGAGACGTGGGTCGGCATGAAGGCAGAGTTCACCGAGGCATCCCCTTTCGAGAGGCAGCGGATGACCCTCGCACCGGCGCTAAGCGCCGGCCGTCGGGCGAAACTGAAGGGATGGGTAGCGAAGGGAGCGAGGGCCGAGGCCCTCACCGTCAGATTACGTAGCTTTTTAGCGGCGGGAAGCCGTTGAAGCCGGCGGCCGAATAGGTCGTCGTGTAGGCTCCGGTGCCCTCGATCAGCACCTTGGCCCCGATCTCGAGACTTACGGGAAGAAGGTAGGGCTCCTTCTCGTAGAGAACGTCGACCGAATCGCAGGTCGGGCCGGCGATGACGCAGGGCTGCTTCTCGTCGCGGTCGTAGGCGGTCTTGATCGGATAGCGGATCATCTCGTCCATCGTCTCGGCGAGGCCGCCGAACTTGCCGATGTCGAGGTAGACCCAGCGCACCTCATCCTCGTCCGACTTCCTCGAGATCAGCACCACTTCGGCCTCGATCACGCCGGCGTTGCCGACCATGCCACGGCCCGGCTCGATGATGGTCTCCGGGATGCGGTTGCCGAAATGCTTGCGCAGCGAGGCCAAGATCGCGTTGCCGTACGCCCCCGTCGCCGGGACCGCCTTGAGGTACTTGGTCGGGAAGCCACCGCCGAGATTGACCATCGCGAGATTGATGCCGCGCTCGGCCATCTCCTTGAAAATGGACGAGGCCGCCGCCAGCGCACCATCCCACATCTGCGGGTTGCCCTGCTGCGAGCCGACGTGGAACGAGACGCCGTGCGCGACGAGGCCCAGGCGATGGGCGTGCTCGAGCACGCGCGGCACCATGGCGACGTCGCAGCCGAACTTGCGGCTGAGCGGCCAGTCGGCGCCGCTTCCGTCGCACAGCATGCGGCAGAACACCTTAGAGCCGGGCGCCACACGCGCGATCTTCTCGACCTCAGCCTCGCAGTCCACGGCGAACATGCGGATGCCGAGGAGATAGGCGCGCGCGACGTCGCGCTCCTTCTTGATGGTGTTGCCGAAGGAGATGCGCTCTGCCGTCGCGCCGGTGGCCAGCACCTGCTCGATCTCGACCACGGAGGCACAATCGAAGCAGGAGCCGAGCTGCGCGAGCAGATTCAGCACCGCCGCATCGGGATTGGCCTTGACCGCGTAGAAAACCCGGCTGTCGGGCAGCGCCCGATCGAAGAGCTTGTAGTTGTCTCGCACGACGTCGAGGTCGACGACGAGGCACGGGCCGGCGTCGTCGCCGACGTCGCGGCGCGCGCGGAGGAAGTCGAGGATTTTCTGAGTCATCGCGGCATCCCTTCGTGCCGACCCCTCGGGCCGGACATCGAAATTGAGCAAAGGGGTGAGCGACATCATTCGCTGTCCACGCGTGTTGGAGACGCGTCGACGACGTGACAATGCCATTCGCGATCCGGATCGACCTCTCCGAAGGGAGATCTACGCCGGACCAGATGCTGCGCCGTGGATTCGATTCACTCCGCGCGGGGATGAACCCGTGCTGACAGATCAAAGCCATCGATTGGATTGTGGGTGAGCCCCGCGATCCGCACGCCCGGCAAGAGAGACTAGCCTCTTCGGTAAGTCGGCGGTGGAGGCCGACAGAGACGAAAAAGCCCGGTCCGTCGTTGCTTTAAGTCGCGTCCCCCGTTTGGCGGGGTTCACCGGTTCGCTCCGGCTGCCGGCTATTAAGGTTGGTTCACCGGCCTCTTGTCCGGAACACCAACCACCGACACACGACCACAGGCACGTGCGATTTGGGCAAGGCTCAATGTAGGCGCAATCGCACGATCCGCAAGCGCTTTCTATGTTTCCGCGTACGAAACTTCGGTAAGTGTTCCCGATGCAACATTCCTAGCTGCGGTGCCCGTTTGGCCGGAGAAACGCGACGGCAATTGCCACCCGACTGGCCCCATCCTTAACCTGGGTCACGATCGATTCGAGCGAGAGGAGCCGTCCTTATGAAAGGCGCCATCGACTTCCGCGCGCTGGCCGAGCGCATCCCGACGTTGTGCTGGACCGCCGCGCCAGACGGCCATATCGGCTGGTACAACCGCCGATGGTACGAGTATATTGGCTCGACGCCGGCGGAGATGGAAGGCCGGGGCTGGCAATCGATCCACGACCCCGTCGAGCTGCCGGAAGTCCTGGAGCGCTGGCGAGCCGCGATCGCGACGGGCGCGGCGCTGCCGCAACAGGTCGCCCAGTTCCGCGCTGCCGACATGGACGACCATGTCGGCAAGCCGTTCAAGCGCGAGGAACTCTACGCCGCGATCGCGCGCAGGGCGCATGCGCCGGAGTGACGGCACGTGCGACCTGATCTCTCGAGCGGACCCGCCCTTCTCAGGACTGGTAGAGCGCGACCAGTTCGCGCTCGCTCAGCCTGTCCGCCGGAGCGTCGAGAACGAGCACGCCGTCTCTCAGCACGATGATGCGGCTCGCGTGCTCGAGCGCCAGCGCCACATCGTGAAGGGCGAGGATCGAGGTCGCGTGCGTGGCGTGGATCGCATCGAGCACCGCGGCGCCCTGGCGGCGGTCCAGCGCCGAGACCGGCTCGTCGCCGAGCACCATGGGACGCCCGTTGTAGAGCGCGCGGGCGACCGACGTGCGCTGCGCCTGCCCGCCCGAGAGCGACCCGGCCTTCTGCCGCAGCGCCGGCGCGAGGTCGACGCGGGCCAGCACCGCCTCGACCTCGGCGAGCGTCGCCTTGGCCGGCCAGGCCAGTTCGCGAAGGTTGCGTAGGACCGAGCGCCGATCGAGCCGGCCCATGTAGACGTTGTGGAAGCAGGAGAGCTGCGGCACCAGGGCCGCCACCTGCGGGATCAGCGCCGCGCGATCGGCGAGACGGTCGTAGAGCGCGCCGAGCAGGGTCGACTTGCCGGAGCCCGAGCGTCCGAGCAGGGCCACGCGCTCGCCATCGCGGATTGAGAGGCTGACGCCGGCGAGCACGGGCCGGCCGCCGTAGCCGAAGGACTCGTCGGACAGGGTGACGAGGGTCGGGGGTGCTTCTCTCCTTGCGGGAGAAGGTGCCGGAAGGGCGGAGTGGGGGTCGGGCGACCTCACCGGGACTGCCGCAACGCGAAATCAGAGCGATCGAGTGCTCCCTCATCCGGCGCTTCGCGCCACCTTCTCCGGCAAGGGGAGAAAGGGAAGGTTCCCGCTCTCAGTTGAGCAGCCCGTCCTGCTTGGCGACGTCGACGATGGGCTTGTACTCGGCGTTGTCGGCGGCGACGAACTTGGAGCGCCCGAACGGCTCGAGAATTTTCGGGTCCTTGATCGCGATCAGCTCGGTCTTCAACTTCTCGGTAAAGCCGGCGTCGAACTTGGCGTCGAGGTCGCCGCGCACCGTCCACTGATAATCGGGAAACGTCGGGCTTTCCCAGATCACGTGCACCTTGCTCTCGTCGACGAGTCCGGCCTTCTTCTCCAGCTCCCAGACCGAGAAGTCGATCACGCCGACCTCGTAGGCGCCGGACTGCACCAGCTGGATCGTCTTGGTGTGGTCACCCGAGAAGCCGACCTTGGAGAAGACGTCGTCCGGTCCCTTTCCGAATCGCTGGCGGATGAAATATTCCGGCATGACGCGTCCGGAGGTCGAGGAGCGCGAGCCGAAAGAGAAGGTCTTGCCGGCGAGGCCCTTGTCGAGTTCGGCCGCCTTCTTCAGCCCGGTCGCCTCGTTGGCGATGAAGTAGCTCTTGAAGGCCTTGTCCTCGACGCCCTGGGCGATGGCCTGCGAACCCGGCACCTTGTCGCGCGCCTGCACGCCGGTGAAGCCGCCGAACCAGGCGAGTTGCACCTCGTTGTTGATGAAGGCGGTGACGGCGGCGGGATAGGACTTGACCGGTACGTACTTGACCGGCACGCCGAGCTTCTCCTCGAGGTAGGTGGCGACGCGGCCGAAGCGCTCGGTCAGGCGCGAGGCGTCCTGATCGGGGATCGCGGTGAAGACGAAGGTCGGCTTGTCGGCGGCAGCGACCGGGTGCAAAAGGCCGAGCGCGGGAAGAAAGGTCAAGGCCAGAGCGGCCAGCCAATGCGTCGTCTTCATGGCAAATCCTCCACGAGAACACCCCGCGAGCGGGATCATAGCCGGCGGCTTGGCGTAGCGGTCAAGCCCCTTGCGCTGCCGATAGGGTCCGAACCGCAACCGTGATAGGCACGCAAAAGACAGCCTCTACCGCGGCTTGGAGACAACGGGATGACAATGCATCGCCCTCGCCTGACGGAGATGGCCCATGGCGGCGGATGCGGCTGCAAGCTGGCCCCGGCGGTGCTGCAGGACATCCTGAAGAAGATGCCGATGCCGATGTTCTGCCCTGACCTGCTGGTCGGTACCGAGACGGCGGACGACGCCGCGGTGTACCGGCTCAACGACACGCAGGCAATTATCGCCACGACCGACTTCTTCACCCCCATCGTCGACGACCCCCGCGACTTCGGGCGCATCGCCGCCACCAACGCACTCTCCGACGTCTATGCCATGGGCGGCCGGCCGCTGTTCGCGCTGGCGCTCGTCGGCATGCCGGTCGCCACCATGCCGATCGAGGCGGCGCAGGACATCCTCGCCGGCGGTGCGTCGATCTGCGCCGAGGCCGGTATCCCCATAGTCGGCGGCCACTCCATCGACACGCCGGAGCCGATCTACGGGCTGGTAGCGGTAGGCCTCATCCACCCCGACAAGGTGCTGAAGAACGCCGGCGCCCGGGCTGGCGACGCGCTGGTGCTAACCAAGGGGCTCGGCGTCGGCATCTTCTCGGCGGCGATGAAGAAGGGCGAGCTCGACGCCGCCGGCTACCAGGCCATGCTCGCCTCGACCACCAAGCTGAACGCGATCGGCCCCGAGCTCGCCGACCTCGAGGCGGTGCATGCGCTGACCGACGTCACCGGCTTCGGCCTGCTCGGCCACCTGCTCGAGATGTGCCGCGGTGCCGGACTCTCGGCCAGGCTCGACGCCAGGGCGGTCCTGACCCTGCCGGGCGCCGCGGCGCTGGCGCAGGCGGGCTACGCCACCGGCGCGGCAGCGCGCAACTGGACGAGCTACGGCGCCCACGTCCGCCTGCCTGAGGGCACGCCCGACTGGGCGCGCGGCCTGTTGTGCGATCCGCAGACCTCCGGCGGGCTCCTCGTCTCGGTCCGCGCCGACCGCGCCTCCGACGTGGTGGAGCGCTGCAGGGCAGCCGGCTTCGGACAGGTGGCCATCATCGGCACGATGGGCGAAGGCGAGCCGGTGGTGAGGGTGGTGTAGCGTTGCGAGGCGAGCTTGCGGTGCCCATCTCTGAACGAGATTCAGAGAGGAGCAACGCGATGTTCTCGTTCCGCAAGCCGATGACGATTCCGGGCGCCGCCGACGCGCTGCCCGGCCGCGCAGCGCCGCTGCCCACGTCAGACACGCACCACGTCAATGGCCGCACGATCCATGCGCCGTTCCCGGAAGGCATCAACACGGCGATGTTCGGCCTCGGCTGCTTCTGGGGTGCCGAGCGCTCGTTCTGGAAGCTGCCCGGCGTCTACAGCACAGCGGTCGGCTACGCCGGCGGCCCGACCCCCAACCCGACCTACGAGGAGGTCTGCAGCGGTCGCACCGGGCACAACGAGGTCGTGCTGGTCGCCTATGAGCCGGCCAAGATTAGCTACGCCGAGCTCGTCCGCCATTTCTTCGAGAGCCACGACCCGACCATGGGCATGCGCCAGGGCAACGACGTCGGCACACAGTACCGTTCCGGCCTCTACGGCAACGAGGCCCAGGTTGCCGAGGCGCTGGCGCTGAAGGCCGCCTACGAGCCAGCGCTGAAGGCCAAGGGTTACGGCCCAATCACAACCGAGATCCTGCCTGCCCCACCGTTCTACTACGCCGAGACTTACCATCAACAGTACCTCGCCAGGAATCCCGGCGGCTACTGCAACCTCGGCGGCACCGGCGTGAGCTGCCCGGTCGGCACCGGCGTGGCCGCCTGACCCATGAGTTATAGCAATCTTAAGATGGTTTATCGGTTTTCGATAAACTGGGGTAAGATCGCTATAAATGGATGCTCGTCGCAACCCCTACTCGCCCGGCGCCGGGACGCCCCCGCCTGAACTCGCTGGTCGCGACGACCTGATCGAGCGCGCGGCCGTAGCGCTTGATCGGATCCGAAAGGGGCGGTCGGCGCGCAGTTTCATTCTCTACGGCTTGCGCGGTGTCGGTAAGACCGTCCTCCTTAACCGCATCAGGATCGATGCAGAGGAACGTGGTCTGATCGGAACCAAGATCGAGGCGCCGGAAGATAGATCTCTACCGGCGTTGCTCGCGCCCGCACTCCGCACGACGCTCCTCAGGCTTGATCGCGGCGAGGCGATGAAGGCGAAAGCTGGCCATGCCATGCGGGCGTTGGCCGGCTTCGCCAAGGCCCTGAAGTTCAAGTACCAAGATCTCGAACTCGGCCTCGACATCGATCCGCAGAAGGGTCTCGCCGACAGCGGCGATCTCGACAGCGACCTGACGGCGCTCCTTGCCGCAGTCGGCGCCGCGGCCGCCGAGCACAAGACGGCCGTGATCCTTTTCGTCGACGAGCTGCAGTATGTGCCCGAGGCTCAGCTCGCTTCGTTGATCAGTGCGCTTCACGCCACGAGCCAGGATGGCCTGCCGATCACCATGGTGGCCGCCGGGCTGCCGCAGCTCGTCGGCCAGACCGGACGCGCCAAGTCTTACGCCGAGCGCCTGTTCGAGTTCGTCCGCGTCGACCGTCTCGACGAAACCGCCGCGCGCGACGCGCTGACGGTACCGGCCCGCGAGGAGGGCGTGGAGTTCACCGACGAGGCCATTGCCGAGGTCATGCGGCAGACGCTCGGCTTCCCCTACTTTCTCCAGGAGTGGGGCAAGCACAGCTGGAACGCTGCCTCAGAATCCCCGATCGGTGCGGCCGATACGACGCGGGCGACCGGGGCGGCTCTCGCCGAGCTTGACGACAGCTTCTTCCGCGTGCGCTTCGATCGGCTGACGCCAGCGGAGAAGCGTTACATGCGGGGTATGGCGGAGCTGGGTGCCGGACCGCATCGCTCCGGCGACGTCGCCGAAGCCTTGGGCCGCAAGGTCACCACGGTGGCTCCGACGCGCAACACGCTCATCGCCAAGGGCATGATCTACAGCCCATCCCACGGCGACACCGCGTTCACAGTGCCCCTCTTCGACGGCTTCATGAAGCGGATCATGCCGACGCTGTGAGCTACTCCGCCGCCTGGGCACCCGGCGCGGCGGCAACGGAGCGGCAGGCCGACGACATGAAGGCCATGGTCAGCGGCGGCCGCGGGAACGGCAGCTTCTTGGCCGGACGCGGGTGCAGGATCGAGGGGGAGAACCAGCGCTTCAGCGTGGCGTCGCAACCATCGCCGCCCGGCACCTCGGCCTGCGGGACGCAATCCGTCTCGGATGGCGGGCAGAACAGCCGGATGTGGAAATGGTAGTCGTGCCCGTACATCGGGCGCACCTTCTCAAGCCACGTGCGGTCGCCCCGCGCTTCGCGGCAGATCGCCTTCTTGATGGCGGCGTTGACGAAGATGCGCTGCACTTCCGGATCAATCGCGGCGGCGCGGATCAGGCCGATCGTATCGTGGGTGAAGACGCGCGGATCCACGTCCTCGCGGTCCTCGCGCACCATCATCGTCGAATTGCCGAACTCGCGCTCCTCGGCCGACATGCGGTGGTCGGGCATCGGCTTCAGCCAGACGTCGGCGTCGAGCCCGGCCTGGTGCGAGGCATGGCCGCCGAGCATCGGGCCGCCGCGCGGCTGCGCCATGTCGCCGATGAGGATGCCGGGGTAGCTCGTGGTCTGCCGAACCCGGTTGGCGAGACGCTCGATGAAGGCGAGGAGCTGCGGGTGGCCGTAGAAGCGGTTGCGCGAGGGCCGCATCACCTGCCAGTCCGGCCCGTCGAGCGGCAGCGCGCGGGCGCCGGCGATGCAGCCCCGGGCGTAGGTACCGTAGACGTGCGGGCTGCCGGCGGAAGGCTCGCGCTCGCGGCCGAAGACCTCCTTGGCCGGTAGGTTCGGATTGGCGAGATCCCCGATCGGCGGCGGCGCGTGCGGATCGAGCGTGCCGCGATCCTGCGCCTGGACCGGGCCGGCGAGGACGGCAGCAAGGACGACGGCGGGAAGCGCGCGATGCAGCATCGATGAGACTCTAGTTCCGCCACAGCGTGCCCTGCGCGGCGTCCCGAGGCAATGCCGCCGTTCCAAGGCCGATCATTCAAGCGCGGCCGACTACTCCAGCATCTCCAACCACCGCTGCGCCTGCGACCGCACATTGTCCGGCGAAGTGCCGCCGTAGCTAGTGCGGCTCGCCACCGAGTTGCGCACCCCGAGCACGTCGAAGACGCCCATCTCCAGGCGCGGCTCCTCGCCCTGCATCTCGGCCAGCGTCAGCCCCTCGAGGCCGACCTTGCGCTTGGCGGCCAAGGCCACGAGCCGCCCGGTGACGTGGTGCGCGTCGCGGAACGGCATGCCCATGACCCGCACGAGATAGTCGGCGAGGTCGGTCGCAGTGGCGAAGCCAGAGCCGGCAGCGGCCTCCATGCGCTCGGTGTCGGGGGCGAGATCGGAGACCATGCCGGTCATGGCGGCGAGGCACAGCGAGAGCGTGGCGAGCGCGTCGAACGTGCCCTCCTTGTCCTCCTGCATGTCCTTCGAATAGGCTAGCGGCAGGCCCTTCATGACCACCAACAGGCCGGTGAGCGCGCCGATGACGCGGCCGGACTTACCGCGCACCAGCTCGGCGGCGTCGGGGTTGCGCTTCTGCGGCATGATCGAGGAGCCGGTGGAGAACCTGTCGGACAACGCGGCGAAGCCGAACTGCGGCGTCGCCCAAAGCACGATCTCCTCCGCGAATCGGCTGAGATGGGTCGCACAGATCGCTGCGGCGGCGAGCGCCTCCAGCGCGAAGTCGCGGTCGCTGACGCTGTCAAGCGAGTTGGCGGTGGGACGATCGAAACCGAGCGCCTTCGCCGTGGCGTCGCGGTCGATCGGGAAAGAGGTACCGGCGAGCGCCGCCGCCCCGAGCGGGCATTCGTTCATGCGGGCGCGTGCGTCACTGAAGCGGCCCTTGTCGCGCGCGAGCATCTCGACATAGGCGAGCAGGTGGTGGCCGAACGTCACCGGCTGCGCGCTCTGCAGGTGGGTGAAACCCGGCATCACGCTCTCGGCATGCTCCAGGGCGCGGCGCGCCAGCACTTTCTGCAGGCCGGCGATCTGGCCGACCAGCTGGTCCACCGTGTCGCGGACCCAGAGCCGGAAATCCACCGCCACCTGGTCGTTCCGCGAGCGCGCGGTGTGCAGCCGCCCGGCGACGGGGCCGATATCGGCGGCGAGCCGCGCCTCGATGTTCATATGAATGTCCTCGAGCGAGCGCTCGAAGGCGAAGCTGCCGTTCTCTATTTCGCCACGGATCGAGGTTAGCCCCGCCGCAATCGCGACGGCATCGGCGCGATCGACGATGCCCGCGTCGGCCAGCATCGCCACGTGGGCGAGCGAACCGGCGATGTCCTGGGGAGCAAGCGCCTTGTCGAAGCCGATCGACGCGTTGATCTCTTCCATGATCGCGTCCGGAGCGCTGTCGAAGCGGCCGCCCCACATCTTGTTGCTCATCACACCCCAGACTTGCGAGAAAAGAGCGACGCCATGATCGACCTGCCGCCGACGACCGACCCCCAGCCGCCCATCAGGACGCGGTTGACCGGGCCCGTGGCGATCACGCTCGGGCTGCTGGCCGTGGCGGTCGTTGCCGGAACCCTATACGAGATGCCGCGGCTGGGCGGCAAGCACGTGGCCCACAGCGGCGCCTGCGCGCGGTCGCTCGACGCCGCGCAATCGATCGACACGCTGGTGCACGGCGAGATCGCGGCGTTGATGCCGGCCGGTCGCGCGCGCGACCTCTCGGCCATTGCCTTCGACGATGCCGACGGGCACAAGACGACGATCGGCGCTTTCGCCGGCCGGACGGTGCTGCTGAACCTATGGGCCACATGGTGCGTGCCGTGCCGGACCGAGATGCCGGCCCTCGACCACCTGCAGGCGCAGCTCGGCTCCAAGAGTTTCGGCGTGGTGCCGGTGGACATCGACCAGCTGCGCCTGGAGAAGGCACGCGGCTTCTTCAAGGAGACGGGCGTAACCAGCCTGCCCTACTTTTCCGACAACAGCGCCGACATCCTCCGCGCGCTCGGCAGCCAAGGCCTGCCGACCACGGTGCTTATCGGTACGGACGGCTGCGAGATTGCCACCATGGCTGGTCCGGCGCAGTGGGATTCGCCCGAGGCCAAGGCGCTGATCGAGCGGGCCGCGAAGGCGCCGTCGACGCAGAGCTGATCAGCGCTCCGGCGGATCGTAGGCGTTGCTGTTGCTGGTCCCGCTGCGCACGATCTTGTAGGCGCCGACCATCTTGCCGGCGGCCTGGTAGGCCCCCTCGTCGTCGAGGTTGGCGCTGTTGAAGTCCTTCGCCGTGCCGTTGATCCCGTCGTACTTGCCGGTGCCCGACTTGAAGGTCCAGCTCAACGTGATCGCCTTGATCGGCTTGGCACCGTCCGTCGTGTACTCTGCATAGAGGCTGGCGCCGTCCTTGTCCTTGAAGTTGCAGTAGCCCTTCGAGTCGATCGTCTGCGCCTTGCGATCGGTGAAGCGGATATTGGTGCAGCGTCCGGCGGTCAGGTTCAGGAACCCCTTGCTGGCGTCGTTGATGGTGGTGGTCAGGTAGCGGTTGACCGTCAGGTCGGTGCCGCCGCCCACGTCGATGGGCGTCGCCGGCGTCGACGTCGTGAAGGTATAGGTTAGCGCGAACTTCGCGCTGGTCGGAAAAAGCTCGTCCGCGCGAGCGACGCCGAAGATCGCTAACGCCGCTGCGATCATCAGACCCGAGCGAGCGACACGCCCCTTCGTAAACAACCGAACATTGACCATCGCACCCTTCCTCCAGTACGCACACTATTTAAATCACGATTTATGGCGGTGGCCAACGCCGGGGCGCGTGCGCTTCTGCTCACATTCCTGACGCGGGCTGGTTGCAGCCGAACATTTCGCCGAAGACTTGATGCGTCATGTCGAGATTTCTACGGATGGCATTGAGATCGACCTCCGCCGGCGCTTCGGGGGCTCGTAAATGCTCGAACTCGCATGCGCCCTTGATGATAGCCCTAGAGCAGTTTCCTCGCCGGTTGACTCGTGAGGGGTAGCGCACGGCGCCGCGTTGTGATTCAGGGCTGGTCTGGCGAGGAGGCCAGGCCCGATGCCCCGATCGCTGCACTACGACCTTCGCTCCCGCGTCCTCTTGGCTGTCGAGGAGGGCTTGTCCTGCCGCGAGGCTGCGGCGCGCTTCGGCGTCAGTGCGTCGAGCGCGATCCGCTGGGCCGCTCTTAGGCGCGCTGGCGGCGATGGCCGGGCCAAGCCGCAGGGCGGGGATCGCCTGTCGCGCCGTACCGAGGCTCACGCCGGCCTCATCGCGGCGGCACTGGCCGACGTGCCCGACATCACGCTGGTGGAGCTGAAGGCGCGCCTGGCTGGCGAGGGCGCCTTCGTCAGCGTCACAGCGCTTTGGCGCTACTTTCGCCGCCACGCCATCACGCGTAAAAAAAGACCGCGCACGCCACCGAGCAGGACCGTCCCGACGTCCGCCAGGCGCGGCAGGAGTGGTTCGAGGGCCAGCTCGATCTCGATCCCGACCGGCTGATCTTCATCGACGAGACCGGCACCTCGACCAAGATGGCCCGCACGCACGGACGCGCCCCGCGCGGCGAGCGGCTGAGGATGGGCGTGCCGCACGGCCATTGGAAGACGACGACGCTGGTGGCCGGCCTGAGCCTGCGCGGCATCGTGGCGCCCTTCGTGCTCGACGGTGCCGTCGACCGACCCTGCTTCGAGGCCTACATCGAGCACGTGCTCGTCCCCGAGCTGCGACCCGGCGACATCGTGATCATGGACAATCTGCCGGCCCACAAGGGGACGCGGGTTGAAGCCCTGATTGCAGCGGCGGGCGCCAGACTGCGCCTGCTGCCGCCCTACAGCCCCGACTTCAACCCCATCGAGAACGCCTTCGCCAAGCTCAAAGCCTTGCTGCGCAAGGCCGCCGAGCGGTCCAAGGACGCGCTCTGGGCCGCCATCGGCCGCCTCGTCGACCAGATCACGCCAGCCGAATGCGCCAACATGTTCACCGCAGCAGGCTACGATGCTACCTGAAAGGAATCTGCTCTAGATGGCAGCGCCGGTCAGTCGGCCCCAATTGCCATGGGCGAGCGCCTCGCGATGGGCCGGCTCGAGCGAGGCCTCTTCGAGGAAGCGGCGAGCGTCGCCGCCGGGCTGGTATTGGTAGGGAAGTCGGTCGAGAACAGCAGGCGCTCGGGACCGACGATGTCGAGGCAGCGCTGAAGGTAGGCGTCGCTCCATCTCCCGCTGCCGGTGACGTAGAGGTTGCGGCGGGCGTAGTCCGCGATAGGACGCTGCAGATTCAGCGTGCGGTCGAAGACGGCCGCCGTCCGCTCCAGGTTAGAACAGCACCATCTCGCCCCAATGGCCGAGGATGATCTGCAAGTCCTCCAATTCGTCGAAGACGCCCGCTGCCGCCAAGCGAACCCACTGCAACCCGGCTTCGTAATGCCAGCCGAGCCCGAACCCGGCGAGCGCGAGGTCCGCCTTGTCGCCCAGCCTTGTGTAAATCGCCTGTCGCACGGCGGGCGACGGTAGTTGCGGATGGATAACGAGGGGGACGCGCAGGTCCGCCGCTTTGGCCAGCATCGGGCGCAGGTCGGGATGATCGAGATGCGTGTCGCGCGTGCGACCGCAAAGGAGCGCACCCTTGAGGCCGAGCTCGCGAACGGCGCGCTCCAGCTCGCGCGGCGCGGCCTGCGGATCGGACGTGGGAAGGGCGGCGAAGCCCTGGAAGCGCTCGGCACGCCGCGCGCACGTCTTCGCGATGAGGTCGTTGACGCGGCGGGCCGTCTCGACGGCGGCGGCGGGCTCCAGGTTGTGGAAGGCCGGGAGTGGTCAGGGACAGGACCTGTACGTCCACGCCCTGCTCGTCCATCAGCGCCAGGCGGCCTTCGCCCAGATCGGCGAGACGGGCGCCGTTGTTGCCGCCGTCGGCAACGGCGGAGACGGGATCGTGCGGCGGCGGCGCGGACGCCCAGGCCTCCCGCACCATCGGTGGCAGGATGTGCTCTTCGATGGCGATCAGGCGCAAGGCTAGGCTCCAAATGGACGATCCGATATCACCAGCAATCGAATGGCATGATGTCGCGATCTAGAACCTCGACGATGACACAGGCTTGACCCAAGCGCGCCATCTCCGCTTGTGCCCACGTCCGCTCTCCAGTCGCAACGGCCGGCCTGCATCGCGTCGGCCTGCGGACCAGCACCTGGGCCTTCTTCGAGCCTGCCGTCGCACTCTAATGGTCGCAGGGCTCCGTGGATCGCGCGCCAATCGCCGCGCACGTGGACGAGCGAACAGCGTCTTCCTGACGCTCGAGCTGGGGAAGCGCTTTCGTAGCTGATTTGACCGCGCGCAGCGGAAACCATAATGTCTCAATCGGCTTCGCCTCATGCTACCGTGCCGCCCTATTCGGGCGGCGCTTTGCATTCGTAGCCTTGCTTGCATCTGGCCTTGGACGAGACAGGAGCGGGACCTTTGACCTCCTCTTTGCTGCCGACCTACGCGCGCTACCCGCTGGCCTTCGCCAAGGGGGAGGGCTGCTGGCTCGAGACGACGGACGGCGAGCGCTATCTCGATCTCGGCGGCGGCATCGCGGTGGCGTCGCTCGGCTACTCGCACCCGCACCTCGTCGAGGCGCTGACCGAGCAGGCCGGCAAGCTCTGGCACACTTCCAACCTGTTCCACATCCCGCAGGCCGAGCGCCTCGCCGAGCGGCTCTGCGCGGCGTCCTTCGCCGACTACGTGTTCTTCGCCAACTCCGGGGCCGAGGCGGTCGAGGGCGCGATCAAGACGGCGCGCAAGTACCATTCAGTGTCGGGCCATCCCGAGCGCTTCCACATCATCACCTTCACCGGTGCCTTCCACGGCCGCACCTACGCGACGATAGCGGCCGGTGGCAACGACAAGTACATCGAGGGCTTCGGTCCCGCGGCGCCCGGCTTCGATCGCGTGGCCTGGGGCGACATCGAGGCGGTGAAGGCGGCGATCAGGCCGCAGACCGGCGCGATCATGATCGAGCCGATCCAGGGCGAGGGCGGCATCCGCGTGCCGCCGCGCGCCTTCCTGCGGGCTTTGCGCGAGATCTGCGACGCGCACGGGCTGCTGCTCATCGCCGACGAGGTGCAATGCGGTGTCGGGCGCACCGGCAAGCTCTTTGCCTACGAGTGGAGCGGGATCGAGCCCGACATCATGGCGATCGCCAAGGGCATCGGCGGCGGCTTCCCGCTCGGTGCGTTCCTGACGACGAAAGAGGCTGGCAAAGGCATGGGCGTCGGCACCCACGGCACCACCTACGGCGGCAACCCGCTGGCGACCGCGGTCGGCAACGCCGTGATCGACGTCGTCCTCGCCGACGGTTTCCTCGACAGCGTTGCCCGGCGCGGCGCCGATCTAAGGCGCCGGCTGGAGTCGATCGTCGCGCGCCACCACAACGGCGTCATCGCCGGCGTCCGCGGCGAGGGCCTGATGCTCGGCCTGGAAGTGCGCGTGCCGCCGGCCGAGTTCTGCGCCGCCGCCCGCGAGGAGCGCGTGCTGACGATCCCCGCTGCCGACAACGTGGTGCGCCTGCTGCCGCCGCTCATCCTGAGCGAGGCCGAGATCATCGAGGCCGAGCTGCGCCTCGAGGCCACCGCCATGCGGGTCGCCGCCGAAGAGCCGCAGCGCGGGGCCGCAGAATGACGCGGAGCCATCCCCTCGAGACGCAGGGCGAGGGCGGCGTGGTCCGCCATTTCCTCGACCTGTCCGAGATCGCCGCGCCCGAGCTGCGGCGCATTCTCGATCACGCCGCGGCGCTGAAGGGGCGCTGGCGGCGCGGCGTGCCCTCGCGCGACAAGCCGCTCGCCGGCAAGACGCTGGCGATGATCTTCGACAAGCCCTCGACGCGCACCCGCGTCTCCTTCGATATCGCCATGCGCCAGCTCGGCGGCGACACCATCATGCTGACCGGCAAGGAGATGCAGCTCGGCCGCGGCGAGAGCATCGCCGACACGGCGCGGGTGCTGTCGCGCTTCGTCGACGCCATCGTCATCCGCATCCTCGATCATTCCGCGATGCGCGAGCTGGCGCGTCATGCCACCGTGCCGATCGTCAACGGCCTCACGAAGCGTTCGCACCCCTGCCAGATCATGGCCGACCTGCTGACCTTCGAGGAGCGGCGCGGGCCGATCTCCGGGCGCACCGTGGCCTGGTGCGGCGACGGCAACAACGTGCTGGCCTCCTGGGTGCAGGCGGCGCAGCGCTTCGCGTTCACCCTCAACATCGCCACGCCCAAGGGCCTCGGCCTTTCCGACGAGGTCGTCGATTGGGCGAAGAGTTCGGCCGCCGACGTGCATTTTACCGACGATCCCTTTGCCGCCGTCGCGGGCGCCGACTGCGTCGTCACCGACTGCTGGTTGTCGATGGGCGACGAGGAGAAGACGTCGCGCCACCACCTACTGCAGCCGTTCCAGGTCAATGGCCGTCTGATGGCGGCGGCGGGGCCGGACGCGCTGTTCATGCACTGCCTGCCGGCGCATCGCGGCGAGGAGGTCACCGACGAGGTAATCGACGGCCCGCAATCGGTGGTGTTCGACGAGGCCGAGAACCGGCTGCACGCGCAGAAGGGCATCCTCTCCTGGTGCCTCGGGGCGACGGACTGATGACAGATGGGAGTGAACCGATCGATTTCGATGTGAGCCGCCCCGTGTCCGATCTCGGGCACGACGACCTCGTGCTGCCCTTCGCCGTCGAGCCTCTTGACGTGCGCGGCCGCGTCGTGCGGCTCGGGCCGGCGGTCGATCACATCCTCGCGCAACATAAGTATCCGCCGCCGGTGGCGCGCCTCGTCGGCGAGGCGGCGGCGCTGACTGTGCTGCTCGGCTCGGCGTTGCGCATGGAGGGTCGCTTCCAGCTGCAGACCAAGAGCAACGGCTCGATTGACATGCTCGTCGTCGATTTCGACGCGCCGGACCGTCTGCGCGCCTTCGCGCGCTTCAACGCCGACAAGCTCGCCGCCGCGCAGCCGGCCGGCGGCGACCTGCTCGGCCACGGCCATCTCGCCTTCACCATCGAGCGCGGCGGCGAGACCTCGCGCTACCAGGGCGTCGTCGCCCTCGAGGGCCAGGGCCTCGAGGCGGCGGCCCACCAGTACTTCCGCCAGTCCGAGCAGATCCCGACGCTGGTGCGGCTCGCCGTCGCCGAGAACGTGACCGGCGAGGGGGCGGCCTGGCGCGCCGGCGGCCTGCTGGTGCAGTTCCTGCCGGACTCGCCCGAGCGCCGGCGACAGGCCGACCTCGACCCCGGCGACGCCCCTGCCGACTACAGGGCTCCCGATGTCGACCTCGACGACGCCTGGACCGAGGCGGTGGCGCTCGCCGAGACCATCGAGGACCACGAACTCGTCGATCCCACGCTCTCCTCCGAGCGGCTGCTCTACCGCCTGTTCCACGAGCGCGGCGTAAAGGTGTTCGAGCCCACTGCAGTGCACGACGCCTGCCGCTGCTCGCGCGAGCGCATCGACTCGATGCTGCGCAGCTTCAGCCCGCAGGAGCGCGCCGACATGATCGGCGAGGACGGCAAGATCGGCGTTACCTGCGAGTTCTGCTCGACCCACCGCAGCTTCGATCCGAAGGATTTCGACAAGGGCGAGTGAGGCGCCGGGCAATACTTCCAGCCTCGCGCGGACGTAAAACTAGAGTCGCATTGGCAGCTTTCGTCGAGCGGCAGAGGGTGCTCCGGCCGCAAGGCACTGGAGCAACCCGGTACCGGGAGAGAGCCATGACGACCAAGCCCATGATTTACGTCGATGGACGCTGGGAGGCTGCGCCGAAGAGTGACACCATGTCGATCGTCATGACTGCAGCCATGGCGCTGCTGTTCTCGATCGCCTTGATCATGGCTCTCGTTCACTCCACGAGCGGCGCGCAGGACAGCGACAGGCTGGAGATGAGCAGCCCCTGACCGGCGACGTCGCGCGGTCCTCGCCGCGTATGGCATGCCTCGGCCTCCCGCCTTGCGGGCCGTTGAGAAAGGGATCAGGCGCTTCTCACCTTGCGCAGGGAGCGGGTGAAGCTAGTGCCGGCTTGTTCGAAGCCGGAGGCGCTGCAGAACGCCCGCAACGTGCCGTCGCCATCTGACGGCAGGGTGAGCGAACATGACCCGCAGCCGGCCAGACGCGCCGCCTGCGACGCCGATTTCAGCAGCGTGCGGGCGATGCCGCGACGGCGTTCCTCGGGCACGACCGCCAACCAATCGATCTGCGCGAGCGGCATGTCGGCGCCGAGCGTCGGGTACCATTGGAACGCGAGCACGCCGCTCGGCGGCCCCCATTCCACGGCGAGCAGGACGCTGCCGCATCCGTGGTCTCGCACGGCAGCGAGCCGCTCCGCCACCGCTGCCGCCAACACCGGAACGCCGACGGCGCCCATCAATTCGGCGAGCCCTTCGGCGTCCGCCGCGGTCGCCGCGCGGATCTGCAGGCCGTAGCGGCTCGCCAAGGTTCAGGCGCCGCAGGAGCACGCCGGCATCGAGGTGGCCTAGAACAGCCCGTCGATCATGCCGTTGGCGTCGAGGCCGATCTTGTGGGCGGAAGGCTCGGCCGGCAGCCCGGGCAGGGTCATGATGTCGCCGCAGGTCAGCACGACGAAGCCGGCGCCGGCGGAGAGGCGGGCGTCGACGATCGGCAGGATGTGATCGACCGGCGCGCCGAGCGCCTTGGCGTCGGCCGAGAACGAGTACTGCGTCTTGGCCACGCAGATCGGCAGGTTGCCGTAGCCGAGGTCCTCGAAGCCCTTGATCGCGGTGCGGGCCTTGGCCTCGATCGAGATGTCCTTGGCGCGGTAGATCTCGGTCGCGACCTTTCGCATCTTGTCGGCGATCTTCATGTCGAGCTCGTAGAGCGGCTTGTAGGCGCTCTCGCCCTTGTCGGTGATGGCGACGACCTTCTCGGCCAGCTCGACCGCGCCCTTGCCGCCGTCCGCCCAGTGCTTGCACAGCACCGCCTCGCAGCCGAACTCCTCGGCGCAGCTCTTCTTGATGAGGTCGAACTCGGCCGGCGTGTCGGACGTAAAAGCGTTGATCGCGACGATCGGTGGGACGCCGAACTTCTTCACGTTCTCGATGTGGCGGCCGAGGTTGGCCATGCCCTTCTTGAGCGCTTCGAGGTTCTCCTTCCCAAGCTCCTTCTTGTCGACGCCGCCGTGCATCTTCAGCGCGCGCACCGTGGCGACGATGACCGCCGCCTCCGGGTGCAATCCGGCCTGGCGGCACTTGATGTCGAAGAACTTCTCCGCGCCGAGGTCGGCGCCGAAGCCGGCTTCGGTGACGACGTAATCGGCGAGGTCGAGCGCGAGGTTGGTCGCGATGACCGAGTTGCAGCCGTGCGCGATGTTGGCGAAAGGGCCGCCGTGGATGAAAGCCGGCGTGCCCTCCAGCGTTTGCACCAGATTGGGCATCAGCGCGTCCTGCAGCAGCACGGTCATCGAGCCGACGGACTGGAGGTCGGCGGCGGTCACCGGCTTCCTCTCGGAGGTCAAGCCGACGATCATCTTCGCCAGCCGCTCCTGAAGATCCTTAATGTCTTTCGCCAGGCAGAACACCGCCATGATCTCGGAGGCCACCGAGATGTCGAACTTGGTTTGGCGGGGGTAGCCGTTGGCCGGGCCGCCCAGCGCGATGACGATGTCGCGCAGCGAGCGGTCGTTCATGTCGACCGCGCGCGCCCAGGAGATGCGGCGGGCGTCGAGGCCGAGCTTGTTGCCGTGGTAGATATGGTTGTCGATCAGCGCCGCGAGCAGGTTGTTGGCCGCGGTGATGGCGTGGAAGTCGCCGGTGAAGTGCAGGTTGATCTGCTCCATCGGGATTACCTGGGAATAGCCGCCGCCGGCGGCGCCGCCCTTGACGCCGAAGCACGGCCCGAGCGAGGGCTCGCGCATGGCCACCGCCGACTTCTTGCCGATCTGGCGCAGGGCATCGGCGAGGCCGACGGTGGTCGTGGTCTTGCCTTCGCCCGCCGCCGTCGGGTTGATGGCGGTGACGAGGATCAGCTTGCCTTTTTTTCCGGCCTTGCCGGCGGCCTCGACGAACTTGGTGTCGATCTTGGCGATGCCGCGGCCGTAGGGGATGAGCGCGTCGGCGGGAATGTCGAGGCGCTCGGCAACTTTGGCGATCGGCTCGGACGTCGCCGCGCGCGCGATCTCGATATCGGTCGGCATAGCGTTCCCTTCCCTGACGGTCGTCTTCGGCTTTGCGCCGGGTCGCCGCCCTTGCCACGCGGGCGCCGTCCGGAGCAAGGGAACAAAGGTCGGAATTCGGCTTGCCGAGACTGTCGGCGTGCTCAATTCTTTTGTCTCTGATTCGAACAAAGATCGAGAACCATGCCGCCGTTGCCGCCGCCGCAAGGCATGAGCGAGGCCGATTACGAGACGATCGAGGCGGCCGTCACCGAGACGGTGCGCGGGCGCTGGTTTCTCGGCGAGTTCGCCCGTCGCAATCGCACGGTGGAGCTGCGCCAGATCCTCGATGCCATGGCGCGGATCGAGGGCGCGGTAACGGCGGGACAGCCGGCGCTGCCGCCGGCCGATCCCTCGATCAGGCTGCTCATGCAGCGCATCAAGGAGATCGCGGCGCAGCTCGAGATCGTTTCGTCCGAGATGCGCAAGGCGGGCGTCGAGCACCGCTTCTCCGATGCCCTCGACCATCAGGCGCGCGCGGTGGCCGGCATGATGCGAGGACCAGGGCGAGGCGCGGTGCCGCCGCGTCCGGAGTCGCTTCGGGTCGAGGCGCCGCCGCCTGCCGCTCCTGCGCCTGCCGCTTCGACTTCCGCCGCTACGACGCCTGCCGCTTCACCGCTTGTCATGCCGCCGATGCGGATGCCGCGCGCCGACCTGCCGGCCGCCCTGGCGCGACCCGCGGGCGCCGGACGCGCCTCCGACGATCTCCGGCTCGCCGTGTTGTCAGCGCTCGACGGCTTGGCGCTTGCGAAGAAGCTGAGCCTGTTTTCCTGATGTGTCGCCGCCGGCGCGCGGGGCGTGCCCGGCCTTGGCCGCCGCGACGTTGTCGAGGAACTGCTGCGTCGCCGCCGCCCAGGTGAAGGTCTCGGCATGCGCCCGCGCCAGCTCCCGCGGTATCTCGAGCGCGGCGAGGCAGGCGGCGCGAAGATCGCGGTCGAGGACGCCCGCGCCGCTGTCGCCGACGACGTCGAGAGGCCCCGGCACGGGCAGTGCCGCCACCGGCAAACCGCTGGCCATCGCCTCGAGCAGCACCATGCCGAACGTGTCGGTGCGGCTGGGGAAGACGAAGACGTCCGCTGAGGCGTAAGTGCGCGCCAGGTCCTCGCCCTTGCGCAGGCCTAGAAAATGCGTCGCGGGGTAGCTGCGCCGCAGGCTCGCGGCCGAAGGGCCGTCGCCGACCACGACCTTCGAGCCGGGCAGGTCGAGGGAGAGGAAGGCGTCGAGGTTCTTCTCCGGCGCCAGGCGGCCGGCGTACAGGAAGATTGGGCGCGGCAGGCGCAAGTCCGACCGTTTGCTGGGATGGAAGCGCTCGCAATCGACGCCGCGGGACCAGCGCATCAGCCGCGGGAAGCCGCGCGCGCCGAGCTCGCGCATGAGGGTCGGCGTCGCCACCATGGTGCCGTCGGCGGCGCTGTGGAAACGCCGCAGCAGCTCGTAGGTCAGCGCCTCCGGCACCGGCGAGCGTGCCGAGATATATTCGGGAAAACGCGTGTGATAGCTGGTCGTGAAGGCCCGCCCCTGGCGCAGGCAGAAGCGGCGCGTGGCGTAGCCGATCGGGCCCTCAGTGGCGACGTGGACGTGGTCGAAGCCGGTGCCCTTTTCCAACGCGGCGATGCGCTCGGCGACGCCGCGAAAGCCGGTCAGCGCCAGCCGGATCTCGGCGTAGGTCGGCAGCGGGATCGTGGGGAAGCCTTGCGGGCTGAGGAACTCGACGGTGATGCCGAACCCTTGCGCCGCCTCCGCCAGCTGCTCGAGGGATCGCACGACGCCGTTGACCTGGGGTCGGAAGGCGTCGGTCGCGATCAGGATCCGCATCAGGCCACGGCTTCCGCCGGAGTGTGCGAGGGCGTCTCCTGCGAGGCGGCGGCGGCAGCGAGCTTCTGGTCGGCGCCGCTGTGCTGCCAGTTGATGATCTCGAGCCGCCCGTCGGCGTGCTCGGCCACGGCGGTGCAGGACTCGACAAAATCGCCGGTGTTGACGTAGGTGATGCCGTCCACGTCGCGGATCACGGCGTGGTGGATGTGGCCGCAGACCACGCCCGCGCAATCGCGCTTGCGCGCCTCCTCGATCAGCGTCTTCTCGAACGAACCGATGAAGTTCACCGCATCCTTTACCTTGAGCTTGGCCCAGGCGGAGAACGACCAGTACGGGAAGCCGAGCGCGCGGCGCGCGTTGTTGAACCAGCGATTGGAGAACAGCGCGACCTCGTAAGCCCAGTCGCCGAGCAGGGCGAGCCAACGGCTGTGGGTTACGACGATGTCGAACTGGTCGCCGTGAATGATAAGAAAGCGCTTGCCGGTCGCCATCTCGTGCACGGCGCAGTCCATCACCTCGACGCCGCCGAAGTTCATGCCGAGATAGGCGCGGGCGAACTCGTCGTGGTTGCCCGGCACGAAGATCATGCGCGTGCCCTTGCGCACCTTGCGCAGCAGCTTCTGGATGACGTCGTTATGCGATTGCGGCCAGAACCAGCCGCCCTTCAGCGCCCAGCCGTCGATGATGTCGCCCACGAGGTAGATCGTGTCGGCATCGTGGTAGCGCAGGAAATCGAGGAAAAGGTCCGCCTGGCAACCGCGCTTGCCGAGGTGAAGGTCCGACACGAAGAGCGTGCGGTAGTGGATGGCGTCCGGTTCTTCGTTCACGCGGGACCTGCCTCTGGGTGAGGATCCGGCTCTGTCTAGAACAGAATCGTGTTGCGCTGCGATGACAAGAGGTCGGCGAAGGGCTCGGTGGCTGTTGATGGCGTGGCATCGATCTCAAGATGATGCCGACTTTGAAAGCATTATGATCGATGCTAACGTTTTTCCGAGAAAGACGCGGCGCGTATTATCGAAAAAGCACTGGGCGCCTCGGGCAGCCATGAAACGATGCGACGCTTCTTAGTCGAACCGGGGATCGATTCGGAAGGACGCGACGCGTTCGACGTGACGATCGTCCTGAGCGATGACAATCTAAGCGGACGCGAAGCCGTCGCGATCGTAGCGGACATTCAGTAGGCGCTCTTGGCGGCCGGCGACGAACGGTTTCCCATGATCCGTTTCGTGACGGAAGACGAACTGGCTTCGAATGGCAGCTCTCAATCCTGATCAGCTTCTTGACCAGGCCGACGTGATAGCGACAAGTCCCGCCCGTGGAGCGATCCGATAGACGGACCTGAGACGCGCAATCTCTTCATTTTACTATGCTTTGTTCCACTTTCTCACGACAGCGGCTGCAGACACTCTGATTGGTGCCGTACATCAAGCAAGTGGCCCATACCGGCTTTCTACCGTTTTGTCGACCGTAGAGCATTAAGAGCTCTCTGCGGCGATCTCCAGAAGAAACAACTATCGGCGAAATACGCCTCGTACATTTCGCAAGGTGCGTTTGGAGCCGACTTCGTGCGCTTCGCGAGCACGGTCGGTGAGCTGCAGCAGTTACGGCATCAAGCGGATTACGATCCAGATCCGAGATTTACTGCAGCTCAGGTCAAGATCGTCGTGCGCTCGGCGCGAACGGCGATCGACCTTTTTCGCAAAGCCTCGGAGCTCGAGAAGAAGGCCTTCCTGACCCTCCTCGTCTGCCCGCCGCGATAGCCGGTCTCAACCCCACAGCTCGGGCGAAGCGGGATACGCTGTCGAGCCCTCGTACACCAACCCGCCCGGACGGTCCTGCGCCAGCAGTAGCGGGCCGTCGAGGTCGACGAAGCGGGCGTGGCCAGCGAGCAGCATCGCCGGGGCCATGGCCAGCGAGGTGCCGACCATGCAGCCAATCATCACCGCGAAGTCCGCCGCCGCCGCGCTCTCGATCATGGCCAGGGCCTCGGTCAGGCCGCCGGTCTTGTCCAGCTTGATGTTGACGGCGTCGTAGCGGCCGCGCAGAGCGGCGAGGTCGTGGCGGTCGTGCACGCTCTCGTCGGCACAGATCGGCACGAGGTGCGCGACCTCGGCCAGGGCGGCGTCGGCGCCGACCGGCAGCGGCTGCTCGATCAACGCCACGCCGTGCTGGTCGCAGCATGCAATCATCGCGGCGAGGTCGGCCTCGGCCCAGCTCTCGTTGGCGTCGACGATCAGCGTGGCCTCGGGTGCGGCGCTCCGCACCGCAGCGATCCGCGCGGGGTCGCCTTTCCCGCCGAGCTTCACCTTGAGCAGCGGCCGCGCCGCGGCGCGTGCGGCCGCTGCGCCCATGATCTCCGGCGTGCCGACCGAGATCGTGTAGGCGGTGACCGCCGGCGCGGGCGGCGCGAGCCCGGCGCGGCGCCAGGCCGGCACGCCGGTGCGCTTGGCCTCGAAGTCCCACAACGCGCAGTCGAGCGCGTTGCGCGCGGCGCCGGCGGGAAGCAGGTCCTGCAGCAGGCCGCGATCAAAGTCGCGCTCGAGCGTTGCCCGCACGCCCTCGATGGCGGCGGTCACGCTCTCCACGCTCTCGCCGTAGCGGGCGTAGGGCACGCACTCGCCGCGGCCGGTCGCGGCACCGTCGGTGATCGTCGCGACCACGACGCGCGCCTCCGTCTTGGCGCCACGCGCGATGACGAAGCTCCCGGCGATTGGGAAAGTCTCGATGGCGCACGAGAGGCGAAGGGCAGGGTGGAGCGACGCGCGAGTCATCGCGGCAGGATAGCGCAATCCGCGAATCCGTACAGCCAAGCTCGGCTACTTGGCCTCGTACTCGTCGGGGCGAAGGTCGACCACATCGTCGCCGGCCGGCTCCACCGCGGGGTCGCCCGCCTGCGCCTCGGCCAGCGCCGCGCGGGCCATGCGCAGCATGTTGGAGGCGTACTGGCGCTGCGTCGGGTTCGCCGCCTTGGCCAGCTTGGCCTCGTATTTCGCCACCGCCCGATCCAGGCCGTGGTGCGACTTGGCCTTGCCTGCCATCACGATGTCGCCTGCAGAAAGCTCTCGAGCACCATCTTGCGGCCCGCCTTGTCAAAATCGACGGTCAGCTTATTGCCGTCCACCGCCGCCACCAAGCCCGGCCCGAACTTCTGATGGAACACGCGCTGGCCTTTGCTCATGCCAGAGGTGACGCTCGACTTGGCGACCAGCTCGCCCTCTATCTGCAGCGGGCCGCGGCGCGCCGAGGCTTCGGCGAAGCGCCCGGCACCGGAGAACCCGCCGCCGCCCGAGCGCGCCGGCTCGGCGCGCTTCTGGGCGCGCTGCCAGCCCGGACTGGCGTAGGGCGAGGCGAACTGGTCCATGTTGGAGAAGCGTGATTGCGCGTAGCCGCCGTAGGCGTTGCCGTTGGCGGCCTCGATCACCTCGACGTGCGCCTCGGGCAGCTCGTCGAGGAAGCGCGAAGGAATCGTGGTCTGCCAAAGGCCGTGGATGCGACGGTTGGTGGCGAAGTAGATTTTGGCGCGACGCTTGGCGCGCGTGACGCCGACGTAGGCGAGGCGGCGCTCCTCCTCCAGCCCGGCGCGGCCGGACTCGTCGAGCGAGCGCTGGTGCGGGAACAGGCCTTCCTCCCAGCCCGGCAGGAACACTGTCTCGAACTCCAGCCCCTTGGCGGCGTGCAGCGTCATGACGCTGACCTTCTCGCCGCCGGCCGCGTCGGAAGCGTCCATGACCAGGCTGATGTGTTCGAGAAAGGCGCCGAGGTCGGGGAACTCCTCCATCGAGCGCACCAGCTCCTTGAGGTTTTCCAGCCGCACCGCCGCCTCGGCGGTGCGATCCTTCTGCCACATTTGGGTGTACCCGCTCTCATCGAGGATCTGCTCGGCCAGCTCGGAATGCGGCTTGGAGTCGATCAGCGAGGCCCAGCGCATAAAATCCTCGGTGAGCGCGTGCAGCACTTGGCGCTGCCTGGGCTTCAGCTCCTCGGTCTCGCTCAGCATGCGCGCCGAAGCCATCAGCGGGATGCGCTGGCTGCGGGCGTGGTCGTGCAGCAGCTGGATGGTGGCGTCGCCGAGCCCGCGCTTTGGCGTGTTGACGATGCGCTCGAAAGCGAGGTCGTCGGCCGGCTGGGCGACGCAGCGCAGGTAGGCCAGCGCGTCGCGGATCTCCATGCGCTCGTAGAAGCGCGGGCCGCCGATGACGCGATAGGGCAGGCCGAGCGTGATGAAACGCTCCTCGAACTCGCGCATCTGGAACGAGGCGCGGCAGAGGATGGCGATCTCCTCCAGCGAGTGGCCCTTGTGCTGCAGCTGCTCGATCTCCTCGCCGATCGTGCGCGCTTCCTCCTCGCTGTCCCAGATGCCGGTCACGGTCGGCCTGGTGCCATCCTCGCCGTCGGTGAACAGCGTCTTGCCGAGCCGGTCCTCGTTCCTGGCGATGAGCCCGGCGGCGGTGGCGAGGATGTGCCCGGTGGAGCGATAGTTGCGCTCGAGCCGGATCACCGTGGCGCCCGGGAAATCCTTCTCGAAGCGCAGGATGTTGTCGACCTCGGCGCCGCGCCAGCCGTAGATCGACTGGTCGTCGTCGCCGACGCAGCAGACGTTGTGGCGGGCCTCCTTGGTGCGCGGCTGCGCCAGCAGCCGCAGCCACATGTACTGGACGGTGTTGGTGTCTTGGTACTCGTCGACCAGCATGAACTTGAAGCGGCTCTGGTACTGCTCGAGCACGTCCGGGTTCTCACGGAACAACCGGACGCATTCGAGCAGCAGGTCGCCAAAATCGGTGGCATTCAGGATCTTCAGACGGTCCTGATAGTGCTCGTAGCACTCGCGGCCGCGGCCGTTGGCAAAGGCCATGGCCTCGCCCGGCGGCACGTCCTTAGGCGCCAGGCCGCGGTTCTTCCAAGAGTCGATCTGATGCGCCAGTGCGCGCGCGGGCCAGCGCTTGTCGTCGATGTTCTGCGCCTGGATCACCTGCTTCAGCAGGCGGATCTGGTCGTCGGTGTCGAGGATCGTGAAACCGGACTTGAGTCCGACCAGCTCGGCATGGCGGCGCAGGATCTTGGTCGAGATTGCGTGGAAGGTGCCGAGCCAGGGCATGCCCTCGGCCACAGGGCCGGCGAGCAGCGCCACGCGTTCCTTCATCTCGCGCGCCGCCTTGTTGGTGAAAGTGACGGCGAGGATCTCGTGGGTGCGGGCACGGCCGGCGGCGATGATGTGGGCGATGCGCGTCGTCAACACGCGCGTCTTGCCGGTGCCGGCGCCGGCCAGCACCAGCACGGGCCCGTCGAGCGCCTCGACGGCCTGGCGCTGCTCGGGATTGAGCCCGTCGAGGTAGCGCACGATACCATGCTTGACGCGAGCGCGATCGGCGATGCCGCCCGGCGTGGGGCCGACGGGCTCGTCGCCCACCCCGCCGGGAAGAGGCGCGGGGCTAGGCCGGGCCATGGCCGCTCGGGAACAAAGTGCGAATCATGGGGTGCAATGTGGGGCCGGACGACTCCAATGTCATCCCGGCGCGGCGTCGCTCGCGGCTACCACGTCGGGCTTGACGTCGACCTTGCGATCGAGCCCGGCGGCGGCGCGCAACGCGCGGTTGACCCGCTCCTGCCATCCAGTGCCGCCTTCCTGGAAATAGGCGAGGACGTCCTGATCTATCCTGAGCGACACCAGCTCGCGGGCGCCGGGAATGACGGGCGGCTTGGGCGCCGGCGCGGCCTTCGGCGTCGGCTTGCTGAAGACCGCCTCGGCCGCGGCTCGTGCGCTCGGGCGCTTGGGCGATCTGTCGTTGTTCATGGGGCGAGGTCCGTCTCAGTCGTCGGTTTCGTCGCTGTCGGGCGAGCTCGCTTCGGGGCGCGCCGCGGCGAAGTCGCGCCGCTCGGCGGCGTCGCGGGTGCCGAAGCTCAGGCCGAGCACGTAGTTGCGATGGTCGGCCGAGCCAGCCGCGAACGGGTTCGGGGCTTCCGCGCCCGCGCTCTCGAGCCCCGCCTTGCGGCCGCGGTCGAAGGCGGTGAGCTGCGTCTTGCCGTTCATGTCAGCTGCGGCCGGTCATGCCGAACTCGGGCCGCAGCTCGGCCTCGATCGCGCGCAGGGCGATCTTGCAGGCGTATCGATCGCCGTTGCCGGGGTCGAAATGGTAGATCGTCCAATCGGACGCCAGCTCGCCGCCGACGGGATCGAGCATGACGCTGCGCGCGTCCTTGCAGGCGGGCTTGGCGCGCAGCAGCTCCATGATCTTCTCGTTGAGCAGCTTCTCGGTTATCACCGTACGGACGGTCAAGCGGCGCTCCTGTGGACTACGATGCCGTCCGGGAAGATGCCTTCTTAGCGCAGTGGCGACACAAAGGACACTGTTGCTCTTCTTGGCCGGCTCGGCAACGACCGGCCTCGACCCCAGAACCGCCGAGCTGTTGACCTCTTACGACGCCACGAGTAAACGACAAGGCGTGAACACGTTGTTCCACAGCGCTGTCCGCATCTTCGCTCCGCTTCGACTAATGAAGCCGGGGTTGTGCGCTCATATCTTATGAATGTCTTCGACGTAAGGCTTTCGACACCGATGACCGATACAGCTCTGTCGAGATCCCTCGTGCGGGGCTTTTCTTCGTCTTGAGCACGCGCGACGTCTCCTGTCCCGGTACTCCAATCGGTAGAGAGATCGCGTCGAGAGCGCGAATAGTGTCGGTTCGACTCCGATCCAGGACACTATCGTCGACGAAGCTGCGCTACTAGCCCAACTGGTAGAGGCGTCTTCCTCAGGAGGAGAAGGTTCCCGATTCGAATTCGAGGTAGCGCACCAATGCTTCAGCTCCGCTAGTCCAGCAGGTAGAGACATCGGACTTAAAATCCGAACAGGCCGAGTTCGAATCTGTGGCGGAGCACCAGCCTGTTCCATCTAGGCTATCGCGATCGAATTGACCTTCGACGTGGTCGTACGCCCGCTTTCATCGTAGAGCATGAGGATGTCGCGCAGATCGTCGCGCGGCGCTTCGCAATCGGGCGCGCGGAACGCGCGCGGCAAGGACTTCACGTGACCCACATGTTCTCCCTCGGGCAGGCCGTGCGCCTCACCTCGGTCGATCTCACCAACAGGGTCAGCCCGAGCGGCACCTACGAGATCACGCGGCTCATGCCGGAAGACCAGGCTGGCGTCCTGTCCTACAGGCTCAAGTCGGAGACCGGCGAGCGGGTCGCGCGCGAGAGCGAACTCGTTGCGGCGGACGCGGCGGCGGAGTAGGCGCGCGGCGGAGCGGGCATGGCTTCAAGGGTATCCGGCGCGTGCCCGCGATCCGGCAGTCGAATCCTTGCGCACCTTCGCCACCTCCCGCGTTCCTGCGCTTCCGCCTCGGGCGCTCCCGCGACCACCGCGTGCACCGCTGCCGCATTATACTTTTGTCTTAAGACGTTGTCCTCACCCCGCTTGATTGCCGACAGGGTCTTGCTCCCCACTAAGACCTGAAGCAGCGGCGCAAGACCATGCGCAAGCATCGCCTGCCACACGTCGTCGCCGAGATCGAAGGCCAGACCGAGCTCGGCGTGGCCGGCTACGCCTAAGTGGTGCCATTCCGCAAGCGGCCGGCCTATCGCTTCAGCATACAGCACTCGAGCTACGTGCATCCCGAGCGGCTCGGCAGCGGCGTCGGACGCGCCCTGCTGCCGGCGCTGATCGAGCGCTCCGCCGAGGCGGGCTACCGCCAGCTGATAGGCTACATCGATGCGGCCAATACGGTTTCGCTGAAGCTGCACGAGGCCTGCGGCTTCACGGCCGTTGGCCGCTTGCCCGCGGTCGCCTGCAAGTTCGATCATTGGGCCGATACGATCATGGTGCAGCGCTCCCTCGGGCAGGGCTGCGAAACGGTGCCCGATCCGTGGGGCCTGCAAGTTCGATCATTGGGCCGATACGATCATGGTGCAGCGCTCCCTCGGGCAGGGCTGCGAAACGGTGCCCGATCGGTGGGGTCGGCGCGGGCCGGTCGCTGCGCCGCCTCCGAGCTGAGCCCCTCGCCGTTCACCCTTCCTCAACGCTGGATCGCATTTGCGACGACGCAGTGCGCGAGGCTCCGTCGCGTGAGGCTTTTTTTTTACGTTCGGCCGCAATCATGACACTAATCGAAATGGGTGGTGTCATGAAGTATAATTATTTGTCATTGATGAAGATCGCCGCGGCCCTACTGACGAGCGTCGTCGCCGCCGCGCCAGTCGCCTCGCGCGCACAGTCGGTATCGACACATACCACGATGCAGCGGCAGACGATGACCGATCAGTATGTCGTCACACGTTCGGGCCAGTACGATTACGCGCCGGACGTGATCGCCTTCGGCGGAAACTACCACGTCTACTGGTGCGGCAGCGTCAGCGGCAGCCCCGGCGACCACATCCTGCATGCGCAGTCCTCGAGTATCGCCGGCCCTTACCACGCCTCGTTCCTGCCTTTAGCTGGCACCTACGACATCGCGCTGGCGCCGACCGGCAGCGGCAGCTTCGATGGGCAGCACACCTGCGATCCCTCGGTCGTCAAGGCGCCGGGCTCCGCGCTCTTCACCATGTATTACGGCGGCGCCGCGATGAAGGCGAACGGCGCCGCCACGGCCATCGGCGTCGCGCAAAGCCTCGACGGCGTCCACTTTTTCCGCGCCAACAACGGCCAGCCCATCGTGAAGCCGGCCAACACCAGTGCCGCGCCGGCGAACGCCTACGGCGCCGGGCAGCCGGCGGTCTTTATGCTCGGCGGCATGTACTATCTCTCCTTCACCGACACCACGGGCGCCGGAGCCAACCCGTACAACGGCGCCGGCCAGTTCCTCCTCCGCTCGACTTCCCCGACCTTCGACCAGAACACGCAGGAACTGAGCGGCCCGGGCACCTGGATGGCGAGCCAGGTGCTGTCGGGCAGCGTCGTCACCGCGGCGCGCTTCTCCTATCTCCAGGCCAACAGCATCGACGTCGCCGTCGATCCCATGACCAACAAGCTGCTGATCGCCTCCGATCAGGACGCCACATCGACCTGGGTCTACACCATGGATCCGTCCTTCACCTCACTCGCGCAGCCGCAATACGTGGCCATGGCGGGCACCTGGCGCGATGGCCCGTCGATCGCCAAGAACGCGGATCGCACCATGCTGGCGCGTCCGGCGTGCAACAGCGCCACCCTCTCGGTCTTCAAGGGTGACAGCACCAATAGCAATTACGGCTCGGTGCTGACCTGGGACATCGCCATGGCGCAGGGCACGGTCGCCTTCGACGCGACGATGTGCGCGCACTGAGGCCTCGCCGCAAAGCCTGTCGGTTTGTCGTCGGCTGGTCGGCGACAGCAATGAAGCAATACCCACTCAGTTCGCGGAACTCGGCAGGATCGTGCAGATGTCTGCTGAGTTCCGGAAGCTCTTTGATCCAGGGTCGGCCGGCTATTTTTTAGGACGACATGAGCGATCGTGCTAGCCGGCGCTCAGGCCATGAGAGCAACGTCCGCTTTTGCAGACTTGCTCCAACAAGGAAAGCGTAGCAAGGAGAGGTGCATAAGCGTCGCGAAGCGACTCCGAATCACCGTCCGATACTTCAGATCGGACTTGCGGATAAAGATGACGCAACGCAACCATGCGATACGCTCGCTCGCGATCGCCGTGCTTCTGGGATGCTCGCTCCCCGCGAGCGCCAAGATCGTCACGATGAACGGCCTCAGCATCGACCTACCCGAGGGCTTCAAGGCTTCGGACTCCAATCGCGGCATCCAGGCTGCGACGCCCGATGATTCGGTCTACGTCTGGTTCGAGACCTATGGTGTGGGTGACGCCAAGGCGCTGATCGCCGAACACAACCGCTTCTGGACGAAGAAAAAGGTCAAGCTGGGCGGCGCCACGTCCGGGGACGGCAAGACGACCGGCGGCGTCCCGTGGCTTTCGACGGATTACGCGGACGCCACCTGGAGGGGCGACCCGACGGTGATCCGCTATACGGAATACGGGCCGTTCGGCTCGGAAGGAAAGTACGTCCTCGTGACGCTCTGGGCCACGCCCGAAGGCGACAAGACCTTCAAGGACGACATCGGAACGATGATGAGCAGCGCCGTCATCGATCGTAGGAAGTAGGCGCTACTGCTGGCGAAGCGCCTTCCTTACGATTGCTAAGGGATCAAGTCTCGCGATGGAGGAAGGATATTTCCTTCTCCTTGCGGACTGTCGATTTTACACATCCTTTCGGAGAACATGCCCCGCGACCCCTTCTCCCCTTACGGGAGAAGGTGCCCGAACGACGGTAGGCAGCCTCGCCGGCCATCCCTTATGCCCGCGCCTGCACCGGCCGCCAGTGCCGGCCGCCATCCCTCGCCAGCAGATCGTCGGCTTCCTTCGGCCCCGCCGCGCCCGACGCGTACGTCGCCGGCTCGCCGCCGGCGCCGGCGCCCCAGGCATCGAGCACCGGCTGCACCACCCGCCAGGCGTCCTCGACCATGTCGGCCCGGTTGAACAGGGTCGCGTCGCCGATCATGACGTCGTAGAGTAGCGTCTCGTAGCCGACGTTGGGCTCGTGCTTGAAGAAGTCCTTGTAGAGCATGTCCATCCGCACCGAGGCGAGGTGCACCTCCGGGCCGGGCTTCTTCACCTCGAATTGCAGCGAGATGCCCTCGTCGGGCTGAATGCGCATGATCAGCCAGTTGGCCGTCATCTCGTCGACCGGCGTTCCCTGAAAATGCGACAGCGGCGCCGGCTTGAAGCGGATCGCGATCTCGGTGACGCGCGCGCTCATGTGCTTGCCGGTGCGCAGGTAGAACGGCACGCCGGCCCAGCGCCAGTTGTCGATGCCGACGCGCAACGCGGCGTAGGTCTCGATGGTGGAGTTCGGCGACACGTCGAGCTCGTGACGGTAGGCCTGCATCGCCTTGCCGCCGATCTCGCCCGCATCGTACTGCCCGCGCACCGCGTCCTCCGCTTTCAGCGCCGGCATGGCGGTGAAAACGTCGGCCTTGCGGTTGCGGATGCCCATGGCATCGAAGGTCGTCGGCGGCTCCATCGCCACCATCGCCAGCAGCGTGAAGAGGTGGTTGGGGATCATGTCGCGCAGCGCGCCGGTGACCTCGTAGAACTTGCCGCGCTTCTCGACGCCGACGACCTCGGCGGCGGTGATCTGCACGTGGTCGATGCGGTCGCGGTTCCAGATCGGCTCGAAAAGGCCGTTGGCAAAGCGGAACGCCATGATCGACTGCACCGTCTCCTTGCCGAGGAAATGGTCGATGCGGAAGATCTGGTCCTCCTCCACCGTCTCGAGCAGGCTCTTGTTGAGGGCGACGGCGCTGTCGACATCGTGGCCGAAGGGCTTCTCCACCACCACGCGGCGCCAGAACTTCCGCTCCTCGCCCTCGTCCTGCTTGGTGAGGCCGGCCTTGCCGAGCTCGGACGCCACGATGGAAAAGAAGCGGTCGGCGACGGCGAAGTAGAAGATGACATTGCCTTTGCCGTACCCGGTCTTGTCGAGCGCACGGCCGATATCGGCGTAGAGCTCCGGCTTGGTCATGTCGCCGCGTACGTAGTCCATGCGCGAGGCGAGGTCGGACCAGACCTCCTCCTCGATATGGTCGACGTCGAACTCCGACGCCGTGTTGCCGATGAAGCCTTCCAGCATGGTGTGGAGGTGCTGGGCCCAGCTCGCCCGGTCGCCCTCGGCGAGGTCGACGCCGATCAGCGCCACCTTTGCCGGCAGCACCTTCTCGCAGCCGAGATTGTAGATCGCCGGCATGACGAGGCGCTTGGTGAGGTCGCCGAAGGCGCCGAAGATTACGATCGCGCAGGGCTCGGGCGGCTTGGCCTTGGGCGCGGCGTTGGAGAGGGCTTCGCTTTTGGTCATTGAAGGGCCTTTCTTCGCGAACTCGCAGCGGACGTAGCACGCGGCGCGCCGGGCGCCAGGCAGGGCACCGCAGCGTTACATGACGATGACCGCGGCTTAAGCCCGCGAGAAGCGAGCACCATGTCGCGACCAACCGGCCGCCCGGGTCCGCGAAATTGACCTCGCAGCACGCTGCCCCTATCTCCGAGCCACCCTCTTCACGCGCAAGCATCATGGCTCTCCATCCCATCCTCATCATCCCCGAACCCAGGCTGCGTCAGACCGCCGAGCCGGTCGCCGCCGTCGACAACGCGGTGCGCCGGCTCGCCGACGACATGCTGGAGACGATGTACAAGGCCCCGGGCATCGGGCTCGCCGCGTCGCAGATCGGCGTCATGCGCCGCATCGTGGTGCTCGACGTCGCCAAGCGCGCCAGCGAGGGCGCCGAGCCGGCACCGATGGTCTTCGTCAACCCGGAGATCGTCTGGGCCTCGGCCGAGCGTTCGACCTACGAGGAGGGGTGCCTCTCGATCCCCGACTATTACGAGGAGGTCGAGCGCCCGGCCGTGGTGCGCGTCGCCTACCTCGACCGCGACGGCCTGCCGGGCGAGATCGAGGCCGAGGGGATCCTCGCGGTATGCCTGCAACACGAGATCGACCACCTGAACGGCGTGCTCTTCATCGATCACATCTCGCGGCTGAAGCGCTCGCGTGTGGTCAAGAAGTTCGAGAAGGCCGCCCGCGGCGAGGGCGCCGAAGAGCCGGCGCGCCGGGCGCGCGGGTGAATCGCGTCTGTCATTCCGGACGGAGCGAAGCGGAGATCCGGAACCGGTGAGCTTCTCCCTTCACCTGGTACCGCGTGGCTCACCGGTTCCGGATTCGGTTGCGCCGCCCCGGATTGACGTTGCGGAAACACGTCTAACGCCACCATGCGCCTAGCCTTTCTCGGCACGCCGGCCTTCGCGCTGCCGACGCTCGCCGCGATCCTCGAGGCCGGCCACGAGGTCGCTGCCGTGTATACTCGCGCGCCCAAGCCGGCTGGGCGGCGCGGGCTGGCGCTGACGCCCTCGCCCGTCCACGCGCTGGCGGAGGCGCGCGGCCTGCCGGTGCACACGCCCAAAACCCTGCGCGACCCGCAGGAGCAGGCCGCCTTCGCCGCGCTCGGCCTCGAGGTCGTGGTGGTGGTCGGCTACGGCCTGATCCTGCCGGCGCCGATCCTCGCCGCGCCGCGCGCCGGTTGCCTCAACCTGCATCCCTCGATTCTGCCGCGCTGGCGCGGCGCGGCGCCGGTCCAGCGCCCGATCATGGCCGGCGACGTCGAGACCGCCGCCGCGATCATGCTGATGGAGGAAGGGCTCGACACCGGGCCGGTGGCGCTGGAGCGCCGCGTGCCGATCCCGCCCGACGCCACCGCCGGCGACATGCACGACGCGCTGGCCGCACTCGGCGCGACGCTGATGGGCGAGGCGCTGGCCCAGGTCGAGGCCGGCACGCTGGCGCCGCGCGCGCAGGCGGAGGAGGGCGTCGTCTACGCCGCCAAGATCGACAAGGCCGAGGCGAGGATCGACTGGAGCCGGCCCGCGCGAGACGTGCACGACCACATTCGCGGGCTGTCGCCGGCGCCCGGCGCCTGGATCGAGGTCGACCTCGGCAAGGGGCCGGAGCGCATCAAGCTGCTGCGCTCCATAATGGTCGAGGCGAGCGGTCCGCCCGGCACGGCGCTCGACGATCGTCTCGCAATCGCCTGCGGGGCGGGCGGCGTGCGTGTTCTCGAGTTGCAGGCCGCCGGCAAGAAGGCGATGACGGCCGAGGCTTTCCTCTCCGGGACCCGCGTGCCGCAAGGGTCGCGCGTCTGATGCCCCGCTTCAAGCTCATCCTCGAATACGCCGGCACGCCCTTCGTCGGCTGGCAGCGCCAGACCAACGGCCTCGCCGTGCAGCAGGTGGTGGAGGAGGCGCTCGGCGCCATCGACGGCGGCCCGGTGACCATCCGCGGCGCCGGGCGCACGGATGCCGGCGTCCACGCCACCGGCCAGGTCGCCCACGCCGACCTCGTCAAGGAGTGGGATTCTTACCTGCTGCGCGAGGCGGTCAACGCCCACCTGCGCCCGCACCCTGTCGCCGTGGTGCTGGCCTGCCCCGTCAACGCGGGCTTCGACGCGCGGCACTCGGCGATCAAGCGGCACTACCTCTACAAGCTCTGCAACCGCCGCGCGCCGCTGACTCTGGAGGCGGATCGTGCATGGCTGATGAAGCGCAAGCTCGACGCCGGCGCGATGCACGAGGCGGCGCAGATCCTGGTCGGCCGCCACGATTTCTCGACCTTTCGCGACGCCGAGTGCCAGGCCGACAGCCCGGTCCGCACGCTGGAGCGCTTCGAGGTCATGAAGGACGGCGACCTCATCCTCATGCGCGTCACGGCACGCTCCTTCCTGCACCGCCAGGTGCGTTCCATGGTTGGCTCGCTGGAGCACGTCGGCGCCGGCAAATGGTGTAAGGCCGACCTCAGGGACGCCCTGCAGGCCAAGGACCGCCGCCGCTGCGGCCAGGTCGCACCCGCCGCCGGGCTGTACCTGATAGGGGTCGACTACGGGTAAAGCCGGGCGGGGCCGGGCTGCATCCACCGTACCGCCTCGGCTATCTGTATAGCGTCCAAACCTCTCCGCTGCAGATCATCCCGCCCAACGCGCATCCTTCGAGCCTGAGCTGTTTCGCCGACTGCAGGTGGATGTGGGCGAGGTACTTCTGACCGCTCCGAACGTCGACGACGGTCCCGGTCCATTGCCCTCCATCGGGCTTCATCTGCAGCAGGATGGAGCGACCGAGGTCGCCCCCGTCGGCGCTCCAGCTGATGCTGCCGCATAGGTTCGGTCCACAAGGCGCGATCGCGACGCGAGCGGATCGGTCGGCGACGAGCCACTCGCCGACCGGGCTCGCGAAAGCGTAGCTCGGCGCGGCAATGAGGCAGGCCGCGAAGAGGAGGCGTTTCATCGATGGGGATCCTATGGACCAGGCCTGCGACGACGGTCATGAAGAGCGCCTGTTCAGCGTCTCGACGCGGCAAGGGCGTGACGCATCTCTAGAGCGCTTCCTACGTCGCGGAGGAGCCGCCGGATCGTCGCAAGCTCCGGCCGGACACGCCTCGTAGCGCCTCGCATCGATCACGTCGGCCCACATACCCAAGATTGGCACGCCGTGATGGATACGGTATATGTACCTTGGTTCGTCCGGTCAAGCGGTTTCGAGCGGTCGGCTTGGCGGCGAAAGCGACGTGGTCGATCGCCGATCCGGAGTGCTCGATCGACCACGTCGCGGTTCCCAGGTTCGGCGATCGGCCACCTCGCTTTTGCGGGGAAGCCGGCGGTCGCCGACATGGGCTTTCGGCATGTGACCGTACGCCGAAACGGCCAGCCAATCGTTGGGGTGCCCTAGCCGGATCGTCATGGCGAAGCGGAGACGAATGGGAGCAACGACCCGAATGCTAGAGCAAGCCCGCAACAGCGGCCGTCGCTCTAGCCGCCGACCAGGCTGTGCTCGAACGCCTTGCCCTTGCACATGTCGTGGCACTTGGCTTCCAGCGAGCAGCACAACGAGCAGATCGCGCCCTTGTGGTAGGGGCAGTCCGTCATGTCGTGCGTCTCGTAGGTGAAGTCGCAGCAGGTGCAGGTCAGCTCCAAATGCGCCGCGATGTCGGGCGCCGGCAGCCGCGCGATGTAGTATCGGCCCTTGGTCGCGATCGCGATGATCGGCGACAGGACGAAGGCGACGGCCAGCGCGATGAAGGCCGAGAAGCTCTCGCCCCAGGGGCCGAACAGCCCGAAGAACGCGGCGGTGGCGATGATCGAGGCCACCACCATCGAGCCGAACCCGACGGGGTTAAAGTTGTAGAGGTGCGCGCGCTTGAACTCGATGTAGGACGGGCTGAGCTTCAGGAGCGGCTTGTTGATGACGAGGTCGGCCACCACGGCTCCGATCCAGGCCACGGCGACGTTGGAGTAGAACCCGAGGATCTTGCCCAAGATCCCGAACATATTGAGCTCCATCATCGTCAGCGAGATGCCGACGTTGAGGAAGATCCACACCACCCGTCCGGGATGAGCGTGGAGGATGCGCGAGAAGAAGTTCGACCAGCTGAGCGAGCCGGAATAGGCGTTGGTGACGTTGATCTTGATCTGCGACAGTATGACGAAGAAGGTCGCCACCGAGAGCGCCGCGAACGCGCTCGGGAAGATGTACTTGTACCCGGTAATGTACATCTGGATCGGCTCGTTGGCGTTGGCCATGCTGGTGCCGTGCGCCACCGCCAGGGAGGCGAAGAACGAGCCCATCAGCTGCTTGGCCGCGCCCAGCACCACCCAGCCCGGCCCGGCGCACATCACGGCGATCCACCATTTGGCGCTGTTCTGCCTCACCTTGTCGGGCATGAAGCGGAGGTAGTCGGCCTGCTCGCCGATCTGCGCGATGAGCGAGAGCGCGATGCCCGCCGCCGTGCCGAACAGCAGCGGATCGAAGCCGGCGCCGCTGTGCGAGGTGCCGGCGAAGCGCGTCCATTCCGTCACCGAGTTCGGATCGCGGACGACGACGGCGAGCGGCGGCGCGAAGAGGAGCAGAAGCCAGAGCGGCTGCGTCCACACCTGCAGCTTCGAAAGGAGCGTCATGCCGAACACCACCAGCGGGATGACGATGATCGAGGCGAGGAGGTAGCCGAGCCACAGCGGCACGCCGAAGTAGATGTCGAACGCCTGGGCCATGATCGACCCTTCCAGCGCGAAGAAGATGAAGGTGAAGGAGGCGTAGATGAGCGACGTCAGCGTCGAGCCGAGATAGCCGAAGCCGGCGCCGCGCGTCAGCAGGTCGACGTCGACGTTGTACTTGGCGGAATAATAGGCGATCGGGATGCCGGTGACGAAGATCACCAGCGCCGCGGCGAGGATGCCCCAGAAGGCGTTGGCGAAGCCGAACTGCACGGCGAGAGAGCCGCCGATCGCCTGGTCCGCCATGTAGGCGATCCCGCCGAGCGCGGCAGTGGCGACGGCATATTCCGACCAGCGCCGAAAGCTCTTGGGCGCGTAGCGGAGCGAGTAATCTTCTAGGACAGGATTGGCGACGAACCGGTTGAAGGTCCGCTTCGGAGCGACCCTCTCAACCGGCATATTGGGCGCAAGGTTTCCCGTCACATCGACCATAGCTCACCCCGTTCAGTTGGACAGGATCAAGCTGCACCGGCTTGGTGGCACGACCTATACGTGGATTTGCGTAGACGCTCGGCGTCGGCGGCGTAGCGATAGGCCGGCGACGCCTCCGTCGCCGTGGCCAAAGCCGCCGGGCACGACGGCGTCTACACCTATTTCGGCCATTTCGGCGCTGATCGGGTTCACGCTTGGCGAGTGCGGCACGGAAGAGATGGGCGTCCAGTACGCCTCGCTCTCGAAGTTCCTGATCCGCGACGCCCGCCAGCACCAGCAGTCCGAGAACCACCTCTTCAAGCTGCTGCACTGCGGCTACACCGGCATGATCAACTCGAAGGAGAACGAGCCGAGCCGGGCGGAATGTCCCTCCGAGTTCTACCGCGACTGGATCGCCGACCCCGAGGCCATGGGCGCCAAGGTGGAGGCGATCACGCGCCAGCGCGTCGGGACGGACGAGTGCCCCATCGAGGCCATCCCGCTGGTCGGCAAGGGACCGGCACCGGCGCCGGACAAAGAGGTGGCCAAGCAGGCGGCCGATTGGCGAAATACGACGGTATGGCCGGGGGGACCGCCGCGGCGTTGAACATCACGGCTCCTGTGCGCGCGGATGATCGCAGCGAGAGGCTCGCCGCGATCGCCAATTCATCAGTGACTGATCATCCAGGGGCGCCGCCCGGCGAACGACTTCGCCGCACCGGCTGCGGCGGCAGGGCGCTTGGACGGGCTGCAGCAACCGCACCCGGAGGGATGCGCGCCGAACGAGCGCCGCGGCTCGTGGCGCGAGCGCTCGTTGACGGCCATGCCGCGGCGCAGCCCGGCGTCCATGCCGGCGATCGCCGGGGCGTTGAGGATCGCGCGCGGCGCCGGCGCGCCGCAGTCGCACTCGGACGGCTGGGCGTAGTCCGCCATCGCCGCGAAGGCGGTGAAAGGCCCGCAGCTCGGGCAATCGTAATCGTAGATCGGCATCGCTTCGCCCCCTCAGAGGTCGGGGGCGGTCGGCAGCACCACGCTGCCGTCGAGGAACTTGGTCGGGCCGGCCATGCCCGGGTTGATGTCGAAGTCGAAGATCTCGGTCGGGATCCACAGCGTGGCGCAGGCGTTGGGCACGTCGACCACGCCGGAGATGTGGCCCTGCACCGGCGCCGTGCCGAGGATCGAGTAGACCTGCTCGCCGGAATAGCCGAACTTCTTCAGGTATTCGATCGCGGCGAGGCAGGCTTGGCGGTAGGCCACGCCGACGTCGAGGTAGTACTGCTTGCCCATTTCGTCGACGGAGATGCCATCGAAGATGAGGAAGTCGGTGTAGTTCGGCTTGATCGGGCTCGGCTTGAAGATCGGGCTCTTGATGCCGTACTTGGCCATGCCGTCCTTTATCACCTCGACCTTGAGGTGCAGCCAGCCGGCCATCTCGACGGCGCCGCAGAAGGTGATCTCGCCGTCGCCCTGGCTGAAGTGCAGGTCGCCCATCGAGAGGCCCGCGCCGGGCACGTAGACCGGGAAGTAGATCTTCGAGCCGCGCGACAGGTCCTTGATGTCCATGTTGCCGCCGTGCTCGCGCGGCGGCACGGTGCGGGCGCCGGCGGCGGCGGCCTTGTCGCGGGCCTCGCCCTTGAGGCTGCCCATGTGCGCCGTCGGCGCGAAGGGCGCGTTGGCGACGCCGGTCGGATGGTCGGGGTTGGCGGCGATGAAGTCGGTCTCGCGCTTGTTCCACAGCTCGAGCAGCTTGGGATCGGGCAGGCAGCCGATCAGGCCGGGGTGCACCAGGCCGGCGAAGCTCACGCCCGGCACGTGGCGCGAGCTCGTGTACATGCCCTTAATGTCCCAGATCGACTTCTGCGCCGTCGGGAAATGGTCGGTGAGGAAGCCGCCGCCGTTCTTCTTCGAGAAGGCGCCGTTGAAGCCCCATTCGGAACCGGTCTTGGTGCCGATGTCGAGGATGTCGACGACGAGCAGGTCGCCCGGCTCGGCGCCGGCGACGCCGATCGGGCCGGAGAGAAAATGAACGATGGAGAGGTCGATGTCGCGGACGTCGGAGGCGTCGTCGTCGTTCTTGATGAAGCCGCCGGTCCAGTCGTAGGTCTCGATGACGAAGTCGTCGCCGGGCTTCACCGTCGCCACCATCGGGATGTCGGGGTGCCAGCGGTTGTGAACCATCTCGTTGTCGTAGGCCGACTGCGAGAGATCCACCTTGATCAAGGTCTCGGTCATGCTGCGCTCCGCCTTGGACCCTCCAGGATCCGGTGTGTCGAAGGTTTGGACGGAGGATGCGGAGCCGGGCGGGCGCGGCATATACGTAGGATCACGTAGGGGGAGGCGCGGCCGGGTCCGCCGTCTTCGCGCGCACGAAGCTGGCCCGCGCACGAAGCTTGCTCGCGCACGAAGCTTGCTCGCGCACGAAGCTTGCTCGCGCACGAAGCTTGCTCGCGCACGAAGCTTGCTAACGTGTGATGGTCGCGATGGATCGCGGAGGCAGAAGGCGAGGCGCAGGGATCATGGCGGGTCGGCAGCGGATCGATCGCGCGCGCCGCGAGTACAACAAGTGGGTCGGCGACCAGACGCTGGAAGACTACGCGCTGCGTTTCACCGCTAAGCGCGCGCGGCGCTGGTCGGCGGCGCGCGTCGGGCAGACCGCCTTCGGCGCGGTGTCGTTCCTCGCGCTCGAGGCGGTCGGCGGCTCAATCACGCTGAGCTTCGGCTTCACCAACGCGGTCGCGGCGATCGGCGTCTCCGCCCTAATCATCTTCGCCACCGCTCTGCCGATCTGCATCCACGCGGCCAAGGCCGGCGTCGACATCGACCTGCTGACCCGCGGCGCCGGCTTTGGCTACATCGGCTCGACCATCACATCGCTGATCTATGCCTCCTTCACCTTCCTGTTCTTCGCCATCGAATCAGTGATCCTCGCGATGGCGCTGGAGCTCTGCCTCGGCATCCCGCAGCCGATCGGCTACCTCGTCAGCGCGATCGTGGTCGTGCCGCTCGTGGCCTTCGGCATCTCGGCAATCAGCCGGTTCCAGGTCTGGACGCAGCCCCTGTTCCTGGTCCTGAACGCCGTGCCGGTCATCGCGCTGGTGGCGCACCGCCCACGGCTCGTCGCCGAGTGGGCGGGCTTCGCCGGCTTCAACCATCCCGACGGCGGCTTCGACCTCGTCGCCTTCGGCGCCGCGATCTCGGTCATCATCGCGCTCGTCGTCCAGGTCGGCGAGCAGGTCGACTACCTGCGCTTCCTTCCCGCCGTCGAGGGGAGTGTCGGCGCGGTGCGGAGGGGCTGGTGGGCTGCGCTGCTCGGGTCGGGGCCGGGCTGGGTGGTGGGCGCCGTCCCCAAGTTGCTGGCCGGATCGTTCCTCGCGGTGGCCCTGCTGCACGCTGGCGTGCCGCGCGACTTCGCGTCCGAGCCGCCGCGGATGTACGCCTACGCCTTCACTGACCTCGCCGGTCCCGGCGCCGCGCCGCTGGTGCTGACCCTGCTGCTCGTCGCGGTCTGCCAGCTTAAGATCAATGTCACTAACGCCTATGCCGGCTCGATCGCCTGGTCGAACTTCTTCTCGCGGCTGACCCACATGCATCCCGGACGCGTGGTCTGGCTGGTGTTCAACGTGCTCGTTGCGCTGCTGGTGATGGAGCTCGGTATCTACCGCGCGCTGGAGCAGACGCTGGCCTTCTACTCCAGCGTGGCGGTCGCCTGGATCGGCGCACTGGTCGCCGACCTCGTGATCAACAAGCCGCTCGGCCTCAGCCCGCCCGGCATCGAGTTCAAGCGGGCACACCTCTACGACATCAATCCTGTCGGCGTCGGCGCGATGGGCGCGGCCATCGCCGTCGCCATCCTCGCCCAGCTCGGACTGTTCGGCCCGGTCGCGCGCGCCTTTGCGCCCTTGATCGCGCTCGTCGTGGCGCTTGTCGCCGCGCCCCTGATCGCCTGGGCGACGGGAGGCCGCTATTATCTCGCGCGCCAGCCGTGCCCGGTCGGCGCGACCGCCGCGGCGCAAACCTGCTGCATCTGCGAGACCGCCTTCGAGGCCGAAGACATGGCGCACTGCCCTGCCTACGACGGGCCGATCTGCAGTCTGTGCTGCACCCTGGACGCGCGCTGCCACGACCTCTGCAAGCCGCACGGCCGCTTCGCGGACCAGGCCGCCGGGCTGCTCGAGCGCCGGCTGCCGCGTTTCGCGCGACCCTTCGTTCGGCCGCATGTCGCCGAATATCTCGCGACGTTCGCCTTCCTCGGCGTGCTAGTGGCGGGCGTGCTCGCCTTGGTCGGCGTCCAGCTCGCCTCTGATCACCACCTCGCGCGCGCCGCGCTGGTCGCGGCGCTCGCCAAGATCTTCGCCGCCCTCATGATCGTGATCGGCATCGCGAGCTGGTGGCTGCACCTCAACCGGCTGAGCCAGCGCCGCGCCCAGGGCGAGACGCTGCGCCAGACCGAACTCCTGATGGAGGAGATCGCGGCGCACGAGCGAACCGATGCGGCCTTGAAGAAAGCCAAGGAGGCAGCGGAGGCGGCCAATTTCGCCAAGAGCCGCTACGTGGTCGGCCTCAGCCACGAGCTGCGCACGCCCCTCAACGCCATCATGGGCTACGCGCAGCTGCTCGAAGGCGACGCCGGGCTCGCGGAACGGCCGCGACGCCAAATCGGCGTCATGCGGCGCAACGCCGGGCACCTCGCCGCGCTGATCGACGGGCTGCTCGATATCGCTAAGATCGAGGCCGGCAAGCTCGATCTCGCGCGCGACGAAGTGGCGATCCGCCAGGCCCTGGTGCAGATCGCCGACCCCTTCGCGATGCAGGCCGCCGCGAAGGGCATCGGTTTCTTGATGACGATCGCGCCGACGCTGCCGCCGCTGGTCGCCTGCGACGAGAAGCGGTTGCGCCAGATCCTCATCAACCTGCTCTCCAACGCCATAAAGTTCACGCACGAGGGCGAAGTCGAGTTGACGGTGCGCTACCGCAACCAGGTTGCCGATTTCCTCGTGCGCGACACCGGACCGGGCATCGCGGAGAGTGACAGGGAGCGAATCTTCCTGCCGTTCGAGCGGCTGAACAGCGGCTTTGACGCCGGCGACACCGGTGGCACCGGATTGGGCCTGACGATCTGTCAGCTACTCGTTAACGTGATGGGCGGCGACCTCTCGCTTGCGAGCCAGCTCGGTGTCGGCAGCAGTTTCCGTCTCCGCCTGTTCCTGACGCCGCTGCAGGGCGCGCGCCGCGACGTCGCCGCCTCGCGCGACCCCGGCTACGGCCAGGCACGCAAGGTGCTGGTGGTGGACGACAACCAATCCCATCGCGACCTGATCGTGGCCGCGCTCGAGCCGGAAGGGTTCGTCGTATCCGCCGCGGCTTCGGCGATGGAAGGCTTAGCAAGTGTCACGGCGGAACAGCCCGATTTCATCCTCCTCGACATCGCAATGCCCGAGATCGACGGCTGGACCCTGGCCGAACGCCTGCGGCAGGGCAGGCTTTCCAGCGCCAAGATCGTGATGATCTCGGCCAGCGCGATGGAAGAGCATCGCGCGGCGATCGCCTCGCCCAACCACGATGCTTTCCTGATGAAGCCGATCGACTTCGAGCGGCTGCACGCCACGCTCGCAGACCTGATGGCGCAGGAGGTGCGCCCGGCCGCGATGATCAGCTCGCCGCGCACGGTCGCGGACCTCGATCCCGCCGCCCGGCCGGCACCCGCCGATATCGAGCGCCTGATCGGCCTTTGCGAGGTCGGCTTCGTCGGGGGGCTGCGCGACGCCCTCGCCACCCTTGCCAAAGACGCGCCGCGCACGCGCGACTTCGTCGCCGTGCTGTCGGAGCGGCTCGAGGCCATGGACCTGAATGGTTTGATGCGCGAGCTCGAACGCGCCGGCTCGACGGTGCCATGAACGGCGAACTCGAGGATGCCACCGTGCTGGTGGTCGATGATGCGCCCGACACCTTGCGCCTGCTGACCGATGCGCTGGAGGCAGCCGGCATGCGGGTCATGGTGGCGCTGGACGGCGCGGCTGCTTTGCGCTCGGCCACCCGTGCCATCCCCGACATCGTGCTTCTCGACGCGGTCATGCCCGGGCTCGACGGCTTCTCGACCTGTCGCCGTCTCAAGGCACTGGTCGGGTTCGATGCCGTGCCGGTGCTGTTCATGACCGGCCTTAGCGAGGCCATCGACGGCATCCGCGGTTTCGAGGCCGGCGGCGCCGACTACGTTACCAAGCCCATTGCCATCGACGCCATGTTGGCTCGCATGCGCGCGCACCTTCGCAACGCCCGCCAGCTCCTCGCGGCGCGCCGCGCTCTCGACGCTACCGACCAGTTCCTGGTCTCGGCGAGCGGGACCGGCGAGATCCGCTGGTTCACCCCGCAAGGCTATCGGCTGCTGGAAACGCACTTCCTCGATGCGGATGGTAGCGCGCTGATGCTGCCGCTCGACCTCGCCGGCTGGCTGCGCAGCCGCGTCGGCGCCCGGCAGGGAGTCGACTACCGCGACATCGGCGACGGCGAGGGTGGGCTGCGCATCACCTTCGTGCGTGCGACGGCGGAGGACGAGTTCCTCTTCAAACTCTCAAGGCGGTCGGACAAGAATGACGCGGCGGTGCTGCGCGAGCGTTTCGGGCTGACGACGCGCGAAGCGGAGGTCGCGGCATGGCTCGCCAAAGGCAAGTCCAACCGCGACATCGCCGACATCCTCTCGCTGAGCCCGCGCACGATCGATAAACACCTCGAGATCGTCTTCGCCAAGCTGAACGTCGAGAACCGGACCGCCGCCGCCGCCCTCATCTTGGAGGCGATGCGCGAGCGCGGTGTCAGCCTTCGCACGTAGGGCTTGCCGGCTTGGCCCCGCGCTGAAGTGACCCCCAAACTCCTTGGAACCGTTCAAAGGTTGTTGACAGCTAGTCGTCGAAGCCCAATTAGAATGTTTCTAATCTGGAGCCGGGCCATGAAGGTGTTTGCCGAACTCACCGAGCGCGAGATCCTCGCGCTCGCCATCAGCAGCGAGGAGGAGGACGGGCGCATCTACGCCGACTTCGCCGAGGGGCTGCGCGAGACCTATCCCGACACCGCCAAGCTCTTCACCGACATGGCCGCCGAGGAGGGTGAGCATCGCCGCATGCTCATCGACCTGCACGTGACGAAGTTCGGCGACCACATCCCGCTCGTCCGCCGCCAGGACGTGCGCGGCTACATTCCGCGCAAGAAGCTGTGGCAGGTGCGTCCGCAAGGCGTCGACACGGTGCGCAACCAGGCGCGCCAGATGGAGCAGGATGCCGGACGCTTCTACCAGCAGGCCGCCGCGCGCACGAACGATGCCTCGATCCGCAAGCTGCTGGGCGACCTCGCCGAGGCGGAACTCAAGCACGAGCACGCCGCCGGCGAGATCGAGGCCAAGCGCCTGCCCGGCGACGTAAAGGTTCGCGAACAGGAAGACGCCAGCCGTCGTTTCGTCCTGCAGATCGTTCAGCCCGGGCTTGTAGGGCTGATGGACGGCTCGGTCTCGACCCTGGCGCCGGTGTTCGCCGCGGCCTTCGGCACGCACAACACCTGGAACGCCTTCCAGGTCGGCATGGCCGCCTCGCTCGGCGCCGGCATCTCGATGGGCTTCGCCGAGGCGCTCGCCGACGATGGCAAGCTGTCGGGCCGCGGCACGCCCTACCTCCGCGGGCTGGTCTGCGGCCTCATGACGATCGCCGGCGGCATCGGCCACACGCTGCCCTACCTGATCCCGAACTTTGTCACCGCCACCCTCGTCGCCGCGATCGTCGTCGTGTTCGAGCTCTTGGCCATCGCCTACATCCAGTGGCGCTGGATGGAGACCTCGCCGATCTCGGCCGCCGCGAAGGTCATGCTCGGCGGCGGGCTCGTGCTGGCGACGGGGGTGCTCATCGGGAGCGCGTGACGCACCGACACGTCGCAACGACTTCGTGGGTCGGCTTGGATGGAAGCCGGTCCACACGTTACACGGCGAAGAGTGTTTGACGCTCTAGGTATTTTCCGAGCCTCGCCCATACCCAGCCTCCCATTTTAGGAGGGGTTCCGTGTGTCGGAGGAAACAGGGCTGATCATGATGCAACGCGAACACGTCGCTGTAGCCGCTCAGTACATCGTCCACATCCTGCACGAGTGTCCGCGCCTAAGACGCGGGTGACTCCACAGAACGTAAAATGCGAGCGGGATCGATATTTTGGGTAAGCTTGAGCTGGATTTCACTGCATTGTTGATTGTCAGATCCGAAACGCTCTTTGCTTTCCAGCACTCGCTAGTGCGCGACTTGCCTATTGGCGCGGCATCCAAAGAAGCAATGTTGGCTTGTGAAACGCTCCAACTTATGGCCAGCAAACTGTCTGCGCTGTATTTGAGCCGAGACCGGCTTACGGCGGAATACGAGGCGCGGCTTCTTTAGGAGAAATGGCGCCGTAGCTTGAGACGCGTATCGAGATGCTCGGCACCGGTATCCGCACCACGGGGACGGGCTGACTCTCTATGGCCTTCGGGAGCGCCGCAGCGGATGGCCGCGACGCTCACAGGCTGGAAGCTGTGTCACAGGAGAAAGTCGTCAATGTCGCCTCCGGAGACTTCGCTCACACGATCCTGAGACTCGACTTCGGCGTTCGTGTATTCGTCAAATACGTCGCGTTCCGTCTGCATCGTGTATTTGCGCCGAACCAACGGCAGCAAAGCTTCATCCGGCTGTTGGAACAGGTTTTCGACGCTCGACAGTCGGTGCTCGATCGACGTCTTCTCAGCTGTGAGGTCCTCGACCAGACCCGTCACGTCGGCGAGAGCGCGCAGCGCGTTCTGAAGCACGCCGCCGACGCTTGCGGCGCTCAGCCGCAGGCCCTCCCGCACTTCGGTCACGCTGCGATCCGCTCTGTGGAACGTCTCCAGCGCCTGCGTCATGCCTGCCGAGGCTTCGCCCATGGACGATGCGTCTTGCCCCTGCCGACTGGAGGCAAAGGATGCACCCGATCGCAGCACGTCGGCGAGGATCGGCCGGATCCGTGCCAATTCATCGGCGACGTGCAGGGCATGCGCACGCAGATGCTGGGCGATGACGCTGAGCGCCGCGCCGCGGGTGCCAAAACGATGCGACGTGACGACCGCGTTGGTGCCGACGATGGTCATGTCGAGCGCCATGGAGGCAACTTTCTTGGCGAGACCCTCGAGTTGCGCGACACTCCGGGCAACGTGGTCGGCCGTCTCGTCGACAATCTGCCGCGATCGACGACTTTGGTTGACGAGGTCGCGAGCGGACGCGAGTTTTTTCTCCAGCTGGGCGACGTCGATGTCGGAGCCTTGCTCCTGCGAGGAGCCGAACTGCTCGCTGGCCTCGAGAAGACAAGCACAGGCCTGGGCGATCTCGCGCAGCAGCGTCTCGACCGTGCCGATCTCGGCGGGAAAGTCCGCCGTCACGTGTTCGAGTTGCCCGATTTGAATACGGACGATCTGTGACACGAGCGTGCAGCGTCGTGCCTCGTCCACTTCGCCAATGACTTCCGGCGCAACCCCTCCGTCGATGGCGGCTGCGAGGGCCAAAGCTTCGCCGACGTGCTCCAACCGCTGCCGTGCGCTGTCGCCGACCTGGAGGGCGACGATGCTCGCACCGATCTGCGAGTTGATGCGGCTCGTCATGACACCGATTTCGCCAGCGAGTCCGCCGACGAAACGACGTCGTGCCGATAGCGTATCGAGGATCGCCTGTATCTCCGTGCATGCCGTGAGAAGCTGACCCTGCTGCGTGGCTTCGAATTCTTTTTGCACACGCAGCGCATCGCGAAGCTGCTTGACGAGCCGGCGCTGTGTGCTCTCGAAATCGGAGAGTGTGCGTTGCGACTGCTCCGTCAAACGGGTGAGGTCGTCGACAAAACTGGCAAGACGCAGGTTTTCCCTGTCGATCGTGGCGATCTCGATCTTGACGTTGGCTACGATTGCCACGACAAACCGAATGTTGCGAGTGACCTCTTCGATGCGGGCTGCCAGCGCGCCGTTCAGCGTGATGAGTTCGAGCAGCGTCTGCCGCTCGGCTACGAGGCCATTCCCCATGCCGGAAATTTCTTCGGCCACGCGTTGCAGCCGTTCCGTCGCCGCCAGGCTTTCGCCCTCGGTGAGGAGGCTCGAGAGCACTTGGAAGCGCTTGGACAAGCTTTCGAGATCGGGCATCGCCGCCCCCAGCTGCGAGGCGGCATTGAGGCACATCTCGTCACTGCGCCCCGCTGCCGCCGCGATGGCCGACGCCTGCTCGAGAAGCCCATCGCACTCGACGAGATCGTCGCTGTTCGCCATCGGCGGAGCAACGGTCGGAGACGCATCCTCGAAACGCGCGGCGGTGCTCATCTCGTTCATCAGGATCTCGCCGATAGGATGATGGAGGGAATGGCTTGAAGCGGAACGATCGAGTCCGCACCACCAAGCGCGATGGCTTCCTTGGGCATGCCGAACACGACGCAGGTTTCCTCGTTCTGAGCCACCGTCTGTGCGCCGGAACGCTTCATCTCGAGCATGCCTCGCGCACCATCGTCCCCCATGCCCGTCATGATGATGCCGAGCGCATTGGCGCCGGAATGCAGCGCCGCCGAGCGAAACAAGACATCGACGGACGGACGGTGTCGCGACACGAGAGGGCCGTCCTTGACGCTCACGTGGTAGCGCGCGCCGCTGCGCTGCAGGAGCATGTGCCGGTTGCCCGGCGCGATCAGGATGCGGCCCGGCAGGACGCTGTCGCCGTCTTCTGCCTCCTTGACGTCGACCTGACATAGCTTGTCGAGCCTCCGCGCGAAGGCGGCGGTGAAGAGTTCCGGCATGTGCTGCACGATGACGATGCCGGGGCAGTTCAGCGGAAGAGCCTCGAGCACCTCCCGCAGCGATTCTGTTCCCCCTGTCGAGGCGCCGATGCACACGATCTTCTCCGTCGTGCGCGTCATCGCCTGGGACGTGATGGGAGCCGGCATCATCACGTCGGCCGAGAGCTTCTTGTTGGAGAATGGACCCTTCGCCGCAGTCGCACGTCCAGACACGCGGGAGCGGGCGGCCGCACGGATCGTGTCAGTGATGCGGACCTGCGCTTCGAGAAGGAATGTCCGCGTCCCGATCTTGGGCTTGAGGATGAGGTCGACGGCACCGGCCTCAAGGCCCTCGAGAGCGGTGTCCGAGCCTAGGTCCACGAGCGTCGAACACAGGATCGTGGGGATCGGGCGTTGCGCCATTAGCTTTCGCAGAAAGGTGATGCCGTCCATGCGCGGCATCTCGACGTCGAGGATGATGACGTCGGGAATCTCCTCCTTGATCCTCTGCGCGGCGACAAAAGGATCGCTGGCCGTGGCCATGATCTCGATATCCGGCACATCGGCCAGAAGCGTGACGAAAGCCTGCCGGACCGAGGCGGAATCGTCGATGACGAGAACCCGGATCTTATCGCTTGGCATCAGGCTGCCTTTCGTGCGGCTTCACGGAACCTGTAGATCGTCGGCGTCATCTGGGTGACCGCGAGATCGGCATCCGGCGCGAAAGACTCGGCATGTCCTAAGACGAGGTACCCACCCGGACGAAGGTGCGAGACCAGACGGTGAATGACGGCTTTCTGAACCGGCTTCGCGAAGTAGATGAGCACGTTGCGAAGGAAGATGAGATCGACGTCGCGATCGAACGGGTAACGGTCGTCCATGAGGTTCAGCTGTTCGAACTGGCAGCGGGCGCGAAGCTCTGGAGCGATCCGGACGACATCGCGCGTCGGATCGACCGGCGACATGATGAAACGGCTGCGCAGTGCGGGCGGTACCGCCTCGACCATGCTGGCCGGAAAGATCGCCTCCCGGGCCTGCGCCAGCACCGTCGTGCAGATGTCTGTGCCGAGGATGGAGAAACGCACGTCGCGCATTGCCGCCAGGACCATGGCGATGGTGTAGGCCTCCGCTCCGGTTGCGCAAGCGGCACTCCAGATCTTCAGGAGCGGATTACGGGAAGCCGACGAGAGGAGCGACGGCACGGCTTCGCGGGAAAGGAAGTCGAAATGGTCCGCTTCGCGGAAGAAGTCGGTCTTGTTCGTCGTTGCGCAATCGACGACGAAAGGAAATTCGGCGTCGAGCCGCCCACGCTCGAATAACTCGTCGCCGTAGGCCGCCAAGTCAGGCAGCCCGAGCAGGCGGACACGCCGTTGCAGACGCCCCTCGAGCATCGCGCGTTTGCTCGCAGGCAGCTGAATGCCGGTATAGTGTTCGACACGCTGCGACAGTTGAAGAAAGTGAGTGTCGCGAAGGTGCTCGCTCATTACATTCTGCCCGCTTGGCTATAAGACCTAGGAACTTTGGGGCGGCATCTTGCCGGCTGCCGCCCCATCCCTCTCGTTCGGATCGCCGCGTGCGGCCGGGCGCGTCTATCGAGCTCCGCGCGGCGCATGGGGCAGTGATCGGACGCGCCGACCGGGCGCGTCCTCGTCGTCAGGCGCGGTGGAAGGCGGCGTCCTCGCTGTCGCTCGCGTCGTTGAGGCTGAGCGCGAAGCCGCCTCCCGACACCTTCTTGGGGCGCATCGTCGTGGTCGGAGCGGCGATCTTGCCTTCGCGGGGTTTCGCTCCGCGGCGCATCGCCTTCGCCTGATCGCGCAGCGTGGCAACCTGGGTGTCGGTCCCGTCCGGTATCGCCGAGCCACCGACCTCCAACCGGAAGTAGCCGATCGTGGTCTGCAGCTTGTCGGCCTGCTGGGTCAGCTGCTCCGAGGTGGCGGAGACCTCTTCCGAGGCCGCCGCGTTCTGCTGCGTCACCTTGTCGAGCTGCTGGATCGCCTGGTTGATCTGCGTGGATCCGATGTCCTGCTCGCGGCAGGCGGCGGTGATCTCCTCAACCAATTCGGCCGTGCGTTTGATGTCGGGCACGAGCTTGGCCAGCATCGAGCCGGCCTGCTGGGCGGCCTTCACCGTCTCGCCCGAAAGTGCGCCGATCTCCTGCGCCGCCGTCTGGCTGCGCTCGGCGAGCTTGCGCACCTCCGAGGCCACCACCGCGAAGCCGCGGCCGTGTTCCCCGGCCCGGGCCGCCTCGACCGCGGCGTTGAGGGCGAGGAGATCGGTCTGGCGGGCGATCTCCTGCACAATGGTGATCTTCTGCGCAATGGTTTCCATCGCCGACACGGCGCGGGTTACGGCGCCGCCGCTGGCCTCGGCGTCGAGAGCCGACTGGCGGGCGATCTTCTCGGTCTGGCTGGCGTTGTCGGCGTTCTGCTTCACGTTGGCCGCCATCTGCTCCATCGAGGCGGAGGCTTCCTCCGTCGACGCAGCCTGCTCGGTGGCGCCCTGCGACAGCTGCTCCGCCGAGGCCGAGAGCTGAATGCTGCCGGTGGAGACGCCGGTCGCCGCGCCGACCGCCTCGCCCACCACCTGGCGCAGCTTGCCGAGCATGCGTTCGAGCGAGAGCCCGAGCACGTCCTTGTCGGACAAGGGCTTGGCTTCGACCGCCAGGTCGCCCGAGGCGATCGCGTCGGCGACCGCAGCGGTTGTCTTGAGGTTGGTCACCATACCGTTGAGCGAGGTCACGAGGTCGCCGATCTCGTCCTTCGACCTGACGGCAATCGTCTTCGTGAGGTCGCCCACCGCGACCGCGTCGGCGAGGCCGACAGCCTTGCTCAGACCGCGTGCGATGGACAGCGACAGCACGAGAGCAATGCCAACGCCGGCGACGAGCGCCATGCCGAGCGCCGCCAGCATGATCGTCATCGCCCCAGCGGCGTCATTCACCGCGTGGTCCGCCGCCGCTTTCTGCTGATCCGAAATTCGCTGGGCAAAAACTTGCGCCGCGGCTGTCGCCTCTAGGTTCGTCTGCAGATATTCGCCAGCCGCTAGATCGCTGGCGTTCAGATTGCCAGCGGTCGTATTGATCTCAAAGATATTCTCGGCGATCGCGAGCCAGGCGTCGTCCGCCTTGTCGAGCGCCTCGGTCGAAACGCCGAGCTCCTTCAACACCTTGTCGACGTTCAGGCGGGCCGCCACTACACTGCCGCGGGTCGCCTTCGTCTTCAGCTCGCTGTCGCGAAGGGAGGCGACATCGATCGAGCCGACCGTGCCCTGCAGGTCGCCCCAGAAACGCTCCGCCTCAATGGCGAACTCACGAACGGCGGTCTTGGCGTCGGCGGAGTTCTGGACCGAGGGGATGGCGAAGAGAGCCTGCCTCACGTCGCGCAGGGCGCTCATCGCCGGCCGGCCGGCGCTCACGATCAGATTGGTGGCAAGGACGTTGGAGTCTAGAAGTGCCTGATCGCGGATCTTGTCGCTAACTGAACGCATAACCGTCAGCTTGGCCTGGATGTCGGCCACGTTCTTGCGCGAGGAGTCGTCGGTAACGGATGCGGCCATTTCGGCCATGCGCGAAGCCGTGGTCTGCCGCAGAGCCAGGATCTCTTTCTCGATGACATGCATCTTCGGCACATCGGTCTCGATGATCAGGCGGCTGGTCAGAGCTTCCGCATCGAGCACGTCCGCGTTGACCTGCTGAGCCAGCAACGCGAGCTTCGACAGCCTGACGCCATCGACCATCGAGTCGCGTGTCTGACTCAGGCGAACGTAGCCGATGCCGCCGGCAACCCCGGCGAGCACGATCACGGCGCCGAAGCCCGCGACCAACTTGGTCTTGATTGTGAAACGCATCTTTTCCCCCTGGCATCATAAAAGGTGAAGGCTCGGTCCCCCGACCGAGAAGGCGTCGCTTTTAAGCGGCGGCCTTTGTTTGCAGGTGCGCGAACGAGAGTTCTTCCGCGTCGAGCAGCTCGGCAAGCTTGAGGATGATGACGAAGGCCTCGCCGCGGCGACCGATGCCGCTGACGCAGTCCGATCGCCAGCGCGATCCCACGCCCGGCGGAACATCGACATCGGCGCCCTCAAGAGCGGTGACCTCGATGACCCGATCGGCGACGAGGCCGACCTTGGAGCTGCCGCCGTTTGGCACCTCGACGATAAGCACGCGCGTCTGCAAGGTCGGCTCCTGTCGCGGCAGGCCGATCCTGGCGCGTAGATCCACGACCGGAACGCCGGCGCCGCGCACGTCCATCAGGCCCAGCAAGAAATCCGGCACCTGCGGCAGCCGCGCGATCGGTGCCAGATCGAGAATTTCCTGCACGGCGGTGACGGGGATCGCAAAGATTTCGCGAGCGATCACGAAGGTGACGTATTGCGGATCGTTAGCCATGCGTGGCGCCTTTTGCCTGAGTCCTGTGCCGGAGATGTCCAGCCGGTGCGTTTAGTTGAAGATCCGCTCGAGGTCGGGAACGACGATGAAATCCTCGTTCCACTTGCCGATCGCCTTGATGAACTCCGGCTGCCACTTCATGCCGACGGGCGGCGCCGGCTGAAGAAGGGTCTCGTCAAGCTCGGTGACCTCGTGGACCTTGTCGGCCACCATCGCCACGGCAACGATCTCGCCGCCGATCGTTGCGTCGATGACGACGATGCGGGTGTCGGCGGTCTGTTGGGCGGGCGACATGCCGAAGCGGCTGCGAAGGTCGGCGAGTGGGATGATCTTGCCGCGCACGTTGATGAGCCTCGACACGAAGCTTCGGGCTCCTGGCACCTTGGTCGTGGCAACTGGGTCGAGAATCTCTCGGACGGCTCGCGCGTCGATGGCGAAGACTTCGCCGGCCACGCCAAGCATCAGGACTTGCTTCGCGCCCAGATCGGATTGCGTCAACATCACGCGATCTCCTTGACTTTCGAGTGGGCTTCGAGAGTGCGGCCGAGTTCGACCACGTGCGGGATATCAAGGATCAGGGCCACGGTGCCGTCACCGAGGATGGTGGCGCCGGAGAAGCTCGGCACGTCGGCGTGGAGCTTCGAGAGAGACTTTATGACCGTCTGATGGCTGCCGATGATCTGATCGACGACCAGGCCGACGCGCATCTCGCCGTTCGAGACGATTACGACCTTCTGGAACACGTCGGGCGCGCCCTCGTCGGCAAACACTTCGCGCAACCGCAGGAACGGCGTGAGCTCGCCGCGAATGTTGAGGAAGCTGCGTCCCTTGGAGCGTACATCGTCGTTCTCGGAGAGCTCGACACATTCTTCGACCGCCACCAGCGGGATGACGTAGCGTTGCTCGGCGACGCGGACGAGCAGGCCCTCGATGATGGCGAGCGTGAGCGGCAGCCTCAGGGTGATGGTGGTGCCCTTGCTCGGCTTAGTGTCGATGTCGATCGAGCCGCGCATGCCCTCGATCGTCCTCTTGACGACGTCCATGCCCACGCCACGACCCGACAGGGCCGAGACCTCCTTGGCCGTCGAGAAGCCGGGCGCGAAGATGAGCGGATACAGCTCGCTGTCGGACATCGCGGCACCGGGCTGCACGAGACCCTGCTCCTCCGCCTTCAAACGGATTCTGCGAGCATCGAGGCCCCGACCGTCGTCGCGGATCGACAGCAGGACTTCGGTGCCGGCGTGACGCGCAACGACCTCGATGCGGCCGGCGGGCGGCTTGCCAGTCTCGACGCGGGTGGCCGCATCCTCAAGCCCGTGGTCGGCGGAATTGCGGATGATATGCACCAGCGGGTCGGCGAGGCGCTCGATCATGGTCTTGTCCATCTCGGTCTCGTCACCGGCCGTGACGAACTCGATCGTCTTCCCGAGATCGCTCGAGAGATCATGGATCAGGCGGCGAAAGCGGGAGAACAGGGTCCCGACCGGCACCATGCGGATTCCCATCATCGCTTCGCGCAGAGAGGAGGTCAGCCGCGCGATATCCTCGGCTACGGACTTGACGCTCTCACCACCATCGGCCGCGAGCTGGCTCAGGCGGGCCTGAACGATCACGAGCTCGCCCACGCGATCCATCATCTCGTCAAGGCGTTCGGCGGGAACACGGAGGGTCGATGCTTCGCGCGAGGAGGCCGCAGGCGCGCGACGTGTCTCCGCCCCGGCGCCTTGACCGCCAACGGCTTTCTGACCCCGATCCGGCGCAATCGCGACCGAAGCGGCCGGCGCCGGAGCTGCCGCAGGCGTCGCCATGTCAGACGTGAGGAGGGCTGCGACGGACGCCGGTGCGGACGGAACGATGTCCGCGTGCGGCCCGACGGCGGACGCGTCAGCGGACTCGGCCGGGGTTCCGGATTCGATGGACAGACGCATGTCGTCCGCGACGAATATGAACACTTCCTCGATCTTGCTTCTCTCGGCAGCGGTCGTGACCGTGGCCGTCCAGGTCAGATAGAGCTTCTGTGAATCAAGTGCTTTCAGCGGAGGCACTGCGATCGCGTCGGCCACCAATGTGCAGGGTCCGAGATCGCGCAGCTCGTCGAACAGAAGAAGCGGGTTGGTCCCGTTGGCGACGACGTCTTCCGAGAAGGCCATGGCTAGGTGCCAGGTGCGCGTCGCCGCGACCGGCTCGGCCTCGGGCATCGCTCGCAACGGCTCCGCCGGGCCTTCACCGCGGGTGACCTCGGCAAGGCGGGCGATGATCTCGACGCCGCCTTCATCGTCGGTGCGATCCGGGTTCTCCACGAGGCCGCGGATATGATCGAGGCCCGCTAGCGCGACCTTGATCAGCGCGGTCGTCGCCTCCGCCTGTCCTTTGCGGACGCGATCGAAAGCCGTCTCGAAGTCGTGGATGAAGGCGGCTAGACGGTCGAAGCCGAACATGGCTCCGGACCCTTTGAGGGTGTGGAGGGCGCGGAATGCGGTCGCCACGAGGGCGGCGTCCTGCGGATCGCTCTCTAAATCGAGCAGCGCCAGCTCCAGCTGCTCCATGAGCTCCGCTGCTTCCTGGCGGAACAGCGTGACGGGATCGATCTCGTCCATCAACCGAGCAACTTCTTGGCGACGGCGGTGAGTTGTTCGGGCTTGAACGGCTTAGTGATCCAACCCGTGGCGCCTGCAGCCTTCGCCGCCTGCTTCACCACATCGTCCGATTCCGTCGTCAGGAAGACGATCGGAACGCCTTTGTAGGCGGGGACCTGCCGCAGCTCGCGAATGAAGGCCAACCCGTCCATATTGGGCATGTTGAGGTCGGTTACGACCATCTGGCACGACGTGGCCTTGGCCTTCGTCAGGCCATCCAAACCATCGACCGCTTCGACGACGGTGTAACCCGCCGCCGAGAGCGTCAGTTTGACCATCTGGCGTACGCTGGCGGAATCGTCGAGCGCGAGAACGGTTTTCATGCGTGTCTCTCTTGAATCAAGCAGTGAAAGCGGGGCGAGGAAGGAGCGACGATGACAGGCCGCATCGTGCGGCTTCCGCCTCTAGGTTGAAGCGCGGTGGGACGAGCGTCAGGTCCGCATCGACCTGAACAGCCGCGATGCGGGCCGCGACCAGCAATTGCAGGATGCTGAGATCGAGCTCGACAACGTCGGTGAAATCAAGAATCAGCTGCGCTCCTGGCCTGATCGCGTCGACCAAGCGGGCCTGCACCGCAGGCGCTTCGACGATCGAGAGCGCTCCATTGAAAGCCAGACCGAGAACGGGATTGCGCTCCTGCACGCCAGGACCTCCAATTGCAGCAAACCATATACATCAAGCCTACAGTTCTGCGTGATAACAGGAACTGTAAACGCCTGGAGGCTCGCATCGAGGTAGATCGATCCGATCGCTCACCTCGACAGTGATAAAAGACGCCGATTACTGAAAAGTGAACGTGCCTGCTTTTGATACGACCTTTTTAGATCGTTGCGTGCCAAGGCGCTAGAGTGACGCTACGTCAGCGTCTGTCGATCTGCCAATTTATGTCGATCCGTTGGAAAATCCAAAGCTTGCGAGAGCCGGAGCGATGTTCCCTTGTGCGGACTTGCTCCGGACAAAGAAAGCGCAGCGAGGACAAGCCCAAGCGCCGCAAAGCAACTCCGCGCCAATTCCCATTGCTCTCAAGCGTCAAGGGGGAGGGCGGAGCCGCTTCGTGACTAAGGAATGTACTCGCCTCATGGTTCTTTGTCAGGACAGGTTTGCAAAAGCAGACTTAATGCTAAGACAATGCCTCGCTCATCTCGAATTTAAATGAAGACAAGGGAGGAAGCAGATCTGCAGTCACAACGGCACAAGCAACACTTGTGCTGCCGCAAGCCTCATGCGTGACATAAGCCATTGTCTCTGACGCGCGTTGCTGGATGCGATGCCTTCGAGCGTCGACAGGAGGGGCTTGTTGCGAAGCGCTTTTGCCGCCTGCATCAGGATCGAGACGGCGATGAAGCTTTCGTTCGCCGCTAGAAAAAGGTTCTGGATTTCGAGCAGCAGGTCGAGGCCGTGCTGTGGTTGTTCCGTCGAGAAAGCTTTCGAGAGACGACTCGACGACACCTGTTTAGCGGCGGGATATTCATTGCGCCAAGGGCGAAGGGCGGAGGCGGCATCGCGCGACCATTCTGCGAGCAGGGAGCATTCGCCGACGATGTCGGGAACATCGCGTAACGCGGCCTGCGCGTTCATAAGTTCACTCGCCAAGCGTTCCTCGTTGACCGTGAGGATCGCAAGATAATCGCCCAGATGAGCGCGCCCATGTGTCTGATCAGCCGCGCTGGTCGAGGCGGATAAACGGCGCTCGCTCATCTTTGGCTCACGCGGGCGCGGCGCGAGAGTTCCAGGCAAATCGACCTTCTCGAGCTTGACTGCAGCATATTTGAAATGCGGCTGCTTCGAAACCGGGTCCCAGGCGAAGAGGGTGAGTTCGTTTGCGGCGCGCAAACGTTCTGGCGAGTCCCAGTACCCATAATGAAAAGGAATGAAGACCTCGCCCGGGCCGATATCGCCTAGACGCGCGCGTTGCTCGACAACACCACGACGTGACGAGATGCGGAGCCAGTCGCCATCCTGAACGCCGAGGCTTCCGGCATCCTCCATGGCGATCTGGACAAAACTATCGGGTGCGGCCTCGCGCAGTCGTTGCGACCGACCCGTCTTGGTGCGCGTGTGGAAATGATAGACCAGCCGTCCGGTCGTCAAGAAGTAAGGGTACTCGGCATCCGGCTGTTCGCTAGGCGGCCGATAGTCGACCGACTTGAAGATCGCGCGTCCCGCCGGGTTGGACGCTCGGTAGGCCGTAGCGTCCACCGGTGCGCCGGTGTCGAGATCCTCGCCATAGCTCTCGCAATAATCGGCATCGGTCGAGAACTTTAAATCGACGTAGATGCGAGGACTGCCATCGGGATGCTCTTCATTGCACGGCCACGGGATGCCCGAACCTTCCGATAGTTTGGCATAGGACAGACCGGTGTAGTCGCAAGGGCGACCGCGAGTGCAGTCTCGCCACGCCTCGAAGGCGCCTTCGGAATCGGTCCACTTGATGAGCGGCCCGCCATCCTTGTCACGGAAATCCATCCGCGATGAGAAGTCAAGGAAGATGTCCAGATCCGAACGCGCCTCGCCCGGTGGCTCCACGGCCTTGTGGGTGATATGTACCGTCCGGCTGACGTTTGTTGTGCAACCGGTCTTCTCCCCCCAGAGGGCCGTCGGCAGGACCACATCGGCGAACTGCGTCGTTTCCGTCAAGAAGGCGTCGCTTACCACAAGGAATAAGTCTTCTTTAGCCAGGATCTCGCGAACCCGCGTAACGTCCGGCATCGAAACAGCTGGGTTTGTGCCTTGAACCCAGAGCATTCGTATCGAGCCGATCTCGCAATAACGAAAGATCTGCAGCGCGTGCGTCGGCCCGACCCAATGGGGGATGATGTCTGGATCGACGTTCCATAAGTCTGCAAGCTCGCGGATATGCACGGGGTTGCTCCAGTTGCGGAAGCCGCACATGTCTCCATCGGCCCCTGTTTCCCGCGTGTTCTGCGCGGTCGGCTGCCCGTTCATTTGTAGGATGCCGCAACCCGGGCGACCGATGCGACCCAAGACCAGGTTGACGTTGTTGACCTGCACGGCGGAAGCGCAGCCCTGGTTGGATTGATAGACGCCCTGCAGGCAACTTGACAGCAGGCCCTTCGATGTACCGATGAGTTCAGCGGCAAGGCGCAGATCGGCTGCCGGCACGCCTGAGATCGCCTCGACGCGCTCCGGCGAGTAGCTCGATACGCGCTCCTTGAAGTCCTGAAAGCCGACCGTGTGCGCCCCGATGAACGCTTCGTCGGCGTAGCCGCCCGAAATCAACAGATTGTTCAATCCGTTCAAGACGGCGGCATTGGTGCCGACGCGCAGCATGAGATGCACATCCGCTTCCTTCGCCGTCGGCGTTCGTCGAGGATCGATGACGACCATCTTGGGCGGGTTCGCTCCCCTACGGCGATCAAGGACGCGCATCCACAGGACAGTGTCGGTATGCGCCATGTTGTGACCGACGTGGAGGAGGCAGTCCGTGAGATCGATGTCTTCGTAGCTGCCTGGCTGCCCGTCGCAGCCGAACGTCTGCTTCAAGGCCGCCGCTGCAGTCGCTGTACAAAGGCGGGTGTTGCCGTCCATATGAGGTGTGCCGAGCCCAGCCTTCCCGATCACGGCCAGAGTGTAGAATTCCTCGAGGAGAAGCTGACCAGACGTGTAGAAGCCTATGGCAGATGCGGTGTACTTGTCCCGGATCGCGTGCGTGCGCGACACGAGAAGATCCATCGTCTCGTCCCAACTCGCCGGTTCCAGTCGGCCGTTGCGCCGTATCAATGGACTGGTCAATCGGTCAGGACTGTTGTTGGCTTCCCACGCATGAAGGCCTTTTGGCCCCAGGCGCCCCTTATTTACCGTATCGACGCCGCGTCCCCGCACGCCGACGATGCGTCCATCTTTGACGCCGATGTCACACCCGCAACCATTCGAACAGAGCACGCATGCGCTCTGTACCCATCGCTGCGGCTCTTCGGACGAACGCTCGTCGATGCGCTCGGGCCAACTGCCGCCAGGATCGTGCGCCGTGCGTGGACCCCAGACGTCGGCGATGCTGTCCCGGGTCACACGATCCATGCCAAAAACTCCCCCGCGGCCAGTCGGCTCTACGAAGAGCCTATAACCTCCATGCTCTCGGAGGTAGCGTGGACATGCGCTTTTGCGCCGACGTGAATCAAGTGACGCGCCGGAACGGTACCGGGCTCGACCCAGACATTGCCTCCCGTGTCTACTCGCGACTTGAACACTTTGATGTCCATATGCTCGTGCGTCAGGCCGCAACCCGACACGAGGTCGAACGTGCGATCGTGCAACGGACACACGACCGTCGAAGCGCTGGTGAGACCATCGGCGAGCGGTCCGCCCAGGTGGGGGCAGAAAGCCTGTGTCGCGTGGACGCTGCCGGCACGAGTGCGAAACACCGCGATTCTACCCTCGCCGAGACTGAACATGCGCCCTTCGCCGATAGGGATCTGCTCGATGCTGGCGACAAGAATTTCGCTCGTCATAGGTCCTCCTTGACCGGGACAAGGGAGGTGAATTGATTGGCGGTCTTGGGCGTCGTCGCTTCCAGCCAGGGGTCGACGCAGGCATCGATCGACTGCTGCATGGCGGCATCGAGCCGATCGCAGATGCCCTCCGCGTCCTCGACGATCACCGCCTTGAGGCGCTCCAGCCCGACGCGCGGAACGAACGTATAGGTTCGCTCCTTCCATTTGGCATTTTCACGGTAGAACTGCATGAAGCGGCTGCCGACCATCATGGCCTCTTCTTCGGACCCCGCCGTGAACAGCAGGTCTCCCTTGCGGATGTGCGCACCGGCTGCGCCACCCACATAGATTTCCCACTTGCCTTCACCGATCGCCACGAAGCCGACGTCCTTGACGTAGGCTTCGGAGCAGTTGCGCGGGCACCCTGCCGTCGCCAGCTTCAGCTTGGCCGGCGCATCGATGCCGCGGTACCGCTGCTCGATCCGGTTGGCGAAGCCCATGCTGTCGCCCAGACCGAAGCGGCAATAGTCGATGCCGATGCAGCTCTTGCAGGTCCGATAGCTCTTGCCCCAGGCGTATCCGGCCTTGAAGCCGAGATCGCTCCAGATGCCCGGCAGATCTTCCTTCTTCAGGCCGACGAGATCGATGCGCTGACCCCCGGTCAGCTTGACGAGCGGCACCTTCCACTTCTTCGCGACTTCACCGATACGGATCAGCTCTTCGGGCGAGCAGACACCCCCAGCCATTTCCGGCACGACGGAGAAGGTGCCGTCCTTCTGAATGTTGGCGTGCACACGATCGTTGATGAAGCGTGCATCCCGCTCGTCGTCGTACTCGCCCTTCCAGATGGTGATGAGCAGCGACGCGAGGGCCGGCTTCCACGACGGATCCTCGCCGCCGAAATGCCGCCAGACGGAGGAGACCGACTTCAGGCCATGGGCGACGATCTCCTTGGCGAGTTCGGGTTTTCTGAGCGCGATCGTGGGCACGTAGTAGTGGATCGAAGGGTCTTCCTCGACCTCGCCGCCGCACAACCACGCGACCAGGTCGTCGATCTGCCCCTTGCAGGCACCGCATCCCATGCCGGCGCGGGTGGCGTCCATGACGGCCTTCGGCGTCCGCTTGCCGTCCTCGACGGCGGCCGCGATCGTCGCCTTGGTGATGCCGTTGCAGTTGCAGATCTGCATTTCGGCCGGCATCTCGTCGAAGGTGACTTTCGCGCTCGGCGTCCCGAGGTCGAACAGCAATCCGAGCCGCTCCTCGGGCAGCGGAGAATCGCGCTCGAAGGCCTGCATGAGGAACGCCGCCTTCGAGAGGTCGCCCATGAGGATGCCGCCCACGAGGCGCCCGTTGCGGACGATCAGCTTCTTGTAGGTGCCGCGTTTCGGCTCCTTGAACTGCACCACCTCGTCGTCCTCATGCGAAGGCTCGGTGATGCCCATCGACGCAAGATCGACGCCGGTCACCTTCAGCTTCGTCGCGAGCTTGGTGCCGTGGTAGGCCGCGCTGCGGTCCTTGTGGGTGATATGATCGGCGAAGACCTTCGCCTGCTCCCAGAGCGGCGCGACGAGCCCGTAGAGCTTGCCGCGATGCTGCGCGCATTCGCCGACGACATAGATGCTCATGTCGTCGACTGACTGCATGTGATCATTGACGACGATAGCCCGCTCCACGGTGAGGCCCGAGCGCGTCGCGAGTTCGGAGTTCGGCCGGATGCCGGCGGCGACGATCACGAGGTCGCAGGCGAGTTCCGTCCCGTCCTTGAAGCGCAACCCGGTGATTGTCTCCTCGCCGAGAACCTCGGTCGTCATCTTGCCGGTGTGGACCGAGATGTTCATGTTCTCGATCGCGTCGCGGAGAATTTCGCCGCCCGTCACGTCGAGTTGCATCTCCATGAGGTGTCCCGCGAGGTGCACGACGTGCGACTCGCAGCCGAGTACCATCATGCTTCGAGCCGCCTCGAGCCCCAACAGGCCGCCACCGATCGTGACCGCGACCTTGCTCCTCTTGGCGAATTCGACGATGCCGGCGCAATCGTCGAGATTGCGGTAGCCGAAGACACCCGGCTTGAGCTTACCGTCCTCCGTGCGGACGCCCTTCATCGGCGGGATGAAGGCGCGGCTCCCCGTTGCGATCAGAAGCTTGTCGTAGCTCTCGCGAATTCCAGCTTCCGAGATAACCACCTTCGCTGCACGATCAATCTTGTCGACGCGCTGTCCAGCGTGAAGCGTGATCGCGTTCTCCACGTACCAGTCGAGTGGGTTCATCGTGATCTCGTCGAGCGTCTGCGTCCCGTTGAGGATGTTGGACAGCAGGATGCGATTGTAGTTGCCGTATGGCTCATCGCCGAACATCGCGATGTCGAACAAATCACCGCCGCCGCGCTTCAAGATCTCTTCGACGGCACGCGCGCCCGCCATGCCGTTTCCGATGACAACGAGCTTCTGTTTGGCCATTGGGGCGTCCCTTCGTGCGATCAGACTTCGATAAGGCCAAGATCCAGGACGACGTGTCCGGACACACCGCTCGGGGCGGAGACGTAGACTTGCAGTGCCGTGTCGGGCTGCAAGTCTTCCATGACGATCAAGGGCACATGCGCTGCACTCTTGGCGCCGACGGGAAACAGTCGCATCGGCTTGCCGTCGCGCATTAAGGTCAGGCAGATCAAGGCATCGGAGGAATTGCCGGCACGCAGATACACGAGTTGGGACCGTCGATCGGGCGGAACGGCGTACTTCAGGCTCTCATCGAGCGGAGCCGACGCATCAAGCCCACTCCCCGTGAACATGAAGATGCCGCTGAGAAACCTCGGTATCGACTCCATCGCCAACCCTTTTCCGAATCGAGCGCAAACGGTTCGGCGCTCTTTGCAACTCTGACGCCAGGAACCGCGTCGTGGAGCCGTGAGATGAAGTCGCAGTGCACACCGTGGTTTCGCGGATAAGGCGATTTTTGCCCGCAATCGGCTTCCTGCGGCATGCGAACTCCGAGGGGATCGCGGACTGACGCCACTCCAGCCGTGAGACGACAGTTCATTGCCTGCAGCCTCGAAAGGTGGATCGGAGCCGCTTCACGGCACTGATGCACCTATTTCCGCAAAGCTTATTATTGGCGGAGCAAGTCCGCACCAGCAGATGTCGCTCAACTCGTGCACGGCCGTGAAGCCGGACCGCGTCCATTCCGGGTCTTGACGCCACCGCCTGTCGTTCAGCTATTGCCCGCCATGAGACAGGCATCCCTCGACTTCCTGAAACGCATCGCCGACGCCCCTTCGCCCAGCGGCTACGAGCAGCCGGCGGCGCGGGTCTACCGCGCCTATGTCGAGCCTCTCGCCGACACGGTGGCGACCGACGTGCACGGCAACGTCACGGCCGTTATGAACCCCGGTGCTTCCATGCGCATCATGCTCGCCGGCCACATGGACGAGCTCGGCTTCATCGTCCACCACATCGACGATCAAGGTCAGCTGCATTTCCGCACCATCGGCGGCCACGACAGCGCCGTGGCGATCGGGCAGCGCGTATGGATTTACGGCAAGCACCGCCTCGCCGGCGTCATCGGTCGCACCGCCATCCACCTCCAGACCGAGGAGGAGCGCAAGAAGAAGCCCGAGATCAAGGACATGTGGATCGACGTCGGCGCCACCACGCGCGCCGAGGCGGAGGAGGTCGTCGCGCTCGGCGACGTCGCGACCTACCAATGCGAGTTCCAGCCGCTGATGGGTGATCGCGCCACCGCGCGCGGCTTCGATAACAAGATGGGCACCTTCGTCGTGGCCGAGACGCTCCGCCTGCTCAAGGAGGAGGGTGGCCTCGATCCCGGCGTCGGCGTCCACGCCGTGGCGACCGTGCAGGAGGAGATCGGCCTGCGCGGCGCAAAGACTGCCAGCTACGGGATCGACGCCCAGACCGGCCTCGCCGTCGACGTCAACCACGCCACTGACTATCCCGGCTCCAACAAGGTCCTGCACGGCAGCCTCGAGCTCGGGAAGGGACCTAGCGTCTCGCGGGGTCCGAACACCAATCCCGTTACCTTCGACCTGATCACCGCCGCGGCCCGCGAGGCCGGCATCGCGTACCAGGTAAGCGTTAGCGCCGCCGGCACCGGGACGGATGCCAATGCCATGCAGCTCAATCGGGCCGGCATGGCGACGGGGCTGCTCGGCGTTCCGCTACGCTACATGCACACGCCCGTCGAACTGCTCAGCCTCAAGGACGTCGAGGACTGCGCGCGTCTGATGGCCGGCTATTGCCGTCGGGTGAAGCCCGACACGGACTTCGCACCTCGCTGATCAGCTCTGACCGTAGCTGCTCGGCGGTACAATAGCCGCTTACAGTCGTTTCGCGAGCGTGGCTTGAGGTGTCACCGGACTAAGGCTGAGCACGGGTCCGGCGCAGGGCGCCCAAAGAAGGTCGGTCGCGATGTCGAGGAAGAAGGAGGAGGCGACGCTGCCGCAGGCAAGGAGACGAGCGCGCCGGTCCTTGGCCGCCTGCGAGCCAGCTCGGCAGCAGCACCACGCCAAGCCCGTCGAGCGCGCCGGCGCGCAGCGGCTCGGAATCGTCGGAGCCGGCCAGTCCGCAGGTCGTCGCCGACGGCGCGTGCTGCCGGAGTGGCAGGCGATGATCCACGCGGTCCTCCGGGATTTTCGGGCTCTATCCACCCCACCGCGCCGTACCGAGCAAGGTGCGCGCCTTCCTCGATTTCCTGCAGCGCAAGTTCGGGCGCACGCCCTATTGGGAGGCGGGTCTTGCCTGATGCTGCTTCAGTGTTCCAGATAGCGCGCACCTTGTCGTAGCTGTGGCTCTACGAACGCTGGCCTTGGCCCCCGCTTTATATAACGCCCAAGCCACAGTGGGGGCGTTCCGATCGGCTGATGGATCACCTGGAATGTTCACCTGCACCGGCTACGGCGCCGAATCTGCCACCGGTCACCTGGCGCCGTTCGACTTCCAGCGTCGCGAGCCCAAGACCGACGACATCGAGATCCTTTACTGCGGCGTCTGCCGATCCGACCTGCACCAGATCCGCATCGATTGGCAGAATACGGTCTACCCGTGCGTGCCGGGCCACGAGATCGTCGGCCGCATCACCCGCGTCGGTGCCGCCGTCGAGGCCTTCAAGGTGGGTCAGCTCGCAGGTGTCGGCTGCATGGTCGATTCCTGCCGCGAGTGCGAGGCCTACCGCGGGGGGGGGGGGGGGGCAGGAGAACTACTGCCGGCCCGGCTTCAAAGCGACCTACAACAGCCCGGACAAGCACACCGACCCGCCGACCTTCGGCGGCTATCCCAGCCACGTCGTGGCCGACAAAGGCCTTCGTCCTGCGCATTCCGGAAAATTTGGAGCTCGCCGGCGTGGCGCCGCTGCTCGGCGCCAAAACCACGACCTACTCGTTCGGCGGCGCAACGGATTGCCCGGTGTGCGCAAGAGCATCCGCTTCCAGTTCGCGCCCGTGCCGTTCATGGTGCAGATCAGTGGAAGGACGGCTCCCTCCGTGGCGCTGCTCGTCGAGCCGGTCCATCCATGATCTCGACTGCTCCCCGAACTAGGCCGATCGCGTCCTTCAGGGCGCTTGCGATGATCCTAGCCGCAGCCTTCCTGGCAGCAATGAGACAGGCTGAGAGCGCGCCGATGAGGATCACGCCGCTGGGAGCCTGACGGATGCCATGCACAGCCTGATCGGAGCGTCGGGCCTGTCACCTACCAGCTTCGCACCGCCCATATTCGGGCCGGCGGGCTCCTGGCCGAAAGGCTGACAAAGGGCGAGGCGACCGACATTTTTGCATCCGCCGACACCGCCATGCCGATGTCGTCGCCGCGTCCGATCCGAAAGCGTTGGTCATCGCGTTCGCGCGGAACCGGCTGTGCGTCGTCTAGAAGAGATCGCAGCACCTGACGGCAGCAGACCTGCTCGATCGCCTGCTGGCGCCCGATCTTCGCGTGGCGACGTCAACGCCCGGCGCAGATCCTGGCGGCGACTATGCCGTGGCGGTGTTCGACAAGGCCGACAAGCTTTGACCCAACAGCGGAGCGGTTCTGAAGGCCAAGGCCTTGCACCTGCTCGGAACCCCAAGCGCGATGGTGCCTATCGCGGGCCGATCACCAGCAGCCTCGATTTTTCTTGCCGAGCGCGCCGATGCGCTCGTGTACTATTGCAGCGGCGCCAAGAATCTATTGAAGAACGTCGGCTGCCTTCCCATGGCCCAGAAGATGATCGGCGAGGGCGCTCCAAGTACGCCGCCCCTGATCCGCTGGTCGATGCACGAGATCCGCCGCATCGCCGTGCGCAACGATGTATCGAACCCGCGCAGGTGATCGCGTGGAGTTCGTAGCGACGCGCCCATCAAGCCGCAGCACGCGAAGCGCACCTCACAACAAGACGGCAACTGTAATGCTAGAAACGATGAGCGTCGCGCGGAGCTGAACGCTTCCCTCTGCGCCCGAGCCCTGCATGCCCGATACGTCGCCAACCCCGACATATAGCGCCGGTCCTTGTCAAGCCTTCGCATGCATTCCGCCGCGTTGTCCTGGTAGATCGTGACCTGGACTTCGTGGCGAGAAGGATGTTCGACAGGACGAATGCAGTGCGCATGGCCATCGCCTTTTTGCGCGAGGTCGAGTCTGACGACCGGTGCCACTTCCTGAAGTTGTCCGGAGGCTATCGGTCAACGACATGGCTGCCTTCATCGCCGAGGGCGCCGGCCAGAGCGAGATCGCCAACGTCAAAACACGTATCTGGCGACCAAGCCTGTCGGTCATTCGCTTGGCGGTAGCGGCTGAAGTCGTCGGTCAGCGGCTCGAACGGCACGGCGCAGCCGGCGGGATCGACATCCTGCTTCGGTCGAGAGATCGCGTTACACCGATCGTCGAGTACGCAGAGTACCTGAAAACGCTAGTGGCCAAGTGTGACAAGATCAGGTTTAGGCCTGCTGGCCTCGTGAAGATCCAGCTGGTCTGAACCAGGGTGATTTTTCGAGCGGCTAGCTGAACTCGATCGCTGTGCCGGACTGAGCTTCTTCTGGCGCTACCCGCGAATTGCCGGATTGGCCGGACGAGCGGGCCAGCGCAATCGCATGAACCCTTCGCCTGCACAGCCGCACGCAGATCGCGCGCGGCATCGAGAGCTTCGGCTTCAACGTGCCGGTGCTCGTCGACGGCGAGCTGAACGTCGTGACGGGCCACGGCCTGCTGCTGGCTTGTCGGCATCTCGGTTGGAGCGAGGTGCCGACCATCCGGCTCGAGCATCTCGACGCGGCGCAGAGGCGCGTTCATGATCGCCGACAATCGGCTCAACGAGACCTTAACCTGGCGACGATCGGTTCCTCGCGCAGCAGCTCAAGGATTGTCCGTCCTCTATCTCGACTTCTCCCTTGAAACCATTGGCTTCGAAATGGGCGAGATCGACCTTCGTATCGAGTCGCTGAACGCGAACGAAGAGGCGGCAACGGAGCCGGTCGAGGTTCTCGTAGAGGGCTCGGCAGTCACCAAGCCAGGCGATCTCTGGCTGTTGGGGGAGCCATCGCGTGCTTTGCGGCAGCGCCGTCGAGCCACTCGACCTCGCCGCTCTCATGGGGCACGATAAGGCCGCGATCGTCTTTACCGAGCGCCGTACAACGTTCCCATTAACGGACACGTGAGCACGCGGCCCGGCCAACATCGCGAGTTCGCGATGGCGTCCGGCGAGATGGCCGCGCCGGCTTCGAGCAGTTTCTCGCCACCCGCCCTGGATTACACGCAGATCCTGAAGGGCTTCGCCGACATCCACTTCCCCGATGCCGCCAGGATCATCCTGGTGCAGGACAATCTGAGCACCCATACGTCAGCCTCGTTTTACACGGCGTTCCCGCCGGCGGAAGCCTCGCCTCGTCGAGCGCTTCGAATGGCACTTCACGCCCAAGCACGGCAGCTGGCTGATCATGGCGCGGAATGCGAGCTCGCCGTGCTGACCAGGCAATACCTGGATCGACGCATCCAGGACAAGGCCACGTTGATCGAACAAGCCGCCGCTTGAAACGCCGATCGCAACACGCGCCATGCCAAAGTAAACTGGCGCTTCACCAGGGCCGACGCCCGCATCAAGCTCAAGCGCCTCTACCCTCGCTTCGAATGACTCAACCGACTAGGACATCCCGCATGAAGCGTCTCGCTGCCGCACTAATAACCTCAATTGCGCTCGCTCTTCCGGCCTATGGGCAGACCTTAGCCGACAGCGCTAAGGCCGCGATCGGCACGTCCGATATCGGGCTGTACTCCTTCGGCAACATGCTCGGGCTCGGCTATGTTGACGGCAGGTCCGCGAAGCCGAAGTCGGTGCCGATCGCCCAAATCGAGATCCCGCACACGCTCGCCAACGTGTTCATTTACAACGGCGGCGTAAGCGCTCCTGTTACGCCTTCTTGGACGTCGCCGACCTCGGGCGTCACTGACCTCAGCTCATTCTCAGACGGAGTGTTTCCGGTTGGGGCAGAGTTCGGCAGCGGGACCGTCAGCGTCCTTGAGGCCGCAGCTCACGCACTCGATATCCCCTCGTCTTCGAAGTTCTACCAGGCGAACGCAACAGCCGGTTATGTGCGGAACGGCAGCACCACCACATCTGCGGTGGGCGTCTTCGGACAGCTCACGCAGAGCGCGGCCTCAATCGGCGGCGACGCGGTCAATGGCGTTTGCGGAAACGGTCCGTTTCAGACCAGCTCCGTAGGCTTCGACGTCAACGGTGCAGTTTCCTGCATCGAGTCAGATGTCAACATGCGGCTGAAAGCAGACAGCACAACGCCAGGCGGGAATATCTACGGCTTCGTCGCCGCCGGTGGGTCGAACACGCAATCGACTGGCCTAACCAACGCCTATGATGTCCATCCCCTTGGCCAAACACAGACACCATACATCCGCTGGAAGAACGGCCTGTTCTCGACCGCTGGCAGCGCAGATGTCGGCATCAATCTGGGTGCCCTTCTGGCACCCGGGAGCTCTGCATCCTCGCAGCCGATCGTTTTGCATGCCAACAACGCCTCCGGCGTTGATATCTCGATCGATGCCGCGCAGTTAGATGCCGCTGGCAACTTGAAAGCGCAAGTGGGCGCTGGCGGTGCGTTTATGGTCTTCGACAAACAGACGACGCCAAACAATCTCTTCACCGCATCTGCGCGCCAGTTTACGGTTCCCTCCACAATCTCAGTTGGTGGGCATTCTCTTGTCAAAGGAGCTACGCCGACTCTTACAGCTTGTGGCACGAACCCTTCGATAACGGGGACCGATGCCGCTGGGCTTATACTCGTTGGCGCCGGCGCAAAAGGCTGTACGTTAACCTACACGATACCCTATGGCACGCGTCCGTTCTGCGTTCCTCGATCAGAAATTGGCGCCAACTTCGCCTATGATACTTCCACTGCGTCTCAGCTTATTCTGACCAGCGTGACGGCGAGCGACCGCATCGATTACATCTGTCAATCGTCATCTTAACTGACCTGCTGTCTGCCCGCGGCGCTTAGACGGCCCCCCTTTGAGTAAGCTCGAGGGCCGTAAGTCAGCGTCAACTGATGTCCGATGCCTCTATGTACCACCTTGACAATACTGTTGAAGAACAAAGCGAAGAGCAAATTCATGAAATGATGCTTAGAAATCCGACTTCTTGAGCGCCGAGAATGAAATCGGGATTTATGTGGCGGAAGCCGCCGGCATCTGCAAGCGCGCCAGCCCGTATACCTTGCGCCACATCCCGCGACGAACCTGCTGGAGCAGAACTTCGACATCCTTGATATCTCTAACGATACCAGCGCGCAGAAGATCCTGAATCAGATCCGCAAGCGCTCAAGCGCTGGCCCTGGGTGAAGCATCTCTTTGCCGATGACGCTTACGATTGCCGCACCCTCATGGACAAGGCCGCCCACAAGAACTTCTCCCTCGAGATAATCCTGCGCATCAAGCGACAGAAACGCTTCGAGGTGTTGCCGCGAAGGTGAATAGCCGAACGCATTTGGGATGGATGACCCGCTGGCGCCGATTGGTGTGCGACTACGAACAGCGCATCAACGTCTCATTCGCGATGATCCACATCGCGATGGAAAGCCTCCCGTGGTTACGCATCCTTCATTGAGCCATCTTGTGGATCGCTCACGTGGACCATCGAGGTTGCCAATATCCTGAGTCGCCTTGTCGATCCTCTGTTTTGATGTCGTATCGCGCGCGGAATGATCTCCAGGCGAGATTACTCGATATGCGATCGTGCACCGATGAGGTCGGGAGACTCTCTGCCGCGACAAGGGGCGAGAAGCAAACTCGCTTGCCTTCAGCGGCGGCAAACACGCCGAGCCATAAGCCGATTTCCCCTCTGGTCACATGGGACGGCATGGCCGCCAAAGCCCGGCGCATTATCGCGGCGCGCACGAAGAAAAGCTCGGAGGCAGGGGCGGCGATACATTGCGGTTTCCAAGCCAACGCGAAAGCGCCGGGGTCGCCGACCGCCTTGTCATGAAGCATCGGAACGATTCCTCCAGAGCCGTCACAAAGATAGCCGGCCGAGTGAATCCGGCCTTCGATCGAAATTCGCCCAGTGACGGCCAACACATCAGGCACGCACTCGAACAGTTTAATAACTTCGAGAGCCGCAGCATTTTCGCGGCAGATAATACCCTTGGCGACGAAGGCGATGATCGCGTCGGGTTCGGCGTGCGCTATCGCTTGCAATAGCTCCCTAGAGCCGAACGTCGGCATTGCTTCGGTGCTGAAGAGGGGCGGCGCGGCGGCATCCGATGCCGCCAGCGCGATCAGAGGAGGAAGATTTTCAGCCTTGCGCGATATCCAATACTCCTTGGCTCCGCGCCAGATCGGGTAGTCGGCTACGCTGGCTACTCGCGACAGGCCGAGCCGCTCGATCTTACGGTTGAGGACGTGCTGGACCGATTTGCCGGAAAGCTCGTTCGGACCATCGGTGTTCGAGGTGCTGCGCTCGTGATGTCGCCAGCTATAGGCGATATGCGGCACATGGATCGGCTTCGCTCCGGCTCCAACGAAACGATCAACGCTATCCCAATCGTGGCAATATTCGGCGTGACGATCCGTGTAGACCCCGAGTTCGAGCGCACGGGTCCGCTTCATTGCGCAGAGGTGCCATATCCAGGAGTTCTCGAGATCGAGAACCGGATCCCAAGCGGGACGAAGAAACGGACTCTGGCGGCTCTCGCCGGCCACGATGTCCTCATCAGTGTAAAGGAAGTCCGGGGCGCCGTGATCCGCGATCGCACGCGCGAGGAGCGCCAAAGCCTCGGGCTCGAGGAGATCGTCGCCGTCGAGCGAGACGGTATAGGTTCCGGTGGCAGACTCAAGCACATGCCGCATGCCGCCGACGATGCCGAGGTTATCCGGCAGCCTCAGCAGCCGGACCCGTCGGTCCGTCGCAACCCTGGACAGAAGAGTCTCGAGCTCTGCGGATGTGGGGCCGTGTGTCAGCACGACCCATTCGAACTCGGGGTAGGTCTGAGCAGAAACGCTCTCCGCGGTCAGCCTGAAAAGCTCCACGTCTGTCTTGATGTACAGCGTCGACAGCAGCGAAAAGAATGGCTCTACCTCCCGAATGGCCACTTTCGTCTGCTTCGCCTTTGCTGCCAGGCGGTAATCGGTCACCCTGGCGATCCACTCCGCGTAGGACGGCAGGCCGACGTCCGGCGGTGGCATGTAACGGCTCGCTGGCTGCACCGGCTCGTAGGCTGTATCGACAGTGTTACCGCTGTTCGATGGACGCAATCCAGATCCCGTCATTAAATCGATGTAGGTTGAAACAAACCAACGTCGTTCCTTTGCATCGACTATGGCGTTCCAGTCGGTTCCGGTCCAAGCGCACAAAAACGGTGAATACACGACGCGACGGCCGGTACGTCGCGCTTCCGCACCGACCCAATTGCCGAGGCCGGCGATTGATCCGCCCGCGTAGGACGCACGATCGATCGCGGTCAGGAGCATGTTCGCGTCGAAGACGCCATGCATGGCTGAAACTGCATCAACAGATCGCGGCTTCCACATTTGGGCGGAATGACCCGGATCAGTCAAAAGACGGCCGCGATCGGGGCAGCCGCAACCGTCGCCGAAGCCAAGGAAGCGCCCTGCTTCCAGGATAGTACCGTAGGAGTAGATGCGACCGCCAACAGCGACCGTGTCTGGGAATAGATCGAAGAGACCTATCGCTTCCCAGGCCCATTCGTCGTCGTCGGGCTGCACTTCGCTAGCTACAATGTGCACAAGCCGCTTGGCCAATGCCGCTTCGGCGACAATGAGCCTCAGCGCCGATAGTCCTGCCTCCAAGGCGATCTCGTGCACTTCATGATCGAGATTTTCCGATATCCGCAGATCGCGTTCCGGCGCAGTGTCCCACGAAGCCCGTACGCGCACACTGGTGATCGACCGCCCGTTCGCCCGCTTGCGGCGGAGCCACCAATCGGGTGTCTTGTCGAACAAGGGGCTCTCAAGCAGCTCGAACTGATCGGATCGCGGTGATCCCGCGAGAAAGCGCTCCAGCACTGCGCGCTGCGAATCGAAGACAACAGGCTTAGATGCAACATTACCACCCGCTGTTGATTGCGGGTGTTGGCGCCAGCTATAGAGCACGTGGGGCACGTGAACCGGTTTGTAACCGGCGAGATGAAACCGCGTGAACGTATCCCAATCGTGACTTCCCTCCGGTCGCGGATCGCTATAGGCGCCGAGCTGAAGAGCAAGCTTCCGATCGATTACGCAAAGGTGAGCTGTGTAACATTGCGCCGAGAACAAGACTGGATCCCAGTCCGGCTTGCAGAAAGGGACCGACAGCTGTTCGCGGACGAGCTTGTCCTCGTCCGTGTAGAGAAGAGCGGGATAAGCGTGCTTCTGCGCGTACCAAGCGAGTGTGCGCACACAATCGGGATAGAGATAGTCATCGGCGTCGAGCGGGAGAATGTAGCGCCCGCTCGCACGTTCCAAGACGTAATTCATTCCTCCGATGATGCCGAGATTCTCCTCGACTCGACTGAGGCTGACGAAGGGCCGGCGCTCTGCGTCCGCCATCCAAGCGATTGTATCTTTTCGGGTCGTGCCATTGTCGAGGATGATCCACTCGAACCACACGCCGCCAAGCTGACCTTCGAGGCTCCTCATGAGAACGTCGAGGTAGGCTGGCGCAGTGTTCCATACGGTGGTGACGAAACTGAACAGACCTGGCTCGATCACGCCTGCGTTATTGCTGGCCCGCCGAGCCGCGGCCTCCTTGAGGAAAACGTCGTACGCGCTCCCTCTATCGGCTTTCGGCAGCCTGAGGTGTCGCGGCTCGCCGACGGGAACCCTAGTAGCCGCATCGCTCTGGATCCCGAACGCACGGATACGCGAGGCCAAGGCCGGGATTACCGACGCGAAACTTTCATCCCAGGAGGACGGCAGACCCGTGAAGGATGCGACTTGACGAGCCTCAAAATCGTCGAGACGCGAAATCGCTTCCTCGATGCCCCTGACGATGTCGGCCACATTAGGCTCGACCGCGATGATGTTCGCCGAAATCGCTTTCAGCCGATCAGCGGTCTTGGTCGCATAGGTGTTGGTCACAACGAGACCACCACAACCGGCCATTTCGAGCGGCGGGTAGCTTGGATGTGGCGAAAGCATCAAGGAGAGAAGGATATCTGATGACCGCATCTGCTCGGCATATTCGTCGATACCGAGCCAAGGCGCGCATTCGAGAATGCTCCCAAAGCCTAGATCTAGTGAAGCGAATTGCTCGCCCATTCCGACGATATCCCAACGACTAGCGTCGAGAACATGCTCTCTTACGAGAGCTTTGAGCGCCTTTAATCCTAGTTCGAACAAGTTTCGAGGGGCGGTCGATCGCGCATAGAAAAGTAGGCGGTGTCTCTTACGCCTAACGATTTGCGGATAGAATTTCATACGATCGATTGCAGGCTCAAACTGCAAATCCGCTTCAACGTGAGCGGGATCAGAGAACAGGCCGACTTTGTTTTCGATAAAATAATCTTTAAGAAGGCTCGTATTCACCATCGCGATATGAGACCGATGATAGGATTGATAGGAAAGCGCATAACTGAAGGACGCCGGATATAATATCGGCTCAAAGTCTTGTATCAAATATATAAACGGTTTGTTGCCGACAAGCGGGCCTATCGCATCCGCCATGACAGCGGTCCACCAAGCCGTCGCTAAAATAATATCGTTTGCACCGATATGAAAAGGAATAGACCGATCGGAAGCGTCCACTATCGTAAGATTTGAAAGCCGCTGAGTCCGCCCAGAAAGCGCAAGAATACTAGTCCACACTGGACCGAGGTCGGCATCGATTGGTACATCAGTAGATACGATTCTGACCGCGAAGCCAAGCTCGGCGAGGCGATACGCCAAGTTCAGCGCGGTGTTCGGCCCCCCCGATAAGCTTATCGATCTTACCGCGGGTAACAACACGTTGATCGCTGGATGCTGGTCTAGTTCTAGAAGTGTTTGCACATTAAGGAGTATCGCCGGAGAGATTTGCGCATCATAGCGATTTATTTCCATGCCAGCATCATAAGAAGATTGAATTGCCCCGAAATTCTCCCCTGATTTTACAAGATGAGTAGAGAATGCTTGTTTAGCTAATTGGGGTAAAAATCTACGCTTGATTTCTACACGATCTGCCGATCCAGCCCCTGGATATTTTTTCAGCCTTATCACCGTATTGCCACATAGCGCTCTGTCAAAGATCGACGAGTAGCCTTTAGATGCTGCTGCCAGACAAAAGCGGATTCCATTTATAGAATCATCGTAATCTATAGAGGTTAAGCCGATGCCGGAGCGAAGGAGGTCGGCGCGAACGCCAAGCACGATTGCCGGGAAGGCTGTAACCGGCCGACGCGGTATGGTTAAGTGGGGAGGTATTCTTTTCTCAGCCCAACCGTAAAATGGCGATGAGAGGAAGTCATCCAATCCCGCCAGCAATCCAGAACTCAGGACCATGCCGTTAAACAATTTCAAGAGACCTCCGACAATCCCCGCACGTGGGTCTAACTCTAGGAGTCCGGTGGCTTCTGTCGCAGCGGCATGCGAGATCAGCCAGACACCAGAGCTTACAATGAGCTTACAAAATTCTTTGGGCATCACTTTGTTTAAAGATAGAGGAAGAGCGTCATCTTGGTATTCTACCCACTCATCAATGCCAACTATCCTTGCTCTAAGATCTAATATACGACTTTTTAATGCCGATGGATAGCAAACAGTCTTGCGCGCGGTAGTTTCCTTTAAGAGGTTGATATTGTGCTCCGTAGCACCAAGATTGATCATATCAGAAGGGATGACAAAGTCGATCGCAGTTGCAGGTGTTTCGATTTCATTACGGACAGCCTGATAATAGCCGGCAGTCTGGTAAAATAGGTTCTCTATATCGAATTTATTTTCGATACCACGCCTTTTTAGTGATCGAAGAAGGACCTCAATCTGCGAATCATTGATGTAGGATTTTGCATTGGCGTGAAAGGCAGTCGAAGTCTCGTGAACCCGCCAGCCGTATAGCACTTCAGGTATATGTTCCGTCTTTGCGCCTCGTTCTGTGATGCGCAATGCTGTATCCCAATCATGAGATCCGCGCGCATAGTCGTCTGAGTAAACCTCGGCGGCAAGCCCTGCATCTCTAGAGTAGACAGACAAATGGGCCGCCGGCACAGTCGACATGCCATGAGCGAGCGAATAATCATTCCGTGCGATAAGCTCTAAAGGCTCTCCGTCGATATCGATCTTTTGTTCATCACTGTATAAGAAAATCGGCGGATCATCGGCGCTTGCTCGAAGAGCGTCTGCGAAAAGCGCTAAAGAGTCGGGGTAAAGGATATCGTCAGAGTCTACTGGAACGATGTATCGGCCGGTTGCGCGCTCGAAAACGTAGCGATTACCGCCGATAATATGGAGATTGTCCTCTACTCTGTGAAGAAAAAATCGCTTATCGCTTTCCGCAATAGAGCGACATCCCTCGATGGTGCCGATGAGGGTCGAGCCATTGTCGAGGATTACCCATTCGAAGTCACCGAAAGCCTGCTCACGCAGCGATCGTGCAAGCGCCTCGAGCATTCCGGCCGGCGTGTCAAAAACTGTCGTGATGATCGAGAAAGTCTTCTGATTACAGCGAAATGGAGGTGTAAGATCAATCATAGCAAGACGGCTCATCCGTTGATTAAGCCGCATGTGGAAACTTTTGTCCCAGTCAGGCCCGTTTGCCGCACGCCATTCACGTTGCACGCATTGATTCGTATCAATTGATGCGCCATCGCGCTTGCCTATTTCGACGTAATGTAAAAGTGGGTTTTGCACAGAAGACTGATCGAACCCGTTAGCTTTCCAGTAGAAAGCGCTACAGAAATCAGGACCGGGATCACGTCCGTCCGAAGCGCCAATCAAACAGTAATGGACCAGTGGGTTGATATTTGTATGCAAAACATCAGGATTTTCTCTGATGTACCATGACGTGGAAAACAGCGGATGGGGATCGCGATCTTCTTTCGCACCATGCTGTATATAGTGCGCTAATGGTTCGACGCCGGCATCAGCAATATCTTCGTACCGATTAAGGTAGAAGCTAGAATTAAAAAGAGGATGCGGATTTCGACCATCTTTCCAGCCGTGAGACACATAATGTACAAGCGGATTCATCTTCAATATATTCTCGAAGAGGTTCTCGTCGAGATAGTTGCTGCTCGATAAGAGCGTATGAGGATCCCGAATGTCATTCGATCCATCGGTCACATAATGGACGAGCGAGTTGATTTCGGCGTCCTGAACATCAGCATTATGCCTCAAATAGCCCATAGTCGAAAATAACGGATGGGGATCATAACCTTCTTTCGCGCCATGCTGAAGATAGTGCGCTAACGGTTCGACACCGGCAGCGGCAACATCTTCATACCGACCAAGGTAGAAGCGAGTGCTAAAAAGAGGATGCGGGTTTCGACCATCTTTCCAACCGTAAGAGACATAATGTGCAAGTGGATTTATTTCCGCGATTTTTACGTCGAGGTTCTCATCGAGATAGTTTCTGGTCGAGAAGAGCGGATGAGGATCTCGACCTTCCTTCCATCCCTTGGTTACATAGTGCACGAGCGGATTAAATCCGGCAGTCTGAATGTCGGTATCCTGCTCTAAGTAGTGTTGCATCGAAAAAAGAGGGTGGGGATCAAACCCAGAAGCGGCGCCAGCCATCACGAAGTGAAGCAGCGGATTGTCTTCTCGGCCAATCGATGCCGAATAGTGCTGAACATACCACTGCAAGTCGAAAAGCGGGTGCGGACTACGACCTTCGGTTGCTCCATGTAGCGCAAAGTGCAAAAACGGATTGAAATTGGCCAAGAGCACATCTGGATTATTCTCAAGATAAAAGTCAGAGTCAAAAAGCGTATTAGGCTTTACATCAGAAAGTCCGCTTCCCAGCTGAACGTAGGATATCAAAGCCTCTTCGCTGAAAGCTATGTTTGCGTTCGGGACTCCCCGGTACTCTGGATCGAAGAGTTTGACCAGGATAGCGGCTTTCTCCTTATTAATATTGAGTCGTTGCGCAACAGCTGCGCCGTAAGTATCGGCGCGGATGGTCAGATCTTCAACAGTATGTGTAAAGCTTCCAGTCATGAGGTTCGCGTTCCAGTTAGAAACCGGTATCGAGTTGCACAACCTGCAACGTGCACAACTCACCTAATTCGTATTGCTTGTGTCGTAGGCCGCAAGTGCTAAAAAGCGCTGCCAGGAACCCTTTGAAGCTTACAGAAGTGAACGATACGACAAACCATATGATACCCGCCAAAGCCAGAGTGATATGGCGCAATGATGTGGCTCGCAAGCTAGTCATGTGCAAGGGCTCTCGCTGCTTCTATGGTCGCCATTGGTGGATCCGCCGTGGGATCGGATCAATTTTGCAACAGCGGAGTTACTTTTGCGGATGGCGCAGTCAAGCGGCGTCTCCTCTAAATTTCTGTCGACCACATTCGGACTTGCACCCGCTTCAAGGAGTTTCGATGCAATAAGCAGATGGCCCATATCGGCGGCCCGATGGAGGGCCGTTGCGCCATTCGCTTCGGCCACGTCTGGCGACACGCCATCCCGGAGCATGGCAGACAACCAATCCTGATGGTCCCAATGCGCCGCGAAATGGAGCGGTGACCAACCGCCTTGACGATGACCAGCCAAGCCATCTCTGCAGCGCGACTGAGACATCGCGCGACGCTGATCCCCCATCTGGTATTCCGTGTCCACGGAGGAAGCGGTTTTTAGCAGTTGCAATTTCGAGAAGCTGACGATGTTAGGTTGTATGGAGTCGCTGAAGAAATAAAGCCGCAGGCGACCACCGAACTCGAGCGCCTCAAGCTCGATTGGAGATATTTTGAGAGCGTATGTGGCAGTGTCGCCGTAGATTGAAAATCGCTGATTGAATGAGACGTGCTCACGCATCGAGCAGACAACGTCGTCCTTGCCGAAGATGACAGTCTGTAACGAAGCGCCGTCAAGATGGTGTCCGTCAAATCGGAGCAGCACGGTCAGTGCGCCGATTCGCACTTTCGATTGTTCCGCAAAACCGGACAGCTCGACATAAAAGCTTGAGCCGAATAGAAAAAACCTCAATTGGTCGCTTGAGCCTAAATACCCCATCGATACCGAATGAGCATGATAGTAATCAGATATAGATAAATCTATCAAATTCTTATTATATTCGTTTAACGATCCTGTACTAGACATAGCCGAACACCTGCATTGCAAATCCTGCCGTGTTTTTGATGATCTCGGCGTTCCGCTCTGAAAGACTGCGACGCCATCCGCCTGCTTCGCCTTTTCTGTAAAAAAAAGCATCGCTAGTCTGTGAAAATTCGATCGTCTGATAGTGGTCGATAAGGATCTGTATAGTCAGATCGTCGATGTTAAGACCGACTTCAGTAATACAGTCACGGACGGTGCGGCGAAACTCCAGCTTTAGATCCTCGAAACGGACGATACTGTCGGGCTTGCAGAGCATCCAATTTAAGTTGCATTTCGACCAGCTGTTTGCAAATGCTGTGATATACTCTTCGTCCATTGCAACTTCCTGGAGATCGAAGTAGTGGCACGAGGATACGAGCACGTCGCGAGGATCGCGGACGATCATAAGGGTCCGGGCCTTTGGAAAGGCACGCCTCATCATAAGCATGGCATGGGGGTATAGATCGTCATCGCGACCAGATTCTGGCAAACAAGGGAAAGCGCTTTTATCTATATTATACGTGCCAAAGGTGTTCAACACGGTGTCATAAGTCTTTTTGACGATTGTCGTAATTAATTCGGGCCCTGCCTGCCTCCCGCCGCCACATAGCGTCACGTAGGCGTCCATGTGGCGAAACAACATGGGTAATTGCCATTCGTGCTTCGCGGAAGTCTTGCCGACGTGGGACAGAATATTCCGCATCCATGTCGTACCAGACTTCTGAATGCCGAAGATAAACACATCGATTGACATTCGTGAAGAGATCCCATTCTCAAACCCCTCGTTTGACGGGGTATCAAGGTTTGATGGAAAGCCTACTGCTTTCTTCGCGTCCCGTCACGTCGTCTCGCCAAGCGGCACCTCCAAGGCTTGCGTAACGATGCGGTCTCGGCATCAAAGACGAGCGCCGCCAGTCGCGCCGCACGTGTCTTGTCGCACACACCGGGCCACACCAACAAACGCGGGCTGCGCCACCGCTACAACGTCTCCCAGGCCTTGCTGCAGAACAGGAAGGACGCCGCGGGATCGGTGATCCGGATCGCGGCACCGGACTTGGAGGAGGCTGTGATCAGCGTCCTGCGGTCGACGATCGATCCTCACAGGGAGCTTCCCGATCGAGAGTTGGTCGACGCGCACGTGCGATCCGTGGTGGTCGGAGCCGGCGCGGTCACGATGGAGATCTACGAGAACAGCATGGCCGTCGGCGGCCTTGGATCGACTGAACTCGCTCAGTCGGACGATGATGAGGACGACGCAGCGGAGCGGCCCGTGCGACTGCACTCGATCGCCTGGGCTCCACGCAAGGTCAGGCGAGCGAGAGCCAGCATGACGATGGTCGGTCGTGCTTGTCATGCAGCGCGGAGACAGCTCCTCCTCGCGGTCGCCAAGGCGCGACGATGGATGCGAGATGTCGCTGCCGACGTCCGCTCGTTCGAGGACATCGCGAGGGAAGAAAGATGCGGCGAGCGTCACGTGCGCCTCCTTGCGCCGCTCGCCTTCGTGTCACCGACGATCGTCACAACGATTGCTCAGGGACGTGCGCCCGCGGCCTGACGGTCACGCTTGTACGATCCCTGACGCTCGAGTGGGCCGTGCAGGAAGTCTCGGTTCTCCGTTAAGATCAGGCGAGAAACCCAGCGCCTGACAGCGACCTTTTGTCGTCCGCAGAGCCCGGGCCGTGGTGCAATTGCGGATGTGGGTGAACGTATGAAGCCGTCGCCTTGAGAGCGCCACGCGATGGGCTTGCATCATTCCATTTCGGAGATTGCATTTTGGGCGGTGCAGACAGGGCAGGCCTTGGCGCCAGAAACACGGCAATCGGTCTTCTTCAGGAGCCTTGCAGACCGGCACTCTCCCGCTAAGCCATTATGAATGAGAGACTTCCTGGTAAAGCGGCGGAAAATCTCCCTGCGAGCGGACTGGGTGGCTGACGACGCAGGTGGGTTCGGGTTGGTCTGCAATGCACGACTTCCCTGCGTTCAGGGAATTTAATAGGGAAAATCCACTTTCGCCGGCATTTCGTCGGCGATGGTGGAGCAAAAAGACAAGTGCTGTCTTAATTTTGCATTGCATTCCCCACGATTTGGAACAGGGAAATCGAACACGCCGAACAATCTTTGAACAGGGAATTTGTACCGCTAACAGGGAAGCGCACCAGAAACGATGACAGACTCAACGAGTGCCCCGCCGATCGTCATCGATTTCGCAAACAACGAACTGTACGAGTGCACTGCGACCTTGCTGGCCGTTTTAGCCGCTCCTCGTGATGACGAGCGTCGCGGGGAGCTGCATGCTTCGCTGTGCGCCCGAGCCTTGCACGCCCGATTCCGGGCTGACCCCGACAATTGGGAACCGATACTCGTCAAGCCTCCGCATGCCTTTCGCGATTTGAAGCTGGTCGACCGCGACATGAAGCTTGTAGCGAAAAGGCTGACTGAGCGGATGAATGCAGCCCGCATGGCGATCGCCTTTTTGCGCGAGGTCGAGCTCGGTCACCCGGTGCCACTTCCTGCGGGCGTTCGGAGGCTATCGATCAACGAAATGGCTGCCTTCGTCGCTGAGGACGCCGGCCAGAGCGACGCCGCCAACGTCAAATCGCGGATTTGGCGCCCGAGCTTGCCGGTCATTCATCTAGCGGTCGCGGCAGCGTACGTGGCTCGGCTCCTCGAGAGACACGGCGCTGAGGGCGGAATCGACATTCTGCTGTGGTCCCGCGATCGCGTCACATCGATCGTCGAATACGCAGAATATCTCGAAACGCTTGTCGCCAAGTGTGAAAAGACCCTGGTCGGTCCTGCCGGCCTGGTTCAGATCCGGCTTGTCTGAACCAGGGTCATTTTTCGAGCGGTTAGCTGAACTCGATCTCTTTGTCGAACAGAGCTTCTTCTGGCGCTTCCCGTCGAATCGCCGGATTGCCCGGACGAGCGGGCCGGCGCAATCGCATGAAGTCTTCACTCCAGAACATCAGCAAAGCTCGTCATCCGAGGCTTGCTGTGACGAACGAGGCGATCGAGAACCTCAAGCTCGATCCGAACAACCCGCGCCTGCACAGCCGCACGCAGATCAAGCAGATCGCGCGCAGCATCGAGAGTTTCGGCTTCAACGTGCCGGTGCTCGTCGACGGCGAGCTGAACGTCGTGGCGGGTCACGGCCGGCTGCTGGCCTGCCGGCATCTCGGCTGGAGCGAGGTGCCGACCATCCGGCTCGAGCATCTCGACGCGGCGCAGCGGCGCGCGTTCATGATCGCCGATAACAGGCTGAACGAGACCTCGACCTGGGACGACCGGCTGCTCGCCCAGCAGCTCAAGGACCTGTCCGTCCTCGATCTCGACTTCGCCCTGGAGACGACCGGCTTCGACATGGGCGAGATTGATCTTCGTATCGAATCGCTGAACGCGAACGAAGAGGCGACAACAGAGCCAGTAGAGCGCCTTGCCGAAGGCCCGCCGGTTAGCCAAACAGGCGATCTCTGGCTGTTGGGGAACCACCGCGTGCTGTGCGGCAGCGCCGTGGAGCCACTCGACCTCGCCGCTCTCATGGGGCACGACAAGGCGGCAATCGTCTTCACCGATCCGCCATACAACGTTCCCATCAACGGCCACGTGAGCACGCGGCCCGGCCAGCATCGCGAGTTCGCGATGGCGTCGGGCGAGATGGACCGCGCCGGCTTCGAGCAATTCCTCGCGGGCGTGTTCAAGCTCCTGCGACAGCACGCGAGCGTCGGCAGCCTGCACTACGTCTGCATGGACTGGCGTCACGTCGGCGAGATCGTCGCGGCAGGCTGCGAGGTGTACCGCGAGCTGCTCAACATCTGCGTGTGGACCAAGCCGAACGCCGGGATGGGCAGCCTCTACCGGTCGCAGCACGAACTCGTCTTCGTGTTTCAGGGCGGCGATGCGCCCTTCTGCAACAACGTTCAGCTCGGTCGCTTCGGGCGCAACCGCACCAACGTCTGGGCTTATGCCGGCCAGCCCGCCTTCGGTCGTGCCGGGGAGGAGGGCAGGCTCGCCGACCTTCATCCGACGGTGAAGCCAATCGCGATGGTCGCCGACGCGATCCTCGACAGCTCGCGGCGCGGCGACATCGTGCTCGATCCCTTTCTCGGCAGCGGCACCACACTGATGGCGGCGGAGCGCACCGGCCGAGCCTGTTATGGCCTCGAGATCGACCCGCTCTACGTCGACCTCATCGTCCGACGTTGGCAGGCGCATACCGGCGGCGTCGCGCTCCATGCCGCTCGGACCATCCCCTTCGACGCGATGGCGTCCAGTGCCTCTCAGACAAAGCCTTCGCCTCCTGTCGGCGCAGAGGGTGCGGATCAGGAATCGCCGAAGCGGCAGCGGAGGAGGGCGGGCCGTGGCGGATGACGCGAGCGACCACGACGCCTACGACGTCGGTTACAAGAAGCCGCCGCTGGCGACCCGCTTCCAGAAAGGCGTGTCTGGCAATCCCAGGGGTCGGCCGAAAGGAGCCCGCAACCTGTCCACCGTGGTCGCCGCGGCGCTAAACGAGAAAGTCCTCATCACCGAGAACGGCCGCAAGCGGCGCATCAGCAAGTACGAGGCGGCGGTCAAGCAGCTCGTCAACCGCGCCGCCGGCGGCGAAGCTCGCGCCACCCAGCTGCTGCTGGGCTTGATCCAGGCCGGCGAAGCCCGCGCCGTGGAGGCGCCGGCTCCCGGCTTCGAAAACGGCGATGAGGACGCCATGCGCGAACTCATGCGCCGACTGGGGCAGGAGGTCTCGCCATGATCCAGCCGACCTTCGCCGAGTACCAGGCGATGCTTCGCTGCGACTTCTACCTCTTCCTCACCCGCTGCTTCGGCGAATTGCACGCCAGCGCCTCGTTCCTGTCGAACTGGCACATCGAGGTCATGGCAGCGAAGCTCGAAGCCTGCCGCCGCGGCGAGATCAAGCGGCTGATCATCAACATACCGCCGCGCCACCTGAAGTCGCTCACCGCCTCGATCGCCCTACCCGCCTGGTGGCTGGGGCACGACCCAGGCGCCTCCATCATTAATGTGAGCTACGCCCAGGACCTCTCCGACAAGCTCGCCCGCGACTGCCGCACGATCATGAACGCCCGCTGGTACCGCCAGCTGTTCGCGACTCGCCTGAGCGACAGGCGCGTCGCCCTCCAGGAGATCTCGACCACGCGCGGCGGCTTCCGCCTCGCGACCTCGATCGGTGGCGTGCTGACCGGCCGAGGCGGCGACGTCATCATCATCGACGATCCGCTCAAGCCGGACGAGGCGGTGTCCGAGACCCGGCGCAAGGCGGTCAACGAGTGGTACGACGCGACCCTGCTCAGCCGGCTCAACGACAAGCGCACAGGCGCCATCGTCATCATCATGCAGCGGCTGCACGAGGACGATCTCGTCGGCCATCTCCTGGCGCGCGAGGACTGGCACGTCGTCTCCTTCCCCGCCATCGCCGAGGAGAACGAGGCGCACGAGATCGCGACGCCTTTCGGTCCCCGTCGCTTCGCTCGCGAGACCGGCGAGGCGCTGCATCCCGCGCGCGAGCCGATCGCGACGCTGGATGCTCTGCGTCGCACGATCGGCGACTACAACTTTTCTGGCCAGTACCAGCAGCGGCCGGCGCCGCTCGGCGGCGGCATGATCAAGGAGGTCTGGTTCAAACGATACGACGTGCCGCCGGCCGCCTTCGACCAGGTTGTTCAGAGCTGGGACACGGCCAACAAGGTGAGCGAGCTCGCCGACTTCTCCGTGTGCACGACCTGGGGATTGAAGGCAGGTGATTTTTATCTGCTCAACGTGCTTCGCAAGAAGCTCTCGTACCCTGATCTGAAGCGTGCGGTGCAGGATCAGCGACATGCTTTTGGCGCGACGGTGATCCTGATCGAGGACAAAGCCTCGGGCACCCAGCTGATCCAGGACCTGCTCGCCGAGGGCGTCTCGATGGTGAAGGGCTGCAAGCCCGAAGGCGACAAGGTCATGCGTGTCCACGCCCAGAGCGCCACGATGGAGAACGGCTTCGTGTTCCTGCCCGAGCAGGCGCACTGGCTGGACGACTACCTCCACGAGATGCTCGTCTTTCCGAAGGGGCGCCACGACGATCAGGTCGACTCCACCGCACAAGCCTTCGCCTGGGCCAAGCAGCGCTCGCCAAACACCGGCATGATCGACTTCTACGCGCGCCTGGCCGCCGGACAAGCGGATGGCGGCAATTGCGCGAAGACGCGCTTGCTCGTGCCGGCTGGCACGACGACCGTGTACCTGAGCGACGGCTCATGCCCAGCAGTCCGCGATGGCGCAATCGAGGTGCCCGAGAGCGAGGCGGCGCCGCTGCTCGCCGTAGGTTTCATGCGTTTGTGAGGGCGTCGATCTCAGCGCACCGTCGGACTCATCTTGCGGCGTCACGAGACCAGCATCGCCGTGCCAAACGACGTAAGCTGGCTGTAGAACGAACCCGCTGCGCGGGAGGGCTGCGGCTGCGTTGAGATAGGAGATCGTTCGGCTGGCGCCGCTTGAGCGACGTCGGAAGCAAACAGAGCATCTCGGCTCCTTCACCCAGGGAGCCATCCGATGAACGGTCTCAAGCCCGCTGCTCCAATCAGCCCTTTACGCCAACGACTGATCGACGACATGACCATGCGCCGGTTCTCGCGAGAGACGCAGCGCAACTACATCCGCGACGTCGGGCGGCTCGCCACTTTCCTGGGGCGCTCGCCCGGTAGGGCCACGGCGAAGGACCTGCGCTGCTTCCAGGTCGAGCAGCGCGAGGCCGGCGTTCCTGTTCCAACGATGAACAGCATCGTGGCGGCGCTGCGGTTCTTCTTCACGCACACGCTCGATCGGCCTGATCTCGCGCGCAAGCTGGTCCGGCTGGCCCATCCGCGCAAGCTGCCCGTGGTGCTGAGCCGCGACGAGGTCGCCCGCCTGCTCGACGCGACCACCTGCCTCAAGCACCAGGCGGCGTTGTCGGTCGCCTACGGCGCGGGTCTTCGCGTCGCCGAGGTCTCGTTGTTGAAGGTCGCCGACATCGACAGCGAGCGCATGTTGCTCAGGGTCGAGCGCGGCAAGGGAGGCCAGTACCGCAACGCCTTGCTCTCGGCCGATCTGCTGAACCTGCTGCGTCAATGGTGGACGCTTGGGCGCCAGCAAGGCGTGATGCATCGCGACGGCTGGCTGTTCCCGGGCCAGCATGCGCTGAAGCCGATCAGCACGCGCCAGCTCCATCGCATCGTCGCCGAGGCAGCGCACGCGGCGGACATCGCCAAGCGGGTCGGTCCGCACACCCTGCGCCATAGCTTCGCGACCCACCTCCTCGAGGACGGCGTCGACATCCGGATCATCCAAGCGCTGCTCGGCCACGCCAAGCTGGACAACACCGCCTTCTACACCCGGGTCGCGACGCGCATGGTCCGCGCCGTCACCAGCCCGCTCGACAAGCTCGGCATGCTCAGGATCGGAGAGCACGCGCCGGGCGGTTGACGCCTTGCGCGCCTCTCTCGAGGTCGCCGACATCTTCCGTGCCGCCGGCCCAGCGTACCGCACCGCTCATGCCGGGCACCTGAGCCTGCACCAGCTCAAGGTCATGGCGGCGATCGAGACCTGTCGCACCGCAGCTCTCGGCGGCCACGTCGACGCTTGTGACGACTGCGGCTTGGTCCGCATCGCCTACAACAGCTGCCGCAACCGGCACTGCCCCAAGTGCCAGGGCGCGGCGGCGCGTACCTGGTTGGCCGAGCGCCAGGCGGACCTGCTCCCGGTAGGCTACTTTCATGTCGTCTTCACGCTGCCGGCCGAGGTCGCCGCCATCGCCTTCGGCAACAAGGCGGTCGTCTACGACCTCCTCTTCAAGGCGGCGTCGGAGACCATGCTCACCATAGCCGCCGACCCGAAGCATCTGGGTGCCCGCATCGGCATCACGGCCGTGCTCCATACCTGGGGCGGAGCTGGCTTGAGGCTCCGGCGAGCGTAGCTCGTTGGAGAAGCCAGCGGAGGGTCGGCGCTGACCCACCACCCCCACATCCACATGATCGTGCCCGGCGGCGGCCTCTCGCTCGACGGCCAGCGCTGGGTCTCGTCACGCCCGGCCTTCCTGCTGCCGGTGCGGGTTCTCGGCAAGCTGTTCCGACGGCTGTTCCTGACGCGCCTGCTCGAGCTGCATGCTGCAGGCCGCCTACAGTTCTTCGGCGATCAGCTCGGCCACGCCGACCGGCGCGCGTTCCTGCGCCATCTGGCGCCCGTTCGAAAGCAGCGCTGGGTCGTCTATGCCAAGGCGCCGTTCGCCGGGCCCAAGGCCGTGCTCGCCTACCTGTCGCGCTACACGCACCGCGTCGCCATTGCGAACCGCCGACTGATCTCGCACGACGAGTCCGGTATCACCTTCCGCTACAAGGACTATCGTCGCGACGGCGCCGAGCGCCACCGCACCATGACGCTTCGCACCGACGAGTTCATCCGCCGCTTTCTGCTGCACGTCCTGCCCAAAGGCTTCCACCGCATCCGGCACTACGGCCTGCTCGCCAGCACCGGCCGCAAGGCCAATCTCGCCAAGGCCAGGGACCTGCTCGCCGTGCCTGCGCCAAGCGCGACGGAGGAGCCTACCGCACCGCCGGACCATCAGCCGCCGTGCCCATGCTGCGGCGGCCGCATGACGATCATCAAGACCTTCGAGCGCGGGAGGCAAGCGCGAGCGCCGCCAAATACCGCCGTGCCGACCCGGACGGTGTCATTGTGATCCGGCACGACCCACACCTCCCTCGCGTCTCGGCCCGGCGGCCTCGACGATCGCTCCCACGCGTCTTCCTGCGCCTGATCGTGCGATTGTATCCGCGGATCTGCCCCGATCGTCCGGCCTCGAACCTTCAGCATCCTGGAAGCGATCACCCAGCGGAGACCTCAAACTGCTTCCTTGCCTTCGCCAGCGACATTGATCGAAACTGTCCTCGCGCTCGCCGGCACAAGTCGTTCCTCAAAATCCCATAGACCTTCACCGGCGGCCCGCGGGTTCGTTCTTCGGCCACTTTCGTACGCCTAACGGCGCCCGAAACTCTTCACGAAAGCAGCCAGGCTGCTCCCGGCGATCCTGCGGCAGTAAGCTGACAGAAGCTCACTCCGGCTTACCCCACCAGCTTTTCAAGAAGGCCTTTGCCGGTGTTCAGCGTGGCGCCAAGTTGCTTGACGAGGCCTAACTCGTCCGATGATCCCCAACGTTCAACGATCTTGCCGTTCTCGTATCGGCCAATCTGCATGCCGCGCGCCTCGAACGACTTTCCGGTCGGCGCTATGCCCATGAAGTCACCCTTATGTGTCCCATGAATCTTGTATGCCATCGCGAGATTATTCTCATCCTGGACGATATGATCGACAGTGACCTTCAGATCGGGAAACGCGGTTCGCATCATGGAGAAGAACTTGATAAATCCTTCAGGCCCTTTACCTTGACCAGGCGCCGGATCATGCTCGACGACATCGGCAGAGAAGATCTCGTTTAGCGCCTGCAGATCGCCAGATGATACGGCTTCGCCTAGCTTTTTCGTCGCTTCAAGGTTTTGTTCTTTGCTCATGTAAGGTTCTCCTCGGGGATTGACATGTCTGTCATGCTCTCCACCGCGCGAACGCCTTCGAGTTGGGGCGCTGCCAATGTGGCGGCTGAAAAGGTGAAGGGGCTGGCAGCAGCTAAAATCGTAGCGCGGACCATACAGCTCTCCTATTTAGGCTATCGTGCAGGCTTCGCTCAAGTTGTCATTTCAAAAGATGAGGCCTTACTGGCCTCATCAGACGAGAAGCCCAGATTGTCACGCAGCGCCATGATGCGGTTCATCAAATCTTTTATTTCGACCGGAGCGAGCTTGGTCATACACTTAAGATCTTCGTGCATTGCCTCAGCCTGAAGCTCGAGAGCGCGCCCCGAAGCCGTCAACTTGATGTTGACTTGACGCTCATCGTTTGCGGTACGTATACGTACGATTAGACCCTGCTGTTCAAGGCGTCTTAAGAGCGGGGTCAACGTCCCAGTCGAGAGCTGAAGGTCGCCACCTATGTCGCTTACACGCAGATCGTCCTTCTCCCACAAAACTAGCAAGACGAGATACTGCGGGTAGGTCAAGCCTAAAGGTTCCAGAAGAATCCGGTAGGCTTTTGTAAACGCGTGGAAAGCTGAGTAAACAGCGAAACAAAGGTGCTCACGGGGAGGTGATGTCCTCCGCTTCTTCTTAGGTGCGTACATCGTTCGGCCTTTGATCTCGCATAAGTTTTTGCCTACCGCAAACTACTGCTTTATGGAAGCATATCGACCAGATCCAAATTCGGCCGGTCGGCGGCTTCACAGTGCATGCGGGTTGGGTGTATTGTCGAGCGTGCCGTCTTTCAACACAAAAGATTGTAGGTCCTATCTAACGGAGGCAGGCTACCGAAGTCTGATTGAGACGACATCCTGAAGGCAAGAAAGCCAAGTTACCCGAGGTTGAGTATTATCATCGCCCAGGACCTCGGCTTGGAATTTGAGAGCGCCGGAACGTTTGTAGCGCAGGGCTTTGCGCAAAGCCAAGCTCAATTAAATGGGACTACTTGACAGCAACACCGAAGATCGAGATCGGCGTGCAGTCAGCCATATGCGAGTAACCAGCAGCATTCGGATGGAGGTGGTCGCCGCTGTCGTACTTTGGGTTGAGCTGGCTGGTGTTGGCGGGGTTCTGCATGCAGGTCGAGAGATCAATGGTAGCGTCGGCAAGATTGCTGCCAGGACCCGTCAAGATCCAGGTGTTGACCTGGCGCCGGAGCGCGTCGCTAATCGCCGTGCCATGCAGGGCGCCACCTGACACGGGAGCCGGCAAAATGCCTTGAAACGCAATTGTGACAGGAGCGAACTGGCTGGCTTCTGCGCCTAATGCCGGCAGGATCGTTGTAAGTACAGCTCTGATCCGATGACTATGGAGTTGAGTGATCAAGGTTGTCAAATCGGCTTCGATTGTCTTGACAATGGTAGGATCGCCAAGCGTCTGCGCAGGAAGGTCAAATGCAATATCATTGATGCCTAGGCCGATAATTGCATCGGTCGCGCCGGGCACGCTTAAGACATCTGTACCTAGACGATCTATTCCAGACGGACCAAAGAACGGCAAAAATGGTCCTGCTGTTAAGCGATTGCCAGCAATACCAGCATTGACAAAGCTAAATTGCGAGTAGCCGTTTGTGGATACAACCTTCTTTTGTATGTAGTCTTCATAGCGTTCCTCAAATCCAAGATTGGTGATGTTTTCTACAAAAGTGTTCTCAACAGCCTTGTTGACTTGTAGCCCGTCAGTGATCGAGTCTCCGAAGGAGACTACGACGCGGGGAGAGGCGTTCATGCTGAAGACGTCTAGTTCGTTGATGTAGTGCCACGACGCTTGGAAAAGCGCACCTTGAGTCAACTCAAACGGGAGAAATCCACCTCCCGACTCCGGCGCAGCTAAGGCGGTTGCCGAGAAATAATTGACCTCGCGCGAAACGGAGTGCGTCTCGGAAGCGACAGGAATGGTGCCGGGAAGCGCCTGCATGCTAATCGCTAGCTTCGTAAAGCTGACGACTGGGAAGCTCATTGGATCGCTTGTAACCGTCGCCCCTGGCGGTATGGTGACACTGGATGAACCGCCAAACGTAAGTTGCTTATTGCTACCTACGACAACCGCAGCTCCGCTTTGCTGTGCTCCAATCCACACTTGAGAAAAAGTGACAGGCATAATGCCAAGGCGGTTCGTCAGCGTAAGCCGCAGAGCATCACCGCTCACCCGTGGCGAAATGATCTCCCGTAGCGTCTGCGTGCCGGGCGGTATTATGCCGGTCGCACCAGCTGGGTCGCCCGTCCATGCGCCGAGCCATCCGGCGGCGCTGGCGGGAGAAACCACCGTGGAACATAGCAAAGCAGCTGCGGCAGCGTGTGTGATCAGACAACGATAAAGCTTCATCTCGCCTCTCCCACGGTATGTAAGGTATGTTGTGTGCGACATTGGCTTGCACGACATGCTCATCGCTAAAGATCCATGGTTCATCGGTCAACGTGATTGGATAGGCAAAGAGCTCAAAAAATAGAGTACATGTGTTTTAAGGACTGTCGATTGTTTTGGCGCTCTGCCTCAATCGTGATGCCGACTATTTAGGCGTTTGACGTGGAAGGTGAACGACATCACCATCGGCGCAAGGAGGGCTAGCCGGCATTCTTTCCCCTTTTGTTGAACGGCTACCCTTCGGCACCGAAAACCGCTCCACAGCACCGGAGAACTTAGCGGCCGATGGCGCAATCGAGATGCCCGAGAGCGAGGCGGCGCCGCTGCTCGCCGTAGATTTCGTACGATTGTAGGGCGTCGACCTCAGCGCACCGTCGGACTCATCTTGCGGCGTCACGATACCTGCATCGACGTGCCAAACGACGTAAGCTGGCTACGAGCAGACGGTCTGCTTCGGATCGCTTGACGCAAATTACGGCTTCTCGTCGCGCGATCTGCCGGCGACGAGGAAGCAACGGCCCTTCCCCCGGCTGGCCGGCGACCGACGCCGCGCCGCCGGACATCACCGTGCCGGAGATCATCTGCGCAGCCTAGCTACCGGCTTCCGCCGGAGTGGTAAAGGAAGCGACTGTTAACGTTTCCACTACGACAGCCACGCAAAGCTCGAGACGCACCTCGCCAACCTCACCAGCGCCTAAACTTCGCGCGCCGCCTGAAGACCCTGAAAGGTCTCACAACTCACGGATTCATCTGCAAACACTGGACATCAGAGCCGGACGATCCAAGCCCAATCCGCTCCAGCAAATGCCAAGACTAAAACACCTTGCTCGAGGTCCGCGATCATCTCAACACGCTCATGCGGGAGACGTCCGACTATTTCGGACACAGGACCCGCCTGGCTGCCTATCGGGCCACCGACCACCACGTCGAAACGCGATTGCCTATCATGCTCTAGAGCCGTTCCCCAGCGAGCCGAGTCGCAGCCTGGCTTAGCGGCGGCAGTTCTGATTCTCTTGCGTTGGTCCGTAAGGGAGTGCCGCCGTGGCAGCCGCCTTATCACTCGACCTGCGCCACCGCGTGATCGCGGCGATCGAGGCCGGTGCCTCCTGTCGTAAAGCCGCCGAGCGCTTCGGCATCGGCGTGGCGACGGCGATCCGCTGGCACGCCCAGGTCCGGCGGGACGGCCGCATTGCGGCCAAGCCGACGGGCGGAGATCACGCCTCGCATCGCGTCGAGGCGCAGGCCGCCCTGATCCTGAAAACCTGTGAGGAGCAGCCGCAGATCTTCTTGCGCGAGTTGCGCGATCTGCTCGGGGAGCGCGGCGTGCAAACCAGCACCAGCGGCCTGTCTCGGTTCTTCGCCCGCCACGGGATCACCCGTAAAAAGGGGCGCTCCACGCCGCCGAGCAAGACCGGCCGGACGTGAAGGCGGCGCGACTGGCCTGGTTCGAAGGCCAACCCGACCTCGGGCTGTCGCATCGCGGTACCGCAGGGCCACTACAAAACCACCACCGTCACGGCTGCACTGCGCGCCTCGGGGCCGCTGGCCATCGACCTCAAGGACGGCGCAACGACGGGCGCGCACTTCCGCAGCTACGTCGCCGATACGCTGGCGCCCCTGCTCGAACCGGGCGACGTCGTGATCATGGACAATCTCTCCGTCCACAAGGTGACGGGCGTGCGCGAGGCGATCGAAAGGGTCGGCGCCCGACTGCTCTACCTGCTCGATCGGGTTGAAGTCCGGCGAGTAGGACGGCAGCTCTTCGCCAAGTTGAAGGCCTTGCTGCGCACCGCCGCCGCACGCACCATCCCCGCGCTGTGGCAGACCATCCGAAAGGCCTTCACGGGCTTCAAACAACAAGAATGTCGAAACTACATCGCCGCATCAGGATACGATGCTTACGATCCAACATGATCGGGATCAGCTCTAGGGACAAATTTGTGAACTGGAAACGGTAGATTGTTCATTGTATCTCTCCTTCTCTCGGGGGGAGTTTACCTATCTCCCTAGATGGCCCTGGCGACTTCTTCGCCTTTTTGAGATAATGAAGACATCTGCCCTTCGTTGTGGCTGTAGACTGGACTGAACGCGGGTGCCGATTAGCAGTGATTGCGGCAGGTCGAAAATTAAAGGTCTACATCAACGCCACGATAGCCTAAATCGGGCGCGAGCCCGGGTCGAAAAACCTGAACAAGCCGTATAGGACTCAGCTCCCCTCGAATGGAACCTCGTGCCGGTCCGCTCTAACCAGCCAGGACATAGCTCATGCTGCACGCCGTCGCCTACTGGCTGATGATCACCGTGCGCGATGTTATTCCCAAGCTGCGCGATCTCGCCACCTCCGATTTCGCCACGCTGTAGCTTCGCCTGCTGAAGGTCGCCGCGCGCGTCATCGAGAGCGCGAGCCGCGTCCGCCTCGCCTTCGCCGCCGCCTGTCCCGAGGTCGACCGTTTCAACTCATTGTCGAGCGCGCTCTGGCCATCCGCGCCATGATTGCCCTGAAGACGAAGGTGCTGGTGAAGCCGATGGTCGTGCGGCGCAGCGTCGGACAATCGTCCGCTCTTAAATTTCGAGCCGTATTGGCGGACGCGGCGGCGCGATCTAGCAGCTTCGTCTCGGCGAAGCGCGTTGACGCCTCGTCCTGATGGCGTCGGAGCTCGGCGGAAATCGATCCATTCGCTCGTTTTTGCCACACGATCCAGCTAGTGACGTCTGGCGAACCGCTGAACGGCGGCCTGACATCACGTGAAAAGAGCCGAGGTCATGTCCGATTTCTTGCTTCCAAGACCAAGGAACAACGGGCCCCGTACCGCCTTGGCAAAGAGCCTTCAGACCCAGCGCCAGGTCCTCTGGGCCCTGATGCTGCATGACATCAAGAGCCGCTTCTTCGGCAATGGCCTCGGCTATATCGTCACGATCCTCTGGCCCGCTACGCACATTTCCATCATCATCGCCGCGTTCGTCATTGGCAAGCGCCCGATCCCTTACGGCAGCAGTGCACTGCTCTACGCCTCGACCTGCGTCCTGCCGTTCATCGCCTGGAACTACATGTCGCGTTTCACCATGATGGGGATGGTGCAGAATCGCAGCTTCATGGCCTATCCGGTTATCAAGCCGCTTGACATGATGTTCGCACGTTTGGCGCTCGAGCACGTTAGCATCTTCATCATTACAGTTGGTCTCGTTGCCACTAATATCCTGTTCCAAGTTGATGTAATTCCGCTCAACCTGAGCGACGCGGTTTGCGGTCTGCTTTCGGCCGTGTTGCCGTTCCACGTCGTGCCGGTGATGGCCTTCGCGATGGCGGAGAGGCTCGGCAGCACCTGCCCGTTCCAGGCGAACCCGCCCTCGACGACCATGACCTGGTGCATGACGCCTTCATGCTCGCGCACGAGCACCGTCCCGATCTTGAGCTGCGTCGGCGCGCCCCCGCCGCCCTCGGCCAGCTTGTCGAGCATCCTAGCCGTCGGGCGATCGAGACCACCGAGCCTCTGCTCCTGGACCCGATGCATGACCAGGCCGCGCAGGAGTTCGCCGGCAAGCTGCCGTGTGGGGCGTGCGCCGGTCATTTTGAGCCAGAGCGAGCGAAGTTCATCCGTGTTCAGGGTGCGAAGCTGAACGAGCTCGCGGGCAAGATCGTCGGCCGTCCGAGAGGCCGACAATACCGGGCGTGCGCCGCGCACGGCTTACGCTGCCCGCTTGCAGCGGAGATGCGTCGCCCCGCTCATGCTGCGGCAGCCGTGGCGATGCTGTCCGCTTGGATCCGGTAAACGGAGGTTTCCGCTCCAGCGTCGCGGGTCCGTACAACCGCCAGCCCGCTCTTGCGGAGGCCACTCAAGGCGGCGCGCGTGGTATGCGGCAGCCAGCCCGTGGCGGCGATGAGATCGTCGATCGTGACGCCCTCCTGGCGGCTCAACAGCGTCAGGATCATCGCGCGCTTCGAGCCGGCCTTGGCAGCTCCGGCCTGCGTCTCTTCGATCGCCTGCGGAGCGGCGGACGCGTCAGAACCGATCGAGGTTGGGGCAAGCTCCGGGGCAGGCGTTATGGCCTGCACGGCCACCCGACCTGCCTTCAGGATCTTGAGGCTGTAGGCACGGCCTTGCTCGTCCTCGCGCCAAGTCGGCATGTTGCCCTTCGCGCGGACCTCGCGAACAAACCCAAGCTCGACGAGCTTCAATCCAGCCTTGGCCGCGGCAGTGGGTTTAAGATCATTTGGAAGGATGGCGAGGGCATCGTCGCGGCGGCAAGCCGAGGCGAGAATGGCGAGGTGGGAAGAGGTCAGCTTGATCATGGTTCGGCTCCGATGCGTTCGGCGAGCCGCCGCTGCGGCTCCCACGAGCACGAGCCCGCGTCGCGTGCAGCGACGAAGGCCAACCGAAGCTCGATGAAGGCGTCGGGCGATCAGTCCGAGCCGGCTGTGCTCTCCCGCTCGCGCCGCCGCACCACCGAGGTCGCGTTGAGCAGCGTCCCAGCGTCGTGGATCAGGGTTTCGATGTCGAGCAGCGTGCGAAAGGCACGCTCCGGCAGTCCCTGCCCGCTCAAGCCGCTGGCAGTGCGCGCGATGATCGCCGCCTCGCCAATCTTGCTGGCGATGTCTTCTGCGAATTCACCGATGATCCTTGCTTCCAGCTCGCTCGCCACGCCGCCGCTCCGTTCCCGCTCGAGACGCTTACTCCGTTCGCGGCGACAGTCGAATGGATTATGCGGTCGACGCGCACTATTCCAAGCCAGCGCCATAGTGTGTCTCTTGGTGGAGACTGCTTATGCGATAAACGACTGCAGTTAGTCCTGGAACGCACCCGCTGCGCGGAAGGCTGATCGACAACCTGCACTTCCACGCCCTACGTCACGAGGCGATCAGCAGGTTCTTCGAGGCAGTTGAGCGTACCTGAGGTCAGTCTCATCAGCGGCCATCGTGATCCGAGGAAGCTCCCGAGGTACACATCTACTGCCTGAGACGGTTGCTCAGAGGCTTGCGAAGGCATCGGTCCAAAGCCAAGCTATGCAGGAAAGCTCTTCCTGAGGAGCGACTAGAGCCGTTCTCCAGCAAGCCGAGTCGGCGGCGGTATCGTCGCGGCGTTTGTTCTGATTCCCTTGGGTGTGATTCTCAGGGACGTTCGCCGTGGCAGCAGCTTTGTCTCTTGACCTTCGCCGTCGCGTCATCGCCGCGATCGAGGCGGGAACCTCCTGCCGTAAAGCCGCCGAGCGTTTCGGGATCGGCGCGGCGACCGCGATCCGTTGGCATGCTCAGGTCCGCCAGGATGGCCGTGTCGCGGCCAAGCCCACCGGCGGCGATCACGCCTCGCATCGGCTGGAGGCGCAGGCCCCCTTGATCTTGAAGACGTGCGAGGAGCGCCGCAGATCTTCTTGCGCGAATTGCGCGATCTGCTCGTCGAGCGCGGCGTGCCGACCAGCACCAGCGCCCTGTCGCGCTTCTTCGCCCGCCACGCCATCACCCGTAAAAAGGGGCGCTCCACGCCGCCGAGCAGGAGCGCCCTGACGTGAGAGCGGCGCGGCTGGCCTGGTTCGAGGCGCAACTCGAGCTCGACCCCGAGCGCCTGGTGTTCGTCGACGAGACCGCCGCCGCCACCAACATGGTCCGCCGTTACGCCCGCGCTCCGCGCGGCCAGCGCTGCCGCATCGCGGTGCCCCAGGGTCACTATAAAACCACCACCGTCACCGCCGCGCTGCGCGCCTCGGGGCCGCTCGCCGTCGACCTGTTGGATGGCGCCACCAACGGCGGCCGCTTCCGCAGCTACGTCACCGAGACGCTCGGCCCGGCGCTGAAGGCAGGCGACACCGTGATCCTCGACAATCTCCCCGCCCACAAGGTCTCCGGCGTGCGCGACGCGATCGAGCGGGTCGGCGCGCGCCTCCTCTACCTTCCGCCCTACAGTCCAGACTTCAATCCTATCGAGCAGCTCTTCGCCAAGCTGAAAGCCCTGCTGCGCTCGGCCGAAGCGCGCACCGTAACCGATCTCTGGGCTACGATCCGAAAGGCTTTCACACGCTTCTCCTCAGCCGAGTGTCGAAACTATCTCGCCGCCTCAGGCTACGATGCGTATGAACCAGCCTGAACGGCAACAGCTCTAGTTCGAGGCGCTTGTGAGCCGGCAGGTTGTCCATGACCACGATGTCGCCGGGGCTGAGCGTGGGCGCGAGCACCTGCTCTATGTAGGCGAGGAGGGCTGGTCAGTCCATCGGCCCGTCGAGCACCATCGGCGCGCCCATGCCGGAGCGGCGCAGCCCGGCGGTGAACGTGGTGGTCTTCTAACGGCCGTGCGCTACGGCAGCCCTACAGCTCTCGCCGCGCCGGAATCGGCCGCGCAGGCGCGCCATCTTGGCGAGGCGCCGGTCTCGTCGATGAAGATCAGCTTGGCGGGATCGAGATCGAGCTGGCCGTCGAACCAGGCCTGCCGTGCCTGGCGGACGGCCTCGCGCTGCTGCTCGGCGGCATGGGCTGTCTTTTTTGTACGTGAGGCCGTGCCGATCGAGGAATTGCCAGACGCAGGTGATCCCGACGCGCAGGCCGCGCTCGACCTCGAGACGCTCGACGAGCTCGGCTAGCGAGATGTCCTTCGTGCCAGCCTCAATAAGGGCGAGGATGAAGTCGACGAGGGCGTCGAGCCGGGAGCCGCGCGGCTTGCCCTGGCGCCGCGCCGCCTCCTCGCCGTTCGGCCGGAAACGCTGGATCCGGACGATCCCCGTCCACACCGAACCGCGCCACCGCCTGCCGCGCCCGACATGCCGTCCGCCGTCGCCTTAATCACGCGACTGCGCAGATCGCCTGCTATAGGCTTGCACCACCGTCACATTACGAATCATCGCAGACAATGAAATCAAGAAGCCAGACCCAGGGGCATCCCCCACAAATCGTCGATCAGAATGGGCGCTCTAGATCGTTCCAGAATGGAATTGACAAACGTCACTCCCAGCAGCTAGGCAGGTCGGCACTGGAATGCTTCACACTCGCTGATGCTTGAATAGCTATTTTAGATGAGGAGTTAAGCGCTTCAGCGATCGGGTATGTTTGAGATGACTTTCCGAAATCACGCTTGTACATGTAACTTCAAATCCAAGCTTTTGGAATGTGTACCGCGATGAAAGTAGTGATTCTAGCTGGTGGTCTCGGAACGAGATTGTCGGAGGAGACAGCTTCCCGGCCTAAACCGATGGTCGAAATCGGCGGTCGGCCGATCCTCTGGCATATAATGAAGACGTATTCTCACTACGGACTCAATGAATTCATCGTGTGCCTTGGATATAAAGGCTACCTTTTGACAGAATATTTTGCGAACTACTCTTTGCACCAATCCGATGTGACGATCGATTTGGCCGCAAAAAAGGTAGAAATACATATTTCGCGGGCTGAAAATTGGAAGGTTACGCTGGTTGACACGGGCCTCGGTACGATGACTGGCGGTCGTTTGAAACGAGTCCTCGACCACATTGGCGACGAGACGTTTTGCATGACGTATGGTGACGGGGTAGCGGACCTCGACATCGCGAAGTTGGTGGCCTTCCATCAGGGTCATGGACGCGACGCGACGGTTACGGCCGTCCGTCCTCCTGGTCGCTTCGGAGCGCTTGCAATCGACGGTGACAAGGTTGCTGGCTTCATCGAGAAGCCGGAAGGCGATGGAAGTTGGATAAACGGCGGCTTCTTTGTTCTCTCGCCTAAGGTCCTCCAGCGGATCGATGGTGATGACACCGTTTGGGAGCAGGCACCGCTTCAGACACTAGCTCGCGACAACCAACTCTCGGCATTTTGTCACGGCGGCTTTTGGCAGCCAATGGACACACTCCGTGACAAGCGGCAGCTCGAAGAACTCTGGGCGAATGGACAAGCTCGATGGAAAGTTTGGTGAGCCCTTCACGCGCTTTCTGGTCCGGCAAACGAGTCCTCTTGACCGGCCACACCGGTTTTAAAGGCACGTGGTGCGCGCTTTGGCTGCAACAGCTTGGAGCTAGCGTGTTCGGATTGGCGTTAGAACCTACGACGACGCCAGCAATATGGAATGCTGTCGGGCGACCGGCCGACGTTGATTCAATCGGTGATATTCGAAACGAACTGGCAGTGCGCGCAGCTTTCGAGCGCGCTCGGCCAGACATCGTAATTCATATGGCCGCACAAGCGCTAGTACACGCGTCCTTCGAGGCTCCGGCCGACACATTCGACGTAAATGTCATAGGCCTAGTTCGCATCCTAGATGCTGCTCGTGCAACAACAACCGTAGGGGCGGTGGTCAACGTCACAAGCGACAAGTGCTACGAGAACATCGAGCAGCTCTGGGCCTACCGCGAAAGCGAGCCGATGGGTGGGTCCGATCCCTACAGCGCGAGTAAAGGATGCGCCGAACTCGTCACGTCTTCCTATCGAAGGTGCTTCTTTAAGAATGCTAAAGGTCCCTCTCTAGCTTCCGGTCGTGCCGGCAACGTGATAGGGGGCGGCGACTGGTCGCGCGACCGGTTGATTCCGGATTGTGTGCGCGCGTTCGAGCAACACGAACCGGTGACAATCCGCAATCCTTTGGCAACCCGTCCGTGGCAACACGTACTTGAGCCTGTTTCAGGATACCTCGTGCTGGCGCAGCGATTATACGAGGACGGCCAAGGGTTCGCCGAAGGCTGGAACTTCGGGCCGAACGACGACAGCGCTTGGAACGTTGGCCGTGTCGTCGATCGGCTGACAGGACTCTGGGGCGACGGTTCAACGTGGCAGTGTGATGGCTCGATATGGCCTAAAGAAGCGATGCTGCTGCGCGTCGATGCGACAAAGGCCAACGTCAGGCTCGGCTGGCGCCCACGCCTCGACGTTAATGAAGCGCTCGCCTGGACTGTTGAATGGTACAAAGCGATAGCCGCTGGCCGGTCCGCTCTTACCCTAACACTCGAGCAGATAGAGCGGTTTGAAATAGCGGGATCCGCGTTGGAGCAAAGGTCAGCATGAGCAGGGACTGTCGGTTCTGTGGCGCACCTCTGGAGGTGACCTTTGCCGATCTCGGCATGTCGCCCATTTCGAACCAATTCGTCTCAGCTTCCGCAGCGCAGTCGATGGAAGCGTTTTACCCGCTTCACGCCTTTGTTTGTAGTTCATGCTTTTTGGTCCAATTGATTGACTTTGAAAAGGCTGAGCACCTTTTTAATGACGATTATGCGTATTTCTCGTCGTATTCGGAATCTTGGCTGCGCCATGCGCAGCGCTATGCCCAGGAGGCGATCGCGAGCGAAGCGCTGGGGCCGGCTTCGACTGTTGTCGAGCTGGCCTCAAACGACGGTTATTTGCTGCAATATTTTAAGCAGGCAGGCATCAATGTGCTTGGCGTCGAGCCGACCGCCAACACAGCGCAAATGGCCGTCGACAAGAGAGGAGTGCCGAGCGAAGTCGCATTTTTCGGCAAGCAAACAGCCACCCGGCTCCGTGAAGAAGGGGTCTACGCCGATCTCATGGCTGCGAACAACGTGCTCGCGCATGTGCCCGACATCAACGATTTCGTGTCCGGCTATCCGATTCTGCTGAAGCCCAATGGTCTTGCGAACATCGAATTCCCGCATCTCCTCAGTCAAATCGAAAATCGGCAGTTCGACACGATCTACCACGAGCATTTCAGCTATCTGTCGTTCACGATCGCGCGTCGCATCTTCGCCGCCCATGCCATGCGCGTCTACGATGTGGCAGAACTGGCGACGCATGGTGGCTCTCTGCGGCTCTTTGTTTGCCATGACAGCTGTCTCGAACGGCTGGACACGGCGCGCGTCGCCTCCATGCTGGATCGTGAGGCCGCGGCGGGGCTTGGCGACCTCGATACCTATCGGCGATTTGCGCAGAGCGTAACGACGATTAAATGCGACCTCCTCGACTTTCTCGTCCAGGCGCACCGCGAGGGCAAGTCGGTTGTTGGCTACGGGGCGCCGGCAAAGGGCAACACGCTGCTGAACTATTGCGGCGTGAAAACCGACTTGATGGAGTTCACGGTGGATCGGAGTCCACACAAGATCGGCAAACTGCTGCCGGGGGTTCGCGTGCCGATCTATGCTCCTGAGGCAATCTTGGAACGTCGCCCCGATTACGTGCTGATCCTCCCCTGGAACCTCAAGGAGGAAATTATGGAGCAAATGTCGGAGGTGCGGAGCTGGGGCGGAAAATTCGTCACGCCGATCCCGCAACTTCGAGTCCACGCGTGATCTTTGAGGAGACCTATATCTCCGGCTTTTGGCTCATCGGCTTTTCACCTGTAAGCGATGAGCGCGGATTTTTTCGCTCGGGCCTTCTGCGAAGAGGAGTTTCGCTCGAGGATTGAACGATTGAGTCGAACAATCGAGCTTGTCGCGTAACACCGTCGCCAGCACGTTGCGCGGCATGCATTACCAGTTGGCGCCGCACGCCGAGTCAAAGTTCGTCCGCTGCGTTCGCGGCTCGATCTTCGATGTTACGGTCGATCTGCGTCCGGACTCTCCGACGCGCGGCCGTTGGTCCGGCGCAACTTTGAGCGCCGAGAACGGCACCGGTATCTACATTGCGCCCGGGCTTGCGCACGGCATCCAGACGCTCGAGAGCGACACGGATGTGCTCTACCAGATCAGCCCGCTCTTTAAGCCAAGCCTGGGCGCGGGTGTACGTTGGAATGATCCCGCCTTCCGCATCGATTGGCCGCTGCCCTCGCCGTGCATGTCGGAGCGGGATTCTGCATATCCGGATTGGCTGCCGTGAGGCTCCTCCTAACCGGCGCCACAGGTTTTATCGGCCGCCGTATCACGGCTCAGCTTGCCGACGATCCGGACATCGACCTCATAGGCACAAGCCGCACACGCCCCGCCGACTGGCGCCACAACGACGAGGTGGTCCGTCGAGCGATACAGCATAGTCAAGAGAAGCCTGAGAGGGCTTGCCAAGCGCTACGGGATCAATCCCAAGACGGTGGCAAAGTGGAAGGCGCGTGAGACGGTCGGCGACCGCCCGGCCGGCCCTCGCGAAGCGCGTTCGACGAGCCTGGACGAAGGCGAACTTGGTAGCTCCATGACAAGGCGACGACCCGCATCGCCGGCGACTTCCTGCGCGCCCTGGTGAATGCCGTGCCCTACCGCATCCACACCGTCCTCACCGACAACGGTCTCCACTTCACCGATCCACGCAGCCCCGGCTCCGCCGTCGACGAGATCAAGCGCGCCATGGCAGCCGGCGAACTCTTCCGGGCGCACGCCTTCGACTACGCCTGCGCTCAGCTCGACATCGAACACCGACTGACGAAGCCAAAGCACCCCTGGACCAACGGGCAGGTCGAGCGGATGAACCGGACCATCAAGGACGCAACGGTGAAACGCTTCCACTACGAGGAACATGATCACTTGCGTCGGCACCTCGCCGACTTCGTCGACGCCTACAACTTCGCGCGACGGCCTAAGACGCTCAAAGGTTTGACGCCTTACGAAGCCATCTGCAAGGCATGGACAAACGACACGAAACGCTTCAGTCTCGATCCGCTCCACCAGATGCCGGGACTAAACATCTAGATGGAGATAAATTTGAACAAGAAGTAATTTCGTGCTCATGATGCTGACCTCGGATACGCGATATTCGAAAAGGTCTTGCAACGTGCGAAGACAAGCTGGAAGCTGCTCTCGTCGCTTCTCGAAGAGCTGAAAGGCTTGCCGTCTCGACCGCAGTTATCAGCCGCCAATGAGGTCGTTCATGGCTACTGGGCGGATTGCAGCGGCCTTGCCCGCATTGCAGGCGACCTTTCCGATACCGAAGGCCGTCGCCGACCGAAGAAAGAGCCTGCGACATTAAGGGTAGATAAAATTGGATCAACCTCGCTCGCCATCGACGATCGGTTAACGTTGCTCGGCAGCGACGAGTATGGAGCATGGTCGTTCGATGCCTGGGGCAGCCCAAGAAGGCGTAGGGTTTTCGCAGGTGGATGGCGCAGGCGATCCACATGACGCGAGGATCCATCAACGAGGCCGTGACGATGCGGACTTGCAGCATCGACGTGCGCCTGCCAACGGGTTTGTCGAGGCGTGCCCTCGATAGTTTGCAGGAAGCGTTGTCGGCGTGTAGTTTCTCTCGTCGCTTCCCCGGCCTCCGACGCTTCGCGTCCTACGGGTTCGGCTGCAGTTCGCATATGCGAGCGGTCGACCCGGTTTCGACAACGCGCATGTCGGATGCGAGGGAACCTGCTGGAGGCAAGACTGATCGGCGCGGTCTGACGAAGAGCCGATCATCGAGATTGCGTCACACCCCCGTTTCACAGACCGGAACACATCAAACCCAGTCAGAAGGATCGTGGGTCAGTTTGTCGAAGGATGCGTTTGGACGATCCGCACGATCATTGACTTTGCTTGATGTCTTGTAATTGGCTTATCTTTGAAGCTATGAAGCGCAATGCTGCTGTCGGATTCACCGTGCAAGCGAAAGGAGCGCCTCGTGAACGCCAAAATTTTAGATTTTGTCCGGCGCCCAATCGCTACGTCATCAGCAGCACGCGCCAGGGCCATTGCCAGCATCACCGACTCCTCAGGCGAGCACTGGACAAGTCGTCACCTTGCGATTGTGCTCACAGCGTTCAGCATGCTGCAGGCCGACGATGCCGCTTTCGCCGAGCAGTGTCGGCTGATTGAGCCCGAGACCCTGGTGCACCTGAGTGACCATCTCTTACACCTCGCCGGCCGAATGACAGGCGTCGCAGAAGCCCTTCTGATGACCGTGGATCGATTGCGGAGCATCGCGAGCACGCAGACGGTGCAGCATGCCTCGTCAGATAATCTTAAGTGAGCGGCCACAGTGCGATCAAGTAGGAACTGGGCCATCCAGCGCTCTGAAGCTACATTGCCGCCGCTTATCTTACTGAGTCAGAAAGCCTCAGCCTGTGTGGGTCAGATGCTGGTAGCGTCGTCGATCGGAGATGATCGCGGCGAGGTGAGATGGATCCCTGGACGCAGCAGAGTGAAGCAGCCTTCTCGGCCTACGTCGACCGCCTTGTCGAGGTGATCGGTCACGCGGACCGGGTCGTTCCGCTTCGAGACTATTGTCTCGGGCTGCTCATGCCGCTGGAGCGCAAGAGCGTCGAGCCGATGGCGGCCGTCACGGCCCCGGCTCGAACCGCAGCAAAGCATCAGTCCTTGTTGCATTTCGTCGGGCAGGCGTCCTGGTCGGACGAGGCGTTGATGGCCCAAGTCCGCGATCACGTGCTTCCGGTCATCGAGCGGCACGGCCCGATCCGGGCCTGGATCATCGACGATACGGGGTTCCCCAAGAAGGGGCGGCACTCGGTGGGCGTGGCTCGACAGTACTGCGGTCAGCTCGGCAAGCAGGACAACTGCCAGGTGGCCGTGAGCCTGTCGGTGGCGAACGAGGTCGCGAGCCTGCCGATCGCGTACCGGCTGTATCTTCCCCAGGCTTGGGCCGAGGATCCCGAGCGGCGCCGCCAGGCCAAGGTTCCGGCGGAGGTGGCGTTCCAAACCAAGCCGGAGATCGCCCTCGACCAGATCGCGGCGGCGAAGGCTCGGGGCGTCGCGCCCGGGACGATCCTGGCAGATGCGGGCTATGGTGCGGACGGCAGCTTCCGGTTCGGCCTGTCTGCCCTCGGGCTCGCCTATGTCGTCGGGGTGAAGGATGCATCCTTGAAAAGTTACATGCTACTTTGCGCGTCCATGCTGCTCTGTTCATCTCTTCAGGCCGGCGAGCAGCCGAAGGTGGTCCTTGGCGGCACGAGTGGGCTCCCGTCCTTGGCCGACCCAAGTGCCACCAGTGCCTTTCGCGCAGCGCCCGACACCGGCTTCTATCTCCACTTCAGCGCCACCGATCCGCTCTTCACCACGGCGCTACGTTCGATAGGCAAGGTGTTCGCTACGAAGCAGACCGTTGTCGAGGTCAGTCTAGGCGGCGGATTCACGCCCCAGTTCTGGACGACCGGATGGAAAACGAGCGTGACGAGCTACGGCTTCTCACCCCATGTCGCAGCCGTGAACGTCGACATGGCGAACGTCGACGCGCCCGAGAGCGCACCGACTGTCGAGATCGAGCAATTCGAGACCTTCGTCAAAGCCGCACGAGCGAACGGCGGAGTTCAGATCCTTGCACCTGTCATCTCGCCCAATTCCTCCGGAGGCGGCGGCCTGGAAGGTGACGCTAGAACCATAGCGATCAAGCACCCTTGGGCAGACCGATGGTGGGACAATATGCGTAGCATCGCACGTTTTGGCGGCGGAATAGTGCTCGATGCGCCGCCAGCCTTCTTCCTAAGGGCGCTTCCCGACCCAGCCCAGATTAGAGCCTACCAAGCTTTCGCAATCGCGGAACTGCGGTGGGCGGCCGAACAGCACCTGTGGTCGGCTTTCATCGTCAGCCCGTACTTTGATGCCATCAGCTTTCAAAGCGACAGCGAAAAAGCTTACCGCATCTTGCGTGAAGCCGATGCGCTCCCGCAAACGTGGATAGTGGAAAACTACAGCGAATGCGGCGCTCCCTACCCAAAGGCCTGCTCTCCTTCCGATGGCGCTTACAGAGCTCCGGTCGGGCGTGATGATCTGCAAAACACCGAAGCTTCGGTAGCGTTGTGGTTCGCAACAAAGGCAGCTTCTCTTAAGATTGAGGAGAGGTGAGATTGCGTATTGCTGCTTGCCTATTCGTAAGGAACGAGGAGCGAGACATCGCTGAGTGGGTTGTCTACCATTCGATTATTGGATTTGACACATTTATAATCTACAGTAACGAATCGAACGATAGGACCAATGATATTGTGGATCGGCTTCGGCGCATATACAACATCAAAATGATCGATTGGCCGCGCGCTACCAAGTACAGCCAACTTGAGGCCTATGACGATTGCCTCAAAAACTTTCGAGATGACTTTGACTGGATTGCCTTTATCGATTCAGATGAGTTTGTCGCGCCAGTGCGAGACGGGACTGTTGGGAACTTCCTGGCACACTTCGAGGAAGTGAACGCCATTGCCCTGAATTGGTCCGTCTTTGGATCAGCCGGGCACGTGGAGCTACCGCCTGGTCTCAACGTCGAAAGTTTCACCAGACGAGCATCGAATGATGCGGGTGTGAACCTACACGTCAAGATGATCGTTCGTCCTCACTCCGCGAACAGGGTAGATGGGCCACACCACATAAGTGTGGACAGAAACTTAGCTCAGAAGGCGGATGGCACAACGCTTGTCATGCGTTCCCATGGTGAAAGCCAGGACACCTCCGGCTTCGGCATATGTCGGCTCAACCATTATTTTGTTCGTTCTCGCGCTCATTGGCAAGCCAAACTACGCCGTGGCTATCGGGAGGGGCATAGGCCGGCAGATCAGTTTGAAGCCCACGATCTAAACGACGTTGAAGACCTGTGGGTTGCGGGATACGCGGCCAGGATCAAAGCAACTCTAAAATATATTGATTTACTACCGCTCCGCTCTGTTAGGCCGCTCGATCGGATAGCCGAAAACGAGGAGGAAAAGCAGAGCGCGGAGTGGCTTGCTGTTCTACCTACACTAGACGACGTCATGTTTTCCTTTCCGGACTACGCCCGGGAGAATGGCAACGCGTTATTTGACTCAGATTTCTACCTCGCGACGTATTCAGACGTGCGAGCGAGCGGGACGGATCCATTCCTCCATTATTCAACGAGCGGATTTGCAGAAGGCCGAAGGCCTTGCTCCCGCGAGGCGTTGTTGGTGTACCTTCGTGGCCATTGACCTGCTTAGCATTACAGTTGCCGTCTTGTTGTAAGGTGCGCTTCGCGTGCTGCGGCTTGATGGGCGCGTCGCCACAAACTCCACGCGATCACCTGTGCGGGCGCGATGCGTCGTTGCGCGAGGCGCACAGCGATGCGGCGGATCTCCTGCATCGACCAGCGGATCAGGGGCGGCGCGTGCGGGCCGGCGTCGCCGATCTTTTTGGGGGCGGAGGGGGCGTGGCGTTGGCGTGGTGGCGGATCGCGGCGAGCATGGCGAAGGCCATCATGACGAGCGAGACGTGACGATGCCAGCCGTGCTAGGAGCACGTCTCGTTGTGGTCGAGGCCGAGCTCGTTCTTGGCGGTCTCGAAGGCGTCCTCGATGGTCCAGCGGCGGCCCTCCACGGCGACGAGAGTCGCGAGCGACGTGCCGAGCGGGCATCAGGTCGAGAAGGCCATCGACCCGTCGGCGACGTGGCGCCGGACGAGGAGGCCTCGCGTCCACGGGCCGGGAGGACCGTCGCACTGGTCGGCGAGAGGGAGGTAGCACCAGTCGTTCAGCCGCGCGCCCTTGATGCCCTCTCCGGCCGAGAGGCGGGTCCAGACGGCGTCTGGCAGTTCGCGCGCGATCGCCTCCGCGCTGCCCGACACGGACAGGTCCTTTCGCCAGGAGCGAAAGGGATGGTTGGCGTTGGTGCCGAGCACGTAGCCTTTGCCCGCGCGTCGCAGCGCCATCTCGACGTCGCCGGTGCCGTAGACGGTGTCGGCGGCGCCCTCCGCTGACCACTCCATCGAGCTTCGCTCGCGGAGCCTCTGGTCAGCTCCGCCCAGGCGAACGGTACTTCCGCCGCGATCGCCCGCTCGATTATCGCCACGGCGAGCTTCGGTTTGGTCACGAACCGTACCTCATCGGGCACATGGGCCGCGGCCATGCGCGCGAGATCGTCGGTCCGGGCCTTCGGCAGGTAAAGCGCGCGGTCGACGAAGGTATGGCCGTGCCGCGACGCGTAGACCGCGAAGACGCCGACCTGGCAGTTGGTGATCTTGCCCGCCGAGCCCGTGTACTGCCGGCCGACGCCACACGACGCTTTGCCCTGCTTCAGGAAACCACTCTCGTCGATCACTAGCACGGCGTCGGCATCGGCCAGCGTCTCCAGCACGTAGTCGCGGACGATGTCGCGCAGGGCGTCGGCATCCCACTGCCCGCGGCCCAGGATCGCCTGTTGGCGCCACAGACCGGGGATCCCCTGCCGCCTCCGCCCGGTACCATCCGGTCTTGCGCCGTTCGCCTCCCAGCAGGCCGTCGAGGAACAACCCCGCGGACGCCGCCATCCGCTCCTGCAGGAACAGCGTCCGCATGCGAGCCTTCACCGCCCGAAGCGACGAAGCCCAGAGCTCGAGCGTCTCCTAGATCTATGCACCCGCCATCCACGATCCCCCGAATCATGGAAGCTCATGGGTTCAGAGATGGAGATGGACCGCAACTGTAATGCTAGGCCGATTGTGACGCTGTCAGCTTCTTGCCGAAAACCTCGACTTGATCAAGATGAAGGAAATCCGACCCGGGTATCGTCAGCCGAACGAAACGCGCGCGTTGATTGGTAGTTAGTTGAACGAGGAGTGGCTCTCCGTTAAGGCCCCCGAACGTCTGATCCCCCTCACGGACGAATGCGAGATTAAATTGCACACCATCAAGCGACGTTAAAATGCGGAAGCTGTTGGCTCGTTCTACTCCCGCATCGGTTCGATTATACAGAAAGATCTCGGTGATATTGTATGCTTCGCCCAGGTCGACTTGCCACCAAGGCTGCTCCTCGTGAGCAGTGCAGAACTGGTAGCGACCCGTCAGCTTGCCGTTGGTCGCGCTCAGGCTTGAAGCGTCGTAATCGGATTCCACGTAGGTCGAGCTTTGCAAGGTATTCTTACCTCGTGAGAGGTTGTTTGAGCGTTTTGCTATGGACGCGTCGACTACACGTAGGATGGCCTCGGCAGCGCCTACCGGGTCGGCCACCTGGATCCGTGACGACAATCCGGAGATACCGTGATTGTGGTCGGGCGACGGGCCGAGCTCCGAAAGCGTACCCGGTTCGAAATAGAAGTAGTCAGATTTGCCGTGATTGACGCGGTCGCAAAGCGTAAAACTCGAATCCAGAAACCGGTCCCAACCGAAACTTATCATCCTTACACTTCGGGAAAATGCGCTGGTGTGTAAGCTAGACCCATTGAATGCGACGATCGGGCGGCCAAGCCTCCAAATCGCGATTTGTTCGCCGATGGGTAGGGTCTCAGGATAAACGATCGTGTATCCTGCGGCAACTAGTCGTTCCTCGATCAGGTCTTCATTCATGATCTTGCGCACGCCGGTTGTCATCTTCGACTTAGAAAAGTAGATGGGGCCGCTACCCTGAATGCTGATGTTTACTCCACGTATTAGTCGATCACCTGCTATATTGTATGCCTTTGCGAATGTCGAATGGACGAAATTTCGTTCTTCGAAGCTCGCGCTAGGCAAGATGAGGTTGCGGATTTTCAAAGGTCGTTCAGGCGCCCACAATCGTTTAATATCGACACCAAAGGCATTGAACAATTGCTTGATGTGATCGCGATGGACCCTAGTCGATGCACCAGCGTTGATGATGATTTTTAATTGTTCAGAAACTGTTCCTATCTGCCAGAGGCGGCTTAATGTAGAAAGAAGGAAATGGCCGAAATGATCATGTACTTCACCAAGAAATATATAGCTTTCGTCCTCAGCATAATCTGTGAGACTTTCATACTCGAAGGGCATCGAACATATCGGTATGATCTCCGCCGGCACTGGACCTCGGCTATAAAAACTCTGATGCACAAGCTTTCGACCAAAGTCATAGATTGCCGGCACGCAATTCTTGGTGCCAGATGGGCAGTAGACATAATCCTTTAAATGTAAAATAGACGGATCAGCCTCGATGTGGGTCCGATTCCCAAGCAAAACGTCTGAGCGGAAGACCTTTGTCATCACCAGATTGTCTGGCCGGCTACCAGCGGAATGGACCTTTCTCTTTTGTCAATGAAGGGCCCTTTCTCGATCACGACGATGCTTTCATGAAAGGAAACGCCGCGTATCATCTGTGAGATATCGGAGCGGGGCATCGGCCCGGCGCCCATGCTCTGATGATGAGGGTTGTCCGCGTTGATCTCGTCAATCAGTTCTTTCATGTCCTCAATGAACGTGCCTGGCTGTCGAAGTCCGCCACCGTAGGCTGGCCAGTAAGCGGTATGAAGGTCTTCAACGAAATAAACCGCTTCACGGTTCATGCGAGGAAACAAATAGCGGAACGTTGCCTTGATGTGCTGCATAACGTGGCTGCCATCGTCTAGCACGATGTCCGGGGGCCCGAACTCGTCGATGATACCCTGAAGGAATACAGGATCGGATTGATCGCCAACACGGATCTTGATTTGATCATTCTCGAACTGGCAACACTCCTCACGGATATCCATACTCACGATCTGCGCCGACGGACCAAAATAATGCTGCCACATACGGGACGACCCGCCTTGACCGGTTCCAATCTCTAGGAACAAGATGTTCCTATCGCGAAAGGGAAGAAAATATCTCTCGTAAAGGGGGAGGTAATGCGCCCACTTGTTGATTGGCAAGCCGGTATTGGTGTGAAAATATTGAACGAGCGACATTCTAGCTCCGGCATGTTGACCCGTTCGTTGCCGCGGGCCGCGTTGGTGAACCATGCTGCAGCGCTGGATGCAACGTAACTTCCGCCGCTGGGCGATCGAAGGATGTAGATACGAGCATCGGTTATCGAATGGTGTCCTGCCAAACGTGGCTTTTACGTGTCTACCGCACCACCGCCCCCTCCGTCGCCTTAACCTCCTGCTCGGCGATTCCCGGCAGGTCGATGACCGTGTAAGGTGCGTGGTTCAGGTCGAAGTTGGGGCTGTAGAAGCGGTCGGCCGCGAGCTGCTGTCCCCAGCGGGTCTGCATGACCGCGGTCTCGCCCTCGAAGCGCGCGATCTTCTCCAGCGTGTCCTCGTAGCCGCGGGAGAGCGACTCTGCGTGGTAGGCGAAGGTTGTCGCCACGAGGATGTTGCGCAGGCCGCTCTCCTGGATCTTGATGCAGAGGTCGACGTCGTTGAAGGCGATCGTGAGATCCTGCTCGTCGAGGCTGCCGACGGCGAAGAAGGTCTCGGCTCGCACCAGCAGGCAGGCCGCGGTGACCGCCGACACCTCGTGGGTGCAGGATGTACGGGCGAAATAGCCGTGTTCCGTCTGCGGCAGGCGGACGAAGGCGTGGCCGGCGACGCCGCCGTTGCCAAGCACCACGCCGCAATGCTGCACCGTGTTGTCGGGGTAGAGCAGCTTCAGTCCCACCGCGCCCACATCGGGGCGCTGGGCCACGCCCAGCATGTGCGCGAGCCAGCCCTTGCGGGTGAAGAAGACGTCGTTGTTCAGGAGCAGCAGGAAGTCGCCCGTCGCATGTCGCGCTGCGAAGTTGTTGATGGCGGAATAGTTGAAGGCGCCGTCGTAGCGCAATGTCCGGATGCGCGGATCGGCGCACATCGATTCGAAGCTGGCGTTTGAGGATGGCGTGCTGTTGTTGTCGACAATCAGGATCTCGACTTCGATCTCGCCCGCGGTCATCAGCACAGAATTGACGCAGTTCGTCACCAGGTCGATGCGATCTTTGGTGGGGATGATCAGGCTGACCTTTGCGCCGGGCTTGGCGCGCCAGCGCACGTCGACGTAGGGCAGGTCGCCCGGAAGCGGCGCGGCCTCGGCATCGGCGCCGACGGCCACGAGGTAATCCTTCACCGCCTCTAAGCCGGCGTTTACGGCGTAGCTTTTCTCTCCGATCGCCATCGCGGTCGAGCCCGGGATCATGCGCCAATGGTAGAGCACGCGCGGAATGTGGCCGACGCGCTCGGGGCTGACGCGCCGCATCAGCTGAAGCAGCAGGTCCCAGTCCTGCGCGCCATCGTAGGCGCGCCTGTTGAGTTCCGTTTCCAGGATCGACGAGCGCCGCGCGAAGACCAAATGGCACATGTAGTTCATGCACAGCAGCAGATCCAAGTCGAAGGCCGACTTGTAGTGCGGCTCGACGAAGTTCCCGTTGGGGTCGATCTTGTCCTCGTCGGAATAGATTATGTCGTAGAGGCCGGTGGCGAAGGCCGCGCGATTGAGCGAGATCGCCTCGGGGGCTAGCTCGTCGTCGTGGTCCATGAAGCCGACGTATTCACCCTTGGCGGCGCGCAGCGCCACGTTGGTATTGTCCGAGATGCCAAGCCGACCCTCGTTGAAGATCACGCGGATGCGAGGGTCCTCGGCCGCGCGCGACTGCATGTATTCGCGCAGCGCCGGGCTCGAGGAGCTGTCGGAGATGACGAGCTCCCAGTGCCGGTCGGTCTGCGCCACGACGCTGTCGATCGCCATCGCCAGGATGTCCGGAGCGGTCTTGTAGGTCGGCATGACGATCGAGAAGAGCGCGGGGTCGGGGCCGAGCTCGCGTTTCTTCAGCCGAGCCAGCGTCGCGCCGCTGGGATGCACCACGTCCTGGAAGAAAGGATAGTTCACGAAATAGGAAACGCCCGCCGCCGCGGTGATTTTGACCTGGTCGCGGAACGACGCGATCTCCCGTTGCAGCTTGAAGAAGCTGTCGACGAGGACGGAGGCCTTATCGGCCTCGTCGCCGAACTTGGAGGCGATCAGGACATCCTTCGGGCTGTTGGCGAGATGCTCGCCCGTGTCCGCGAAGATGCAGCTCACGGTGTGGCGCCGGCCGTCCTGGAACTGCGGCGATAGGAAGAAAGCGAAGCCAGAGTTGAAGTTGCCGGTCAGGAGACCGATGTCTTCGCGGTGACGGCCGGTGCGTGCCGCGCCCTGGAGAAGGCCGTCGACAAGGACGTGGATCAGCAGAGAGGTGGTGCGCTTGGGGCCTATCGCCCATCCAGTGACCATGCCGCGCTCGACCTCGTCGAGGCTCGACATCGGCTGGGTGGTGTCGATCGTGGCCCTGAGAGTCTTAAAAGGGTCATCGTAGAAATGGGCGAGCTGCGCGCCCGACTCGCTTACGACCTTCATGCGAGCGTAAAGCTCGCCGAGATCGGCGCAACGGTCGAGGATGGCGAACCGCTTTAGATCCACAAAGAAGCCGCACTGTTCAGGCGCCTGCGGATTGGCGCTGGCTACGTCCATGCGGGAAAGATTGGCAAGCGTGCCGCACAGCACTTTATCGTCGAACGTGATCGTAAGACCGCGCGCTTGTTTGACCTTGTCGAAGTACCAGCCGGACAGGTACCGCCCGTCAAAGGCCTCGATGCGTCCGTACTCTGCAGCGCCCCGCTCGTCGAATCCGGACGCAACGAGATTGTCCGTCGGAGGCGTGGGGCCGGCATTCACGCCGGGTAACGAGAGCGGCGTGGCACCGCTCTCGTCCTTAGATGAAAGGTTGCCTTTTGCGCCTGCGTCAGAACCCTGGAGACGTCGCGCAAGAGGAAACTTCATCTAGGCATTCCCGTCTCTTGTCCGTCAATCGGGCAGCAAGGCGATCAACGACCTGTGTCCATCTCACGCAGTGCATAGCGAAGAGTTTTTCGGATCGCAACTAAACGCGCAAAGCGTCGTGTTGGAACGGCACAAGCCACGCGGCTGTGGTTCAGGTCTGAACGAGTCGTTGACCTCAGTAGGGCAAACTGACAGCGGGGGCGTCGTTCGGCTTTGTTCACGCGACGCCGCGCCGATGAAGGCCCGCAGGCGAAAAGGCCGGCCGTTTTCGACTTGAAGCTGGTCCGCCCCTGATCGCTGACGTGTAGAAGTACGAAACGCGATTATGACGGCGTGCACGGAGCGGTAAACGACCTGGCGCCGGTTTTTAGCGCTGACGGTGTCGCTCCTCCGCGAACGCTCCGAACGACGAGGTTGCTGGCGCCTTCGCAGAGGGCGGTGTAAGGGCGCAAGGCGGATTTCCGCCCAAATGACGAGTCCAGAGTAGACGGTCGTCGCCTCGCTCATTCCCTTATCTTACTGAGTCAGAAAGCCTCAGCCTGTGTGGGTCAGATGCTGGTAGCGTCGTCGATCGGAGATGATCGCGGCGAGGTGAGATGGATCCCTGGACGCAGCAGAGTGAAGCAGCCTTCTCGGCCTACGTCGACCGCCTTGTCGAGGTGATCGGTCACGCGGACCGGGTCGTTCCGCTTCGAGACTATTGTCTCGGGCTGCTCATGCCGCTGGAGCGCAAGAGCGTCGAGCCGATGGCGGCCGTCACGGCCCCGGCTCGAACCGCAGCAAAGCATCAGTCCTAGTTGCATTTCGTCGGGCAGGCGTCCTGGTCGGACGAGGCGTTGATGGCCCAAGTCCGCGATCACGTGCTTCCGGTCATCGAGCGGCACGGCCCGATCCGGGCCTGGATCATCGACGATACGGGGTTCCCCAAGAAGGGGCGGCACTCGGTGGGCGTGGCTCGACAGTACTGCGGTCAGCTCGGCAAGCAGGACAACTGCCAGGTGGCCGTGAGCCTGTCGGTGGCGAACGAGGTCGCGAGCCTGCCGATCGCGTACAGGCTGTATCTCCCCCAGGCTTGGGCCGAGGATCCCGAGCGGCGCCGCCAGGCCAAGGTTCCGGCGGAGGTGGCGTTCCAAACCAAGCCGGAGATCGCTCTCGACCAGATCGCGGCGGCGAAGGCTCAAGGCGTCGCGCCCGGGACGATCCTGGCAGATGCGGGCTATGGTGCGGACGGCAGCTTCCGGTCCGGCCTGTCTGCCCTCGGGCTCGCCTATGTCGTCGGGGTGCAGCCGACGCTCAGTGTCTGGCCTCCCGGAGAGGGGCCATTGCCGCCGAAGCCGTGGGGCGGCAAGGGGCGACCACCCTCCTTGGTTCGGCGCAGCCCCGACAAAAAGCCGGTGTCGGTGAAAGCCCTCGCCCAACAGTTCGACGCCGACGCATGGCACACCGTGCAGTGGCGCGAAGGCACCAACGTGGATCTCGCGTCCCGCTTTGCCGCCGTACGTCTGCGACCTGCTTCCAGAGACTATAATCGATCTGAACCACGGCCAGAGGAGTGGTTGATGGTCGAATGGCCGGAGGATACGGCCGAGCCGACCAAGTATTGGCTTTCGACAATGCCAGCCGAGACCTCGATCGAAGACTTGGTCGAGACGGCCAAGCTGCGTTGGCGGATCGAACGGGACTATCAGGACCTCAAACAAGACCTCGGCTTGGGCCACTACGAGGGGCGTGGGTGGCGTGGCTTCCATCACCATGCAAGCCTCTGCATTGCAGCCTACGGATTCCTGATCACCCTTCGCGGGCTCATTCCCCCCCTCGGCTTCATCCCGCACCACGAACAGCCCGACATCTTGTCTTTCCGGCGGTCGCAGACGCAGCCGCTCCACCGGTTCGCCCCGAGCGACACGTCGCGAACTCCATCACGACCATGCGCCGACGCCTCACCCTACGGACACGATGCGCCGGATGTAGTCGCCGATGCCAGCGATCATTTAAAGTAGCGCTTCAGTAGCTTTTCTAGGATCAAGCCCAGGGCAAGCGCTCCGGCGCCGCAGGAAAGGACGTAGGTCTTGCTGAGCAGACGAGCCGGGAAATCGGCGTAGTAACCTTTTCTGATCCACTCCACGCTGTGCATCAGGGGATTCCAGGAGATCCAGTAGCCGAGTTCAGCCGGCATGGTCTCCGGGTTGATGATCATCCCCGACGTGAACCAAAACAATAGAATGATCCCGACATAGCCGATGACCCATAGAGGGAACATCATGACGATGACGGAATTCAGGATGCCGAAGCCGATCCCGAGCAGCACGGCCGAAAGCAGACCGCAAACCGCGTCGCTCAGGTTGAGCGGAATTACATCAACTTGGAACAGGATATTAGTGGCAACGAGACCAACTGTAATGATGAAGATGCTAACGTGCTCGAGCGCCAAACGTGCGAACATCATGTCAAGCGGCTTGATAACCGGATAGGCCATGAAGCTGCGATTCTGCACCATCCCCATCATGGTGAAACGCGACATGTAGTTCCAGGCGATGAACGGCAGGACGCAGGTCGAGGCGTAGAGCAGTGCACTGCTGCCGTAAGGGATCGGGCGCTTGCCAATGACGAACGCGGCGATGATGATGGAAATGTGCGTAGCGGGCCAGAGGATCGTGACGATATAGCCGAGGCCATTGCCGAAGAAGCGGCTCTTGATGTCATGCAGCATCAGGGCCCAGAGGACCTGGCGCTGGGTCTGAAGGCTCTTTGCCAAGGCGGTACGGGGCCCGTTGTTCCTTGGTCTTGGAAGCAAGAAATCGGACATGACCTCGGCTCTTTTCACGTGATGTCAGGCCGCCGTTCAGCGGTTCGCCAGACGTCACTAGCTGGATCGTGTGGCAAAAACGAGCGAATGGATCGATTTCCGCCGAGCTCCGACGCCATCAGGACGAGGCGTCAACGCGCTTCGCCGAGACGAAGCTGTTAGATCGCGCCGCCGCGTCCGCCGATACGGCGAAATTTAAGAGCGGACGACCGTCCGACGCTGCGCCGCACGACCATCGGCTTCACCAGCACCTTCGTCTTCAGGGCAATCATGGCGCGGATGGCCAGAGCGCGCTCGACAATGAGTTGAAACGGTCAACCTCGGGACAGGCGGCGGCGAAGGCGAGGCGGACGCGGCTCGCGCTCTCGATGACGCGCGCGGCGACCTTCAGCAGGCGAAGCTACAGCGTGGCGAAATCGGAGGTGGCGAGATCGCGCAGCTTGGGAGTAACATCGCGCACGGTGATCATCAGCCAGTAGGCGACGGCGTGCAGCATGAGCTATGTCCTAGACTAGCTAGTTAGAGCGGACCGGCACGAGGTTCCATTCGAGGCGAGCTGAGTCCTATACGGCTTGTTCAGGTTTTCGACCCGGGCTCGCGCGCGATTTAGGCGGCGGTCGAGCCGGCGCTTACCGCCGGTGTAGGTGCCCTTGCCCTTTGCCTGTTCGATGCCGTCGCGCTGTCGCTCCTTGATGAAGCGGCGCTCCATCTGAGCGACCATGCCAAGGACCGTCAGAACCACGTGTCCCCATTCCACCGCGAATCAAGACATGCGAGTCGAGGACAGTGACAAAGGCTCCGCGCTGCTCAGCCTCGTGCACGATGTTCAACACATCGCGCGTGTCACGACCAAGCAGGTCGAGGCGAAGGCGAAGATCGGCATCTTCGCGCTCACCGCCGCGCTCGAACTTCGCCCGACGGAATGGCTTCTCGCGCTCGCCACGGGTAATTCGGCGGTGCTGGCGCTCGGGTTCGTCGCCCTCTACGCGAAGCTGATGGGCTATGCGCCGAAGCAACAGGCCGACGTCAAATTCACCCTTCTCCAATACACGGGACTCGACGCTTGCCAGGTCAGTGGCGTTGTCGGCTCGGAGATCGCGAATCATCTCGGCTACATGTTGTGTTTCGCTACCGCCTTCTTACTGGCCTCACTGGCGGCGATCGTGCTTGCCTACACCATGCGGCGTTCCGCGTAACCCACAGCTTCCATCGTGCCCGTTCGCGTTCTCGAAGAGCAAGTTTATTGTGCGCAGAAAAAATCTCGATCTGCTGATGTCCACTTTTCTGCCTGCGATGGTCTAAAGCTGCCATTCTGCTTACGGCCAGCTTCGATCGTTTCTCGCACATGTAGTCTCCAACAGGAGACACTTCGGGGCGGTGACTCGTAATAGTGCAAGTCGACCGCATAATCCATTCGACTGTCGCCGCGAACGGAGTAAGCGTCTCGAGCGGGAACGGAGCGGCGGCGTGGGCGGGCGAGTTGGAAGCAAGGATCATCGGTGATTTCGCGGAAGACATCGTCAGCAAGCTTGGCGAAAGCGGTGATTAACGCGCGCACTGCCAGCGACTTGAGCAGGCAGGGACTGAAGCGTGCCTTCCGCACGCTGCTCGACATCAAGGCCCTGATCCACGATGCGGTGACCTGCTTAACGTGACCTCGGTGGTGCGGCGGCGCGAACGGGAGAGCACAGCCGGCTCGGACTGATCGCCCGACGCCTTCATTGAATTTCGGCTCGCCTTCGTCGCTGCGCGACGCGGGCTCGAGCGCGTGGGAGCCGCAGAGGCGGCTTACCGAACGCATCGGAGCCGACCTATGACCAAGTTAACCCCTTCCCATCTCGCGATCCTCGCTTCCGCCAGCAGCCGCGAGGACGGCCTCTCCGTCCGGCCGGGCGATCTCAAGCCTGCAGCCGCAGCGAAGGCCGCCGCCAAGCTCGTCGAGCTCGCGCTCGTTCGCGAGGTCCGCGCGAAGGGCGACATGCCGACTTGGCGCGAAGACGAACAAGGCCGTGCTTACAGCCTCAAGATCCTGAAGGCAGGCCGAACGGCGGTTCAGGAAATGACGCCCTATGCCGAGGCGGCATCGACCACCAGCAGCTCTGACGCGTATGTCACCCACCAGTCGATTGAAAAGACGCAGATCGGAGCTGCCAAGGCGGGCTCGAAACGAGCGATAATTATTGCGCTGCTGACCCGCGGGGAGGGCGTCACGATCGCCAGTCTGATGGCGGCGACGGGTTGGTTGCCGCACACGACGCGCGCCGCCCTGAGCGGCCTGCGCAAGAGCGGAGTCGCGATCGTTCGGACCCGCGACGTTGGAGCGGATGCCTCCGTCTACCGGATCGAAGCGGGCACAGCCGTCATCGCCGCGGCAGCGTAAGCAGGTGTCGAAGCCGCACCGCAAAAGGGCCGCTGAAACCCGAAGCGGTAAAAGATCGAGATCATCGGCGCCTGGCGCAGCCGACGATCTTGCCTGCGAGCTCGTCCGCATCCGAAGCCTGAACACGGATGAGCTTCGCTCATCATGGATCAAAGTCACCGGTTCATCGCCCACGCGGCAGGTTTGCGGCGATCTCCTGCGCCGCATGGTCATGCATCGCGTCCAGGAGCAGAGGCTCGGTGGGCTCGATCGCCCAACGGCCAGGATGCTCGACAGGCTGGCCGACGGCGGCGTCGCTCCGATTCTGCTCAAACTAGGGTCGGTGATCGTGCGCGAGCACGATGGCGCAATGCACCAGGTCATGGTCGTTAAAGGCGGGTTCGCCTGGAATGGCCAGATCTACTCAAGCCTTTCGGCTGTCGCGAAGGCGATCACCGGCACGATCTGGAATGGCAACCGCTTCTTCGGACTGCGAAGGCCGGTTGTGACCAATCGAGAGCCGCCTGCGCTGGAGACATCGTGCAGCGGGGCCACGACAGCCTCGTCGCCCGAGACGATCGGCGGGGTGAACCCATGAAGCCGCACCAGCCCAAGCCTCAGCGCTGTGCGATCTACACGCGCAAGTCGACCGAGCATAATCTCGACCTCGCGTTCAACTCGCTCGACGCGCAGCGCGAGGCTTGCGAGGCCTATATCAAGAGCCAGGCGCACGAAGGCTGGCGCCTGGTGCCCGGCTACTTTGACGACGGCGGTCTGTCCGGCGCCTCGCTCGATCGCCCCGCGCTGCAGAGGCTGCTGGACGAGATCCGGGCCAGGCGCATCGACATCATCGTGGTCTACAAGGTCGACCGCCTCACCCGCTCGCTCGCCGACTTCGCCAAGCTGGTCGAGCTGTTCGACGCGCACGGCGTGTCGTTCGTCTCGGTCACGCAGTCTTTCAACACCACGTCGAGCATGGGTCGGCTCACGCTCAACGTGCTGCTCTCCTTCGCGCAGTTCGAGCGCGAGGTGATCGGCGAGCGCGTGCGCGACAAGATCGCCGCCTCCAAGCGCAAGGGCCTCTGGGTCGGTGGCCCGCTGTCGCTTGGCTACGGCAGCAGGGACAAGGTACTGTTTGTCGTGCCGCAGGAGGCCGCTGCGGTGCGGACGATCTTCGAGCGCTATCTCGCGCTGAAGTCCGTCGGAGCGCTGGCCGCCGACCTCCGCTCGCTGGGGATCACCTCGCGCGGCGGCGGCTTCTTCGGCGTCGGCGCCCTCGCGCACCTTCTACGCAACCGCTTCTACGTCGGCGAGGTGGTCTATCGCGGCGAAGTTCATCGCGGAGCGCAGGAGCCGATCGTCGAGCGCGCGGTCTTCCAGGCGGTGCAGGATGGCCTCGACGCTCAGACGACGCTGCATCGCGCGCGGCTGGCGACCTCCTCAGCCTTGCTTGTCGGCCGGCTCTACGACGATCGCGGCAACCGCCTGACGCCAAGCCACGCCAGCAAAACGGGCTGCGCTACCGCTACTACGTCTCCCAGGCGGTGCTGCAGAACAGGAAGGACGCCGCGGGATCGGTGACCCGGATCGCGGCGCCAGATCTGGAGGAGGCCGTTGTCGGCGCCTTGCGATCAACGATCGGATCTCTTCCGGAGCTTTCCGATCGGGAGTTGGTCGACGCGCACGTGCGATCCGTGGTGGTCGGGGCCGGCACGGTCACGATGGAGATCTACGAGAACAGCATGGCCGTCGGCGGTCTCGGACCATCCGAGTTCGCTGAGTCGGAAGGTGATGAGGAGGACGCAACGGAGCGGCCCGTGCGACTGCACTCGATCGCCTGGGCTCCACGCAAGGTCAGGCGAGCGAAGAGCCAGCATGACGATGGTCGGTCTTGCTTGTCGGATGTGGCGCGGGGGCAGCTCCTCCTCGCGATCGGCAAGGCGCGACACTGGATGCGAGATGTCGCTGCCGATATCCGCTCGTTCGAGGACATCGCGAGGGAGGAAGGATGCGGCGAGCGTCACGTGCGCTTCCTTGCGCCGCTCGCCTTCGTGTCACCGACGATCGTCACAACGATTGCCGAGGGACGCGCGCCCGCGTGTGTTTCGGCCTGCAAAAGTGACCCCCTTATGGGGGTGATCGGCGTCCAAACCTGACCCCTTAATCTTGGCTTGTTGCGCTGTCCGTTTTGACGGCGGACGGGCGACGGGGATGTTGGTTGTGGAGACGGTCGGCCGGATACGGCGGGAGCACTTGGTCAATGGCAAGTCAATCAAGGAGATCGCCCGCGACCTGAAGATCTCGCGCAACACGGTGCGCAAGGTGCTTCGGTCGGGTGCGACCTCGTTCGAGTACGAACGCGAGGTGCAGCCGCGGCCCAAGCTCGGGCGCTGGAGTGGTGATCTCGATCGATTGCTGCTGCTCAACACGGCCAAGGCGGCTCGCGAGCGCCTGACGCTGATCCGCGTGTTCGAGGAACTACGCGGCCTGGGCTACGAGGGCGGCTATGACGCGGTTCGCCGCTACGCCCGGGCCTGGGCAAGAACGCATACGAGCGACACGGCCAAGGCCTTCGTCCCGCTCTCCTTCGCACCTGGCGAGGCTTACCAGTTCGACTGGAGCCACGACATTGTGCTGATCGGCGGCACGACCGTGACCGTGAAGGTGGCTCATCTGCGGCTCTGCCACAGCCGCATGATGTTCGTGCGCGCCTATCCGCGCGAGAGCCAGGAAATGGTCTTCGACGCGCACGATCGGGCCTTCGCCTTCTTCAAGGGTGCGTGCCGGCGCGGCATCTACGACAACATGAAGACGGCGGTCGAGACGATCCTGGTGGGCAAGGACCGCGGCTACAATCGCCGGTTCCTGCAGATGTGCGCGCACCATCTCGTCGAGCCTGTAGCCTGCACACCGGCGTCGGGCTGGGAGAAGGGCCAGGTCGAGAACCAGGTCGGCCTCGTGCGCGAGCGCTTCTTCACCCCGCGATTGCGCGTGAAGAGCTACGACGAGCTGAACGGCCTGCTTCTCGATCGCTGCGTCGCATACGCCAAGGCCCATCCCCATCCCGAGCAATCCGACCGGACGGTGTGGGAGATGTTCGAGGCCGAGCGAGCGCACCTCGTGCCGCATGCCGGCCGGTTCGACGGCTTCCACGCGCTGCCGGCGTCAGTCTCGAAGACCTGCCTGGTTCGCTTCGACAGCAACAAGTACTCGGTTAGCGCCAGCGCCGTCGGGCGCCCCGTCGAGATCCAAGCTTATGCCGACCGCGTGGTGATCCGCCAGGACGGCCGCGTCGTCGCCGAGCATGGTCGCGTCTTCGGCCGCGGCGCCACCATCTGCGATCCCTGGCACTACGTGTCGGTCCTCGCCCGCAAGCCCGGCGCGCTGCGCAACGGTGCCCCGTTCAAGGACTGGGTGTTGCCGCAGGCGATCGATCGCATCCGCCGCAAGCTTGCAGGCTCCGACGACGACGACCAGCAGATGGCGAAGATCCTCGCCTTGGTGCTCAGCGACGGACTGCCGGCGGTCGAGAGCGCCTGTGCCGAGGCGCTGATCGAGGGCGTCTCGTCTGCCGACGTCATCATCAACATCGTCTCGCGGCAGCGCGATCCCGCGCCGCCGATCACCATCATGACGCCGGACGCGCTGACCCTCCGCCACGCGCCGATCGCCGATTGTGCCCGCTACGACAGCCTCAGAAGGATCTGATCCATGGAACGTCTACTGGAACGCACGGACATCCTCGACATGATGGGATCGCTCAAGCTCTTCGGCATGCGCTCGGCCTTCGACGAGATCGTCACCACCGCCGTCAAGCGACAGCACGAGCCCCAACGCCTCGTCGGCGACCTGCTGAAGGCCGAGATCGACGAGAAGCTTGCGCGCTCCATCAAGTACCAGATGACCATCGCTAGAGCCGTTCCCCAGCGAGCCGAGTCGCAGCCTGGCTTAGCGGCGGCAGTTCTGATTCTCTTGCGTTGGTCCGCAAGGGAGTGCCGCCATGGCAGCCGCCTTATCACTCGACCTGCGCCACCGCGTGATCGCGGCGATCGAGGCCGGTGCCTCCTGTCGCAAGGCCGCCGAGCGCTTCGGCATCGGTGCGGCGACCGCGATCCGCTGGCAGGCCCAGGTCCGGCGGGATGGCCGCATCGCGGCCAAGCCGACGGGCGGAGATCACGCCTCGCATCGCGTCGAGGCGCAGGCCGCCCTGATCCTGAAAACCTGTGAGGAGCAGCCGCAGATCTTCTTGCGCGAGTTGCGCGATCTGCTCGGGGAGCGCGGCGTGCAAACCAGCACCAGCGGCCTGTCTCGGTTCTTCGCCCGCCACGGGATCACCCGTAAAAAGGGGCGCTCCACGCCGCCGAGCAAGACCGGCCGGACGTGAAGGCGGCGCGACTGGCCTGGTTCGAAGGCCAACCCGACCTCGATCCCGAGCGTCTGGTCTTCATCGACGAGACCGCCGCCGCCACCAACATGGTGCGCCGCTACGCCCGCGCCCCGCGCGGCCAACGCTGTCGCATCGCGGTACCGCAGGGCCACTATAAAACCACCACCGTCACGGCTGCACTGCGCGCCTCGGGGCCGCTGGCCATCGACCTCAAGGACGGCGCAACGACGGGCGCGCACTTCCGCAGCTACGTCGCCGATACGCTGGCGCCCCTGCTCGAACCGGGCGACGTCGTGATCATAGACAATCTCTCCGTCCACAAGGTGACGGGCGTGCGCGAGGCGATCGAAAGGGTCGGCGCCCGACTGCTCTACCTGCCGTCCTACTCGCCGGACTTCAACCCAATCGAGCAGCTCTTCGCCAAGTTGAAGGCCTTGCTGCGCACCGCCGCCGCGCGCACCATCCCCGCGCTGTGGCAGACCATCCGAAAGGCCTTCACGGGCTTCAAACAACAAGAATGTCGAAACTACATCGCCGCATCAGGATACGATGCTTACGATCCAACATGATCAGGATCAGCTCTAGGCTGCCGCTCGCCAAGGACGTCGCCGACTTCACCTTCGTCGGCACGCCGATCAACGAGGTCCTCGTGCGCGATCTCGCCGCCGGCCACTTCATCGCCGAGCAGCGCAACTGCGTGCTCGTCGGCGGCACCGGTACCGGCAAGACCCACCTCGCCATCGCCATCGCCCGCAGCTGCATCCGGGCCGGATCGCGCGGTCGCTTCTTCAACACGCTCGATCTCGTCAATCGGCTCGAGGCCGAGACCCGCGCCGGCCGTCAGGGGCGCCTCGCCGATTATCTCACCCGCATGGACTTCGTCGTCCTCGACGAGCTCGGGCATCTGCCCTTCGCCCAATCGGGCGGCCAGCTTCTGTTCCACCTGATCAGCCGCCTCTACGAGCGCACCTCCGTCATCGTCACGACCAATCTCGCCTTCGGCGAATGGCCCAGCGTCTTCGGCGACGCCAAGATGACCACAGCGCTGCTCGATCGCCTCACCCACCACTGCGACATCGTCGAGACCGGCAACGAGAGCTGGCGCTTCAAGAACCGAGGCTGAAGCAGGCTCGGGACCGCGCTCGCCCCGGCTCCGCAACCCGACCAGCTCACGCCGGGGCGAGCGCTACCGAAGCGCCCGTGCAAGCGGCAAAAAGAGGGGTCAAAGTTCGACGCCGATCAGGGGTCAAGATTGAAGGCCGATTGACACGTCGACACGCAGGGCGGAGCGCGCCAGGGCCCCTGGCCTGCGAAGCAGATTAGGGTGGCAAGCGGAGGGCTGCTGCTGAACGTCGATGTCCATGCCGCCAATATCCAGAACCGCGACGGCGCCGAAACGCTGCTTCGGCAGGCGCGGCGGCGTTTCCCGTTCGTCGAGCGCATCGTCGCCGATGGCAGCTATGGCGGACCCAAGATGCGAGCGCTCGTCGGCAGCTGGAAGCACGAGATCGTGAAGCGCAGCGATGTTCGAGGTTTTGTCGTACTGCCCAAGCGCTGCATCGTGGAACGCACACTCGCCTGGATCAGCCGCAACCGGCGTCTCGCGCGCGACTACGAGCGACAAACCCGAATCGCCGCCATCTTCGTGAAGCTCGCCATGATCCGCATCATGCTCAGACGCATTGCCATAACCGCTCAGCCTGAATCAAAACTTCTCGGATGGGCTCATAGGCTATGCCCGCCAGCTTCTCATGCACCGGTCCAACGATGCAGCGACGATCGGGTGAGATGCGGGATGGTCGCCTGCAGGGCGTAGAGGCAGTCGTCGAGTGGCAGCAACGTGTGGCGTCGGAACGCGACCACGACCGCCTCGTCTTCCACCGTGAGGCTCGTCGAACGCGCTTCGCGAGGGCCGGCCGGGCGGTCGCCGACCTTCTCACGCGCCTTCCACTTCGCCACCGTCTTGGGATTGATCCCGTAGCGCTTGGCAAGCCCTCTCAGGCTCTCTTGACTATGCTGTATCGCTCGACGGACCACCTCCGTCGTTGTGGCGCACCCGTGAAGAACCTGGCCCATAGCGCATCCTTCCGCTCCGCAGAAATTGCACCATCAAACCCCGGGGTCAAACATCTAGCTAGAATTTCCTCTCTCAGATTGCATCGTAGCGTACGGCGGCGAACATCGGACGCTCTCAGCGACGTTTTCATGTGTGAGGCTGAGCCGGCCCAGCATCGTCCAGATCGCCGATTCGAGAAGGCGATCCCGCGCAAGGCCTGCTTCGCCTTGGTTCGGCGAGCGTGATAATCTTGCGCGTTTGCCGTCAGCTCCCGAAGGTCGGCGTGCGCCGCCAGGATCGACTTGCAGTAGCCTCGCGATCCGCGCTGGCGCCGACGGGCCGGTCGTGCGCACTCGCTTTATACGAGTCCGTCAGGCCACGCCGGCGCAAAGGGCGACCCTTTTAATGCTCGCGTTTGTCGCTTATCCGTTAACCCAATGGGCGCCGTTGCAGCTCACAGGCATGTGGTAGCTCCCGCCTCCGGCAGTAGGACTTGCAAAGCCAGAGTATATGTCATCGATGACGTAGGCTCGCATGCCTTGTGTCGCCGCGTTGCAGGCAGGCAGCTGCAAAAATCTAATCGGCGCGGTTCGGACTGTCGTCGCAAAAACGTTGCCCGCTTTATCAACTAGAAAGCTATCGTTCGGACCGCGAAGAAAAGTATGAGCGAGAGTCGCTTGATGGAAATCTACACCATCATAATGCGAGCCGCTGTCGACATAACTTCTAATCGCCGCGCTATAGCTACGTAGGTCGGTGACGACCGGCCCGCCGGAGTTGAACTGAACGCCATTGCGAATCCTTCCGTATCCTGAAATGCCCATACCAAATGTAGTCTGATATCTGCCTGCGCCCGTAAGTAAAAGCGTCCCACAGCCAACCGTCCCCACAACACCGAGATCTTCATCAGGGCAATTAAATCCGCTGTTGTTGTTGTGGTCGAGTTCGAGGTCAATTTGAGAGTTGCCGCTGAAATAGCCACTGCCGAACGTCGCGACGACTGTGCCGCCCCATCCCGGCGCCGAGCCAAGGTTGTAGATCCCTTCTGATCCCCACGGCATCTTGTAGATGAGGCCGGGACCGCCTTGGCCTACAGAGGACGTCATTCTGAAGATGCTGGTCTGCTCAGGCAAGGTCGCGCTCGCGGCAATATCGTCACGAACAAACGAGGATCGCACTATCAAACCCGAGTAGGTATGCGCCATATTAGCCGTTGCTGTCGACAGCGCAGAAGATCTAGCGCTATTTATCCTGATTGTGTTTTCACCACTGATTAGGTAGATAAATGTACCACATGTCGCGGTCGCGACCGTCACGATAAATGTGAGAAGAGCAACATCAAGACGCATAATTTGTACCTAGAAGCGAAGAATTGCACCAAACTCGTTACGGTCTCTGATCGTTGCATAGACGCGTTCTACTGTCATGCCGAGATCCGGCATCCAGTCGCGAATGGCTTCCATAATTGGACGGAAGCTGTCAGGCGTGAACTGCCAAGCGTGAACATCGACGTAGCCGCCGGCCGCCGCCTCAAGGGTGGCTTTAGCCTCTGCGTGGCGGTTCTGCGGCACGCCGTGATCTCCGCGCCAATGTCGCAGGGTGTCATTGTGGACGACATCAACGTAATGTGCGTAGACATTCCGTTCTGTGTGGACGGTTCGACGCTCAAAATGAGCAGTGAAGACGTCTTCTACTCCACTTTCTGGAATGAGCGCATCAAAACAGTAGCGCTTGTCTGGAGCAAGAATGAAGTAAAGGCCACCTGGATTAAGAATCGCTTTTACCTTTATGAGATGCGCGATCAGATCAGGCTGATGCTCGATGCAGTGACTGGAGAACACGGCATCGAATGTCTCGTCCACCACCGACAAGTCTGCCGTAGGCGATACGAAATGGATTACGGCAGGACAGCGGTCAGCCTTATAACCCTCCTGGGCCGCCCGCTTCAGCAAGCCCTCACGCGTCTCAATCTCAAAATACTTGACCTTGGGTCCGACTAATGACGGGCGGACTGCTGGCCCGATTTCTAACACCGGAATATCCATTGGTATTTGCGCGATAAAGCCACGCCGATGCGCAGCGGCAGTCCCGATCCGCCCTTCTGATCTGCCATGCGCAGCGAAGTGATGCTTCACGGCGTCGTCGTCAAAATGAAGAATGTCGATTTGACAATTGCGATAAAAATCGACGTCTAGCTCGGGCGCCAGAGCTCCCGGCCGAACGAAATGATGAAGCAATAGGTCGAGTTCATTCATGAGCCGAATTAAGCAGATAAGACTAGTGCTGCGCAAGGCCGCTTAAGCGGGTGGGCGCGAGGACGTTGCGAAGGCAACAAGCTGCCGCCACTGGAAGGTTGGCATTCGTCGATAGCGGCTGCGAAGGGGAGAACCATCGCAGACAATAATTGCCGCGTCACATCGACCAATGCTACCGCCTATCAGCAAAACGCCCCCTTGATGCGCTTGCGGTCTCGCCGGCGAACGACATAGCAAAGTCGGTTAGGGCGAGGCGGCGGTCGCCTCATAGGTTTGCTGGGCGGCGTAGCCACCGTCGGCGAACACGCATTCGAGCCAGGGGAAACGCTTGCGGATCTTGTCCAGCAGCAGGGCGGCGCCGTCGCGGTCTTGACTGCCGGCGGAATGGACGACCAGCCGGATCGGCAGGCCGAGGGTGTCGACGAGAGCGTGGATCTTGCGCCCCTTCACCTTCTTTCCAGCATCAAAACCCACTGCGTCGGCTTGGTCGGAGGTCGATTTGCGCGCTTTGCATCCCCTTTTTCCGCCGACTTGATCGTCTGGCTGTCCATGACGGCGGCGGTGGGGCTGGCCTCGCGCCCTTCGTGCTCGCGCAGCAGGACGTGGAGCACGGCCCAGATCGCGTCCCAGGTTCCGTCCGCCAGGAACTTGCGGAAGATGTTGTAGACGGTGGAACGCGGCGGGAAGCCGTCGCGCGGCAGGTAACGCCAGGGACTGCCGGTCCGCAGCAGGTAGAAGATCGCGTTCATGGCCTGGCGCATGTCGGTCTTGCGCGGACGCCCGCCCGGCGTCGCCTTGGGGATCAGCGGTGACAGCACCGCCCATTCCGCATCCGTGAGATCGCTCGGAAAGCCCGGCCCGTCGCGCCTGTAGGTCGCCCTTTGCTGCTTCGTCCACATCGTCGCGCATCCCGCAAAATTACAACGCGACGCTCTGAATCCCTCGAACCGCACTCGCGCAACACCCTTTTGGGTCAGGCTCTTAGAGTCTGTTTGAGAATGCCTCAATGGACGATGCGTCGCCACAGTACGCTTCCCATGGCGACGTGGATCATGGCGGTGGAGACGTCGATGCGGTTCTCGTAGTCGCGCACGAGGCGGCGCCAGCGGGTCATCCAGCCGAAGGTGCGCTCGACAACCCATCGCTTGGGCAGGACCTCGAAGCCTTTCTGCCCGTCGATGCGCCGGATCACCTCGACGACGAACTCCTTGGCGGCGGCCTTGTCCATGAGCGTGCGCCGGTCGTAGGCGCCATCGGCGAAGAGGTGCTTGATCCACGGCCAGCGCTTGCGGATCGCGTCGAGGATCATCTGCGCGCCGGCGCTGTCTGAGATGTCGGCCGTGGTCAGGTTGACCATCAGCAGGCGGCCGTCGGTGTCGACGGCGATGTGGCGCTTGCGCCCGACGATCTTCTTGCCGGCGTCGTACCCGCGGGCGGCGGCGCCCGGCGCCTTGACGCTCTGGCTGTCGAGGATGCCGGCCGAGGGACTGGCCTCGCGGCCCATCCGCTCGCGGTCGATCATCACCGCCATGTCGTGGATCGACTTGAACAGGAACCGTCGCACGAAGCGGCGGAACCACCAGTACACCGTCTGCCAGGGCGGGAAGTCCTTGGGCAGCATGCGCCAGCCTCCGCCCGAGCGCGCCATGTAGCGGATCGCGTTCAGGACCTCGCGGAGATCGGTGGCCGGTTTGCGTCCGCGCTTCCCGGGCTTGGGCAGGAACGGACGCATCCGCTCCCACTCCTCATCGGTAAGGTCGGTCGGATAACGCTTGGTCTTCTTGGCGATCTCGGCCATCCGACCGCGGCTTGCTGATGTCCACATCACAAGCTTGAATCACGCTACGAAAACCGCGGCAACGCCATTCTCAAACGGGCTCAAAGGGCGCCTACCCAGCGATCGTCAACCACGACTACAAAACTGGACACAAGGCGGCACGCGCATGCTAAGCATCACACTGCCACACCTTTCACCACCGCCTGGTAGGAACGGATGCATTCCACGACGGATCCAGAAGCGGCTGCCGACATCTCTTTCGACAGCAGCTTTTATCTTCTACGCAATAGTGATGTCGACGAAAGCGGCAGCAATCCGTTGGAGCATTACGAAGCATTTGGAAAGGCTGAAGGACGTTTTCCATCCGCCAAAGACGAACTAAAACATATAATGCGACTAATTCCTCAAATAAGAGAGCTTCCCCTATTTTCTATTACTAAACAGCACGATTTCTTGATTGAAGATCTTTTAAAGCCGTGGTTCGACGAAGACTACTATAAATTACATAATCCGGATTTAAGGTCTCTCGCTCTTTGCGGCCATTCACTCGCGCTACATTTTTTGGTCGCAGGTGCAAAGGAGATGCGACGGCCTTCGGAACATTTCGATATCGAATATTACCTCGACAGATATCCCGATGTAAGGCAAGTCGGTGGCAACCCGCTAATTCATTTCATTGTCTACGGTCTTAGCGAGAGACGTTTTCCAACTGCGATTGCAGAGGCATCTGCAACTGCAATGTCGAGCGGTTACTTCGACGAGAATTATTACTTGCAAAACAATCTTGAAGTTGCTGCGATAGTAAATGTGGGTATTATAAACGCTTTGGATCACTACATTAAGTACGGTGCGCAGGAGGGTCGCAATCCATCTGCGCTATTTGAAAGCGCGCGTTATCTTAAAGAGAATCCGGATGTCTTTTTGGCAGGCGTCAATCCAATTGTGCACTGGATCCGTTCCGGCCGCAAAGAAGGGCGCATTTCTCCAGAGCGGGATCGGCGTAAGATCTCGTTAGATAGCATCTGCAATCCGTACCACGTCGAAAATAGCGCCTCCACGGCCGGCGGCGAGGTATCTTTCTCTATCCTGACGGCGTGTTACAACACGAAGCCAAAATATCTCCGCGAGTTGGCCACGACGATTCTGAATCAAATCTATCGCGATTGGGAATGGGTCATCGTCGATGACGGGTCTTCCTCTACCGAAACGATAAATTGTCTTAAGGGTTTACAAGAGGATACCAGGATCACCGTCATATTCCAATCGAACGGTGGAATATCCGTCGCAACAAATTTTGCGCTTGCGGCAGCAAAAGGCGATTATATTGCCCTCGTTGACCATGACGACCTTCTAGCCCGAGATGTACTGCAACTTGTCGCGAGCGTCATACGTGACGAGCCGAAGACAGACATGATTTACACCGACGAATGCAAGATTTCGGAAGACGGAGAGGTCTACGATCTTTCGTTGAAACCCGGTTGGTCGCCTGCGCTGCTCGAGAGCACGATGTATGTCGGGCACCTGACCGTCTACCGTCGTGAGCTGATCGCGAGGCTTGGTGGCTTCCGCAGCCAGTTCGATGGAACACAGGACTACGACCTGGCGCTCAGGGTGGCGCTGACCAAGCCAACTTGCGCCCACGTTCCACGCACCGGCTACCTTTGGCGCGCGATCATTGGATCCACTGCGCTCGGCATCTCTGAAAAGAGCTACGCGATCGACCGGCAGAGACTTGCGCTGGAAAGCTTCGTTCGCCAAGCCGGACGTACGGGATCAATCACTTCGGGGAAGAGCACCGGTTGGTGGCGCATAGACTATGATCCAGCGCGACTTGCTAAGCCTGTCTCCATCGTAATTCCTACAGCGGGCGGCAAACGTCTAATCCGGGGCGAAGAGCGCGACCTTATCTGCTCGGCCGTCGATAGCATCAAGGAAAAACGCTTTTTCTCGTCATACGAAATCGTGGTCGTGCACAATGACAATCTATCGCCAAAGCAGAAACGTCACCTCGCGTCGCATCCCGAAGTGCGTCTCGTCGCCTACGCCGCGTTGGAGTTTAATCTCGCGGAGAAGATCAATCTCGGAGTGTCTTCCGCCCGGGGCGATTACGTCCTGCTGATCAACGATGATATCGAGATCGTCAGCGAGAGCGGCGGCGATAAGATGGTAGGATATATGCTCGCCGATGCGAGTGTCGGCGTGGTTGGCTGTCTATGCCTCTACGAGAACGGAACGGTGCAGCACAACGGCGTCGTCCTGTTGGAGCAGGGGGCGTCGCATTACGGCATCGGCAGGCATCACGGCGAGCCGGGAGCACCGTTGTTTCTGCAGAGCCGCCGCGACTGCTTCGCGGTGACTGGCGCGTTGATGCTTTTTTCGAGGGAGACCTTTCTAAGGCTCGGTGGTTACAATCTAGGCCTACCTATCAATTACAACGATGTTGATTTTTGCATCCGGATGCGTGAGACCGGCTTACGCTGTGTCATCGATCCCTGCGTCTCTATCTACCATTATGAATCATCGACGGCGCTTGGGGGTCAGACCCTTGATAGCGAGCTGTTCTTCCGCAGGCATCCCGATCTGAACGACCCCTTCTTCAATCCAAGATTCGACCAGCGTAATCCATGGCTTCAGATCACTGATCGCTCAAAACCAGCGCTGAGCTTCTCCTCGCCGGAAGTCTTCGGGCCCTGGCTGAACAAGCGCATCGGCGAGCGACGCTCGATGGTAAAGGCCGAGAGCGATCTGCGTCTCACCGTCGGCATGCCCGTCTTTAATCAGCCCGCGAGGCTGCTCACGGAAGCGTTGCGCTCCGTGAAGTTGCAGACTTGGCCCAACGTCGAAATCGTCATTGTCGATGACGGATCGACCCTTGCCGAAACTGTCGCCTGGCTTGATGCAATCAAGACGAGCGGGGATCAGAGGGTCATACGGCACGAACGCAATCTCGGCATTGCGGGCGCGAACCGAACGCTGCTCGCATCGGCAACCGGCGATTTCTTATTGCCGGTTGATGCCGATGACTGGGTCACCATCGACGCTCTCGAAATCTTGGCCAGAGCGATTTTGGCTAATCCGAGGGCAAAGATCTTTTACTCAGACGAATTTAAATCTGACCTGCAGTCTCAACAGTTTAGCCCATTTTACAAGCCTGACTTCGATCCTGTCCTTTTGATGAACTGTTGTTATCCGACCCATCTGATGGCGATCAACGTGGCCTGGGCGAGAACGATTGGCGCTTATTCCGACGATCGCGCGCAGTGGTGTCACGATTACGACGTGCTGACGCGATCGCTCGCCCGAGGCGAGGAGCCGGTGCATGTGCCCGAATTACTCTACGCCTGGCGCATCAATCCGGGGTCTACCGCTAGTGAAACCAGCGGAACTAAGCCGTATACCTTCGAATCGCAAAGATTCGTTCTCGAGCGTCTGATTGCAGAGCTGGGTAAAGCCGCCGATGTTGGTGTGTGCGTGAACCCGTTGTTCGACACGCCGGCGATGTGGATGCTAGAGGCCAAACGTGATCTCGAAAGAACCTCTATAGTCAACGCCTCGCGTATCTTGGAAGCTCCGGACTTGATCCATAAGTCTCTGGTCGATAAAGCGTTCGGCTCCGCCTTCGTGCACATATCATCGAGTGGCTCGGTAAATACTACACAGGCTGCCCTCGCCGCGCCGATTCTCTTCGATGAGCGCGTACTGGCCTGTTCAGGCCTTATAAAGACTGACAAAGAGAGGATCGCTTGGTCTGGAGGCTTCGTATTAGGTGTCGGCCTAGTACACGATCCATACATCGGCGCCGAAGCAAGCGACAGCGGTTACCACGGTCAGCTCTTCTGCCAAAGGCGAGTTGACGTACCATCGCCGATCGAGATGCTGGTTCGCTCCGATATCCTGTCTTTGGCCCTTCAACAGATCGACCCAAAGGAGCTTACGCCCGACAAACTTGCGATCCACATCGCTCTACAAGTCAACACGGCTCGCGGCTTCTGCGTGACGACCCCCCACGTCGTCTTCTATCCGGGCGCGAGGGTAGCTGAATTCGTGCCCCTCGACCGGGCGCAAGCTCTGCGCAATGCGGGATTTGAGCCTTCCAACCTGTACAATCCCCAACTCAGCCGCGAGCTCGCCTACCAAGCCGACCGCTGACAACAATATCGGCAACCCGCCGGCAATGCGCAGCTATGCGAATCACGGACGTCCCCTGCGTCGCCAGCATCTTTTTAGAGCGTGTCGCGACCGCTTGATGCTTGGGGCCATCATCGCAGAAAACCTTCAAGAAGCATAACTTCTCCCACCTTAGAGTCTGTTTGAGAATGCCTCAATGGACGATGCGTCGCCACAGTACGCTTCCCATGGCGACGTGGATCATGGCGGTGGAGACGTCGATGCGGTTCTCGTAGTCGCGCACGAGGCGGCGCCAGCGGGTCATCCAGCCGAAGGTGCGCTCGACAACCCATCGCTTGGGCAGGACCTCGAAGCCTTTCTGCCCGTCGATGCGCCGGATCACCTCGACGACGAACTCCTTGGCGGCGGCCTTGTCCATGAGCGTGCGCCGGTCGTAGGCGCCATCGGCGAAGAGGTGCTTGATCCACGGCCAGCGCTTGCGGATCGCGTCGAGGATCATCTGCGCGCCGGCGCTGTCTGAGATGTCGGCCGTGGTCAGGTTGACCATCAGCAGGCGGCCGTCGGTGTCGACGGCGATGTGGCGCTTGCGCCCGACGATCTTCTTGCCGGCGTCGTACCCGCGGGCGGCGGCGCCCGGCGCCTTGACGCTCTGGCTGTCGAGGATACCGGCCGAGGGACTGGCCTCGCGGCCCATCCGCTCGCGGTCGATCATCACCGCCATGTCGTGGATCGATTTGAACAGGAACCGTCGCACGAAGCGGCGGAACCACCAGTACACCGTCTGCCAGGGCGGGAAGTCCTTGGGCAGCATGCGCCAGCCCCCACCCGAGCGCGCCATGTAGCGGATCGCGTTCAGGACCTCCCGGAGATCGGTGGCGGGCTTGCGTCCGCGCTTCCCGGGCTTGGGCAGGAACGGACGCATCCGCTCCCACTCCTCATCGGTAAGGTCGGTCGGATAACGCTTGGTCTTCTTGGCGATCTCGGCCATCCGACCGCGGCTTGCTGATGTCCACATCACAAGCTTGAATCACGCTACGAAAACCGCGGCAACGCCATTCTCAAACAGGCTCTTAGACTAGCGCAACACCGAACCTTAAAAGAAATTAAAGGCCGAGGCCTCACCCCGAGAAGTTACGCTGGGCCTTCACCTTCGCTGCCGCGGCCTACGATCAGCCGTCGCCCCCGCGTCCTAAACATTTGACGCGTTCGACGGCTTATAGACCCACTCGCATGGCGACGGAAAGGCAGCTACCCTGGTCTGTCGACCGAACCAGACCCGCCGCTTCCGGCCACATACAGCCATTCACTGGTACCATCACCCATGTCATCAAAAGCATCGAGGTCCTAGCCACAGCTTCGAAAAACTTGTTCAAAGTTATGGGCCTAAAGCCAGCTCCTTTGGAGCGGCTCAATGAGCGCGCTGATGGTATCGACCTAAACGCATTGAACTTGAGAGCAAGGCTAAAGGGCAAACAGCTGCAATCGGCCGACCCGTTTCTCTTAATCGCACATGTAGTCTCCACCGGGAGACACTTGGTGGCGCTGGCTTGGAATAGTGCGGGCCGGCCGCACATTCCATTCGACTGCTGCCGCGAACGGAGCAAGCGTGTCGAGCGGGAACGGAGCGGCGGCATGGCGAGCGAGCTGGAAGCAAGGATCATCGGTGATTTCGCAGAAGATAACGCCAGCAAGCTTGGCGAGGCGGCGATCATCGCGCGCACTGCCAGCGGCTTGAGCAGGCAGGGACTGCCGGAGCGTGCCTTCCGCACGCTGCTCGACATCGAGGCCCTGATCGACGATGCGGCGACGCTGCTCAACGCGACCTCGGTGGTGCGGTGGCGCCAGCGGGAGAGCGCAGCCGGCTCGGACTGATCGCCCGACGCCTTCATCGAGCTTCGGTCTGCCCTCGTCGCCGCGCGCGACGCGGGCTCGAGCGCGTGGGAGCTGCAGCGGCGGCTTCAACAGCGCATTGGAGCCTACCCATGATTAAGCTGACCTCTACCCACCTCGCCATCCTGGCTTCGGCCTGCATCCGCGACGATGCCCTCGCCATCCGTCCAAGTGATCTCAAGCCCGCAGCCGCGGCCAAGGCTGGCGCCAAGCTCGTCGAGCTTGGGCTGGTTCGCGAGGTTCGCGCGAAGGCCGACATGCCGGTCTGGCGCGAGGACGAGCAAGGCCACTCCACCAGCCTCAAGATCCTGAAGGCAGGCCGGCTGGCCGTTTTGGCGATAACGCCTGCGCCGGAAGCAGCCTCGACCAAGATCGGCTCGGCCGCCTCGATCGATCCGCAGGCGATTGGAAAGACGCAGGTCGGAGCTGCCAAGGCTGGCTCGAAGCGCGCGATGGTGATGGCTTTGCTGCGCCGCGATGAGGGCGTCACGATCGACAACCTCATCGCCGCCACGGGCTGGCTGCCGCATACGACGCGCGCCGCCTTGAGCGTGCTTCGCAAGAGCGGGCTGACGATCGTGCGGATCCGCGATGCCGGGGCGGACACCTCCGTCTACCGGATTCAGGCGGACGCCATCGCCACGGTGACCGCGGCCGCCACGGCGTGAGCGTGGCGACGCGTCTCCGCTGCAAGAGGGCAGCGTAAGCCGTGCGCGGCGCACGCCCGGTTTCGTCGGTCTCTCGGACGGCCGACGATCTTGCCCGCGAGCTCGTTCGCCTTCGCACCCTCAATACGGATGAGCTCCGCTCGCTCTGGCTGAGGATGACCGGCGCACGCCCGACTCGGCAGCTCTCCGGCGAACTTCTGCGCCGGATGGTCATGCATCACGTCCAGGAGCAGAGGCTTGGTGGCCTCGATCGCCCTACAGCCAGGATGCTCGACCGGCTCGCCGAGGGCGGCGGGGTAGTTCCGACGCGGCTCAAGATCGGGACAGTGCTCGTGCGCGAACATGAGGGCGCCATGCACCAGGTCATGGTCGTCGAGGGCGGCTTCGCCTGGAACGGTCAGATGCTGCCGAGCCTCTCCGCCACCGCGAAGGCCATCACCGGCACGACGTGGAACGGCAACCGCTTCTTCGGGCTGCGCAGGCCTGCTTCAGATCGAGAGGCACCTGGGCGCGGGCGATCTCAAGATGCACGGGCGCGATCTCCAGCACCAAGGCCGATCGGCGGGGTGAACCCATGAAGCCGCACCAGCCCAAGCCTCAGCGCTGTGCGATCTACACGCGCAAGTCGACCGAGCATAATCTCGACCTCGCGTTCAACTCGCTCGACGCGCAGCGCGAGGCTTGCGAGGCCTATATCAAGAGCCAGGCGCACGAAGGCTGGCGCCTGGTGCCCGGCTACTTTGACGACGGCGGTCTGTCCGGCGCCTCGCTCGATCGCCCCGCGCTGCAGAGGCTGCTGGACGAGATCCGGGCCAGGCGCATCGACATCATCGTGGTCTACAAGGTCGACCGCCTCACCCGCTCGCTCGCCGACTTCGCCAAGCTGGTCGAGCTGTTCGACGCGCACGGCGTGTCGTTCGTCTCGGTCACGCAGTCTTTCAACACCACGTCGAGCATGGGTCGGCTCACGCTCAACGTGCTGCTCTCCTTCGCGCAGTTCGAGCGCGAGGTGATCGGCGAGCGCGTGCGCGACAAGATCGCCGCCTCCAAGCGCAAGGGCCTCTGGGTCGGTGGCCCGCTGTCGCTTGGCTACGGCAGCAGGGACAAGGTACTGTTTGTCGTGCCGCAGGAGGCCGCTGCGGTGCGGACGATCTTCGAGCGCTATCTCGCGCTGAAGTCCGTCGGAGCGCTGGCCGCCGACCTCCGCTCGCTGGGGATCACCTCGCGCGGCGGCGGCTTCTTCGGCGTCGGCGCCCTCGCGCACCTTCTACGCAACCGCTTCTACGTCGGCGAGGTGGTCTATCGCGGCGAAGTTCATCGCGGAGCGCAGGAGCCGATCGTCGAGCGCGCGGTCTTCCAGGCGGTGCAGGATGGCCTCGACGCTCAGACGACGCTGCATCGCGCGCGGCTGGCGACCTCCTCAGCCTTGCTTGTCGGCCGGCTCTACGACGATCGCGGCAACCGCCTGACGCCAAGCCACGCCAGCAAAAACGGGCTGTGCTACCGCTACTACGTCTCCCAGGCGGTGCTGCAGAACAGGAAGGACGCCGCGGGATCGGTGACCCGGATCGCGGCGCCAGATCTGGAGGAGGCCGTTGTCGGCGCCTTGCGATCAACGATCGGATCTCTTCCGGAGCTTTCCGATCGGGAGTTGGTCGACGCGCACGTGCGATCCGTGGTGGTCGGGGCCGGCACGGTCACGATGGAGATCTACGAGAACAGCATGGCCGTCGGCGGTCTCGGACCATCCGAGTTCGCTGAGTCGGAAGGTGATGAGGAGGACGCAACGGAGCGGCCCGTGCGACTGCACTCGATCGCCTGGGCTCCACGCAAGGTCAGGCGAGCGAAGAGCCAGCATGACGATGGTCGGTCTTGCTTGTCGGATGTGGCGCGGGGGCAGCTCCTCCTCGCGATCGGCAAGGCGCGACACTGGATGCGAGATGTCGCTGCCGATATCCGCTCGTTCGAGGACATCGCGAGGGAGGAAGGATGCGGCGAGCGTCACGTGCGCTTCCTTGCGCCGCTCGCCTTCGTGTCACCGACGATCGTCACAACGATTGCCGAGGGACGCGCGCCCGCGGGCCTGACGGTCACGTCGCTTGTGCGATCCCTGCCGCTCGAATGGGCCGGGCAGGAAGTCTTGATCCTCCGGAAGGATCAGAGGACCGACCAGGCTTATCACGACCGATCTTGCCGCCGATAAACCGCTCGAGCTTCGTAGTGCGCCTGCTGATTGGGTGCATACGTAGGCTGCAGGGCGCCCTGCGATCCGAATGCATCATCCTGCTTTGGAGATTGCATTTTTGGCGGCGCAGACCCGACCCGCATTGCCGCCGGAAAGCCGGCGGAAGCACGTTCCTTGGCGCCTCGCAGACTGGTAGCCGACTGCTGAGCTCCCGTGAACACGCGACTTCCTGGCGCAAGCGCAGAAATCTCGTATCGAGCGGTCTGGGTGGCTGGGGCGGGAGGATTCGAACCTCCGGATGGCGGAATCAAAATCCGCTGCCTTACCGCTTGGCGACGCCCCAAGGTCCGGCGGTGTGCGGATGACCGACCTATAGAGGGCCACCGGTGCCGCTGCAACGGGCGGATCGCAGGTTGCGGCACCAAGGCTGCAAGAACAGACCAGGATGCGGCGCCACGGCTTTGGCCAAGCTGTCGATCATTGACGGCTTGATCCGCCGTGCCGCCGCAACCCTCCGGCTTTATTGGGGGTTCCGCATCGAGCCACGAACGCTGCTCGATCGGAGCTTGGTCTTGAAACGCAAACGTCCGTCCCTCTTCTCGGTCCTCGTCGGGGCCGGCACCCTCGTCTTTGCGTTTCGGCGCACGGGAAAGGAGGATCGCGCCGCCCTGGCGCGGCTCAAGCCGCAGGCGCTGCCGCCGACACAACCGGCGGCGTCGAAGGCCAAAGCGGCGCTCACGCCGCAGGCGCAGGGGCGAGACGCTGTGACCCCGACGCAGATCCCGCCGCGCGGCTGGTGGTCCATCGCCAAACGCACGGCAGGCAAGTTCGGTGAGAACGAGCTGATGTCGGAGGCGGCCAGCGTCACGTTCTACGCGTTGCTGTCGCTGGTGCCGGCGATCACCGCGCTGGTCTCGCTCTACGGCCTCGTGTCCGACCCCTCGACCATCGCCAAGCAGCTCGACGCGCTCGCCGGCGTGATTCCTTCCGGCGGCATGGAGATCATCAGCGAGCAGGTGAAACGACTGACGCAAAGCCCTTCCAGCGGTCTCGGGATCGGTCTCGTGGTCGGGCTGGCGACGGCGCTGTGGAGTTCGAATGCCGCGACCAAGGCCATGTTCTCGGCGCTGAACGATGTCTACGGCGAGCATGAGGGGCGCAGCTTCCTTCGTCTCACCGGCACGTCCCTGGCCTTCACCCTCGGTGGCATCGTGACCATGATGCTCGGCCTCGTCGTCGTCGTGGCGCTGCCGGCCCTGTTCGCCGCCATGGGGCTCGACGCCGCCTTCGCGCTGGCCGTGCGCATCGCGCGCATCCCGCTGATGCTCGCAGTGCTCGTCGCGGCGCTGGCGCTGCTGTTTCGCTACGGGCCGGACCGCCGGCCGCCGCAGTGGCGCTGGGTGACCTGGGGTGGTGGCTTCGGCGCTGTCGGCTGGGTGGCGCTGTCGGTCGGCTTCTCGTGGTACGTCAGCAACTTCGGCTCCTACAACAAGACCTACGGGTCGCTGGGTGCCGTCATCGGCTTCATGACCTGGATCTGGCTCTCCACCACCGTGCTGCTGCTCGGAGCGCAGCTCAATGCCGAGATGGAGATGCAGACGGCGCGCGACACGACGACGGGTGCGCCCAGGCCGATAGGGCAGCGCGACGCCAAATCGGCCGACACGGTGGCTTGATACCCGCTGGGATGGACGTAGCGTCGGGGCGACCTACATCATTTGTGTCGCGCGAGGGATGTGCCCTCGCGCGACCGACCCAGAAAGATCAGCTCGCCGCATGACCTTTGCCCTAACCCTCACCATCAATGGCGAGGCTCGAGACATCGCTCTCGACGATCCCCGCGTCACCTTGCTCGACCTTTTGCGCGAACGGCTCGACCTCACCGGCACCAAGAAGGGCTGCGACCGCGGCCAGTGCGGAGCGTGCACGATCCTCGTCGACGGGCGCCGCGTGAACGCCTGCCTCGCCCTTGCCGTCAGCCACGACGGCGCCTCCATCACCACCATCGAGGGACTGGCCCGCGGCGACATCCTGCATCCGCTGCAGGCCGCCTTCATCGAGCATGACGCGCTACAGTGTGGTTTCTGCACGCCGGGCCAGATCATGAGCGCCGTCGGCTTGATCGCCGAAGGCCACGCCGGCAGCGATCCCGAGCGCATCCGCGAGGGCTTGAGCGGCAACCTGTGCCGTTGCGGCGCCTATGCCGGGATCGTCGAGGCGGTCGTCGAGGCAAGCGCGCGCATGACCGAACAGCGCGGGGTAGCGGCATGATCGACTTCGAATACATCCGTGCGACGACACCTGCCGAGGCGGTCGCCGCCGCAATGCAGCCCGGCGCGAGCTATCTCGGCGGCGGCACCAACCTGCTGGATCTGATGAAGGGAAACGTCGTGCGGCCGACGCGTATCGTCGACGTCACGCGTCTGCCGGATCTCGGCACTATCACGTGGGACGCCGACAGCGGCGTGCGGATCGGCGCGCTGGTCCGCAACAGCGACCTCTCCTACGAGCCGCGCTTCGCCGACACGTTCCCGTCGGTGGCGGAGGCGCTGCTGTCCGGGGCTTCAGCGCAACTGCGAAACGCCGCCACCGCCGCCGGCAACCTGCTTCAGCGCACGCGTTGCGCTTATTTCTACGATGTCGCCAGCCGCTGCAACAAGCGCGAGGCTGGTGCCGGCTGCGATGCCTTGGGCGGTCTCAACCGTCTGCACGCCATCCTGGGGTGGAGCGAGCAGTGCATCGCCACGAATGCTTCGGACTTCGTCGTGCCGCTGGTCGCGCTCGATGCCATCGTCGAGATCGAGGGCAAGGACGGCCGCCGCGAGGTGCCGCTGGAGGCTTTTCACCTTCTCCCCGGCGACACGCCGCAGAAAGAGACCGTGCTGAAGCCGGGCGACCTCGTCGTCGCGATCCGCATCCCTCCCCATGGCGCGCATTTCGCCGCCCACTCCCGCTACCTCAAGGTTCGGGAGCGAACCTCCTATGCGTTCGCCGTGGTATCCGCCGCCGCATCGCTGCAGCTGCAGGGTGACATGATCGGGGAGGCGCGGCTCGCGCTTGGCGGCGTGGCGATGAAGCCGTGGCGTTGCCGCGAGGCCGAGGCCGCGCTGGCCGGCAAGCCGGCTTCGGTCGAAAGCTTCCGCGTCGCCGCCGATGCCGCTGTGGCCGACGCCAAGCCGTCCGGCGACAACGCCTTCAAGATCGAGCTCGCCCGCCGCATCGTGGTGCGGGCGTTGACGCTGGCCGCCGCCGGCACGCCGGAGCGCATGCCGGCGCTGCCCGCATCCCCCTTCGCCTCCATTCAGGGAGTTCCCCTCCATGCCTGAGACCCGCGTTCGTCACGGCTCCTCCATGGGCCAGCCGGTGCCCCGCCGCGAGGGCTTCCTCAAAGTCACCGGCTCGGCCACCTACGCCGCCGACAACCACCCCGAGGGCATGCTCCACGCCGCGCTCTGCGTCGCCGGAATCGCCAAGGGCCGCGTCACCCACCTCGACGTGGCCGCCGCCAAGGCGCATCCCGGCGTCATCGAGGTCATGACCCCGGACAACGCACCCAAGCTCGAGCGGCATCCGCATCAGAACGACGGCCGCTTCGAGTTCAAGCTGGATCTTCTGCAGGACGACCGCGTGCTCTACGCGCACCAGTCCATCGCGGTTGTGATCGCCGAGACCCTCGAGGCGGCGACCGAGGGCGTGGCGCTGCTGGCGCCGCGCTACGAGGTCGAGCAGGCCATGATCGGGTTCGACGGCGAGAGCTTCGAGCCCGAGACGATCGGGCCGGGCATGCCGCCCAAGGCCGGCACCGGCGACGTGGCCGGCGGTCTGGCTGGTGCCGCCAAGAGCACCGAGACGGTGTTCGAAACGCCGCCGCAATATCACAACGCGATGGAGCCGCATGCCATCGTCGCGCGCTGGGACGGCGACCAGCTGTTTCTCGACACGCCAAGCCAGGGCATGCCGATCGCCCAGGCTCGGCTTGCCGGACTGTTCGGGCTGAAGCCGGAAAACATCCACATCCGCACGCCTTTCCTCGGCGGTGGATTCGGCTCGAAGGGCCTGATCTCCGGTCCGCAGGTTCTGGGCGTCATGGCGTCCAAGATGATGGGCAAGCCGGTCAAGCTGGTGCTGCGCCGCGAGCAGATGTACGGCCCGGTCGGTCATCGTGGCGCCACGCGCCAGACGGTGAAGCTCGGCGCCGATGCCGACGGCGCGCTGACCGCGATCGACCACCACACCGTCGCGCCGTCGAGTTCGTTCGATCTCTTCATCGAGCCCGCAGGCACGATTACGCGGCACCTCTACGCCAGCCCGGCAATCTCGACCACTCACGCCGGCGTTCGCAACGATGTCGGCACGCCGCTCTTCATGCGGGCTCCAGGCGAGGCGCCGGGCAGCGTCGCCCTGGAAGTGGCAATGGACGAGCTCGCCGAGAAGTACGGCATGGATCCGCTCGCGTTTCGGCTTAAGAACTACGCCGAGGTCGAGCCGATTACCGGCAAGCCGTTCTCTTCGAAGCAGCTTCGCGAGTGCTATCGCGTCGGTGCCGAGCGCTTCGGCTGGACGAACCGGCCGCTGGAGCCGCGCCGGATGCGCGACTCCGACGGGCTGCTGGTGGGCTGGGGCATGGGCACGGCGCTGTTCCCGGCCAACCAGTTCCCAGGCGCCGCCAAGGCGACGCTCAGGGCCGACGGCTCGGCGCGGGTCGAGTGCGGCTCGCACGATATGGGTCAGGGAGCCTGGACCGCCCTGTCCCAGGTCGCCGCCGATGCGATGGGGGTCGATTACGCCGCGATCGACTTCGACATGGGCCATTCCGAGCTGCCGAGCACCACCATCACCGGCGGTTCGGGCGGCATGTCGACGGGCGGCCTGGCCATCTATGAGGCCGGGCAGGATGTCGTCCGGCAGCTCGGGGCGCTGGCCACGAAGGACGAGCGCTCGCCGTTGTTCGGCGCCGGCAACGCCGACCTGATGCTGCACAAAGGGCGGCTGGTGCGGCAGGACGACGAGAGCCGCGGCGAGGCGGTGACGGCGATCATGCAGCGCGCCGGCGTGGCTGAGATCAACGGCAAGGGCGAGTCCGGCCCCGACCAGGCCATCGCCAAAACCTTCGCTCTGTGCGCGCACGGCGCGGTCTTCGCCGAAGTGAAAGTCGATCCCGACCTGGGCCAGATCCGCTGCACGCGCCTCGTCGGCGCCTTCGCGACCGGGCGCATCGTCAACCCGCGCATGGTCGACAGCCAGCTCAAGGGCGGCATGATCTGGGGCGTCAGCTTCGCACTCCACGAGCATGCCCTGTTCGACAAGCGCTCGGGGCGGCCGATGAACCCGAACCTCGGCGAGTACCATGTGCCGGTGAGCGCCGACATCCCGCACGTCGAGGCGATCAGCGTGGCGGAGGACGACCCTCACGTGAACCCTCTGGGGATCAAGGGCGTCGGCGAGATCGGCATCACCGGCACGGCCGGCGCGGTCGCGAATGCCGTGTGGCATGCCACTGGCGTGCGCGTCCGGGAGACGCCGATCACGCTGGACAAGCTGCTGTAAGCGACAGAGAGCGAAAGCTGGGCGCCGCTTTGCGCGTCTTGTCGGCGCGCCGCGTGGCGCGCATGCGGAGCGGCTCTTGCGCATTTCATTCTTAGCCATCGCTATCGTCGTCGCTTCCTCGGCCTCTGCCGCCTGCGCCCAGACGGTCGGTGTGCCTGGCAATCCAGAGGTCGTGAACCCCACGGCCGCTGTGGCTCGCTCGAACCGCAGGACACCGGATGAGATGGTCGACAAGTCGGCTCGCGACCTAAAGCGAGGCGATGTAGCCGCGGCGGTGAAGGACAACGTCACCGCCCTACGCCGCGGCCCGCTGCTGATCCACGGCAACTATTGCGGCATCGGCAATCGGCCCGGCACGCCGCCCGTCGACCTGCTTGACGAGGCCTGCATGCACCACGATGCCTGCACGCACACTGGTAGACTGCCGAGTTGCGCCTGCGACAACCGCCTGCACGATGACGCCGTAACGATCTCACGGGATCCGCGCACACCTGTGGACATACAAGTGCTGGCGACGAGCGTGGCCGCTAGCATGTTGGTGCTGATCTGCAAGTAAGGCGGCAGCCTCACCGAAGCGGATGACGAGCCGCCGACCAAGCATGGTCAAGGTAGAGCAGGGTCATGCGGGCGGCAAGAGCCCTGCTCCTCACATGTGGATCGCGCGCTTCTCCACGGCCATGGCCGCCTCCTTGACCGCCTCGTTCAAGGTCGGGTGCGCATGGCAGGTGCGGGCGAGATCTTCCGAGGAGCCGCCGAACTCCATCAGCACGGCAGCCTCGGCGATGAGGTCTCCTGCGCCGACGCCGATGATGTGGACGCCGAGCACGCGATCGGTCTGCGCATCCGCCAACACCTTCACGAAACCCTCGGTGTGGCGCATGGCGCGGGCACGGCCGTTGGCGCTGAAGGGGAATTTGCCGACGTTGTAGACGATGTCGGCGGCCTTCAGCTCCTCCTCGGTGCGGCCGACGGCGGCGACTTCGGGCGAGGTGTAGACCACGCCGGGGATGACGCCGTAGTTCACGTGACCATGCTGGCCCGCGAGCATCTCGGCCAGCGCCACGCCCTCGTCCTCGGCCTTGTGGGCCAGCATCGGGCCGCGGATCACGTCGCCGATGGCGTAGATGCCCTCGACGTTCGTCTCGAAGCTCTCGCCCACCGTCACGCGACCGCGATCGAGCGCGACGCCGATGGCCTCGAGCCCGAGCCCCTCGGTGTTGGGCTTGCGGCCGATGGCGAGCAGCACGACGTCGGCCTCGAAGGTCTTGGCTTCGCCGCCGTCCTTCGGTTCCACGGTGACCTTGGCGCCGGAGTTGGTGCGTTCGACACTGGCGACCTTGTAGCCGAGATGGAAGGTCAGCCCCTGCTTCTCCAGCATGCGCTGGAACTGCTTCGACACCTCGCCGTCCATGCCGGGCAGGATGCGATCAAGGAAGTCGACCACTTCGACCTCGGCGCCGAGCCGCTTCCACACCGAGCCGAGCTCCAGCCCGATATAGCCGCCGCCCACCACCAGCAGCTTCTTGGGCACGCTCTCCAGCTTCAGCGCGCCCTCCGAGGAGACGACCACCGTCTCGTCGACCTCGACTCCGGGAATCTTCGCGACGTCCGAACCGGTGGCGATGCAGATCGCCTTGGTGTCCAGCGTCTGCGTGGCGCCGTCGGCGGCCTTCACCTCGACCTTGCCCGGCGCGGGGATCGAGCCGGCACCGATGAAGGTGTCGACCTTGTTCTTCTTGAAGAGGAACGACACGCCGCTGACGTTGGCGCCGACGGTGTCGTCCTTGTGCTTCATCATCGCCTTGAGGTTCAGCTTGGCCTCGCCGACCTCGACGCCCAGCGCCGGGAAATCGTGCGCGACCTCCTCGAACTTCTCGCTGGCGTAGAGCAGCGCCTTGGAAGGGATGCAGCCGATGTTCAGGCAGGTCCCACCGAAGGTCTCGCGCTTCTCCACCACCGCCACCTTGAGGCCCAGCTGCGCCGCGCGGATGGCGCACACGTAGCCGCCGGGGCCGGTGCCGATGACGATGAGATCGTAGGTCATGGTTCTCGCTTGTTGTTCGACGGCATTTCGCCGTGCCTCTTAGCGCCGATGCCGGCAAGGGGGAACCGGGCCTGTCCTCCCCGCCAACCTGCCCGCCAGGATGTCGCCAATCGGCGACATGAACCTGCCCCGAAGGGGACACACCCCCTGACGATCAACCACCCGCATTTTGCGTCGCGATGCGTCGCGCATCCGCCGATCCTTGGTAGAATGACCGGCGCCAGGGCGGGTTCCGACGCCTTCCTGCGCCGGCGGATTTGCCGCTCTCAGCCGGCGGCGGTCCACCGCGTGTGCTGCCCCGCCGCGATGGCCAGCGCCGCGCGCGTGCCTTCCTCGAAGGCGCCGTGCGCCGTCGAGAAGAACCGGCGCGAGGTCGCCTCGCCGGCGAAGAACAGGCGGCCGTCCACCGGCGTCGCCAGCATCCCGCGGGAGTCGGCGTGGCCGGGCAAGGCATGCGAATACGAGCCCAGCGCCAGCGGGTCGCCGGCCCAGCCGGTGGCGACGACCGGTACCAGCGCGCCGGCGAAGTCGTGGCCGTAGGCCCCGGCGATCTCGCGCCGCGCGGCATCGGCGAAGGCCGGAAGGCCGCCCTTCTCCAGCTCGCGGGCGTAGTCGCCGCCGAAATAGCCCTCGACGAGATCGCGACCGCGCGGGCGCAACGTATAGGCGCCTGTGTCGCGCGTCTTCACGGAGCCCATCAGCCGGGTGTCGGGCGCGACCGCTTCGGGGCTCGCGAGGCGCATGTAAAGCTTGTCGGCGAGGCCGAGCGGCAGGTTCGAGGCAGCGTGAAGGTGATCGTCGAGGGCGGGGGTGAAACGGATCGCGCCCGCCGCCAACACGTTGGTCGGCACCGTGACGACGACGTGCCCGGCCTCGATGGTGCCGGTGCTCGTCTCGACCCGGATGGTCGAGCCGGAATGGTCGATCGCCGTGACGTGGCAGCCGAGCCGCACCGGCAGCCCCGAGGCCGCCTGGGCGAACATCGCGCCGTAGCCGCCCTCGACCCGCCAGTCTTCCTCGGTGTCGGTGTAGCGGCCGAAGTCGAGCACCGACACGCGCTCGAGGGGCGCGCCGTTGTAGTAGGTCGAGATCGCGTCGGTGAGGCCGTTGAAGCGCGCGGCGGGATCGAGCAGCTCCGATGCCGGCCGATCGCGGCCGGTGATCTCGGCCACGGCCGCGGCGTCGTCGAGCCGCTGATAGAAGCCGGCCTGCTCCCGGCCGAAGGCGTCCTGGTCCTCGAAGCCGAAGCCGCGCTGCGGCTGCCGCTTCCGCCACGGCGGGTCGCGCTTGTCGAGCTTCAACCCGAGGTCGCGGGCGAGCCCGGCGCAGACGTTGCGATCGGCCGAATGCAGCCACTCGCAGCCGAGATCGAGCGCGTAGGGTGTACCGCAATCCGACGTGTGGGCGCGGCCGCCGACGCGGTCGCGGGCTTCGAGGAGCAGCACGGAAAGGCCGCGGACTCGCGCCGTGCGCCCGGCGGCGATGCCGGCCGAGCCGGCGCCGACGATCACCACGTCGGCGTTGGAAGCATACGTTGTCATGAAAGGAAGATGGTGGGAATGCCCCCTTTTGTCATCCTGGGAACGACCGTCTTTCCGGGGCGAGCGGAGCGACTGCGGCATTCACACCTCTGTCTGGGTCTGCCCGGGGCAATCATGCCGTAGATTCCCTTCTCCCCCTGCGGGAGAAGGTGGCGCAAAGCGCCGGATGAGGGGTCGCTCGATTCTGGGAAGCTGGGAGCTGCGGCAGGCGGAGACGGCGACATTCCCCGACCCCTCATCCGTCCTTCGGGCACCCCGGATCGAGTCCGGGGCAGGCTCTTCTCCCGCAAGGGAGAAGGGAACTCCGCCACGTTCTCCGAACGCATGTGTGAATCCGGTTAGAGCGGAGCGACAGCCCGAAACCCATGACGACGCGGATGCGTGGAGAGGCGGCACCGTCTCTCCTTTTTTGGCATCCACGTTGTCATGGGTTCCGGGCCCGCCTGCGGCGTCCCGGAAAGACGGAGTTGGTCGTCCGAGCCGAAATGCCAGCGGCCATCGGCGCGCGCAGGGGCCCGTTGCGCTTGGTGGAGAGCTTGCCCAGCCCGTGGCCGCGGTGCCGGCGATCACGTAAGGCATCTCGCGTTCACGCAAGGTGCGGGTGAAGCGCTGGTAGTTGTGGGCATGCGCCGAGAGCACCGAATGCAGCCATTTGCAGCCCAGGTCGAGCGCGTAGGCGGTGCCGCGATCTGACGTGTGGGCGCGGCCGCCGAGCCGATCGCGCGCCTCAAGCAGCAGCACGGAAAGACCGCGCGCGCGGGCGGCACGGCCGGCGGCGATGCCCGCCGAGCCGGCGCCGACGATGATCAGGTCCAATCGGTAAAGGAGAGAAGGCATGGACGGCAGATGGTGTGGCATCCCGCCATGTCATCCTGCCCAAAACGTCGCCTCGGCCATGGCCTGGAAACGCGCGGACCGACCTTTGTCAGTCCCAAAGGTCGCGCGGAGGCAGCGGGTCATCAGATATTGACCTGCTTCGTAGCCGCTGACCTACTGCGTTGCGCGCATGACTGGCGGATCCTGTCGTCGCAGACCATAGAAGCAGCGATCCTTCCTCCCACGACGAGGCATTTATGACGCGGCCGATCTGGAAGCTTACCGAAGATCGACGATCCGTGATCGTGACCCTCAACGGGAACCCGACTGTCGCGTTGCAGCTGGACGTGGAATCCGTCGATCTCTGGTTGCGTCAGCTTGGCGAGTGCCGATCGCTTATGGAGCCCAGGAGTGTCGAACGATGGAAGCCTGGCCAAGCCGTTTCCGCCATCGTCGAACCGAACTGGACCGCCGAACTCGACAGTCTGCAGGCGCGCTCTCTGTTGCACGTGCGAGACCCGCGCTTTGGTTGGCTTCACTATCTCCTCATGCCGGTCAACGCACTGAAGCTGGGCGAACTCCTGATCAAGCAGGCCGGCGCGGCCTCCAAGCAAGCTCATCCGTCCCGCAAGAACTAGCCGCCCTCCAGAAAGACTGTGCGTCGCGAAATTTACCGCCATGACATGGTGGTCGCCGCCGCAACCGGCGGGACCTTCGCACCCGCCTGATGGCACGAGAACGAGTCCGTCGTTATGGAGGCCGAAGCGAAAAGCTTTACGCGGAAGTAGGGGCCACGGATCCGGACCGTCCCGCGTTCCCGCAACTTTCTGCGCGGCGTAGGCCTTCGATGGTGGGCGCACACAGGCTCGAACTGTGGACCCGCTGATTAAGAGTCAGCTGCTCTACCAACTGAGCTATGCGCCCATCGAAGGTGCCGCCGGGCGCGAAGGCTCGGGGCGAGGGCGGTGCTAACAAATTGGCCGTGGACTGTCCACCCGGATCAATCGCGAGACACCGTCGCCGATCCGACCATGCATGAATTGGCAAGTTCTGCCTGAAAAGGTGAGAGGGTGATGTCCTGGACAATTCAGCAAAGAGAGGTCGGGAGAGACGTGCCCGGGGTCGCGGTACGCAGCGCAGAGGCGTGTCCGCACTGGGCGCTGGTCTCCACAGCTGTCGCGACGACGCTGCTGATCCCCTTCTTCGCGCCGACGATGGATGCGATGTCGCTGCTCGCCGTCACAATGATCTCAGCCGGCCTCGCCCTGGTCGGCGTCGCCGATGCCCTGGTCAAGTTGGCGGTGCGGCGTGCGATCGCGCGGCAAGCGGTGGGCGCGTCGATACGCACCGTCCGCGGTGCCCAGGACGATCTTGTCGACCTGCTGCTGGAGGGCGCCACCAGCGGTGCCGGCGATTGGTTGTGGTCGTGCGATGGGCAGCTGCGCCTCAGCGGTGATCTCGATCGCTTCGCTGCCATCGCCGGTCTTCCGTTCCTCGCCGGCGTCCCGCTGGCCAGCCTTCTCGCTGCAGGCACATCGGGCGCCGCGGCGATCGATGACGCGCTCGTCGGCCGCTTGCCGTTCCGAGATATCGTCGTGGAAGCAACGCGACCTGATAGGACGGCGGCGTGGTGGCGGCTGAGCGGCAAGCCCATAATTGACGAGCACGGCCGTTTCGCCGGCTACCATGGTCTGGGATCGGACATGACGGCGCTGCGCGAGGCGCAGGCCCGCATCGCTTACCTTGCAACGCACGACGGCCTGACCGGCTTTGCCAATCACGAGACCTTCCGGGCTTGCGCGACACGCGTCTGCGCCGCAGCTGCGGCAGGCGCAGAGGCACAGGCCCTGCTCATCCTCGATCTCGACGGCTTCAAGCAGGTCAACGACGACCTCGGCCATGCGGTGGGAGACTCTCTGCTGGCTGCCGTCGCCGCGACGCTCGAGCGAGTGGTCCCGGAAGGCGCCGCTGTGGCACGCCTCGGCGGCGACGAGTTCGCCATCCTCTACGCGCCGACCAAATTGTCCCGCCCCGAGACGTTGGCGCTTGCGATCATCAAGGCCGTGTCGGCGCCCTTCAGGCTGGGCGTTCATCAAGCGCGCATCAGCGCGAGCATCGGCATCGCCTGGACGCCCGAGCACGCGACCAGCCCGGGCGAGCTCACGCGCAAGGCGGATCTCGCGCTCTACCGAGCGAAGGAGGCGGGTCGCGGGCGCCACGTCGTCTTCGTCGAGGCCTTCGAGCTGGAACGCGCGGAGCGAGCCCGGCTCGAGGCCGACATCGCGCTCGCGCTCGAGCGCGACGAGTTCGCGCTGCACTACCAACCGCTGCTCGACATCGCCGAAGCGCGGATCGGCAGTTTCGAAGCGCTGATCCGCTGGAACTCGCCGACCCGCGGCGCGGTGCCGCCGGTCGCCTTCATCCCGGCGGCGGAAGGCACCGGGCTCATCATCGAGATCGGCCGGTTCGTGCTCGCCCGCGCCTGTCGCGACGCCGCAACCTGGCCACTGCCCGTAGGTGTCGCCGTCAACATCTCGCCGCAGCACCTGCGCAGCCCTGCCTTCAAGGCGGACGTCATCGACGCGCTCAAGGCCAGCGGCCTGCCGCCGTCACGGCTCGAGATCGAGATCACAGAGGGCGTCTTCCTCGACACTTCTCGGGCCTCGCTCGAGGCGCTGACCTGGCTGCGCGAGCGCGGGATCAAGGTGGCGCTCGACGATTTTGGCACCGGCTTCTCTTCGTTGAGCTACCTGATCGACTTCCCCGTGGACAAGATCAAGATTGATCGCTCCTTCGTCTCCGGCATGGTCGCGAACCACAAGAGCCGGGCCGTCGTCGACGCGATCCTCACGCTCGCGCGTACTCTCGGAGTGCGGGTCGTGGCCGAGGGCGTCGAAACGGCCGAGCAGGCCTTGGCGCTGAAGCTGCGCCGCTGCGACGACCTGCAAGGATACCTCATCAGCAGGCCGCAGTCGGCCGACGCGGTCGCCGGGCTGCTCATCGGCCTGCCCGGCGCGCTGCGCGCCCAGGTGCCGGCGCTGCTCGAATCGGCGCTCGCCGCGGCGCTCGCGATGAAGCGCACGGCCTGAAGCGCGGCCTGCTGCATGGTCAACGCCTCGTCGCGGAGGCCGCCGTCGGCATGGAGCCCGACGGCGCCGGGGCGCGTCGGGCGTAGAGACCCGCGTCGGGATGACCGAAGGCGGCCGGCGCGAAGGCGAGCGCGAAAGGGGTGAGCAGCGCCGCCGCGAAGATCAGTCCGCGGAAGACACCCTCGAGATGCTGGCCCGCAGGGGATGTGCGCCTCTCGCCTCTGCTGCCGCGGGCGCTGGCGTCGTTCAACAGGTCGGAGATCGTGGCGTCGGAAAGTAGGCTGAGATGCATCGCCATCCTCATGCACTGGTCACGAACAACACATACGTGGGAAATTTGCCCACGTCAATGTCGTGGGATTGCTTCCCACGTCAGGCTGGCGGATGAAGGCGCATGTCCGAGACATCTCACATCATTGTGCCGGAGGCTGCACGGCTCCAGGCGCCGCTGGCACGGCTGCTGCGCCCGCTGGTGCGCCTGCTCGTGCGGGCCGGCATCACCTTTCCGGCGGTCTGCGACCTGCTGCGCGAGCTCTACGTGAATGTCGCCGAGTATGATTTCGCCCTGCCGGGCAAGAGCCAGACGGACAGCCGCGTCAGCCTGCTGACGGGCATCCATCGCAAGGAAGTGGCGCGGCTGCGCGGCGCCGGCGCGCCGGTCTCGGTCGTGCCGGCGAGCGTCTCTCGCACCAGCCGCATCCTGGCCCGCTGGATCGCCTCGCCCGACTTCACCGATGCCGAGGGCAAGCCGTTGCCGCTAGCCCGCGCCGAGGCCGACGGAGCGCCTTCGTTCGAGAGCCTCGTGACCTCCGTGACCCGCGATGTGCGGCCCCGCGCCGTGCTCGACGAGTGGCTCGACCGCCGCCTAGTGGTCCTCGATTCCGCGGAGCGCGTGGTGCTGACCGACACCGCCTTCGTGCCCCAGGGCGGCAGCGACCAGCAGCTCTACTATTTCGGCCGCAACTTGCACGACCATTTCGCCGCCGCGGTCAGCAACGTGCTCGGCGAGGAGCCGCGCTTCACCGAGCGCGCGGTGCATTACGACGGGCTTTCGGGGGATCTGGCACTGCGTCTCGAAGGCAACTCGAAGCTCATCGCCAACGAGGCGCTGCAGGCGCTGAACCGCCAGGCCGCTGCCGCCTGCGACACCGATCCCGGCGGTCGCTGGCGCTGGAACTTCGGCGTCTACGTCTATCGCGAGGAAATGCCGCTCACCGACGGCGCGAGCGACGCGAGGCCATCGGCTTGAGGCCGCCGCTGAGTCGAAGGAGCCTGCTGCGACTGCTCCTCTCCACGGTGCTCGCCTTTCCGGCCTTGCGCCGCGCGCCGGGCCAGCCGAGCGATCGCGGCATCGGCGGCACCGGTTTCGCGCCCGGCGACGATCGCGGCATCGGCGGCACCGGCGTCATCGGCACGATACGCAAGTTCGGCTCGATCGTGGTCAACGACCTGCGCATCGCCTACGCGCCCGATGCCGACGTGCGCATCGATGGACGTCCGGCGACCCCCGCCGACCTCAGGATCGGGCAAGTCGTGCGCGTGGCGGCACTCGGAGGAGACGGCACCTATTCCACCCGCACCATCGACGTCACCAGCGAGGTGGTGGGACCGGTGGAGCGGATCTCGAGCCGGCAATTGGTCGTGCTGGGCCAGACCGTCTCGACCGCGGCTACCAAGGCACTCAAGATCAAGGTGGGCGACGTGCTGGCCGTCAGCGGCCTGCGCCGCAACGACGGCGTGATCGTCGCCAGCCTCGTCGAGCGGCGACCTGGTTGGGCGAGCCGAGTCGCCGGCCCGGTCGACATCGCCGCCGACGGCGCGCCTTCGATCGGCAGGCTGGCGCTCTCCGGCGTCTCGCCCGAGCTGATCGGCCGGCGCGCCGTGCTCGAGGGCCAGATGGAAGGCGGCCGCTTCGTCGTCGACCGCGGCATCGCCGAACCGAGCCTGTTCGGCGGCGTCCGCAAGCTTTCGCTGGAGAGTTACGTCGAGCGACGCGGCGACGCCGTAAGCCTGGGCTCGGGCTATGCGGTCAGCGGCGCCGAGGCGCTTGCCTTCCCGGCGGACCGCAGCGTGCGCGCCGTGATGACAGCCACCGTCGATGGCGACGGACGGTTGGTGGTCGACAGTGTCCAGACCGGCGGCCGCATCTACGGCACACCTTCCCTCGGCGGCAAAGCACCCGGTGGTCGCGGCGGCGGATCTGGCCCGGGTGGCAGCGGCGGCCATGGTGGCGGGGGTGACGCGGGCCGCGCGCCGATGGACTTCGGGCACGACAATCGCGGCCCTGGCGGCATCGGCAGCCCCGGCGGCACCGAAGGCCCGGGCGCCGGTGCATCCGGCGGCATCGGTAGCCCATCCGGCGGCTTTGGCGGCGCAAGGCCTGGCGGCTTCGGCGGGCGGCATTGACGAGCAGCGATTTGGACGAGCAGCGATTTGGACGAGCAGCGATTTGGGCGAGTCGCGATTTGCGGTTCTCCCGCGAAGCGCGCTAGAGCGGGCCATACCTACGGAGCGACCATGAAGGCCCGCGTCACCGTCACGCTGAAGACCGGGATCCTCGATCCCCAGGGCAAAGCCATCGAGGGCGCTTTGCGTGCCTTGCAGGTGCCCGGCATCGCCAGCGTGCGCCAGGGCAAGGTCTTTGACATCGAGCTCGCCGACGGCGTCGATGCCGACAGCGCACTGAAGAGCGCCTGCGAGAAGCTCCTCGCCAACATGGTGGTCGAGAACTACCGCATTGAGCTGATCTAGCCGGTAAAGCGCCCTTAACCATTCGGCCCACATTCTCTGCCCGACGCGAAGGCTTCGTGGAGAGCTTCTAGGTGAAGACGTTCGATGCTCTCGTGATCGGGGCCGGCCCGGCCGGCCTCACCACGGCCTACCAGCTCGCCAAGGCCGGACGCAGCGTCCAAGTCATCGAGCAGGATCCGCGCTACGTCGGCGGCATCAGCCGCACGGTCGATTACAAGGGCTTCCTGTTCGACATCGGCGGCCATCGCTTCTTCTCGAAGTCGAAGGAGGTCGTCGACCTCTGGAACGAGATCCTGCCGGACGACTTCATCGACCGTCCCCGATTGTCTCGCATCTACTACAAGGGCAAGTTCTACGCCTATCCGCTCAAGGCGTTCGAGGCTCTGCGCAACCTTGGCCTGCTCGAGAGCGCCGCCTGTGTCGCCTCCTACGGCTTGGCCCGCCTGACCCCGATCAAGGCCCCCAAGACCTTCCATCAGTGGGTGCGCAACCAGTTCGGCGAGCGGCTCTTCTCGATCTTCTTCAAGACCTACACCGAGAAGGTGTGGGGCATGGGTTGCGACGAGATCTCCGCCGATTGGGCGGCGCAGCGCATCAAGGGCCTTTCGCTCTCCGCCGCGGTGATCGACGGGCTGCGCCGCTCGTTGAAGCTCGGCAAGGGCAGGGCGCCGTCCTCCGGTGGAGCCAAGTCGCTCATCGAGAGCTTCCGCTATCCGCGCCGCGGCCCCGGCATGATGTGGGACGCCGCCGCCGCGAGGATCAAGGCGATGGGCGGCACGATCGCCATGGGGACTACGCTCGATCAGCTCGTGCTCGACGAGGTCACCGGCTTGTGGACGGTGAGCGGGCTCGACGGCGCCGGCCGGCGCCAGAGCTGGCAGGCCCGCGACGTCGTCTCCTCGGCGCCGGTCCAGGAGCTGATGGGCAAGATCTCGCCCAAGCCGCTGTCGCTGTTCCAGGCTCGCTCCTTGAAGTACCGCGATTTCCTCACCGTCGTGCTCATCGGCAGGCCGCAGAAGGAGCTGCCCGACAATTGGATCTACATCCACGACCCGAGCGTGAAGGTCGGACGGGTGCAGAACTTCCGCTCCTGGTCGCCCGACATGATCCCCGACGGGGTCTCGACCTGCCTCGGGCTCGAATATTTCTGCTTCGAGGGCGACGGCCTGTGGACCATGGCGGACGCGGATCTCGTCGCGCTCGGCACCAGCGAGATCGCCCGCATTGGCCTCATGGCCCCGGAGGCGATCTACGACAGCTGCGTGGTGCGACAGAAGAAGGCCTATCCCGTCTACGACGAGGATTACGCTACCCACCTCGACGTCATCCGCCGCGAGGTGGTCCTCCGCTATCCCGGCCTGCACCTCGTTGGCCGCAACGGCATGCACAAGTACAACAACCAGGATCACGCAATGATGACGGGCATGCTGACCGCCCGCAACATCCTCGCCGGCGAGACGATCTTCGACACCTGGCAGGTCAACGAGGACGCCGAATACGGCGAGGCCGGCCTGTCCGGCGCTCAGGAAGCGCTGAAGAGCGAACGCCTGGTGCCGCGCAGGGTCGCCGCGTGACACTGCTGGCGTCGCGCGCCGCAGGACCTGGCCGCCTCGCACACGCGGGGTTTTCGCTGCCATGGGCTGCGACGGCGGCTGATTTCTGCTTGGGCGCCGCGATCGCGGTGGCGGCGTTCCTGAACCACCCTTTCGGCGGCATCACCGGCGATGCGAAAATCTACATCGGTCGCGCCCTTGCCGATCTCGACCCCGACAATGTCGGACACGATCTGATGTTTCGTCTCGATGGACAATCCGGCTTCACAATATTTCGTCCCTTGGCGCGATGGTTGGTCGCTCACCTTGGATTGGAGACCGCGACGTGGCTCCTGTCTGTTGCCGGGCTGCTGCTCTATTCCGTCGCGATCTACGTCTGCGTGCGAACATTCCAGAAAGGCCGCGCCCTGGCCATCGTCGTGGCGGCCGGACTGATGCTTCCCAGGATCTACTCGCCGTCCGGCATCATCGCAGCGGGCGAGGCGCTCGCCATTCCTCGTCCCTGGGCAGAGGCTTGCGTGTTGTTGGCGGTCGCGTGTCTCGCCAAAGATCGGTTTGGCGCCGCCATCGCTCTTGTCGGCTTGGCTGCCGTTTTCCACCCGATCATGGCATTACCGGGCGCGATCCTGCTCCTGCATGCTTTGTGCGTCGACAATAGACGATGGGTTTACGCGTCGGTCTGTGGCGCGCTGGCGGTGTTCGTCGCCGGCGCCCTTGGGGCGCCGATCGTTTCGCGCGCCTTCACGCGGATCGATCCGACTTGGCTCGACATCCTGCGCCTGCGCACCTCCTACCTCTTTGTCTCGACTTGGGACGTCAACGTCTGGAGCAAGATCGTCGTACAGGCCGCCACCCTTTGCATCGCCACCCGTTTCGTTCCGGCGACCTGGTCTCGGATATTCCTGGGCACCCTTCTCGTCGGTTTCCTCGGTTGCCTGATGTCCTTCGTCGGCGTCGATCTGCTCTCCTCTCTCCTCTTCGCGCAAATCCAGCTCTGGCGATCGCTTTGGCTCATGGCGGCCCTCGCCCCTGTTGCCGCCGGCGTCTGCCTCGTCGCGATGCCGCGCGACGAATGGAGATCCAAGGCCGTGCTCGCATCCCTCGCCGCCGCTTGGATGACCCCGGGTCTCGCACCGGCCAACGCGATGATGGCGCTGTTGGCTCTCGGACTCGCGACTTTCGGCCAGTCCGGGCTCGGCGAGCGCGTCTACAAGACCGCGTGCCTGGCCGCCGCCCTCATCATCGCCTGCGCGGCGATGCTCAACGCACGGCTTGTCCTGACCTTGCTCCAGGTCCTTCCATCCGATTTTCGCCTGCCGACGTCCGACCTCTTGCGGTTCTCTTTCGCAGCCTTCTGCGTGGTCGGGCTCGTCTGGTGGTGCGCAACGCGGCGCGACACAGCAGTGCGTCTCTGCGCTGCCCTGTTGCTTTTGACGATCTCGACCCTCTCGCTCGTGCGATACGATCAGCGTACTTCCGCCAAGATCGACGTAAATTCCGGCGCTTCGAAACCGGATCTCATCGAGATGCTGGCGTCGCGCCCCGGCGAGGTCCTTTGGCTAGGCGACGACGCGCTATGGTATTGGACGCGCCGGCCGAGCTGGAGCAATACGGTCCAGGGTTCCGGCATCGTCTTCTCCCGCGAACTCGCTCTGACTTGGTACGATCGCACCACCGCCCTGGTCGCCGCTCATTTCGGCGGAGGCGATCTTCTCAGTCCCTGGAAGGAGGTTTTCGAACACCCCACCCATCCTTACGACGCCCGTGATGCGGCGGAGCTTTGCCACCGCAACGATGCGCCAGCGTGGATCGTCATGCCTCTCGAGGACAATGTTGCGGCACCCTCCGATCCCAACATCAAGATCTGGACCTCTCCTGTCGACGAGCGGGCGATTACAATCGATGGCGAGAGGCTCGTGCTCCGGTCCGCCTCGCGACGGCTGCTGATCCCCTGTGCGCTCGATTTTGCTTCTCCGTAAAAACCGGCATCGCTGCGTCAGCCTGCGTCATGCGTCATGCCAACTGACAGAACATTTCTGCTGATCGGTGAAGATACCGCAGAAACGCGGTGTCGGCAATCCGCGGTGATCACCTCCTCGGGAAAAGGTGGCCTGGCTGGTTTCTCGGCCGATCTTCGCGGATGTCAGCGAAGTCACATTTGTCCAGCCCTCGCAGCGGTCGAGCACGCGCCGCGATGCGCGGCAAGCACAGGGTGTCTCCTGCCGCTTGCGAAAAGCCACGCGCGGTGACACCTATCCGATGAAGCAAGGCCGGAGGGTTTGGACATGTCCGCGGAAGACACCATCAAGAGCGCCGTCGAAGGCAACGACGTGATGCTGTTCATGAAAGGGACGCCGCAGTTCCCGCAGTGCGGTTTCTCGAGCCAGGTCGTGCAGATCCTGAACTACCTGGAAGTGCCCTATCACACGGTCAACGTGCTGGAGAGCGATGAGATGCGCCAGGGCGTCAAGGCCTTCTCAAACTGGCCGACGATCCCCCAGCTCTACGTCAAGGGTGAGTTCATGGGCGGATGCGACATCGTCCGCGAGATGTTCCAGTCCGGCGAACTCGCCTCGCACCTTTCCGAGGCCGGTGTCCCGGTGAAGCAACCGACACGGGCCTGATCGCCCCGGCCACCATGATCGAAGTCGTCGAAGGCGACATCACCAAGATGGTTGCGGATGCGATCGTGAACGCCGCCAACACCAGCCTTCTCGGTGGGGAGGTGTCGAGGCGGCGGTCGCGGCGCGGTTGAGTGCCGCCCTAGGACGGTGCGACGGCTGGAAGACGCACCTTCCGCCATAGCAAATCAGGACAGGTCGGCGGCGTGGGCCTTGAGGTTGGTCAAGTCGCAATGGGCGAGCGCGGCCTCGTGCGTCGCCCTGAGATTGACCCGCGGCGCCTTGCCTGCAGCGAAGGCTTCCTGCCAGCGTGCCGCGCAGAGGCACCAGCGGTCGCCGGCCTTCAGGCCGGGAAAACCGTGTTGCGGCATCGGCGTCGAGAGGTCGTTTCCGCGCGCGCGGGAGAACGCCAGGAACTCGTCCGTCACCGACGCACAGACCGTGTGGCTGCCGCGATCCTCCGCGCTGGTGTTGCAGCAGCCGTCGCGGAAGAATCCGGTCATCGGTTGGGTCGAACACGTTTCCAGCGGCTCGCCCAGGACGTTGCGGGCGCCGCCACCACCACCGCCACCTTCGCCTCGGCTCGTTTCGTCGCGGAACATGGGTGATTCCTCAGCTTGCCTGACCAGACCTGCCGAAGCCTACAGCGGATGCGCCGGGACGGCGAGCGTCTTTGCCGAAGCACTGTGTCGTGGCGGACACAGACATCACGGGCACGGCTTGCTATGACCCCTCCAAGCGCTGCCGGCTGACGAAGCTTCTTCGGGGGAAAAAGCTTCCATGACCCGGCAGGGTCGAGGGGTAAGGGGTCTGGTTCCGCGCTTCACAGCGTCGAGCCGGGCCCCTTTGCCGTTCCAACGCACGAATTCACCAGCGCCGCCGCGGCGGTCGTCGGAAGAGCAAGGCGATCGCGATCCTCGGCCTCGCCTTCAAGCCCCAACACCGACGACATGCGCGAGGCGCCGGCGCTCTCGATCATCGCCACGCTACAGGATGCCGGCGCGAGCGTGCGCGGCTACGATCCCGAAAGCGTGGAGCAGGCGCGCCCGCTGCTGCGGGCGTCGAGTTCGCCGACAACGCCTACGATTGCGTCGCGGGCGCCGACGCGGTGGTGATCCTGACCGAATGGAACGAGTTCCGCGCCCTCGACCTCGCCCGCCTCAAGGCATCCCTCGCCGCACCGATCCTGGTCGACCTGCGCAACATCTACCTGCCGGAGGACGCCCGAAACGAGGGCTTCCACTACTCGAGCGTGGGACGGCCGCAGCCGGCGTGAAGCGCCTGCCGCAGGGAGCGCCCTAAGCGATAAGACTTAGACGCCGACACTTACCCTTCGAGTTGGGTTCGTGTATGGCGTTCAAAAGCGATAAGGCGCCGGGACGATGGATCCTCTACGATCGGTAGACAAGGAAGTCGATACCCCTCTCCTCGGCAGCAAGACGCGCAAACTTCGCTTTCGCGGCTGGATAATCGTTTTGCTCGCCATAGTCGCTTGGGCGTTGGTCACTGCCATGGTCGTTTTCTTTCTTAACTTTTAAGTAGTCGAGTCCGCAGCGATCGACTAAGCCTATTTGGGCTTGGAAGCGCTTTGGAAGAGCGACACCTCCGTCGTAGTGCGGACGAGAGAGCCGCTTTGGCGCAAGTGATAAAGATGGCTGATCGCCCGCACTGCTTCGTCACCGCGACCGTTCTGACGAAGAACGAAGCTTCGCTCATCGGTCGCTGCCTCGACAGCCTGCGCTGGGTAGACGAAATTCTTGTGCTCGATAGTGGCAGCTCGGACGCGACACGAGAGATCGCCGCGCAGCGAGGCGCCAGCGTTCACGTGCAGTCCTGGCTCGGCTGGGTCGATCAGCACAGGGCTTCGGTCGATCTGGCCAAGAACGACTGGATTCTGGTCGTTGACGCCGACGAGATCATCACGCCCGAACTTGCCAACAGCATCCTCGGAGCGATGCGATCCTCCCCCGACGCCAAGGACGGCTACGTGGTCGAGCGTCGCGACGAGCTCTTTGGCAAGCTCATGCCGAACATGCGGCGCCGCTCGAAGCAGAACACCTTCGTACGCCTCTTCAACCGGAAGCGCAGCAATTTTCGAAAGGACGACCTGATCCACGAAGGGATCACCTGTCCAGGCCAATACCTACCCCTTGACGGCACGCTGCTGCACTGGCGCAACGTGACGTTCACGGCGCAGATGTTCAAGGATCTCGAGAACGCGGAGCTCGAGGCGGAGCAGATGGCGAGGCGGGGAAAACGGGTGGGTGCGCTGCAGCTGATCCTAAAGCCCATGGCGCGGTTCGGCTGGTGCTATGTCGTCAAAGGAGCGTTTCTGCACGGATCGGTCGGTCTGGTGTATTCGCTCATGATCGCGCATGCCGAATTTCTCCGGAACACAAGGCTTTGGGAGCGTCAGCACACCCGCCCGGCTCGCGACCCGCCCGAAGATGTCTGGAACCCGGAAATGATGCCGAAGCCGACGGGAACGAAATGACTCCCATCCCCGTGAAGGCTCCGCATTGCTCCTGCCACGAAAGCGAGACTGCGTGTCTGAAGACGACCTGATCGTCGAGCCTCGTCAAGCTACCGTCGTCGACGCAGGCAGAGCGCCGCTGTCGCTGCAGATCGGGATGTATTGGAGCACGGCGAAACATTCCGGCGGTCTCGACCGCATCTTCACCGAGCTCGTCCAGCAACTGCCGGCGGCCGGTATCCGGACCATCGGCGCGGTCGAGGGGCCGGCGTCGGTCGCGCTGCTGTCAAAGGGATTGGCCAACCCGTTCGGCAACGATGGTGGCGGCAAGATCGCTCGCTACTGGCGGCTACGACAGAACCTCGCCAGGTTCGTCGAGGACGAGAAGATCGATCTGATCGTCGTACATTTCGCGCTTCACGGTCGTCTTGTTTTGGATCGCATAAGACGGCCACTCGTCGTACATTTTCATGGCCCCTGGGCGCAAGAGGCCTTGGCGGAGGGGGCGTCCGGATCAATGGTTCGCGTGCGTCACGCCATCGAAGCCTCGGTTTATCGCAGGGCAGACCGTATCATCGTGCTTTCGCGCGCCTTCAGCGAGCTTTTGCAGCGTGATTATGAAATCTCCGATAGCAAGATCACAATCGTGCCCGGCCACGTCGATCTTGAGCGATTCCGGTGCAGCGGGACGCGCAGCGATGCACGCTCGGCAGTTGGTTTGCCGTCGGATCGGCCGCTGATGGTCGCGGTACGCAGGTTGAAAAGACGAATGGGGCTTGGGACGCTTCTCGACGCGCTTGCCAAGGTGGTCGGCGAATGGCCCGACGTGCTCCTGGCTCTCGGAGGCACCGGACCGCTCCGCGCACAACTGGAAGCTCAGGCCGAGGCGCTCGGCCTCAAGCGCAACGTCCGCTTCCTTGGTTATGTCGCCGAGGACGACCTGCCGCTGCTCTACAGGGCAGCAGATTTCAGCGTCGTACCCAGCGAAGCGCTTGAGGGCTTTGGACTAGTCGCCGCCGAGTCGCTAGCAGCCGGCACTCCGGCGCTGGTCACCGCGGTCGGAGGGCTTCCTGAGGTGGTCGCCGGTCTCTCGAGAGACTTGATCTTTCCGGCTACCGACGCTCAGGCGATGGCGCGCCATCTCGTTTCGGTCCTACGAGGCGACATCACGCTTCCGACCGTCGCAGAGTGCGAGACCTACGCGCGCGAAAAGTTCGCGCTCTTGATCGCCGTCGAACGAGTCGCTGCGGTCTATCGGGAGGTGCTTGCCGCCAACTGAGACCTCACTGCGTGTAGGCGATCGTCCATTTCTGAGACGCGCTGCCGTCGCAGGTTTGGCTCTGCATCTGGGCGCCGGCAACGGTGCTCTGCCCGGGGACGCCCAGGCACAGGCCGCTACTCAGGGCTACGATCTCGTAGGTCTTGTCGCCTGACAACTTCAAAGCAAACTGCTGAGATGCATCGTCCGACGCGCAATGGTCCGTCGTCTGGATCGCAGATCCGGCCGTAGTGCCGGAAACTCCCATGCAATTACGCGAGTTGGCGTCGCGAAAGAGGAAGGAGCCGTTCGCCTGCTTGCTGACGGTGAACTGCTGATTGCGAACTTCGTCGCAGGAATGCTGCATGATCGCCGTTCCTGGGTCGAGCGAGGCATTGACCACGAAGAGGCATTGGCCGGAATGGCCGTTCTTTACTTGGCTAAAGCCGGGATTGGATGGAGGCACCGCGACGATCGCCGGCATACCGGTCGGGACGAGATGAACAATCTCGGGGGAGTCCGTCACATCCAGTTCCGCCTTATCAAGGACCACCGACAAGGTCGATCGGACGAGCATCCCGGAACCCTTCGGATCGAAGCGCGACAGGCTGGCGGACGCGATTGGCGTCGAAAGATTGATCGTCACCTTCTGAGCTGGGTAGGAGATCGGCCGCTCTTGCTTCTTGTCCCAGCCCGGCAACTCCAGCCACAGGAGCAGATCGAAGCTGCCGTCGCTTCTCTGCAGCAGAAGGTGATCCACCGACGCCGCATCCCCCGATATGGAGAAGCTGAGACCCCCGGGCGTACCAAGACCGCCATGGTCCGCGAGAGCGGCAATCAAGCTCTTCAAGGCAGCGTAGGATGGTTTGGGTCGAAGTTCTCCCGATTTGGAGACCGCGATCAGGCCGTAGCTATCGTAGGCAGGGCCGGCCGCGGGATCGTCGACGAACAGGAAGTCGAAGACGCGTACGACTTTATGCAGGCGGTGCTCGAGAAAGCCCCTTAGGACGTATTTTTGCTGCACGATCCCGTCGACCTCATTGGCGGGCTCGGATCCCTTCGTTCCCCATCCGGTCTCCGTCGAGATCATTGGCTTCAAGCCGCTGACCGCGGCTTGTACGCTGCGCTGGTAATCGATGACATAGGCTCCGGTGTAGAAGATCGACCCAGGATTCATGGCGCCGAAATAGTCGTGCATGTTGCCGGCATCGAGATGGTCGCTAAGATCACCGAGCTTCTTCTGATCGGAATAGTTACAGCAGATCGACGGCCCAAGAATCAAGATGTGGGCTGTTTTCGGGTTGGATTTGACGGTGTCCCACAAGATTTTCTGCTGGGATCGCGTATGGCTTGCCCATTGCGGAGTGTACCAAGGCATTCCAGGATTATTGGGCTCGTTGATCCCCTCGAACGCCTCGACAAAAGAGCCCTCCGCTAGCGGACCGCTTTCGGTCAGCAGAGCTGAAAGCTGGCTTGCGGTCGCGTCGGCATCTTCGATTACCGTTCCTTTGATGCTCGCCTTTTCCAGGTTTTGGAAGAAGACACATTGCATCACGTTCTTGCAGGTGCCGACACGCGCGTGATGGATGCCAGATGCGCGGAGAAGAAGGAGCATGCCGTCGAACAGGCGCGCATTGCCTATCGGCACATTGACGCCAATCGAGTCCACGAAGCTTTCAGCGGCGATGGCCGCTTCGCAGCTCGAGACGGTACAATCCTCCGCAACAGACTGACGTCGAAGTATCGCGGTTCGTTTCGGCATCGACGAGATATGCGGAGCCGCCTCAAAAATCGGCTTAGCCAGCGTCTCGCTACTCGCTACCACTGCTGTCAGAGCACAAAAGGCGATGATTGCAGGTCCGATCTGGGGGGCCTGACTGACCCTGAACATGACGAGACGGTCGTGTGCCAAAGACTCCCCTTTTCGTTCGTTTTACATTTGTAGCGGCTGCTTATCGTTCGGACCTTCTGTAAATGTCGAGCGCCGCCACGCGCGAAACATTGGTTGGATGTGCGTTTTTGTCTCACAACACGATTGCTGTTGCCCGGAAAGCTGAAGAACCTGATGGCGAAACAACGCTTTAGGCAGCGGCTTACCCGCGTTGACGGCGCACGCTGCTATGAGTTCCTTTGGATCTGACGCTGCCTTACAAAAAAATGATTAACAAATATCTAGTTTCGACGTGGTCTAATAGACGTGTTTGACGCAACGTGTAAGCAATTCGTTGGATGGAAAAAACTGTTGGGGTCATGAATTGACGTTGCAAGATGTTGCCTTGTCGGTGTCGGCGGAGCCGGTCCAGCTACGCAATGAATGCATTTGCCCACTGGACCAAGATTCGAATGATGGGTCCTCATTCGCGCCGGCTGCTGGTCACTTTGATGTTGGCGATGATCTTAAAAAGATAACGGTCTCTCCTTACCTAACATCTTTCGTAAAGACAGTCCTTGATCGCCTAGGAGGCTGCATTCTCCTGCTGTTCTTTTCGATGGTGCTGATCGCGTTTGGGTTGATTGTTATTTGCACGAGCAGTGGCCCCGCCTTGTTTATACAAAAGCGCTACGGTCGCGATGGGAGCACATTTCCGATCTACAAACTGCGTTCGATGCGCGCAGTAACATCAACGGACTTCAAACAGGCGGCTAAAGGCGATCCTCGGATCACGAAAATCGGCCAGTTTATTCGCAAAACCAGCATCGACGAACTACCCCAACTGCTCAACGTGGTCAGAGGAGAGATGTCGTTGGTGGGCCCGCGACCCCATCCGATTTCGCTCGACGATCAGTATTCTCCTCAAATACCGGATTACGAAAAGCGTTTTTGTGCCGCACCAGGAATGACCGGACTTGCGCAAGTCAGTCGCGCCCGGGGCGAGACTCCTACCGTTGCCCACATGCGCAGGCGTATCGACTTCGACCTGATCTACGTGCAGCAAGCGAGCTTCTTGCTCGATGTCAAGATCCTCTTGCTCACAGCAAGGGAAGTATTCTTCAGCCCGACACGGGACGACGTATTCTAGAAGAACACGTTCGTCATTTCAATCGACAGCCGGCGAGCAGTACCATGAATATCGCGCGTCAAAGCGTCGAGAAGACCCTCTTGAGCATCATCCTGCAGCGTTGGAAGATAGGCGCTGTTGTCACACTGGTATTGTTCACGATCATGGTGACGATCGTCGCCGGGCTGAAGCCCCGCTATGCGGCGCATACGCTCCTGTTGTTGCCGTCGACGCCCAATACCGAACTCACACAGCAAGCTGCGCAGGCGACCACCCCGCAGACGGATCCCTTCATTATCCGCAGCTACGCCGAAATCGTGCTTGGCGACGAGCTGTGCCGCAGCGTGATCCGCAAGCTCGATCTTACGAGTAACCCCGCGTTTCAACCCCACGAGGGCCGTGGACATCGTTTGCTAGCCTACATCAAGACCAACCTGCTCCATGTCAAAGAGTCGAACACCAAAAAATTCGAGAAGAAGGAAGCTGACGAGGATACGGCACTCATTCTCTACAAGAAGCGACTCAGCGCCTTCAACGACGGGCGATCCCTAACGTTGGATCTCGCTTTCGAGCTCGAGGATCCCGATCTCGCGACCAAAATCGTCAACGACCACGCCGACGCCTATATCGCGGCCCAGATCGCCTATCGCTACAGCGAGGCGAATATTAAAGTTCAGTGGATGAAGAGGCAACTCGATGCTTCCGCCCAGCAACTGCACGCCGCTGAAGTCGCCCTCCAGTCGCATTCGACGCCGCTCGGCAACGCGGCTCAAGGCGCGGATCAAACCGCGGAGCTGAAATCGAAGAAGGCCTTCGCCGACGCGCAGGAGACTGTCTACGCCAATCTCTTGAACCGTTACAACATCATGGCGGCTGAGAAGAACTACGTCGGATCCGACACTCGCATCGTTTCGCCGGCGGTTGTGCCGACCCATCCTAAGTTCCCCAATACTCCTCTTTTCATCGCGATCGCGGGTGTCGCTTCTCTGATCGGCGGCTGCGTCGCCGCATGGTTCTCAAGCCTTTTCGGCCGTACGCTCGATGCCGAAGCACTTGGGCTCGACATCGGGACAAGCTTTCTTGGAACCGTGCGGTTTCCGCGTCCGGGATCCATGGCCGGCATCGGAACGGCTCGCCGTATGCGACGCGCCGTTTTCTGGGAACAAATTCGAACCGTGCGGAGCTCACTTGGCATCAACGTCAACGATGGTTCGGTAATCCTCATTACCTCGCATTCCCCGCATGAGGGCAAGTCAGTCGTGGCTGCTTCCTTGGCGAGAGCGGTTGCCTCCAGCGGGACCAGAACCCTGCTTTTTGACGCCGATATGCGCCGACCTTCGGCTCACAAGCTCCTGGGTCTCCCTATCGTAAGGGACAGCCAGCGCGAGCACTGGAGAAGCCAGGATCAGCCGTCTCCGAAAGCTATCTTGCCCGTGCCGGGTGCGCCTGACCTCTGCTTGTTCTCTCCATGGCTTTTTGGCGCCGACGTCGACGCCATGGCCGGAGCGCGTTTCAGAGCCGTGATTGAAGCTCTGAGGCGCGAGTTCAAGGTGATTATTATTGACACGCCGCCGGTCGGCATCGTCGCCGATGCCCTCAACGCGGCGGAACTCGCAGACATCACCATTGTGGTGGCACGCGCGACGAAGAGGCCTTCGGAGCGCTTGCGCAAGGTCATAGCCAGCCTGGAAAGCCACGGAGCTCGGGTTCGCGGCTTCGTTCTCACGCGCAACGGTAGTCCGAAATCGACTGGGTACACGCATCTCGGCGATGTCTTGAAGAACGATCGCCTCGTCGATGTGGTGCCGATCCCTACGCGTAAATCGGTCGCTTCGACTGTGGTCGATGCGGGAGTGAGCCCGGTCGCAGAAGCCTCCTAGAACTTCGGCCCTGTCGAGGACGACATGACACACACGACCGCATCGGAATTCGAAACCAGGCCGCAATCCTCACCTGCAACCGAGATTCGGCGCGTGCTTCACGTCGGACGAGTGGGCTTCATCGGAGGGGCCGAAAATATCCTGCTCACGTCGGCGTCCGGCCTCCAGAGAATGGGAATCAAGGCGTATCTCGCCTGCCCAAACGGTCCGCTGCGCGACCGGGCCGATGCGCTCGGCCTGACCACTATTCCGCTGGCGCTCTCGCGTATGCGAATTTCCGCCAATCCGCTGAAGCTCGCCGGCTATCTTCGTAGCTGGCTGAATTACTCTCGCAGGCTCGAAACCATCTGCCAGCAGCACGAAATTGAGCTTGTCCACGTCCACCATCCTGTGACAGCCTTGTACTGCAGCAGAGTGGTGAAGCGGCTCGCGCTCCCGCTCGTTTTACATCTTCATGAGGGGCCGCCCGGCCGCCCACTCTACAAGATCGCTCTCAAACAAGCCGCCAAGCTGGCCACGCGCATCATCTGCGTGTCCGCCGCTGGCCAGAAGTTGCTGGCTCTTGCCGGCGCCGATGAGAGCCGGTCGCTCATCGTCCACAATGGCGTGCGGGACGACTTTCTCCGCTATAGTCGCGACCTTCCGAAACCGAGCGATCGAACCAGCGGCCCCCGCATCGCCGTCATTGGCATGATCGAGAAACGCAAGGGGCAGGATATCTTCATCCAGGCCGCTGCCATGGTTCTCAAGATTTATCCTGACGCCGTCTTTGAGATCATCGGAGATACGCCGACCAACGATACAACGCACTACAAAGGTACATTAACAAAGCAGATCCAAAATCTTGGCCTCATAGCTTGCGTGCGCATCTCGGCTTATCGCGACGACATCATCGATTGCATGTTGAGCCACGACATCATCGTATCGTCTTCGATTGGGCTCGAGTCGCTGAGCCTCGTCATGCTCGAAGCTATGGCTTTAGGCCGCGTAATCGTCTCGTCCGACATCGGAGGCATCTGCGAGGTTGTGAACGATGGCGTGAACGGCTTCATCGTGGAGCCTGGCAAGGCGCGCAGCTTGGCCGATGGTATCCTCCGCGCCCTCGACTCGCCGATCGAGGACATAGGCAAAGCCGCGGCTGAGAAAGCGCACAACCAATTTTCTACGGCGCAAATGTTGGACCGCATCCGCGAGGTTTACGCCGAGGTAACTTCGAAAAGGCAGGCCGCTTGATGACGAGCAGCAGCACTTTTGCAGCCGCAGACATGGAGAAGTCGCCTACGTTGGAGCCGTGGCTGGCATCTTGCGTTGCTTTCATCCTTCCCATCATGCTCTGCGCCGCCCATCTTGGCTCAGTGGCGCGTTTCGCCTATCCCGTTCTCGCCTTTCTTTTTGCAGGCTGGCTCTATCAAAGAGGCTCGCCCTGGTACGCCGGCTTCACCGTTTGGCTTTTCTGCGCGGCGCCGCTCGTACGTCGGCTGGTCGATGAGCAGGGGGGATTCGATCCATCGAGCCCGGTCCTGCTGGCACCTTACGTAGCCTGCTCCTTCGCCGGATTGGCGCTCATCGGTTTTGTCGGTCGTCGTCCCGCGATCGAGGCTCGCTCCTTTCTCGTGATCATCTTCTGCATCGGCTACGGCCTGATCCTCGCCTTCGCAAACGGCCGCTTTCTGTCCGGAATCATCGACGCGATGAAGTGGAGCGCCGGTCCGCTCTTCGCGCTGCACATGCTCCTGAACGCCGCCAAGCTGAGAGCTGTGCACCGTAGCATCGTCGTGGCGCTGCTCGTCGCCCTGCCGCTGATGTCGATCTACGGTATCATCCAGTATCTTGCGCCAATGAAATGGGACGTCGACTGGCTGACCAACATCCAGCAGATCGACCCCGGACTGTCCTCGATCGGTCAACCGGTCGCGTACGGGCTGCGGGTCTTCAGCACGATGAACTCGCCTGGTTCGTTCGCGGCACTCGCCTCGATCGGCATTCTCGTGGCGCTCCAGCGCCGTGCCGTATTTTCGCTGCCTCTGGTTGCGCTACTGGCAGTCGCTCTGTTGCTGACCCAATACCGCGCAGTCTGGGGCGGCACCTTGCTCGGGGTCCTCTATCTCGGCTTCCAAGGAAGCACCAGCGTGCGCTTCCGGATCATCCTGGCTTTCGCTGCCGTCGTCATGCTGATGACGTCCTCCGCTCTCGTTCCGCAGCTCAGGCAGGCCATCTCGCAACGCATCGACACGATCGGGAATCTGCAGGCGGATCGCAGCGGAGAGGACCGCATGCACCAATATGACGAGTTCCTCTCAGACGACAGCGGCGACATCATCGTTGGAGCAGGACTTGCAATCGACGGCCTGTCACGAAAGCTCGATGGAAAGACATCGGCCGTAATTGACAGCGGCATCATCGTGGTTTTCACGGCCCTAGGCATAATTTTTGGGACCGTGCTGCTGCTCGGTCTCGTGAGCTCGGTCGCTGTCAGCTTCTCACGCTATGCCGGCCGTTCGCCTCCCATCATCGGCTATCGAGCGGTGGCGATAGCTTCGTTCTGTCAGCTCCCGTTCGGGGCGGTTTTCGTTGGTGAGTCGGGCTTCTGCGTCTGGCTGTTCCTGGGCCTCGCCGCAGCCCACGCGCATGTCGGGCGAGAGGCCGCAAGAGCCGCCGTAAGCGGCGGGAGCGCAGGATTTGCGACCACCAAGATATTCGCCAGAGGTGTTCTCGGTGGGATCTGATGTGACCATCGATCGGCGCTTCGGCGCTCTCAACGGCGAGCTTTCGATCCTGGAAGGTTTCGCCGCAGCTTTGGTCGCGATCCTCATCCCGAGCCTCATGTACGCCGCGCACATTGGCGCCGTCGCCAAGTTCGCATATCCGGCCTCGGCCTTTCTCGCGGCCGGATACTTCTTCTACAAGCGATCACCTTGGTACGCTGGGCTCACGATTTGGCTTTTCTGCGCGACCCCCTTGGTCCGACGTCTGGTCGACGAACAGGCCGGCTGGGATGCCTCGAACCCCGTCCTGCTCGCGCCTTACCTCGCCTGCTCATTCGCCGCTTTATCGTTAGGCGGCTTTCTCTTTCGCCGCCGTACCGGCACGCTCGGCCCATTCCTCCTGGTGATCGGCTGCATTGCCTACGGATTGCTCATGGCGATGGCCGAAGGACGCGTGCTCTCCGGCATCGTCGACGCGATGAAATGGAGTGCCGGGCCGCTCGTTGCCGTGTACGTGTTGGCCAATCACACTCGTGCCAATCTTCTGCACCGCGCAGCAACGCTGGCGCTGACCATCGCCGCTCCGCTGATGGCGGCCTACGGGATTGCGCAGTATCTGAGCCCGACTAAGTGGGACTCCGACTGGATGGTCAACGTGCAGAGCCTAGGGCTCGATTCGATCGGTGTTCCGGAGCCGTTCGCGCTCCGTGTCTTCGGCACGATGAACTCGCCAGGTTCGCTGGCGACCATCCTCATGGCTGGTATTCTCGTAACGCTTCAGCGGCGCTTCGTTTACGCGCTGCCTGCCTTGGCCATGATGGTGCTCGGGCTGCTGCTGACACAGTACCGCGCGGTATGGGCCGGCACGCTGATCGGAATCATCTACCTGGCTTATGCCGGAAGCGCCCGGCTTCGTTTTCAGGTCCTCGCCGCCGCTGCGGTTTCAATCTTCGTCATCAGCTCCTCTGCGCTTGTTCCCCAAGTACGGACAGTGATCTCTCAGCGCATCGACTCGATTGGTAACCTGCGCGCCGACGAAAGTGGCCAATCGCGTGTACACCAATATGACGAGTTCTTGAGTGACGACAGCGGCGACATGCTCACCGGCGCAGGTCTCGCAATCGATGGCGCGTCGCGCCGCCTCGACGGCAAGACGACTGCATTTATCGACAGCGGCATCATCGAGATCTTCACGGCGCTCGGGATCGGCGTCGGCACGCTGCTGATCATAGGCTTGATCGGAGCAATTGGCGTGAGTTTCTCGCGCTTCGCGGAAGCGACGCCCGACATGATCCTTTATCGCGCGATTGCTTTGTCGTTGTTCTGCCAGCTCCCCTTCGGGAACGTCTTCGTCGGCGAGTCGGGCTTCTGCGGGTGGCTGTTCCTCGGCCTTGCTGCAGCCCACGTCGAGCGGCAAAGGGATAATGTTGCCACCGACCTGCCAGCTTTAAACGAGCGAGCGCCGACGCATCGGCCCGCGACTCAGTGGGCCTTGCGCCGCTTTGTCTAAGGGTGGAAACCTCATCGACGTCGGCGCGCAGTTCGTGTCTTCGATCGCCGGGCGCGGCTGCTACCTTGGTCTCCAAGTCTTTCTCGCACGTCGACTGGGCCCAGAAAGCTTTGGCCTATATGCCGTCGCTTGGACCGTGGTTGGCTTGGTTGGCACATTGGCGCCAATCGGCATGCCCCAGGCTGTGCTCCGGTTTGGGGTGACCGGGCGCAAGGTACTTCGATCCCCCCCGCTGATACTCGCATCCGCGCTCGGTCTTGCCTGCTCGATTGCAGTCTGGGTAACCTCGGGCGTGACCGCGCGAGTGATCTTCGGCAGCGCCGCAGCGGCGCCGGTCATCGCCGCCTTTGCGCCCTCGATAGTTCTGCTCGCCATCTTCCAGGTCCTCACCTCGGCGATGCGAGGATCACAGGCCAACGTGGCTTCGGCCGTGGTCAGCGCGGTCATGTTCGCACTCTACTTCGCCGCTTGCATCGTGGCTTTCTACCTTTCCGGCAAGCCCTCGGCCATCACCGCGGGATGGATGTATACACTGGCGCTCCTGGTCGCGTCGGTACCTGCAGCGTTGCTTCTCTGGAGGCGACCGCCTGCTTCGGCGATTCCGCGCATGGTCACGCTGACCCGTTTCGGCCTGATCACCATGCTGATCCACAGCGCCAGTGTGTTGAACCTTTGGGCCGATCGTCTCATCGTCGGTGTCATGTCGAATGCCGAGGAGGTTGGCGTCTACCAGGTGGCCTCTCAGCTCGCCATGGTGGCGCTCGTCCTCCGGGTCGCCGTCATCAGCGTTTTCGAGGCCCGCGTGCCGAAGACCGACAGCATGGGTGCGCCGCCCGAGATCACCAAGGAGTTCATGTCTTCGACGCGCATCTTGCTCCATGTCACGGCCCCGGGTCTCGTCTGCCTCGCCGTGACCGCAGGGTTCTGGACCAGCACGCTGTTCGGCAAGGCGTATCTTGCGGCGGCCATCCCGCTCGCAATTCTCGTGGTTGGGCAGCTGTTTCAGAGCTTCGCCGGACCCTCGGTCACTGCACTGCATATGACGGGCGGGGAGCGATACGCCGCGGGATTGACGATCGGCACCGGACTGCTGAACGTCATCGCCAATGTCGTTCTCATCCCAATCTTCGGGCTGGCCGGATCCGCTGCGGCGTCCAGTCTCGCCAACGTGGTGCTCGGCGTTGAAGGTTGCCTGCGGCTGTACACGACAGGTAGACTGAAGCCGCGATTTGCTGACCTGGCGGACATCGTTCTGGCCGTCATGCTGTGTAGCGCACTCTCGCTCGCGTGGCGCGCTTATTTTAACGTCGACCATCTCGTGTCCGTCATCGCGCTCATAGTCAGCAATTACATTATCTATGGGGCGGTGGTCGCCCGATTCTGCCGGGTCGAGGACGAAATCCTCCAGTCGCTGTTCGCCGTCATACGCCGCTTTTCTGGCCATCGCTTCCCTAGACACGTGCCATCAGCTTGATATTTCCAATCGAAGCCGGCGGCGCACTTGTGCCCGCTAACGTCCTGCTTGTCGAGGTACAATTCTAGGAGACCGCAGTGCCTAATCGCTATTTTGTCTGTTCGCGCATGAAACCTCCAATAGAGTTCGACATTTCCGACGATAAACCCGTTGACGACGCCGAGATCCCGTACTTTATCCGCGGCTTCCGTAAGCTTGAGAGCGACTACGGCCTTGATGGACGAATTGTTTGTTTCGCCTGGGGGGCAAATGTCAAATTGCCATTTTTAGGCCCGCACGTGATCGCTGTTCTCTATAGTGACGAGCACTGCCGTATTCCCGCTTACGTCGGCGAGGTTGAAGCAGTCTTCAAGGTAAGCGGTATCTTCCCCAATTTCGTCCCCCGCCGACGCCCGTTGCGGCTGGCGCAGATCGAAGCTGCGGAATTCCTGCGGAATCTGGCGCTGTGGCTTCCGCAAGGCTGGCGTTGGGCTCTGTCCGCAAGTGTGCGGGCCAAATGCCATGTCCTGCCGATGGGTTTCGGGTTTCCGACAAAGGTCCAGCCGCTGCCCTTTGAGGATCGGCCGCTGCTGATTTCCTTCCTCGGCAGCGTCGCCCGCCCCGACAGAAAAAAGTGGTTACGTAACCTGATCGGGACGCCCAAGGCCTACAGCCGCAATGCTGTTGTCGAGGTGCTCCGCGGCATGCAACGACGCTACGGGGAAGATCGCATCCATCTCAAGTTAAGCAGCGGATTCCAGGAGAGCATCAAAGACGCCGGTCGTATCTATTTCGACGAGCTGGCGCGCACCCAGTTCTGCCTCGCCCCGCGCGGCACGACGCATGAGACGTGGCGTCTCTGCGACGGGTTCCGCTTCGGCTGCATCGTTATCGCTGATCGCTTGCCCCGACACACCTTCTACGAAGACAGCCCGATCATCCAGATTGAGGACTGGCGAGACCTACCTGCTCTGATCGACGAGTTGCTGGCTGATCCGGCAAGGCTTCGTGACCTTCACGAGCGCGGCCTGAGCTATTGGCAGAACGTGCTTTGCGAGTGCGCGCTCGCCGCCCGCTGCGCCGCCGCGCTCGGTCTTGAGCGTCAGAGGGTGGCCGAGACGGTCCGATCAACGAGCTCTCGGAAAGCCAACCTGAAGCGCTCGGTACCGAACGTCTCGGCGTGACGTCGACAGGCCATGGGGTCGAAGCTCGCCTCCTGCCGCTCGAAGCGCTCGACGGCATCAATGATCGATTCTACCGTCTGCGAGCCGAAGAAAAGGCCCGTCGGCTCGTCGTGGTCGGCGCCCTTGACGGTCTCGCGCAGGCCACCCGCGTCTAGGGCAATGACGGGAGTGCCCGCCGCCTGCGCCTCGACCGGGGCGATCCCGAAATCCTCGATGCCGGCGAAGACGAAGGCCCTAGCCTCACCGAGTAGCCGACTCAGAGATGCGTGATCGACCTTGCCCGCGAACTCAACATGGCGATCGGAAAGAGCTCGCAGCGCAGCAGCCTCCGGGCCGTCCCCGACCACGATCAAGTGCCGGCCCATTTGCTCGAAGGCTTTGATCACGAGGTCGACCCGCTTGTAAGGCACGAGGCGGCCGGCCGTGACGTAGTAGTCTCCTCTCGCCGGTGCGATGCCGAAGGCCTCGACCGACACGGGCGGATTAATAACGGTTGAGGGCCGACGATAATATTTCGATATTCTGCCCGCGACGAATCGCGAGTTCGCAGCGTAAGCGTCCGGCCGCTGCGCCGCCGCAAAGTCCCAGCGACGAAGATCGTGCAGCACGTGGCGGGCCCACATACCCTTAAGACCCGTGCTCATGCGGGCATCGGTGAGATATTCCTCCTGAAGGTCCCACGCGTACCGCATTGGCGAATGCGTATAGACGACGTGCTTTTGATCGGGCGCGGTTATGATCCCATGGGCCACGGCGTTGTGGCTGCTGATCACAAGATCGAAGCCGCGAAAGTCGAGCTGCTCGATGGCGATCGGCCAAAGGTTTAGGACCTTGCGGAAATGCCTACGGGCCAGCGGGAGACGCTGGATGAAGCTAGTCGTGACCGCTCGACCACCAAGGAAGCCGCGGGACTGCTCGTCTAGAAAATCAACGAGCGCAAAAATTTCGCATTGTGGAAAGATCGCGAGGATCTGCTCGATCACGCGTTCGGCGCCGGAATAGACGAAGAGTGGGTCAGCGACGAGTGCGACCCTCACGGCTGAACCTGTCGAAGAACGATGCCTTTCATCAGAAAACACGCGCGAATGCGAATGACGCGTGTTCCCTGGTTCAAAGCCAGCCGCAAATCTTCAGAAGGCCTGCCCATGAGCAAAATCCCAAGGTCAGGAGCACCCACCCGCGATACCTCATCGGCGCGCCCTTCGCGCATTCGCTGTCAATCTCTTCCGAGATTATAGAGGATTTGTCCAAACGACCGGTATGGTATTCGACAACGCTCATTGCGGCCTCGACTTCGCTATAAGGTAGCTTGAGGCAAAGCGTTTAACAATTCATCCGGCTGGTCAACGTGAATGGTTCGATTCGTGGAGGCCATTAGTCAACTCGCGAGGACATGTCGCGCCTTTGATGCGCGATGTATCAGGCATCATCGGACGCAGGAACCTCGATGGCGTCCGGGCCACGATAGATAAGGATCGGCGGGTTCACCATGCGAGGCGCGTGGCGGTGTTCCCAAACCTTGGCGAGACGCAGGAATTCAGCGAAAGCATTCATGCAGCTCCAGATGAAGCCGCGCATCCCGAGACGCCAGTGGCCGCACTTCAGGTAAACCCATAAGAATCGGAGAAAAGGCTTGAAAATCAGTCTGACACCTGAACCGCGCCTACCTAGAATCAAGATCTCACGCGCTTCCAGTTCCGAATACCGGTTATAGGTTGCGACCTGTTCCGCAATGGTGTAATTACGCCAATGCAATATCGCGCCCTTGAGCTGCACCAGAGGACCGGGGCAGTACAGCTCTTCGTGGATAAGCATGTCTGAGCGCCAGTCCGATCTTGTCCGATTGTATAGTCGCACAAAATTAGCACGTTTCGATGCGCGCCGCATGTTAAACATAAGTCGTCCTAGGAACTCATCCTTTCGTTCGACGGTGAAGCCGCTGCCGGGCTCGGGGTCCTCCGCCATGTGTCGCCGAATGTCAGCGGCAAGGTCGGGCGTGACAATCTCATCGGCTTCCAGGAAAAACAACCAGTCGTTGCGCGCGAGGCTCGCCCCTTTGCGTCGCTGATCGACCCAGCCGAGCCAGTCCTGGCTGTGGATCGTCGCTCCCGCAGCCTCGGCAATTTCCTTGGTGCGATCGGTGCTGCTGGCGTCGATCAACAGAACCTCGTCTGCAAAAGGGCGAGTGCTCGCGAGCGCCCGACCGATCAGAGCCTCCTCGTTCCTGGAAAGTATGATGACCGATATGCGCTGCATCATCTGATCGTATAGAGTGATTCACTCACCTTCGCGCTGCCTAAAACTTATAGATTTTAGAGATTTTCAAGGTCCGTCGACAGCGACTCACGAGGACACAACCTCGCAGAGATCAAGGCGGAATTGGCCTCGTCCGGCATTGCCGTCTCTAACTCGGCTATCGGACGACGCTCGGACGGCTCGGCGTGACGCATAAAAGGTCGCTTAGGGACTTAGAGCTAGACCGCTCCGAAGTTAGCGAGGCGCCGGAGAGACCGCCATCGTGGTAGCGCCAGGCACCAAGCGCCAATCCTCGTGCCTGGCTCTTGATGTAGGCCTCGAAAGCCTCCCGCTGCGCGTCGAGCAAGTTGAAGGCGATGTCGAGGTTATGCTCGGTCGACTTACACGTATAGATCGCGCAACGCTGAGGCGTCGGCTGATGCGGCCTCATGGCCTCGCCTCGCCAATCGCCTCGGGCGCTTGCGGTGGATCGCGGCACCTCGAGACGTGAAGGGTTTCTTCGCGCAGCGGCTCGATCGCTGGTTCGCGCAGGCCAAAAAAGCGTTTGCCGTTCCACGTCGTCGGCCTCCGAGCCATCGCACACCGCGACCTCCGGCACCGGGCCGTCGAATGCGGAGATCGTACCTTTGCGCTCCTCCTCGCGGTTGTCGACATCGCGGACGACCGGTGGCAGCAGCCGGTCAGCCACCTGCCGGATCTGGTGAGAGGTGAGGTAGTTCACCTTCAGCGCGGCGGAGCGACCGCGCAGGTCGATGCCCAGGCCCTTCCAGGAGAAGGGTTGCTGGAAGATGCGCTGGCCGAAGTCACCGGCGAAGAACAGGGCGTTCGGACCCGGTGCGACGATGGCGGCGAGGAAGCGCAGCTCGGGCACGCCGAGGTCCTGCGCCTCGTCCACCACGACATGGGTGAAGGGCTTCTCGGCTCGGCTCTCGTGGTGGCGCGCGACAGCCCCGAACACCTCGGCAGGAGTCATCAAATGCTGGCGGCGCAGGCTCTCGCGGGCGGCGAGGAAGACGGCGGCGCGCCGCTCGCGCTGCTTGGCGCCGAGGCGGTTCTTGCGGCCGAGCCGCGGCACGCCGGCATAAGCGGCGGCGTCTTCGACCTGCCAAGCATCGAAGACGTGGGCCCACTCGGCGAGAAGGAAGCGCTCGCTGAAGGTCTCGCCCTCGCCGGCTTTCGCCAGGGCGGCGCGCGGCTGCGCCTCAGTGGCGAGACGTGGCCTATGCCCCAGCGCGGCCTCGTAGAGCTCCAGAGCGATCGCGTCGAACGGCGCGACGGTGAGGCGCGGCACCAGGCTGCGGTCAGGCCCGACGAGCACGTCGACCTTGCGGCGCAGCGCGTCGGCGAGCGGCTGCGAGAAGGTGGTGAGCAGCACGCGGGCTTGCGAGTCGGCGCGCAGCAGGCGCACGGCGCGGTGCAGCGCCACCACGGTCTTGCCAGTGCCTGCCGAGCCGGCGATGCGCAGTCGGATCGAGCTGCAGGTCGAACGCCGAGGTCTTCACCGCCTTCTGCTCGGCGGCCGGGAGGCGGGCGAGGGCGTCGGTGAAGGTGTCGGCGATGCGAAAGTCCATCAGAACACTCGTCTCCCGCAGGCCATGTCGCCTTTCGGCGACATCAGGGGGACACACCCCTTCGCGATCGCACATCCGGTTTTTGCGTCGCGATGCGGCGCGCGTCGACCCGAAGCCGGGCCTCTCCTGGTAGAATGACCGGTCCGGACGGTAGGTTCCGCGTGGGCAATTCAGACCTGCACGCCGAGGCGCATACCCGAAACACCTTCATCACCTCGTCGCCGAAGTGGTTGATCACCTTCACCGCAATGCGACCCGTGCCAGGCCGTGCGAACGGGCGCGACACGTCGCGGTAGAGCGTCGCCCGCCCGGTGCGGCGACAGCGACTCCACCGTGAATGGCCCCGCCACGCGCATCCGCGCCTTGTCCTCGTAAGGCCGGTTGTAGAGCAGCTCGATGTCGGCCGCCTTGGCGATGAAGGCGTCGATCTCGCGCTGTCTCGCGATGCGCCCCTCCCACCATTTGGCATGCGCGTCTTTGGCCTCCGCCCGCCAGTCGGCGCCGGCCTCGCGCGGGATCGACCAATCCTCGAAGGGATGGTCATCGCGAGCGGAGCGAAGCGACCCCGGGCGTGCGACGGCTCCTGGGTTGCTTCGTCCGGAGCCTGCGCCGTGCCGGCCTCGGAGCCGGACCCGATGGCTCGCAATGACGTGCGTCCGAGCCAAGCATTCAGCGTCGCACGCGGCGGCTCGAGCACTGCCTGCCAGCGTTCGCAGATCACGTCGATCTCGGCGTTGTTGGCGATCGACTTCAGGGTGACGTGCGGCGAGCGCGTCATAGTTGAAGCCGTGGCGGATGTCGCCCTGCGCCGCCGCGAGCGGCTGCGGCCGGCCCGGTACCTCCTGCTCCTTGCGGTGCCCTTCGGGCGATCAGAGAGGAGGGAAGGTGGATTGCGGACAGCTATTCACCATGTACCGCTCGATTTGATGCCAGCGAATACTTTCTAGAGAAGGCTTGAATAGCCTCTGAGTAGGCATTTGATCGTCTGTCCATGTAAAGGCTTATACTCGTTACCGTTGTTGAAAACGTCCGTAGCTCGGGTCGCGCCAGTGCCGCAGCAACCGGGCGGTGACGGGCGTGACGCCCCAGTCGGTCGAGTTGGGAAGGCGACGCCAGGCCGCGACGAGCCGGCGGATCTCGTTGACGATCGGGGTGGGGTTGTACTCCTGGCCCGAGGCGTCGACGTCGGCCTCCGCCGAAAGCGCGAGGCTCGCCTGCTTGCCGCCGCCCCGCTTCTTGGCCTTGGGAACCGGCGTGAGGAGCTTCGACTCGCGCCGCCCGGGCAGCGGCGGCTCGTCGAGCGGCTGACCCTCGGCGTGGAGGGCGTGATGCCGCGTCGGAGCCGCATAGGGTGAGTTCAGGATCGGCTGTTCGTAAAAAGGTAGGGCCATGCGAGTCAGCGATTATGCCTACATCCTCCTGCCACGACAGAATGCGCGCGGGCTTTGCCGGGCTGATTAGCGCAGCCTGACAAAAGGGTGGCCCATCGATCGATCAATCGCTCAGATAAAGAACGGGAGCCGATATCCGTCGTAACGCGACAGCGCGTTGTCGAAGGCTGAATGTTCGCGAAGGGGTCATTGGCCTGCGTGACCGGTGCGATGCCGCCACCATCGAAGCCATTGACGACGAAGCGTGCCTCCGGCATGCCGGCGTTCTAAGCGCGGGGCGGCGCTGCCGCTCACGTTTCGCTGCCGAGGCGGCCTGCAATATCCGGATCGCCGAAATGACCCCGGGCGCGAGATGCTCGCTGACCGGTCTGCGATCAACAGGCTATATAAACCTAAAAGAACATCAAAATGTAGAATATACAATTGCATCGATCTATGATTTCGGTGAGGCAGATAGATCTCGGGAAATGATTGGAGTCTCCAAGCATTTTCGCATCGCAACACGAAGGACACATGGTGGTTAAAGAAGAAAGTCACGCCACCACCATCTTAAAAGATGACAGTCTCGGCTCTGTGATACCTGAAGCGGTCCGCGAAACGCTTTCTGCCCCGGTCGGCGCCAAGCGCATCCTCGTCACCGGGGGCGCCGGCTTCCTCGGCTCGCACCTCTGCGCCAACCTGCTGCAGGCCGGCCACGAGGTGCTCTGCGTCGACAACTTCTTCACCGGCCGGCGCCGCAACATCGCGCACCTGCTCGACCACTCCCGCTTCGAGCTGATGCGCCACGACATCACCTTCCCGCTCTACGTCGAGGTCGATGAGATCTACAACCTCGCCTGCCCCGCCTCGCCCATCCACTACCAGTTCGATCCGGTGCAGACGACCAAGACCAGCGTCATCGGCGCCATCAACATGCTGGGCCTGGCCAAGCGCACCCGCGCCAAGATCTTCCAGGCATCGACCAGCGAGGTCTACGGCGACCCCAGCGTCCACCCGCAGCCCGAGGCCTATTGGGGCAACGTCAACACGCTGGGCCCGCGCGCCTGCTACGACGAGGGCAAGCGCTGCGCCGAGACGCTGTTCTTCGACTACCATCGCCAGCACAAGACCCGCATCAAGGTGGTGCGCATCTTCAACACCTACGGGCCGCACATGCACCCGCAGGACGGGCGCGTGGTCTCGAACTTCATCGTCCAGGCGCTGCAGGGCCGCCCCATCACCATCTACGGCGACGGGCTGCAGACCCGCTCGTTCTGCTACGTCGACGACCTCATCGCCGGCTTCCGCAAGCTCATGGACAGCCCCGACCACATCACCGGCCCCGTCAACATCGGCAATCCCGGCGAGTTCACGATGATCGAGCTGGCCGAGATGGTGCTGAAGCTCACCGGCTCCAAGTCGCAGCTGGTGCGCGAGCCGTTGCCGGCCGACGACCCCAAGCAGCGCCAGCCCGACATCACCATCGCCCGCGACCTGCTGGAATGGGAGCCGACGGTGCATCTCAAGGCGGGGCTCGCCCGCACCATCGACTATTTCGACAAGCTGCTCGCCGAAGGCTGATCCAGCCACACCGCAACTTTCGTCAGCTTGTATCAAAGGAGAATAGCACTTGCGCATCGCGATGATCGGCTCGGGCTACGTGGGTCTGGTATCGGGAGCCTGTTTCTCCGACTTCGGGCACCGCGTGACATGCGTCGACCTCGATGCACGCAAGATCGCGTCCCTCGAAGCGGGCGTGATGCCGATCTTCGAGCCCGGCCTCAAGGATCTCGTCGCCCGCAACGTGCGCGAGGGGCGCCTGACATTCTCCACCGACCTGCCAAGCTCGATCGCCGACGTCGAGGCGGTGTTCATCGCGGTCGGGACGCCGTCGCGGCACGGCGACGGCCATGCCGACCTCAGCTACGTCTACGCCGCCGCCGCCGACGTGGCGCTGGCGGCCAAAGGCCCGCTCGTGGTCATCACCAAGTCCACGGTTCCGGTCGGCACCGGCGACGAGGTCGAGCGCATCTGCCGCGCCAAGCGCCCGGACCTGGTCGGTGACCTGGCCATCGACGTCGTCTCCAACCCCGAGTTCCTGCGCGAGGGCGCGGCGATCGAGGACTTCAAGCGGCCGGATCGGATCGTGGTCGGCTGCGAGAGCCAGCGCGCCCGCGAGGTGATGGCGGCGATCTACCGGCCGCTGCACATCAACCAGTCGCCGATCGTCTACGTCGGCCGTCGCACGTCCGAGCTGATCAAATACGCCTCCAACGCCTTCCTCGCGGTCAAGATCACCTTCATCAACGAGATGGCCGACCTCTGCGAGAAGACCGGTGCCAACGTCCAGGACGTCGCCCGCGGCATGGGGCTCGACGGGCGCATCGGGGGCAAGTTCCTCCACGCCGGCCCGGGCTACGGCGGCTCGTGCTTCCCCAAGGACACCCTGGCCCTGGTGAAGACCGGCCAGGACTTCGAGGCGCCGATCCGCATTGTCGAGACCGTCGTGGCGGTGAACGACCAGAGGAAGCGCGCCATGGGCCGCAAGATCATCGCAGCATGCGGCGGCAGCGTGCGTGGCAAGACGATCGCGATCCTCGGCCTCGCCTTCAAGCCCAACACCGACGACATGCGCGAGGCGCCGGCGCTCTCGATCATCGCCACGCTGCAGGATGCCGGCGCGAGCGTGCGCGGCTACGATCCCGAGAGCATGGAGCAGGCGCGCCCGCTGCTGCCGGGCGTCGCATTCGCCGACAACGCCTACGATTGCGTCGCGGGCGCCGACGCGGTGGCGATCCTGACCGAATGGGACGAGTTCCGCGCCCTCGACCTCGCCCGCCTCAAGGCATCTCTCGCCGCACCGATCCTGGTCGACCTGCGCAACATCTACCCGCCGGAGGACGCCCGAAACGAGGGCTTCCACTACTCGAGCGTGGGACGGCCGCAGCCGGCGTGACGCACCTGCCGCAGGGTGAAGGAGATCTCCCGGCACCGGCCGCGGCGCGCGAAAAGGCTTGCCCATTCGCGGGCGCCCCCGCATTCTAGTCGCATTGCGGGCGTGAGGGTGCTGCGCGCACGCGCGACACCTCCCGGGACGAGTTCGAGATGGCCGAGACCGGCGACCTGAGGCGATTGTCGTCACCCCAGATCTTCCTGGTGCGGATCGTCGTCTTCCTGATCCTCGTCGGGTTCATGGCGCTCATCCTCTACAAGACGATCGTCAAGGCCTTCCTCGCCAATCCCGGCCTCAATGCGCTCATCTTCTTCGTCCTGTTCATCGGCATCGTCTTCGGCCTTCGCAACGTCTTCCGGCTGTTCGGTGAGATCCGCTGGGTCAACGCGCTGCCGCAGGGCAAGGCCGCCGAGGTCAGGCCGCCGATCCTGCTGGCTCCGATGGCGACGCTGCTCGGCGACAAGCCGCCCACCGCCGGCCTGTCGCCGCTGACGCTGCGGGTCATCCTCGACTCCATCGGCACCCGGCTCGACGAGGCGCGCGAAGTGTCGCGCTACCTCACCGGCCTGCTCATCTTCCTCGGCCTGCTCGGAACCTTCTGGGGCCTGGTGAACACCGTCGGTTCGCTCGGCAACGTGCTGAACTCCCTGCAGACTGGCGGTGACGCCGGCTCCATGTTCGACGAGCTGAAGACCAACCTGGCGCAGCCGCTCGCCGGCATGGCGGTGTCCTTCACCTCGTCGCTGTTCGGCCTCTCCGGCTCGCTCATCCTCGGCTTCCTCGACCTCCAGGCGGGCCAGGCGCAAAATCGCTTCTACACCGAGCTTGAGGATGCGCTGACCGCCAACACCGCCGTCGACATGTCGAGTGAGCGCACCGGCACGCCCGACCTCAAGGCTGCCCTCGACAAGCTCTCATCCGGCACCGACCTGACGCAGCAGCGCGCCAGCCAGGTCGCGATTGCCAACCTCGCCGACGGCATCCAGGCGCTGGTGCAGCACATGCGCGCCGAGCAGCAGCAGATCCGCGACTGGGTCGAGGCCCAGGCCGAGCAGAACGGAGAGATCCGCAGCCTGCTCCGCCGCTTGGCGTCCGAGTCGGAGCGCAGCTGATGCCGCCGGTGCGGCGCGGCCGGCAGCGGCAGATCGACTATTGGCCGGGTTTCGTCGACGCGCTGTCGACGATGTTGCTGGCCATCATCTTCCTGCTCTCCGTCTTCATGCTCGCCCAGTTCTTCCTCGCCCGTGAGGTGACGGGCAAGGACACGGCGCTCACGAAGCTCAACCGCCAGGTTCAGGAGCTGACCTCGCTGCTCGCGTTGGAACGCGCCGGCAAGCAATCCGCTGAAACGAGCCTGGTCAGCCTCAACGCCACGCTCGCCGCCGCCACCAAGGAGAGATCGCGGCTGCAGGGGCTTGTCGAGACCACGAACGCGCAGGCGACCGCCGGCGGCGGTGCTGCCGCCGCCGCCAACGCCGAGCTCGGCCAGGAGAAGGAACTCTCCGCCCGCGCCGCCTCCCAGGTCGACGTGCTCAACCAGCAGATCGCGGCGCTGCGGCGGCAGCTCGCCGCCATCGAGGGGGCCCTGTCGGCCTCCGAGAGCAAGGACAAGGACAGCCAGACCCGGATCGCCGACCTTGGCTCGAGACTGAACGTCGCGCTGGCGCAGCGGGTCCAGGAGCTGAACCGCTACCGGTCCGACTTCTTCGGTCGGCTGCGCCAGATCCTTGGCGACCGGCCGGGCGTGCGCGTCGTCGGCGATCGTTTCGTGTTCCAGTCTGAGGTCTTGTTCGACAGCGGGCAGGCGCAGATCAATCCCGCCGGCGACGGCGAACTCGATCAGCTCGCCACCGCGCTGATCCAGCTGGAACGCGAGATCCCGCCCGACATCAACTGGGTGATGCGCGTTGACGGCCATACCGACAACAAGCGGATACGCTCGGCCCAGTACAAGTCGAACTGGGAGCTGTCGTCGGCCCGCGCGATCGCCGTGGTGGAATATCTCGCCTCCAAGGGCGTGGATCCGCACCGCTTGTTGGCTGCCGGCTTCGGCGAGTTCTCGCCCATCGACACCGGCGCCAACGACGATGCGTTCCGCAAGAATCGCCGTATCGAACTGAAGTTGACCGAGAAATGACGACTCTCGACGATCGCCTGCAAACCCGTAACGCCGACAAGGCCCAAGCACTTGGCGAGGTCGCGGCGGTGCTCGCCATGATCGATGCCGAGCACCGTGATCCCGACGCCTGGGAGCGGCTCTGCCTGCTGCGGGCCTTCAGTCTGATCTCGGCCGGCTGCTACCTGCTCGCCGTCATGGAGGCGCGTGATGCCTCGTTGAGGCCATCGGGCTCGATCGAGGAGGTCGCCACCGAGCCGACGATCCAGCGCATCGACCTGCCGACGCTCTTCGAGGCCCTCAAGGAAGCGATGGCCGAGGACGCCCGCCTCTACCCGCACCTCGGCCCGATGGCGCTGGGCTGAAAATGCGGCGAGTTGCCGGCCAAGCGCCCCCGTGTCGTCGTGGCATGTGACGACATGCTCGGGCCTGTTCGTCACCGGTGCTCGTCCGCAAACACCATATGCCGACTTCGCACTCACCGGCTTAATTTCAGATCATGACGACGCCTCTGCTAGCTTGCCCGTTGCAGCCTTACCGCGCCCAAGTCGCGGCGCTGCCCGTACGCCGTGGCCAGAGCGGTCCCGAGATCATGCTGATCACGTCGCGCGAGTCGCGTCGCTGGATCGTGCCGAAGGGTTGGCCGATGAAGGGCCGCAAGGATCATGAAGCGGCGGCGCAGGAAACGCGCGAGGAGGCGGGTCTCGAGGGGCGCATCCATAAGCGCCCGATCGGCGCCTATACCTACGACAAGCGCATCGACCAACTCGTCGAGCCTTGCCGCGTCATGGTCTACCAGCTCGACGTGAAGAGCGAGCGATCGTCCTGGCGTGAGCGAGGCCAACGCGAGCGGCGTTGGTTCACGGCCGCCGACGCCGCGATGCATGTGGCCGAGCCACGCTTGGCGTCGATGATCCTCGAGGTCGCGGATGCACGTTGAGGCACATGAAGGCGACGCTCAGCGCGCGGTCGAGAGGATGCCATGACCCACGGCCTGACTCAATTCAAGGCTAGCGAGATCATCGAGAAGGCCCGCGGCGTGCTCGAACTCATGGACAGGCATGTCGATGGGGACGCGGGAGCCGACGCGAGGCACGAAGGGCTGCGAGTTGCGCTCGAGAACCAGATGAAGATCGCCGAGACTCTCGACCTCATCAAGCAGGAGTTCGACAAGTTCGAAGAGGGCCTGAACAGGATCCTTTGATGTCCGTCATTGCCCGAGGGCTACTTCGCATCCGGCGTGCAACGACGAAAATTGTTCTGCATTGCCGTGACGAAATTGTCGGAGCAGCGGTGTCCGACGCTGGACGCCTCGCCTGGCGAGACGAGGGCTTCAAGGCGACGAACTGCGCCTGCGAGAGCTACGGCGGCGCCCTGCACTCCGCCATTGTCCTGCCTCGCTTCGCGTATTAAAAAGACCAGACGGTACGGATAGGTTCCGTTCAGCACGGACACGCGTCATGAAGCGTTTGGTCAGAACCCTCATTTTCGTCGGCGTTTTCGTGATCCTCGGCGGCTTATCCGCCGGGCTCTACCACTTCCACTACGACGTGAAGCCCGGCATGATCAAAGGCTTCATCGCCGCCGCGATGACGTCGCCGCCGGCGAGCGTGGCCGCCACCGCCGCCAAGGAAGATCGCTGGGTGCCCGGCCTCTACGCGGTGGGCAGCGCCCGCGCCTTCCAGGGCATTGACGTCTCGTCCCAGCTCGGCGGCGTCGTCGCGGCCATTCACATCGGCTCGGGCCAGGACGTCGCCAAGGGGGCGCCGCTCTACGACCTCGACACCGGCCCCGAGCACGCCGACCTCAAGAGCTTCACGGCCATCCTCAAGAACGCCGACATCGCGCTGACGCGCCAGCAGCAGCTGATCACCGGCGGCAACACCGCCCGCGCCAACCTCGATTCCGCCGAGGCGGCGCGCGACCAGGCCCAGGCCTCGGTCGAGCGGGTCAAGGCGATCATTGCGCAGAAGACGCTGATCGCGCCGTTCGCCGGCCGTCTCGGCATCCGCAAGCTCGACGTCGGCCAGTACGCCGGTCCCGGCACCAGCCTCATCACGCTGCAGCAGCTCGATCCCATCTACGTCGATTTCCCGATCCCCGAGCAGTCGCTGGAGAAGCTCAAGAACGGCGAGGAGGTCGACGTGAAGGTCGATGCCTATCCCGGCACGATCTTCAAGGGCAAGATCGACCTCGTCGACGCGCGCATCGCCTCGGAAAGCCGCAGCGTCATGGTGCGTGCGCTGTTCGCCAACCCGGACAAGCGGCTGCTGCCCGGCATGTTCTCCAACGTCGAGGTCATCGCCGGCCAGCCGGCCAGCGTGGTGGTGCTGCCGCGCACGGCGGTGAGCTTCTCGCTCTATGGCGACAGCGTCTACGTACTGACCCCGAAACCGCCGAAGGCCAAGCCGGGCAGCGCGCAGGCCGCCGAGACGTCGGGTGAGAGCCCGAAGGATGCCGCGGGCAAGCCGATCATGGTGGCGACGCGCCACTTCGTGCGCACCGGCGAGGTCAAGGGCGACCAGGTCGCGATCCTCGAAGGCGTCAAGCCGGGCGAGACGGTGATCGCCGAGGGCCAGATCAAGCTGCAGAACGGGGCGGACGTGGTGATCGACCCCAACGCCCGGCTGATCGCTCCCGCCATCATGCCGAAGGAGTAGGGCGATGCGCGGCTCCTTCACCGACCTCTTCATCCGCCGCCCCGTGCTGGCGAGCGTGGTGAGCCTGCTGATCCTTTTCGTCGGCATCGCCGCGTTCTCGAAGCTTCAGATCCGGCAGTACCCGCAGCTGGAATCGACCTCGATCACGATCACCACCACCTATCCCGGCGCCAACGCCGACCTCATCAAGGGCTTCATCACCACGCCGCTGGCCCAGGCCGTCGCCTCCGCCGAGGGTGTCGACACGCTGGTCTCGAACTCGCAGCAGAACGCCTCGACCATCACGCTGAACCTGCGCCTCAACGCCAATGCCGACCGCGCGGTGGCCGACGTCCTCTCCAAGATCGCCCAGGTCAAGTACCAGCTGCCGCGCGAGTCGCAGGACCCGGTGGTGGTCAAGAAGACCGGCGATTCGACCGCGCTCATGTACCTGTCGTTCAACTCGACCCAGCTGACGCTGCCGCAGATCACGGACTATCTCACGCGCGTGATCCAGCCGCGGCTGCAGACGATCGACGGCGTCGCGTCGGCCGACATCCTCGGCGGCCAGACCTTCGCCATGCGGGTGTGGCTCGACCCGACCAAGATGGCGGCGCGCGGCATCACCGCCAACGACGTCAAGAACGCGCTCGCCGCCAACAACTTCACCTCCGCCGCCGGACAGGTGAAGGGCGACTTCACGCAGACCTCCATCAACGCGCTGACCTCGCTCGATTCGGCCAAGGCCTTTTCCCAGCTCGTCATCGTCAACCGCGGCGACGCGCTGATCCGCATCGGCGACGTCGCCACGACCGAGCTCGGGCCGGAGTCCGTCGATTCATCCTCGGTCTTCGACGGGCAGAAGGCGGTGTTCATCGGCATCAACGCGACGCCGACGGCGAACCCGCTCGAGGTCATCACCGCCGTGCGCGCCGAGCTGCCGACGGTCCAGGCCGACCTGCCGGCCGGCCTCACCGCCGCGATCGGCTACGACGCCACCAAGTTCATCCGCGCGTCGATCTCGGAGGTCGAGAAGACGCTCGCCGAGGCGGCGATCATCGTCGTCGTGGTGATCTTCCTCTTCCTCGGCAACCTGCGCTCGACGCTGGTGCCCATCGTGACCATCCCGCTGTCGCTCATCGGCGTCATGATCATGCTGCTGGCGCTCGGCTACTCGATCAACCTCCTGACCCTGCTGGCGCTGGTGCTGGCGATCGGCCTCGTCGTCGACGATGCCATCGTCGTGGTCGAGAACATCTACCGCCACATCGAGGAAGGGCTGACGCCCTACGACGCCTCGATCAAGGGCGCGCGCGAGATCACCGGTCCTGTGATCTCGATGACCATCACGCTCGCCGCCGTCTACGCGCCGATCGGCTTCGTCACCGGCCTCACCGGCGCGCTGTTCCGCGAGTTCGCCTTCACGCTGGCCGGCGCCGTGGTCGTCTCGGGCGTGATCGCGCTGACGCTGTCGCCGATGATGTGCTCAAAGCTGCTGAAGCCACCGCCGCCCGCCGGGACGTTCTCCTTTGCTCGGGTCCTCGACCGCGTGTTCGACTTCTTCCGCCGCATCTACACGCGCCTGCTGGCGCGCTCGCTGAACTTTCGCGCGCTCACCGTGCTGGTGCTCTGCGGCGTGCTGGTGCTGACAGCGATCCTCTTCATGACCACGCCGCGCGAGCTGGCGCCGGAGGAGGACCAGGGCGTCATCTTCGCGCTGATCAAGGCGCCGCAATACGGCAATCTCGACTACATTGAGAAGTCGACGGCGAAGCTGTGGGACTACTCCAAGAGCCTGCCGGAGACGGACCACCTCTTCGCCATCAACGGCTACCAGGGCGTGACCTCGGGCTTCGGCGGCATCATCTTGAAGAACTGGGAGGACCGGCATCGCTCGCAGAAGCAGGTACTGACCGCCCTGTCGCCGAAATTCGGCGAGATCACCGGCGCCAAGGTCGTCGGCTTCTCTCCGCCGGCCCTGCCGGGCTCGACCGGCGGTCCGCCGCTGCAGTTCGTCGTGCGCTCGATCGGCAACTACAAGGACATCGCCGACGTGATGGCCAAGATCGAGGATGCCGCAAGGAAGAGCGGCCTCTTCATCTTCACCGATTCCGACCTCAAGTTCGACACGCCGCAATATGACTTCAAGATCGACGCCGCCAAGGCCAACCGGCTCGGCATCTCGATGCAGGACATCGGCTCGACGCTGGCGACGTTGCTCGGCGGCAACTACGTCAACCGTTTCAATCTCTATGGCCGCTCCTACGAGGTCATCCCGCAGGTGCCGCGCGAGTTCCGCGTGTCGCCGGACTGGCTGACCCGCTACCAGCTGCGCACCGCCGATGGCGCGCTGGTGCCGCTGTCGACAGTCGCCACCGTGTCGCAGACGGTGCAACCGAACGCGCTGCCGACGTTCCAGCAGCTCAATTCCGCGACGCTGCAGGGCGTGCCGTTCCCCGGGCGCACGCTCGGCGAGGTCATCGAGTTCCTGAAGGTCGAGGCCAAGAAGGTCCTGCCGGAAGGCTTCTCAATCGACTTCCAGGGCGAGAGCCGGCAGTTCGTGCAGGAGGGCAACACGCTGCTGCTCACCTTCGTCTTCGCGCTGATCGTGATCTACCTGGTGCTCGCCGCGCAGTTCGAGAGCTTCCGCGATCCCTTCATCATCCTCATCGCGCTGCCGACCTCGATGTTCGGCGCGCTGCTGCCGCTCAACGCGCTCGGCATCCTCGGCATGGGCTCGATGAACATCTATTCCGAGATCGGGCTGGTGACCCTGATCGGCCTGATCTCCAAGCACGGCATCCTGCTGGTCGAATTCGCCAACCGCCTCCAGGAGGAAGGCATGAGCCGCCGCGCCGCGATCGAGGAGGCGGCCGGCGTGCGCCTGCGCCCGATCCTGATGACCACGGCCGCCATGGTGGTCGCCATGCTGCCGCTGATGATCGCGGAGGGCGCCGGCGCCCGCTCGCGCTTCGCCATCGGCATCGTGATCGCCTTCGGCATGTCGATCGGCACTCTTTTCACGCTGTTCGTGACACCGGCGGTCTACACCTTCATCGCCCGCGATCACTCGCGGGGGCGGGTGGTGCGGGAGCGTCAGGAGACGGTGACGCTGGTGCCGCACCGCGCCGCGGCGGAATAGTCCAGATCGGCGGGTTCGGGCAATCTCGCCTCGAAGGCCGTGTACGCTTGGCCTCGACCCGCCGGCGATGACATAAGCGGCGATGATCGCGCGCCGCATCCTTCTCGTCGCCACCATGCGCAACGAGGGTCCATACATTCTGGAATGGCTCGCCTATCACCGCGCGATCGGCTTCACCGACGTGATCGTCTGCACCAACGATTGCGTCGACGGGTCGCCGGCTCTCCTCGACAGGCTCGAGCACCTCGGCCTGCTGGTTCACCTGCGCAGCCAGCCGGCGAGCCCGCGCGACGCGCAGCTCGTCGCCTACACGCTGGCCGCGTCCCATCCCCTGACCGTTGCCGCGGACTGGGCCATGGTCCTCGACGCCGACGAGTTTCTCAACGTGCACGCCGGCACCGGCCGCGTGGGCGACCTCATCGACGCCGTGCCCGGCGCCACCGCGATCTGCGTCAATTGGCGGCTCTTCGGAAGCTCCGGTCACCGCGAGTGGTCGCCCGGCCTCGTCACGGAGCGCTTCACCCGCGCCGCGCCGCTCGAGCACGGCGTGAACTGGCCCTACAAGACGCTCTTCACCCGTCTCGACGCCTACGGCTGCAAGCTGCTCTCGCACCAGCCGCGTTTTCCCCACGCCCACGAGCTCCAGAGTCTGCGCTACGTCGACGGAGCCGGCCTCACGCTGCCGTCCTGGGTCTACGACGAGAGCCGCGACACCTTCCTGCAATCCGAGCCGGGAACGGTCAGCTGGGCGCTGGCGCAGGTGAACCATTACAACACGCGTTCGCGCGACGATTACTTCGCCAAGCACCGCCGCGGCGGCGGCATCCCGGTCGACTGGGATCGCGAGAGCTGCTGGCCGGTCTTCGACCGCAACGAGGACGAGGACCTGACGATCTCGCCCAAGCTGCCGGCGATGAAGCGCGCGCTGGCCGCGATGCGCGAGGACGCCAAGCTGCTGCGATTGCACGCGCACTGCTGCGAGCTCTACAGCGCCCATGTCGAGGCGCTGAAGCGCGAAGCCGGCGTCGCGCCAGAGCCGGCGTGAGCGCCGAACCCTTCATCTTCGGCATCCCGCTGATCGCACGTTCCGCCGCGGCGGATTGGCGGCTTGTCGAAAGATTGCTGGCGCTGACCCTTCGCTCGCTAGCCGGGCAGGGCGATCACGACTTCCGCGTGATCGTCGCCGGTCACGACCGACCCGTCACCGAGGCCGCCGTGCCTTTCGACTTCCTTCGCGCTGATTGGCCGGTCGCGGCGGTGCGCGCCGACAATCTCGATCGCGGCCGCAAGGTGCAGGCGATCAACGAGGTCGTGCTGGCCGGTGGCGGCGGCCTGCTGATGATCCTCGACGCCGACGACTGGGTCGACACCCGCCTCGTCGCCACCGTACGCGCGACGATCGCGCCGGGAGAGATCGGGGCGGTGATCGAGGACGGCTTCGCCATCGACCTGCGTAGCGGTCGGGCGCTGCCGATCCCAAACGAGGTGTTCGCCGATGACTTCGATAGGTTGTGCGGCTCGAGCGTCGTCGCCCGGATCGATCCACGAGGTCGGGACGCGCTGCATCGCGATCCCTACGCCGTGCTGCACGAGCACTACCGCTTCGCGCAACTCGCGCGCGAGCACGGTGCGACCTGCCGGCGCCTCGATGTCGCCGGTGCCTACGTGGTCAATACGCGGGCGAACCATTCCGAGGTGCATGGCCCGTTCGCCGAGTGGCGCCGCGGCTTCAACGAAGCCGTCGCGCGCGATGGCTTTCCTGCTGACGACCTCTTCCTGTCGCGCTTCGGGCTCTGCGCGTGGGACTTGGCCGACTCCGCGGTCGATTAGAAGAGTTCGGGTCGCTGGCCCTCCCCCGCTTCGCGGAGGAGGATGCGCCAGCCTCATTCCTCTCCGGCCAGCTCCGCCAGCCACGCCGCCGCCGTACCGTCCGAGGGCGCGCGCCAGTCGCCGCGTGGCGACAGCGAGCCGCCGGCGGCGACCTTCGGCCCGTTGGGCATGGCCGAGCGCTTGAACTGGCTGAAGCCGAAGAAGCGCCGCACGAAGAGCTCGAGCCATTGACGGATCGCGTCGCGGTCGTACGAGCGGCGGCGTTCCTCTGGGAAGCCCGGCGGCCAGGCGCCGGCCTCGACGTCACTCCAGGCGTGCTCGGCAAGAACGGCGATCTTGGAAGGACGGAACCCGTAGCGCAGCACGTAGTACAAGTTGAAGTCCTGAAGCTCGTAAGGGCCTATCCGCTCCTGCGTGCTCTGCGGCGGCTCGCCGTGCTCCACCGGCACCAGCTCGGGCGAGATCTCGGTGGAAAGGATGCGGCGCAGCACGGCGCCGGTCTCGGCCGAGAACAGGTTGGTGTCGGCGACAAAGCGGATGAGGTGCTGGATCAGCGTTTTTGGCACGCCGCCGTTGACATTGTAGTGGCTCATCTGGTCGCCGACGCCGTAGGTGCACCAGCCCAGCGCCAGCTCGGAGAGGTCACCGGTGCCCAGCACGATGGCGTCGTGCTGGTTGGCGAGGCGAAACAGGTAGTCGGTGCGCAGGCCCGCCTGCACGTTCTCGAAGGTGACGTCGTAGACCCGATCGCCGGCCGCGAAAGGATGCGCCATGTCGCCGAGCATCTGCCTGGCCGCCGGGCGGATATCGATCTCGCCCGCTGTGACACCCAGCGCCGCCATCAGCGCGTGCGCGTTGGCCTTGGTGTCGTCGCCGGTGGCGAAGCCCGGCAGCGTGTAGGCCAGGATGTTGGTCCTTGGCAGTCCCAGGCGGTCGAAGGCGCGGGCGGCGACGATCAGCGCCTGCGTCGAGTCGAGCCCGCCGGACACTCCGATCACCACGCGCTTCGCGCCGATGGCGCCGAGCCGCTGCTCCAGCCCCGAGACCTGGATGCTGTAGGCCTCGAAGCAATCTTGCTCGAGCCGCGCCGGATCAGCCGGCACGAAGGGAAAGCGCTCGACCTGGCGGCGCAGCTGCAGCGCACCTTTGGGTGGATCGACGGTGAACGGCACGCGGCGGAAAGTGGGCTCGGTCAGCCGCCCGGCCCAGAACGCCGCATTGTCGTCGAAGGTGCCCTGGCGCAGTCGCTCCTGGCGGAGGAGGTCGAGATCGATGTCGGCTATGACGTGCTGCGCACCGCGCGGAAAGCGCTCCGACGTCGCGAGGTTCACCCCGTTTTCGTCGATCGTGACCTGCCCGTCCCAGGCGAGATCGGTGGTCGACTCGCCGGCGCCGGCGGCGGCGTAGACGTAGGCGGCGAGGCAGCGCGCCGATTGCGAGCGCGTCAGCAGGTGGCGCGTCTCGGCCTTGCCGACGGTGATATTGGAGGCCGAGAGGTTGGCGAGCACGGTGGCGCCGGCCAGCGCGCCGATGGAGGAGGGCGGTACCGGCACCCACAGGTCCTCGCAGACCTCGGCGTGCACGACGAAGCCGGGCAGGTCCGTCGCCTCGAAGAGCAGGTCGATGCCGAAGGGCGCCTCGTGCGTGCCGAGCCTCGCGGTCTGGCCGAGGATCGTGGCGCCCGAGGCGAACTGGCGATGCTCGTAGAACTCGCGGTAGTTTGGCAGGTAGGTCTTGGGCACGATGCCGAGCAGGCGGCCGTTGCCGATCGCCACGGCGCAATTGTAGAGGCGATGACGCCAGTGCACCGGCGCGCCCACGAGAAGCAGCGGACGCAAGGTGCGGGATGCCTCGACGAGGCGGTCGACGGCCTGTGAGACTGCTTCGAGCAGCGCGTCCTGCATGAAGAGGTCGTCGATGGCGTAGGACGACAGCGCGAGTTCGGGGAACACGGCCAGCGCGGCGCCCTCGCCGTGGCAGGCCCGCCAGGATGCAAGGACGGCGTCGGCGTTGGCGGCTGGATCGCCGACCCGACCGAATGCCGTGCAGGCGGCCGCCCGGACGAAACCATGATCGTAAAGGGAGCGCGAAGCCATGCGTTTCTCATATCACAGGCTTTGCCGAGCGGGTGCGGGCTCGCCACCGCAGGATAGTAACCGCGCAGCTTTCAGCTGTGCAGGACGGACGTGTGACCGCAGGTATCGATGATGTTCTGGATCTAGATCCGGTACGATGGGCGAGAGCCTTAAGCTGCGGCGCGTCAGGTCCCGCCGAGGTTCTCGAAAAAGTCCTTCATCTTTCCCAAGAAGCCCGAGGCTTCCGGCTGGGTCTTGTGCGAACTCTCCGTCTCGAATTCGGCGAGAAGATCGCGCTGGCGCCGCGTCAGGTTCTGCGGCGTCTCGACATTGGCTTGGATGTAGAGGTCGCCGACGTCGCGCGAGCGCAGCACCGGCATGCCGCGCGAGCGGACCTTGAACTGCTTGCCCGATTGCGTGCCTTCGGGGATCTTCACCTTCGCCTCGCCGCCGTCGACGGTGCGCACCGAGATCTCGCCGCCGAGCGCGGCCTGCACCATCGAGATCGGCACGCGGCAGAAAAGGTCGGCACCATCGCGCTGGAAGAACGGGTGCGGCTTGGTCGAGACGAAGATGTAGAGGTCGCCCGAAGGCCCGCCGCGGGTGCCGGCCTCGCCCTCACCGGCGAGACGGATGCGGGTGCCGTCCTCGACACCGGCGGGGATGTTGACCGAAAGTTGCCGCTCGCGGGTGACGCGCCCGGTGCCGGAGCATGCCTGGCACGGGTTGTCGATCATCTCGCCGCGGCCTCCGCAGGTTGGGCAGGTGCGCTCGATGGCGAAGAAGCCTTGCTGCGCGCGCACGCGGCCTTGGCCGTGGCACGTCGCGCATTGCTTGGGCTTGGCACCGGGCTTGGCACCAGAGCCGGAACAGACTTCGCACGACACCGAGGTCGGCAACTTCAGGCTCGCCGCCTTGCCGTTGAAGGCTTCTTCGAGCGTGATCTCCATGTTGTAGCGCAAGTCCGAGCCGCGGTTGGCGCCGCCCTGGGCGCGACCGCCGCGCCGCCCGGTCATCTCGCCGAAAAGATCGTCGAAGATGTCGGCCATCGAGGAGCCGAAGCCCTCGGCACCGCCAAAACCGGCGCCGCCGCCGTTCTCGAAGGCGGCATGGCCGAAACGATCATAGGCAGCTCGCTTCTGCCCGTCCGAGAGGACCTGGTAAGCCTCGTTCAGCTCCTTGAACTTGGCCTCGGCCGCCGTGTCGCCGGGATTGCGATCGGGATGGCAAACCATGGCGGCCTTGCGGAACGCCGATTTCAGTTCGCCGTCCGAAGCGGTGCGGGTCACGCCGAGGACTTCGTAGTAGCAGGTCTTGGCCATCGATCCGGTCCTGCGCGGCCCGCGCGTGCCCAGGGGCAGCGGCCTACGCCTAAGAACAAAAAAGCGTTTGCCCGCCTTTTGTCACAATTCGTCCGACACGTGAAAGAGATAAAGCAGGGCCGTCGATCGCTCGACGGCCCTGTTGCCTCGTCGTTACGAAGCCTTCTTGTGATCCTCGGGCCCGACTTCCTTGAAGTCGGCATCGATCACGTCGTCCTTCGAGGGGTCGTGCGCCGGTCCGGCCTCGCCCGGCGCGGCACCCGCCTCGGCGCCGGCCTTGTACATGGCTTCGCCGAGCTTCATCGAGGCCTGCACAAGTTCGTTGGTCTTGGTCTTGATCGTCTCGGCATCCTCGCCCTCGAGCACAGTACGCAGGCCCGCGACAGCCGCCTCGATCGCACTCTTGTCGGCCGCCGAAACCTTGTCGCCGTAATCGACCAGGCTCTTCTCGGCCGAGTGGATCATCGCCTCAGCCTGGTTCTTGGCGTCAACAACCTCGCGGCGCTTCTTGTCATCGGCAGCGTTGGCCTCGGCGTCCTTGACCATCTTCTCGATGTCGGAATCCGACAGGCCACCCGAGGCCTGGATACGAATCTGCTGCTCCTTGTTGGTCGCCTTGTCCTTGGCCGTGACGTTGACGATGCCGTTGGCGTCGATATCGAAGGTCACCTCGACCTGCGGCACACCGCGCGGCGCCGACGGGATCCCAACGAGGTCGAACTGCCCGAGGATCTTGTTGTCGGCCGCCATTTCCCGCTCGCCCTGGAAGACGCGGATGGTGACGGCCGTCTGGTTGTCCTCAGCGGTCGAGAACACCTGGCTCTTCTTGGTGGGGATGGTGGTGTTGCGATCGATCAGCCGGGTAAACACGCCACCCAGGGTCTCAATGCCGAGCGACAGCGGCGTCACGTCGAGCAGCAGCACATCCTTGACGTCGCCCTGCAGCACGCCGGCCTGGACCGCGGCACCGATGGCGACGACCTCATCCGGGTTCACGCCCTTGTGCGGCTCCTTGCCGAAGAAGGACTTCACCACCTCCTGGACTTTCGGCATGCGGGTCATGCCGCCGACCAGGACCACCTCGTTGATCTCGCCGGCGGTAAGGCCGGCGTCCTTGAGCGCCTTCTTGCACGGCTCGACGGTGCGCTGGATAAGGTCGTCGACCAGCGACTCGAACTTGGAGCGGGTGAGCTTCAGCGTGAGATGCTTGGGCCCGGTCGCGTCCGCCGTGATGTAGGGCAGGTTGATGTCGGTCTGGCTGGCGGAGCTAAGCTCGATCTTGGCCTTCTCGGCCGCCTCGCGTAGCCGCTGGAGAGCCAACTTATCCTTCTTGAGGTCGATGCCGTTCTCTTTCTTGAACTCGTCGGCGAAGTATTCGACGAGGCGATTGTCGAAATCCTCGCCGCCGAGGAAGGTGTCGCCGTTGGTCGACTTCACCTCGAACACGCCGTCGCCGATCTCGAGGATCGAGACGTCGAACGTGCCGCCGCCGAGATCGTAGACCGCGATCGTGCCCGAGCCCTTCTTGTCGAGACCGTAGGCGAGCGCCGCCGCCGTCGGCTCGTTGATGATGCGCAGCACCTCGAGGCCCGCGATCTTGCCGGCGTCTTTGGTAGCCTGGCGCTGGGCATCGTTGAAGTAGGCGGGAACGGTGATGACGGCCTGGGTTACCTGCGTGCCGAGATGCGCCTCGGCGGTCTCCTTCATCTTCTGCAGCGTGAAGGCGGAAACCTGCGAAGGCGAATAGGGCTTGCCGTCCGCCTCGACCCAGGCGTCGCCGTTCTTGGCCTTGGTGATCTTGTAGGGAACGAGACCCATGTCCTTCTTGGTCATGGGATCTTCGAACGTGCGGCCGATCAGTCGCTTGATCGCGAAAAATGTGCGCTCCGGGTTGGTCACGCCTTGACGCTTGGCGGGCTGGCCCACAAGCCTCTCACCGTCGTCCGTGAAGGCGACGATCGACGGCGTGGTGCGCGCGCCTTCCGAATTCTCGATGACCTTGGGCGTCGAGCCTTCCATGACGGCCACGCAGGAATTGGTCGTGCCGAGATCGATACCGATGACTTTAGCCATGTGTCTTACGTCCTTTCGTGTCGCAGAACCGCCGGACCCCGAAGCGGTCCAGCAAGTGGGCGGACGTTAGTGCGCCCGGTCCCCGATGCGGCTGAGATTGGCATTGGCTCAGGTGAGCGCAAGGAGGCCCGTATACAAGAGCCGGTTTCGCTCCGGCAACGGGGTTTTCGAGGGCTCTTGACGGCACCTCGAACGCTGGTCGCGTCATGGTCCGGTGTGGCGCTGTTCGGCGTCATGCTGGTTGGGTCCGGCGTGGCCCAGGCCCAGATGCAACTGCCCGGCGCGGTCGGCGGCGGCGCGCCCGCGGCCGAGCACAAGGGCGGCGGAGGGGGCGGAGGTGGTAGCGCGGCGCCGTCGTCTTACGCGCCGCCGAAGCCGGTCATCATCAAGGCGCCGGCCGAGGACACCGTGACCAGCCATCCCTTGAGCCGCGACGGCGTCAAGGGCGAGATGGTCCTCGACAAGGCCGGCGACGGCCTCGCGCTGTCCAAGCTGAAGCTCGAGGGCGTCAAGATCTCCAAGCCCGGTACGGCTTGCGTCGTCGACGTGCCGCTCGCCTCGCCGCTGCCGGCGACGCCGGCCGGCCGGCCGGCCGGCGCGATCCGGTACGGCGTGCCGGTGCCCGACTGTGCCTTCTCGATCGATATCCTCGATGGTGCCGTGCTGCTGACGCGGCCGGAGCCGACCTGCGAGTTCACGGTCGCCGACTGCCGGATCAGTCCCGGCGGCTTGTGGGGGCCGCGCGCCGCCGACATCACGCCCAAGCGGGCCAAGGACCTGGAACGCGAGCGGGTGCGGCTGGAGACGACGATGCGGGCCGATTTCCACGCCCTGCTGCGCAAAGCCGGTAAGGATCGCACCGCGGTGAAGGCCATCGCCAAGGACCAAGCCGCCTTCTCCTCTGAGCGCGAGATGACCTGCCGCGACTACGCCCAGGAGACGGTGCACGGTTTCTGTTCGACGCAGATCACGCAGGCGCGGGCGCTGGCTCTGATCGCGCAGTTCGGCACGATGCCGGAAGGACCGCACCGACGCCGGTCGCGCCCGCACCCGGTTCCATCCGCCAAGCCTCAGGGTGCAGATCAGTGACGCGCAGGTGACGGCCTGTCTGGAACCTGGCTATGCGCAAGGTTGTTTGTACTGCGAAATCGCTCTTGAAAGGATCGCAGAATGAAATCCTCCGCTCTCCTTGCCGGCATCATCGCATCGGTGTCTTTGCTCGCGCTCGCCGGACCGGCCGCCGCGGCTTCCCCGGCCACCGACGCTTTCGTGGCCAATGTCCGCCCCAACGTCGACTATCTCGACAGCTCCAGCCGTCTTGCCCTGGATAAATCGTCGAACGGGACCGTTCGCGCCTTCGCTCATCGCGAGGCGATGGAGCAGACGATCGCCGGGAATTCGCTCGTCGCCTGGACACAGACTAACACCGCTCGCGGCGAGGATGTCGCGCTCGGCCGCCCGCTTGTCGGAAACGGCGCCTCGCCGGTCAACGACGTCGCTGCCCTGCCTCTTAGTGTTGTCGGTGACGTGACCAGCGGTGTTGGTGATCTCGTCACCGGACGTTCGGTCGCGATCGATCGCCCGTTGACCGTCACGCCAAACGTCGATCGCGATGCGCCCACTCTGGGTGGTCAATTGCTTCCCGCCGACGCGCAGGACTTGTCCAGGCTCAGGGGCATGAGCGGCCGCCGCTTCGATGCCCTCTACCGGTCCACACAGCTCGACTCGCTGCGTCAGCTCTCGGTGCTCTACCGCGATTATGCCGCCAATGGTGACGACCTCGCGTTGCGCGCCCTTGCAAACCGCGAACTGCCTCGGATCAACGATCGCATCGTCGAGTTGCGCAAGTTCTAGACGCCAAAACGTTGCAGATAGCGTAAGGCCGTCCGTCGAACGGGCGGCCTTCGTCGTTCAGATGCCTTTCCATTTACAGTCCCTGGAGTGGCTTGTGCGACAAGATCGGCGATGAGCGAGAGCCTCGGCAAGCAGATGCGACGGGTGCGCGAAGCGCTCGATAGCTATCGCCTGACCTCAGGCAAACCTCTTGACCTCGACGATCACGAGCCTGACGATTTGCCCGACGGCATGCCAAACAAGCACGAGGCAAAGGCGCTACTGGAGGACGGCATCGAGAGGATGTCGGCGCTGCAGGAGCTGCTTTACGCCAACAAGACCTGGTCATTGCTGGTGGTCTTTCAGGCGATGGATGCGGCGGGCAAGGATTCCACCATCAAGCACGTGATGAGCGGTGTGAACCCCCAGGGCGTGCACGTGACGTCGTTCAAGGCGCCAGGACCGGTGGAGCTGGATCACGATTTCTTGTGGCGCATCCATCACCAGGTTCCGCGACGTGGCTGGATTGGCATCTTCAACCGCTCGCATTACGAGGATGTCCTCGTGGCGCGTGTCCACGAGGACATCGTACGCGGCAGCGGTCTGCCGCGCGGCCTCGCGAGCTGCGACGATCTCTGGCGCGAGCGCATCGCCGACATCGCCGCATTCGAGGCTTATCTCGGCCGCCAGGGCACTCGCATCATCAAGTTCTTCCTGAACGTCAGCCCGGAGGAGCAGAAAAAGCGCTTCCTGACAAGGCTCGAGACTCCGGACAAGACCTGGAAGTTCTCTGCCGCGGATTTGCGCGAGCGGCATTATTGGGCGGAATATCGCAAGGCCTACGAGGCGGCGATTGCCGGGACCGCGACGGCTGCGGCGCCCTGGTACGTGGTTCCGGCCGACCGCAAGTGGTACATGCGCCTCGTGGTGGCCGAAGCGATCATCCAGGCGCTCGAATCGTTCGACCTCAAGAGCCCGAACGTGCCAGACGACGTGCGACATGACCTTCAGGCCGCGCGCGACGAGCTGGAAAGTGAGCACGCGTCACCATAGAGCGGCGCTGCCGCGGACAAGGCTTGACATGAAGACGTTCGTTTTGGCGATGCTGGGAAGCAGTCTCGCTACTCTGGCGCTGGCCGCGCCCAATGAAGCGCCGGCGCCTGCCGCTTCCCCTGCGGCAAGCCCTTCCTCGACAGCCCCACAGCCTTCGGCGCCCGTACCGCTCGCTGCGCCGGCGCAACTCGCCAACGATCCCGTCAAGGCGAGTATCAATGACGCCACGCTGGAGACCAAGGGGATCAAGGACGGCGTCGAGCCAGCGGTCCTGCGTGCCGAGGTGATGCTGGACCGGCTTCATGTTTCGCCAGGCGTTATCGACGGCAAGACCGGCACCAATTTCGAGCATGCGCTCGAGTCCTACGAGAAGGAGAACGACCTCAAGGTCACCAAGACGCTCGACAAGGATGTCTGGGACTCGCTGGTCAAGAGGGCCGGAGCGCCGGTGCTGGTCGATTACACGCTGAGCAACGCCGACGTTGCCGGGCCGTTCTTCCCCGACCTGCCGAAGGATTATGCCCAGCTCGCCGCGCTGAAGACGATCGGCTACCGCAACGTTGCGCAGAAGCTCGGCGGCAAGTTTCACATGGGTGAGGATCTGCTCGCCGCGCTCAACCCCGGTGTCGATCTCGGCAAGAGCGGAGCCCACATCCTCGTCGCAGACACCGCCGGGCCGCCCGTGCGTGGCAGGATCGAGCGTATCTTCGTCGACAAGGGCAGGAGCCAGGTGTTCGGCTACGACGTTAAGGGACGCGTTCTCATCGCCGTGCCGGCGACGATCGGGAGCCAGGAGCTACCGTCGCCGTCGGGCACCTACAAGGTCAAGGGCGTGGCCTGGAACCCGATCTACTATTACGATCCCAAGAACTTCCTCCAAGGCGACAATCACGAGAAGCTGCGCCTGCCGGCTGGCCCCAACAATCCGGTCGGTAGCGTTTTCATCGCTCTCACCAAGCCGACCTACGGCCTCCACGGCACGCCCGATCCGTCCGCCATCGACAAGACGGCTTCGCACGGCTGCGTGCGCATGACGAACTGGGATGCGACGGCGCTCGCCCACCTCGTACACGCTGGGATCAGTGTGAGCTTTGGACAAACGAAGTCGTGAGCGAAGCGGTTGGTTAACTAGGCCGATGAGTTTTATTGGATCGTTAACCAAATTACGACAGGAGGCGAAGGCGGCACACTTAGGGTGCCGTAGGGACGCCGCGCTCGAAACCTGCCGAGAGGGTGTCGAGCACCACTCGGTATAAAGCCGTTCTTTAGAACTGACGGACGTTGGTCCTCGCGATCATGGTCATGCCGACGCCCTCCGGGCCGAGAGACCAATGTGAGCCACTTGCGCGGCCCGTGCCGCCGAGATGAAGGCGGCGATCATCCCGCCGTCCTTTATGCCGGGGGATCGCTCTACGCCCGAGGAGACGTCGACGCCGTCGGCCGTCGTCGCCGCGAGCGCTGCGGCGACATTGTCCGAACGCAGACCGCCAGCGAGGAGCCATGGGCGGCGAACCGCCAGATCCTGAAGCAGCGACCAGTCGAACGCCGTGCCGTTGCCGCCGGGGCGCGCCGCCGCGAGCGGCGCTGGCGCGTCGAACAGCAGAAGGTCCGCGACGGAATCGAAGGCGGGGATGCGCGTGAGATCGAGCCTCGAGCCTACGGAGAGGGCGCGCATCACCGGAAGTCCGAAGCGGTGCTTGAGCGCCACGACTCGTTCTGGCGTTTCGCTGCCGTGCAATTGGAGGATGTCCGGCCGGGCCGCGGCGACGATCCCCGCCAGCGTGGCATCATCGGCATCCACGGTCAGGGCGACCCGTCGTGCTCGCGATCCCATGTGCGATGCAAGCGCTTCGGCGCGCTCCAAAGAGAGGTGTCGGGGGCTACGCTCATGAAAGACGAACCCGATCATGTCGGCGCCCGCATGTAGCGCCGCGTCGAGACCATCCGGTTCGTTGATCCCGCAGATCTTGACGATGGAACGGGACAAGAGGCGCCGCCTAAGCTCCGGCCCGTGCAAGCTGGCGTGACGACGACGGCACGACGATCGCCGGCTGCTCGCGCAGGCGGCGTGCCTCTTCGCGCCAGCGCTCGGCCTCGTCGCGAGCGATGCGAGCGCGGCGCCTGTTGGCGCCCTGCGACAGCCATGCCGCGATGCCGCCGAGAAAGGTACCAACGACGAGCACCATGAACAAAAGGATGAACAGAGGGGCAGTGATCACCGCCGACGACGCATCCGGGTCTGAAAAGGGATCGAACGAGATCGACACGTTCTGCCGGTTCGCAATCGCGAAGGCCACAATCAATGCGGCGATCGGAAGGACGATCACGAGCTTCAGGATCTTCGCCAAAACCATCTCCCCCCCTACCTAGCCGAGGTAACCCTCATTCAGGCGCTCACGCATTTCCTTGCCGGTCTTGAAGAAAGGCACGGCCTTCTCTTCGACTTCGACGTGAACGCCGGTGCGTGGATTGCGCCCGACACGGGCATCGCGTCGTTTGACCGAGAACGCGCCGAACCCGCGCAATTCCACGCGATCCCCCCTTGCCAAAGCCCGGGTGATCTCGTCCAGGACGGCGTTCACGATCTTCTCGATATCGCGAAGGTAGAGGTGCGGATTGCGATCCGCGATGCGCTGGACCAGCTCGGACTTGATCATGAGGTCCCGCCAAGAGATCCAAAGAGCGTAGAAAGGGATCCAGATATCCCTGAAAAACGAGACAGCGACGGTGAGGTTCCCATCAGCGCATCGGCCATCGCGAGATCAGGCCTTCGCCTGGCAGGTCCGGCAGGCTGGCGATAGCATCGAGTGTGCCTCCCAACGCGTCGGATCCGAGCATACGGGCAACGGCTCCGGCCGAGCTGAACAGCCGAAAGCCGCTCAAGCTGGAGGGCGTCGTCCAGTCGACGACCGGCAGCGACTTGCTGACGCCGCGCGACTGCTCGAGGTAGGCGATGGCGTCCCGCTCCTCGCCCAGGGCGTCGACGAGATGCATGCCGAGCCCCTGGCGCCCTGTGAAGACGCGTCCATCGTCCACCGCGGCCAGCGAGGCGTCGTCGAGGTGGCGGCGGTCCTTCACGAGGCCCTTGAACCAGTCGTAGCTGTCAACCACCAGCGCGTCGATCGCCGCCTTGGCCTCAGGCGTCGTCGCCTCGAAGCCGTTGGGCGAGGCCTTGAGCGGCGACGATTTGATGGTCTCGACCTTGACGCCGATCTTGTCGAGCGCGCCGGCGACATTGGGAAACTGGAACAGCACGCCGATCGAGCCGACGAGCGAGTTGCCCTCCGACACGATATGATCGGTGCCGATCGCCGCTATGTAGGCGCCCGAAGCTGCGAGAGAGCCGACGACGGCAACAGTCGGCATCTTCGCGGAAAGCCGGCGCAAGGCCACAAAGAGCCGTTCCGATCCGGAGGTGGTGCCACCGGGGCTGTCGATCTCAACCAGCACGGCCTTCGCGTTCGACTTGGCGATGTCGTCGATGAGCTTGATCGTCTCCTTATCGCCGGTGATCAGCCCGCCGATGTGCAGCCTCGCGATGTGCGGCACCAGGGCGCCCGGCCCGCTGCGGCCTGCCAGCCGCCATCCGGCGACGACGATGGCGACGACCAGGGCGGCAAAGGCGAGCCAGCGCCAAAGCGAGACACGGCGCTGCAAGCGCCTTCGATCGAGCAGCTGATCGGCAGTGAGGGAAGCCATGAGGGTGCCAGCGGAGACGAAGCGCTTCGACCCTAGGACCCGCCCCGCGTCGAGGCAAGCGCGACGACGCGCCTACTGACCCGGGAACGCCTGCTGCAGAAGCGCGCGCTGCGCGTCGAGCGCGCTTGGCGCGAGGCTCGGCTGTGCCGGCTCGCAGATCATCGTGTCGAGCCTCTGGATGCGGTTCTGCAGCGCGAGGGATGCATCGATCAGCGCCAGAAGGGCGGCCGGAAGCTGCGCGGAGTCCAGAGCGGGTGAGGGCACGGCCTGCCAGGCCGAGCGGGTCCGCCGCTTGTCGGCGGAGGCCTCGTCGGCGCTCATCTCGCCTTCGTTGACCGCGCGCTGCAGCAGCAGCCAGGAGGCGATCTGCATCAGGCGGGTCGTGAGCCGCATGCTCTCGGAGGCGTAGGCGAGGGCCGCGACGCGGCCAAGGTGCCGTGACTGCTCGCGCCCTTCTGCGTCGAGATAGGCGGCGGTGTTCTCGACGAGCGCCATGCCGTCGCGGAACAATGCGTCGAACGTGCTCGATGCGGCGAGCTTCTCGCCGAACGATACGGGGGTGGGGACGGCGACGATGCTAGCCATGGCAATCCTGTACGCGACACTTTTCTCGAACCATGCGGGGCAATCCTAGCGCCAAGCGCAGCGCTTCGGGCGTTTCCCTTTCATTAAAGTTAATGCGTCGCGTCTCCAGAGGAGGCACGACGACCAGCGGGCACCGACGCTCCGCCGGCGCGCGGCCGGGCCAATCGACCGCTGGTCCGGATCGGGGCGAGCGTACCACGACGGCACAGGTCAGCGTTGGCCGAAGATCGATCCGGCCGCGTCCAGCGCGACGCGCTTGCGGTCGCGCGCCGCCTCGAGCCTGTCGATCTCCTCTCGCAGCAGCCCTATGCGCTCGTCGAACTCGTGCAGCGACAGCCTGTCGATCGGCTGCCCGATCTCGTGGGCAGAGACCCGGCGCGGCGGATCATCTTCGATCATCAGTCCTCCAATATTGTCTGGGCGGCTTCGTCAGGGCGGCGCCGGCCTCAGCGTCGCCGCGGGCGCGGCGAGCGCCGCCCGGGCTCGCGCGGCGTCGTGATGCATCTGGGCGGTGAGGAGCTCGAGGCTCGCGAACTTCTCCTCGCCCCGCAGCCATGCGACGAAGGCGACGTCCATCTCGCGACCGTAGAGGTCGTCGTTGAAGTCGAAGACATGCACCTCGAGCAGCGGCGCGCCATTGTCGACCGTCGGCCGCCGGCCCCAGCTGGCGACGGCGTCATGGGCTTTCCCCTCGACGGTCGCGCGCACCGCGTAGATCCCGTGACGCAGGCGGCAGCTCGGATCGGCCTGGAGGTTGGCTGTGGGAAAGCCCAGCGTGCGTCCGAGCCGCTGGCCGGGCCGCACCGTGCCGACGATGGAATAGTCGTGTCCCAGCAGCGCCGCGGCGCGCGCCACGTCGCCGTCCTCGAGGGCCGCTCGCGTCGCCGTGGACGAGGCGATGTCGGCGAGGCTGCCCGGGTCGGTGCCGACCTTGTCGACGATCTCGACCGCGAAGCCGTGACGCCGACCGGCATCGCGCAGGAACGCCGGCGTACCGCCACGCTTGGCGCCGAAATGAAAGTCGTAGCCGGCGACCACGCCGCCCACGTGCAGCCGACCGACGAGGATCTCGGACACGAAGGCCTCCGCCGGCATAGCGGCGAGCGCGGCTTCGAAGGGAAGCACCGTCATGCCGTCCATGCCGAAGCGCTCGGCGAGGCGTGCCTTCAGCCCGAGCGGCGTCAACCGGAAGATCGTCGACGCACCGGAGAAGTAGTCGCTCGGGTGGGGCTCGAAGGTGAGCACGGCCGCGGCGGCGCCGCGAGACGCGGCGATGGTGCGGGCGCGCATCAGCACGGCCTTGTGGCCACGGTGCAGGCCGTCGAAGTTTCCCAAGGCGTAGACCGCCCCGGCAAAGCCCAGGGGCGGCTCCCGCGGGTCGATCGAGAGGATGAACCGCGGCGTGCGGTCGGTGACGGCCAAGGTCGCGTCAGGCATGCCGATCGAGAGGAGCGATCACGGGGGCGCCGCCGGAGGATCGCGAAGGCGGTGGCGCCCGCTAGGGAGCGCGCGAACCCTGGCCTTTCGGTGATCGCTCGTCAAGCATAGCCGTACATGCGACGTGACGGCAGCCGTCGCGTCGCATCGCCGGCGGCGAGTTAAGGGAATCGCAAGCGCCTTGCCGTTTTATGGTGGCAACCGGAGCGTTCTGGCTTCGGACCTTGCCCCTCACACGAGCGCCGGCAGGCGGAGACAGCGATGACCATCGACACGAACATGCCCATCCTGGTGGTCGACGACTACCACACGATGGTGCGCATCATCCGCAACCTGCTCAAGCAGGTCGGCTACGAGAACGTCGACGATGCCGCCAATGGCGAGGAGGCCCTGCGCAAGATCCACGACAAGCGATACAGCCTCATCATCTCCGACTGGAACATGGAGCCGATGACCGGCTTCCAGCTGCTCCAGAAGGTGCGCGAGCTGGGCGTCAACAGCGACGTCCCGTTCATCATGGTGACGGCCGAATCGAAGACCGACAACGTCATCGCCGCGCGCCGCGCCGGTGTCAGCCATTACATCGTGAAGCCGTTCAACGCCGCGACGCTGAAGAGCAAGATCGACGCGATCTTCACCTCGGCGGCGGCCGCCTGATCACACCGTCCAGGCGAGCCCGCCGAGCGCCGCCAGCGGCGTGACGCCCGCATCGCCGAGGAACTGGCGCAGGACCGCGTGGTCGAGCGGGCTGTCGCGGCCGCCGTGCAGCGCCGCACGGTGGATGCCAGCGGTGATCATGAGAGCATCGATGCCCTCCCGCGCGGCGCCCCGCATGTCCGTATGCACCGCATCGCCGATCGCGAGGATGCGCTCGGCCGAAGTCGGCGCACCGCGGATCTTCGCCGCCATCGCGCGGGCCCTGACGTAGATCGCCGGGAAGGGCTTTCCCGTTTGGACCACGGTGCCGCCCATGGCCTCGTAGCGCTCGGCGATCGCGCCGGCGCAGTAGACGAGCTCGTCGCCCACCTCCACCACGATATCGGGATTGGCGCAGACCATGGTGAGGCCGCGTCCGCGCAGTCTTGCCAGCACGCCGTCGTAGTCCTCGGGCCGCTCTCCGGTCGCGTCGAGCGCGATGCACAGCGCCAGCTCGGCCTCGTCGATGCCGACGCGCCGCGGCTTGCGCGGCCCGAGCCGCTCGGCCTCGCCGTAGAGGGCGACGTCGTAGTCCGGCCCGATGTTGAAGACCGGTGGGCAGCCGGCCTCGACCAGCGTCGCCGCCGCCACGTCGCCGGAGGTGGCGATGCGGTCGAAGCACTCGCGCGGCACGCCGAGGCGGAGCATGCGCGACCAGACCTGGGCCTCCGGCGCCGGCGCATTGGTGACGAGGACCACCGTGCCGCCGCGCTGCCGGAAGCGGCTGAGCGCCTCGACGGCCGCGGGATGGAAGACGACGCCGTTGTGGATCACGCCCCACACGTCGCAGAGCAGCAGGTCCTTGCCCGACGCCAGCTCGGAAAGCCCCTTGTCGAGATGGGGGAGAGAGAGGGGCGGAGCGATCATGCCCGGCGGCTAGAGGCGCGCGGGTGGCGGGTCAAGTGCGCAAGGCGATCGATGCGCCAGCATCTTCGTGAGGGTGATCACGAGGCGGCGGTGCCGGCCAGGTTCAGCACGACGGCGCCGACGATCCACTTGATGAGTTCGGCCTTGAGGTCGGCGATGTCGCCCTTCAGCTCAGTCTTGAGCTCGATCATCTCGGTGCGAAGCTTGGCGATCTCTTCCTTCATCTCGGAGCGCAGGTCCGCGATGTCTGCCTTCACCTCGGAGCGTAGGTTCGCGACGTCGTCCTTGGTGGCGATCGTGTCCTGTGCCGAGGTGGCGAGCGCTTCCGTCAGGGCGGTCGCCTGCTCGCGCGAGAACGGTCCCTCGAGCCGGCGCGCCATCTGGAGAGTGTCGTAGATCATGGCCGGCATCGTATGAGCCTTCGTGGCGGATGCAAGCAGAGCCGCCGGCAGAGGATTGGATCATGGCGCAGCCTGAGCACTGGTGGCAACGGGCGGTGATCTACCAGGTCTACCCGCGCTCTTTCCAGGACACCGATGGCGACGGGGTCGGCGACCTGCCCGGCATCGAGCGGCGCCTCGACCACCTCGCCGCGCTCGGCGTCGACACCGTGTGGCTGTCGCCAATCTACCCTTCGCCGATGGCCGACTTCGGCTACGACGTGGCGGACTACGCCGACGTCGCCCCGCTCTTCGGCACGCTTGCCGACTTCGACCGGCTCGCCGCCGCGATCCACGCCCGCGGCATGAGGCTGATCCTCGATTTCGTGCCCAACCATTCCTCGAGCGAACACCCCTGGTTCGTGTCGAGCCGCTCTTCGCGCAGCAACCCCAAGCGCGACTGGTACATCTGGCGCGATCCGGCGCCGGCCGGCGGGCCGCCCAACAATTGGATGTCGCATTTCGGCGGCCCCGCCTGGACCTACGACGCCGTGACCGGCCAATACTACCTGCACTCCTTCCTCAAGGAGCAGCCCGACCTTAACTGGCGCAACCCGCAAGTCGTCGAGGCCATGTTCGACGTGCTGCGCTTCTGGCTGGGGCGCGGCGTCGACGGCTTCCGCGTCGACGTGATCTGGTGCCTGATCAAGGATGCCGGTCTGCGCGACAACCCGGCCAACCCGGACTGGAAGCCCGGGCAATCCTCGCGCAACACGCTGCTCTCGGTGCACGATTGCGACCAGCCGGAGGTGCACGACACCATCGCCGCCATGCGCGAGGTGTTGGACGGCTTCGGCGACCGCCTCCTCATCGGCGAAATCTATCTGCCGCTCGAGAAGCTCGTCACCTATTACGGCCGCGACGGGCGCGGCGCGCAGATGCCTTACAATTTCCTGCTGATCAAGGCGGCTTGGAACGCGGCCAACATCGCCGGCATCGTCACCCGCTACGAGGCGGCGCTGCCGCCTGGCGCCTGGCCGAACTGGGTGCTCTCCAACCACGACCAATCGCGTGTCGCCACGCGCCTCGGGGCGGCACAGGCTCGGGTCGCGGCGATGCTTCTGCTGACCCTTCGCGGCACCCCGACGATCTATTACGGCGAAGAGCTCGGCATGGTCGACGCGCCCATCCCGCCGAACCTGGTGCAGGATCCGGCGGAAAAGAACCAGCCCGGCATCGGTCAGGGCCGCGATCCCGAGCGCACGCCGATGCCGTGGGACGGCTCGCCCAAGGGCGGGTTCACCACGGGTACGCCGTGGCTGCCGCTGGGCGAGCACGCCGCGGTCAACGTGGCGAGCGAGGGTGCCGACGCGGGCTCGATGCTGGCGCTGTATCGCGAGCTGCTGCGGCTGCGGCGCGAGCACCCGGCGTTGGTCGACGGGGCGATCAGCGGCGTCACGGCCGAAGGTGACGTGCTGCGCTACGTGCGCGGCGAAGGGCCAGGGCGGCTCGCCGTCGCGCTCAATGTGGGCGCAAGGAACCAGGAGGTCGCGCTCGGCAAGGTCCGCGTGCTTCTCTCGACCCTTGCGGGGAGGGCGGACGACGATGGTAACCCCAAGCTGACGTTGCGTCCCAACGAAGGCATTGTCCTTACGCCATCGTAGGCAGAAGCCTGAACAAGGCTGAGACGCATTAAATAGCGGGTCTGCGGAAGGATCCTCTCAAGCGGCGGCGTTGACGCGGAAGCTGCCGACGAGATCCGTAAGCCCCTTGGTCTCTGCGGCCAAGGCGCGGCTGGCTTCGTTGCCGCCTTCGAGAAGGTGCGTGTTCTCCTTGGTGGCGCGATCGATCTCGCGCATCGCCGCGTTGAGAGCCGCCAGCGTGTCCGACTGTGTCCGCGCGCTCTCCGCGATCTGGGTCACCTCTACCGAAACCTCCGCCACCTGCGTCAGGATGCGGGCCAGCGCGACGCCGGTCTGGTCGACCAGCGTAACGCCGCGCTCGACGTTGGCCACGGAGACCGAGATCAGCGCCTTGACCTGGTCGGCCGCCCGCTGCGAGCGCTGCGCCAGGGTGCGGATCTCGGTCGCCACCACGGCGAAGCCGCGACCCGACTGGCCGCCGCGCGAGGCCTCGATGGCGGCGTTCAGCGCCAGCAGGTTGGTCTGCGCGGCGATCTCCTCGATGACGCCGATGATCTGGCCGATCTGGCGTGACGACATCTCGATTTCGGCCATGGCCCGAGTCGCCTTGAGCGCGACGGTGCCACCCTGCTCAGCTTCCGCGCGGGCGTTGCGCACGAAGTCGCTGACGTGCGCCGCGCCGTCGGCGCTGCGCTGCACGGTCGTGGTGATGAGGTCGAGCGCGGCGGCGGTCTCATCCATCCTCGCGGCCTGCTGCTTGGTGCGCCTGGCGATGCCGTCGGCGCCGGCAGCGGCGTTCTCGGAGCCGGCGTAGATGCCTTCCGCTCTTCCGTTGACGCTCAGCATCGCGCGCTCGAGCTGGTTGAGGGCAAGGTTGTAATCGGTCCGAAGCTTGGCGAAGGCCGGGGGCATCGCGTCGGGCATGCGGTAGCTGAGGTTGCGCGCCGCGAGTTGCGCCAGGCCATCGGCGACGAGGCCGGTCACATGGCGCCGCTCGTCCTCGGTCTGCGACTCGAGGCACCTTTTCTCGATCGCTGCGGCACGAAACACGAGCAGTGCCCTCGCCATATCGCCGAGCTCGTCCTTGCGTTCGATCGCCGGCACGGCCACCGCGAGGTCGCCGGCGGCCAGCCGCCGCATCGCGGCCGCGATCGCCTTGATGAGCCTTGTGATCGAGCGCATCGTCATGAAGCCGAAGACGACGATCGCGACGATCAGGAGCAGCACGAACGCAGCGGCCAGCACAAGCTCGAGCGTGGCCGAGCTACGCGTCCGCTCCGCCTGGGTCACGAAGGTTTGCAGGAGCTTGTCGGCGATGGCGCGCAGGCCGTCGATGCGAGCCGTGGCGGCGGCGAACCATTGCTCGCTGTCAATCCCGGGCACCGGCATGCCGGCGGCCGTCGCCATGATCGTCGCCTTGAACTGGTCGAGCGTTTGCGCCTCGGGCAAGGCCGCATTGACGGCATAGATGCGCTCGATCGAAGCCGGCGCGTAGATCGAGAAGGATTTGAGGAGGTCGTGCGCCTCGCCGTCGAGGCTGGATAGCTGATAGAGTTGTTCCGACGTGAAGGTGCCGACTGCCAAGGCGCCACTGCCGATCGCGCGCATCAGGCCGAACCGCTCGGTGGCGCCTTGCAGCGCGCTGAGGGCGAACTCGAAATTCTTGATTTCGGCATGCTCGGTGTCGCGCGAGATCAGAGACGAGAGATCGAGCGCGCGCGTCACGATCGCGGAATAGCGCTCGATCGCCTGCTTGGGTGAGAGTGCGAGGCGCGAGACAGAAGCGCGTAGCGGCGCAAGGTCGTGCAGCGCGTCGGCGAGTTCGTCGGCGCGCTTGCGCACGTCGACCCCGAGCCTTGCGACGCCGGCCTGATGGATGGCGGCCACGAAGAAGCCGGCCTTGAGATCGGACACTTGGCGCTGCGCATCGAGCTCCGCCGCGTTCTTCAGGCCTTTCGAGCTGATCAGCAGCGACGAGCGGCCGCGTTCTTTCTGCAGCGAGCCGACGAGGTCACTCAGGGCCTCGATGACAGAGCAGCCGGTCATGAGGCGCTGCATGCGTTGGTCGACCGCCCAACGGTCGACCAACGTCCAGCCAGAAAGACCGACCAGCGCCCCGAGCGACACGAAGATCAGCAGGAGGATACGACTGGAGATCGACATCGGACCTACGCTCTAGCCCTGGGCAAGAGGATCCCCAAGGGCGTCTTCCCTGGTCGTCAGAACCCTGCCAAGCCTTGTAGATAAGCCGTCGATCTTAACGAGCGCTTAAGCCTGTCGGGAGTCGGCGTTCGCACGACATCGCCGAGCCGCCCCGCGTCGATGGCGGCTCCGCTGCGGTTGTCGCAGAGAGTACTCGTATCTGCGACAATGCTGGACCGGGCTGCGGTCCGTTAAGCTCGGGGTTTGTGAAAGCTTCAGGCAGGGATCTGCTTCTTCTCGTAGGCTAGAATGCCCCAGACTTCATTGTCCGCTGCCTCCATCAAGAACTTCGTGATTGTAGGCAGATCGGGATCTGCTCCAAAGAAATGCGCGTATGCCAGCTTTACGCCTTCGAAGGTTATTGCTTTCCACCCGTCGTGGCTGCCGTTACGAAGTGATCTTTGGCCGTCGCAGTCGCTATCATGATAGATTGCTGCGAACAGGTCGCGCAGCTCCTCGTCATCGATCGGCTCGTGAGAGGGAGCCCAACGCAGGATGCTGAACGTGTTCTGTGCAGCGAGTTGGACGTGCTCACATTGCATCATGTCTCCCAAATCTTTTGGTGTTCGACCTACAGGCATCGGTGAGGAAAGACGATCGGCTCCACTCCAGTAAAGGGGCGGAATCTACTCACGCCCTGCTCAAGCCGTGCCTCTCACTGCGGATCGAAACGGACAGACACGGCGAGGCTTGGAGCGTATGCAAACTGTACGAGATCGCTCTTGTTCGAGTGCGACACGTGAGGATCCGCTTGGCGTGGTCTCCGGCCCTTAGCCCCTGGGTCGCTTCGCTCCTGACGCGCAATGTCGGAAACGCATCCGAGCAATCGGGATGCGCTCTCGTCGACCCGTGGTCGGCTACTTCGACCCGGTGCTACGATCCCGCCGCCTGTCGAGCCGCCTCGTAGGCTTTACGGCAGCCGGCCTCGTCGCCTTTCTTGTCGGCATTCTTAGCGTCATTGAGCGAGACCTTGGCAGCCATCACGCCTTCTCCGGCCGTGCTCGCGGCCGCCGCGTCCTCGGTGCCGGCCCGGTTCTCCGACGCCGGCGGTGCCGGCAGGTCGGCCACCGGCGTCTCGGTCTTTTTGGCCTCGATGGCCTTGCTGGAGCGGGTGGCGGCATCCTTCTGCCCACCGGACTGGGCGGCGCCGGCCGAGGCGCCTTGCTTGTCGAGGTGCTGCTCCAGCTTGGCGATATCGTCGCCGCAAGGCGACGCCCAGCTGGACGCCGGCACGCAGGCCAGGAGGAGCGCCGCCGCGGCGACCGTCGATGTGCGCGTCATGAACGTGGTCTCCGGCCCACAATCCACCCGCGCCGATCGCCGGCGCGGGTGCTGGTCGCGTCACGCACCGGCAAGCTGCTGGCCGACCGGCAGTTCCCGGATGCGGCGGCCGCTGGCGGCGAAGATCGCGTTGGTGATGGCCGGCGCCACGGGGGGCACGCCGGGCTCGCCGACGCCGCCCAGCGGGTGGCTGTAGTTCTGCATCGGCAGCAGGTGGACCACGATCTCCTTGGGCGCCGCATCGATGCGGGTGATCTCGTACCCGTCGAAGTTGTTCTGCTCGGCCCGGCCGTTCTTGAAGGTGATCTTGGACGTGAGCGCGAGGCCCATGCCCATCACGACGGCGCCTTCCATCTGCGAGCGGATGCGCTCAGGGTTCACCTGAGGCCCGCAATCGATCGCGATGTGCACGCGCCGGATCGAGAGGTTGCCCTTGTCGTCGACGATCGCCTCCGCCGCCACCGCCGTGTAGGTGACGAAGCTGCAGTGACCGGCGATGCCGAGGCCGTGGCCCTTCGGCATGGTCTTGCCCCAGCCGATGCCTTTCGCCGCCGTCTCGATGACGTTGCGCAGGCGCCCGGTCTCGATCGGGTACGTCTTGGGATCCTCGCCGTAGTTCCACACGTCGCCGATGGAGGTCGGATCGATGATCCGTTCCGGGCCGATCACGTCGAGTAGGTAGTCCTTCGGGTCGCGGCCCGCCGCGTGGGCGAGTTCGGCCAGGAAGCTCTGCGCGGCGAAGGCGTGCGGGATGTTCGACACCGAGCGGAACCAGCCGATGCGCACGTGCGCGTCGGCCGCCGGGTTTTCCATCCGGATGTTCGGGATAGCCCAGGGCGCGTTGACGAGGCCCATGCCGAGCTCGAGGGGCAGCTCGTGGTCGGCGCCCTTGGCGAAGATCGAGCCGATCGTCGGTGCCGCCGAGCGGTGCAGCAGGGCGATCGGCATGCCCTTGTCGTCGAGCCCCGCCTCGAGACGTTCCACCGAGACCGTGTGGTAATAGCCGTTGTGGATGTCGTCGTCGCGGGTCCACAGCAGCTTCACCGGCACGCCGGCGGCCTGGGAGCAGAGCGCCGCCTCGACCACGAAGTCGGGCTTCGACTTGCGGCCGAAGCCGCCGCCGAGCAGCGTGACGTTCACGCGCACCTTGTCCTCACCAAGGCCGAGGCGCTTGGCGACGTGGGTCCGCGCGGTCTGCGGTGCCTGGACCGAGGTCCAGATCTCGACCGTGCCGTCGGTCTTGACGTCGGCGATTGCGGCCGGCGTCTCCATCGGCGCCTGCACCAGGTGCGGCACGTAATATTCCGCGGTGATCCTCTTCACCGCCTTGCCCATCGCCTCGTCGACGTCGCCTTGCGCGCGCACGACCTTGCCGGGCTTGCGCGCGGCGTCCTCGAGCGTCTTGCGGAACGCCGCTGAATCGTAGGAGCCGTTCGGGCCCTCGTCCCACACGATCTTGAGCGCCTCGCGGCCTTTCATGGCGGCGTAGGTGTTCTTGGCGATCACCGCGACGCCGCCGAGCGGCTGGAACTCGACCGGTGCTGTCGCCGGCGCGATGGCGACGACCTTGACCACGCCCGGCACCTTGAGGGCGACACTGTCGTCGAAGCTCTTCATCGTGCCGCCGAAGACCGGGCAGCGCGCCACGACGGCGTGCAGCATGCCCGGCAGCTTGTGGTCCATGCCGTAGATCGCCGTGCCCGTGCTGATGCCGCGGCCGTCGACGATGTCGACGTTGCCCTTGCCGATGAAGGTGAAGTCCTTGGCGTCCTTCAGCTTGACCGTGTCGCGGTCCGGCACCGGCAGCTTCGAGGCGGCGTCCGCGAACTCGCCGTAGCCCCCCGTCTTGCCGCTTCGGGCGTGGGTGAGCACGCCCTTGGCCGTCGTGATCTCGGCGGCCGGGACCCCCCATTGGACGGCGGCGGCGGAGACCAGCATCAGCCGCGCGGCGGCGCCGGCGTGGCGCATGTGGACGAAGAATTGCCGCGTCGAGCGCGACCCGTCGGTGTCCTGGTTGCCGTATTTCTCCTCGTCGGCCTCGGCCTGGTGGACCTTGATCCTGGCCCAATCCGCATCGAGCTCGTCGCCGATGATGATGGCCCAGCCGGTGCGCACGCCCTGGCCCATGTCCTGCCGATGGCAGGTGATGTGCGTCGTGCCGTCGGCGTCGATGGCGACGAAGACCTTGGGATCGTCCTTCCAGCCGTGCGGCATGCCGTCGGCACCGAAGCCCTTGGCGAAGGCGCGCGTGCCGCTGCTGCCCAGCGAGACGGCGAGCACGAGGCCGCCGATGCCGGCGAGCATGCCGCGCCGGCTGACGTTGACGACCTGCGGCTGGTCCACGACCGGCCTGGCCGAGGCGTCGTCGATGAGGGTCTCGTGGGTCATCAAAGCGCTCCCTTCTCGCCGGCCTGGCCGGGAACGACTTGGCTGTTGCCGGCGGCTTGGTGGATGGCGGCGCGGATGCGCGGATAGGTGCCGCAGCGGCAAATGTTGCCGCTCATCGTGCCGTCGATGTCGGCGTCGGTCGGCTTCGGCGTATCCTGCAGCAGCGCCGCCGCCTGCATGATCTGGCCGGCCTGGCAGTAGCCGCATTGCGGCACGTTGAGCGCGCGCCAGGCGACCTGGAGCGGGTGGTTGCCGTCGGGCGAGAGCCCCTCGATGGTCTTGATGGGCTGGCCTTCGGCCGCCGACATCGGGGTGAGGCAGGAGCGGACGGCCTGCCCGCCGAGGTGCACGGTGCAGGCCCCGCAAAGCGCCGCCCCGCATCCGAACTTCGTGCCGGTGAGACCGAGCTCGTCGCGCAGATACCACAGGATCGGCATGTCCGGATCGCCGTCGAAGCTGTGCGCCTCGCCATTCACGGTGGTCTTGATCAAGGCTGGACCTCCATCTTTCCGTTGGGTCTACGCTGTTCGCTGCTGCCACGCCATGCCTGGCATAAGTGGGTAGTGGTCAATTTGAAAATGTCAGCTAGCGCACCTGCCACCATATAAGCGCGAGCAATCCGGCAGCGAAACACCCAACGATCGCGAGATTGACCCGGAAATCCCTGTCGGCTTTGCGCGCAAGGGCAACGCGCTCCTCGGCGGTGAGGTGCGGGTACGTTCCAATGACAAACCTAGATCCCATGTCACCGAGCAAGGGTAAGGCAATCCAAGCGATGAGGATCACGACAGTCGCGAGGATACGAGCAGCGAGGATCAAGCCATTAAGTCCACACCCTTCTTATATGGCCCGCGCTTACTCCCCGGCAACTCAGCATCCTCCACCAGCTGAGCAATGTCGCCAATCTCCCACAGCTTGTCGGATACGTCCGCCGCCTCTCACTACCGATAAGTTTAGCGATCGCGGCCGCTGCTGGCTTACGGGTCGCAGATTGGCATCGATGGGCCGAGCCGCAACGGTGGCTCGAACCGGAGCTTGATCCATGGCGGCGATGGTCCTGACCAAGCCGCGGAGTGCGACGCGAGCTCCTGACCCTCCGCCGCCGCAGCAGCGCTCAAAAGGGACGACCGGCAGGGCGGCGGCGATCCTGTCGATCATCCGCTGGAAGGCTCGCCTCGTCTCGATCGGGCGGCTCTCGTCGTGTGTCACCTCCGTCGATCCGCTGAAACCTGCTTCGCCATGCAGCCCAGCGCGGACCCTGTCTGGCCAATTAGCATCACGCCGCGCTCGACAGCGGCACATCAACGCTCATGCTTCGACGCGTGCGGCGATTGAACAACTTGATAAAGACAGTGTTTTCTTGCGTAGAGTGAGGCGCGACGACACTCCTCAATGAAGCTCAATTCCAAGCTTTACCTCGGGACATGTCAAAGAGTGACTGTTGCTTTTGATTAACAAATGCTAGGGAAACCTCCAGTTTTGTTGTTCTGGCAATCGAACAAGCCGACAATTCGAGGAAACAACAGGCATGACTTCGGCAAATTTGCTATGGATCACCTGCGCCATCATGACGATCGGAGGGTTGATCATCCTCCTGATCGGGAAACAGCGGACGAAGACGGAGCAGCTGCAAACCGTCAACCACGGCATCGTGCCTCTCATCGCGGCGTGCTCCTACTTCGCGATGGCCACAATGCAAGGCGCCATCACGCTGCCGGTCGATCCCTCGGCGGCTGCGCTCCTCGGCGATCATCGGATCTTCTACTGGGCGCGCTACGTCGATTGGACCTTCACCACGCCGCTCCTGCTTCTCTCGCTGTCGGTCACGGCGATGCGGGCCGGACCTAGGAATTCCGGCTCGATCCTGGGCGTGATCTTGGCCGATCTCATGATGATCATCACGGCTTTCGCCTTCGGTCTCTCGGTCACTCCCTGGATCAAGTGGAGCTGGTTTGGGATTTCCTGCGCGGCTTTCCTGGGCGTCTATTACGTCCTCTGGGCGCCGAACCTCCAGGCCAACAAGCTCGAGCGCGATGATGTCCGGAGGGACTATCGGATCAACGCGAGCATGCTGTCGGTCCTATGGTTCGTCTACCCGTTCGTCCTGGCCGTCTCGCCCGATGGTCTCGGCCTGGTTGGCGACGCGACTGCGATCCTGGGTATCGCAATCCTCGATGTCCTGTCGAAGGTCGCCTACGGCCTGCTCGCGGTCGTCTCGGACACGAAGGCAACCGATCGGGACCTCGGCGAAGGTCTCATCGAAGTGGGATCCCGACGCGGTAAGCCGGTCACCGCCGCGGCCTGATCGCCATGTCTCCGGGAACGATCCTCGTCGTCGTGATCCTGCTTTCGGGCAGCGCCGTCCTTGCGTTCCCGGCGCCGATCCTGACTTCGCTTGCGGCCATCATCGTCCTGGGCGTCCCGCATGGTGCCTTGGACGGTGAGGTCGCGCGAGCGATGTTACGACCCAGGTTCGGCAAAGCCTGGTTCCCGATCTTCGCGGCTCCCTATCTTTCGTTGGTCGCCTTCGTGCTCTTGGCTTGGCACCAAGCGCCTCTGCCGACACTGGCGTTGTTCCTGGCGGCATCGGTCTGGCACTTCGGGTCGGAGGATGTCGCGGACGCGACCCTGATCGGCAAGCTCGTGTCAGGCGGCCTGCCGATCGCCGTCCCGCTCCTCGTGCAGCCCGACGCGACCGACCGGCTCTTCAGCACCATCGCCGGTGTGCCACTGGCTGGATCGTCGGTTTGGCTGAGTATGGGCGCCAGCATCTGGGCGGCCCTGGCGGTCATTTGGACAGGGCATGTCTTAGCCAGCCGTCGCTGGAAGCTCCTGCTCCAGCCGATGCTCGCAATCGCCGCGTTCGTCGTGCTTCCACCGCTGACCGCCTTCGCCATCTACTTCGTCTGCGTCCATGCGCCGGCTCACACGGCCGCCCTGATCGCCAATCCCTGGAGGGCCTTCCGTGTCCACGACCGCCGGAGCGCTTGGATCCTGGCGATACCGCTCACGCTCTTCACATTGCTGATCGGGGCAGCGCTGTGGCCCCTCTACAAAGGTGACGGCCCGGCGCGCCTTCTCGCCCTCACGATCCAAGGCCTCGCGGCTTTGACGCTGCCGCACATGATCCTCGACGAGTGGCTGTCGCACCGCGAGCGCTCACGATTCCCCGGACACGAGAGACGTGTCGGCGAACGACCGCTCGAATCCAGACCTTGTCGCGGTACGCGCCGAAGGCAGGGTTTTGTGTCCCGGTACGCTGACACCGGCCCGGGTTTGTGTCGCTGTACCCTGACTTTGGCAGGGTCACATGTCAGGGCTCAAGGCCAGGGTCGCCCGCGTTCCGCTTGCGGGAACAAGGGTTTACGCGGGTGGCTCTCTCGGCTATATTACCTATAGGGAGACGCGGCGGCGATCAAGGCCGGAGCGGCGGTCGAGGCTACAGCTTGCGCAGGGCGACGTCCTCGATGGCGTGGTTCTCGCCCTTGGTGAGAACGAGGCTGGCGCGGGCGCGGGTGGGCAGCACGTTCTCGTGGAGGTTGGCGAGGTTGATGTCGCGCCAGATCTGCCGGGCGCGGGCCTCGGCGGCGGCATCGTCGAGGTCGGCGTATTTGCGGAAGTAGGAGCGCGGGTCGCGGAACGAGGTTTTCCGCAGCCGCATGAAGCGCTCGATGTACCAGCGCTCGAGGTCGCCCTCGGCGGCGTCGAGGTAGACGGAGAAGTCGAAATAGTCCGAGACGAAGGCGGCGGGGCGCCCGTCGCGCGAGCCGCGGCCGGGCAGCAGCACGTTGAGCCCCTCCACGATGAGGATGTCGGGTCGGTCCACGGTGACGTCCTCGCCCTCGACGATGTCGTAGGTGAGGTGCGAGTAGACCGGGGCGGCCACCGGGTGGCGGCCGGCCTTGACGTCGGAGATGAAGCGCAGCAGCGCGGCGCCGTCGTAGCTCTCGGGAAAGCCCTTCTTGCCCATCAGCCCCTCGCTCTCCAGCACCGCGTTGGGCAGCAGGAAGCCATCGGTGGTGACGAGCTCGACCCGCGGGGTGTTGGGCCAGCGCGCCAGCAGCGCCTGCATCACGCGGCAGAAGGTCGACTTGCCCGCCGCCACCGAGCCGGCGACGGCGATGATATAGGGGACCTTGCCGTTGTCGGCGCCGAGGAAGCGCTGGGTCGCCTTGAACAGGCCCTGGGTGGCGGCGACGTAGAGCGCCAGCAGCCGCGACAGCGGCAGGTAGATGGCGATGACCTCCTCGAGCGTGATCGGCTCGTTGATCGACTGGAGGCGGGTCAGGTCGTCCAGCGTGAGGGTCAGGGGCGTGTCGGCGCGCAGCTCCGCCCATTGCGCGCGGGTGAAGCGGTGGTAGGGCGAGAAGGAAAGGCCGGCGCGCTCGTCCATCAGGAGCGCGGCACGGACGGTGTTTGAGCGGCCATCGGCGCGTTCCTCGACTGGACCTTAGGTCGGCGAAGCCGTTGCCGAAGTCAAGAATGCCGCGGCCCGAGCCACGGCGGCTCGTCAGGGCGCGCGCGCCGCCTTCTCCTCGTGGCCGGATCGCGCGGTGCGGCGCTCGAGCTCGTCGAGCACGTCGGAGAGGGGCACGCCGAGGCTCTCGAGCAGCACGAGCAGGTGGTAGAGCACGTCGGCGCTCTCGGCGACGACCGGCCCCAACTCGCCCTCGGCGGCGGCGATGCAGAGCTCCACCGCCTCCTCGCCGAACTTCTTGGCGACGCGGGCCGGGCCTTTGTCGAGCAGCGACTTGGTGTAGGAGGCCCCGGCGTCGCCACCGCTGCGCTCGCGGATGATCCCGGCCAGCGTTTCCAGGGTGAAGGGGCTCACGCCGCCGCTCCCGCCGACGCGTCGTTGTCGGCTCCTTGGCCGCTCCCCCGGCCGGACACGTGGCTGCCGAGCCCGTCGAGCCGCACGGCCAGGCCCGCCGTCGCCATCGCCCGCTTGGCCTCGGCGATCGTGTGCTCGCCGAAATGGAAGATCGAGGCGGCGAGCACGGCGGCGGCGCCGCCGTCGCGGATGCCCGCGACGAGGTGCTCCAGCGTGCCCACCCCGCCCGAGGCGACCACCGGGACCCCCACCGCGTCGGACACGGCGCGGGTCAGCGCGAGGTCGAAGCCGCTCCTGGTGCCGTCGCGGTCCATGGAGGTCAGCAGGATCTCGCCGGCGCCGAGCCCGACCACCTCACGAGCATAGACCACCGCGTCGAGGCCGGTGGGCCGGCGCCCGCCATGTGTGAAGATTTCCCACCGCCCCGGTGCCACGGACTTGGCGTCGATCGCCACCACGATGCACTGGTTGCCGAACTTCTCCGCCGCGCGGCGCACGAAGTCACGGTCCTGCACGGCCGCCGTCATGATCGAGACCTTGTCGGCGCCGGCGAGCAGCAGGGCGCGAATGTCGGCCTCGGTCCGCACGCCGCCGCCCACCGTCAGCGGCATGAAGCAGGCTTCCGCCGTGCGCCTGACGACGTCGAGCAGTGTGCCGCGCGCTTCGTGGCTGGCGGTGATGTCGAGGAAGCAAAGTTCGTCCGCGCCGGCGGCGTCGTAGGCCACCGCCGCCTCGACCGGATCGCCGGCGTCGCGCAGGTCGACGAAGTTGACGCCCTTGACGACGCGGCCGTCCTTGACATCGAGGCAGGGGATGACGCGCGCCTTGAGCATGGCGAAGGTCATCGTCCTTCGCGCCCGCGAGATCAAGTCTTGCAGGCGTGAAGTTTACGTCGGAATGGGCCTCGCCGCTTCAGAGCGTACGAAGCCCTGTCCGTTATTCGGCCGCGACCGCCATATCCTGCCCGAAGTACTCTTCGACCTCGCGAGCCGCGGCGCCGAACAGGTCGATGCCCTTGATCACCAGTTCTTCGATGCGCTCGGGCGAACCCGAGTCGTCGTAGGCCCTGGCGAAGTCCATCACGATTTCTTCGTGTGAAGGCTCACCATCGTGGGGCACCGTATGCACCTCCATCCAGATCGCGCGCCGTCGCTCGAAAAGGTTGGTGTAGGCGGGCGATGCGACCATCATCGCGCCGAGAGCCTCGGCGACGAACTCCGTCGATGCGAGCGCTCCAGCGAAGAATTCGACGAGGTCTTTGGTGTCGGTCGCATCGATGAGTCGCTGCACCAAAGGAAGCGCCGGTACGGCTTGCAGCACATTGATGCCGACACCCAAGTTCCTGGCGTCGGCTTCCCAGTGCTTGGAATGCCTGAACTCGTCCTTTTGCATATCGACAAGGTTTGCGCGTGCTTCCTCGAACACTCCGGCAATCTCACTATCCAAGAGGTTCTTGATCGACTTGGCCGAGCCGACGAGAGTCTCTCTTGCTTTGGTCCTTCCGAACTTCTCGTAGAGCGGCTGACGCGGGAGACTGGTCGAGTTCGCCCGACGGTCGATCGCTTTCTCGAAATCACGCGTGAACGGCCAAAAACCTCTGCTGAGTGCAATCGCCGCCGCGCGATCGCCGTCACGGGCCCGGCAGATCAGCGAGCAGTTGCTCAGCATGTCGTAGGCCGCATTCTCCAGGCGTGCCATATCGAAGTAAGCTTGATTGTCTTGATGAAAAAGAGACATACGAACTACCCCCCTCGTCTTCCGAGTTAATCAAGTATTAACCCGAAAGCCTGATCTGGCAAGGGAGCTCTCATACTTTTGTCGTGATTCCTGCGAAGGCCGGCAAGTCGGCTGCAGGCTTGGTTAATTCGGGCCATGGCGGTTCCGCGCAGCGGCGGAACACGCGCCTCGTCCATTCAAAAGTGGATGGGGAACGCACGATCATGCCATGGACCGCCGCCGGTGAAAGCCGACGATCGGACGAGAGTCGAACGTCCGCGCTGCGCTCGCTCAGGCGACGAAACGCGCTCGCCTCGCCAGCGTATGACGCGAGGCGGTAGCGGTCGCGTCGAAGCGGCATTCAAAAGGTTTGGGTAGCGCTATTCCATGGCCTTGACCAAAATCGACGCCGATATCGCGAAGTGCCTCGCCGAGAGCCTCGGTCTCGACGAACTCGGCGACAATCCGCTTGCCCATGATATGCCCGACATGGGTGATCATCTCGACCATCGCTCGGTCGGGACGGTCGGTGAGAAGGTTTTTGACGAAAGCCCCATCGATCTTGAGGTAGTCGACGGGCAATTCCTTCAGATAGTTGAACGACGACATGCCCGAACCGAAGTCGTCCAGCGCGAAGGTGCAGCCCAACGCGCGAAGGTTCATGATGAACGCGCGGGCGGCCTCGATGTTGACGACCGCCGTCGTCTCGGTCACTTCGAAACAGATCATCCCGGGCGGGATGCCGAATTCCACGAAGGTCTCCTTCAGGAAGTCGAGGAAGGCGTCATCGCCGATGGTTGCGCCGGACAGGTTGATCCCGCAGCAGGTGATCGGAACAGCATCGCGGATGGTCCGACGTTCCGCCAATGTCTGGAAGGTGCGCCGCACGACCCAGCGATCGATCAGCCTTATCAGGCCGAAGCGTTCAGCAGCGGGCAGGAAGCTCGCGGGCGGAACGAGCACGCCGTTCTCGTCCCTCATGCGGATCAAGACTTCGAGGTGGACACCCGCTTCGTCCGTGTCCGACAGCGCGACGATCTCCTGCGCGAAGAGGCAGAAGCGGCTCTCGTTGAGGGCATGCTGGATGCGCTGAACCCAATTCATCTCGCGAATGCGGCCGCTGAATTCCTGATCTTCGTGGCGATGAACATGGACGCGATTGCGACCCTTCTCCTTGGCCATGAAGCACGCCATGTCCGCCTTGGACATGATCTCTTCCGGGGATGCGGCTCCAACCAGATCGTGAACGAGACCCATGCTCGCCGTAACGGCGAAGCCGCGGCCCTCCCAGACGAAGTCGACCTTTTCGATGGCGGCGCGCAGGTTCTCCGCGCACGCGAGCGCGCGAGCCGGGTCGGTCTTCTCCATGAGGACGCCGAACTCGTCGCCGCCCAGACGGGCGAGAAGGTCGTCGGGGCCAAGCAGCGTCTGCAGAGGCGGCCCGATCCTTCGCAACATCGCATCACCCGCGGCATGCCCGCAGGTATCGTTGATGATCTTGAATTGATCGAGATCGATGAAGAGGAGCGCAAAGACGGTCCTCGGCTCGCCCTTGCCGGGCGACCAGGCCTGGCGAAGTCGCTCTTCGAAGGCACGGCGATTGGCAAGGCCGGTCAGTTCGTCGTGCGAGGCCTGCCAGGCAAGCGCGTCTTCGAAGTCACGCCTCTGCGTCAGCACTTTGCCGACGCGCCAGATCGTTAGGGCGGCCAAGACCATAGCGAGCGCGAAATTGGCGGCGATCAGGAGCCGTTCCACGAGGCGCGCGCCATCGTCGAGCGTGCGGGAGAACGCGGTCGCGCGCGGCGTGATCTCCGTATTGATCTCCGCGACACGATGCCGGAGTTCCTCAATGTGGTCGGTCGGGAAGTGGGTGCCTACGCTTTCACCGAGCTTCTGAAGCTCGAGAATATAGGGATCGGCCTCCTTCCATCTTCGGATCGCCTCCTCGAGGTTGGGAAATCCGCGGAAGTTGCGAAACATCCAGATCACGTTGGATGTGTCTTGCGCGGCGGTGCCGCCAGCGATGAAGGCAGCTTGGGCTCCGGCGGGATCGGGAGGGACTTGCTCCAGATCCTCGCGACCCTTGCGATACGACAGCGGGACGGCGATGGCCTTTCGGAAGCTCGCGAGATCCTTCGCATCGGCTTTGTCGAGGTAAAGGCTTAAGAAATAGACGGCTTGGTGCTGGCCCTTGGACCAGAGGCTTTCGCCCGCGACGAAGGTCCGGATCGCCGAAAGCGTGTAGACGCTGAGGCCGCCGACCGTCATCTGAACGATGATGACGACGACGAACGGCCACGCCGACATCGCTGGATGTTGGCGGAAGATTCCCTTCAAATCGTGTTGTTTGCTGAACCTCAACAATTTTCCCAGTCCATGAAGGTGACTTTCATTTCATGAACGCGGACGGCGAGGTCTTTGTTGCTTCTTTTTGCAACAATTGTTATCCAAGACTATTTAAGTTAAAAATAGCTTAACAATGGGATGGTTATCGGAGATCTTTGGACGTCAAGGATCATGGCTTCGACCGTCTGGCCAAGACCGCTGTAATGCTGTCGAGCGTCGCCGGGTCCTCGATGGTCGCCGGCATGGCGTAGCTGTCGCCGTCGGCGATCTTCTTCATGGTGCCGCGCAGGATCTTGCCGGAGCGCGTTTTGGGCAGGCGCTCGACCACCAACGCGGTGCGGAACGAGGCGATCGGGCCGATCTTGTCGCGCACCAGGCTCACCGCCTCGCCCTCGATGTCGCCGGCCTGCCGGGTCACCCCGGATTTCAGGACGAGGAAGCCGCAGGGCACCTCGCCCTTGACCGGGTCCGCGATGCCGATCACCGCGCATTCGGCGACGTCGGGGTGGCGCGCCAGCACCTCCTCCATGCCGCCGGTCGAGAGGCGGTGCCCGGCGCAGTTGATGATGTCGTCGGTGCGCCCGAGCAGGAAGACGTAGCCGTCCGCGTCGACGAAGCCGGCGTCCGAGGTCTTGTAGGCGCCGGGATGGTCGAGGAGGTAGCTCTCGCGCATACGCCGGTCGTTCTGCCACAGCGTCGGCAGGCAGCCCGGCGGCAGCGGCAGCTTGATCACGAAATTGCCCATGGTGCCGGCTGGGATCGCGTGGCCGGTTTCGTCCACCACTTCGAGCGCGTAGCCCGGCATCGGCACGGTGGCGGAGCCGGGCTTGATCGGCAGCAGTCCCAGCCCTTTGGGGTTGCCGGCGATGCACCAGCCGGTCTCGGTCTGCCACCAATGATCGATGACCGGCAGCCCGAAAATCTCCATCGCCCAGTCGACCGTCGCGGCGTCGGCGCGCTCGCCGGCGAGGAACAGCGCGCGCATCTTCGTCAGGTCGTGACCCTGCGCGAGCGCGCCCAGCGGATCCTCTTTCTTGATCGCGCGCAGCGCGGTGGGCGCGGTGAAGAGCGAGACCACGCCGTGCTCGGCGCAGACCCGCCAGAAGGCGCCGGCGTCGGGCGTGCCGACCGGCTTGCCCTCGTAGCAGATCGTCGTCGCGCCGATCAGCAGTGGCGCGTAGACGTTGTAGGAATGCCCCACCACCCAGCCGACGTCGGAGGCGCACCAGAACACCTCGCCGGGGTGCACGTCGTAGAGCGCGCGCATCGACCAGGCCAGGGCGACGAGGTAGCCGCCGGTGTCGCGCACCACGCCCTTGGGCACCCCGGTCGTGCCCGACGTGTAGAGGATGTAGAGCGGGTCGGTCGCCGCCATCGGCACGCAGGCGATTTCGCGGCCCTCGGCGGCCTCGACCAGCGTTTCCCAGTCGTGGTCGCGGCCCTCGATCATCTCCGCCTGCAGCCGCGGGCGCTGCCACACCAGCACCGCCTCGGGCTTGGCGCTCGCCATCTCGATGGCGGCGTCGATCAGCGGCTTGTAGGGCACGGTGCGGCTGCCCTCGATCCCGCACGAGGCGGTGAGGATGAGCTTGGGAGCGGCATCGTCGATGCGGGCGGCGAGCTCCTTCGAGGAGAAGCCGCCGAAGACGACGGAATGGATCGCGCCGAGACGGGCGCAGGCGAGCATGGCGATGTGCGCGCGCGGCAGCATCGGCAGGTAGACGATGACGCGATCGCCCTTGCCGACGCCGAAATCCTGCAGCACGGCGGCCATCGCCTGCACCTCATCGAGCAGCTCGGCGTAGGAGATCGCCTTCTTGAAAGCGATGACGGGCGCGTCGTAGATGATGGCCGGCTGGTCGCCGCGCCCGGCGGCGACGTGCCGGTCGAGGCAATTGTGGCAGGCGTTGAGCCGTGCGTCGGGGAACCAGCGACCGTAGATCCCGGCGGCGGGATCGAAGATCGCGCGCGGCGCCTCGATCCAGTCGATCGCCTCGGCCGCCTCGCGCCAGAACTTCTGCGGGTCGCGCTGCCAACCGGCGTAGACCTCGGCGTAGCGGCTGCCCATCGTCGTCTCCCGTCGGCTCTTCGGCGGCCTTCGCGACGCCTTGCTCCACGTTTGGCGGCAATGCGGCCCGCGCGCAAGCGGGAGGAGGGGGGCCGGTCAGCCCTTCTCGGGCAGCGAGGTCACGCGCTGTCCGCCGAGCCGCTCGTTGACGCGAAGCACGATCTGCCGGAGCCGCCGCGTGTCGCTTCCATCGAGGCGGACCCTGACGTTGGCGACGATGGCCGCGCTGTTCCACGGGGTGGGACTGGCGAGGTCGGGGAGGATGATCCGTTCGATCGCGTGCAGGAGGTCCTCGTTGACGAAATCGCTCGAGAGCGCCGCACGCTCCAGGTCGAAGATCGTGCGGATGCCGAGCTTCCACAGCTTGAAGGTCGCGTCCGGGCCGACGCTGGCGCAGAGTTGCGCCTGCGAGACCCAATCGAGCGTCTGGTAGAAACCGTATGGCGTCTCGACGAAGAGCATGAGCGGGTTGGCGGACGCCAGGTTCTGGACGCTTTCGATGTGGAAATCGGAGAGGCGGTAGCGGACCTTGCTGTCGATGCCGTCGAGCACCTCGATGGGGATGCTCTCGATCTCGCGCCCGAAGTCGGAGCGCTCTTGCTTGAGCTGGCGGATGGACGAGAGGCTGAGAAAATAGCGCAGGATGTCGTCGGGCATGTAGGCGCCGACGAAGGCCGTCACCATCAGGAGGCCGGTCGCGGTTGATGCGCCCGCAGCGGCCTTGGCCAGGTAGAAAATCGCGATCTGTGTCACGACGATCGCGAAGATGAAGTTGCTGGCGGCGCCGAAGAACGAAGCGGGGGCGAGATCGAAATTCTGAATGGCTTGATGGAAGGCGCGGAACAAGTAGGTGTAGGCGCCAAGGATCGACGCGAGCAGAGTGAGGCTGACGGAGGGATTGTTGTGAAAATAGACCTCGAAGCAGAAGGCTTTCGCGCAGAGGTCTTTGCACAGCAGGTTCTCGGCTATGACGAGCGCGAATGTCAAAACCAAGATAAGAAGCAGGAACAGCAATATTCCTGAGAGGAGCCAGGCTTCGGGATTTATTTCGCGACGATTCGGTTCGTATTTGAATTTTAGAAACTCCAAAGAGCTGATCAGATTTCCCTCCGGATCTATTTGCGTGCTGTTTGGATCGGGTATGGTTGCTCCAGGTCGAGCCGCGCCGTCCTGCCGCCTGGCTCCTGCGTCCGGTTCGACCGCAGCTGAGGAAGGGCGGCGCGCAAAGAACAGCTTGAGACTGTCGACGTATTCCCACCGAGAGCGTTGGACAGTCCCGCGAACGACGATGCTGAAGATCAGAGGGGCCGCGGCGAAAAACGCTGCGAGGATGACGATGAACGAGAGACTGTCCATGACCGACGCACAACCTATACGCTAAGATACTACCTATGAGCGCATCAATGGCTCTGATCAATAGATAATTCAGCCAGCAATCGCCGCTGTCGCGTCGCGGCGCTGAGGCTTCACGGCCAGTTGCGGAAGCGCCATCGCTGTGGTGAAGGGGCGACGTGGGGAGATGGGGTCATGTCGGCGACGGCTTCGGTCGAGGAGAAGGTGATCGAGACCCGCGTGCCCGCGCGGCTCGACGCGCTCAAGTGGGGCCGTTTCCACACGCTGGTCATCGCCGCGCTCGGCATCACCTGGATCCTCGACGGGCTGGAGGTGACCTTCGCCGGGCTGATCTCGGGTGCGCTCAAGCACGACAAGATGCTGCATTTCACCGACACGCAGATCGGCATCGGCAACAGCTTCTATCTCGCCGGCGCGGTCGTCGGCGCGCTGATCTTCGGCTGGGCCACCGATCGACTCGGGCGGCGCAAGCTGTTCTTCGTGACGCTCGGCCTCTACCTCGTCGCCACCGCGGCGACGGCGTTCTCCTGGGACCTCTTCTCCTACTCGCTGTTCCGCTGCCTGACCGGCGCCGGCATCGGCGGTGAATATTCCGCGGTGAATTCGACGATCCAGGAGTTCATCCCGGCGCGCTACCGCGGCCGCACCGATCTCGCCATCAACGGCTCGTTCTGGGTCGGCGGCGCCATCGGTGCCGCCGCCTCTCTGGTGTTCCTCGATCCGCAGATCATCCCGGCGCAGTACGGCTGGCGCGCGGTGTTCTTCGTCGGCTCGATCCTCTCGATCGGCATCATCTTCCTGCGCACCTTCATCCCCGAAAGCCCGCGCTGGCTGGCGATCCACGGCCGCGAGCGCGAGGCCGAAAAGGTCATGGGCGATATCGAGGAGGACATGAGGAAGCACGGCGGTTCCGTGCCGCCGCCCGACACGCTGAAGGCGATGAAGCTCCGCGTGCGTGACCACACCCCGCTGGGTATCGTCTTCAAGACGATCTTCGTGAAGTACCGCGAGCGCGCCGTCGTGGGGCTGGCCCTGATGAGCGCGCAGGCCTTTTTCTACAACGCGATCTTCTTCACCTTCTCGCAGGTGCTGGAAGCCTATTACGACGTGCGCATCGAGAATGTCGGCTGGTACATGCTGCCCTTCGCCATCGGCAACGCGCTCGGGCCGCTGATCCTTGGGCCGCTCTTCGACAGTTTCGGCCGCAAGCCGATGATCACCATCACCTACGCCATCTCCGGCGTGCTGCTGATCGGCACCGGCCTGCTGTTCGCACTCGGCATCCTCACCGCCGCGCAGCAGGTCATCGCCTGGTCGGTGATCTTCTTCTTCGCGTCCTCGGCGGCGGGCGCGGCCTACCTGACGGTGAGCGAGGTCTTTCCCGTCGAGATCCGCGCGCTGGCGATCGCCATCTTCTACGCCTTCGGCACCGGCATCGGCGGCATCGTGGCGCCTCTGGCCTTCTCGTACCTGATCGGCACGGATTCGCGCTGGGCGCTCTTCGGCGGCTACGTTTTCGCCGCGCTGCTCATGCTGGGCGCGGCGGCGCTCCAGGCGATCTGGGGCGTGGCCGCCGAGGGCAAGGCGCTGGAGGAGATCTCGGAGCCGCTGTCGTCGGCGTGAGGCCGCCTATTTGTCGCAGTCTCCGAGCTGCTTCTCCTCGATCGAGAAGACGTCGCCCTCCTTCACGGCGACGCCCTTCACCGTGCAGGTCCGGCCTTTGGAATCGGTGAAGCGCGCCTCGTAGGTGCCGCTCGCCACACCCACGATCTTAAGGCGTTCGTCGTGGTCGACTGCGCCGTCCTTGTCGTTCTTGGCCTGGTCCGGCCCGAAGCTCTCGGTGCCGGCCGGCGCCAGCTGGAACTTGGTGATGGTGTTGTCGGTCAGGTTCCAGAACCGCGTGGCCTTGGCGGCGTGGGCCGTTGAGCCGGCGGCGAGGATCAGGAAGGCGGCGAGGGGCGTGCGCATGGGTCGGGTCCTCGGTCGTTTAAGCCGCGATGCCGCTTCGCGAGCTATCGGATTGGGGAATGCCGGATATCCCCTTCTCCCCTTGCGGGAGAAGGGGCCCGAAGGGCGGATGAGGGGTCGGGAGTTGCCGCGCGTCTCTGCCGCGCCCTAACTTCCCACGATCGAGCGACCCCTCATCCGGCGCTTCGCGCCCCCTCCTCCCGCAAGGGGAGAAGGGCTTACCCCGCATCGTTTCGCAGGGGCGGACCCGAAAGTGTGAATGCCTTGGGCTTCGCAAAGGAGGTTATCAGAGCTGCGCCTGGATGCGCTTGGCCACCTCGTAGGCGCGGCGCTCGAGCAGGCTCGGCGTCTCGCAAACGTAGGTCAGCGCCTGCTTGCGCTCCTTGAAGATGCGCTGGTCCCAGGCGAAGTCGCGGTTCTGCTGCGTGGCGGCGATGCCGGTCGGCCCCTGCACGTCGGTCATCTTCTCGCTGATGGCGTCGGCCTCCTTGCGCATGCGCTCGGCGAGGCGCTCCTGCCCCCGAGCGTAGCGCATGATGCCCTCGAGGATCTCGCCACGGTTGGTGTTGATGGTATCGAGCACGCCGACGAAGAGCTCGGTGAGCTTCTTGTCCTTGTCCTTGCCGGCATCCTTGGCAAGTTGCGCGACGAGCGGATCGACCTCGTCGAGCGCCAGCCGGCGCGAGGCCAGCTTCTGCGCCAGCGCGGCGACCGCGTCGTCCTGGTCCCAGTCCTTGCCCTCGTCGAGCGAGGGGCCGGACCAGAGCGTGCCGGCGCTGATGGTCGGCACCTTGCGCTGGGCGCAAGGCCATTGCACCGCCTCGTCCGCCGGATCGGCGGCGAAGGTTTCCGTGGTGCCGGAATTGGGCGTCGCCGGCGGCATGGCAGTGCCGCCGCCGCCTGCGGAGCCGGGCGCCCGCGCCGGCTCGTTGCCCTGCTGCGGCGCCGCCAGTTCGGGCTGTTGCTGAAGCGTCGGGACGGCACCGGCGGCGGGAGGGGCGGCCTGCGTCGGCACCCCGCCGACGCCCTGGGCGTTGGCCGGCAACATGCAGAGCATCGCCGCCGCCGAAGCGGCGAGGACGAAGCAGGGAAGGCGACGCGTCGCGCGCATGATCAATCTCCGGGGCCGCCGCGCCGCGCCAGCATCCCTCGACCGGGGTCGTAGGCGAGCACGGACAGGGTGAAGGTGACGATCGTCGTGCCGGCCACGACGACGAAGGAGAGCCAATCGAACTGCGCGTAGAGCGCGAAGCGCACGAGTTCGACGGCGTAGTTGAACGGGTTGAAGACGCAGACCCAGTAGACGATCTCGCTCTTCTCGCGGACCTTCCACAGCAGCTTCAGCGCCGAGGAGGCGAAGAACATCGGGAAGATGATGAAGTTCATCACGCTGGCGAAGTTCTCCATCTGCTTGATCTGCGAGGAGATCAGCAGCCCGATGGAGCCGAGCATGAGGCCGGTCAGGATGAAGGCGGGCAGCGCGGTGAGGTAGCCGATGTCGGGAAAATCGTTGCCGTAGATCCAGGTGATCAGCAGGAAGACGTAGACCTGCATGACCGAGACGATGACGCCGGCGAGCAGCTTGGCGAAGAGCAGCGACCAGCGCGGAAACGGGCTCGTCAGCAGCACGCGCATCGAGCCGACCTCGCGGTCGTAGACCATCGACAGCGAGGACTGCATGCCGGCGAAGAGCTGGATCATCGCCGCGATACCCGGCATGATGTAGATCTCGTAGGGCTCGTAGGTGACGTAGGGCGGCTGGATCGAGGTGCCGAGCGCGTCGATGCCGACGGCGAAGAGGAACAGCCAGATCACCGGCCGCACCATCGCCGAGAGGAAGCGCTCGTACTGGTTCACGAACTTGCGCAGCTCGCGGTTGACGATGCCGCCGAAGCAGATGGCGTAGCCGGCCGGCCCGAGCGAGCGCTTGATCCGCGCGCCGCCCAAGCCCGTCCCCTCCAGGCCGGTGCCGTCCAGCGTCATGTCGCTCATCGCGCGAGCTCCTTGGTCGAGGTGTCCAGCGTCATCGCCTTGAAGGCGTCGACCAGCGTCCGGCTCTCGCTACCGGCGGTGATCTCCTCGGAGCGGCCGTCGGCGATGATCTTGCCGGCGTGCAGCACGTAGACCTTGTCGCTCGCCTCGACCTCGTCGAAGATGTGGGTCGACCACAGCACGGACAGGCCCTCCTCGCGCACGAGATCGCGCACGATGCGCACGATGTCCGAGCGCGAGGCGAGGTCGAGCCCCACCGTCGCCTCGTCGAGCAGCAGCAGCCGGGGGCCATGCACCAGCGAGCGGGCGATCTCGATGCGCCGCGACTGCCCGCCCGACAGCGTGCGCACCTTGTCCTTGGCGCGGCTCGTCATGCCGACGCGATCGAGCAGCCGGTCGATCTGCCGGCGCGCCTCGCGCCCGCGCATGCCGTGCAGGCTGGCGTGGTAGTTGAGGTTCTGGCGCACGCTGAGGTCGCCATCGAGCGTCGGCTTCTGGAACACCACGCCCATCTCGGCCAAGGCGGGCGAGGACTCGCGCTGCAGGTCGCGCCCGAACACGCGGACCTGGCCCTCCTTGTTGTTGTAGAGCCGAGTGATGATGGCAAACAGCGTCGTCTTGCCGGCACCGTTGGGGCCGAGCAGCGCGGTGAAGGCGCCGCGCTCGACGCGCAGGGAGACGTGGTCGAGCGCCGTGCGGGCACCGAAGCGGTGGGTGACGTCGGCGACGTCGAGGGCGGGGCTGTCGACCATCATGGCCGGGTCTGCGCGAGAGGCATCAGTTCGGCGAGACCGCCACCCCCCAGGGATAGGCGCCGACCGGCACCGAGCGCGTGACCTTCTGGTCCGCCACCTCGATCACCGAGACGTCGTTGGTGACGCCGTTCGTGGTGAGCAGGTACTTCTGGTCGGGCGTGAACGCCATCTGCCACACGCGCTGGCCCACCAGCAGGTACTTCTCGACCTTGAAGGTCGCGGTGTCGACCACCGCCACGTGGTTGGCCGGCCCGAGCGCGATGTAGGCGGTCTTGCCGTCCTTGGTGATGCGGATGCCGACGGGCTGAATGGCATCCTTGTTCACGCCCGGGATCGCGAAGTCGACCTTGTGGACGATCTGGTGGGTCGTCACGTCGATCACCGCGACCGTGCCGCCGACCTCGGAGCTGACCCAGAGCCGGTCGCCCGAGGGCGAGAACATCGCGATGCGCGGGCGCGAATCGACGAGCACGTTGGCGACGATCTTCTGCTGCGCCGTGTCGATGAACGAGGCCATGTTGGTGGTCTCGGACGTGTTCACCAGCGTCTTGCCATCGGGGCTGATGCCCTCGCCCTCGGGCTCGACGCCGACCGGCACCTGCGTGATCTGCTTGTTGGCCGCGATGTCGATCATCGTGACCATGTTGTCGTCCTCGTTGGAGACGTAGAGCGTCTTGCCGTCGGGGCTGATCGTGAAGGTCTCGGGGTCGGGACCCGAGGGCAGGGTGCGCAGCTGCTGCATGGTCTTGGCGTCGAAGACCTGGATGATGTCGTCGTCCGAGGCGCAGACGTAGAGCTCCTTGCCGTCGGGATTCATGACGATGCCGCGCGGACGGCGGCCGACGTCGACGGTCTTGGTGACCTTCCAGGTGTCGGTGTCGATCACCGAGACGGTGTTGTCCTTCTCGTTGGTGACGTAGGCGGTGTAGGCGCGGGCGGGGACGGCCGCGGTCAGTCCGAGGCCGATGGCCATTAATTTCAGCGCGGTCATTCTGGGGCTATGCCCTTCTCCCCTTGCGGGAGAAGGTGGCGCGAAGCGCCGGATGAGGGGTCGCTCGATCTTGGGGAAATGGAAGCCGCTGCGGCAAGGGGAACCGGCGACGTGTCCCGACCCCTCATCCGCCCTTCGGGCACCTTCTCCCGCAAGGGGAGAAGGGGTCTCCGAACGCGTGTTCGAACCCGGTAGCGCGAAGCGACAACCTGCGGCGCCCCGGAATGACGAACAAAGAGCTTTCAAGACTTGCCTCCGGCGGCGAAATGGCAGGCGGTCTCGGGCTTGTCGAAACCGAGCGTGTCGAGCGGGCTGATGGGATTGAGGAAGCCGGGCTCGGGCGCCACGGACACCAGCATCTTGGGCTGCACCAGCAGGATGGGTTGGCGCAGCTGGTGATCCCAGGGGCGCAGTGTGACCGGCACGCCCTTGAAGGCGGCGATCTCGAAGTCCGGCCGCAGCATGTAGGCCGTCACCGCCGCGGCATCGCCGGTCCTGGCACGCGTCGCCGCCTCACCGATGGCGCGCACCGCCACCCAGGCCTGGTAGTCGAGCGGGCGCATGACGCGCTTGTTGGTGCGCACGAAACGGCTCTGCAGCTGCGCCGAGCCCCAGGCGTCGAGCACGTGCGACCAGGTCGCCGGCACCAGCCCCTGCGTGCCGGTGACGAGCTTGGGCTCGGAGGTGTGATACTGGATGTAGTCGCCGAAATTGCCGGCCTCGTCGGCCACCACGATCACGTCGGCGCTGGTGCCGCGGGTGAAGACCAGGGCGTCGGCCTGGGTCGGCCCGTCGGCGCGCTCTTTGGCGAGGTTACCGAAGGTCCACGGCTTGTCGCCGACGAGCTTCATGCCGAACTTCTTCACCGAGCGGCGCACGGCATCGGCGTAGAGCGCATCGTCGGCGTCCTTGCCGGTGACGAGGAAGACCTTGCGCCACTGCTTCATGAACAGGAACTGCATCAGCGCGTCGGTGAGCATCGAGCGCGACGGCACCACGTGGGTGACGTTCTCGCGGCAGTCGCCCTGACGCAGGCGATCGTCCTCCGCCTGGATGTTGAAGAGCTGCGCCGGCGTTCCCTTGAGCGCGTCGGAGACGTCGAGAAGGTCCTTGGCCGGCAGGTCGGCGATGATGAGGCCTTCACCCCTGGCGACCAGGGCCTTGGCGGCCTCGACCGGCGACTCGCCGCGGCCGAGCAGATGATCGTCGAGCTGGAAGTCCTGCCCGGTCAGGCGGCCGGTGGTCTTCATGTCGCGCATCGCGATCTTGGCGCCGGCGATGCCTGAATCGGCCGGCAGGCTCTCGTCGTCGTAGATCGCCGGCTCCATGCGGCGGACTCCGAGATAGGCGATCCGGACCTGTTGCGCCTGCGTCGGGGTGCCGGGCACGGCCGGCGTCTCCGAGGCCGGCTTCGGCGCGTCGGGCGCCTGCGCGGATGCGTCGGCAGACAGGACGCACATCGCCAGACCGGACATCACGACGAGGCGCAACGAACGCGCGACCGGCGTCAGAACCATGCCCAGGGTTTCCTCTCAGCCGCTCCCGGCCGCCTCGCACCGAACTCGAGGATCAACCCCGGAGGCGCATTGCGTAGACGCTAGCAGTCCACCCCAAAGCCTTCAAGCATCGAGCCATAAGGCGCTTCTAAGAGACCCCATCCGGCGACGGTAGGAGGATGTCTAGCGTGGCAGTACTTTGACTTCGTGGCCCTTGGACGGGACGCGTCGACCATGTCGACAGCCAGACGGGCGGCTGCCGCGTCAGGCGACGAGGAACACGACCGCTCCGATGATGCAGGCGCCCCCAAGCAGTTCGGAGGCGAAAAGGCTATCCATCGCTCATTCCTCGCTGTCGAGACCTCGCAGCAACATGCGGCCAGCCAGATGTAATCCTATCGCTACGCATATCAAAGCAACGTACCAGATGATTGAGAGGGAGCGTCCGGCCATGCTCGGAGCGAGCAATCCGGCAATGAAGATTCCGACGGCCAGATTATTCAACAACGTCGCCGACAGCTTAGTGGCCTCGTTGGCGCGCCGCACCGCGAGGCGTGTGCGGTGTTGTCTTCGCTCTCGACCATCCTACCCCAAGATCTTCGTTTCTCGCTGTTCTCGCGGCGAGCGACAGGCCCGCCTACAAGTGCGAAACGGCCGCGAATATCCGCGGTTCTCTCGCGGGCGAAAAGGCCCTACAAAGGGGTCGGCTCGCAGAAGCGCTCCAGGCGCTCAAGAAGGATCATGACGCAGCACGTCGAACGGCAGGACGAAAGGATCGCGCCTCAAACGCGGCAACGCCGGAGGGTGTTCGTGAAGTCCTACGGCTGCCAGATGAACGTCTACGACGCGCAGCGCATGACCGACCTGCTGGCGCCGGAAGGCTATGACGAGACCGCGCGGATCGAGGATGCCGACCTCGTCGTGCTCAACACCTGCCACATCCGCGAGCGGGCCACGGAGAAGATCTTCTCCGAGCTCGGCAAGGTGCGCGTGCTCAAGGCCGAGCGCCGCGCTGCGGGGCTCGACACCCGCGTGGTGGTCGCCGGCTGCGTCGCCCAGGCCGAGGGTGGCGAGATCCTGCGCCGCGAGAAGGCCGTCGACGTTGTGGTCGGCCCGCAGTCCTACCATAACCTGCCGCGCCTGCTGGCCGAGGCCGGAACGCGCCGCCAGGTCGACACCGACTTCGCGCTCGATGACAAGTTCGCCAACCTGCCGCGGCCGACGCGGCGTCAGGTCGCGGCGCGCGGTCCAGCCGCCTTCCTCACGATCCAGGAAGGCTGCGACAAGTTCTGCACCTTCTGCGTTGTGCCTTACACGCGTGGTGCCGAGCTGTCGCGGCCGGTGGCGGCGATCCTTGGCGAGGCGCGCGACCTCGTCGCCCACGGCGTGCGCGAGATCACGCTGCTCGGGCAGAACGTCAACGGCTACCACGGCGAGGATGGCGACGGTCGTCCCACCGGCCTTGCCGCACTGTGTCGGCGCTTGGCCGAGATCCCGGGGCTTGCCCGCATCCGGTACACCACGAGCCATCCCAACGACCTCGACGCCGACCTCATCGCGGCCCACCGCGACCTGACGGCGCTGATGCCGTTCCTGCACCTGCCGGTGCAGTCGGGCTCGGACCGCATCCTCAAGGTGATGAATCGCCGGCACACGGCCGCCGCCTACCTCGAAGCCGTCGCCGCGCTGCGCGAGGCGCGCCTGGATCTCGCGCTCTCGTCGGATTTCATCGTCGGCTTCCCCGGCGAGACCGACGCCGACTTCCAGGCCACGCTCGATCTGATCGGGCAGGTCGGCTTCGCCTCGACCTTCTCCTTCAAGTACTCGCCGCGACCGGGCACGCCCGGTGCCGACATGGGCGACCAAGTGCCAGAGGCTGTGATGCGCGAGCGCCTTGCCGCGCTGCAGGGGCTGGTCGAGGCGCAGCGCCAGGCCTTCAACGCCGCCACCGTCGGGCGCACGCTCGACGTGCTGCTCGAGCGGCCCGGCCGCCACCCCGGTCAGGTCACCGGCAAGACGCCCTATTTCCAGCAGGTGCAGGTCGACGGACCGGCCGCGCTGATCGGCACCGTGCAGCGCGTGGCGATCGTCGCCACCGCGACCAATTCCCTCTTCGGATCGCTGGTCGATCCATCCCTCGCGCGAGGTCTCGTGGCTTGAGAGCGCCCAACCGCAACGCCCCGCCGCAGCAGGCGACCTTCTCGGCCTCCGTGCCCGGCGAGGTCACGCTGAGCTTCCCCGACAATCGGCACGCTTCGGCGCTGTTCGGCCAGTACGATCAAAACCTCGCCAAGATGGAGCGCGGCCTGGGCGTCGTGGCCAACGCCATCGGCAACCAGGTCACCATCAAGGGGCCGCCCGACGCCTGCGAGCGCGCCCGCCACGTGCTGCAGCTGCTCTACGATCGTATCAAGCTGGGACAGGCCATCTCTCTGGGTGACATCGACGGCGCGATCCAGGAAGGCATGCTGCAGGGCGTGCTGTTCCCGGCCGGCGCCGCCGACGAGACCGCCGGCAAGGTCTCGTTCGACCAGATCGCCACCCGCCGCCGCGGCCCGGTGCGCGCCCGCAACGTTGCGCAGAACACCTACCTGCGAGCCTTGAAGAAGCACGAGCTGGTCTTCGCCGAGGGTCCCGCCGGCACCGGCAAGACCTGGCTGGCCGTCGGCTACGCCGTATCCCTGCTGGAGAACGGCGTCGTCGAGCGGCTCATCCTGTCGCGTCCGGCGGTCGAGGCCGGCGAGCGGCTCGGCTTCCTGCCCGGCGACATGCGCGACAAGGTCGACCCCTACCTGCGCCCGATCTTCGACGCTCTAAACGACTTCATGGACCCCCGCCTGGTGGAACGCGGCATGCAGACCGGCATGATCGAGGTGGCGCCGCTGGCCTTCATGCGGGGACGCACGTTGGCCAACGCCTGCGTGCTGCTCGACGAGGCGCAGAACGCCGCCTCGATGCAGATGAAAATGTTCCTGACGCGGCTCGGCGAGAACTCCCGCATGATTGTCACCGGCGATCCCACGCAGATTGACCTGCCGCCCGGCCAGAAGTCGGGCCTTTCGGAGGCCATCCACCTGCTGTCGGGGCTGGAGGGCATCGGCCACGTCATCTTCAAGGAGGGCGACGTGGTGCGCCACGATCTCGTGCGCCGCATCGTCGGGGCCTACGAGGGCGCCACCCGGGGCCAGGCACCTGCTCGAGGTGCAAGCCAGGCCGCCGCGGCACCTGCCAGTCAGGCCGCCGCCGGAGGTGAAAACAAGGTCTGATGGGTCTATCCATCGACATCGCCGTCGAGCACGAGGCCTGGCACGCGCTGGGCGACCTCGACGCCTTGGCGGCGCGCGTCGCCGCCGCCACGCTGGCCGCGAGCGGGACGTCCGTCCCCGACGGCACGGAATGGAGCATCGTGCTCGCCGACGACGCCTTCGTCCAGGATCTCAACGCCCGCTGGCGCGGCAAGGACGCACCCACCAACGTGCTCTCTTTTCCCACCGACGCGGCCGCCCGCGGCCACGCGCTCGGCGACGTCGTGGTCGCTTGGGAGACCAGCGCGCGCGAGACCGCCGAGCGCGGCTGGCTGATGGAAGACTACCTCGGCCACCTCCTCGCCCATGGCCTCTGTCACCTGCTCGGCCACGACCACGAGACCGACGACGAGGCCGAGGCGATGGAGGGTCTCGAGGCGCGCGCCCTGGCGGCGCTCGGCATCGCCTCGCCCTTCGCGGCGGTCCAAGAGACGACGGCCGAGGCGGCGCCATGAGCGACTCCGCCCCTCACGCCGAGGACCCCCGCCCGCCGCGGCTCATCGAGCGGCTGCGGGCCCTGTTCGGGCTCGGCGCCGTGTCGATCCGCGACGACATCCAGGACGCGCTCGAGGACACCTCCGCCCAGGCCGACTTCTCGGCCCAGGAGCGGACCATGATGAAGAACGTGCTCGCCATGCACGAGGTCGGCGTCGCCGACGTCATGGTGCCGCGCGCCGACATCTTCGCCGTCTCCCTCACCATGACGCTGGCCGAGGTGCTGGCGATGTTCCGCACCGCCGGGCACTCGCGCCTGCCGGTCTACGGCGCCACGCTCGACGACCCCCGCGGCATGATCCACGTCCGCGACCTCGTCGACTACATCGCCGCCGCCGAGGCTCCCGTGCCGCGCGAGGAGATCGCGCCGACGCCCTCCGAGGGGCCGGAGCCGGCGCAGGAGAAGATGGTGCGCTCGCTGGGCTCGCTCGACCTGACGCAGCCGCTCTCGGCCGCCGAGATCCTGCGTCCCGTGCTGTTCGTGCCGCCCTCCATGCCGGCGCTCGACCTGCTGGTGAAGATGCAGACCACCCGCACCCACATGGCGCTGGTGATCGACGAGTACGGCGGCACCGACGGCCTCGCCTCCATCGAGGACATCGTCGAGATGATCGTCGGCGACATCGAGGACGAGCACGATTTCGACGAGGAGCCGCAGATCGAGGCCGGCGAGGACGGCTGCTTCCTCGTCGACGCCCGCGCCCCGCTCGACGACGTCTCCAAGGAGATCGGCACCGACCTCGAGGAGATGCACGACGCCGAGGACGTCGACACCGTCGGCGGCCTCGTCACCGCGCTCGCCGGCCACGTGCCGGTGCGCGGCGAGATCGTCGCCGAGGGCGGCTTCGAGTTCGAGGTGCTCGACGCCGACCCGCGCCGGGTGAAACGCCTTAAGATCTACCGGCAGGCGGCGAAGGAGCCGGCCGACGCGGCGTGAGCTTGCCTCGTTGATTAAGGTAAGATAACCGTTACGGCGGACGCGTCAAGCCCTCTCGGGCCGCGCTCGTCCCGTGTCGCGTGCCCTGACATGTGGGCCTGCCAAAGTCAGGGTACGGCGACAAACAAGCGGGCCGCTGTCGCGGTACCGCGACATGCCGGCGTGCCGATGCCGCGTACGCCGACAAGGCGCAAAATCGCAGAAATCGGCGTGGCCGTTCGCCGACATCCGTCTTTCCGGAGCGCCGAAGGCGAGCCCGGAAGCCATGACGACGCGGATGCAGGATGAGGTGGCGACGGTGTCGCTGATCCTGGCGGGCACGTTGTCATGAGTTTTCGGGTTCTCGCTCCGCTCGCCCCGAAAAGACGGCGAGGCCGTTCGCCGCATCCGTCTTTCCGGGGCGCTGAAGGCGAGCCCGGAAGCCATGACAACGCGAACGCAGGATGAGGCGGCGATGGTGTCGCTGGTCCTGGCGGGCACGTTGTCATGGGTTCCGGGCTCTCGCTGCGCTCGTCCCGGAAAGACGGCGCACGCAAATCGAAGAGCCAGCTGACCTATTCGGCATCCTTCCGAGCCGCTGCCCTATTCGGCGTACGAGGCTTTAACGCTTTGCTTTGCAACGCTTTACCCGTCTTCGATCCCGTGCTTCGCAGCGGTGCCTTGGTCTTCAGCGTCGGCGTGCTGGGATCGGCGCCGCCGAGGATGAGCGCTGAGGCGCGATGACGGGTCCAGGCCTCATCTGCACCTTTCAATTCTGGGTTCTTGGCATCGAGGCGCTTGACGAGGGCCGAAGCGTCTTTTGGGAGTAGATGCTCCAGGACTAGCTTGAAGTCGCTGTCGCCGACCACTGCGGCCATTCGTCGAAGCTGCTCGACCTTGAGATTCTTGTCTTTGAGCTTGGTGACGAGAACGCTCATCGCCAAGTCGTTGACTTCAGCGTCGCTGAATGAAAATTCAGCCGGCTTTTGCGAGATCGCGGCAAGGAGCGCGGTGCCGTTGACTACCATGCTGGACATCAGAGCAGGCCTTTCACTTCCTTGACGAGCGGTACAAGTATGTTGCTGATCACCGACTGCGTGTACTTCTGCACGAAGGTCGGATATTCCGGCATCATCAGTGCATTGACGAGTGCCGCCGACGTGGGGATCTGCGCCTCTAGCATCGCGTAGCCCGCTCCTGGGTCGGCGATCGCCGTACGAAGCTCGTCGAACACTTCGACATGTTGCCTGATGCCTCTGTTCATTCGCACGACCAGGATGTGCGGCTTGGACTTCGGCTGAGGTAGGGTGCGCGTCTTGATCTGCCAAATGTTCTCGTGAAAGGCGTTCAGGCCGTAGACCGACAGCCTGTCTGGTACCGTCGGCACGATGACAAGATCGCTGAGGCGGATGGCGATCTCGGTCACGGGCGAGATGCCGGGGGCGCAATCGAAAAGAATGAAGTCGTAGGTTTCGGCCAACGGCAGGATGTCGCTCTTGAACAGGCGGAGGATCTGCCCGTCTGAGGCGAAGAAGCTGTTATTGGCTTTCGCGAGTTCATAGAGGAGTTCGCGTTCGACCGTCCGAAGGCGCGGACCGCAGGGAAGCAGGGCGACGGAGAGTTGCTCGCCTCGGTGAAAGGTGGCGCAGATCGTCGGATGAATCGAGTTCTCGAGATCGGCCTTGGTTTTGGTGATCAACCTTTTCTCGAAAAATGCCTCGAGCGTCCGTTCGTTTTCGATCAACTCATCGAGCTGTTCATCACCAGCAACCGCGACAGACGCGCTCGCCTGGGGATCGAGGTCGATCACCAGGATCCTCGCCGCGGCATCGTCGGCGGCCAATGCCTCCGCCAAACTTACAACGGTCGTCGTTTTGCCGACACCGCCTTTCATGTTGGCGACGGCGATGAACTTACCGTAACGCCCTTTTGTCGGTTCCCCCGCTTTTGGTTTCACGCCACCCCTCCGGTCGCCTTGAGCAGCGTCGCCTTCTGCTCGTCCGACAGTCGCGACTCCAAAAACCCGTCGGCCACCGAGCCGAGCGTCGGCTTGCGCCGCGGGTCGACGAGCACGTCGCAGCCGTCCGGCTCGCCAGCACGTGTAGGATCTTCCATCCGGATCAGCCCCACCCCGTGCTCCTCGCAATGCGTGACGATGTCGTCGAGCATCGGCTCGGACTTGGAGCCTTCCGGCAGGTGCCAGACGAAATGGCCGAAATGGGTGAAGCGGGTCTGCGCCAGCGCCTCGTGGATCGCCAACACGCTGCCGCCGGTCTCGGTCTTCAGCTCGAAGGAATGAAGGTCGACCTGGGCGCCGGGCATCAACTTAAAACGCATGGCGCTGACGAGGATGAAGTCGGGGCGCGCCCACTTGCCCTTGTGCGGGCCCATGACGGAGGTGTCTTGAACGATGCAGGCGCCATTCGTCGGCAGGTCGAGAGATGTCCGGAAGGGGCCTTCGAGAAACCGCCTCAGCGGCTCCATGAGCTTGGCCTCGGTCCACACGTCTTTCGCCTCAGCCTGCTTTTTCGCAGTCGGAGGCGCGAGGTCCGGTTGCGTCAGGAAGATCTGGCCGCCCTGTCCGCGAAGCCGTCCGACCTTGCAGGCATCGAACAGCTTGTCGCGAGCGGCGAAAAAGACCTCGTCGTCGACGGAGCGCTCGAATCGTTGCGCGAGCATCACCCGCATGACGCGGTTGAGAACGGGAGTGCCATCCTCCGGCAAAAGTGCCAGGATGCCAGTCTTCAGATCCTCGTCAGGCATCGCGATCGGCACGGTCAGCTTGGTGCTCGCTTGACGAACGTTACCATCGATCAAGCGTGAGTTGCGACTTGCAAGGTTTACTACTCGAGATGTCGTGTCTTTCGCGTGCCGCTTCGCCCGTCATAAAACCTTCGCGCTATCCCGTTCTTTGAGCCGGGCACCACCCGCGAGCCCCCCCATGCACCCCACCCGCGTCCCAGCCCTCGGCCCGCGCTACTGGACCGCGCTCGTGCTGGCGAGCGTGCTCGGCACCAACACGGGCGACTTCGCGGCGCATGATCTCGGGCTGGGCCACGTCGGCGGGCTGCTGCCGCTGGCCGGGCTGTTCGTCGTCATCCTCCTCGCCGAGCGGCGCACCCGGGTGTCCACCGAGGCGTTCTACTGGGCGGCCATCCTGACGCTGCGCACCGCCGCCACCAACCTCGCCGATTTCGCCGACCACGACCTCCATCTCGCCCCGCTCCTCGTCCTCGCCCTGCTGGCGCTCACGCTGGCGGCCCTCGTGCTCACCGACCGGACCGCCTTCTCCCGATCCGGCGGCGGCGGCGAGGTGCCGACTACCGACGCGCGCTACTGGGCCACCATGCTGACCGCCGGCGTGTTCGGTACCGCGCTTGGTGACTATCTCGCCGATGACCTCGGCCTGGCGCCCGGGCTGGCGGCCCTCCTGACCCTGCCGATCGCCGTTGCGCTGATCGGGCTGCGCCGCGGGGCGTGGTGGCGGACCAAGGCGGCCTACTGGGTCACCGTGCTCGCGGTGCGCACGGCCGGCACCAATGGCGGCGACTGGCTCGCCAGCCGCGAGGGTCTCGGCCTCGGCCTGGCGGTGGCCACGACGTTGTCGGCCTGCGCCTTCTGCGCGACCCTCGCGTTATGGCCACGGGCGGCGCCATCGCTGGCGGAGCGCGGCGCCTGAGCGGGGCGGCGCCCGAGCACCGCCGGCTCGACGGCCCGGCGCTGTGGCAGGCGACCCGGCTCGTCGGCGCCTGCGCGCTGGCCTTCCTCGCGGCGGCGGCGAGCGGGCTGCCCGAGCGTTACTGGGCGTTGATCACGGCGGTCGTGGTGACCCAGCCAATGCTGTCGGACACGCTCGGCGCCGGCCGCAACCGCGTGCTGGGCACGCTGGTCGGCGCCGCCGTCGGCTTTTTAGTGCTTCTCGCCGAGCAGCACGGCTGGCCGGCGCCGCCGCTGTTCTGGGTGGCGCTCGCCGGCCTCGCGTTGCTGACCGCCGTGCACCCCTACCTGCGGCTTTCCGCCGTCACCCTCATCGTGGTGGTGCTGGTGCCGGGCGCGGGTGTCGGCGCGCTCTACGCCCGCCCGTTCGACCGCGTCGTCGAGATCCTGATCGGCACGCTGGCGGCGGTGGTTGCCGCCGCGGTGGTGCGGCCGAGGTTGTGGCGGCGCGGGATGGATTCTCTGGCGGCACGGGCGCGGCAAGAGGCGGAGGCGGGGGAGTAGGGGGGTGGCACCCTACATAGGCCCAAAGGCGTCACACGTCCGGCGCGGGCCGTGCGGGATAAGGCTTGGATGGCACGACGGCAGGGCAGGCGCCTTGGGTGTCGCTCTTCCTGGCAAGCGCGTTGTCATGGGTTCCGGGCTTTCGCTCCGCTCGCCGCGGAACGACGGTGTGGCCGCCGGCATGGGCAACACCCGTCTTTCCGGGACGCCGCAGGCGGACCCGGAACCCATGACAACGCAGATGCAGGATAAGAGCGATCACCCCGCTCTTCTCGGCGGCCTGTTGCTACAAGTCCCGGGCTCTCGCTCCGGAAAGACGGCGTGACACGCCCGGCGCGGACCGCGCGGGGTCGTCCGTTCCAGTTCAGGCTGGCTCCGTCGTTCCGACCGGCGCTTTCGCGAGTGGCCCTGGCGCCGCACCACTCGCCTGCGGTTCCGCCTCGCCTTGTGCCGTCACGCGCGCTCTAGTATTTTCCCGCCATGACCCATTCCCCGGACGCCCGCGCCCCGTTCGACATCGGCGCCATCCTCGCCGAGCGCGAGCCCGACCGCTACGGTCTCCATACCGCGCACCTCAACGAGCAGATGGTGCGGGTGCTGCAGACGATCGGATACGACGTCGGCTTCCGCGCCGGCTCGGGCCAGTACCTGTGGGACCGCAACGGCGACAAGTACCTCGACCTGCTCTCGGGCTGGGGCGTGTTCGGCATCGGCCGTAACCACCCCACGCTGCGCGATGCGCTGAAGGCGGTGCTGGGGTCCGAGCTCCCCAATCTCATCCAGATGGACGTCTCGGTGCTCTCCGGCGTGCTGGCCGAGCGGCTGCTGGTCTACACGCCCTGGCTCGACAAGGTGTTCTTCTGCAACTCGGGCGCCGAGGCGGTCGAGGCGGCGATGAAGTTCGCGCGCTGCGCCACCGGCCGGCAGGACATCCTCTATGCCGACCACGCCTACCACGGGCTGACCTACGGCGCGCTGTCGCTTACTCCCGACCCGCAGTTCCGCAACGGCTTCGGCACGCTGATGCCGGGCTGCCGCGAGGTGCCGTTCAACGACCTCGCCGCGCTGGAGAAGGCGCTCGCGGGCAAGCAGGTCGCCGCCTACATCGTCGAGCCGATCCAGGGCAAGGGCGTGAACCTGCCCGACGACGGCTACCTCGCCGGCGCCCAGGCGCTGTGCCGCAAGTACGGCACGCTGTTCGTCTGCGACGAGATCCAGACCGGCCTCGGCCGCACCGGCAAGTTCCTGGCCCTCGAGCACTGGGGGCTGGAGCCCGACATGGTGTTGATCGCCAAGGCGCTGTCGGGCGGCCACGTTCCCGTCGGCGCGGTGATCGCGCGAAAAGCCGTGTTCGCGAAGGTGTTCTCGCGCATGGACAAGGCCGTGGTGCATGGCTCCACCTTCGCCAAGAACGACATGGCCATGGCCGCCGGCCTCGCCACGCTCGAGGTGATCGAGCGCGAGGATCTCGTCGCCAACGCCGCAGCAAAAGGCGAGCGGCTGATGGCGGCGTTCCGCGAAATGGCCGGGCGCCACGAGTTCCTGAAGAGCGTGCGCGGCAAGGGGCTGATGATCGGGCTCGAGTTCGGCTCGCCGAAGTCGCTGAAGCTCAAGGCGGCGTGGTCGCTGCTGGAGACGGCCAACGCCGGCCTGTTCAGCCAGATCATCGTGATCCCGATCTTCAAGGACCACAAGATCGTGGTGCAGGTCGCCGGCCACGGGCTCAACGTGATCAAGCTGATCCCGCCGCTCACCATCACCGACACCGATTGCGACTGGATCGAGAGCGCCTTCGACGACGTCATCGCCGATTCGCACAAGGTGCCGGGCTCGGTGTGGACGCTGGGCAAGACGCTGGCCGGCCACGCCATGAAGGCCCGCGCCGGCGCGTGATGCGGGCGCGTCCTCTTCACCTGCCGCAGGGGGGCTGGGCCGAGTTTCAGCGCCGCGCGGACGTGATCGCGAGCGCGACCGCGGCGACATAGGGCACGAGCATGCCGGCGGCTCCGAGCCGGCCTTGCATGCCCCAGCCGAGCCAGTGCAGCGCCAGGCCCGCCGCCGCCGCGTAGCAGGCGGTGACCGCGCCGACCGCCGCGACGCGGCCGAGCCCGCGTGCCACGTAGGCGGTGCCAAACAACGCGATCCAGACCGCGACGATGGCGGTGGCGGCGACGATCAAGGCTCATCTCCCGGATGGGTGCGGCGCCATGGACCGCTGCACCTCCCGTGACGAACGGCTCGTCTTGGACAATGGTCGCGCGTCGGTGGCGACGCCATGTGTCGCGCGGCCGGCAACGCATTTGCAGGAGGCGCTATGAGCGAACCATGGAAACACCAGCTTCGCGTCTACCTCGACGATGCGATGGCGGAGAGGGCGTTCCGGGACGGCGACGATCCGGCGCTGCAGCCCCTCAAGGACGTGCTGCACAAGCATGACGCGCGCATGATCAGCCAGTGGCAGGCCTTCACCGACTACGTCGCCGAGACCGAGGCGGCGGGCACCGAGACCCCGCTGTCCAAGTGGACCAAGGCGACGCTCGCCGATCCCGCGATGCGGGCCAGGCACCTCGGGGCGTTCGCGCTGCGCATCGGCGGCGCCGAAGTCTATCCGCGCGAAGCCGCCGACGCGCTCGAGGCGGACCTCCGCCCCCTGGTCGGCGGCGACCTCGTCACGCGAATGACGCGCCACGATACCGACCCCGCCAAGAACATCCCCGTGCCGCAGCAGTACCGCGCCTGAGCAACGGACGGTCGGTGGAGTGGCTGCGCGACATTCACGCGTCTGTCCTCGCCGGCTTTCTTTGTCGGAGCAAGTCCGCAACAGCGGACGTTGCTCGGGCACGGAACCTTGGGCGCGAACCCGCGATAGGCACGCATGTCACGCTACACCGTCGAAATCGATCATCTCCAGGAAGAGGCCATCGAGGCGGGAACACCGCGGGAGGCGGCGCGCGCCGTCGCAGCGCTGATTCGCGAGCGGTCGACGCTGCACGCGCTACCCGATGACGAGCCGGTGCAGATCAAGCATCCCGATCGCCGCCCCTGGGGCCGCAATCTCTCGCTCGGCGATTTCCGCCACGGCGACGTCGCCGCCGAGGGCAGCGACGAGGAAGGGCCGACGCGCGAGCCCAGCATCGCCAACTACCACGGCATCGCGCCGACGACGAAGAGCTGATCCCGCCAGACGCGCCGCCGTCTGGCAGGACGATCCCTTCTCCCCCTGTTGGAGAAGGTAGCGCGAAGCGCCGGATGGGGGGTCGGGTGACTTCGATTATTCTGCGTGCCTGGGAAATCGGCAAGGGGTCCCGACTCCTTATCCGGCCTTCGGCCACCTCCTCTCACAAGGGGAGCACTGCGCGTCATGGTCGCGGCATGGCGTCAGCGCCGCGCGCTGGCCTCGCTCGGGCAGGGTGTGCCACCGCAGGGCCCGTGGAGGGAGGGCCAGCGGGCGTCCGGCAAATCGACCTCCACGCTCGGCCCGTCCTCCAGCGCGTCCGGGCGCAAGCTGACGCGGTAGCGCCCGGCGGCGACGTGCCAGCCGTGCGCTGCGGTGTCGTAGCTCGCCAGCAGGCGGGGGTCGGCGATGACCGAGAGTCGCCGGCCCTCGCTCGGGCGCAAAGCCACGCGCTGCCAGCCGATCAGCCGGCGGGTCAGGCCTGGGCCTTCGAGGTAGACCTGGGCCGTGTCGGTGCCCGAGCGTTGGCCGGCGTCGCGCACGTCGAACGACACCGACAGCGTCGCCGGGCCGGGCGTCGCGCGGAGGCCGCCGTGCTCGAAGCGCGTGTAGGCGAGCCCGTGGCCGAAGGCGAAGAGCGGCGTGCGCTGCTCGCGCAGGAACCAGCGGTAGCCGACGTCGGCGCTCTCGATGTCGTAGTTCACCGTGAACCACGGGCCCTTGGGCGTCTCCTCCGCATTGTTGGCCGTGGTCTCGTGGTCGGGCAGCGTCGGGCGCGGCAGCTGCGTCTCGGCGACGGGGAAGGTCACGGGCAACCGGCCCGACGGGTCGATGCGGCCGGTCAGGACATCGGCGATGGCGCGGCCACCGCGTTCGCCGGAATACCAGGCCTCCAGAACCGCAGGAACGGCCGCAAGCCAAGGCATCGTGACCGGGCCACCGGTCTGCAGCACCACGATCGTGCGCGGGTTGGCGGCGGCGACTGCAGCGATCAGCGCGTCCTGTCCATGCGGCAGAGCCAGGTCGGGATGGTCGAGCGATTCGTTCGACCATTGCTCGGCGACCAGCACGACGACGTCGGCCTGCCCGGCGGCCCGCACCGCGGCATCGGCGTCCGAGCCGTCGACGAAATCGACCGTTGCGCCGGGCATGCGCTCGCGCAGGGCGTCGAGAGGCGAGGACGGGTCGTAGACCTTGGGCTGTCCGAAGAACATGCGTTTGGGCTCGCCCTCGGCGCGGATGGCGCCGTCGGGGACCACCTGCGAGGAGCCGCCACCCGACAGCACGCCGCGGTCGGCCTTGCGCCCGACGAGGAGCACGCGCTTCAGGCCGGCCGCCAGCGGCAGCACGCCATTGTCGTTCTTCAGCAGCACCATGGCCTCGCTCGCCGCGCGTTGCGCCAGCGCGGCGTGAGCGTCCCTGTCAGCGATAGCACCGCGCCGCGGCGGATCGTCGAAGAGGCCCGCGGCGATGCGCGCGGCGAGCTGGCGGCGCACCATCTCGTCGATCCGCGCCTGCGGCACGCGGCCGTCGCGCACCGCCGCCGCGAGGGGCGCGCCGAAATAGACCTCGCGGTCGTTCTCCTCGCCGGATTCCTGGTCGAGGCCGGCCAGCGCCGCTTCCACGGTGGCGTGCACGCCGCCCCAGTCGGAGAGCACCCAGCCGGGAAAGCGCCAGTCGCCTTTCAGGACATCGGTCAGCAGGTGCGCGTTCTGCGACGTCCAGGTCCCGTCGACGCGGTTGTAGCTCGTCATCACCGCGCCGGGCCGGCCGGTCTCGAGCGCGATCTCGAAGGCGAGCAGGTCGGATTCGCGCGCCGGCGCCTCGGCCAGGCTGGCGCTGTACATGACGCGCCCGTTCTCCTGGTCGTTGAGCGCGAAATGCTTCAGCGTGCAGACGGTCCTGGCCGCCTGGACGCCGCGGATGTCGGCGCCGGCGATGATGCCCGTCAGCAGCGGATCCTCGGAGACGTATTCGAAAGCGCGACCGCCACGCGGCTCGCGGATGAGGTCGGCGCCACCGCCGAGCACGATCCCCAGGCCACGGTCGCGGGCCTCGGCGCCGACGGCCTTGCCGATGTCCTGCGCCAGTTCCGGATCGAAGGTGGCGCCGAGCGCCAGGGCCGACGGCATCGCCGTGGCATCGAAATGCACGTTGGCGGGATCGGCGATGCCCAGCCCGGCGTCGGTCTCCTCCAGCGGCGGGACGCCGAGGCGCGGCACGCCCGGCGCCACGCCGGCCGATAAAAGCGCGTCGGGCGGCGCCGGTTTGCCCGACGTCGGCGTGCCGAAGCGGGTGTGGAGCAGCGCGATCTTCTCGTCGAGGGTCATGGCGGCGACGAGGCGAGAGGCGCGCTCGGCGGAGTCAGCCGCGGATTCGCCGGCGGCGGTTGGCGCTGCCAGGATGAGACCGCCCGCGAGAACCGCCGCGGCGAACGAGAAAGCCGAGGCCATGAAGGCCCGCGGCGATCTCGATCGGTTCTGACGCGCGTTCGAGTTCAGCGGGATACGCTGTCAGCCCTTGAGGTGGGCTGCGAGGTGCTTGTTCATCTCGAACATCGTCACCTTGTCCTTGCCGAAGACCGCCTTGAGCTTGTCGTCGGCGAGGATCTCGCGCTTGTTCGCCTCGTTCTGAAGCTTGTGTTCCTTGATGTATTCCCAGACCTTGCTGACGACGACGGTGCGGGCCAGGGGCTCCTTGCCCACCACCTCGGCCAGCTCCTTCGAGGGCGTGAGCGGCTTCGAGAACGCGCTCGGCGGCTGGTTGGCGGGTTTTGCCTTCGGCTTCTCCGCGGTCTTCGGCGAGGCCTTGGTGTGTTCCTTACCCGTCGACGTCCCCTTCGGGGCCGACTTCTTGGTCGTTTCCTTCATCCAACTCTCCCGATCCGGTCTCAAGTGCCGGCCGTCGCACGGGCCGCGCTCCCGCTCGGTCACAGACGAAACCCAAGGGGGAGCCGCCGTCAAGCATCCCGCGGCGGGAGAGGGGCATCCGCCCACCAAAATCGACGCTTCCCGGCCTTTTGCCACTCTCAGGACGGGGCAGGAACGGCTCTCGCCACCGCCAGGACGAGAAGGGCCGTCTCGCGGTCCGCCAATCCATCGATCCGGCCCTGCCGCCAACGGCGCTGGAACGCGCGGATCGCGGCGCGCGTGACGTCGTCGGTGGCGTCCGTCGTCGGGCAGTCGTAGCCGATCGCCGCGAGCGCGGCGCGCAGCGCGCGCGGCGACACGGGTGCCGCCGATGCGGGTGCGGGCACCGCCACGCGCAGCGCGACGTCGGCCTCCATCAGCGCCTGCCACGGGAAAAGCTCGCCGGGATCGTCCTTGCGCTGAGGGGCCACGTCGGAATGGCCAAGGACGCGGGCCGGCGCCACGGCGCGCCGGGCGCAGATGTCGCGCGCCAGCTCGGTCACGGCGGCGACCTGGGCGGCGGGGTAGGGCGGCAGGCCGAAGTCGTGGCCGCCGTTGACGATCTCGATCCCGACCGACACGGCGTTCATGTCGCGCTCGCCGGCCCAAAACGAGCGGCCGGCGTGCCAGGCGCGGTCCGCCTCGGCGACGAGCTGGTCGATGCGCCCGTCCTCCCAGACGAGATAATGCGCCGACACCTCGGACGCGCGCTCGAGCAGGCGCGCCAGAGCCGCCGCGCCGCTCGCCATGCCGGTATAGTGCAGGATCAGCGAATCGATGGCCCGGCCGCGCCTGTCGCCGAAGTTCGGCGACGGCAGCATGCGATCGACCAGCCGGCTGTCGGACTTAGTAAGCGTAGCGGACCCGGCAGTAGGGACGCCCGTAGCCATCCTCGGCGAATTCGGCGCAGCGGCCGGGCGGCGGTGGCGCGTAGACGTAGCGCGGCGGCGGAGCAGTGTTGGCGCCGACGAGGGCGCCGGTGCCGCCGCCGAGCAGCGCGCCTGCGATGACCGCGCCGGGGCCGCCGCCGGCGGCGCTGGCGATGGCCGCGCCCGTGCCGGCGCCGATCAGGCCGCCCGACGTCGCCCTTTGTTCAGGCGTGTAGCCGCACCCGGCGAGGCCCACGCTCATCAGTATCGCCGCGGCCATCGGCGCGACGCCCACCCTCATCGTTCGCATCTCTTCGATCTCTTTGGAGAGCCCCAGGCGCCCCAGAGCACCGGCAACGGTGGCGACCTCAAGGCATCGCGACGATGGCCATGCCGCGCTGAGCTTTTGGTTTACGGGCGCGGCATTTCGGGCACGCCAGCGGGGCCGCACGGATCATGGTTGACGAACGGTGCATTTGACCGCGCCGGGCGCCGCGCCTAGGAGGCGCAGGCCAGCCGGCCGGACGGCCGCTGCTCTCGGGCGCGAGCGCGAGGGTGGAGGAAAGTCCGGGCTCCAGCGAGACACGGTGCCGGATAACGTCCGGCGGGGGCGACCCTAGGGAAAGCGCCACAGAAAACAGACCGCCGGCTCTCGGGCCGGTAAGGGTGAAACGGTGCGGTAAGAGCGCACCGCGCTGCTGGCAACAGGAGCGGCACGGCAAGCCCCACCGGGAGCAAAACCGAATAGGGGCGGCACGGCTCTGCCGAAAGGCGGGGCCAGGTCGGTCTCACGACCGTCGCCCGGGTTGGTTGCTCGAGGCGGTCGGCAACGACCGTCCCAGAGGAATGGCCGTCACGTGCGGGGTCTCGGCCCCGCGCCGTACAGAACCCGGCTTAAAGGCCGGCTGGCACTCTACCGGTTGAAGGCTGCGTCGATGACCAGCACCGCCGACATCCTCGCCGACGACGGCGACTTCGAGATCGTGGCGACCCGGATGCCGCCGCACCCGGGCGAAATCTTGCGTGAGGAGTTTCTCACGCCGCTAGGGCTCACCGTCGGCAAGCTGGCCAAGGCGTGCCACATCCCGCGCTCGCGCCTCGAGCAGCTCGCCGCCGAGACGCTCGGGGTCAGCAGCGATACGGCGCTCCGTCTCGGCCGCGTCTTCGGCACCGGCCCCGAGTTCTGGATGAACCTGCAGGCCGGCTACGAGCTCGCCAAGGCGCGAGCCGCGGCGGGCGACGAGATCGATGCGCTGGAGCCGCTCGACCGCGCGACCTGACCCGGCCGGCGCCGCACAGGCGGTTCAGCTCGCGTAGCCGGGAAGCTGGCGGTCGAGCCGGCGCAAAAAAAACCGGCCAGGCGAGCGAGGCCAAGCTGCCGCGTGTCTGCTTCTCGACTTCGAGCCGGCTCTCCTCAGGCGCGTCCAGCACGCCGTACGAAGCGCTACGCCGCTGCGGCGAGGCCGCGACCGCGCGGACCGGCTGCCGCGACCTCGGCCGAGACGTGCTCGGTGAAGGTCACGAAGTTTTTCTCGAACGCCGCCACCAGCTTCTCCGCCTGGGCGGCATAGGCCTGCCGGTCGGCCCAGGCGCGCGAGGGGTCGAGCACCTCGTTCGGCACGCCGGCGACCTCGGCCGGCACGCTGAGGCCGAAGAACGCGTCCGTGCGGAACGTGCCGGCATCGAGCGAGCCGTCGAGCGCGGCGTGGAGCAGGGCGCGGGTGTGCGCGATCGAGATGCGCGTGCCTGTGCCGTAGGCGCCGCCGGTCCAGCCGGTGTTGAGCAGCCAGCAAGAGGCGCCGGTCGCGGCGATGCGCTTCAGCAGCAGCTCGCCGTAGACTTCCGGGCGGCGCGGCAGGAACGGCGCGCCGAAGCAGGTCGAGAAGGTCGCCTGCGGCTCCTTGCCTAGGCCCTTCTCGGTGCCGGCGACCTTGGCCGTGTAGCCCGACAGGAAGTGGTACATCGCCTGCTCGGGCGTGAGCTTGGCGATCGGCGGCAGCACGCCGAACGCGTCGGCCGTGAGCATGATCACCGTCTTGGGCACGCCACCCTGTCCGTCGCGCTTGAAGTTGGCGATCGCCTCGAGCGGATAGCAGGCGCGGGTGTTCTCGGTCAGCGAGTTATCGTCGAGGTCGAGATGGCCGTCGGCGTCGGCGACGACGTTCTCGAGCACGGTACCGAACCGGTGCGTCGCCGCCCAGATGCCGGGCTCCGCCTCCTGGCTGAGTGCGATGACCTTGGCGTAGCAGCCGCCCTCGAAGTTGAAGATGCCGGTATCGGTCCAGGCGTGCTCGTCGTCGCCGATGAGGTCGCGCGCGGGGTCGGAGGAGAGCGTGGTCTTGCCGGTACCCGAGAGGCCGAAGAAAACCGCGGTATCGCCGCCGGCGCCGATGTTGGCCGAGCAGTGCATCGGCAGTACGCCGTTGCCGGGCAGCAGGTAGTTCATGACGGTGAAGATCGATTTCTTGATCTCGCCCGCGTATTGCGTGCCGGCGATCACCACCAGCTTCTGGGCGAAGGAGAGCGCCACCGCCGTCGAGGAGCGCACGCCGCAGCGCGCCGGATCGACGGCGAGGTCGGGCGCGTGCAGGATCACGTAGTCCGGCTCGAAGCTCTCGAGCTCCGCCGCGCTCGGGCGGATGAACATGTTGCGGGCGAAGAGCGCGTGCCAGGCGTTGATGGTGACGAGCCGCACGCGCACGCGATGCTCCGGCGCGGCGCCTGCGAAGAGGTCCTGTGTGTAGAGCTCGCGACCGGAGAGGTAATCGCGGACGTCGCTTGCCAGCATGGCGAAATGATCGGGCGCGAGCTTCTGGTTGACCTTGCCCCACCAAATGTCGGCGGTGGTCGCGGGTTCGTCGACCACGAACTTGTCCTGCACCGAGCGGCCGGTGTGCACGCCGGTCAGCGCGATCAGCGCGCCGTCGGCCGAGAGCCGGCCTTCGCCGCGGCGCAGGGCTTCGCCGACGAGCGGCGCGGCGTGGAGGTTGGCGTGGATCTGTCCCTCGCCGACGACGCCCGTTCCTGCCAGCGCGTCCGAGACGTCCCGATGCCCGATACCGCCCACGTCCACGCTCCCTTAAAAGTTTTTTGATCGTCGAAAAAAAGAAATTAGCGGTTTTCGCGCCAGCGACCCCTACGCCTTTCGCAGGGCAGGTCGGCGCGACATGCATCGACAGAAGCGATTGGCCAATGGTCGACGCCATCGATCAGCGCTGCCAGCGGCTCCGGAGGTCGAAGAGGTGCGCGATGAGCGCGCCGCCGAGAACGGCGGCGGTGGCCGCCTGCAGGCCGAGCGTGGTCGGCCCGCTCGCCAGCGCGATGCGCACCGCAAGAGCCAGCAGGAAGCCGGCGGCGAGGTTCGGCCACAGCGTGGCTAGCGCTACGCCGCGTCCGGTCTTCCGGTAGAAGATGGTCAACGCGACACCTTCGACGACAACGAGTGCCAGGATCGCGTCGACCGCGATCGCGATCATCCGCGCACGACCGGCACCGCGAGTTGAGGGCTCCGCCGCTCGGCCGCGACGCTGTCGAGCCGCGCCGCCATGAGCGCGGCGACGGCGAACACCGCCGCCTGGGCGGTGAAGACGGCGGCGTAGGTCGCGGCGTGCTGCGCGCCGGCCCCGCGCACCGCGTCGCTGAGCGCGGTGGCGCCGAGGCCGCCGCAGCCGAAGGCCACGGCTTGGGCCGCGCCCCACAATCCCATGCGCACGCCCTCACGGTCGCGGGCGGACCCGGGATCGCCGGCGCCGCCGATGCGCTGCATCATCGAACCGATGGCGGCGATTGCGTAGCCGCCGTTGGCGAGGCCCAGCGCGAACAGCAGCGGGCGCAGTGCCGTCGGCGAGGCGGCGAGCCCGGCGGCGGCGAGCCCCGCCAGCGCCATGCCTGAGCCCAGGCAGCCGCCGGCCATCCACAGGCGCAGCTTGCCCGCACCCGTGCGCGAGAGGGAGGTCGCGACCAGCGCCACCAGCACCATGCCGAGCAGCGAGCCGACGTGCAGCACGCCGGACAGCTTCGCGGTCTCGCCGGGCGACATGCCAAACAGCGCGCCGGCAAAGGGCTCGATCATCAGTTCCTCGCCGCCGTAGGCCAGCATGGAGACGAAGACGAACAGTGCGAAGCGTCGCGCCTTGGGCTCGGCCCAGACCTCGCGTAACGCCTGGCCGAAGGCGCCCGGCGCGGCGGCCTCGGACGTGGCAGGCGCAGCGGCGGCACGCCCCTCGACGCCCCAGACCGCGGCCAAAGTGACGAGGAAGCCGATGCCGGCGATCGCCGCCGCGACGGCGGCGAGTCGCTGCGGCGAGAACGGATCGAGCAGCTTGCCGGCGACGCCGGCGGTCACGACGAAGCCCATGATCATCATCACCCAGGCGATGCCGGCCGCCGCGGGGCGCCGCGCCGGCGCCGTGCGCGTGGCGAGCAGCACGAGAAGGGAGGTGCCGCAGGCGCTGACGCCGATGCCGATCACGATGAAGGCGACGACGGCCAGGGCGACGCCGGGCCAGAGCTGCCGGGTCATCGTCGCGGTGGCGAACGCGGCGAGGAGGCCGCCCGCGGCCAGCACGGCCATGCCGCCGATGATCAGCGGCGTGCGCCGGCCGCCGACGTCGGAGCCGTAGCCGAGCCGCGGCCGCAGCACCTGGATGAAATATTGCAGCGCGATGAGCAGGCCCGGCAGGATCGCCGGCAGCTCGAGCTCGATCTTCATCACGCGATTGAGCGTCGAGGTCGAGAGCACGAAGATCGCGCCGAGCGCGGTCTGCACCAGGCCGAGCCGCACGATGCCGAGCCAACCGAGGTGATCCGACCCCTCATCCGCCCTTCGGGCACCTTCTCCCGCAAGGGGAGAAGGCGGCTTGCCGGAGAGGTCGCTCGATCTCAGGCCTCGCGCGGCAGACGACAGTCCAACCCGTTTCACGCGTCCTCCTCGACGCCGGGTTCGGCGAGGCCGTAGCGCCGCAGCTTCACGTAGAGGCTCTGGCGGCTGAGGCCGAGCACCTCGGCGGCCGAGGCGCGGTTGTCGCCGGTGAGCTCAAGCGCCGCTTCGATGCACAGCTTCTCGATGACGTCGGTGGTCTCGCGCACCATCTCCTTCAGCGGCACGCGACCGATCATGTCGGTGAGCTGATCGGCCGAGCGCGGCAGCTCCCGCGAACGCGTCTGCGGCGTGACGCGGCGGCCGACATCGCGGATGGCGAAGCCGAAGCTCGCCGCCTTGCCGCGGCCGAGCGCCACGGCGGAGGCCTCGATGTCAATCGTCGCGCCGGCCTCGCCGCGCAGCGTGGTCGCGTAAAGCCGCACGATGCCGTGCTGGCGCAGGTTGGCCAGCACCACGTCGAGGTCGACGCCGGCGCGGCCGAACCACTTTTCGAGAGGCTGGCCGCGCAGGGCGTCGGCGTCCTCGACCTGGATCATGGCGGCGAAGCTCGGATTGGCGGAGAGCACCGTGCCCGACGAGTCGGCGAGCACGAAGGCGTCGGGCGAGATGCGCAGGAAGTCGAGCATCCGGTGATCCGGCTCCGCCGTCTCCGCGCCCGCGGCGGGCGTGGACGCCACCGGCAGCAGCCGGGCGAGGATCATCGTGGCGCCCTCCTGCCGGTAGACGGCGGCGTGTACGCCGACCGGCCTGCCGCCCTCGAGCACGGCGGTCGTCTCCTCAGAGCGCGAGGCGCCGCGCAGCTCGACGATCATGGCCTGGACTTTTGTGCGCGCAGTCGCCGCGAACAGCTCGACGAAGGGACGTCCGACCATGCGGCCGCCGCGCTCCTCCGCCAGCGCCGTGGCCGCCGGGTTGCCTTCGACGATCTTCTGCGTGGCCGCGTCGACGATCAGCACGGGTTCGTTCGCCGTCTGGAACAGCAGCCGGTAGCGGGTCTCGGCGAAGCGCAGCTTGGCGTAGTCGCGCTCCATCGACATCTGCGCGTCGACGAGGCGCTGCTGCAGCGCCGCCACGGTGCGCAGGTCGCGGCCGAGCGCCACGATGTGGCCGTTCGAGCCAAGCTTCACCGCCGAATAGAGGATCGGCAGGTCGCGCCCGGCGATGGTCTGGTGGGTCAGCTGGCGCCACGTCGAGGCCGGGCGCGTGTCGGCCTCGCGCAGCAGGGTCTCGACCTTGCGCTGGCTGTCGGCGGAGACGGTGTCGCTCCAGGGACGGCCGAGCCAGCGGCCGAAGCCTTCCAGCTCCATCGAGAGATCGGAGGTCTGCACCGACATGTCCTGGATCACGCCGTCGCGATCGAGGACGAGGGCGACGTCGGCGGACGTGGCGACGAGCGTCGCCGCAGTGGTCGCGTCGAGGCTGCCGATGGATTCATCGGGGTCGTGGAACGGCTTCACCGGCGTCTCAGGCCTCCCAGGCCGAGCGCCGGCGTCCTGTCCCGAGCGACCGAAAGCCGGACGCTAGGACAGGACCCGGCGCTTGGCTCCGTGCGCTACGAGGTGCTTGGCTTCCGACAGGCTGGACAGGGGATCCACGGCCGAACGATCGGCTCCCACCATTCGGACGAGTTCGGGATGTTCTTGAAAGACGCGGCCGCAGGCGATGACGCCCACTTCCGGGTTGGGCGAACCACGGCGTATGAGCCGGATCCCCGATGCGATCGCGTCGAGATCGTGGTCGCTCGTCGCCAGCACTTCCACCAGATCGAACCATTCGTTGAGTACCGTATCGCGGAACGTGCCGCCCTTGATGTCGCGCTCGACCCGGGCGTCCCAGCCTTCGCGGCGGAAGAACTCGGACATGAGCAGAAGGCCGAAGACCGGCAGCCCGGGGTCGGTGCCGGACTGCGTGGGTGCTATGAGTAGCGCGCGCAGGCCGGAGTCGGGCTGGCCTTTCTCGGCGCAGAACTCGGCCGCGTAGTTCCGCAGCAGCCGCTGGAGATTGAAGAAGGCCAGCGTCGTCTCGGCCAGCCCGCGCAGGTCGGCGGCGAGCTGTTCGGTGAGGTGGATCGCGGTCGGCATCAGCCAATCGAGGTAGACGCGCTCCAACGACAAGCCGCCGCGTCGCGCCGTGGCGATGCGCGCGCCGATGACGTCGTCGTCGGCGATGACGAGCTTGTCGGCGAGCCATTCCACGTCGGGAGCCGCATCGGGCCTGGAACGCGCCAGCGGGGCCGTCGGCATCTCGGCAAGACGCGCCGCCAGCGCTTCGCGCAGCCGCGGAATCACCTGGGATTCCACGGTGGCGCGCATGTCCACGGTCGGTGCAAGACGGCCGCAGAGCGGGACCGCTACGGCGGACCCGTCGGACAGACCGTGCTCGTTGAGGAAACGCAGCATCTCGGTGATCATCTCGTCTACCCCGGGAGTGTTGGCTGTTTATCCGTCGAACGTCAAGCTGGGTTTACGTCAGGCTGAATTGACACCCTAGGCTTCCACGCCTACGGTCCTGGTGCTGAGGCGCCACAACGGCACGCCGTAACGAACGCGTCAGTGTCAAATGATCGAGCGCGACGAAATCTCTGTCGCGACGTAGAGGCTGGAGGTCGACTTGGCTCCGACTGGTAGCGGACGGCCGATATCGCTACAGGGCACCGCCTCCTTGTCAATCAAGGTGGACGCCCGCCGAAGGGCGCAGTTTACAAGCGCGTCGGCCTCATGCTCACCTCTCTACACCTGCGAGCAGCGCCAGCGCCGCGACGCCACCCCGTGGACCTTGGTGCAGGGCGTACTCGCCCCGGTCCAGTTCCTCGTCTTCCTCATCAGCCTCGGCCTGGTCCTGCGCTCTCTCTACACGGGCGAGGGCCTTGCGCTCGCCGAAGGCTCGGTCGTCGTCAAGACGCTGGCGCTCTACGCCATCATGATCACCGGCTCGATCTGGGAGAAGGTGGTCTTCGACAAATATCTCTTCGCCCGCGCCTTCTTCTGGGAGGACGTGTTCTCGATGCTGGTGCTGGCGCTGCACACCGCCTACCTCGCGGCGCTGTTCGCCGGGGCCCTCGGCCCGCACGCGTTGCTGCTGCTCGCGCTCGCCGCCTACGCGACCTACCTGATCAACGCCGGTCAATTCATCTTGAAGCTGCGCGCCGCCCGGCTCCAGGATCCCTCGCTTGCCGCCGCGGAGGCGGCATGAACGCCCTCGTGAAGGCGCCGCTCGCCGGCTGCGAGAGCGCCGAGCGGCCCGTGCTGCGCGAGCGCGGTCAGCGCGAGGTGTTCTGCGGCCTGACCGGCATCGTCTGGCTGCACCGCAAGATCCAGGACGCCTTCTTCCTGGTGGTGGGGTCGCGCACCTGCGCCCACCTCATCCAGTCCGCCGCCGGCGTCATGATCTTCGCCGAGCCGCGCTTCGCCACCGCCATCATCGACGAGCGCGATCTCGCCGGCCTCTCCGACGCCAACGCCGAGCTCGACCGCGTGGTCGACCAGCTGCTGGCGCGCCGGCCCGACATCAAGATGCTGTTCCTCGTCGGCTCCTGCCCTTCCGAGGTCATCAAGCTCGATCTCTCCCGCGCCGCGCTGCGCCTTTCGCGCACCCATGCCCCTAACGTGCGGGTGCTGAACTATTCCGGCAGCGGCATCGAGACCACCTTCACGCAAGGCGAGGACGCCTGCCTGGCCTCGCTGGTGCCGGAGATGGCCTCCACCGAGGCCTCGCAGCTGCTCGTCGTCGGCACGCTCGCCGACGTCGTCGAGGACCAGTTCCGCCGGCTGTTCGCCGCGCTCGGCATCGCCGACGTCGCCTTCCTGCCGCCGCGCCGCGCCGCCGCGCTGCCGGCCGTGGGCCCGGGCACGCGCATGCTGCTGGCCCAGCCCTTCCTCAACGACACGGCGCGGGCGCTGGAGGCGCGGGGTGCGACGCGCATCGCCGCGCCGTTCCCGCTCGGCGCCGAGGGCACTACCTTGTGGTTCGCCGCCGCGGCCCAGGCCTTCAAGCTCGATGCCGCCAGCGTCGCGCAGGTGCTTCGACCCTACCGCGAGCGCGCGGAAAAGGCCTGCGCGCGCTACCGCCCGGCGCTCGAGGGCCGCAGCATCTTCTTCTTTCCGGATTCGCAGCTGGAGGTGCCGCTGGCGCGCTTCCTTCACCGCGAGCTCGGCATGCGGCTCGTCGAGGTCGGCTCGCCCTACATCCACCGCCAGCACCTCGCCGCCGACCTCGACCTGTTGCCGGCCGACACGATGCTGAGCGAGGGCCAGGACGTCGAGCGCCAGCTCGATCGCTGCCGCGCCGCCGCGCCCGACCTTACCGTCTGCGGCCTCGGCCTCGCCAACCCGCTGGAGGCCGACGGCCTGACGACCAAATGGTCGATCGAGCTGGTGTTCACCCCCATCCAGGGCTTCGAGCAGGCCGGCGACCTCGCCGAACTGTTCGCCCGACCTTTGGCGCGCCGCGCCAGACTGGCAGCCTGAGATGCAGCTCACCGTCTGGACCTACGAAGGCCCGCCCCACGTCGGCGCCATGCGCATCGCCACCGCGATGAAGGACGTGCACTACGTGCTGCACGCGCCCCAGGGCGACACCTACGCCGACCTGCTCTTCACCATGATCGAGCGGCGCAAGACCCGTCCGCCGGTGACCTATACCACCTTCCAGGCGCGCGACCTCGGCGGCGACACGGCGGAGCTCTTCAAGCGCTCGGTCAACGACGCCTACGAGCGCTTCCGCCCGCAGGCGATCCTCGTGGGGGCCTCCTGCACGGCGGAACTGATCCAGGACGACCCCGGCGGCCTCGCCGAGGCGCTGGGACTGCCGGTGCCGGTGGTGCCGCTCGAGCTGCCCTCCTACCAGAAGAAGGAGAACTGGGGCGCGGCGGAGACCTTCTACCAGCTGGTGCGCGCCTTCGCCGGCCCGCACGCGCTGAAGCCCGGGTCCACGCGACCGCCACGGCTGGAGGGGCAGGCGCCCTCCTGCAACATCCTCGGCCCGGCCGCGCTCGGCTTCCGCCACCGCGACGATCCCGTCGAGGTGAAGCGCGTGCTCACTCGTTTGGGTGTCGACGTGAACGTGGTGGCGCCCGAGGGCGCGACCCCGGCCGACCTCGCCCGCCTCGGCGCCGCCGACTTCAACGTGGTGCTCTATCCCGAGATCGCGGGTCAGGCAGCCAAATGGCTGGAGCGCGCGTTTCAGCAACCCTCGACCAAGGTCGTGCCGATCGGCGTCGGCGCCACGCGCGATTTCATCGGTGAGGTGGCCGCGCTGTGCGCTTCGGCCGAGGTTCACGCCAACGCCGAGGCCCTCCTCGCCGCCGACGAGTCCCGCCTCACCTGGTACTCGCGCTCGGTCGATTCGACCTATCTCACCGGCAAGCGCGTCTTCGTCTTCGGCGACGCCACCCACGCGATGGCCGCCGCCCGCATCGCGAAGGAGGAACTCGGCTTCACCGTCGTGGCGATCGGCACCTACACCCGCGAATACGCCCGCGACGTGCGCGACCTCGCCGCGCGCTACGAGGCCGAAGCCATCGTGTCGGACGATTTCCTCGCGGTCGAGGAGGCGATCCAGCGTCTCCAGCCCGAGCTGGTGCTCGGCACGCAGATGGAGCGCCACGTCGCCAAGCGGCTCGGCGTCCCCTGCGCGGTGATCTCGGCGCCGGTGCACGTGCAGGATTTTCCCGCGCGCTACTCCCCGGTGATGGGCTTTGAGGGCGCCAACGTCATCTTCGACAGCTTCGTCCACCCGCTGATGATGGGTCTGGAGGAACACCTTCTCGGCATGTTCCGCGAGGACGGCGAGTTCCACGACCGCGCCATGCCCTCTCACCTCGCGACGACCGGCGCGAAACCTTCGGCGATGCCGGAGCCCGTCGCCGCAGAACGCCAGGCTGAAGTCCGCCAGGCCGAAGCTCCCGCCGCCGACATCGCCGTGCTGGAGAAGCCCAAAGCGATGACCTGGTCGCCCGAGGGCGAGAAGGAGCTCGGCAAGATCCCGTTTTTCGTTCGCGGCAAGGCGCGCCGCAACACCGAAGCCTATGCGGTCGAGCGGGGCGTGAGCCTCATCACGATCGAGACTCTCTACGATGCCAAAGCCCATTTCTCGCGCTAGCGGACCCTGCTCATGAACGCCCCCTTCAAGGCTCCCGGCCCGACCTCCTGCCGCGCCGCCGGCTTCCTCGACGGCGAGGGATCGGTGCAGGTGCAGCTCGATCCCACCGACAAGATCGGCAACGCCAAGGTCTTCGCCGTCTACGGCAAGGGCGGCATCGGCAAGTCGACGACCTCGTCGAACCTATCCGTCGCCTTCTCACGGCTCGGCAAGCGGGTGCTGCAGATCGGTTGCGATCCCAAGCATGATTCGACCTTCACGCTGACCAAGAAGCTGATGCCGACGGTGATCGACATTCTCGAGACGGTGGATTTCCACACCGAGGAGCTGCGCACCGAGGATTTCGTGTTTGAGGGCGTTGGCGGCGTGATGTGCGTCGAGGCGGGCGGTCCGCCGGCCGGCACCGGCTGCGGCGGCTACGTCGTGGGCCAGACGGTGAAGCTGCTCAAGGAGCATCACCTGCTCGACGACACCGACGTCGTGATCTTCGACGTGTTGGGCGACGTCGTGTGCGGCGGCTTCGCCGCACCGCTCCAGCACGCCGACCGCGCGCTGGTGGTGACCGCCAACGATTTCGACTCGATCTTCGCGATGAACCGCATCGTGGCGGCGATCGAGGCCAAGGCTAAGAACTACAAGGTCCGCTTCGGTGGCGTGATCATCAACCGCTCGGACGGGACCGACCAGGTCGACAAGTACAATGAGGTTGTTGGCCTCAACAGGGTCGCGCATTTCCCCATGCTCGACGCCATCCGCAAGTCGCGGCTGAAGAAGCAGACGCTGTTCGAGATGGACGAGACGCCGGAGATCCTCGCGGTGCAGGCGGAGTACATGCAGCTCGCCGAGACGCTCTACGCCGGCACCGAGCCGCTGACGCCCAAGCCGATGAAGGACCGCGACATCTTCGATCTGCTTGGCTTCGATTAGGATCGGGCCGGATCGATGCAGAACGCCTCCTACGTCGCCCGCCGCGGCCAGCTCCACACCTACTTCGACCGCACCGCCGCCGATGCCTGGGCCAAGCTCACCTCGGATGCGCCGGTCTCCAAGATCCGCGCCACGGTGCGGGCCGGGCGCGACGCCACGCGCCAGACCATCCTCGACTGGCTGCCGGCCGACCTCGCCGGCAAGCGCGTGCTCGACGCCGGCTGCGGCACCGGCACGCTCGCCGCCGATCTGGCACGGCGCGGCGCCGACGTCGTGGCGATCGACCTCTCGCCGACGCTCGTCGACCTCGGCCGCGAGCGCATCGACGCGCACTTCGGCCTGGAGGGTCGCGGCAGCATCGAGTTCCGCTCGGGCGACATGCTCGACGCCGCGCTAGGTCGCTTCGACCACGTTGTGGCGATGGATTCGCTGATCCATTACCGCGCCGCCGACATGGCCGAGGCGGTGGCCCGCCTCGCTGCGCGCACCTCCGCCTCGATGGTGTTCACCTTCGCCCCGCGCACGCCGGCGCTGACCCTGCTCCATGCCGCCGGCCAGCTGTTCCCGCGCGCCGATCGCTCCCCGGCGATCGAGCCGATCAGCCCCGCCACGATCCGCCGCCGCCTCGGGCGCGTGCTGCCTCCCGGCGCCAGCCTCGGCCGCACCAATCGTGTCGCCACGGGGTTCTACATCTCGCAGGCTCTGGAGGTCGTGACCGGATGACCCATGGCGCTTTCTGCGACCAGACGACGATGCTGGCCTCGACGCTCCATTCGTACACGCCCGATGGCTATGTTTTCAAACCATCGTCGGTGGGCTTGCAGAAGACCGCCGCCACGCAATGGATGAAGCTCGGCGCCGACATGCTGCCGTTCGCCGACGCCGCCTCGGCGGAGCTACCGCTCGCCAAGCTGCTGCGCCTGTCGCTGTTCCAGGTCACCGTCGGCATGGCCATCGTGCTGCTCATCGGCACGTTGAACCGGGTCATGATCGTCGAGCTCGGCGTGCCGGTCTGGCTCGTCGCTTCCATGATCGCGCTGCCGCTGGTGTTCGCGCCTTTCCGCGCCCTCATCGGCTTCAAGTCCGACACCCACAAATCCGCGCTCGGCTGGAAGCGCGTGCCCTATCTCTGGTTCGGCACGATGCTGCAGTTCGGCGGCCTCTCGATCATGCCGTTCGCGCTCATTCTTCTGGGCGGCGATACGTCGGCGCCGCCGGTGGTGGGGCAGGGCGCTGCGGCGCTGGCCTTCCTGCTGATGGGCGCCGGGATGCACACGGTGCAGACCGCCGGCCTGGCGCTGGCCACCGATCTCGCTCCGCAGCGCTCGCATCCCAAGGTCGTGGCGCTGCTGTGCGTGATGATGATGCTCGGCATGATGGTCTCGGCGCTGCTGTTCGGCGCGCTGCTTGCGCATTTCTCCGAGGTGCGGCTGATCCAGGTCGTTCAGGGCGCCGCTTTCATGACAATGGCCCTCAATCTTTTTGCGATCTGGAAGCAGGAGCCGCGCGGGCGCCGCGTCGCTACGGTGGCGCATCCGACCTTCCGCGAAGCCTGCCGCGTTTTTTCCAAGCACGGCCGACCGGCACGCCGGCTGATCTCGGTCGCGCTCGGCACCATGGCCTTCTCCATGCAGGACGTGCTGCTCGAGCCCTACGGCGGCCAGGTGCTGCACCTCTCCGTCGGCGCCACTACCGGGTTGACCGCGATGCTCGCCGTTGGCGGGCTGTTCGGCTTCATCTCAGCCGCCCGCTGGCTCGGCCGCGGCGCCGATCCCTATCGTTTCGCCGCCATCGGCCTCGTCACCGGCCTTGTCGCTTTCACCGCCTTGATCGCCGCCGAGCCGCTGCACTCGACCGCGCTTTTCGCAACCGGCGTGACGCTGATCGGGCTCGGCTCGGGCATCTTCGCCCATTGCACGCTGACCGCGGCGATGGGCATGGCGCAGGAGGGCCAGAGCGGCCTGGTGCTCGGCGTCTGGGGCGCGGTGCAGGCGTCGGCCGCTGGCGTCGCGGTGGCGGGCGGCGGCCTCATCCGCGACGCCGTTTCGGGTCTCGCCGCCTCGGGTGCGCTCGGCCCGACGCTGGACCAGCCGGCCACCGGCTATTCCTTCGTCTACAACTGCGAAATCGGGCTGCTCTTCGCCACGCTGATCGCGATGGGGCCGCTGGTGCGTGCGCGCACCAAGCTGGCACGTCAAACCTTCGAACTGGCCGAACTGAGAAGCCAGAGCTGAGAGAACGGAAACGGGAGGGAGGATCAAGATGGTCGGAGCGTTCACCGGGTACATCGACATCGCGCAGGTCGTGCTCTACGCCTTCTGGCTCTTCTTCGCCGGGCTGGTGTTCTATCTCCACCGCGAGAACAAGCGGGAAGGCTATCCTCTCGAGACCGAGCGCCCGCCGGGCTCGCGGGTCTCCGTGCGCGGCTTCCCGGAAGTGCCGCCGCCCAAGGTGTTCCACCACCATGACGGCCGGGACTTCCCCGTGCCGCTCTATCGTAACGACCGGCCCGATGCGGCGGTCGAAATGGGTGCGGAATGGCCGGGCTCGCCCTTCGCGCCCACCGGCGACCCGATGCGCGACGGCGTCGGCCCGGCCTCCTACGCCGATCGCGAGGACGTACCCGAGGTCGGCATCGAGGGCCGCCCGATCATCATGCCGCTGCGTCTGGCCCATCACCATTCGATCGCGCCCGACGGGCCGAACCCGATCGGCTACCGGGTGCTCGGCGCCGATGGGGTCGAGGCCGGCATCGTCCGCGACGCCTGGATCGACGAGGCGGAATCGCTGATTCGCTACCTCGAGGTCGAGGCCGGTGCGCGCCGCGTGCTGCTGCCCATGGCGATGAGCCGGGTGCGGGCCCGTGAGGGCGTCATCAAGGTCGCCTCAATCCTGGCGTCGCAGTTCGCCGGCGTGCCGGCGACCAAGTCGCCCGACCAGGTGACCAAGCGCGAGGAGGACCGCATCGTCGGCTATTTCGCCGGCGGCCATCTCTATGCCACGCCCTCGCGCATGGGGCCGCTGCTGTGAGCCGCGCCCGCCTGCATCCGGAAGGCTCGGAGATCGTCGGCCGCGACGAGCGCATCCTGTGGGAAGGCCGTCCCGCGGCCGCCAGCCTCGCCTGGCGCCTGTTCCACCTCAAGGCCCTGCTCGGGTACTTCGTCGTGCTCGCGATCTGGGACCTCGGCTCGGCCTACAGCGCGGGCTTCCGCGCCAATGCCGCCTTCCTCGGCCTCTCGTGGGTCGCGTTGGGGGCGGTCGCCGTGGCCGCGCTCGTCTTCGGGGCGGCGTGGGTGGTGGCGATCACCACGCGCTACACTTTGACCGACAAGCGGCTCATCCTGCAGATCGGCGTCGCCCTGCCGATCGCACTGACGTTGCCCCTGAGCCGCATCGCTTCCGCCGACCTGCGGCTGTACGACGACGAGAGCGGCGACATCCCGCTGGCGCTGGGCGACGGGCAGATCGCCTACATGCTGCTGTGGCCGCATGCTCGTCCCTGGCGCTTCAAGGTGTCGCAACCCATGCTTCGCAGCGTGCCCGACGCGCGCAAAGTCGCTAGCGTGTTGGCTCGGGCGCTTCTCGTCGCTTCGCCCTTCGGCGAGGCGGTCGCGGTGGCCTCGGCGCTCGGTTCGGCGTCGCGTCGTCCCGCGGCAGAGCCCGCTGCCGCATGAGGAACGCCATGCCGACAGAGATCACCAGACCGGTCGGAGCACGCTCTCCCGAGCCGGCACCGCGCCCGATCATCCCGCGAGGCGTGATCATCGGCGCGGGCCTGCTGATGATCTTCACCATCATCGTCGCGGCGCTCTCGCACCGCGCCGGCATCTACCACGTGACCACGCCGCCCACGACGGCGGTCGCCAGCCGCGACCTGTTCTTCGCTGATCAGCACAACGGCGGCGTCCTCGTCACCGACGCCAAGACGGGCAAGCGCGTCGCCATGATCGAGCCCACGACCGGCGGCTTTCTCCGTGGCATCATGCGCGGCCTGGTGCGCGAGCATCGTCTGAACGACCAGCCGGTCGGCACGGCTTTTCGCTTGACGCACTGGGCCGACGGACGATTGTCTATCGCCGATCCGACGACCGGCGAGAGCTTTGACCTGGAAGCTTTCGGCTCGACCAACGAGCTGGCCTTTGCCAAGCTTCTCGAGGAAGACGACACCAAGGCAGGTGTCCAGGCGTCGACCTCGGCACCGGCGACGCAGGCTCCGGTGGTAGGCGCGCCGAAGGATACGGCGAAGACGGGAGCGCAGGCGCGATGAAGGCTGGCTGGTCGGGATCGCGTTCGACGATCGAGGTGCCCTGCACGATCGATCTCGAGCAGACGCGCGACAGCCTTCACGCCTACGTCGACCTCGACGGCGTCGCCCCAGGTCCGGGCGACGAGGTGATCATCCACGATGCGCCCACCGGCGTCGCGTTCGGCGAGAAGATGGTGATGGCGCGCCGCGCGACGCTCAAGCGCGCCGGACCGCTCGGTCGGTTCTGGGCGCATGTCGAGGGCTACCTCGAGTTGACCGAACTCTACGAAGTCAGTTTTTCTGAAGGGAAGGCGCCATGATCGCGATCGAAGGCGGCGGCAACCGCGGGCTTGCGCCGGCGCAGACCATACCCGGAACGTCGGGCGACTCGTTTGAAGCCGCCAAGGAGGACACGATCCTCTCGCCGCGTTTCTACACCACCGACTTCAAGGCGATGGACAAGCTCAACGTCGATCTCGTCCGTCCCGAATGGGAGCGGATGATCGGCGAGATGCGCGCCGACCACAACAAGATGCACTTCCGCCGCGAGGGGCCGATGGACGCCGATATTGAGGCGCTGCCGCCGGAGCTGCGCCGCGAGTTCAAGGACTTCCTGGTGTCCTCGCTCACCGCCGAATTTTCTGGCTGCGTGCTCTATTCGGAGATCAAGAAGCAGATCAACAACAAGGACATCCGCGAGCTCTTCACCTTCATGGCGCGCGACGAGTCGCGCCACGCCGGCTTCATCAACGAGACGCTCAAGGATGCCGGCATCGGCGTCGACCTCGGCTTCCTGACCAAGGTCAAGAAGTACACCTATTTCAAGCCGAAGTTTATCTTCTATGCGACCTACCTTTCCGAGAAGATCGGCTACGCCCGCTACATCACCATCTACCGCCAGCTCGAGCGCAACCCTGACCGGCTGTTCCACCCGATCTTCAAGTACTTCGAGAAATGGTGCAACGATGAGTTTCGCCATGGCGAGGGCTTCGCGCTGCTGATGCGCGCCGATCCCAAGTTGACCGCCGGCCGCAACAAGCTGTGGATCCGCTTCTTCCTGCTCGCCGTGTTCGCGACGATGTACGTGCGCGACCACATGCGCCCGGCCTTCCACGAGGCGGTCGGCATTGATCCGACGGACTACGACTACAGGGTCTTCGCGATCACGCAGGAGATCGCCAAGCAGTGCTTCCCGGTCGCGCTCGATACCGACCATCCGGTGTTCCGCGCGGGGCTCGACAAGCTGTGGCGCATCACCGAGGCGCTCGCCGCGTCCAAGTCGCAGCGCGGCATCGGTGGTACGATGAAGCGAGCCGGTTTGAAGGCAACGGCTGCGGTGACCTTCGTCCGGCTCTTCATCCTGCCGGTGAAGCGCACGCCGCTGCCGGCCACGACGCTCCTCGCGCCGGCGTGGTAGTTTGATGGGCGCGAACGCGATCGCTTTCGTCTACGCGCTTTTCGTCTGGTGGTTCTCCACCGGTGTCGTCTTCCTCGTCGTGCTGCGCCGCCCAGCGGCGGCGCGGATCGGCCTCATCGGTGCCGCGATCCTCTACCCGCTTTGCCTCGCTGCCCTGGCCCGCACCGCCGTGGTCTCGAGCCTGCCGGCAACCTACGCCGCCTTCACCGCTGCCATCGTGCTTTGGGGCACGCAGGAGGTCGCCTTCCTGACCGGCGCGGTGACGGGGCCGCGTCGTCTTCCCTGTCCGCCCGGCGCGGACGGGTTCCTGCGCTTCCGCTACGCCGTCGCCGCGATCCTGTGGCACGAGCTGGCGCTCGCCGGCACGGGGCTCGGCGTGGTCGTCGCGACCTGGGGCCAGCCCAACCAGACCGGCGCGCTGGCCTATGCCGTGCTTTGGGCGATGCGGGTCTCCTCCAAGCTCAACCTCTTCTTCGGCGTGCCCAACCTCAACGACTCGATCATGCCGGCGCCGATCGCCCACCTGCGCTCGTACTTCCGCCGCGCTCCGGTCAACGATTTCTTCCCCTTCGCCGTGCTCCTGGCGGCGATCGTCGGAGGCGGCATGGTGCTGATGGCGCTTGACCCCGCGGCGGAGGCGCCGAGCACGGCGGGCTACGCTTTGGCCGCCTCACTGCTCGGCCTCGCTATCCTCGAGCACCTCTTCATGCTCGTGACGCTCCCGTTCGACAAGCTTTGGCGCTGGAGCACGCGGTCGGCCATCAGCTAGTTCGTGGTCCGACATCCGTCATTGCGAGCGGAGCGGAGCAATCCAGGGGCCAGCTGTCACAGTCTACTCCGTCGGTCCCTGGATTGCTTCGCCTGCGGCTCGCAAGGACGGAAACATGTTAGACTGACTGAAGTGCCGAGCGTCGACGCGCAGGATTGATCAACGTCGAAGCCGCCGTCGACAGCACGGTGAACCATTCCGTTTTCTCGTCGCCCCGACGTCCGAGCTTTTCTAAGAGCCCGTTTGAGAATGGCGTTGCCGCGGTTTTCGTAGCGTGATTCAAGCTTGTGATGTGGACATCAGCAAGCCGCGGTCGGATGGCCGAGATCGCCAAGAAGACCAAGCGTTATCCGACCGACCTTACCCATGAGGAGTGGGAGCGGATGCGTCCGTTCCTGCCCAAGCCCGGGAAGCGCGGACGCAAGCCCGCCACCGATCTCCGCGAGGTCCTGAACGCGATCCGCTACATGGCGCGCTCGGGCGGAGGCTGGCGCATGCTGCCGAAGGATTTCCCGCCCTGGCAGACGGTGTACTGGTGGTTCCGCCGCTTCGTGCGACGTTTCCTGTTCAAGTCGATCCACGACATGGCGGTGATGATCGACCGCGAGCGGATGGGCCGCGAGGCCAGTCCCTCGGCCGGCATCCTGGACAGCCAGAGCGTCAAGGCGCCGGGCGCCGCCGCCCGCGGGTACGACGCCGGCAAGAAGATCGTCGGGCGCAAGCGCCACATCGCCGTCGACACCGACGGCCGCCTGCTGATGGTCAACCTGACCACGGCCGACATCTCAGACAGCGCCGGCGCGCAGATGATCCTCGACGCGATCCGCAAGCGCTGGCCGTGGATCAAGCACCTCTTCGCCGATGGCGCCTACGACCGGCGCACGCTCATGGACAAGGCCGCCGCCAAGGAGTTCGTCGTCGAGGTGATCCGGCGCATCGACGGGCAGAAAGGCTTCGAGGTCCTGCCCAAGCGATGGGTTGTCGAGCGCACCTTCGGCTGGATGACCCGCTGGCGCCGCCTCGTGCGCGACTACGAGAACCGCATCGACGTCTCCACCGCCATGATCCACGTCGCCATGGGAAGCGTGCTGTGGCGACGCATCGTCCATTGAGGCACTCTCAAACAGTCTCTAAGCGAACCGCGTTCGCAGCTCGGCGACGATCACATCGATCGCCTTGCCGGCCGCACTCAGCGCGCCGCCCATGTTGATGAAGCCGTGGATCATGCCGGGCACCTCGAGCCGCGTCACCGCAACGCCTGCCGCCTCGAGCGCGTCGGCGTAGGCGCGGCCCTCGTCGCGCAGCATGTCGTACTCGGCGGTGATTACCAGCGCCGGGGGAAGGCCGGTCTTGTCCTGCGCCACCATGGGCGAGAGTCGCCAGTCAGCGGCGAGCGCGGCATCCGTGAGGTAGCGACTCGTGAACCACGACATCATCGCTTCGGTCAGCGCTGGCACCTGTGCGTTCTGCGTCCGCGAGGGGTAGGCGCCTTCGACGCCGCGCAGATCGACCGAAGGATAGATCAGGATTTGCGCGCGCAGCGGCAGGCCGGCGGCGCGCGTCTCCAGCGCGGTCGCGGCGGACAGGTTGCCGCCCGCGCTGTCCCCGCCGACGGCGAGCCGCGACGCGTCGGCACCGAGCGCTGCGGCGTTCGCCGCGATCCAATGCATCGCCGCTAGGCTGTCCATCGCCGCCGCGGGCGCAGGAGGCTCCGGGGCCAAACGATAATGTACGGCGATTACGAAGCAGCCGGTGCGCGCGGCGATGAGGCGGCAGGTGGCGTCGTGCGTGTCGAGATTGCCGAGCACCCAGCCGCCGCCGTGGAAGAAGATCAGCACCGGCGCCGCGCCTTCCGGCAGCCCGATGGGACGGTAGAGCCTGAGCGGGATCGCGCCCGCCGGCCCCTGCGCGTCGAGATCGCGCACGCTCTCCATCTCGACGCGCGGGGCGCTGGTATGGGCCATCTGCGCCTTGTAGATCGCGCGTCCGGCTTCGACGTCGAGTTGATCGATGGTGGGCAGGTTGGCCGCCTGCGCTGCTGCGAACAACGCGGCGACTTCCGGATCGAACTGCATGATTGTCTCCGATGAACACGGTCGCCGGCCGTGTTCGACCATTCGCGATCCGCTCCCGACTCGACGCCGCCAGGCGTCAGATCATGTGCTGGCCGCCGTTGATCGAGATCGTCGTGCCGGTGATGAAGGCGGCGTCGTCGCTCGCCAGGAACAAAACGCAGCGGGCGATCTCCTCGGGCTCGCCGAGCCGACCGACGGGGATGTGCGGCAGCACCTTGGTCTTGAGGATCTCCTCGGGGACCGCCTTCACCATGTCGGTGGCGATGTAGCCCGGCGCGATGATGTTGACCGTGATGCCCTTGGCCGCACTCTCGTGCGCAAGCGCCTTGGTGAAGCCGATGTCGCCCGATTTCGCCGCACAATAATTGGTCTGGCCGAATTGGCCCTTCTGGCCGTTGATCGAGGAAATGTTGATGACACGGCCCCAGCCGCGCTCGCGCATGCCCTCGATGACCGGACGTGTCATGTTGAAGAGCGAGTTCAGGTTGGTGTCGATGACGACGGACCATTGCTCCGGCTTCATCTTGTGCAGCGGCACGTCCTTGGTGATGCCGGCGTTGTTGACCAGAACCTCGACCGGCCCGAGGTCGGCCTCGACCGTCTTCAAGCCGGCGGCGCATGCCTCAAAGTCGGAGACGTCCCACTTGTAGATGGCGATGCCGGTCGCCTCCTTGAAGGCGTTGGCGGCCTCATCGTTGCCGGCATAGGTCGCGGCCACCTTGTAGCCGGCGTCATGCAACGCCTTGCTGATCGCCGCGCCGATCCCGCGCGAGCCTCCACTGACAACCGCCACTCGCGCCATCGACATTCCTTCCCTGAGACGGGCGGACTTTTAGTGGACCCCTCGTCGTTGATATGACCTTTTCATAGAACCGGCACCATGCCTGCGACAAGCGCCGTACCGGGAGGCGAAAGACCGAAAGTCCCGCCGCCTTTCAGCGCTCCAGACACATGGCGACACCCATGCCGCCGCCGATGCACAGCGTGGCGAGGCCCTTGTGAGCGTCGCGGCGCGCCATCTCGTGGAGCAGCGTCACCAGTACGCGGGTTCCCGAGGCGCCGATTGGGTGCCCGATGGCGATGGCGCCGCCATTGACGTTCACGATGGCCGGATCCCATCCCATGTCCTTGTTGACCGAGATGGCCTGCGCCGCGAAAGCCTCGTTGGCCTCGACGAGATCGAGGTCCTTGACGCTCCATCCGGCCTTTTCGAGCGCCTTGCGCGAAGCTGGGATCGGGCCGGTGCCCATGATCGCGGGATCGACGCCGGCGGTGGCCCAGGAGGCGATGCGCGCGAGGGAGGTCAGACCGCGGCGCTTGGCCTCCTCGGCCGTCATCAGCACCACGGCCGCGGCGCCGTCGTTGATGCCCGAGGCGTTGCCGGCGGTCACCGTGCCGTCCTTGGAGAAGGCCGGCTTCAGCTTGGAGAAGGTCTCCATCACCGCGCCCTTGCGGATGTACTCGTCCTCGTCGACGATCGTGTCGCCCTTGCGGCCCTTCACGGTGAAGGGGAGGATCTCGTCCTGGAAGCGGCCCTCCTTCTGCGCCGCCTCGGCCTTGTTCTGCGATCGCAGCGCGAATTGGTCCTGGTCCTCGCGCGAGATCTGCCACTTCTCGGCGATGTTCTCGGCGGTGGTGCCCATGGCATAGCCCTGGAAGGCGTCGATCAGGCCGTCCTTCATCATCGTGTCGATGAGCTTGGTGTCGCCCATCTTGACGCCGCCGCGCAGGTAGCTGGCGTGGGGCGCGAGCGACATGCTCTCCTGGCCCCCGGCGACGATGATGGCGGCGTCGCCGTTGGCGATCTGCTGCATGCCGAGCGCGACCGAGCGCAGCCCCGAGCCGCACACCTGGTTGAGGCTCCAGGCGGTCTTCTCCTTCGGTACGCCGGCGGCCATCGCCGCCTGGCGCGCGGGATTCTGGCCCTGCGCGGCGGTCAGCACCTGGCCGAGGATGACCTCATCGACATCGCCGCCCTCGACCTTGGCGCGAGCCAAGACCTCCTTGATCACCGCAGCGCCGAGCTCATGCGCCGGGATCGCGCCGAAGACGCCGTTGAAGGAGCCAACGGCGGTGCGGCCGGCGGCGACGATGACGATGTCTTCGGACATGAGCGGTGCTCCTTCTGCGCGGCCTCGCCGGACGCTGGCGGCGTTTACGATAGCAAGGCGGATGTCGGGTCAATCGGCCGGTCGGCAAGGCGGCATGAGCCGGTTGGGGGACCGCGGTGCAACACGAAGTCGCTTTCGCATCTGCGTAAAGAGCCTATGCTGACGAGGGTCGACAGCCTGATCTAGAAGTCCGGGATCGGCGAACCCTCCACTCCAGAGTTTGGTCAATGACGAGCGAGAAACCTCCGACGGTCATCAAGAAATACGCCAACCGCCGGCTCTACAATACGGGCACGAGCGCCTACGTCACGCTGGAAGATCTCGCCGTCATGGTGAAGCGTGGCGACGATTTCGTCGTCTACGATGCCAAGGGTGGGGACAACATCACGCGCTCGGTGCTGGCGCAGATCATCTTCGAGCAGGAAGGCAAGAACGGCCAGAGCCTGCTGCCCATCACGTTCCTGCGCCAGCTCATCCGTTTCTACGGCGACAGCATGCAGATGCTGGTGCCCTCCTACCTGGAATTCTCGCTCGACAAGCTGGCCAAGGAGAAGAGCGGTTTCACCGACGTCTTCGGGACGAGCAAACTCGCCGCCGGCATGATGAAGAACCCGATGGCAGGTGCCGCCGCGCCGATCTTCGCCCAGATCGAGGAGCAGGCCCGCCAGAACGTGACGATGTTCCGCCAGGCCTTGTCGATGTTCACGCCCGTCGCTGGGGCAATCGGCGCAGGCCTCGCGCCCAAGCCGGCCGCGTCGTCGCCGGCCGAGCCGCAGCCGCCGCAATTCGCCGAGCCGCCGGCCCAGGAGGCTCGCGGCGAGATCGACGACATGCGCCGGCAGCTGGAAGAAATGCAGCGTCGGATCGAGAGCTTGGTGCCCAAGAGCTGACACGGGCATCTCCGCTGCCGCGATCGTCATCGTGATGAGCGATCTCGGTGCGGGCGGAGCGAAGCTGGCGCGTCCGGGCTCCGTCCCCAGCGATGTCGCCGCCGAGTCTTCTCCGCCGTCCGGGGCGCGGCTATAGGGCGTTCATGTTCACCCTCGCCACCTGGAACATCAACTCGGTGCGGCTACGCATCGACCTTGTTGAGACGTTCCTCGTCGAGAACGCGCCGGACATACTCTGCCTTCAGGAGACCAAGTGCCGGGACGCGGAGTTCCCCGTCGCGCCCTTCAAGCGGCTCGGCTACACGCATCTCGCGATCAACGGGCAGAAAGGCTACCACGGCGTCGCCATCGCCTCGCGCCTGCCGTTCACCCGAATCGAGCGGCGCGGGTTCTGCGGCAAGAACGACGCTCGCCACCTTGCCGTCGGCCTAGCGCTGGGCCCGCGCGAGCTCACGATCCACGATTTCTACGTGCCGGCGGGCGGCGACGAGCCCGATCCCGCGATCAACAAGAAGTTCGCCCACAAGCTCGCCTTTCTCGACGAGATGGCGGCCTGGATCGCGGCCGACGGGGTCGCCGCCGGCGACGCGATCCTCGTCGGCGACCTTAACGTGGCACCGCTCGAGCACGACGTGTGGAGCCACAAGGCGCTGCTCAAGGTCGTCAGTCACACGCCCATCGAGGTCGAGCGCTTTGGACGGGTGATCGCCGCGGGCCGCTGGGTTGACGTAATGCGCGCCCAAGTGCCGGCGCACGAGAAGTGCTACACTTGGTGGAGCTACCGCTCGCCCGACTGGGCCAAGGCCGACAAGGGCCGCCGCCTCGACCACGTCTGGGCGAGCCCGAGCCTCGGCGGCACGCTCGCCGGCATGACGATCCTTAAGCAGGCGCGCGGCTGGACGCGGCCCTCGGACCACGTGCCGGTGATCGCGAGGTTCGACCTCTAGGCTCGATTCCCTCGCTTGCGCTATGGCACGGGGCGCATGTCGCAGATGCATTCCCCGCAATGGCTACTGGATCCACATATCCGATCAAAGAACATGCCGGGCTCCTTCTCCCCTTGCCGGCCCGCAGGGAGGAGAAAGGTACACCCTGCATACTTCGCCAAGGCGATCCCGGAAATGTGAAAGTTTTAGCCCGCTGCGCGCAGGAGGATGCGCTCGCAATGACGGAAGCTAGAACTACTCCGCCGAGGGCGCCGGCTCCGTCTCGGCCACATCGCCTTCGGGCGTCTCACCGGCGGCTTCGCCGGCCTTCTTCTCGCTCTTGGCCTTGGTCTTCTCGGCCCGCTTGGCGTCTTTGGCCTTCTGACGCTCACGACGCTCGAAATCGAAACTCGGCTTCCTGGCCATCCGTCTTGTCCGTTCGCTAGAAGGCGCGGACTGCTCCGCCCGAAAGGGCGCGAGCGGTCCCGCCGCTGAAGGGTCGGCGATCCCGCCGCGTCGCAGGCTCTTAGAACCGGCCTCCGGCTTCGGTCAAATCGCGAGCGCCGCCACCTTGGCCTCGATCACCTTTGTCGCAGTCTTGGGCGCCGACACCAGCGCCGGCTGCACCCAGCGGCCGTCGTCAAGCGCCGCGATCTGCTCGTCCACGCGGCCGATGACGAAGCGCGAGAACGGTCCGAGGTGGACGTAGAACGCGGTGAGCCGCATCGCCGAGGTCACGGCGGCGGGGTTGCGCAACAGCGTGGCGATGAGCGTCAGCCAAACCTGGGCGCGCATGTCCGGACGGTACAGCGTGACGCGCGTCATCAGCTTCAGGAAGCGGCCGAACTCGCGGAACGTGCTGGTCAGCTGCACACGGATCGAACGCTTGGGCATGTGCAGGCTGCGGCTGACGTCGCGCACGCGCTCGAAATAGGCCTTCGGGGCGAAGATCGCGTCGAGGATGGTGCGGTAATCGGCGTAGGCGTCGCGCCGCGCGCGCTTGGTCACGAAGTTGAGGCCGGCGGTGCACTGGTCGCCGCTAAACTCGCCGGTGTCGGGCTCGAGCAGCCGGCCCTCCTTTTCGAGGCGGCGCGTCAGCTGCGTGTTGGGCAGTGCGTAGAGCAGGCCGACCATGGCGATGGGGATCGCCGCCTCCTCGATCAGCGCGACGATCGGCGCGGCCACGCTCTGCTTCTCGGAATCGAAGCCGACGATGAAGCCGCCCATGACGAAGATGCCGGCGTCGTAGATCTTGCGGATGCTCTCGGAGAGGTCGCGCCTGGTGTTCTGCTTCTTCTGCATCTTCACCAGCGTCTCGGGATCGGGGCTCTCGATCCCGATGAAGACGGCGAAGAAGCTGGCGTCGCGCATTTGCGCCAGCAGCTCCTCGTCATCCGCCAGGTTCACCGAGGCCTCGGTCGAGAACTCGAACGGGTAGCCGTGCTTTTCCTGCCAGGCCTTGAGGTGCGGCAGAAATAGCTTCACCGCTTTCTTGTTGCCGATGAGGTTGTCGTCGACGAAGTCAACGTGGCCGCGGTAGCCAAGCGCGTAGAGCGCGTCGAGTTCGCCCAGCACCTGCTCGATCCTCTTGGTCCGCGGCACGCGACCGTAGAGCTCGATGATGTCGCAGAACTCGCAGGTGAAGGGGCATCCGCGCGAGAACTGCACCCCGACATGAAGGTATTGGTCGAATTTGAGCAGATCCCAGCGCGGCGTCGGCGCGGCGGTGACGTCGGCCTTGAAGCGGACGCCCTCGTAGGTGCCGCTGCGCAAGCCGGCGCGCCAGTCCGCCACGAAGGCGTCGAGCAGGCCCTCGGCCTCGCCGATGACCTTGAAGTCGGCGGCGGCGTAAGGCTCGGGCGTCGAGGTGATGCCGGGGCCGCCGACCACGACCGGCTTGCCGTGTTTCTGGATCAGGTCGATCAGCACCAGCGTGTCGGCTTCCTGCGGCATCATCCCGCCGGTCATCACCATGTCGGCCCAGGCGATGTCGGCCTCGGTCAGCTCCTCGGTGTTGCGGTTGACGAGGCGGATGTCCCAGTGCTGCGGCAGCATGGCGGCGACGGTGATGAGGCCGAGCGGGGCGCCGGGATATTTGGCGCCGACGATCTCGCAGGTCGCGCGATAGTTCCAGAACGAGTTAGCGGCGAAACCCGGGAAGACGAGGAGGACGTTGCAGGCGTCCGTCTTATCGAAGGCCGCAGGGCCGGCCTCGTCGAAGCGGGAATTCGTCATGCCTGGATCCGCCTCGTTGTTGATCTGGCCAATCAGTAGCACGTCTGCGGAGAAAGCCTAAAAGGACGAATGGAACCTTTTCGCAGCCCGATTGCGCGGCCCGGCCCGCGCGGCGATCATCGCCGCCTGACCCCGGAGGGAAACCCATGCCGTTGACCGTCACCGCGCTCGACCACATCGTCCTCAACGTCGGCGACGTCGAGACGTCGGCGCGCTGGTACGGGCGTGTGCTCGGCGTGACGCGCCAGGACTCCGAGCCGGCGCCCGGCAAGCCCAGGCGCACGGCGATCCACTTCGGCGCGCAGAAGATCAACCTGCGGCCGATCGCGGCCAGCGCCGTCGACTGGTTCACCGGCGCCCGCCCGCAGCCCGGCAGCGACGACCTTTGCTTCCTAACCGACACCCTGCCGGACGACGTCGCCCGGCATCTCGCCGAGCTGGGGATCGCCACCGAGGAGGGGCCGACCACGAAGCAGGGCGCGCGCGGGCCGATCCGCTCGGTCTACTGCCGCGACCCCGACGGCAACCTCGTCGAGATCGCGTCCTATCCCGGCTGACGCGTCGCCTTGCGCCGCCCCGGCGCCGACCGATATGACGAAGCACCTGCAAGACGGTCGAACCCTTGAACCCTCTCGACATCCCCAAGCCGCCCGGCGAGACCCGGGTCGTCGTCGCCATGTCCGGCGGCGTCGACTCGTCGGTGGTGGCCGCGCTGCTCAAGGCCGAGGGTTATGACGTCGTCGGCGTGACGCTGCGGCTGTACGACGACCGCGGCACCGCGGCCCGCGCTGGCTCGTGCTGCGCCGGCCGCGACATCGGTGACGCGCGCGCCGTGGCGGCGCGGCTCGGCATCCCGCACTACGTGCTCGACTACGAGGCGCGCTTCCGCGAGCAGGTCATCGCGCCCTTCGCCGCCGCCTACGCCGCCGGCGAGACGCCGATCCCCTGCGCCTCCTGCAACGACAAGGTGAAGTTCACCGACCTGCTCGAGACCGCCCGCGACCTCGGCGCCGACGCGCTCGCCACCGGGCACTATTGCGCGACGCGGGCGCTGCCGGGCGGCGGCCGGGCGCTGCACCGCGCAGCCGACGCCTCGCGCGACCAGAGCTATTTTCTGTTCGGCATCACGCCGGCGCAGCTCGCCTTCGTGCGCTTCCCGCTGGGCAACCTGCCCAAGACGCGGGTGCGCGACCTCGCCCGCGTCCACGGGCTGGTGAACGCCGACAAGCCCGACAGCCAGGACATCTGCTTCGTGCCCTCGGGCCGCTACGCCGACCTCGTCGCCAGGATGATGCCGGAGGCGGTGCGCCCTGGCGACATCGTCGACGAGGCCGGCCGCGTGCTCGGCCGCCACGAGGGCATCACCGGCTACACGGTGGGGCAGCGCCGCGGCCTCGCGCTCGGCGGGCAGGAGGCGCCGCTCTACGTGCTGCGCCTCGATGCCCGGCGCGCGCAGGTGGTGGTCGGCCTGCGCGAGGCGCTCGCCACGGCGCGGCTGGCGCTGCGCGACGTCAATTGGCTCGGCGACGACGACCTGCCCGCTATGCTGGAGTGCCATGTGCGCACGCGCTCCACGCGCGCGCCAGTGCCGGCGCGGGTGGTGCGCGAGCAGGGCGGCGTCGCCGTGGTGTTCCCGGCGGCGGACACTACGGTGGCGCCGGGCCAGGCCTGCGTGTTCTACGAGAGCGACGCGCCCGGCGCTCGGGTGCTCGGCGGCGGTACCGTCACGGCCGAGCCGGCCCGCGAAGCGGCGCTGGCTTCGTGAGCAAGGCCAGCACGCTTGACAACGCCGGGGTCGAGGCGGCCTACGCCCGCTGGGCGCCGGTCTACGACCTCACCTTCACGCTGGTCATGCGGGCCGGGCGCCGCGCGGCGGCGGCCGCCGCGAGCCGCCCCGGCGGGCACATCCTAGACGTCGGCGTCGGCACTGGGCTGGAGCTGCCGATGATCGACCGGCGCACGACGATCACCGGCGTCGACCTCTCCGCGCCAATGCTGGAGCGCGCTCGCGATCGCGTGCGCGCGGACAAGCTCGCCAACGTTGTCGACCTGCGCGCCATGGACGCAATGCACCTCGACTTTCCCGACGATCACTTCGACGCCGTGCTGGCGCCCTACGTGCTCACCGTCGTGCCCGACCCGCACGCCAGCCTGGCGGAATGGGCGCGGGTGACGAAGCCCGGCGGCGAGATCGTGCTGGTGAACCACGTCGGCGCCGCGCGCGGCCCGGTGGCGGCGGTGGAGGCGTGGATGGGCCGGCGCGCCGAGAAACTGGGATGGCACCCGCAGTTCCCGTGGGAGACCATCGGCGGCTGGATCGACCGCCGCCCCGACATGACCCTCGTTGAGCGCCGCACCCTGCCGCCGCTCGGCCTGTTCACGCTGACGCGGATCGCGAAGGCGGGATAGCGAGGGCCATTATCGGTAAAGGGCGCGCGGCGAGCCGATGCCGCGCGCGGACACCTTAGCGCGAGGCCTTGTAGAGCTTGGTCGCGATCTCGAACATCTCCTCGGGCGCGTAATCCGGCGCGAAAGTCGAGGCATGGCCGGTGAGATCGTGGATCTTGCCGCCTTCGGGCAGGCCGTCGATCACCTCGAGGTCACCCGACGGATCACCCGGCAGCGCCTGCTCGCCTTTGCCCAGATGCCGAACATCTTCTTGTAGTCGCTCGGGCTCCACGTGTAGAGGCGGCGATGGGAGCCCTCGTCGAGGTACTTCTGGCACTCGGGGATTTCGACAGATCAATGTTAGGCGTCGGCAGCATCTTCTCGAACTCCACGCCCGTGAGCTTCTTGACGGCCAGCGCATAGGCATGGGCGTGAACGGAACCGCGCACCAGCAGGTAGGCGCATACCTCGCGCGCGGCCGGTGGGGTCCTTCATCGTCTCGTAAACGCGCAGCTCGTGGATGCGGGCGCCGCACTCGAGATGGAAATTGTGCAGCAGGTCGACCATCACGTTGCCGGTCGTCGTCACGAAGTCCATGTCCCAAGATGCGCCGTTGGCGTTCATCGGCATGGCGCCGCCGCCGTTGGACAGGAAGGACGAGGCGAGCCGGATCTCCTGCATGACCTCGTAGGGCAAGGTCGAGATGTCGGCGTCACCCTTCTCGTTGCCGGGCTTGTCGGGGCCGTTGGCGAGCATGGACACGCCAATGCAGGCGAGTTTTAGATGCCCGAGCTCCTCGGCTGTGATGCTGGCGACAAGGTTGTAGAACGGTCGCAGCTTGGCCTTGCTGCGAGAGTTGAAGCTCTGGAACATGTAATTGTTGAGCGTGAACATCTCGCCGTATTTGCCGCCGATCAGCTCTTGTAGTGCGGCAGCGGCGTTCGGGTCGGCCTTCTTAGGCTTCGGCAACTCGGCCTGAAGCTTGTCAACGCGCATGAATATGGGTTTGACTCATAGGCGCAACACGCGCCGGCACTCGGCCTACGCTCATTTACATTGATGGTCGTAAAATTATGTTTCAGGACGGACAGCGCTGGCGGCCTCGGTTCAGAAGTCCCACCTCGGCTTCGATCGTCAGATCATTTTCTCGCCGTAGCGACTCACCCGCCCGCCGGCTATGCTCGAGCCATGGGTTGGCTCGCCTCGAAGACGGTGCTGCGCGGGGCTGACGTCGCCTTCTTCGACGTCAGCCACGAGGGCGCGATGCATCGCGTGCAGATCAAGCGCGTCGCCACGGCGCGCCGCTTCACGCTGCGCGTGCGCGCCGCTACGCGTGACGTGGTGCTGACGATGCCGGTGCGCGGCTCGCTGGTGCGGGCGAAACTCTTCGTCGACCGCCACGCCGGCTGGATCGGCGTGCGGCTGGCACGGCTGCCGACGGGCACGCCGTTCGGGCCGGGCGCCAGCGTGCCGGTGCGCGGCGTGCCGCACGCGATCGTGCACCGGCCGGGCGCGCGCGGCACGGTGTGGGTCGAGGCCGTCGAGGATGGCCCAAAACTCTGCGTCAGCGGCGAGGCGCCGTTCGTCGCCCGGCGCGTGCAGGACTGGCTGACCCGCCAGGCCCGCGCCGACCTCGCCGAGGCCGTCACCCGCCACGCCGCCGCGCTCGGCACCGCGCCCAAGCGCCTGACGCTGCGCGACACCACCAGCCGCTGGGGCTCGTGCTCGTCGGCCGGCGCGCTCAACTTCTCCTGGCGCCTGGTCATGGCGCCGCCGCACGTGCTCGACTACCTCGCCGCCCACGAGGTCGCGCACCTCCGCCACATGAACCATTCCGCCGCTTTCTGGGCCACGGTAGAGGGGCTCGACCCGGAGTTCCAGGCGGCCGAAGCCTGGCTGAAGAAGCACGGCACCGGGCTGATGCACTACGGCGCACCCCGCGAAGACTGAAGGCGGTCAGGCCGGCGCGCCCTGGCCGCGTTGGTACCGTCGCTTCTTGATGGCGAGCGGAGAACGCAACTTCCGACCAAAGGTGAATGATTTTCCGCGCGAAGGGCCGCACAACTCGTCCTTTTCCAGGAAGGAAGACATGACCAGGTTCTTCTTCGACACCTATGACGGCTTCACTTCGATCGACGAGGAAGGAGTCGAGCTTCCTAATCTGGAGGCGGTCCGCGACCAAGTGCGCAAGTCGCTCCCGGCCATGCTCAAGGACGAGATGCCGGGCAAGGAGAAGGCGCAGTTCCGGATGGACGTTCGCGATTCATCCGGCGTACATATTCTTACCGGAACGGTCCTCATGGTCATCGACTGCTTCGAGAAGCCCGCCAATTGAGCTTGGCTTCGTATTGGGCTTCAACCCTCGTCCGCGCCGAGCTTCTTTAGCCGATAGAGCGCTTCCAGCGCCTCGCGCGGCGTAAGCGCATCGAGGTCGAGGGCGGCCAGTGCGTCGCGCAGGGTGTCGCGTTCCGGCTCGGGAGCATGCGCGACCGCCGGCGCGGCGGCGAAGAGCGGTAGGTCGGCAAGGCGGCGGGAGGCGCCGCGGTCGCTGGCCTCGAGCTCGGCGAGCAGCGCCTTGGCGCGGCGTACGGCGGCCGCCGGCAGGCCGGCGAGCTTGGCGACCTGGATGCCGTAGGAGCGGTCGGCCGCACCGGGCACCACCTCGTGCAGGAAGACGACATCGCCGTGCCAGTCGGCGACGCGTGTGGTGAGGTTCACCAGCCGGTCGAGCCGGCGCGAGAGCTGCGTCAGCTCGTGGAAATGAGTGGCAAAGATCGCCCGCGCGCGGTTCTTCTCGTGCAGGTGCTCCATGACGGCCCAGGCGATCGAGAGCCCGTCGAAGGTGGCGGTGCCACGGCCGATCTCGTCGAGGATCACCAGCGAGCGTGGCGTGGCGCGGTTGAGGATCGCCGCCGTCTCGACCATCTCGACCATGAAGGTGGAGCGGCCGCGCGCGAGATCGTCGGCGGCGCCGACGCGGGAGAACAGCCGGTCGACGATGCCGATCGTGGCGGCGGTCGCCGGCACGAAGGACCCGGCTTGGGCCAGCACGGCGATGAGCGCGTTCTGGCGCAGGAAGGTCGACTTGCCCGCCATGTTGGGGCCGGTGACGACGGCGATGGCGCCGCCGGCGATCGAGCCCGTGAGGTCGCAGGCGTTGGCGACGAAGGGCTCGCCGGCGACCTTCAGCGCCAGCTCGACCACGGGATGGCGGCCGCCAGCGATGCGGAAGGCGCCGCCCTCCTCAATGACGGGGCGCGTCCATTCGCCGGTCTCGGCCACCTCGGCGAGGGCCGCGGCGACATCGATGGCGGCGAGCGCCGCGGCGGCGGCGTCGACGGCAGGGGCTGCGGCCATCACCTCCGCTGCGAGCTGATCGAACAGCGCGTTCTCGCGCGCGACGGCGCCCTCGGCGGCGCTGGCGATGCGGCCTTCCAGCTCGACCAGCTCGGCGGTGGAGAAGCGCATGGCGTCGACCATGCTCTGGCGGTGGTGGAAGGTCGTCGCGAGCGGCGGCTGCAGGAAGGCCTCGCCGACGCTCGCCGGCACTTCCGCGAAATATCCCAGCTGGTTGTTGTGCTTGATCTTGAGCCGCCGGGTGCCGGCCAGCTCGCAATAGGTGCCCTGCAAGGCGGCGATGACCTCGCGGCTGCGGTCGCGCAGCGCGCGCATGGCGTCGAGCTCGGGGTCCGCGCCGGGGCGCACGAAGCCGCCGTCGCGGCGCTGCAGGGGCAGGGCGTCGTCGAGCAGGGTGGCGAGCCGCGCGGCGAGGGCGGGGTCGGGCGCGGCGGCGCGGTTGCGGGCCGCGCGCAGCTCGTCGGGCAACTGCGCCAGCGGGGTGGTACCCTCGCGCAAAAGCGCGGCGACGCGATGGGCCGCTTGCAGGCCGGCGCTGACCGCGGCGAGGTCGCGCGGTCCAGCGCGGCCCAGCGCCAGCCGCGACAGCGCGCGCGACAGGTCCGGCGCCGCCTTGAGGGTGGCGCGGGCGTCGGCACGGGTGGCGCAGCTCTCGTGGAGATAGGCCACGGCGTCGAGCCGCGCCTCGATGGCGGCGCTGTCGGTCAGCGGGCTCGACAGGCGGGCGCAGAGCAGGCGCGAGCCGGCGGGCGTGGCGCAGCGGTCGATAGCGGCGAGCAGCGAGCCCTCGCGCGCGCCCGACAGCGTGCGGGTCAGTTCGAGGTTGGCGCGGGTGGCGGCATCGATCTCCATCGCCGGCGCACCACGCACCGAGGCCGGCGGGTCGAGCTTGGGCCGGGCGCCGCACTGCGTGCGGTCGAGGTAGAAGACGGCTGTCGCGGCGGCGGCGACCTCGGCCGGCGAGAGCGGCCCGAGCCCGTCGAGCGTGGCGAGACCGTACCAGTCGAGCAGGCGGCGCTCGGCCGAGCCGGGCTCGCGGCCGATGCGGGTGACGGGCACGCGGCCCTCGTCGAGCACCTTGGCGACTTCGGGCAGGGCGGCGAGCGTGTCGGCCACCACAATCTCGCGCGGATCGACGCGCGCGATCTCGCCGCCGAGCGCGGCAGCCGCCGCCTCGGTCACCGCGAAAGCGCCGGTCGAGATGTCGACCGCGGCCAGCCCGTAGGCCCAGGCGCCCTCCGCGTTGCGGGCGCGGGCCAGCGCCACCAGCCAGTTGGCGGCGGCCGGCTCCAGCAGCCGCTCCTCGGTGATGGTGCCGGGCGTCACCAGCCGTACCACGGCGCGGGCCACCACCGACTTGGAACCGCGCTTCCTGGCCTCGGCCGGGTCCTCGATCTGCTCGCAGATGGCGACGCGGTGGCCGGCGGCGATGAGGCGGTGAAGGTAGTCCTCGTGGCGCTCGACAGGCACGCCGCACATCGGGATCTCGGCGCCCTCGTGCCGGCCGCGCTTGGTCAGCACGATGCCGAGCACCTTGGCGGTGATCGCCGCATCCTCGAAAAACAGCTCATAGAAATCGCCCATGCGGTACCACAGCAGGGCGTCGGGATGATCGGCCTTGATGGCGTGGTACTGCGCCATCATCGGCGAGGGCGTTGGCGGCGGCTCGGGTGTATAGGCCGCCTGCTCGCGGTCGGATCTGCGCATCGCCGGACTAAAAGAGCCGGCGGCGGCGTGCGTCAATGGCGTTGCGGCCGCGAGGCACGACGCAAGAGGACGACTTCAGCGCGCCGAAGCGGCCTTGGCGTCGTGGGCGATGTGCGGCGCGACGATGAAGGTGGCCGACCCGATCGAACTCGGCGGATGGCTGATGTCGGTGGTGATCGTCGGGCCGGCGACTTCCTTCTGCAAGGCCTCGGGCTCGACGGCGCGGACGGCCACGTAGATCGTGGCCATGGCGACGAGGAAAAGGAGGGCGATGGTTCGCATGGGCGTCTCCCGCTGTCCGCTAAAGGTGGAACAGGAAGACGGCGCAATCAACCCGTAGAAGAGCTTGTTTCGTTGCGTCGCAGCATCAAAAACAGCGTCCGCTGCGCGAATACGGAAGCTAACCGTTCATCTCGTTCTGCCGCATCGGCATGGCATCGATGATCGTGAAGATCTGCTTGGGATCGACGGGGTGGCGCCACACCTTCTTCACCGTCCCGTCCTTGCCGACGAGCACCACGGCAAAACCTTTCTTCTCGACGCCGAGCTTCTTGCGCAGCGGGCCGTCCGATCCGGCCTCTCGCAGCACCTGGATGTTGCGGTTGCTCAGCTCCGGCCTGGTAGCGTCGAGCGCCTGGATCTGCTTGGCGACGCGGGGGTCGTCGCGCGAGTCCGAGAGCACCACCACGGGACGTGCCTTGCCTTTGGCATCGTCGAGCGCGTCGTCGTGGGCGAGCTTGGGCGCCAACGCGGACACGATGAGGGCAACGGTCAGGAAAGGTCGCATGATTGGTCTCCTGTCGGCCTAAGACATGGCGCGCTCTCGCGGAAAGACCGCCTCGATTTGCAGCCGTTCCGTCGCCGCGCTAACCCGCCAGCCATGCAGACCATCGAAGCGGCGCCCGGTGTCACGCTCTTCACCCTGACCGAACCGGTGCCGGACGGCGTCGTCGACCGCGACGAGCCGATCCTGCTGATCCACGGCTTCGCCTCGAGCCATGCCGTGAACTGGGTGCTGCCGCTTTGGGCGAAGACGCTCACCGCCGCCGGCCGCCGCACCATCCTCTACGACGTGCGCGGGCACGGACGCAGCACCAAGCTCTACGATCCGCGCGACTACACCATCGACGTGCTCGCCGACGAGGCCCTTGCGGTGATGGACCGGCTCGCGCTCGACTGCATCGACGTCATGGGCTACTCGATGGGCGCGCGCATCGGCGCCTTTCTCCAGCGCCGCGCGCCGGAGCGGCTGCGCTCCCTCGTGCTGGGAGGTCTCGGCTACAGCCTCGTCGAGGGCGGCACACTGCCCACCAGCATCGCCGACGCGATGGACGCCCCCGCCCTCGAGAGCCTCACCGATCCGCACCAGCGCCTTTTCCGCGCCTTCGCCGACGCCACCCGCAGCGACCGTCGCGCGCTGGCCGCCTGCATCCGCGGCGCGCGACAGATGATGCCGCTGCACGAGGTCAGGCAAATCAGTTGCCCCGTCCTCGTCTCGGTCGGAAGCCACGACGACATCGCGGGCGATCCCGAGGCGCTGGCCGAGCTGATCCCCCAGGCGCGCGTGCTGCACATCGAGGGCCGCGACCACAATCGCGCGGTCGGCGACAAGGCCTACAAGGAGGCGGTACTCGCCTTTCTCGATGAACGGGAATGAAATGCCTATATGCTGGCCTATGCGGAGAACGCCCCTTTGGGCTCCTTGGTGAATACCGAATGACCGGAAGGTGCGTATGAGCGGCAAGCCTGAAGGCGGCGCCAGAATGGTCCCGTTCCGCGGCGACAATGATCCGATTTTCGCCCGCATGCTCGTAGAGGCGGGAGAGATCATCTGCCGCGAGCCGGAGGTGGCCGGCTTCATCTACTCGACCGTGCTCAATCACGCTTCTCTGGAGAGCGTGATCATCCATCGTGTCGCCGCGCGGCTGTCGCACCAGGACGTGCCGAGCGACCTCATCCGTCAGGCCTTCGCCGACATGGTGGCGGCCGATCCGGCCTTCTCCGAGGCCTTCCACGCCGACCTGCTCGCCGTGGTGGACCGTGATCCGGCGTGCACGCGGCTGATCGAGCCGATCCTCTACTTCAAGGGCTTCCACGCCATACAGGCGCACCGGCTGGCCCACGCGCTGTGGAAGGCCGGGCGGCACGATTTCGCCTTCTACCTGCAGAGCCGCTCGTCCGCGGTGTTCCAGACCGACATCCATCCCGCGGCGCGCATCGGAAAGGGCGTCTTCCTCGATCATGCCACCGGTCTCGTCGTCGGCTCGACGGCGTTGATCGAGGACAATGTCTCGATGCTGCAGGACGTGACGCTCGGTGGCACCGGAAAGGACATCGGCGACCGCCATCCCAAGGTGCGCCACGGCGTGCTGATCGGCGCCGGCGCCAAGATCCTCGGCAACATCGAGATCGGGCATTGCGCCCGCATCGCCGCCGGCTCGGTGGTGCTGCACCCCGTGCCGCACAACAAGACGGTGGCCGGCGTGCCGGCGCGCATCGTCGGCGAGGCCGGCTGTGCCGAGCCGGCGCGCACGATGGACCAGATTCTCGCCGCCAAGCCGGCGCTCGAGGTCTTTGAGGGCCGTACAGTGATCGAACCACGGCGCTAGCCGCCGCGATCGCGCTCCAGTGGCACGGTCGGCCGCGTACGCGTGCCGACTACCGTGTACATCGGCATGCGGCGCCCCTTGAGCAGCTGCGAGTGGTAGGTAACCACCGTCTTCTCGAAACCGAGCACGCCAAGGAACTCCACCACCAGTTGCGGCGGCAGGTTCCACCAGGTCTCCCAGGGCCTGCCCCGGGCGAAGCGCGGCTTGAACTGCTGGGCGCGGCCGAGCAGCAGGCTGGTCCATCGCGACAGCGGGTGCGCGCCGGGCAGGATGTCGGCGACGACAACGGTGTGGGTCGTGAGCCGCAGGGCATTGTGCAGCGCCAGGAAAGGGTCGCGAAGGTGCAGCAGAATGCTGCCGAAGACGCTGACGTCCACCGGGCCGAGCGCCTCGTCCATGGCGTAGACGGTGCCGTGCGCCATCCGCGCCGATGATGCGAATGCCCGGTGGCACAGCCAGTATCCGGCGTTGATCGCGCCGATGTGCTGCCGGCGAACCCGCGCGTGCTCGGCGGCGTCGAGGCTCGATAGCGGCACGATGTCCCAGCCCTGGTTCGGCGACAGGTCGTAGGAGGTCACGCGAGCCCCGGCGCGCTCCATGTGGAAGGAGAGGAAACCGGTCGCGGCGCCGACGTCGAGCACGGTTCGTCCGGCGACGTCGACATGGCCGAGATAGGCGTCAATCCCAGGGGCGAGATCCCACTCGCCTTCAACGCGACCGTGCCCCGGAATGTCGGTGGAATGGTAGAAGTAGCATCGCTCCAACGGCGTCGGCTCGGACGGCGCAGCGGCAAACACCGGGTCGATCACGACGTTGCTATGGTGAAGTGCCGGCAGTCGCCTTTAGATAGAGCGCCACCGTCTCTTAACGATTTGTCAACCATGCCAGGTTTCTCGTCCATCAATTGATTTGTGCGCAAGAGAATCGATCGATGGGAGACTCGCCGGAGCATCCTTGCCGCATTCCGCAGGCAGATGCCAGCTGGCTGCACCGCCGTCGCGCCGGAGCGGCGTTCAGCCGCTCGTGCGTTCCTTATCACGCTTCGCTGGCCTGAGTTGGAGATGCTGCAAGCGATTTGGTGCTACGCCACACTTGTCGGAGTTAGCCTCGTCACTCTAGGCTGCCTCTCGGCGTTCCCGTGCCGGATTCGTGCGGCCAAGATGGTTGTAGGCGTCATCCTGGCCGTGGTCCTGGTGACAAGCGCCGGTATCCTGCTTTTCAACCTGCAGAACAAGGCCGTGCTGGCTCGCCAGCAGATCCGCGACACCTACGAGATGCTGCGCACGACGCAGCGGCTCGCGGCGGACGTGGCCCGCGCCGAGACCGCCCAGCGCAACACGGTGCGGGTGATTGACCCGAGTTTCGCCGCCGCCTTCGACCGAGCCGCCGTTCAGTCCGAAGGGGAAGCGCGATCGCTGAGCACGATGGCGGCGGCCAACCCGAAGCTCGGCAGCACCGTGCTGCGTCTGGTGGGTGTGGTCGATTTGGAGGTCGCGCACCTGCGCGAGATGATCGCATCGCCACAGGCCAACTCGGCGCCGCCGACACTGAAGCACGCTATCCTGCAGCCTGCGCTCTCGGCCGAGATCGAGCCCATCACCGCCGAACTCCGGCAGCGCGCGCAGGCCGAGGTCACGCTCCTCGTCGAGGAGGACAAGCATAACGATTTCTGGGTCGGCGCCGGCACCGTACTTCTACTCGTCGGCGCGCTCCTCGTGACCGCCGGCGCGGCGCTTCTCGCTGCCAGGGACATCCGTCGCTATCAAGCACGAGATCGCCGATCGAAGCGAGATGCTGGAACTCGCCGGCGAGATCGCCAACATCGGCCATTGGCGCATCACCCTGCCTGATACGCTGTACTGGTCGGAACAGATCTTCCGCATCCATGGCCTCGATCAGGCTGACGGGCCACCATCGATGGCCGACGCTCTCTCGGCTTTCGCACCGGAGGATCGTGAGCGGATCGGCGCGTTGGTCACGGCGGGCATCGAGAAAGGCGAGGGCTGGCAGTTCGAGGCCAAGCTCGTGCGGGCCGACGGCGCGATCGTCGACGTGATCTCCCGCGCTATCTGCGGCAGGAACGAGGACGGCAAGGTCACCTCGATGTTCGGTGTCTTCATGGACGTCACGCAGATCCGCACCTCGGAGCGCTCGCTCGTCGAGACCGAGCGGCTCTATCGCATGATGTCGCAGAACGTCAACGACGTGCCGATCCGCATGGACGGCGACGGCCTGCTCTGCTTCGTCGCGCCCTCGAGCGGCAAGCTGATCGGCCGGACCCCTGAGGAGCTGCGCGGAACCTCGCTTACCGAAATCCTCCATCCGGAGGATGGGGTCGCTCTCGCCGCCAAGGTGGCGCGCTGGCTACCTTCGATCGATGGCAGCTACTCCGGCCTTGAGTTCCGGCTGCGTCATGCCGACGGGCAGTGGGTCTGGATCGAGGCTGACGCCTGTCCCTACATCGAGAACGGCGCCGAGCACGGCACCATCGCGGTGCTGCGCGATATCCGCCTGCGCAAGGCGGCCGAGGAGCGTATCGCCGCCGCGATGGAGACGGCCGAGTCGGCGCGCCGCCAGGCCGAGACGGCGAACCAAGCCAAATCCGACTTTCTCGCCACCATGAGCCACGAGATCCGCACGCCACTCAACGGCATCATCGGCTTCACCGACCTCATGCTCGACAATCCGGCGCTCGCCGGCAACCTGCGCCGCTAGGCCGAGATCGTGAGCTCGTCGGGCGCGGCGCTGCTGACGGTGATCAACGACATTCTCGATTTCTCCAAGATCGAGGCTGGCGCCATCGAGATCGAGGAGGTCGCGTTCGATCCGCGTGCCGTGATCGGCGACGCACTCTCGATCGTGCGCGGCATGGCGGTGAGCCGAAATCTCGACATCTCGGCGTCGATCGATCCGGAGCTGCCCGGATGCCTGCTCGGCGACCGTGCCCGCATCCAGCAGATCCCGCTCAACCTCCTGAACAACGCGGTGAAGTTCACCCCGCGCGGCTCGGTGACGCTGAACGCGCGTTTGGAGAAGGGCGATGCCGCGCGGGCGCGGCTGCGCCTCTCCGTCGTGGATACGGGGGATTGGCATCCCGAGGTCAAAGCAGGATCGATTGTTCAAGCGCTTCAGTCAGGCGGATTCTTCGGTATCGCGGGAGTTCGGCGGGTCGGGTCTGGGCCTCGCGATCTGCAAGCGCCTCGTCGAGCTTATGGGCGGCGAGATCGGCGTGTTCTCGGAGGAGGGCCGCGGCTCGAACTTCTGGTTCACCGTGACGCTGCCGCGGGCAACGATGCCGGGCCTCGCGCCGGCGACGGTCCGCAAAGACGACAGGAGCAGGCCGACCGGGCATCTCCTGCTCGTCGAGGATGTCGAAGTGAACCAGGTCCTCGCGCGTGCCCTGCTGGAGGCCGAGGGGCACCGGGTCGACGTCGTCGGCTCCGGCGAGGAGGCGCTGAAGCGGTTGCGCGGCGGCTCGCGCTACGACCTCGTGCTCATGGACGTGCAGATGCCGGGCATGGGCGGCATCGCCGCGACCGAAGCGATCCGCAAGATGCCGTGCGGCGCGAGGCTGCCGATCGTCGCGATGACGGTTAACGTGCTGACGGAGCAGGTGCGCAGCTTCAAGGAAGCCGGCATGGACGATCATGTCGCCAAGCCGATCAACCGCACCGATTTCAAAGCCACGCTCGATCGCTGGCTGAACGTCGCTGGGATGGCGTCGGCGGCCAGCCATCCTGTGATCGACGAGGCGACATTCGAGGTGATCGTGGGGCTGCTCGGCCCGGCGAACAGTCTGTCGATCCTGAAGAAGCTCGCCGTCGAGCTGCAGGCGCGCTTCGTGCCCGCGCCCGTCGATGCGAAGGGGCGCGAGCGCTTCTTGCGCGATGCTCACGTTGTCACCTCTGTCGCCGGCATGCTCGGCTTCCACGACCTGTCCGGCTGCTGCGCCAAAATGCTCGCACTTCAAGCGGACGACGAGGCCGGCTTCGCCGCCTTAGCTGCCGCGGTCACGGCGGCAAGGCGGCGGCGAGCCTGCGCGTCGTCGCAATGATCGAAAAGCGCACCGATCTCGCGCGCGTCGCGTGACAAGATGCGCCCCGACGGCCACGCCCTCAAGCGCGCCACCGCTTCGCGGTCTCGACCAGGTAGTCGCGGAAAACCTGCACGCGGGCGACATTCTTCATTTCCTCGGCGTAGACAAAGAAGACCTCGAGCTCGGGCGTGACGATCTGCGGCATAAGCACCACGAGCTGGCTGTCGGGATCAACGAGATAGTCCGGCAGCGTGGCGATGCCCAGCCCGTCGACCACGGCACGGTAGAGCGCCGGGATGTTGTTGACAGCGAACGCCGCTTGACGCGGGTTTTTAGCACCGCGCTCCAAATGAAGATGGGCGTTGAGGTTGTCGACCAGGAAACTGTTGCCGGCGAACGAGAGGCTCAGCAGCCGGTGCTGATCAAGCTCGTCGAGCGTTTTGGGCTCGCCATGCTCCTTCACGTAGGTCGGCGAGGCGTAGAGATGGTAGGAGATCGAGAACAGCCGGCGGCGGATCAGGTCGGGTTGCGCCGGCTCGCGCAGGCGGATGGCGATATCGGCCTCGCGCATGCCGAGGTCGAGGTCGTCGTCGGTCAGCAGGAGCTTCACCTTGACGTCGGGATAGGCGTCGAGAAAGCCCTTGAGGCGCGGCGTCAGCCAGCCGGTGCCGAAACCGAGGTTGGTGGTGATGCGCAAGTCGCCCTTCGGGCGCTCGCGGCTGTCGGTCAGGCGCGAGCGCGTGGCGTCCAGCTTGGCGATGACGTCCTGCACGGTGCGAAACAGGTCGTCGCCTTGTTCCGTCAGCATCAGGCCGCGGGCGTGGCGGTGGAACAGCGGCGTCTGCAGGTCACGCTCCAGCGCGCTGACTTGGCGACTGACCGCCGACTGGCTGAGGTTCAGTGCGTCCCCGGCGTGGGTGAACGAACCGGCTTCGGCCGCGGCGTGGAAGATGCGCAGCTTGTCCCAGTCCACCGTCGCGTCCTCATTCCGTGAACCGGTCGACGCCCATGATAAGCCGACATTCGGGTTTGGTTAGCGCACCGCTGCTTCCATGTCATGGCTGCCTGCGGAAAAATGGGCCTTTCCCTTGGCTGATCAACGGCGGCCTGCGGGCTCGTCAGCGGCACGGAGCGCCACGATGGCCGAAGAGGATGGATCTCGACTGCTGCGACAAGGCTTGCCGTGCATCGGCTGCGAGCGTTTCGGCGCCACTTGGCCGGAGAGCGTAGCCATGACGGGAAGGAGGGGCTAGACAGGCTGCGTCGTGATCCGCAAGTCCGCGCCAGCCTCTCCAGAAGCCTCGCGCCTGTACGATCCGGCGAAGGATGCCGCGCGGCTGCTCGGCTGGTTTGGATTGTCCGTCCTCATGATCGGCGCGCCCGTCGTCGGCGTGTTGTCGCGCCAGGCGCTCCTGGTGCTGCTGCCGGTCGGCATCGCGATCCTGGCGGCGGGCTACTTCCTTTCCGTCTCTCGCATCGGGCTGCTTGCGTTGCGCGAGGCCTTCGCCACGCCGATCGGGCTTTGCGGCCTCTTCCTAGGCGGCTGGATGGCTTTGTCGATCGCCTGGACGCCGTTCCCCGAGCTGGCGCTGCCCCGCCTGACCGCCACGGTGGCGACGGTGCTCGCGGCGGCTGTCATCATCGCCCATCTGCCCGAACGCCGCGTACGCCCCTACCTCTACCTGCTGCCGGCCGGCCTGGCGCTGACCGCGGTCGCGACGATGGCATTGGCGCTGCTCGGGCCGGCGTCCTTCCGCGGCGGCACCGAATTCGACCCGTCCCTGCTGGAACGCTCAGTCCTGACCCTCTCGGTGCTGCTCTGGCCCGGCATCGGCGCGCTAGCGGCTTTCGCCCGCTGGCGCCTCGCTGCCGCCCTTGCGGCCCTGGTCGCCGCGAGCCTGGCCGCGGCGGACGCGCGGATTGCGATGGCCGTCTTCGCCGCCGCGGCCCTTGCATTCGCGGCCGCTGCCGGCGCGGCGCGACCTATCGGCAAGAGCCTCGCCGTGATCTTCGCAGGCCTTGTCGTTCTGGCCCCCTTGCTGCCCTTCGCGCTGGCGCCGCTCTCGCGGGCCGTGCCGCCGGTCGGCGCCAGCACCGTGGCGGCTATGACCGACTGGAGCGACCTCGTTGCCGGCGATCTGCCGCGCCTCCTCACCGGCCACGGGCTCGACGAGGCTCGGCTCGGCGCCAGCTTGGGTTTCCTGCCGCCTCACACCCCGCGCACGATTCTCTTTGAGGTCTGGTACGATCTCGGCCTGCTCGGGGCCTTGGCGCTCGCCGCGCTGTTGGCGTTCGGGCTGCGTGCGGCGGGCGAGGCCGCGCCCCACGTCGCGCCGCCGCTCCTCGGCGGCCTTGTCGCGACGCTTACGATCGCGGTCTTCGGCGTCGCCACGGCCGAGCTCTGGTTCGTGACCCTGATGAGCCTCCAGGCCATCGCCTTCGGACTGCTTGCGCGCTCCAGCCGCAACAGCCGGCCGCTCGCCGCGCCGGCCGAAAGCAGGCCCTGCGAGGGATAGCCGGCGCGCCTTCCGGCACCTGATCTCCGCCGTTTAAACCTCTTGCCGCGGGGTGGAATCCGAGCCTAACATTGGGCTATGGTCGAGACGCTCATCACGATCCGCAATGCGCGAGAGGAGGATGCCCAAGGCATCGCCGAGGTGCATGACGCGGCATGGCGAGACGCCTATCGCGGCATTATTCCCGGTCGCGAACTCGAGAAGATGATCGCGCGGCGCGGGCCGGCGTGGTGGTATTCGGCAATAGTGCGCAAGTCGCGCCTTGTGGTGCTCGACTTCGACGAGACGATAAGCGGCTATGCGAGCTACGGCCGCAACCGCGTGCCGTCGATGCCGTACGGGGCCGAGATCTTTGAACTCTACATCGCGCCCGAGTTCCAGGGGCTCGGCTTCGGCCGGCGCCTGTTTGACGTCGCCCGCGGCGATCTGCAAGACCATGGCTACAAGTCGCTGATCGTTTGGGCCCTTGCCGACAACGAGCGCGCCCTCGCCTTCTACAAGCGGCTCGGCGGCCGTTTCGTGCGCGAGGCGCAGGAGCGCTTCGGTTCCGAGATGCGGGCGCGGGTGGCTTTCGCGTTCGAATAGCGCCTGCTTGCCGTACCACGCCCGGTCTTGTTGATCCCGCGGCCCGGATCCGAGCATGTGCTGTTCAATACGCGACAATTGTCCAAGGACCTTCAGGAAAGCTTCTCGCCTCAGCAGGCTGAGACACTCGCTTGCGTCTTCGCCTCTGCCGGTGACGACCAGCTCGCCACGAAGGCTGACATCGCCGTATTGGATGCCGGCATGACGGTTCTGAAGGGCGACGTGGCTGTTCTAACAGAGCGATTTGGCGACATTGAAGATTGAATTTGCGGCCCCAAAGACCGACTTCAAAGCGCTCAAATTCGAGATCTCAGCCGAGATCGCTTCGCTGGAGGTTCGGCGCCTCAAAGAGATCAGCCTGCTACGTGCGGATACCATCCGCGGGATCGTGACGGCTCTTGGCTTCAACTTTCGCGCTACGGCGGGGCTGATCATCGGGCTTGTCAGGGTCTTCGGGAGATAGCGAAACGCAGCATTGTCGAGGCCGCGCCAAAGCAAAACGACGTTCGTCAACTTCCCTCGTCCCTGGGCCTCTGCTAGGCAGCGCGCCTCGCTCGCTGCGGCGCGCGTCCCACCCATCGAGCGCTGGCCGCCTGTGCCGCGCGGAGCTAGCCATGCAGATCGAGAAGCTTGCCATCGGCAAGAACCCGCCCGAAGACATCAACGTCATTATCGAGGTGCCGATCGGGGGCGAGCCGATCAAGTACGAGATGGACAAGGAGTCCGGCGCCCTCGTCGTCGATCGCTTCCTCTACACTTCGATGCGCTATCCTGGGAACTACGGCTTCATCCCGCATACCTTGTCCGAGGACGGAGACCCTTGCGACGTGGTCGTCTGCAATACCCGCGCGATCGTTCCCGGCGCGGTGATCTCGTGCCGCCCGGTCGGCGTGCTGCTGATGCAGGACGAGGCCGGCGGCGACGAGAAGATCATCGCCGTGCCGACCAACAAGCTGACGCGGCGCTACGAGAAGGTCCACAACTACACCGACCTGCCGAGCATCACCATCGAGCAGGTCGAGCACTTCTTCGCGCACTACAAGGATCTCGAGAAGACCAAGTGGGTGAAGATCACCGGCTGGGGCGACGCCGAGAAGGCCAAGAGCCTGATCTCCGAGGCGATGGAGCGCGCCAAGGCGGCCAAAGCCTGACGCGCCGGGCTCGGGCCGCCTTCCTTAGGCCACGGGGCTGCGCGACGGGTGATCGTGCGCCCATTTTGAAGCAGGCTCTTCCTTGATCCTCTACCGGCTTCTTCTCGCCGCCTGCGAGGCCTGCCTCTACGTTTCCGTCGCCGGCCTGATTTTGGTCGGGGGCGGCTTTCTCGCCCTGATCGGAATCCGGCTTTACGACGTGCTGGGGCCGCCGCACTGGCGCAACCACCTGCCGCGCGCCTTCGTGCGCGAGGCGGACATGCCCTCGGTCCTGGTGCAGATCCCGGTGTTCAACGAGCACGAGGTCGCGATCGGCGCGATGCGGGCCGCCGCGGCGCTCGACTGGCCGCGCGACCGTCTGCGCATCCAGATCCTCGACGATTCGACCGACGAGAGCGTGGAGATGATCGCGCGCGCCGCCGCCGTGCTGGAGCGCGAGGGCGTGCAGGTCGAGCATCGCCACCGCAGCGACCGCGCCGGCTACAAGGCCGGGGCGCTGTCGGAAGGCCTAGCGGCCACGCGCGAGCCGCTGATCGCAATGCTCGACGTCGACTTCCGGCCGCCGTCGCACTGGCTGCGCGACGTGGTGCCGGTGCTGCTGGCCGATCCCGACGCCGGTTTCCTGCAGTCGCGCTGCGAATTTTCCAACTACCGGACCAACCTGCTGACCCGTATTCAGGGCATGATGCTCGATGCCCATTTCATGGTAGAGCAGGCCGGGCGCTATCGCGGCGGCTGGATGTTCCAGTTCAACGGCACCGGGGGCATCTGGCGGCGCCAGGCGATCTACGAGGCGGGCGGCTGGTCGTCAGATTCCCTCGTCGAGGACCTCGACCTGACCATCCGCGTGGCGCTCGCCGGCTGGCACGGTCTCTTCGTCGCCGAGCCGGCGATCCCGGGCCTGGTGCCGGAACGCGTCTCGCACTGGCGGGTGCAGCAGCGGCGCTGGTCGACCGGCTTCGTAGAGGTCGCGCGTAAACTGCTGTCCACGATCTGGCGAGCTCCGTGGAGCCTCGGCTTCAAGCTCTCAGCCAGCTTCCTCATCTTCGTGCAAATTTTCTATCCCTGCGCAGCCGTCGCCATCGTCTCGCTCGTCGCCTGCCTGATCTTGCGCGGCGGCCACGGCGCTCCCTACATCGCAATCTCGCTCGTGATCTGGAGCCTCGTCCTGGTCGTCGCGCTCGGCATGACGCTCATGCCCTACATCACGCTGCGCCGCGGGCCGGTGTGGCGCTATTTCGCGACGCTGTTGATGCTGCCACCGGCGATGATCTTTATCAGTCTTAGCAACGCCCCCTCGATCCTCTCGACGATGTTCGGCCGTCGCGAGAGCTTTAAGCGCACGCCCAAGTCGGAGAAAGCCCGGCAGGAAGCGCCGGTGCGCGACTGAGCGGCTTCAGGCCGCCGGCAGGCGTTGGCGCACTAGAGTGAGCGCCACGGCGCAGGCATTGGACACGTTGAGGCTCTTGATCGGCCCGGGCATGTCGAGCCGGGCCACCACATCGCAGCCTTCCCGCGTCAGGCGACGAAGTCCTTTGTCCTCGGCGCCGAGCACCAGCGCCACCGGACGGCGCAGCGGTGCCGCCTCAAAGCTGGTCTCGCCATCGCTGTCGAGTCCAATGCGCCAGTAGCCCATCTGCTCAAGCTCCTCGAGCGCACGAGCGAGATTGACGACCTCTGCCACAGGCACGTGGTCGAGACCTCCCGACGCCGCCTTGGCGAGGACGCCGGAGAGTTCGGGCGAGTGCCGCGTCGTGGTCACGACCGCATCGACCGCGAAGGCCGCCGCGGTGCGCAGGATCGCGCCGACATTGTGGGGATCGGTGATCTGGTCGAGCACCAGCACGATCCCGCTGCGATCGACGATGTCTGCGAGGTCGATGGGCTCGATGGGTCCGGCCAGGAGCAGCACGCCCTGATGCACGGCGGTGGGCGGTAGGCGGCGCGCGATCTCCTCGGCCGGCGCGATCGTCGCGCTGAGGCCGGCGGCCGCGATCTCGGAGGCGAGCCGCTCCGCCGCTGCCGCCGTGGCGTGGATCGCTTGGAGCCTACGGCGCCGGCCCGTCAGCGCCGCCAGCACAGCGTGGAAGCCGTAGATCTCGACCGTCTCGCCGCGCGCCGGCCGGCGCTCCCGTGCGGAGCCTTGCGGCGGCCGCGCGTCGAGTTGCGCGGACGAGTGCTTGTTCCTGCGAGCCATGCCGCGCCGTAGCACGGCTACCCGCGAGCCGTCGCTAGTTCTTCTTGTCGTTCATCGGCTGCGTTTCCGGAACGTTCGGCGTGGCGGCAGAGGTCGAATTGGTCGCCGGATCGGCGGCCTCGGGGTAGGGTGCGACGCCGAGCGCTTCGATCGCCACGGCCGCATCTGCCTTCGGCGCGAAGTCCTCGCGCAGCTGGTCTGCGACGAAGGCCTGCGCCATCGCCGACTTCTCGACCACTCCGCTCATGCCGAAAAAATCGTGGGTGACGCCGGAATAGTCGCGCATCTGCACCGGCACGGTCGCGCGCTTTAGTTTGCCGCCGAGGCGTTCGCCGTCCGAGCGTAGAGGGTCGATCTCGGCGGTCACGATAGTGGTCCGCGGCAGGCCAGCGACATCGGCCTTGCCGACAAGGTCGATGCGCGGATCGTCCTTGTCCGCCGGGTTGCCGAGATAAAGACCAAGGGCCCATTCGACGGCCTTCTTGTTCCACGGCCGCGCGGCGGAATCCTCCAGCCAGGAATTGGTCTTGAGGTCGGTGCCAGCGGCCGGGGCGATCAGGATGAGCGCCGACGGCTTCGGCAGGGCGGCCTTGCGGGCGGCAATCGCGGTCTCGGCGGCAAGCAGTCCACCGCCGCCTTCGCCGGCCAAGGCGACGCGCGCCGGGTCGCCGCCGAAGCTGGCGGCATTCTCAAGCACCCACTTGTAGGCCGCCAGGCTATCGTCCTGCGCCGCGGGGAACTTGTGTTCCGGCGCGAGGCGGTAGTCGGGCGTGACGACGATGGCGTCGGAGGGCTCGGCAATAGCTCGAGCCGAGGCTTCGGAGCCGGCGGCATTGTCCAGGACGAAGCCGCCGCCGTGATAGAACACGACGACGGGCAGCGTCTTGCCGTCGCTCGCGCCTGCGGGAGTGAAGACCTTGACCGCCAGCGGGTCGCCCGCCGGCCCCGTAAAAGTGAGCGTCTTGACGGACACGCTCGTGGGCACGAGAGACACGTGGTTGTCCTTTGCGAGGTCCTGGGCGGCCTCGATCGGCGAGGGTTGGCGTCGGGCGTCCGCGGCCGACAGCGTTTCTAGCGGCTTGGGATGCATCTCGCGCCATCGATCGAGCACGTGCTTCATGTCAATGTCGACGCCGGCGGCGGGGTCACCCATGAAGGTCTCGACGATCTGGTCGAGACGGTCCTTCCAGGTCGCCCTAGCGCCGGCGTAGCCCGCGCTCGGTGCGGCGACGGCCGCAACGGCGATGGCGGCGAGAAGAACACGTGGCATGAGCATGGACGGACTCTAACGAAAGCTTTTCCTCGCGGTTAACGTCCAGGCCAGCGCGGCGGTTCTGTCAAGCACTCACGCGAAACGCGGCTGCGGAGTCATTGGGCGCAACGCGCGTGCGGTGCCATCGGTAACCCAACGCCCGAGAAACGCGGAGAGCCAGCGCGCTACGGCGGCATCGTGCTGGTACCAGTCGCGGAAATGGCGCTCGCGCGGGAAGGCGCCTGGCATGGCCATGCGTTCGCAACCGGCCGTGGTCCAACGGCACATCATCTGGTAGGTCACCTCCGGGTGGAACTGCAGCCCGTAGGCGGCGCGGCCGTAGCGGAACGCCTGCGCCGCGAAGTCGTCGCCTTCGGCCAGCAAGGTCGCGCCGGCCGGCAGGTCGAAGCCCTCGCGATGCCACTGGTAGACCTTGGTCGGGAAGAGATCGGGCCAGGCCTGGAGACCGTGCGCCGTGGCGCGGATGGGGTAGAAGCCGACTTCGACCCGACCCTGAGGGTGAGGCGCGACCTGATGGCCGAGGTGGCGCGCCAACATCTGAGCCCCGAGGCAGATGCCGAGGTAGGGCTTCCCCGCGCGCAACGGCACGCCGATCCAATCGATCTCCTGTCGGATCCAGGCGTCATCGTCGTTGCAGCTCATCGGGCCGCCGAAGACGATCGCGCCATCATGCGAATCCATGGTGCGCGGCAGGGTATCGCCGAAGCGGGGTCGGCGCACGTCGAGCTTGTATCCGGCTTCTCGTAGCAGGCGACCGACGCGACCGGGGCTCGAATGCTCCTGATGCAACACGACGAGGATGCGGCGCGTTGGAGCGGTACGTTTCGTTTGATTGGTCCAACCGTCGCGCGTTGCTCCGCAGTCCTGATAGCCGAATTGTGCGTCCTCGAACAAAGCTAACCCTTTTCGCGCCCGACCCGACTTTCGGTTCATTGGACAAGGTGCGTGGTTAAAACGGCGTTAATCGCGTCCGATCGGAGCAAGGTTCAGGCCGTGTCCTCAGCCGTCGGTTGTTTCGACCACGAGGATCGTAGGGCTGGCCAGCGAGTAGTTCGGAATAGCGGCGACCGTCGCCTGTCCCTCCGGCGAACCCAGCGCCGCGCCGACGGCCCCTGCACTCTCGAAGGTGCCGTTGAAGACCCAGAAGAACGTGCCGTCGCTGCCGTCCGGCCCTAGCTGAAGCCTTTGAGCCCAGGCATCTTCTCGACAGGCGGCATGTGCTTTTCGCGAAGTGCCGATCGAAATGCTCCGGATCGGCAGGCTCGGGATGCATGGCGACGAGCCTGATCACGGATACGCTCTCTCTCGATTAATGTCCGGGCAGACATAGGTCGTTCTCGGCGCAGGGCGAGAACGAGAGAAGCCCGCCAAATGGCGGGCCCCTTCGTTCAGAAGTGGCGTTTAATCGTCAGCCGATCTGCTGCGATTCAGCCATGCTGTCCTTGCGTGCCGGACCGAGCACGGGCTCCTCGCCCAACGGCTTGTTCTGGAAAACGCTGTAGGTGCTCTTCCCATCGAGAGAAGGCCCCTCGGTCCAACGACCCTTTGCCGGCGGCGTGCCGTCCTGGGACGAGCCGAAGAAATTGTAGGCGAAATCCTTGTTCTCCTTGGCCTGCGGGAACGAGTTGGGGATCGGCAGCGTGCCCTCATGTCCGCCGAGTTCCTCGAGGACGGCGAGCCACTGCTGCTGGTGCATCGTGTCGCGCGCGATGTTGAAGCTCCACATGTCGCGCATGCCCGGATCCTGCGTGGCGTTGTAGAGGCGACAGGCGAGGACGCGGCCGGTGGCCTCGGCGGCCACGTTGCAATACATGTCGGCGGCGATGTTGCCGCTGGCGTAGATGTGCGACATGTCGAACGGCACGCCGTCAGAGTTCGCGGGATAGGCAGCCATGCCGGTCGATAAGACGTGCCGGTGCAGCATGCCTTCGATGGCGTGGCGCCCGTTGCCGCCGCCCATGATGGCGCCGACGACGCCGTCCTTCGCGCCTTCCTCCTGCAAAGAGGCCGGCGCCTTGTCGAGGTTCAGCGCCACGGCTGTCGCCAGCATCTCGATATGACCCATCTCCTCGGTGGCGGTGTTCAGGAGCATGTCGCGGTACTTGCTGGTCGGCGCGCGATTACCCCAAGCCTGGAAGAAATACTGCATGCAGACGCGGATCTCACCTTCGACGCCGCCAATCGCCTGCTGGAGCATGCGAGCGTAGACCGGATCCGGCGTCTCCACCTTGACCGGGTACTGCAGCTTCTTGTCGAAATAAAACATCCTGGTCTCCTCAAACCGGTACGGTTCGCGGCGCCAACAGCCAACGATACGCTGGGTTCTAGCGTCGCTGCAAAAAAAATGGATGTTTCAGCTTAACTTTTGAAAGAAATGCAGTCAGATCGTCATAGAGCATCGGCTTAGACGTCGCAATTTATTGGATGAAAACGCCTGTTCTTATTTCATTTGAGATAGCAGCTTTGCCGTGCAGCGTTACGATCGACCGATCCTGATGGAAGGATGGTCGATGACGAGAGACGTGCGAAGAACGAAAAGTCGCGAGCCGTGGTTTTCGCCGGCAAGTCGGCTCTGCGAGGCGACACTCGACGTCTCCTTCCTGAACCTAGCAGCTACGGAGAACGGTAGAGACTTGCCCGACGCGAACATCGACAAGCTCCGCGAGGGAATTCTCGCCAGTTTAAAGCGTTCCTACGAGGACCGGCGCAAGTGAGCGGTCGCCCCGTGCAAAGCGCTCCTTCCGATATCATCGAACGAGCCTACGAGCTTGCTCGCTCGGGGACTTGCCGAAACTTCACTGCCATTGCCAAGGCGCTTAAGAAGGAGCGTTACGAGCACGCCAGGATCGAACAGCATTTCGTCGGCAGGGGCATCCGAACGCAGCTGGCCGAGATCTGCCGCGCAAGTCGCGAGACCGCGCAAGACGCAGTCAGCTAAAGCAGCGTTCACTTTCTCGGCGAACGAAGTGTCGAAAGGACAGCTGTTTGCTATGCCGCAAAGTAGCTCGGTTTATACGTTGATACCTTGAGAACGGTTCCGTTTGCTGCAGCCTCTTTAGCTCGGTTCGCGCGCTTGCAGATGGAGGTAGTTCTCACGGAAGCCGCTAACTTTCTTCAAACGTACGAGGTCGATGATCGTGATCTTCTTGCCCTTGAAGGTCACGAGGTCGGCCGCCTTGAGTGATTGCAGCGAACGGTTGACGTGCACCGTGGACAATCCGAGTGTGTCGCCGAGTTCGGCCTGCGTCACCGGCAGGTCGAATGTGAGGCCGTCGGTCAGGCCCACTGTTCTCATGCGCACGAAGAGCTCGCAGATGAGATGCGCAAGGCGGTGCTCGGCGCTGCGCTGCCCGAGGTTCGTCACCCACTCGCGCAATGTGGCCTCGTCGACGAGCGTGGCCAGCCACATGCCGCGGCTGATGCCGGAAAAAGTCATGAGGTCGAGGATCTGCTCGCGTGAAAGCCACACCATCTGCACGGGCGAGATCGCCGCGATGGAATGGTCCATTTGCGCGAGGATGAAGACGTTGAGGTCGCAGAAGTCGCCGGGGATCAGGAAGGCCACGATCTGTCGCCGGCCGTCGTCGAGCAGCTTGTAGCGGCAGGCGAGGCCGCTGATCACGAGGTTCACGTTGATCGGCTCATCGCCCTCCCGGATCACGTCGCAGCGCGCCTCGACGAGCTGGGATCGCGACGAGGTTTTCTCGAGAACAGCCGTCTCCTGCTCCGTGAGCTTGGTATAAGCCTCAAGTTTCTTGACGAGCGCGCAAGCCATAGTCGCCTCCGACAGGATGAGCGAAGGACGGGTGCGCACGAGCACACCTGCCAGGAAAAGTGTCCCGACACAAACCTATGTTAAGACGAAAAGCTTCCGTGCGCCATCGCTTTGTGCACAAGTCATCAAATCGGCGCAAGCTCTCCGGCCGATGCCTTCGCGATGAGCGCGCGTGTTTCCGTCAAGCCGTAGAACGCGGCAAAGGAGCCGAAGCGCGGACCCTTCTTCTCGCCGAGGAGCACCTGGTAGAGCATCGCGAAGAAATCGTTGCTCACCCCCGGTCTTTCCGCCGTCGCGCCCTTGGCGGCTAGATTCTGGTAACGCGGAATCGCGCGGCCAACGTCGTAGAGCGCCGCTTGGATGTCCTCGGCCGAGGCCCCGGCCGGCAGGGCCGCAAGCAGTGCGTCGAGCTTGGCGAGGGCCTCTCGTTCGACGTCGTCAGGCGCTCGGTAGCGCTTGGCCGGCGCGACGAAGTCGCGGTAGTAGGCGACCGCGTAGCCGACCAGCGCGTCGAGACGCGGATGCGTGTGCGGCGACACATCGGGCGCGTAGCGGCGCAGGAAGCCCCACAGAACTGCCGGATCCTCGCTGTTGGCGACCGTGGCGAGGTTGAGCAGCATGGCGAAAGAAACCGCTGTGGCGCCGCTCGCCGAGACCAGCATCTCGGGCGCCGGCGGGGCGCCGCCGTGCATGTGCCAAGCCGGATTGCCGACAAGCCCCTTGCAGTCACCGCCAGCCTCCTGCTTGCGGGCGGCCTCGAGAAAACCGAGATACTCGTCGACGTTGCGCGGAATGACGTCGAAGTGCAGCTTTTTCGCCTCCCTCGGGCGCTGGTACATGAACAGCGCAAGGCTCTCCGGGCTGGCGTAGCGGAGCCACTCGTCGATCGTCAGGCCGTTGCCTCTGCTTTTCGAGATCTTCTGCCCGCGCTCGTCGAGAAAAAGCTCGTAGTTGAAGCCTTCGGGCGGCGTGCCGCCGAGCGCGCGCACGATCTGGCCGGAGAGCTTCACCGAATCGATGAGGTCCTTGCCGGCCATCTCGTAATCGACCTTTAGCGCATACCAGCGCATCGCCCAGTCCGGCTTCCACTGCAGCTTGGCATGGCCGCCGGTCACGGGGGTCACGTGAAGCTCGCCGCCGTCAGGATCGCGCCAGGTGATGGTGCCGGCCGCCGCGTCGTAGCTCTCCAGAGGCACCTGCATGACGTGCCCGGTGTGCGGGTGGATCGGCAGGAAGGGCGAGTAGGTCGCCGCTCGTTCCTCGCGGAAGGTCGGCAGCATGATTGCCATGACCCGATCGTAGGCGCGCAGCATGGCGAGCAGCGCCTCATCGAAGCGCCCCAAGGTGTAATAGTCCGTCGCCGAGGCAAACTCGTAGTCGAAGCCGAAGCGGTCGAGGAAGGCGCGCAGGCGCGCGTTGTTGTGGGCTCCGAAGCTCGGATGCGTGCCGAACGGGTCCGGCACCCGGCTTAGCGGCTTGTTGAGGTTGGCCTCCAGCAACGCCTTGTTGGGCACGTTGTCTGGCACCTTGCGCAGCCCGTCCATGTCGTCGGAGAAGGCCAGCAGGCGCGTCGGGATGCTGTCTTGAGTGAGGACGCGGAAGGCATGGCGCACCATCGAGGTGCGGGCGACCTCGCCGAAGGTGCCGATGTGCGGCAGGCCCGAAGGACCGTAGCCGGTCTCGAAGAGCACCTCGCGTTGGCCGGTGCGCTCGACGCGCTCGAGTATCTTGCGGGCCTCCTCGAATGGCCAGGCCTTCGTCGTCTCGAGAACGGTGCGATCGAGCATCGCGGGATCGTGAACGATCGATGGTGCGGCGCTTGTCATGTCATCTACCGGGAGTGAAGAAAGCGGTGCGCGAGGAGTGTCGCCTGTTGCGCGCCGGCAGCGGCACCCTAAAAAGCGCTGGAGCCTCCGTCAAAGGGCGCTGGGTTCAAGGGATCAGCTTGCGGAGAGAAGGCCGGCACGTCATAGCTTTATCGCGACTGCTCCCCATGTAGTCGTCTCCCCCCAACTTTCAAAAGGTTTACCGATTGGCTCGTAACTTGGACGTCGGCTTCGCCGAACGGCGCGAAACCGCCGTGAGCAAGCGTCTCGAATTGATCAAGAAGATGCAGGAGCGGCTATCCAGCCCCGAATCTGAACTCAAGGCTTCGGAACACCGCTCCTTGGTCGAGGCCCGCAACAAGCGCCTCGCCATTAAGGAAGAAGCCCGCCGCAAGGAAGAAGCTCACCTCGCGGCGATTCGTGCGGAAGAGGAAGCCAGGACTGCCGCCGAGCGCCTCGCTCGAGAGGAAGAAGAGCGTCGCGTTCGTGAGGCGCAAGAGGCCGAGAAGCAGCGCAAGCTCGAAGCCGAGCGGGCGCGTCTTGCCGCCTCGTCGGCTGCCCGCGGCGCCCGTGCTCTCGCCGACATCATGACCAAGCGCGGCGGCGTCCGCCGAGGTGGCGGTGGCGCCAGCGTCGTCGATGACGAGCAGGAGCGCCGCCAAGCCTGATCTCCTCGGCACTTGACATGACCATAAGCCGGCTTCCCAGCCGGCTTTTTCATATGCGCATTGGGATTGCTCCTCATGAGCTTTCGCGGTCGAGACACGCCATCGCGACAAGCCGCCACTCCGCTTGTGCCGAACCTCGTCCGACGGGGCGTCCGGCGCGCCGATACCAGTAAGCGGCGTTGTCGAGATCGCCCTCGCGGCGGTGCAGGGTAGCGTGCACCCAGGCAGCGTCTGCGCCGGCCTCGTCCTGTACGATCGCGTGCGCGGTGTCCCATGCGCCACGCTCGGCCCACCACAGGGCGGCGAGCGGTGCGGCCAGCGCCGGCGAGGGAGCGTCTGCCTCGAGCGATGTCACGAAATCTTCGAGCGTCACGCCGGCGTTTTTTCCAAACAGTTCGTCATTTCCAAGAATCTGACGGCGGAATGGCCGAAGGGCGAGGCCGTTCGCGCGTGCCTCGATGTCGAACCGCATCGTGCGGCTGCGACGCAGAAGGTGTCGAGCCGCGCACTCCTCCAGCGAGCGCCTTTCAGAGTGGACGTCAATTGCGAAGCCTCTCGTCGAAGTGCTTCCTCGAGGCTTCGATGATCCCGAGGTTTTTCTCGGCCCATATCCAGACGCCGCAAAAGGCTTCGCTGAGGCTCAGGCCAAGCCCCGTCAGGCGATACTCCACCTTCGGCGGGACCACCGGGTGGACGGTGCGGATCACCAGGCCATCCCGCTCCATCTGCCGCAGCGTCTGCGTCAGCATCTTCTGACTGATGCCGCCCGCAAGGCTTCCCAGGCGCGTGAAGCGCAGCTCGCCGTGTTCGGTGAGCACTTCCAGCAGGATCATCGTCCACTTGTCGGCGACGCGCCCGATGACCTCGTTAACCAGCGCTTCCACCTTGGGATCGACCGGCGGGTAGGTGCGAGGAATGTGAGCCGGAACCGGGTTGCTCCCATCCCGCGATGACATCGATCACTCTCCTTTTGGTAAGTATAGAACTTATCGGTGCCTTCTGCCTGATGGTTTGCACATGCGCTACATCGATCCAGTGCGCGCAGACAATCAGCGACATGGAGAGGGAAAACCCATGAACATGACAGGTAACACGATCCTGATCACGGGCGGCGGCACCGGCATCGGTCGCGCGCTCGCCGAAGCGTTTCACAAGTTGGGAAATGCCGTTTTGATCACCGGACGTCGCCGGGAGCCGCTGGAGGAGGCCTGTGCCGCCAACCCCGGCATGGACTGGGCCACGCTCGACGTCGCGGATGGCGAGGCGATCAAAACCTTCGCCGCGAAGATCGTGGTCGTGCAACCGGCGCTCAACGTCGTGATCCACAATGCGGGCATCATGGTTCCGGAGGCGATCACGGCCGAGGCGATGGACCTCGCCGTGCCGGAGGCGACGATCGCCACCAACCTGCTCGGACCGATCCGGCTGACGGCGGCGCTGCTCCCCCACCTCAGCCGGCAGAGCCGGGCGAGCGTGGTGACGGTCTCCTCCGGCCTGGCCTTTATCCCGCTCGCCATGACGCCGACCTACTGCGCCACCAAGGCGGCGGTCCACTCGTGGAGCCAGTCGCTGCGCCACCAGCTTCGCGACACGACCATCGACGTGATCGAGATCGTGCCCCCGGCGGTAGCGACCGACCTGATGCCCGGGCACGCGCAGAACCCCAGGTCGATGCCGCTCGACGCCTTCATCGTGGAGACGATGGACTTGCTGAGAGCCCACCCTGTCGGCCCGGAGATCGGCGTCGAGAACGTCGGGATGCTGCGCAACGCGGAGGCGAGCGGGCGGTACGCCGCCGTGTTCGGCATGCTGAACGCGGCGCGTTAGGCTCAACCTCCGACCAGCGCCGGGTCGACCATGCCAAACCGTTTCGCTGGCTCGGCCTTCGCGATGTCCGAAACACCTTTGGCCGAGCGAGGGATTTTGAGGTCAATCGCGGTCATGGCTCCAGATGACGTCGATAATCGAGGCTGTCCGGCGGCGGACGGTCGGCTTCGCGGCGACGATGGCGGCGAGCGGCGGTCACCATCGCGGCCCCTTGCTCACGCCCTCGGCAGGAGCCCGATCTGTTTGCCCATCAGGCGGTCGAGGGTTCGCCTCGGCAGCAACGAGGGCAGTGTCGCGTTCGCGAACTTGCCTTTGACCGCCTCGTAGCGGGTCTTGGGCCTCGGCGCGGTCAGCGCAGTGGCGATCACCTCGCCAACCTGCTCGGGTGTGAGCCCCTTGCGGCCATTCTCGACCATCCATTGGATGAAGGCCCGGTACGGCTTGTCCCAGATGGTGCCGGCGACATGGTCGAGCGGCAGCGCCTCCGCCTTGTCCCAGATCGCGGTCGCGACCGAGCCGGGGGCGACGATGACCACGTCGATGCCGACGAGCTGGAGCTCGCGCCGGAGGCTCTCGGAGAAGCCCTCGACCCCGTGCTTGGAGGCGGCGTAGGCGCCGAGGAAGGGCGGACCCATCCGGCCGCCAACCGAACTGATGTTGACGATCCGCCCCTTCGGTCCCGCCAACGCCGGGTCGGCGCCGAGCAGCGGCGCGAAGGCGCGGGTGACGGCGAACATGCCGACGAGGTTGATCCCGACCTGGCGACGGAAGTCCGCGACGCTCTGAACCAGCAGCGGGTCGCTGAACGAGCTTCCGGCATTGTTGACGATACCGTCGAGTGTCCGGCCGGCCAGCCGCCCGCGCACCAGTCCGGCGGCGGCGACGATGGCGGCGTCGTCCTCCACGTCGAAGACGAGCGGCGTGAAGTAGTCGCCCAGCTCCTGCTGGAGCGAGTGCGCGTCGGACGCTTTCCGCACGCTTCCGAACACGTGCCAGCCCTTGCCCGCGAGGACGGTGACCGCGCCTCGGCCGATGCCGCTCGAGACACCCGTGACCACGACGTTCTTCATCGCGTCCTCCGTTGTTGACATTGTCAATGTAGTACCTTTGTTGACGTTGTCAACCGTGCTACCATGTTAGTCTGATGAGGGAAACGACAAAGGAACAGCTGGTCTCCGCCGCCTCGAGGCTGCTCGACAGCGGCGGCCAGCAGGCGGTGACGCTGCGCGCGGTCGCGGAGCGGGTCGGCGTTTCGCACAACGCGCCCTACCGCCACTTCAGCGGTCGGAGCGCGCTGTTGGCGGCGGTCGCCGAGCGCGACTTCATCATGTTGCAGCGGGTCTTCGACGATCAGGACAGCGCGGATCCGGAGGCGGCGCTGCGAGCGGGCGCGGCGGGGCTGATCACCTACGCGATCGAGCATAAGGCGCGGTATCGGCTGCTGTTCAGCGATCCCCAACTGCCATCGGACGCGAGCTTGCAGGACGCCGCGTTCGACGCGTTCACTGCATTCAACCGCATCGTGACGCGATGCCAGCGGGACGGCATCATGCCGGCGGTCGACACGATCAGCCTGACGGGGCTGATCTACGCCGCGCTGCACGGCGCGATCGATCTTCACATCGGCGGGCGCGCGAGCGGCGCGAAAGGACTGGGCAGTGTCGAGGCTACGGCGGGGCTGCTGTTCGATCTCCTAAAGGGGCATCGTAGGGGATGCACGCCGCGGACGAACGAATGACGACTTTCATCTGCGAACAGATCCTGCTCATCGAGAGTCATTCCATCCGTGACGGATGGTCCCCGCCTCACGCACAGGACGCAAGATTGCGTGGACAGCACAAGTCGATGACCGGGCCGGCATGGCGCCCGGACTATGGCCTTCGAATGTAGGACCGCCTAGACGATGCGGTCCGACGGGCTGGCCGCAGGAGCGCGCCAGCCCGTTACAGGCGTCGTCCGGAGGCCGGCCATGCCGTCGCTGAAAAAAGTCGCGCTCTTCACCAAGGAGTACCCGCCGCACGTCTACGGTGGCGCGGGCGTGCACGTGGAGTATCTATCGCGCGCGCTCGCCGGGCACGTCGACGTCGAGGTCCGCTGCTTCGGCGAGCAGCGCCTCGACGAAGGCCGGCTCAGCGTGTGCGGCATTCCGCAATGGGACGAGATCCGGCGCGACACCGATCCGCGCTTCGTCGGCGCGGTCGACGCCATGGCGAGGTCGCTGGTGATGGCCAAGGACACGCTCGACGCCGACCTCGTGCATTGCCACACCTGGTACACCGACATGGCCGGCCTGCTGGCCGCCAAGCTGTGGGGCGTGCCCTACGCGCTTACGATCCACTCGCTCGAGCCGCTACGGCCGTGGAAGGTCGAGCAGCTCGGCAACGGCTATCACCTTTCCGCCTGGATGGAGAAAACGGCGATCGAGGCAGCCGACGCCATCATCGCCGTTTCGAAGGAGACGCGCGCCGACGTTCTGCGCCTCTTCTCCGTTGCGCCGGAGAAGGTGCACGTGATCCACAACGGTATCGACCTCGACGAGTATCGCGCCGTGCTCGGCACCGACGTGCTGATCCGCCACGGCATCGATCCGGCGCTGCCTTTCGTGCTGTTCGTCGGACGCATCACCCGGCAGAAAGGCATCATCCACCTCGTCGATGCCATTCCGAGGATTGATCCGGCCATTCAGGTGGTGCTCGCCGCCGGGGCGCCGGACACGCCCGAGATCGGCCGCGAGATGGAGCAGGGCGTCGCCCGCGTTGCCGCCGCGCGCCCCGGCGTCGTCTGGATCCGCGAGATGCTTCCGCGCGCCGACGTCATCCAGCTCTACACCCATGCCGCGATGTTCTGCTGCCCTTCGGTCTACGAGCCGTTCGGCATCATCAACCTCGAGGCGATGGCCTGCGGCACGCCGGTGGTCGCATCGAGGGTCGGCGGCATTCCCGAGGTGGTAGTGCACGAGGAGACCGGACTGCTCGTCGACGTCGGACTTAAGCCGGGCACCGGCTTCGAGCCGACCAATCCCGCGGGCTTCTCCGAGGCTCTCGCCGCGGCGATCAACCGGCTCGCCGCCGATCCCGACCTCCGTGCCCGTTTCGCCGCCGCCGGTCGCGCCCGCGTCGAGGCGCATTTCAGCTGGGAGAGGATCGCGCGGACCACGCTCGCGCTCTACGAAAAGCTGGTGGCCGCGCACGCCAGCCGCTGAGCGCCGCGAATCCTCCGCAATTAACCTTGAGGACGCCTTGGCGGGGATGGTGGCGCGGCATACGTGGACGCCGCCTTTCGTCACGGTTTAAAGCTTCGTTAGGCTTTCGTTACGGGCGCCGAGCCCGACGCGGCGGTGGGGACGCTGAGCGCCGATGGATGATGTGTGGTTTGCGGCTGGCCTGACGCGCGGTGATCTCGAATTGTGCGTCAAGGCGCTGGCGCTGCAGGCGGGTTCTCGCGCGCCGCTGATCGCCGTGGCGAGCCGCGGCGAGGACGGTCCGCGGCTGGTCTTGGCGAGCCGCGCCCTTTTCAAACTGTTCGGCGTCGCCGACGGCGAGGCGCTCTCCGCGCGCCTCCTGGCCGGACGCGACCTCGGTGCGCGTCGACTGGCCACGCTGCAGAGCACGTTGCCCCTGGAGGGTGCGCCGCGACTCGAGCGGCTCCGCTTCAATCTCGGACCTGCGAGCGAGATCATCACCTTCCTCTGCCGCCGGATCCGCGCCAACACCGGCTCGTTCTTCGTCGCCGCGGCGCTAAATGTCCGCGCCGATCTTCTGCCGGCGGCGCCCGCCGCTGCCGCGCCGGTCGCCCTGCCGCCAGCGGACGCGATCCAGGGTGCCGCGCCGGGCCTTTCTGCCGAAGCGCCCGCAACAATGAGGGAGGCTGAAGCCGCCGACCAGCCGCTGCCTGCAGGTCCGCTGGACGTGCCGGCAATCCACGCCGCGCTGCGCCGGCGCTGGCCGAGCCGGCGCACACTGCGCTTCCTCTGGCAGACCGATGCGAAAGCGGTCTGCACCCAGCTGTCGCCGCCGCTCGCCGAGATCGTCGGCCCCGGCAACGCCGACCTCGTCGGCCTTGACCTGATCGAGCTGGCCCCACGCCTCGATCCCACGGGGCGGCTCGAAAGCGCCCTGCGATCGCAGGATACCTGGAGCGGCGTCGATCTCGCCTGGCCGATCGACGGTGCGTCCGCCGCCGTGGCCGTGGGGCTCGGCGCCATCCCCGCCTTCGACCCCGATCGCACTTTCTGCGGCTACAAAGGCTACGGCGTCGTCAAGCTCGACGTCCTCATCCCGCGTGAGCCGCTTCGCCTGGCGCCTAGCGCCGCCGAGACCGGCAAGGTGATCGCGTTTCCGTCCAAGGCGCTGTCCAAGGAAGACCAGCGGGTATTCGCCGCGCTCGCGGCCGAGTTGCGCGATCAGGCCGGCTTGAACGAGGCACCTCCCGCGCCGCAGCCCGAGGCGGCGCTGCCGTCGATTTCGGAAGGCGAGGTCGAAACCACGCCGGAGCACAGCGAGAGCACCACCGCCGCCGTTTCGGAAAGCGAAGCTCTGTCGGCAGACGACGTCGAGCCGCGTGCGGACGAGAGCGCTGCCTTCCACGAGGAGCATCGCGCTGTCGAGGCGCTGGCGACCGAGACGGCGCTACAGCCGACGCCGCCCTCTCACGGCAGCGCATCGCGGGACGCCGAGATCGCCCGCAACGGGCTCGGGCTGTTCGACAGGCTCGCCCTCGGCCTACTCGTCAGCCGGGACAACGTGCCGATCTTCGCCAACCGCCACCTGCTCGATCTCACCGGGTTCGCCGACGAAGACGCGCTGCACATCGCCGGCGGCATGGCGCACCTCTTCGGCAGCACGCCGGGCAACGCCAGCGGCGCCGAGGCCGTCGCGGTGCGAACGCGCGCGGGCACGACCGTCCCGGCGACGGCCCGGGTGCAGCGCATCGAGTGGGACGGGTTGCCGGCGACGCTGCTGACCCTGCAAACCGAACAGCGGGCAAGCCTGCCGCCCGCCGCCGAGTTGATCGGGATTGCCAAGTTGGTGCCCGTCGCCCCGGACCGCGAGAACGACGATCGGCGCGAGCTGCGCGCCATCCTCGAGACCGCGACCGACGGCGTCGTGGTAATGGACGACGAGTGCCACGTGCTTTCGCTGAACCGAGCTGGCGAGGCGCTGTTCGGCCGCGATCGCGGCGAAGTCTTGGGCAAGCCGTTCCTCGAACTTTTCGCGCCCCACGATCGCGATCTGGCGCGCGACTACCTCGAAGGCGTGAAGTCGGATGCGACGCGTTCGCTGCTCAACGACGGCCGTGAGTTCCTGGTGACGGCAGCCCAGGGCGGTCCCATCCCGGTCTTCATGACGCTCGGACGGCTCGGACCTTCCGGAGACGCCACGATGCCGATGATGCCGGGGCGTTACTGCGCGTTGTTTCGTGACCTCACCCATTGGAAGAAGGTCGAAGGCGAGCTCGAGGAGGCGCGCCGCGTCGCCGAGCGCGCCAGCGCGCTGAAATCCGACTTCCTCGCCAAGGTCAGCCACGAGGTTCGCACCCCGCTCAACGCGATCATCGGTTTTGCCGAGATCATCATGGAGGAGCGCTTCGGCCCGCTCGGCAACGAGCGCTACAAGGACTACCTGCGCGATATCCACGGCTCCGGCACGCACGTCATGAGCCTGGTCAACGACCTGCTCGACCTGTCGAAGATCGAGGCGGGCCGGATGGAGCTCGCGCTGCAGGACATCGACATCAACCGCATCGTCTCGGACTGCGTGGCGTTGATGCAGCCGCAAGCGTCGCGCGAGCGGGTGATCATGCGGCTGTCGTTGGCGCCGAACCTGCCGCATGTCACCGCCGACGAACGCTCGCTGCGGCAGATCGCGCTGAATCTTCTCTCCAACGCGGTCAAGTTCAACGAGCCCGGCGGTCAGGTGATCGTGGCCAGCCAACTGACGGAGTCCGGATACGTCGTGCTTCGCATCCGCGACACCGGCTCCGGCATGTCGGAGAGCGACATCGCCGCTGCGCTGGAGCCGTTTCGTCAACTCTCGCGGCCACCCGCTTCCGGCACCGGGGGGACCGGGCTGGGTCTTCCCCTCACCAAAGCACTGGTGGAAGCCAACGAGGCCGCGCTCACGATCCGCAGCAAAGTGGACCAGGGCACCTTCGTCGAGGTCGCCTTTCCGCCGGCGCGCGTCGTCGCGACCAGCTGAATCCGCTCGGAACGCGAAGGCAGGGTCGACTCTTTGTAGAAGAGTAAGGAGCACAGTCGCATGATCGAGAAGGTCAAGAACAAGGACGCCGAGCCCGAAGAGAGCAAGACGGACGATCTGGAAGAGGGTCTTGAGCAGACCTTCCCTGGCAGCGATCCGGTGTCGATCAGCCAGCCGCGACGTAGCGGCGACGAGGAGGATGTTGCCTCGAAGTAGGAAGGCTCGCCCGGAGAGCCGTTTTGACGTTGTTTGTTCTCGCCGGGAACTAACATTTTATGGTTGGATTATGACAACAATCAGACACCGTCAGGGGCGCAGTCATGAATACAGCCGTCGACGATGCCAAGCTCGAGCGGGTCAATCGGGCGATCGAGGCGCAGAAGCGTTTCATCAGAACTGTTCCCGACCCTGACAATCGCGAGCGGGCCGAGGCGAACCTGATGAGTCTGGTGCTGAAACGTGACGAGTACGTCGACGCGCAGGATAGTTTTCTTAGCGTCGTGCTCGTTAAGTAGCGTCGAACGCCGATAGCGTCGCGATCAGCGAAGCCTCATTGGGCTCCGCCGCGACGCTAGTTGTCAGCCCTTTGCTCGCAAGTGCTTCTGCCACATCTGCCGACAAGCAGAAATGCAATGTGCGAACTTTTAGGTTGGCGGCCAGCACGATATCAGCGAAGAGCGTTGCGCTCCGCCTCGAAAAGTGAAGTACGGCGTCTACGGTGTCCTCGGCGATTGCCTTCGCAACATGATCTTCCAGGCGATGAGCGGCGATAGCTTCGTAAACCTCGATGACGTCGATGGCTTGGTCCATGACGCTGAGGGCCGTTTCGATGTCCGGTTTGCGATTGCGCCCCGCCAGATACACGACGCGATTTCGTGAACGGCGCTTGCTCAGCTCAAAGGCGAGAGATACGGCGTTGGGCGCAAAGTAGGCTGGGCCGAGGAAACCGGCAGCCCGCGCCGCTTCTTCCGTCCGTTGGCCCACGAGCCACAGCGGCACGAGGCGGCGAGCCTCCGGCATCGGCCCGCCCTCGGTGGTTGCGATGAAGGCTTTGCCGCTCGTGGCCAGCACGGCGTCGACGACGCCGCTGGGCCAAGCGGCCCCGGTCGCCGCTGTGACGATCACCGGCGACACCAGAACGCGATGGCCGAGGCCTTCCAAGATGGCGCGCGTGCGTGCCGCATCTTCAACGGCGCGGGTGAGCAGCACGCGCACGATCAGTGCGGCTCAAAGAAGCCGGCCGGCAGACGGCCCTTGATCGTCTCGCCTGCGGTGCGGCCGACGAGCTCCGCGTCGGACGTAGCGCCGTAGACCTCCTCGTCGAAGGCCTGGCCGCCATCGGGTCGCAGCACAGTGCCGCGCAGCGTGACTTTGCCGCTCTCGACCAGCGCGTGCGCGCCGATCGGCGTACGGCACGAACCGTCCAGCGCGGCGAGGAAGCCGCGCTCTGCGGCGAGCGCGATGCCGGTCGCCTCGCAGAGCAGCGGCGCCAGCATCGCGGCCGTGCGCGGATCATCGGCGCGGGTGGTGATGCCGATTGCGCCCTGTCCCGCCGCCGGCAGGAAGTCCTCTATTGGAATGACGTAGGTCGCCTCGTGCTCCAACCCGAGGCGGCGCAGCCCCGCGAGCGCCAGCAGCGTGCCGGCAAACGCCCCCTCGCCCACCTTGCGCAGCCGCGTCTGCACGTTGCCACGCAGCAGCTGGATCTCGACGTCGGGGCGGATGCGCCGCAGCATGGCGCCGCGGCGCAGCGACGCGGTGCCGACCACGGCGCCGTGCGGCAGCTCGCGTGGCGACGGCGCGACCGGCGAGATCCAGCAGTCGCGCACGTCCTCGCGCGGCAAGTAGCCGACGATGATGATGGCGTCGGGCAGCCAGGTCGGCAGGTCCTTGGCCGAATGCACCGCGAGGTCGATGCTGCCCATCATCAGCGCGGTGTCGAGCTCCTTGGTAAAGAGGCCCTTGCCGCCGGCCTCGGAGAGCGGTCGATCCTGAATGGCATCGCCGCTAACTTTGATGACGTGGATCTCGACGGCCGACTCGTCGAGCCCGTGGGCGACGCGCAGCCGGTCGCGGGTCTGATGTGCCTGGGCCAGCGCGAGCGGGCTGCCGCGGGTGCCGATGCGGACGGGTGCGTCGGAGGGCATGTCGGTTCCTGAAAAGGTCGCCCGTCGTACAGGCGCCGGCGGCTCGGGGAAAGAGCGATCCTGCGACCGTCTCAGCTGTTGCGTCGGCGCAGGCTTTTGCCGAAGGTGGCGCCAAGCAAGAGGCGGATCATGATCGCGCGCACGACAGTTCTCACCACCGCCGTCCTGGTGGCCGCCACAATCGGCGCGGACGCCCGCCAGCGCAATGCCGATGGCCCCTACGGCGGTGGCGTGCCCTACCTGGACGTCAAAACATCGTGCTCGGATGCGCAGAAGTTCAGCTCTGGAAGCGGCGACAAGGACAGCGCGTTCAAGGGCTGCATGCAAGACGAGATGGGCGCGAAGGGCGAGCTCGCCAAGCGTTGGTCGAGCTTCAAGAGCAAGGATAAGCAGGATTGCGTTGAGCAGTCGCGCAACCCCAGCCCAAGCTACGTCGAGGTGCTGACCTGCCTCGAGATGGATTCCGGCTCCATGCAGAACGGGGCCGGCGTTAAGGGAGGGCCGCCGCAGATCGGCGGCCCTGTCGCGCCCGGCCTGAGCAATCCCGGAGGAGTGACGAACGCCACGGGCGTGCCGCGAACCTGACGTGACCGTCACGAGCGACGGCGTCGCGATGCTCCTGGCTGGGGTACGTGAACACTTGGCCCGCGCCGCCAGCGACTGCGGGCGCGATCCTGCCTCCGTGACTCTGGTCTGCGTCTCCAAGACGTTTTCGGCGGAGCACATCCTGCCAGCTCTGAATGCGGGCGAGCGCGTGTTCGGCGAGAACCGCGTGCAGGAGGCGCAGGGCAAGTGGCCGGGTCTGCGCGCGCGCTACGGCAGCCTCGATCTCCACCTCATCGGACCGCTGCAATCCAACAAGGCCGCCGACGCGGTTGCGACCTTCGACACCATCGAGACGGTGGACCGGCCCAAGATCGTGCGCGCCCTCGCCGACGCGGTGCAGAAGGCCGGGCGGTGCCCGAAACTCTACGTGCAGGTCAACACCGGCGCTGAGCCGCAGAAGGCCGGCGTGCTGCCCGAGGAGGCCGACGCCTTCATCGCTAGCTGCCGCAGCGAGCATGGTCTGAACGTGGACGGCCTGATGTGCATCCCGCCGATCGACGATCAGGCCTCGCCCCATTTCGCGCTGCTCGCCACCATCGCCGCGCGCAACGGGGTCGCCGGCCTGTCGATGGGGATGAGCGCCGACTACGAGTTGGCAATCCCGCTCGGTGCCACGAACGTGAGGGTCGGCAGCGCCATCTTCGGCGCGCGATAGAGCTGCGCCCGCGCCGCAGACTCTGGCGGCACGAGCATTGCGTTGAGAAGTGTTGCGAACACGACGGAGACGACTATGAGCGAACCTCTCGTCATCGTTGGCCAGGGCATGGCCGGCACTAAGCTCGCCGAGGAGCTCGTTGCACGTGCCCTCGGGCGCTATGCCATCATCCTGGTCGGCGACGAGCCACACCGCGGCTATAATCGCGTCCTGTTGTCATCGCTCCTCGCCCAAGAAGTGAAGGCCGACGATCTCGAACTGAAGCCGCGCGGCTGGTGGGCGAAGAACGGCATCACCAATGTCTACGGCCGTGCCGTCACCGGCATCGATCGCGAGCGCAAGATGGTAACGGTCGGCGACAACGAGATCTCTTATTCCAAGCTGGTCCTCGCAACGGGATCACACGCCATCAAGCTACCGAAGCCGGGCATGGACCTGCCTGGCGCGATCACGTTTCGATGGATGGGCGATGTCGACCAGATGCTTAAAGGTGTGGCGCCTGGGCGGCCCGCTGTTGTTATCGGAGGCGGTCTGCTCGGATTGGAGGCGGCCTACGGTCTCGCCAAGGCTGGCGTGAAGGTCACGCTGCTCCACATCGGCGACCGGCTGATGGAGCGCCAGCTTGACGAGTCGGCCGGGCAGATGCTGCTCGAGGCCATCCTGTCAAAAGGGTGCGAGGTGATCCTCCACGCGGACACGGCGCGGGTGCTGGGCAACGACAAGGTCGAGGGCGTGGAACTCGTCGACGGTCGCGTGCTCGAGGCCGATCTCGTGGTCTGCGCCGTCGGCGTGCGCCCTAATGTCGATCTCGGCAAGGCTGCCGGCCTAGATGCGAAGCGCGGGATCCTCGTCGACGACCAGATGCGCACCAGCGATCCCGACATCTACGCCATCGGCGAATGCTGCGAACACCGCGGCTCGACCTATGGTCTTGTCGAGCCGGCCTATGAGCAGGCCCGGGCCCTGGCTGGGCTGCTTTCGGGCGACCGCAAGGCGTCCTACATCGGCTCGGTCATCGGGACCAATCTCAAGGTCTCGGGCGTCTCGCTGTTCTCCGCCGGTGACATCACCGGTGAGGGCAAGGAGATCCTGCTCTACGAGGACCTCAAGCAGAACGTCTACAAGAAGATCATCCTGGACGGCGACAGGATCACAGGTGCCGTACTCTACGGCGACACCGTGGACGGGCTCTGGTATCTTGACATGATGAAGCGTGGACAGGCCGTCGGCGACGTGCGCGACGACCTCATCTTCGGGCGCAGCCTCGCAGCACCTGTCGAGAAGGACGAGGCGCAAGCGAAAGCCGCCTGAGCTTTCGATCGAAGGCTTGCTCCTAGGAAAACAGCTCTCCCTCTCAAGTCAGCAGATCATCGCGCGCCGCCGGTCTTGAAGTTACCGGTTCGCGGCCGCGATCGGCCCAAGGACCAGTTGTTCCAGCACTTGGCGCCGCGGCCGGAGGAGGAAGGCGGCCAGGCCGCCGAGGCCGATGATCGCCATGGCGCCAACGGTTGAGAGCGGCGTGCGTCCATCGTAGAGTGCGGCCACGGCCCAGCCGGCGAAGGCGCCGAGGAAGAGCTGGGCTGACACCACCGCGGCGCTCGCCGTCCCCGCGATATGCAGCATCGGCTCGATGGCGAGCTGCAGCGCGTTGGTGTTGGCCATCGCGCAGCCGGCCATGCACAGGAACAGGAAGGGCAGGAAAAGCGCGACGTCGGTGTTACCCGCAAGCGTGAGGACGACCAAAGCTACGGCACCGCTGCAGACCAGCGTCAGCCCGGTCCCGAGCAGGATCGCCGGGCGGATACCGCGGCGGTTGAGCCTGGCACTGGCCAGGTTGCCGACAAGGAGCCCGGACGAGTTCAACATGAATGTCAGGCCGTACTGCGCCGGCGTGAGATGGAACGCGCCGATCATCACGTAGGGCGAACCCGACACGTAGCCGAAGATCACCCCGAACATCGAGACGGCGACCAGTGCGAAGGCCAGCGACCGGCGATTGCGGAACACGCTGAGGTAGTGGCGCGCCACCTCAACCGGCGCCACCGCCACGCGGCGCTCTTCCGGCAGCGACTCGCCGAGCTTCCAGTGGACCAGCAGCAGCGCCACGGCGCCCGTCAGCGTGAGGAAGAGGTAGATCCAGCGCCAGCTGCCAAAGACCATCAGCAGGGCGCCGATCGAAGGTGCCAGCAGCGGTGCCAGCAGGCTGAGCGCGGAGACGTAGGACATCTTCTCGCGCGCCGCTGGACCCCTGAAGTGATCACCGATGATGGCGAGGCCGAGCGGCCGCGCCCCGCCGCCGATGCCTTGCACGAAGCGGCACACCAGCAGCGCCGGCAGGCTGCCGGCGAAGACGCAGCCGATGCCGCCGATGACGTAGACGGTGCAGGCGAGCAGCGCGACTGGGCGCCGGCCGTAACGGTCCGACAACGGCCCGTAGAACAGTGGCGACAGTGCGAAGGACAGCATGAAGGCCGACAAAGACAGGCCAACGGTGTTGGCGCTGACGTGGAGGTCGCGCGCCATCGGCTCGACCGCCGCCAGCGACATGTCGGTCGCGAAAGCGGACATCGCGCCGAGCAGGCTCATCAGCACGATGAACATGAAAGAGGTTGGCGTTGCCTTCACAAGCGACTCCGGCCGGGCCGCTCAACGTCTCGGTGAGGCACCAAACCTCATCATTGGGGCGAAGCTAAGTTCGATCGGTGCGGAGCGTGCCGGCCTGTCATGCGTCGCGCAAGGGGCGCGGAGATCGGGGCGCGTATCGCGCGCCTCAGCGCTCGAGCACCAGCAGCGTCGAGGTGGCGCTGGCGTAGAGCTTGCCGTCGACACCCTTCAGCGTCGCCTCAGCGAAGGCGGCACGCCGGCCAATGCTGACCACGCGGCCCTCGGCTCGCACCTCGCCGGTCTTGTCTGTCATCGCCTTGTGATAGGCGATCTTCAGTTCCAGCGTCGTGTAGCCCTGGGTCGGCGACAACTTGGAATGCACGGCGCAGCCGCAGGCGCTATCGAGCAAGGTCGCCGCAAGGCCGCCGTGCACCGTGCCGATCGGGTTGAAGTGCTCGAGGCCCGGCGTCGCCGTGAACACGGCCGTGCCGTCTCCGGCCTCGGACAAGGCGAAACCCAGCGTCTTGCCAATCCGCGCCACGCCGCCGCCCGCGATCATTGCGCGGAGCTGCTCGAGGCCGGTCAGGCCTTCCAGGTTCGGCAGGTCGGATGGCATCAGCTTCCCTGAGGTTGGATAGGCTTGCATTAAATGGCGATGCTGGCGTCGGCACCTTGTACGAACAAACGAAGGTCGGATGGCGCGGTGCTCAAGGTAGGCCGAAGGACGCGTAGATGTCCGGCACCGACGGCATCGCCGCTTTCGTGCCGGACCGCCTCTCGCGATCCGAGCGGAACGGATGGGCGGGATAGACGCCGAGCACCCGAATTTCGGTGCAAAAGAAGGCGAGCTCCTCCATCGCTCCGGCGAGACCGGCGTCGTAGGGATGGCCGTCGACGTCGGCGAGGAACTGCGTGGCGGTGAACGAGCCCTCGACCATGTAGCTCTCGAGCTTGGTCATGTTGACGCCGTTGGTGGCGAAGCCGCCGAGCGCCTTATAAAGCGCCGCCGGCACGTTGCGCCCGCGGAAGACGAAGGTCGTGATCGAAGGCCGTCCATGGCCGAGCTCCGGCCATTGCGGCACCGGCGACAAAATCACGAAGCGCGTTGTGTTGTGCTTCTCGTCCTCGACGTCCTCCGCAAGGAGGTCGAGGCTGTACAGCTCGGCGGCGAGGCGCGGCGCCAGCGAGGCGCGGGTCGGGTCGCCCCAGCCGGCCACTTCGCGTGCCGACCCGGCGGTGTCGGCGGCCACGTGGGTCTTCCAGCCATGCTGGCGGATGATGCGGCGGCATTGTCCCAACGCGTGAACATGGCTGTAGATGTCCGTAATGCCGGCGAGCGTGGCGCCGGGGAGGCCGAGCAGCTGGAAACGGATCGGCAGGAAGTGTTCGGCGACGATGAACAGCCCGGAGGCGGGCAGCAGCGAGTGGATGTCAGCAACGCGTCCGGCGATCGAATTCTCGATGGGGATCATCGCCAAAGCGGCGCGACCTTCGGTCACGGCAGCGAGCGCGTCCTCGAAGGTATCGCAGGGCAGGGCGGTCCAGCCGGGATAGGCCTCGGCGCAGGCGATGTGCGAGTTTGCGCCTGGCTCGCCCTGGAAAGCGATCGTCTTGGCTGTCATGCTCTTTTCTTGGCGGATGAAGGCGATCACGGCACAGGCCGAGGGGCTTTAGTAGGTACCCACGAGATAGGGCAAAAAGAAGCTCTGAGGCCTTATGGACAGTGCGCCTCGAAAACGGCTAAGGCTCGGCAAAATGGCGTGAGAGCCGAACAAAGGATGGGCCAATAGGCGATGGACTCCTGGCAGTTGAACAAGATCGCCGGCGCCGTGCTCGGCACGTGCCTCGTTGGCATGGGGATCGGGATCGTCGCGCAGGGTATCTACGAACCGGGCGCGCCCGCCAAGCCGGGTTATGCCTTGCCGGAGCCGAAGGAAGTCGCGGCTGCTGACGCCGAGAAGAAGCCAGAAATCATTCCCATCGCGCTACGGATGGAGAAGGCCGACCCGAAGAAGGGCGAGGCCGACGTCAAGGTCTGCTCCGCCTGCCACAACTTCCAGGAAGGCGCCGGCGCCAAGGTCGGTCCGGACCTGTGGAACGTCGTCGATCGCCCCAAGGGCAAGGAACCCGGCTTCGAATATTCCAAGGCGATGGAGGCCAAGGGCGGCGATTGGACCTACGCCGACCTCGACGAGTTCGTCACCAAGCCGTCCGCCTACGTTTCGGGCACCAAGATGGGCTACCCCGGTCAGGACGACCCCGATAAGCGCGCCGACATCATCGCCTACCTGCGCACGCTGTCGAAGAATCCCAAGCCGCTGCCGAAGGTCACCGAGGCCGACAAGAAGGTCGCCGCGGTCGATGCCAAGGGCGGCGCTGGACAGGGAGACAAGAGCAACGGCGCAGGAGAGGCGGCCGGAGAGGCCGCGTTCCTGACGATGGTCGGCGAAGCCGATCCCAAGAAGGGCCAGGCCGCCGCCCAGGTCTGCGAGGCCTGCCATAACGTCAAGAAAGGCGCGGGGTCGCTCGTCGGCCCTGACCTCTGGAACGTGGTCGACCGCAAGAAGGGCTCGGTTGAGGACTTCGACTATTCCGCCGGCTTGAAGGCCAAGAGCGGCGAGTGGACGATCGACGATCTGAACGCGTGGTTGACGAAGCCGGCGGCCTACATTCCCGGCACCAAGATGGGCTACCCTGGCGAGGCCAACGAGAAGAAGCGTGCCCAGATCATCGCCTACCTGCGCACGCTGTCGGACAACCCGGTGGCGCTGCCCGGCACCGACAAGGGCGCCGAGAAGGCCATGAACGATCATCCGGGCGAAGCCAAGAACATGGTGCCGGAAGCTAAGCCGGGCGACCAGAAGCCGCCGGTGCCGCCGCTGCCGCCTGGGTCGCAGCAGCCGGTGCCGCAGGTGCCGGAGGCGAGTAGCGCTGCCGGTGCCCCGCAGCAGCCGGACGAGCGCAAGCCCGGCATGCCGACGCCCGCGCTGACGCATGACAATGCGGCTCCGGGCCGGAAGACCGAAGCGGCGCCCGCCAAGCCGCAGCAGGACGCCAAAGCCGAGGCGATACCAGTTGCGGAGCCGGTCGCGTCGGCGTCGGCGAACGAGGGCCCCGAGCCTTACCAAGCCGCCGACCCGCAATACGCCGCCGCCGCGGCGTCAGAGCCGACACTGGCGAAGGCCGATCCGACGCCGCCGTCGCTGGCGACCGCTGGCGACAAAGGTGAAGGCGATGCCGTCGGTCCGGAGCCGTATGCGGCACCGACGCCGGGCGACGCCAAGTAGTGGCTGATCTGAGTAGCGGCGTCATCGTGTCCGAGGCGTCGCGGCAAAAGCGACACAATCGGCGATCACGGGTGCGAGCATGCGAAACGATCGTGAGCTCGTCCCGAGTTACGTGATGCGGCCCACGCGCCGCACGGCCCTGGCGTCCCTCGGCGCCGTTGGCCTTGTTCTCCCGACCTTGGCGCGGCCCGGGCGCTTCGGCGCCTTGGCGGCAGACGCTAACGTGAGCGGCGAGACCGAGACCTACGGCCTCTCGACCTTCGGCGACCTAGGCCTGCCGAAGGACTTCACCCACCTTTCCTACGTGGATCCGCAGGCGCTCAAGGGCGGCATCATCAAGCTGCAGATCACCGGCACCTCCGGCAATCAGAACTTCCTCACCTTCAACACGCTGAACATCTTCAACCTGCGCGGCGACGGCGCCGCCGGTGTGTCCGCCTCTTTCGACAGCCTGATGACCGGTTCGGCCGACGAGCCCGACGCGCTCTACGGCCTCGTCGCCCGTGCGGTGCGCTACACCTCCGACAAGAGCATCTACCGGTTCCTCCTGCGTAAGGAGGCGAGGTTCGCCGACGGCACCCCGCTGACCGCCAGGGACGTGAAGTTCTCCGTCGAGATCCTGCGCGACAAGGGCCACCCCTCCTATTGGATCCCGCTGCGCCGCGATCTCGCGAGCATCGAGGCCGAGGGCGACGACGTGGTCACGGTGCGTCTCCAACCCGGCCATGCGCGCGACTTCATCCTCTTCCTCGCCGGCCTGCCGATCTTCTCCGCCGCCTTCTACGCCAAAGTGCCGTTCGACGAGGTCAGCCTGGAGCCGCCGCTCGGCTCCGGTCCCTACAAGGTCGGCGCGTTCAGTCAGGGCAAGTACATCGCGATGGAGCTTCGCCCGAATTACTGGGCTAAGGACCTGCCGATCAACGTCGGCACGAACAATTTCAAGACGATCCGTTACGAATATTATGCCGACCGATCCCTGGCTTTTGAGGGATTCAAGACCGGCGCCTTCACCTTCCACGAGGAGTTCACCTCGCGCATCTGGGCCACCGGCTACGACATCCCGCCGGTGAAGGACGGCCGCATGATCAAGGCCTTCATCCCCGACGATTTCCCGAACGGAACGCAGGGCTGGTTCATGAACACGCGTCGCGACAAGTTCAAGGATCCGCGCATTCGTCAGGCGCTCGGCACCGCCTTCGATTTCAAGTGGACCAACGCCAACATCATGTACGACGCCTACCAGCGCACGACTTCCTACTTCCAGAATTCGCCGATGGCGGCGGCAGGCGCGCCATCGCCCGAGGAGCTGACGCTCCTTGAGCCGTTTCGCGCCAAGCTCCCGCCCGAAGTGTTCGGCTTGGCCGCGATGCCGCCGGAGAGCGACGGCTCGGGTTCGGACCGCGCTCTGCTGCGAAAGGGCCTCGACCTGCTGCTTGCCGCCGGCTGCAAGCGGCAGGGGCAAAAGCTGACGCTGCCCGACGGCTCACCGTTCACGGTCGAGTTCCTGGACTCCGATCCCGCTCTCGAGCCGCACACGTTGCCTTTCATCCGCAATCTGAAGCTGCTCGGCATCGACGCCAACATCCGCGTCGTCGATCCCGCGCAGTACAAGCAGCGCACCGACAAGTTTGACTTCGACATCGTGACGCTGCGTTTCGGCTTCGGCACCACGCCGGGCGCGGGGATGCGCGACTCGTTCGGCTCGGAGGCGGCGAAGATACCCGGCTCGCGTAACCTCTGCGGCATCAGCGATCCCATTCTTGACGCGCTGATCGAGAAGGCGGTGGTCGCCGACAACCGCGAGACCCTCACGATCGTGTGCCGCGACATCGATCGGGTGCTGCGCGCCGGTCACTACTGGGTGCCGATGTGGAACAAGAACGGCCACACCGTCGCCTACTGGGATCTGTTCGGCAAGCCGAAGCAGGACGCCAAATACGGGCTCAATGTCGTCTCCACCTGGTGGTACGACGAGTCGAAGGCCAAGAAGACCGCGCTGCCTGGTTGAGGCCGCCGCCATGCTCGCCTACACGTTGCGCCGACTTGGCTTGATGATCCCGACGATCGTCGGCGTGGTCTTCATCTCCTTCGTGATCTCGAACTTCGTGCCCGGCGGCCCGGTGGACCGCATGGTATCGCAGATCCAGAGCGGCGGCTCCGCCGTGGGGGAGGCCGGCGGCAGCACGTCGATCGGCGAGAGCCGTGCCCGCGGCCTGCAGGGCTTCGACCCCGGCGTACGCCGCGAGATCGAGAAGCAGTTCGGCTACGACAAGCCGGTTTGGGAGCGCTTCTGGCTGCTGCTGAAGGGCGATGCCACGTTCCACCTCGGGCGCTCGCTGTTTTCGCGCATTCCCGTCTCGACGCTGATCTGGCAGAAGTTGCCGGTCTCGGTCTCGCTCGGCGTCTGGATGACGCTGCTCTCCTACCTGATCTCGATCCCGCTCGGCATTCGCAAGGCGATCCGCGACGGCTCGCGCTTCGACATCGCGACGTCGCTCGTTGTCTCGACCGGCTTCGCCATCCCGAGCTTCCTCTGGGCGGTGCTGCTCGCCACGTTGTTCTGCTCGGCCAACTTCCCGCTGTTCCCGCAACGCGGTCTGACCTCCGACGATTTCGATCAGCTCTCGCTCGCGGGCAAGGTCGGCGACTATCTCTGGCACATTGCAATGCCGGTGACGGCGCTGACGCTCGGTTCCTTCGCCACGGTGACGGCGCTGACCAAGAACGCCTTCATCGACGAGATCGGCAAGGCCTACGTCCTAACGGCGCGCATGAAGGGGCTCGACGAGCGCCGCGTGCTCTACGGCCATCTGTTCCGCAACTCGATGATGATCGTGGTGGCGGGCTTCCCCGCCGCTTTCGTCGGCGCCTTCTTCACCGGCGCTCTGCTCATCGAATACATCTTCTCCCTGGATGGGCTCGGGCGCCTGTCCTACGAAGCGGTGATCGCGCGCGACTACCCGATCGTGTTCGCCAACATCTACGTCTTCGCGCTCATCGGGCTGTTCGTGAACCTGATCTCCGACCTCACCTACACCTGGATCGATCCGCGCATCGACTTCGAGCGGCGCGAGGTCTGAGTGGACGCACCCGTTCATAGGGCCAAGCCGCAGACCACCGGCCAGCTTACGCCGCGCGTGCCAACGTCGCGCTTCCTGCGCCTGACGCCGATCAACGCGCGCCGCCTTGCTGTCTTCCGCAGCCACAAGCGCGGCTACTGCTCGTTGATCCTGTTCACGGCGATCTTCGTCGTCACGCTCTTCGCCGAGTTCATCGCCAACGATCGTCCAATTCTCGTCTCCTACAAGGGCGAGCTGCTCTCGCCGATCGTCCGGGACTACGGCGAGGACAAGTTCGGCGGCTTCCTGTTCGCGCCGGCGGACTATCGCAATAAGGCGGTGCAGCAGGAGATCGACGCCCACGGCTGGATGCTGTGGCCGCCGATCCGCTTCTCGTATGGCACGCCCAATTTCGGCGAAGCGCTGCCGGCACCGATGCAGCCGACCTGGACCTTGAGCAAGGGCCAGTGCGAGGTGGCGGCGGTCAAGGCCGGCGAACCGGCAGCGAAGGCGTGCGCCGCCATTGAGAAGGACTGGCTCGGTACCGACGGCGGTGCCCGCGACGTGCTGGCCCGCGTGATTTACGGCACCCGCATCTCGATCCTGTTCGGCTTCGCCCTGACCTTTTTGTCCTCGATCATCGGCGTCGCCGCCGGCGCGGTGCAGGGCTATTTCGGGGGCAAGACCGACCTGATCTTCCAGCGCGTGATCGAGATCTGGTCCGCGCTGCCCTCGCTCTACGTCCTGATCATCATCGCCTCCTTCATCGCACCGACTCTCGGCTCGCTGCTGCTGGTGCTGCTGCTGTTTAATTGGGTGAGCCTCGTCGGCGTCGTCCGCGCCGAGTTCCTGCGCGCGCGCAATTTTGAGTACGTGCGCGCCGCCCGCGCGCTGGGGCTCAACGACCTCCAGATCATCTGGCGCCACATGCTGCCCAACGCCACGGTTGCGACTCTGACCTTGCTACCCTTCATCATGAGCGCCTCGGTGACCGCCCTGACTGCGCTCGACTTCCTCGGCCTTGGACAGGCGCCAGGCTCGGCCTCGCTCGGCGAGCTGCTGCAGGAGGGCCAGAGCCACCGCGAGGCTTGGTGGCTGGCGCTCTCCGGCTTTTTCTCGACCGGCCTGCTGCTGGTGCTGCTCGTCTTCATCGGCGAGGGCATTCGCGACGCCTTCGACCCGCGCAAGACGCTCACGTGAGTTGGTGTTAGGCTTGCGGGAAGGAGCGGTGCGATGAACAGGATCGTGCGGGACCATTACAAAGTCGCGGATCTGCCGGAGGATCTGCGGGCTGGCCTTTTATTGTCGATGACAGCCAAGGTCGTGATCGAAGTCGGTGCGAATCCAAATGAGGAGTCGACACTCGCCGATCTGCCCAGGTCATGTGGATCAGGAAGTCTGTCAAGCCAGGAGATCCAGGCGCAGATCGACGCGATGCGCGGCGAGTTTGATGACTGATGTAGCGCTTGCACGCCGCATCTACATCGACAGCAATATCTTCATCGAAGCCTTCGAAGGCGCTACTGCGACAAAGTCCGACATACTCGTTCTGTTTGGCTTGCTTGAGCAGCGGCCCGGATTAGCATGGACAAGCGAGTTCACGCTTGCGGAAGTCCTCGGGCGACAGGGGGACTTTCCTGACTGGGTTACGCAAAAGGCTTTGTACGTCGGACTTCTTGCGCGCAAGACCTTCATCGTGCTCGCGTCATTGTCGCTCGACCTTCTGGAGCGAGCCGCGGATTGCCGTCATGACGCGCGCTTGAGGGGTTGCAGCTTGCGCCTTCCGGATGCCATCCACGTCGCCTCCGCTCAAGCGATGCGGTGCGAGATCTTCCTGTCGGCTGATCGGAGGACCGCGGGCTGTCTGCCTTCCGGCATCCGCCTTAACGACGCCCGAAAGCGTAACAGCGCTCAATGATGCCCTTGATGCCTGACGCACCGCTCCTCGAGGTCCGCGACCTCGGCATCACCTTCCCCGCTGGCGACACGCAGGCCGTCGCCGGCATCTCCCTTCGGCTCGAATGCGGCCGCACGCTGGCGATCGTCGGCGAGTCCGGCTCGGGCAAGTCCGTCACGGCGCTGGCGATTCCGCGCCTGCTGCCCGCCGGCACGCGCGTCACCGGCGCGATCACCTTCAAGGGCGCCGATATGCTCGCCGCGAGCGAGGATCAATTGCGCGAGCTGCGCGGCTCGGCCGTCACCATGGTGTTCCAGGAGCCGATGACCTCCCTCAACCCGCTGCACACGATCGAGCGGCAGGTCGGCGAGATTCTCGAGGTGCATGGTTTGCGCGGTCGCGCCGCCCGACGCGCCCGCACGCTGGAGCTGTTGGAGGAGGTCGGCATCCGCGATCCGGCCGAGCGACTCGGCGCCTACCCGCACCAGCTCTCCGGTGGCCAGCGCCAGCGCGTGATGATCGCCATGGCGCTGGCCAACCGCCCCGACCTGCTCATCGCCGACGAGCCCACCACCGCGCTCGACGTCACGGTGCAGGCGCAGATCCTCGCCCTGCTGCGCGACCTGCAGCACCGCCACGGGATGGCGATGCTGTTCATCACCCACGATCTCGGCATCGTGCGCGAGCTCGCCGACGACGTCGCCGTGATGCAGCGCGGGCGGATCGTCGAGACCGGCCCAGTCAACACGATCTTCGCCGAGCCGCAGCATGCCTACACCCGGGCGCTACTCGCCGCCGAGCCCAAGGGCGCGGCGCCCGCCCGCGACGAGACCGCCGAGACCGTGCTCCGCGCCGAGAACCTGAAAGTGCATTTCCCGATCCGCGCCGGCTTGCTGCGGCAGGAGGTCGGTTCGGTCAAGGCGGTCGACGGCGTCGACCTCGTCGTGCGCGCCGGGCAGACCGTCGGCGTCGTCGGAGAGTCCGGCTCCGGCAAGACCACGCTCGGCCTCGCCGTGCTGCGCCTGATCTCCTCGCAGGGCCGCGTCGCCTTCCTCGGCAAGCCGATCGAGGCGCTGGGCTTCAAGGCCATGCGCCCGCTGCGCCGCGACATGCAGGTCGTCTTCCAGGACCCCTACGGCTCGCTGTCGCCGCGCATGACGATCGGCGACATCGTCGGCGAAGGTCTCTCCGTGCAGCGCGACCGGCTGCCGGCGGCTCAGCGCCGCAAGGTCGTCGCCGCCGCGCTCGCCGAGACGGGGCTCGATCCGTCCACCATGGACCGCTACCCGCACGAGTTCTCTGGCGGCCAGCGCCAGCGCATCGCGATCGCCCGCGCCATGGTGCTCGAGCCGCGCTTCGTGGTGCTCGATGAGCCGACGTCGGCGCTCGACATGTCGGTGCAGGCGCAGATCGTCGATCTTTTGCGCGCGCTGCAGGCCAGGCGCGGCCTCGCCTACCTCTTCATCAGCCACGACCTGCGCGTTGTGCGCGCGCTCGCCAGCGACATCATCGTGATGCAAGCGGGCGTGGTCGTGGAGAGCGGCCCCGCCGCCGAAGTCTTCGCCGCCCCGCGCGACGCCTACACCCGCGCGCTGTTCGCCGCGGCGTTGCGCGCCGGTCCGGACGGTGCTCCGCGCGCGGCCTGACGCTTCGTCTCTCGAGGGTTGGTCTCCGAGGTTTGCCCTGAACGCGCGGCGGTGTATTCCGGCGAACGTACAAGGTCGAGGGCGCCTGCCGATGACGCGCAAGTCGATGTCTCTAGTCCTCGCGGTGGTGCTCGCCGCGACAGTGCCGGCTGCCGCTGCCGTGAACAAGGGTCCTCTCGTCTTCGCCGCCGCCAGCATGAAGACGGCGCTCGACGCCATCGCCGCCAAATATGCGGCGGCTGGCCACCCAGTGCCGGTGATCTCCTACGGCTCGTCGGGCACCCTGGCCAAGCAGATCCAGAGCGGCGCCCCGGCGGACCTCTTCATCTCCGCCGACCAGAAATGGATGAACGTACTGGCCAACGACGGCGGGATCGATGTCAAGACGCGCGAGGCGCTGCTCGGCAACGAGCTGGTGCTCGTCGAGCCAGCTGGCGCCACAGCCTCGTTGAAGATCGCCAAGGGCTTTGACCTTGCGGGCGCGCTCGGCGACGGCAAGCTCGCGGTCTGCTCGGTGACGTCGTGCCCCGCCGGCATCTACGGCAAGGAGGCGCTGGAGAAGCTCGGCATCTTCGCGGCGGTCGAGCCCAAGATGGCGCAGGCCGACAATGTGCGCGCGGCGCTGCTGCTGGTGGCGCGCGGCGAAGCCAAGTTCGGCATCGTCTACGCCACCGATGCAAAGGCCGAGCCCAAGGTCAAGGTGGTCGGCACTTTCCCCTCGGACAGCCACGCGCCCATCGTCTACCCCGTCGCGGTGACCACCGCAGCCAAGAACGAGGCCCCGGCTGCCGCTGAATTCGCGGCCTACCTGCACTCCGCCGAGGCCAGGACGATCCTAATGGACCAGGGCTTCACATTGCTCGACCAATAAAATGCTCTCCGCCGACGACTGGACGGCGATCGAAGTGTCGCTGCGCGTCGCCTTGGTCGCCACGCTGGCGAGCTTCCCATTCGGTGTCGCGGTGGCTTATGGACTGGCGCGCTGGGAGTTTCCCGGCAAGTCGCTTGTCAACGCCATCGTGCACCTGCCCCTCGTTCTGCCGCCGGTCGTCACCGGCTACGTTCTGCTGCTTGGTTTCGGCACACGCGGTCCGTTCGGCGCGGCGCTGGCGAAGATCGGCATCGTTCTCGCCTTCCGCTGGACCGGCGCGGCGCTGGCCTGCGCGATCATGGGCTTCCCGCTGATGGTGCGCGCGATGCGGCTCTCCTTCGAGGCAATCGACCTCAGGCTCGAGGCTGCGGCCGGCACGCTCGGCGCCGGGCCGCTGTGGCGCTTCACCCTGGTGACGCTGCCGCTGGCCGCGCCCGGCCTCATTACCGGCTCGATCCTCGCCTTCGCCCGCGCGCTGGGCGAGTTCGGCGCCACCATCACCTTCGTCTCCAACATTCCTGGCGAGACCCAGACCATCGCGGCGGCGATCTACACCGACGTGCAGAACCCCGACGGCGACGCTGGCGCGCTGCGGCTGACCATGGTGGCGATCGCAATCTCGCTGGTGGCGGTGATCGCATCCGACTGGCTGCAGCGCGGCGTCGCCCGGCGGCTCTCGGGATGAGCCTCGACGTCGCCCTGCGCAGGCGCGTGCAGGGTTTCACCCTCGACGTCGCCTTCGCTAGCGAGGGTGGAATCGTCTCTCTGTTCGGGCGCTCCGGCTCAGGCAAGTCGATGACGCTGAGCCTCATCGCCGGTCTTGCTAAACCCGACGCCGGGCACGTACGCATGGGCGACACCGTAATGGTCGATACTGCCGCGGGACGCCACGTGCCGGTGCAGCGCCGCCGCACCGGGCTCGTGTTCCAGGACGCCCAGCTCTTCCCGCACATGACCGTGCGTCAGAACCTGCTGTTCGGCCGATGGTTCGCCGGCGCGTCGGCCGGCGGCATTGGCTTCGAGCACGTCGTGGAGACGCTCGGCCTCGGCGGGCTCCTGCCGCGTCGTCCCGGCAAACTCTCCGGCGGCGAGAAGCAGCGCGTCGCGATCGGCCGGGCGCTGCTGGCCGATCCCCGCCTGCTGCTGTTCGACGAGCCTCTGGCCGCGCTCGATCGGCAGCGCCGACTGGAGATCCTGCCGCTGATCGAGCGGCTGCGTGACGAGTTCGCCGTGCCGATCGTCTACGTGTCGCATGCGATGGAGGAGGTCGTGCGCCTCGGCGGGCACGTCGTGGTGCTGGAGGGGGGGCGCGTCACCGCCGCCGGGCCGCCCGAGGCGGTGCTCGGCGCCGCGCGGGTCGAGGACGGCCGCTTCGGTCGAGCCTCCATCGTCACCACGGTCGCCGGCGCCTGGGACGAGGCGTTCGGCCTCACCGCGCTCGATCATCCCGCCGGCACGCTCTGGCTCGCCGGCCGTGCCGGGCCGCCCGGGCGCATGGTGCGCGCGCTCATCCGCGCCACCGACGTCAGCCTGGCGCCAGGCGACCCCGGGCCGATCTCGATCCGCAGCGCGCTCGCCGGGCGGATCGCCGCGGTGGCGCCGGACGGCGCGTTGGCCGCCGTCACCGTAGATTTGCAAGGGAGCGGCCAGGTCGTCGCGCTGGTGACGCGGCGCGCGCTGCACGACCTCGGGCTGGCAGTGGGCTCGCCGGTGCGCGCGCTCGTCAAGACTGTGGCGCTGGACGAAGGCGCGGTGGCGCAGGCCACCTTCGAGGACTGATTCACTTTGGTCCTCGTCAGGCCTCCATCGTCTGATTCGATGACACGCTCTTGACGAAAAGATTACCGGCCTCCAAATTCAGCCAACAGAAATGCTCGTTTGGAGTATAAGTCCATGCAGACGGCTATAGCCGAAAGCGACATCGAAGGTGCACTCGGGCGCACCGCAGGTCTCTACGACCGCGTCAGCCGCTTCATCCCGGCCTTCGAGTGGCCGGCCTACGCCTCGGACGTCGACGCGATCCTGCGACTGAAGCGCGAGAAGAACGCCGTCATCCTGGCCCACAACTACCAGACGCCGGAGATCTTCCACTGCGTCGCCGACCTCGTCGGCGACTCGCTCGCTCTCGCCCGCATGGCGCAGGAGTCCGACGCCGATGTGATCGTGCTAGCCGGTGTGCATTTCATGGCCGAGACGGCGAAGCTGCTCAACCCCGCTCTTAAGGTCCTCATCTCCGACATGCGTGCCGGTTGCTCCCTGGCCGATTCCATCACGCCGGCCGACGTCCGCGGGCTCAAGGCGGCGCACCCCGGCGTGCCGGTCGTCGTCTACGTCAACACATCGGCGGCGGTAAAGGCCGAATGCGACATTACTTGCACCTCCGGCAATGCGGTGAAGGTCGTCGAGAGCCTCGGCGTGCCGAAGGTCATCATGATCCCAGACGAGTACCTGGCGCAGAACATCGGTCGCCAAACCGGCGTCGAGATGATCACCTGGGCCGGCCATTGCGAGGTGCACGAGAAGTTCACGCCCGCCGAGGTCCGCGAGTTCCGCGACTCTTATCCCGGCGTTACCGTTCTGGCTCACCCCGAATGCCCGCCCGCCGTCTGCGACGAGGCCGACTTCTCAGGCTCGACCGCGGCGATGATCGATTACGTTGCCAGGAACCGTCCGCCCAAGGTGATGCTGCTCACCGAATGCTCGATGTCGGACAACGTGTCGGCGCAATATCCCGATCTCGATTTCGTTCGGCCGTGCAACCTGTGCCCGCACATGAAGCGCATCACGCTGGGCAACATCCGGCATTCGCTCGAGACGATGACCCACGAGGTGATCATCGATTCCTCGGTTGCCGATCGCGCCCGTCGCGCCGTCGAGCGCATGCTGGCGGTGAAGTGATGGCGACCCTCTCCCATCTCGAAGGCCGTCCCGTTATCGTCGGCGCCGGCCTCGCCGGGCTTATGACGGCTCTGCATCTCGCGCCGACCCCGGTGGTGGTGCTCTCCGCCGTGCCGCTCGGCACGGAGGCCTCTTCCGCCTGGGCGCAAGGCGGTGTCGCCGCCAGCGTCGGACCGGACGATGAGGCGGGATTGCACGTCGCCGACACGCTCGCCGCTGGCGATGGGCTCTGCGATATTGCCGCCGCCGCCCGCATCCTTGCCGAGGCGCCGGCCGCCATCGCCGACCTCGTGGCACGCGGCGCCCGCTTTGATCGCGATGCCGCCGGCGCGCTGAAGCTCGGGCTCGAGGCCGCGCATTCGCGCCGCCGCATCGTCCACGCCGAGGGTGACGCCACCGGCCGCGAGATCATGCGCGCCGTCGTCGCCGCGGTGCGCGCCTGTGCCTCGATCCTGGTGCTTGACGGCGTCGACGCCCGGCGCCTGCTCACCGGCTGCGATGGCGCCGTGACCGGCGTGCTCGCGGCGCGTGGCGGCGAGCTGCTCGTTATCGAGACGGGCCGCGTCGTGCTCGCCACCGGCGGAATTGGCGGCTTGTTCGCGCAGAGCACCAACCCATCGGGCTGCTTCGGCATGGGGCTGGCGCTCGCCGCCCGCGCCGGCGCGACCTTGGCCGATCTCGAGTTTGTGCAGTTTCACCCGACCGCTCTCGACGTGCCCGGCACGCCGGTGGCGCTGGTCAGCGAGGCGGTGCGCGGAGAGGGCGCACATCTCGTCGACGAGACCGGACGCCGCTTCATGGCCGACGTGCCCGGCCGCGAATTGGCGCCGCGCGACATCGTCGCCCGCGCGATCTGGGCCGAGCACAGGGCAGGGCACCAGGTCTATCTCGAGACCCGTGGCGTCATCTCCGAGGGCTTCGCGACCCGCTTCCCCACCATTGCCGCCGCCTGCCACGCCCACGGCATCGATCCCGACCGCGAGCCTATCCCGGTGCGCACAGTCGAGCATTACCACATGGGTGGCGTGCTCGTGGACGCCGACGGCCGCTCCACCGTCTCCGGCCTTTGGGCCTGCGGCGAGGTCGCCCGCACCGGACTGCACGGCGCCAACCGCTTGGCGTCGAACTCGCTGCTCGAAGCGATGGTCTGCGCGCGCGCCGTCGCGGCCAACGTCACTTTGGCCGCAGGGCTGGCTGCAGCCGCCCTGAGCGATGTGCCGGCGCTACCGGCGCGGCCGAATCCGGCGCCATTGCGCGCCGTCGTTTCGGCGGCGGCTGGCGTGCTGCGCGACCGCGCCGGCCTGCTTGCTGGCATCGAGGCGCTGCTGCCCATCGCTCGAGGCGGCGGTCCCCAGGCCGACCCTGCACTGGTGGCGCTGATGATCGCCGTCTCTGCGCTTGACCGCCGCGAAAGCCGCGGCGGCCATTTTCGCACGGACTGGCCGGAGCCCGACCCGTGGCAGGCCAAGTCGTGGTCGCTGACGCTGAATGATGCCTTGCGCATGGCCGAGTATGCCGTGGCGCAGCGCGAGCCCGAGAAGATCGCGGCGTGAAAACGCGTCGTCAATTCAGGGTGCCGCAGGCTGCGCTTCGTCCGGGATGACGATGCTCGTACCGCTGCCCGATGTGATGTTGGAGCCGATGGTGCGTGCTGCCCTGCTCGAAGACCTCGGCCGCGCCGGCGATCTCACCACCGATACCATCGTGCCGGCCGAGGCCCGTGCCCGCATGACGATCCGCGCCCGCGAGCCCGGCGTCGTCGCCGGGCTCGACCTTGCAAGGCTCGCCTTCCGCCTTGTCGACCCCGCGATCACCCTTTCGATCGACAAGCCGGACGGCGCCGCCCTCCAACCCGGCGACGTCGTCGGCCGCCTCGAAGGGCCGGCGCGCGGCCTGCTCACGGCGGAGCGCACGGCGCTGAACTTCATTTGTCATCTCAGCGGCATCGCCAGCGTTACGCGCGGCATCGTCGACGCCGTGGCGCACACGTCGGTCCGGATTGTCGACACGCGCAAGACCACGCCGGGGCTGCGGGCGGTGGAGAAATACGCAGTGCGCGTCGGCGGCGGGGGCAACCACCGCTTCGGCCTCGACGACGCGGTGCTGATTAAGGACAACCACGTCGCGGTGGCAGGCGGCATTCGCCCAGCGATCGAGCGGGCCAAGGCCAATGTCGGACACCTCGTCAAGATTGAGGTCGAGGTCGACACGCTGGCGCAGCTCGCCGAAGCGCTCGAAGTGGGGGTTGACGCCGTGCTGCTCGACAACATGGCTCTCGAGGTGCTTCGCGAAGCGGTGTCGATGGTCTCCGGCAGGGCGATCACGGAGGCTTCCGGACGGGTCAATCCGCAGACCGCCCCGGCCATCGCCGAGACTGGCGTCGACCTGATCTCGGTAGGTTGGCTGACCCACAGCGCGCCAGTGCTCGACCTCGGGCTTGATTTCGAGGCAGGCTAAAGCGGCGGCAGGCGCAGGCGGCGGATGGTCAGATCGTCGATCACGAGCTTGCGGACGTGGGCGCGACGCACCGAAAGCCGGCCGATGGCAAAAGCGCCGATGACGAGCGCGCCGAGCGCGAACGACCCCATCGCCAGCGCACCGAGCGCGGCGGCGCCTGTCGACAGCGCACCTGTCGCAGAGCCGCCCGTGGCGGAGAGAGCGGTCGCGATGGAGCGGATGCGGACGGTTCCGCGCTTCGGGGCGGGCGGAAGCGGATCGTACAAAGTCATAGCTGGCTCCTACGCCGCTTCGTCGAGGCAAAGTCGCCATCGCGAAGCGCGTTCCGCGAGACCCCGATCGATTCCGCTTCGCCGCGGCGCAAACCTGCCTTAACATCGGTTCTGGCGCATAGACGCCACGGCGCTCCCTCCAGCGCCCAACCGAAAAGCCGTATTCCTTTGCCTTTCCCCGACACCGCCCCGCCGCTCGCGCGCGCGCTCGCCGCGCACGGTTACGACGAGCCTACTCCCGTCCAATCCGCCGTGCTGGCTCCCGAAGCTTCGGGTCGCGACCTCGTCGTGTCCGCCCGCACCGGCTCCGGCAAGACTGTCGCCTACGGCCTAGCTTTGGCCGATACGCTGCTCGCCGGTGCTGAACGCCTGCCGCCGGAAGGGCCGCTCGCGCTGGTGATCGCGCCCACTCGCGAGCTCGCCCTCCAGGTCCAGCGCGAGCTTGCCTGGCTCTACGCCGACGCCGGTGCGGTTGTTGCTGCCTGCGTCGGCGGCATGGACGCGCGGGCCGAGCGTCGGCTGCTGGAGCGCGGCGCCCACATCGTGGTCGGCACGCCCGGCCGCCTCCGCGACCACATCGAACGCCGCGCTCTCGACTTTTCGCACCTGCGCGCCGCAGTGCTCGACGAGGCCGACGAGATGCTCGATCTCGGCTTCCGCGAAGATCTCGAGTTCATCCTTGAGGCCACGCCGGAAGGCCGCCGTACGCTGCTGTTCTCCGCCACCCTGCCCAAAGGCATCGTCGCGCTCGCCGGACGTTTCCAGCATGACGCGCTGCGCCTTGAGACCGGCGGCCAGGAGCGCGGACATACCGACATAGCCTATCGCGTCGTGCGCGTGCAGGCCGCCGAGCGGGTCCACGCCATCGTCAACATCCTGCGCGAAAGCGAGTCGCCTTCGGCCATCGTGTTCTGCAATACGCGCGACAGCGTGCGGCACCTCTCCGCCATGCTCGGCGAGCGCGGCTTCTCTGCCGTGACGCTCTCGGGCGAGCTCAGTCAGAACGAGCGTAACCACGCCCTTCAGGCCCTTCGCGATCACCGCGCCCGCGTCTGCGTCGCCACCGATGTTGCGGCGCGTGGGCTCGATCTTCCAAACCTCGGCCTAGTGGTCCATGCCGACCTGCCGACCGACCCTTCCGTGCTGCAGCATCGCAGCGGCCGCACCGGCCGGGCCGGGCGCAAAGGCGTCTCGGTGCTGCTGGCGCCACCCGCCTCGCTACGCCGCGCCGAGCGCCTGCTCGCTGGCGCCGGCCTGACGGCGGAATGGGGCGGCCCGCCGAGCGCCGACAGTATCCGCGAGCGCGATAACCAGCGCCTTCTCGCCGAGCCCGTCCTCGCCGACGAGCCCGACGACGACGACCTCGCCATGGGGCGCCGCTTGCTCGAAGGGGCGCCGGCCGAGCGCATCGCCGCCGCGCTGGTAAGGCTATACCGAGCCCGCCTGCCCGAGCCGGAGGATGTCAGCGATCCCGGCGGGATGCCGGTACGGGAGAGGGCAGGACGGAGCGACGTGCGGGAGCGCCGCGAAATCGGCTACGACCGCAACGCGCCGACCGGCAACGGTGGCGTGTGGTTCCGCCTTGCTGTCGGTCGGAAGATGAACGCCGATCCCAAATGGCTGCTGCCGATGATCTGCAAGCGAGGCGGCATCGAGAAGCGCGACGTCGGCGCCATCCGCATCTTCGACCGTGAGAGCAAGGTCGAGATCATGCCGCGTGCCGCGGAAGCTTTCGAGGCGGCCGTCGCCGTGCCGGGACCCAAGGGTGACAACGTCGCCATCGAGCGAACCACCGCGCCGGGCGGCATCGACGCGGCCGGTCCACGGCCAAGGGCACGCGAGGGCGAGCGGCCCCGCCCCAAGGACAAGATCAGGCGTGCAGCCGGCGGGCGGGATTGAATGCGGAGTTTGGCGGCTCAAGGCCGCCTTTTCCTTCCAAGAAGCGATGAACTCGCAGGATTGCAAGAACCTACGTCAGCTGCGTCACTTTCCTTCCAAAACAACGGCTCACTTCAATGACGCTGTGCCATCACTGCGTCAGCCTGCGTCATTGCTATTAAGGTAGTAATACCGAAACGTCTTGCGTCAAGATCGGTTCGGAGGCTCACTCCTCCGGCGCGAGCATCGTCTCCGGACGCACGATGCGGTCGAACTCCTCGGCGCTGATGTAGCCGAGGTTCAGTGCCTCCTCGCGGAGCGTCGTGCCGTTCTTGTGCGCCGTCTTGGCGACTTTGGTTGCTTTGTCGTAGCCGATCGTCGGCGCCAGCGCGGTAACGAGCATCAGCGAGCGTTCCAGCAGCGCCTTGATCTGCCCTTCGTTAGCCTGCAATCCTTCGACGCAATGCTCGCGAAACGAATTCGCAGCATCGGCGAGCAACTGCACGCTTTCGAGGAAAGCGAAGGCGATGACCGGCTTCATCACATTGAGTTCGAACTGGCCCTGCGAGGCGGCGAAAGCGACGGTGGTCTCGTTGCCCATCACGCGGGCGCAGACCATGGTTATGGCCTCGACCTGCGTCGGGTTGACCTTTCCCGGCATGATCGACGAGCCGGGCTCGTTCTCCGGCAACAGCAACTCGCCGAGGCCTGAGCGCGGGCCCGATCCGGCGAGGCGGATGTCGCTGGCGATCTTGTAGAGCCCGGCGGCGAGCGAATTCAGTGCGCCGTGCGCGAAGGAGAGCGCGTCGTGCGAGGCCAGCGCCTCGAACTTGTTGGGCGCCGTCTCGAAGGGCAAATCGGTATAGTCGGCGATCATGGCGGCGAAGGCGACGTCGAAGCCTTTTTTTGAATTGAGCCCCGTGCCGACAGCGGTGCCGCCCTGCGCCAGGAGCAGCAGTCCGGGAAGGGTCAACTTGATGCGCGCCTCGGCATTGCCGATCATCGCCACGTAGCCGGAAAACTCCTGGCCGAGCGTGACGGGCGTGGCGTCCTGCAGATGCGTCCGTCCGATCTTGATGATGGAGTCAAAGATCGCGCGTTTGGCGTCGAGCGCTTCGCGCAGCTTCGTCAGCGCCGGCAGCAGTGTCCGGCTGACCTCGGTGGCGGCCGCAATGTGCATAGCGGTCGGGAACGAGTCGTTTGAGGACTGACCGCGGTTGACGTGGTCGTTGGGGTGGATCGGCGTCTTGGTGCCGCGCGTACCGCCCAGCATCTCGTTGGCGCGGTTCGAGATCACCTCGTTGACATTCATGTTGGACTGGGTACCCGACCCCGTCTGCCACACGACGAGCGGGAAATGATCGTCGAGCGCGCCGCTCTCGATCTCCTTGGCGGCGGCAACGATGGCGCGGACGAGCTTGGCGTCGAGCGAGCCCTGGGCAAGGTTCACTTCGGCAGCGGCACGTTTCACCATGGCCAGCGCGTGGACGACCGAAACGGGGATGTGCTGGCCACCGATCGCGAAGTTCTGCTTCGAACGTTGCGTCTGCGCTCCCCAGAGACGGTCGGCGGCCACGTCGATCGGGCCGAAGCTGTCTGTTTCCGACCGTGTGGATGAAGTCATGGCGCGATCCTGTGAGCGGGCCGAGCCGACGTCGGCGCGACCTCTTCGAACAGGTTCGCAGGCTTGTCAAAGCGGACGGCGCAACCGAACGCGCCGCCAGACATCAATCGCTGCCGGTGCGCGAGAAGCGCTGGCCGAGGAAGATCGGATCAATTGCCTGCCAATCGCCATCGTTGCCGAACTCGCCGTTGGCGGCCAGCGCGAGCATGTCGGACAGCCGGTTGCGAGCCCGATTCACGCGGCTCTTCATGGTGCCAACGGCGCAGTTGCAGACGCTCGCCGCTTCTTCGTAGGACATGCCCGAGGCGCCGATCAGGATCAGCGCCTCGCGCTGGTCGGTCGGCAGGCGCTGCAGGGCAGAGCGGAAGTCGAGGAAATCCATATGGCCGTGCTGCGACGGCGCGGCGGCGAGCTTGGCGGCGATGGCGCCGTCGGTGTCGGCAACCTCGCGACGACGCTTGCGATATTCCGAATAGTAGATGTTGCGCAGGATCGTGAAAAGCCACGCCGGCAGGTTGGTGCCTTCCACGAACGAGCCGAGGTTACTCCACGCTTTAACCAGCGTCTCCTGAACGAGGTCGTCGGCGCGATCGGGATTGCCGCAGAGTGAGACGGCGAAGGCGCGCAGGTTCGGGATTACGGAAATCAGGTCCGCCTTCATCTGGGCACTGGCTTGGGGGCGATGCGTAGGTGCGTCCGACGCCGGCGTCACGATCTCGGCGGAGGCCGCGTCGGCGTCGGCATTCATCTCATCGTGGGCCGTATCGGCTCCTGTCATTCGGCGACTTTCGTTGGCACCTGCCGGCTGGCGGCTGACGGCGCGAGCGTATCCAGATCTTTCAAAAGGTCGAGAAACCTGTCGGGGACTGGTTGAGCAAGTAAGTCGTTGTAGACGGATCGCAACTGGCGGCCGATTTGATCCGAGATTTCGGGCTTTGCAGTCGTTTTTTTGACACGAAGGGACGACAACGGCTTACCTCGATGTTGTTGGAGTCGCACGCTCGACGCAGCCTCGCACCCAATTCGAAACAAAACGTCTCCATTCGCGCAAGGGTATGGAGAGCACGTTTTTCGACATCGACACGAACTCGAACTGTGGTAACGAACCCCTACGGCTCGGCTCGAACCAATCGCAGTCGGAGCCGAACACGGCAAGCTCGAAATTGCTCCTTCCGCTTGGAACCGAAGCTGGCAAGGCGCGTTCAATTCGAAATTACGATGAAGGTTCCATTGAGAATCGAATCGATTGTTGTCCCGGGGTCTTGATGTCGGTCTCTCAAGCCATTGCCTCCCATATTCCCTATCTGCGACGCTTCTCTCGCGCTCTGACCGGCAATCAGTCTGGCGGTGATGCCTACGTGTTGGCGACGCTCGAATCGATCGTGGCCGACCCAGCTGGGTTCGATGCCACGAAGGACGTGCGCGCCACGCTGTATAAGGCTTTCCTTCAGGTCTGGCGCTCCATGCCGGTTAACGAGCATACCGATCAGGTCGAGCTTTCCAGCGACGAGCACGGTGCCCGCCGCAATCTCGAGGCGATTTCGCTGCGCCCGCGCATCGCGTTCCTGCTCTCCTCCCTCGAAGGTTTTGACACCTCCGAAGTGTCGCGCGTATTGGAATGCACGCCGGGCGAAGCGGCCGGCCTCATCGATGCCGCTGGCAAGGAGATCGCCAATCAAATTCGCACCGACGTGCTGATCATCGAGGACGAGCCGTTCATCGCGCTCGATCTGCAGACGCTGGTTGAGGAACTCGGCCATCGCGTCGTCAACGTGGCGCGTACGCATACCGAGGCCGTGGAGGCCGTTGGAAAGGAGCGGCCTGGTCTGATCCTCGCCGACATCCAGCTCGCTGACGGTAGTTCCGGCCTCGAGGCCGTCAACCAGATCCTAGACACATTCTCGGTTCCGGTGATCTTCATCACCGCCTATCCCGAACGGTTCCTGACCGGTGCACCGCCGGAGCCGGCGTTTCTCATCACCAAGCCTTTCGGGGTCGACAGCCTCAAAGCCGTGATCAGTCAAGCGTTGTTTTTCGATCGCAAATCGCATCGCAAGGAAGAGAGCGCCGTCGGCTAATAGCTTCGAAGCCGTCGATACCGGGAAGGACATCGCATCCACCCCGGTCTCCTCAGGTATCGTCGCCAGCTTCGGGTTGCACTGTACCTCGCCCTGGAACCACTCGATCGAGCAGGCTCGCGAGCATTTCGTTCGACAGCAGCGCGTCCCAACCCTGCCATAGCCGCCCGACGAGAAAACCGACGACAATCGCGATCCCGACAAGGGGAACCGGGCCGAGCCTTTTCGCGAGACTGGCACCAGCTAGAACCGCAATTTGTTCGCGGCGTAGGCCGAGGCTCGCAAGCATCGCTAGGATCGGCGCGGTGAACTGGTCGACCTTCTCGTCCTTGGTGCTCGCTTCATCGTCCCGCGCTGCTTCCTCCGCCGCGGCTTGTCCGGTTGCCTCAACCGGTTTTGCATCGCCGCGCAACGCCAGGACGACGGCCGCGATTGTGATCACCAGGTAGAGGCCGGCGACGGCTAGCGCGCCCACGATCGGTCCGGCAAGGGTCGCGATCCACAGGTCGAAAGCGATCGTGAGCGCAATGATCACGACCACCGTGCAGGCGGCGGCGACAAGGAAAAGCGCAAGCTTCCGAAGAAGGCTCGTGCCAAAGGCCGCTGCCCGATCGACGAGGGGCGAAACCGCCCCGCCGATTAGCCGCGTTAAAAAGCCGAACATCAGAGTGAGCGGCTCAGCATTCCCATTAGCAGGCCGGCCACGCCGGCGACAACGACGGCCGTCAAGGGGTTCTTTTCGATGCGCCCCTCGATATCGCTGCCGAAGGCGCCGAGGCGATCCTGCGCGTCCGAGGCGTAGCCGGTTGCGCGATCACGAGCGTCCGACGCGTAGCCTGCCGCGCGATCCCGCGCGTCCGAGGCGTAGCCGGAGACACGATCCTGCGCATCGGACGCGTAAGCCGACGCCTTGCCACGCGCGTCGTAAGCGCGACGTCGGGCTTCGTCCCGTGCGTCCGACGCTTGGCTCGCGGCACGATCCCGTGCCTTACCGAAGAAGCTGGATGCCTGGTCGGAAGCTTCGTTGGCGCGGGTCTTGAGCAGATCCGTCACCGACCCAGCTAAGCGGGAAATATCATCGCGAAGATCCGCAAGATCCGACTCCAGATCGCTAGAAGCCTTGTTAAAACGTCTGTTGGCCATCGTGTCCTCGCTGCGGATCCGGGAAGCGCCTAGGGAAGTGATATGGTGCGCATCGACCGACCGCACCGCGCCAACGCGGCCTTTTTTCGCCGGTTCCGGCGGCCGGTCACCGATCCGTACCGATCACGCGATCATCGGGGCTTCGGAAGGCGCTGGATCGACGATGCCCGGCTCTTCGCGTGCCGGCGGCGTTTCGGTCGGCTCTTCCACCGGCGGCTCCGGTGGCACGGGCATCGGCGGTTCCCGGGGGGCGTCTTCCAGCACGGCAGTGGCACGCAACATTGCTAGGTTAACCTCTTTGGTGAAGATCATTTGCTCGGGGGTACCAACGTGCCCTCTAGGCGCGGTTCCGACGTGAGACGACCGCCGGAACCGCGCAGGGCGACCGCCCGTTTCGACAATCAGTGTGCGTTCGGAGTAAAGTGTATGGCACCGCGTCCTAGTTGGAAGGGTTACCTCAAGCTCTCGCTCGTGTCTTGTCCCGTCGCGCTCTACCCATCCGCAAGTTCGAGCGAGAAGGTCTCGCTCCACCTGCTCAACGGCGAGACGGGCAATCGGCTAAAGCAGCAATATGTCGACTCGGAGACCGGAGCCATCGTCGAGCGCGACGACCGCGTGAAAGGCTACGAGGTCTCGAAGAACGACTACATCATCATCAGCGACGACGAACTCGCCGACGTCAAGATAGAGTCAAGCCACACGATCGACATCGAAAAGTTCGTGCCCAAGACCGAGATCGACCGTGTCTATTTCGACAACAATTATTATCTCGCGCCCGACGACAAGGTCGGCGAGGAAGCGTTCGCAGTGATACGCGAGGCGATGACGCGGCGTGACATGGTCGGCATCGCCCGGGTCGTGCTTTTCGGCAAGGAACGCATGATTATGCTCGAGCCGCGCTCACAGGGGTTGCTCGGCACGACCCTACGTTATGCCTTCGAGGTGCGCGAGTCCGGCGCCTATTTCGACGACGTTCCCAAGGTCGAACTCACGAAGGAACTACTCGACCTCGCCTCGCACATCATCGATACCAAAGCGGGTAAGTTCCAGCCAGAGGATTTCAAGGACCGCTACCAGGATGCCGTCGTCGCCTTGATTCGCGCTAAGCAGGAGGGGCGTCCGCCGCCGGGCGTCACGGGCAGCGAACGCCCGAGCAACGTCGTCAACCTCATGGACGCGCTCAGGCGCAGCCTGGGCGAGGGCGCGGCGGATGCCAGGCCCGTTGCAGCCAAGCCGGTTTCGGCGAAGTCTGGCCATGCCAAGGCGGAAACCGCGCCGACGGAAGCGAAGACGGCGAAATCGAAAGTCGCAGCGAAAGCCTCCAAGCCGGCTGCCAACCTCAAGAGCCCCGCCAAGGAGGCGCCTGCTCGGCCCGCCACCCGCAAGCGCGCCTGAAACCGCAGGAATAGGTGCCGGCACGGCTCGCGCGTGCAGATATGCATCGTATTTACTTTGTGCCCGCGGGCATCTCGACAGGCGGCCCAAGCGCCGCTATTCAACTTTTTGGCCGTTTCGTGGCTTAAAATGCTCAAGGAGGAGCTTCGTATGGTACACAAGTTCACGTCGATCGCTTTCGCCGGTGCTCTCATAGTGGCGGCTCTGCCGGCGTCCGCGCAGGATCTTGGTGGCGCGATCAACGGCCTTACTGCCGTTCCGGGTCAGCTGGTCGGCGGCGTCGGCTCGGGCCTCGGCATTGATCTCGATCCGTTCCACATCTTCACTCCGGCTCCCGCGCCGGCGATGGCTCCCGGCCCCGAGCCCATGATGCATCGTCATCGCATGATGCGCCATCATATGATGATGCGTCACCACGGCATGATGATGCATAAAAAGATGATGATGCACAAGAAGATGATGATGAAGAAGCCAATGATGCACAAGAAGATGATGATGAAGAAGCCAATGATGAAGAAGGATGACGCAGCAAAGTAATACGGCTTCTTGAAAATTTCAAAGCGCAGGCGCGTCGTGTCTGCGCTTTTTCTCTTCTAAATCATCCGATGATCCGCGTGGGCGTCAGTGCCCGATGCGTTTCCCGCGACGGACAAGCGTCGACGCGTGATGGGTAAGCACCTCGGCAACACTGCGGCCGGTGTGCACCTCCGTCGCGTTTTGCGGCAGTGTGACATTCTCCACGATCAGCCGTGGCTGCGGCTTGACCAGGACGGCGACGCTATAGAGAGCGCCGTAGCCCGCAGAAGCGATGATACCAAGTACGAATAGCAGGCGAAACAGGGTAGGCATTGCGCGGCTCCGCTTGCGAAACGTTCGGGAGCAACAACGCGTCTTGCTCCGCAGCGTTCGAGCGTGCGGCAGAACAGTTAACGCGCCGATCGGATCAGCTGCGCACGAGGCCGAGCACGTCCTTGACGCCGTTCATGGTCTCGCGCGCGATCGCCCTGGCACGGTCGGCACCATCGGAGAGAATGGCGTCGATCGCGGCCGTGTCGGCGACGAGCCGCTTCATCTCCTTGCCGATCGGTCCCAGCGTGGCGACGGCGCTGTCGGCCAGCGCTGTCTTGAAGGTCGAGAAGTTGGCGCCTCCATATTCCAACAGCACCGCCGCTCTGTCGATCCTGTTCAGCGCGGCGAAGATGCCGACGAGGTTGTCGGCCTCCGGCCGAGCCGTCAGCCCGGCGAGCTCTGAGGGCAGCGGCTCGGGGTCGGTCTTGGCCTTGCGGATCTTGGAGGCGATCGTGTCGGCATCGTCGGTCAGGTTAATGCGCGAATTGTCGGACGGGTCCGACTTCGACATCTTCTTGGCCCCATCGCGCAGGCTCATGACCCGGGTCGCCGGTCCTTGGATCAATGGTTCCGGCAGCGGGAAGAAGGCGTCGCCGGTCTCGCCATCGCCGAGCCCGCGCGCGGCGATCGAAGCTGCGAAATCGAGGTTGAATTTCTGCGCGATGTCGCGCGAGAGTTCGAGGTGCTGCTTCTGATCCTCGCCGACAGGCACATGCGTCGCCTTGTAGGCGAGGATGTCGGCAGCCATCAGCACGGGATAGGCGTAGAGGCCGACGGAGGCCTGCTCGCGGTCCTTGCCGGCCTTCTCCTTGAATTGCGTCATGCGGCTCATCCAGCCGATCCGCGCCACGCAGTTTAAAACCCAGGCGAGTTCGGCGTGTTCGGCCACCTGGCTCTGATTGAAGACGATGTGGCGATGGGCCTCGATGCCCGAGGCGATGAAGGCCGCCGTCACCTCGCGGATCGAGCGTTTCAGCTGCTCGGGATCCTGAGGCACCGTGATCGCGTGGAGGTCGACCACGCAGAAGATGCACTCGTGGGTCGCTTGCAGATCGACGAAGCGGGAAATCGCGCCGAGGTAGTTGCCGAGATGCAGGTTGCCTGTGGGCTGCACGCCGGAGAAGACGCGTTGCGGGAAGGGAGCCATGGGTCCGGGGGTTCGAGGCGGCCGCGAAGGCGCCGCTTATTGCCCGCCGCCCCCGGCCTTGCAAGCTGCGCTGGCCATAGCAAACCGCCGCTCTTGGCCTTGCAAGCGCGGCCCCGTCCCGCCATCATCCCGCGATGACCACATCGCTGGAGCTGGCGGCACAGGAGGCCTTGCGGGAAACCGGCGCATTGCGCAGCCTCAACCAGCGCTCGCTCGACATCTTCCGCCGCATCGTCGAGGGCTACCTTGCCACCGGCGAACCCGTCGGCTCGCGCAACTTGTCACGCCTGTTGCCGACCCCTCTCTCGCCAGCCTCTGTGCGCAACGTCATGCAGGCGCTGGAGGAAAGTGGACTAATCTTCGCCCCGCACACCTCCGCCGGCCGGCTCCCGACTGAGATCGGGCTGCGCTTCTTCGTCGACGCTTTGCTTGAGATCGGCGACATCGACGAGGACGAGCGCCGCCGCATCGAGGCACAGCTCGGCTACGGCGGGGTCGACCGCTCCTTTGAGACCATCCTCACCGAGGCGACCACCATGCTTTCGGGCATGACGCGCGGCGCTGGAGTCGTGGTGACTAGCAAGGACAACGCCCGCCTCAAGCATATCGAATTCATTCGCCTCGAGCCAGAGCGGGCCCTGGCCGTGCTCGTTGGCGAGGATGGCGGCGTCGAGAACCGCGTGCTGCCGATCGCCGCCGACCTGCCGGCCTCTGCCCTGATCGAGGCCGGCAACTTTCTCAACGCTCGCATCCGCGGCCGCACGCTCGGCGAGGTGCGCCTCGACGTCGAGACCTCGCGCAAGGCGGCGGAGCGCGAGCTGGGCGAGCTGACCGAGCGTCTCGTCGACGCCGGTCTCGCCTCCTGGGCCGAGGGCGCCGGGCGGGAGGCGCAGCTTATCGTGCGCGGCCAGGCCAACCTGCTCACCGACCTCAAGGCAATGGAGGATCTCGAGCGCATCCGGCTGCTGTTCGACGATCTCGAGACCAAGAAGGACGTCATCGACATCCTCGCCCGGGCCGAGGGCGGCGAGGGCGTTCGCATCTTCATCGGCTCGGAGAACAAGCTGTTCTCGCTGTCCGGTTCATCAATGATCGCCGCGCCTTTCCGAGACGGCCAGCAACGCATCGTAGGCGTACTTGGCGTGATCGGGCCGACGCGGCTAAATTATGCCCGCATCGTTCCAATGGTCGATTACACCTCGAAGCTCCTAGCGCGGATCATGTCGCGCGGCTGATTTTCGGCTCGAGCTACCGCGCCTCTCGCGAATTTCGAACGGTTCCGGAGTCCGCAGCGGCGACCCTTGCTCTTGTATCTTTTCGCCGGCCAAACCATAAACGTACCGGAGAAGGAGGCCGCGAGCGCTTTAGCCGTTGCTTGCTGCGTCTTGCGAAATATCCTGGAGTTATTGTCATATGACCGGCATTGGATTGTCGCGGGCGTTGATATGGACCGGGAGGTTTTTCCCGATATTGGCGGCGGCGTTTCTTTTCTGTGCGCCGGTAGCGCAGGCCCAGATGGCCGGAACAGCGCCGGCGCCGAGCTCGGACGCCCCGCTCTCGGTACCTGCCGCAACGACAACGCCTGCCGGTCCCGCTCCGGGCTCGATGTCTCCGGCAGCGACGCCGGTCTCGAGCGACGTCACGCCGGCCACGAGGGCGACGCCCGGCTTCGGCTCGTCGCTGATCCCGCACGACCTTTCGCCCTACGGCATGTTCATGAACGCCGACGTGGTCGTGAAGGCGGTCATGATCGGCTTGGCTTTCGGCTCGCTCGTCACTTGGACGCTGCTACTCGCCAAGGCCGCCGAACTGTTGGCGGCGCAGCGCCGCGCCCAGGCCGGGCGGGCCGAACTCGCCCGCGCCCAGACGCTCGGCGGAGCGGCGTCGCGGATCGCGAACGAGGATGATGTGGTGGGACAACTCGTTGCTGGGGCGCTTGACGAGGGGCAGCGCTCCCAAGGCCTCGGGGCCGAGGGCGTCAAGGAGCGTGCCGCCGCCCTGCTTTCGCGTATCGAGGCCCGCGCCGGCCGCACCATGAGCCGCGGGATCGGGCTGCTCGCCACGATCGGCTCCACCGCGCCCTTCGTCGGCCTGTTCGGCACGGTCTGGGGCATCATGAACGCCTTCATCGGCATCTCGAAGACCAACACGACCAACCTCGCAGTGGTCGCGCCGGGCATCGCCGAGGCGCTGCTCGCCACCGCGACAGGCCTCGTCGCCGCTATCCCTGCCGTGATCATCTACAACATGTTCGCGCGCGGGATCACCGGCTATCGCCAGGTCCTCGCTGACGCCTCGACCGAGGTGCTGCGTCTGCTCTCGCGCGACCTTGATCGCGGCGAGCGCGCAGCGCACCGCCAGGCGGCGGAATAGATGGCGGCGAAGCTCTCCACCGGTAGCGACGCCGACGATCTCGAGCTCAACGGCGAGATCAACGTCACGCCCTTCATCGACGTCATCCTGGTGCTGCTCATCATCTTCATGGTGGCGGCGCCGCTCTCCACTGTCGATGTCAACGTCGAATTGCCGGTCTCCACGGTGACGCCGGCGCCGCGGCCCGACAAGCCGGTGTTCGTGTCGCTCAAGGAGGACAAGACCCTGGCGCTGGGCGACGATCCGGTGGCGCGCAGCGGGCTCGGCACGGCGCTGAATGGTGTAACCGGTGGCGACAAGGATAAGCGAATTTTCGTGCGCGCCGACAAGTCTGTGAACTATGGCGACGTCATGGACCTGATGAACCTGCTGCGGACGGACGGCTACCTCAAGATCGGCCTCGTCGGGCTCGATGCCGGCAAGCATGACGATGGGCCGACCGCCGGAAGCGGTGTCGCTCGAGCCGGTGTTCCGACTGGAGCGAAAACGATACCGGGACCCAGGGACGGGAGCGCCACTAAGCCGTGATCGACGACACCGCCTCCTTCAAGAAGCCGCCGTCCGGCGGGTTCTGGCGCTGGCCTGTCGCCATCGTTCTAGTCGTGGCGATGCACGCAGGCGTCGTCGTACTGCTCGCCTTTCGCCATCCTTCCGAGCCGCTCAAGCCGCCGGGCGAGGTCGTGGAGGTCGACCTCGCGCCGCAGGAGGAGCAGCACGCCGCGCCGCAGGCCACTGCGCCGGCGGAGGCGACCTCGCCCGAGCCGACGCCTGCCGCACCGTCACCGCCGCCACAGCCTGAAGCCAAGCCGCCGGAGCCGCCGACGCCGGAGCCGCCGCCGCCGCCGCCCGAGCCGCCTGCGCCAGCTGAAGCGGCGCCGCCTCTGCCTGCCCCAGCGACACCGTCGACCGTCGCCGCTCCGGTGCCTGATCTGCCCATACTGCCCAAGGCCGACGCGCCGCTGGAGCCTGCCAAACTCGACGTTGCAGCGCAGAAGGCGGCGGCCGAGGAGGCACAACGACAAGTCGATGCTCAAAAGGCGGCGCAGGAAACCCAAATCGAGGCACGTCGACAGGCCGAGGCCAAGAAGCAGGCCGAGTTCAAGCGCCAGCTGGAGGCGAGACGCCAACAGAAACTCGCCGAGGAGCGCGAGGCACGACGACTGGCCGAACGTGCGGCGCAGCAGAAGGAGCGCGCCGAGGCGGCGGCCAAGCGGGTCGCCGAACGTCGCGAGGCAGAATCACAGGAGAAGGCGGAGCGGGCTGGTCGCGACCAGCGCAATGCGCAAAGGCAGTCCGCCTCGGGCGCCCAGATGGGTCAATGGCGCTCTGAAGTCGCCGGGCGGGTGAGGGCCAGCGCAGTGAACTTCTCCGGCGACGGCAGCGGCGTCCAGACCGTGACCTTCACCGTGACAGCGGGGGGCGCCATCACCGGCGTCTCCGGCAGCGGCGTCGCCGCCTCGGTTGTGCGCGGCGTCGGCTCGGTGCCGCCGCCGCCCGACGGACACGCGACGCGGATGTCGGTGCCGGTGCGCGTCAACTGACCGGCTCGATCCTTCCCGGCGTGACCCGCAGCCTCAGGGCCTCGTTGCCCACGCCCTCGAAGGCATGGGCGTCGGCGCCGGTCATCCAAACCTGACCGGGCAGGGCGGCGAGCTCGGCGTAGAGCGCCGCCCGTCGCGTCGCGTCGAGGTGCGCGGCGATCTCGTCGAGCAGGATCACCGGCGCGATCCCCGAGAGGTCGGCGACAAGCCTAGCGTGGGCCAGCACCAGGCCGATCAGCAGGGCCTTCTGCTCGCCTGTCGAGCATAGCCCGGCCTCGACGTCCTTCGGCCCGTGGCGCACTGCAATGTCGGCCGCCTGCGGCCCGATCAGCGCGCGACCGGCGGCCGCGTCGGCGCCGCGACTGGCCTTCAGCAGCGCGCGAAATCGATCCTCGACCTCCAGTGCGGGGCAGGCGGCGCACATTATTTCGACCTCTCCGACGAGTGCCACGGCGGCGTAGGGAAACGCGGCGTCGCGTCGAGTCGCGAGCAGGGCGCCGAGCCGCGCGACTGTGTCGCTGCGCGCCGCTGCCACGGCCACGCCGAGCCCGGCGACTTCGCGCTCGATGGCATCGAGCCACGAGGGATCGGCGCGCCAACCGTTTTCCAAGATCTTGTTTCGCTGGCGCAGGGCGCGCTCCATCGCGCTGACGCGCGTGCCATGCTCGGCGTCGACGGCGAGCACGAGACGGTCGAGGAAGCGTCGGCGCTCGCCGGGCGAGGCGGAGAACAGTCCGTCCATCGCCGGTGTCAGCCAGACCAGGCGTAGGTGGTCGGCGAAGGCGCGCGCCGAGGTGGCGGGCTCGCGGTCGATTCGGAAACGCCGCGCCGCCGGAGTATCCGCCTCGGGCGAGGGCTCGAGCCCGGTGCCGAGCTGGAGGGCACCGTCCGCGGTCGCGAGCTCCACCGAGACGGCGAAGCCGCCGTCGCCGCCGCGGCGGGCGCAGGCGGCGAGGTCGGCGCGACGCAGTCCGCGCCCTTGCGCGAAAAGCGAGATCGCCTCGACAAGGTTGGTCTTGCCGCTGCCGTTCTCGCCCGTTACCACCACCGTTCCCGCCGGCACGGCGAGATCGAGCGATGCGTAGGAGCGGAAGTCGCGCAGCACCATACGGCTCAGGCCCGTGCCGTGCACCGTGCTACCGATCTCTTGCCATCGCTTCCGAGCCGAGCGAGCGCAGCCGCGCCACCATGCTGGTGTTGCCGCCCGATGGGGGTGGGGGGAAGGGAGCGGCGGCTTCCACCGCTGCGACGGCCTGGATGTCGACTTCGGCGTAGCCGCTGGGCTTGCTGACCTGGACGCCCACAAGATTGCCGCTGCTGTCCACCACGAAAGAGACGGCGACCGTCCATTCGCCGTAAGGCACGCTGATTGCGCGGCGGTTTTGCGTGATGAGGCCATAGACGACCGCGAGATAGCGGTCATCCTCGGTGCCGCCACTAACCTTGGCATGCTTCCGCATCGGCTTGGCGAAGGTATAATCCGGCAAGTCGGAATTGCCGGCGAGCTGTTGGACAACGCTCTTGGGGCGGTGTGGCGGCTTAGGGGGCGCCGGCTTGGGCTTGGCCTGCGCCAGCTTCTCCGGCCTTTTCGGCGGCTCGGGCGGCAGCTTGTCCAGCGCTTCGGCATCCTTGTTTAGAACGTCCGGCGGCTTGGGCGCCTCGATCTTCTCGGGTGCCTGCTTGGCCGGATCCTCGGCCACTTCCTTGTAGTCGTCAGGAGTGGGCTCGGGATCCGCTTCCGCTGGCGGCGCCGCCTTCTTGGGCGCGTGGGTCTCCTTGTCGGCGCGTTTTGTGTCCTCTTTGACGTCGTTAAAGGCCCGCGGCGCGCTCGAGGCCGGTTTCTCCATCTCCTGCTTGGGCAAGGGCGGCATCGGTTGGGGCTTCGGCATCTCGGCCACGATCTCGACAGGAGTGGTTTCCCGCGCCTCGGCTCCGCGCGGCGGATCGGCAGCGTCGCGCCAAAACATCCAGCCGAGCAGGGCGGCATAAAGTGCGACGATCAAGGCGACGGTCACCAAGAACCAAGTGCGGTGCGCGAACGCGCTGGTGCGCAACGGCTGGAGGATGCGTTCCTCGAGCCGCGCCGAAAGGGTGCCGAAGGAGGACTTGGTCTCGCTCATCGCCTCGGAGATCGGCGGAATGTCCGCGCTATTTCACCATACCACAGCCGAGTCCGTCGAATCTGTGGCGTGGTCCACGGCGCTGCCGAACTCGGCCACTTCGCGCTCCGTATGACCATTTCGCGAACTCCTGATTGACATGTCTGGTATGGTTGTCTTATACCGTGTTCATCGACGGCGGCGCTGCTTTGCGGCGCGGCTGTTTCGTCTCTCCCGATGATGTGGGGCTTGGGTTTTCTGGTGGTTTACCAGGGGCTGGACGAAGTGTCTTTGGGTATGGGGTTCTGTCCTAGGATGGAGTTTTGTGCTTGAGGCGGTAAGATCGAGATGATGAGGTGCCATGGATTTGGTACTTCTTGCTGTTTGACAATTGTATCGGAAGAAAGAGAAACGTGGACGGCGGGGTCCTTGCGGGTCTTGGCGGATGCTCTTCGGGGTATTTGCTGAGGCTGAGACAAGACTTTGACGGTCACGTTAGGATCAAGACCATCGGGTTGGCTGCGCCGTGAGGCTGTGGTTGACCGGTGTGCTTGGGACTCGTCAATAGATCTCTGGCCGCCCTGGCTTGGGATCGAGATAGTCAGTGACCAGTCACGATCAAATCTCTGGACCTCTCGCGAGGTCCTTCAACTTGAGAGTTTGATCCTGGCTCAGAACGAACGCTGGCGGCAGGCTTAACACATGCAAGTCGAACGCCCTGCAAGGGGAGTGGCAGACGGGTGAGGAACACGTGGGAACGTACCCTTCGGTTCGGAACAACCCTGGGAAACTAGGGCTAATACCGGATACGAGCGAGAGCTGAAAGGTTTACCGCCGAAGGATCGGCCCGCGTCTGATTAGCTAGTTGGTGAGGTAACGGCTCACCAAGGCGACGATCAGTAGCTGGTCTGAGAGGATGATCAGCCACATTGGGACTGAGACACGGCCCAAACTCCTACGGGAGGCAGCAGTGGGGAATATTGGACAATGGGCGCAAGCCTGATCCAGCCATGCCGCGTGAGTGATGACGGCCCTAGGGTTGTAAAGCTCTTTTACCCGGGAAGATAATGACGGTACCGGGAGAATAAGCCCCGGCTAACTTCGTGCCAGCAGCCGCGGTAATACGAAGGGGGCTAGCGTTGTTCGGAATTACTGGGCGTAAAGCGCACGTAGGCGGAAATTTAAGTCAGGGGTGAAATCCCGAGGCTCAACCTCGGAACTGCCTTTGATACTGGGTTTCTTGAGTCCGGAAGAGGTGAGTGGAACTGCGAGTGTAGAGGTGAAATTCGTAGATATTCGCAAGAACACCAGTGGCGAAGGCGGCTCACTGGTCCGGAACTGACGCTGAGGTGCGAAAGCGTGGGGAGCAAACAGGATTAGATACCCTGGTAGTCCACGCCGTAAACGATGGATGCTAGCCGTTAGGCTGCTTGCAGCTTAGTGGCGCAGTTAACGCTTTAAGCATCCCGCCTGGGGAGTACGGTCGCAAGATTAAAACTCAAAGGAATTGACGGGGGCCCGCACAAGCGGTGGAGCATGTGGTTTAATTCGAAGCAACGCGCAGAACCTTACCAGCTTTTGACATGTCCCGTATGGGTCCCAGAGATGGGGTCCTTCAGTTCGGCTGGCGGGAACACAGGTGCTGCATGGCTGTCGTCAGCTCGTGTCGTGAGATGTTGGGTTAAGTCCCGCAACGAGCGCAACCCACGTCCCTAGTTGCCACCATTCAGTTGGGCACTCCAGGGAGACTGCCGGTGATAAGCCGCGAGGAAGGTGTGGATGACGTCAAGTCCTCATGGCCCTTACGGGCTGGGCTACACACGTGCTACAATGGCGGTGACAATGGGATG